>JAHBVX010000001.1:0-32500 GCA_019637295.1 Polyangiaceae bacterium
CGCTGCCACCCGCGCCGCCGCTGCCACCCGCGCCGCCGCTGCCACCCGAGGAACCTCCGGTTCCCCCGGATGCGCCAGCCCCGCCGCTTCCCCCCTTGCCTGTGGTCCGTCCACCCTCGTCATCCACGCTGCACGCAGCCAGCATCAAGGTCACTAGACCCGCCGCGAAACCTCGCTCCATCATGGGTAGCTCTCTAGCCCAATCGACGCGAACGAGCCATCCCTGCGGGTGGCCGCGCAGCTCAACGAGAGCCCTTGACCTGGCAGCTCAAGCTCAAGAACGCGCTGTAGCGACCGTTGGGGATGGCGAGCGTCACACCTTGGGCGTTGCGCAAGACGTCCGATGACGAGCGGGCAGTGCGGTTGTGTCGACACGAGGTCTCGATGCGGATGACCGCCGCGCCCATGGCGCAACGCACGGCGAGCTTGCCGGTCCACTCGGGGGCGTCGAAGTCGGCGAACTCGGGCGCGCCGTAGTCGCACTTCCACGCCCCCCGGGGCAGCGCGACCTTGCCGCCCGTGGGGTTGAGCGCCACCTGCTCGAGCGGGGCTCCATTCTCGGATACGCCGAGCCGGAACTCGATCTTCTGCAGCGGGGTCTCAGAGTGGGCCGTGGAGGTGAGCAGCGCGGCGGCGAACGCGGGGAGCAGGACTCGGCGGAGCATGGGCGCGAGCGTACCACGACCCGCGAGCGCCAGGGCGACGGGGGGCTGGTCGGGCCCCGGGTCTTCCGGCGGAGCCGGCTCAGGCGGGGGTGACGAGGAAGTTTGCGCTCGCGGTCGCGATGGGGCGCTGCTCGTCGTCCTGCCAGGCGGTCGCGAACACGCTCGCGATGCGCCTCCCGTGCTTGGTGATGGTCGCGCGGGCGAACGTGTCGACCGGACGACCCGACCGCAGGTAAGCGACGGTGATGTTGATGGTCTTCGGAATGACGACGGTCTCGGCCTGCCAGAACAGCTCGAGCACCGCCGTGGACTCGAGCAGCGCGCCGATCGTTCCCCCATGAAGTGCCGGCAGCACGGGGTTGCCGATCAGTGGGTCGGAGTACCGGAGGCATCCGACCACTCCGTCGCCGTCGACGCGCGCGCCGAGTCCGAGGAAGCAGAAATACGGGATCTGTTGGATGAGACCCTCGAAGTCACCCGTGCGCTTGGCGCGATCGATCGACTCGAGCAGCGCCTCTGTCACGGCAGTGTCTCCTCGGCACCGACGATGGGCTTGCCCTTGCGTTGGATCGCGAACGTACCGGTGGCGCACGCGACTGGGTCGTCCTCGGCGTCCTGATAAGCCACGCCGCGTGCGAACGCGATGTGCCGCGTCAGCTTGTAGCACTCCGTACGGCACAGGACGGCTCGCCTCGGCGCCCCCGTCTTGAGGTAGTCGATGCGCAGGTCGAGGGTGGCGATCGGGCTGAAGCTGCCGAGCGCAAGGAACACCGCCGCTCCGCACGCGGCATCGAGCATGGCCGTGATCGCCCCGCCGTGGATGACTCCGGTGTTCGGGTTCCCGACTAGGCGTTCGTCGAAGGGCAACTCGAACCAGGCGACTCCACGCTCGAAGTCGCGAAACCGCAAGCCCAGGGCGCGGTTGTGCGGGACGCCGAGCGCAAACGCGGCGTTCATGCGCTCGAGCCTCTCCGCCTTGCTCTCGGGCGCTTCGCTCATGATGGCGAGACCATAGCGCGGCAGTTCGGCGAAGGGCAGCGGAACAGCCGACGCTCGCTTCGAGGCGGGTCTGGGGCTACCGTGCTTCGTATGCGCTACGCCGCCGATCTCGTCGCCATCCGCGCCGCGGCCGCACGTCTCGCCGGGAGTGCCCACCGTACGCCCGTGCTCACCAGCCAGAACCTCGACGAGCTCTTCGGCGCGCGCCTCTTCTTCAAGTGCGAGAACCTGCAGCGGGTGGGCGCTTTCAAGTTCCGCGGCGCGTTCAACGCCATCGCCCGGCTCGACGACGCCCGCGCACGAGCGGGGGTCGTCACCCACTCGAGCGGGAATCACGCACAGGCCATCGCGCTCGCAGCTCGTCTGCGGGGCATACCGGCGCACATCGTGATGCCCGTCACGGCGCCGCGAGTGAAGCGCGCCGCGGTCGAGGCATACGGAGGACGGGTGCTCGAGTGCGAGCCGACGCTGGCGTCTCGTGTGGAGTCGGCAGCCCGTGTGGTGGCGGACACCGGGGCCGTGTTGATCCCGCCCTACGATCACCCCGACGTGATCGCCGGCCAGGGCACCGTATTCCTGGAGCTGCACGAACAGGTACCCGAGCTCGATGTCGTGGTCGTGCCGGTCAGCGGTGGCGGGCTGATCTCGGGCATCGCGCTGGCGTGCGCGGAGCTCGCACCGCAGACCCGTGTCGTCGGGGTCGAGCCCGATGGTGCGGATGACGCGCGCCGCTCCAAGCTCGCGGGCGAGCGGGTGTCGCACCCCGCGCCGCACAGCATCGCGGATGGTCTGCTCGCGAGTCTGGGGGAGCTGACTTGGCCGGTCGTCCGCGACCACGTGGAGCGCATCGTCAGCGTCTCCGAGGCGGACATCGTCCGCGCGATGCGCCTCGTGTGGACGCGGCTCAAGCTCGTCGTCGAGCCCAGCGCCGCGGTGTCGCTGGCGGCGCTGGGGTCCCCGGACTTCGGCGTCGTTGCTGGCCGGCGGGTGGGCGTGATCTTGTCGGGGGGCAACGTCGATCTCGACTCGCTCCCCTGGTAGAGAGTCGTCGTCTCAGGCGTTCTGCGGGATGGCCACGATCACGACGCTGTTGTTGTGGTAGCCGTCGAGCCGACCAGGGTCCCGGGCGACCTCGCCGTAGCTCGAAAAGCCGGCCAGGGGGACGTCGGGAAAAACGTCGCGAATCGCTGCGACTTCACGAGGGTAGTTGCTGCCCAGGGTTCGGTTCCTGCACACACAGCTGAACACCAAGAGACCTGCCGCTGACGCTCCTCGCAGGCCATCACGCGCCTGGCGCGCGGCCGTGCGCGCGGCGTCGAGGATGACATCCGGTTCGCCGCGCACGATACAGACCTGTGCGCCTTCGGGCACCTCACCCGCGCACACCAGCTCGCCGTCGGAGCCAACCGCCAGGGGCGCACGCACACGCACTAGATCATCGAACAGCATCACGCCCAGCTCGTTCTGCACCAAGAACTCTGGGAGTGGGACCTGGGCCAAGTCTACTCCGCGCAGAGCTGCGTACTCGCGATAGCACTCGAACGCGGGCTTGCCATCGATCTCGTAGACGAGGTTCCCACGCGCGCGGGTCACGCTCATGCGTTTCGACGCCGGACTCAGCCCGTGTGCGATGCCCGTAGCCCACGGCACCTCGGACCACAGGTGCAACGCCGCTGCGGCGCCAAAGGTCGCGCCCTCGTGGGTGCCGACCGCGGTGCGCACGAGCGCCAGGTCGTCTCCTGCGCCCGCTCCGGCGATCAAATGCTCGTCGGAGACGGTCCGGCGCAGCTCGATCACGGCGCGCTCGAAGATGGGAGACAGGCCGTCACCGAGCAAGAGGGTGATGGGGAACCCGCGGCCTGCCCGGCGATGCTCTGGAGTACTCGCCGAGTCCGTCGCGCGCAGCTCAGCGACCAGGCCCACGGGATCATCGCCCATGACCGGGGCGAAGCCCACGGCGTGTTCGGTCTTGCCGAAGCTGACCAGGAACAGGGAGAGTCCGCCGCGGGTGAAACCCCGCTCGGTGAACTCACCGGCCGTCGACGCCGCGAGCCACGAGGTGGTGGCAAGCTCGGCGCGCGCGAGCCGCACCAATCGGTCCAAGTCGTAGCGCGGGGACGCGAAGAGGAAGCCCACGTCGGGCACACGTTCCCCTTGGCCGCTCCGGGCCTGCTCCAGCGCTTGCTGGAGCGCTCCCTCTACACTGACTTCGTTGGATGTTCCGCTGCTGCAGCGTGTTGACATTGCCGACCCCTCGTTCGGCCCCGCTCGACGCTCACCCCACAGCATAGATCAGCTCGGGCGGCTTGACTCCAGCGACGAGCGACGCTTCCGTTCCCGCATGATTTCCAAGGTGTGGTCCGTGGGCGTGCTGTTGGTCGGCTGCGGCGGGGGGCTCCAGCCCGTGCCCACCGAGCCACCGCCCCCACCAGCGCCGGAGCAAACCGATCCGCCGCTCACCGTTGCCGAGACACCCCTGGAGCCCGACCCCGACGCGGGGACCGAACCGGTGCAGACGGCGGTCAGCGTCGAGGTCGGCTCGGCCACGGGCTGGACGCAGTTTCACGGCGGGCCGGCTCGAACCGGAGCGTCCGCGGCCCCAGCCATCGCGCGCCCCAAGATCCTCTGGTCGCACCAGGTCGGCATCCAGGGCTGGCTCAACGGACCCCTCGCGCTCGGCGGCGACCTCGTGATCGTCTCGAGCTCGGGTAAGCTGCACAACAAGCCCGACGCCGAGGACGGCGTCGTCGCGCTCGAGCTTCGGACTGGGAAGAGAGCCTGGCACGCCCGGTTCCCTCAGGACGCGAACGGAGTCGCCGCCAACCAGACGCACGTCTTCGCCACGTGCGACGACGGTCATCTGTACGCGCTCGACATCCGTAAGGGTGGTGTGGCGTGGAAGCACGCCGGGGAAGGGAAGATGTATTCCCATCCGCTCTTGGTGGCCGACAAGGTGATCGTGGGGGACGGTGCGGGCAACGTGTACGCTCTCGCGCAGAGCGACGGAAAGCTCGCCTGGAAGCTCACGTTGTCGGGGGCGATCCGCGGCGGTGCTTCGGCAGACGGCAGTCACGTGTACGTGGCGTCGCAAGGCGGGGAGGTCGCGAAGCTCGGCTTCGACGGCAAGACCGCGTGGAAACACGCGGTGAAGCGGCCGCCTTGGGATGGTCGCGGACAGCCG
Source organism: Polyangiaceae bacterium (assembly GCA_019637295.1). Taxonomy (GTDB): domain Bacteria; phylum Myxococcota_A; class Polyangia; order Polyangiales; family Polyangiaceae; genus JACKEA01. Next base: position 4,846 of record JAHBVX010000001.1, read on the forward strand.
GAGGCCATCGAAGTGTACTCGCCGCCCATCGTCGATCAGGACGTGATCATCGTGCCCTTCGCGCGGGACACCTACTACGAGGACGTTCCCGGCTTCTTGGCGTTGGACAAGAAGACGGGTCGAGATCGCTGGCGCGCCAAGGGGCCCGGTCAATGGGGCAACGTGCGCTCGACGGCGGCGCTCGTGGCCGGGACGCTCGTCTACGCGGAGCCCTACTCGGGCGACATCGTGGGCTTGGCGTCGAGCACCGGTCGTATGCTGTATCGCCACACCGTCGGACCGTGCTTGTTCCCGAGCTGGGCGTCGCCCGCAGCAGCGGGAGACGTCGTGTACGTGCCCCGCTTCGACGGGACGGTGCACGCCGTGCGCGCGTCGAGCGGCAAGGAGCTCTGGAAGATCTACCTCGGTGACAAGCGACACGCGGGGTCGACGCCGCCCGCTGCTCCTGCGAGTCGACACGGGTGTGACTGGGAGGTCGGCGTAGGGAGCTCGATCTACTCACCCGCCGCCGTCTCGGAGACAGGCACGCTGCTGGTGGGCACCGCGGAGGGCTGGCTCTACGCCATCGGCGGCTGACCGAGCTTCGATCGCTCGTTGGTCCGACGCGGTCACGACGGGCCGCGTACGCCTCAGCGCCGGGCTGGACGATCGAGGCGCGCGTCGAGGTAGGGCCGCTCCGCGTGCGCGCTGGCGCTGCGGTAGATCTCCCACAGCTCTGGGTGCTGCGCTCGCAGGCCCGCCTCGTCGAGCTCTCCAGCGAGCCGCCGCCCGCCTTCACCGAGCACGGCAAAGCTCGGCCCACGGCCCGTGGCCAAGATGACCAGGGTGCTGTCTCGGAGCTGCACGCTGCCGATCCTGGGGGAGGCGTGCGCGTCGACCGCAGTCGCCGAACGCGGCGTCAGCGTACCCGCCGAACCGGAGTCATCCGAAGACGCCGCCGAGCACCCCAGCGCGGCGAGCGCAGCGACCAACAGCAGCGCGCGAGTCAGCATCGACTCGAGAGTACACTCGGCTGTGGAGTTGTCGACCCCATGGCCTTCACTCCGCACCGTCGTCGAGCGGGGGCTCCGGGCGGGGTGCGGCCGGCACGTCTCCGGGCGCCGGCGCTGGCTTGGGGAGCAGCTCGGCCTCCGGCGCCTCGGCGCCGCCTCGCTGCACCGCCTCGAGGCCCTCACGCCCTCCGAGCTCGGGCTCGTCCGCCGAGGTCAGCTCAATGACGCCCGCCGTCGGCTCCTCGGCGTCCCCGGCGCCGCCGAGCTTGGGCGCAGGCGTGAACGGTACGGTGCGGTCCATCGCGGGTGTCTGCCACTGCGCCTCGATCTGAGCGAGGGCCTTGGCGATCAGTGGAATGTGGCTGCAGTGCGCGCGTTCATCCGTGCCGTTGTAGGACCAGAGGTGGAATCCGCCGCGATCCACCGTGCCGCTCTGCCCGAACTTGTCACCCCGGGGGTCTACGGGCGAGCGCTCGAGCCCCAGCTCGTGGAGCAGTAAGTCTGCGGTCATCCGAGTGGAGGGGTAGGTCTCGGGGTTGACGTTGGTGTGCGTGAAGAAGAACAGCTTCTCTCCGCGTAGAGCCTTCTTCGCAAAGTCGAACGTCGGCGCGAGCGAGTGACTGCTCAGGGACGCGACGGTCCCATCGCGCTTGGCTCGCGCGGGGTTCCACGCGGCGTGCAGTCCGTCGAGCAGCACGACCGCGTCGACCCGTTCGTCGCCGTGCTTGAGGATCTCGTTGACCGCGCCGTAGCCCGCGCTCCACGCGGAGAGCACGACCTTGCGGACGTGAGTCGCTTCGTCTCGCGTGTGCAGCTTGAGGGCGCTCTCGATCGAGCGCAGCAGCGCCGGGTAGACCGCCGAGTTGGCGAACGCCTGAGAGTACGGTCCGCTGCCCAGGCCCTTGTCGATGCCGACGTACGCGACGCCGCGTGAGACCTGGACCAGGGTCTTCCTCACCGCGGAGTGGCCGTGGAAGTGGATCACCACGTCGTACCCCATGCTCGCCGTGTGCCCGCCCTTCTGCGGGATGGCGATGCGTCCGACGTTCAGGTTCTTGTAGGGCGTGTAAGGTCCGAGCCCGATGGGATCATGGGGGTTGCACTCGTGGAACCCCTTGGCGCGCAGCGCCTCGTCGAGCGGGCGCGCCGAGAGCGCCTCGGGGGCCTGCGGGGCCGCCACGGCGAGTGGCAGGTCCGGCAAGGACAAGTGCGCGAGCATGGCGCGCGCGCCCGTGCTCGCGCCGGTGCCGACAGCGAGCGCGACCAGCCCGAGCCCCACACCGGCGACGGCCAGCGCTCGCTTGTAGATCTCCCCATCCGACGGTGGCGTCTTCGAGGACACGCACCCAAGCATATCGATCGGGTGGCGGATGGAAAGCGCTTCGATGAATTTCCACTCTCGACGGACTGGATCCGGCGACAAATCGCCGGTGCTCAGGTAGCCTCTGCCAGCCTCCGTGCTTCGCTCCCTGCGTGCGCTCATCATGTTCTGGACGATCTTTGCATCGTACGGCATGACGTGGCTGCTCGCGCGGGTGCTGCCCCGTTCTCCCCGTGAGCGGCTGTGGGAACGAGCGCACCGCAAGAACGCGCTGCGGCTGGCGAGCGGCTTCACGCGTCTGAGAGGCGTGTTCATCAAGGTGGGCCAGGTGCTCAGCGTGATCGGCACGTTCCTGCCCAAGGCCTACGGCGAAGCGCTCGAGAAGCTCCAAGACAAGGTGCCCGCCCAACCCTTCCCCGAGATCGAGGCGCGGCTCCGCGAGGCCTTGGGTGACGATCCCCTCGACCGCTTCGAGAGCTTCGAACGCGAGCCGCTCGCCGCGGCGTCCCTCGCCCAGGTGCACCGCGCGGTCACTCGCGACGGACGCACCGTGGCAGTCAAGGTGCTCTACCCCGGCATCGAGCAGCTCATCCGGCGGGATCTCGCCGTGCTGCGCTCGGTCCTCCCCGTCATCCGACGACTGTTCCCGATCTCCCGCCAGGAACGGATACTCGATCAGCTCTCCGCCATGTTGGCGCGGGAGACGAACTACCAGAACGAGCGCAAGAACATGGAGCGCCTACGCGCCGTGTTCGCCGACAAGGACAACGTCGTCGTGCCCGTCGTGGTCGACGAGCTCACCTCGGCCGGCGTACTCACCATGACCTTCGAGTCGGGGCTCAAGATCAACGACCTCGATGGCTTGCGTCGCGCCGAGATCGACGCCGAGAGCGTGGGGAAGCTCCTGACCGAGTGCTACTTCGCGATGCTGCTCGAGCATCGGCTGTTTCACGCCGACCCTCACCCGGGGAACTTCCTGGTCCGACCTGGCCCCACGTTGGTCATCTTGGACTACGGCGCCGTGGAGGAGGTGACAGACAGCCTCGCCGAGGGCATGAAGCTGGTCGTGCTCGGCGCGATGACGCGCAGTGACGATCAGATCCTCCAAGGTCTCGAGCGCATGGGTTTCGTCGCCGTCGGTGGCGACCGCGAGCTGCTCGCGCGCGTGGGCCGCGAGTACCTGAAGGTCCTGGCGCGGGTGAACATCTCGGACTTCTCCCAGCTCGACCGCCAGACGATCGAGAAGCTGTCAGGCTACGAGCAGATACGCGGCAAGCTGCGGGACATCATGCGCAGCGTCGAGTATCCGGAGGGGTACTTCTACGTCGAGCGGACGCTGGTTTTGCTCTTCGGGCTCGTGGGGCAGCTCGCGCCCAAGGCTGGTCTCCCTGGGCTGATAGTGCCCTTCGCCTCACGCGCCTTCGCGATGGGCTTGCAGCAGCCCGCCGACTCTGCTGGTGCGGCCACGTGAGGGCCATCGCGGCCACTACCCTAGTGCTCGCCGTCTCGAACTGCACGGCTCACCCCCAGGCGGCCACCGGCAAGGAAGCTCGCCTCGAGTCCTGTCGCTACGACGTAGCCGTCGCCAAGGCCCGACCGCTCACGCTCGACGTGACCGCCGAGTGTGCCGGACGAGGCTTCGCTGCGTTCTCTGCCAACGAACCCGAGCTGCTGCCGCACCTGCGCGAGGTGCGCGATCTCGAGGGCCGATTGCTCCAGCGCGACGGTGCACGGTATCGCCTCCCGGATTCGGGTCGAGCGGGGCTGCGCTATCGGGTGGATCTCGACGCCATCGCCGCCAGCGCGCAGAGCTTCGATGTCGCGTTGCGCAGCGGCGACACCCTGATCGCGCCAGTCTCGACCTGGTTGCTTCGGCCCGAGCCGCCGGGCGCTGACACGCGGGTGCTCGTGAGCGTTCGATCCCTCCCCGGGGTCGACTTCGCGACTGGGCTCACGCCCGCCGGCGAGGGCTTCGAGCTGGGCGCCCACGAGATCCGCGTGGGGACCTACTCCGCGTTCGGTACGCTGGCGCGCTCCCGGGTGGAGCTGCCTGGACCGCTCGCGCTCGACGAAGCCTCTGCCACGCGTGCTCGGATCGAGGTCGTCGTCGCCGATGGCCCGCTCGACGTCGAGCGGGCCGCCCTCGAGCGCTGGATTGTCGACTCAGCCACGGCCGTGGCGCGATTCTGGCGCGGGTTTCCGGTACCTCGAGCCCTGCTCGTCGTGCTCCCGGTGACTGGCAGGTCGGGAGTGTTGTTCGGGAAGGTGTTGCCAGAGAGCGCGCCGGGTATCGTGGTGATGGTGGGTGAACGCAGCGATCGCGCGGCGCTCAGCCGCGACTGGATCCTCGTGCACGAGCTCTTTCACTTGGGGTTCCCCTCCTTCGTGGCTGAAGGAAAGTGGCTCGACGAGGGGCTCGCCACCTACTACGAGCCCATCATCCGCGCCCGCGCCGGGATGAAGACGGAGGAAGCGGTGTGGGAGGAGTTTTCCCGCGCGATGCCCCAAGGGCTGCCGGCGTTGACGGGCGCGGGGCTCGATGGCGCAACGGAGTATCGGGAAGTGTACTGGGGTGGTGCGCTCGTGTGCCTGCTGGCGGACGTGGAGGCGCGGCGTCGAACTCGTGGTCGAACTGGACTCGAGCACGGACTCGTGGAGGTGCTGCGGCGCGGGGGACACGCGTCCGAGGTGTGGTCGCTCTCCGACACGATCGCGACCATCGACGCTGCGCTGAAGGCCCCGATCCTGGCAGAGCTGGCGCGCCGATATGGGCAGCGCGGTGGACCCGTAGACCTGGCGGCGCTGTGGCGCGCGCTGGGTGTGCGTCGGGTCGATGGCGGCGTTCAGCTGCGCGACGACGCGCCGCTCGCTCACGTTCGTCGCGCGATCGTGGCTGGGGTGCCTTGAGCGCGCTGCCCGGGTTGTGGGTCGAGTTGCTCGACGACGACGTCGTCGAGCGAGCGTTGCCGACCCTCGCCAAACACGTGGGTCGAGTGCACCTCGCGCTCGGGGTCGAGCGCGTCGGCGATCCGAGCTTCGCGCGGCTCAGCCGGAAGGCGACGGACCTTGGGCTGGCTGTCTGGCTGTGGCCACTGTTCCCCTTCGAGCAAGGCTACTGGCTCGGCGAGCACAACGCAGCGCTGCTGCCAGCGCTGATGCGCGATGTCCTGAGCTGGCGACGGAGGCGCGAAGGCGTGGCGTGTCAGGGCGTCTCCTTCGACCTCGAGCCGGCGCACGACTACGCACGAGAGCTGCGACGACGTCCCGTGCACCGACTGTTCGAACTGCTCGTGAGACACGTGGAGCCCGAGAGGTTCGAGGTCGCGCGAGTTCACTTGGGTAGAGCTATCGACGTGCTTCACGTCGCAGGCGTGGAGGCCCACGCGGTCACCTTCCCGCTCGTGCTCGATTGCCCCGCCGGGTGCACCGTCCTGGAAGACGCGCTCGACATCCCGCTCTCGGATCTGGACTGGGACGAAGCCTCCTTCATGGTCTATCAGACCGCGTTCGCGGAGCTGGTGGGGACTTGGCTCGGGCCCAGCTTGGTCTTTGCCTACGCGAAGAGCGCCGTGGAGCGCTTTGGCGCTCGCGCGGGCCTCGATCTGGGGGTGGTGGGTGCGCCCGCCGTGGGGCTGGGGGAGCGCTTTCGGTATCCGGCGCCCGCAGCGCTCCACCAGGACCTGGCGGCCGCACAGGCCGCGGGGATCCCTCCCGAGCGGCTCCGCGTGTACGGACTCGCTGGTGTACTCCAGGAAGGTGGCACGGCGCGCTGGCTCTCACCACTCCCCCGGCAACGTCGCCCCGAGCCGTCTCGTGCGGTCGTGGGCATGCGCCACCTCGTGCACGGTCTGGCGACCGCGCTCACCCTCGGCTCAAAGTAGGGACTTGCAGTCCGGCGCACAGTTGGGTGTGAACGCCGGCTCGCACACCTCTCCGCCGTCGAGCAGGCCGTCTCCACAGCTGGGGACCGTACAGTTCGTGCGACAGCCCGCGGGAGTGGGGTACGCACGCAGGGTGACCGACATGTTCAAGTCCAAGAATGTGTAGCTCTGGTTGCCGTTGACGAAGGCCCAGTTGTTGATGCCTGGATCGGTGCCGAGCTGAATCGTCGTTTGCCAAGCACCCGGCACGGGGAACTGACTGAGCGCGCCACCGTCGCTGTTGTTCTGAAACTGCCACCCGCCGAACGCGACGGTGGGGCTCGACTTGCTGAACTCGCTCGCGTTGTCGTCCGCCACCGCGACGATGGTCTGCACGGGGAGTCCCTGGATGTCCGCCTTCACGCTCGTGTTCGGCTGAGGGAAACCGCTCGTATCGAGATCGATGCCGTGGTGCATGACCAAGCTCAGCACCCCGGTCAGCAAGTTCCGATGCAGCATCATGCGGCTGGCGAAGGCTTCCTCGTAGCCCGTGTGGCTGCTGGCGGAGAAGTAGTTGTAGAACTGCTGCACGGTGCCGAACGTCTCGATCGGGCGCACCGCCAGTCGCTGCGGCCCGATGACGAGCTCGAACGCCGGTCGGCTGGTGTTCGCGGGCCCGAGATCGCACTGCTCGCCGGGGTCGAGCACGCCGTTACCGCAGAAACCGACCGCGCCCCCGAACCCCCCGCTGCCCCCAATCCCACCAGAGGCGCCCACTCCGCCCGCGCCGCCGGCGGGCCCTCCGCCAATTCCACCGCTCCCCCCGCTGCCTGAACACGAGCCACAGCCCAGGGACTCGACCTCGCTCACACACAAGCTGTCCCACTGCACTTGGCAGCAGAAGGGATCGACCTGGCAGACACACTGGGCCACGCTCGGGTTGGAGCAGCTCGGTGCGGAGGTCGCGATGCAGCAGTTCCCCGCCGGACCTCCCCCCGTTCCGCCGAAACCGCCGACGGGTCCACCGCCGAAGCCGCCCATCCCTCCACCGCCGAAACCGCCGACGGGTCCACCGCCGAAGCCGCCCGTCCCTCCACCGCCGAAACCGCCGACGGGTCCACCGCCGAAGCCGCCCATCCCTCCGCCACCGAAGCCGCCAGACCCGCCCGCTCCGCAGCTCCCGCAGCCCAGCGAGGTCACCTGCTCGACGCACAGCTCGTCCCACTCGGTGTTACAGCAGTAGGCGTCGAACTGACATACGCACTGCGCGACTTCGCTCGGGTTGCAGGACGGCGTGTTCTGAGGAGCGCAACAGCTGCCGCCGCCGCTGCCGCCGCTGCCGCCGAGCGCGCCCGTGCCTCCCGCGCCACCAGAGCCGCCCCCGCCGCCCGCCCCGCTCGTCGCTCCCGTGGCCCCGGTGCCGCCGCCCGCACCGCCGGTGCCGCCCGCACCTCCTGTCTCGAAGAGGTCATCGTTCAAGCCCGCGCGACCGCACGCCAGCGGTGCGATGGTCAGGGCCAGCAGGGACAAGCGTCGTGTGCTCACTCGCTCATCTTGAGCGAAGCTCGGCCCCTGCTCAACTATCCCGCGCGGGCCGCGAGCGGAGCCCCCGGCGCGGGCCGCGGTCTACGGCCCTCAGAGGCCGAAGCGCTCGCGATTCTCGGCCAAGAACTGCACGTAGAACTCGCTCTCCCGGTGCGCGGGGAGCTCCCCGGCTTCGACGGCGCCCTCGAGCGCCCGTTTGATCTCCCCGATCCGCCGCGATGGCGGCAGCCCGAAGACCCGCATCATGTCCGTTCCGAGTCCCGTCGGCAGCGGAGGCACCTTCGCGTCCTCTTCGGCCAGCGCGCAGATGCGCGTGGACAGCTCGTTGATCATCGAGATCCCCCGGCGTTTCTTCTCGGGTCGCTTGGTCGTGATGTCCGCGCGCGACAGACACAACAGGTCATCGAGGTAGGGGCCGATCTCTCGCGCGAACCGGCGGACCGCGCTGTCGGTCCAGCTCCCGTCGTACTGGCTGGCGCGCAGGTGGTGCAGGACCAAGAAGCGGATCTCGCGCTTGAGCGCGTCCTCGGCGTTGAACAACCGCTGTCGCCGGTCCAGCTTGTCGAACATGCGAGCGCCAACCTCGGCATGGCCGAAGAAGTGCACCTCACCGTCGGGCGAGATGGATCGCGTCCGGACCTTGCCGATGTCGTGAAAGAGCGCGGCCCAGCGGACCTCGAGCCTCGGGACTGCCTGGCTCACGACCTGCTTGGTGTGCTTCCAGACGTCCTTGTGACGCCACTCGCCGTCCCCGAAGCCTACCATCGCCTTGACCTCGGGCAGCAGCGCGTCGAGTACGCCGCCGACCAGGAGCGCGTCCAGCCCCTCGTCAGGGAAGCGCCCCATCATCACACGATCGAGCCAAGGTCGGATGTCCTCCGGCGAGAGCCGCTGCAAGTCTTCCGCGCTGGCGAGTACGACAGGGTCGCTCGTGACGCCGCGCTCGGCGCACTCCACCGCTCGCTCGAGCGCGAGGCGAGCGCGGTCCTGGTCGGCGGCGGGCCCGGAAGCAGTCATCGTAGGCTCCGAAGAGCGCCGGCTCTTAGCACGGCAGCGCTGAGATTCGAGCCGGGATCGTGTCCGAGGGTCGCACGGGCCGCGCGAGAGCCGGCCTCGAGCGTGCTCGAAGCGATGAGTCATCCCGAAGCGTTTGTCGCTCGCGCGGCGGACGAACCTGAGCCATTCTGTGCGTCGATGGGAGCCTGTTTCAGAGCGTTCGTCGGTCTCGCCCTGGCGTGCGGCCTCTCGGCGTGTCCCGAGAACGCCAGCGAAGGCGTCCAGCCGAACCCCTTGGATTCGGGCCTCGACGCTGGCGCTGACGCTCCGCGTCCGGATCCGGTCCCGGTCACCGTGGTGACCTGGAACGTGCTGAACCTCTTCAACGACGTGCGGGACAGCTTGGAGATCACAGCCTCGATGGAGGACATCGTGCCCACCGCGCAGTACCAGGCCAAGCTCACCGGGCTCGCCGGCGCCCTCGGTACCCTCGGCGCCGACATCGCCGTACTGCAGGAGGTGGAGAACCAGAACGTCGTAGACGACCTCGCCGCGCGTACTGGACGCTTTCCGCACAGTCACATCACCCAAGGCAACGACCCTCGGGGAATCGACATCGCCATCCTCTCGGAGTATCCGATCGAGAAGGTGGTCTCGCACAAGGACGTGCTGTTCAAGGCTTCGACGGATCCTGTCACCAACTTCAAGTTCGCTCGCGACGTGCTCGAGGCGCACTTGGTCATCAACGGTCGTCGGGTCGTGCTGCTCGGGGTGCACTACAAGAGTGGCCTCACGGACTCGGACAAGCTGAAGCGACGCGCGGAGGCCGAGAAGACCCGCAGCATCCTGACTCAGGTCAAGTTCGACCACCCCTCGGCCGCCGTGGTCGTCCTGGGAGACTTCAACATGTCGCCCGAGGCCGAGGAGATGCAGGCTCTGTACGGCGCGCCGCCCCTGCTCCTCAGCAGCGTGACGACCGGGATGCCGGCTGGTGAGCGCTACAGCGTGACCTTCGGGGGCAACAAGCAGCTGTACGACGATCAGGTCGTCGATCCGGTGGGACTGACGCTGCTCGACCCCACGTTTCCGAGCTCGGTGTTCATCTTCCACAGCGCGGAGGTGGACGCCTTCGCGGACCACGATCCGGTCAAGGCCGTCTACCAGGTGAACTAGCGGCGGTCGCCCAGGCCTGATTTGCGCCCGGATCGCCGTCTAGCTGAACGAGATTACAGAGCTTTTGGCGCGGTTTCCCCGGGCGCGTTACGCTTTGTGGGTCCACCGTGCTGAGCGAGCGTGCGCCCCGACCGCCTCGCGACCTGGGTCGCCTGGTCGCTCGGCTGCTGTGCGCGCTGTTCGCGCTCGTCGGGGCGCTGCCGCTCTTGGCCGGCGTGCTGGTGCGGACCGACCTGGTGCTTCGCTGGACCTCTGACCAGACACGCCAGTTACTGAGGGACGAGCTGGGCGTGGAAGCGACCTACCAGGTACGGGTCCAGCTCTGGCCCGCTGCTGTCGCCCTCGAGGACCTCGAGGTGCCTGCCACCGACGGCAAGGGGCCGGCCCTCACTGCCGACCGGATCATCGTGCGACCCCGGGTCTTCGCCCTGCTCGCGGGCAGGCTCGACGCGGGGGACATCGAGCTGGAGCGGCCGACGGTGCGCTTGGTCGTGCGGGATGGTGCGATTCGGAACGTGAGCTACCGCCTGCCCGAGAGCAAGGGGCCGACCCCCACCCTCGACCGCGCGCCCTTCTCGTCCCTCGGGATCAGCGACGCCCGGGTCGACCTCGACCTCGATGGTGTGCACGTCGTCGTGCAGCCGATCGACATCGACGTCTTCGCCGAGGTGGGTCCCACCTTCGATGTCGCGTTGCGCGCGGGGGAAGCGCGCATCACGCATGCTCGCACGGTTACCGTCGCCGCCCAGCCCGATCGCACCGCAGTGAGCAGCGAAGGGAACGAGCGCAGCGTGACCTTTCAAGCGTTCGACGAGGACGTGGTCTGCCGCACTGAGCTGCGGCTGCGCGTGGAGTCGGAGTCGCTCCTGGTGCGGCGCCTGGCGTTGCTCGGCGTGGCGGACTCGGACACGGCCAAGAACACGCCTCCAGACTGCGGCATCGAGCGGGACGACGATCCCGATCGCGTGGCCCTGCGCCTGTCGCAGGTTCGAGTCGTCTATCGCAAGAGTCAGACCCCGCTCGTGGACGGGCACGTCGTCGCGCGTGCACCCGTGAGGTTGGCGAATCGCTACGTGGACATGGTCTCGGTCTTCGGCTGGGTCGGCTTCGCTGGCGACGTCCGCTACGATGGCAAGGACCGTCTCCCCGAGGTCCGAGGCAAGCTGCGCGGTGGCGGACTCGGTCTCGACGTGTACCACCTCGCCAAGACCCTGGAAGCGGATGTCGAGGTCAGTCGGGAGACCATCACCGTTCCCAAGCTTCAGACCGCGTTCGCCGACGGCAAGCTCGTCGTCACCCGGCTGCAGGTGCGGCCCTTCGACCGCGGCGTGCCCCTCAGCGCGGAGCGGGTGGACGGTAGCGACGTCACCTTCCCGGGGTTGATGCGTGACCTGGGAGTGACTCCCGACACCATCGTGCGTTGGGACTTGTCCAAGACCCGGGTCTCGGAGGTGAAGGGCACGCTCTCACCGCTGAAGATCGACGGAGAGGTGTACGCGGAGACCAAGAACTTCGAGGTCACCGATCGCTCTTTCCGTGATCCCGCGCGTCGTCACATGATCGGCGTGCGGCAAGCCACCGTGCGCGGAAAGTTCGGCGTGAGGCCGAACTCGCTGGACTTCTACGACAACCGCGCGAGCTTCGGCAACAGCGCGATCCTGGCGAAGCTGGTCAGCATCGGCTTCTCCAACGACCTCGTGCTAGAGATCGGTCGCGGGTCCAAGCTCGACTTGTCGGATGTCAGCCCGCTGATAGACATTCCGTGGGCTGGCGTTGCCGAACTTCACGCCACCATGCGCGGCAAGTCAGGCAACCCATTGCTGACGGGTGAGCTGAGCGTCGCCAAGTTCGAGTTCGGCGGCTTTCCCCTAGGTGACATCAAGAGCTCCAAGGTGCGCTTCCGACCGCTGGTGGTGGACTTCACGGACGTGGCGGGCCGCAAAGGTCGCAGCGACTTCCGCGTCAGCTCGGCTCGGCTCGACTTCGACACCGAGTCTTCCGTGCGAGTGGATGCGCGGGTCGCGGCCGAGCGCTTCGACATCCGCGACTTCTTCGCCATGTTCCTGTTCGATCAGGACCCGCGCTTCGAACCCATCCATGGCAGCGGCAAGGTGGACGCGCGGGTCCACTACGATCTCGGGGGGCGTCGCGATCGCTGTGGAGGGGGGTATCTGCGCGTGGACGGCGGCGTGGACTTCGGCAAGATGGAGCTATTCGAAGAGCGCTATGACTCCGGAAAGGCAGAGTTCGACTTTCGCTGGTCTGACCGGGACGCCAGCTACCAAGGGATCGAGCTGGACATTCCCAGCATCAAGCTGACCAAAGGGCCTGGCACGCTGCTGGGCTCCTTCTCTATGAGGCCCGGCGCGATCGTGCGAGGACAGTTCGTGGGCACCAGCGTGCCCCTCTCTCGCATCGACGCGATGGGTCGCCTTGGACCTCTCGTGGACGGCACCGGCAGCGGTACGGCCGACGTCAGCGGGACGATCGACGAACTCGTGGTCGCCAGCCAAGTGCGGCTCTCGCCGATACGCCTCGGCACCGCGCGACTGCCCGCGAGTCAGCTGGCGGTCGCGCTCGAACCGAAGAAGCCCCGCCTCAAGACCCTCGGCAGGACGCGCTGCGGCGGAGTCGTCACCCCCGCGTTCGATCGCGGGGACTGGAACAGAGATCACTCGCTGGGCACCTTCGTCGTGAGCGGCAAGCTGTTCGGTGGGCAGGCGCGCCTGGAGCGGCTGGAGGTGACCCGACAGCGCAGCAAGCGAGTGAAGGGCAAGCTCGATTTGGTGGACCTCGACTTGGGGTCGCTAGCGGAGTTGTCGCCGAGCATCGCGCTGTCCACCAGCAAACCTCGAGGTTCGGTCTCGGCGCGAGTGGACATTCAACGGCTGGAGCTGGAGCGCATGGGTAGCGCCGACGCTACCGTCACTCTGCGATCGCTGAAGCTCGCCAGCGGCGGGCTCTCGGTGGAGACGGTGGAGCGGGCGAAGCCCATTCGAATGGCCGCCGGCAATCTCGAGCTGGGCCAGCTGTCGCTGGCGGTCAGCAGCGATCGCGGCCAGCGCGGGGTATTCGATGTGAGCGGCTCGGTGCGCGACATCACTACCAAACCCACCGTCTTCGCCGAGCTCGAGCTGAGGCCCGTGGAGCTGTCGGCGCTAGCCAGGAGTCTGCCGCGGGTCGATCGCATCAAGGGTCGACTGGAAGGGAAGATGAGCGTCAGCGGGCCGCTCCAGGCGGTGCGCTATCGCGGTGGCTTCTCCCTCTCCGGAGGCGAAGTCTTGGTGAGGGGGCTCCCCTCCGCGATCACGGATCTGGAGGTCCGGGTGAGCGTCGAAGACGACGAAATCCGGCTCAGCCGCGCGACCGCGCGACTGGGCACTGGGACCGTGTCCGTCACCGGCGCCGCTCCCCTGCGAGGTCTCGAGCTGGGCGCTGCGCGGGCGGTGATCGTCGCTCGCGACCTGGCGCTGCCCGTAGAGAAGGGGATCCGGGCCACGATCGACAGCAACCTGGTCGCCACGTGGCAGCCACCGCGCGACACGAAGGAGCGTTCCCTGCCACGACTGACGGGTGACGTCGTGTTCCGGTCCTTCGAGTATCAGCGACCGATCACGATGAACGCGGACCTGAACACCCTGACCCGCGGGCGCAAGACAGTCTTCGAAGCCTACGATCCGGCTGACGACTTCGTTGCCTTGGACCTGACCATCAAGGCGACTCGGAGCCTGACGATTCGCAACAACCTGGTGGACGGGGAGCTGACCTTCGGACAAGCGGGGCTCGAGCTGTCTGGCACCAATCAACGCTTCGGACTGCGCGGGGAAGTCCAAGTCAAGCCAGGCGGCCGCATTCGGATGCGGCGCAGCGAGTTCGAGGTGCGTCAGGGTACGGTGCGCTTCGATGATCGCACCCGCATCGCGCCCAAGGTGGACGTGACGGCGGTCACCGAATACCGCCGTTACTCCGACGCTGCTGCCGCCACGGACACCGCGAGTAGCAGTTCGAGCTCCGGGGCCGCGTCAGGCTCGGCCGGGCAAGGTGGCCGATGGCTCGTGACCATGCACGCCCATGGCGACGCGGAGAACCTGCGCATCGATCTGACCAGCGATCCCGCCCTGGCCCAGGACGACATCTTCCTGCTGCTCACCGTCGGGCTCACGCGCGCCGAGCTCGACCAAGCTCAGTCCGCCAGCGTTGGCGAGAGCGTGGCGCTCGAGGCGCTCGGTACCCTCAGCGGCGCGGACCAGGCGGTGACGCGTGCGCTGCCCGTGATCGACGAGTTCCGCTTTGGTAGCGCCTACTCTTCGCGCACTGGACGCACCGAGCCCACCGTGACGATCGGAAAACGCCTGGCCGAGCGCATTCGCGCCAACGTCACCAGTGGATTGGCGGATTCTCGCGAGATCCGCTCGAACATCGAGTGGCGGCTCTCGCCAAGGGTGAGCGTGGAAGGCTCGTACGATAACGTGAACGACATCTCCAGCTCGTCGCTGGGGAACCTGGGTGCGGACATTCGCTGGAGGCTGGAGTTCGAATGAGAAACAGAGCGCTGTGGGCTGCCGGTTTGTCGAGCGCGGTGTTGCTCTTGGGCTGTTCGAGCGAAGACGAAGGCGCCAAGCCGAGCGGTGGTGCGGAGGTGCTGTTCGGTCCACTCGGGCAGAGCGAGCTGACGCCCTACCCGTCCAACCGCTACACGGTCCCGGACTCGAGCACGTCGACGGGCCTGCGCGTGACGGTGACCGAGGAGACGACCAACGACGAGATGCTCACGGGTTTTCCGGACACGGTGGCTCAGCTCAACACGATGGATGGCTTCTCCACCACGGGCGGCGTGTTCGTGAAGTTCTCCAGCCCCATCGATCCGCGCGGGCTCGCCCAGTTGCCCGACGCGGATCCACCCATCATCGATCCGGTGCGCGACGCAGCCGAGTACCAGCAGCCCGACGCGCCGCTGCTGCTAGTGAACGTGGACGACAGTTCGCCCGAGCGAGGCGAGGCGGTTGGGCTCGTGCTCCGCTACTTCGAGCAAGAGCAAGACGAGTTCTACATCGCCGACGAGTTCACTCTGCTGGCCCAGCCTGCCGTTCCGCTGCGTTCGGGCACGCGCTACGTGTTGGTCGTGACGGATCGCGTCCGCGACGCGAAGGGACGGCCTGTCCGCGCCAGCCGCGGCATGGCCCAGGCGCTCGCGGGCAAGCCCGATGCCTACGCGGCGGAGCTCTCCGCAGCGGTGACCGAGGCCTCCACCAGCGTGGGCTTCGATCCGAAGCGCGTCGCCGGTGCCACGGTGTTCACCACCGCCGCGGTGACCGCGGAGATGTCGGCTCTCTCGCAGGCCCGGCGGGCGGCAGCCGCGCCCGAGTTGGTCGACCCGTGGACGGTGGAGCAGCAGTCTTCCGGTGACGGTCGAGTGCGCTTTCGCGCGAGCTTCAGCTCGCCGGAGTACCGGAGCGCCAAGCCCGAAGGCAAGTGGACGATCGAGACGTCTGGCGTACCCAAGCAGCAGAAGGACGAGGCCCTCGAGGTCTACCTGGCCTTCAGCGATCGCACGGCGAGCGGTCCCCGGCCGGTGGTCTTCTTCGCGCACGGCCTCGGTGGAGACAAAGACGGTTGTTGGGGAACCGCCGAGCGCCTCGCCGAGCTCTCTGCCCGTGGCGTGGCCGTGATCGCCATCGACTCGCCCGAGCACGGCTCGCGAGCCGTGGGCGACACCAACCTGATCAGCAGCGTGTACGGCTTCTTCGGTATCGAGCAAGGCACGAACGACTTCGACATCGAGCGCGCACGCGACAATTTTCGCCAGATGGCCGCGGATCAGCTGGAGCTGGTCCGCTTCGTGAGCACCCTCGGCGCTCTGGACGTCCTGCCGCTCGACGCCGAGGGCAACCCTGCGCCTGACGGTGAGCCGGATCTGGACGTGTCGCGGTTCCTCTACATCGGACACTCCTTCGGCGCCGTCCAGGGACCGACCATCTTCGCCCTGGCGCCGGAGATCCACGCGGCCAACTGGAACGTTGGCGGCGCCGGCTTGATGATGCTGCTGCGGGACTCCAACCTGTTCAGCCTGGTGGTGAGCAGCATGACGCCACCGGGCACGCCCTTCGGGGCAGTCGCCCGCTTCATGGCCGCAACCCAGGCGCTGGTCGATCCTGGGGATCCGCTCAACTACGCGCGCTTCGCGACGCTCGAAGCGCTGCCGGGAGTTCCCGGCTGGACGGAGCGGGACGTGCTGCTGCAGGAGGTCGTGAATGACACCATCGTTCCCAACTCGACGAGCGAAGCGGTTGCTCGGGCGGCGGGTCTCGGGATCCTGAATCGGGTCACCGAGACCTCGGGTCTCGGCGGCGTGGCCGCGCCGGCGAGCGCCAATCTGCCCGGTGGCAACACCGGAGTCCTGTGCCAGTTCGACAAGATGCATGGCAACAAGGCCGCCGAGCACGGCGAGCTGATCTTCTCGCCCGAGGGCCGCGCGCAGTACGTCGAGTTCTTCAAGTCCGCGTTGGACGACGGGCGCGCTCGCGTGGTCGCGCCGTACTGAGAGCGCGGTCAACTGTTCCAGCGCAGGGAGTACTCGGCGGACGTCTCCGCGATCGTCTCGAGCTCGCTGACGACCTCCGTCGCGCCCGCCACGGTCACTGCCGCTCGCACCCCGCCGGAGATGGCCCTCAGCATGGGACGCACGAACAACCCCGGCGGAAACTCGACCCGAAGTCGAGCGGACTCCTCGCTTCGCTCCAGGATCAGGAGCGAGGTGCCACGGTGGAAAGCGGACCAACGACTGGCCGACAGCGCGACCAAGCGTGATGGGGACACGAGCGCGAACAGCACCCGGTACACGGGCCTGCGGAACAGGTCACGGTTGAAGTCGCACACCCAGTCCTCGAAGCCATCGAGGTCCCGTCCGCCAAACGCCTCGTCGTAGATCGCGAGCACCGCCGCGTTGAAGGCGACCTCATGCACCCAGGCGTTCACCGCCGGCGGCTGCTCAATCAGCGCAAGTATGGGTTCGGGTAAGGAGCCCTGCGGCGGCGCGATCGGGCGAAGCCGCAGGGCGTCTCTCAGTAACGAGCCCTTGGCCATGCACCGCGGATGCGACGCCAGACCGGCCGGCAGTCCCGCGAGATACGCCTCGACGCTCTGGTACCCCAAGCCCATCGCCCGGACAGGCTACCACACCGGGACCCCTCACCAGCGAGATCCGGACCACGGCGCGTTGTCCACGCGGAATCGCTGCAACCGCGCGCTCGCGTAGGGCGCCAGGTCGACCGGGATGCAGCGGTCTACCGCGTAAGCTCGTCGCGTGGGTCGCACCCGGACCGCGCGGAACCGAACCCCGTGTGCTTGCGCCCACCGCGCGGCCTCGGCGAAGGTCGGATCGTGCAGATCGCTAGGCCGAACAGCGCGGGCGCTCGGGTCCTGGACCACGAACAGCACCGTCGCGCGCTGCCCCCCAGTCACGACATCGACCAACTCGCGCAGGTGGCGGGTGGCTCGCTCGCTCGGGGAGTCCGGGAAGTACGCGCGTCCGTCGGGGTAGACCAGGTGACAGTTCTTGACCTCCACGTAGTGCTCGCGATTGCCCTCGCGCAGCCAGAAGTCGACCCGCGAGTTCTCGCCATAGCGACGCTCGGCGCGCAGCTCGTCATGGCGGGCCAACCCTCTCAGGCAGCCGTGCTCCAACAGGCCCCGCGCGATGCGATTGGCGGCGAGGGTGTTGGCGCCAACGAGCCGTCCGTCGTGTTCGACCAGCTCCCAGGTGTGAGTCAACTTGCGAGACCCGTCGAGGGGAGCTTCGCTGAGCCATACGCGGGCGCCGGGCCGCACCAGCCCCTCCATCTGGCCCGGGTTCACGCAGTGAGCCACCACGTCGCGACCGTCCGTCAGGCGCACATCCGCGAGAAAGCGCTTGCGGCGACCGAGCAGCGTACCTTGCACGAGACGTGCTCCATGAGCGACGCGCAGCAGCGGAGCGGGCTCCAGGCTGCCGCTCATGGCTCGAGCAGCACGGGTCTCAACGCGACGTTGTCCAGCTCGTCGGTCTCGAGCACGTCACCTCCGTCGTCGGTCACCATGAGCAGGTAACGGTACCCCGCCGGCGCGTTCTTCGGAAGCGTGACCTCCAGCTCGTGTTGGCCGCGCTCATCCCCCCGGGCGAGCTTGACGAAGGACCGTTCGCCGAGCTTGGCGTCGTTCACGTCGAAGCGGGGATCGTCGGAGTAGTAGAAACCTACGTTGAACGGACCCGCCTCGTCCCTGCCGAGGTTGCGCAGCGAGAAGCGTAGCTTCAGCCTATCCCCAGGCCGAGCCTTCGAGCCTTCCACGAAGAAGAAGCGATCCGTCAAGTTCACGCGGGCGACGCGCAGCGTGGCCGCTTTCATGTTGTTGTACTCGCGTAGGTCCCCCGCCTCGTGCTTGGTGTCCACGACCACACCCACCCAGTAGCTGCCGCTCGCCAGATCGGGGATGAACAGGTTGTCCCCTAGGGTCATGGTCGTACGGCCGGGCGGCAGCGCCGCGATGGTGTGCGTGCCCACGCGGGTGTCCTTCACCGTGACTCGCTCGGATTTTCCGAGGAAAACCCCCACCTCGACGCCGGGGGCCGCTTGCTTGCCGTTGTTGCGCGCCGTGAACGACACGGAGAAGCGCGTGCCTGGCGGTCCGCTAGCCGGTGCCACGTGCAGCACGCCTGGCTCCAGATCGGGCGCGCGGAGTACCCAGTAGGGTACCAGCGTGCCGTTGTCGTTCTCGTCACTCTCGACGATCGCGTTGTCCGGATCCACCAGCAAGCCGAGCTGCACGTGTTGTCCGTGGACGCGACAACTCGGCAGCACCGTCAGCTGCTTGCTGATCACCGTCTCGGCGCCGGGCTTCAGGTCGAAGGCGGAGAAGGACGCGATGCGGGTGTCCGCGGCGTCGATCACGAAGTCCCGCGAGCACACGGCCGTCAGCTTGATCGGCCCGTAGGCGTGGAATTGCGAGTCGTTCTTCAGCTTGGCGCCGATGGTGATGACCTGTCCAAGAGCGCCGCGGTCCGGTGCGATGGACACGTTCTCGAGTCGCAGGTTGGGACGAAACTCGGGCTGGATCTGGATGGGAGCAGACTTGAAGTTGTTCTGCTCGTTGGACTCGACGACGTTGCCCCAGGCGTCGGCGAAAGCGTAGAGGTAGCCCGGCTTGCACGCGTCGCAGGGCGGCAAGCGCACGTTGACCTTCACGGTCTCGCTCTGCCCCCGGGCGACCCCGAGGTGCATTTGTCGTGCGCCGATGCGCGTCACGTTGCCGCGCGCGGGTGTGACGAACTCGTCGCTGTGGTAGATGGCGACGCGGAACCCCGGGGCATCCCGCCCGCCCACGTTGGCGACGGTGAACGTGACGCCCACGACGGTGTCCGGTGCCGCCTGAGCGTGGCTCAGCGAAATGTCCTTCACGACCAGATCCGGCAGCAGCGTGCTGCTTGCCGACGCAGGGCTGCCGACCGCCAGCACCAGCGAACCCAGGGACAGGACTCCGAGCTTGATGAGCGTGCTCATGGCCGTCGCCTACGCAAGGGTCGTGCCCCGATGGCGCCCGGGTCTGCACGAATAAACTCCCGCTCCCCCGAGTCGCGGTGCGCATCCTCGGCGGGGAGTCCCAGGGGTCGCGCATGGGTTGCGCTTCGCGCGCGGGTCAATCCTGGGGCGCCGGCGGCAACATCGAATAGCCCACTCGAGCGAGCCGCAGCTCGGACGTGAACACATGGGGCTTGCAGATGCTGGTGCCCACCAGCATGCGCGCGCAGTCCTGCAGCGCCTCGGTCATCGCCGGGTGTGGGTGCAAGAGCTCCGCGAGGTCCCGGACGGAGCGACCCAAGTTCATCATCAGACTCACGGCCTCGAGGGTGGTGGAAGCGTGTGCGCCCAGCGCGCGCATGCCGAGAATGCGCATCTCGTCGTCGTCGGTCACCAGCAGCTTGATGAAGCCATCCGTCGCGCGCATCGCGATGGCACGGTTCACGAGGTCGTAGGCGTAGACGGCGACACGATAGGCAATGCGCTCCCGCTGAGCCGACTGCTCATTGTGCCCGATGGCCGCGACCTCGGGGTCGAGGAACATGATGGTCGAGAGGTTCTCGTAGGAGAGCGAACCGCGGGCCACGCCGGCGATCTTCTCCGCGACGTGCCGGCCTTCGATCTCGCCCACATTGACCAGCGCGACGTCGAGCGTGACGTCACCCACGGCGTAGATGTGAGGCGCGGACGTTCGGGTGTCCGTGTCGGCGATGTGCTGCCGCTCGTCGAGTACGACCCCGGCCTGCTCCAGCCCGAGGCTCTCCAGGTTCGGCACCCGTCCGATCGAGATCAGGGCGCACTCGACCGTCAGCGTCTCGCGGCCACCGGTGGGGTACTCGATCACGTACTCGACGCCATCTCCTTGTCGTCGCATCGAGACCAAGCGGGCCCGGCGGTGTACCACGACGCCTCGAGCCTCGAGGTTCCTGGCGCACACCCGGGCGACGTCGTCGTCCTCGAAGGGCAAGATCCTCTCCGCGCGGTCGATCAAGTAGACCTTCGTACGCCCGAAGTTCGCGAACACAGTGGCGAACTCGCAGCCGACCACGCCGGCGCCCACGATCACCAGGCTCTTCGGGAAGCGACCGAGGTGCATGATGTGATCCGAGGTCAGGATGCGCTCGCCGTCCACGACCACATCGGGCAACTCGCGCGGACGCGAGCCCGTCGCGATGACGAAGTTACGCGCCGAGATCTCGCGGGTCTCCCCGCCCTTCGACACCGCCACCCGCTGTGGATCCAAAAACCGCGCCTCGCCCTCCACCAGCGTCACCCGTCCCCCGTCGTCCGACTCGCAACGCCCGAGCTCGTCGAGCTGCCGTTGAAGCTGCTCAGTCTTGGATGCCACCGCGTCGCTCACGCAGCGACACACCGCGTCGTAGTCGAGCTCGACGTTGGTCGCCCGATAGCCGCGATCCGTCGCGAGCGCTCGTCGGTAGTCGCGACTCAGCTCCCAGAGCGTCTTGGACGACAGCGCGCCGTCGTGCAAACCCGCTCCGCCCAGCCGGCCCCGTTCGACCAAACACACCGACAGCCCAAAGTCCCATGCCCTCATCGCCGTGGCGAAGCCTGCAGGACCCGCACCGAGCACGCACACGTCGAAGTCCGTCATCCCGACCCCAGGATAACTCGGAACCCCCTCGGCGAGAGCTTCGGCGCTAGTCCTCGTAGGGTGTGTCGAGGGATGAGAGCTTGACGCCCCGGTCCGTGAGGTACTTCCTGAAGGCCTCGGGGTGGTCTGGGGTGACGCATGGCCGGGTGGAGCTGCCGTCGATGACCAGGATGAACATCGTGCGCTTCTTGGGCCGCCGCGTGTCGAGCGGCATCCAGTGCACGAGATCCCCCGAGCCCCAGATGCGCCAGCGCCCGCCGCTGATCCCTTCGCCCATGTCGTGCTCGCGGACCTCGACGAGCTTCGTCAGGGGGATGCGCTTGGTTCCAAACGGGAAGTAGTAGAACCGGAGCGCGATCTCCCGATCGTTGCCTTTGACGAGTGAGTCGCTGTAGTGCGCCATCCCTGAGCGCCTAGGCGGCCGCTCCTCCCCCGTCAACGGGGACCGTCAGCGGCTCGCTTGACACGGAACGCAGAACGGGGCCTCCGGCTTGACGAGCAGCCGCGCCATGCCGATGGGCTCTTCGCAGCTCGCGCACTGGCCATAGGACCCTTCCACCAGCTTACCGAGCGCGCGCTGGACCTGCGCGAGCTGCGTCTCGAGACGCTGCCGCAGCGCAGCGGCCATCTGCTGCTGTTGCATCGCGTCCATACGGGTGAGCCTGCCGATGGACAGCTCGAGCTCGACGGGGCGCGAGTCGTCCCGGGTGGCCTCGAGGGCGCGCTGGAGCTCGGTCCGCCGCTGCTCGAGAGCCAGGGTCAGCGCGACGAGTCGATCGGCGGTCAGCTCGTCGTCGTCACTCACACCGCCCGCCGACGGATGGGCGAAGGCCGCTGAGGCGGTGGCGCCTTGGGCCTCCCCCCGGAGTCCGTGGTCGTGGAGCTCGGCTCCCGGGGCCGCCCCGGCTTGGCAGGGGCAGTCTCGTCCACCTCGCCCTGCTCGGCCGCGCGCTTGGCGGCCTCCGCGGCCAGCTCCGCCGACTTGGCCGCGTCGTCCTGTGCGGCGCAGCACTTCTTGTACTTCTTGCCCGAGCCGCAGTGGCACGGGTCATTGCGTCCGAGCTTCGTGTTCACAGCGGAAGGCTAGAAGTACGGCGGTAGCTCGTCAACCGCGTCGCACGCCAGAGCGCAGCGCTTTGCCGCGTTCAGTGCTTGAATCCGCGTGGAGCAAGGTGGCACTATCGTCGGCCCAATGCCGTCGGGCACTCCAGCGCCGCGGCCCTCCCGAGGAGAAGCTTCCCCATGCCCCTCAACGTGCAAGCCACGAGTGGTGAGTTCTCGGCCGCCGCCGTCGATGTCCTCGCCGTGTTCGCGACCGAAGGCGATCTGGCCAAGCAGAAGCCTTTGAGCGAGCTCAACAAGGCCCTCGGCGGGGGCTTGCTCGAGCACGCAGGGCACGTGGACTTCACCGGCAAGTCCGAGCAAACCCTAGACGTCGTGACCCTCGGCAAGATCAAGCCCAAGCACGTGATCGTGATCGGGCTCGGGAAGAAGGACGCCATCACCGCGGCGGCACTCCGTAGCTACGCGGCGGTCGCGGCGCGTTTCGCCAACAGCGTCATGGCCAAGAGCCTCGCGCTCGCGCTGCCGGATCCCAGCGCCGATCTGAGGCCCGTCGCCGAGGGGGCCAAGCTGGGCGCGTACCGCTTCTCCAAGTACTTCACCGGAGACCGCGTGCCCAAGAGCGAGCTGCGAGAGGTGTTGGTCTACGTCGGCCGCGCCACGCCTGCACACCGAAAGCAGCTGGCGCTGGGCGCAGCGGTGGCGGACGCAGTGATCATCGCGCGCGACGCCGTGAACGAACCGCCGAACGAGCTGTACCCGCTGGCCATGGCCGAGATCGCCCGAAAGATCGCCAAGAAGGGCAAGCTCAAGATTCAGGTCTTCGACAAGAAGGCCATCCAGCAGAAGGGCATGAAGCTGCTCTACGCGGTCGGGCAAGGCAGCGTCCACGAACCCTGCTTCATCCACATGAGCTACGTGCCCAAGAAGGCGAAGAAGAAGATCGTGTTCGTGGGCAAGGGCCTCACCTTCGACTCGGGTGGCCTGTGCATAAAGCCGGCCCCGGGCATGGGCGACATGAAGAGCGACATGGGGGGAGCTGCCGCCGTACTCGGACTGATGGCGGCGGTCTCGGCGATCGCTCCCTCGGTGGAAGTCCACGGCGTGATCGCGTCGGCGGAGAACATGCCCGACGCCGGAGCCTATCGACCTGGTGATGTCTTCGGTTCACTGTCCGGCAAGACCGTCGAGATCGTGAACACGGACGCCGAGGGACGTTTGGTGCTCGCCGATGCGCTCACCTACGCGAGCCGCCTGAAGCCGGATGTGATCATCGACGCAGCGACCCTCACCGGGGCCTGCATGGTGGCGCTCGGCAAGACCTGCTCCGCCTTCTACACCGCGGACGACGATCTTGCGGGGAAGTTCGCGGGCTCGGCGCGGGCGGTGGGCGAGCAGTTCTGGCGCATGCCGCTGCTCGACGACTTGCGAGAACAGCTCAAGAGCGACGTGGCGGACCTCAAGCACACCGGCGAGCGCTGGGGCGGGTCCATTTCGGCTGCGCTGTTCTTGCGGGAGTTCGTGGAGGGCGCTGCATGGATCCACTGCGACATCGCCGGACCGGTGCTTGGAGACCGAGCGAAGGGTGTGTACCCCAAGGGGGGTACCGGCCATCCCGTCCTGACCTTCTTGGACGTGGTCGAAAGCATGGGCTGAGCGCGGTCGCGCTGCTGGCTCTCCTGGCCTCGGGCAGCAGCGCTCACCTGCGCTTCCCCAAGCTGTCGGCCGAACGCTGGATCGAGGTCCACC
The DNA here is from genome assembly GCA_019637295.1 of Polyangiaceae bacterium. Classification (GTDB taxonomy): domain Bacteria; phylum Myxococcota_A; class Polyangia; order Polyangiales; family Polyangiaceae; genus JACKEA01. Next base: position 28,707 of record JAHBVX010000001.1, read on the forward strand.
TCGATCGCGAGCGCGTCGTCGTGGACTACCGGCTCGGCTTCGGGGTCGATCGCGCGAACGCCGAGCGAAAGCTCGCCGACCGTGACGGTGACTTCCAGGTGAGCACGCTCGAGGCGAACGCGCGCCTGGATCGCCGCACCGCCGAGCTCGTCGCGGCCACGAGCGTCTGCGTTGGGCGGACCCGCGACGCGCTCAGCTGCCGGCCGCTGAAGCCCAGCGAGGTCGTCCGGGTGGAGGCGGAGGGCTGGTCACCGGGTCCCACCGGCCATTTGCACATCACCTGGCGCCTCGAGTTGACGGAGAGGCCCGCGCGGCTCGGAGCCTTCGAGCTGCAGGATGGCTACTCGGTAGACGGCGTCGACGTGACGGACGTGACCATCACGCCGCCCGCCGGCGTCACGCCTCTGGCCGCGGGGGATCCCGCTGGCAAGCTCGGTGCCGCTACCCTGCGCTGGACCTGGGTCGAGGCCAACAGGCCCGCCGGACCTCGGCGCGTGCTGGTGACCTGGCCGCCACCGAGGGAGGCGCTCGACCGGCTACTGCTCGGAGTCGCCGCCCTCGCCATCGCTGGGTTACTGTTCGGCCTGTGGCTGCGCCGCCGTCCCCGATCGCTCCCGAGCTCGCCGCAGTGAGCCGAGGCGCCTCCTTGCGCGCGAGCGCCGGGTTTCGGATCTTGGTCCCCCTGCTGCCGGGCCTGTATGCCTGGCTCAGCACCGTCATGTTCCCCGCGCTGCGCAGCGGGTGGCCGGCGCGGGTGACGGCGCTGGCTGCGTTGCTGCTGCTCGTAGCCGGGACGGTGATGGGCACGCGGGTAGAGCGAGTTGGGCGTATCCTCGGCGTGTGGGGCTTTCTCACGGCGTGCATCGCCACCTGGCTGCTCGCCGCCGACCAGCTGGCGGTCGAGCGACTCGACATCGTGCGCGCCGCCTCCGGCGCGATCGGCTGGGCGCTGTTCGCCTTCGGTTGGGGGAACGTGCGCGCTCCCGGCGCCGTTCCGGAGGAAGACCCACGAGCGATCGCTGGCGCGCCGCTGGAGCGTCGCGGAGAGATGCCGCCGGGGGCGGCCGGCGTTGCCGCGGTCGGCGTGCTCGGCGCCCTCGCCGTGGTGCTGTCGGCGTGGCGCGTGCGGCGCGAAGACCACGCGCTGTTCGCGCACGCGGTCGCCTTCGTGGCCGCAGTCGCGCTGGTCTCGGCGGCCGCACACATCGCCGTGGAGCGCGGCAAGGGCGTGGCTGCGCCGTCGGGTCGCAGTCTCGCGGCGGCGTCGCTCCCGCTGACGCTTGCGATCATGTTGCTGGTCATCGGGATGATGTGGTTAGTCTTGCGTTGAGCGAGGTGATTCGGAGATAGGCCATGGCAGGCGCGCGCATCGTCGACTTCGTCAGCATCCTGCTCCTGGTGGGCAGCGCCCTCGCGTTCTTCGCGGGGGTGGGCGCGCTGGCGGAGCGCAACGATCTGGCCGCGCTGTACTGGTTGGTGGTCGGGGGCCTCACGCTGCGCGCCGCGACCGAGGTGCTTCGTCCTCGGGCGGGGTCACGCTGACATGGTGGAGTGGCGGTCCTGGGTCGGGTGTGCGTGCGCAGGCCTGATCGCCGCGTGCGGCGATGCCGGCACGCCGCCCCCCGCCCGGTCCGGCACGTTTCACGAGGGCATCCTGGCCATGGTCGGCGACGACGCGATCCACGCCGAGACCGTGCGGCGCGTGATGAAGGTGCAGGGCCTCGCTGCCTCGGCGGCCTTGGACCGAGCGGTGCGTGACGCGCTGTTCGCGCGAGAAGCTCGGCAGCGCTACGAGCGGGAGCACCTCTTGCCGGTGCTCGAGCGCGCGGTGCTCGCTCGGCGGCTGCTCGAAGCGCTACAGGCCGAGGCTCGAGCGCGCGGGCCTTCAACCACGGAAGAAGTCGCGCAGGTCCTGGGGCGGAGCTGGTACGACATCGACCGTCCCTCGGCGGCTCGCACCATTCACGCTGCCGTACTGGTGAAGTCCGAGGCTCAGATGGGCCCCGCGCGCGCCCTCGCGGGGCGGATTCTCGGAGCGGTTCAGGATGCCAAGACCGCGCAAGAGTTCGAGCACGCCGCGCGCAGTGTGGAGGCCGGGACGCTCGAGGTCCGCGTCGAGACGCTGCCTCCCGTCGCGCGGGATGGTCGCATCGTGCCCGACGAGCCGCCGTTACCCGGTGCGACGGTGGGCGAGTTGGAGGAGCCCTTCGCTCGAGCTGCCCATGACATCGAGCGAGTTGGTGGTTCGAGCGGCGTGGTCGAGACCAGCTACGGATTCCACGTCATACGGTTGCTCGCGCGGACCGAAGCCTGGAGCCTGCCCGAAGCCGAGCGCAAGCAGCGCGTCGACGCGGAGGTCATCTCGGACCGCGCGCGGGCGCTCGAGCAGTCGCTGGTCGAGTCTCTGACCAGACAAACCGCGGTTCGCGTCGAGCGCGACGCGGCGGATCTCACCAGTCGGGTCGTCGTCGCACCATGAGACAGCGCTTCCGAACCCTCAGCGGGCGCGACCAGGCCGTCTCGAGCTTCGGTGCGATCCTGCTCCGGCTGTGCGACGGGATCGATGCCGCCGGCACCGCGCTGGTCGATTCCGAGGGCGAGACGGTGGACTACGCAGGGGTGGTAAACCCGTTCGAGATCCGGGTCGCGGCGGCCGAGTGGCAGCTCGTGCTCAAGCTGCTGCGGAAGTCGGTCATCCCCGACTTCAGGACGACGCACGAGCTGTTCGTGCGCTGCAGCCAGAAGAGCTTCGCCGCGTTCGCGTTGGGAGAAGGCTACTGCATCGTAGCGGAGCTCTTGCCCAACTGCTTCAGCGTGTCTCAACGCGCGCTCGGCGAGGCGGTACGTGAGCTGTCCGACGAAGCGGGGCTGCTCATCCCCGAGTCGTTCCGGCCGTTTCAACGCTGGACGCGAGTCGAAGTGCAGACCTCTGCGAGCGTGGATCGTCGGCCGTTTTCCGTGTGGATGGCCGGCGCGTGGTGCCCCATCGAGGTGCTCGGCCGCTACCATGCCGAGGATCTGGAGCGCAACGAGGTGGGTTATCGCGGGCGCCTGGTCACCGGCGCCGAGGTGACCTTCGTGCGCGAAGCCCTCGGGCGCTGGTACGCGGAAGACATGCCGCGCTTCGGCTGAGGCGTCGGATCAGCCAGGCGTCACTCGACGTCGCGCGCGCGGTACTGCAGCAAGTAGGCACGCCGGTAGGCGCGGTGACAGCGACCACACTGCTGACGCGCGGCGCTCAGGCTGCCTTCGCGAGCCGCCTTCTCGCCGTCGCGCGCAATACGGCCCCAGTTGCCCCAGCCTTTGGGGTTGGGGTTCTGCTGCTCGATCGCAGAGAAGGCGCGCGCCAGGCCCTCGAGCTCACGCTTGGCCAGTGGAGCGGCGGCGTTGACTCGCATCCAGTGCTGAAGCGGGCACGGCGGCTTGCCCGGGACGCCGCAGTCGGAGGGCGGCTGCGCCAACACCGGACCAGTCGAGGTCGCGAGCACCGCAGCGCTGAGGGCGCCGAGCAGCGGGAACAGGAGGCGCTGCGGGGTCATGCTGGCAACGATACCCGGATAATCGTGCTCGAGCCGGTGGGCCACCTCCGCGCCAAGGGCATTCCGGGCAAGCGTCGTAGCTTGCCGCAATCCGCAGCGGAGCGGCGGCTTGCGACGAATACATCATTGATATCTAATACTTACGTGCCGCAAAAAAAAAGAGACCCGGATCGTGCATTTCCCTTGCCCGAAAGTCAGGAGTGGTTCATAAAACCGCTCCCCCGGCGCTCACCGGGGAAGCGGGCACGGCCCACC
>JAHBVX010000001.1:37500-1186510 GCA_019637295.1 Polyangiaceae bacterium
TGTGAGACCGACAGGTCGAGCAGTTGCGAAAGCAGGTGTTAGTGATCCGGTGGTCCCGAATGGAAGGGCCATCGCTCATCGGATAAAAGGTACTCTGGGGATAACAGGCTGATCGCGCCTGAGAGTTCATATCGGCGGCGCGGTTTGGCACCTCGATGTCGGCTCATCGCATCCTGGGGCTGGAGCAGGTCCCAAGGGTTTGGCTGTTCGCCAATTAAAGCGGTACGCGAGCTGGGTTTAAAACGTCGTGAGACAGTTTGGTCCCTATCTTCCGCGGGCGTAGGATACTTGAGAGGAGCTACCCATAGTACGAGAGGACCTGGGTGGACGTGCCTCTGGTGTTCCGGTTGTCAGGCCACTGGCATAGCCGGGTAGCCATGTGCGGAACAGATAACCGCTGAAAGCATATAAGCGGGAAGCTGGCCTCGAGATTAAGTATCCCTGCCGCAAGGCACTAAAGGCCCCTTGGAGAACACAAGGTAATAGGCTGGGTGTGGAAGCGTCGCAAGGCGTGGAGCTAACCAGTACTAATCGGCCGTGCGGCTTGACCATCTCTCTAAGGCAACGTCGATTTTTCATGCCCGGAGTCCGGGCCGACGAGCTCGAGCATCAAGCTCGACTCGCTCGTCGAAAAGGACCGAGCGCGCGCTCGCCCATGGCGAGCAGTCGCGTGTGTGCAGCACCAGGCTGCATTGGACGCCCAACAGATTCCGGTGGCGACATCGAAGAGGCCACACCCGATCCCATCTCGAACTCGGAAGTTAAGCTCTTCGGAGCCGATGGTACTGCAAGGGCAACCTTGTGGGAGAGTAGGACGCTGCCGGGTTAACACCCCAAACGGCCCCAGTCGAAAGACTCGGGGCCGTTTGCTTTTTGTCTTCGCACTCCTCGCCCCGACGCCCCAACGAAGTGGGAGCGCCGGGGCCCCACCCCACGCGGGCCGGCTTCGCCGGCATGAACTGGGTACTCTTGACCGACCATCAGCGGCACGTCTTCGTTCAGGCTTCGGGACAGCTCGGCTTGACGACGTCCGACTGGCGGGGCGACGCACAGGCGGCGCTGACCGGGTCCGTGCGCGAGGCCGCGTACTTCATCCACGCGCGCCGGGCGGCGTCTGCTTCCTGGTTTCGCCGCGCGCTCGACTGGCTGGGCTCACCCCTGGACGACGAGGGGGGCAGCGAGCCTCGGCTTCGCGTACCCAGCGACGAGACGGGGCGGGATCGACTCGGGCTGTGCGACGACGGGTTGGCGAGCTTCGACGAGGGGCTCCCCCTCGGCACCTTGTGCTCGGTCAGCGGTACGGTCATCGCGCTCGAGCCACGCATCGACGCTGACCCCACCGTGACCCGAGACTTCTGGCAGCTCGAGCCCCCCGTCTGGCGGCTGGTGGAGGCCGTGGACTTCGGCGTGTTGCCAGAACGAGGTCCGCCCGTCGCCGTCTGCTGCGCGATGGCGCCGCTGCTGATCGCGCCGGTGTTCTGGGCGAACAGCGACGAAGTCGCGGACACGCTGGGCGCGCGCGCTGCCGGTCGCATGCGCGAGCTAGGCCGGACACGCCGGCGCCAGCGGCTCGCGCGCCTCGAGCTGAACGAGGGGGAGCGTGTCGAGGTGCGCGGGGTAGTGTGCGAGCCGTACGCGAGCGCCACGCGATTCGACGTCGTGGATCGCGTCGCGGCCTACCGCGGCCGCCCCCAGGTGATCACGCGCATCGTCGGCGATGCGCCAGGCACCCGACTGGTGATACGAAAGGCGAGCTGACCACTCCGTCCTCCGGGCGATTCACGATCGCCTCGCGGACCGAGTCGCACTATCGTAGCTTGGGTCATGGCCGTCGTTCCGCTCGTTCCCATCGGTCGACCTCGGGATCGCGTGCTGGACGACGCTACCTATCGCCAACACCTCGCCACGCTAGCCGAGCGTGAGGGAGAGTTGGTCCGAAGGCGCGCGGAGGTGCACGCGGGCTGGGGTGAGCAGTACCGGCAGCGGGTGCACAAGAAGGGCAAGCTGACGGCTCGGGAGCGCATCGACCGGCTGAGGGACGCTGGAAGCGAGGTGTTCGAGGTAGGGACCTTCGTCAACTACGGGCTCGAGTACCAAGGCGGGGTGAAGTCGCCGGGCGCGGGCGTGGTGACGGCGTTCGTCCGCATCGAAGGCCGCTGGTGCATCGTCATCGCCAACGACAACACCGTCGCGAGTGGCTCCTGGTGGCCGAAGACGCCCGAGAAGATCCAGCGCGCGCAGACCATGGCCCTGCGCCTGCGCATCCCGGTGGTGTACTTGGTCGATTCGAGCGGGCTATTCCTGCCCGAGCAGTCACGGGCATTCCCCGGGGCGCGGGGCGCCGGCCACATCTTCAAGATGAACAGCGTGCTGTCCGCCCACGGCGTGCCACAGATCGCCGGCGTGTTTGGTGACTGCATCGCCGGTGGTGGCTACATGCCCATCATCAGCGACCGCGTGTACATGACCGAGCAGGCCTACATGGTGATCGCGGGCGCGGCGCTGATCAAAGGCGCCAAGAGCCAGAAGATGACCTCCCTCGACATCGGAGGCCCGGAGGTCCACGTCCACCAGAGCGGTTGTGCGGACGTGCGAGTTCCGAGCGACGAAGTCTTGATCGACTGCATTCGGAGAGACGTGCGCCGACTGCCGAGCAGCGGGGCCGACTTCTACCGCGCCGATGCGGCCCCGGTGGAACCCGCCTTCCCGGATGCGGAGCTGTGCGGCCTGCTGCCCGCGGACCACCGCGAGCCCTACGACTCGACGGAGGTCTTGGCGCGACTGGTGGATCACAGCTTGTTCTGGGAGGTGATGCCGTCCGTGGGCGAAGAGATGATCTGCGGCGTAGGGCGGGTCGGCGGACTGTGGGCGGGCTTCGTGATCAATCGCCAGGGGCTGGTGGGCGACCCCGAGCACCCTGGGAACAAGCGCCCCGCAGCCATCCTCTATCGCGGGGGCATCAGCAAGGTGGCGGCGTTTTCTCGCGCCTGCAACGCGGACGGCGTACCCCTGATCTGGCTGCAGGACATCTCGGGCTTCGACATCGGCGCCGAGGCGGAACGCCAGGGATTGCTCGCCTATGGCTCGAGCTTGATCTACACGAACTCCACCAACGACGTGCCGATGTTCACCGTGCTCCTGCGCAAGGCGTCGGGCGCTGGCTACTACGCGATGAGCGGACTGCCCTACGACCCCATCGTGCAGCTCAGTACGCCCATCTCGCGCCTCAGCGTGATGGAGGGCCGCACGCTCGCGATCGCGACCTACAACACCAAGCTGGACGACAACTTCGAGATCCTCCAAGATGCGGAGGAGCGGCGCAGCATCGAGGAAGGCATGCGCGCCGTCGAGAAGCGCATCGAAGCGGACATGGATCCGTACGTGTCTGCGCGGCAGATGGACACCGACGAGATCGTCAGACTGTCCGAGCTCAGGAGCTACCTCGCGATGCTCGTCGAGTCGGCCTACCAAGCCCCAGGCACGCGCCGCATCAAGAACAGCCGCATCTGGAGCCTGCACGACCTGGCGGTCCTGGTGGAGGGCGTACGCTGATGTCGCGCCGGGCTGAGGCGGACGGCCGCGTCTACCGACCGGTCCTCGTCGCGCGCTCACGCGCGCTGAGCGACGGCCGGGTGGAGGTGGCCTCGCCGTCCCCGGGGCTCTGGCGCGGAGCACCCGCGGCGGGCGTGCTGGTTCGAGCGGATACGTCCATCGGCGAGATCGAGATGCTCGGCGTGCTCCACGAGCTGCGAGTCGATGGCGCAGCGCACGGGGTCGTGGTGGACCTGTCGGAGCGCGGGGTTGCTGCCCGCCGCGTCGTTCAGCACGGCCAGGTGCTACTCACTCTCGACCCCACGGGTCTGTCCGCTCACGCGGCGCTCGAGGCGGACGCGCGGGAGCACGAGAGCGGCCTGTCCTTCACCGCGCCGTCGAGTGGTCGCTTCTACCTGCGCCCCGCGCCGGACAAGCCGCCGTTCGTGCAAGTGGGGGGCACGGTTCGGGACGGGGACGTCGTAGCCCTGCTCGAGGTGATGAAGACCTTCCACCGAATCAGCTACGGAGGCCCCGGGTTGCCCCGGAGCGCCCGCGTGCTGGCCATCGTGCCGCAGGATGGAGACGACGTGGAGGTGGGCGAAGCGCTTCTGTCGCTCGAGGCCCTGAGCAACGCTTGAGCGAGCGGGAAGAAGCCGGCCCGCTTACGGCGTTTTTGTGCGAGAGGTGGGCACCTTCCCTCGGCTTTCGCTACCCTTGCCGCGGTCCATGCCGCGCTGGCTGAAAACCGTGCTCGTCCTGCTCGCAGTGCTCGTCACTGGGGCGACGCTGTCGTTCGGCCCGTTGGTGCGCTCCCGAGCGGAGGCGCAGGCCGAGCGCCGCGGCGTCGCGCTGAGCATCGACGCCGTGCGACCCGGGGCTGGAAGGGTGTGGCTCCGGGCCGTCGGGGTGCAGATTCCCGAAATGCCGGCAGTTCGCGTGGAGCTCGACCACGTGGAAGTGCAGCTCTCGTCCTCCCTCGACGCCAAGCGTATCGTGGTCCACGGGGGCACGGTTCGCGTGAGCGGCTCTCTCGATGACGTGCGCCGACAGCTTCTGGCCTATGCCGCGCGGCGGCCGCGGGTCAGCGGTTCCGCGTCTTCATCGACAGCGGCGCTCGAGGTCGCGGGACTGAACGTCGAGTGGAGCGGAGCGCTGGCGGGGGGCGAGCCGCAACGCGCGTGGGGCGTGCGCTACGGGCGCTCTGGGGACGATGAAGCGCTGGCCGCCGATCTGGTGCGTGTGGTGGCGCCGGGTCTGCTGCTCGAGGCAACCGCGCCGCGCGTCGAACTGGCGCGCGAAGGCGGAGAGCGGCGGCTGACGCGCGTCTCGACCGACGCCGCGCGTGTGAGCCTACGGACCCACGCTGCAGCCGCGTTGATGCGTGACTCGACCGCGAGCAACGCCCAGGGAGAGACGAACACCGGTCGCAGCGAGGACGCCGCGGGTGCGGAGCGAGGCCCCCGGCTGCGCCGTGCGCTCGGCAGCGTCGCAGATGCCGTCGCGCTAGCGCTGCCCAAAGACGCCAGTCTCGACTTGTCCGGGGTCCGCATCGACCTCGACCACGACGGTCAGCGCTTGAACCTCGGCCCACTGCGCGTGAGAGCCAGCCATGACGGCTCGGTAGCGTCCCTGCGGGTATTGCCCAGCGCGGACGCGCCGCAGCCGCTGCGCCTGAGCCTCGGGTTGCCGCTTGGAAGCGGAGAGGTGGAGCTCTCCGTCGCCGGTGGGCCCGTGAGCCTGGGGTTGCTCGGCGTGCGGGAGGGTGACCTCGGGCTGTCGGACGTGGCCAGCAGCACCGTGCAAGCCGACGTGGCACTGCGGCTCACCGCCGATGGGCGCCGGGTCAAAGGCCACGGCACCGGCAAGCTCTCCAAGCTGGCGCTCGAACAGCCGTGGCTCGCCAAGCAGCGCGTTCACGACATCGAGCTGGGGCTGCGGGGGCGCGGAGAGCTGGCATTGGACGGCACGCGGGTCGACATCGAGCAGGGCGAGCTCACCGTGGGCAGCGTGAAGCTCGAAGCCAAGGGCGTGATCGAGCGCCAGCGGGTCGGCGCGGAGCTGCACACCACCGCGACGCTGGAAGGTGGCATCCCGCTCGCGTCCTGTCAGGCCATCCTCGACTCGCTCCCCGCCGGGCTCGCGCCGCTGCTCGAGGGCATGCGTATGTCGGGCACGTTCTCGCTCACCGGGCGCATCGAGCTGGACACCCGTCGGCCCCAAGACGTCGTCACGCGCTGGGCGTTGGCCAACGAGTGCCGCATCACCGCGGTACCCCAAGAGGTCTCGCCGCGCCGCTTCAAGGCGAGCTGGACGCGCGACGTGATGGGTGCGGAGGGGCGGCTGATTCAGATCCAGAGCGGTCCTGGCAGCCTGGGCTGGGTCGGGCGTCACGCCATCTCGCGTCACATGGAGACGGCGGTGCTGGTGTGCGAAGATGGCGCGTTCTTCCGACACAACGGCTTCGACCAGGAGGCGATTCGCAACTCGATTCGCGAGAACCTGAAGGCCAGGAAGTTCGTGCGCGGCGCGAGCACGATCAGCATGCAGCTCGCGAAGAACCTGTACCTGCCGCGCGAGAAGACCGTCTCGCGCAAGCTGCAAGAGGCATGGCTGACGATCGTGCTGGAGCAGGAACTCTCGAAGGACGAGCTGCTCGAGCTGTATCTGAACGTGATCGAGTTCGGTCCCGGGATCTATGGCATCGGCTCCGCTGCCGCCCACTACTTCAACACGACGGCGAGCCAACTGTCGCTCGGACAGTCGCTGTATCTCGCGTCGGTGCTGCCCAGCCCCAAGCGTCACTACTTCGGTGCCGATGGCCGGGTGACCCCCGGCTGGATGGGGTACCTGCGGCGCCTGATGCGGATCGGGCACAAGATTCGTCGCGTCACCGACGCGGAGCTGGAGGAGGCGCTGATGGAACAGGTGGCGTTCAGGGTTCCGTACTCGCCACGTGCCGCGGACGCCGAAGCGGTCATTGCCTACCCCGACGACCCGGACTCCGCGCAGGAGTGAGGGAGCTACTTCTCGCCCGCGTCGCGCAGCTTCTGGAAGAACCCGCGTAAGCGTGCTGCGCACTCCGCCTGAAGCACCCCCGACGTCACTTCGAAGCGATGGTTGAGTCGCGCGTCCCGGCCGATGGTGAACAGCGAGTCCACGGCGCCTGCCTTGGGATCCGGTGTACCGTAGACGACGCGCGCGATCCGGGCGTTGACTAGCGCGCCCGCGCACATGGGGCACGGCTCCAGCGTCACGTACAGAGTCGCGGACTCGAGTCGCCAGTGCCCAGTAGCACGCGCCGCTGCGCGTAGGGCGACCAGCTCGGCGTGGGCGGTGGGATCTTGCTCGACCTCCCGCCGGTTCTCGCCCGTGGCCAGCTCCTCGCCCCCGGCGCTGACGATCACGGCACCCACAGGGACGTCCGCGTGCTCACCCGCGTGATCCGCAAGCTCGAGGGCACGACGCATCCACGTTTCGTCCGAGGACATGGCTTCGGTCTCGAGCGCGCACGGGGCGCGTCGACCTGGCGCACTCGGGAGGATTCGAACCTCCGACCCCCGGTTCCGTAGACCGGTGCTCTATCCAGCTGAGCTACGAGTGCCCGTCCCAATGAGTCGAGGGCCGCCTTCATAGCACGTCCCCCGGCCGTCACAAGCGCCTATTCGCCCCAGAATTCGTACCGAAACCAGTGTGGCCGCGCCTACCCTCGGCGGTATGGACCGCCTTCCAGTCACGCTGTGCGGCTCCCTGTCGCGTTACCCGGTCGGCCTCGGCGCTGCAATGCACGAGGCAGGCTACCGCGCACTGGGGCTCGGCTTCGCCTACGTCCCGTTCCCATGCGAGGACCTCGCCGCTGCGCTCTCCGGCATGCGCGCGCTCGGGATCCGAGGCCTGGGCATCTCCATGCCGTTCAAGATCGAGATCCTCCCGCTGCTCGATGCCGTAGACGAGCTTGCCGCGAGGATCGGCGCGGTCAACACCGTCGTCAACGACTCTGGGAGGCTCACTGGATACAACACCGACGCTGTTGGCGCAGTGCTGGCGGTGGAGGAGGTCATCCCGCCGCGCGGCGTGCAAGTGACCGTGATCGGCGCTGGCGGTGCGGCGCGCGCGGTGGCGTTCGGCCTCGCGTCTGCGGGCGCGCGTGTGTGCGTGGTCAATCGCACGGAGCGGAGTGCACACGAGCTCGCGCGGTCCATCTCAGCGGCCCTCGGGGCTGACGTTTCTGCCGGTCCCCTGAGCGATCTCGCGGCCTTCGCCAATGCCCAGGTCGTGGTCAACGCGACCTCGGCTACCATGGCCGATCGCGGCGCGCTGAGCCCAGTGCCGGCGGTCGCGTTGCGGCGGGATCAAGTCGTCATGGACATCGTCTACAAGCCCATTCGGACCACCTTGCTTGCCCAGGCTGCCGACCGGGGAGCGCGGGTCATCCACGGCGGGCGCATGCTCCTGCACCAAGCCTGCCGGCAGTTCGAGCTGTACACGGGGCGCCCGGCGCCCCGGCTTGCACTCGATGCGGCGCTGAGCCGGTTCATCGCCGGCGACGAGAGCTGACAGCACCGGTCGCAATCGTTTCTGGACGCGGAGGAGGGTATGACACGAACGCCAGACCCCGGCCCTGCGGGAACGGCGATGCCCTGGGTTACAGGTCTCTAAGCTGTTGAAGTACATGGTCTATTCCACTGGATCGGGGGGGCCGCTCGGGAGTGGCATGGACGCTGCTATAGGGAGCCTCGCTTGGACGGAGCCAGCTGCTCCGAAGATAACCTTGGCCTCCGGGCCACTAGCTTCACCCCGGGGATGGGGTGCCAGAAACGGCTTGGCTTAACGCTTACACCTTACTTACCGAGCTTCACTTTTCTGGATTCGCGAGACCCGACGGGTAAGACCGCCGGGTCTTCGTGATTTTTGGGCCGCGGAGCTACTGGCTCTCGCGCCTTGGGGGGCCGAACAGTTCGTCGGAGACGGCGTCCTGGTGACAGCGCTTGCACAGGCTGACGTCTGCGCTGATGACGAGACCAGCTGCGTCCACGATGGCGTAGCTCCAGGTCGTCGTCTTTTCCATGACGTACGCCAGGCCTCGGCGCCCGTCGGCGCTGTGCTCGGCGACGATCACCGTGCCGCTAGGCATGGTCGCGCCCAGCGTCCAGCTCTCGTAGCGTTGCTCCGCGCCCGGGCTCACCCGGACCGTGAGCCAGCCGTGACCGTCCCCATGACCGCGGCTCGCTCGCGGCTCGTCGTCGACCACCGGCCAGCTAGCCGCGACCTGGGCGTGTACCCATGGCACCGGCGCTGCCACGGGCTCCTTGGCGACCCTACCGTCGGAGGGCGGCGGCGCAGCCGGTTGCCCGGCACAGTGTACGAGCAATACGGCTGCGGCGGCAGTCGGCCATGCGCGCACGGTGCTGGCATGGTACCACGAGTTGGTGCCTCTCGAGGCTCTGCGCATCACCGCTGTAGGCTTGGCGATTGCAGCCGGGGTCTCCGGCTGTCACCGGGCGGAGCCGGCGCGCGCGCCGGCCCAGGAGCCCGTCACTCTCGCCGCGCCTCCGGTGGCGCCTCACGCCGAAGGCGAAGCCGAGGCAGTCGATCCGTCGGCTCCGGGTTGGCTCGGAGTGGAGCTGGGGAGTGAACCCGGAATCGCCGGCGTGTTGGTCCGCTCGGTCGTGCGCGGCTCACCCGCAGCGAGGACTGGGCTGCGCCCCGGAGACCGCATCCTCAAGATCGCGGGTGAGGCCGTGAGCGAGCCCCGGGACGTCGTGCGGCTGGTCACGGCCCACCGAGCGGGCCAGCGGGTGAGCTTGGCCGTGACCAGCGGGCCGCACCGTCGCCTGCTGGCCGTGACCCTGGGCGCGCCACCCGATGAGGACGGGGTGATGCGTCTGCACTACGTCGGTGAGCGCGCCCCGCCCCTGCGGGAGCTCGAGACGGTGCAGGGGTCCACCGCGACGACGCTGGGCGAGCTGCGCGGACGGGTCGTAGTGCTCGAGTTCTGGGCGCCGTGGTGCGTGGTGTGTCGCTTCATCGTGCCCAAGCTGAACGAGTGGCACGAGAAGTACGGAGTGCAGGGCGTCTCCGTGCTCGGCGTCACGAGCGAGTCCGTCTCGACAGCGACCTTTGGTGCGGCCCAGCTGGGCATGACGTACCCCGTCGTCTCGGATCCTTCCGGCAAGACGACGGAGGCGTACAGGGCGATGGCACTGCCCACGTTGTTCCTGCTCGACAAGCGTGGAGTCGTGCGCGACGTAGTCGTGGGCTATGATGAGGCACGCTACGTCGAGGTGGAGTCGCTCATCACGAGGATGCTCGCGGAAAACTGATGCGCAAGACCTCAGCAAGCGCGATCGGGTTCGCACTCGCAGTGTCGGCAGCCAGCGCCGCGTACGCACAGGTAGACGGCGCGACATTGGCGCGTGCCGTGCTCGAGGCTCGGTCGCGCGGCGACCGTGCGTTGCCGGCGAGCGCCTTCGTTCAGGGCGCGTTGCCCGTGATGATCGAGAGCCGCGCGGGCCCACTGCCGGAAGGCGCCGTGCGGCTGAGCTCCGGCTTCGGCGCGCTGCTGGCGACGCCCGAGCAGCTCACGGCGCTGTCCTCGGCGCGGCCTGACCTGATGCTGAGCTGGGCGCCGCCCCGCCGACCGCTCGTCAATCGCGCCACGGCCTGGGTCGGCGCGGGCGTGTTCCGCAACATCGCGGCGCTGTCCGGGCGCGGGGTGATCGTCGGCATCGTGGACACCGGCTTCGACCCGGCGCACCCGGACCTGCGCGACGAACAGGGGAGAACGCGCGTGGCATGGGCGCTCGATCTGTCGCGGCCCTCGAATGGCAAACACGAAGCCATTTCTGCGCAGTACGGCTGCCTGGGTAGCGTCGCCCCCTGCGCCGTCTACGCCGGAGTCGACATCGACGAGATGCTGGCGACGGGCTCGTCGCTGCTTCCGCGAGACGTGTACGGCCATGGCACCCACGTCGCGTCGCTCGCAGCTGGCAACGGTCTCTCGACCGAGCCCGCGAAGTACGCAGGCATCGCGCCCGAGGCCACGTTCGTGATCGCGCGCGTCACGCGCAACGATGGGGGCTCGATCTACGATCCCGACGTGGTGCTCGCGACGCGATTCATCTTCGATCGCGCGAGCGAACTGGGCATGCCCGCGGTCGTGAACTTGAGCCTGGGCAGCGATTTCGGTGGCCACGACGGCAGCTCGCCGCTCGAGCGCGCCCTCGCCGAGCTCGTGCCCTCTGGTGAGAGCGGCCGCGCGATCGTGGTCGCGGCGGGCAACAGCGCCGGCGTGTACCGCGGCGTGGCATCGGGATACCCGGAGCCGTTCGGGATCCACACCGAGGTCCACGTCCCCCGCAGCTCCCGCGCGCGGGTGCCGGTGCTGACCCCACCCGTGGGCAAGAACCAGACGTCGGCCACAATCTACATTTGGGTCGCGTCCCGTCCGGGGGACGCGCTGCGCGTCGGAGTGGAGGACGGCAGCGACGAGCTCCTGCGGCCGCTTGGACCGGGTCAGTCGGGCAGCGTCAGCCGCTCGGGCGTCACCGCTACGGTGATCAACCAGGAGCAGACGCCCGGCAGCCCCGTGCCGCCTGGCGTCTCCGGCGCGGTGATCGTGCTCGACGGTGCGTGGCCGTCGGGCAAGACGTTCGCCGTGAGCTTGGAGGGGCACGGCACCGCGTCTCTGTGGCTCCAGAGTGAGGGAGACCTCGCGCCGGGGACGAGCCTGGGCGCGCTGTTTCCCCGGGCCACCAAGGAGGGCACCATCGGCGTACCGGCGTCGAGCCCGGCGTTGATCGCCGTGGGAGCTACGCTCAATCGCAGCTCGTGGACCGACCGGGGGGGGACCACGGTGCAGCTGCAGAGCTTTGGGGCGGCGCCCCCCACCGAGGACTCGGCAGCGTACTTCAGTGGGGTTGGACCGAACACCTTGGGACAGATCAAGCCCGACATCAGCGCTCCAGGAGCGTTCGTGATCGGAGCGATGTCGACGCTGGCTGACCCGAGCGCCAATGGCCAGAGTGGCATGTTCGCCGGATCCGCAAGCTGCGGTGGCAGCCCTGGGTGCCTGGTGGTGGACGACCATCACGCCGTGACCAGCGGCACGTCCATGGCGGCACCGATCGTGGCCGGCGCCATCGCGCTCTTGTTCGAGCGCGATCCCACGCTGAGTCAGCGCGAGGTGCTCGCGCTCATGCAGGCGGGAGCGCGCCGCTCGCGCGGCAATCTTGCCCTGCCTCACCAGCTCGGTCCGGGGATCCTCGATCTGATGGGGACGCTCTCGATCCTGAACTCGGATGAATCGCCCCTCGACGGCGTGCCTACGAGCGAAGACAGCTGGATGATCGTGAGCAGCGGGTTCGCGCGGCCCGATCCGAACTGGACGCTGCAAGGCATGCTCGAGCTGCGTCGGGAGCTCGGCGTGATCGTGGACGGCTTCGACCCGGCGCGTCTCACGCTCGAGGTCTCGGGTGGACTGCTGGCAAAGCCGCTGACGCGCGTGGCTGCCGGCTTGTGGCGCTTCGAGCTGGCGGCCCCGGGTGGCTCGGGGGGCAAGTCGATGAGCGTCGTCGCCCGCTTCGACGGCCAGCTGCTGCTCGCGCGCGAGCTGCCCATCGCCGTGGACCCCTGGGTGGCCGACGGTGGAGTGCGAACCAGCGGTGGCTGCACGGCCGCCCCCGTCTCCGGCTCGAGCCTGGGCGTTGGGTGGCTCGCGCTGCTGCTGTTCTTCGCCCGCCGCCGCAGGCGAGTCAGCTCCTAGCCAGCAACGACGCGCGGTAGTCGGCAGGTGGCTCGAGGCCGAGGAGCTCGAGCACCGTCGCCGCGACGTTCGACAGGCCGGGACCGTCGAGCGCGGGCTCCAGGCGCAGCGCGGCGTCGTGTCGCGGATCGAAGAGGATGAACGGTACGGGGTTGAGCGTGTGACTCGTCTTTGGGCGCAGACCGCCGGCCTCGTCCGGCTCGCCGCGTGAGTTCGTCATGTACATCTCGTCCGCGTTGCCGTGGTCCGCGGTCACGATCAAGAGCCCATCGAGCTCGCGCGTCAGCCGCACCAGGCGCGCGAGCATGTGGTCGACCACGCTCACGGCGATGATGGCGGATTCGAGATCCCCAGTGTGGCCGACCATGTCTCCGTTGGCGTAGTTGACTCGCGCGAAGCGATGCCGTCCGCTGCGTAGCTCGCTGCACAGGATGTCGGTCACCTCGGCGGCCTTCATCCACGGCCGCTGGTCGAACGGCACGACGTCGCTTGGAACCTCGATGTAGGTCTCCAGCGGCGAGCGGCGCACTCGCGCGAGGTAGCCCCGCCCCTGCATCGTCTCGGGCTCCGCTTCGAAATAGCGTCCCTGGGCTGGGTCGTAGAAGCCCGTCGCGTTTCCGTTCCAGAAGTAGGTTACGTGGCCGTACTTCTGCGTCTCGGCGATGGCCAGCTGAGTGATCCCGGCGTGCACCAAGTACTGGCCCAGGGTGCGAGCGATCTCGGGCGGCTGGACCAGATAGCGCCGTGGGATGAGCAGGTCCCCGTCGTACTGCATCATGCCGGCGAACAGCACGGCAGGGCGGCGCTGGCGATCGAAGTGCGTGAAGACGTCGTCCTCGAAGGCGCGGCTCAGTTCGATCGCGCGATCCCCCCGAAAATTGAAGAGGACCACGCTGTCACCGTCTTCGACTGGACCCACCGGCGCCGCGTCCTCGACGACGGTAAAGGCCGGCAGGTACTGGTCGATGATTCCAGGCTCCCGCTGCCGGAGCGCTTCGATGGCGGCCCTCGCGGAGGGGAAGGCCTCTGCCCGGCCAAGCACGTGGGCCTGCCATCCCCGCTCGACGACCGACCAATCGGCCTCGTAGCGATCCATGGTCACGACCATGCGCCCGCCGCCGGAGGCGATGCGATAGCGCTTGCCGTCTTGCCCGTCGAGCTGGGAGAGCAGCGCTTCGAGGCGATCCACGTACGCTAGAGCGGAGGTCTCCTCGACGTCGCGCCCGTCGAGCAGGGCGTGTACGTAGACCTCCCGCGCGCCCTCCGCCGCGGCCCGCTCGATCAGGGCGAACAGATGGGCGATGTGACTGTGCACGTTGCCGTCGCTGAGCAGGCCGATCAGGTGCAGCGCCCCGCCGGCTGCGCAGCGGGCCATGGCGTCGCGCCAGACGTCCCCCGCGAACAACGCGCCCGAAGCGATCGCGCCGTCCACGAGCTTGGCCCCCTGGTCGAAGATACGCCCGCAGCCGAGCGCGTTGTGACCGACCTCGCTGTTGCCCATGTCTGCGTCCGAGGGCATGCCCACGGCGACCCCGTGTGCGGCGAGCCGAAGGTGCGAGCAGGTCTCCTGCAACTGGTCCAGGGTCTTCGTGCGCGCCAGGAAGACGGCGTTGCCTTCGTTCGGCTGGCCGACGCCCACCCCGTCCATCACCACCAGGAGCAGCGGCCCGGGTCGGGGGCTGAAGCGCGAGCTACGTTCGAGTTGCCATGTCACCCGTGGAGCATTCCCGTCAGCGAGGGGCGCCGCAAGTGGGACAGCTGCGGCGCGCTGGCGCTCAGAGCGCGGCCAAGTAGATGGTGCAGCCGTGGGGCTCGTGTGGCGCGACGTCCGGGTCGAACGGGTGCTCGAGATCCACCCCGCCGAGGTTGACCCCGACCACCAGTATCGCGGACAAACCTTCGAGTCCGACCAGGTTCTGCTCCACCTTCTGCCCGCGCTCCACGAAGGGCGCGTTGATCCGGCCGGCCTCCCGCCCATCCTGATCGATCCGCACCAGTGACCACGCGAACGTGGCCGGCGCCTCCCACTCGGCTTGAAAGCCGAGGGTGGCAGCCTCCGGGACTTTGTCGAGCGTGAGCCACACGTACACCGAGCCCGTGGGCTCGAGGGGTCGGCGCAGCGCGACACGCCGCGGCAGCGTGGAGTAGCCGAAGGTCCAGTCGAACCGCACTCGACCGAAGTCCCCCGTGTGGGCCAGCTCGGGCCAGTACGTGCCGTCGTCCCGCGCACCCAGGAAGGCGCGAGCCACCGCCATGGCGGTGAACAGCTCGGCGATGCGCCGGTGCTTGCCGTCGAAGCTGCTCCGCAGCACATCGAACACGTCGGGCTCGTTGTCCCAGCTCAGGCTCGTCGGAGGCGTCTTGGCGACGGACTGGGCGAGCATCGCCGTGGCCAATGCGCCTGGGCTGTCACGGCCGAGCGTGCGATCGAGGTACTCGAACCAGAGCGCCGAGGCGTCGCTGTACGCGCTCCGGTCGCGAGTCGCGATGCCGAGCTGCGGGTTGGACTGCAGGTCGTCGATGGCCTCCAGGTCTTGATGGGTTGGGGTGCCGACGATCCACCAGAGGTGGTTCGCGTAGGCGCGTCGGATGTGGGGCGTTGCGGCAGGGTCGAGCCTGAGCGCGATGGCCTCGGCCACACACAGCGTGGCGACCCGGGCGATGGTCGCCGCCGACCGGACGCCCAGTGTGCAGAAGCCTGACGCCCGATCGAAGCGCGACGTGTCGGGCCCCTCGTGCTGGACGTGGACGCTGTCGCCGGACGGCTCGAGGTAAGCGTCGAGGGCGTCGGTCCCGCCCCGCCCCTGATCCGGCAACGGGGCTGGCAGTCCAAGGACGAGCACGAGCTGGGACCAGGCGGTCTCGAGCGCGATCAGCGCGGCGGGTGCCTGGGAGCGGCCGGCCTCGTCGAAGTGCACACACACGGGTCGGTGGGTCGAGCAGGCCCGGTGGCGCGACCCGGGCCGGTCGGGGATCGCGCCGATCTCGGCGCCCGTCGGCAGCCAGGGATCGGTGACTCGCGGGTCCCGGGGGGTCGAGGGGCCCCCACCCGTCAGAACGCCCGGCTCGCGGAGCTTCTGGGCCCGCGCCACCGTTGCCACCGACGCCCCAAAGCACAGCGCGAGCATCGTCAGGCCTGCGCGAAGGAGGTGCGGAGATTTGACAGCGCGTCGCACGACCGACCTATACTGGCAGCCCGGCAGAGAAGTCACCATGGGCACGCCGCGCTTCGACCCCTCCCACTCCGTGAAGTTCGATCTTCAGCGCGGTCACGTCGATCTGGACGGAAACCGCTTGCTGGTACCCGCCGAAGCCTTGCTCGACCTGTGTCGCGCTGCGGGCCAGGAACCCCTGGCGGATTTCGGTCGCCGAATGGGGACGGAGGTCGGCCGCCGGGTTCAGGCACGGCTCGGGGATGCGACCGGGGCTGCGTCCATCGGGGAGATGGTCGAACACCTGGGCGGGGACGTCGCGCTCCTGGGTCTGGGCTCGCTGAGCGTGGAGCGCTGGGGCCGCGCGCTGGTGTTCGTCGTCGATGGCTCGCCCTTGGGCGCGGCGGGGGATGCGCTGCTCGGCGCCGTCCTCGAGGGTGCGCTGCAGCGCGGCCTGGGCAAGGACGTGCACGCGGTGCTGTTGGATAGACAGGACGAGCAGGCACGCTTCGCCATCCTGGGCGCGGCCGGCGCAGAGAAGGCCGAAGCGTGGTTGGGCGAGGGCGTTCGCTGGGGTGAGGTGTTGAGCCGGCTGCAGGGGGCCGCATGAGCGCCGACCAGATCGCGAGGCTCGAGGCACTGCTCGCTCGCGTGCAGAAGAACAGCGCGCAGCCGCGCCCGGTGCGGCCTGCGCTGAGCGCGGCAGCCGCAACCGAGCCCGCGCCCGAGCCCGAGCCCGCTCACCCGGTAGAGCCAATGCTCGAGCCCGAGCCGCTCGAGCCCGTCGCCGCGGAAGAGGTCGCGATCGAGATGGCGGAGCCGGAAATCGTCAGCGAGGCGCCGGCCATCGAGATGGGCGTGGAGAGCATCGAGGACCTCGATCTGCTCGACGACGACATCGTCGACATCACGGACACGCCATCCGCCGCGCCCGAGGCCGCCTTCGCCGCGGAAGAGCCCGAGGAGCCGCCGGCCTCCTCACGCCGTCCCCGCGCCGCTGCCAACATGACCGAAGCGCTCGAAGGAGTGGCGGACCAGCTCGATCTGGAGGGGCGGCAGATCCCGATCGTCACCCCGCCGCCCGAGTCCGGCCCGCAGGCAGCCCCGCCGGTGCCGCCCATGGTCCAGCCGCCGCCCCCGGCCGATCTGGCGCGCTCGGCGGGCATGGACGACCTGCTCGATGACCAGTTCGCTCCTCCGCTCGGCGGCCCGACGCCGGAGCAGCTCGGGGGCACCGTGGAGCTCGAGGCGGGCGGCGCGTCGCTCGAGATCGACGAGCCGGACTTCCAGGAGTCCGCTCCACCCCCGCAATCTTCGCCACGGGCCACCTCGCGGCCGCTGGTCGCACCGGAGCCCGAGCCCATCGAGGCGGAGCTGGTCGCTCGACCCATCCCGCCGCCGGATCAAGCGCCGGCGGCCTTCGCCTCGCGCAGCTTCCGGCCGGAGACCTTCATCGAGTTGCTCGAGGCGTCGCTGTCGCTCGGGGCGTGACGAACGCGTAGACACGCTGTCGCCCGCGTACCCCGGCACCCCCGAGCGTCTCGCCCGGGCTCAGGGTGCTGGGGCGGGCACCGGCGGCGGCACCGGCTTCTCGTCGTCCGGCTGGATGCACGACGACAGATCGAAGAACAAGAAGACCAGCGCCTTCTCTTGGTCCGTGAGCGGGTTGCTGTTGCAGCTGGTGGGCACCGTCGACGCAGAGCCCGAGGACACGTGAATGTCGCTGAACACGCCGCGCCCGCACTGACTCTCCGGCTCCGCGCCGATGGGGGTGTTGAACGTGAAGTACTTCACGCTCTCCTTGATGCTCCCGGCCGCTGGCTTGTAGATCCAGCGCTGCGCGCCCGGGTTCACCGTGGCCACGTCGTGGCGGATCTCCGTCAGGTTGATCTGATCCGTGGTCACCGAGGTGCTCACGAACTGCAGCCACTGCATGAACGCCATCCCCTTCGGGAAGCCCGTCTCGATGGTGTAAGGGTTGCTGGTTGACGGGCTCTGCCAGTCCGCCAACGCCTGAAACTCGGTGGGACCGTTCTTGAACCAGGTGTAGTGGAAGTGCGTGGCGAACACGCGACCGCCCAGGTTCAGGTAGTCCCGCATGAAGCCCTTTTGGGCCGCGGACTTGTCGCCGTTGTACTCGTCGCACTCGCAGGAGAGCAGCGTGATGTCGTACTTCATCAAGTTGCCCAAGCTGTCCCACAGCCCTTGCCAGGCATTCGGCGCGCCGCCACCCTGGACGTCGGCGCCGCCGCGCCCTCGGAAGATGTGCATGCGGCCGGCGCCGTTCGGGTTGCTGAACTCCGGATCGTCGATGCCGATCTTGCGGAACAGGCAGGGCAGCGGGTCGCAGCCGCCGGTGACCATCGCCATCTGCGGCATGTCACCTTCGCTCTGGTTCTTGGGTAGCCGCGTGTAGGCGGGATCCGACAGCGCGTTGCTCGTGCACGGATCGACGCTCGGCAACGTGACCATGCGCCGCCACTTGCCGATCTGGACCACGAGCGGGATGTTCGCGCCGGCGGGCACGTTCTCCAGCGTGAACTTGCCCTCGTGGTCGCTCAGGGTGGTGCGAACCGTGTTCTTGATGCTGGCGTTACACTTGTCGCAGCTCGCGCCCAGTGTGATCGGGTCGAGCGGCTCGTCGCGAAACAGTGGGATGTAGACGATGGCGTTGTACAGCGGCAGGGTGCCGTTCGGCGCGTAGACGGTGCCACTGATGGTCGTCGTGCCGCCGCCGCTGCAGCTCGGGATGTCGCACTGCAGCCCCTTGCAGGGCGGCGTGGCCTCCACGTTCACGTCGATGATGATGCCGCCCTCGTTGCCTCCGCTGGCGGCGGCGTTCCCCGTGCCTCCGAGGCTCGAGTCACCGCCGCTCGTGGCGCCAAAGCCGCCGCCGCCCGCGGTGCCGCCTCCGGCGCTGCTGCACGCCGGACTGCCGAAGCCCGCGACCAGCCCGATGAGACCCCCTCCGACCAGCGCCGCGGTGACCTTGCTGTGCATCATGCAACCTCCACAGCTACCGAGGGTAGCACGATTCGGGCCGACTTCTGCGCCGCGCCGAGGACCTAGACATCCGTATCGGTCTCGGCGCTGCCCCCCAGCGCCTCGAGGTTCGCCCGCAGCGCGCCCTCGATGGCGACTTTATGCTGGGTTCGATAGTCGATGAGCACGACGACGGAGCTACCAGCGGCGCAAATCTGCTCCGGCGCGCCGGCGGCGACCTCGTACTCCAGCGTCAGACTCGTCGTGCCAACTCGTGCCACGCGGGTGCCAACGCGGATGCGGGCGGGGTACACGATGGGACGCCGGAAGTCGCACTGGATCGAAGCCAGGATCGGGCCGGGCCCCCCAGCGCTGCGGGCTCCCAGCCCCACGCGCGCAAACAGCTCGATGCGCGCGGACTCGAGCCAGGTGAAGTAGCGCGCGTTGTTGACGTGTCCGAGCGCGTCCATCTCCCCCCAGTGCAGCGGAAACTCCACGACGACGGGGTACTCAGCGAGCAGGCTGGCCATCCCCTTCGACCATAGCAGCCCATCTCTCGGGTCCCGAACCCTTGAACGCACGCCACTCCCTCGCTAGGACAGTGGGCCCGGGCGCTCTCCGGGGCGAGGCAACAGCATGAAGCTAGCGACACTGCGAGACGGAAGCCGGGACGGAAGCCTCATCGTCGTCCGGGGCCAGGGTGACCGCTACGTCTCCGCGCGGGAGGTGGCGGGCACGCTGCAGTCCGCGCTCGACGAGTGGCAGCGCTGCGAGCCGGCGCTGCGCAGGCTGGCCGGCGACCTCGACTCCGGCAAGCTGACCGGAGAGGTGCTCGACCCCACCAAGCTCGATGCGCCGCTTCCGCGCGCCTACGAATGGGTGGACGGGTCCGCGTACATCAACCACATCGTGCTCGTGCGCAAGGCGCGCGGCGCCGAGCCCCCCGAGACGCTCAGGACCGATCCTCTGGTGTACCAGGGTGGCTCTGGCAAGCTCCTGGGTCCCTGCGACGACATCCCGCTGCCCAATCCCGACTGGGGTCTCGATTTCGAGGCCGAGGTGTGCGTGCTGCTCGGCGACACGCCGCGAGGTGTTCGCGCCAGCGACGCGGGTCCGTACGTGAGGCTGTTGATGCTCGCCAACGACATCACCTTTCGGAACCTGATCCCAGCCGAGCTGGCCAAGGGGTTCGGCTTCTTCACCTCCAAGCCCGCGACCGCGTTCTCCCCCTTCGCGATCACGCCGGACGAGCTCGGCGATTCCTACCGTGACGGCCGCGTCCACCTTCGACTGCGCTCGACCTACAACGGACAGCTCGTGGGCGACCCCGACGCGGGTCCCGAGATGCACTTCTCGTTCTTTCAGCTGCTGGAGCACATCGCCAAGACCCGCGCCTATACCGCGGGCACCATCCTGGGCAGCGGCACCGTGTCCAACGAAGACCGCGCGCGGGGTATCTCGTGCCTGGCCGAGCGCCGCATGATCGAGACCATCGAGAACGGCAAGCCGACGACCCCGTTCATGCAGTCGGGGGATCGGATCCAGATCGAGATGCTCGATGCTGCCGGCGTTAGCCTGTTCGGGCGCATCGATCAGAAGGTGGTGAGCGCGTGAAGCTGTGGGCCTACTGGCGCTCGAGTTGCTCCTGGCGCGTGCGTCTCGCGCTCGAGCTCAAGGGGCTGGCGTACGAGGCCATCCCCGTACACCTGATCCGCGAGGGCGGGGAGCAACACGCGGAGAGCTTTGCGCGCCAGAGTCCGCTGCGGCAGGTCCCGGTGCTCGAGGTCGAGCACGCTGGTCGCACCGCGCTGCTCACTCAGTCCGTCGCGATCCTGGAGTACTTGGAGGAAGCGCACCCCGAGCCCGCGCTGCTGCCCCGGAGTCCAATCGATCGGGCGCACGTGCGCAGCATGGTCGAGTGCGTAAACTCGGGGATCCAGCCGCTGCAGAACCTGCACGTCCTGCAGCGGATCGAGCAACTCGGACAGGACAAGAAGGCGTGGGCCCTGCACTTCCTCGAGCGCGGCTTGACCGCCCTGGAGGCGCTCGCCGCGCGCAGCGCGGGCACGTACCTGGCCGGCGAGCAGGTGACGCTCGCGGACGTGTGCTCCATCCCGCAGCTGTACAACGCCCGGCGCTTCGGCTTGGACCTGGCTCGGTACCCGACGTTGGTCGCCGCCGAGCGCGTGTGTGAGTCCCTCGCACCGTTCCAGCGCGCCCACGCCGACGCGCAACCCGACGCAGAGAGGAGCTGAGACGAGATGAGCAAGGTCGAGCCGCTCGGGATCCGCCGAGTCGAAGCCATTCACTATTACGTTCGCGATCTCGACCGTAGCCGGGCGTTCTACGTCGACCGGCTGGATTTCGCTGAGCTCGGTCAGAGCGCGCCCGAGTTGACCGAGGGCGGCAGGCAGCGATCCCTCGCGTTTCAGGCTGGCGAGTGCACCATCATCTGCTCCATGCCGGTAGGCGAAGGCGGGCGCGCACACCGCTATCTGCGGAAGCACCCGGATGGCATTGGCACCGTGGTGTTCGAGGTGGCGGACATCGAGCGCACCTTCGCGCTGCTCGACGGTCGCGAGGGCACCCCCATCAGCGACATCGAGACGCACACGCAAGGAGGGGGTTGGCTGAAGACCTTCAGCATCACCACGCCCTTCGGAGACACCACGTTCCGCTTCGTTCAGCGCGATGGCTACCGGCCCCTGTTTCCCGGGTTCGAGGCGTACCCCACGCCCCGAGGCGGGCGGAACGGGTTCGGGTTCACCGGCTTCGATCACCTGACCAGCAACTTCCAGACCATGGCGCCTGCGTTGCTCTGGATGGAGCACGTCATGGGCTTTCAGCGCTACTGGGACGTCGAGTTCCACACCGACGACGTCGCGAGCGTGAAGCAAGACCACGGCTCTGGGCTCAAGAGTGTGGTCATGTGGGACCCCACGAGCGGCACGAAGTTCGCCAACAACGAGCCGTACCGGCCGTTCTTCAAGGCCAGCCAGATCAACATCTTCAACGAAGACCATCGTGGCGACGGTGTGCAGCACGTCGCCATCAACGTGACGGACATCATCGGAGCGGTGCGCGGGCTGCGCGCGCGCGGAGTCGAGTTCATGCCCACGCCGGGGGCCTACTACGACGCGCTTCCCGAGCGGCTGAAGCGCATCGGCGTCGACCGCGTCGACGAGGACATCAGCGTCCTTCGGGATCTCGAAATCCTGGTGGATGGCGAGAAGAATCGGGCGTACTTGCTGCAGATCTTCCTGAAGGACTCGGCGGGCCTGTATCAGGATCCGGCGGCGGGCCCCTTCTTCTACGAGATCATCCAACGAAAAGGGGATCAAGGCTTCGGCGCGGGCAACTTTCGCGCGCTGTTCGAGAGCATCGAGCGGCAGCAGAAGTCCGAAGGACGGAGCTGATGTTCGAGCGGCGCGTTCACGGCGAGGTCCCCAAGAAGCACCACACCACGTTGCGCGACGCCGAGGGCAGGTTGCGCTGGGAGGAGTGCATCACGCGGGACGGCTTCGACGGGCCCTACACCATCGCCTATCACGCGCATCGGCCACACCAGGCCGCGCGGAGCGACGCGCAGCACGGCTGGCGCGTGCCAGTGCCCGGAGCGCCTCCGCCGATCGCGAAGCGTCACTACAAGAGCTTCGAGTTGCCGCGTCCCGGCGGCCCGGCCATCGACGCGCGCGTGCCCCTGCTCTTCAACCGAGACGTCGTGTGCGGGGTGCTGCATCCCAGCGTCGACGACCCGGTGTACTTCAGCAACGGGGACGCGGACGACCTGTTCTACGTGTTCGAAGGTGGAGGGACGCTGCGTTCGGCCTTCGGGGATGTGCGCTTCGAGCGGGACGACTACGTGTACGTGCCGCGCGGTACCCTCCATCGCTTCCTGCTCGATCCGGGCGCGTCCCAGTACTGGCTGAGCCTGGAGTGCCTGGGCGGGATGGGCCTACCGAAGCAGTGGCGCAACGACGTCGGACAGCTGCGCATGGACGCGCCCTATTGTCACCGCGACTTTCGCACGCCGCTGTTCGAAGGTCCTCGCGAGGAGGGTATCCGCGACGTGGTGGTCAAGAAGAACGGGACCTTCCATGGCTTCCGCTACGACACGCCGCCCCTCGACCTCGTCGGCTGGGATGGCACCGTCTATCCGTGGGTGTTCCCCATCCTGGCGTTTCAACCTCGCGCCGGCCTCGTGCACTTGCCACCCACTTGGCACGGCACCTTCGCGGCGCGGGGGGCACTCATCTGCAGCTTCGTTCCTCGCGTGGTCGACTTTCACCCGGACGCCATCCCGTGTCCGTATCCGCACTCGAGCGTGGACGTGGACGAGATCCTCTTCTATTGCCGCGGCAACTTCACGTCCCGCAAAGGCGTGGGTCCCGGGAGTGTCTCGTTTCACCCGGCGGGGATCCCGCATGGCCCACATCCCGGGGCCTACGAGGCGAGCGTGGGCGCGACGCGCACCGACGAGCTGGCGGTGATGCTCGACTGCTACGAGCCACTGGAGGTCACCCCCGCCGCCGCGAGCGTGGAAGACCTCGGCTACCACGACTCGTTCGTCGCCTGACGTCAGCACGCACCGTGGCCGCGCGACGCGTCGGGAAAGATCTTGCCCGGGTTGAGGAGGCCGACCGGATCGAATACGCGCTTCAGCTCGCGCTGCAGCGCGATCAGCTCCGCGGACTGCTCGAGCTCGAGGTAGGGGGCCTTGAGCAGTCCGATGCCGTGCTCGCCGCTGAGGGTGCCGCCTAGGGCTAGTACATCGCGGAACAGGCGCTCGATCGCCAGGCTCACCCGGGGCACGTCGTCCTCGTCGTCCCACAGGAAATTCACGTGCAGGTTGCCGTCCCCGGCGTGGCCATAGGTGAGCGTACGCACGCCGGTGTCCTCGCTGATGCGAGCGACTCGTGACAACAGGTCCGGGATCAGCTGGCGCGGTACGACCACGTCTTCCGCGAGCTTGTTCTTGGCCTTCTTGCGCACCGCGTGGCTCATCTCGCGGCGTGCGCTCCAGAGCTTCTCGCGCTGGCTCGCCTCCTGAGCCACCAGGACGGAGAGCGCCGTGGGGCAGGCGTCGGCCACCCGCTCGGCTTGGCGCTCGCAGTCCGCCTCCGTGCCGTCCACCTCGACGAGCAGCAGGGCTCCGGCGCGTGGGTCGATCTCGTTGCCCGCCTCGCGCATGACCTCGAGGGTCGACGCGTCGAGCAGCTCGATGCACCGCGGCAGCAGGCTCGCCGCCGCCATGGCGCCTACGGCCCGCGCCGAGTCGTCCGCCGTCGGGAACAAGATGAGCAGCGTCATGACGCACTCGGGCTTGGGCAAGAGCGCCAGCACCACGTCACCGAACACCGCCAGGGTGCCCTCGCTGCCCACCAGCAGCCCTCGAACGTCATACCCCGTCACGCCCTTGCGCGTGCGGCAGCCCGTTTGGAGGCGCGCACCGCCGATCAGGAACGCCTCCAAGCCGAGCACGTACTTGCCCGTCACCCCGTACTTGTACGCCCGCGGACCGCCGGCGTTCTCCGCCACGTTGCCGCCGATCGCGCAGCCCGTCAGGCTGTTCGGATCCGGCGGATAGAACAGCCCCTCGCGCTCCACCGCGGCGTGCAGATCCGCCAGCACCACACCGGACTCCACCACGGCGACGCCTGCGCGTGGATCGATGTCCTTGATCTGGTTCATGCCCTCCACCGACAGCAGGATCCCTCCAGCGACGGGCACCGCGCCCCCGGTGCGGCCGGTGCCACCGGCGCGAGGGGTGATGGGCACCTCCGTGTCCCGCGCGACCGCGAGGGCAGCCATGATGTCGTCGGCGGAGCGAGCGAGCACTACCGCGTCCGGCGTGCGGGGAGCGGCCTCGGACTCGTCACGCCCGAAGCGCTCGCACGCGTCCGGGTCGGTCAAGACCTTGCTCGGTCCCAAGACTCGCGAGAGTCGCTGCCGCGCGAGCTCGACTCGGGCGGGAGCTGGCCCCGGGACCTGCGCGCGACTCAGCAACATCGAGCGCTCATAGCGCGTGTCGCGCCGCGCTGCACCTCGCTCAAGTTCCGCCGGGACAGCAGACCGAACCGCAGCAGTCCCACGTGCAGCTCTGGCCGCTGCAGTCGCCCGGCCCCGGCACGCACAGCCCCGACACGCAGCTCGACCCGACGCCCACGCAGGGGCAGTCGAGCGGGCACGTGGTGCAGTTCTCCGTCGCCTGCGAGCAGGTACCGTCGCTGCAGCCGACGCACTGGCCGGACGAGCTACACGCGAGCGGCGGCGCGCAGCTACCGCAGCTACCGCCGCAGCCGTCCGTGCCGCACTGCTTGCCGCCGCACTGCTTCGTGCAGCAGGCCCCGTTGTGGCACACCTGGTTCGCCGCACAGGGGCAGTCCAGAGCACACGTCGCGCAGGTCTCCGAGGTGTCGCAGACGCTGTTGCCGCAGGTCGAGCTGCTTACGCAGTTGCCGCTCTGGCAGACCTGACCGCTCGCGCAGGTGCCGCAGCTGCCGCCGCAGCCATTGGGGCCACACTGCTTGCCGCTGCACTGCGGGGCGCAGCACGCGCCCGAGCCGGTGCAGGTCTGGCCACCGGGGCAGGGGCAGTCCGCCGCGCAGTTCTGGCAGTTCTCGCCCGCTTGGCAGGCGCTGTTGCCACACACGTTGTCGAGCACGCAAGCGCCCGCGCTGCACGAGCTGCCCGACCCGCAGGTGCCGCAGCTGCCGCCACAGCCGTCCGCCCCACACTGCCTCCCGGCGCAGTCGGGCGTGCAGCACGCGGAGCCGAAGCAGGTCTTGCCGCCCGTGCACGCGCAGTCTGCGGCGCACGAGTTGCAGTTCTCGCCCTTGTTGGACTCGCACTGGCCATTGCCACAGTTCGGCGCGGCGATGCAGCTGCCGCTGTCACACTGCGCGCCCGCGCCGCAGCTCCCGCAGTTGCCGCCGCAGCCGTCCGGGCCGCAGTCCTTGCCCGAGCACTGTGGCGCACAGCACGCTGCGCTGAGACACGCTCCGCCGCCGCAGTCGCAGTCGGTGGGGCAGCTGTCACAGTTCTCGTTGGGGTCGCACTGCTTGTCACCGCAGCTGGCCTGGACCTGGCACACGTTGCCGACACACGCGGAACCCGACGCGCAGCCACCGCAGTCGAGGGCGTAGCCGCAGCCGTCATTGGTGGTGCCGCACTCGATCTCGAGATCGACGCAAGACGACGAGATGCAGCCCGTACCGCAGCGGTTGGGGCCGCCGCCGCCGCACGCTCCCGTCGAGCACGAGCCGCACTCGAGGATGCCGCCGCAGCCGTCGTTCACCTTGCCGCACTCGGCGCTCGCGGCGGCGCAGGTCGTCGGTACGCAGGCGCCCGAGTCGGTCGTCGCGTCCACGCCGGCGTCCTGCCCGGCCGAGGTCGAGCTGAACTCGTTCCCTCCGCAACCGGCCGCACCGAGCACACAGACCACGAGCCAGACCCAAGCCGCCAAGCAACGCATCCGCGCAAGCTTAGCGGCGGTCGCACCCGCTGTCCAAAGGGCGGCACGCGGCCGTGCCCGCGTCGGACCGGCACCAAGCCCCAGCTAGCGCCAGCTGACCGGCTGATCCCGCAGCCAAGTTCGCTGGCGTCGCGCGAAAATGCGAGTGGCGCGGATCACCGTCTCTAGCAGCGCGTCGAGGTCGATGGGCTCTCCCGAGAGCCACGCGTCGCGGAGCTGACGGTAGCCGACCGAGAGCATCGGTCTCGAGTCGCCAAACCCCGCGGTCAACAGGGTTTGGACCTCATCGAGCCAGCCCGCATCGAACATGGCGCGGGCACGGGCGGCGATCCGCCGATCGAGCTCCTCGGGTGAGCGACGCACGCCGATCAGCTCGTGCTCGTAGCGAGGTGCTCGAAAGCCGTGCTCGGCGTGCCAGTCGGTCTGCGACTTGCCGGACAGCTCGAACACCTCCAGCGCGCGACTCACCCGCAGGACATCGTTCGGGCTGAGGCGCGACGCGCTCTTCGGATCCACCGCGGCGAGCTCGGCGTGCAGCGCGGCAGCACCGAGCCGCTCCTCGAGCGCGCGATGGCGTGCTCGCACGGCCTCGTCTGCCGGCGGAGCGCCCGACAGTCCGAACAAGAGCGCCTTGATCCACAAGAACGTGCCACCGCAAACGACAGGACGCTTGCCACGTTGCCGAACGTCTGCGATGGCCTGGTCGGCGAGGGCAGCGAAGCGGGCCGCGTCCAGCCGCTCGGACGGGTCGGCGATGTCGATCAGGTGGTGGGGCACGCGAGCGCGCTCCTGCGGGGAAGGCTTGCCGCTGCCAATGTCGAACCGGCGGTAGATTTGCACGCTGTCTGCGCTGACGATCTCGCCGTCGTTCTCCGCGCACCACTCTAGCGCGAGCTCTGTCTTGCCGCTGGCCGTCGGACCCACGACGACGAGGAGCCGCTCCGCGGTCATCAGCGGCGTCCGACCTTGCGATCCAACTCCGCCCAGGACGTGAACGTTACTACGGGGCGCCCGTGCGGACAGTGCCCAGCGAAGTCCGCCTGGTCGAGCGCGAGCAGCAGAGCCGTGGCCTCTGCAGCGGAGAGCGGATCACCGGCGCGCACGGAGCCGTGACACGCCATGGTCGCGAGGGCCAGATCCACGGCATCGGAGAAGCCGCGCCCGCCGGTGCGCATCATCTCCGAGAGCAGGTCGCGCACCAACCGCTCGGGGCTCGCGCGCTGCAGCAGCTTTGGCACCGCGTGAATGCTCACGACCTGCTCCCCCCGCGCGCGCAGCTGAAGGCCGGCCTCCGACAGCGCTTCGCCATGGGCCTCGACGAACTCGGCTTCCTCGGGGCTGACGTCGATGGTCAGCGGGAAGAGCAGCGCCTGCGCGGCCACGTTGCGGTCGCGGTAGGCCCGACGCAGCTTGTCGAACGCGACGCGCTCGGCGGCCGCGTGTTGGTCGAGCACGTACAGACCCTCGTTGGTCTCGCACAGCAGGTACGTCTGGCGAACCTGCGCGACGAAGCGCAGGCTCGACCACTTCACCTCTGGGCGTGGTCGGATGGGGGAGGTCGCCGAGTCGCGCACGGCGAGGGTTGGCGGCTCGCCGTCGAGCTGCGCTGGTGGGATAGGGATGGCGTGTGTGCTCGACGACGCGGGCGCCGCGGCCGGCGGTGCTGCATCCGCTAGGCCCCATGGATCCGGAGCAACCTCCGTCGCCGCCGCTGCCGTCGTTGGAGCTGCAGGTTGGGCCGGCGCGGGAGCGGCCGCTGGCGGATCTCGCAGCGCCACCCACCGCCCCGGCGCGCCGGGAGGCAGCGAGAACGCGCTGGCGAGCGCCTTGGACAGCACCGAATACAGCGCGTCCTGGACTGCTCGCGGATCGGCGAAGCGAACCTCGGACTTTCGAGGATGAACGTTCACGTCCACGAGCTCCGGGGGCAGCGTGAGGTAGACCGCGCCCCGCGGGTAGCGGCCGCGCTCGAGCACGCTGCCGTACGCTTGCGCGACGGTGAGCGCCAGCGAGCGATCCCGAACGGGTCGGGTGTTGACGAAGAGCTTCAGCCCCACGCCTCCGCTGCGAGCACGCTCGGGCCGAGACAAGAACGCCTCGATCGCGAGCGGCCCGCGCTGACCGCGGCACGGGGCCAGCGCCTCCTCGGTGAACACCTGCGCGACCCGCTCCTCCAGGGTGGTGACCCGCAACAGCTCGCGGACCCGGCGACCGTCGCGACCGAACGTGAACGTGACATCGGGGCGAGCGAGCGCAGCGGACTCCACCACGTCGCCCACGTGCCCCGACTCGGTGCCGCTCGCACGCAGGAACTTGCGTCGCGCTGGCACGTTGAAGAAGAGATCGCGCACCTCGACCGTCGTACCCGGCGGGCGCCCAACCGGCTCGCAGCTCGAGAGCTCGCCGCCCTCCAGTGAAATGACGGCGCCCTCGTCGCAGGCGGGACTGCGGGTCGAGATGCTCAGGCGGCTGACGGAGGCGAGGCTGGGCAGCGCCTCGCCGCGAAACCCGAAGCTCGAGATGCGGTCGAGATCCGCCAGAGTCGCCAGCTTGCTCGTGGCGTGGCGTTCGACCGAGAGGCGAAGGTCCGCCTCGGTCATGCCGGCTCCATCGTCCGCGACGCGGATGCGGCGGATCCCCCCGGCGTCGATCTCCACATCGCAGCGAGTGGCCCCGGCATCGAGGGCGTTCTCGATCAGCTCCTTCACCGCGCTGGCCGGACGCTCCACCACTTCGCCCGCGGCGATCTGGCTGGCGAGCTCGGGCGGAAGAATGACGATTCTGGTCACGCGCACCTCGCCCGATTCAGCTCTCTTCTTCGGCGTGTGGTTCCCGCTCCGGCGCCAAGAGGTCGCGAGCAGAGCGTCGAGTGAGGGCGATCCCCGACAGCCCGAGCGCGACTAGCTGCAGCGAGAAGCTCACGCGAAACGACCACCACCACTTGGTGCGCACCGAGGCCGTGAACCTGTGCGCGCTCGTGCCGCTCGGGCGTTGCTCGAGGCCGCTCTTGACGATGGCCTCGACGACGCGCTCGCGAACGGGTTGCCGGAGCGCGTAGCCCATCACCAGCACCAGGGCGTTGGCGACGATCACCTGGATGGCCAGCGAGGGTGACGCTCGACGGCCGAACAGCGCTTTGGCCGCGATGGCCACGAGCACTCCGCCAAGCAAGAGCTCCGCGACTCCCAGCGGCAGCATTCGGTCTTGCGTCTCCGCGATGCCGGAGACCAGCGCGGCGCGGATCACTGCTTCCAGGCTGCCATCGCCTGCGGAGGGGGCGGCGACCCACGGATCGGTGACGACGGACACGATGACCCAGCCCTCGGCGAAGGCATTCATCCCCACGAGCCACATCGCGAGCAGGGCGACCACCAGGAATATCGGGCGACGGCCGCCCTCGCGCTGCCGAGCTTCTTCCACCCGCCGCGTCTACCACGACACCCCTCTGGCCGCGAGCCGCCGACTGCGGGCGAGGAGCGAGTATACTCGCCACAGCCGATGAACGACGAAGCCCGGAAGTACCGCTGCCCTGCCTGCGGCGGAGCCGTCGACGAGCAGGCGCGCACTTGTGGCTACTGCGCGACGCCCATCGCCACCGCGCGCTGCGCGCATTGCTTCCACATGAACGTACCCGAATCCATCCATTGCTCCGGGTGCGGACGCGGGCTCGGACTCGAGCCGTTGGGCAAGCCCGACTCGCTCGTCTGCCCAGACTGCCAGACTCCGTTCGAAGCTTTCTGTGGCGGCCCGGGCCTGCTCCACGACTGCAGCCGTTGTGGTGGCCAGTTTCTGGAGCATGCGCTGCTCCGCGATCTGATCGAGCGTCGCCAGACCTACGGCAGCATCGCTCCGCGCACGCCACCCCGGATGAACCCCCTGGAGCAGCCTGTCCGCTACATCGCCTGCCCGTCCTGTGGGCAGATGATGAATCGCAACAACTTCGGCGGCTCGAGCGGGGTGATCGTGGACGTGTGCGCTCGCCACGGGATCTGGTTCGACGCCGGTGAGCTGCCCCGGATCTTGAGCTTCATCGAAGCCGGCGGGCTGGTCCAGGCGCGCCGCTCGAGCTGGGAGACGCGCTCGGAACCGCCGCGTGGCGCCGCGAGCGTGCCGCCTCCGTCCAGAGCTCGCGAGGCGTTGCTCGAGGATCGCGACGTGGACGTGGACGGCCGCGTGCTGACGCTGCTGGGCGAGATCGGCACTCTGATGGCGCGAGTGCTGCTGCGCTGAGCCGAGACCTCAGAGCAGCCCAGCGCGGTGAGCCGCCTCTTCGATCCCGCCACCGCTCGACAGATCGGCGTCGAGCACGTCGGTCGCGGCGTCCTTCACGCTCTGGGGCGACTGAGCCATGGCGAAGGAGCGCCCGGCCGCGCGCAGCATGGAGATGTCGTTGACCCAATCCCCGACGGTCACCGTCTCGTCCAGCGACACGCCGTAGTGATCGGCGATCACGCGCAAGGCGCTGGCCTTGTCCACGCCCGCCTTGCGGGCGAGCAGGCCCCATTTGCCAATGAAGCTGGGGTGGCGGACGGGAAAGGCGACGGCCTGGACGTGGGCCTCCGCGTGCTCCTCCAGCAGGGCGAGCGCGCGGACGATCATGCTCTGCTCCCCGAGCGAGACGACTGCAGCGACGCCGCTCGCGGTCTGCCACAGGGAGGGGTCGTGCAGGCTGTCCAGACGCTCGGCGCGATTGGACCAGGCGCGGACGTAGTCGAGGAACTCCTCGCCCTGCTCGTCGTGCAGGATCGAGTCACCCGCGAACACGAACGCCGGGGCGCCGCAGGCGTCCAGCGTGGACAGCAAGAGCCCCGCCGCTAGCTCGTCGAGGGCGTGGCGGGAGACGTCCTGGTCCGTGCGCACGTCCACGACGTGGCTGCCGTCGAGGCACCCCACCGGGCCATCGAGCTCGAGCTCGAGCGCGATGTGACGCGTGCCGGAGTACATCCGACCCGTGCAGATGGACACGAACACGCCGCGCTCGCGCAGCGCCGCGATGGCAGCTCGGTCCCCCGGGTGCGGCTCACCGCCCGGGCCCAGCAGCGTCCCGTCGAGATCCGTGACCAGCAGCCGCGGGCGGCTCAGTTCGCCTGGCTCGGAAGCTGCCCCTCGGGGTACACCGAGACGCGCTTCTTCTCTTTCGTCTGCCACTCGTAGGCCACCACGCCGTCCACCAGGGCAAACAGCGTGAAGTCCTTGCCGACGCCGACGTTACGACCTGGGTTGATGCTCTGCCCGACCTGGCGAACCAAGATACCGCCCGCGCGGACGGCCTCGCCGCCGTACACCTTCACCCCGCGGCGTTGTGCGTTCGAACCTCGGCCATTGCGCGTGGAGCCGCCACCTTTTTTGTGTGCCATCTCTCAACCCTGAATTGCGGTGATCTTGACCTGAGTGAGCTGCTGCCGGTGCCCGGCCTTGCGTCGATGACGCTTGCGGCGCTTGAACTTGAACACGACGAGCTTCTCGCCGCGGGTCTGACCGGTGATGGTGCCCACGACCTTCGCTCCCGCGACGGTGGGCTTGCCGATCTTGGCCGTGTCGCCACCGACGAACAGCACGTGATCGAAGACGATCTCCGTGCCGGGATCGCCCGGGAGCTTCTCTATGCGAATCGTGTCGCCCTCGGCCACGCGATACTGCTTGCCGCCTGTGGAAATGACTGCCGCTCTCATCGGAAGGGCGGGGACCCTAGATCGAGGACCCGGGTCGCGCAAGGGATAACCGGAGCTACCCGCCGTCCGCACCGCTGCTTCCGGCGCTCCCGGCGCTCCCGCCGGAACCGCCTGACCCACCCGAGCCCCCGGAGCCCCCGGAGCCCCCGGAGCCCCCGGAGCCCCCGGAGCCCCCGGAGCCCCCGGAGCCGCCCGAGCCGCCCGAGCCGCCCGAGCCCGCCGCGCAGGGCACGTCGGGAGGGAGAGGCGCGTTCGTGACCCGAGCGTAAATGGACAGCCGGTAGTCTTGAACGGTGGCGCTGCCGAAGGTGGGCGCTGGGCCGTCGTCGAACGCATCGGTCGCGAAGCGAGAGCCGCCTGGCAGCGCGCTGCGGTGAAATGGCGTGAGGTCGGGGCTGCCCGAGTGGGTGCCGAGCCAGTACTCGCCTGGCTTCAGGGTCGTCGGCTCGGTGAGGGCCAGTTCGAGCCAGCGGCGACCACTGCCGGCCTCCACCGCGACGTCCCCGCTGGCAGCGACCAGCTGATTGGGGAGCCCGCCCAGGTCGTCGTAGATGACGCCTCGGATGGGCTGCGAGCCGCCGCTCGCCTTCGGCTCGATCGAGACGACGATCGACTCGAAGCTGGTCTCCGCGAACAGCGCGAAGCGTGAGACGCGTACGCGGTTCGGGGTCATCCCGGACGACAGGCTCTCACCCACGCAGGTGGAGCCGAGCATCGCCGGGCTGCCCGCCGAGCCTCCGCCGGAGCCTCCGAGCGAGGCGTCGTTGGGGGCCCCGCCGGAGGAAGCGTCCGCTGCTGCGTCGAGCCCGACCGCGCCGACGCAGCGGTTCGTCTGCGCGTCGCACACGAAGCCCGCGGAGCAGGGGCACTCGCGGCCGCGCAGATCGATGGGCTCGACGGTGCACGCGCCGATCGCCAGCAGGCCCGCCCACCGTACCGCTCCGAGAACTCGGGATCGCTCCCGCATGCGGCCTCAATAGCTCACTCTGCCCCGCGAGGGAATCCCGCGGCCCGTGGCCTCAAGGGAAGATGCCGCTCATCTCGTAGCAGCGGGCGACCTTCTGGATGGCGATCGCGAAGGCCGCGGTACGCAGGTCGGGCAGTTCCCTGGCTTTGGCAAACTGCCGCAGCGCACCAAAGGCGTAGATCATCGTGTTCTCGAGCGCCGAGTGGACGAGCTCGCGCTCGGAGGGCCCATGCACGAGCACCCGACGCTCATCGAGCGTCAACTTCTCCCGTGTCATGCGCTCGAGGGTGTCGCAGAAGTGCTCGTTCATCTGCTCGCTCCAGCGCTTCGTCATGCGCTCGAAGCTGACGTGTTGCAGGTTCTTCAGCCACTCGAAATACGACACGGTGACGCCGCCGGCGTTGAGGTAGATGTCCGGCAGGATCAGCACGCCCCGATCTCGCAGGCGCGCGTCCGCGACGGGTGTGACCGGCCCGTTGGCGCCCTCGCCCACGATGCGCGCGCGGATCCGATCCGCGTTCGCCTCCGTGATCGCGTCCTGCAGGGCTGCGGGCACGAGGATGTCACAGTCGAGCTCGAGCGCGGCCGCCGGAGCCGCGAGCGCCTCGCTACCCGGAAATCCGAGCACGGTGCCCTTCTGCTTGCGGTACTCGATGAGCGCGTCGAAGTCGATGCCCTTGGGGTTGGCGATGGCTCCCTCGATCTCCGCCACGCCCACCAGCGTTGCGCCCGCGCCGCACAGCGCTTCCGCGGCGTAATAGCCCACGTTGCCCAAGCCTTGGACCACGAATCGCTTGCCCGCGATCCCGGTCGGCAAGCCCAGCTCCTTCATCAGCTCGGCGTCGTTGACGGACTCGCGGATGCCAAAGAACACGCCGAGCCCGGTCGCTTCACGCCGGCCCGCGATGCCCATCATCGTGAGCGGCTTGCCCGTCACGCAGCCATCGGCGTTCAGCTCGCCTTCGCGCAGCGCGCGATAGGTGTCGGCGATCCACGCCATCTCGCGCTCACCCGTGCCGTAGTCCGGCGCAGGTACGTCCACGGAAGGTCC
The DNA here is from genome assembly GCA_019637295.1 of Polyangiaceae bacterium. Lineage (GTDB taxonomy): Bacteria > Myxococcota_A > Polyangia > Polyangiales > Polyangiaceae > JACKEA01. The sequence goes on from JAHBVX010000001.1 coordinate 71,094, forward strand.
GAGGAAGTTCTTGCGCATGAGCTCTGCTGCGTAGCGTCGGGTCACGCGCTCGAGTTCGCGCACGCTGTGCGCTCGGGGATCGATGCGGACACCGCCCTTGCCTCCTCCGAAGGGCACACCGACCAGCGCGCACTTGTAGGTCATGAGCGCGGCCAGGGCCATCACCTCGTCTTGGTTGACGTCCGGTGCGTAGCGAATGCCGCCCTTGACCGGCACTCGGTGGTAGCTGTGCTCCGCGCGATACGCTTCCATCACATGGATGCGACCGTCGTCGAACTCGACGGGAAAGCGCATGCGATAGACCGCGTTGCAGACCCGGATCTGCTCGAGCAACCCAGGCTCGAGCGTCAGGTGCCGTGCGGCGTGATCGACGTGGGAGAGGACGGCCTGGAAGAAGCTCTGCTCGGTTGACATCGACGGCTCCCGGGCGCCGCGTGGTCGAGGCGCGCGTCCTCTTCCCTAACATCGAACGGGCCGCCTCAGGGCTCGTCGCGGCGGGAACTGGCCGCGGTGCAGCCGGTAAGTTGATTGAAATCATTGGCTTAATTCGTGCGCTCCGGGTCGATGTGAAAAAAGGGTGAGCCGCGGCGGGCCCGGGCGGCCATCTTGCGGGCAGAAGCGTCCATGGCTCGCCCCGTCCTGAAGCTGCGCGCGGAGACGCTGCGCCTGCTCGCCCCGGTGGACGAGGCCGAGTCCCTGGTGGACGCGCTCAAGGTGCGTAAGCCTTGGGCCGAGCGAGCGCTGGTGGAGGACTACACCGCGCCGGTCGAGCGACTCATCACTCGGGTGCTGGGCCCCTCATCCGACCTCGACGACCTCGTCCAAGAGGTCTTCATTCGCGCGCTCGCCCGCGTCGACCAGCTGCGGGACGAGGGTGTGGGTCGTTGGCTCGGTGCGTTCGCCGTCAACGTTGCCCGGGAGGCGCTGCGCAAGAAGCGGCGCTGGCGCTGGCTCGTCAGCGTGGCGCCCGAGGACGCCGCAGAGTCTCGCGGACACGGCGCGGCTCCGGACGTGATGGCAGCGATGCGTTCGCTGTATCGGCTGCTGGATCGCATGGAGCCAGACGATCGCGTGGTCTTCACGCTGCGGGCCATCGAGGGCCTCGAGCTGCTGGAGGTGGCCGCGCTCGCGGACATGTCTCTGTCCACCGTCAAACGTCGCTTCAAGCGCGCGGAGAGCTGGCTATTCGCTCACGCGGCGCGGGACGTTCTTCTTTCCGACTGGGTGAGGGCGTCATGAGCCAAGCGCTGAGTCATCTGACCAGGAGCGTCCGCGCCGCGCAGGACCAGGCCCTGCACGAGCGAGCGCGCCCGCCGGTGGAGGAGCGTCTCGCGCGCGTTCACGCCGAGCTAGGCCGCCGAGACGTGGCACGCCGGCGCTCGCCGCTCGTCGCGGTTGGCGCCGGGCTCGCCGTGGCGGCTTGCGTGGCGCTCTGGTGGTCGCTGAGGCCCCCCACGCCGCTGACGGCCGTCGCGGGCTCCCAGCCGGTTGCCCTCGAGCAGTGGCTCAGCAGCGGCGGCGCGGCGCACGAGGTCCGCTTCTCGGATGGCTCGACGGTGACGTTGGCGCCCCAGTCCGCAGCGCGCTTGCTCCACCTCGACGCCGAAGGCGCGACCGTCGCGCTGGAGCGGGGCACGCTGCACGCAGCCGTCGTGCATCGCGAGCGCGCGCGCTGGTTGGTCGCTGCAGGTCCGTTCGAGGTGCGAGTGACCGGGACGACCTTCGAAGCCTCCTATGATCCCATCCGTGAGCAGCTGGAGGTGAGGATGTTCGAGGGTTCGGTGAGTGTCTCGGGGGCTTGCCTCACTTCGCCGCGCGCCCTCGCCGGCAGCCAAGCCGCGACGTTCCGCTGCGGACCAGAGCTCGCCATGCCGGCGCCTGCCGCGGCCCTGCCCGAGCCGCCTGGCGCGACGCCCAGCGCCCCCGCTGTGAGCGCCGCGGCCGTGAGAGCGCCCGCTGCTGCGCCCACTCCCGCGGAGAGACCCCCAGGGTGGATGGAGCTCGCTCGCGATGGTCGCTTCAAGCTCGCGTTGGCCGCGGCCGAGGCCGAGGGCTTCAGCGCGCTGTGCCTGCGCGAGGGAGGGGACGCGCTGCTCGAGCTAGGCAACGTGGCCCGCCTCGCGGGTAACCCCGCCCGTGCCGCTGAGGCGTATCAGGCCCTCAGGCAGCGCTTCGCGGGCTCGGCGGGGGCGAGCGCAGCAGCGTTTCAGCTCGGGCGCTTGGCGTTCGACGGTGCGGGTAACTACGACGCCGCTCGGCGCTGGTTCGCCGCGTACCTGAGCGAACAGCCGGGTGGGGCGTTTGCGCAAGAGGCGCTTGGCCGCACGCTCGAAGCCGAGCACCGGCTGGGCTTGCGCGAGCAGGCCACCCAGACGGCAGCGCAGTATCTGGCGCGCCACCCCGGTGGTGCTCACGCCGCGCTCGCGCGCTCCCTCGTCGGAGAATGACGCGCTCCCTGCTACGTATGATCCTGATCGGGCTCGGCGGCGTCGGCTGCGCGCTCGGTGTCGCCCGCGCCCAGAGCGTGCGCTACCTGTCCGAGGCGAGCGCGCCGTTCGACCGCCGCATGGTGGCAGAGATCGAGAGTGTTGGGCTGCGCGTGGAGCAACCCGCGATCGAGCGCGAACCGCTGCCAGCCGACGCGGTCGCGTTGATCCGAGTGCTGCGCGAACCTCCCGTGATCGAGCTGTGGCTGGTCCGTGGGCAGACCGTCGAGCTCGCGGCGACCCTCGAGCGAGACCCAAGCGTCACGGAGGAGCGAGACACCATCCGCATCGCCGAGGCCATGCGCGGCTTCTTGGTGCCGCTCGCGGAGCGGGCCGCCGCCGCGACGGGCACGCTCCCTGCGCCGCCCCCGACCGTCGCTGACCAGCCGTCGCCGCCCCCGAGCGTCCCGCCGCCTCCCCCCGCTGCGTCCCCCGTCGCGCCGCCGCCGTCGCGTGTCCATCAGGAGCGCGACCTGGGGTTCGGCTTGGCGCTCGCGCTGTCGACCTTGCCGGGCGGGCTGTCCGGGAGCGTGCTCGTCAACGGCCGGCAGCGCGTCGTCTCCGCTGCCTGGGTAGAGCTCGGCGCCGCCGCGCCGCTGACCTCATCGACCCTGGACCGAGGTTCCGCGAGCGCCGACGTCGAGGCTCGCTTGCTGCTCGCGGGAGCCCACTGGAACTTCCACGAGCTGCTCGGGGTGTCGTTGCGTGCCGGCGCTGGCGCGATGCTGGGAGCGATTCGGGCGCGCGGTCGAGCCCCGCTGCCGCGTCCGACGAAGCTCGACTCGACGCTCACGCTACTGCCGTACCTGAGCGGCGGACTCGAGCTACCCTTCGCGCCGGCGCTGGCGGCGGACTTGGGTGGGTTCGTCGGCTACGCACCCGAGCGCGTCGACGTGGCTTTCGGCTCGGAGGTCGTCGGCACCTTCGGTCGGCCGCTCGTCGTCGGACACGTGGGTCTGGTGCTGCGACCCTGAGCAACCACGAGCGACGGGCCGCGGAGCGTCACTGCTCGGTCGTGTACCAACAGTCGCTGAACTTCGCGTTCTGCACGGTCGTGGGGTAGGCGTCGGAGCAAGCGAGCACCTGGTACTGCCCCGTCAGCCCCACCGCCGAGACGAACACCGTGGTGTTCGCCAGCGGGAGCAGGTCGAACTGCGTGAAGCTGAAGGTGTGGGTGCTGGCCAGAGTCAGGTCCGTCAGCGTCATGCCATGCGCGTGATTCAGGAACTCCCCGGGCTCGACGTAGGCTTTGGGCGCGTTTCCGAACTGCATCTCCCCCAGCGAGACTGGGCCCGAGTCGCCGAACGAGAGCGACACCGCGATCGGGTGAGCCCAGGTCGCGGCGTTGACGATCCGCACGCCCGGCGTGGGGTTGGCGCTCGGGCCCGAGTCCCCGAGCACCCACATCTCGTCGGCCTCGTTCGAGTACGGGACGGTCAGGAGCGTGAAGTAGGTCGCGCCGTCGGGAGGGAACGCGACGCGCACGACGGCGTCCTGGGTGCACTTCGAGTAAGCCTTGCCGAAGGCGACGGGCGCCTTCGACAGCGGCAGGTAGCGCGAGAGCTTGTCGAGCCCCGCGAGCTCGCTCGGCGGGTAGCCGTTGGGCGCGAGCAACCCGGCGGGGTCCCAGATCGGTGAACCTCCGCCGTCGAGCTCGTACGCGACGCAGAACTCGCCCGTGGTCTCTTGTCCCTGCACGAAGCCGATGCGGACCTGATGCGTGTGCGAGCTCGCGCCGCCGCTGCCCGCGCCGCCGCTTCCACCCGTTCCGCCAGTGCCCGCGCCGCCAGTGCCCGCGCCGCCGCTGCCGCCGCTGCTGCCTCCAGCGCCGCCGCTCGGTCCGTCGCCCACGGGCTCCAGGGTGCTGCCTCCGCAGGCCAGAGAGAGGGCGGCGGCGATCGAAGCGAAGCTCATACGGTTCATTCGTTGTCCTCCAAGGGTTGCTCCGTTGATGGCCGCCCGTCGAGCAAACGGGTCAGGATTTCTTCGTCGAGCCTGGAGCTTTGAAGTCACCCTGTCGCGGCGCAGCCCGAGTCGATCGCTCCTTGGCCAACTCGGCTGGACGCTGCCGCCCGGAGCAAGGATACTTCCGTGAGCCTGCGGTGCGAGCCCCCGTGAGCCAGGAGCTTTTGTCATGACGTCGCGAGTCAGTGCCTTGTGGGTGTCTAGGAGTCTGCGGTCGGCCACGCTGGTAGCAGCAGTCGTCACGGCGTTCGCCGGCTGCTCGGGGGATGACGGTGACGAGGTCGCCGGAGGTTTTGGCGGGAGCGGCAGCGGCGCGACGGGCAGCGGCGCGACGGGCAGCGGCGCGACGGGCAGCGGCGCGACGGGCAGCGGCGCGACGGGCAGCGGCGCAGGCGGGAGCGGTGGTGGCGTCATCGGTTCAGGTGGCAGCGGCGGCAGCGGCGCGGCGGGCAGCGGCTGCGAGAAGATCGACTTCTTGTTCGTCGTGGACAACTCCGTGTCGATGCAGGATCAGCAGGCCGCCCTCGTCGCGGCCTTCCCCGGTTTCATCTCGGCCATCGAGAGCACCGTGAAGGCGGGCAGCAACTACCACATCATGGTCGCGGACACGGACGCGTGGGGTCGCTGTAACACCGCCAACCCCTGGTCAGGCGCGACCCCGAGCCACGCCACCTGCAACAGCTACGTCCAGCAGACCGTGTTCGAGGAGTGCGACCGCGTGCGCGGTGCCGGCGTCATCCATCCCGCGGGTCAACACGCCAGCAACACGAAGTGCCCGGTCCCGGACGGGCGGCGCTACCTCCAGCAGGGGGACCCCAACATTGCCTCGACCTTCGGCTGCATGGCCAAGGTGGGCGTCGCGGGACACGCCTCGGAACGTCCGATGGAGGGCATATTGGGCGCGGTCTCGCCCCAGCTCAACGCCGTCGGTGGCTGCAACGAGGGCTTCTTGCGGGATGACGCGCTGCTCGTGGTCACCTTCATCAGCGACGATCCGAACTACGAGGACACCGGCACGCCGCAGGAGTGGTACGACGCGGTCGTCCAGGCGAAGAAGGGCAACCCCGATTCGGTGGTGATGGTGGGCATTACCCCCGCTTTCGCGGGCTGCGCCTCGGGGAACAACATCAAGGGCGCCCACTGGGCGGAGTTCGTCGCGAAGTTCAAGTACAACCTGCACGCGAACGTGTGCACCGCGGACTACGCCGCCACGTTCGCCCAGGCCATCACCGTGATCGACGAAGGCTGCGACCAGTACACGCCGCCGCGCTGACCGTCGACTATCGCTACTGCGCCGCGGGTGCAGCCTCCGCCACCGGCAAACGGACCCGGTCGGGCTCGGGCTCCTTCAGGTTGCGCTCGAGCCAGGCCGCTTCGCCTTCGCGGCGCACGGCCTCGCGCTGCTCGTCGAGCTTGCCGTACACGTAGGGGAGCATCGACTGAAAGTGCGTGTACAGCACGCTCAGGGTGGCCAGCGCCTCGATGCCGGCGGGGTTCTTGCGCAGGACTCGGTACAGCGCCTTGTAGAACGGGCCGCGCGTGGTCGCGGAGCGACCCATCGCGACGCACAACCTCAGGAACGTCCGCGTGTTGCGGAGGAAGATGTACGAGCCGGGCATGAGCGTGGGGATCGTGTTCAGCCGCGTCGCGACCTCGGCGCAGCGCGCGAAGTATTGCTCCGCATCGAAGGAGTGGTGCATGACGCGGATCAGGTCCGCGAGGATGTCGTCGACTGGGCGCTCGGGCTTGAACTGCAGGCCCGCGGAGATCTGGTCCCGGGCGCCTTCGGCGATCGCGTAGCGGATCTTCGGGAACAAGCGCTTCTCTCGATCGAGTCGCCGGGAGAGCTGGGTGCCTGGCAGCGGGTACACCACGCCCGCCATCACCCAGGGGATGCAGGCCTCGTCGATGCAGCGGACGACCTGGTCCGCGATGTCCGCCGCCTCGCCGTCGAGCCCCAGCAAGAAGCCGGAGTGGATGGTGGCGCCGGCTTCGCGATAGATGCGGTCGGCCGCCTCGGCGATGCTGAAGCCCGTGTTCTGCGGCTTCTGCGCGCCCTTCAGCGCGTTCTCGTCCGGAGACTCGATGCCGACCAGGAAGTACTTGAAGCGTGCTTCGCGGAACAGCGCGAGCAGCTCCGAATCCTTCGCGATGTTGATGGTGACCGAGCTCGAGAGCTGGAACGGATAGTCGTGCTCCTTCAGCCACGCGGCGATGGCGCGCAGCAGCGGCTTGACGTTCTTCATGTGCCCCGCCAAGTTGTCGTCGAAGAAGTCGAGCTGCCCGCGATAGCCGAGCGAGTAGAGCAGGTCGAACTCACTCAAGACTTGGTCGATGGTCTTGGTGCGGTACTCGTTCTTGAACAGATCGATCACGTTGCAGAACTCGCAGTGGTACGGGCAACCGCGGGAGTACTGCACCCCGACGTACAAGTAGTCCTTGTGGTCGATCAGGTCGAAGCGGGGCACGGGGCTGTCGTGCAGATTCGGCAGCTCGCCCGCGCGGTAGGTGCCCGACTGCACGCCCGCCTCGAAGTCCGCGAGCCAGCGGGGAACGGTGATCTCCCCTTCGTCCAGGCAGAGGTAGTCCGCGCCGGCTTCACGGTAGAAGCTCGGGTTGAGCGTGGGATCCGGACCGCCAACGACGACCGGGAGCCCGAGGGCCTTGGCCGTGCGGATGACCTCGAGGGCTCGGTCGCGATGAACGATCTTGCTGCCGACGAGCACGAGGTCCGCCCAGGCGAGATCCCGCTCTGACAGTTCGCGTACGTTCTCGTCCACGAGCCGCAGGTTCCAGTCCTTGGGCAACAGCGCCGCCACCGTGAGCAGGCCCAGCGGCGGAGTCATGTACTTCACTCCGGCGAGGGAGCAGACCTTCTCGAAGTTCCAGAACGAGAAGCTCTCGAACTTGGGCCAAACCATCAGGACGTTCATGCGTGTTTTCTCCAAGACGCGGGCACGACCCGTGTTCGGGGACCCGCCGGGGTGAACCGCGATGCTCGACGGGCGCCTTCCTGGGCGCATTGACCGAAGTCAAGCCGAGTGCGCTCCCCTGCCGGTGATGTAGAGTAGCCCGGCATGGGTCGGCTCCTCGCTTGCCTCGGATCCCTCGGGTTGTCGGTCGTGGTGGCCTGTAGCCACGACTGGGACTCGCTCTTACCCGAGGCCAGCTCATCGGATGCGTCGTCCGGCGGGGCGCCGAGTGGCGGCGGGGCGCCGAGCGGGGGCGGCACGGGTGGAAGCGACTCGGGCAGCGGGGGAGCGGGCGGCAGCGGGGGTAGCGGTGGGGCGGTGGGCGAGTGCCCGGACGTCGAGATGGTGCTCGTTCAGGGGGGCAGCGTCCCCTACTGCATCGATCGCACCGAGGTGAGAAACCAGCAGTACGCCGCGTTCCTGGCCAGCAGCAACAAGCCGACGCAGCCGTCGGTCTGCACTTGGAACACGTCGTACACGCCGAGCGGCGGCTGGCCAGCGACGACGGACAAGGCCGACCACCCGGTGACCTTCGTGGACTTCTGCGATGCGCTCGCGTTCTGCCGTTGGTCGGGCAAGCGGCTGTGCGGGCGCATCGCCGACGGCGGAGGCAGCGCGCCCTTCCCGTCCTATGCCAGCGCGGCTGAGAGCGAGTGGTTTCGGGCCTGCAGCAGCGGGGGCACGCGAGCCTACCCGTATGGCGGCACCTATCAGCAGAACGCGTGCAACGGCACCGACTCGCAGGTGGGCGCGTCCGTGGCGGTGGGCAGCAAGCCCACCTGCGTGGGTGGCTACCCCACGCTGATGGACATGAGCGGCAACGTGTTCGAGTGGGAAGACTCGTGCCTGGGCCAGACCGGCGCGACCGACGACTGCCGCATCCGCGGAGGCGCCTTCAACAACAACTCGGCGAACCTGCGCTGCGACACCGACGCGAGCACCGCGCGCAACCAGGCCACGATCACCGTCGGCATCCGTTGCTGCGCCGACATCGAGTGAGCGAGGTTCAAGGGCACTCGAAGTCGGCGAAGCCGTGCTTGCGACAGCCCTCGCTGCAGTGAGCGTGCGCGCAGCCGCAGCGGAGCAGCTCGGTCTTCGGAGTCGTGGCAGCACACTCGTCCTGCTGCTCCCGGCACGCGTCGAAGCAGTCGGGCCCCGCGGGGCAGCTCACGGCGCCGGGCTCCTTGTCGCCCGCGGCGGACCGACACAGCTCGAGGCTCGACAGCTCCACCAGCAGTGGGATCACGCCGCCGAGCAGACACTGCGCGCGCGGATCACAGCGGTGATCGACCAGGCGACCGCGAGCGCGGACGCGCCGACCTCGCCATCGAGTCCAGTCGTCCCCCAAGAACTCGCGCACCTCTGCGGCCCGCAGGATGCGGTCGCCCACCGTCGGTTGATTCCCCTTGGTGGATCCGAGCACGGCGACGAGCTCGCCGGCGCTCTGCACCTCGACGGTCTGCTCCGCTGGCTCCACGGCGCTCTCGCTGGCTTCGGCGCTGCGGACCGTCACCGGCGTGGGGTGCGGAGTGTCACCCCCCGCGGAAGGGGCGCGGCTCGCGCACCCGGCCAGGGCGAACAGCAGGCAGAGGCCGAGCTTCATCGCCGCCAGCCTAGCGCACCCGCCTGCCGCTGGCGCTCCGGGTATCATCGTGGGATACGGTTCCGCGCTACGTCAACGTCTGCACCTACGTGGACGACACCGGCCAACGCTGTCGGGAGACGCGCTGCGATGGGCGAAACTGGCGCCGGAGCCGCCCGGCGACGAGCATTAGCAGGCTGGGCCAGTGCAACGGCACGGGCGCGACGGGCGCCCCCACACCACACGCGCCGCAGCCGCCGCGCGGCGGGACCGGCTTGGCCGCGGAGTCCGATGGCTCGGCTGGCGGCGCGGGCACATCAGTCTCGGGAGGGGGCGCGGGCTGCTGCGACGACGCGTCAACGGACTCCGCAGGCTCCGAAACCGCCTGCGCGTCGGCTGGGCTCGCGGCGCCTGCGACGGGGTCACCCCCAGTGCTCGGTGAGGTCCCCGCGCCGAGCTGGCTCAACCAGGCCGGATCGATCGCGCCTGTTCCACCGCACAGATGAGCCCAGAGCTGACCGTTCGGTTCGAGCTTGGCGAACACCAGATAGCGCTTGCCCGTCTGGAAGGACGCCCCGGCCAGTCCGCCGCCGCGCACTCGCACCTCGAGCGGCACCGTGCCCTTGAACACGCGGCTCACCGCGAAGCGAGCGAGGGTCTCGATCCCCGTCTCCCGGTCAACGGTCGCGCGGCCCGTGAACACGACGTCAGCCCGCTCCAGCGATGACTCGAGTTCGGGCGCCACGCAGGACGTTGCCTGCGCGCTCGGCGCCGACAACGCGACGAGCGCGACGACCAGAGCAACCAGCAGCGCCCGAGTCATGTCCCCTCAGCTTACTCCAGAGCGGGAGCAGGTGACAGCCACGTCGAGGATTCGGGCCCGCCGTCAGCAGCCCGAGTCGCAGTCGCCGCAGCAGTAGAGATCGCTGGGGCAACACGAGTCGCCCGGGCAACACACGGCGCAATCCTCGGGCGTGCTCGGTGGACACGTGCCGCCGGAAGGACAACAGCCCGCTGCGCAGGGCTGCTCGTTCGCAGCGCAGCACACCCCCGCGCCGCAAATTGGTCGGTCCTTCGGACAGCAGATGGAGCTGCAGTCGATCGGGAAGTCCGGATCCCCGCAGGCGCCGGGTGTGCCCGCGTCGACGCAGTCTTTGGGGCAAGTGCTGGCGCTCTCGCTCGCGGAGCACTTCAGGTCACCGCAAAACCCGCAGTCGGCCAGGCACGTCGTCAGCTCGCTGGGTGCGCACGTGCCGTCACCGCACTTGGGCGTGCAGTCCTTCGGGCAGCCGAGCGAGGTCTCCCAGGGTTCGCACGTGCCGTCTCCGCAGGCGCTGCCGCAGTCCTTGGGACAGGTGGCCGCCGATTCCTGGGGCGAGGCGCACTTGCCGTCTCCACAGGCGCTAGGCGTGCCTTGGCACGCGCCGCCGACGCAGGTCATGCCCGGCGGGCAACAGCCGCCTGCGCACAATACGCCGCAGCCGCCGTCGGGCACCTTGGCGCACTGTCCGACCAGATTGCAGAAGTGACCCGCGGGACAGCACACGGTGCCGCAAGTCACGGTGGCGCAGGCCTCGCAGCCGGCGACGTCGTCCGAGACCATGCACGACTCGGTAGGCGCGCAGCACTGGCCGTAGCAGGTGAGCGTGCCGTTCGGACACATCGAGGGTCCGACACAGTCCTTGTCTGGACAGACCCACTTCACCGGACAGCAGTATCCTCCGCACTTCGCCTCCCCGTCGGGACAGACCTGCGCGCTGGGGTTCACGCAGCGCCCCCACTTGCAGGCTTGTGCGGAAGCACAGCACTCGACGCCGCAGCGGAGCTTGCCGGGGCAGCAGGACGTCTCCTGATACGACGCGCACTCCGCGTAGGTGACGTCGTTCGCCTTGACCACGGACACGGTCACGCTCGCCGCGAAGGCGATGATCTTGATCGGCGTCGCCACCGCAAAGCCGAGCGTCTTGGCCAGCACTCCCCCGTACCCGACGCCGCAGTCGAGGCCGAAGGCGGCGAGATCCGCGGCGTGACAGCTCGTGGCGCTGATGCACTCCTTCAGCCCATCGATCGAGCGGACGCACTGCACCGCCGTGAGGCCGTCGGCGCCGGCCCAACCCGTCACGTCGGCGATGCCTCCAACGGCCGAGAGCCCCAGCTCGAGGCCGAGGCTCTTCAGCGCTTCTTCACCGCAGTTCAACTTGCAGCAGTCAGCACCGAACTTGCACACGGCGGGGGTGGACTGGGCCGGACCGAGCCCCGGGCTCGAGAGTAAGTAGGTGTTGGACCCCGGCGCAGTCCCGCCCTCGGCCTCGCGGACCGCCGCGGCGATCTCGGCCAGATAAGGCAAATCCGAGAGACCCTCGAGCAGCCGTGGCAGCTCGGGATCGAGCTTCATTTCGCGGGCTTCGATGTCCGCCTCCATGACCTCGACCGCTTGTCGCGCGAGCACCGTGTGCTCGGCCGCGAGCAGGCGGGCTTCGAGCCCGCTCTTCAGCGCAGCCGACCCTGGACCCCCGCTCTGGGCATCTTGGTCGAGACGCCGCAGCGCTTGGTCGATACGCAATAGCGCGACGCGCGCCGCGCTCGGGCTGACGCCCGCTGCCCCACCGCCGCCGCTGCTCTCGCTCCCGCACGAGGTCGTGTTGCTCACGGCGTGCGGCTCGTCGGGCTCGGACGCTCCGGGCAAGCCGTCGAGCGCGTGCACGCCGGGCGAGTCGCGGTCCTGCCTGGGTCTCGGCTGTCCTGCGCTGCAGATCTGCAGCGCCGACGGCCAGGGCTGGGGCGAGTGCACGTGCGACTGGGGCGATGGCGGGCTGGGCGGGTTCGGAGGTGGGACCGGTTCGGAGGCGGGCGTCGATGGCTCGGCCGGCATGACATTCGACATGTCCGCCGACTTTCCGGGCGTCGCCAACCCCAACGGGCCGTGGACGTACGGCTGGGCGCCAACCCTCGGCCTGCCGCTGCTGAGCTACCCGACGCTGGTCACCACGGCCGATGGTCCCAACTGGCACGACCCCGCGAACAACAACCTGGGAACCCCGTCGGTCTGGAAGAACACCACCGACTCCCTGCCCTACGGCGTGCCCCCAGGGTTCGTGGCGCTGCATCCCGGTCAGGCGGGTGAGTACTCGGTCGTGCGCTTCACGGCGCCGGTGGCCGGCAGCTACGCTGCCAGCATCCAGTTCCTCAGCGGCGACAGCGGCGAGACGGAGGGGGTCGTGCGCGTCGACGGGGTCACGGTCTTCTCACAGGTGACGACGGCCAATCCGACCCACGTCGTCCAGCCCACGCCGCTGCCCGTCGGCGCTACGATCGAAGCGTGGGTTGGCCCGTTCGGTGACGGCGGCTCCGACAACACCCCGGTGGTCCTGGTCATCACCGCCTTGTAGTCGTCACCGCGTCTGACCGACCTTCGAGGTGAACCCTGCGAGTCCTGTGATACGCTGCCGACATGCGCGCTCTATGGGCCCTGGGCTTCGCGTCGATGGTGGCGTTCCTGCTCGTTCCCGGCTGCGGGGGTGATTCGGACGGTGGTGTTGCTGGCAACTGCCTGCCGGGACAGTGCGGGACCGGTGGCGGGGGCACCGGCGGCGCGGATGGCGGCTCCGGCACGGGTGGAACGGGCGCGACCGGGGCTACGGACGGCGGGGACTGCCCCGCAGCGGCGCAGTGCGGCGCTGTCTGCTGCGCGTCGGGCACGTTCTGCGCGCTGGGCACCAAGTGCGCGCCGGTGCAGCCGCCGTGCACCACGAACGACGACTGCTGGTTCGACAGCTACTGCGAGAACGGCGAGTGCATTCCCTATGGCGTGCCGCCGAGCAAGACCAACGATCCGAGCTGCAAGCTCAAGATCGAGATCGACCAGATCGTGCCCGCCGAGCAGTGTCGGTGGACGGCGCCGCCGGCCGGAGATCCGTTCCCGGACCACGTCCACGTCATGAGCACGCCGGTCGTGGTCGACTTCGATCTCGACGGCGATCCGAACACTCTCAGTCCGTCGATCGTGTTCACGACGTTCCCCACACAGGGCAGCTACGGTAGCCCCGGCGTGCTGCGGGTGATCAGCGGCAAGGACTGCTCGCATCAGTTCACGGTGCCGAGCCCCACGGACGCCACCATGAGCCCCGCGAGCGTCGCCGTGGGTGACATCGACGGCGACGGACGGGCCGAGATCGTCGCGGCCGCCCACGGCGGCGGCCTGCTCGCCTTCAAGTGGAACCCGGCGACCAGCGCGTTCGAGCGGCTCTGGCGCTCGGGGCCGTGCGCCACGCCGGCGGGGCCGCCCACGAGCGCGGACAACACCGGCGGCGGCGATCAGTGGGGCGGCCCGAGCCTGCACGACTTGGACAACGACGGCTCCGCCGAGATCATCTACGGCGCCACGGTGTACGGGGCCAACGGCTGCATTCGCTCCAATACGCTCGGCTACCCGGCGTACCACAAGGGCTACATCCCGGTGATCGCCGACGTGGACGAGGACGGCAAGATGGAGCTCGTGCTCGGCAACGGCATCTACGAGTGGAGCGCGACCACCGGCAACTGGGTAGCGGAGAGCTACTACACCGGCAGCGGCGCCGCGGGACAGGTGGCTGTAGCCGACATGGGCAACTACCCGCTCACCAGCCTGGGCAACAAGGACGTGGCGGAGGTGGTCGTCATCTCGAGCGGCAACATCCGCGTGCAGACGCTGGAAGGCACGATCGTCTTCGGTCCCACGCCCATCCCGGGTGGCGGAAGCGGCGGCCCGCCGACCATCGCGGACTTCGACGGCGACGGGAAGCGCGAGTTCGCGAGCGCGGGCGGGAGTCAGTACGTCGTGTTCGACTTCGACTGTCTGGCCGGCGGCACGGCGGCGGACTGCAACGGTCAGAGCAAGACCGACGGCGTGCTGTGGTCGCAGCCGTCCAAGGATCAGAGCTCCAACGTCACCGGCTCCAGCGTGTTCGATTTCGATGCGGACGGCTCAGCCGAGGCGGTCTACGCCGACGAGTGCTTCCTCCGCATCTACGAGGGCAAGACCGGCAAGGTGCTGTACAGCGCGGCTCGGTCGAGCGGCACGACCTACGAGAACCCCGTGATCGTGGACGTGGACGGCGACTACCGCACCGAGATCGTCAGCGCGGTGAACGACTACGCGGGCACGCTCGGCTGCCCGGCCACGGATCCGCTCTTCCCGACGGCGCAGTTCGCCGTCAACCGCGGCATCGTCGTGCTGCGTGACGAGGAAGATCGCTGGGCGGCGTCCCGGCCCGTCTGGAATCAGCACGCCTACGCGGTGACGCACGTGGGCGATCAGGGTCAACTGCCCGCCAGCGGGCAGGTGCAGATCAACTGGAAGCAGCCAGGGCTCAACAACTTCCGCCAGAACGTGCAGGGCGATCTCGACGCGCTCGGCGAGCCGGATCTCACCGCGGGCGGCGAGGTCGGCTCCGTCAAGTGCACCGGCACCACCGCGACGATCGAGGCGCGGGTCTGTAACCGTGGCACGCTGCCCATGGTCAGCGGCACCGAGGTCAGCTTCTACAAGAACGCCGAGACCGGCCCGCTGCTGTGCACCGCGCCCATCCCCATCGCGCTTGGCGTGGGCGAGTGCTCGGTGGTGAGCTGCGAGGCCGAGCTCGGCGGCGAGGTCATCGACGTGTTCGTGAAGGTCGATCCCCAGGGGCTCTCCAAGGAGTGCCACGAGAACAACAACGCCGCGGTGTACAAGGGCGTCGGCTGCGGTCTGGTTCCGCGCTGAGCGCGCAGCTCGGCCCGTCGGCCGAATTTCCCTTGCCGCCGCGCGTCAGAAAGGCGAGCGTGCGGGTCCTCGCGGCGGCGATCTCGCCGCGCAGCCCCGGAGTTTCCCCATGATTTCGTTCGAGCCTAGCGAGGATCAGCAGCTCATCCTCGGCACCGTCGCCGACTTCACGCGCGCCTCGGTGGCGCCGCGTGCGCGAGAGGTCGAGGGAGCGCGGGCGGTGTCCGACGACGTACGGCGTGCGGTCGCCGAGATGGGCCTCGGGGCCGCCCATGTCCCCGAGGCGCTCGGTGGGCAGGGGCTCGGCTTGCTGACGGCGGCGCTCATCAACGAAGAGCTGGGCTTTGGCGACGCGGCCACGTGCTTTGGGCTCCCTGCCTTCGGCTCGTTCTCGTACGCGGTGCTCGAGCTCGCGAGCGAGGAGCAGGCGCGCGCGCTGCTCGCCCCGCTGTGCGATCCGAGCCGCGGCGACGCGTTCGCGTCCGTGGCTTGGAGCGAGCGAGCCGTGAACCGAGAGCGCGCCGGCTTCACCACGTTGGCAACCCCCGTCGACGGTGGGTTCGAGCTGACCGGGCGCAAGTGCTTCGTGCAGAACGTCGAGCTCGCCGAGCGGTTCGTCGTGTTCGCGCAGGTGGAGGCCGAGCGCGGCTGGGACGGCCTCGGAGCCTTCGTGGTCTCCAAGGGCGACGCCGGGGTGAGCGTGGGTGAGCGTCACCGAACCCTCGGGGTAGACTGCGGCAACTTCGCTGAGCTCGGGCTCGAGAAGGTGCGGGTGGCCTCGTCCGAGCGACTGATGGGGGGCTCGGACTTCACGCGAGCGACCCTGCGCTTCTTCGCGAAGTACTCGCTGATCGTCGCCGCGCGGCAGGTGGGGCTCGGGCGAGCGGCGTTCGACGTCGCGCGCGAGTACTGCGACATCCGCAAGGCCTTTGGCAAGCCCATTGGGCACTTCCAGGCGGTGGCGTTCACGCTCGCGGATCGCCACATGGACGTGGAGAGCGCCCGCGAGATGGTGCGCCGCGCGGCGTGGATGTGGGACGCGGGCAAGGACGACGCCGCGTGTCTGCTGGCGACCGCCCACGCCGCCGCCCACGCCCACGAGGTGGCCATGCGGGCCGCGGACGACGCGGTGCAGCTGCACGGCGGCGCGGGCTTCATGCGCGACGTGATCGTCGAGAAGATGATGCGGGACGCCAAGCAGATGTCACTGGTGGGCATGACGCCGGAGCAGCTCGATCAGCTCGCCGCGCGCATCACGACGGGTCAGCCCCTCGACGCGGGCGCCGTGCTCCCCACCCCCGAGACCCAAGCCATCTTCACCTGAGCCTCAAGCCGAATCGCCGCGTACTGGAAGGACCACCAAGCCATGTTCGAACTCGAGCTCAACGGCCAACAGCGCATGCTGAAGGACGCCCTGGCGGATCTGGGAAAGAACGTCGTGCGCCCCCAGAGCCTGAGCTGGGATCGCAAGAAGGACATCGATCCGGAGTTCTTGCGCACCTTCTACGGCATGAGTCAGGCGCTCAAGGGCGACGCGAACCCGATGGAGGACTTCCAGGAGGGGCCCAAGCACCGTGACACGAGCAAGCCGAGTCAAGCCAACCGCACGGCGGCCATCGGCGCAGAGGAGCTGGCCTGGGCGGACGCGTCGATCATGCTCAGCTTACCCGGCGCGGGCCTCGGCGGTCCTCCGCTGCGCGGCAGCGGCACCCCGGAGCAGCGCGAGCGCTTCTTCGGCATTTTTCGCGACATGACGGACGAGCTCAAGTGGGGCGCGTACGGCCTGACCGAGCCGGGCGCGGGCAGCGACGTGGCCGCGATCCGCACCAGCTGTCGCAAGGACGGCGACGCCTACGTGCTGAACGGACGCAAGTGCTACATCACCAACGGCGCGCGCGCTTCCTGGGTCGTCATCTTCGCGACCGTGGACGCCTCCCTCGGTCGCGCGGGTCATCGCGCGTTCGTCGTCGAGCGCGGAACGCCGGGCTTCTCGGTGGGCAAGATCGAAGAGAAGATGGGACTGCGCGCGAACGAGACCGCAGAGCTCGTGCTGGAGGACTGCCGCGTGCCGGTCGAGAACCTGCTGGGCGGCGAAGAGAAGTACACCTCGAAGGAGGGCTTCATGACTGCCATGAAGACCTTCGACAACACGCGCCCGCTGGTCGCGGCCATGGCCATTGGCATCGGGCGGGCGGCCTACGAGTACGCGGCGGACTTCGTGAAGGACAACTACGTGCTGTCGCGCCCCATCCCGCGCTACGCGGCCATCGCCGAGCGCCTGGCGCGGGTTGGGCGTCGCCTGGAGGCCGCGCGCATGCTGACCTGGAAGGCCGTGTGGATGGCCGATCACTACCTACCGAACGCCAAGGAGGCCAGCATGAGCAAGGCGCTGGCCGGCCAGGCCGCGATCGCCGCGTGCATCGACGCCATCGAGATCTGCGGCGCCCACGGCACCCTGAGCGAAGACCACGCGCTGCTCGAGAAGTGGTTTCGCGACATCAAGGTGTACGACATCTTCGAGGGCACCGGGCAGATCCAGCGCATCGTCATCTCCAAGCGGCTGATCTCCGATCTTCGTGGGTTCTGAGCCCGCGGTCACGACCATGGAGCGCATGTACTCGGAGCTGGCCGACTACTGGCGGCTGATCTCGCCCGTCCAGGAGTACGAAGAGGAGGCGGCGCTGTACGCAGCCGTGTTGCGCGAGCACGCGACCGGGCCGCTCCAAACGTTGCTCGAGCTGGGTAGCGGCGGCGGCAACAACGCGTCTCACCTCAAGCAGCACTTCGAGCTGACCTTGGTGGACCTGTCCGACGACATGTTGCGACAGTCGCGGCAGCTCAACCCAGAGGTCGCGCATCACTCGGGCGACATGCGCGCGGTGCGCCTCGGTCGCGAGTTCGACGCGGTCTTCATTCACGACGCCATCGACCACATGCAGACTCGGGATGACCTGGCTCGGGCCATGACCACGGCCTTCCTGCACTGCCGGTCGGGCGGCGTCGCGCTGCTCGCGCCGGACCACACCCAGGAGCGCTTCGCGCCGAGCACCTCCCACGGCGGCAGCGACGATGGCGCCCGCGGAGCGCGCTACCTGGAGTGGTCGTGGGATCCGGACCCCGCAGACGAATCCGCCGTGACGGACTACGCCCTCATGGTTCGCGACGAGCGCGGGTCGACTCGGGTGCTGCACGACCGCCACGTTCACGGCCTGTTTCCCCGGCAAGTCTGGCTCGACACGCTGGCGGCGGCGGGCTTCGACGCTCGCGCCAGGGTGTACGAGCACTCGGGGCTGCCGGAGGGTCACGAGCTGTTCATCGGGCTCAAGCCGTGACCTGAGCGGACGCGACCGTTGACCAGGTTACACACCTATAGTACGTATGTGTATGGGTATGACTCATGGCTGAGCGCGTCCAGGTGATCCTCAAACCCGAGGAGAAGATCCGGTTGCAGCGCCAGGCCGAGCGCGAGGGGACCTCGCTCAGCGCGTGGCTGCGACAGGTGGCGCTCGAACGGCTGGCCGAGAGCGCTGAGAGTCGCCGTTTTGGAAGTCGAGCGCAGCTGCGAGAGTTCTTCGAGCGCTGTGCCGAGCTCGAGCCCGGGGAGGAGCCCGACTGGGAGCTGCAGCGCGACGTGATCCACCAGTCCCGGACATCCGGAGCTACCCGTACGTGATCTTCGTCGACACCAACGTGTTCATGTACGCAGTCGGTCGCGAACACCCGCTCCGTGGGCCTGCCCAACAGTTCTTCGAGCGTGCCATGAGCAAGGGTGCCCGCGCACGGTTGTGCACGTCGGCCGAGGTCCTCCAGGAGCTGCTTCACGCCTATCTTCCGGTACAGCGCCTGCAGACGCTGGACTCGGCGCTGCGCCTCGTGGATGGCGCAATCGACGAAGTCTGGCCGATCGAGCCCGAGGACGTGCGCCTCGCGCGCGATCTCGCCGGCGCACATCCGTCGCTGGGCGCGCGCGACCTGCTGCACGTGGCGTCCTGCACTCGGCGCGATGTGGCGCGCATCAAGACGTACGACCGCGCGCTCGGTGCGGTGATGCCGGCGGAGTGACCGCTGCGCGGGGTATCACCGGCGGCGACCAGCGTACGTCGAGCGCGTCGGTCGAACGCGAGAGCAACAGCGAGGGACCGCCGAGCAGGGGCAGCGATGGGTGACTCGAGTCCGGCTGCAATCGACGTGACCGCGAACCGGCGCCGGTTCCGCGTCGAACCGACCCAAGGTCAGCACGGCTCGGGTTCGGTTGTTTCGGTCCCTTGCTCAAGGTAGATTGACCCGGGGGCGCCCCTCATGCGCTGGCACACGGTAATCTTCACTCTGCTCGTCGGGACGATGCCTGCGTCCTGTGCGCTGCTGCTCGACTTCGAGGAGCTGCAGGGCGGGGCCGCGAGCGGTGATGGTGGCACCACCCTGCCGCTCGAGCAGCTGGCCTCGGCGTACGCCAAGGCGCAGTGTAGCAGGGTAGCCCGATGCTTCGGCGCGCTGTCCAAGGCTGCGCTCGGCGACGAGGACTGCGCGGAGTACATGGAGAAGGTGATCGGACAGAGCGTGTTCGCCTCGCTGGGTACCCTCGACCCGGCCCGCTTCGTGTATCACCCGGACAAGGCGCCGGCGTGCCTGGCGGCCATAGAGGCGGCGGACTGCGACGTCATGTTCCCCATCCCGCAGGCTTGCGACGCGGCCATCGAGGGGCTCGTCGCGGCCGGTGGCGAGTGCACCCACCCCAAGGAGTGCCAAGGGGGACTGTACTGCGACGTGAGCCAGGGCACGTGCCCAGGGACGTGTATGGCGCGGCCGGGCGAGGGGCAACCCTGCGCCGACGGGCTGTGCGCCAAGGGCCTGCAGTGCGAGACGATCATCGACTCCGTGACCTCGCAGCCGTCGGACGTGTGTCTGGCTCCCGCGTCTGCGCAGCAGCCGTGCGATGGCGGCAGCTACGGGGGCTGCCGGGTGGACATGTTCTGTCTGGGCAAGAACGCGACCACGCCCGGGAAGTGCATCCCGATCGCGAACCTGTTCGTCGTGACCGATGGGCTGGCCTGCAACTGGACCGAGGGCTCGCTGTGTGGGCCGGGGCTGCACTGCGGGCTCACGGATGGCACCACGCTCGCGGGTACGTGTCAGGGCCCGGCAACCTCGGGCGGAGCCTGTACGGCGTCGCTGCCGGACATGTGCCCCGCCGGCGAGTTCTGCGACGTGATCATCGGGCTGGGGGGGATTTGCAGCAAGCTGCCGGTGGGGGGCCAACCGTGTACGCGGTTCGGTCTGAAGGCGCTGTGTCGCAAGGGAAACCGCTGCCTCGGCCGAGACGAGGCGGACCCGCTGAACACCCCGGGCACCTGCTTCGGTATCGTGGGGCTGACGGACGCCTGCACGCAGGACGCGCTGTGCTACAGCGGGCACTGCGACAACGACACCTGCGCGACGCCCAACTACTGCGAGCTGCCTTGAGCTACGCCGCTTGGTGCGTGCGCTCGCCGGTCTGGACGCGCCAGAGCGCGGCGTAGCGCTCACCTTGCTGGCAGAGCTCGTCGTGAGTGCCGCTCTCGACGACCCTGCCGCGGTCGAGGACCCAGATGCGGTCCGCGTGGCGCACCGTGGACAGGCGATGCGCGATCAGGATCACCGTGCGTCCTCGGCTCACGACCTCGAGGGAGCGCTGGATGGCCGCCTCGGTCTCGTTGTCCACGGCGCTGGTGGCCTCGTCGAGCACTAGCAGCGGAGGGTCCCGCAGCAACGCCCGCGCGATGGACAGGCGCTGTCGCTGCCCGCCGGAGAGCTTCTGCCCGCGCTCGCCGACCTCCGTGTCGTAGCCCTGCGGCAGCGCGAGGATGAACTCGTGGGCCTCGGCCAAGCGCGCAGCGCGCTCGACGTCCTCGTTGCTCGCGTCGGGCTTGCCGTACGCGAGGTTCTCTCGCACCGTGCCTTGGAACAAGAACACGTCCTGCCCGACGTAGCCGATGGCGCCGCGCAGCGCGTGGAAGCCGAGCTCCCGCACGTCGACACCGTCCACGGTGACGCGCCCCTCGGTGACGTCGTACAAGCGCAAGAGCAGCTTCACGATGGTGGACTTGCCCGCGCCGGTGGCGCCCACGATGGCGTGGGTCTCGCCCGCGCCCACGCGCAGGTTGAAGCCCTCGAGCACGTTCGGGCCGGACTGATACGCGAACGACACGCCATCGAAGGCGACCGCGCCCGCCCGCGGCTCGGGCAGCTCGCGGTCTCCGGCGCGGATCGTGGGGCGCACGTCCAGGAGATCCAGGATGCGCTGGGTGGAGGCCATGGCGCGCTGGTAGAGATCGAGCGTCTCGCCCAGGCGCGTGAGCGGCCACAGCAGGCGCTGCGTCATGTACACCAGCACCGAGAACATGCCCACCTCGAGCTCGCCCGCCAGGGTCGCGCGCCCACCGATCAAGAGCGTGAGGGTGAAGCCCGCCAAGATCGCCAGGCGAATGATGGGCACGAACGCCGACGAGAAGCGGATGGCGTCGCGGTTCGCCAGGCGGTAGCGATCCGACACGGTGGCCACGCGCCCCCGTTCGCGAGCCTCCGCCGAGAACGCCCGGATGGTAAGGATGCCCGAGAGGTTGTTGGCCAAGAGCGCGGACACGTCGCCCGCGGCGTCGCGAACCTTGCGATAGAACGGCGCGAGGCGCCGCTGATAGCGGATGGAGCCCCACACGATCAGCGGGATGGGCAGGAACGCGACGACGCCAAGCACCGGCGCCGCGGTGAAGAACACCGCGCCCACGAACAGCACGTTCACGCTGGTACGCAGCAGGTCCGCCGCGCCCACGTCGAGGAAGCGCTCGAGCTGGTTGACGTCGTCGTTCAAGACGGCGAGCAGGCCACCCGTCGAGCGATCCTCGAACCAGGCCAGTTCGAGGGACTGGACGTGACCGTAAGCGTCGAGGCGCGCATCGTGCTCGATGGTCTGCGCCAGGTTGCGCCAGAGAATGGCCGCCACGTACTCGGTGAGGGACTCGAGCACCCAGATCGCGAAGTTGATCGCGGCCAGGATCACGAACTGCGTGAACCGGTCCTGCACGCCGAACACCTGCCCAACGAGGGAGTGTTCGGCGCGGACGACCACGTCCACCGCGGCGCCGATGACCAGCTCCGGCAGCACGTCGAACAGCTTGTTCAGGATGGTGAAGATCGACGCGGCGACGATGCGGGGACGGTGGGGAGCGGCGTAGCGCCAGAGCCTGCCGAGCGGTGTGGGCATGAGGAGCGGGACTATACGAGGCTCCCGGTCGCCGTGGATCCCGCGTCACGCGTCGGGTATGGTGCCGAGCGATGACACCCAGTGAGAAGACCATCGTGAGATCGCTGGTTGCCGTGGCGTGGGCCGACGGCACCGTGAAGACGCCCGAGCAGAGCTTGATTGATGGCCTGCTGTGGGCGTTCGGCGCCAGCGACGAGGACGAGGCGGAGCTGCGCGAGTACGCCTCGAAGAAGCGCACCCTCGACGACGACCTCGAGGTCGGCGCCCTGAGCCCGTCGGAACGCGAGCTGCTGCTCGCCCACGCGGCGCTGCTCACGCACGCCGACGGCAAGCAGACCAAGGCCGAGGAGAAGCTGCTCGCCAAGCTCGTGGGCAAGCTCGGGATCACCGACGCCGACGCGAAGCCGATCATCGCGACCGCTCGCGACCGCGCGCAGAAGCTCGCCCAGCGGGTGTGAGGAGCGGGGCAAGTCGGGCGTCGAGTCGCTGGTGGCTAGTGTCCCGAGGGCGAAAAGAACGATCTCTCCAGAAACCGCAGACCCGCCAGGATCTGGTCGACGCGCGCGCCGGATAGCGAGCCGACTCGCGCGCCTAGCCGAGTCTTGTCGACGGACGCGATCTGAGACACCACGACGACGCTCCGCTTCGGGAGACCGCCTTCGCCAGGCTCGAGCAGCACATTCCCGGGTTCGTGAGCTTTCTTCGCGTTCGTCGTCAGCGCACACACGACCACCGTCGCGATGCGCGAGTGGTTGAACAGGTCATCTTGCACCACGACATGCGGGTGCGCCGGGCCCGACTCCGCCTCGGACGAGTCCTCCGGCGCAATCCAGAAGATGTCGCCGCGGTTGATCGCAACAACCCGCGAGTCCGTCACTGTGCGTCGATCCTCCGGCAACATTAGCGGATGCGGCGCCCCACGACAATGTGGCGACGGGTGCGCTCGGGCGCTAGGGCGCCCCCCGCGCCCGGAGCGCAGGTCTCAGTCGCTGAGCAACCGCGCCCAGACCGCCGAGAAACACTCGGCCAGCGGCCAAGCGACGGCGTCCGCGGTGCCGGCTCGCTCGAGCCACACGATGGCTCGAACGCGACGGTGTGCCACGAACGGTACCGCCGCGGTCATGACCGGTTGCCAGACGCGATACGCCGCCGTGCCCGTGCGCGTGCGGAGTCCGAGCTGCCCAGTGCCCAGAGCCTCCGCGATCAACGCGGCGTCCGGCACGAGGGATTCGGCGACGCCGCGCCGCCGCTCCGTCAAGAGCGGAGCCGGGGACTCTGCGGGCAGATACAGGGCCCCGCCATCCGCGTCGGTCAGATCCAGCATGCCCGTCAGCGCAGCCTGTGCGAACGCCGGCCCCGGCGAGGCGACGAGCACATGCGTCAGTGCCGCTACCAAGCGCTCGTGAACGGCCACCCGCTCGGCGAGCTCGCGCCCGAGGCCTCGCGACGATGGCTCGGCGTCCCGCGGCAGTATCAGCGTCTGCTCCTTTCCGCCATCGGCGGCTCGGTCCTTGCCCGCGAGCAACCGGGCCGGGCTCGCGAGGGGTACCCGCGCCATCGCCTCGCCGAGATCGCTGAACACGAGCAGCGTCGAGCCGACGGTGATCTCGTCCAGGTGGTGCAGCGCTTGCTCTCCGCTGACGCGCACGGAGTTGATCCAGGTGCCGTTCAAGGAACCGAGATCGATGAGCACCCAGCCGGAGGCTCGCTGCTCGATGCGACAGTGCTTGCCCGAGACCAGCGGGTCCAACACCTGTACGTCGCTGTCTGGGCGCCGACCCAAGACATTGGACTGCGAGAGCGAGAGGAACACGTCGCCGTCCGGGGACGGCATGACCAGGCGTGGCACGGGCTCCAGCGTAGCGCGGGAAGGCTCGACCGCCCTCGACTAGCTAGGGGCGCGCGAGTACCGCCCGCAGCCGAGCCAGCTGCTCCCTGCACTCGACCACGCCTTGCGAGTCTGCGCGCACGACTGCCGAGCCCGCGTCGAACCCACGAGCGGCGCCGCCACTGAGACCTCAGGTCGATGTGTTACAGTCTCCCTCATGCGCCGTTTCGCGTCGTCCGTAGGGCTCGTCGTGCTGCTCTGCGGCTGCTCGTCGGACGCCGAGGGCGTCGCGGACAACGCACCTGCCACCGGGGGAAGTTCGACGGGCGGCGCGGGCGCTGGGGGGACAGCGGGCGGGAGCGGCGGCGCGTCAGCGGGCAGCGGCGGGTCGATCCTGGTCGACGGTAGCGCGCCCACCCCGGTCCGTGCGCTGCCGGGGCTCGAGAGCATCGCGTTCTACGAGCGCACTGGTGGCACGGCCCCAACCGAGTACGTATTCGACGTCGCGGGCAGCGAGCTGACGGTCCGCCTGGACGATCCGTTGACCGACGGCAGCCACGACATCAAAGGAGCGTCGACCGAGTACTACGACGTCTACTACTCGAACGAGGACGGCAGCTTCAACCTGGACGGCAGCTACCTGACCATCTCCGGCGTGTTCGAGAACGCGCTGCCGGCCGGTGGAGGCCTGAACCTCGCCGAGATCGGACTGCACTTCTCCGACTCCAGCGTGGAATACGGCAACTACGTGGCGAGCTTCGTCGCCCTGGGGGACAACGCCGTCCCCGGCAACGTGCAGCTGTGCATCGACGGCGATCTCCAGACCCACACGACCATGGGAAACACCGTCGGCGCCACGGACCGACTGCGTCTGACCCTGGGCTTCGAGTCGACCTCGGGTCCGCCTCGCTGAGGGCGCCAGTTCGCGGAGGTGTCAGCCCGGCTGCAAGTCGAGCTTCGATTGATATGCTGCCTGCGGCGGGCAGATGATGTGTTGTCTGCTCCACGAGCGTTCACGCTCTCCGCTAGTTGGAGCAGCTGCCCTGCCCCCGGCGCGAGCGCACCACCGCATAGCCGATCTCCACGGTGCCCGGCTCCGTGAATGCACCGCCAATCTCGCCCACCACGATGGCGTCCTTCAGCTCGTAGATCACATACGGACCGAGGTCGCTTCCGTTGGCGACCTGCTCGGCGACACCTCGCGAGAACTCCGAAGGGTAGTCGTCCGCAACCGGAATGTCCGATGGGCGGCCTCCCTCCAGGAGAGCCGCCGCCGTCGCCGTCGTCATCCGTTCAAGTCGAACGCCCATTGGCATTCTGTACCATCGCGGGCCGAGGCGCGTCGACCGTCGACCGCTACCTGGCGCTGGGTCACCCCCGTCGCGGGCATCGCGCGAGAGATGGCACCCTAGCTCTCGATGTCCGTCCCACCGCGCGCCACCGACCTCGGCTCGCTGCAGCTGCTCGAGCTCTCGCCCGGCGAGGGTTTCGGCGACCGAAGCAGCTGCACGGTGCGGGACGAGCTCACCTTCGAACCGCGCTTCGCTGGCCTGCTCGTGTACCGAATCGTGCGCGCGTTCTTCAGTCATCGTCATCGGATGTTGGCGCGACACCACGGGTGGCGTGACCCAGCGTGAACAGCTCGACGTCTACACCCGGCGAGTAGTGCACGATCGGCGGCGGTCCCTCGGCCGGGATGCCCGCGCTCGCCACCAGGCTGTCCTCGAGCTCGAGCACCGTCGCGGCGTGGACTGGGTACGGGACGTGGTAGACCTGCCCAGAGAGCAGACGTCCGCCGCGCTCGAGGTGGAGCAGGTAGCGCTCCACCAGGAAGTGCTGAAAGCTGCCCGGTTCGCTCGGACCCAGCGCGTCCCCAACACGGTACGACACCCGCAGACGGGCGGCGCTGCCTGCGCGCTCGACGCCGTAGTGGATCGTCTCGCCGTCCTCACGCAAGGACATGCGAGCGTAGAAGTAGGGCAAACCCCAGCCCGCCCGCGCGACCTGGACCGCGATGCGGCTCGCCGCGTCCAAGCTGAAGAAGTACACGCCGGGATCACGACCATCGACGTGGACGTAGGTGCGCACGTTGGTCTCCAAGAAGTCGAACGCGAGCGCCTCGGGAGCCCATCGCGGCCGGACCCCCTCCATCGCGAAGGGCACGAGCCCTACGTACGCTCGGCCCTCGAAGGTGTCGATCTCGAGGGAGGCGGGGACGAGAGGACGCAAGACCTCGACTGAGACTGGCCAGTGCATGAACAGCAGCGAGCGCCAGCGCTGGAAGCCTCGCGCCGCACCTCGAGGGCGACGCGTCGGCGCGATTCGGTCCATCCCCGGAGCCTCGCACTAACTTCGGGGCTCGCGCTAGCCGGTGTCGCCGCCCTCGCCAGCTGCGACGCTTGGCCATGATGATGCGCTGCCCCGCCTCGAGCACGAGATCTGCGGGCGGATAGCCGGTCGCGTGCAGGCCGACCCCCTTCATTCCACCTGGACGCTCACCGAGACGCCCTGCGAAGACGAGCTCGACCCGCAGACTGGCGAGCGCTGTCGCCTTGTCGGTGGTTCGCCGGGCTATCTGGGCCGCAAAGTCCCTTCATGGGCACATGCTCTACGCATCCTGGCTCGACGAAGTCGCCAACGAGACACGCTTGGTCGAAGTCGATCTCGACCAGCCCAACCTCGAGTGGACCTGCTGGCCAACGCCGGGTTGGACGGGGATGTGACCCACCAGCGCACCAGCCTGGCGCCGCTCGCGCTGTCCCACCTCGCATCAACACCACCGAAGCCCCGCTGTAGCGCCTGTGCGGGGTTTGCGCCATGCACGGCTTGCTCGCTGCGCGAGCCGGTTCTGCGTGGCTACGGCGTCGACTCCACATGGACACGCCGCCGGACGCCAGACCGAAACGCTGTTCCTCAGCGCGTGGAGCGAAGTGCGGTCAAACGGCTACGATCTGCCGGCCGCGGCGCTTCCGCCTCTGCGGAAGGCCTCCTCGTTGACCGCAATCCACTCGGACTTGCCGGCGAGACTCCGGCCGAGAGCGGCCAGCAGCGAGGCGGGCTCGAGCAAGCGCAGAGCTTCTTGCAGCGCGCCCAGCGCGACGACGTTCTTGACCCGCGCGTTGCCGAGCTCCCGAGCGATGGCCGTGCACGGTACCGGCACGACCCGCACGCCGGCGGCCACGTCGGGGACCGTGCGGATCACGCTGCTGTCGTAGATCACGAGCCCCCCAGGACGCACCGTCGAGGCGAACTTCTCGAGGCTGGGCGCGTTGAAGGCGACCAGCGCGTGAGGCTCCGGGGCTCCGGGGGAGAGCACCTCTTCGCGGGCGACGTGCACGTCGGCGTAGGAGGTCCCGCCGCGAGACTCGGGGCCATAGCTCGGGATGTGCGTGGAGTCGAAGCCCTCGGAGATGGCCGCCTTCGTGAGCAACAGTGCCGCGGTTTGGGCGCCATCGCCACCGGCGCCCGCGAGTTTGATCGAGACGTCGGCCGCGTCGATGTGTTCCGGAAAGCCGCGACAGTGACGCGGCGGTGCTGCGTCGCTGGCTCCGATCGCTGCGAGCACGCGCTCGGGTGAGAAGTCCGGCTTGGGCAGCGTGAACCAAGGTTGCCGTTCTTCGTCCTTGATGACTCCGAGCGGAAAGACCGTCGACAGGACGTCCCGGACGTGCGCTTCCGCTTCCCGAGAGCTCATGCGCCAGTGGGTGGGGCACTCGCTCAGGATCTCGACGAAGCCAAGGCCCCGGCCCTCGAGCTGGAGTCGCAGCGCCTTCTTGATCGCGTTCTTGCACCGCTTGCGCTGCTTTTGATCGAACAGCGCGCAGCGCTCGACGTACATCGCGCCGTCGGATTGCGCGATCACCTCGGAGACGCGCATGGGCGCGCCCTGCAGGGGACCCCGGCCGTCCTGCGTGGTGGTCGACCACTGCCCGGTGAGCGTCGTCGGCGCCATCTGACCGCCCGTCATGCCGTAGATCGCGTTGTTGACGAACACCACGCTGATCGGGATGCCCAGCTGCGCGGCGTGCATGATCTCCGCGAGACCGATGGCGGCCAGATCGCCGTCCCCCTGGTAGCTCACGACGATGGCTTCGGGGTTGGCCAGCTTGTGGCCGAGCGCTACCGCGGGCGCGCGGCCGTGGGCCGCCTGGGTGTTACCGGTATCGAAGTAGTAGAACAGGAACACGGCGCATCCGACGGGAGACACCATGATCGTGCGGTCCTGCACCCCGAGCTCGACCAGCGCCTCGGCGACGAACTTGTGTGCCAGACCGTGTCCGCACCCCGCGCAGTAGTGCGTGCTGGCTCCCTTCAGGCCCGCGCCACCCGCGTGCCTTGCGAAGTGAGTGTACAAGGCCGATGTGGTCAATGCTCCACCTCCGTGACGTGCCGTACCGTGTCGTAGATCTCGTCGACGGTCGGGAGGATCCCGCCCATGTGTCGTAGGTGATGAATGGGTATTCCGCCGATGTTCGCCTTCTGCAGGGCGAGTCGCAGTTCGTCTTCCAACTGTCCGTCGCTGGCCTCGACCACGACCAGGCGTTCAGCCCGCTTCAGCGGTTCGCGCAGCGCATCGATGGGGAACGGCCAGAGCGTGACTGGCTGAAACAGGCCCGCGCTCCGACCCTCACGCCGCAGCCGCGCGGTGGCGGCCTTGGCCATGCGGGCCGGTGTCCCCGCGGCGATGATGAGCGTGTGTGCGCCCTCGGCCCGGTACGTGGCGGAGCGCTGCTCGCGCCGCTCCATCTCTCGGTACTTCGCGCTGATGCGCTCGTTGTGTCGCTCGAGCTCGGCCCAGTCCTGCAGGATGGACGTATTCAGGTTGCCTTTGTGCGCCTTGTCTCCCCACACGGCCCAGCCGGGCAGGCCGGGCTCGATCATCGAGTCCGGCAGCGAGACCCGCCCGGTGATTTGTCCCAGATAGCCGTCGGCCGCGACGACGACGGGGTTTCGGTAGCGGAACGCCAGCTCGAAGGCGGCGAACGTGAGGTCGAGCATCTCCTGGGGCGAGGTCGGCGCGAGCACGATGGCGTGCGTGTTGCCGTGTCCGAGCCCGCGGCACACCAGCTTGATGTCGGATTGCTCCGGGCCGATGTAGCCGAGCCCGGGTCCTGGGCGCATCACGTTCACGAACACCCCCGGCAGCTCTGCGCCGATCAGGTACGAGATCCCCTCGAGCATCAGGCTGAAGCCGGGAGAGCTGGTGAACGTCATCGTTGGCAGACCCGCGCCTCCGCAGCCGTACATGTGGTTGACGGTGGCGACCTCACTGCACGCTTGCAGGAAAACTCCGCCGAGCTGGGGCAGGAGCCTGGCCATGAGCTCGGCTCCCTCGGTGGACGGGGTGATGGGGTAACCAAAGACGTGCCGGCAACCTGCGAGGATCGCGCCGATGGCCGCCGCATGGTTGCCCTCGAGCACGACCGGCTCGAGCTCGGGCAGCGGGATGCGTCGTGGTGGAACGCTCTCCGGTCGGCTCTGCGCGTCGGCTCTGCGCGTGAAGTCGTACTGGTGGTGTCCGAGCCCGTGTGGTTCCGGACAGGCCGTGATGCACAGACCACAGTGGTTGCACACGCCGTAGTCGATGCCCACGGGAGACATGCCCGAGCTCTGGTTGATCTCCGCGCCCAGGGAGATGGCGTGCTTGGGGCACGCGTCGATGCAGCGGCCGCACCCCTTGCACAGCTCCGGGTTGAGCACGACCTCGGCGCGTTCCTGGGCCATGTGAGGAGCACTAGCGCACTCGCGGGATGACGCCGTCGCGAACGACCCGAGCGGCGTCGTCGAGTTGACGTCCGTCAAGCGCGGGACTGGCCGCCCTGCACGTAGCGGCGTATGCGCCGGGGATGACCAGCGAGCGAAGGCGTGGCGGAACCCTCGGCGATCGTCCGCTCCGCCCCGAGAGCTTGATGCCGAGCTATGGCTATCGACCGGAGTTGTCCGAGGGAGCGCTCAAGTGCCCCATCTTCCAGACCTCGACCTTCGTGTTCGAGAGCGCCGAGGCGGGCAAGGCGTTCTTCGAGTTGGCGTACGGCCTGCGTGAGCCCGGTCCCGGCGAGAGCATCGGCCTGATCTATTCCCGGCTGAACAACCCGGACCTCGAGGTGCTCGAGGATCGCCTGGCGCTATGGGACGAGGCAGAGTCGTGTGCGGTGTTCGTATCGGGCATGGCGGCGATCAGCACGACGGCCATCGCGCTCTTGCAGCCCGGCGAGCTCGTGCTCTTCAGCGAGCCCTTGTACGGCGGGACCGACTACTTCCTCTCCAAGGTCTTGGCCAAGCTCGGCATCAGGACCGTCGGCTTCCCCGCGGGTTGCTCCGGCGATGAAATGGAAGCCGTGCTCGAGGCCTCCGGCCGAGCGGACGCTCTGCGCTTGATCTTCGTCGAGACTCCCGCGAACCCGACGAACGCGCTGGTGGACATCGAAGCGTGCGTCGCCCTCGCGCGTCGCCGAAGCTCGACCGGGCGCCCTGTCTTGGTGGCCGTCGACAACACCTTTCTAGGCCCGCTGTGGCAGCACCCCTTGAAGCATGGAGCGGATCTCGTCCTCTACTCCGCCACCAAGTACATCGGCGGTCACAGCGACGTCATCGCGGGCGCGTGCATGGGCTCCCTTGCGTTGATGCAGGAGATCCGCGCGATGCGCACCTTCTTGGGCACCTGCTGCGATCCGTGGACGGGCTGGCTGCTCATGCGCAGCCTGGAGACGCTGAAGCTGAGGATGACGTCGCAGATGAAGAACGCTCGCTACGTGGCGGACTTCTTGGCGGATCACCCCAAGGTCGAGCGCGTCTACTACCTCGGCCGCCTCGCCGAGGGCGATCCGGGCCACGCCGTGTACAAGAAGCAGTGTCTGGCTCCCGGTGGCATGTTGAGCTTCGATTTGGTGGGCGGCGAAGCCGAAGCGTTCCGGTTGCTGAACGCCCTGCAGCTCGTCAAACTGGCGGTGAGTCTCGGCGGCACCGAGTCCCTCGCGGAGCACCCGGCATCCATGACGCACTCGGACATCCCGAGGGAGAGCCGGCTTCGCATGGGGATTGGCGACGCGATGGTGCGCCTGAGCGTCGGCGTCGAGCATCCCGAGGACATCAACGCTGATCTGGCGCAGGCCCTCGAGCGAGTCTGAACGCGGCTCAGGGTCGCGCACCACGCGTTTCCGCGTCTGACCGGCAAGCAACGCAGTAGAATGGATCCCGGAGGTACACCATGAGACGTCCGCTATTCGCTCTCGCGATCGCTTCGTGCACGCTGGCGTCCGCGCGCTCGGCCCGCGCGGCAGACTTCTACGTGGATCCGGCGGGGGGCAGCGCGGCCGGCAACGGCAGCGCTGCCAATCCTTGGAAGACGCTGCAGGAAGTGATCGATGCCGGGCTGTTCGGTTCCACGGTGAAGGCGGGCGACACGGTGCACCTCCTGTCCGGCTACCACGGCGAGATGATGGTGAGCGGCGGCAGCTACGCGCCAGCCATCAGCGTGGTCGCCGCCTCAGGCCACAGCCCGCAGCTTCGGCGCGTGCGCTTCAGCAACACCAGCGGCTGGCTACTGCGCGGCGTGTCCGTGAGCCCGTCCCACGGCGGCGCCGCCAGCGGCGCCATGACCCTGGTGGAGATCCAGACCAGCTCTTCGAAGATCACGGTGGAGGACTCGCTGGTGTTCAGCGTGCTGGATTCGTCCGCGTGGGGAGTGTCCGAGTGGCTCGGGGCGCACAGCGGCTTCTCGGTGCGCGGACCCGAGTCCGTGGTCCGCGGCAACACCGTCAAGAACGTGCGCTTCGGCATCAGCGCGGACGCCGCGCAGGTGATGATTGACGGTAACACCGTCGAGAACTTCTCCGCGGACGGGCTGCGCGGGCTCGGTGACGACCAGACGTTCCAGTACAACCTGGTGAAGAACTCGTATCTCGACGACTCGCTGGACTCGAATCACGATGACGGTTTCCAGAGCTGGTCCGTGGGCCCTGGGGGCGTCGGGACCGGCGAGGTCAAGAACATGATCCTGCGCGGCAACGTGATCATCAACTGGGAGGATCCGGCGCAGCCGCTGAAGGGTACGCTGCAAGGGATCGGGTGTTTCGACGGGACCTTCGTGGGCTGGGTGGTGGAGAACAACGTGGTCATCACCAACCACTGGCACGGCATTTCGCTGTACGGCGCGCGCGACTCTCGCATCGTCAACAACACCGTTATCGACGTGCAGAGCGGGCAGCCTGGCCCCCCCTGGATCATGGTGAACGACCACAAGAACAGCACGCCGAGCGAGAACGTCGTGGTGCGCAACAACCTGTCCACCAACTACGACCTGAAAGGCACGAACGTGACGAGTGACCACAACGTCACCCTCAGCGGGAGCCTGGGCGCCTATTTCGTCGCCCCGACGGCGCCGGCGTGGAACCTGCGGCTGCTCGAGACCTCACCCGCGGTGGACCAAGGGTCGACCACGCTCGCGCCGGCCCTCGACGCCGACAAGATCCCGCGTCCGCAGGGCGCTGGCGTGGACCTGGGCGCGTACGAGTGGCACGACCCGAGCGTGGTCCCCAGCGGCGGCACCGGTGGCGGCGCGGGCGCCTCGAGCGGAGGTAGCTCGAGCGGCGGCACGTCGAGCGGGGGCGCGCCGAGCGGCGGAACCAGCGGCGGCGGGACTGGCGGCGCGACGACCGGCGGCGCCAGTAGCGGCGGGGCGGCCGCGAACGGCGACAGCGGTGACGACGGCGGTTGCGGCTGCCGTGTTGCTGGCGCGGAGCACACGCGGCGCGCCTCTCTCCTGCTGGCGGCCCTCGGCGCTGCGCTGACGCTGCGGCGGCGCAGGCGGCGCTGAGCCCGCGAGCGGCGAGTCAGCCCCGTGCTCGGCGCTGGCATCCGCCGCAACGCGTTTTGACTCGCGTCGGCGTCAGTCGTCATCGGGCAGATAGAAGCCGAGCACGCCGTCTCGTCGCAGGTTCGATACGTGCTCGGGGCACGCCTTGACCAAGAGTCTCTCCACGGGCCGCAGCGCTGCCTGCTCGACAGCCGGGTGTTTGGGCAAGAGAGCGAAACGGCGCACGCCTTCCGCCGCGTGCTGCCCCACTTCGCAGATCTCGTCCCGCTTCGACCACCGCTGGTACTCGGTCATGGTGCCCACTTGCACCCAGCTCGGCCAGCCACACGCCTCGCACGGGACCGCGCCTCGATCCATGCCGGCCTCGAGCACGCCGGACGAGTAAGGCAGCAGCGTGACCTCGCCGCAGGACAGACAGCGAAAGCGCGTGTGCTCGACGGCGTCGCCTCCGCGCACCGGGAGCGGGACGCGAGCGCGCGCGCCGGTGAACATCACCCGGGACCCACCGCGAAACACGTACACTGAGCCCCACGGGTAGCTCCAGGTCGCGCCTCGGGCGTGGCCGAAGTGCGGCGGGCCCAGAGACTCCGCGAGCCAAAGGATGTGGCTTCGGTCTCCCTCGAGCGGGTGAGCGTCGCCTGCGAGCTCGAGCGCGACGCCGCGCAGGCGCTGCGCAGTGAACAGGAGCGTGACCAAGACAGCGCGGCCATCGGCCAGAGCGAGTGAAGCCTCCAGGTGGTCAGGCAGCCGCTCGCCCGGCTGCCAGCGCACGGACGAGCCGACCACGTCCGCTGGCGTCGTGCTCGAACCGAAGCGCTCGCTCCCGACCACGACGTCGCCTCGCTTGGCGTCCACGAAGGGGGAATTCAAGTGATTGCGCCCAGCGACGAGAGGATGCGCGTGAGCAAGTCCACCTATCGTGCAGTGTACCACGCCGCGCGCGTCACGGCCCCGGGAAGTCTGCAGTGCGCGGCGGACCGACGACGGGCTGCGGTGTCTTGGCGCCCACCACCATGTCGATCTGGAACAGCCGCTTCACCGGTCGTCGAGAGTCGGCGTCCGCGCCGAGCCCCCAGAGGCCGACCTCGAGGCGCAGCCGATCACCGCGCCGCAGCGGCTTCTCGCCGGAGCCGTCCGGGAAGTCGCGTCGCAGCACGACGGGATCGGCGGGGGTGAGGAAGCGCTCGCCGTCGCCGACGCGCTGGTCCGTGAAGCGGGTCGCGTGCTCGCCTCGCTGGAGCGCGCCGGCGAACGCCAGCGGCCCCCCGGCGGGTTCGAGCAGGGACAGCACCGTGCCCTCGACGGTGACCTCCACCTCGACGCGCACTGCCCAGCCGTCGCCGACGCGCACCGGCTTGGCTCGCGGTACGAACGTCGCGCCCTCGACCTCCACGCGCAGCCCCTGCGGCCCCGAGATGTAGGCGATCTCGCGCTCGGCCTTGGGCGCGGGCGGGTCGACGACGGGCTCGCTCGCCGTCGGCGGGCTGGCCTCGACGCGCGGCTCGGGCGCTGGCGGCGTCTCGGCGCTGTGCGTGGGCGCGTGCGCCTCGGGAGCGGCTCGCCCACACCCCCACAGCACGATGACCCAGATGCAAGGACGCGCGGACCGGATCGTCGCCATGAGTCGCTTGTCGACCTCCAGCGCGGGAGCCTACTCGACCGCGCGCTGAGGTGCACGTCGCCCGCTGACGCCTGAGGTCGGTCCGACGCGGTCACGGTGCTCGCGCGCCGGTTCCGCGTCGGACCGGCAGCCCGAACCTCGACGCGGCGAGCGTCGCGCGCGATCCGGCGTGCCGTGAGGCCACTCACGTCGTGGGGGCGCTCAGCGTCGGTGCGTTCGAGCTGCAGTCGGGCGCGCGTGTCGACGGACGCGCCGGGGTAAGCGGCGTGGGTGTGGGCGCCGCGCGTGGCGAGGGGGTGCTTCGCAAGGCGGGGGTTCCCACCGCGTGTGGCGAGTCCACCAGCGAAGCGCCGAGCGCCAACTGTCGCTCGCCGATCCAGATGTTCCTGCGTCCGCTCGTCACCAGGCCGGCGTCGGCGACCCCGGAGGGAACCATTGCCGTGCGCTTCCAGCCGCCGGACGCGGATCGACCCTGGGACCTGGTGGTCGGCGATCGCGTGCTGTGTCGCGCGCCCTGCGATGGCTTCAGCGATCCGAACCTGCCCTACGCATTTCGCACCGAGGGCGGCTTCCTGCGCTCGGACCCCGTCGAGGAGATCCCGGATCTCCGACCCTTCGAGGAGCAGGCGCCGCTCGAGGTGCGCACCACGCCGCGCGACACGGGCAAGACGGCGCTCGGCATCGTCACCACCAGCGTGGCGGGCCTCGGCATCCTGACGGGCACGGTCCTGACGGCGACTGGATGCGGAGGCCGGTCGAGCGGGCGCTGCACCGCAGGGGTCGTGACGTTGCCGGTTGCCGCGACCGGGCTAGTGTTCGGGCTCGTGTGGATCGTCTCCGCGCGCTCGACCATCGAAGTCGCGCCGCTGCCGAGCCCCGCGTCCTTCGAGCCGGCCGCCCGCGGGCAGTGAGGCCGGCGTCTGGGTCGCGCGGCGGGCTCAACCCGCGCTCCCGTAGCGCCACCTTCACGCGACTATACAATCGCGCGGCCTTGCGTACACTGCGCGCCATGCCGCCTTGGGCACGCCCGCTGACGTCGCTCGTCGCTCTCTTTGGCTTCGGGTGCGGCGCCACGGGGGCGCCCGAGCCGCGCGCCCCCGTGTTCGAGCCGGACTCGCAGACCAAGTGCGGTGTGGTCAAGAGCTCGTCTCGTCCGTTGATCGTGGAGTGGCCCGCTTCGGACCGCGCTCAGCTCGAGGCCGCTGCGCGTGGTGGGATCATTGCGGTGCGATACCAGGGCTGCGACATGGAGGTGCTCGCGCGCTGCAAGCTACCGGGCAGCTACCGCTACACGCCCACGACGCGCAAGCTGGAGCGAGTATCGATCCGCGACGCGGATGAGCTTTACGCCGAGCTGCCGGTGGGCGCTGCCAAGCTCGAAGGCAAGCTCGAGCAGTCGGGTGAGCTCGAGGTCGCGATGCACGTCGTGGGTCGCTACGACGCTGCACCCGAAGAACAGCGCGGCCTGACGGGGGCGTGCTCCGGAGCTACCCACGTGATCACCGGGCTCACCGCCGGAGCGTTCGAGTTCTCTTCGGCGGCGGGTTCTCGCGCGGGTGGCGGCGCCGCCGTGATGGGCATGGGAGCGGGCGCGACCAGCGAGAAGAGCAAGTCCCTGATCAGCCGTGACGGACAGCCAGAGGCCTGCGCCGGGTCGAGTACGGATGACGAGCGCCCACCCGAGGGCTGCGCCGCGCTCTTGCGGGTGGAGGTTACGCCGGTCGCGGATCTCGCCATCACCCACACGTCACCTGCGGGGACTGACGCGCCCGCTGCGAGCGAGCCGCAAGGCGGGCTCGGGGTGGCCGGCGCGGGTCGTCCGGACGTGAAATCAGGCCCCGGCGTGGTGCGCGTGTTCATCAACAGCCCGAGGCCGCTCGAGCTGCACGGCGTGGGGGTGGCGCGGCTCGAGCCCGTGCCCGGCGGGTTTCGCAGTCTGGGCCCAAGCACCTTGCTCTGCCGCGGCAGCTGCGAGCAGTACCTCGACATGCGGGTCGGGCAACACTTGGTGGTCGGCAGCTCCGAGATCCCCTTCTCCGCACCGATTCAGATGTACGACCGCGAAGGCG
Source organism: Polyangiaceae bacterium (assembly GCA_019637295.1). Lineage (GTDB taxonomy): Bacteria > Myxococcota_A > Polyangia > Polyangiales > Polyangiaceae > JACKEA01. Next base: position 107,409 of record JAHBVX010000001.1, read on the forward strand.
ACGTGCACCTCGACGTCGAGCCGGGTAACGGCACGTCACTTGGTCTCGGCGTCACGAGCCTGAGTCTCGGCGTCGTGGCCGCGGTCACGGGGCTCAGCCTCGCGGGAACGGGTCTGATCATCAACAGCGCGGACAGCGCCGGGGGTAGCGGCGATGGCTTGACCAAATGGGGGCTCATCACCCTCGGCGGTGGGGCCGCGCTGATCGGTCTCGGGATCGTGCTCGTCAGCGACGGGAGCACCAAAGTAGAGGTGCGCGCGCCGACCGCGGCGCGGTGAGAGTGTGCCAGGGGTTGACGTCGCGGCGCTGCACGCGAAAGCCTGCCCGCATGACGTGGAAGACCCTGGTCCGATCGCTCCCCGCCCTGATCGTCGTCGCGTGCGCTCCCGCGCCCGCGCCGCAGGCGCCGGTCACCTATCCGGCTGCCAAGCCAGTGGCGCCGCCGGCCCCCAAGGCGACCCACCTGGACTTGCTCGCCGAGTGGACGGGGCCGCACGGCGGCGTGCCGCCCTGGGACAAGGTGCAGACGGAGCTGCTCTTGCCGGCGATAGACGAGGGCGCCAAGCGCTACCTCGCCGAGATCGACGCCATCGCCAAGTCGACCGAGCCACCGACCTTCGACAACACCCTCGCCGCCCTCGAGCGGGCGGGCAAACCGCTCGATCGGGCCGCGCGGCTGTTCTACGTGCACTCGGCGAACCTCAACACGCCGGAGATCCAGCAGTTGACCGGCGTGATCCGGCCGAAGCTGTCCAAGATCTCCGACGAGGTGAACTTCAACAGCGCGCTGTTCGCTCGCGTGAAGGCCGTGTACGACCAGCGCGAGAAGCTCGACTTGAGCAACGAGCAGAAGCGCGTGGTCGAGAAGTCGCACGACGACTTCGTGCGCAGCGGCGCGAACCTGGATGACACCAAGAAGGCACGACTCGGCGAGATCAACGAGGCGCTCGCCAAGTTGTTCACGGACTTCAGCAACCGCGTCCAGGCGGACGAAGACACTTGGGTGACGCTGTCCAAGGACGACCTCTCGGGTCTGCCCGAGTCCCTCGTGTCCGGCTACAAGGCGGCCGCCGAGGAGCGCAAGCTCGAGGGCTACGTCGTAGTCAACACCCGCTCTGCGGTGGACCCGTTCTTGACCTTCTCCGACGAGCGCGCGCTGCGCGAAAAGGTGTGGCGCGCGTTCACCAGTCGCGGGGACAACGGCAACGCCAACGACACCAACGCGCTCATTCCGCAGATCGTGAAGCTGCGGGCCGAGCGAGCCGCGCTCTTGGGTTACAAGAGCCACGCGCACTGGCGCATGAGCGACACCATGGCCAAGGAGCCCGCGGCGGCGCAGAAGCTGATGATGCGCGTGTGGCCCGCGGCCGTGGCGCGCGTGAAGCAAGAAGTGTCGGACATGCAGAAGCTCGCCGGCAAGCTGGGCGCCAAGCTGACCATCGAGCCGTGGGACTACCGCTACTACATGGAGAAGGTGCGCAAGGAGCGCTACGACCTCGATCAGAACGAGTTCAAGAACTACTTCGAGCTCGACAACATGATCGCCGCTTCGTACTACATGGCCGAGCGGCTGTACGGCTTCACCTTCGAAGAGATCACCGGCAAGGTGCCTGTGTTCCACCCGGACGTGCGCGTGTACCGCGTGACCAACAAGGCCGACGGAAGCCACGTGGGCCTGCTCTACCGCGATGACTTCGCCCGGCAGTACAAACGCTCCGGCGCGTGGGCGGCGATCTACCGCGGGCAGCAGAAGTTGGACGGCCCCATCTCTCCCATCGTCTCCAACAACAACAATTTCACCAAGGCCGGCGCGGGCAAGCCCGTACTCATCAGCCTGGACGACGCGGAGACGCTGTTTCACGAGTTCGGTCACGCCATCCACGCGCTGGCGAACAGCACGACCTATCCGTCGCTGGCCAGCACCCCGTGGGATTTCGTCGAGTTCCCGAGCCAAGTACACGAGAACTGGGTGCTGACCCGTGACGTGCTCGACAAGTACGCGCGCCACTACCAGACCAAGGAGGCCATGCCCCAGGCGCTGATCGACAAGATGCGCGCCGCGTCCACCTTCAACCAGGGCTTCGCCACGGTGGAGTACCTGAGCGCCGCGCTCGTGGACATGGAGCTGCACACGGATCCGAAGGGCGAGGTGGATGCCAAGGCCTTCGAGAAGAAGACGCTGGCGCGACTGGGCATGCCCAAGCAGATCGTGATGCGGCACCGTATGCCTCAGTTCCTGCACCTGTTCAGCTCGGACTCCTACTCCGCGGGCTACTACTCGTACCTGTGGTCTGACGTGATGGCCGCGGACGCGTGGACCGCGTTCGAGGAGACGGGCGACCCGTGGCACCCCGAGACCGCCAGGAAGTTCAAAGAGATCATCCTGGCCACCGGCGACGCCATCGATCGCGCCGAGGCCTATCGACAGTTCCGCGGTCGCGATCCCAAGGTCGAGGCGCTCTTGAAGAACCGTGGGTTTCCGGTGCGCTAGCGCGCCGCAGGGTCGCGTTCGTCGGTTTGGGTTATCCTCGCTGGCGCGTGACACCCCGCACTACGACGGCTCGACGCTCCCGCTCGTGGCTCCTCTGGCCGCTCGCCGTAGTCGCGGCGGGCTGCGGCCGCCCGCCGGCGATGACGCCGACGGAGCTCGACCAGCCCGCGCCCACCGTCAGCGCGACCGCCCCAGCCGCCGAGCTTCCCGAGTGGGTGCCGAACCAGAGCACTCGCAACAAGGCCCTGGCGGAGGGAGCGGTCGACGGCGTCGTGCTGGACGGCATTCGCGTGTCCTTGGATGGGCGCGCCCGAGCGCCGATGGTGGCGAAGCGTGCCCTGTCGGGGTGGCTTCGCGGACCGGGTGGGACCCACTGGTTCTTTGCTCGCGACGCCCTGTACCGCGCGCGTGGGTTCTTCGAACCTCTCGAGCCCGTGCTGCGACTACCGAGCGCAGTCAGCCAGCTGAGCGCCGGTCCGGACTTCCTCCTGCTGCACATGAGTGAGACGGGTGTCCTGGTCGTGGATCAGAAGACGGGCGGCATCGCCCCGCCGCCCGTCTTGGGGCTGTTCGACGTGGCTACGCTTCCCGACGGGCGCGCACTGGCGCTCGCGGACCCGGGGCGGGTCTTCTATCGCGCCGCTGCATCTACCTCGTGGAAGGACGTCAGCGCCGCGATCCACGGCGATGATGCGCGCGTCGAACGGCTTGACGGCAGCTTGTGGATCGTGACCGATACGGACGGCTTCCGCCTGGAGACCGACGGCGAGCTGACGCGGCATGCGCTCCCCCCTCGGAGTCTCGCGCGCTACCCTGGCTGGCGACACGCCCGCGAGGCGCCGCTGGACCACGCCGTGGCGCGCGGTTGGCGCATCGACTCAACCACGGCGCTCACGATCGCAGACGGAAGCGTCGTGCGCGTCGCTCTCGGCGACGGACGCATCGTCGAGGCAAGCGAGCCGGTATTTCCTCGGGACTCGCAGTGCGAGCTCACGCTGTCGGCCGGAGAGTTGGTCGCCGCTTGTCGCACCGGTCGCGGCCTCTTCGTCGCAACCAACCTGCTGGGCACGCCCAAGGTCGAACGAACCTTCGGCAGCACTGGGTATCTGCTCGGCGGCGAGGGCGTCCCGCTCGCGTTCGCGGGTCCCTGCGGCGACGCGCCGGTCGCGAAGCTTCGAGTGTGCCTGCGAGTTCGCAGCGGAACCTGGCGCGAGGTAGCGCCCCCCGTGGATCCGACGGCGCCCGACGCGAGCGTCGTGGGAGCGCTGTCGGAGCCCGATCGGGTCAAGCGCATCCTGGTCGACTCGTCAGGAGCCGCCTTTGGCTTGGTGCCCGGCCCCGAGGCAGGCCTGCTCGACATCGCGAAAGGTCACTTCCAGCCCTTCACGAGCGACGGGTGGAGGCAGGTCACTGCGCTCTTCAACGTGCCGGGCAACTCCGTCTTGGTAAACGCGGTCACGCTCGAGCGCGATCGCACCGTGCGCGGATACCTAGACCGTCGCGCCTTCGCCCTGAGCGCGGACGGCGAGCTGCAGAGTGAGCTTCACTCCTTTGGCACGTTGGTGAGCAGCGGCGCCCGCGCGCTGGCGCTCGAGCAAGGGGGTACGGCGTGGCAGAGCGTGGACCACGGCCGGACGTTCACGGCGGTCCACTCACCGGCGGAGTCCGCGCCACGACCCAGCACCTGCTCCCACGTTGGGTGCACCTTCACGGGCGGTTGGCATCGCCTGGGCTGGCGTCACCCCAGCGCGCGGGAGGAGCCTGCCATCGCTCCCGAGCCCGCGCCCGTGGCCCTGCCGCGCTTGCCGCGACTCGCCTGCGCACCGACCGGCGACATGGCCGAGCGGGTGGTGAGCCCTCGGGTCGAGCCCGAGTCCGACGCCGACCTCGACGCGCTCGAGCTCGGCGCTCGCCGCATACCGATTGGCAGGGCCGAGCTCGAGCTGATCACTTCGGCATTGAGCGCGGACCCGAGCGAGGCCACGCGGGTGGGCTTCATGCGCAGTCGGGCGGAGCTCGACGATAGAGCCCTCCTAGCCGAGTTCGCTCGCCCCCGCTCACTCCGGTTCGTGCCACCGTTTCAGGCTGCGGCGGTCGTGGAGCAGGCGTCGTTCTCGTGGCTCGGGCTCGCCAACCGCGTGTTGATCCCGCCGGACAGGCTGCTCGACCACGACGACCCGGAGGTGCTGGTCATCGATGGGGCCACGCCAGAGCTCGGGTTCGTGATGGACCGCGTGCTCCTGAGTCTCGCTCCCCGGCGACCGCTCGAGGCCCACGTGCTTCCCCTCGACGACGACGTGTCGCAGGTCGTCGGCCTGGCTCGCAGCGCCGGGACACTTCTGGCGCTGCTCACCGGGAGCGACTGCCTCACGCGGATTCAAGCCCTCAATGGTCGGCTGAGTCAGACGCGCATGGCGCTGCCCAGTCGTAGCCAGTCCAGCTGTGGCTCGCAGGCGCTAGGCACGCGTGGCTCGGAGTTGGCAGTGATCCGCCTGTCCGGCTCTCTGCCCCCGTCCGCCAACACGCCGGCCTACGCGCTGTCCGCTGCCGGCATCGAGCGGCTCGCGGACTGGTCGACGCTCACCCCGGCGAGCGCACCCGAGTGCCAGGCCATGAACGGCTACCGCACGCTGCTCACGATCCCCGAGCGTTGGCTCGACGTGCACCTGGTCGGCAGTCGGTCGCCGAGCGACGACCTGCTCGTCACGAGCGTGACCTGGAGCGCCGAGCGGCTGTGCGTCCACGCGCTCGAGACGTCCGCGGCGGCGCTGACCATCGCGGAGGAAGAGGTCCCTTCTCGGGTGGTGGCGCGGTTCTCGGACAAACCCGCCGCGGCGCGGATCGCCGTCGCCCCTGGCGTCGAGGCCCAGCAGGCCTTGTCCTGTCGGCTGCAGTGAGTGTGACCATGGCAGCACCCCTCATGTCACCCGGACCCCCGGACTCCGGCGCGCTCGGCAAGCTCGCTACTGGTGTTCGATTCCTGATCGACGCGCCCGGCACCGTACACGAGCGATTCGAACGCTACGGCGACCTGTACCGGGTTCGCGGGCGGCCGGATCTGTTCGCGATGCGTCACCCAGACCACCTGTACCAGGTGTTGGTCGAGCAAGCGTCGGCCTTCGAGAAGAAGCACACGGCCTTCGAGCGGCTCTCTCGCGTGCTGGGCAACGGTCTCTTGACCAGCGATGGAGAGGTGTGGCGACGTCACCGGCGCATGATCCAACCGGCCTTCGCGCACGCGAGGCTGTTGGGATACGCGGACGTGATGCGCGACGAGGCCGAGCTGCTGGCGCGGAGCTGGAACGACGGTGGCCTAGTCGACATGGGTGCTGAGATGATGAAGCTCACCCTGGCCATCGTCTGTCGCACGCTCTTCTCCCACTCCGCGGAAGGGCAGGCTGACGGCGTGTCCCGGGCCATGGCCGCGCTGCAAGACACGGCTTCTCGTCCCGATCTCCTGCCGGCGTGGTTTCCGGATCCCGCACGCGCGCGCGCCGATCGCGCGATCGCGACACTGGACGACATCGTCCTTGGGCTGATTCGCCAGCGGCGCGAGCAGCGCGAGCGCCAGCCCGGCGTCCACGACGATCTTCTCGAGAGGTTGCTCGCCGCCGAGGACGAGGACGGAGCGCGCTTCGGGGAGCGGGAGATTCGCGACGAGCTCACGACCCTGTTTTTGGCGGGCCACGAGACGACGGCCCAAGCGCTGACCTGGACTTGGTACTTGCTGGCGCGCCACCCGGAGGCCGAGGCCCAGCTGCACCAGGAGCTCCAGTCGGTGCTCGGCGGCCGGGCTCCTGGCTTTGCGGATCTCGAACGGCTGCCGGTGACCGAGCAGATCATCGACGAAGCCATGCGCCTGTACCCGCCCGTGTATTTGATGGCGCGGCGCGCCGCGGTCGACGTTCGCATCGGGGACTACGAAGTACCCGCGGGCAGCGAGGTCGTGATGTGGAGCTACTGGACCCATCGTGACCCGCGCTGGTTCGCCGAGCCCCTGGCCTTCCGGCCCGAGCGCTTCGCGGGCGACGCGCGGGCGCGGTTGCCTCGCTGCGCCTACCTCCCGTTCGGCGCGGGGCCGCGCATGTGCGTCGGCAAGGTGTTCGCCACCATCGAGGCGAAAGTTCTGTTGGCCACCCTGGCGCAACACTTCCGCGCCGAGCTGACGAGCAAGCGCCCCATGGGGATCAAACCACGAGTCACGCTGACCCCGGCACGCCCCATGTCGATGCGCCTCTCGCGTCGCGGGTGAGCCCGCTGTCCGCGGCGGCGGTCATGCCGGTGCGCCCCGGCGAGCGAGGCGCACATGGACGGAGCCGGCACCGTGCGCCGTGGGCAGCGAGCCCATGTCGGTTCCCTCGATGGTTACGCGCAATCCGACGATGGTTCTGGGTCCGCCCATCGGTGAACCGTCGGTCGCCAGCTGGACGTTGTAGGCCGGTCGGAACCCACCATCGCCCATCTTCATCACACGCGCGCGACTCGAGACGGGGTCTGGCTCAGCTCACGACCCCTGGGCCATCCGGCGCAATCCGCGCCGGACCGACATCCAGGCACTTCGAGCTCAGCGCGGTACGGGTTTGATCACCACGGGGTTGATGGTGGCGATGCTCTCGCCGGCGGGGTAGCCGTAGCTGACGTCACAGGAGTTGTCGCTCTTGGTGTTGTCGCAGGGCATGGCCTGGCCCGGGCGCGTCTCGGGGGAGCCCCAGCCCCACACCCACAGCCCAAAGGGCTCGGTGGAGGTCATCTCGCGCCGGCCGTTGTCGCAAGCGCCTTGCGCCTGGAAATTGCCGCGCGACAGGTCCACCCGCGTGAACTGGTAGCTGCTCCCGGAGCCGATGGGCTGCCAGCCGTCGAGAGTGCCCTTGCAGTCGAGCTCCACGTTCGCGAAGCCCGTGGCGCCCTTGCGACGCACGACCACGAGGTTCGTCTCGGGGTAGGTGGGGTCGGTGAAGAACACGTAGCGCTTCAGGTACTGCAGACCCGCCACGACGCGCACGAACTCGGGATCGCCATAGCCCGCGGGGCCGCCCGCCTCCGCGATGTTGCCGGACGAGGACATGTAGGTGAAGGCGAGGAACGGATGCTTCTCGTCTTGGCTGCGCACTACGAAGGGTTGATCGCTTACGAAGCTCGCCACGCTGCCCAGCTCGAGGCTGGTGGGCGCGCCGGGGATCGGTGGATCGAAGCTGAGGAGCGTGCCGTCGGCCGCCCCGATCAGGCGGTGCACGCGATTCTCGGCGAACCCGGGCACGCGATCGCGATAGCTGGCCACCGCGTACTCGCTGCCCAGCGCTCGCACCGGTGGGATCTGCTGCTCGGCGTGGTCGCTGTAGTCCACGTCTGCGGGGATGCGCAGCGCGCTGTGCCCGGCGAACACGGCGATGGGCTTGTCGGATTGAATCGCGCTGCCGGTGAGCTCTTCCTGCTGGATGAACTCGATGGTCTCGCCGGCGTCGAGCTTGAGCTGACCGACCTGATTCTTGCCGATGCCCGGGACGTCGATGCCGCTCTTGATCTCGTTCGTAGGCACGATGGTGACGGTGGTGCCGTCGTGCTGAGCCACGAGCGCCATGCTGGGCGGCAGCGGCAAGCCTTGGAACAGCGCGGCGCTCCAGGCCTGCACGGCGATGTAGTTGGTGTCCCACGCGCTGGTGGGGATGAGCAGCGTCGCGCCCGAGGTGGTGGAGTGCGCGGCGTTGTAGGGCAGCATCTGATAGGCGACCACCGGCGCGTCGGTGGTGATGTGGAACGCTCTGCCTCGGCCCGTGTTGATGCTCAGGCCCCAGTGGACGTGCGCGTCGAGGCCGACGGCCGCGGGGACCGGACAGGCCGCGGGCGCTTGCCAGGTGCCGTGTGGGACCGGATCGTTGGCGAGAAACAGGATCGCCACCTCGCCTGGTGGCACGCCATTGACCGCGTCGTACGGGAGATAGGTGAGCGACGGTCCCGAGCCCTTGGGGATGGCGGCGTGAGCGCCCAGGTCGAGGGTCTTGCCTGCGAAGCTGGCGCTGATCTTGACCGGCTTGTTCCAGGTATTGGCGACGAAGGCGACGAAGCAGCCCCCGAAGCCCGCGCCCACCGTGGCCATCGCGGTGGCGTAATAGTCGCAGCCAACCGAGGACTGGGTCACCCGGGCCGCCTCGCAGGCCGCCAGGCACTCGCCCGCGACGCAGACCTGATCCGCGGCGCAGGCGCCGCAGTCATCGCCGCCCTCGTGGCTGATGGAGCCGGCGTCGAAATTGAACGGCGGCGCGCCCGCCGAGCCGCTGCCGGCCGCGCCGTCGGGCCCGTAGCCCAGAGATCCGGACGCTTCCGCGCACGCCACGCCCGCCAACAGCAGCGACAGGCAACCGAGTGTTTCGTATCCACGCATGTTCACGCCTCCTGTCCGCACTCATACCCTCCTCGCTGGGGTCGTGCGCGCCGCGCGCCGCGCGATTAAGAGTATTTAAGAGCGCGTGTTACGCTCCAAGCGGCGGATGAAGACGCTGATCGGTCGCGCAGGAGAGCTCGCTCTGCTCGCGGGGAAACTCGAGAGCGAGCGGCTGGTGACGCTGGTGGGGCCCGCCGGGATCGGCAAGACCAGCCTCGCGCGCGCCGCGATCGCCGAGCAGCAGGAGGCGCTGTTCGTCGATCTGACGCGTGTGGACACCGGAGCCCGGGTCGTGCAGGCGCTGTGTGCGGCGCTGGGGTTGGTCGCGGAGGGGGGCGGCGCCGCGCAGACTTCACGCGTGGCCGACGCACTGAGGCTGCGCCACGCGCCGTTGGTAGTGCTGGACAACATCGAGGGTGTGGGCCGCGACGCGACTTCGGCCATCGCCGTGTGGCTCGCCGAAGCCCCGAACGCGCGCTTCTTGCTGACCAGTCGCAGCGCGCTCGGCGCGCCGGGCGAGGTGGCGATCGAGGTGGGGCCGTTGGCCGTGCCGGAGCGGGACTCGCGCGAGACGACCGCCGCGGTGGAGCTGTTCATCCGCGAGGCGCAGCGCGTGCGACCCGACTATGAGGGTGACCTGCCGGTCGTGGCGGAGATCGTGCGCCGCTTGGAGGGCAACCCCTTCGCCGTGACGCTGGCCGCCTCTCGGATGGGTTTGCTCAGTACCCGCGCGCTCTTGGAGACGTTGCCCCAGGCCACGGGTGGTTCCTTGGCGGCGGCCATCGAGTGGTCCTGGGAGCTGCTCAGCTCGACCGAGCGCGCTGTGCTCGCGCGCTCGGCGGTGCTCGACGGCAGCTTTGGACTCGACACGGCCACGGCCGTGTTTGGCGAGGACGTGAGCGAGGTGATCGACTCGCTGCGCGCCAAGTCTCTGCTTCGCGTGGAGACGTCGCGCTTGCCTCCGGGGGAGCCGCGCTTCAGCGCGCATCTGGGCGTGAGGGAGTTCGCCCTCGCCCGACTCGACGACGCGGATAGGCTCGATGCCGAACAACGACTCGCCGCCCACTTCGCTCGTCGCTTCGGGGACGTCCTCGGACCGAGCGCCCACAAGCCGACGCAGATCGAGCTGCTCGCGCGGGTGCAGGAGTGGTCGCACCTGGTGAGCGCCTCCCAGTATGCGATGCGCGCGTCGGCGAGCGCCCAAGAGCATGAGTGGGCGGCGCGCTTGTTGCTCGCCGAGGAGCCGCTCACCGCGGCGCTCGGCAGTCGGGACGACTACGTCGAGCGCCTCACGCGACTCATCGAGGGCTCGAGTGAGGCCGAGATCGATTCCCGCATCGCGACGCGCCTCTGCATCGCGCGTGCGCGCATCGGCATCTACACGGGGCAGTTCGCCGAGAGCCTGAGCGACGCTCGCCGCGCGCTCGAGCAGGCCCGCGCGCTCGCGGACGAGGGCGAGCAGGTCTTGGCGCTCGACGCCCTGGGCACGGCTGCGTTCTACGCGGGGGAGCTCGGCGCCGCGCAGGACGCGTTCCAAGACGCCCACGAGCTGGCTCGCCGCATCGATCACGCCATCCTGGGGGACACACTGCACGGTCTGACCTGGGTGCATCTCGAGCGAGGCGAGCTCGACGCCGCGGAGCAAACCCTCGCGCAAACGGCCGAGCTCACGCGACGACACGGGCCCACGGCTCTGACCATGCTGCTGCTCGAGGCGCGCGGCTGGCTCGCGCTGGAGCGTGGCCGAAGCTCCGAAGCGATGGACCACCTGGAGTACGCGAGGCGCGTCGCCGAGTCGATCGAGAACCGACGCGGGGCGGCCTATCTGCTCGGCTGTCGCGCGCTGTTCGCGCTTCAAGCGGGGGAGACCGCCGGAGCGGCGGACGCGCTCGGCCGCGCCGCGGCGGAGCTGCGGCGCCAGGGAGCGCAGCGCAGCGTGGCGCTGTTTCGCCTGGGTCACGGCGTGCTCGTCCTGCTCGAGGGGCGCCTGCAGGAGGCGCGCGCGCTGCTCGATCGCGCGGCCCGTCCGCCGGTGAGCGCGGACGTCGACCGCGCCGGCGACGCGCTCGAGGGCCTGATCGAGCTCGAACTCGCCGGGCGCGAGCGTGGCGCGTTGGCCCTGGAGCTCTCGCGGCGCGCCGAAGAGCGACGGGACCGCGCCGCCGGCGACACCTCGGTGGTGGTGCGCTGGGCCGCGCGGCTGCTCACGGCCGCGCTCAGCCGCGCCCGGGCCAAAGCCGGGGAGCCCGACCCGGCGGCTCTGGTCGTGCATCCGCGAGCCGACTGGTTCGTGCCGCCCCACGACTCGCGCGCCGTCGCCATCGGCCGTCGAGCGGCGCTCAGGCGCATCTTGGCGGCTTGCCTGGAGAGCCGCGGGCACGACGCGACGCTCTCGGTGACGGAGCTGGCCGAGGCAGGGTGGCCCGGTGAGCGCATGCTCGCGGCGGCGGCGACGAATCGCGTCCACGTGGCCATCGCCACCCTGCGTCGCTTGGGGCTTCGGGACGCGCTGGTGCATCGTGACGGGGGCTACGGACTCGATCCGGCGTTGACCGTCGTCGTGTGCGAAGAGCCGCCCGCACGGGCGCGCGGCGCGCGGTGAGCTTGAGCTTTTCGCCGAATCGCCCCATCCTGAGCTCGATTGACCGCCGAATCGCAGTGGGCCTGGGCACGTCACGTCGCGCCGATCCTGGTGGTCGTCCTCGCCGCCATCGCGCTTGGGTTCTTGCCGCCCCGCCCGCGGGGAAACATCGACTTGCTCACGGACTGGCAGTACCGGCTCTCGGATCGCGCATCGACGACGGAGCTCGGAGAACCCTGGGAGAGCCCACGCTTCGCGCCGCTCGCGCTGCCGGCCCACCCGGGAGGTGAGGGCCGGGTGCTGTGGCTGCGCACCCGGCTGCCTCCCGCACAGCCGGCTGACGCTGTCGTCGCCATCGACGCGGTCACGGGGCCCTTCGAGGCGTACATCGGCGAAGCTCGGGCGTTCGTGTATCCGGAGCCGGCTGGTCTCGATGCGCGCGGCCCGGTGGGCGTGCCGTGGCAAGTGATCCCGATCCCACCAGGGAGTGAGGGCAAGGTCTTCACGCTGCGGATCGCTGCGGAGTATCGGCCCATGGGAGTGAAGGGGACTCCGCTGCACGGCAGTCGCGCCGACCTGCTCCGTTGGACGCTGGATCGAGACGTCTCGCGCTTGGTCGTCGGGCTCGTGGCGATGCTGATGGGGCTGCTCGGCCTGCTGTCCTTCACACGTCGCGAGAGCTGGCGCGTCCCGCTGGGCTTCTTCATCTGGAGCACCAGCATCGGGGTCTACGTCGTGCACTACACGCACCTGAAGGACCTGCTCGTGGACATGCCACGCGTCTCGTTCTTCGCGTGGATGGTCGCGTTGCCGCTGATGTGCATCGGCGCGCTGCTATTTCTAGGAGAGCTATTCCCCCACAGTCGGCGCAGGACGTTCCGGGTCTTGCTGCGGCTCAACCTCGTGGCAGCCGGCATCTACGCGGTGGGCATGGCCGTCGCGTTCGCCCTGTCCCTCTCGTCGGATCAGCTGCCCCGCGCGGTTTGGTTGTTCGCGGCGGTGGGCAACGGCTTGAGGATCGTGATCCTGGTCTCGTCCCTGCTGGTGCTGGTCGAGATCCTCCGCCTCTCCGTCGCAGGCAACTGGGATGCTCGAATTTACCTGGTGGGGTACGTGCTGATGCTCGCGTTCATCATTCGCGACGTGATGGCCGCCTTCGGAGCGGCGCTCTTGTCGTGGAAGTCGCAGCTGCACGTCGGAGTGCTCGCCTGCGGCCTGGCCATGGCCATTTTGCTGCAGCGTCGGCACGTCGCGGTGCACGAGCAGGCCCGGCGTTACGCGGAACAAGCAGCCGAACGCGCCAGAGAGAAGGAGCTGCTCCTGCGCGACCTGCACGATGGCATCGGCGCGCTCAGCAGCAACATCCTGATGCTCGCCGAGGTTGGACGCAAGAGCGACGTCCGCGCGCGTCAGGCCCTCTCGACCATCGGTGAGCTGGCGCGCAAGAGTCTGGCGGAGCTACGCGCGTTCGTTCAGACGCTGGACGACGACACCATCAGCTGGGAGAGCCACGCGGCCGAGCTGCGCCGCTTCGGAGCGACCCTGGTCGAGGCCCACGGTAGGACCTTCGAGATGGAGGTGGACCTCGACACCGCGTCCCACCCGCCCACGCTCTTGAGCCTGCACATGCTCCGGATCTTCAACGAGGCCCTGACCAACGCCCTGAAGCGGCCCGACGGCAGCTACGTCAAGGTATCGCTCGAGGTTCGGTCGCACGAGCTGCGGTTCTCGGTGAAGAACGACGGCGAGGTGGAGCCCGGCTCGGGGCGAGGCATCGGCGCCGGGCGCGGCATCGAGAACCTCCGCGCTCGCGCGCGGGAGCTCGGCGGAGACCTCTCGGTGGACATTGGCGAGGTTACCTGTCTGGTGCTTCGGGTCCCCCTCCCCCTGAAATCCCCCGACGCCGCCGCGCCGGCTCTCGTAGCCTAGAGGCGTGAACTCCATGGCATTGGCACTAGGGAAACTCAGCGTGTTCGTGGTCGAGGACGACGACCTGTTGCGGGAGATGGTCTCGGAGGTCTTGTCCGACGCGGCGGACATCGAGGTGGCGGGCACGGCGTCCAACCCCAGAGATGCCCTCGCCGCCATCGACGGCTCCGTCGACGTGGCCATCGTGGATCTAGGGTTGGGCGAAGAGTCGGGCATCGACCTGATCGCCGCGCTCAAGCATCGCTTCCCGACGCTGCAGCTGATGGCTCACACGGTGTTCGACGACCGCGACAGCGTGTTCCGCGCGCTTCGCTCGGGCGCGACGAGCTACCTGCTCAAGGGGGACACCCCGACCTCGCTCGTGGACGCGGTCCGGCAGGTCGCTTCGGGTGGCGCCCCGATGAATCCACGCATCGCACGCCTGGTCGTGGAGCAGCTGCGCGCCGCTGCGGAGCCGGATCTGCTCAGCCCTCGGGAGCGACAGATCCTGAAGTGTATCGACCGCGGGCTGACCTACAAGGAGATCGCCATCGAGCTGTCGATCAGCACGCACACGGTGCACAGCCACATCAAGAACATCTACGAGCGCCTGCAGGCCACCGACAAGCGGGACGCCCTCGCCCGAGCCCGGAGCCGGGGACTCTTGTGACGCTCGCCGAACATCCAGCACGCGACCAGCGCTAGGGGAGGGCCGTCGGTCAAAGGCGGAGGTTCGGCGGGGTAGGACTGGGCGTCGAGGGGGCTCCAGATCACTTCTCGCGTCGCTTGGCGCGGAAGTCCTTCAGCGCTTCGTGCTGGTCGGGCCGCTGGACGAAGGGCGCGAGGCGCGCGAGGTCGAGCTCCGGGAGTACGCCGCTCTCCAGGCGTTTCACCCACGGGCCGGACACGCAAACTGCCGAGACCGCGCGAGTCGCGGGCGACTGCTGTTCGACCAACCGGGAAACAAGAGCGGCAACCCGCGGGCTCGACGCGTCGGCGTACGGTGCGGGCGGCTGAGTCAGCTCGACGAGCCGGCGTCCTCCTCGGCGCGGCGTGCTTCCTCGCAGCGGGCGTCCGCTGTCGGTGAGGCGCGGGCTGCGCGCGCAGCGCGGCGCCCCTTGCGTTCGTCGATGCAGACCGTGTCGACCGCTCCTCCAGAGCGAGCTGGATCACGGTGGCTCCGTCACCGAGCGGAGCTTCCGTGCTAAGCTCATCGAGGAGGATGGTCATGACGTTGGTGCCTTGTGTGGAGTGTCGTCGGCATGTACGAGCGGACGAGCGGTGCCCCTTCTGTGGGGGCGCGCCGCAGTCAGCACGAACCGTCTCGGTCGAGTTCCGGGGTCTGTCGCGCGGTGAGCGCGTCGCGGTGAGCCTTGCGCTGGCGGCGTCCCTGGGCGTGACGGCCTGCAGCAGCTCGGACAGTGATCAGTCCGCCGCCTACGGCTCTCCCCCAATGGGAGGCACGGGTGGGACTGGCGCGACCGGCGGCGCGAGCACGGGCGGTACCGGCGGCGCGAACACCGGTGGCGCGTCTGGCGCGTCCGGCGCGTCCGGCGCGTCCGGCGCGTCTGGCGCGTCTGGCGCGTCTGGCGCCTCCGGCGCGTCCGGTGCATCCGGCGCGTCCGGCGCCGGCGGCGTCGGCGACGCCGGCAGCGACTAGTCGACACCTCGAAGCGACCGGCGCGGCCAGCCCGCCTCAGCGTGAGCCCGTGCAGTCGACTCGCGCGGCGTAGGTGACGTCGAACCCGGTCGTCATGGAGCGCGCGCCCCACACCACGAGCCACGAGCCCAAGGCTCCGCGACCCACGACGAAGGGCGGCCCGTAGCTGTGAAATAGCGTGGAGGGGAGCTGTGCGCCGAACACGGCGCCGCTGTCATCTTGCACGCGCAGCTCGATGCGGCTGCGTCCGAGCTGATCGTGGCTCAGCGACGGATCGCCACCCTCTGCCCACACCAACGCGACGAACGCCGCGTCGGTGTTCGAGGTCACTCGACTCTGCGGGTCGGAGTCCGTCTCGAGCAGCACGCCGCCCGCGAGCGGGTTCCCATTGGCAGCGAGCGTCCACAGGTTGACCCGCGCCGGTGAGCCGGGCAGCTCTGGCCGCTCGACCCAGGCGACGCGAACGAGGTCGCCCTGGCGCGACAGCGTTGGTCTCGCGGGGACGTAGCCCGGGGCCGCGCCGAGCGCGGACACCAGCTCGACGCCGGCCTTGGGCCGCAGGCGCGAGATGGTCACCGCGTCGTTCACACACGGCGGGTCTCCGGCAGCGCACTCCTTCGCGGCGGTGGCGAGCAAGTAGGTGCTACCCGACCAGACGATGCTCGGCGAGCGCCCCGGATACGTCGAGGGTGGTGACACCTCGTGCGGTCCGATCACCACGGTCCCGGCGACGTCGACCACCGCGGCGACCGGGTACGTCGCGTTTCCCGACGGGCCCTCGACCCGACGCCACACGACACCGTAGCCTTGCCCGCCATACTCGCCCCCGGGGTTCGTCGCGGCGCCCGCCGCGAGCGCGAGCACGGCCTCACCGGTGCCGGGCGGAGCGAGGTTGGCCGCCGGGGTCGGAGTCCAGCTCTCCGCGGGGATCGCGCGAAACATCGGGCGACTCGCCCCACCCGGATCACCGTGCCACGCCAGCGCGACCCCGCTGACGCCAGGCGGCGCTAGCGACAGGTTGCCCCACCCGTGCGAGTCGAGGCCCACGAGCGTGGGTCCGAGCTCGAGCGCGATGCCGGCTGGCGCGGTGGCGTCGAGCGTGAAGCGCAGCAGGCGGATGTCATCGTGCAGCGGGCTCGAGCCTCCCGACGCGAACGCTTGCAGCGCGATGCGCGGCGGGCTCATGGTGTCCAGCGTCACCGCCGACGGCGCGGTCGCGTGTCGATCGGGGAACGACAAGACCTCCGTCGCCGGTCCGGCGACGAGCGAGCCGCAGTCGAAGGGCACGCCGCCGGCTCCAGCGCTCCCGCCCGCGCCGCCGCTCGCGCCGCCGGTCCCTGCGCTGCCGCCCGTGGCGAGGCCTCCGCTGCCGCTCGCGCCACCGCCCGCGCCGCCGCTGCCCGCCGCCGCGTCTACCGACTCGGATGCGCGAAGCGCCGAGCGCGAGCCGCAACCCGACGCTGCCGCGCCCAGCAGCGCGCCGTACAGCGCCGCCCATAGCCACGGTGGACGAGCTCGACCCTGCATGCGGGGTAGGGTTTCACCCACGGGCCGGACACGCAAACCGCCGAGACGGGCGGCGTCGGCAGATGGGTTCTGCGCACTCGTCTTGACTAGCCAACATGTACAGGCCATGCTTTCCGGGTGCGCATAGTCAACGTTTATGAGGCGAGGGGGCAGTTCTCGAAGCTGCTCGACGATGCCGAGGCGGGCGAAGAGATCGTAATCGCGCGCAACGGCCGCCCGATCGTGAAGCTCGTCGCGGTGACGCCGCCCCGCCGCGTGCTCGGTCGCTACGCCGCTCGCGTTCCGCCGGTCTCCGACGACGCATGGGCCGAGTCCGACGCCGCGGTTGCGGAGCTCTTCACGAAGGCGGCCGGGTGAAGCTCCTGGTCGACACCGTCGTACTCTATCGTGCGGCGACCGCACCGGGGTTGCTCTCGAAGTCCGCGCACGACGCGTTGGAGGACGAATCGAACACGCTGTTCGTGTCCCTCGTCTCGGCGTGGGAGCTCGCGATCAAAGCGTCACTCGGTAGGCTCGCACTGCCCGTGCCCATCGAGACGTTCTTCCCCACGATCACGAGAGATCTCCTGGCCCGTGTGCTAGGGCTCGAGCTGGCCGCGATTGCGCGAATCGCCGAGCTACCGCATCATCACGGCGATCCATTCGATCGCCTCCTCATCGCGCAAGCGCTCGTCGAGGAGTGCGCGGTGCTCACGACGGACGCCCGATTCACCGACTACGGTATCCCGGTGGTCGGGTAGCACAACTAGGGCCTCCCGCGAGCCTCCCCGGCCTCGAGGTCGAGGACTGGTCGCACTGCGTGCCGCAGCGGCGCGTCGAGCGCATGCGTCAAGCTCCAGCCCACCTCGCTCTGATGGCAGTTCAGTCCGAGCCGAAGGGTCGTTCACGCGCGTCGCCGCCGCTGCCGGAGCGGCGCAGCCGGTTCCGCGTCGGACCGACATCGGGGCGCTACATCAATGGCGCTGTGACGGGTGCACGCCCTTGAGGGGGACGCCGCCGACCACGGGCTCGATCGGGATGTCCGCCGAGAGCTTGGCGTACAGGGCCTTCATCTCGGCGAGCTTCTCGGGCTGCTCGGCGGACAGATCGCGCTCCTCTTTCGGATCGCGCGCGACGTCGAAGAGCATGAAGCTCTTGTCGTCGCCGAACGCGACGAGCTTGCTGTCGCCGACCACCATCGCGCGACGTCGATCCATCAGATCGCAGCGCGGAAGATCCGCGATCACCGGGCGAGGCGCCGCCTCGGCGCCGAACACCTCGCCGACCAGGCTCTGGCCACGAAAGGCCGGTTCGGGTCGGAGCCCCATCAGCTCCGCGATGGTGGGGGCCAGATCGATGTGACCGCGCGGCACCTCGATTCGCCGCGGCTCCGCGCCTGGAACGTAGATGAAGAGCGGCACGCGGATCAGGCTCTCCCACAGCTCGTAGGCGTGTCGGTACTGGCCCCGCTCGCCGAAGCCCTCGCCGTGATCGGCGCTGATGATCACCGCGGTGTCCTTGCCCCAGGGCTGCCCGAGCGCAAAATCCACGAGATCCCCGACCCACTTGTCCGTGAAATGAACCTCGTTGTCATACAGATCCCGCCGGCCGTTGCCGAAGTCGGGGTGCTCGGGGTGACGAATGTAGGTGTAGTGGGGATCCAAGAAGTGGAAGTAGGCGAAGAAGCGCTTGTCCCCGAGGCTCGTGTTCTTGGGGTCACCGAGCATCTCTTTGGCCAGCGCGTTCAGGCGGTCGCTCGTGATGTCGGCCACGCCCTTGACGTCCAGGAACGTGCCCGGCAACAGCCGGTACTCGTCGAAGCCCTGATTGACGCCCAGCGAAGGCAGAAAGTAGCCGTGCCCCTGCCCCGACAGGGTGCGATGTCCCGCCTGCTGCGCGCGCTCGGTCACGAGCAAGTTGTCGTCGTACCACTTGGTGAAGAAGTAGCCGTCGCGCTTCATCTCGCTCGGGTACTTGCCGACCAGCGCCGGTACCACGCTCTTGGCGGTGTAGCTCGACAGCGAGTAGGCCCGCGGATAGAGCGTCGCGCGCTTCGCGAAGGCCGTGAGCCAGGGCGCGATGGGTCGCTCGTAGCCCGTCCAGGGCATGTCCGCGCGCAGGCTGTCGATCAGAATGAACAGCACGTTGTACGGCGGACGCGGGCTCGGCTTCGCGGGCGGGGCGGCGGTAGCGACGCTGGCGGACACCGTCGGGACCGACGCCTGGGGCTCGTCTTCTCGGTGAGCCTGCTTGCAGCTGGGCGCGCAGCAGAGCGCGAGCAGGCACGACATGAGCAATCGGCGCATGAGCCCACGATTACTCCGGCGTGGGGTGGGAGGGCAAACGCACGCGCTGCACGCGTGCGTCATGCTCCTCGCCATTCGCCGGCATCGCGGGGTTCCGCACGGTTCCGCACGGCGAGAAGGGCGGGAACATGGTACGCTGGCGGCGATGGTGTCCTCCGTGCAGCACAACGCGCGCAACGAGCGACTCTACGACGACCTCGGAGAGGTGTTCGCCCGACATCCAAGCGTCGCCGCTGCGTACGTGTTCGGGTCGGTGGCCCGCGGAGACGATCGGGCCGACAGTGATCTGGACATCGGCGTGGTCCATACCTCCCGAACGAGCGACGACCACGCCGCGCTGGCGCTGCGGCTCGCGCACGAGATCTCACGGGCCAGCGGCTTCGAGACGGTCGACCTCATCGACCTCGAAGCCCAGGGGCCGGTGTTCTGCCATCGGGTCTTGTGCGAGGGGCGGCGCATCTACGAGGGGGACCGCGCGCGGCGGATCGACTTCGAGTCCGACACCATCGTCCGTGCGCTCGACTTTCGCCCCACCTACGACCTCGCTATACACGACAAGCCGGCAATGCTCCGTCGCTGGCTGAGGAAGCGCCGCGATGACGTTCGACCGTCCAGACGAAGCTGGACGTACTGAGAGATAACCTCGAGAACCTCGACGCGATCCCGCAGTCCACGTTCGACGAGTTCGCTCGAGACTTCCGCAACGTGTGGGCAACGCTGCACTTGCTCCAGACGTCCATCCGGGCGCTGATCGACCTGGCGAGCTATCTTGTCGCGCGCCATGCGCTGCCCGCGCCGCGTACCAGCCACGAGCTGTTCGAGCGCCTGGAGAACGCAGGCTTGGTGCCGCCAGGGACCGCAGTCCGCTTCGGTCCCATCGTGGGTTTTCGGAACCGGGTCGTACACCTCTACGACAAGGTCGACGAGCGCCGGGTATACGAGATACTCACGGAGCACCGCGGTGACCTGGCGGAGCTATTCGACTTGCTGCTCGCGGTCCTGGAACAGGACACCCCTTGGAAGCGAAGGGCACCGAGCCCCAACCCCCTGAGGTCATGGGAGCCGGGTCGGCGTGGGGGTGAGCGCATGGTGAAGATCGCAGGGCTCTCGGTCGCGATGATCGGCGTGGGCCTCGGCAGCGTCGGTTGCGACAAGGTCCTGAGCGCGGTCAAGAAGAGCCAGAAGCACGCGGCCATCGCCTACGACGAGAAGACGGGAGGATGGGGCTACAGCCACGATCACCTGACCCCGGACCTCGCCGCGAAGGCCGCGACCCAGAAGTGCTCGACGTGCACCGTGCGTCTCACCTGGAACCAGGGCTGCGGTGCGCTCGCGCAGTCGGAGAGCAACAAGGAGATCATGACCACGGCGCTGGGGAGCAACCGCCCCGCCGCCGAGAGCGCCGCCAAGAAGGACTGCGCCGACAAGGGTGGCGGCACCTGCAAGGTGCTCGTCTACGCCTGCAACAGCACCAATTGAGCCCGCTGGGACCGCGCTCGAGCTACTCCGCTGTCAGAAGCACCACGTACTCGGCCTCCGACGCGAGGAAGCCGCCGGGCTCCGGCGTGAATCCGACCGCGGGCGGGTAGAGCAGCACCAGCGCTGTCGTGAGTTCTCGCTCCTTGGCCAGGGCGCCGGGCATCGCGGTTCGCTGCGCGCGCTGCGCGACGGCTTGCACCTCGGCGACCGGGAGCGGCTCCGCCGGTTGGCGGCTGAGATCGATGCCGCGTGCGTCCGGCAAGTCCGGCCCCATGCAGCTCTGTCCAAGGTCGTCTTGCTCGAAGCTGGGCGGGTAGGTCACCTCGCCACCGCCGGTGACCACGATGCCGCCGCCGAACACGGTCAGGCCGTGGCGGGCACCGACCGCGACCACGCCCCCGAAGTCCAGGGGTGGCACGTTGAACACCCAGGCGTCCGGAGGTGCGCTGCCGGACACGAGCGCGCCGTGCCCGTAGCCGGTGTCCGCTTGCGCCACGGCGCGAGCGCTCGCCTCGTCCACCACGGCCACGGGACCGCAGATCGCGACATGCCCGACCACCTGCAGAGACTGGTACGCGAGCCGGATCACCGCCGTGCACACCGGATCCGACGGGAGCTTGGCTGCGAGGGAGTTCACCAGCGGCGAGCAATCCACCAGCGCGCCCGCGTCGCCCCCCGAGCCCGCGCCCCCCGCGCCTCCGGGCCCAACGCCTCCCGCGCCGGCGCTCGCACCCCCAGTGGCCGCGTCGCTGCCCGGCGCTTCGCTCTCGCTCCGTGCGTTGCAGGCCGACGTGGCCACGAGCCCCAGCACTCCCAGCGACCATCCTAGCGCGCGCATCAGTACGAACTCCATGCCATTCCGAACGTCGTCGACGTCAGGCCGTTCCAGCCGATCAAGTACATCTTCAGGACATAGTCCTTCTGAGTGCCGGACGTGTTGGTGAATGCCACGTACGAGTAGTTCGTGTTTGTGTTCCACGCCAGCCCCACGATGTTCGCGCCGTCGTAGACGACAGTCGCGATGTGTGGGTACGGGTTCGGCGAGCAAGACCACGAGCCCGGGTTGGACGGACAGGTGGGTCGGGTCTGCGCGAAGAACGCCGATCTGAGTTGCTTGCCGTTTGGCACTCGAGCGTTGTACTGCTCAGAATAGAAGCTCTGTGCGGGCGTCCCTCCGGACGTCAGACTCCCGTAGTCGTGTCCAGCCCTGATGGGACTGTTTCCCCCGTTGACCTTCGCTCCCGCGATCAGCACCTCCGCCGCGCGCCATGCACTCACCAGGCCCGCTCCGTCGCGGTCATCGGTAGAGTCATTGAGATTCAGGACCGTACCGTCGGTGTCTTCATCCGCGGCGACCATCATCCCGGGGACCAAGACTTCAGGCCATGACTCAAGCGCTGTGTTCGCCTCGTGGAGTGACGCGACGATTCCCGCGACTTGGGGTGCTGCTGCGCTGGTGCCACCCCAGTTTACGAAGGTGGTGCCCGGGGTGTACCCCGCAGTGTCCACGTTCTCGGAAATCGCAGTCAGGTGTGGGACCTCGTACCCCGCCTCGTCTGATGTCCCATTCTTCCACGACTTGTTGTCGACAAAAGCAAGCGCGCGCTGACTGCTCCCGTTCAGCTCGAGGGTGCCGCCGACCGATAGCCCGTTCCGGAGCTTGTTGCAGACGTTGTTCTGGAAGCCATTGCCGGCTGAGGCAGCCACGAGCGGATAGGGCGACACGCGCGCCTTGTAGTCGAAGAAGATGTCATGAGCGTTCGGGTCGGGGCCGGTTCCGGTGCAATAGCTGTGGTTGATGATCCGAGCGCCATTGGAAGTGGCCCAGTTCAGCGCGCTCGCGAAGATGTCCGGGCCATGTGTGGTGCAGTTGCCGGTGTAATTGGCCATGATCGTAGTCGCGTCCCGCGCCATCCCCCCGCCTCGGCCGTGTCGAACCTGCCACGCAATTCTGCGCTGATCGAGGAATGTGCGATCTTGAATGCGACCCTATCGGCTTCTTCGATCTCGGCTAGCTCGACGACACTTCCGGTCTGGTCCCGAGACAGAAACCGCAACTCCCCAGGCTTGCTGGGCCTGCAGACGGTCGTGGTCACCCACGCCCCAACATTCTCGAAGTGGTGCTTGTGCGCGACGATGGGATCACAGTCGAGCGAGGCCGACGAGACTGCGCCAAGCGTGATGGATCCTTCTTCGCTATCAGCCCCACACCCAACCACGAAGAACGAACAACAGACCGTGAGTGAGTGAGTGAGTGAGTGAGTGAGTGAGTGAGTGCGTGAGTGCGTGAGTGCGTGAGTGCGTGAGTCATGCGTCCTCCCTGGCCTCGCCCATGTGCCCTTGGAAGCGTGAGGTGAACTCGCGCGTCTGTCAAACATCGGGCTGGGCGTTGAAAGGCTCGCCTCGCACGCGCCCGCGGTCCGCCGCAAACGTCGGGACTGCGGCTCCGGTGGTGCGAACGGGGCAAGGGGGCTAGATTGATCGCGTGAGCGTCGCCATCCCCGCCGCGCGCCTGTCAGCGGCTGAGTTCCTCGCCTGGGAGCGTCTGCAAGAAGCGCGTCACGAGTTCCACCATGGCGAGGTGTTCGCGATGGCTGGTGGAAGCTTGCGCCACAACGCCGTCGCCGCGGCGCTGATCCGGGATCTGGGCGTGGCGCTGCGCGGCGGCTCTTACCGTGTGCTGACCAGCGATCAGCGCATCGCCGCTCCGCCAGGCGACCGCTACGCCTACCCTGACGTCGCCGTGGTGTGCGGGCGCGTCGAGCTCGAGGCGGGCACGACCGATGTGCTCTTGAACCCCAGCGTGATCGTCGAGGTGCTCTCCAAGGCGACCGAGGCCTACGATCGCGGCGCCAAGTGGGAGGGCTACCGGGGCCTGCCCTCGGTGCAGGACTACCTCTTGGTCTCGCAGGGCGAGGCGCACATCGAGCACTTCCAGCGGCAGCCCGACGGCTCGTGGCGGTACGCGGTGGCCGAGGTCGGCGGTAGCGTGCGGCTCACCAGCGGCGTGCTGGTGCAACTCGACTCGGTCTTCGCCGGAGTGTTCGAGCTCGCGGGGGAGTAGCGTGACCCGAGTCGGGAAATCCGCTACCGTCTGGGTACCCATGCGACTGGCTCGAAACCTCCTTCTCGCGGTGCTGCTCGGCGGGCTCGCCGTCGCGGCGCCGGCGAGCGACGCGAGCGCGCAGGCCAAGAAGCCCGCCGCGAAGGCAGCCGCCAAGAAGCCCACCAAGAAGGGCGCCAAGCCTCCGCCCGAGGAAGAAGCGCCGGAGGTGACCGAGGCCGCCGAGAAGGCGGAGGTCGGCAAGGGCAAGGGCGAGGGGCAGGTGAAGTCGGCAGAGACCGGCGCGGGCGGTCCCAAGGTCACCGAGACCAAGGGAACGGAAGATGGCGGCGTCAAGACGTACACCTTCGGCCCGGTCGAGGTGGAGGGTCGCCTCAAGTCGCCGCAGGTCATCTACTTCTTGCGCCGGGTGCGCGCCGAGTTCGCCGCGGGGGATCTGGGGCATCGCTCGTTCCTCCGGGAAATGAGCGACACCCGGCGAAACCCAGCGATCCGCTGACGGCTGCCCGCGACGCGGTATACTGGGCGGACATGGCCAAGACACAGCCAGCGCTTCCCATCGTCCTGCGGGCCGCAGCCGTCTGGGGCACCACCGTGCTCGGGCTTCGCCACTTGTCCGGCGGACAGTCGTTTCTACTCGGCGACGCGGCGGGCAGCGTGTTGCCCAAGCCTGACGGCAATCCCGTCTCGGACTCGCCGCTGCGCGCGACCGGCAACGGCTGGGAGCTCGACGCGCGCGGCGCGACCGGCGGCACGCTGTTTCTGCGCGGACGCCAAGAGGATCCCGCGGAGCTCGCACGCAGCGGTGCGCCCATCCCGATCGTCGCTGGGGACTACGGCCTCGTGCGCTATGGGCCGAGCTTCAGCGTGTTCTTTCAGTTCGCGCACGCGCCCCTGGCGATCCGCACGCGGCGGCGCATCGACTGGGCGCTCGTGCTCGCGTTCCTGTTCTCGGTCGTCGCGGTCGGCGGTGGTCTCGCGCTGATCTGGGCGATCACTACGCCTCTGGGCATCCCCAAGCCGCTCGAGCTGACGAGTCAGCGCGAGTTGGCGCTGCGCTACAACCTCAAGGAGGAGCCGCAGGAGCCCCCGAAGGCGCAGACCTCGGATGACGCCGACAAGGGGCAGGGCGTCAAAGATCCGGGCGCCAAGGACAAGAAGGAGCAGGGCGGGGGCAAGAAGATCAAAGGGGCCGAAGGCGCGCTCGGTCGCCAGGGCCAGGCGGAGAAGACGGAGCTCCGGGGCGAGATCAAGAGCGGCCTCGGCGGCATGGCCGAGGCGCTCTCGAGTGACGTCGGCGACGAGGTGCGCAAGACCCTCGGCACCATCAGCTCGGTCGCCGACGCTCTCGGTGGTCTGCGCAGCGACAACATCGTGCTCGGTCAAGGTAGCGGTACGGGATTGAAAGGCGCCGGTCCGGGTGGTGGCGGTACCGGAGAGGGTGTTCCGTTCGGCGCGGGAACGCTGGATACGGGCTGGGGCCCCGGTCGCGGTGGTGGCTACGGCTCGGGGCGCGGTGGTCCTGGAGGAGCCGGGCAGGGTGGCTTCGGTAAGGGTGGCAAGGGCGGAGGCGAAGGCTCCGGCGCGGGCGAAGGCACCGGCAGCGGGGAGCGCAAGGTGGTGGGCAAGGACGCGCCCAAGGCCGGGCAAGGGCTGTCGCCAAGTCAGATCTCACGCGTCGTGATGTCGCGCTTCGGTGCGTTCCGGGCCTGCTACGAGTCGGCAGCGGCGAGCGATCCCAGCCTGCAGGGCAGCGTGGGTGTGAGCTTCAGCATCACGCCGGGTGGCTCCGTCGCGGCGGCGAACATCGGCGGCTCGTCGCTGAGCAACCCGCGCGTCGAGGGCTGCATCAAGCGCCAGTTCATGCGCCTCAGCTTCCCGGCCGCCGACAAAGGCACCAACGCGAGCTGGACCTTCTCGTTCCGTCCGAGCAAGAAGTGAGCGGCCCTCGCCCGGGCACGATCATGGCATGGTGCTAGAGTCAGTCGCTCACGAGGTTGATAAATGCGCGGGAACGCTGGATCGATGACGCCGTGGTTGGGGGTGAGTGCCCCCAGGTCGAGGGAGGTTACCCCCATGCGCACGTTGATGATCGGCCTGCTGGCCCTGGGACTAGCGGGCTGCTCGGACGATGAAGAGACGCGGACGCTGGAGCCGGTCAGCGTCGCCATGAACGATCAGGTGGCGGCGTTCTACGAGGACGGCGAGACGAGCCTGTTCGAGGTCAAGGCGCCGCTCGCCTTCCCGATCAAGGCGCCGACCGCGGCGGAGCAGTCCGCGCTCAACGGCTCTCCCGTCGCGCCGTTCCCGTCGAAGCCCTGGCTCACCACGAGCGACGTGAAGGTGCAGCTCACCTGGACCCTCACCAACCTGGACGCCGCGACTCACTCCGTCGAGATCCTGATCGATCCGTGGAACGAGTTCGGACGGTACTGGCCGGGACTCGCGCTCGTGGACGCGGACGACGGCGAGTTCCAGCCGAATCTCAGCGGTATCGACATCTTGCTCGAACTGCCGGGGACGGGCAGCGGCCGGCCCTCGCGGCGCCGCGGCACCTTCACCTTCCAGGACATGGAAGAGCTGGCCATCGACTTCGCGACGGTGATGAACATCATCGACCAGGCGCCGCCGCCGGATCCCACCTCGGACTCGGATCCGACCGTGACTTACGTGAACCACGCGTTCGCGATCGAGAACAAGTCCTACAAGAGCCCCCTGGTCGCGCCCTTCAAGCCATCGGTCATCCCCGGTCTCACGGGCGTGGACATCGGCCTGCGCACGCGTGCGGCGGCCAACATCGCCCTCGAAGTCGTGGTCGAGCTGGTGGACCGGGGCAGCGGTCGCGTGCTCGCACGGGACAGCACGAGCGCCGCCATCCCGGAGCCGACGAACTTCATCACCGCCGGCTACGGCGGTGGCGCCATGCCCTGACTCGCCGGCGCGCTTGCTCGCGCTCGCGCGTTCGTCCAGAGTCCATGCTCGGTGGGTACGAGCGAGACAGTGGACGGTGGGGAGGTGTTCGACGCGCTCGTAGGTGCGCTCGGAGACGCTGGGTGGGGAGTGCTGGTCGCCGATGCCTTCACGACCAGCACGAGACTCCACTTCGTCAGCGACGGCGCCTGCGCGATACTGGCGCGCAGTAGAGCCGAGCTCATGGGCAGCAACGGGCTCGACCTCATCGCGCCAGAGGAGCTGCCCCGGATGGAGCGCTTCGCGTCGGAGAGCACCCTCGATGCGATGCCGCCGCGGCGCCTCGAGACCGTCTTCCGGCGCGACAACGGTGAGCGCCTGCCCGTCGACATCGTGCTGGATGTCACCTTGCGCAGCGATGCTGCGCTGGTGGTCGCGCTGTTCTGCGACACATCAGAGCGGCAGCGCGCCTTTCGCGCGTTGGAGGAGTCCGAGCGACGCTTCCGGCTCGTGGTCGAGTCCGCGCCAGAGGCGGTCTGGATCCTCGACGAGCGGCGGGTCTTGTATGCGAACCCCGCCGCGCTGCAGCTCCTGGGCTTCGACTCGGCGAGTCCCCCAGTGGAGCCCGACCCGAGGTCCTTCTTGCCGGACGACGACCACCCGACCTTCGAGGCGCGCATACAGCGGCTGCTGACGACTCGCGCCAAGTTGCCACCACAGGAGTATCGCATTCAGCGCCGAGATGGCGACGCGGTGGTCGTGGAGGTCAGCTCGATCACGATCGACTACGACGGCCGCCCGGCGGTGCTGTCTTTCGGGCGGGACGTCACCGAGCGCAGGCGCATCGAGCTCCGCCTGCTGCAGGCGGATCGGCTCGCGGCGCTAGGACTGCTGGCGGGCGGCATGGCGCACTCGATCAACAATCCGCTCACGTTCGTGCTCCTCGAGCTCGACCACCTCGAGCACACACTGAGTGACGTGCTCGACGGAGCGACCACGCCCGAGCTCGCGTCGACGCAGCTCGCGGACGCCTACCAAGGGGCGGAGCGCATCGCGGAGGTGGTTCGGCGCATGCGCGCGTTCTCTCGTGTCGAAGAGCGCGCGCGCAGCGCGGTGGACATTCGTCGAGTCCTCGACTCAGCGCTGCAGCTGGTTGGGCACGAGCTCTCCCACCGAGCGCACTTGGTCAAGGACTACGCGGAGGTCCCGTCGGTGAACGCCAGCGCGGCGCATCTGGAGCAGCTCTTCCTGCACTTGCTGGTGAGCTCGGTGCGCTTCCTGTCCGGCGAGAGGCCCGGGACGGTGCGCTTGTCGGTAGCGCAGCACAGCGAGGCCAACGTGGACGTCGATCTCGTGCTCGACTCGGTGGTGCTCGACCGCGCGGCGCTCGACCAGGTGTTCGAGCCCTTCTTCAGCAGCGCACGCAGCGACTTGGGAATGGGGCTGCCCTTCTGTCACGCGGTCGTCAGCGCCTTGGGCGGTGAGCTCATCGCGGAGAGCGATCCGTCGAGCGGGACGCTGCTGCGCGTGCGACTGCCCATTGGCAGTCCGCTGTCGGCGCCCCCGGAGAGCGGACAGGTCGGTCCGCGGAGCTTGCGCGTCCTGATCGTGGAGAACGACTACGCCGTCGGGCGCGCGATCGCCGCCGCCCTCGCGCACCGCCATGATGCGGTGCACTCGGCTCGCGCGCTCGAGGCGCGGGATCGGCTGATCGCGGGCGAGTACTTCGATGTCGTCCTGTGTGCAGCCAGTCTCCCGGATCTGGACGGACCAACCTTGTGGCACACGGTGAGCAGAGTTCGCCCCGCTCAGGCGGCCCGGTTCGCGTTCCTGCTGTCCGCTCAGGAGGCGGCGGAGCACGTGACGTTGGTCGAGCGCACGCGGCTACCAGTGTTGAGCAAGCCGTTCAAGGTCGAGGACGTGCTCGCGCTGGTGCACCGCGTGGGCGACCCGCGCGGGGTTTGAGGCCAGGCCGTCGCAGTGTATCGTGCCGCGGATGAAGCGGGACCAGGCGAGGCGCGCCTACTGGAGTCAGAACCTCCGGTACCTGGCCGGGCTCTTGCTGGTGTGGTTCGCGGTCTCCTTCGGCGCCGGCATCCTGCTGGTGGAGGAGCTCGACCAGCTGCGGGTCTTTGGGTTCAAGCTCGGCTTCTGGTTCGCGCAGCAAGGGGCCATCTACGCCTTCGTCGTGCTCATCCTCGTGTACGTGGTGCTCATGAATCGCCTGGACCGGCGCTACTCACGAGACGAGGAGGACCCTGCTTGAGCGCGCAAGGCTGGACCTTCCTGATCGTAGGGCTCTCGTTCTCCCTCTACATCGCCATCGCCATTGGGTCCCGCGCGTCATCGACGGGCGAGTTCTACGTCGCGGGCGGGCGCGTGCCGCCCGTGGTCAACGGCATGGCCACCGCTGCGGACTGGATGAGCGCCGCGTCGTTCATCTCCATGGCCGGCGCGATCTCGTTCATGGGTCGTGATGGCTCGGTGTACCTGATGGGCTGGACCGGGGGCTACGTCCTGCTCGCGCTCCTGCTGGCGCCCTACCTCCGAAAGTTCGGCAAGTACACCGTGCCGGACTTCATCGGCGACCGCTACTACTCTCAGCTCGCGCGCTTGGTGGCGGTGGTGTGCGCCGTGTTCGTATCGTTCACCTACGTCGCGGGACAGATGCGCGGGGTGGGCATCGTCTTCTCGCGATTCCTGGGGGTGGGCGTGGAAGCGGGCGTGGGGGTGGGCATGGCCATCGTCTTCTTCTACGCGGTGCTCGGCGGTATGAAGGGCATCACTTACACGCAGGTGGCGCAGTACTGCGTGTTGATCTTCGCGTACCTGGTGCCAGCCATCTTCATCTCGCTGATGATGACGGGTAACCCCGTGCCTCAGCTCGGGTTTGGAGGCTCGCTCCTCGATGGCTCGGGACACCTGCTCGATCGCCTCGATGGGCTGTCCGAGCAGCTAGGCTTCGCCGCCTATACGTCCGGCGGCAAGAGCACCATCGACGTGCTGTTCATCACCGCGGCGCTCATGGTCGGAACAGCGGGCCTGCCGCACGTGATCGTGCGCTTCTACACGGTGCCAAAGGTGAGCGCCGCGCGCAGCTCGGCCGGCTGGGCGCTGCTCTTCATCGCGCTGCTCTACACGACGGCTCCCGCTGTCGCGGCGTTTGCAAGAACCAATCTGCTCTCGACCATCAGCGGCGCCGAGTACGCGAAGGTGCCGGGTTGGTTCAAGAACTGGGAGGCCACCGGCTTGATCCGCTTCGAGGACAAGAACGGGGACGGCCTGATTCAGTACGTGGGCCCGAACGCCAGCGTCGCGAACGAGCTGACCATCGACCGCGACATCATGGTGCTCGCCAACCCGGAGATCGCCGAGCTCCCGGGCTGGGTCATCGGCCTGGTGGCGGCGGGCGGGCTCGCTGCCGCGCTCAGCACCGCCGCGGGTCTGCTGCTCGTGATCAGCACGTCCATCGCGCACGATTTGGTGCGCCGCGGTCTGCGGGCGGACATGACCGAGCGCGGGGAGCTCAACGTGGCGCGCCTGTCCGCGGCGGTCGCCGTGCTGGTGGCGGGCTACTTCGGCATCCGGCCGCCGGGGTTCGTCGCCGAGGTGGTCGCCTTCGCCTTCGGGCTGGCCGCGGCCTCCTTCTTCCCAGCCATCATCCTGGGCATCTTCACCAAGCGCATGAACAAGCAGGGCGCCATCAGCGGGATGATCGTGGGGCTCTGCTTCACGGCCGCGTACATCGTGTACTTCAAGTTCATCAACCCGGCGCTGAACACGCCTGCGCACTGGTGGTTCGGTGTTTCGCCAGAGGGCATCGGCACCGTGGGCATGTTGCTCAACTTCGCCGTCGCTTCGCTGGTCGCCGCGTTCACGCCGGCGCCGCCCGCTGACGTCCAAGAGATGGTGGAGAACATTCGCGAGCCGGGCTGACGGCGAACATTCACTCGCTGAGCAGCGCTGCTGCCACGCGTGCCGCGCGGGCTTCGTCGAGCCCGAGCTCGACGAACACCAGCCGGCCCCGAGCCGTGATGGCCGCGTCTCGGAGCACGTCATCGCCGAGGGAGCGGGTGAGCTCGGGCGAGAGCTCCTTCCTCAGCTCGGCGAGCACGTCGGCGACGGCGCGGGCGTCCGGCTCCGTCTCGCAGCCGAGCACGACGGTGGCGGCGACCCTGGGTACGAAGTTCACGCGCAGCGCCGCGGCGCGCACTCGATCGAGCGGGCTCGCCTCGGTGAACGGGAGGTCCGTGGCGGAGGCCAAGAATCCCTGCGGGATCGCCGCGCTGACGACGATGGCGCCCGCGCCGACCGCGCGCCGCAGACCGGAGTGCAGGGCGTCGCGCCGCACGCTCCCGAGGCGCCCCTCGGCGGTGTCCACCAAGTCTCGGAGCAGGTGGGAGTCCGCGAGCAAGAGCAGCCCATCGTCGCGGATGGCGTACTCACCCACGTCTGGGGTGCGCTCTCGCGCGCGCACGCTCTGAAAGCCACCCAGCGGCGCGGCTATGGGGGCCTTGCCGGTGCGCTCCATGGCCAGCGTGAGGCACGCCATGACGACGCTCGCTCGGAAGTCGCCGCGAGCCACGAGTCCAAAGGACATGGCCTCGTCACCCTTCAGCTTGGGGATGAACAGGCCAACCTCGCGCACTTGATCGACGGCGTCCCGGGCGCAGTCTTGCGTGAGACTCCCGGCTCCGTGCGACGCGGTTCCGCGCGAGAGTAGCCGACGCCCAAGCTCGGTCTGTCTCAGCGCGTCGGCGTTCAAGGTGAGCACGACCGCGGCCGTCTCCGGCAGGGCTTCGAGCACCGACGAGAGGGGCGTTGGCGCAGGGGTTCGGACTGGCGCCGGGCGCAGGAGCCAGACCACGAGCCCAGCGACCAGCATCGCGAGCAGCACCAGCTCGCCGCGGGCACGGCCGGTCACGCGAGTGCCCCGTCGCACGAGGTGGCCGGGTCAGGCGTCTTCGGCGCGCCGCCCGAGCCCGCGCCGGCGCCCCTCCGGGCGAGCGGGGAAGACGCGACGGTCGAGGGGCGCTCGCTGCGGCACGAGGGAGCGCTGGCCCGTCTCCTCAGGGAACAACTGGCGCAAGGCGACGACGTCGGAGGGCGGCTGTGCCCGCGCGAGCGCGGCGTGCTCCTCACACAGCGCCACGATCCGCTCCGCGACCAGGATCCGGCGCACTCGCTGGCGTCGGGGCCTGCCCAGGCTGAAACACACCTCGCAGCTTCGGGACATCCCCTGACCCATGCCAAACCCGAGGCTCGGGGGCCAAATTCTCGGTGCTCGGGCGTCAGCCCCGCGCTGCGACGCGCTGCTCTGCCCACGCGATGACGTCCTGTTCCGTCGGGCGACCCTGAAACCGCCCGAGCTCCTGAATGCCCGTCGGGCTCGTCACGTTCACCTCGATCAGGTGTTCGGCGATCAAGTCGAGTCCAACGAAGTACAGGCCATGCTCGCGCAGGCGCGGTCCAACGGCGTGCACCAGCGCGGTCTCCTTGGGTGTGAGCTCGGTGGGCCGTACCGAGCCGCCCACATGGATGTTCGCGCGGAAGTCATCGTCGCGCGGGACACGCAAGATGGCGCCGAGGGGCTCGCCGTCGAGCATGATCACGCGCTTGTCACCGGTGCGCACGTCCGGCAGAAAGCGCTGGACGAGCGCGAGCTCTTTGCCCTCTCGGGTGAGCAGATCGACGAGCGCGCGCGTGTTCGCGTCTCCCGTCGTCAGCGCGACCACGCCGCTGCCGCCGGCTCCGTCGAGGGGCTTGAGTACCGCGCGTCCGCCGACCTGTGCCACGAAGTCGAGGATCCGCGCGGGTGAGCTGGTGACGAGTGAGTCCGGCATGAACTCGGCGAAGTGAAAGGTCAAGAGCTTCTCGTTCGCGTCCCGGAGGCCACGCGGGTCGTTGATGACCAGGGTCTGGTCCTTGACCAGATCGAGCTGCTGCGTGAGATGCGCGTAGGCCGAGTCGAAGGGTGGATCCTTACGAATGAACACCGCGTCGAGCTCGGCCAGGGCATGGTCGGCGGTGGCGCCGAGCGTGACGTGTGGGGCGGCGTCGCTCACCCGGATCTCCCGCGCTTGGGCGAACACCTCGCGGCCGCGATTGAACACGTCGATGGGCCGGGAGTGAAGCGTCTGGTGGCCGCGCGCGAGCGCGCCGCGCATCAACGCGAAGCTTGTGTCCTTGTCGGGCAGCATGGATTCTGCCGGATCCATCACGAACAGCACACGCACGGGCGGGGTCCTCTTTTCAAACGGGAAGCGAAGCGTAACACTGCTTGTCCGGAACCCGCGCATGCGACGACAGAAATACACCCCGCTCTTCGCCTTCTTGCTCATCGCGCTGACGCTCCTGCTCGTCGCGCCGGGGGTCACGGCCCAGCAGGCGGGACGGCGCGCGGCGGCGACGGAGAACGAGCTGGCTTCGCGCGCCGCCATCGCGGTCATGCAGGCGGGTGGGAACGCCGTCGACGGCGCCGTGGCAGCGGCGTTCATGGCGGGGGTGGTCAGCCCGCAGTCGAGCGGGATCGGCGGCGGCGGTTTCGCCCTGGTCTGGCTGGCAGAGGCCCAGCGCGGCTACCTGCTCGACTTCCGCGAGACTGCACCCCAGGGTGTGGACGCGGCGGCGTTCGAGCGACGCCCCCTCGGCGACGCCGAGCGGGGCAAGTACGTCGGTGTCCCCGGCGAGGTCGCCGGGCTGTTCGAGCTGCATCGGGCCCACGGCAAGCGGCCCTGGAAGGACGTCGTGGAGCCGGCCCGGAGCGCCGCGAAGCTCGGCTTCCCCCTGGGCAAGTTCCTCGCCAGCTCCCTGGCCTCCCAAGAGAAACGGCTGAAGGTCGACGCGACCCTCGCCTCCGTCTTCTTTCCGGGCGGCAAGCCGGCCGTGGCGGGCGCGAGGGTGCAGCGACCCCTGCTCGGCGCGACCCTCGAGCGCATCGCGGCGGAGGGACCGAAGGCGCTGTACGAGGGACCCATCGCGCAGGACATCGTGGATACGGCGCGCGCGGCCGGCGGCGCGCTCACGCTGGAGGAGCTGCGGAGCTACCGACCCATCGAACGCAAGCCCATCGAGGTGTCCTGGGAGGGCTACCGGGTGCTCACCATGCCGCTGCCTTCCGCCGGCGGCATGATGGTAGCCCAGACGTTGCGGTTGTTCTCGAAGCAGGAGCTCGCCAAGCTCGGTCGCGAGAGCGGCGCTTACCAGCACCTGATCGCGGAGGCGATGCGCGGGTCGCTGGCGGATCGCATGCGGCACCTCGGTGACGGCGATCACCAGAAGGTCGACATGGATGCGCTCGTCGCCGAGGGTCGCATGGCTCAGCGCAGGAAGACGATCGCCATCGATCGCACCCACGCGCTCCCGCGTTTCGGACTGGAAGGACAGGGTACCCACCACCTAGTGACCATGGACGAGGCCGGCAACATGGTCAGCCTCACCACGACGGTGAACCGCTCCTTCGGCGCGAAGCTGGTCACCAAGAGCGGCATCGTGCTCAATGACGAGCTGGACGACTTCACGGCGCAGAAGGACGTGGCACCTTTCGCTCTCGCGCAGAGCCCGAACCGCCCGCGCCCTGGCGCGCGCCCGTTGTCCAGCATGACCCCGACCATCGTGCTGCGGGACGGCAAGGCCGTGCTCGGGCTCGGCGGCTCGGGCGGCCCGACCATCGCGACCAACGTGACGCAGCTCCTGCTCGACAATCTGGTGTTCGGGCTCTCGCCAGCCGAGGCCGTCAAGGCGCGGCGCTTCTACGTCCCGTCGTCACGCGCCACCATCTTGTTGGAGGACGGCGCGTCGGAGGCGCTGAAGAAGGACCTCGCGTGGCGCGGTGAGATCGTCGCGACCATGCCCTTCAAGTCCAGCGCCGTGCAGATGATCGCGGTGCACCAGGGTCGTGTCTTGGCTGCTTCGGACCCGCGCAAGCTCGGTGGCGCGATCGTGAAGTAAGGAGCCCGGCCGACATTACTTGGCTTTCGAGCGCCGCTGCAGCCGCCGGCTCAGCGGCGCCGGAACGAGAGCTCGTGCGCTCCGATCCGGATCACGTCGCCGTCCATCACTGCCTTGCGCTCGATGCGCTGTCCCCGCCACCAGACGCCAGCTTGCGAGCCCGGATCCGTGATGAACGCCCGCCCCGCAAACTGCTCAACCAGAGCGTGGGTGGGCGCGACGTCGTCACCGTCCAACACCAGGTCGCTGTTCGGATCGCTGCCGATGCGGAAGCGGGACGCCGTCAACACGTGCTCCACGTTCCGGTACCGCAGCGTCAGCCGCTGCGCCGGGGCCTCGGTCATCGGGATGGACAGACACGCCCTCGGCACTTCGCCATCCTCCGCGTCCGCGACGTAGTTCGCGAGCGCGAGCAGCACCAACGCCTCGAGCGAGGTCCCGCGTTGCTGGGCGAGGGCGAGCAGCCGCGCGTGCAACTCCTCGGGCAGCGTTAGCGTGCGGGTAGTCGGCACCGACATGGAGACGACCTGCAATAGAGGCGAATCGCCCCGGCGCCAAGGGCGCGCTCGTTGCTCAGTGCAAGGACGCGACGACGAGCTCGGCGCTCTCGCTGTCGTTCAGATCCGTGGCCACCGCGTAGCCCACGCCTCGCCGCTCCACCGCGGCGATGGAGTAGCCGCGGCGCTCTCCGACATAGACTGGCGTGTTGTAGACGACCCGCGGCTCGAGCGTGGCGCGGAGGGGTACGTTTGCGGAATTGTAGACGTAAAGGGTGACCCGGTGGCCGCCGACGCTGTAGCGCAGCGAGGCGGCTCGCTGGTTGCGCATGGCCTTGACCGGCAACACGCTGGCACCTTCCCAGCGCGCGCCGTACAGGCTCGGGAGGCGAACCGGCACGCCGACCTCGGGTTCGAGCTGCTCGAGCAGCGCCGCCTCGGTCACGTTCGGGTGCGAACCCTGCTGGTGATGGGTGACGAGCTCGTCGATGAGCTGCTCCACGGTGGCGGTGACGCTGGCGGCGTTGCTCTGCATGGAGGAGGAGCTGGGCGAGTGGCCCATCAGGCTGGCTCGCGCCGCACCAGCGACGGCGCCCATGGTGTCCGGCTTGGGCCGAGCGGCGGCGAACGCGAGGGCCACCGACGCGGCCACGGCGATGGGCGCGATGGTGCGCCAAGAGAGGGGGCGGCCGATACGCTCGCTGGGATGCTCTTCGCGCTGTCGCTCGGCGGCGAGCGCTGCGCACAGCCGCGCCTTGAAGGCGGCCGAGGGCACTGGTGCCGCGCGCTTCATGCTCACACGCACGGCCTCGTTCAGGCGGATGCGCTCGGTGCAGTGGCCGCAGTCGACCAAGTGCTGTTCGACCTGCAACGACTGGTCGGCAGACAACTCGCCATCGCCGAAGGCGTCGAGCAAGGGCAGCATGCGTCGACAGGGGCTCATCCGACCTTCACCCTTCGCGCGCGATACTGCGCGAGATCGACGGTGTTGGTCGAAGCGGGCTCGTGCCCGACCACCTTCTCCGGTCCGACGATGCCCATCTCGAGGGCGTGCTCGTAGAGACGAGACTTCAGCATGCGGCGCCCACGATGGAGGCGACTCATCACGGTACCGACGGGACAACCCATGACGTCTGCGATTTCCTTGTACGACAGCTCTTCCACATCTGCGAGAACCACTGCCAGGCGAAACTCTTCCGGGAGTTCGCGCAACGCCTCTCCGATTTCGCGCTCGAGCACCGGTCGAAGTGCGGTCGTCTCGGGATCGCGGAGCGCCGCCATGGACGATGAGCTGACCCACCCGTCTGCCAGCGGATCAGCGTCCGGTCCGTCGAGCACGGCGCGCTCCAGGCCACCGCGGCGATAGCGGTTGATGAACGTGTTGGTCAAGATGCGCAGCATCCACGCCCGCATGTTGGTGCCGGGAGTGAACTGCTCTCGTGCTCGGAACGCTTTGACCAGCGTGTCTTGGACGAGGTCTTCGGCCTCGGCACCGTTCCGAGTCAGGCGGGTGGCCACGGCGAGCAACGACGAGAGATGCTCGAGGGCGAGCTGCTCGAAGTCGTCCGGCGGCGATGGGCGTCTAGTCATCAAGGAGATTCTCGCGAATACCTGCGAAACTCTCGAAGTTTGACGTTTATTCCGGGTCTTGTCCCGCGGGTGGTCTGCGCTTCTCCAGTTCATCGAGCCGGTCCGACAGCCGCCGGACCTCCTGCTGCAGCTCCCGGAAAGCAGAAAAGTTCGGCAATACCGCGCGGATGCGCTCGTCTATGGCGTTCTGCCACTGTTCGATCGTGGCGCGCAGGCCCTTCTGTGAGGGGACGTTTTCCTTTCCGGGCGGCTCGGACAATGCTTCCTCCAGGGGTGGGATGGGGATGGTCTCCGGCTCGTCGTCCTCCGCGCCGTGCCCCTCGGCGGCGTCCCGCGGCATCAAGCGGCCCAGGGGGGTCTCCCTCAGGGAGGACAGCAGCTTCTCCCCGCGGTGGCGGATGAGGGCCTTGAGGGTGATGAGCGGAATGCCGCGAGGGCGGGCCTTGAGCTCCTCGGAGATGATCAGCGCCAGGGTGACGTCGGTCTTGTCTTCCTTGGTCGCATTGTCGATGATCTGCACTTCTTCCCCGGAGCGGACCATCTCGGCGATCTGCAGCAGCGTGACGTAGCGGCTGTCCTTGGTGTCATACAGCTTTCGGTTGGAGTAGCGCTTGATGACGCGCCGCTCCGCGAGGCCGCTTTCGTCCCGCTCTTCGGTCGTGGACATGGTGCTCTTGGGGGCGCGCGCAGCGCCGGCCCAGCGCCATGACACCAGGAATGATGCGGAGCGTCAAGCGCTGAAAGCGGCTCGCCTCACCCCCCAATCAGAGGGTCAGGCCGCTCTGGGCGTCACTCGCCAGTTCCGCGTCGCACAGCTCCCCGATCATCTCCAGGAACGACGGGAACGAGCTGCGGCGGATGCCCAGCTCGTTGATCCACGCGATGACCTCGTATTCGCCGGAAGCGTCGCACACCGCGGGATTGAACACGAACAGCGTCATCGCCTGCACGTCGATTCCGAACGGGATGAGCACCCGCGGCTTGAAGCGAGACGGCGGACCGACGTCGGGCACGGGGGTCTCGGCGGCGTCGAACGTCGCTCGGGCCAAATCGTCGTACTGGCGCAGGCCCAGCGTCGCCGTACCGAGCAGCGCGGCGCCATCGTAGAAGCGAGACCAACCGTCGTGCAGCCGCAGAAACGCGCGATAGCTCGGTGGCAGCGCGCGGCCGATGCGCTGCTCGGCCGTGGCGAGGGCCGTCTCTGATGCGCCGAGCCGCGCTGGCGACCCGAAGTCGCGGAATGGCATCGTGCCGAGCATCTGCTCTTGGGCGTCCTGAATGTGTGCGAGAAGATCCGCTAGCGGCTGCATCAAATCATCCCTCCGGCGACTCGGCTCGACCGTAAGCGCCCGGGCCGGCATGGGCCAAGAAAGCAAGGTCAGCCCGTCGAGCCGGGTGCTACGCTGATTCGACCGAGGCATGGAAGCCAAGCCCGTGGCCATCGAGGCGGAGCGAGTCACCGCTGGCTACGGCGAGCCGGTCCTGCGTGAGGTCGGGCTGCGGGCGCGGGCGGGCGAGCTGCTGGCCGTCGTGGGCGCCAACGGTGCCGGCAAGTCCACCTTGTTGAAGGTGCTCGCGGGCACCCTGTTGCCCACGAACGGGGTCGTCCGAGTGTTCGGCGAGCCGCTGAGCGGGCTCGGTCGGCAGCAGATCGCTCGCTGCCTGGCGGTGGTGCCGCAGGAGACGGACGTTGCCTTCGGCTTCAGCGTGGGGGACGTCGTGATGATGGGTCGCGCGCCGCATCAGGGCGGGCTACTGCTGCCCTCGGCGGCCGATCGGGCGGCGGTCGCCCGAGCGCTCGAAGAGTGCGATCTCGCAGAGCTGAGCACCCGCTCGGTTGCGGAGCTCAGCGGCGGCGAGCGCCGGCGTGTGACGATCGCCCGTGCGCTGGCGCAGGAGCCCCGGATCTTGCTGTTGGACGAGCCGGCTGCGTACCTGGACATCGGCCACTCGCTGGCGCTGTTCGAGCTGATTCGCCGTCAAACCCGCCAGCGCGACGTCGCCGTCGTGGCCGTCGTTCACGACTTGTCCCAAGTCGCCCGCTGGGCGGACACGGTGGTGCTCCTCAAGCAGGGCAGCCTCCACGCGGAAGGTCCCGTGGGCGACGTGATGCGGGCTGATCTGCTCGCAGAAGTGCTGGGCGCGGAGCTGGTCACGGGCGCCGACCCGGACACTGGGCTCCGCTATTTCCTCCCGGTTTTTCGCCCAAAGTGAGCACCCTCGCTAAGCTGGGCAGTGCCCATGCGGCGTCTCTCGGTGCTCCTCTTCACCCTGCTCGCTCTGGTCGGCTGCCGTCCGGACGAGACGGGACCCGGGCTCATCACGTTGGTGGAGCTGACGCCCAACCGCGTCGAGGTGGGCGATCGCGTGGAGCTCGCCGGGGTCGGATTCCCGGAGGGCAGGAGCGCGACCCTCACGTTTCGGGGCGACCTGTACCGACCCGGACGCGACCCGCTGCGACGTGTGGAGGTCGTCGTCAAGGCCACCGCGACGTCGTCGTCACGGCTCGGCTTCACGCTCGGCGACGCCACCGAGGAGGAGCTGTGTGGCCGCGGCGAGGACGCGGACCACACCACGTTCCGCGGTGATGTGGTCGCCGCCTTCGCGCCGCGTTCGCCGGGCGCACCGCCGGTCGCAGGGGTGCTACGCGACGTCGTGCTCGACTTCGCCGGGCCGAGCGTGTCTCCGACCGCGGTTGCCTCACGAGAGGCAGAGGGACGCAAGACCGCAGAGGTCCTCGGGCTCTCGTTCGAGCCGGACACCCTCACGGTGTCAGCGATCGAGCCACGCAGCCGGGCCGAGCGTGCCGCACTGCAAGTCGGCGATGCGTTGTACGACGTCGATGGCGTTCGCGTCGCGTCGATCGCGGATCTGCGCGTCAGCGGGAAGAGCCCGGTAGCCAGCGTGTGGGTTCGGCGACCGAACGTGCGCGAACCGCGCGAACACTTCATCGACGTGCAGGGTGTGCGCCCCTCTGCGCCCCGGGATTTGCTCGGCGCGTTCGCCATCGTGGGCGCCTTCGTGTTGTTGCTCGGGGCGCTGTTCTTCCCTGGAGCTCGCCTGGTGGGCTTCGTGGAACGCGGGCTCGCGGAGCGACTACGCCAGCGTCGCGCCTCACGCGCGAGGCGCGCCGAGCCGACCTGGCGACCTGCCTCGGTGAGCCGCCCCGGCAGCGAGCCCATCGCCGTGCGGCTGCTGCCCGCCCTCGTGTTCCTGGCCGTCAGCGCAGCCGGCGCGGGGCTGGCCTTCGGACGTCCGCTCGTCGCCGCCGAGCTGGATCTCGCCCTCGCGCTCCTCGTGTACGTCACGGTCTCCCTGGTCGGTGGTCTGGTCGTCAGCGGCTGGAGCGAGTGTGGCCGCTGGGCGCTCGGACGCGGTCTGCTCGGAGCGCTGTGCGCGCTCTGGGCGCGTCTGCCGCTCCTCGGCGGGGTAGCCGCCGCGGTGCAGGCCAGCGGGAGCGTGCGCTTCTCGGATCACGTTCGCGCGCAGGACGCGCTGCCCTGGGGATTCGCCGCGTTCTCGAGTCCCGTACTGTTCCTGGCGCTTCTGCTGGTGCTGGTCGTGTCGGTGCCGCGGGTCGAGCCCAGGCTCGCGACCTTCGACGCTGCAGCGGGGGAGCACGCACCGACCGAGGCGGGTCGAGGCATGCGGACGGCGGCCGTCGTCGACGCGGTCCACCTGATCATCGTGGGACAGTTGGTCGCCATTCTGCTCTTGGGTGGCTGGCGGTTGCCCTGGGCGGCAACCACGGGATGGACCATCGCCGGTGCGGTGCTGTTGCAGCTCAAGGCCTGGCTGGTGGTCGCGGTGATCCTCGGGCTGCGCGCTGGCCTGCCGCGCGTTTCCACCCGGCAGATCCCGGGCGTGTGGGGTCGCTCGGTGTTGCCGCTCACGGTCGGGCTGGTGGTCTTGGGCGCGGTGCACGGCGTGGGTGCGCGTCTCTTGTTCGCCGACTCGCCCGAGCCGCTGTTCGGGATGGTCCTGTTCGCTGCGACGCTCGGACTCGGAGCCTGGTTCCTCGTGCGGGTGAGCCGCCAAGCGCGCGGGCCGTCGCCAGCCCACGTCAGCCCCTGGCTCTGAATTCGGCGGGCCGCCCGGCCGCGAGTCCTTGTGGCGCGCCGTCACGCCACGCTACGGTGCGCCGGGCCAGACCAGAGTGATGTTCGACTATTCAGGATCCCTCGACGGCGCGCAGCTGGACTGGACGCTCTGGTCGTGCGTGGCGTTGCCGTGGTTGGCGGCGTTGCTCGCGCTGCGCGCGGCCCTCGCGTCCGACGCGCAGGAGCGTGAGCGCCTGAGCAGATTGGCCCGACAGGCGTCTTGGGTCTGCGCGGCGCTCGTGGTGGGCGTCCTCGTTCTGGCTGCAGTACGCCTTGGCACCGCGGCTCCCGAGGTTCGTCGCGCCCTCGCGCCCGGTTGGACGGTGCTCAGCATAGGCACGCTCGACGTGAACACCGCGCTGGTGCTCACGGCGTTCTCGCTGCCGCTCGCGCTGGCGGCGGCCGTCGCGGGAGCGCTGTTCATCGTCCGAGCCCAGAGGGCGAGCCTGCGCCGGCTGGGCGGCGGCTCGGCCGCGCTCGGCTCGGTCATGCTCGGCGTGCTGGCGGACGACGTGGTCATCGCGGTGATGGGAGCCGCGCTCGCGCATTGCCTGCTCCTGGTGTGCCTTGCGCCGGAGCCGGGTGCGCGCTCGGCCCTGTCGTTCGGCCTCGGCCGGCTGGGCGAGCTCTGCCTGATCGCGGCGATGGCTCTCGGCGCGTGGGCCGTTGGTGGCAACTGGGTGGCGGGCGGCGGCTACGTCCCGGGCTTCTTGCCGCGCGTGGTCGGCGTCGAGCATGCGCTCGAGTCGGCCACCCCGGTGACGGCCGGGAGCGTACCGAGCGATCCAAACGGACGGCTCACCTTCACGGCGTTGCCAGGCGCGACCCTGCGGGTGGGCAGCGCGGTCTTGTGCGCGGTCGACGCAGATGGACGCGACGGCGGCGTGGGCGTGGTGTCGCGCCCCTGCCGGCGCGTGGCGACCTCGCCGTTCACCGAGCTGCCAGCGCCCGCGGCGCTGCACGAGGTAGTCATCGTGACCGGTCCGGGCACCTACGATCTGGCCGTGGAGAAGGTGCGCATCCGTCCGGGGGTGACGACGGATCTGGTGCTCCTGGGTCCCACCACCTCGCTGACGCGGCTCGCGGATCAAGCTCGGCTGCGGGACGCCTCCGGTGCATTCCCGGCGAAGTCGGCGCTGTCCGCTGCGCGCGTGCTCGGCGTCCCCGCGCCGACGGGCATCGCCGTTCTGCTGCTCATCGGGTTGCTCTCGAGCATGACCGCGCTGCTCGCGCGTCGGGAGTCCGCGCCGGACGATCCGGTCGACGACGATCTTGCACTCGCGCTGGGTGGCGTGTTGGTGGCGGCCAAGATCGTCGCGGGGCTCGGCTTCGTGGTCGCGCTGAGCGGGCTCGGCACCGTGCTCGCGATCCTGGTCTCGGTGTTGGTCGCCGCGTGGCTAGCGCTGCGTGCCGCGTACGCTCGCAACACGGCGCGGGCCCTCGGCCTGCTCGCATCGGCGAGCGCGGCGACGGGTGCGGCGTGCGTGTTCGCAGGCGCGCCCGTTCACGGCGTCGTCCACGTCGCGGTGGTGTGTCTCGGGTTGGTCGGGCTCGGCGCGGCCAGCGGTTGGCCGTCGCTGGAGAAGGCCGCGGGCTCGGCGTCGGGTTCGCCGGGACTCTGGCTCTCGGCGCAGGTGGCTGCTGGCGCGCCCCTCCCGCTGATCGGCGCTGGGGTGACCCTGGACGGCGGCGTGCGCGCGCTGTCGAGCCTGGACGCTGGCAGCGTGCCGCCGTGGCTGCTGGGCCTGCTGCTGTGCGTCGGCGCGTCGTTCACGTCGTTCGCGTGTTGGCGGATCGCGTTCGTCGCTGCTCGCGGCAAACGCGTGGAGACGCTCGAGGGCGCTGCCGGCTCGCTACCGCTCGCGCCGCCGGTCCTCGGCGCAGTCCTCGCGCTGCTCGCAGCCTCGGGTCCGCTGCTCGCGCCGCTGGAGACGATGCTGCGTGCGTGGTGGGTTCCCGCCGCGGAGATCGCGCCACCC
Source organism: Polyangiaceae bacterium (assembly GCA_019637295.1). Taxonomy (GTDB): domain Bacteria; phylum Myxococcota_A; class Polyangia; order Polyangiales; family Polyangiaceae; genus JACKEA01. Next base: position 149,809 of record JAHBVX010000001.1, read on the forward strand.
TCGCAACCGCTCTTGGGAGACGTCGCTCTCGGCTTCGTCGTCCTCGGCTTTGCCGCCGCGGTCATCGGCTTCGTGTTCGCGCGCCGCCGCTATGCGCGCGATGACTGGGCGACTGCCGAGTCGAGCCGAGTCTTTGGCGGCCGACTCTCCGGCGAGACGCCGGAGCTAACGCCCATCGTGTCGAAGTTCTTGTTCGCGGAGGTCAGCGTCGTGGCCGCGCCGCTCACGGCCAAAGAACCCGCTGAGCCGTCGGTCGAGCCCGCCCGCTCGAAGCGAAAGGGGAAGCGTCGATGACCCGCGCGCTGCTGGGGGCGCTGCTCGCCGTCGTGTCGCTGCTCGTGTCGCTGCCCGCCAGCGCAGCGCCCCTCGCGCTACGCGCCGACAATGGCGCGCGGATGCTCGAGCTGACCGAGACCAGCGGTGACCTGGTCGGGCGGTTCACAATCGAGAACTCGACGAGCGACCGCGTCCAGATCACGGGTCTGTCGCTGCGTCGCGGCGCGGAGCAAGATGGGTTCGCTCCGCGCGACATGACGGTGCAGCTCGAAGAGGGCACCTCGGCCGCCACCCTCGAGCCGGGAACGAAGAGGGTCGGGGTCGTCCGCTGGACCAAGCCCCGCGGGATCGCCTTCGAACGCGGCTATGCGATGGTGCTCGTGCACACCGCCGACAGCGAGGCGCCCGTCGCGCTCGGCGTCCGCTACCGGTCGCTGGGTACCGGCGATCCGGCGTTGCCGTGGATCCCCGTCGGTCTGGTGCTCGTGCCGCTCCTCGGGGCGCTCGGCGTCTTGGGCGCGGCTCGTCGCCGCGATGGTGCGAAGCGCGCCGTCAGGACGGTCGTTGGCGCGAGCGCTGGCGTGTCGTTGCTGCTCGCGCTCTACGCGCTCCTGCGCTTCGATCCGGCGCTGACCCGGTTCGACGGCAGCGAGGGCTTCTTCGTGCTCTACCGCCGTCTGGTTGGCGGAGTCGAGCTCGGCTTTGGGCTCGACGGCCTCTCGCTGAGCTTCGCGCTGCTCTTGCCGCTGCTCGTCCTGGCCGCGGTGGGCAGCGGTCGCTTGGCGGAGGATCATCGCGAGTGGACCTCGCTGTCACTCGCGCACGCGGGCTTGGCGTTGGTTGTGGTGAGTCTCGACGTGGTGAGTGCGAGCGTGGGTCTGGCCCTGGTCGGCGCGGTGATCGCGACCTCTGGCGCCTTCGCTGAGGCGCCAAAGTGGACGCGCTGGACGGCACCGGCGGGAGCGGCGCTCGTGGTGGCTGGCCTGTTGTTGCTTCCGCTTGGCGTCGCTGGCTTCACGGTCGAAGGCGACGCGACCCGCTACCCCACGGCCATGCTGGAGCTCAGCCGGGTGCTGGCGGGTGACACGACGCTCCTCGGCGGCGTACACCGCGCGGTCGTCGTGTGGCCGCTGCTCGTGCTCGGAACCGGCGCCCTCTTGGGGCTGCCGCTGCTGGGCGCGTGGGCGCGTCCGCTCGCGAGCTCGCGCGCGGCGCTCGCGGTCGTGGTGGTTGGAGGGCTCGGTGCCGTGGGCGGCTACCTGCTGCTGCGGACGGGGGCGCTGGTCTTTCCGATGGCGCTCGCTTGGTCCACGCCTGCGCTGGCGGTGTTCGGGGCAGTGGCAGCCCTGGTCGCCGCGCTCGAGGCGTGTCGCTCCTCGCGCTGGTCCCAGGGCCTGGTCCCGCTCGCGTCGGTCAGCGGTGGCCTGGCGTTCGTCGCGATCGGTTCGCTCACGGCCATCGGCCTGCAGGCCGCGGTGGTCTTGCTCGTGGGTCGTGCGCTGGGTCTTGCCGGCGCGCTCGGCGTGCGCTCTGCCCTCGCCGAGCGGGTTGGACGGGAAGGGGTGGATCGGGTCTCGGGACTCGCGCGCGAGCACCCGCTCCTGGCCCTGGTGGCTGCCGTGGCTGCGGCGAGCTTGGCGGGTCTACCGGGTGGCGCGCTCTTCGTCGGCGTCGCTGAGACGGTGGTCGGCTCGCTTCCGAGCGCACCTGGCGCGACGCTGATCACCCTGCTGGCGCTCGGTCTGGCGACCGCGGCGGCGGCGCGTGCCTGGCTGGCGCTCGGGCTCGGCAAGTTCCCGGAGGAGCTGCGGGGCTCGAGCCGGCTGGTGCCCTTCGCCGGCAAGCTCCCGCCTCTGCGGGGTGCCGAGAAGCTCGGGCTACTCGGCTTTGCCGCGCTCACCATCCTGCTCGGCGTCGTGCCCCGAGGGTGGCTGCTGCGCGTGGACGGCGCCGCCCTAGACCACGGCGGGCGGGTCAATCCTCCTGGGGCGCTCGAGGTCGTTCAGACGCCGGCCGAGCCGGTGAACCCAGAAGCGCCCCACGCGCGCGCCTGAGCCGCTCGGGTCACGTTCGGTCTTGCTGCTCGCGGAGCTGCCGCTCTTCCTGGCCAAGTCGCGAGATCGCGGTCATGCATCGCTCCGAGATGGCCCGGTAGACGCGTGGGCTGTGGGGCTGAGCCTGCAAGTCCGACAGCTCGATGGGTTCGCCGAAGACGACGTTGATCACGCGCCCCGTGCCGTCGAAATTGCTGCGTACCTGGCGACCGAGGTCGTTGATCAGACCGTTGATGAACACGGGCAAGACGACGGCCCCCGACCCGTGCACGACCTTTCCAACGCCGGTCTGCGCCGGCAAGAACGTATACGGGTCGTCGTCCGTCTTGCGCGTGCCCTCCGGGTGAATGCCGACGAACACGCCGCCGCGCTGCAGCAGCCAGCGGACCTCCTCCAGGCTCGCGACGTTGAGCGCCGCGCGGCTCCGCTCCCGGAAGATGGGCGGGTACATGGCGAAGAAACTCATGACGCCATTGACGACGAACCCCGACGCGCGATCGTAGAAGAAGTTCGAACGCACCGGGAACACGATGCGATGGCTCAGACCACGGCGCACCAGCTCTGCGGTCACGACGTACAGATCGAAGAAGCTGCGATGATTGGACACCAGCACATAGCTCCTCGCGGGCTGGAGAGGCGGCACTCGCTCGAGCCCGTGGACTCGACGTAGGTGCTTCGTGCAGTGGTGTATCCAGGTGGAGCCGAAGGTGCGCTGCAGGAAGCGGATGCCGCGGTCCACGGTGCCCGGCTCGAAGCTCGCGCGGATCAGGCGGATCTGAACGCGCTCGGTGCGAGAGAGCTTGCCACCCCCTGCCGCCACGAGGTCCGGTCGTATCATCTCAGTTTGCGTTCTCGAACAGCACGTCGATGTACCCGGGGGGTGGGACGTGATCCTTCACCGCCTCCACCACCGTCTCGGCCAGCGACGGCCACTCCGCCTCCGGCCGCGAGGTTCGGAGCTTCAGCGTGGCGTGCGGCTCGAGGTCGCGCTCGGCGTTGAAGGTCTGCAGCAGCTCGAAGCCGCTGACGCCCGTGAGGCCCTTCACGCACTCCGCCACGGCTGCGACCAGCGCCGCAGGCGGCTCGGCCTCCGCGACCAGGGTCTCCTCGAACTCCTGCTCCGGGATGTCGGACACGTAACCGACCAAGGGTATCGCCTTGCCAGCGAGGATCGACGTCAGCTCGTCGCGTCGCAGCATCAGCTCGGTGTCGTCCATCGCGTTGAGCACGAGCGCGGTCACGTCATGTTCGTCGATGGCGTCCTGCGCCATCTCGAGGGCGATGCGCGCAGGGACGGTGGCGTACTCGAGAGCCTGGCCCTCCGTGTCCCAGTTCAGCGCCTCGATCAGCGGTTCGAGCATGTCTGGGTTGGTGAACAACACCGCATACACGTTCTCCTCGTCGTCCACCAGCATGTGGGGCGAGAGCGTGAAGCCCGGATCGACCTCGATCTCCTTGCCGTCCTCCGCGCCGGCGATGGACTTCGCCAGCGGCACGAACAGTTGGCCAGCGTCGAGCAGCTCGACCAGGAGCGCGACGTCCCGCCGGAAACCACGCCGCGCCGTGCGCACGGCCTCAGTCAGATCCGCGCTGTCGACGCTGCCGTTTCCACCGTGCTGAGACATGAGCGCCAGCGTCTAGCACAGCCTTCCGCTGGACGTCGACAGCGCGCCCTGGCGCCCCGCGGCGATCACCCGTATCGTTGTTGGATGGCGCGGACGATGCTTGGTTTGGTGGGCTTGGGCGTGGGCCTGGTCTTGGTGGCTGGCGGCGCGTGCTCGTCGGCGGACTCGGGCGGAACCGCCGGGGGCGGCGTCGGAGCGGGAGGTGGCTCGGACGCTTCGACGGGCGGCAGCGGCGCCGGTAGCGGCGGTACCGTCGTGGGCGACGGCGCCGCGGGCGACTGTCCCGCGAGCGCCTGTCCGAGTGACAAGTTCTGCTATCGAGGCGCGTGCGTGGACGATTTCGGTCCGTGCAACACCACCGACCCGAAGGCTGACGTGTGTGAGAACGACAGCTTCTGCGAGGGGGGTCGTTGTATCCCCTACGATCCGAGCACCAAGACGTCGGACCCCGAGTGCACTGGCGAGGGTTTTGCGGCCGAGGAGCTGAAGCCCCCCATCGTGCGCTGTTCTTGGACCACCTCTGCCGTCATCTCCACACCGGTGGTGATCGATCTCGACGGCGACAAGAAGCCCGAGATCATCTTCCCCACCTTCACCGGCGGCAACCTGGTCGCCTTGCGTGGCGATACCTGCATCGAGGTGTTCAACAAGCCGGCGAGCTTGGGCACGCGCAGTCAGCTCGCGGTCGGCGACATCACCGGAGATGGCAAACCCGAGATCGTCGGCGTGCGCAGTGATCGTCGGGTGGTCGTGTTCGACAACCTGGGCAACGTGCTCGCCACCAGCGCCACTGCAGCGCCCAGCGGTCCGAGTAGCTTCGCTGATGGCGGACCCGCGCTGGTCAACCTGGACGGCCAGGGGGTGCCGGAGATCGTGTATGCGGGTCAGGCGCTGCGGCTGAACGGAAGTACCCTGGACGTGCTCTACACCGTGAACGTCAACGGCGGACACTGGGGCGTGCTGACGGCGGTCGCGGACGTCGACCTGGATGGCAAGCCGGACATCGTCGTCGGCAACAAGATCCTGGATGGCTTGACCGGCGCGGACAAGACGCCTCCCGGCGTGGCCGCGTTCCCCGGGGGCTACGTCGCCATCGCGCAGTGGGACGCCACTACCCCAGAGCCCGAGGTGGTCCTGGTCTCGTCGCAGACCGGCAGCGCGGGGCAACTGCGCGTCTACCACCCAGTCACCGGCAACGTCGTGTTCGGTCCCTACTCCTTCGGTCAACAGTGGGGCGGTCCGCCCACGGTCGCGGACTTCGATGGCGACGGCGAGCCGGAGATCGGCTCGGCGGGCTACACCGGCTACGTCGTGTTCGATCGGGAGTGCGCCGCGACGCCGCTGCCTTCGTTCTGCCACTCCCCGGGGATCCGCTGGCTCAAGGCCACGAAGGACAACTCGTCGGGCTCGACGGGCTCGAGCGTGTTCGACTTCAACGGGGACGGCAAAGCCGAGGTGGTGTACCGCGACGAGTGCTGGCTGCGCGTCTACGACGGGACCACCGGTCAGGTTCGCTTCGCCCAAGCGCTGACCAGCGGAACGATCCTCGAGAACCCCGTGATCGCCGACGTGGACAACGACAACCACGCCGATCTGGTCGTCCCCACGCACAACATCGGCGCCTGCGCGGCCGAGCCAGACGTGAACCTGCCTCACACCGGCGGCAATCAGGGCATCTTCGTGCTGCAGGATCCCGACAACCGCTGGATGCCGTCGCGGCCGATCTGGAACCAGCACACCTATCACATCACCAACATCAACGACGACGGCAGTATCCCGCTGGTGGAGACCAACAACTGGACGACCTTCAACAACTATCGGCAGAACGTGCAGGGGCTGATCACGGACAAGCCCCCAATGGTCGACATGACCGGCGGCGAGCCGATCTCGCCCCAGGACGACTGCTCCGCTGGCTGGACCCTGAAGGCACGCATCTGTAACCGCGGGCTGCTCGACGCCGACCCGGGCGTGTGGGGTGCGTTCTACTCGGGGGATCCGCAGCAGGGTGGCACCTTGATCTGCTCCGCGCAGACCACGGGTACGCTGGCATCCGGCGCCTGCGAGACCGTGACCTGCGTGTATCCGAACCCGCCCGACGGACCGGTGGATCTGTGGTTCGTCGCCGACGATGACGGTACTACCGGGGCGCTGGAGGAGTGCAAAGAGCAGAACAACCGTCTGCATCTACCGGGAGCAGTGTGCGGCGGACGCACGCCGCGCTGAGCCCTCGACACTCGCGCTTCGTTCTGTCACCGTCGCGCTCATGGGCGAAGACGCGCAGCGTACGTTGTATCCGGAGCTTCAGCCGTTCGCCACCGGGACGCTGCCCGTGGGTGACGGTCATGAGCTGTACTACGAACAATCTGGCAACCCTCAGGGCAAGCCGGTCGTGTTCCTGCACGGTGGCCCCGGCGGTGGCACGGACCCCAAGCAGCGGCGCTTCTTCGACCCCGAGCGCTACCGCATCGTGCTGTTCGATCAGCGCGGTTGCGGCAAGAGCACGCCGCACGCCTCCCTCGTCGGCAACACGACCTGGCACCTGGTGAGCGACATCGAAGCACTCCGGGAGCGACTCGGCATCGAGCGCTGGCAGGTGTTCGGTGGCTCTTGGGGCAGCACCCTCGCGCTCGCCTATGCTCAGCAGCATCCCGAGCGGGTGACGGAGCTGGTGCTGCGCGGGATCTTCCTGCTGCGGCGCTCGGAGCTTCTCTGGTTCTACCAAGAGGGCACCAGTCGACTGTTCCCGGAGGCTTGGGAGAGCTTCCTCGAGCCCATTCCGCTGGTGGAGCGCGGCGACCTGATCAGCGCCTACCATCGCCGACTCACGCACGAGGATCCGGAGGTGCGCTTGCGCGCCGCGCGGGCGTGGAGCGTGTGGGAGGCGACGACCAGTCACTTGTACGTCGATCCTGCGCACGTGGCCCACTCGGGCGAGAGCGAGTTCAGCCTCGCGTTCGCGCGCATCGAGTGCCACTATTTCATCAACGGAGGGTTCTTGCGCAGCGAGAGCCAGCTACTGGACGACGCCGAGCGGATCCGACACATCCCGACGATCATCGTGCAAGGGCGCTACGACGTGGTGTGCCCGGCTCAGTCCGCGTGGGAGCTGTCTCGTGCGCTTCCAGATGCAGAGCTGCGAATCGTCCCCGACTCCGGACACTCGGCCTTCGAACCCGGGATCGTGAGCGAGCTCGTGCTAGCCACGGATCGCTACGCGCGAGCTTGAGCACCGTGCGCGCGCTCACCCTCGCTTGTGCGTTGCTCCTCGCTCCCGGCGCCGCCCTGGCCCAGTCCGATCCCGCCAGCGAGGGGCGACCACTGCGCATCGCCGCCGAAGCCGGAGGGGGCGTGCTCGGCGGCGTGGGGGGCGGGCTCCTCGGCGGCGCGGTCGGCGCCGCGAGTTGCAGCAAGGAGAGCGGGCTGTTCTGTCTGGGGCCGGTCATGGTGGGCGCTGCCGTCGGCGGAGCCGTCGGCCTGGGACTCGGCGTGTGGGGAGCGGGTACCCTCGCGGACGGCGAGGGTGGTCTCGGCTACACTCTCTTGGGCACGCTGGGAGGGGTCGGCACGCTGGGCGTAGGCGCGATGCTGTTCGACGCGCTCGGGTGGGAGCCTCCCGAGGCGGTCACCGGCGTCCTCGTCGTCCTGCTGCCCCTGAGCTTCTCCATCGCTGCCTACGAGCTGAGCCACGGTGCGAGCAGCCAGACGGGCTCGCGCGGCGCGGCGCTCATGGTCGCCGCCCCGCTTCGGTTCTGAGCATTGGGGCTAGCGTCCCGTCAGGAGCTGGTCGATAACCTCTCGCGAGCAACATGGCTGAGGGCGGCTCCGGACTCGCGATCGTCAAGGGGGTGGTGAAGGCGATCGCGCTGGCGGTCGGCTTGGTCACGACGCTCGTCTGCCTGATGGCGACGGTTGGGCGCTTCACCGACAACGGCTGGATCCGGCTGGGTGTCGCCTTGGTCGTGGCCATCGCGGTGCCGGCGGTGCTCAGCGATCGACTGCTCCCTGACGACGAGGCGCCCAAGGCCAACGGCCTCGTGGGCGACGTGTTCGCGCTCACCTGGCTCGGCTTCGGCGTCGCCTTCGCGGTCGGGCTCGGCAGCGTGACCGCAGGGTTGCTGGTCAAGGAGGGTGATCGGCTGGTGTCGTCGGGCCTGCCCGCGCTCGGCAGGGTCGCCTACGGGCTCGGCGGCGTGACCGCCGCCGCGCCCGCGGCAGCGCCCGAGCTGCCCAGCGGCGCGGCCTCCGCGTCCGCCGCGGGGGCCCCGAGCGCGGCGCCCCCGCCCTCGGCCTCGGAGGCCTCGAGCGCGGCCCCGCCCCCGTCCGCGGCGCCGCCCGAGCCCAAGCCCAAACCCAGCGGAGAGCTCACGCCAGCCGAGCTGTTCAAGAAGCTAGCGCCCGCGGTGGTGTCCATCGCCATCAAGGTGGACAAGGAGCAGGAAGTGGGCGGCGGGACGGGCTTTCTGATCGACACGGCCGGCACCATCGTGACCAATCATCACGTCATCCGTGGAGCCGAGGCGCTGCGCATCAAGTTCATCAACGGCGCGGTGTACGAAGAGATCGAGTTGCTCATGGCGGACCCCGCGCTCGATCTCGCGCTCCTCGCCATCTCGCTGAGCAAGCCTGCGCGCGGGGACAGGCCGAAGGACCTCAAGCCCGTCGACCTCGGCGACTCGGAGACCATCGAGGTGGGTGAGCGCGCCATCAGCATCGGCAATCCGCTCGGCCTCGATCACACGCTGACGGACGGCCTGGTGTCGGCGCGGCGCTTGTACGAGGGCCGGCAGTGGATTCAGATGTCCGTTCCCGTCAGCCCGGGCAACTCCGGCGGTCCGCTCTTCAACATGAAGGGGAAGGTCATCGGCGTGACCACAGCGCAGATCGGCGGCTTCATGGGTCGCGCCCAGAACTTGAACCTCGCGATTCCGGTCAACGTGCTGAAGCAACAGCTCAAGCCCAGCTATCCGGACCGCCGAAAGTTCGGCGAGTCGGGGCGTTCCACCCACTGGTGAGTCATGCGTCAGACCGTTGTCACCGTAGTCCTGGTCGCGCTGCTCGGCGCGCTGGTGTGGGGCGTGTTCTTTCGCGTGCGAGCGCCGCACACCATGCCCGCGGCAGCGCCCGAGCCATCCGCGTCCGCGTCCGCGTCCGCGTCCGCGTCTGCGTCCGCTGCGGCGTCGCTCAGCGCGACGCCGCCGGCGTCGGCGTCTGGCGCTGCCGCCCCGCCGCCGCCGGCGCCGAAGGCCGCCGCCCTCGGCCGCCCGCTGCGCCTGGTGGGCATGGGTTGGGACCTGCTCGCGCCTGCGTTTGTGGCCGCGGGTGGTACGCAGACGAAGGACCAAGCGTTCGGCGACGCGAAGCTCGACGCCATCGTCTCGCCCCTCGATGGATTCGAGGCGGTCGAGCGCGCGCTCGCGCGGGGTGGCGGCGACGAAGGAGGCGCGGACGTGGCGATCATCCCGCTGCCCGAGCTGATCGCGTCCTACGACAAGCTGCGCGCGCTCGACTTGCGAGTGTTCTTCGTCACCGGGTGGTCGCGAGGGCGCGAGGTCTTGTCCGGCGCGCCGCCGACCGGTGTTCTCGGGGCCGACGTCGAGGTGCGGGTCGGCTCCACGCACGCGGCGACGTTCCTCGCGCTGTTCGTGCTCGACACCAGCGGCGTGTCACTCGAGCGCGTGCGGCTCAGCGACGGTGGCAAGGCCCGGTTCGCAGCTATCAGCCGGGATCCGCAGAAGAGCGCGGCCGTCCAGGAGAACGTGTGGGTCACCACCATGGATGCCGCCCGCGTCGTGCCCTTCGTGGCCGTCGCCTCCGGCGGGCTGCTCGAGAAGCACCGGGACAGCTTCATCGCGCTGGTGAAGGGGTGGCTCAGCGGCGCGCAGGCCCTGGCCAAGGATCCGCCGGGCTCGGCGCGCGTCATCGCAGCGCTGGATGGAGCGCCCGAGCCGATCGCGCTGCTCGCCTGGTTGGGCGAGCAAGAGAGCGCCACTCTGACCGAGAACGCGGAGCTGTTTCGCCTCTCGGGCCGCGGAGCGCTCGCGCTCGACGCGCTGCTCGCTCACGGCTTCGGTCTTTGGCGCTCGGCAAAGCTCTCCACCAGCCCCGCCCCGGATGTCCTCCCGCTCGATGCCCGTGTCGTCGAGGGGCTGGTCCGCAAGGAGCCGAACTTGCTGCGGCCAACGACGCCGGTCTCCAAGTCCGCCGAGGGGGATACCCGCGCGCTGCTCGTCTCTCGCGTCGCCCAGGCCGACGAAGAGGAGGCGAGCGCGCGGGCAGGCCTGCTCGCGGCGGCCTTCCCGCGCGCCACTATCGCCGTCAGCGCCCATCAGAAGTCGAAGAAGGACGCAGCAGCGCTGCTGGAACGGATCACGCTGCGCTACGGCCTCGACGCCCACCGCCTTCGCGTCGGCGGCGCAGCGCGGGCGGGTGCGGCCCAGTTCACGCTCGAAGTTCTCGTCCCCAAATGACTCGGGGGTTCGGGTGAGCCGCTCCGCGCGGCGGGTCGTCCTCGCGGTCGTGTCGCTCAACGTGATGATCGCGTTGCTCGAGTTCGGCTTCGCCGCGTTATCCTTTCCGGGTGTCGTGCTGGTCGGGACGCTGGCGCTCGCGGCGAAGAACCTCGCGCTCTCGGGCGGGTTGGTCGCCGTCGGCCTAGGGGTGGCCCTGCTCGCGACCCTGCGCCTGATCGCCGCGTTCGGTCTGCTCCGTCGTCCCGCGCGGGCTCGACGGCTGCTCATCGGGGTGGCCGCGGTGGACTCCGTCGGGCACCTGGTACTCGGTGGCCTGGCCTACCCGCGCGACGGTGGGCTCGCCGCCATGGTCGCGGCGCCCGTGGTGCTGAACCTACTGACCGTCGCGCTGCTGTTCACGCCCGCGCTTCGGCATCCCCGCGCCGACTGACTCACACGTCGAGGAACTTGCTCGGGTCGGCCTTGAAGCGCGCCGCGCAACCGGGGCAGCACACGGGGTAAGTCTTGCCGTCGTGCGAGACCCACGGAGTGTTCGCGTCCACCTGGAACACGCCGCCGCTCACCGGACACTTCGTGAGATCGCCGACCTTCGCGTTGGTCGCAGGGACGATGGGGCCGAGCGCCTGCTGCGCCTTGGCGGCGGAGCCGCACCCGCAGCTGCCGGTGCCTTCGCCGGCGCACGCGCCGCCGCAGTCGCCGACCTTCTGACCGCAGCCCCCTGCCTTCGCCGCGCTGCCACAACCACAGCCTGCTGCTTGCGGCTGAGCGACCGCCACCGGAGTGGCGGCTGCCGGGGCGACGGGTGACGCCGCCGCGGGACGCGCGGGCTCGGGACTGACCTCCTCGGGGGCGGGACAGCCGGCGAGGAGCGCGAGAGCGAGCGGGACGGATAGGCGCAGGGCAGTCATGACGCGGTAACCTAGCGCCAAACCCTGCCCGGCGCATCCGGGGACTCAACTCGGCGGTAGACCGTAGGCCGGAGCCGCCCCGGCGCTGCCGCCGCTGCTCGCGCCGGCTGAACCGGCGCTGCCCGCGGCACCCGCGCTGCCCGCGGCACCCGCGCTGCCCGCGGAACCGGCGCTGCCGCCGAGCCCCGAGTCGATGGGCAAGCCATACGCCGGCGCGATCCCGCCGTCGTCGCCCGCGAATCCGCCGCTGCCTCCGGTGGCGCTGCCGCCCGAGCCGCCGCTGCCGCCGCTACCTCCGCTACCTGAGGACGCACCCGTCCCGCCGGCGCCGCCGTTGCCCGAGCCGCCGTCATCCGAGCCGCAGCCCGTCGCCGCGAGGCTCGCGGCGAGGGTGGCCCCGAAGGCGACCAGGGCCGCGCGGCTCATGCGCCGCCCGGGAGCAGGGACCTGCGGTGCAGTGCTCAACGCACCACCACAAAAGGGACACGCGTCGTCCGCGCTCCAAACATGCCGACTGCACTGTGCACAAGGAATCAAGCTCATCATCCATCTCCGTTCTTCTGTCAGATCTTCAGCCGCCGTCCGGCGGGATACCGTAGGGCGGCGCGATGCTGCCGCCTGAGCCACCCTCGCCGGCACTGCCCGCCGAGCCCCCGGAGCCCGCGTCGGTTCCGCCGCTTCCCTGTCCGCCGGAAGACGAGCCGCCGGACGCGCCCGCGCCGCCGGTCCCGCCGCCGTCGTCATCCGAGCCGCACGCGGTGGTGGCTACGCTGGCCGCCAAGGTCGCGCCAAACGCGACGAGCGCCGCGCGGCTCAAGCGCCGGGCTGGCTGGGCGGGCGCGGCAGCCGACGTGAGGGCGCCGCCGCAGAACGGGCACGCCGGGTCTTCGCCACGCACATGGCGATTGCACTCCGAACAAGGCTTCAAGGTCATGCGGCCTCCTTCTCCCTCACGGGGGCAGACCATACGGCGGGGCGAACCCACCCCCGCCCGACGCGCCCGCGCTGCCGCGCTCCCGCCCGCGCCCGCGCTCCGCTCGCGCCCGCAGCTCCCGCTCGCGCCCGCGCTCCCGCTCGCGCCCGCGCTCCGCCCGCGCCCGCGCTCGCGCGCCACCGCTCCGCCGCCGCTTCCGCCCGCGCCGCCGCTTCCGCCCGCGCCGCCGCTTCCGCCCGCGCCGCCGCCCCCGTCACTGCTCGAGCCGCCGCAACCCGCCGCAACGCTGGCAGCGAAGGTAGCGCCGAACGCCAAGATCGCGGCGCGACTCAGGCGCCGCGTGGCGCTCGGGATCTGCGGCGTCGTCGACGGTAAGCCGCCGCAGAACGGACAGCGGGCCTCGCTCGCGCGCACGTGGCGCGAGCACTCGGCGCACGGAACGAGCGTGAACTCACTCATGGCTGCGGTGGTCCGCCGTACAGCGAGGCGGCACCCGCGCTGCCCGAGTCCTCATCGCCGCCGTCCACGGGCGGTCCGCCGTAGAGCGGCCCCGCCGCCCCGATCCCGCCGTTGCCCGCTTCCCCTGCCGCGCCCGCGTTGCCGCCGCTCGACGCGCCGCCGCTCGACGCGCCGCCGCTCGACGCGCCGCCGCTCGACGCGCCGCCGCTCGACGCGCCGCCCGTGCCGCCTCCGCCGTCGTCGTCCGAGCCACACGCCGTGGTCGCCAGGCTGGCGGCCAGGGTCGCGCCGAACGCGACCAACGCGGCACGACCGAGCCGGCGGCCGGGTAGCGGTACTACCGGCGCCGTGGACAGCGCTCCGCCACAAAACGGACAGGCGGGCTCGTGGCTGCGAACGTGACGACTGCACTCACCACACGGGACGAGACTCGGCATGACTCACTGCTCCTGTTTCGCGTTGGGATCGTCCTCGAGCACGAGCTCGAAGTTTCCATGGTCGAAGGGCTCCCCGGGCGCGGCCAGCTTCTGCACGATGCGCTCGCGCTTGCCCTCCCGCTGCATCTCGAGGGCGCGGTGATGGCAATACGGGTTGTTGCCCGCCTTGCCGAACAGCGTGAAGCCCGTCCAGGTGCACCCGGCGCGGCACACATCGGCGTAGTAGCAGGTCCGGCAGTACCCCCAGAGATCATCCACGGTGCGGTCCCGCGTGTAGCGCAGCGGCGTCGAGCGCTCCCAGATGTCCTTCAGCCTCGCGTCCCGGATGTTGCCCCCCGTCCAGGCGTTCGTCGGCAGCGACGGGCAGCCCTTGATGGAGCCATCGGCCTCGATGCCGAGCGTCGAGCGGCCCGCGCCGCAGCTGGCCATGTGGCCTCGCGGCATCTTGCCGCGCAGCGCGGTCTCGTAGGGGCCGAAGTAGCCGATGTTGTTGCCCGGCCAGATGCGCACCTTCAGCTCGTCCGCGCGCTCCTTCAGCGCGCCGAGCATCGGGAACAGTTCGAGTAGATCGTACGGCTGCAAGAGCACGTCGGGCTCGTCCGCGGCGCGACCCATCGCGACCGTGAGCTGGATCTGCCAGCTGTGTACGCCGCGTGCGGCGATGGTCTCGAGCACCGACGGCATCTCCGGCTGGCTGAGTCGATTGATCTGCGTGTTCGCCGAGACGCGCACGCCGCACTCGGCGAGGTTCTCGAGCGCCGCGAGTGCGGACCGATACGACCCCTTCACGCCGCGCAGTCGGTCGTGAGTGTCTTCTTCGCCGTCCACCGAGACGCTGACGCTCTGCAGGCCTGCGTCCGCGGCCATGCGCGCCCGCTCCTTGCTGATGCCGCGCCCGCCGGTCGTCATGGTGGCCTGCATGCCGCGCTTGCGGATCTCGCGCACGATGTCGACCCAGTCATCGCGCAGGTACGCCTCACCGCCGATGATGGTCACCTCTTTGACGTCGAGGTCCGCCATCTGCCGCACGAGGTCGAGACACTCCTCGGTCGACAGCTCCTCGGGCCGAGCGTGACCGGCGCGGGAGCCGCAGTGGCGGCAGGCCAGGTCACAGGCCAGCGTGATCTCCCACACCGCGTAGATGGGCCGCCAGCGGACGTCGATCTCGCGGGTCTGCTCGAGCAGCGGCAAGCGGCGCTGGGGCGGCGCCGCGATGGGGGCGACGGGCAGGTGACGCGGACGCTTCTCGAGCAAGAGCGCGGTGCGCTCTGCGGGATCGAGAGGATCCGGTCCGCGCAACGTCACGAAGGGCTCACGCTAGCAAGGGCAATACCAACAGCCAAGTGCAATGATTTCCGTCATGTCCAGCGGCGGACGTGTGCCCGAACGTGCCACACCCCTGGCGGCGGGGTCGCGGACGCCCCTCAGAGGTTCTCTCGGCAGCAGAGCACGCCGCCGGTGCTGCCTGTCCCGAAGCGAGTGACGTTGTTGGCTTCGCTCGAGCTCGAGCTGCCGCAGCTCCAGCCCGCTGGGCAATCCCCGAGGCCGTTGCCAATCGCTCGGTTGAGCGGGCTGCAGCCGTTCAGTCCGCCGCTGAACCCGTAGCCGGTGGTCCCGCAGCCCACCACGTTGTTCGTGCCCGTCGCGCTGCAGCTCGTGCCGTTGCTCGTGGACTGGCGGGTCGCCCAGAATCCAGTCGCCGTGGTGCAGCCCGCCGCGCGGGCGGTGACGTCGGCGGAGCCGTTGCACACGCGCCAACCCTCCGCGCATAGATCCGCCACGCTGCAGCCGGTGCCGCTCGCGTTGCTGCTGTCGTCCCCGGCGTTGCGTCCACACTGCGGCGTCATCGACGCCGTCGTCTTGACGCCCGCTACCGAGAAGCCGCCGGCGCAGGCCGCGATGTTCGGGAAGCTCGTGAGGTTGGTGTAGCCCTCACGCTGTCCGTCGGAGCAACCCACCGCGGACACGGTGCCACCCGTGCCGCCCGTGCCGACGATGCCGCCGGTTCCGCCGGTGTTGCCGCCGCCGGTCCCGCCCGTCGCGCCAGCCATCCCGCCGCTGCCCCCCGACGGCGCGCCCGCCGAACCGCCGGTGTTCGCGCCACCGGTCCCGATGCCACCCGCACCGCCGGTTTCCGCACCGCCCGCTCCGGCGGCGCCGCCGCTGCCGCTCGCCGCCGCGCTGCCCGCGCTGCCGCCGGTGCTGCCCGCGCTGCCGCCGGTGCTGCCCGCGACTCCTCCGGCGCTCGCGTCTTGACCGCCGGCGCCGGCGCTGGTCCCTCCCGTCCCGCTGCCCGCAGCGGCTCCGCCCGAGCCGCCGCCTCCGCCGCTGCCGCCGGTGAGCCCAGAGTCATCCGAGCTGCCGCAGGCCAGCGCCAGGGTGAGCCCAACCAACGAGAACAGTGACGTGTGAGCGAGCCGAGCCATGGCGGCAGTATAGCTCCATCACGGTCGCGGGGTCGGCCTCGGCGCGCTGTCGCGCTAGATTTCTCTCATGAGCGATGGAGGCGCGCGGGTCCGGGGGCTGTATCACGCCCTCGACGAGCAGGTCCGGCCGCTCTTGGCCCGCCACGCCGACCGCCTGGGCTGCCGGCGCGGCTGCGCGCACTGCTGCATCGACGGACTGACGGTGCTCCAGCTCGAAGCCGACCGTATCGTTGCGGCGCACGCTGAGTTGCTTCGGACCGAGGCGCCCGCGCCCGCGGGGCGCTGCGCGTTGCTGGACGCCGAGGGTGCATGTCGAGTCTACGAGGTTCGTCCGTACGTGTGCCGGACGCAGGGCTTGCCGCTGCGCTGGTTCGAGGAGGACGAGGCCAGCGGCGAGATCCACGAGTATAGAGACATCTGTCCCATCAACCTCGAGGGACCCGCGCTCGCAACGCTCGGTGACGAGGAGCTCTGGACCCTGGGGCCCTTCGAGGAGCACCTGCTCGACGCGAACCTCGAGCTGTTTGGTCACGACCGGCGCGTCGCGCTGCGCGACCTGTTCGCCAAGCGCTGCTGAAGCGTGCATGATCGCGGCTCATGGCGGAGCCGCCCCTCGAGTCCGACATCCCCTGGCTCGGCAGTCGTCGCTTCTGGGTTGCGTGCCTCGTCGTTCTCACCGTGGTGCTCGTGTGGTCGGGGCGCGTGTTGCGCGGGTACTTGCGGGGGGAGCCGGGCGTCGTCGCGTTCGTCTCGCTCGACGCGGATCTCAGCGTGGAGCCTGGTCGAGCCATGAAAGTTCGCGTGCAAGCGCGCGATCTGCGCGACGGCGCACCGCTCCCAGCGGAGGCCGCCGCCATCGGCATCCACACGGGCGAGGAGACGCAGCTACTGCTCGAGGGCCGCACGGACCCGCACGGCGAGTGGCTCGCGGAGGTCACCCTGCCGGAACCGCTGCCGGACGGTCTCCGCGAGCTGGTCGCGTGGCTTCCGGGCCGCAGCGAGGCCACGCGGGTCGGTCTCGACTTACAGCGAGCTCCGCGATCGAGCACGCACCTCTCGACCGACAAGCCCTGGTATCAACCGGGCCAGACGATCCACGCGCGCGCGTTGACCCTCGGCAGCGATCAACGACCGCTCGCCGGTCAGGAGGTCGTGTTCGAGCTCCTCGATCCCGACGAGACCAAGATCTTCCGCGAGACCCGCAAGACGTCGGAGTTTGGCATCGCACACGTCGACCTGCCGCTCGCGGGTGAGGTGCGGCTCGGTACGTACCAAGTCTCGGTGCTCAGTCCGCGCGCTTACGCCGTGACGCACCTCGAGGTGAAGCGCTACCTGCTCCCCAAGGCCAAGGCAGAGCTCTTGCTCGAGCCGCAGCAGGGTGAGACCGCGACCGGCACGGTCCGCGCGAGCTTCGTGTTCGGGCGCCCGCTGGTCGGGGCGGCGGTGAAGCTCCACGCGGCGTCGTCCGAGGGGGCGCTCTTGGGCGAAGGCGTCACTGACGCCAACGGGGAGCACCGCTTCACCGTTCGCACGGCTGCTCACTTGTCCAAGCTCGTCGCCGTGGTTCAGGGTGAAGACGCGCCGCCCGTGCAGGCGACCGCGCCGCTCGCGCCGCGGGGCGACCTCCCTACGCTCGAGGCCTTCGTCGAGGGCGGCGTTCCGGTCAGCGGCGTCGACAATCTGGTGTACTTGGTGGCCGGCGGGCGCGGGGGGGCTGCCCTGGCGGGGGAGGTGCGCGTCGAGCCCGGTGGGCACACGGCGCGCGTCGGTGAGAAGGGCCTCGGGACCTTGTTGCTCCGCTTCGAGCCCAACGCGCCCTACACCCTCACCTTCACGGACGAGCGTGGTCGCCGAGCGAGCACCACGTTGAAGCTGCGGGTGAGCTCCTGGCAACGTCCCCACGAGCTCCTGCTGCGCACGGCTCGCCCTGTCCTTCCGGCGGGGCAGCGCGTGCCGGTGCGGCTCCTGACGCGTGTCGAGCGATCGTGTCACGGAGCGCTGTCGCTCTGGCGGGGCCCACTGCTGCTCGCCACCGGCCAAGGCCGCGTCACCGGCGGAGCCGGCGAGATCACGCTCACGGTCCCACGCGTCAGCGGTTTGGTGGAGCTGCGCGCCGAGTGCTTCGGAGCGAAGGGTGAACGCTGGACCGGCTCGCGGGTGGCGCTGGTCTCGGGGCACGAGCTGACCGTGTCTGCCTCGTTCGTCGAGCAGCCCTCGCCGCCGGGTGGCACTGCGTTGCTGGACGTCTCGGTGCTCAGCAGCGGACAGCCCACTCGGGCCGCGCTCGGCCTCTCGGCCGTGGACGAGGCGTTCTTCCTGCTGGCGGACGAGCGACCGGATCAGCTCGCGCGCTTCTTCCGCGTCGAGCAGTGGCTCCGTCACGGCGCCCGGTCGGGCTACGATGATCACTTCCAGTCACCTGCGGATCCCCGGTTCGACCCCGCGGCGCCTGGCGTCCTCGACGATCCAGCCGCACCCGAGGACCTCACCGCGATCGCGCTGGCGGTGGCGAGCCAGCGGTTGACCCGGCTTCCGAGTTACTACGACGCCCAGGATGCGGCGCGCATCCCCTGGGAGGCGAAGCGCCGTGCGCACCGGCTCGGGGGCGTCGCCGTGCTGGTGGCGCTCGGGCTCGCGGGGCTGGCGATGGGAGCGGTGCTCGCGTACGGCGTGCGGCGAGTGCGCCGCGCCGCGCCGATGCCGAGCGTACACCCCGCCGAGGAGCAGCACTTCAGCCGCGCGATGCTGCGCTTGGGCGGCCTCTGGGTGCTCGGTCCCTGGCTGCCGCTGGTCTCCGTGCGGGTGCTGGTCGGGGAGCGCGCGCTCTCACGCTGGCGGCCCGATCACGTCTCCGATCTCACCGTGGCTGCGGTTTGGCTGGTCACCGCGCTCGGGGTCGCGGCCGCGCAGCTCTGGGCCATAGGCTCGAGCCGTCGCACCGCCGTGGGCGCGCGTTACCCCGCGCTCGGTCGGCTGCTTCCACTTCTTCCCGTCGCGGGGCTACTGGTCAGCGGCAGCTTGCTCGCGGTGCTCCTGACGGACGGTCGCGTGTATGAGCGCTTGCTCGAGCGCCCGATCCGCTTCGGTATGGTGCTGCTCGGCATGGTGCTCTTGTGGCAGCTGACCTTCGGGGTCCTGGCGCTCGTCCGTCGCGCGGCGCTCGACGTCACCACCCGCGGGCGCCGGGTGTGGCTGCTCACGAGCCGAGCGGTGCTCCTCGGGCTGCCGCTCACGCTCGTCGGGCTTGGTCTGCTGGCTCACGAAGACTACCTGCGCGGCGTCGCGCCCCCCCACGAGTTCGAGGACGAGCGCAACGAGGAGGGCCTCATGGGGACGCGCGCCAAGGGCGAACAGGGCTCGATGGGTCGCCGCTACGCGGTGGCCGGCCCTGCGGGCGGACCGAGCCGCGACCCGCCTCGCGTTCGCAGCTACTTCCCCGAGACGCTGCTCTGGTTGCCAGAGGTCGTCACCCACGCGGATGGGCGGATGCGGCTCGAGATCCCCGCAGCGGACTCGATCACCGACTATCGCGTCGCGCTCTCCGCGGTGTCCGCCGATGGCGAGGTTGGCAGCACGGCCCTGTCACTGCGCGTATTTCAGGAGTTCTTCGTCGACTTCTCACCGCCCGCCGAGCTCACCGTGGGGGACGAAGTGACCGTGCCCGTCACCGTGTTCAACTACCTCGAGCAGCGCCAGCGCGTCAGCCTGAGCTACGAAGGCGACGGCCTCGCGGTGCTTCGGGGCGCGCCGGCTGTGTTCGAGCTCGGCCCCAGCGAGGTCCGGACGGCGGCGCTACGAGTTCGTGCGAACGACGTCGGCGAACGCGTGCTGCGCATCTCGGCGCTGGGCGCTACGCGCTCCGACGCGGTGGAGCGACGCGTGCGCGTCCTGCCGAACGGGAGAGTGGTGCGCGCCGTGCACGGCGGAGTGACGAGCTCCGCCGTGACTCACGCACTGTCGATCCCGGCGGCTGCGATCGAGGGTGGCAGCGCGGTGGTGCTCACGGCCTATGGCGGGCTGCTCGGCCAGCTCGGCGAAGGCATCGAGGCCGCGCTGAAGCGACCCTACGGCTGCTTCGAGCAGACCTCCTCCACGACCTACCCGAACCTGCTCGTGCTCGAGTACCTCGATCGCACTCGGGGCAAGAGCCCCGAGCTCGCTCAGCGGGCACGTTCACTCGTGGACGAGGGGCATCAGCGGCTGCTCACGTTCGAGGCGCCCGGGGGTGGCTTCGGCTGGTTCGACGGCGGCAAAGCCGAGGTCACCCTCAGCGCTTACGCGCTGAGGCAGTTCACCGACCTGGCCCGCGTGCGCCCCGTCGACCCCCGCGTGCTGGAGCGAACCCGCGCCTTCGTCTACGGCCTGCAAGCCAGCGATGGCGCCTGGCAGGATTGGCGAGGGCAGCGGGAAGCGACCACGGCCTACGTGGCCTGGGCGGTTGCGGAGAGCACGGAGCGCGATCCGCGGCTCGACAAGGCGCTCGCCTTCCTCGAGGCCGCCCCGCGCCCCGAGCCGAGCTACGACCTGGCGCTGCGCGCGAGCGCGTTCGTCGCGGCCGGGCGGCGTGACGCAGCCGGGCCACTGCTGGACGCGCTGCTGCCTCGCGCGAGTCGGCAGGGAGCTCGAGTCTCCTGGTCGTCCGACGGCGAGTCCGTGCTGCAGGCGCGGGGCAGCTCCCTCGACGTCGAGCTCACCGCCATGATTGCGGACCTGCTCTCCCGCCTACAGCGCGAGCCGGAGCTCCGGCGAGGCGCGCTCACCTGGCTCTTGGGTCAGCGCGGTGGCGACGGGTTGTGGTCGACCACGGCCGCCACGGTCGCGGCGATGCGCGCGCTACTCCGAGACGCCACCCCGTCCAAGCTCGTGGATGGCGCGCTCGCCGTTCGCGTGAGCGATGCGCACGTCGGCTCACTCAGCGTGAAGCAAACCGGGCAGGGCGCCCGCCAGACGCTCGAGCTGACCCCGTTCATCGGCGCCGGGGACAGCGCGGTGCACCTCGATCCCGCGGGCGCGGAGATCGCCTACCAGCTGGTCTCGACGCACCACCTGCCTTGGAGTTCGGCGCCACCCCAGCCTGGCGACGGGCTCTACTTCAAGGTGGACTACGCGCCGCGCAGCGCGACGGTCGGGCAGCTCGTGCAGTGCCGGGTCGATTTCGGGTGCGAACGCGAGCAGTCGTGCCCCATGCCGTTGCTCGAGATCGGAATACCGCCCGGCTTCGACGTGGTCGACGACGATCTCGAGCGCCTGCGTCGCGCGGGCACCATTCGTCGCTACGACGCCCATTCGTCCAAGGTCACGCTCTATCTCTGGAGCGTCGAGCGCGGCCAGCCGGCGCGCATCACGTTCCGCATCAGGCCACACCTGCCGCTGCGGGGCGTGGCGCCGAGCTCCGTCGCCTACCTCTACTACCAGCCGGAGCTGCGCGTGGAGCTGCCGCCGTCGAGCGTGGTCGTGCGCCCCTGACTCTGCGGCCCTCGCTCAGAGTTCGTACCGAAGCCCTGCGAGCACGAGCCGCGGGGTTCCCGGCAGCAACCCACGCGTGCGGTCGGCGACGTACAGCGTGTCGGCCAGGTTCTTCACGCTCAGGAACGCCGTGGTCGAGACCTGCTGCCAGGTGTAACCAGCGGTGGCGTTGAAGATGGCGTGGCCGTCGATCAGTCCGCGCTGCCCGTCCGGTGACGGGGCGCTGGTGTTCAGATCATCGGCGAACTGCTTGCCAACGTAGACGGCCTCGACGCGCGCATCGAAGCCCACCTCGTGCGCGTAGCCCAGGCCAACCGTCAGCAGGTGCTCGGGCGCATAGGGCACGCGATTGCCCGTCACGCTGACCGTCTCGAAACCAGGGATGCTGCTGGTCCGGCGACCGACGAACTCGGCGTCGAACAGGAAGGTGTACGCGATGGTCGCGTACGGGTTGTGCGCACCGAGCTTCGCGAGCCGGTCGCCCTCCGCCGAGACCGACAACTCCACGCCCTGGTGCAGCGTCCGACCGGCGTTCGTGAGCGTCGCGCCGCTGCCCCCTGCCACGCTCGCGGGAACGATCTGGTTCCTGAAGTCCATGCGGAAGGCCGTCGCCTCCAGCGACAACCCCCGGAGGGACTCGCTGCGCACGCCGAGCTCGCTGTTCCAAGACAGCTCGGGGTCGAGATCGACCGTCGCGCCCGTGCCGTTGCTGATCACGTCTTCCGTCCGCGGGGGCGCGAAGCCGCGGTGGATGCCGGCGAACACCGTGGTGCGCCGGGTAGGCTCCCAGGTAGCGCCCATGCCAGGGATGAGCACGGTCAGCTCGGCCTCGCCTCGCACGTCCGTCAGGCGGTTGCTGCGCTGGTAGCGGATGTGCTCGACGCGCACGCCCGGCGTGTAGCTGAACGCGCCGACGAGGAATCGGTTCTGAAGAAAGCCCGCTAGGGCCTGGTTCTTCCGCAGGTTGTGCTCGACCAGCCCCGCGTTTTCGGAAGTCCCGACGCTGCGGGACCAGGGCAAGTCTCCGTTCAGCTGCAGTCGGTCCTGCCGCTCCACGTGCAGCCGCAGCCCCGCCTCGAGCTCACCCCGCACGGGGTGAAGCTCGTAGCTCGCCTTGACCCGTGGCTCGATCCCCATCGTGCGGTACTGACGAAGACGCCCCTGGTTGCCACAGGTCGTGTTCAAGTTGTCCATGCCGCCGCACAGCGGATCGCTCGCGTCGTTGGGCCGCTGGTTCGAGTTGCTGGACTGCCGCCACCAGCGCCGGTCGAACAGCGAGCCGTACACGTTCGTGGTCAGCGTCACGGCGCGGCTCAACTCCAAATCGTGCGTGACCGACGCGCCCTGTCTACTGGCGTACATCCAGTCGTTCTCGAACGGGTTCTGCCGCGGGTCTGCGTCCCACTCCGCTTGCGTCAGCCCCGAGTAGGTGTTCTGCGAGACCTCGTCGTAGTGACTGAAGCGCAGGGTCAGCCCCTGTCGCTCGCCGAGCAGCATGAATGTCTTGAGGCTCGCGTCGTGCAGCACGGAGTGGGTGTTCCTGCGGGAGCCCGAGCCTTGCTTGCGCTGCAGATCGAGGTGCAGACCCTTGTCACCCCAGGAGCCGCCGTAGCGCAGGTGCCCCGCGAGCTGCTCGCGGGTTCCCGCGGTCACGCTCACGAAGCCCCCCGGCGCGCTGCGAAATGTGGGCGTGACGTAGTTCACCACCCCGCCCACCGTGTGTGGCCCGAACAGGATCTGTCCGGACCCCTTCAACACCTCGATACGCTCGTAGCGCTCGACGGGTGGGTGGTAGTAGCTGGCGTTGTCGCCGTAGGGCGCGTACGCGAGCGGGATCCCGTCCTCCAGCAAGAGCACCTTGGTGGACCGCGTCGGGTTCAGCCCCCGGAGCCCGATGTTCGGTCTGAGGCCGAAGCCCTCCTCGTCTCGGGCGTGGACGCCCGGGACCTTGCGCAAGGCCTCGTTGACGGTGAACGGCCGACTTCGCTTCAGCGCGCGGTCGTCCACCACTTGCCCCGCGCCGGGCGTCGCCTCGAGCCCGGAGCGACTGTCGATCACGTCCACCTGCGGTGCGAAGACCACGTCCTCCTCGGCATCTGGCTCGCTGGGCGTCGCGGTCGGCTCCTCTGCGCGGGCGCTCAGTGTCCAGGTCGTCAGCGCGACGGTCGCGAGGTTCACTAGGTGTCGTCGGGTGAAGTTCAAGACAGACCTCCGGCAGTGTCGCGCCCTGCAGGGGCTGACACGCGATGCGTCGCGCAGAGCGGCGCGCTCAGTTGGACAAGACGTAAGAGACGGGGATGACGGCGGTGATCGGCGACGTCGGGCTCGAGTCGCCGAGGCGAAGCGGCGAGGCGCGATCGATCAGCGCGAGTGCGTCGCTGTCGAGCACGGGGACGCCCGAGCTCTTGCGGATGCGGCGTCCGAGCAGGCGGCCATCCGGCGCCACGGTGACCTCCAGGTGCACCACGCCCTGCCAGCCGGCGCGCCGCGCGATCGCGGGGTAGCGCTTGAGCGAGTCGACCCGACGATGCAACAGCCCAGCGATACGCTGACGCTCCCCGCCGCTCGGGGAGCGCGGCGTGGCCTTGGGCACGACCGCCGCCGGCGCGTCTCGCGGGCTCGATGCCCGCGGCGACGCGGGCACGGTGGCGTCGGGCCGAGGGCCATCCGGCACGCGGTCGCTCGAGCCTCCCGCCTCGACGCCGTCCGCGACCAGCGCTGGCTCGGCCGCCGGGGTCTGGTGCAGCGCGGGAACGGCGGGCCGCGCTGGCTCCGCCGGAGTCTCGGGCATCGCGGGCACGACTGGCGTCGTCACGGGCCGCGAAACCGGGGTCGGCGCGGCGGCCGGGTTGGCTACCACTGGCTCGGGCGCCGGCTCGGCGAGCGGAGCGGGCTGCTCCCACAGCTCGACCCCGTACTCCACGAGCGCTGCCGGGGGCATCGCCCGCGCGCTGGCCGTGGCCGCCAAGATCAGGACTCCGGCATGCAGAAACACCGCAATTCCCAGGGGTAACGAGAGGTGCGCCGGGGCCTGGGGAGACTTGAACATGAAAACCGTTTTCAATTACTACCTGAGCTCGGCCCGCGGCGCCAATGACTTCGGTCACCCGGACACCGGAGCCACGAGCCTCCGACGCGCCCCGCCCGCCAGCGGGTCGATTCGGGCGAGCTATGTTGACGGCATGGCTGCCAAGCGAGAGAGCCTCGGAGCCCTGCTCTCCGGCGTCAGGCCGCTGCGGGCGGCGCCTCGGCGCGTTCCACCCGCGACCCAGGAGGCGGCGGCGCCGCCGCCAGTGGTGGAGCTTCAACCCCTCGCCAGCCCGCTCGAGGTCACGCGGGATGGTGAGCACCACCGCGGGCGCGCTCCGGGCACCCGGTCGCGGATCTTGCAGCAGCTCGCGCGCGGCGACTTCCCGCCCGCTCGCACGCTGAATCTGCACGGGCTGACGAGCGCGGAGGCGTGCCGCGCGGTCCTGCGCTTCGTCCGCGACGCGCGGGTAGACGGAGTACGCACGCTCTGCATCGTTCACGGTCGCGGTACGCACTCCGGCGCGCGCGGCGCAGTGCTGCGAGAAGAGGTCGCGAGACTGCTGGCGGAGGAACTAGCGGCGAGCGTGCTCGCCTTCTCGACGGCGCCGCCCCGGTTCGGCGCAGCGGGCGCCACCTTGGTCCGCCTCAGGCGTCTACCCGTGAGCGGGCCGCGCGTCAGCGAGTGACCATGGGGCGGTGTCAGATGAGCAAGGTGCTTCACGAGCGAGCGTCTCGTGTCCGCGCGCAGGTCACCGTTCGCCGCTGGGAGCTTCGTCAGCAGTCCCACGCAAAGGGCGTCTGGTTCGGGTTGCGACGACTCTTGGCGGCAAGCGACAGGGTGTTCAGCATCTCGGACGCGGACATGGCGGCGCTCCTCGCCGACCACAGGCTCCCTCATCCCGTGGGTCTTCGGCTTCAGCCCCAGCGCATCATCGTCGCTGCCACGCCCGAAGAGGTCAGTTCCCTACCGAGCGCGCGAGAGCACCGCGTCGCGCTGGGAGCGGAGTTGTTGGCGGCTCGCAACTGGGTGGTCGTGCCCTTCGGTCCCCAAGACGCTACCTGGGTTCGTCCAGCGTAAGTCAGTGGTCATCACCGCGGCTGACCGACACCCTCGGCCAACTGCCGTCGCCGGCTCACGCCGTTGCGGTCGCGATGTGGGTGTGCATGGGGAACTCGACTGCGTCGCCGACGCGGTAGCGCTCGACGAGCGCACCGGTCTCGCGCGCCACGGCTTCGACGAACGCGTCGAACTGCGGAGGGTCCTGCACGAACTGAGGCATGAACGCCGAGTACGGGTACTCGATGTCGCGGATGAAGCTGGCGGCGGACGGAAAGCGCGCGGTGATCCTGGCTGGCGCGATCTCGATGCCTTCGAACCCGCCTTGCTCGAGGGTGCTCTCGAGCGCGTCCCGGCTCCCGAGGGAGAACGGCGCGCCCGCATCCTCCGGCGTCACGCCGAGGGCACTCAGGTGACGCACTTCGACCTCGGCGAGCTCTGCGAAGATAGGGTGTGACTCGAGGGACTGCCAGACGGCCAGGGCGATGCGACCGCCACTGCGCAGAACGCGGCGCGCCTCGCGCAGGGCGCCGGGGCGGTCGGGGAAGAACTGCAGACCCTGCTGGCACACGACCAAGTCGAAGCTGTCGTCGGTCAACTCGAGGGCCAGAGCGTCGCCCTGCTTCCACTCGATGGCGGCGCCGCTTGGAGCGGCTCGCGCGCGGCCCACCGCCAACATGCCGGGTCGCAGATCGAGCGCGACGATTCGCCCGCCGGGGCCCACCAGCGGCGCCAGACTACGCGCGACGATCCCGGTGCCGCACGCGAGATCGAGCACCGTCTCGCCCGCCCTCGGCGCTGCGCGCTGCAGGAGCAGCGGCGCGACTCGGTCGAAGATCGCAGGAACGTAGACCGAATCGTACAGCTCTGCGGGGCTCGGGGCGGCGGGGGTTGGTGCGGACACGACTCTCCTTCTCAGTGCGCAGACCGTACGGCAGTTGCGGCGCGGCTCAGAGCGCGCACTTCGTGAAGCCCGCTTTCGTGCAATCGGTGTCCGCGTAGCAGACGCACAGCTTCGCGACACACTTGCCGTAGCCATTGCACGAAGCGTCGTCGCTGCAGCCCGAGCCCTGAGCGAGGCAAAACTTCGCGTTGCTGTCGTCGAGTCCGGAGCAGGTGAGCGGCAGCGTGCAATCGGTGTCCGTGCTGCACGTCAGCCCGCAGGACTTGAAGCCCGACAGGGAGAAGCAGTCGAGCTTCGGGTTCTGGCTCGAGCAGTCCGTCGTGGTGCTGCACTCCGGCGAGCGACACCCACCCGCGACGCACTGGTAGTTGTTGGGGTACTGGTTGCTGGGGCAGTCGGTGGCACCCGCCGGGCAGCAGTCGCTCGCCGTCGTGCAGGGAGGCGTGCAGAAGCCGGTCGCCGCGGCGGCGTCGGCGTCGGTCCCCGCGTCGAGCCCGGCGCCGCCCTCGGTGGTGGCGGCGTCGCCCGCTGCGCCGGCGACGCCGCCGCTCGCCGAGGCGCCTCCGCTGCCTGAAGCGCCTGCGCCGGTGCCGCCGGTCGCCCCGCCGGCTCCGCCGCTACTCGCGTCGGCACCGCCGCTCGCCGAGGCGCCTCCGCTGCCGCCCGCGGAGGCGCCGCCCGCGCCGTCCGTCGAGTCGGTGCTGCACGCCAGCGCCGCGAGGGAAATCCAGAGGCAAAGTCCGGTCGAGCCGCGCACCGCCATGTCTCGAGCCTACACTACGTTGCCCGAGGCATCACCGCCGGTGCCGGCCTCGGCGGGCTATGGCGACCGCGCCTCGAGCCAGCGGGTGAGCGCGTCCACGCCGTCACCGCGGGTGGCCGACAGCTGCAAGCACTCCACCTGCGGATGCACGGCGGCGAGCGCGGCGCGAAACTCCGCCGGGTCGAAGTCGACGTACGGCAGCAGGTCGAGCTTGTTCAGCACGACCAGCGAGGCCGAACGAAACATGTACGGGTACTTGAGCGGCTTGTCCGCGCCCTCGGGTACGCTCATCAGCGCCACCCGCGCGTGCTCTCCCAGGTCGAACAGCGCCGGGCACACCAGGTTACCGACGTTCTCGATGGCGACCAGCGAGCCCGCGGGTGGGTCGAGCTCGTCGAGCGCTCCCGCCACCATCTCGGCGTCCAGGTGGCAGCCGGTGCCGGTGTTGATCTGCACGGCCTTGGCGCCGGCCGCGCGCACCCGCTCGGCGTCTCGGTTCGTCGCCTGGTCGCCCTGCACCACGTACAGTTGCCGCCGGCGCGCGAGCTCCCGAGCGAGGCGCTCGAGCAGCGTGGTCTTGCCCGAGCCGGGCGAGCTGACGAAGTTGAAGGCTGTCAGGCCGCGCCGGTCGAGCCACTCGCGATTGCGCTGCGCGAGGGAGTCGTTCTTCGCCAGCACCGCAGCTTCGAGCTCGACCCACTGTCGTGGCCTCGCAGCCGCGCGGTTGGCCTCGGCGTGGTCGTGCTGGTGGTGATGATGATGGTCATGGCCCTGGCGGTCATGGCTCGTCGTCTTCCCGCAGCCGCACGTCCCGCACATCAGTTGGGCCTCGAGCCACCTTCTAACACGCCGGGCTGGGTCCGCCAGGCGGGATCGCGGCTCGATTCTGCGGCTGCGGGGCGCGACTTGCCCCGGCCGGGGTTGCCCCTATTATTCCCCAATGACTCTCTCCAGCCACGTCGAGACCCACAAGCCGAGCGCGACGACGTCGCGCTTCACCAGCGACGACGAGATCCTCGCGGCGGTGAGCCGCGTCCGCGAGACCTTCGACTCGGGCATCACGCGGCCGCTGGACTGGAGAGAGCGCGAGCTGCGCCAGCTGCAGCGCATGGTCGAAGACAACGAGGAGGAGTTCCTCGAGGCGCTGCACAAGGACCTGGGCAAGTGCCGAATGGAGGGCGTGATCGCCGAGACTGGGTTCATCGTGAACGAGATCAAGCTCACGCTGAAGAACCTGCGCAAGTGGGCCAAGCCCGAGCGGGTCAAGGTGCCGGTCGCCGTGATGCCCGGCAAGGCGTACATCGTGCGCGAGCCCCTCGGTCCGGTGCTCATCATCTCGCCCTGGAACTACCCGTTCCAGCTCCTGATCTCGCCGCTGACCGGCGCGATCGCCGCAGGCAATACCGCAGTGCTCAAGCCGAGCGAGGTGGCGCCCGCGACGTCCGCCGCGGTAGCCAAGCTGCTGCCGCGCTATCTCGACGCCAGCGCCTACGTCGTGGTCGAAGGTGGCGTCGCGGAGACGACCACGCTGCTCGCCCAGCGCTTCGAGCACATCTTCTACACCGGCAACGGCGCGGTGGCCCGGGTG
Source organism: Polyangiaceae bacterium (assembly GCA_019637295.1). Classification (GTDB taxonomy): domain Bacteria; phylum Myxococcota_A; class Polyangia; order Polyangiales; family Polyangiaceae; genus JACKEA01. Next base: position 178,206 of record JAHBVX010000001.1, read on the forward strand.
GTGATGACCGCGGCGGCGCGGCACCTCACGCCCGTCACCCTAGAGCTCGGGGGCAAGAGCCCGTGCATCGTGGACGAGCACGCGGACCTCGACATCACGGCCAAGCGCATCATGTGGGGGAAGTTCTTCAACACCGGTCAGACCTGCGTGGCGCCGGATTACCTCTTGGTGCACGAGTCCATTCACGACGCGCTGCTCGACAAGTTCGAGCGCACGCTGCAGCACTTCTACGGGGCGGATCCGCAGGCCAGCGCGGACTACGGCCGCATCGTCAACGAGCGGCACTTCGACCGACTGCTCCCGCTGCTGGACAGCGGCACGCTGGTGGCGGGCGGCAAGTCCGAGCGCGCATCTCGCTACATCGCTCCGACGATCCTACGCGACGTCTCGCCCGACTCGCCGGTGATGGAAGACGAGATCTTCGGTCCCATCCTGCCGGTGCTGCGCGTCTCGAACGTGGACGAAGCGATTCGCTTCGTGAACGCGCGGGCCAAGCCGCTGGCGCTGTACGTGTTCACGAACGACAAAGACACGGCCGAGCGCGTGCTATCGCGCACCAGCTCGGGCGGCGCGTGCGTGAACGACGTGGTGGCGCACCTCGGAGTGCCCGAGCTGCCGTTTGGCGGTGTCGGCCCCAGCGGCATGGGCGCGTACCATGGCTGGCACAGCTTCGACACGTTCAGTCACAAGAAGAGCGTGCTCGACAAGTCGATCCATCTCGACGCCCCGCTGCGCTATCCGCCCTACGGCGACAACAAGCTCAAGTGGATCAAGCGCCTGCTGTGACGACGTCGCCGGGGAGGCACGCGCCACCCCGCCCCAGCGAAGTGAACTCGTTGGGGCCCCACCCCACGCGGGCCGGCTTCGCCGGCATGAACTGGGACAATTCTTGACAGACCTTCAGACGCGGGATTACCCGCCCGCTCCCTGGCGCATGCACGGTCAGAGCGTGATGTGGCCGGTGCTGGTGCGCGCCAGCGAGGTGCAGGTGCCGGCGCCGCTGCAGGTCATCGCTCGGGGTGGCTTCGCGATGGGCGTGCTGGCGTACGTCCGCTACGAGCCGCCTTCGCCGCTCTGCTACGAGGAGCTCTGCTTCATGCCTTGTCTCGTCGAAGCACGGGCAGCAGGTCGCCGCCGGCGCGGGTACTTCGTGGCGCGCATGTACGTCGACAGCGAGGCGTCGCTGGCGGGCGGGCGGGAGATCTGGGGGCTACCCAAGAGCCTCGCGCGCTTCACCCGTCACGGCAGCCGCGTCGAGGTGAGCGCGGACGACGGCAGCGAACTCACCCTCGAGCTCGGTCGCGTCGGGCCCGGTCTTCGATCACGCACTCGAGCGACCACGCTGCAGAGCGTAGAGGGCTGCGTCGTGCGCTTCCGGGGTGACTTCCGCGCGCGCGTTGCCCCCACCAGCGTGCGGGTCGCGCGCTTCACCTCTGCACACCCCGCCTGGCGCGGCTTCCCGGGGGCCGTGCGCTTGCCGCGCCCCGGGCTCGCGCTGACGGATTTCGACGCCGTCATGCAGGAGCCCGAGCGGCTCGGGTAGCTCGGCACTGTCCACGCGCCATGCTAGAATCCGCCTAGTGACTGCCTCGCCCGCCGCCCCTGCCCTGGGCACCTCGCCCGCGGCGCCACGTTCGACGGAGCAGCACGACCACATCGTCGTCCTGCCCAACGCGACTTGGGCTGACTATCAGCGAGTCCTCGAGCTGCGCGGCGAGCGCGCGGTTCCGCGTGTCACCTACTTGGAAGGGCGTCTCGAGATCATGAGCCCGTCGAAGAGCCACGAGTCCATCAAGTCGATGATCGGACGCCTCGTCGAGGCGTGGTGCGCCGAATCGGGGTTCGAGATCACTCCCTATGGATCCTGGACCCTGGAGGCGAAGGACAACGAACGGGGTCTCGAGCCGGACGAGTGCTACGTCGTGGGCGACCGTCCCGAGGCTACGCGGCCTGACTTGGCAATCGAAGTCGTGTGGACCAGCGGCGGTATCGACAAGCTCGACGTCTATCGGCTGCTCGGGGTGCGGGAGGTGTGGTACTGGCGTGATGGCGCCATCGAGATGTTCGCGTTGCGCGGCTTGCGCTACGAACGCACGACGAACAGCGAGGTACTGCCGGGCATCGATCTCGGGCTGCTCGAGCGGTTCATCGACGTACGCCCGATGACCCGCGCGGTGCGCGAGTATCGAGCCGCGATCGTCGCCCTGCCGTGAGTCCGCCAAGGCTCACGCGCCGCGGAGCGCGTTGCGAGTGCTGCACGGGCCCGCGGGGTCGGCGTGCTGCCGAATCTCCTCCACGAGCTCGCTGACTCGTGCCGGCGAGACATCCGCCTCGTCGCCGATCAGCTCGATGACTCGACGCTCCGAGTCCGAGAGACCCTCGCTCGCGAACGCGACGGCCAGCGCCACGCGGAGCCCCGCCTCCGCAGCGTCGCAGTCGCTCAGGATGGCCCCAACCAGCCGCGCCCGAGGCCCGACGCCGACCAGGTCGATCACCTCCGCGCTCGCGGTGATGAGCGCGTCGATCACCTCCGCCGATAGCTTCGTCTCCAGCAGCGTCTGCAGCACCTGCACGAGCAGGTCACGCTCGGAGTCGTCGATGGTGCCGTCCGCCTTGGCGACCAGCACACCCAGGTCGATGACCGGCGACGGGCTGTAACCGCCGCGCTCGAACGCCGCGCAGAGATCCTCGATGGCGGGTGCTATGAGCTGCTGCATGGCGCCTCAGAGTGGCGGGGGAGGAGGGAGCGACGCCCCGCGCCGCTTCTCGATGCCCAGCATCATCTGGGCACGCAGCGCCCGCAAGCCCTCCAGGACTTCCTCCGCCGCGCCGGTGGTCTCGGCTCGGCGAAGCGTCGCGTCGAGGGTCGCGACACGCGCGCTCTGCATCGCGCGCAGCGAGTAGGTCATCTGTAGGAACGTGTCGAACAACTCCTCGAGCTCATCGCCGCGGCGCAGGCGCTCATCGACCACCAGCTGCCCTGTGCTCACCCGTCTCAAGAGGCGCTTGAGCTTGTGTGCCGGACCGACGACCCGATGGGTCACCACCACGCCGACCACGCTCAGACACAAGACCAGCATCAGCCCGGCGCCACCGACCACGAGCCTCAGCCGCTGGCGATCGCTGGCGATCTCCTGCTCCAGCCGTCGTACGTCCGCGAGGTTCTTGTCGGACTGCGCGTCCAGCTCGGCCAAGGACTCGTTCATCGCCTCCGCCAGCGCCGCGCTCTCGGGGTGCGCGCGCTCCACGGCGCTGCGGGCCAAGATGTTGTTGGTCTGCGACTCCTTGAACGCCTTCTCGGCCTGAGTGACCGCGACCTGCGCCGTGTCCGACGCGCGCCCAGCGGTGTTCAGGATCACCAGGCCGAACCCCATCGTCACCGCGAGCACCACCACGACGAGGTACCCGGTCCACTTGAGCTGGAAACGGGGATCGATCAGGTACCGTCGGGCGCTGCGGGAACCGGCCATACCACCAGGCTACCGCGGCTTTCATTGGGTCGTAACAGGTGTGTGCCCTGCGACTGACGCGACCGGAGAGCAGCCGGCGCCGGCCCCGCCGGAAGTTTCCGGTGGGGCTGCCGCCCCACAAACCCGATCCGCGGGCCGGTCGTCGCCACGCCGAGCTGCCTCGGGTCCCCCTACGGATGCCACTCGAACTGGCCGTCGTCTCCGAGGAGCACGACGTGATCGCGCCCCGTCCGGGTCAGGATCACCCTCTCGCTGGACAAGCCGTAGGCGTCGTCCGGAGTGTCTCCGAGCTCGACACGAACGCGGTGCTCACCGGGCGGAAGCTCCACACGCTCGAGGGCGACGCTCGCGCTGTCGCGCCACAGTCCGCCCGGCGCGAACGCACGCTGTACGATCACCCGGTCATCGAGGGTCACCCTCAGGCGCACGTCGGTGCGACGTCGATCACACTGCTTCGCCTGTCGCATGTGTATGGGTCGCTTGGCGAGCTCCTCCGCCGGGGGCTCCACGCACTGCTCCGCGAGCATGCCAGCGCGTTTGAACGAGATCGTCAGGTGGCTCCGCTCACCATCGGGTACGGAGATGGGCATGACGCTTCCCGCGTAAGTGAAGAGCGAGAACGCGATGGCGAGGCCACCGCCCAACGCCCAGCGAGCGACAGCAGTGGGCCGCGTCGTGGGTGCAGCGCCGTCGCGCAGCGCGCGCAGCAGCGCGGGCGCTTCGTGGCGACCAAGCGCCAGCGTCGTCACCGACCCCGCGGGCGCCTTCTCCGGTCGCAGCTCGGGTCGCCGCTCGCCGGCCAGGCGTGCTGCGCTCCACTTGCCGCCCTCGCGATAGCGGCACTCGCCCGGCGCACAGGCCGCGATGACCACGCGCGCCGCGCCGCGCCGCAGGGCGCGCTCGACGAGCAAGCTGTGCACCCAGCCGGCGCACGGCACTCCCATCGCCAGCACGTCCGGTGCGTCGGGCAGCCGCCCCGTGGCGTCATCGACGGTGAGGGTCGCACCCGCGCCCTCGGCGCACAAGAAGGCGACGGTCGCGCCGGGGTGGGACTCGAGCAGGCGATCGAGGCGGTGGCGCTGTTCGATGGAGTCGTTCCACCCGAGGCCGATGCCGGCCGAGTCGCAGGAGCCGGCGCAGATGCCGCAGCCGACGCACAAGCTTGGATCCACGAACGCGCGCGCCGGGTGGGCGCTGTCGTCGGTGCGGGGTTGCATGGTGATGGCGTTGTAGGGGCAGTCGCCCACGCACACTTCGCACGCGTTGCAGCGAGCTTCCTCGACGTACGCGGGACGGGCGTGCCTGGCCGAGTGCGCCGGCGCCGCGTTCGGCTCGGGAGCGATGGCGCCCGCGCCCCGCGGACGCACGAGCCACCACGGCAGCGAGAACAGCACGAGCCCGAGCGCGAGTGCGACGGCCCACAGCGCCGTCGGGCCGACGCGATCGGTGAGCACGAGCGGGAGCAGGTAGTAACCATCGACGACCAGGCGCGAGCTCGACTCGGTCATGCGCGCCGGCTCGGCGAGGTCCGCCGGGAGCAGCCAGCTCATGAGGCACAAGCTGACGCCGACCCACACGGACAACACGGTGCGCGTGAGAAACTCGGGTCGCGCCAGCCGCTTGATGTGGATGAACAGCACCACGCCCATCGCCAGCGGCAGCAGCATGTGCACGAAGAAGACGACGAAGAATGTCAACGAGCTGACGTGCGCGTCGACCAGCAGCGATCGGGACATGGGATCGGCAAACACCGGGAGCACGTCCAACATGCGTGCGCTCGCCCGCGCCACGCGCTCGCCTCGTTCGTCCCACACCAGCCAGTAGCCGATCCACCCGATGAACCACAAGAGGCCGAGCGACAGGAGGCCCGTCACCCATGCCAGCCAGCGGGCTCCGCCCACGCGCCGCGCGAGCAAGAGCCGTCCGGCGTGAATCGACGCGAACAGCATGCACGCATCCGAGCTGTAGCGGTGCAGCGTACGAACGAAGCCACTGGTCCAGCGCGCTCCGGTCATGGCGGCCACCGAGTCGTAGGCGCCGTGCACGCTGGTGCTGTACCAGAACAGCAGCACGATGCCGGAGACCACTGCGACCAGGAAGGTGACCGTGGTGATCGCGCCGGACTGCGTCAGAGGGTTCTCCTCCGCGCGCAGGGTGCGCGAGAGCGCGACGCTCAGCCGCAGCACCAAGCCGTCGCCGCCCTCCAGCGCCGCTTGCCCCCGGACCGGCGGCTCCGCGCTGCCCCCCAGGACGGGCAGGCGGCGGAGCCGCGCGGGCTCGCTCACCCTCGCGCCCGGCTGCCGTGGCGACGCGGGGGCGGCGTCCGCCACGGCTCAGGCTCCGGGCTCGGCGACCAGCAGTCGCAGCGCTTCGACCAGCCAGCGCTCTTGCTGCTCGCCCAGGGTGAGGCGGTAGGCCAGCTTGCCCTGTCGGTCGATCACGAAGAACAGGTTCGCGTGGTCGATCTGCCCGCTCATGGGATCACCGACGCGAGAGATCTCGTAGCGATCGAGCACCGCGTCGACGTCGGCCGGAGCGCCGCCCAAGAACTGGAACGCGGGGGCTTGCACCTGATACCGCTCCGCGGCGCGCTGCAGCACGTCGATGGTGTCCCGGGCTGGGTCGAGCGTCACGGCCAGCACGCGGACCGCGCGCCGCTCGTCGTTCGTGAGACGAGAGAGCGCTCCTTTGAGCTGGCTCATGATCAAGGGACACGTGTGACCGCACGTCGTGTACACGCCGGTCACCACCACGACGTTGCCCTTCAGGGAACCGAGGGAGGTCTCCTCGCCCGCGTGGTTGGTCAGCGTGAAGTCGTGAGCGGGGCGACCCAGCCGCAGTTGCTCCGCCGGGAGCCCCAGCTCCTTGGCCTCCGCCGGGCTGCCGACCAGGACCAGGGACACGCACACCGTTACGACGAGGACCGACGCGACGCCCAAGTACGGCAAGGTCGCTCGGGGTCTTCGCGCAACGACGTCGAGGATCGGTCGCTTCCAGACGAAGAACAGGACGGCTGTCATCACCGCTGGCTGAGCGAGGAACATCAGCACGTAGGCCGTCTCCATCTGACCGGACTGTTGGTCCAGTCCGTAGCACCACACGCGGAACTCCTCCGCGAAGGCGCCGAGCCCGGTCGCGCCCGCCGGGATGGCCAGCATCGAGAGTTGAAGCGCCTCGAAGCTGAGGAGCACTGCGATCATCAGCACGGGAAAGCGGTAGGAGGAGAAGAACTCGTACAGGCCGCGCATCGAGCGCGGCAGGTCGTTGGGGTCGGGGGCGCTGGGGTTCATCGGGGCTCCTCAGCGCACGTGCCAGACGTCGGCCAGCGCCTTCCAGTTGGCGAAGTAGTACACCACGAAGGACACCAGCAGGATGAGCGTGAGTGTGAACGTGCCCGGCGCGTGGTGCAGTCCGTCGCCGCGGTGCTCCGACTCTTTCTCGATTAGGTCGCCTGACTTCTCTTCTTTCGTCATCGTGAGCCTCCAATCACCACGCGGGCATCTTCGCTTCGACGCGCTTGCCGAAGAACACGGCCAGCACCGTGGGTACGACGAACATCAAGAGCCCGACGAACGCGAGCGAGCCGCCGATGCCCAGTACGCCCAGCCACACGTGAACGCTCGGGTCGTAGCTGACGGGGTGCAGCGCGCCCGAGGCCTCTACGTCCCAGCTCCGGCGGGACACGCCGTAGGAGCCGGCGAAGGACATGCCCAGGCTCATCAGCACGATGCCGGCTGCGAACACGTAGGGCTGAGCGCGACACATCCAACGTAGCGGGAACTCGCGCCGGAAGATGAGTGGCACGACGTAGTACGCCAGCGCCATGAACGCGAGGCTGGTTCCGCCCACGACCGTGGCGTGGAAGTGCCCCGGGATGCGCAGGGTGTTGTGCGCGATGATGTTGATCTGTTCGGTGCCCAGCGTCACGCCCGTGATGCCGCCGATGAAGCCGAAGATCAAAAGCGACAGGAAGAAGCCCGAGAAGCCAGGGTTCTTCCAGGGGGCAGCGCCGAGCCAGCCGAACAGTCCTTTGGTGTGTCCTTGCTTGCGCAGCGCGACTTCGACCGCTGCCGGCACCGTGTAGCCGTGGATCATCGACGCGAGCACGGCCAGGTACATGGCGTAGGAGGTGTTCCAGATCTTCCAGCCCGCGCTCACGCCCGGGTCGACGAGCAGGTGATGCGCGGAGGCCAAGTTGATGAACAGGATGTAGAGCAAGAACGCCGTGCGGCTGACGCCTTGGTTGAGCACCTTTGCGCCCACGGTCAGGGTCCCGAGCAGGTACCAGACGCTGACCATGGCGGCCACGTTCACCTGCTGCGATTGATGGCCCAGGCCCCACCACACCAGGCGGTACGCTGCCGGATCCACGTGGTCGATGACGTCGATGGACCACAGGAACGTCGGGATCATGATGCCGGCGCCGTGCAAGAGTGTGCTCACCGCGATGATGGCCGCCGTGATCGCGCCGAACACGACCAACGGCACGGAACCCGAGTAGGTCTTGTCTCGCTTGGCGATGTAGACCGTGGCCAGGAAGTTGATCACGCCGATCAACGTGCCCACGGCGACCAGGATGATCGCCAGGTAGAAGGTCGGGTGCGCGCGCAGGGGCACGTAGGACGTCATCATCACGTCCGCCTTGCCGGCGAGGATCACAGCGTCGAGCATGATGGCGCCCACCGCCATGCAGGCAAAGCCCGCCCAGCCCGCCTTGACCGAGGCCAGTCGCGACTTGAGCAGCGCGGTGGCGGCGAAGTAGAGGATCCCGATCTCCATGAACAGGATCCACAGGATCAGCATGTTCAGGCCGTGGAACGTGGTCATGCGGTAGTACCACTCGGCGTTCAGCAGGTGCACCGCGCTCCAGCGCGTGAGCGCGAGGAGCAGCGCCGCGATGCCGCCGAGGAGCAGGAACACGACGGCGAACACGGCGTTGATCTTGATGAACTTCTCTGCGGCCAAATCGACGGTCAGTCCCGTCGTGGCGCACACGCGAAAGGTCCCGGGGGGATGATTGCCGCGCCCCGCGGCCTCGGTCTCGGGGAGCGCGCCTTCGACGGTGGGATCGAGTGTGGTCATGGCTTCACTCCGTCACGATGATGCGGCCAGTCATCTGGTGGTGACCGATGCCGCAGAACTCGTTGCACAGGATGGGGAACTCGCCGGCCATCGTGGGGGTGATGGTCAGCACGTGGTCGTAGCCAGGCAGAACTTGGAAGTTCATGTTGATGGGGAGCACGGCGAAGCCGTGTTGGATGTCGAGGGAGGAGATGTGCAGCCGATAGGTCTGCCCCTTCTTGAACTGCAGCACCGGGTAGAAGCGCCACATCTGCGCTTGCAGGTAGGCGTCGCCGCCCGGCGGAGGCTCGGCGATGGGGGTGCCGTTCACCTCGCCGACTTTGTTGGAGTCGACGAACTGCTGCACGCGGTCGGCGAAGCGAGTCGGCTCGACGGTGTAAGCCTCGCCCGTGCTGTTCTGCTTGCCCTTGAAGTGCCAGTAGGGCATCGCGAGCGTGAGCACGATGCACCAGAGCAGGGCGAGGCCGATCCACGCGCGCTCGGTGCCGGTGGGAGCGTGGAGCCAGTTCTTGGCGGGACTCTCGATGGACATCGGTGTGTCTCCCGGGGTCAGGGCAGCGTCGCCGCCTTCAGGTTTGCGAGCTCGAGCAGGCCCCAGAGCGTGTAGGAGATGGCCGGAATGAGCACGCCCAGAGCGAGCAAGAGCCAGGTGTTGTCGAGCATGCGCTCGAGCCAATGGACGGGGGGATCATTCGATTCAGACATGGTTGCCTCCGAGCTCGATGGCGAGCGGTCTTGGGCGGATGGCGAACGCGCGCCAGTACGCGCGCATCACCAAGGTCAGGAACAACAGGCCGCCGACGATGGCGATCAGGCCTCCGATGCTCATGACACCGAGCCCCAGCATGGCTCCGAGCCGGTCAGTGCTCTGCTCGGCGCCGTACAGTTTGCGGCCCATGCCGTGCGCGCCGCTCCACGCGAAGCCGAGCGCGAACACGGCCTGCCCCAGCGCGAAGATCGCCGGCTGCCAGAGCACCAGACGACGGGTGCGCACCGTGGGCCGCGGGCAGAGCCCCACGGCCTCGAGCAGCACGATGGTGCCCGCCATGAACGCCACCGTCACGCCGCCGATTGCGGCGTGATAGTGCGCCGGGACCAGCGTGGTGGAGCCGCGGATGCACGCGCCGAGCACGAAGCCCAGCGTCGTGAGCCCGATGCTCGACGCGAAGCCGACGGTGCGTACGTCGAGCTTCGCCGCGCCACGCCGCCAGAAGCGGATCAGGAGAGTGAGCCCCAGCGTGGTGACCGCGGGGAAGATGGCCCAGCGCATCAACGTGGTAAACCCTTCGCGGGCAGCGACGTCTTGCACGCCGCGCGCGGCGAGCAGGGGCGCCGCGAGCCAGGGCAACACCAGCACACCGAAGGCGACGGCGGCCAGCGCCCGCGGCAGCAGGGGCCGCTCCGGATCCTCGATCAGGATCAGCCAGGTGCTCACCATCGCCGCGCTGCTCGCGGCCTGCAGCACGTGGCCGCCGCCCCAGTTCGCCAGCTCGAAGCGGACGTCCGCCGGCAGGTGAGGGGGCGTGTGCACCCAGCTCGCTGCGAAGGTGAGCGCGGCGATGATCAGGAGCACCCCCGTGGCGCGCAGGCCGACCACGGCGCTGCCGGAGATCCGGAGCAGCCGTCCTGGCGCGGGCTCGGACGGCCACAGGCGCTTGTCCACGATGGCGAGCAGCACACCCAGGGCGAACAGCACGAGGCCCGCCGCGAAGGACCAGTGGTCGATCATCGGCACGTAGTTGGCGAGCACGGGCTGGGCGCCGGGAGCGGCGGCGGCGAGTACGAGAAGTCCGACGCCGCCGGTGGCCACGCCCACGCCTGCCCGACTCGCCCAGGAGCTCTGTCCCGCGCGAGGCAAGAGGAAGAGGAGTGCAGCGGTGAAGGCGTAGAGCCACACCACCAGGGAGAGGTCGACGTGGACCACCAGGCAGCGTCGGAAGAATGCTGGGTCCGTGATCAGACCGGAGAGCCCGGGTGCGCGACCCACGACCAGCGCCAGCGACAGCAGGCCAGCGAGCACCAGCGAGCCGACCGCGAGCAGCAGCCAGCGTCGGATGGCCAAGGCCTCTGCTGCGGAGCTCGTGCTGGCGTCGGTCGACATGGGCTATCTCTGGACTCGTAAGTCCATTGATAGCGCGTGCCGCGGACAGGCGTTATGACGGGGGTCAGCTCCCCACCCGTCCCGCTCGGTACCTCACTTCTTGGGAGCGGCTTTCGCGGGCGCGGGCTCGTTCAGGACCCGCTCGAGCATCTGCAGCAGCTCCAGCCCGTCGACGCGCGCTTGTTCGCTCGCCTTGCGCAGCCTCGGGAACTCGGGTTTGGCGTCCATCAGGTTGCGGCGCACGTCGCCGGTCTTCGCTGGCCCGAGCAGTCGAAACTCGGCCTCCACGCGTCGCTCGAGGAGCTCCGTGTGGGGTTGGAGGATGCGCGCGCGCCAGCCGAGCTCGCTGCTCTGGGCAACTACCCTCGCCGCGCCTTTCGCCGCCTTCTTCGCGGCGTCGAGCCACGCGCGATCTTCCGCAGCCGGGGCGTTGCCCTCGACGACGAAGCGCACCTCGATCTCGCCTTTTGCGTCGCGGCGCGCCACGAACTCCCGCGGCGGCTCCTCGTCCTCGGGTGGCGGCTCGTGCTCGGCGAGCCCCTCCAAGCTCAGCGCCAGCTTCGTCCCTGCTTCCCGCAGTCGCGCGGCGCTCTCGGCCAGGGTCTTCTCGAGCACCTGGCGAGACGTCAGGCGGTCCCGCCCCGCCGCGAGGGCGAGCTCCGTCTCGAGCTGGCTCAGCTCGCCGCCGAGCGGCGCGACGCCCACCTGGATCCGATGCAGCTCGATGAAGTAGGCGTCGAAGTCGCTCACCCCGGTGGCGTGTACTTGCTGGCGGGCCACGTCGGTCGGTCCGGAGCTGCCCACGACTCGTGCGCAGCCCAGGCTCAACAGGGCCACCAAGGTCCACAGCTGCGCTCGGCCGGCCATGGTCACTCGCAGCTGCTCAGGCAGCGATCGGCGACGCAGGCGGCGTAGTCCGACTGCAGCTTCAGGCCGTCCTGAGACGACGTCGCGGTCGTGCAGCTGGCGCTCGTGCCGTTGGGCGCGCACAGCTGGGGCGGCGTCCACCCCACGCCGTAGCAGGCATCCGTCTCGGGGTTGCACTCCGCTGCGATGCACCCGGCGCAGCTGGGTTGCTGAAACAGGCAGCCCGCGCCGCTGCCCCCACCGCCCCCGCTGCCTCCGCCGCCGTCAGCGCCGCCCGAGTCCCCGCAGGCCGCCAGGGCCAGGGCGCCGATCAGCGCCAGCGCCAGCGAGCCTGCCCCAAGACTGCCCAAGTCGAGCTCGGCGCCTCTGCGCGTTCCCTCTGCGCCATCAATCATGGCGCACAGGCTCGCACGTTCGCGCCTCGCGCTTCAAGAGAGTGCTTGCGCGCTTCGGGGCCCGGCAGAGATTAGCTGCTGCGACCGCCGATCCTCTCGCTGCGCCGGGCGGCCTCGTCGCTGCGCTCCTCACCCTACTTCAGTAGGCCTCCGGTGCTCGCTCCTCGGGCGCCCGTCTCGCTTCGGTCTCGCCGGTCTCGCGACGCACAAATTTCTGCCGGGCCCCTTCGGATCGATGGTTCTATTGCCGAGTCCAGAGGCATCGATGTCGCAACCTCGTTCCAAGAAGCTCCGGCGCGCCGCCCCGGCTCCGCCCTCCCGCGCTCGCGTCTCTCCGGTCAGCCAGACCGCGGAGTATGCGTTGCGGGCGATGTCCTGTCTGGCCGCTCAGCCGAGCGGCACCGCCCTCACCGCGCTAGCCCTGTCCGACGCGGCGTGCGTGCCCGCGCATTACCTCTCGAAGATCCTACGCAAGCTGGTCGAAGCCGGGCTGCTCTCGTCCCAGAAGGGCCACGGCGGCGGCTTCGTGCTCGCGCGCGCGCCCACTCGCGTGCGCCTGGCGGACATACTGGCCGCCGTGGACGAGCTGCCCACCGGCGGCCGTTGCGCCTTCGGCTGGGGTAACTGCGACGCGAGGCACCCGTGCCCGCTGCACGACGCCTGGTCCAGGCTCAACATCGCGTTCTGCGAGTGGGCCGAGGGCACGACGCTGGCCGAAGTCGCCGGCACCCGGCGCGCTCGAGGAACAGGCTGACTTCTCCGCGCAGAGTCAACCGGAGGCAACGGCACCCGGGGTCAGGGGCTCTCGCACGTTGGGGGGAAAGCAGGTCCCTCCGTACAGGTCACCCACCGCGGGTCCTCGAGCAGCGAGCGCGCATGGGCGCCGCTCGTTGGGATGTCGAATCTCTGACCGTCGGCGGCGCGCTTCACGCAGCCCATATCGGCGGTCAGGATCCGATCGAACGGTCGCGGAATACAGCCGATCACGACCGAAGTGTCCTCAACGCACGCGCCAGTGTCGCCTGTCGTCTCGTGCACCGGGTACCCGTCCACCGGATCGCACTCGTCGGGACAGCTGTTCGCCATCTTGGGGCACGCGGTTTTGACCGCAGCCGCGTCCACCGCGCCGACTTCTTCGTCAGTGGCGCAGGCGAGCGTAACCAACAAGGCGCAGACCAGAGCGGTTATCGTTGACGTAACTTGCGGTGCTGTCGATGCCGTGGTCATGGTCATGGCTCAGTGGTTCGTGTGACCCGAAGGGTCGGAGTGGAAGAAGTCACCGGAGCCCCCGCGCGAATCCACTCCGGACAACAAGTCCGTGCTTGGCCCCTGGGCTGCGTCTCCCATGAGCAACAGGTTGAGCCGCAGCGTACGCGCAGTCTGCCCCCATCCGATACTCTTGAACCCGTCCAGGACCCGTGCCGCGCTTCCGGCAACCATCGGCGATGCGGCGGACGTCCCGCCGAACGCCACTCCCGCGGAGTTCGAGTTCGCGTAGTAGGACGTGCCCGACCAGACTATGTGGTTCGTCCCGTCGAAGTTCACGAGCATGGGTGCCATCAAGTCCAGCCCGGCGTCGTGTCCGGACGAGCCATTCGCCAAAGAGATGAAGATACCGGCCTTGCTGCTGTCTACGTGACGGTCCAGTGAAGGGTGTTCAGGCCGCCGACGGTGAGAACCTCCGACCGCATCTGAGGATGGGCGAGCATGCAACCGTTGCCTTGGAACCACCTGCCATGGTTGCCCTGCGCCGCGGGCTCGCCTTTCCGCTCGACTCGTACGCGCCACGCTGTTCCCGCGCCGGACCGACAAGGAAAGCGTCCGCGCCCTGGCGGTCGCGCGTCGCCTCTGCAACCCTCGGCGGCATGAAGACCATCATCGAGCCCTTTCGAATCAAGGCGGTCGAGCCCATCGCCATGACCAGCGCTGAGCAGCGACGGGAGCTGATCGCGAGGGCCCACTACAACCTGTTCGGACTGCACTCCGACGACGTGATCATCGACTTGCTCACGGACTCGGGGACATCCGCCATGAGCGCGGCGCAGTGGGGCGCGCTCATGCGTGGGGACGAATCCTACGCCGGGTCCCCATCGTTCTACCGCTTCGAAGCAGCGGTGAAAGAGCTGATGCCCTTTCGGCACGTGATCCCAACGCACCAGGGTCGCGCGGCGGAGGCCATTCTGTTCTCCGTGCTCGGCGGGTCGGGCAAGATCATTCCGTCCAACACGCACTTCGACACGACTCGCGGCAACATCGAGGTGACGGGAGCCGAGGCGCTCGACCTGGTCATCGCCGAGGGTCGGGACCCACGCAGCCTGCACCCCTTCAAAGGCAACATGGACGTCGAGCGCCTCGAGCAGTTGCTCGTCGAGCGCGGAGAGCACGTGCCGGTCGTCATGCTCACGGTGACGAACAACGCGGGTGGTGGGCAGCCGGTCAGTCTCGACAACGTACGGCGCACGGCGGAGGTGGCGCGCCGGCACGGCAAGAAGCTGTTCATCGACGGCTGCCGCTTCGCCGAAAACGCCTATTTCATCAAGCTTCGCGAGCCCGGGCAGGCAGCGCGGAGCGTGCCGGACATCGTGCGCGAGATGTTTGGCTACGCCGACGGCATGACCATGAGCGCCAAGAAGGACGCCTTCGCCAACATCGGCGGCTGGCTCGCGCTGAACGACGACGAGCTCGCGGCGGCGGCTCGCCGCCGGTTGATCCTGACCGAAGGCTTTCCGACCTACGGGGGGCTCGCGGGTCGCGATCTGGAGGCCATCGCCCAGGGGCTCTCGGAGATCGTGGACGAGAACTACCTGCGCTATCGAGCGGCGAGCAACGAGTACATCGGCGAGCGGCTGGTGGCGCTCGGCGTGCCCATCGTGCTGCCCGTGGGCGGACACGCGGTGTTCGTGGATGCGCGCGAGTTCTTGCCTCACATCCCGCCTCTCGAGTATCCGGGGCAGTCGCTCGCGGTCGCGCTGTACGAGTGCGGTGGCATTCGCGCGTGTGAGATCGGCACCGTGATGTTCGGGCGCCAGCCCGACGGCAGCGAGCGGCCCGCAGCGATGGACCTGGTGCGACTGGCGATGCCGCGACGCGTCTACACCCAGTCCCACGCCGACTACATCGTGGAGGTGTTCGCGGAGATCGCCGCCACGAGAGAGTCACTCTCGGGCTATCGCATCGCGTCGCAGCCCGACGTGCTGCGCCACTTCACTGCCGAGTTCGAGCCGCTGCGCCGCCGCGCCGCCGCGGGCGTATGACGGACGTCATCGGTGCTGGCGCCGGGAGCGGTCATCCTCTGCTGGGGAGGACTCGTCCATGCGTCACGCCACCATCGCCGCCCTCGTCTCCGCCGTGCTCCTGGGCTGCGCCCAGAAGGAGGTGAAGCCCGGCGGAACCTACTACGAGCGCAAGATCGGCCCCATTCTCCAGAGCGCCTGCGTCGGCAGTCAGACCGGGTCGAGCTGTCACGTCACCGCCGACGAGTTCGGCAACGCCCTGGGCAATCTGGACGTGACCAGCTACGCGATGCTCGCCAAGCGCCGGGACTTGCTGACCGACTACGGGCCCTACGGCATGCCCGCGCTCTTGATGAAGATCGTCCCGTCATATCCGATCCGCGTGACCCACTGGGACGGCAGCCACGACGACATCGTAACCGACGTGCCTCACGCCGGCGGCTCGTTGCTCGAGGAAGGCACGCCGGCGTTCGTCCTGCTCTCGCGCTGGATCGAGCGCGGTGCGCTGGCGAACAACGCGGTCGCCAAGCAGCCCAAGCTGGTGCTCGAGCCGTGCAAAGAACAAGTGGGCCATGACGCTGGCTTCGATCCCTCCGTCGATCCGCCAACGCCGGACTATGCGCAGTTCATGGACAAGGTGCACGGCTTCTTGGTCAAGAACTGCGCGGCCGGCAACTGCCACGGCGCGCTAGCTGGGGCCATGCCGCTGGCGTGCGGCACCACCGACGAGCAGAAGCGCTGGAACTACTTCTCCGCTAGTGACTACGTGGCGAACGACGCGCCGGACAGCGAGCTGCTCCGTCGCGTGCTCGACCCCGCGTACGGTGGCGTGTACCACGAGGGCGGTCACTTCTTCGCCTCGCCCAGCGATCCCAACTACCAGGCGGTGCTCGCCTGGGCGGAGCAGAAGGGCGGACCCACGAACGTCCCGAGCGGCGCGGGTTTCGAGCTGTTCGCCAAGCGCGTGCAGCCCATGCTGGCCAAGCGCGGCTGCTTGCAGCTCGGCTGCCACTCGGCGCCGTCCTTCCCGGACTACAAGCCGCGGGGCGGAACCGGCGGGAGCTTCAGCCTCGCCACCACGCGCCACAACTACAAGGAGACGCTGAAGCAGGTCGCGCTCGAGTCGGCGGATCCGAACGCCAGCCGCTTGATCCGCAAGAACCTGCCGCCCACCGCTTCCGGTCGCGGGATGCTACACCGCGGCGGACCGCTGCTCGCGGCGGGGGGGGATCCCACCCAGTGCGATCCGACACTCGCCGAGTCGGGGCCCCTCGACGAGCAGGATCCGTACTGCGTCATCGTGCGTTGGATCGAGGTCGAGCGCGCCGCGAGGCAGGTCGCGCCCCTCAGTGGCATCGTCTTCGTACGCCGCGCGCCCGCGCCATTGCCCAATCGCCTGCAGGACTTCGAGCGCTACGCGCCTGGCTCGGACCTGCGCATCGTGTCCGCCAACCTCGACGCTCAGGGACAGCTGTCCACCCAGGGCGACGACACGAGCTTGCTCGCTGGCTGCGGGCTCGACCCCGCGACCGCGGATGTGCGCCGAGCCCAGGTCTCCTGGGACGGCGCGCGGATCGCGTTCGCCGCGCGCACCAGCGCCAGCACACCGCTGCGGGTCTACACCGTCAGCCCGGATGGCTCCGACTGCGAAATCGAGCCCACCATCGACGCGCCGCCGCGCGACACCCACGGGCAGCTGGTGCCCGACAACGGCGAGCTCGTGCACAATTTCGATCCGACCTTCGCGCCCGATGGCTCCATCGTGTTCGCGTCCACGCGCGGCAACGTGCAGAACACCGGTGCCTTCGACTACCAAGGGCCCCAGCGCTCGACCGCCGATCCCTCGAAGCTCAACGCGAACCTGTACGTCGCCGAGAGCGGCGCGATCCGCCAGCTGACGTTCCTGCTCGGGCAGGAGCTGCAGCCCACCTTCAAGGCCAACGGCCAGGTGCTGCTGACGACCGAGAAGCGCGTGCCCGGCTTCTATCAGCTCGCGGCGCGCCGCATCAACCTGGACGGCGGGGACTATCACCCGCTCATCGGCCAGCGAGGCTCCATCGGGTTCGACCAGGTCACGGACATCGTCCAGCTCCCGGATTTGAACTTCGTGGTGGTGCTCAGCAGTCATGGTGCCGTGCACGGCGCGGGCACGATCGGGGTCGTCAACCGCTCGCTCGGCCCCGACCACACCAGCGACGACCCTGGCGACTACCTGCAGCACCCGGACGCGCCAGCGGTGACCACGACGCCCTTCTTCCAGCGCTCCCTGCGCGTGCTCGACCCCGCCGCTACGGGGCGCGCAGCTACCCAAGGCGCGTATCGCGATCCATCCCCGCTCCAGAACGGCAACCTGCTCGCGAGCTACGCGGCCAACGTCGTCGACCTGACGCAGTTCTCCGGCAACTTCGACGTCGTCGTGCTCGACGTGGCAACTGGCGCGCGAAGCCCACTGCCGGCGCTGTCCGATCCGAGTCAGGACGAGCTGTGGCCGGTGGCCGTACAAGGTCGCTACTCCCGCGGTGTGTTCGTGTCCACGCCCGCGGACCCGACCGGCAGCGCCGTGGTGTACGCGAGCGACGACTCCAAGCCGCGCACGGATCGCGCCGAGCTGACGTTCCTCGACTTCCCGCTGATCACGAGCCTGATGTTCCAGAACACCCGGAGCGGTCGGGACATCCCCGCCATGAGCTCCTTCGAGCTGTGGGAGAGCTTGCCGCCGGTCAGCGAGACGAGCCTCGACGACGCGAGCCCCTACATCGTCAGCGACAAGTGGGGGAAGGTCTACTCGCGGCGGCGTCTGGTTGGCACCGTCCCGCTGAACTCGGATGGCTCGACGCGGGTCCAGATCCCGGGCGGGCTGCCGGTGATCATCGGGACCCAGGCGCGCTTCGCGAACGAGCCCAAGGCCAAGCTGCGCCACCAGCTCGAAGAGGTGCAGTACTACCCCGGCGAGTGGGTGACGTTGTCGTTCCGGCGCGAGCTGTTCGACGGCTTCTGTGGCGGGTGCCACGGCTCTCGCTCCGGCAAGGAGACCGACGTCTCGGTCATCCCCGACGTGCTGACCCAAGCCTCGGCCGCGACGGCCAAGAAGCAGCAGCCGATCGACGTCGTGCACGCGCCGCGTGGTCCGGCCGTCGGCCCGCCCTATCCCTGAGCCTTACCGCGACGGCTCAGCGACACTGTTGTATGGCGCTCGTGTTCACCGAGCGAGTGCAACCGGAGAGGAGGGAACAGCTGCTGTAGGTGCCCGTGGCACCGCAAGCGGGGGAAGCGCCGGACCAACCGGCCGCGCCGCTGCAGTACCCGAGGCCGCCGCCGGTGAACTGAAACGTACACGCCGCCGACGTGGAGACGAAGCCGGTGGGCCAGCGCTTCTCTTCGAGCCCGTCGCAGTTGTAGTCATAGTCCACGCTCACTGGCGCGCCGCTGATGGGGCTGGGGCTCCAGGCGGTGTTGCTCTCGGTCGCCGTCATCGGCCGCACGTTGGGGTCTAGGTCCCAGCAGTCCGTGGTGCCGGCCGCCGGCACCTTGGCCGTCCACTTGCCGGTGCTGGTGCAGCTCGCGTGCGGAGTCGTCGGCTCGCTGCACTGCTGCACGCTCGCCGCGCCCGCCGGCGCGAAGCCGTCACCGTCGCAGTCCACGTACCAGGTGGGCGCCAGCTCGTCGGTCTGGCCGTTGCAGTTGTTGTCCTTGTTGTCGCAGAGCTCGGGCGCGCCCTGGTAGACGTCCGGGTCGTTGTCGTCGCAGTCGGTTCCGCAGGAGCCGAGCGCTTGGTCCGCGTGGCCGTCGCCGTCCTTGTCCATCAACTCGAAGTAGCAGCCCTGCTCCGGGTCGCACTTGTCTTCGGTGCAGGCGTCGTTGTCGTCGCAGGTGAGCGGCGCGCCGCTCACGCAGCTGTTCGTCGCGGCGCTGCACACCTCGGTGCCCGTGCACAAGTCGTTGTCGTTGCAGTCCTCGTCGCTCTCGCACTTGCCGACGCAAGCGCCATTGGCGCAGATGTACTCGGCGCCCGCGTCGCCGGAGCCACCCGACGGGGTACAGGTCGTGCCGTTGCCCAGCGCCGTCCCGGCGGCGCAGAACCCGCCGCTGCACGTCTCCACGCCGTTGCAGGGGTTCTCGTCGTCGCACTCGGCGTTGCCGCTGCAGGGGGTGCCGCCGTCCAAGCCGCCGCCCGAGCCTGAACTCCCGCCGATGCCCCCGCCCGCTCCTGCGGTTCCGCCCGCGCCACCGGTGTCGCTGAACTGTCGGTCGTCGTCGCCACCGCAGGCGACGTGAGCGAAGGGTGCTGCCAGCAATGAGAGCGCGAGAGCGCGGGCAAACGAGCGTGAAGCCATGCGCCGAGGTTAGCTGCGAATGCTCGCGGCGTCGAACGCGGCGCGCGATCCGCGCCGTCGTTGGGTGATCTCCCGCGCACCAGCCATGCGATCGGCTTGCGGGCTCAGGCGCGCGACGCGATCAACGAGAGCAACGAGCTCGTGGCGTCGATTCGGGACGTGCCGTGGTCGCCGCAGTGCAACTGCACCGTCGCCTCACCGAACTGAACCGAGAAGCCGTGTCGGTCGGCCTCGGCGCAGAGCCGCGTCCGCTCCGCGAGGTGCTGCACGCCCGCGACGTAGACGTCCATGCGGGTTTGGGGCGGGTGGAGTGTGCCGATGCGCGGGCGGTGATGGCGGTGGAGCCGAGCTGGCGCCCGAGAGGGAGCAGGGCGCGCGCGATCCGCTGCTTCTTCTGCCATCGCCACACCGCGATGGCGCTCAGCAGCGCGGTCAAGGTCAGCAGGATGAGCCCCTGAACAACGCCGCCCGCGTCGCCCCGCGCGGGTCCGCGTGCCACCAGCGCGAGCCCGACGAACAGAGACAGTGCCCAGCCGAGGGTGATGATGCCAGTGAAGAGCAGGCTGTAGTGGACGTGACTGGCGTCCGCGCGCGCTGCGATGGCACGCGACGCCTGAGCGGCGTTGGACGGACCGTGTGCATCGGCTGACCGAAGGATCACGTTGCCTCTCGAGGCTGGAGTTCAGAGCACGAGTTGCTCCGCCAACCCCTCGCCCTCCGCACTCGCGCGCCCATCGCCGACGCCCACTGTAGGACTGCCGTCCACTCGCGTCCACCTGTGTGGCGTCACACGCACCGTTGATCGGTAGTCCCTGGGGCGAGTTCGCGTGGTCGGTCGTTGGAGCCGAATCGGGCCGGTGGATCCCCAACTGCTTACGCATGGCGGGTGAGAGTTGACCCGAGAGCCGCTCGACGTCGGCCAGACTGGTAGCGCCGGAGGCCATGCAGCACAGCACGCCGGACAGCAGCGTAGAAAGTGACCAGCGTCGCCCCCGTGGGTCGCGCGGGTCATCGAGTAGGTCGAGCCGAGCGTCTGGCAAGCGGGAGCTGAGCAGACCTGCCAGTCGTCGAGTTTGCCGTCTGTCCATCGCGGGTCCTCCGTGGTCTTCGCGGCAGCGCCGCGTGTTGTTCGCTACAAACGCTCGATTCAGCAGACAAAGTCGAGCGGGACGGGAGATCCCGCCGCGCCCGACTCGCCGGAGCTAGCCTGAGCGCTCCACTAGGCGGACCAGGGAGCCAATGATGCGATCGAAGTTTTCCCGCATCTCGGAAGAGACGGGCGGTATGTAGCCGAAGGCCTCGGCCACCTCGAGGCAGGAGAGCATCTCGCGCGCGGAGCCGAGAGCGATGTGATACTTGGCGGCTCTGTTCTTGCCCCGAGAGTACTGACCCTCCCCCAGGTTGAGCGCGCAGCTAGCACTGCAGCGCCTCAGCTGACGAGATAGGTCGCGGTCCTTGTGGTCGAGGATGCCGAGGGTGCGACGTAGCCCCTCGATGGTGCGAAGCACGACGGGATAGATGCGGAGCATGGTGTGTTCCTTTCTGGCGAAAGCCTGCTGGTCACCGGCCCGGGAGTCGCAGCCCGAGTCGAGGGCGCCGAAGGCGCCGCGAAGCGGGCCGAGCTCGCGAAGCGAGCGAAGGACCCTCGACGCGGGCGAGCACCCGGGCAGACTCAAGGCAGCCGAGCCAGCTCACCCCTCTCCCCTCGCCCGCCATCCCCGACCCGGCCCCACTCCCCCTACCTCTGCCCCCTGCACTCGACCACGCCTTGCGAATTTGCGCGCACGACGGCCGAGCCCGCGTCGAACCCACAACCGATCGAACCCTTTCAGGATTCTCAACCCCACCGGCGGGCGTCACCAATCAGTGGTGGTGTCACACGACCTACCGACTCGACGTTGCCGCGTCGGACCGGCAGGAGCTCAGCTCGCCGCTGCGCGCCCTGCCAGACGCTCGAGCTCGCTCACGTCCTTGATCACGAAGCCTTCGGGTCGTGTCGAGACGACGCCGTGGCGTTCCCAGCGACTCATGGTGCGGATCGCGGTCTCGAGCGCCGTGCTCACGAGGTCGGCCAGCTCCCGGCGTGACAGCGCCACGGGGATGCGGCTCTCACCCGTGTCGAAGTCGTCTCCGAGCTTGTCGTTGAGCTCGAGCAGCAACGTGGCGAGGCGTGCCTCGACGCTCCCGGCGCTGAGGACGTCGATCTTGCTGTGCAGCGTGCAGAGCTTGTCCGCCAAGCCCTTGGCCAAGGACAGCCCCATCTCGGGGTGTCGCTCGAAGCAGCGGCTCACGACCTCACCCGGCACCTCGATCACGGTCGCGATGTCGGTCGCGGCGATCGCGTCGCCCGGGTAGGGAATGTTGCGGACGAACGCCACGTCGCCGACGCTCTCGGTGGGGCCGAACAGGCCACAAATGGTCGAACGGCCCTTGGGCGCGGGGCGCACCACCTTCACCAGCCCCTGGGCGACCACCGCGAGGCCATGCGGCTGGTCGCCGGCACGCCAGAGCATCTCGCCGCGGGTGTAGCGGCGGGTGGTGCTGGCGGCAGCGAGCTGAACCAGGGTGGGGGAGTCGAGGCCGGCGAGGACCTTGGTGCGCGCCAGGATGTGTTCGGGGAGCATGTGACGGAACTCAAGCAAGGGTCGTTCCTGCCCGTTGCAATGACGGAAGTCCGCGGGCGCGTAGACGAAAGTCACGAGGGACGGGACGCAATGACCCCCGTCATCTCGCAAGGATGGGCGAGTCTCACCCGGGTTCGCGCAACCACTGCGCACAATGCGAGGCCGAACCGCACAAATTTTCGCGAGAACTTCTGGCGGCATGGGCGTTGCTTTGGAGCGGCGCCCAGGAGCCATGACCCCCAAAACCCCCCTCCTCCGCCTCCTCAACCTCCTGACCGGTGCCGGGATCCTGCTCGCGTCCCCGGCCCTGGCCACCCAGCCCGGCGAGCCTTCGCCCGAGGTCGAGCCGGCGAGCCCGGTCAAGAAGAAGTCCCCCTACTCGCTGCCCTGGCAGCTGCGCCCGGCCATGCCCGGCAGCGTGGTCCGTTCGGACACATCCGTCGCCATGTTCGACGTGAAGACGCCCGCCGGGGACGCGAGCGGCAGCACCATCGCTTCGATGCTGCTGTTCTCCTACAAGGTCAGCGACGCCCTCGCCCCGCTCGTCCGGCTCGGTTACGTGACGACCAAGCTCGACGATGCCGACCGAGTCTCCGCGTTCGTCAACCCGGTGGTGGGCGCAACCTACGGCATGCCCATCGGGGATGACCTCAAGCTCGGACTGTTCTTGGGCGTCGCGCTGCCTCTCGGTCAAGGCGGCGGCGACCGCGGCGACCCGACCTCCGACACCTCCAAGCGGTACGCTGCCGCGAGCTCCGGCATCTATGCGCGCGCGGCGATGGACAACGCGATGTTCGCCGTCAACTACCTCACAGTGTTCCCTGGCGTTGGGCTCGCGTACGTGTCCGACGGCCTGACGATCCAGGGTGAAGTCACCGTGCTCTCCCTGAATCGCGCGCGCGGTGACGACGCCGTGGAGGCGGACAAGAGTCGCTGGAACCTGACGAGCGGACTGCACGTCGGCTACTTCGTGCTCGACATGCTCTCCCTCGGCGCGGAGCTTCGCTATCAGCGCTGGCTGTCCACACCCAAGTTCGTGGAGACTGACGAGGACGCGCCCGCGGACGCCCAGCGCGGGCTGCGGGATCAGGCGACCTTCGCCGTCGGGCCCCGGTTGCACGTCGAGCTAGGCCCCGGGCTCTGGCTCAGACCGGGGATCGCCTACTCGCGAGGCATCGACAAGCCGATGGCGGGCGCGAACGTCGGACCGACTAACTACAACATCGTGCAGCTCGACGTGCCTCTGGCTTTCTGAGCCCTGCCCCGCCGCCGATGGTGTAAAACCATCGGAGGCATGAAGAGCTTCGACCGCTTCGCGCTCCGGGATGTGTTCAGGGCGGCCGGCAGCGCGTTCTCCAAGCGTCAGCGCCGCGTGTGGCTCGGGCAGAAGCGCGCATTCGTCGAGTACCGGAAGGTCGCTCGCGACGAGGAGATCGCCTTCGCCAAGCGGCTGGAGGCGCAGCTCGGGCGCGCGGCGTGGGCTCGTTCGATTCGTCTCGAGCTGCACTCGCGCCGGGTCGTCATCGAGCTGGGCGAGGGCTCGCCCACGGAGCTCGACGTCGTTCGCTTCGTCGAGATGGCCGAGCGAGGGGTCGGAATCGACAATGCATCCTTCGACGAGACGCACGAGCATCCGGCGGACCACGAGCCCGCCGAACGGCTCTTGGTGGAGCTGGCCGCCGACCTGGCCAGCTTCGTGGTCGGCGCGTCTCTCAGCGCGACGCCCCTGCCGCCCTCCGCGGTAGCCGGAACCCTGGGCGCGGTCACCGCGGTCGTACGCGGCTCCGCCAAGCTGCGCGAGGGCCTCGAGCGCCGCTTCGGAGTGGACCGCGCCGACCTGGGCTCGAGCCTGGTCATGTCCGCGGCCAACGCCTTCGCCCAGCGCCCGGTCAGCTCGCTGGTCGACGTGGCGCACAAGGCGATCTTGCTGCGCGAGGTGCAAGCGCAGCGACGCACGTGGCAAGCCCGCGAGCGCGAGCTCCCCGTGGCAGACCGCGAGAGCTCGCGGCCCGAGGAGCGCCCCGTGCCGCTGCCGCGAGGACCCATCGAGCAGTATGCGGACCGAGCGTGGTTGGTCTCGCTGACCGGGTTCGGCGTCAGCTTCCTGACCACCCGTAACGTTCAGCGCGCCGTCTCCGCGCTGTTCGGCGGTCTGCCCAAGCCCGCGCGCCTCGGACGCGATGCCTTCGCCTCGGCGCTCGCCTACGACCTGGCGGAGCGGCGGGTCTTGGTCGTCGATCGGGACGTGCTCCGACGTCTCGATCGCGTCGACTGCATCGTGTTGCAAGGCGATCTCGTGTCTCGGGATCGCTTCGAGGTCGGCGAGATCATCACCCAGGCGCCGCTCGATACGAGTCGCGCGCGCGAGCACGTTCTTGCGTTGCTCGATCCGGACCAGCCGCTGGAGGTACGTCGCTCAGGGAGCCTCGCCCTCGGACCCGTCAAGCTGCTGGACGCCAAGCTCGAGCCCAGCCTCGCGGGGCCAGCGGAGGAGCTCGCACGCCGCGGCGCGCTGACCCTGGCGCTGGCCCAAGACGACAACATAACGGCGCTCATCGAGCTGCGGATCGTGCCGCAAACCGGCGTGGAGGAGCTGATCACCGCGGCGCACGAGGCATCCATGCGCGTGGTGGTCGCGTCCGACGACGACGGCGTGCTGCAGCGTCTCCACGCGGATGACTCGATCCCGAGCGGACCGGGCATGGAGAGCGGGATTCGCCGGCTTCAACGCGAAGGTCGCGCCGTCATGCTCGTGGGCACCGGGGCGAGTGCGCGCTCGCTGGCTGCGGCGGACTGTGGGGTCGGGCTCCTGCGCTCCGGGGACCCGGCTCCATGGGGAGCGCACGTGATCTGTGGCGGGGATCTGTCGGACGTTCGTTATCTGTTGCAGGCCTGTGTCAGCGCTCGGCGCGTCGCCAAGCAGAGCGTCAACGTCGCGCTCGGAGCCGCGTCGGTCGGTACGTTGATCTCGGCCGGCGGTGTGATCCCGATGACCACTCGACGGATCATGGCCGTGGTCAACACCGCCACCCTCGTCGCCATGGCCGGAGGCGCGCGCGCGTCCTACTCGCTCAGTCGTCAAGCGCTGCCGCCGCCGCGCGACCGGACGCCGTGGCACGCCATCGACGCCCGTGGCGCGCTCGAGCGCCTCGGGACGTCATCCCGCGGTCTGACCCGGGGCGAGGCCGTTCATCGCAAGCGCCGCACCCTGACGAAGGAGCGCCTGCCCGTGTTCGAGCTACTCGATCACGTCAGCGACGAGCTGTTCAACCCGCTCGCGCCGCTCTTGGCCGCCGGCGCCGGCCTCTCGGCGGTCGTCGGCTCATTGAGCGACGCCGCGATGGTCGGCTCGGTCGTGCTGCTGAACGCCGGCATCGGCGGTGTCCAGCGGTTCCGCGCCGAGCGAGCCATCAAAGACCTGGGGCAACATGCCGCACGCAATGCGCTCGTGCGACGTGGGGGCGAGCTCCTGCAGATCCCCGGCAGTGATGTGGTGCGTGGGGACATCGTGCTGCTGTCGGCCGGCGAGGTCGTGCCCGCGGATTGCCGCATCATCGAGGCGGAGTCACTGGAGGTGGACGCATCGAGTCTGACCGGAGAGTCGCTGCCGGTGAAGAAGAGCGCGCTCGTGAGCTTCGAACGTGAAGTCGCCGACCGCTCGTGCATCCTGTACGAGGGGACGGCGATCGCCTCGGGGCGGGCGGTCGCCGTGGCGGTGGCCACCGGGGATCAGACCGAAGCGCGTCGCGGTGGCCCGGCGGCCGCTGGGGACGGTGTCGAGCGCGGCGTCGAGAAGCGGCTGTCCGAGCTGGTGGATCTCACGCTCCCGGTCGCGGTCGCGGCCGCGGCGGGGGTCGTGGGCGTGGGGGTGCTGCGCGGACGCAAGCTCAGCGACGTGATCGCGTCGGGCGTGAGCCTCGCGGTCGCGTCCGTGCCCGAGGGTCTGCCGCTGATCGCGACCGCCGCGCAGCTCGCGGCTGCCGAGCGGCTCGGGACCCGCGGCGCGCTGGTAC
Organism: Polyangiaceae bacterium; assembly: GCA_019637295.1. Classification (GTDB taxonomy): domain Bacteria; phylum Myxococcota_A; class Polyangia; order Polyangiales; family Polyangiaceae; genus JACKEA01. The sequence goes on from JAHBVX010000001.1 coordinate 204,325, forward strand.
GGAATCACCGCAGCGTAGAGGCGCTCGGCCGGGTCGATCTGCTGTGCGTCGACAAGACCGGGACCGTGACCCAGGGTCGCATCGAGCTCAGCATCGTGAGCGACGGCGTGGACGAGGAGTCCGTGAGCGCGCTCGCCGGCCCCCGAGTTCGCGCGCTGGCCGCCGCGCTGCGCGCCAGCCCCGACCCGCGCACGACGACCGGCGTACACGACCCCACCGACGCAGCGCTGTGGAGAGCTGCGGACAGGGCCGCGGTGACGCCGGCGTATGGGGCGGAGGGTTGGCGCCGGGTCTCCGAGCTCGCCTTCGAGGCTGGGCGTAGCTATCACGCCGTGCTCGGTCAGGTGGGCGTCGCGTCTTCGCTCAGCGTCAAAGGCGCGCCCGAGGTCGTGCTCCCCCAGTGCTCCGCTTGGCTTCGAGGTAATCTCCGAAAGCCGCTCGCCGACGGGGACGCGGAGCGGCTCGCGCGCGTTGCTGCGGACCTCGCGCGCCGCGGTCTGCGGGTGCTCGCGGTGGCGGAGCGCAGCGTCGGCGCCGAGGACCGCCTCGACCCGAGCCGCCCGGTCGGGCTCGGGTTCCTCGGGTTCTTGGCGTTCAGCGATCCGGTGCGGCCCACCGCCGCGAAGGCCCTGGCGGATCTGGCCGAAATCGGCGTGCAGACGGTGATGATCACCGGGGATCACCCGAGCACCGCCGAGGCCATCGCGAGCGAACTCGGCTTGCTCGGCGGGCGCAAGATCCTGACCGGCGCCGAGCTGTCTCGGCTGAGCGAGGAGGAGCTCGACGCGACGGTCATCGACGTTGGCGTGTTCGCTCGACTGACGCCGTCCCAGAAGGTGCGCATCGTTCGCGCTCTTCAGCGCGCGGGTCGCTGTGTGGCCATGGTGGGTGACGGCGCGAACGACGCGCCTGCCATTCGCCTCGCGAACGTGGGCATCGCGATCGGCGAGCACAGCACGGCGGCCGCTCGCGGCGCCGCGGACATCGTGCTGACGGACGAGCGGATCGAGACGCTGGTTCATGCGATCATCGAGGGACGCGCGGTCTGGAAGTCCGTGCGCGACGCGGTGAGCATCCTCGTCGGCGGGAACTTGGGCGAGATCGGGTTCACGCTCGCGGGCAGCGTGATCGACGGGCGGCCGCCGCTCAACGCGCGGCAGTTGCTGCTGGTCAACCTGCTCACGGACGTGGGACCCGCGATGGCGGTCGCGCTCAAGCCGCCGGATCCCGAGACCCTGGCGTCCCTCGGCCGGGAGGGGCCCGACGCGAGCTTGGCCGAGCCGCTCAAGCGGGACGTGGCCGCGCGAGCGCTCGTGACCGCTGGCGGGGCGGGCGCTGCGTGGCTCACCGCGCGGGCTCTCGGCGGACGTGAGCGCGCTTCCACCGTCGGTCTGCTGGCGTTGGTCGGCACCCAGTTGGGCCAAACCCTGGTGTCGGGCGGCTTCAGCCGCCCGGTGGTGCTGACCAGCGTGGCCAGCGCCGCCGTGCTCGGCGCGGTCGTTCAGACGCCCGTCGTGAGCCACTTCTTTGGCTGCCGCCCGCTCGGTCCCGTGGGGGTGAGCACGGCCATTGGCGCATCCGCGCTCGCGACCTTCGTCTCCGCCAAGTACCCGGACGTGGTCAGCCGCATCGCCCACCGGCTCCGGCTGTTCGACGTCGTACCTTCTCGGGACCCAGAGCAACTAACCGACGGTGCCCGCCGTTAATTTGGCCCGCGTCCGCTGGCTGTGGCCAAACCGGACGCATGAAGGCCCAGCTGTCCACTCTGTGTTCCCTCGCCGCTCTCGCCATGGGTTGCGGCGCCACCGGCGTTCCGACGCCGCAGATCGCCGACCTCGACTCGCCAACTGCCAAGCAGAGCGCGCGCGGGGCGGACTCCTTCGTCCCCAGCGACGCCATCTACTCCGAGGACGAACCCGTCGCCAAAGGCCCCACACCGTTCGCGCAGCGCGAGGTCGGTGACTACGTCGTCCACCGCTTCTCGGGGAGCTTCAACAAGAGCCCAATGGTGCTCACCGAGTCCGTGATCGCCAAGCGAGGTGCGCTGATCATCATCGACTACACCCTCGAAGAGGGTAGCCGGGCGACCCGCCTGCGGGTGACCCACGACATCGACACCGACAAGGTGCTGCGCGTGCGAGAAATGCAGGGAAATCGCGAGCTCGCAGCCACCGAGGCCCAGTACGAAGCCCTGATCGCCAAGACCGTGTTCGCGCCCGACTCGAACGACGCCCTCGTCGCGAGCGAAGCGGGCACCTGCCTGATCGGGCAAGAAGAGGTGGACTGCGAGAAGGTGCGTTACAGCGTGACCGTGAACGAGCAAGCCGCCGAACTCACGGTAGCCCGCAGCGCTTCACTCGAGGGTCGCGACCTGTCCGGCGAGATCACGACGAAGGACGGCAAGATCGTGTACAAGGCCGAGCTCGTCGAGCGCGGCAAGGGCATGCCCAGTCAGGGTTTCGCGCGGCGCTAGCGAGCTCGCGTCCATGACCGATCAGCGCACAGTGCGCGTGGCCGTCATCGGTGACGTGCATGGGGCGTGGGACGAAGAGGACGTCGAGTACTTCGACGACTCGGACTACGACGTGGTGCTGTTCGTCGGGGACATCGGCAGCTATCGCCACAAGCAGACCCTCGCGGTGGCGCGTCGGATCGCGCGACTGCGCAAGCGCGCGATCCTCATCCCCGGCAACCACGACGCCGTGCTCGCGGCCCAGCTCGTGGCCGAGGTCGTGCAGAGCAAGCTCGCCACCTCGGCGCTCGGCTTCTTCGGCACGCGGCTCCAGGGGGAGCTGGCCCGCGCGCTCGGCAGCGTCGAGATCGCGGGCTACAGCGTGCACGAGCTGGCGAGCCACGAGCTGAGCGTGATCGCCGCGCGCCCACACTCGATGGGCGGGCCGGGAGTCGCCTTCGGCCCGTTGCTGAAGCGCCGCTTCGGCATCACCGATCTGGACTCCTCCCGTCGCCGGCTGGAAGAGCTGGTGGAGGGCTGCCGCTACGAGCGCGTGCTGTTCCTCGCCCACAACGGCCCCACGGGGTTCGGAGGCGCGCCCACGGACATCTGGGGGTGCGACTTCAAAGAGGGTGGCGGCGACTTCGGTGACGCCGATCTCGAGCACGCGATTGCCCACGCGCGCCGGCGTGGCAAGCGTGTGCTGGCGGTGGTTGCGGGGCACATGCACCATCGGGTCAAGGGCGGCGGAACCCGCACCTGGCAGGTCACGGACGCCGGAACGCTGTACCTGAACGCAGCCCGGGTGCCGCGGGTGCTCAGGCAATCCGGCAAGCGGGTGCGCCATCACGTCCGACTGCTCGTGTTCGGCGACGACGCCCAGGCGGAAGAAGTGTTGGTGCCCGAGCGCGAGTGAGGGCGCTTCGGAACGAACGACACGCTGCCGGCAGCGTGGCCGGTCAACGTGCGTAACTCGGGGCGGAACGATGAGGAAACGGTGACGACGGCGCTTGGCAGCCTTCGCTTGCGCAGGCTCAATCCAAGGTCAGGATCACGTTGCCGATCTTCTGACCGCTCTCCACGTAGCGAAAGGCCTCCTGGATCTGCTCGAGCGGGAAGCGTCGATCGATGACGGGTCGGAACTCCTTCTGCTCCACGAGGCACTTGATGAGGGTCAGGCTCCCCTTGGGATCGAGCGGGATGGGGAACCTGACTCGCTTCCCGCCCAACAGCGGCGTGACGGCCGCCAGTAGCAGGTTCTGTCCTCCGGGACCGAGCTCCGAGGAGATGTAGACCCCGCGCTCCGCGAGCAGAGGCTTGCACTGGCCAAAGGTGCTCTTCCCCACGGCATCGAAGACCAAGTCGTAGCTCGCTGGATGACGGGTGAAGTCGTCCGTTTGGTAGTCGATCACTCGGGATGCACCCAGGGACTCGACGAGCCCGAAGTGCTCGGCGGCGCACACTGCCGTCACCGCGACGCCGTGGTGCTTCAACAGTTGAATGGCCGCCGAGCCAATCGCCCCGGTTCCGCCGTTGACCAAGGCAGTCTGTCCCGCACGGAGGCTCACCTTGTTGATGAAGTTGATCGCGTAGTGCGCGCCCTCGGTACACGCGACCGCCTCCTCGTAGGTGAGCCCCTCCGGCAGAGTCAGGATGGCGTTGTCCTCGTGAAAGGTCATGTACTCGGCGTGGGACCCGAGGCTGTTGTCGTCGAAGCCCCAGACGCGATCCCCGGGCGAGAAGCGCGTTACCCCTGCACCCACGGCTTCGACGTCCCCTGCGAAATCGGAGCCCGTCGCGACGAACTTTGGTCGCCACAGACCGCAGAAGAAGCGAAACACCCACGGCTTGCCGCGAAGGATGCCGCTGTCGGTGCGATTGACGGAAGCCGCCCGAACCCGGATCAGGACTTCTCCGGGCGCGACGGTGGGCTTGGGCAGCTCGCGTACGCTCAGGACCTCGGGAGGCCCGTACTCGGTCCGATAGGCAGTCCTCATGGGCGTCTACCCTGCGTCCGTCGCCCATTAGTGTCAACAGTACACTCAGACGAGCGCCCTCGTGCTCACGCTTCGCGATGCCGCTCTACCATCAGCGGCACCTGACGCGCTTGCGCGCTTCGCGTCGTAGCCGGGGGTGTCAACGGTCGGCGGACGGGTGCGGATTGCGCCGTAGCCGGGCGCAAGTTAGAGGCGTCGTCGTGGACGACGAGCCCTGCACCATGCGGTGCGCCGAGCACGGAGAGCGTCAGGCGACCTTCGTTTGTCGACACATCGTGGAGGGCGCCGGTCGCGGCTTCAACTTCGCCGTCTCGGACGACGACGACCAGGTGGCGTGGCCCGACGCGTGGTGCGACGAGTGTAATGAGGTGTACGAGGCCGAGGACGGCTGGAGTGAGGAGAACGAAGCGGTCTTGGCTGTGACCGCGATCTGCGACTTCTGCTACATGCGCGCGCGGGAGCGCAACTTCCACCACGACCGCGAGGCGTACCTGGAGTTGGTCGAGCACTCGGTCGAGTACTTGAAGAAGCGGCAAGCGGCGCTGCGAGAGACCTACTCCATGGGGGACCTCGATCACTTCAGCTGGGATCAAACCTCGGGGCAGCTCGTGCTCTCGCTGGCCGGCGAGCGCGCCGTGGTGGCGGAGATCGTGTTCGTCGGGAGCATCTCCTCCCGTTCGGGCACGTGGCTGTGGTCTTGGGCGAACCCGAGCTATCTGGAAGCGGTCAAAGCCCCCATGCGAGAGCTGAGGGAGCGAGGCCTCGAGCTCGACCTGCTGCCCCTCGCCGGCGCGTGTTGGCAGGGGGATGAGACGGATGGCTGGGAGATGACGAGCATCGCGGCGTTCGTGCTCGGGGCAGTCGGCGCCTATCGCTCACCCGGCGATGATGGATTCTCGTTCATGATCATGACGAGCGTTGGCTGGGCGCAATGAAGCGCGGTCTGGGCATCCTCAGCGGTGTGCTGGCCATCCTCGGCGGCGTCATCGCCCTGGTCGCGTCGGCGAAGGCGCTCTTCCTCGGTATCATCGTCGGTGTCGGCGGAGTGGGAGTCGCGCTGCTCGCGGTGCTCGCGGGGCTGCTCCTCCTGTGCGCCCCCGCTGTGCTCGGCGTCGTCGCCATCGGTGCCTCGCTGCGCCGGTCCGGAGGCTCGACGCTGGGTGTCGCTGCCGGGGTTGCGGGCATGGTCGCAGGTCCAGCGCTCGCCACGGGCGGATGGGCCGTCGGGGAGCGACTCAAACCGAGCAGGGCGAAGGAGCTGCCGGCGCCGCCCGGCTGTGTGGTCCAGGCGTCCGACCTCGGTTCAGTGAACGCGCCATGCACGCCAACCCCAGGGGACGACTACGGGCAAGGCTCGTGCCCCCCTAGCTACACCTGTACGCCGGCCTTCTCATCCGCCAATCAGGGCAAGTCATACTGTCAGATCAGCTGTGCGCATGACTGCTACTGTCCGAGACCCGCTCGGTGTGTGAACGCGACTTGTCAGTTGGGGCGCGAGTTGCCCCGCTGAGTGCGGCGCCGTTTGCCTCGGCGCGGGGTGTCGTTGCAAGATGGACCACGTGCCCGAGCCCGATCGACTGGAGCAGCTCATGCTTCAGCAAGCGTCTGCGGTGGGAGCCCTCGCGCCGGGCGGCTATCGCGTGGTCGTACTCGAGGGGGATGGTCGCCTGAGCACACGCGACTTCGAGGCGCTGACCCGCGCCGCCGAGTACGCCGACGACGCCGCATCCGAGGCCGAGGGCAACGCGCCCCTGGCGCGTGTGTTCGACCACGCGCTTCGGATCGTCCACGAGGGCCGGGCCTTTTGGGCCAGAGCCCCGCGTTGAGCCGTCAGCGGTCCCGGCACCTGCTGACAATAGTCTGAGGTCGCCTGTGACTTCTCTCACTCGGGCGCGAGCGGGCGAAGGCAATGCACCTCTACCCAATAGTTTAGCCGCGGGCACACACTTTGCTACTGGTGCCTCGTGTCGATCTGCGCGCGAGCCCTCACCCTGGTGAGCCTGCTGCCGCTTGGCTGCGCGACGTCGCTGGAGACGTCCGCGCGACGGGACCTCGACCGGCCCCCGCCGTCCGCTGCGCCCGCTGGCCGGCCGCCGCCGCCACCCGCCTCCCCGACGGACGGCAGTCTGGCCGGCTACTTGAGCTACGCGCTCGCGACCAACCCCGAGCTCGAGGCCGCGAGGCAAGAGTGGCGGGCCGCGGGCTACCGCATCTCCGGCGCCCGCCGGCTGCCGGACCCGACGTTCTCGTACATGTACTACATCCAGACGATGGAGGGGCAGCACCGCAGGCACAAGCTGACGGTCACCCAGGAGTTCCCCTGGCCGGGCCGACTGAGCTCCCGCGCGGACGCGGCCAGCCTGACGGCGGAGAGCAAGGCCCGCCAGTCGGACGCCGCCGCGCTCCGCGTCGTACGGGAGGTGTCCGAGGCGTACTGGCGCGTTTGGCTCCTGAAGCGAACACGCGCGGTCAAGCGCGACCAGCGCGAGCTCGTGCAGCAGTTCACGCGCGTGGTGCGCGTGCGCCTCGAGATCGGGCAGGCGACGCTCGCGGAGCTGGGTCAGATGGACTTGGCCGTCTCGCGTCTGACCGACGAGCTGAGCGGGCTGGACGAGCAGGAGCACGCGCTCACCGCGGAGCTGCAGAGAGCCCTGGGCGCGCCGCGCACGATGACGCTGCCGATTGCGGACGAGCCCCCTCCGCACGTACTGCCGGCGGAGCCGCTCTCGGCTCTGGAGGCCGCGGCACTGTCGCATCCGCGCGTCGAAGCGCTGGCCGCGATGTCAGAGTCGCAGTTGCACCTGTCGCGTAGCGCGACGGCGGAGGGCTATCCTGGCTTCATGGTGGGGGCGGAGTACATGCCAGGCGACCCCCTCAGCGGCGACGACCCGCTAGCCGTGATGCTGTCCATCAAGCTGCCGCTGTGGCGCTCCACCTACTCCGACGCTGCCTCGTCGGCGCGCGCTCAGAGCGCTGCGTATCGCGCGCAGCGTGACGCCGCCAAGAGCGTCGCCCGAGCCGCCCTCGACAAGGCCCTGTCCGACGTGCGCGACGCAGCTCGCAAGAGCAAGCTGTATCGAGATACGCTCTTGCCTCAGGCCGAGACGGTGTACGAGTCGACGCTCGGAGCGTATCAGGCCGACCGTGCGGGGCTCCAAGCCGTGATCCTGGTCCAACGCGAGCTGCTCGAACTGCAGCTCGAGCTGTGCCGTTCGCAGGCCGAGCTGGGCGTCGCTTGGGCGCGCCTGGAGGAGATCGTCGGTCGGCCGGTGGGCGCAAAGGCGGCGCCATGAGTCGGGCCGTCTTCCGCTCGGTGTCACGTCAAGTCGGGGTCCTGATAGCGGTCCTGAGCGCGTTCGGGCTCGGGCTGTGGTTGGCGGCGCCGAGCGCGCCCGCGGGAGGCTCGGCGCAGGCCGCCGACGGCAGGGCCAGCACGTGGACCTGCTCGATGCACCCCCAGATCAAGCTGCCGGAGCCCGGCGCCTGCCCCATTTGCGGCATGGACCTGATCCCGCTCGAGGCCGGTGGTGAGGAGGGCCCGCCGACGAAGGTCACGCTCTCCGCGCGCGCCAAGACGCTGGCGCGGATTCGCACGGTGGAGGTGACGCGCGGCGACACGACCGTCGAGCTCAAGCTGCTAGGTCGCGTCGAGATCGACGAGACCAAGATGCGCACCATCACGTCGTGGGTCGGTGGTCGCATCGACCGCCTCAATGTTCGCGCCACGGGCGCGCGCATCGGTCGCGGTCAAGTCATCGCCACGCTGTACAGCCCGGAGGTCTATGCGGCTCACCAGGACCTGATCAGCGCCAAGAAGCAGATCGAGAAGCTCGGCCGTGCGCTGCCCACCACGCAGAGCGCTGCTGGCGCCGCGCTCGAGTCTGCTCGCGAGCGTCTGAGGTTGCTCGGGCTGCCCGAGCCGGAGATCGCCGAGATGGAGCGCGAGACGTCCCCCCGCAAGCAGCTGCGCATCCGCAGCCCGTATGGCGGGACGATCGTCGAACGCATGGTCGACGAAGGCCAGTTCGTCGCGCCGGGTACACCGCTGTACCGAACGGCCGGCCTCGGTGAGCTGTGGGTGCAGCTCGAAGCGTACGAGGGTGATCTGGCGCGCATCACCAAGGGCCAGAAGGTGACGCTGCTCATGGCGTCACTGCCGGGCGAGTCATTCGACGGAAACGTCGACTTCGTCGATCCGGTGCTGAACCCCGCGACGCGCACCGTCCGCGTGCGCGTCGTGGTCAAGAACGACAAGGGACGCCTCAGCCCTGGCACCTTCGCCGAGGCCATCATTCACGCGCCGGAGGGCAAGCGCGTTGCGGCGCCGCTCGTGATTCCGCGCACGGCGCCGCTGTTCACCGGCGTGCGCTCGGTGGTGTACGTGGAGGTCGCGGGCTCCGACGGGTTGACCTACGAGCCGCGCGAGGTCCAGCTCGGTCCGCGCGCGGGCGAGGTGTACCCCGTGGTCTCGGGCCTGAAGGAGCGCGAACGCGTGGTAGTGAACGGCGCCTTCACGCTGGACAGCGAGCTGCAGATCCGCGGCGGACGCAGCGTGATGACGATGGAAGACGACGGCAGCCGGCACGCGCCCTCGCTGCTCGAGGTTCCCAGCTCCTTCCTGAAGGGGCTCGAGCCCGTGCTGCGCGAGTACCTCGCGCTGCAGAAGGCGTTGGCGGCGGACGACGTGGAAGCTGCGAGAAAGGCGTTCGACGCGCTGGGTCAGGCCGCGACGCGCTTTCACCCGAGAGCGCCCAAGGCGGCCAGCAACGCCTGGCACGGGCTGCGGGAGCGTGCCATCGAGTCGGCAAAGCGTGGCGGGGGAGCCAAGGACATCTTGGCGGTGCGCGCAGAGTTCCTCGTGCTGAGTCAGCTCACGATCGAGGTGATGCGTCGCTTCGGAAACCCCAGCCCGGCCGAGGTGCGCTTGGCCTACTGCCCGATGGCAGCGGACGGCAAAGGTGCTCACTGGCTCCAACAGAGCGAGTCAATCGAGAACCCCTACTTCGGCAAGTCGATGTTCAAGTGCGGGGACATCCAGCACACCGTGGTGCACGCCGACCGTCTCGCCAGTAGCGTGGGCCCACCGCCGCCGGCCGCGCCGGCAGGACACGCCCATTGAGCGCCGACCCCACCGACGCTGGTGGTCCGCGGCGCAGCGCGTGGTTTCGCGCGCTGGCCTTCTGGATCGACAACAAGCTGGTGCTCGGGATCTTGATCGGCCTGCTGGTCCTGGCCGGCCTTGCCGCTGCACCGTTCCGCCTTCAGCTCGGCTCGCTGCCCCGAAGTCCGGTGCCCGTCGATGCCATCCCCGACATTGGCGAGAACCAGCAGATCGTCTTCACCGAGTGGCCAGGCCGTTCGCCGCGGGACGTCGAAGCTCAGGTCACCTATCCGCTGACGACGCTGCTGCTCGGCATCCCTGGCGTGCGCACCGTGCGCAGCTTCAGCATGTTCGGGTTCTCGAGCGTGTACGTGATCTTCGAAGATGGCGTGGAGTTCTACTGGTCACGCTCCCGCATCCTGGAGAAGCTCTCGTCGCTGCCGCGGGACGCGCTGCCGGAAGGCGCGACACCGACCCTGGGCCCCGACGCTACGGCCCTCGGCCAGGTGTTCTGGTACTCGCTGCAAGGGCAGGACGCCAAGGGGCAAGTCGTCGGTGGCTTCGAGCAGCACGAGCTGCGCAGCATCCAAGATTGGACGGTCCGCTTCGCGCTGCAGTCGGTGCCTGGGGTCTCGGAGGTGGCGTCCGTAGGCGGCTACGTGCGCGAGTACCAGGTGGACGTCGACCCCGAGGCGCTCTTGGCGCACTCGGTGAGCATCGACCAGGTGGCTCGGGCGGTGGGCAGCGCGAACCTGGACGTCGGCGCCCGCACCCTCGAGATCAATCAGACCGAGTACGTGGTGCGCGGTGTCGGTTTCATCCAGAGCGTGGACGACGTCGAGGCCGTGGTCGTGCGCAACACCGAGCACACCCCCATTCGCGTGCGAGACGTGGCCAAGGTGGTGCTCGGTCCCGAGCAGCGCGGCGGCGCACTCGACGACGCGGGGGCACCCGCAGTGGGTGGTGTGGTGGTCGTCCGCTTCGGCGCGAACCCGCTGGAGGTGATCGACGCCATCAAGCTCAAGATAGCAGAGATCTCCCCCGGGCTGCCGCGCAAGCGGCTCGAAGACGGCAGCGAAAGTCGCGTCACCCTGGTGCCCTTCTACGACCGCACCACGCTCATTCACGAGACGCTTGGCACGCTCTCCACCGCGCTGTGGCAGCAGCTCTTGATCACCGTGCTGGTGGTCTTGGTCATGATGCGCCACCTGCGGAGCGCGCTCGTGGTCTCGGCGGTGCTGCCCCTGGGCGTGCTCGCCGCCTTCATTGCGATGCGGGCGCTGGGCGTGGACGCCAACATCATGGCGCTCAGCGGCATCGCCATCGCCATCGGCACCATGGTGGACCTGGGCATCGTGGTCACGGAGAACATCGTCGGCCGCCTCGAGAGAGCGCCTCCCGAGGAATCCCGGCGCGAGATCATCAAGCAGGCGACGGCGGAGGTCGCTCCTGCCGTGATGACCTCCACGCTCACGACCGTGGTCGGATTCTTGCCGATCCTTGGCCTCACCGCTGCAGAGGGGAAGCTCTTCACTCCGCTGGCCTACACCAAGACCTTCGCCATGCTCGCCGCGCTGGTGCTGGCGCTGGTGCTCGTGCCCGCGGTCGCGCACGTGGTGCTCTACGCCAGAGGTCGAGAGCGAATGGCGCTCCCCACCGGCAAGCAGTGGCTTGCCTGGCTCACGCGGCCTGCGGCCTGGCTCGACCTCGGTCTGCTGCTGGGCGCGCTCACGCTGACCCTCGTCGTCGGCCCGCTCTTGGGGCTGCTGCTGGGCGTGATGGTGCTGGCGCGGGTCGGCGAGCGCTGGCTCGGCGAGCGCTGGGGTCGGCTCGGACCTTGGCTCGCGAACGGCGCCGCCGTGGTCACGGTCGTGGTGCTCCTCGCCGATCACTGGTTGCCGCTCGGCACGCAGCGTGGGCTGTGGGCCAATCGACTGTTCGTGATCGTGGTGGCCGGCGGGTTGCTCGGCGGCTTTCAGCTGTTTGCGCTGCTCTACCCCAGGCTGCTCGGGTTTCTCCTGCGCAACAAGGTCATCGCGCTCAGCGTGCCCGTCTTGGCGATCGCGCTCGGCGCGACGGCTTGGCTCGGGTTTCAGCGCACGTTCGGCTGGCTGCCCGACTCGGTCCGCCTCGCCTCGCCCGTCGTTCGCTTGGCCCACGCTCTTCCCGGGTTCGGCCGCGAGTTCATGCCGCCCTTCGACGAAGGGTCGTACCTGTACATGCCCACGACGATGCCGCATGCGTCGATGGGACAGGCACTCGAGCAGCTCAGCGCCATCGACGCCGCCATCGCCGCGATCCCCGAGGTCGAGACGGCGGTGGGCAAGCTCGGACGCGCGGAGAGCGCGCTGGATCCGGCACCGATCTCGATGTTCGAGACGGTCATCAACTACAAGTCGGAGTACCGGCAAGACGCGCACGGCGGCCGAGCCTTGTTCCGCTTCGACCCGAGCCGAGGGGAGTTCGCGCGGGACGAGGCCGGCGAGCTCATCCCGGATCGAGACGGGCGACCCTTTCGCCAGTGGCGAGAGCACATCCGGAGTCCGCGCGACATCTGGAGCGAGATTCAGAGGGTGGCGGCCGTGCCGGGCGTCACGAGCGCGCCCGAGCTCATGCCCATCGCGGCTCGCATCGTGATGCTGCAGAGCGGCATGCGCGCGCCCATGGGCATGAAGATCCGCGCTCCGGATCTGGACACGCTCGAGCAGGTCGCCCTCGAAATGGAGGGGATCCTGTCTCAGGTACCCTCGATCCGTCCCGAGACGGTGGTTGCCGACCGCGTCGTGGGCAAGCCCTACCTCGAGGTGGTCATCGATCGCGAGGCCATCGCCCGTCATGGCATCGCCATGGAGGAGGTGCAGCGCGTCATTCAGACCGCTGTTGGCGGCATGACGGTCACGCGCACCGTCGAGGGACGCGAGCGCTATCCGGTGCGGGTGCGCCTGATGCGCGAAGATCGCGGCGACGTCGAGGCGGTGCGTCGAGTGCTGGTGCCCAGCCCCCTTGGACACCAGATCCCCCTGGAGCAGCTGTCCTCGGTGCGCTACGTGCGCGGGCCGCAGATGATCAAGAGCGAGGACACGTTCTTGACTGGCTACGTCGTGTTCGACAAGGTCGCCAACGTCGCGGAGGTCGATGTCGTCCAGAGCGCGCGCGCAGCGCTCGACCAGAAGCTCCAGTCGGGAGAGCTCGTGCTGCCCGCGGGTGTGAGCTACGTCTTCGCGGGCAGCTACGAGAATCAAGTGCGCAGCGAGGCGCGCCTGAGCGTGTTGTTCCCGCTGGCCATCGCGATCATCTTCCTCTTGATCTACCTGCAGTTTCGTCGCGTCTCGACCACGCTGATGATCTTCTCCAGCGTCGCCGTCGCGATGGCCGGTGGGTTCATTTCCTTGTGGCTGTACGGGCAGCCCTGGTTTCTCGACGCCGCCCCGCTCGGTGTCGATCTGCGCACGCTGTTTCAGGTCCGAACTGTGAACATGAGCGTGGCGGTGTGGGTGGGCTTCATCGCCTTGGTGGGGATCGCCACCGACGATGGCGTGCTCCTGGCCACCTACTTGAAGCAACGCTTCACGGAGGAGACTCCCACGAGCGTCGAGGGTGTCCATCAACTCACCCTCGAGGCCGGAGAGCGTCGCTTGCGCCCGTGCCTGATGACGACCGCGACCACGTTGCTCGCGCTGCTTCCCGTGATCACTTCTACGGGCCGCGGCGCCGACATGATGGTGCCCATGGCCCTGCCCTTGGTGGGCGGCATGGTGATCGAGCTGATGACGCTGTTCGTCGTGCCCGTGCTCTACGCCCTGGGCGAAGAGATCCGCCTCGGTAGGCGCGTTCGGGACGCGGACTCCATCGCGCGACAGCTGCCGACTGAAGCGGCGTGAGGGCTTGGTTTCGCGCGCCCTGCGGCGTAACATGCGAGGGCTTCCCTCGTTGGCCATGACCGAACCGTCGGCTCCCCGTCTCCTTGGCCGCTACGCCATTCACGAGGAGCTCGCGTCTGGGGGTATGGCCACGGTGCACCTGGGCCGGTTGCTGGGTCCCGCAGGCTTCTCCCGCACGGTCGCCATCAAGCGCCTGCACCCGCAGTTCGCCAAAGACCCAGAGTTCGTCGCCATGTTCCTGGACGAAGCGCGCCTCGCGGTGCGCATCCAACACCCCAACGTCGTCCAGACGCTCGATGTCGTGGCTCAAGAGGGCGAGCTCTTCATCGTGATGGAGTATCTCCACGGCGCCACGGTGGGGCAGCTCCTGCGCGCTCATCAGAAGCCCGTGGACCCGGCGATCGCTGTCTCGATCGCGTCGGCTGCGCTGCACGGGCTGCACGCCGCCCACGAAGCCAAGAGCGATCGAGGTGAACCCCTCGGCATCATCCATCGCGACATCTCACCGCAGAACCTGTTCGTGGGGCGCGATGGTGTGACCCACGTGCTCGACTTCGGCGTCGCCAAGGCGGCGGGACGCTTTCACACGACGGAAGAGGGCCAGGTCAAAGGCAAGCTGCCGTACATGGCGCCAGAGCAGATCCGGAGTGAGCCTCTCAGTTCGCGCACCGACGTCTACTCGGCGTCGGTGGTGCTCTGGGAGCTGCTCGTCGCCCGTCGCTTCATCACCGGGCAGAACCCGGGGGCGGTGATCGAGCGCGTGCTGTTCGGCAACGCCGACGCGCCGAGCAAGCGCGCTCAGTCGGTTCCGCGCGTGCTCGATGGCATCGTACTCAAGGGCCTGTCCAAGGATCCCGCGGAGCGCTTCGGCTCGGCGCGGGAGATGGCGCTGGAGCTCGAGCGGGCCGTGCGCCCGGCGCTCGCGTCGGAGGTCGGCGCCTGGGTCGAGACCGTGCTCGGCGCGGAGCTCGACCGCCGCGCCGAGCGCGTCGCACGTATCGAGAGCGGCTCCGACAGCTCGGGCATGAGCTCGCTGCTCGCGGAGATCGTCACACCGAGCGGCAGCGCTGCTGCAGAAGCGCCAGCGGCGGCCAGCACCGCGCAGCCAGCCGGCGATCTTCGCAGCTCGTCCGTGTCCGCACAGCTGTCGGCCCCCATCCTCGTGGCAGCTCCTGCCAGACCCACGCGCACCTGGCTGCTCGCGGCCTCGGCGCTCGCGCTGTTGGGCGTGGGTTTCGGGCTCAGCCGGTTGCTGACGTCGAGTGAGAGTCCCTCGCCCGCCGCGAGCGAGGCGAGCGTGGCAGCTCCCGCAGCGTCGTCGAGCGCGCCGGCCGAGCCCGCACGCATCGCGAGCGCCGTCGCGCGGGACGATGCGCCACCTCCCGGCCCAGTCACCGTCCCGGATGCCGGGAGCGAGGGGGGACCGCCGCCCAGCGACAAGAAGCCCCCGGCTACTTCACGCCCGCCCGCCAAGCCGCGGGCGAACTGCGACCCGCCGTGGACCTTGGATCAGGACGGGCGCAAGCGATACAAGATGGATTGTCTTTGAGCGACTCTGGCTTGGCAATCGATGGGCGCTGGACCAAGCTCAGCGGGCGGGCCCCTTGGCGGAATGGCAGACGCAGGGGACTTAAAATCCTCGGCTCGAGAGAGCGTCCCGGTTCGAGCCCGGGAGGGGCCACCCTGACGCAGTCGAGCGACGCATTGCGTGCGCGCCAGTGCCGGCGCTAAATGGAGGCTGTGATCACCAAGCCTCTGGCTGCAGCGACGCTGGTCGCCGGGCTCTCGTGGAGCAGCGTGACGCTCGGCACGTCGAAGCAGGAGTGCGTCGCGGCCGCGCAGGACGCACAGTCGCTGCGCGCCGATGCCAAGCTCGTGTCGGCGCGCGAGAAGCTCCTCATCTGCGCGCGCGAAGCGTGTCCGCGGGTCGTGCGCGCGGACTGCGCGTCTTGGCTCACGGAGGTCGACCAGGCGCTGCCCTCCCTCGTCGTTCGGGTTCGGGACGCGGGTGGCGCCGACCTCGCGGGTGCTTTGTTCCTGGACGGCGCGAAGCTGAGAGACTCCCTCGACGGTGCTCCTGTGGTGCTCGACCCTGGACCTCGTCGCGTGCGCATCGAGCTGGCCGACGGTCGTTCGGTCGAGCGCGAGGTGCTGGTGGCCGCGGGAGAGAAGAATAGACTCGTCGTCCTCGAAGCGCCGAGCGCCGGCTCCCCCGCGCCAGGTCGGGGCCCGCCCGCGGCTGCCCAGCGGGGGCAGGTCAGTGAGCCCCCCGCAAAGGAGTCCTCTGTCGCCCCCTGGGTCATCGGCGGGATCGGCGCCGTCGGCCTCGTCACCTTTGGTGTTCTGCAGGTGCTGGCGCGGAGCGAGTACGGCGAGCTGGAAGATGGCTGCGGGCGCGCCCGGACGTGCACGGACGACGAGCTCTCGCCCGTGCGCACCAAGTTCGTCGTGTCTGCAGTCGGGCTCGGCGTAGGCGTCGTGGGCCTCGGCGTGGCCGGCACGTGGCTGCTCGTGCAGTCCGATGGTGAGTCGGGGCCGCGGGCCCGGCTCGCGGTCGAGCCGTCGCCATCCGGCGCGATGCTGCGCGGCGGGCTCAGCTTCTGACGGCGGAGCTCTCCGTTCGGGTGTAGGCTAGGTCCGTATGCGCGCGATTGCGTCATCGGTGCTCGGCGCGAGCTTGCTCGTCTCGTGCTTGTTCCCGGATGTGTCTCAGTTCGGCGAGTGTGCTGACGGCGCGTGTGCGGGCAGCGGAGCGGCGGACGCCTCCGCCTCGGGCGGACAGTCAGGTGGCGGAGGGGACGCCGGCACGGTCGGCGGGAGCGGCGGCAGTGGTGGCGCTGCTGGCGGTGGTGGCGTCGCGGGTGGCGGCGGTCAAGACGCTGGCGGCAGCGGCGGAGTGGGTCCGTGCGGCACGCACCTGGGCGGCCCCATGGTGCTGATCGCGAAACATGACTACTGCATCGACGCCACCGAGGTGACCAAGGCTCAGTACACACTGTTCCTCGAGGACGCCGGCGCGACCGCGAACGACACCTCGGCGGAGTGCAGCTGGAACACGTCGCACAAGCCGCCCGCGTACCTGTACGACACCGCCAGCACGCTGGCGGAGGATCCGATCCAAGGCGTCAACTGGTGCAACGCACGCGCATACTGCGCGTGGGCGGGCAAGCGGCTGTGCGGCAAGGTCGGAGGCGGGACGCTCGCCCTTGGCGAGACCGGGACCGGCGCGAGCGAATGGTACGTCGCGTGTTCGCGGGACGGAGCGCGTACGTATCCATACGGCGGAACGCACCTGTCCGGTGCCTGCAACGACGAGAAGGGCGGCGTCACACCGTTCGGGCAAGAGCCTGTGCAGTCGAACGCGGGTTGCGAAGGCGGCTACGATGGGATCTACGACATGAGCGGCAACGTGTTGGAGTGGGTGAACGCGTGCGGCACCGGCAGCGATCCTGCCAAGGTGCAGTGTCAGACCTCCGGTGGAACCTGGAACTTCGATGGCAACGCGACGTTCTGTGCGTTCGGACAGGCGCATCCGCGCGACAATGTCGCTCCCCAAGCCGGCTTTCGCTGCTGCAAGACCCCGTAGCGCCGGTCAGTTCTCCGGCGGCGCGCCGTAGTCCGCCGAGAACCCGGCGCCACCATCGAAGGGCGGTGCGCCGTACTCCGGCGCGGCTCCGGCGAAGCCGCCATCGCCTGCGGAGCCGCTCGCGCCGCTGGCGCCCCCGGTGCCCCCCGAGCTTCCGCCGGCGCCCCCGCTGCCGCCCCCGGTGCCCCCCGCGCTGTTGCCGCCGGTCGCGCCGGTGCCCGAGGAGCCCCCTTGTCCTCCGCCATCGTCGCTCCCGCACGCGGCGGTCGACAGACCTGCGGCCAGCGTTGCGCCGAAGGCGAACAACGCGGCGCGACCGAGGCGCGGCGGGGGCGCGGGCTGCGCGCCGCTCGGAAGGTCGAGGGTGCCGCCACAAAACGGGCACTCGGACTCGACGACCATGACGTGCCTCTGGCACTCGGGGCAGGGAAGAAGCGGAGCCATCGTGAAACCTCCGAGCCTGAGCCTAGCATGTGACTCGACGATCGCGGAAGGACGCGCCGTAGAGCGCGCCCCTGACGCTGCTGCCGGCTCCGGTAGCGCGGGTCGTCGAGGGCTTGCCGCCGGTCAGCACCTGGGTTCCGAAGGCCCACGCGCTCACCGCGCTAGCCGCTCCCCGATGCGAGCGCGCGGCATCGCGCGCTGGTCCAGGAAGTGACTCACAGACCCAGCGCCTGCTTGAGGTGATCGAGCTGCTCGCGCTCCTCGTCGTCGACGCTGCCGTCGGCGTAGGTCACGGCGCGCGCGGCCTCGAGGAACGTCCTGCGGTGCGCCTCGGGTATCTTGCTGGGATCGAGGTCCCCCGGCGCTGGCGCGATCGCGAGCCAGTGCTCGACCTCGGCGCGGTCGTCGGCAGACAGCTGCAAGCGGTCCATCAGCCGCTCGATGAAGCGTCGCTCGGCGTCCTCGAGCTGCATGTCGGACCACGCGAAGGCGCACACGAACTTCAGTAGCAGCAGTCGTTCGTCACGGCTCAGTCGCTCGAACATGCCGCCAGTCTAGCGACTCCCGAGCCAAAGAGACAGGCTACTTCTTCTTGCCCAGCACCCAGCGGCCGACCACGAACGCTCCGCCTCCGACGAACACGAGGGTGACCGCGAGGCCTCCGCTCACGAGCATGTTGCGCTGCCACTTCTTCGCCACGGCGGCGCCGAGCTGGCGTCCAAAGCTGCCGTAGCTGCCGCCCCAACTCGAGGCCAGGCTCGAAGCGCGTGCGTACCGCGTGTACGAGTAGATCGACCCGCTGCAGGCGAGCAGCGCCAGCAGCACGAGGCCGAGGCCCGCGACCTGCGCGCAGCCGCTGGCCATGCTCTTGCCGCCAGCGGCGGGCGTCGCGGGCACCGGATAGCCAGGCGCGGCAAGTCCGTGCGCGGGATGTCCCTGGGGCGGGCCTGGTGGCGACATCGGCGGCTGTTGCATGTCCTTGGCGTGGGACTCTACACGAGTCCGCTGCCGTTTTCTGCCTGCGAAAGGGGGCGCGCGGCCCGGGCTTCGATTACCCTCGCTGCCAGGCGTCATGGAGACACGAAGGACGTTCTGTGCCGCGCTGACCGCCTTGGCGGCCGGCGCATGGCTCCCGGGCTGCCGGGACAAGGCAGCGCCGGGTCCGGGTGGCGGTGCGGGTCGACTGCGCATCGCCGTGATCCCGAAGGGCACCACGCACGAGTTCTGGAAGAGCGTCCACGCCGGCGCCGTCAAGGCGTCTCGCGAGCTGGACGTGGACATCGTATGGAAGGGGCCGCTCAAGGAGGACGATCTCAAGAGCCAGATTGATCTGGTGCAGTCGTTCACTGCGCAGCGCGTCTCGGGCATCGTGCTCGCGCCGCTCAATGACAAGGCGCTCGTAGCGTCGGTCAACGGCGCCACGCGCGCGCAGATCCCCGTCGTCGTGTTCGACTCGGGGTTGTCGGGTGGCGAGGTGGTGAGCTTCGTCGCCACCGACAACCGCGCCGCGGGCCGCTTGGCAGGTGGTCGCATGGTGAAGCTGCTCGAAGGCAAGGGGCGGATCGTCGTGCTGCGCTACCAAGAAGGCTCCGCCAGCACGCGTGAGCGCGAGGACGGCTTCCTGGAGGCGGTCAAGAAGGGCGGGCTCCAAGTCGTGAGCGACAACCAGTACGGCGGCGCGACGACGCAGACGGCGTTCGCCGCCAGCGAGAGCGTGCTGCTCGCCCGCGGCGCGGACAAAGGCGAGATCGATGGTGTGTTCTGTCCCAACGAGTCGACCACCTTCGGCATGCTGCTAGCGCTCGAGAAGGCGAAGCTCGCTGGCAAGCTGCGCTTCATCGGCTTCGATGCGTCGGACAAACTCGTGGCGGCGGTGCGTAGCGGCGACATCGACTCGCTGGTGCTGCAAGATCCGTTCAAGATGGGTCATCTCGCGGTCAAGACGCTGGTCGACAAGCTGCGTGGGCAGGCCGTGGAGGCGCGCATCGACACCGGCGCGAGCCTGGCCGACAAGGGCAACCTGGACGCTCCGGAGATCGCCGCGCTGCTGAAGCCGGACCTGGCCCCGTGGCTCGGCAAGTGAGTCGGCTCGAGCTCGCGGCCATCGCGAAGGCATTCGGCTCCACGCGAGCCCTCGAGGACGTGAGCCTCAGCGTCGCGCCCGGGCGCATCCACGCGCTGCTCGGCGAGAACGGCGCGGGCAAGAGCACGCTGATGCAGGTGATCGCCGGCGCCGAGCGGCCAGACCGGGGCAGCATGCGCCTCGAGGGACTGCCCTACGACCCCGTCTCGCCAGGGCAAGCGCGCGAGCGCGGCGTTGCCATCGTCCATCAAGAGCTGTCCATCTGCCCGCAGCTGAACGTGCGTGAGAATGTCTTGCTCGGCGCGGAACCGACGCGTCTCGGCTTGGTCGATGCGCGGCGCGCGCGCCAGCGCACGGAGCGAGCGCTGCGGCTGCTTCGCGGAGCGGATCGCCCGCTCGACCCCGACACGCTGGTGTCCGAACTCTCACCGGCGGAGCAGCAACTCGTCGAGATCGCGCGAGCGCTGGCCCACGAAGCGCCCAAGCTGCTCATCCTGGACGAGCCCACCAGCAGCCTCGGCGGCGACGACGTCGAGCGGTTGTTCGCGTCGCTTCGCGCCCTGCGGGACGAGGGACTCGCCATCATCTACATCTCGCACTTCCTGGAGGAGGTGCGCCGACTGGCCGACGACTTCACCGTGCTCCGGGACGGTCGCGCGGTGCTCTCCGGCGAGGTGCAGGCCAGCGAAGACGATGACTGGATCGCCGCCATGGTCGGGGAGAACGTCACGCAAGGCGCTGCGTCGGCGGTGCGCACGCCGGGTCGAGAGGCGCTCGGGTGTACCGGCCTCGTCTCTGCCAGCGGCCTGGCCGGCGTGGACCTGTCCCTCGCACAAGGAGAGGTCCTGGGCATCGCGGGGCTCGTCGGCTCGGGTCGGACCGAGCTGCTCCGCGCCCTGTTCGGCCTCGAGCCCTTCAGCGCGGGGCAGGTGCGCGTACGCGGGCAGCGCGTCGTTCCCTCGCCGGCAGCTCAGCTCGCACGCGGGGTTGGCCTGCTCAGCGAAGACCGCAAGAGCGAAGGGCTCGCGCTCGCGCTCTCGGTCGCGGACAACCTCACGCTCTCGAAGCTCACTCCTTTCGGGCGCTGGGGGGTGGTGTCGCCGCGGCGGCAGCGCGGGGTCGCCGCGGCGTGGGTGGACCGTCTGCGCATTCGCTGTCGTGACGTGAGCCAACCCGCCCGCGAGCTCTCCGGCGGCAATCAGCAGAAGGTGGCGATCGCTCGCCTGCTTCACCACGACGTGGAGGTGCTCTTGCTCGACGAGCCTACGCGCGGCGTGGACGTCTCCAGCCGCGCCGAGGTGCACGCGCTGATCGCAGACCTGGCGGCGCGCGGCAAGGCGGTGCTGATGGTCTCGAGCTCGATCTCGGAGCTGCTCGAGACCTGTGACCGCATCGCCGTCATGCGTCGGGGCGTGCTCGGGGCGCCCCGACCAGCGGGCGAGCTGAGTGAGCACGGGCTCCTGGCGGAGGCGAGCGGCGCGTGAAAGCCTGGCTCGCGCGCCCCTGGTTCGGCCCCCTGGTCGCGCTCGTCGTGGTCTACCTGCTGTTCGTCTGGCTCAGCCCCGACACCTTCGCTCGCAGCGTGAACCTGTCCACCATGGCGCGGCAGACGGTGGTGGTGGCCATCGCCGCGGTGGGCATGACGTACGTGATCATCCACGGAGGCATCGACCTGTCGGTGGGTTCGGCGGTCGCGCTCACCACCGTCGTGATCGCGCGAGTGCTCGAGCGCGGCAGCGGGCCGCTCGTCGCGGTGCTGGCGGGCGTCGCCGTCGCGTCCCTCGCCGGCGCCATCAACGGGCTGCTCGTCGCCCGGCTGCGCATCACGCCCTTCATCGTGACGCTCGGCACCATGGGTGCCCTACGGGGCGCCGCCAAAGGCCTGGCCGACGAACAGAAGGTAGACGCCGATCCCTCGGGGCTCGACCAGCTCATGAGCGCGCTGTCGCCATCGAGCCCCTGGCTCTTGCCCGCGGGCGTGTGGATCGCGCTCGCGGTCGCGGGCCTCGCGGCACTCGCGCTGGGCTACACGGTCTTCGGTCGTCACGTCGTGGCCATCGGCTCGAACGTCCGCACCGCCGAGCTGTGTGGCGTACCCGTCGCGCGGGTGACCATCCTGGTGTACGCGCTCGCTGGCGCCCTCGCGGGGCTGGCCGGCGTGATGGAGTTCTCCACCTTGACCGTCGGCGATCCGACGGACTCCATCGGGCTCGAGCTGGCCGTCATCGCCGCCGTCGTGATCGGCGGCGGTTCCCTCGCCGGCGGTCAGGGCTCGATCGCCGGCGCCATGGTGGGCGCGGTCCTCATGACCGTGATCCGCACCGGCTGCACCCACGTGGGGGTTCCCAACTGGGTGCAAGAGATCCTGACCGGCGCCATCATCGTCGCCGCGGTCGGTCTCGAACGATTGAGGCGTCGCCGGTGAGCGGCCTCACGGAACGGCAGCCTTCGCCGGCGCGGCTGCGGTGGCCTTCATCGGATACCCCCGGTCTTCCCAGACCTTGATCCCCTCGTCGAGCACTGCGGAGCTCGCGAAGCCGCGCTCCCGCAGAGCATCCACCACCTTGCCGGAGGCGGCGTGGGGGCAGGCGCAGTAGGCCACGATGAACGTTCCATCACGAGGGAGTGCGTCGAGGATGGTGTCCACCTCGTCGTAGAAGGGCATGGGGTAAGCACCCGGGATGTGACCGCGATGCCAGTCGCTCAACGGGCGCGCGTCGAGGAGCACGATGCGCGAGCCCGCGCGCAGCGCTGCGGCCACGTCCGCTGCGGCCACGAAACGGTCGTCGCGCAGCGAAAACTTCGGCTTCGGTCCGCTCGGGTTCACGATCAGCTGAGCGAGGGATGGCAGCGCACCGGCGGTCGCTGCCCCGGGCTGCACGCTGCGCGCCCACCGGCGAATGGCGAGGGTGACGTCGTCGAGCTGCTCCGCCGTGAGCTTCTTGCCGAAAGCGGGCATCGGCGTGCCCGGTCGGCCGTGCTCGATGGCGTAGCGGATGAAGCCGTTGCTCGCGGTCGCGAGGAACGTCGGGTTGGCGAGGCTCAGCGCCGTCTTGCCCTCGCCGCTCTTGCCATGACACTCGGCGCAGTGCTCCTGATACGTCGCCGCGCCGCGCTCCGGATCGCCGTCCAGCCTCAGCTCGTGCACGTCGAGCAGCGGGCTAGGGTCGAACGAGCGCAGGTACGCGACGATGCGATCGATGTCGCCGTGGGCGAGCGGTCCGCTGTGGGCCTTTCCGAAGGCGGACATGGGCGTTCCCGGTCGCCCGCGGTCGATCGCGAGCTTCAGGAACTCGTCCGTCGCGGTGCGCAAGAACGTGGAGTTACGCAGCTGACTCGCGTTGTCCGCGGCGTAGCCGACGGCGTCCGCGCCGTGGCAGAGCGCGCAGTAGCGGTCGTAGAGCACCTTGCCGCGGCTCACCTCCTCTGGACTCGCGGCCGCGCTCGGTGGCTTCTGGGTGCTCGCGCACGACGCAGCGCCCGCGCCGAGGCCGACGAGGAGCAGCGCGCAGGTCGTGCGGACGGCAGAGCGCATGCCGACTGCCTACCCGACTCCCTGGGCGGCGTCAGTCGACCGCCCAACCTCTCATTCCGACTTTTCTCGCTCCACGGGGTTGACTCGTATCACGATGTGATACATTGTATCACGCTGTGACACAGCAAGACGAAGCACCCAAGAACCCCGAAACCGACGACCCCGAGCCCGAGAGCGACGCCGAACCCAAGAAGGAGCGAGTGCTGCACACCCGCATCCCGGCGGTGCTCGAGTCGGAGCTCAAGACGCTGGCCAAGTCCCTGCGGGTTCCCCTGTCGAACCTGGTTCGGACCATCCTCGAAGACGCGGTCAACATCGCCGACCGCGCCACGGGGCAGCTCGAAGATCGCCTCGAGCGCGCCGCCAAGAGCGTGCACGGCGAGCGGGAGCGGATGCGCGATCGGGTCAAGCGGCCCGATCCCCTCGCCGACGTGCTCGCGTTTCAAGACGTGACCGTCGCGCGCGCCACGCGCTGCGCCAAGTGTGAGACCGAGATCGCTGCGGGGGAGCGCGCGTCCCTCGCCGTGCCCGCGCATCCCGGGGATCCCCAACGGATCGTGTGTGCCGATTGCCTGACCAAGAGAGAAGGAGACTGACATGACCGCAAACCAAGTGAACGAAACCACCGAACCCAAGCTCTCCGAGCTGCTGACCTCGCTGTCCAACGTTGGCATCGCCTGGGCTCGCTACGGCTTGACCGTTGGGCGGGTCGCGCTCGAGACCCACGCCAAGGCCCTCGACGCCACGGCCAAGGCCGTCGGCAACCTGGCAAACGCGTTGAACGAAGACGAGCCGACCGCCAAGCCCGTCGTGAACACCGAAGGCTCCGAGCGCGCGGCCTAGGCTTCGCGTTCAGTGCGTGCTCGGATCTTCGGGATACGTCGGGAGTGCGAGCTCGCTGCCTGCAGCCGAGCCTTGTCTTGGATCCTCCGCGGATGACTCTGCGCACTCGGGCTCGATCGCGGGTCTAGCGCTAAGGCTGGCACCGGATCCACGCGATCGGCCCCGGAGTCTGGCGGCTCCCCAAGTACCCCTGGGGTTCCAACGAGCCAGGCGCGAACACGAACCTCGCAGTCTACGGCTGCCACTGGGGCCCGTCCGGCGGGTGCTGGGACACGCAAGACATCGCGCCCGTCGGCTCGGTCCCCGCGGGCAACGCGCGCTGGGGTCACGCGGACATGGCGGGCGGCATGTTCGAGTGGGCGCGAGATGCATACGGGCCCTACCCCTCGCCATGTATTGACTGCGCCCGGCTCTCCCCGCTGTCACTCGTCACGTACCGCGGAGGGTCCTTACGGGACGAACGACGTGGGCACGAGACCGCTACTCGCGTCGGCAACTCGCCTAGCGCGGCCGATGACCACCGCGGTGTGCGTTGCGCCCGCGTGCCGTGATGCCCGGCGCGCCGCGACGGCGCCGCGTCGGACCAACAAGCAGACGCCACCCCCGGGATTTTGCTGCCCGGACGATCCTGGTAGCTTCTCGGCATGCCGAGATGGTGGATGCTCGCGCCGGTGTGCGCGGCGTGCGCATCGACTCCGAGCACGCCTGCGCCTGCGCCTGCGCCCGCGCCCGCCGCGTCGTGCCCGAGTGCGGGGGCGAGCGTGGCCGGGCCGGCGTACGTGCCCCACCCTGCCGCGAGCATCTCGGTGGACCTGCCGCCCGTGCCCAGGCTGGCAGAGCGCCCCGCGCGCGCCGGCGAGGACTTCACGGTGTGGGGTGCGAGCAGCGCGCTGCGCAGTCGCTTCGAGCAAGCCAGCGTCAGCGGCGCGCGGATCTGGATCACCGGCTACATCGTGCGGACCAATCTTGCCGATGCGCCGCGCTGCGCCGTGCACCCGAGCGGCGTCGCCACACCGCCGCGTTGCACGGCACCGGTCCCCGCGTTCTGGATCGCCGACCGACCGGACGCGGCCATCGACGACTCCGTCAAAGTGATGGGCTGGGCGTCGAACTTCGCGCAGATCCACGACGCGATCCGGGCATACGCTCACCCCGGCGCAGCCGCTCACTTCGACGACCTCTGGGGCGTCGTACTGCCGAATCCGCTGCCAGCCAAGGGGGCGAAGGTGCGTGTGTTCGGCTCGTACGCCACGACCTTCCGTCGAGCCGCGGCGGGTTTCGAGCACGATCCGGTGATGGGCATACTGAGCTACGAGCAGCTCGATGTCCTCGAGCGCGCTCCGGCGCCAGCCACGCTGCCGGGGATGAAGCCGTGAGAGCTGCCGCGCTGCTCGTGACGAGCGTCGCCCTCGGCTGCGCGCCCGGAGCTCCCGCAGCCGCACCCACCGCGAGCGCACCGCCGCGCGCTGCGACGCCTGCGGCGTGCCCGGAGCCGGAGGATGCGCGAAGTCACGACGAGCTCTGGGCAGAGGCGAGGTCGCTGGAGCCGAGGGGCGAGTGGGCGAAGATGGCGCAGACCCTGGCACGCGCCGAGTTGCTGGCGCCCGGATTCGCGACCTACCCCTTCAAGCGCGGAGTCGCGCTGCTCTTCCTCGCCGAGACGACCACGGATCACGCCGTTCGACTGCGCGCCAGCGAGCAAGCGGTGGCGGCGCTGCGACGCTGCGTCGCCATCGATCCGGCCTTCGCCGACTGCCATCACTTGCTCGCCGAGACCCTGCACGCGGGCAATCGGCTGCAGGCGGCGCTCGAGCACTACGACCGCGCGATCCGCGCCGATCCGACCGTCGCGCGCTTCTATCCTCCCTACGCCGACGCCCTCGTGGCGCTGAAGGAGTACGACGCGGCGCACCGCGTGGTGAGCGAAGGCCTACGAGTTCTACCGCTCACGGACCAGAGTCGCCCGCACGTCTACTCGCTCCACGTGCTCGCAGCCCGCGTGCACCAGGCGCGCGGCGAGCGGACGAGCATGCTGCAGGCGCTGCAGACCGCCCTGGCCATGGAGGCGGAGGTTCGTCCCGAGCTGCTGTTCGAGCTCGGCACGACCTACGCGCGCGCGACCCCAGCGGATCCGCGCTGGCGCGAGCTTCTCGGCCGCTTCTGGGTCCTCGTCTGCCGCGGGTCGGCAGCGGCGAAGTACGCGGACCAGTGCGAGATCGTGCAGGCGCGGCTCATGAAGCCGTCCCGATGACAGCGGCGGCGCGCCTCGCCTGTCGAAGGCGGAGGGAGCTCCGTCAAGGGCCCGATCGGCGGCGTAGCCGCGATCGATCGCGCAGCGACCTGACGCCGCGGGTGAAGAGCTGTTGGACCCCCATTCCAATGGGCTTGTCCTCCGCGCGAAGATGGCGGCGACCACCACCCGGTTCGGGTTCGATCTTCGCGTGCTGCTCTGTGAGTGGTGCGGCGCACCGATCGACGCCGCGCCCGAGGGCGGCTCGGTGACGTGCAGGTACTGCGGCGCGGTGCTTCAGGTCGCGGCGCGCGTCGCGTTGCCCGAGTTCGCCTCGGTCGCCGCGGCGTCCATCGCGGAGCCCGAGCGCCTGGCCCGGCTCGCGGCCCAGGCGCGCGAGGCCGTGGTCGCGCCCGCGGGCCTCGCCGCCGTGCTCGCCAACGACGAGATCCCGCCGTGGCGCGCCGGTGAGGCGTTCGCCGTGTGGCAGTCCGTGCGCCGGCGCGCGGCCGAGGGAGATCTGGTCGCGTCCGAGGAGCTCTCCTATCTCACGAGCAAGCTCTGGATCAGGCTCGACGCGGAGCCCGAGCGACAGCGTGCGTTGCTCGAGACCACGCTCGAGACCCTCGCGCTGCCCCGCCATCGTCAGCTCGTCCTCGGCGCGCTCGTGCAGGGCGCGGTGCACGTGGGCGATCGCGACGCGGCCGAGCGCTGGCTCTCGCGCTGCGACGCAAGCCTCGAGCCGGTGTCACGGTGGTCGAGACCGGCCTGTGAGTCGCGTCGAGCGACGTGCTGTCCGACGCGACCAGCTCGAACGCGCCGAAGACGCGCGCCTGTTCCGGTACGACGAGGCACCTGCCCGACGCGTCCTCGACGAAGAACGGGCGGTACGCGCGCTCGGCGTGGATCTCGACTACGCTCTGGGGACGGCGGTGACCTCGCACGAGCTCGAAGACCACGACCTCGATGGAGACGCCGCGGCGGTCACGGAACGGCGAGGCGACTCCTCCCCAGGCACGACGACGCCTTCGATGTTCGCCGCCCCCTCGCCGAGCTCCGCGATCGGTCGGACGGGCGCGCCGAGCTGCCGCGCGAGCGCGCGCTCCGCGCTTCGCGCATGCCATACGCGCGCCGCGATGGCGACGAAAGAGACGCCCGCACCGAAGCAGGCGACTCCGGCGATCATCGTGAAGATGGTCATCATTTGCAGATGGTGCGCGCGACTGGCGCCTGCCGCAAGCGAGCAGGGATGGCGCGTACCACGGCTGTTCGCTCGCCAGCGAGCCGCGGTGCATCGAGACGTGTGACTCGTTGACGTGACCTTCGTCAGCGAGCGCAGGCGCGCAGTTCTCGAGCGATCACTCGCTGCTCGAGATCAGTGGCTGTTCGGATCTTCGGGATCCGTGCCACTCTCGACTTCGACGTCGTCGGTCACTCCGTCGGCGTCGAAGTCTTGTCGGGCCGGCGCGGTGACGATCACGCGCGCCGGCCCCTGCGCGGCGGTGGTGAGGAAGGTCACGAGCTGAACGCAGTGCTCGCGCACCGGCAGCTCGAAGGTGAACGGCGCGGGCAGCAGTGGGAAGCGATCGTCGCCGGGCTGCGGCAGGTCTTTGATGAACTCCCGCAGGTCCCAGCGCGCGTAGCCGAGGGCGTGGTTGGCGGGACCGTACTCCACCGCTACGCCAGTTCGGCCTGCGATGTTCGCCGAGGCCGGCGCGGCCACGTCGAGCACGCCGGGCATGGGGATGAAGTGCGGCCCGGCGCGCTCGAGCCCGAGCGCGCGCACGAGCGCGATGGTGGCCGCGTTGGGGAGCACCTCGTCGTGCGCCGCGTAGGTCACGAGCACGTCCGGTGGCGCGTGGCCAGCGAAGGGCTCCAAGAGCACGTGCGGCGCGTAGGCGGCCGGATCGCCCGCTTCGGTGATGGCGCCGAGCAGGAGCGCCACCGGGTGAAACTCGTCCAGGTCGTCGTCATCACCCACGATGCCAAACGTGCCCTTCGCGATGCTCGTGACCAGCGGCGCCACCTTGGCGGACTGAGTCGTGATCAGCTGCACGAAGGCGGCGCCCGGGACGTGCAGCGCGAAGCCGCGAATGTGGGGCTCCACCGCCGCCGTCATGGTGCCCATGATCCCCCCGAGGGACCCGCCGCTCCAGTAGATGCGCGAAGGATCGAGCTTGGGAACCACCCCGCCGGTGTGCTCGGCCAAGAACGTCAGATCGAGCTTCGGGTTCTCGATCAAGCGCACGAGGCTGACCTGATCCAGGATGGTCTGGCGGAAGTTGTCGCGCACGATGACGAAGTCACCGAAGGCCGCGAAGAACGCGACGGGCAGCGGCTTCTCGTCGGGGATGCCGTCCGGGCCTTGGAAGCTGCCCTTGTAGTTGTTCTTCGTGTCGACGATGCCGCCCCGCGCGCCGTGCAGGACGTCGTCGATGCCGATCACCGCGAAGCCCGCGCGGGCCAGCTCGTTGGCCGTGGACAGCATGCTGCCTCGATCGTTGGACAAGCCGTGGCCGTTGATGACGACGGGGTAGCCCGACGGCGGCGGGGGCGCAGCGGGAAGCACCAGCGTCACCGGGATGGTCGCCGTTGGATTCGCGAGCAGGTACTTGTCGCCGCCGTCGCGCTCGAAGTGCTTCGACTGTGCGTCCAGGTAGCTGGGCGCGACGAACGCCGCCGAGAGCACGACGCCGATCTGGTCGTGCGCGATCCCACCAGGGTTGTCACCGCCGGGCCACTGCGCTGCGGCCTCGTCCGTCTCCGGCGTGCCCAGCCACTCGGTGAGGGTCGGGCTCTCGCTGCGCCCAAAGACAGCCACGGTGTAGGGCTTGGCCGCGTCCGGATCGACGATCAGCGAGGGCGCGGCGAGCTTGCGCAGTTCGTTGCGAAGCGCGGGTAGCTCGTAGACTCGGCGCGAGGTCGTGAACACCGCCAGGCTCGCGACCTCGCTCGCGCTCGTGACGCCGCCAGTCGCCACCAGCGCGTCGAGGGCGTCGCCGTACAGCTTCTCGACGCGGGTGCTGCGCTCCGCCGTCGTGAGCGTCGCGATGGCGCGCAGCGCGGGTGCCGCGCGCAGGCTGCGCCCGCTGGTCGTACGCACTCGCGATGTCAATACGGCGGCATGCCTCACGCCGGGAGGCAGCACCACGCCGGGGACCGGGATCACCGCGACGGAGCCGAAGGTGGGTTGAGCCTTGGCGATGGCCGGGTAGCGCACCCCGCGCTTGGGCGAGTCCGGATCGACGTCGACGATCAGCACGGAGGGATGCTCGCCGACCGCGTCGTCCCAGGCCCTGGGCAGCGTGGCCGGGTCGACCGAGTCGCCCACGAAGAACACCGCGCCCGTCGAGCGTCCAAAGCCATCAAGCTCCGACAAGCCGCGCTGCAGCGTCGTCTCGTTGGACGCGACCCGCGCGATGCCCGGCACGCTGCCCACGGTGCCCGCTGCGCTGAGGTACAGATCGCTCGGCCACGGGATGTCGCCGAAGGGCGTCGCGGTCCCCTCGGCGGCAGGCTCGAAGGGCACCTCGTACTCCTCCGCCAAGCCTTCGTCCTGACCGCAGCCCACGAGCGCGAGCATGCCCAGGAGTACGAGTACATGGCGCATCGGGACAGTGTCGCACCGGGGGTGGTGATTCACAATCGTCGACCTCGGTATCGACGATCTGCTGCGTCCTTGCGCGTGACGTGCGCGTCTTCAGCATCGGTGCAGGGAGCAACGGAAGGAATGCCCTGTCGATGACGAGATGCCTGACCGGCCCGCATCTTGGACACACGGGCGGCTGGACCGCCTGGTCGAATCGGACACCGTGATCACCTATGGAATCGTGCTTCCAGGGCCTGAGATAGTGGGAGGCGTGCCGTACGTCCGAGGTCAAACGTGTCCGGTGTCCCGCCGAAACAGCTTGCGGTGAGCGCTGATTCTGGACCTCCCCCTCCTGGTCGACGAGGACCACGTCACCGGCGACGATTTGCTGCGTCCTTGCGCGCGACGTGCGCGTCTTCAGCATCGGTGCAGGGAGCAAGACCATGACCGACCCCGTGGAGCGCGACGCAGCCGCGATTCTTCGATACTGGTTCTCGTCCCTCGACGACGGCGCGTCGCTCGAGCCGGGCGCTGAGCCGTTTCGGACTCACTACGCTCGCTGGTACGGGAAAGAGCCCGAGATAGACGACCAGATCCGCGAGCGGTTCGAGCCCATGCTGAAGGCGACGCTCCAAGGCGGCGCTCAGTGGGCCAGCCGCCTCGACGCGTGGAGTCGCGCGCCCAAGGGGCTCTTGGCGCTGGTCATCCTGCTCGACCAGCTTCCTCGCAACATGTACCGCGACTCACCGGCCATGTACGCCCACGATCCGCTCGCGCTCGTGGTGGCGGCGGAGGCGATTCGACAGTACGCGGACGCGGACCTCGCGCTCGTCCAGCGCATGTTCCTGTACGTTCCGCTCATGCACGCCGAGAGCGCGACGCTGCAGCAAATGATGGTCGGCCACTTCGAAGCCCTGGTCGGCATGGCTGCGGAGCGCAGCCCCCACAACCTGCGCTTCTTCGAGTTTGCGCTCGAGTATGCGCGTCGCCACTGCGACGTGGTCGAGCGCTTCGGACGCTTCCCCCATCGCAACGCGATCCTCGGGCGAAGCTCCACGGCAGAAGAGCTCGAGTTCCTCTCCCGCGACGGCTCGACGTTCTAGCGCCGGCATGCCGGTCAGACGCGGAACCGGCGTGCAACCTGCTCTCCGATCCGAGCTCGATGGGCGAAGGCTCGACGATGCCTGTCCAGCAATACAACGATCCATCGGAGCGGATCGCGCAGCTGAAGTTCCAAACCGCGGCGATTTGGACCGTGTCCGTGCCCAGGCTAGTGACTTGGGATCGGGGTACACTGGCGACCGTGAGGCGACTCGATTGGATCGGCGACACGGTGCAGGGCCAGGTCGCTAGAGGCAACATCGGCGCTGCAGCCGTCGCGGCCAGCGTCCTGTGGACCGCGGATCGCGTGCGCGCGCCCGGCGCACTGGTCGTGTTCTTGGCGTGTGTCTCGGCGCTCATCGTCGCGAGCCTGTACGAGCGCGTGGTGCTGTGTGCCGTCGCGCTGGGCTCGCTGGCGGTCAGCTGCGGCATGCCCTACATAGTATGGCACTTGGTGGAGCGCCGCGGGGTCTTCGAGCCGCGCCTGGGCGCGGTGGCGGGCGCCTGCGTGGGCGTGACCTTCGCGTACTTCAGCTACGGGGACCTGGTCCGCGAGCTGATCGAGCGACACCGAGCTCCACGGTGAGGGGCGCCGGTGGCCGGCGGCGAAACACGTCGCCGCTCCCGCCATTGACGCCTACCGACCATGCATCCACGTGACCGCGTATGAGCTTCGGGGCGTCCAGCTGGTGTCTCCCCAGCAGGCGATGCCGGCGGTGCTACTCGAGACCGAGTTCGCTCGCGTCGTGGCGAACAGGGAAGCTCGACGAGGGTCGTCAGCGCTCGAGGGTTGGGCCTGAGCCGGCGGCGACGTCGGTGAGGCAGATCTCCTCGCCCGCGCCGAGGGGGTTCGGGAAGTAGATCTCGGTCCCACCCTCGACCCGTCCTCGATGCATCCCTAGGTGATTGAGCGGGCGGTACACCGAGACGATACGGCCACGGGTTGTCTGTCTCCCCTCGAGGGCCGCGGCCGCGATGGGCGGTGCCGCCGTGTAGCGCGCGAGGTCTGCGCGCGAGAGGGACTGCTGCCGTTGACTGCCCAGGAAGAGCTGGACCTTCTCGCCATCGACTTCCATCGCGGCCAGGCAAACCTCGGAGGGACCGGTGCGGGTCAGCGCGAAACGCTGGTCGGAGTCGGGCCAGATCTCGACCTCGTGCGCGATAGTGAAGACCACCGATCCCGACGCGGCGCCTCCCGCAAACCAGGCCAGAGCCACCACGGCGGGAAACGCTCGGAGCGCCGAAGCCGCCAGTTCGTCTCCGCGCTGCTTGCGCTCGGCCACCGCGAGCACGCGCTGCTCGGCTTGTTTGGCCGACACGGCGACCTTCTGCATCACGCCCGCGCTCGCCAGATTGTTCGCGGCGCAGTAGTCGCAGCGCAACACGGGGGCGACCAGCACGGGCAACGGACCGCCGCACACGCGACAGCCGAGTCCGGCGTCACCCGGCAAACGAATGGCGCTCCAGTGCCCGACGACTCGCCGCACCGCCGGCGGCACGAGCAGCACCGCCACGAGCCCGAGCACGAGCGTCGAGGCGGAGGCCGTCGTGCCGAACGCGAAGTAGCCGTGCCACGAGTCGCTGGTCCTGCGGATGGCAAAGCCGACCATCCCCACCGTCAGGCTCGCGAGGAAGAGCCCGGCGACGACGATTGCCAGGCGTACCTTCCACGCGCGCTCGTGCTGCGCGAGCGCGGAGACGGTCGCTGCCACTTGGCGCTCGGCGGCGGTTTGGCGACTCAGCGCCGCGCTGCCCTCGGCGAGCAGTCGCGCGATCCGCGGAGGTAGCTGGAAGCGGACTCGGCAGTACGAGCACGTGCTGTGCGTGGGTTCCGCGAGGCGGAGGGGAGCGACGCCTCCACACGACGGGCAAGTCACACTCGCCGGTGGCCTCGGCGGTGCGGGACCGGTGGCAGCTTCGCTCGTAGCAGGGCCCGTGTGCGCCCAGCCCTTCCACAACGAGAACGCGGTCGGTACGGCGCCGATCAAGCCGAGCAGCGCGAGCCCTGCACCAAAGGGCAACGCTTCGCGCGTGGCTGGCGCGAGCCCAAGAGCGAACAGTACGACCCCGGCGCCCGTCGAAAGGACGGAAAAGAGACACCCGGTGCAGCCGCAACCCCGTGCCCGCTGACCCGTCGCGTCGCCCACGCCAGCAGGCTACGCCGACCCACGGAGGGCGCAATCCCTCACGGGGCGGTGTTGATCGGAAGCGCACACGAGATCGCCCATGAGCGCCGGGAGTCGCGCGCCCGAGCTCGAGCGATCGGGACGGGGGCCCGAAGCGGCTGCCATCCAGGGTAGCGGCAAGCGCCGAGGCGATCGAAACGACTCCCGGCGCGCACGCCGGGCCCGGCGGAGCGGACGCGTCCTCCGACTCCGGTGGCGTCACGCGCTGCGGATTGCCGAAGGAACCCTGCAACTGTTGCCACGTCAGGGGCTACGCCACCGCGACATCCGGCGGCGTGATCGTGATCAGCCCGGACCCTCCCGCTTGTTCACCATCGCGTTCAGCATTGGCTCGCGGGAGGCGAGCAGGGCTGACGCAGGGCGTGCTCGTCGGGATCTTCCGGAATGGGTGGCCGCAGATTTGCCGGAACCGTCAGGCCATTCAGGGCTCACAGGTGCAGCACGGGTCGGCTCCCGTCGCTTGCGTCCCGGGGGGACACGTCAAGTCGGCGCAG
The DNA here is from genome assembly GCA_019637295.1 of Polyangiaceae bacterium. Classification (GTDB taxonomy): domain Bacteria; phylum Myxococcota_A; class Polyangia; order Polyangiales; family Polyangiaceae; genus JACKEA01. The sequence continues at coordinate 237,847 of JAHBVX010000001.1, forward strand.
GGTGCTTGCCCGGGACAGAACGCTTTGTCCGAGAAGCACACGGGACAACACGAGCCCGCGCCGAGTTCGAGGAACGTGTGACTCGGGCAACTGGGCGCCTCCGCGCACTGCACCGACTCGCAGGTTGCCGGCCGGCAGCCGCAGCATCCTGGCGCGTACTCGAAGTTCGCTTGCCCGGTAGAGCAGCTCCCCGCTTGGGAGCACGAGTCGGTGGACCGCGCGCAGGTCTTCCCGCTCTCGGGTTCCCCCGACGAACATCCGAGCGCAAGCAGCGCCACGGCGAAACACGAAGCCAGGGAGCGGAACCAGCACTGTGTCGTGGACATGCGCTTGGTCGATTCTACCCGCTCACCCTCATTCGAGGAACCAGCAGCTGGCGTGCGGACGGGAGAAGTTCAGAGGCGCCCAAGCGACTCGACCGTTCGCTCGCACGTTGCCGGTGTTCAGCGTCGTCGCCGGCTCGAACAAGAGCGCGTGCGCCTCCCCCTCGGCGACCGGTCTCTCGCCGGGCAGTTCGCTCTTCGTACGCGCCGGAACAAGCTGAAACCCGAGTCTAACTACCCGCCTCGGTCGGTCAGACGCAGTCCAGGATGCGCCCATGGGGACAGTATCCTGCGCCGAGCAGAAATTGGCCACCGGAGATGAGCACCTCTTTGACCGTGCAGCGGCCGCCCACGCGCTCGTGACTGGGCGCGCATCCGCGGGTCGGATACGTCGGCTCCAGCTCCGTCTCGCCGCCGCAGGCGGAGAGCAGTGCGATCATGAGCGGCCAGGCTCGCATGGGTCACTCCGCGTCGCGGGCGCAGCGGACCTTCAAGTAGCCCTCGTCACCGCTGTGCGTGGTCGAGCGGTAGTCCGCGCGCACGTCTTCGAGCGCCGTGTTCCGGCTGGCGCCGCGCGCCGCCGTCACGGGCGCGCCAGGGATCCACTCGCACTGCCACGCGCCACCGCACTGCTCAGGCAAGTTCAACGGCAGGGGCGTGTAGGCGTCGTCGTAGGCCTCCGGCGCGGGCGCGAGCATCTCCCAGAACCCCCCGAACAAGTCGTAAATACCCTCGGGCGAGGGCGGATAGCTGGCCACGAGGGACACCTGCCGCTCGTCGGCGTTCTTGGCGCCGCAGCGCTCGGCGTCGACGTTGGCGTCGGCGCAGGTCGGGGGGCGGTCGCCCCAGGGGAACATGCGGGTGCCGCCGCCGGTGGCCAGGTACTCCCACTCCACCTCCGTGAGCCAGCGCTTGCCGTGGTGGGCGCAGATCTTTTGGATCGCGGCGACGGCGGCGCTCTTCTCGTACACCGCGCCGAGGAACGAGTAGTTGACGGGCTCGTACAACAGTCCGGCGCAAGCGACGTCGCCGCTCTCGCAACCGGGGGGGGGCTTCACGCCAACATCGATGTGCCAGAGCAACAATTCGTAGCCTGTCTGAGGCGCCACATCGACCCAAAACGGCTTCACCGTCACCACGCGCGGCCCGTCCGCCAGCGGGCAGTCGTGGACCTCCGGCGGGATCTCCAGGATGCGCCCATGGGGACAGTGTCCTGCGCCGAGCAGAAACTGGCCACCGGAGATGAGCACCTCTTTGACCGTGCAGCGGCCGCCCACGCGCTCGTGACTGGGCGGACAGCCGCTGGTCGGATACGTCGGCTCCAGCTCCGTCTCGCCGCCGCAGCTCAGCAGCAGCGCGGCGGTGAGTAATGCGGTGGTGGGTCGCGTCATGGGCGTCGCCTCCGCCGCCGGCCGAGGCCGAGCGCGGCGAGCAGCAACGCGCCAGCCCACGGCGCCGCTCCACCGCCGGACACTCCCGCCGTGCGGCAGGTGCAGCCGGTGCCTGCGAGGTTGACCGTCGTGAACGCGGGTGAGGTCGCCGTGGTGCTGACGACGCAGTCGTTCGGATCGTCGACGTCCGCCCCGGCGAGGCATTGGCGTAGACGGTAGTACACGCGACCCTCGCCTCCGGCGGCAGCTCGCACCGCGTCGCGCCACTCCGCGTCGGGCGCCACGCGCCGCGCGAAGCCGGACGGGGCACAGTTGACGCGCTGAAACCAGTCGATGTTCAGCTCCACCCGCGCGAAGTAACCTGCCGTCGAGAACGTTGGTGCATCGCTCAGCTCGAGCCAGACGACCGCGTTCGCGCCGCTGCTCTGGTACGCCGTGCCGATCGGGGCAAACAAGTCGAAGGTGGGCAGCGGTGCGTCGACTGCGTCGGGGTCGTGATTCCAGCGGAGCGGTCCCGACGCGGTGAGCGTGAGGGCGCTCACGGCTCTAGCCTTCGACGGAGCGCAGAAGTTGGGGTCGGTGCTCTGGGCACCGCACGAGAAGCGTTGCCGGGCGTCGATATCGGCCACCGCACCGCCCCCCACAGCGAGGACGGCGTGCGCGGAGAACACACCCTTCTCGGCGAACGCAGCGCGGGCCGTGTGCTCGTAGCGGCGCGTCAGGACGCTGGGCTGCGCTCTGAGATACTCGATCAGGTACTGAAGGTAGATGATCTCGTTGTCATCGAGCTTCTTCAGCGCGCGCTCGGCCTCGAGCATGTGCTGCCCGTGGACGGCGGGACCTTTGCCGCCCTCGCGCAGCCGCTCCTGGTAGAGGTGCAGCGCTCCGCCGATGACGAGCCGCCGCAGGGGCGTGTACTGCTGCCCCGGTGCGCTGCAGGCGTCGTCCTCGGAGCTGGACCAGTAGCCGAACACGGCGTCGTTGCAGAGGCTGCGGACCTGGCCCGCGCCCCCGCCGTACCCCTCCCGGTCGTCGCAGCTCGACAGCAACGCAGGCAGCGCGCTCGCGGGCGCGGCCAGCGTGCCAATGACACCTCGCTCCACCTCCGCCGAAGCGAAGGCGTCCGCGAGCCCCTCCAAGATCTCCACGCGCCGCGTACACGACGGTTTGGGGGTACACTGCGGCTCGCTGAACGGGAACAACACGTCGGTGCCCCCGAACCTCGTCCACTTGTCGTCCTTGGCCAGGGACTCTTGGATGTGATGGTGATACTCGTGGGCGAAGATGGACCGCTCGCCTGTGCCGTCCGCCACCGACGCGCTGCTTCCGGCACCGAAGTCGCCCATCCGGATCAGAGTCTGGCCCGCGCGGGCGGCGTTGTATTTCGACTGGTTCGGGATGTCGTCGAGGGTCGGATCCCAGTGCACGGTGAGCTCGGTGCGGAACCGGTCTTGCCCGTCGGGCGAGAAGCGGGCGTCGAGCAGGCGGTAGAACTGCTGCAGCTTTGCGGCGGTGTAGTAGGCCTGCAGCTCGGCGTGGTGGGCCGGCCCGTAGGGGCGCTGAGATGCCTGATCGGGAAACTGGCGCGCGTAGTCGCGGAGGGCGATCGGGTCCGTCGGCCTGCTCGTGACCTCCCAGAAGCTGCCGTGCACCGCCGACGCACCGGCGATGTCCGCGTTGAAGAACAGCTCCTGGGCGGTGGGCGCCTCGTAGTCGAGGCGCGCCGCGACCAGCGGCTGGGTGTACTGCCCGGTATCAGGCTCGCGCAGCGCGTCGTTCCAGCAGATGGCGAAGCCGCTCGGATACGCCGCGGCGGTGCTCGGTGGCTTGCAGCTCACCCGGCCCGGCTGGACGGGCGCGGTGTCGAGGATCGTCTGCCCGGCGCCGACCGGGATCGCCGCGTCGAGGGTTCTTGGCTCCGCCGTGTAGTCCGGCTCGTAACCGCGGAACGAGAAGGGGCGGGTGTTGTCGCCGACCGTCAGCACGTTCGCGCTGCCGTCGAGGATCACGATGCGCTCGTGGACGCTGTTGGAGCGCACCACGTAGAACCTGGCCTGCGCGAGCGAGGCGGTGGCGACGTAGCGCCGCTCCAGATCTGCGTACGGCGCGCGAAGCAGGCCGGACGCCGTGCGTGCGCGCGCGAGCGCCACGGCGTCGGGTCGCGGGAAGGGCTCGAAGCGCGTGACCGTCTGCTCCGGGATGCGACACGACAGCGTCGCGCAGGACGTCGAGCCGGACTCGACGCTCAGCAGGCAGCGCGCGGGGGACAGGTGCACGCCGCCTCGCGTGAAGCCGACCCGCCAGGTCCGGAGCGTCGCGCCCTCGTCGCGGAGCTGCCGGGTCACGGTCAGCTCCGGCGTCGCAGGCACGGAGTGTGCGCCGAGGCGGATGGCGGCGTCGGCGAGCGCCTCGATCTCGCGAGGGCTCGGGCTGGGGCTCGGCAGCTCGATGCCCGACCAGAACAGCATTCCCATGCCGGGTGTCTCTTGCAGCGTGGCCGCGCGAAACGCGCGCTCCTGGAGCGCGTCGAGTTGGTCGGGTCCGTAGCCCGGCGCCGCGTGCAAGCCGTGTGACACCGGCGCACCGAGCGGGTCGGCCCCGATGGGTCGCTGATGCTGCCAGCAGCTACCTTCTGGAAGAGGCGGGTCGGTCTCGCGAGCGCCGGGATCCGCAGGCTCGCCGGGCGCGGGCGCGAGCGGCTGCGCCCGCGCCCCCAGCTCCGAGCGCCCATCGGACGTACAACCGACCGAGCCTACCACTGAGAGAGAGAGAGCGAGAGAGAGAGAGCCGCGTCGCATTTCTAGACCTCCCCGCGGCCACCCCGCGTTGAGTTGAAGAATGACGGCCTCGGCGTTGAAGCGCAACCGCCAGGAGACAGCGCAAACGACGTTTGGTGCGCGGGTGTGCGATGGCGTCGCACACCTTCGGCGCGACTAGTCTCACCTCATCCGTCCCCCCGTAGTCTCTTTCCGTGCATCCCCGTGGCGCCGACGCGACCCCGCCGAGCACCTGCTCGCTCTGGCAGCGCGTCCTGCACGTTCACCTCGTGGAACGAGAGGCGGCGATGCTCGCTGTCGCGCAGAAGAAGCTCGAAGCTCGGCGAGCTCGGAGCGAAGAACGTCACGTTGCACCTCGCCTTGCAGTCGCTTGAAAGGTCAGCAGGTCGTGGGCACCTCGCCGTCCCCGCGCCGCCCCGTCAGCGAAGGCGTTCGGTCACTGCAGGGCGATGAGGAGCGCCGTCACGACGCCGCCCGCGCCGGCGTAGACGAGGCAGAGCAGCAGGGTGGCGCGCATCACCTGGCCTTCGCGTCCAGACGCGAGCCCGACGGTCGCGGCACCGGCGATGATGTTGTGCGGGCTGATGATGTTGCCGATGGCGGCCCCGAAGTTCTGCGCGCCCAGCAGCGGCGCCACCGGCATACTCAGTGTCAGCGCCGTGGCCTGCTGAAACTCGGCGAAGAGAATGTTCGACGACGTGGCGGAGCCGGTGATGAAGGCGCCCAGCACGCCGATGAAGGGCGCGACCAGCGGCCAACCCGAGCCGATCGCGGCGGCTGCTGCTGCGAGGGCGTCGGTCATGCCGGCGTGCACCAGGATGCGCGAGAGGCCCAGCATCGCGGCGAGGGCGACCAGCACGAGGGTCAGGCGTCTTGCCGCGCCCGCCATCGCGGCGATCAGCTCGGCCCGGGTGCGCCCCTGCAGCGCGCCTCCCAGCAAGAAACCCGCGAAGAGGAGCGTTCCGGGGTGATACAGCGGCTCGAGCTTGCCGGAGAAGGCGCCCATCAGGGTCCAGTGCCAGCTGGCCTCGCGCATTAGGCTTCGGAGCGGCGGTATCAAGCGCGACGCCAGGATGAGCAAGAGCAGGACGAGGTAGGGCAGGACGGCCTTGATGACGTCGCGGAGGAGAGTGCCCTCGCGCTGGCTGACGTCGCTGCGCCCGCGCCCACTCGGACGGCTCCGCAGGATCACTGCGAAGACCGTGCCGCCGATGAGTGCGGCGCCGAGGGCAGGGAGCTCGGGTCCCACGACGGTGGCGACGGCGAAGTAGGGGACGAAGAACGATACCGCAGCCAGGGCGGGCCAGCGCCAGTCAAGAAGGCGGGGCCGCTCGGGTGCGGACATCACGAACAGGACGGCGACTAGCATCCAGCCCAGGACGGCGTGGGGGAGCGCCGACGCGCGCGCCAGAGCGACGCCGGACTCCGTGGCGGCCAGCAGGGGCAGGACCGGCGTGCCGATCGCGCCGAAGGAGACACCGGCGGCATGGCCGATCAGGGCGAGCGTCACTGCGCGCACCGGAGTGAAGCCAAGTCCGACGAGGATCGGCGCGGCCAGCGCGACCGGCGTGCCGAAGCCCGCAACACCCTCCATGAACAATCCAAAGAACCAAGCTACCAGCAGCACCAAGATGCGGGGATCCTCCGACAGGCGCGACAGGGCGCGCTGGAGCACGTCGAAGGCGCCCGAGCGCTGCTGCAGCTCGTAGATGCAGAGCGCGGGGAAGATGATCCAGAGAATGCTCGCGGTGGTGAAGAGGGCCTCGGCCATCGCGCCACCCACGGCCAGCGCCGGACCGAGCTGCGGGTAGGTCTGGCTGCCGAGGCCGAAGACGCCGACACCGAGGACCAGCGCGGTCGCCAGGCCCAGGAGGCCCGCGCTGGCGGCGCGCCAGTGAAGGCCGGCCAGCGCGACGATGACCAGCGCGATGGGGATCGAGGCCAGGAGCGCGTGCATGGTCGGCTCAGCGGTGGGGTGCGATCTTCTCGACTGAGATCTCGTGCACGGCCCGACCGGACTGGCCGTACGCGGTGATGTTCGCGAGGGTGGTGCGCGCGATCTGGGTCAGCGCTTCACGCGTGAAGAAGGCCTGGTGGCCGGTGATCAGCACGTTGGGGAAGGTCAGCAGGCGCGCGAAGACGTCGTCCTGGATGACCTTCGCGGAGAGGTCCTCGAAGAACAGGTCGGCCTCTTCCTCGTAGACATCGAGGCCCAGGCTGCCGATCACGCCCTCTTTCAGCCCCCGGATGACGGCGCGGGTGTCGATCACGGCGCCGCGGCTGGTGTTGATCAGCATCACGCCAGGCTTGAGTCTGCGCAGGGTGCTGGCGCCGATCAGGTGGTGGGTCTCGGGGGTCAGGGGGCAGTGCAGCGACAGGATGTCGGAGCGCGCGAAGATCTCGTCGCGTGAGACGTAGTCCATGCCGAGGTCCGTGCACACGGGATTGGGCGCGATGTCATGGCCGAGAAGCGTGCAGCCGAAACCGACGAGGATGCGCGCCAGCACCTCGCCAATCTTTCCAGTCCCGATGACGCCGACGGTCTTGCCCTGCAGATCGAAGCCGAGCAGCCCCTCGAGGGCAAAGTTGCCTTCCCGGACGCGGTTGTAGGCGCGGTGGATGTTGCGATTCAGCGCCAAGATCAGCGCGACGGTGTGTTCGGCGACGGCATGCGGGGAGTAAGCCGGCACGCGGGCGACGGTGAGCCCGAGCTCCCGGGCGGCGGCGAGATCGACGTGGTTGAACCCGGCGCTGCGCAGGGCGAGGAGGCGGACGCCGCTCGCGGCCAGGGCTTCGAGTACCGGGCGGCTGCAGTCGTCATTGACGAACGCACAGACGACCTTCGAGCCTTGGGCGAGCGCGGCGCTCTCGGGTGAGAGGCGCATTTCGAGGAATCGGAGGTCGTGGCCCCCGTCGGCGTTCGCAGCCTCTAGGAACTGGCGATCGTAGGGCTTGGTGCTGAAGACGCTCACTCTCATGGGTACACTCTGCGCAGACTCCTCGCGCGGCTCAACTCGGTGGAGTGCAGCGGAAGTCTTCGTCGATCGTGATGGCCTTTCCGTCATCCGGCAGCCCCGCGTCGGGATCGACGGGAGTCCCCCTGGGCAGCCAGGCACTCAGCGCGGGCCAGGCGAGCTGCAGGTTTCGCCAACCTCCGCGACTGGCGGGCTCGATGTGGACCCACGACGTCCGGGAGCGCTTCAGCGCGCCGATCACGTCACCGCCGGGGGCGTCGTACAGGCAGCTGCCCGCGTCGAAGCGCAGGCGCTCGCGTGGCTCCGGAGCTCGCACCCCGAACCCGGCGCTGCCGAAACCGACGGGGTCGAGCGCGAGGAGCTGCTGCCGCGCGACGAACCCTCGAACCCGGAGCACCGCCGACTCGTAGACGACCTCGTGAAACCAACCCACGGTCCCGAGTTGAGTCACGTAGCGCGGTGGGTGCGCGTCCCTGTCGAAGCTCGCGCTCCTGAATCCACCGGGTCGGACGCGCAGCGTCGCGCCCGGCGCTAGGTGCCAACCCCGAGAGGACGCCTTCGAACCCGGCAAGGAGGTCGGGACGTTCGTCGCCGGTGGGAGAGGCCCCGGCGCGTAGACGTGGCCCAGAGCGGCGGACTCCATGAAGCCAAACGCGCGGAGGTGGCCGTCGACCGCGACTACGTCGACGTGATCGCCCCGTGCTTCGCGACGCTCGATGATGGCGCCGGGTGCGACCATGGCTCCGGTCGATGCGGAGGTCTCGCTGGGCTTCTGCCGAAGCTCGGCGACGCGGACTGCCACTTCACGGAGCTCGGCGTACCCGAGCCACACCGCCACCCGAAAGTCGGGGCGATCGATGGCGAGACGTGCGCGAGAGTCACCCTCCTCGAGCACCACGTCGCTGCGTCGCTGCAGGTCCGCGGCGACGTAGGCCCGTCTCGTGAAGCGTGCCTCGAAGCCCTCGGCGAGGAGCGCAAACACGGGTGGTGCGGGGCTCGCGGGTCTGGTCGACGCGCTCGCGTCTTCGAGGCCATGCGTGACCATCGGCTCCAAGGCGGCGGGCGGCGGAGGCGGACTCGGGTTGTCGCGAGAGCGCGGCGCGGGGGCACAGGCGATGGTCAAGCAGACCGGGAGCACACGTCCGAGCACGGCGGATACGCTACAGGCATCCGCTCCTGGCGCAAGCATCGAAGCGGTCCATGTCTGCTTCCCACGCCTAGATGGTATGCGAAGCTCAGCGAGCCCCATTCACTCCAATGCCATGACGCCGCGCACTGCGCTTCTCACCGCCGTCGCGATGGTGGCGTTCGCCACCAACTCGCTGCTCTGCCGCGCGGCGCTCGGCGCCGAGCGGATCGATGCGGCGAGTTTCGCCAGTGTGCGGGTGATCTCCGGCGCGGTCGCGTTGCTGGTCATCCTCGCGCTCCGCGATCGCCGCCCGGCACTGCCCAAGGCCGACTGGCGCATGGTGGCGGCGCTGTTCGCCTACGTCGCGTTCTTCTCCTTCGCCTACATCTGGCTCAGCGCTGGCACCGGCGCGCTTCTGCTGTTCGGCGCCGTGCAGCTCACCATGTTCGCCGTCGCGCTTCATGGCGGCGAGCGCTTCACCGCTCTGTCGTGGGTCGGCTTCGCCGCAGCGCTCCTGGGGCTGGTCTGGTTGGTCGCGCCGGGCGTCACCGCGCCGGATGCCATCGGTGCGGCGCTGATGGTCGTCGCCGGGATCGCCTGGGGCGCCTATTCGCTGCTCGGGCGGGGCGCAGCCGATCCGCTCGCAGCCACCGCCAGCAATTTCGCCCACGCCGTGCCGCTGGTCGCCGTCGTCAGCCTGGTCTTCTGGCGGGACTTCGACATCTCGGCACGCGGGGTCGCGCTCGCCGTCGTCTCTGGGGCGCTGGCGTCGGGCTGCGGCTATGTCATCTGGTACGCAGCGCTCCGCGGCCTGACCGCCACCCGCGCCGCCACCGTGCAGCTGTCGGTGCCTGCGATTGCGGCGCTCGGCGGCGTCCTCTTGATATCCGAAGAGCTGACCCTTCGCCTCATGGTCGGTTCGGCGGCCACCATCGGCGGCGTCGCGATGGTGCTCTCCCAGCGGGCGGCGAAACGCGTGTAAGGCCATCGTCCGCCGTGCGTCTGCTGTTCATGACGCGGCAGAAGCCGCCCCAGAATCGGAGAATCCACCATGAATCACGCCAAAGACTGCCCTTGTAGCCCCCGCGCCAACACCGGTGCTTGCCCTTGCGGCCCGAGCTGCCCCTGTGGGCCCGACTGCGGCTGTCCGGGCGGCTGTGACGGTGCCCGTCGCCGCCACGACCGGGACCTGGCACACTGGGCATGAACCATGAGCGCGCTCGACGACCACTCTGAGTCGATGAGCTCGGGCCCTGCGCTCGATGCGACCGCCGTCCACACGTTGGTCGGGTCGCATCGAGCGTTGCTCGCGTTCATCGAGAGCCGGGTCGGTAGCCGTGCCCTGGCGGAGGACATCCTGCAGGATGCGTTCGTGCGCGGCTTGACCCGGAGCGACGACGTGGAGTCCACGGTCGCGTGGTTCTATCGCGTGCTCCGCAATGCGATCATCGACCGCGCGCGCCGGCAGGGAGCGGAACGACGTGCGCTCGATGCCTTCGCGCGCGAGCTCGGGGACGCGACCGTTGGGCCCGTCGAGGCACGACAAACGGCCTGCCAGTGCTTGCTCTCTCTTGCCCAGACGCTCGAGCCCAGCTACCGGAGCGCGATTCAGCGGGTGGACGTGGAGGGCCAGAGCGTCAAGGAGTTCGCCTTGGCCGAGGGCATCTCGGACAACAACGCCTCGGTGCGCCTGCACCGCGCGCGCCGCGCCTTGCGCAAACGCGTCATGCAGAGCTGCGGGACATGCGCCCAGCACGGCTGCCTGGATTGCCACTGCGGAGCAGCGGCCCCTCGCTGAGCAACCGAAGCCTGGCTACTTGACGGCTGCGCGAGGCGCGCACCCTGCGGTGGCTTCAGCGCCGCAGTGCGGTGCGCCCCGCGTTTCCGCGTCGCGCTAACAACCCTCCGGTCGCCAGCCCGCCTGGTAGTCACCGTAGTTCGAGACGTACTTGTTGATGAAGTTCGAGCAGGTGGGGTTCGAGCGATGAATGCAGTCGAAGTCGTGGTCGATCTCGAGCATGTGCGGGTCGCTCGGGAGATCGATGGGGCCGCGCTTGACCGGGACCGCGGAGCCGTCTTGGAAGAAGTGGGCCTGCGCGGTGGGCGGCTTGGACCCGGAGGTCTCGATCAGCAGCGTGCAGCGCAGGCCCGTCTCGGTCTCGTTGCTGGCGTCGAAGGGCGAGTGGGGCCCGGCGATGTCAGCGGTCTTGGCCCAGAACGCTCCGCCGCCGTCGGTGACCGAGGTCGTGCCCTGCCAGGTAGTGACCATGTGCTGCCAGAGATAGGCGGACATGGACAGGAACAGGCGATTGTTCTCGCTGCCGCCGCAGGTGCTGCCGTCGTTGCCGCCGCCGCGGATGAGCCACAGCTTCGTCATGTGCTCCAGCATGGACGCGCCGTCCGGCGTCTTGGAGAGGAACAGACGGTGGGTGAGCGTGAGGAACACTTCCCGCTCGCTCGCGTTCAGCCCGTCCCACGCCGCGCAGGTGTCACTGGAAGCGTACCCGGAGTAGAGCGCCTGGCGAAGGGACGACAACGTCGCGGGCACAGCGGCGTCTGCAGGCGCACCCGCCGCTGCTGCGCTGCCGCCACTGCCGCCGCTCGCTGCTGCGCTGCCGCCCGCTCCGCTGCTCGCGTCGGCTCCCCCATTGCCGCCGAGACCGCCCGCGTCCGCAGCGCTGCCGCCCTTGCCGCCCGCAGCCGCTATCGGTTCGCTCGACTCGCCGCAAGCGGCGAACAGTAGGGACGACAACACCGCGGTCAGTGCAGCTCTCACGTGGGGAAGGTGTCACGGCCCCGCGGTCGCGGCAACCGAGCGGCGGGGCGCGTCGGATCACTCGAGCGGCGCCCGTCGCCTGCGGGTGAACGCACGCTCCCAGTCCGGCGAAGCCGAAGCGAGGGAGCATACCGCCGCGTCCATCACTCGGTCGCGTGGACGCGCGAGCACACGGCCTTGTAGCCCATGTCGCAGGCGCGCTGCAGATACTTCGCGGCGCGCGTCGCGTCCTTCGGGAGCCCCTCGCTCCCGCTGCGATACATGAAGCCCAGGTTCGAACAGCCCTCGGCCACGCCGGCCTCGCAGTCGCGCTCGGACAGCGCCGCAGCCGCGCGGAACGCCTTCGCGGCCGCAGCGCGATCCGGCGAGGTGCCAACGCCGTCGCGATGACCGCGCCCCAGGTTGCGACACGCCAGCGCGTGCTTCGCGTCGCAGTTGCGACGATAGAGCTCGAGCGCGCGGGCCGCGTCCACCGGGCGGCCCTCTCCCTTCTCCAGCACGACAGCGAGGTTGTTGCAGCCGCGGAGCTCGCCCAGGTCGCAGGCGCGCTCGTACAGGTCCGCGGCGCGTACCGGGTCTTGCGGCAAGCCGTGGCTTCCGTTCGCGTAGCTGACCCCCACCGCGAGGCATCCGCTTCCGCTCCGCTGCTCGCACGCTTCCCAGGCCGCGCGCGCAGCCGGCGTCACGTTGTCTGACAGCTCTGTCGCCGCAGGTTCGGCGGGCGTGGCAGCTTCCGCTCCCGCCACCGGCGCCGCACCCGGCGGCGCATCCGGAGGGGAGGGCGCGCGCGGAACGCATCCAAGCCCGTTCGCAGCGAACCAGAGCAAGAGGAAGCGCATGTGACTCGGTTTCTGGGGTTGGGATGCGGGGGTCATGTGAAGTCAGCTCATGAGCACGCGATACGCCATCTGGTCGTCGTACAGACGCTGAAACACGCGGTGCTTCTTGTCGTGGAAGGACGCGACGTCGCCGTCGCGCGGGTTCACCACGCTGCCTTCGTGGGTCATGGCGCTCATGGCCTGGGACACCGAGGCGCGGTCGCCGCTGGCGACGGCGCCGAGCAGCGCGGAGCCGAGCAGCACCGCCTCGGGCTCGCGGGGTTGGACGATGGGGCGGCCAGTGACGTCCGCGTGTTCGCGCAAGAACACCGGGTTCTTCGTGTCGCCGCCGCAGGCGACGAGGGTGTCGATGCGATAGCCGGCGGTGGTGAGCGCGTCGAGGATGTGGCGTGTGCCATGGGCGATGGCCTGGATGGTCGCCAAGTAGAGCAAGGCCAGCGACTCGACGGAGTCGGTCAGCTTCAGGCCGCTGATCATGCCGCGCAGCGTCGGATCCGCGCGCGGCGAGCGGTTGCCGTGGAAGTCAGGCATCACGTGCAGCTCCCGGGTGAGCTCGAAGCCGCGAGCCGAGGCGCCTTCGAGCCGAGCGAGTACGTCGTTCAGCAGCGCGTGCTCGCTCCGGCCTTCGCGGCGTGCCTGCTCCGACAGCTCGGCGGCGCGGCTGTGCGTGAAGATGACGTGGTCGATCAGCGCGCCGGTCGCGGACTGGCCACCCTCCGTCAGCCACAGGCCCGGTACCATGGCGGAGTAGTACGGGCCCCACACGCCCGGGACGAAGCGTGGCTCCCTCGAGACGGCCATGTGGCAGCTCGAGGTGCCGCCGATGAGCGCGAGGCGCCGCTCCAGCTCGACGCTGCTCGGATCCTCTGTTCCGAGCGGGACGCCGAGCAGCCCCAGCCCGCCCGCGTGGGCGTCGATGATCGACACGCCGACGGCCGTGCCCGGCGCGAGGCCGAGCTGCTGCGCGGCGGTGTCCGTGAGTCCGCCGACGCGCTCGCCCATGGGGCGGACACGCTGGCCAATGCGCGCGTGGTCGTCGGCGCACAGCTCACCGAGCCCGATTTGCTGAAGGAAGTCGTCCGACCAGCGCCCGTCGGCGTAGGTCCACTTGCAGGTCGTGGTGCACAGCGAGCGCACGTCCTGCCCCGTCGCGCGGTACGTCAAGAAGTCAGGCAAGTCCAGGAAGCGCGCGGCCCGGCGGAAGGTGTCCGGCCGCTGCTGCTTCAACCACAGCAGCTTGGGCATCTGCATCTCTGGCGAGATGACGCCGCCCACGTAGCGCAGCACTTCGTGACCGGTCTGGTTGATGCGCGCGGCCTGCTCGATGGCGCGGTGGTCCATCCAGACGATCACGTTCTGCTCGTCGCGATCCGTGGGCGAGACGCTCACCGGACGATCGGCGGCGTCGAGGGCGACCAGCGAACAGGTCGCGTCGAAGCCGACGCCCACGACCTCGCTCGGCTCGAGCTGGGCCTCCTTCAGCGCGGCGCGCACCGCGACGCCGGCGGCGCGCCAGATGTCCTCCGACGATTGCTCGACGAAATCTTCGGCGGGGCGAAAGAGCTGGATCTCGCACACACCGACCCCGAGACGCGCTCCGGACAGATCGAACAGCCCCGCGCGCACGCTGCCGGTGCCGACGTCGACGCCGAGCACGGCCCGGGTCATCCCACGTTCCCCAGGATGCGCACGCGAAACCCGAGCTCCTGGCTGAGGGCGACCATCTCGCCGAAGACGTCGCCGTACGCCACCGCGACGTGATTGGACAGGTAGTGCGCCATCAGCGTGTCGCGGTCGACGCGTAGATCCGCCGCCATGAAGGGCCACTGCCGCGTGGTGCCTTCCCACCAGGCGTCGCGCGTGGCCGGCGGCAGCTTCACGACCTCCCCGCGCCCCACGTCCATCCACAGCACGTCGTCTTTGAGATACGCACGCGCCCAGGTGATCTCGCCCGGCAGACTCTCCCCCGCGAAGGTGCCGCCGGGCGTCGGGAAGTAGAGCGCAGGCTGGCGATAGCTGTGCGCGCCGCGCAGCGTGCTCGGGTCATGGTTGAAGGCGTAGGCGCCGCAGGAGCCCGAGTTGAGCAGCACCCACAAGAAGCGACCCTCGTGCAGCGCGCCCCAGCGCACGTCGTGGAACATCACCGCCTGGTGCAGCCCCTTGTCCTTCAAGAGGCGCTTGAGCATCTCCATCGGCACGACGTTGCCCTGGTCCGCCTCGGTGGCGCAGGCGATGGTGTCGCCGCTGGACTCCGGGCGACACGCCGAGTTGAACAGGCCTTCGGCGAGGTCCGATGGCGGCCTGAGCGGGATGAGTCCGAGCTGATACTGCCAGCCGATGCAATCGGCGCCGAACTCGCCCACCATGTCGAGCACCGCGAGGTAGTCCCGGAGCTGCTCCTTGGTGCTCTGCTCGGTGAAGTCCTCCACGCCTGGCTCGCCGTGGTGAAAGGTGACGCCCCGGTCGCGCACGAAGGCGTAGGCGTCGTCGATGCGCTGCTGCGAGATGCGCAGGCCGCGGTCGATGATCCACGCCTGATCGATCTTGTGCTCCGAGAAGCCGTGCGGCGCGAGCAAGCGAGGGCCGAAGTAGCCGTTGATCATGCCCATCGAAGTGTCGCCGAGCATCAGGATCAGCGGCCTACGGCGCCGGATCGCCGCGGCCACGCGCCGGGCCCGCGCCGTGGCGTCCGTGCTGATGGGGGCGTGGTGGGCGAGGACGTCGCTCTCGTAGCGAATGGCGCCGGATGAGCACCACTCGTCGAGGCGCGCCATGAACAGCGGATCGGCGCTGAAGTCCGGCGCGTCGGTCCAGATGCGCGAGTGCTTGCGGCGCACCGTCTCGAGGCAGGCCCCGGTGTTGAGCAGGCCCACGAGCCCGGGCCACTGACCGCTGAAGTTCGACGCGAGCAGCAGGGGGTTGTCCTTGCCCACCACGCCTTCGGTGGTGTGCGGTCCGTACACCCAATGCACGAACACGCCGACGATGGGATCGTCCACGGGTCCGAGCTTCTCGATGGCTTCATGCGGCTTGCTCAGAAAGCCGGGCACTCGGTAGGGCTCCTTGCCGAGCTTCTTGAGCGCGCGCTCGAGCTGCTGTGTCGCGGCTTCGATGTTCGGCAGCGCCAGCTCGTTGGGCTTCTGCCGGGCGTCGCCCGGCCAGTACACGCAGACCTTCTTGCTCATTTCAGCTCCTCCCCGCCGCGCGCGACGTTCTCTTTCGTGTACAGCTTGGTGGGCAGCACGATGGTCTTGGGTACCGCCTCCTTGCGTAGGATCTTCAGCGCGGCATCGATGGCTTCGGCCCCGCCCGTCGGATACAGGAACGTCGCGTCGAGGATGCCCTCCTTGACGTAGCGGATGCCCTCGTGGGGCAACGCGTCGATGCCGACGAACTTCATGCTCTTCTCGCGGCCGGCGGCCTTGGCGGCGAGGTAGGCGCCGTGCGCGCCAGGGTCGTTGTGGGCGTAGACCAGGTCGATCTGCTTGTGCCGCGCCAGCGCCGACTCCATCTCCTGCCGAGCGCGCGGTTCGAGCCAGGCCATGTCCGCCGTGAACACGATCTCGAGCCCCGGGTTGTCGCTCGCCGCCAGGCCCTCCGCGAAGCCCTCGTGCCGGAACTTGCCCGGCGTGGAGGTCATGAGGCCTTGCAGCTCCACGAGCTTGCCCTTGCCGCCCAGCGCCTCGCGCGCCCACTTGCCCGCGGCCCGGCCGATCACGATGTTGTCGGCGCCGATGAAGACCGTGTAGTCGTCGCCCTGCACCGCGCGATCGAGCACCACCACCGGAATGCCCGCGCGATACACGTCGGCGATGGGCTTGGTCAGCGGCGCCGCCTCCTTGGGCGACACGATCAGCACGTCGATCTTCTGCGCCGCTAGCTCCTCCACCTGGGCGCGTTGCCGGAGCGAGTCGTTCTGCGCGTCCTTGAGCACGAGCTCCACCTGCGGGTGCGCCTTGGCGGCGGCCTCGATGTCCGCGTTCATCTGCACTCGCCAGGGCTCCCCCAGGTTGCACTGGCTCATGCCGATCACGACCTTCTTGGGCGCCGCTTCGGCGCTGCCGGACGCCGCCGGGGTCGGATCGCCTGCAGCTTTGTCTTTGCAAGCCGCGGTGACGGCCGGGAGCAGCAGGGCGAGGAGCAGCGCGCGTCGGTTGACCATGTCGCCCGTGTCATCTCGCCGCCGAGGCGGGGATGCAAGGTCCGCGTCGGCAGTGGGCCTGTAGCGCCCAGCGCTGCCGCTGCGGCGACGGAAGGCTCAGCTCCCGGCGGCGCGGCTCACGTTCTGCAGCGCGCGAACGTTCTGGTCGTCCAGGCGCCCGAGACTCTCACTCCGATGACGGATCACTCCGTCGCCATCCAGGATGGTGATCACCGACGAGTGGTTGATCATGCCGTTGTCGAGGGTCTTGTAGCGGATCCCGAGCACCGCCGCGAGCTCGCGCGTCTGCTCGGGGGTCGTCCGAGCGAAGCGCCACTCGGGTCGATCGACCTGGTGTGCCGCAGCCAGGGCGCGCATCGCCTCGGGGGAGTCACGCTCCGGATCGAAGGTGACCAAGAGGACGCGAGTGCGCGCGCGGGTCTCCGGGTCGACGGCGGCCAGGAGCGCCTTGATGTCGGACAGGAGCGTGGGGCAGGCGTACGGGCAGGTGCCGTAGAACATGGTGACGATGACGGGGCCGCCGCGGAAGGTGTCCAAACCGTGAGAGCGCCCGGATTGGTCAACGAGCGCGACCTTCAGCTCGTAGATCGACTGGTCGCCGACGGCGTCCCCCGCCACGAGCGTGGCGTGCGCGCCCTCGGGTGCTCCAGCGGCGGGCAGCACGGGTGCGTCCGCCCCTGCAGGCACGTCGAGACCGGTGGGGGCGCGCTCGCAGCCGAGCGCCATGAGCAGGACGGGCAACAGCAATACACTTGGTCTCATGGGATACTCCTCGGTTGGACGTCGTAGGCGCAGCGAAATCCGAGGTGGCCGAGCACTCGAGGCGCCTCGAGCGAGCTGCGCAGCGCGACGCGCATGAAGCTGGCGTAGTTCTCTGGCTCGTTCGCGGCGAGGGCGCCGGCCCCGCAGAAGGTGTTGCGGTCCGTGTCACCGCCCCGCCGGCTGTCGGACGTGACCAGCGACGAGTTGAAGTCGAGGACCCACTCCCAGGTCAGCCCGTGGAGATCCCGCACCCCGTAGAAGTTCGGAGGGCCCTGGCCGACATCGCGCCGCGGGCCGGCGCTCGGCTTGGCGTACCAGGCGAGGATCTCGGCAGACCACTCCGGATCGCGGCGGCCGTCGGCGTGGCGTGGGCTCGCCGCCGCGGCGTACTCCCACTCCGCCTCGCTCGGCAGGCGGCCGTCGTTTGCCGCGCAGAACGCCTTGGCCGCGAACCAGCTCACGTGCGTGACGGGCGCTTCGGACCGCGCGTCGCCCAACGCGTCCGGAGCCGACCAATGGGCCAGGTAGCGCGTATCGGCAAACAAGCGTGACACGCGATCGCGACGCCACTCGGGTTGGGCGCGGACGAAGGCGAGGAACTCCGAGTTGGTCACCGGTCGCACATCGAGCTGAAAGGACGGGACCGCGCTGGCGGACGGCTCGTTGTCGCCGGTGAACAGCGGGCGGTACGTGCCCGCGGGCACCACGACCCGCTCCCCCGAAGACAGCCGGGCCACAGGTGGGTCGGCCGCGGGAGGCGCGGGCAGGTCGGCCGCGGGCGGACGGACTACTGGCAGGTAGAGCGCCAGCGCGAACAGTAAGGTCGAGGTCAGCTCCATCTCGATCACTTGGTAGGGCGGTGCTCCGTGGCGGCCTGGTCCCCGAGGAAGATGGCGGGGTTCTCGGGTCCCTCCACCTCCAGCGAGCCGAGCGCTCCCTTGTGGAAGGTTCGGAAGATGGAGTGGTCGACCAAGTGGTAGTCGCCGGGCACCTCGACGCGGAACTCGACCATCACGGCGCCGCCCGCGGGCACCAGGGTCGTCTGCACGTTCTCTTGGTAGCGACTCCCGCCCTCGGAGTAGACCTTGTCGAAGATCTCGCCGATGACGTGGAAGCTGCTGATCAGGTTGGGCCCTCCGTTGCCGAAGTACAGGCGAACGGTCTCCCCGACCTTGGCCTTCAGCGCGTTTGGCCCGGTCAGCGCTCCCTCGCGGCCGTTGAACACCACGTAGGTGGGGCGCTCGTCGATGGCCTTGTCCTGATCGAACGTCTGCAGTCCCTTCTCGCGGTAGACGCCCTTCGTGTAGAATTCGCTCTGCATGACGTAGTACTCGCGATCGACGCGAGGCATGCCCTCCGGCGGCTCCACCAAGATCAGGCCGTACATGCCGTTGGCGATGTGCATGCCAACCGGGGCGGTGGCGCAGTGGTACACGTACAGACCGCGGTTGAGCGCCTTGAACGTGAAGGTGGTCTGGTAGCCCGGCGACGTGAACGAGCTGACCGCGCCTCCACCCGGACCGGTGGCTGCGTGCAGGTCGATGTTGTGCGGCAGCTTGCTGTCGGGGTGGTTCTTCAGTCGGAACTCGACGGTGTCTCCCTGACGGACGCGGATGAACTCGCCGGGAACGGTGCCGCCGAACGTCCACGCGGTGTAGGTGACGCCGTCACCCAGCGGCAGCTCGAGCTCGCGTACTTCCATGTCGACGACCACGTGGGCCGGGCGCTTACGCGTGATGGGCGCGGGGACCGCGGGGGCATGGGTGAGCTCGGCCGTGATGGGATCGCCCTCGGGCGGCCCGAGATCACCCTTGGCGGAGCCGCCGGTGTCCGCGAAGGGGTTGACCTCCTGAGACGCTCTGGAGCCCCGGTCGCAGCCCGGGGTGACGGCCAGCATCAGCGCAAGGAGTGGAGTCAGTTGCTTCATCGCGATCTCCCAGAGGTGTGCGCTCGAGTCTTGCGAGCGCGTGGTCGCAGGGGTGCATTTCAACAAGCGTGCCTACCGCGAAAATCACTGGATAACTTTATCTATTGATGCGGGAGCGGTGCTGAATTTGCGAAAGGATTGCG
The DNA here is from genome assembly GCA_019637295.1 of Polyangiaceae bacterium. Classification (GTDB taxonomy): domain Bacteria; phylum Myxococcota_A; class Polyangia; order Polyangiales; family Polyangiaceae; genus JACKEA01. The sequence continues at coordinate 257,051 of JAHBVX010000001.1, forward strand.
CGACGCGGGAAGGCAAACGAGTACGGTGCGCGGACCTCTACCGGCCGTCGCTGGCGAGCGAGCGAACTCGTGCCATGGAGGAGGCGGATGCGCTCAGCTCAGGGCAACGGGTAGCAGCGGGGTGAAGTATCGGCCTCCCGCTGCTCGCAGCGACGACCACTGCAGCAGTTGCCCTGCGAGTCGAACGCGTAGCACCCGCTGCCGTCGGGTAGACAGATCCTCACGCTGGTGCCACCCGACGCGACGTGGCCCGCGGAGTCCGTCACGGTGACCCCAACTTGAATGGTGCCCACGTCGTCGAACTGGTGCGTGACTGTCGCCCCCTGCTTCTCCGTGCCCCCCAGCGACCAGACGAACTGCACGATGGCTCCGTGGGGAGACGACGCCTCGGCCGACAGTTGCACCGGCGCGCCCACGGGCGCCTCCGACGGAGACGCGGAAGCCGAAACCGTCAGCGGCGCAGGTGGCGGCAACCCACACAGCCCGTCGTTACACTGGTACTCGGCGGGACAGAGGGCCGGAGAACACGTGGCGCGACACCGCCCTCCCAAGTACAAGGACGTGGCACTGCCCGCACACAGATACCCTGCGGGGCAATCCGTGGACGACGTGCCGGACGGGCTACACCCCGTGATGCCGCAGTCGCAAGAGTCCCCCGCGCACAGTCCACCTGCACACGCGCCACTCTCACACTCGTCACTCGCGCCGCAGCGCGCGCCGGCCTCGAGCTTCTCCTCCTCCGCCACGAAACACGCCGTAAGCAGACAAAATAGCGGCGCGACCAGCCACTTCCGACGCATACGGCCAGTGTAGGCGCCAGGTGGAGGACGGGCTCGCGTTGTTTGCCGACGGGGCTGTCGAGCTAGTGCTTCGGTTGAGCTTCTTCGCGCTGGGCTCGCCCGATCTCCTCTGCGCGCGCCGGCACGGTGCTTGGACGTTGGCACCCCGCGCTGCGATGGGGTACTCTCGAACTCATGGGTTGGCGACGGAGGGCGGCGACTGCCGCTGCTGCCATCGCGCTACCGGCTTGCCAGCTGGTGGGCGGGTCCGACGAGCGCGGAAGCCCGGCGCCCGCGGTCGATGCGGGCGGCACGGGCGCGAGCGCGGGCGCCGCGGGGAACAACGGTGCGGGCGGGAGCGGTGGAGGGAGCAGTGGGGGCAGTGGTGCAGGTGGGAGCGGAGGTGAAGGCGGGAGCAGTGGTGCGGGCGGGAGCAGCGGCGGCGCGGGTGGAACCGGAGGGGTTCCGTCCGGCTGCGTGACGGCGCTCGCGAGCGGCTCGTCTCACGTCTGCGCGCGCCGAAGCGACGGCGCGCTGTACTGCTGGGGGGCGAACGATGACGCGCAAGCCATCGCGACGGCGGGGTTCGCGCCAACGCCCAAGCTCGTCGCTGTGCCGGCGGTGAAGATCGTGGGCGCCGGCAATCAATTCACCTGCGCGATGCCCACGGTTGGGTACGCGCGTTGCTGGGGACACAGCGAGCTGGGTCAGCTCGGCGAGCAGACCAGTGCGGTGGCGCCGCCCAAAGAGATGCTCCAGCTCGGTCAGTCCGTCGACGAGATTCGCGGGGGCGAAGGGTTTGCCTGCGCGCGGGTGGGTGGCGAGCTGCTCTGCTGGGGCGCGAACAGCTCTGGACAGCTTGGCCGCGGCCACACGACGGGAGCCGACTGCGGCGCGGGCATCTGCATCTTCCTGCCCGCGCCGCCCACGGGAGTGGGTCCCGGAGTGACCTCGTTTGGCGTGGGATGGGACCATGCTTGCGCCGTTCAGGACGGAGGCCTGCTGTGTTGGGGGCGCAACTTGGAGGGGCAGGTCGGCAAGGGGAGCACTGGGGTCGGGCAGCCCACGCCCTACGCCGTCTTTGCCGCGGGCAGCGGCGTCGTGTCCATGGCAGGCGGCGCCTTCCACTCGTGCGCGCTGAAGGCGGACGGCAGCGTTTGGTGCTGGGGCAAGAACACGGACGGGCAGCTCGGACTGGGCACCACGTCGGCGACAGAGTCGTCGCCGCAGCAGGTCCTGGACTTGGGCACCGACAACGCGCAGATCAGCGCGGGTGGCTACCACACGTGCGTTCGCCGAACGGACGGCACGGTGTGGTGCTGGGGAGCCAACAGCTTCGGCCAGCTGGGGTACGGCGTGGCGGCGGCGCCCTTTCCGCACCCGACGCCGATCGCAACGGTGACTGGAGGAGTGACGCAGGTCGTCGCCGGCGAGCATCACACCTGCGTGCTGCTTGCCGACGCCACGGTGAGGTGCTGGGGTCGCGGGGAGCACGGACAGATGGGAGTCGGCGTGCCCGTCGCGGAGCAGGTCACAGCCGTGCAGCCCTTGGTGCCGTGTCTGTGAGGCGCCGGAAGCGGCGCTGCACCTGGTCTGGGACGAATCCGCAGGTGCGTATGTCGACCCCCGATCCCTGAAGCGTCGAGCAGGTCGCAGGACGACCTGTGACGCCGGCGGCCGGCACGGTTCTTGGAAGTCGAGGCTCGTCTGACACGAAAGGCCCGACTGATGCGACCGAGCTTTGATCCCGACCCTGTCTTCGACGTCCCAGCCGCTGCGATCACGGCACGCTTTGGCACAGCCCACCTCGTCGATGGCGAGCGGCCCACGGTCCCCGACGCGCCGCTCGCCGCGCTCGACGAGGCGTTCTTCGAGGCCGGTGAGCAGGGCGCTTACGAGGGAGGCCCGCGCGAGCTGACCGAGGATTTCGCCGAGGAGTGCGAGGCCGAGGTCGTGGTGCGGACCATCCCGCCGGAGCAGGCGCGCCGGCGTCGCAGCGCCACGCGAGTGGTCGCTGTCGCGATGGGTTTCTTCGGCGTGCTCAGCGTGGTCGCGCTCGGGCGCTTCGTCGTCACGGAGTTGGGCGCACGGGGTGCGGACCCAGAGGCGTCCGTCGCCGCGGCCCCGATGGCGCTGGCGATCCCGCGAGCGGCCGAGGACTCGGCGCCGGCTGCCATCGAGCTCGCCGCGCCGGCGCGCCCCGCCGCTCCCGCGGCTGCAGAGCAAGAGCCTGCGAGCTCGCCGCACGCGGTCGCCTCCAAGAGCGCGTCGCGTCTCGCGGCGCCCCGAGCCGCGCCAAACGCCGCGGCGGCGCCCGCCGAGCCCGAGCTCGCGCCACCGATCGCCGCGCCTGCTGGGCCGGTGCCCACCGCGCGCTTCGAACTCTTGCCGTGAAGTCTCGAGGCGGACGGTTCCCGGCGCCGCCAGCGGCGAGCGGCGTGCTAAAGTGCCCCGGATGCTCGTTGCACGGCGAGACTACGATCACGCGCGCGCGTCCAAGCTCGCCTATTGGCGCGGTCTGACCCCCGCGGAGCGGGTCCGCCTGGCCGACGAGCTCCGCCGACACGCGCTCCTGTTGCACCCCGAGTGGCCGACAGACGAACAGCGCGCTCTCGACGTCGAGGCCCACATACGCTTGTCGGAGCGCCTTGAACGTGCAGCGGCCGCCGGCAAGCGTTGAGCTGCTCATTGCGCTGAAGAAGGTCCTCGGTCCCCGCAGGATCCGCTGGTACCTGTTCGGTGCCCAAGCCGCCGTCGTCTACGGCAGCGCGCGCATGACGATGGATGTCGATGTGACCATCGCGCTGAGGCCAGAGCGAGTTCGCCCGCTCGTCGCCGCGCTGCTCGAACGAGGATTTGCCTCGCGGGCGCACGACATCGCAGCGTTCTTCGAGCGATCGCGGGTCATTCCGCTGTTCCACGAGAGTACCCGGATGCCGCTAGACCTGGTCGTGGCGCGCGACTCGCTCGAAGCGACGTTCCTCGAGCGTGCCCGACCGATCGACATCGGTGGCGTCCGGGTTCCGGTCATCTCTCCCGAGGATCTCGTGGTTGCCAAGCTGTTCGCCGGTCGCCCGCGCGACATCGAGGACGTGCGCTCGGTGTTGGGGGCGATGGGCGATGCCTTGGACATGCGACACGTGCGCGTGCTCCTCGGACAGCTGGACGAGGCCGAGGACCGAGCGGACCTGCTCCCGACCCTCGAGCGCCTCCTGGGCGAAGCGGAGGATTGACAGACCTTCAGTCCGCGCGGTGCTCGATCTCCGGGGGCGCCTGGAAGAACTTGTTGTTGTCGGCGTGGTTGTAGCGCTGATAGTCGATTTCGATGGGCGTGATCGCCCCCTTGCCGTCCGCGAACTGAATGCTCAGCGCCTTGGGGGAGACGCTGCGGTAGCTGCTGTCGGCGGGCAGGTCGTCGTTGGTCGCGCCGCCGGCGGAGAACAGCGTGATCAAGAGCTGGCTCTCGTCGTCGTACACACGCTTGAAGCCCTCATCCACCTTCTCGTGTCCGCGGATTAGCGTGTGGCACCCGATGCGCTGCAAGAACGCTTGGCACTGCAGGCGCCCGAAGGGGAAGCGTGCGGACTGTTTCTGGAGCGACGCGGGAATGACGTCTGCCGTCGAGGGATCGCTCCACATCATCTGGAAGCGGATGTCCCACTCGTTCAAGCTGGAGAGATCCTGGTACAGCTCCTTGAGGGTGGCGTCTCGGGCGATGCCGCCGTGAACGAACAGGAAGCGCTCGAACAAGAGCATGTTGGGCAGCGAGTCGAAGAGCTGCATGTAATGCGCAAACACCTGGTGCGACAGGTGCGGCTTGAGGGTGTTCATCGCCTCGCTCGGGCGCACGGCGCCGTATACCTTGCCCTCGTGCTCCACGTAGTACTCGTGGTTGCCGCGCAAGAGGTACACGTGGTCCGGCGCGGTGACGAAGAGCTGCATGACCGAGCGGAGCACGCCCTGGTAGCTGAACATCCCGCGGTCGATGTAGTCGCCGAGGAGCACCAGCTTGGGGTTCGGGTTGTTCGCCGGTTCCGCGCGGTACTTGCCCACCTTGTCGAAGAAGCTGGTCTGCATCAGCGTGGCCTTGAGGCAGCTGTAGCAGCCGTGCAGATCTCCGAGCACGATGAGCTCGTAGCGCTCGCCGGGCTTCGTCGGGTGCACGTACACGTGCCCGTCCAAGAACGGATCCTGGCCTGCGAAATCGCTCACCTTCTGCTTGCCCAGGAGCTTGCTCTTCGACGCCGCGCGTTGCTGCTCGAGCACGGCCATGACCTTGTCCATGAGGGCTTGGTCCGCCTGCACCTGCTGCATCAGCCGCTCGGGGTCCGCGGTGTAGTTGTGCTCGAACTGATTGAAGAAGGGATGGTTCTCGACGCTCGGCGTCACTTGCGTCACCGCGCCGACGGCGACCGGTGGCCTGGCTACCTCGTCGTCGAGCAGCTCCACTCCGAGATCTTCCTCGAGTAGGTCGGCGAGCTCGCCCCGCAGCTTCGCTTCCGCAGGGTGGATCTGTCCATCGGCGCGGATCAGCTCGTCGATGGTGTCCATGAGCTGTTCCTGGTTGTCCTTGTCGAAGCTCTTGAAGATCTCGAAGCAGCGCAGCTTGAGCTTGGCGTGGACGAAGTCGTTCTGCTTCTCGCCGCTGGCCACGGCCTCGTCGAACAGGCCCTTGACCTGGCGGTCGATGCCCTCGAAGACTTCGTGGAAGTGGGTGGTGAACTTCTGGGTCAACTCTTGCTTGAGCGCGACGTCTTCGCTCCCGATCGCTCCTTCCACGCGGTGTGCGACCAGCTTGGCCACGTAGTCCCGGACGAAGCTCTTCTCGGAGTCATCGAAGTCTCCGTCGATGTACCCGAAGGTGGTCATGTAGAAGATCACCGCGCGCATCTGCTTGTCTGCGGTCGGCCCGTCGGTGCTGAAGGTGAGCATCGCGCGAAGGATACACGCGCCCTCGGGAGCTGGCGACTCGCAGCCGGATGGGTGCTGGCTCGCGGGCCCGGGGGTGGTCTACTCGAGCGACTTGCCGAGGCGCGCCAGGAGGTTGTCGAACAGCGGATTGTAGCCGTATCCGACGTCGCGCGGGCTACCGCTCAGGGTCTTGGGGCACACCGAGCCGACCGCCGCGCGCGATCCGAGCGCCCGCAGCAGATCGAGCTGTCGGCGACCCGGGTAGGCTTTGGCGTAGCGCTGGACGCTCGAGTATTCGGCGCCGTCGAAGCACAGCGGGCTCTTGGCGTTGATGCCGTGGTTGGTGCACTCGCAACCACCAGCAACGAGCGTGCAGTCGCGCGGCTCGATGGGGAAGGTGCAGGCGTACTGCAGATCGCCTGGTCCGTTGACGGCGCCGGCCGTGACACCATCAGTCTCGTGACCATGGATCGGATCGGCGTGGGGGGTGAGCCAGGTGGGCAGCGAGCCGCGGGGGAAGGGAGACTCGAGCATGTGGGGGTCCGTCGGCGGCGCTTGGTAGCTACCGGTGATCGCCGGCCACACGCCGTCCGCCGCCAGCTCCGCTGCGGTCCGCAGCGCGAGCGGCGTGCCCGGGGCGTGGGTGCCGGGGCGCGCGAGCAAGTGCCAAGGCACGCCCACCAGACCCGCGACCACGATCTGATCCGGCGCTCGCTTCTTGCCGCTCTGCAGCGCGAACAGCGGATTGGGCACCTCATGACCGTCACGATCGACCACCGTGGGGCTGGAGAACCCGCGCACGTAACGCTCGATGGGGTGTAGGAAGTCGACGCCGAAGCGGCGCTTCTGCTCCCAGCAGCGCAAGTTGACGTGGTCGTCCATCGCCGCGTGGTTCTCGCCTTCGCACCCCGAGCCCGGAACGCCGCAGGACTTACAGCCGGCCGCGTCAGGGTTGGTCTCGCACGCTGGGGTCGCCTTCGGCAGTCCGGAGTTCACCGTCGAGACCAGCCAGCCCTGTCCGCTCTCGGCGATCGAGCAGTCGTTCTCGTCCGTGAGCAGCAGCACGCCCAGCGTGCTTCCAGGACGCAGAAAGGCGCCGCGCTGCGTCAGCAGCGTCTCGTCCAGCCCCACCTGCACCGTGAACGCGCCGCTCTTGACCACCTCCGCCGGCGGGTCCGGGGATACCAGGAACCGGTACATCGCTTCGAGGGGGGCCTCGTATCCGCACCCGATTTCGCCCGCCGCGATCACGTGAGACCTCACCAGCGAGATGAAGCCGTCCACGCTGGAGTCACCGCCCGGCCACTCGAGGTAGCCGTGAGCGTTCGAGCTCGTCACCGCGCGCACCGAGCCGAGCAGCCTGGCTCGGTCGTCCTGCCCTTCCTGCCCGCTCGAGCACGTCTCGCCGCCACGTCCGCCGAGCGCGGTCGTGACCACGCCGACGTTCAGGCTGGCGACCGGCGCGTGCTCGCGTTGGCTCCCCGCCGGACAGGCTAGGCTTGGCGTGCCCGGCTGCGCCACGGGCTTGCCCGCGCCGTCGACGCAGCGGGGATTGATCAGCCGCTGCACCAACTCTCCCAGGCTCGACGCGAGCGCCTTCTGCTTGTCGGCCATCGAGATCGAGTTGTCGATCACGAGCAGGAGATCCACGTCCGAGCTACGTTGGGTGATGACCTCGTTTCCATTGGCCTGGCCACCCGAGCCTCCGGCGCCGTTGCCGCCTGCGCCGGGAGCGTCGCTCAGCGGCACCGTGTTGCTACCGCACGCAGAGAGGAGACCGAGGAGCCACGGGATTGTCGAGTGTCGCATCATGAACCGTCCATGGCCGCTCCCTCGACGAGCGATCACGGAAGCGGAAAGCTCGCCGTTGATTGCTTTGGCTGCGGGGCGCCGTCAGTCGTAGCGGCGGCCTTGGGCGCCGCGGGCAGGCCCGCCTCCGAGCTCGCCGCGCGCTCGGCCTTCGCGAGCAGGCTGCGCACACGGGTGGCGTGCGGGCTCGCGGCGTGGGCCGACAAGAACTCGCGAGCCGCGCGCGTTGCACTGGCGTGACTGCCCGATGCGAACAGGGCCTCGATGCGCAGCACCAGCGACTCGGGCTCCAGAGAGCCTGCTCCCACGCGAGCGCGGCGCGCCTCGAGCGCCCGAAGCGCTTCGGGCCCGTCGCCCCGCGCGAGAGCCTTGCGCGCGTCGTCGAGCAGGGAGAGCTCGACGACGATGTCCGCGTCGCGCGCGGGCGCGCGGGGGGTCGCGCTGCCGGCGATCGCGCTGCTGCGTGCGACGTTCGCCGCCGCCGGCGGTGGTGCCTCAACGTCGTCGCTGGGGAGGTCCGTGGGCGGACCTTCCTTGGCCAACGACGGCGTGACGGCGAGCTTGGCCTCCCGCGCGGGGGCTGGCGGCAGCGTCGCCGTGATCGGCGCCGCGCGCTTCGGCGCGGGGCCGGCGGAGAAGGTGGCGGTAGCTGCGGTGGAGGCGACCGAGCCGACGAGCAGTCCCGCTCCGAGCCACTTGCCTAGCGACAAGAGGCTCGCATTCGCGACGGACGCCGTGCCCGCGGAGACGGCTCCCGGTGACGCAGCGGCGGTCAACGAGCTGCTGCCGGCGGCCTCGGCGGCGCCCGCGGCCGCCGCGGTCGCGCCAGACGCGCCGAGCGCGAGCACGAGCTTGGCGCAGGCGCCCGGAGCGGGCCCATCGGACCGCGCCGAGCCGAGCAACGCTGCCTCGAGCTCGTCCGCAGACCCTTGGAGCAGAGGCCGAGGTTCAGTCATGGTCGTCCTCCGTGCTTGCGCTCCCGGGCGCGCAGCCGCTTGACCGCCGCGTGAAACGTGGCTCGAGCACGGCGCAAGCGCGACGCGACGGTGCCCACCGGGATGTCGAGGTACTCGGCGATCCGAGGGGCGGGTAGCTCCTCGAGCTCGAAGAGCGCGAACACCACTCGTGCGTCGTCGTCCATCTCGTCCAGGATCGTATCGAGCGCTTCTCGCGCACGCCGGCGAGCGAGTAGGTCCTCTGGGCCATCACGCTCTCCTGGGATGTGCTCGGGGTGCTCGAGGTTGACCTCCGAGCGGCGGCGCGTGGAGCGCCGTCTCGTCGACGCGACGCGCACCGCCGTCGCGATCAAGAACGCACGCTCCCGTCCCACTTCGATGTCGTCTAGTCGGCGCGAGGCGATCATGAACACGTCTTGGGTTGCGTCGTCCGTGTCGGCCTGCGGGACCCCGAAGCGGCGCACGCTGCGCCACACGAGGTCGAAGCAGTCCGACACCATCAGGGTGAGGCGGTCGCTGGAGGTCGAGCGGGTCACGTCGGGTCCCGAGTCCCGGGTCGCCGGTTCGGCTGAGGGGGAACTCTCGGCGATCACCCCCCGAGGATGGCCGGTATCCTCCGGAACGATCACGAAAAAGTGCGAAGCCTCAGGGGCCGAGCCGCAGACCCAGTCCCAGCTGGCCCACGAGGGCGACCGCGGGCGGGCGGTAGAGCAGCGTGTCTCGCCCCTCCGCGTCCCGCAGCACGAATTCGTCACGCCGCAGCGGGACCAACACGCCAGCGTCGGCGAGGGCGAATAGGGGTAGCACGAGCTGCATCTCGAGGCCCACTCCGAGCGACGCCGCCCACCAGTCGACTCGCTCCTGCCGTGGCCGGGCGACGTTCCAGCCGGTGCCCACCAGCGCGCCGGCCTCGAGCCCACCGCAGCCTCGGGCGACGCTGCTCGCGCCGGTGGGAACTCGCACACAGGCTCGAGCGTGACCACCCCACAGCACGAGGGTGGCGCGCCCCGCGTCGTCCGCGCTGGCGTCACCAACGCGGCGCACGACCCCGAGCTCCAGGTCCGCCCCGAGCGCATCGGGGCTCCCGAGCCCTGCGCGCGCGCCGGCGCGGCGGGCGATGAGCGGACGCGGCGCCGAACTCGAGCTACCGATCTCGCCGGCGAGCCACACACTCAGCCACCAGGTCGATGTGCTCGCCCTTGCGTCGCCGGGTGTGACGCCGTCGTCTTCGGAACTTGGCCCACCGGGGCGCGGGAGGTCGACGCCAGCCACCGGGGCGCGCGCGTCCGGCTCGGGCTCCACCTCCGGCGTCTCATCGACTCGGCTCGGCTCCGAAACCGCGTTGGGATCGATCGCGAGCGCGGCCACGAAGGCCAGCGCGTCAGTGACGCTCTCGCAGTTCGCGGCCACGACCTCGCGAGTCGAGACCTGTCCGTCGCGGAACGTCATGCGCAAGGCGCCGCGGGTTCGCGCGCCGTCGGCGCGGACCGTGAGCTCCAGCAGGAGATCGGGTTCGCTGGCGTGGCTGTGCTGCGCGAGGCTCGTTCGGCCGGCCACGGCTCTCGCGAAGGCGTCGCTGTCGGGACACCCCGCAGGCGCCGTGACGCGGGTCGCGAAGCGCACCGGACTCTGCTCGGGCTCCGCCGGGGCGCCCGACGCCCACAGCGTAGCCGCGAACGCGACTCCGGTTGCTGCCGCCCGCGGTGGAAGGGATGGCCAACCCATGGCGAGCGGCAGTGTACACGGCCGGGATCCCGCGCGGGCTGCGCTCTCGAGGCGCCGAGGACGTCGCGTTGCAGCGCTGTCAGTAGTCCGAGCTCGGGTGCCACCTCGTCCTCCAATCCGTCGGACTGCGCTCCTCAGACGCCGAGGATCCCGTCCTCTTGGGGGTCGTGAAGTGTCACACGTCGATGTCGCGGGCCTCGCGCAGCATCTTGCCCAGGAGCCGGCGGCGATCCCAGTCGTCGGGGCCGTTGAGGAGTGCGCACCGCCCACCGACGGGCGGGCGACCCGCGGCTCACCCGCCGTTCCACTCCAAACGAGGGCAGCCCGCCTCCAGCATCAGCATGGCACCCTTCACCTCGGCGCAGGAGCAGGCGGAGGGACAGACGAGCACGGTTGGCGGGTTGGTCGTCATGTCGTACGTCCACCCCTCTTCGACGTGATCGCAGTACTCGAGGGATGGCACCCAGGTGAGGTACCCATCCCAGGGCTCCTCCGGACCTGCCACTGCGCCGTGCTGCACGTACTTCAGATTGGTGTGAGCCGGATCCCAGTCGTACTGGAGCGGGAACGCGCATTTCACGACGCCGAACCCGAATCCCGCGGTCGCCTTCCCACAGCTATTCGGCCGATGTTCGGCACAGCGCGGGCAGGCAATCTCCGCGTCCATCACGCCCGGGGCTGCGTTGGTCCAGCAGCCAAAGACGATGGAGAAGTGTCCGGGCTGCTTCTTGGCGCACTCGCACGCGCTGGGACAGATGTGGATGGCTGTGGGGCTCGAAGGATCGTCGAAGTACCAACCGTTGCCCGTCGAGGCACAGTCCTTTGGCCCCGCGACGCGAAGCATGCGACCGCCCCCGTCCCATCCGGCCCCAGAGGTGGGACCGAAGTGAACGTCCACATGGGCGAGCGCCTCAGGCTCCGTTGCCGGGCCGAAGTCCAACGGAAGCACGCACAGATACTCGCCGAAGATCACCCCACCGTTCGGCCAGCCGCACATGGGCTCGAGCTCCATGGGACAGCCGGGAGCCGGCGTGCCCACCGGCAAGGAACAGGCACCGGACGGAGGCCAGGTCCGCGGCGGCGCACCCGCGTCAGGTCCGCTGGTGCCCGGGACAGGCGTTGGACCCGAGGCCGCCGCCCCACCCGTACCCTGCTGCCCAGACAGCCCGTGGTCGTCCCCATCCGAGCCCGAGATGGCGAGGCCTCCGCACCCTGTCGCGGCTGCGAGCATCCAGCTGCAGGCGGTTCGGGTGGTACACCTCGACATGGCATTCACCCGGTGCCCGACGCGCCCCGACTCACGGCGCGAGCAACGGGTGCCCGTCGAGTTTCTCCAGTAGCGTAGAGAGCGCCGCGTTCGCGCTGCCGTTGCCAATGGCCGCGGCGAGCTTGGCGCGCGCCGCGACCAGCGCGTCGCGGTCCAGCGTCTTGAGCGCTTCGGCGACGTCGTGCACCGCGCGAACGCGCGTCACCTCGGTGTAGGGAGTCGGTGGGCTGAGCGTCTGCTTCACGTCGAGGGGCAGCTCCACCAGGTACTCGTTCTCGGCGTCCTGAAACGAGACGCCCACCTTCATGTCCGAGCCCGGGATGACCGCGATGCTGCACGCTTGCAGGCGGACCAGGAACGTGTGCACGCCGGCCGCGCCCACGTTCTTGGGCGGCGCGACGCCCGCGATGAACGGCTCCTCGGTCTTGGGCTTCACGATCTCGAAGTACCAGGGCAGGTCGAGACGGAGCCGCACGTCCCGCAGCGCCGTGACCAACATCTGCGGCAGGAGCGTCGTCTTCACTACCGAGAGCTCGGAGTCGGATCTGGCGTGAGCGTAGTGACCGGCTCCGAGGGTGTACACCGCGCGAAAGAAGCGAGCGGGGTGGTCATCCGCGGGCGCCACGCTGATGACGTTGAGGCTCGCGCCGAGCTGACGGAAGATCTCGAGGGATGAGGGCAGCGATTCGGGGTCGTCTTTGCCGTCGCTGATCAGGAAGTGCCGATCCTCGCCGGTGCGCGGCGAGGTCTCCGCGGCGCTCGCTACCTCGTGCAGCGCGACGGCGATGCTGCCCTCGCTGCCCGAGCCCACTATCTCATCGACGCTCGCGGGCTGTGCGCCGGAGACGGTGCGCAGCACGAAGTCGGTGGTGCCCGTCGCGTCACGGATGGCGCCGGCGAGCTCCTTCGCGCGCGCCAGGGGCGACTGGGGGTCGGCTGCGCTGCCCATCGAGTTGGTGTCGTCGATCAGCACGACGACGCGATTGTTCGTCGGTGGCTCGAGCTGGGACGCTCTGAGCACCACCAGCAGGTCGAAGGTGTTGCCCTCGACCTGCGCCAGCTGGACCGCGACCTCTCCGAGCCCGCCCTGTCCGTGCGGGGAGCCGGCGAGATCTTCCGGGACGAAGTAGTTCAGAAAATCCTGCGTGCGCACCAGCTGGGGGATGGGCGCCAGGCCGCCGTCGAGCAGCTCGAGGGCGAGCTGGGCGCTGGCGAAGCTGCCTGGCGAGGCGAGCGACAGGTCGAGGATGCGCGAGGTCGTCGCGACTCCGGGGCACTCGACCTGGGGTGGCGATGCCGGGCCGCCGGCGTTCACGTCGGGCAGCCCCTCCTGCTCGAGCCACTGCCCCGGCTCCTCTTGAGCGGTGACGGGGATCCCGCCCCCGGCGCCGTAGCCCCCGGCGCCCCCGGTGTTCTCCACGCGCAATCCGCCATAGGCGTCATCGTTGCTGCCGCACGCCAGGGCGGTCGAGAGCGAAACCAGTACGATCCACGCAGCGCTCGTTCGGTACATGTTGGCCCACCCCAAGCTTTGCACAGAGCATGCCCGCGCGCATACGGCAGCGAATCCACTGGGTCGCACTTGCACCCACCGATCCCTCGGCCAGGGCCCTGGCACAGCTGTGCCTTGCCCCGCGCCCGTCGGGTTGATACCTCAGACGCCCTACGAAGAGCGTGCCATGACCGATCGAGACCGCAGAATCGTGCTGGAGCGGCGCGCGTTGTTCGTCGGCGCCTCGCTGGCGGCGCTCGGCTGCGCGCCCAAGGGCGAGCCCCCGTCCACCCCGAACGAGGTCGTCGTACCCGAGGGTCCCGGCCGGCCCGTCGCGGAGCGACCCGAGGTGGAGGTCGAGCCTCCGCCACGGAAGCCGAGCACAGCTCCGCTCGGGTATGAGGTGCCGGAGGGGATTTCGCAGGCCGCCAAGCAGAACTACGAGCAGCTGTTCTCCGCCATGAAAGACGGACACGAGCGCCTCGATCGGGCCGAGCGCGCGCTACCCGACAAGTGCAGCGTGAAGGACAAGGTCTGCGAGCGCAGCCTGCGCGACATCGCCGACGAGCTCAACGAGATGGACACCAAGAGCCGCTTTCTCTACTTCTGTCCAGGAAGCTCGGAGGATGCCAAGCAGTTCGCGGTGGTGGAGCAACAGCATCGCACGAGCCTTGCCGACCGCCGCTCCAAGCTGGAGGCGAGGATCGCAGGCGCGCTTCAGGCTGGAGGCTCGCCCACGAGCGAGTGGCAGCGCATCTTCGACGAAGTGCGCTTCAGCAAGCCTCAGATCTGTCTCAGCTTCGGCTGCAGCGATTGGTGACGCGGCGTCACGCGGCGCGGCGGGCGAGCCGCCGTTGAAACAAGACGGCGGCGATCAAGATGGCGCCCGTCAGCATGAGTCGAGCCTCGGTGCTGTAGGCGTTCAGACTCAATGTCTTCTGCAGGTACCCGAGGGTGAGCGCGCCAATCAAGGTGAGACCAACGCCGCCTCGACCGCCGGCGAGGCTGGTCCCGCCGAGCACCACCATGGCGATGGCGTCGAGCTCGTAGCCCATGCCCGTCTCGGGATCGCCGTGGGTCTCCTGCGCCGCCTGACAGATGCCGGCGACGGCGGCCAGCAAGCCGCACAGCGCGTAGGCGAACACCAGGGTGGAGCGCACGGGCACGCCCGACAGACGTGCAGCCTCGAAATTGCCCCCCACGGCGTACAGGTAGCGCCCGATGCGCATGCGCGAGAGCACGAGCCAGCAGCCGAACGCGCAGCCCAGGAAGATCAGCGTGACCACCGAGACGTTGTCCCCCAGCACCCGGGTGTCGATGGCCTCGAACAGCCGGGGCGACGGGACGGTGACGAAGTCGCCGTCGGGTCCGCGGAAGCTCCGGGTGACCTTCTGGCCACCCGCGAGCCACTTGGCCAGGCCGCGGGCGAACACCATCATCGCGAGGGTGACGATGAAGGGCTGAAGCCGCGGGTACGCCACCAACGCGCCACAGGTCGCCCCCGCAGCGGCGCCGAGCGCGAGCACCGCCAGGACGCCCACGCCGTCGGGCAACCCCAGGGGCATGGTGAAGAGCGCGACGCACACCGCGCACAGCCCCACCAGGCTGCCGACGGACAGGTCGATGCCCGCGGTCACGATGACGAGCGTCATTCCGCAGGCCAAGATCCCGACCACGCTGATCTCGCGCAGCATGGAGCGGTGCGCCTGCCAGTCGAAGAAGGCGCCATCGGCGTGAAACAGCGCGCCCAGCAGGAGCACACAAAGGAGCGGCACCAGCGCCCGCGCGGCCGAGTGCTCCAGCAGGCGGGCGGCTCGCCATCGAAGCGTCGTCACGCGCTCGTCCCCAACAGCGCGCGGAGGAGCCGCTCGCGATCGAAGTCCCCTCGCCTCGATTCGAACACGACGCTCCCGCGTCGCAAGCACAATACTCGATCACAGAGCTCGCACAGTTCGTCCAGATCCGAGCTGAACAGCAGCACCGAGGCGCCCTGCTGCGCCAGCTCGCGGACTCGTTCGTGGACCTCCGCCCTGGCGCCGACATCCACGCCGCGAGTGGGATCGTCGAGCAACAGGACACGAGGACGCGTGAGCAGGCAGCGAACGAGCGCGAGCTTCTGCTGATTGCCGCCCGAGAGGGTGCCCGCGTCGGCGGCCAGAGACGGCGCGCCGAGCGCGATGCGGGCGCCGTGGAGCTGCACGTCTGCCCGCTCCCGCGCGCCGCTGACGAAGCCGAGTCGAGTGTAGGCGCGCAGGCTCGACAGGGTCGCGTTCGCGAGCACGCTCAGCGAGGCGATCACGCTCTCGCTTCGGTCGCTGGCCAACAGCGCGACCCCGTGGGCCAGCGCCTCCCCCGGGGAGCGCGGCGCGAAGGGCCTTCCCTCCAGCTGCACGCGCTCGGCTCTCGCGGCCGCTCCCGCACCGAACAGCTCGAGCAAGAGCGCAGCCGCGAAGGACCCCATCAACCCCGCGAGCCCGAGGATCTCGCCTTCGTGCAGCTCGAACGAGACGCGACCGTCGCCCAGCGGCAACTCTCGGACCGTGAGCCGAGGGCGACCGACGTGCGCCGGTCCCGAGCGCACCTGGTCGCTGGGGTCGTGCCCGAGCATGGCGCGAACGAGCTCCCCGTCGTCGAGCTCGTCCCGAGTTCGAGTCAGCACGACCTGCCCGTCGCGCAGCACGGTGATGCGGTCCGCCAGGCGCCGGATCTCGTGCATGCGATGGGTGATGTACACGACCGCGCAGCCCGACGCCCGCAGCTGCTCCACGCGATCGAGCAAGCGTCGGGACTCCACGTCCGAGAGCGCGCTGGTGGGCTCGTCGAAGATCACCAGGCGCGCTCCGCCCATGTGCAGCGCGCGAGCGATCTCGACCAGCTGTCGGTCGCTGATGCTCAGCGCTTCCACCAGGGTCTCCGCTGAGACGTCGAGTCCAACCCCCAGGCACGCCTGCGCTGCCTGCTGCGAGGCGCGACGCCGAGAGACGAACGACCACCCGCGCCCGCCCTGCGCGAGCAGCACGTTGTCGGTGATCGACAGCGTGGGCACGAGCGACAGCTCTTGGTGGATGGTGAGCACGCCGTGTCGGCGTGCCGCGCCGGGATCGGCGAAGCGCAGCGGGAGGCCCCGTGCGCACAGCTCGCCCTGGTAGTCCGAGATGGCGCCGGACAGGATCTTGATCAACGTGCTCTTGCCCGCGCCGTTGCCGCCGGCGAGCACGTGTACTTCGCCGGCATGCAGCTCGAGGTTCACGCTGTCGAGCGCGCGCGTGGCGCCGAAGGTCTTCGTCACCGAGCGGAGCTCGAACAGCGCTGGGGAGGCGTCGTGGCTCATCAGCCCAGGAACGGATAGCGATAGTCCGTGGGCGGGGCGAGGTTCTCCTTGATCGAGCGCGGCGACGCCCAACGCATCAGGTTGAACGCGGCGCCGGCTTTGTCGTTCGTGCCCGACGCCCGACCGCCACCAAAGGGCTGTTGGCCCACGACGGCGCCGGTGGGCTTGTCGTTGATGTAGAAGTTGCCGGCTGCGAAGCGCAGCCCCCGGCTCGCGCGCTCGATCGCCGCGCGATCCCGCGCGAAGATGGCGCCGGTCAGCGCGTAGGGGCTGGTCTGGTCCACCAGCTCGAGGGTTTGTTCGAAGTGCGCGTCGTCGTACACGTAGGTAGTGAGCAACGGACCGAAGATCTCCTCCTGCATGAGGCGGTGCTTCGGATCCGTGGTCAGGACCCAGGTTGGCTCCACGAAGAACCCTTCGCGATCGTCGGCGTTGCCGCCGGCGATCACCCGGCAGTCCGCGCTGGTCCGGGCCAGGGCTTGGTACTCGGTGATGCGGTCGTAGGCATGCCGCCCGATCACGGCGCCCAGGAAGACACCAGGCTCGAGCGGGTCTCCCAGTCGCAGCTCGGCGATCAGCGCCTGCACGCGCTCTTCGAGCGCCGGCCAGAGCGAGCGAGGCGCGTACAGTCGCGACGCCGCCGAGCACTTCTGCCCCTGGAACTCGAACGCGCCGCGCACGATCGCCGTCGCGAGCGCCTCGAGATCTGCGCTCGGATGCGCGACGATGAAGTCTTTGCCGCCGCTCTCGCCCACGATGCGCGGGTAGGTGCGATAGCGGTCCAGGTTGTTTGCCACCTCGCGGAACAGGCCGCGTAGGACCGCGGTCGAGCCGGTGAAGTGCAGTCCCGCGAAGTCCTCCCGGGCCAGGACTTGCCGGGTGATGGCCTGCGCGTCGCCGTACACGACGTTGATGACGCCCGGCGGCATGCCCGCTTCGACCAGCAGCTCGGACACGATGTGGGACGACAGCACCGAGTGGGGGGAAGGCTTCCAGATCACCGTGTTGCCGAGCAAGGCGGGGGCCGTCGGCAGGTTGGCGGCGATGCTGGTGAAATTGAACGGCGTCACCGCGTACACGAAGCCGTCCAGCGGCCGGAGCTCGCTACGGTTCCAGATACCGCGCTCGCATAGCGGCTGCTCGCTCGCCAGCCGCTCGGCGAAGTGCACATTGAAGCGGAAGAAGTCGACCAGCTCGCAGGCCGCGTCGATCTCCGCCTGGTGCGGGGTCTTGCTCTGATTGAGCGCCGTGGACGCGTTCAGGCGCTGTCGCCAGGGTCCGGCCGCGAGCTCGGCGACGCGCAGAAAGATGGCGGCGCGGGCGTGGAAGTCCAGCGCGGCCCACTCGCCGCGGGCCCGCCGGGCAGCGTCGATGGCGGCGGCGACGTCCGCCTCGCTGGCGAGCGCGTGCCGCGCGAGCACCTGGTCGTGACGGTGCGGGCAGACGACGCTCCCCTGCTGCCGGGTCTGCACCTCGCGCCCGTCGATGCGCAGCGCCACCTCGCTGGGACGCTCCGCGAGCCGCTGCGCCTCCGCGGCGAGCAGGCGGCGCTCGGGGCTGTCGGGCCGGTACGCCAGCGCGGGTTCGTTCACGGGCGGGGGAACACGAAACATTGGGGGCCTCCTCGGCAGCCACGCGCGACGCGAGCGCGAGACGACGGCATCCTGCCGAAGGCGGCAGGCGGTTTCAAGGCGCGGGTGCTTCCCTTCGCCCGGTCGCGGGCGTACGCCAGATCCGGATGGCAGCCATCGCGGGCTTCGTCGGTGACGGCTCTCCCGAGTTGCTCTCGGGCATGAGTGAGGCGCTCGGTCATCGCGGCCGGGTGGGCGCAGCGCAGCACTGGGACCGCCGCTTCGCCGTGTGCCATCGTCAGGACGCCACGAGCGGTCCTGGCCTCGCGCGACGCGCAGGGCTCACCTGCGTACTCGACGGCAGCCTGCTGAACCGCGACGAGCTGATCGAACGCGTGGGCGCCGCGGCGCAGCCCATGACGGACGCGGAGCTGTTGTGCGCACTGTACGAACGCGAAGGGGTGCGCGCGTTCGAGCGGCTCGACGGCCCCGCCGCGCTCGCGCTCGCGGACGGACGCACGCTGCACCTGGTGCGAGACGCGCTGGGCGAGCGCCCGCTGTACTTCGCCGAGGTCGACGGGCTCGTGCTGTTCGCCTGCGAGATCAAGGCGCTGCTCGCCCACCCCAGCTTCCGCGTCGTGCCCGAGCTCGAGTCGCTGCTGTGCATCCTGGTGTACTCCTTCATTCCAGGGACCGGCACGGCGTTTCGCGGCGTGCAGCAGCTCGAGCCGGGTACACGAGTCGAGCTGCCTCTCGCTGGCGGCCCGGTGCGGGTGGTGCGTTACTGGGACCTTCAGGAAGAGCTCCGCAGCGACGTGCCGGAGGCAGAGCAAGTCGCCGAGCTACGCGAGCTGCTGCGCTCCGCCGTGCGGCGACGACTGCCTCCCGCTGGGACGCCCATCGGCGCGTTCCTCTCGGGTGGAATCGACTCCAGCGCGGTGGTCGCGCTGTTGGCCGAACTCGGTCGCCCCCCCATCTGTTACTCCGCCGGATTCGGCTACGGACACCCCAACGAGCTGCTCTACGCGTCGCTGGTCGCCACGCGCTACGAGCTGGACCATCGCGTGATCGACGTCGAGCCGGAGGACTTCGTCTCGCTGTTGCCTCGGGTGATGTGGGGCCTGGACGACCCGCTGTGCGACTGCATCACCGTCCCGAATTTCGTGTTGGCGTCTGCGGCGGGGCGGGACGTGCCCGTCATCTTCAACGGTGAAGGCGGCGATCCCCTGTTCGGCGGCCCCAAGAACAAGTTCATGATCTTGGGGGAGTGGTACGGCTTCTTGGGAGGCTATGACCGCGCGCGGGCGTACCTCTCGTCCTACCACAAGTTCTACGACTACCTGCCGGACCTGTGCACCGCCGAGTTCTTGCACGGCAGCGGAGGGCCGGCGGGGCTCGAGGAGCACGTGCGGGTCACGCTGGACGACGAGCGCTACCAGAGCTTCCTCAACCGCTTGATGCACGTGAACATTCGTCGCAAGGGCGGGCAGAACATCCTGGTCAAGGTGGACAAGATGTTGACGCCCAATGGGGTCGTCGCGTGCTCTCCGCTCTTCGACAAGCGGCTCACGGAGCACTCTTTCACCCTGCCCGCCGAGCTCAAGCGCCGGGGTGACGCCGAGAAGTACGCGTTCAAGAAGGCGGTGGAGGACCTACTGCCTGCATCGGTCGTGTATCGGAAGAAGGCGGGGATGGGGGTGCCGCTCAACCACTGGTTCAAGAAGACGGTGCTGCGCCGCTACACTCGAGACTTGCTCGGCTCCGAGCGCGCCCGCTCCCGAGGCTACTTCCGGCAGCCCTTCGTGGAGCGACTGCTCGCCGGCGAGCTGCCGGATGGACACCTAGGGAGGGATCGCAGCGGCGAGCTGCTCTGGATGCTCTTGGCCATCGAGCTGTGGCATCGCGTCTACGTCGACGGAGAGCGCCCGTGAGCGGCGAGCTGCCGCTGACCGCGGCGCAGATGGCTTCGGTCGTGGCGCAGCTCGGCACCGACGGTCGCTTTCGCTACACCCGTGGGCAGCTCTTCTACGCGCTCGTGCGCGCAGGGTTCCTGCCGGCCCCCGGCGACGCGGCCGGCGCTCGCGCGGCGTTCGGTGTGGCGCTCGAGCGCTGGGAGTGCGACCATGCTCCGCTGCCGACCTTGATCCGTCCCGAGACACTGGCCGAGCGCGCCAGCGCGTCGACGCTGCCGGCCGACCTGGCCGACTACGCCGCGCCGAGGGCCCTGGTGTTCGAGGATCGAGAGTCGCTCTTGGCCTTCGTTCTCAACGGCTTTCACCGCAAGATCGAGGTGGCCTGCGTCACGCTGGGGTTCCCCGAACACGTGTACTCTCGACTGCTGCGCCAAGTCGAGGAGGGGATCGCCACCAAGTTCTACGTCGTGCGCCACGCGACGCCTGCCGGCTACGGCTTTGCGGACACCGTCAGCAAGGCGCTGCCGAGCGGCGCCGCATCCTTGGAGGATCTGGGCCTGACCTTGCCTTGGGCGTTCCGCCTCAGACTCCCGCTCTCGGTCTCGGCGCCCGTGACGGTGCCGCCGGAGGTGCCGGAGCGTGATCGCCTGTTGCTCGAGCGGGGCCGCTACGCCGAGCTGTTTCAAGCCGCGCCTGCAGAGCTGCTCGGCTGGGTGTATGACCGTATCTCCGCCGACGCGGAGGAGGTTGGCTTCGGGTGACTGACTCATGAAGACGATTCTCGAACCGAAACCCGGCGACGTGCTCGACGCCACCGACACCATGTACCCTTCACGACTCGAGCTCGTGTCGGGCCAGCAGCGCCGGGACTGTCCGACCAGCACGCACTACGGGGTGGTGCTCGATGGGACGGTGTCCCTGCGCACCGAGGCCTTCGACTGTCGCTGCGCGGTGGGCAGCTTCTTCTGCGTCGCCGGCGCGCTCGAGCTCGACGCGGACGGTCGGGTGGCGGTGATCGAGCGCCTGGGGTTCCTCGGTCTGACGGCGGTGGGTAGCATCGAGCGCAGCGGCAGGCTCGCCTACATCGATGGGTGCTCCGACACGTTGCTCGTCGCACCGCCGCGGCTCGGCGATCCGTGTCTCAACCACCTGCACTTCCCGAAGAGCGTTCGCCAGTCCCTGCACCGTCACCCCAGCATTCGACTGGGGGTCGTGACCGGCGGGCGCGGGATCGCGTTCGGTCCCGAGGGCTGGGAGCAGCCCCTGGCTCGAGGGGCCGTGTTTCTGCTCAGCGCCCACGAGACCCACGCGTTCCGGACCGACGCCGACGTCCTGGACGTGATCGCCTACCACCCGGACTCGGATTGGGGACCCACCGACGAGTCCCACCCCATGCTCAGCCGCACCTACCTCACGTCGCGTCCCATGTAGGCGTCGGTGCGCAGGCGCGCCGCGCGTTTACCAACGGCGGCGTTCGGTGCATCCTTGGTGGACGACGATGAGCGCCCGCTACCTTCCCCCTCTCATTCGGCTCGGAGCGCTCGCCACCGCGGGCTTCGTGGTGATGACCGCGTGTGGTGGCTCCGAAGACGGCACGAGTCCCGCCGGAGGCGGCGGAGTCGGCGCGCAAGACGGTGGGGGCACCGGGGGCATCAGCGCGGGCGGCTGGGCCGGGGACAGCTCGACCCCGTGCTGGGAAGGCGCGGAGGAGGCGTGCTACACGGGCCCGCCGTCGACGCAGGGGATCGGCGAGTGCAAGGACGGAACGACCACCTGCAGCAAGGGCGTGTTCGGTCCCTGCGTGGGGGACGTGGGACCAGCGACCGAGGTCTGCGACGACAAGGACAACAACTGCAACGGCATCGTGGACGAGGGCTGCGCCTGCCAGACGGGAGAGTCTCGGCCGTGTTACTCGGGCCCTTCGGGGACGGCCAACGAGGGTAAGTGCAAGGATGGCACTCAGTCCTGTCTGAACGGAACCTGGGCCAGCGCGTGTGTCGGCGAGATCGTGCCCGAGTCCGAGACGTGCAACGGCGTCGATGACGACTGCGACGGGCAAGTGGACGAGGGTAACCCCGGGGGCGGCAGCGCGTGTCCGACCGGTAACCCCGGCGTGTGCGCTGCGGGTACGATGACCTGCACCGGGGGCTCGCTACAGTGCGCGCAGAACCAGAGCGCCAGCACGGAGCTGTGTGACAACGTCGACAACGACTGCGACGGGCAGGTAGACGAGGGTAACCCCGGGGGCGGCGGCCCGTGCAACACGGGGCAGCAGGGCGTGTGCGCGGCCGGGACGCTGCAGTGCGCCGGCGGCTCGCTCTCGTGCCAGGCGACCAACGCTCCGAGCGCCGAGATCTGTAACGCACTGGACGACGACTGCGACGGACAGACCGACGAGGGCAATCCTGGCGGCGGCGGCGCCTGCGTCGTTCCCGGCAAGTACGGCGAGTGCGCCAAGGGAACGTGGACGTGCCTGAACGGAAGCGTGCAGTGCCCCCAGTCGATCCAGCCCACCTTCGAGATCTGCTGGAACGGCCTGGATGACGACTGCAACGGCCTGACCGAC
Source organism: Polyangiaceae bacterium (assembly GCA_019637295.1). GTDB lineage: Bacteria > Myxococcota_A > Polyangia > Polyangiales > Polyangiaceae > JACKEA01. Next base: position 279,371 of record JAHBVX010000001.1, read on the forward strand.
GAGTGGTGCTGCCCGTACGTGTTCTCGGGCGCCGAGGACGGCTTCAGCTACGAGACGACCGTCGGCGGAGTCGCGCTGGTCGGACAGCCGAAGCACCTCGACCCCAGCGGGCCCGGCAAGGCCATCGACTTCATGCCGATGTGGGTACGGCTCGACCGCGCGCGCGTGACCGAGGGCCGCGTGCGCGCCAAGATCCTCGCCGCCGAGGACGAGATCGTCTATCTCGACGCCGCCAAGCTGACGGTGGTCGAACACGCCGCCGCGCACGAGGTCTTCACTTCGACGTCGGCCTCGCGCCGGAGCTTCGAGCCGGCCGAGGGCTGGGACTTCATCGCGCTTCCGCGGGCGAACTTCCGCGTCGCCGAGCGCGCGTCCTGGCAGGGTCACACCGACGTGACCGCGGAGATCGGCACGTTGTCGGATCGCGCGGTCACCTGCGACCCGACTCGCGACAACCAGTACGAGCTCGACTTCGGCGCCGCGCAGGCGGGGCAGCCGGCGTGGCTCGTGATCGAGGGTTGGCGCCTGCGGTTCGACCGCAAGCTCGGCGCGAACGTGCCCTCGGCCAAGCCGCGACTCGAGGTGCGACAGCCTGACGGCAGCTATCGCGAGGTCTGCACGCTGCGCGCGCCGCGGGGTGATCGCAAGGCAGTGGTGTTCGACCTGTCGGGGGTGACGTTCCCCACCGGCCGCTATCAGGTGCGCGTCTCCACCGGCACGGATCAGGGCGGCACGGGGATGTGGTTCATCGACCGCGTGCGCTTGAACACGGGAGCCGCCGGCGAGCTCACGCGCTACGACCTGACCGCGAGCCAAGCGACCCTCGAGCACAGCGGCGTGCCCACGGTGTACACCTTGGGAGACGTGACCCGCCCGCGCCTGGCGCGTGACGACGGCGGCGGGGAAGACTCGGACGCACACGCGACCTATGGACGCTTCACGCGCTACGGCGACGTCTCGGAGCTGCTCGGACGCTCCGACGATCGTTTGGTGGTGATGCGTCGCGGTGACGGCGTCGTGCTGCAGTTCGACGACGTTCGCGCGGCTCCCGAGGGTCGCGAGCGAGCTCTCTTCCTGTACACGGACTTGGTGTTCAAGCCTCGCCGGGTGCCCCTCGCTCCGGCCACCGAGCTGACCACCTGGGTGGAGCCGCTGCCGTTCCACGGCATGGCCAGCTATGGCGCGCACCTGCGGCACCGACAGCCCGATAGCGCCGAACGGCGCGCGTACCTGGCGGCCTACAACACCCGCGAGCTCTTGCCGGCCCTCGAGGACGCCTCCGCGCGAGCGCTGCCGGCCGTGCGCCTTCGAGCTTCACGCCGCCGTGTGGTACGTTTCACGACGTCGTGCAGCCACCGCGCAGCGCCTTTGAGTCTCTCTCTGGCATCGAGTCGCAGTTTCACGGCTGCGGCTACGCGGTCCTTCCGGACGCAACGTCGGCGGAGGACGTCGAGTCGCTCCGCGGCGTGATCGCAGCCAAGCTCGCGGCGCTGGGGCCGGTCCCGCTGTTCGCTCCCGAGGTCACGCGTCTGGAGGAGACCACGTCGGTCACTCCCAATGGTTTGGCCTGGTTCGGGCTGTTGTACGAGGCGCCGGGAGCGGCGACACAGCACCTCGAACCTCTGCTGCTCGAGGTGCTGCATCGGTTGCTCGGGGCGGAGGTGCGACTGGAGCTGGCGGCGGCGTTGATCAGCGACAGCCAGCGCCCGTTTTTCCCGTGGCATAGCCATGTCGGCGGCGTCGACACCGGGGTGTACTCACGGCACGGCGCGTGGCCCGCGGTGCAGGGGATAGAGCGCGTGGTCGCGCTGCGCTACCTCGATGAGCTCGACGACGAGACGGGGCCGCTGTTGATCTACCCGCGCCGGCTGGGTGACGCGCCCGAGCCGCCGCACGACTTGCACGCCGAAGCATGGCCCGGGCAGGTCGAGCTGAAGGTGCGGCGAGGGAGTGTGGTGCTGCTCGATCAGTGCACCTGGCACGCGGCTCGCGCGCGGCGGGGAGCTGGTCACCGGACGCTCGTCGGCTCCTACTTTCGCTCGGCCTCGCAGCCGCCGCCCGAGTGGGTCGACCACGGACTGGGCAAGCTCGCGTCGCTCCACCCCGAGCTCGCGCCGCTCGTGTCGGACGCGGCTCCGGGCGGGGAGCGTGGGCGGTGACGAACCCCAGCGACTACGCGCGGGCGGTGCGAGACCGCGGCTACGCGGTCCTCCCTGGGCTCTTCCCGGAGGAGGCCATCAGCCGGCTCGACCGCGCCGTCACCGAGCTCGTGCGGCAGGCGAGTCCACCGGTCATGGTCGCCCCGGAGGGGGCCTATGTGCCCGTGCGTGGGCGCGCCGCGGGGGTTCACCACGTGGGCTTCGGGCTCTTCCGCCTGCTCGACGACCGACCCGAGCTAGCAGGCGCGATCTTCCAACCCGCGCTCACGGACGTCTTGCGCGCGCTGCTGGGCGACGACATGGAGCTCGAGCTGGTGGCCGCCATCGTGAGCGACGAGACCCGGCCGTTCCTTCGCTGGCACAGCCACATCGGCGGCAACGAGTCGGGGTTCGATCCCGAGCGAGACGGCTGGCCCCGCTTCAGCCAGGTTCAGCGCGTGAACACCCTGGTCTACTTGAACGACATCGACGACGAGACCGGTCCGCTCCTGGTTCATCCCCGACGCGTGGACGAGCCGACGGCTCCACCAGGGGATGTCTTGGCGGAGTGGCGCGGACAAGTCGCGGTGCGCGTCCCCCGAGGCAGCGTCGTCATCTTGGATCAGGCCACGTGGCACGCTGCGCGGCCCAAGCGGAGCCCGGGCCTGCGCATGTTCGTGTCGTGCTGCTTCCGCGCAGCGGGTGTCCCCGGCCCGAAGGGCACTCGCGCGGTCGCGGATCCGACCCAGACCGAGGCGACGTTCGAGTCTTCGGCGACCAACCCATTCGACGACGAACACTCGCGGGCCGCGTTCGAGCAAGCGCTCGCTGGCGTGGCGATTCGTCTCGTCGCCGTGCGCGGCGAGCCCTCGTCGGGTCTCACCTTCGAGCTGTGCGGGGCACGCCTCGGCACGAGCCTCACGGCGACCGCGATGCAGCCGGGCATGCGCTGCTTTCAGGAACGCGACGGCATCGCCTACGCGTACCGCGGCAGCCTCGACCCGACAGAACTCGTCGAACTGCGGGCGGCCATCGAGGCGGTCCATCCAATCTTGACCGCATGCCCCTCGATTTGGCGCGAGGGACGACAGTCACGCAGCCGGTAGTGAGCTCAACGCGGTACGCCCCAGAAGTAGTAGCCCTTGCCGCCCAGCGCGTAGCGATACGTCCCGAACGCCCAGCGGTAGTCGGCGGCGAAGGGACGAACCATCTCGAGCAGCTCCGGGTGCTCGTACACGCGCAGCGTGCTGACGAAGCCGTCCCAGGCGCTGATCCCCAGCGTGAGGGGCAACACGCCCCAGGAGAGCACGGCCTTGCCTAGCGTGCGCTTGGGAGTGAGCACCGGGTTCGCGAGCAGCGCCGCCAAGCCAAACGGAGCGAACGAGAGGAACATGAGCGGGTTGCGCTCGAACGGCTCGGACACCCAGATGGGCGAGCGTGCACGGATTGCGTCCGCCAGGACGCGCTCGGCGACGGCTCGCGGGAAGTGGTGAAACGCGTTGATGATGGCGCGCGCGCGTCCGGCGCCCACCTCGGCGGGGATGGCGGTGGCGTCGACCGCGCCGAAGTGCGCGCGGACGTTCGGCTCCTCTGCCGCCAGCCGCTGCCACGCGCCCGCGCGCGGGAACAGGTCCGTGAGCAGGAGCTCCGGCGGCTCGCGCCCCGCGCGCCGAAACTCCCGAGTGAGGATCTGCGCCGGCCCGCCCGCGCCCGCGCACAGGTCGAGCACCCTGTCCGTACCCGCGGCTTCCAGGAACTCAGCGAAAGGCTGCACCAGACCCGTGAGCGTGCGACCCCAAGACAGCCCGCGGCTCAGCGACTCCACGACCGTGTCCCGCACGTCGGTGCCGACCCAATCGAGGTCGTTGAACTCGAATAGCTGCAAGCGCGGCAACGCCATGCCCGAGGCTAGCCCACGTGCACTACCAGCACCAGACGCTCGGTCAGCCTCGCCTGCTGGCGAAGCTCGCGCTAGGCTGGCGCTGGCGTGACGCTCGACATTTTGGAAGAGATGCGCAAGGTCGTATCGGCGCTCGACGAGGGCGCCGTCGACTACGCGCTGGTCGGCGCGTTCGCGCTGGCCATCCACGGGGCCCCGCGCGCCACGACCGACATCGACCTATTGATCCGTCCCGAGGACGTGGACCGGGCGCTCAGCCTCGTGGCTCCGCTCGGTTTCAGCCTGCCCGCGCAGCCGATGACGTTCCCGAGCGGCGTGACCGTCCAGCGCGTCTCGAAGGTGGACGCCGACGAGTTGCTCACTCTCGACTTGCTGCTTGCGACAGGTCCGCTGACCGAGGCATGGGAGTCGCGCATGTCAGTGGATGCGCTCGGCATCAGGCTTCGCGTCGTCGACCGAGCGCAGCTCGTGAGGATGAAGGCGCTGGCGGGGCGTCTGCGCGACCTCGCCGACATCGAGCGCCTGCGAGGCGACGACGATGCCTGAACCCGCGATGAGCCCCGCCTCGGTGACCGCCCGCTTGCTGGAGCTGAACGAGTGCTCGCGTCGCCTGCGCGCCACGCGCTCGGTCGACATGTCGGCCCGGGCGATCGACACGCGGTTGCGTGCGCTCGGGTCTCTACACCGCGCGTGCCTGGCTCTGGTGGCGGCCGGTCGCCGCGCGGGCCTCGGGGTCGGTCAGCCCCCCTCCGTCAGAACTGGCCGCTGAGCCCGAGCCAGCCGGCTGCTGCGCCGCCGCACCCTCACCCTGGGTCGTCCCCGTCGACACGCTGCCCTACCCCACCGTGCGAATTCGTGCGCGCGCCCTCCGTGCGCGCGTCGGACCGACAAACGATCGATCCCCTTCGAGATTCTCGGCCCGCACTACCAATCAATAGTGAGCGCGCGGCCAGGGCCGGCGCATCCGGCCCTTGGCGCGGGGCACGCTCGATCGAAGGTCCGCAGGGCGAGCGAGAGCGTCTCTCGGGCTCGGCGTGCGGGAGGCGGGGACGGTCGGCGGGGGCGCCGTATGTGCCTGCTGGTCCAACCGCGGGAGCGCATCGACAGGAATACGCTTGACCCCCCCCCCCCCCGCGCTACGCGTCTTCAAAGACGCGGCTAGGGAGCATCGCCGCGAGTTTGGAGGCAAGGTGAGACGAACCATCAACTCGACGGCCACGATGCTGGCCATGGGCGTGGCCCTGTCGGTGGCGAGCAGCGCGAAGAGTGCTGGCGCGGACGTACTGCGTTGGCGCATGAACGGAAACGACTGCCACTTCATCAATTTCGCCGGCAGCTCCCCGATCTACCAATACTCGGGCGGAGCAGACCACGCTGGCAAGACCTTCTGGGACGATGCGGCCGGAAGTGGAAGCGGCGTATTCTTCACCTGCCCAGTTCCGACGGGGCGCGACCTGGTGGAACTGGTCACGACGAATGGGCGGCGTCTAAAGAGCGTGAACGTGCGCCTTCAGCAAGTATCGGTATCGCTCAACGAGTACACGACGGCAGAACTCATCACCAGCTCCTACACGGGAACGATGGTCTGCACCTGCGACGTCAAGGTGCGGTTTGGAGGACCGGGGAACTTCCCGCTCTTTCTGAGCTATGCACCCTGCGCCAATTCTTCTACCTGCGGCACGGACTGGGGAGTCGGTGTGGACTTCGATATGACCGACACCGGCGGAGGTGCGGATCCGAAGGGGCTGAAGATCCGGCTGCTCTCGGCCTACAGCGATTGACGAGGAGAACCGCCATGCGACCCATCCTGCTCACTACCCTGCTATGCCTGACTGCGTGTCAGGCGCAGCGCGCTGACACGCAGCGGGCGGCGCCCGAGCCTCTCGTCCAGCCCGCAGCGGGTCCCGGGACCGTGCAACCTTCCGCAGAAGCGAACGAAGCCGAGGACGACGCGGACACGGCCGCACAGCGAGAACTCGAGCTGAGGGAGAACTCGCTGGCGCGGTTTCGAGCCGAACCCGTCGACAGTGCATGGGCAACGCCGACGCGAAGCGCGCTCCAGTCCCTGCTGGACCAGGCGGGCGGCAGCTTCCCGACGACGGTCAAGGTGGGCACGGTGGAGTGCCGGCAGAAGACTTGCCTCCTCGAGATCGTCCACCCCGACGAGCACACCTTCTTGCCGACACGCAAAGTGCTCGCACGCCAGGTCTATCTTGTCGTGAAGCAGCAAGGCCACGACTGTGTGATGGCCCAACACGGGTGGCCGAACCCCGACGGCTCGATGACCGAACGCGTGTACTTCGAGTACCAGCGCTGAGCACCTCAGGGACGACCGTTCTTCTTCGACACGAGCTGCCCCCAAGTGACGGGGCCGTAGTGCGGTCGGCGGGTAGGGCGCGCCCTGCCGTTCCCGCGCCGGGCAAAACCTAGGCTCGAGACTCGCCCAAGCCAGCAACCGGGTCGTGCGGCAATGGCGGGTCTGTGGCAAGATCCGCGAGCCCAATGACACGTTCCCCGCGGCTCGCGCTGCTCTCCATCGATCCGGCGACGAACGACCCGTCGGTGGCGCACCTCGCGTTCAGCTACGGCATCCGGCGTTTGGAGGCGTCCGTCCGCAGTTGCCCAACACTGCAGGACGTCGAGACGCAAGTGATCGACCTTCGTACGGCCGAGCCGGAAGCGTTCATGGCGGAGCTCGAGGCCTTCCGTCCCACGATGATCGGAGCCTCGCTGTACGTCTGGTCGATGAAGCCGTTCTGGGAGATCGCCGCCCGCGTCAAAGCGTGGGACGCCTCCATCCCGTTCATCGCCGGGGGCCCCAACGCTCGGCTCTCGGTCTTTCGTCTGCCGCACTATCGCCCGATGGCCTCGGTGCTGGACGCGATAGTGCAGGGCGAAGGTGAGGGCGTGATTCGCGAGCTCGTCCAAGCGCATCGAGACGGCGACTGGAAGACCGCGCCCGGTCTGTTCGTCTCGGACGGCAAGAACTTCCACGGCACGGGGCCGGTCGAGCGTCCCGATCTGAACGCGTATCCGTCCCCCTACCACCTGTCGCTCGCGCCGCGAGGCACCACGGGTTACCTCGAGACCTTCCGCGGCTGTCCCATCAACTGCACCTTCTGCCAGTGGGGTGCCGAGCGCGCCGACCGCGTCTTCTCCGTGCCTTACCTCGTCCGTCAGCTCGAGGGGCTGCGGGATGCCGACGTGCCCCACGTCCTGTGCTGCGATGCGGGGTTGAACCTGAACCCGCGCGCCTTCCGCAACTTGCTCGCAGCCGAGGCGCAGGTCGGCTTCCTGCGGCAGGTTCCGTTCGACGGTCATCTGTATCCGACGTTCCTCACGGACGAACATCTCTCGCTGATCACGCAGTTCGGGCGCGCGGAGATGAAGATCGGGATACAAAGCTTCAACGCCCAGGTGCTCCGCCGGCTCGGTCGTCCCTTCGACATCGAGCGGTTCGAGCGGGTTCTCCGCGTGCTGCGCGAACACATCCGCATCGATCTCGAGCTGATGATCGGGCTGCCCGGCGATACGCCGGAGTCGTTCCGAGAGACGTTCCACCGCGCCATCGAGCTAGGGGACACCGTGCGGGTCTTTCGCACGCTGGTGCTGCCGGACGCGCTGCTCGATCGCGCCGACCCCAGCATGCAGCTCGACTTCGACCCCGAGACCTTCCTGATGCGCTCGTGTGCGGGCTGGAGCGAGGAACAGCTCGCTCGCGAGCTCGATCACGTGGCCGAGGTAGCCCGCACCCACAGCAAGCCCTCGGTCACGGACACCTACGTCGAGTTCGCCACCTACCACAGCGACGTGCCGCACCGACCAGGCCAAGCGCGCATCGACCTTCCTGCGGAGCGTGGTGTGGTGCCCGTCGAGGTCGAGATCGTCGAGCGGCTACGGATGGCGGTGGATGCTGGGGTGCAGGGCTGGTCGCTGCGCGTCGTTCGCAACCAGGTGGATGGCGTCTATTTCGACCTCGACATGCCCGGCGGCCGCATCTCGCTGCACGCGTCCAGACGCCGAGATGGCGCACGGTACTTCGAAGATCGGGATGGGGTGGCCTACGTCCATCGTGGCCCGGTCGAGCGCGAGCAGACCGTTGCCTTGAGGCACGTCATCGATCTGGTGCACGGGGACGCTCGCCGGCTGGTGACCGAGGGTGGCTAGCGCACAGGCCTTCCGTTCTCCCCGCTTGGCGCTGGTCTCGATCGATCTCGAAGCCAGCTCGGACTGGGAAGATCCGATCGCCGATCTGGTGTCGTTCAACTACGGGCTCAAGAAGCTCGAGGCCTCCGTCCGAGCGTGCCCGGAGCTCGTGGACGTGGAGACCCGGGTCATCAGCCTGGGCACGAAGGAGCCGGAGGCCTTCCTCGCGGAGCTCGAGGCCTTTCGTCCGTCTATCGTCGCCCTGTCCCTCTACGTCTGGTCGATCGGACCGCTGCAGGAGCTCGCCGCGCGCATCAAGGCCTGGGATCCCGAGGTGCGACTCATCGTGGGCGGGCCGCACGCTCGGGCGTCGGTCTTCAGTCTGCGCCCCTACCAGGGGCTGGCGCGCTCGGTCGACGCCGCGGTCGCCGGCGAAGGGGAGCAGGTCCTGCGCGACATCGTGCGCCTGCATCAGGGGGAGGCGTGGCGTGAGCTGGCGGGTCTCTGGCTTCCGGGCCCGCTGGGCTGGCGCTCGACCGGTCCGCTGCCGCGTCCCGAGCTCGACGCCTACCCGTCGCCTTACCAGCTCGGGACGGCGCCCCACGGAGCGACGGGCTACCTGGAGACCTTTCGCGGCTGTCCCATCCACTGCAGCTTCTGCCAGTGGGGCGAGCAGGCGTCCGATCGCGTGCACTCCGCCGAGTACCTGAGGTCCCATTTGATCGGCATGCGCGAGCGTGCGGTGCCCAACGTGTTCGTCCTGGATGCCGCGTTCAACCTCAGCCCGCGGGCCTTTCGCGCGCTCGCGGAGGCCGAGCGCGAGGTCGGCGTCTTGCGCCACACTCGCGTCCACGGGCACCTGTACCCGACGCTGCTCACCGAGGAGCATGTCGAGCTGCTCGCGTCCTTCGGGCACGCGCAGCTGAGCGTGGGCGTTCAGAGCCTCGACCCCAAGGTCTTGGCCCGCCTCGGCCGGCCCTTCGACCTCGCGCGGTTTCACCGCGTGCTCGACGCCCTACGAACGCGCTTCGAGATCACGCTCGAACTCATGCTCGGTCTGCCGGGTGACGACCCTGCTTCGTTCCGGGAGACGTTCGAGCGTACCGTTTCCCTCGCGGACAACGTGCGCGTATTCAAGACACTGGTGCTGCCGGACGCGTTGCTCGACCGCGCCGACGTCGGAATGAACATCGACTTCGACCCGGAGACCTTCCTGCTGCGGTCGTGCACCGGCTGGACCGCGGACACACTGCGGCGAGAGTTCGAGCATGTGGCGCGCGTGGCCGAGGAGAACCACAACGCCGTCGTCAAGGAGGCGTGGGTCGGCTTTCACACCTACGACGCGCGCCGCGACCCGAGCGCGTTCGGCGAGCGGGCCGTGCCCGACGGCGCCCTCGATCGCCTGCGTCACAGCCTCGGAATGCGCGCTCCGGGCTGGCACTTGCGCGCAATACGCGGCGGCGATCGCGGGCTCTGGTTCGAGCTCGAGACCCCCGGGGGCGAGGTCGTGCTCGAGGCCGTCGCGACGGTGGTCGGCAGGCCGCGCTTCGTGGAGCGCGAAGGGGTCAGCTACTCACATCGCGGAGCCCTGGACCGGAAGTATGCTCCGGGTCTCGTGAACGTCATCGACGTCGTGCATCACGACGCCGCCTCGCTGGTCGCGGTGCGCGATGCTTGAGCACGCCCACCCCATCGCCGAGCGCGGCTTCGCGGTGTTCGAGCGGGCCTGGACGGACGCGGAGGTGGAGCGGCTCCGCGCTGCGATCGTCGCGAGCGTCGAGTCGCGCGACGGCCCGCCGCTGTGGGCGCGCGAGAACACCCCGCTCGACCCTCGCACCATCGTCACCCCGACGGGCCTGACCTTCCCGTCGCTGCTGGAGGAGCACCCGGAGCTCTCGGACGTCGTGCTCAAGCCGAGCGTGGTCGAGTCGCTGCGTGGCGTCTTGGGCGAAGGCATGCGCCTCGAGTTGGTGGGCGCGGTGGTGAGCGACGCGTCCCGGCCGTTCTTCGCCTGGCACAGCCACATCGGTGGGGTCCCGGACAGCGAGTATCGTCGCACGGGCTGGCCACGGGTCACGAAGGTCGAGCGGGTGTTCACGCTGCTGTACCTGGACGACGTCGATGACCAGTCAGGCGTGCTGCTCGTTCGACCGCGCACTGTGGGTGAACCCACCCCTCCTCCGGAGGACCCGGAGCTGGAGGCATGGAGTGAGCAGGTCGAGCTCCGCTTGGCGCGCGGCTCCCTCGTCGCGCTCGAGCAGTGCACCTGGCACGCGGCCCGGGCGATGCGACGCGACGGGCTTCGCATCTTCGTCGGTTGTTACTTTCGAGCTGCAGGTCTGCCCGCGCCCTCCTGGAGCGACCCGACCCTCTCGGCGCACGCCCCCGCGAGCCCACTGCTCTCTTCGGTGTTGTGATGGACCTCGACGACGCACGCAGTCGGTTCTTGGCAGACGGCTACCTCGTCTTCGAGCGCGCATTCCCAGACCAGGCGGTCGATACCCTGCGCGGGATCGTGTGCGAGCTGATGGCGGAGCTCGCGCCCACCACGCTCTACTCCGAGCGTTCCCAGCCGGGAACCATCGTACCAACGCTGGCCGGGCTGACTTTCTATCGGCTCTTGGTCCAGCGGCCCGAGGTGGCGCCGCTGATGTTCGACGAGCAAGTCCTGCGAGTGATACGGGCGATCCTTGGTCCCGACGTGGTGCTCGAGGCAGCGGGCGCGATCGTCAGCGATCGCGAGCGTCCCTTCGTGGAGTGGCACACCCACCTCGACGGGGGCGGGGACGGTCGCTATCGACGTCTGGGTTGGCCTCGCATCGACGCCCCGAGACGACTGCTTTCACTGCTGTACCTGGACGATCTTCGGGACGGCGGTGGTGCTCTTCGCGTGCACCCCAGGCGCGCCGGGGCGTCCACGGCGCCGCCGCACGATCTGGACTCGCGGGACTGGCCGGGGCAGGTCGAGCTCGCGCTGCCGCGAGGCTCCCTCGTGCTGCTCGACGAGTGCACCTGGCACGCGGCGCCGCCCACCTCCAGACCAGGGCTTCGCGTGCATCTCGGCAGCTACTATCGAGCCGGCTCTGCGCCGGCGTCCCAGTTCGCGGATCCGACCCTGGGTGACCTGCCAAAGGCGGCTCCGGCGCTGGCGTCCCTCATAGGACTAGACGCTGCTCCGAGCGGAGTCGGTCACGCGCGCGAGCTACGCGAGCGGGGCTACTGCGTGCTCGAGAACGCCTGGTCCCGCGAGGAGGTGACACGGCTACGAGAGGGCGTGGAAGAGAGCGTGCGGCGTGCCGCTCTCGGGCGGATGTGGTCGGAGGTGCCCGAGGGAGACGAGGTGATGGTGACGGCCAGCGGCGTGGTCATCACTCGCTTCTTCGCCCAGCACCCCGATCTCGCCGAGCTGCTCATCAAGCCCGAGGTCGTCGCGGTGCTCCGCGAGGCGTTCGACGGGCCGGTCGCGCTCGAGACCGCCGTCGCTGGCGTGAGCGACGCTTCGCGCCCCTTCGTTCGCTGGCACACGCACATCGGCGGGCTCGACGATGGGGAGCACCGAGAGGGCCCGGCAGGACGCGGCGACAGCGCCAGCGTCCATTGGCCGCACCTGGAGCGCATCGAGCGAGTCGGTACGCTGCTGTATCTCGACGAGCTAGACGACGAGACCGGGCCGCTCCTCGTGTACCCGAGGGCCGTCGGCGATCCGACCGCCCCACCGCACCCGTCGACGGGTACGCACTGGGACGGGGAGGTAGCGCTCCGGGCGGCACCGGGCACACTCGTCATCCTGGAGCAGTGCACGTGGCACGCGGCCGAGCGCATGAGCCGGTCGGGACATCGCAGCTGGATTGGCTGCTACTATCGGCCGGCGGCGCTGCCCGCTCCTCGCTGGGTCGATGAGTCACTGCGCGCGCTCGCGTCCCGAGCCGCGGCGCTCGAGTCGGTTCTAGGAGAGCCATGAGCGCCGCCATCGATCCGGCGAAGCACGCGCGAGAGCTGCTCGAGCAAGGGTTCTCCGTGTTCGAGCGCGTGTGGTCCGACGCGGAGGTCGAGCGTTTGCGCCAGGCCATCGGCGACTGCCTCGCGGCGACGACCCCCCCGCGACTGTGGTCCGAGCGCGACGTTCGTCTCGGCGACTCGGTGGTCATCAACTACACCGGTGTCGTGTTCTACCGGCTCCTGATGGAGCACCCGCAGATCACGGAGCTGCTCCTCAAGCCGAGCGTGGTGGAGTCGCTGCGTGGCGCGCTCGGACGGGACATGCGGCTGGAGATCGTGGGCGGGGTCGCGACGGACGAGACCCGCCCGTTCTTCCACTGGCACACGCACATCGGAGGCTTCGACGACGGCAAGTATCAGAGCCACGGCGGCTGGCCCGCGATCACCAGCGCACAGCGGGTGACGACGTTGCTGTACCTCGATGACATCGACGACGACGGAGGACTCTTTCTGGTCTACCCTCGGGCCGTGGGCGACCCCACCGCGCCGCCGCAGGATCCGGCTGCCTGGCCCTGGCAGGGACAAGTGGAGATCCGGGTACCCAAGGGCTCGCTGGTGGCCATCGAGCAGTGCACCTGGCACACGGCGCTACCGATGCGCAGGCCGGGCCTGAGGATGTTCTTGGGTTGCTCGTTTCGGGCCGAGGGTGTGCCCCCTCCCGCGTGGGTCGATCCCGAGCTCACGGAGCTTGCCCGCCGCTGCCCGCTCATCGCGTCGGTGGTCGCGTGACGCGCTCGAGACGCGTGGCCTTCGTGTCGATCGATCCCACGTGGGAGGATCCGAGCGGCGAGTTCGTGCCCTTCACCTACGCCGTGCGCAAGCTCGAGGCTTCACTTCGCAGCGCCCCGGATCTCGCAGACGTGGAGACGCGGATCATCGATTTGCAGACCGCAGATCCCGAGGCCTTCTTGGAAGAGATCCGCAGCTTCCGGCCAACCCTGATCGCGGCGTCCCTCTACTTGTGGTCCATCGGTGCCTTTCAGGAGCTCGCCCGCCGGGTGCGAGCGTGGGATCCGAGCGTCCGCATCGTGGCGGGCGGGCCCCACGCGCGCGCCTCCGTGTTCAACCTGCCGAACTACCGGGACCTCCGCGCGCTGCTCGACGCCGCGGTGACCGGCGAGGGAGAGGAGATCTTGCGCGACATAGTGCGCACGCATCTCGAGAACGGTTGGACGAAGCTGCCGGGGCTCACCGTGCCGTCGCCTCTTGGTTGGAGGAGCACTGGCCCACTCGAACGACCGGTGCTCGACGCCTACCCCTCGCCCTACCACATCGACACCGCGCCACCGCGAACGACGGGCTACATCGAGACCTTCCGAGGTTGCCCCATTCACTGCTCCTTCTGCCAGTGGGGGGAGCAGCGAGCCGATCGCGTGCACTCGGCGGAGTACCTCGCAGCGCACCTCGAGGGCCTGCGGCGAGCCGAGGTCCCCAATGTGTTCTTCATCGACGCGGCGTTCAACCTGAGCCCCCGCGCGTTCCGCGCGCTCGTCGAGGCGGAAGCGCAGGTGAAGTTCCTCGCGCAGACGACGATCCACGGCCACATCTACCCCACTTTTCTCAAGGACGAGCACCTCGAGCTGCTCACCTCCGCCGGAAAGGCGCAGGTCAGCATCGGCATCCAGAGCTTCAGCCCCTCTGTGCTCCATCGCTTGGGCCGGCCCTTCGATCTCGAGCGCTTCGAGCGAGTGCTCGCCGCCATGCGCGGGCGCATCCCCATCGATCTGGAGCTGATGCTCGGGCTGCCCGGCGACGATCCGCGAGCGTTTCACGACACCTTCGAGCGCGCCGTGGAGCTCGCCGACACCATCCGAGTGTTCAAGACCCTCGTGCTCCCCGACGCGCTGCTCGATCGTGCGGACGCGTCGCTGGCCATCGACTTCGATCCCGAGACGTTCCTGCTGCGCTCCTGCGCGGGCTGGCGCGCGGAGGACATCGACCGGGAGTTCGAGCACGTACAGCGGGTCGCCCTCGCGCATGATCGAGTCACGCTGGGCGAGACCTGGGTCGGCTTCGGCGTGCGTCGCGACAGCCCGGTACAGGCGCCACGTCGGGAGGGGATCGAGACGATGCTCGAGCGAGGTGTGCCTGCAGTGCCGATCGAGGTCATCGAGCAGCTGCGCCGCGCCGTCGCGGCGTCCGCCGAGGGCTGGCGCTTGCGCACGGTTCGACACCACGTCACGGGGCTCGAGTTCGATCTGGACGCGCCCAGCGGCCGGGTCCTCCTGGAGGCGTTCCCGCTGCGGCCGGGCGCGAAGTGGTTCGCCGCTCGCGACGGAGTTGCTTACTCCTACCGCGGCGAGGTCGGCCCGCACCACTTCGACGCGCTCCAGGGCGTCGTGGACCTGGTGCACGGGCAGAGCGTGTCGCTCATCGCCGGGGGCTGAAGTTGCGCAATCGGGCTTGCGCAACTTGCGCACCTCGCTCGCCACACCTGAGCAAATTCCGCGACATGTGGCCCTGACCTCGCGAGCACGCATCCTGCAAGGATGGCCGGCGTGCCCATCTCGGAGGTCCTCGTGAAACGCCCCTTGCCCCTGGTCGCGCTGCCGTTGTTGCTCCTGTTGCTGTTGTGCTCGTCCTGCACCGGGGATCCGGCGGCCGAGCTCGGCGGGCACGGAGACTGCGAGGGAGAGGTGGCGGCGACGGTCAGCCAAGGCTTGAGCACGATCAACTGCAGCGAGTCGACCGCGACCGGGTACCAGAATGGCAATCCGTTCACCATCACCGTCGTGAAGGTGGACGGCAAGCCCGTCGAGAAGGCGACGGCGAACGCGTACTACGTCATGGCCCAGGCCGCCGCCGCCGCAGGCGTGCACATCCAGGTCATCAGCGGCTTTCGCACCATGTCGGAGCAGCAGTACCTGTACAACTGCTACCAGTGCGGCTGCTGCAACAACGGCAACCTGGCTGCCAAACCTGGCTACAGCAACCACCAGAGCGGGCACGCGCTGGATCTGAACACCTCGAGCGGCGGCGTGTTGAACTGGCTCAACAACAACGGAGCCAAGTACGGCTTCAAGCGCACGGTACCGAGTGAAGCCTGGCACTGGGAGTGGTGGGGCGGGGGACCGGGAGGCGGACCCTGCGGCGGCGGCTCGGCGGGCGGCAACTGCGTCGAGAACTGCGGAAAGTTCGGCTGCGGGTGCGTGAACGGCGAGTGCAGCGGCGGCTTCTGCCCAGGCACGGGGTGCAGCGCGACGCAGACCAGCAACTGTGCGGCGTATGGCTGTGGCTGCGAGACCGGCAAGTGCAGCGGCGGGTTCTGCGAGGGTACCGGTTGCACGGCCAAGCAGACCAACGACTGCGCGGCGTACGGCTGCGGCTGCGTGGACGGCAAGTGCAGCGGTGGGTTCTGCGAGGGCACCGGTTGCACGGCGAAGCAGACCAACGACTGTGCCGCGTTCGGCTGCAACTGCGTGGACGGCAAGTGCAACGGTGGGTTCTGCGAGGGTACCGGTTGCACGGCCAAGGAGGTCACGGACTGTGGCAAGTTCGGCTGCGGCTGCGTAGACCACCAGTGCAGCGGCGGGATCGGCTGCGGCAGCAAGGGCAATGGCTGCACGGCCAAGGAGATCACGGACTGCGGCAAGTTTGGCTGCGACTGCTACGACCACCAGTGCACCGGCGGCGCTTGCTCGCCGCCGAGCGGCAGCGGAGGCGCGGGCAGCGGCAGCGCGGGCAGCGGCAGCGGAGGCGCGAGCAGCGGAGGCGCGGGCAGCGGCAGCGGAGGAGCGAGCAGCGGCAGCGGCGGAGCGAGCGGCGCGGCTGGCGCGGGAGCTGCGGGTGCCGATCCGACGGGCAGCGGTGGAGGCGGGGCGGGAGCTACGAGCGGTGCGCCCGGCAAGGCGCCGGCGCGTGGCGCGGCCCTCCCCGGCGAGGACTCGGGCTGCGCGTGTCGTGCGAGCGGCACCTCGCGCGCGCGCTCGCCCTGGGCGCTCGCCGCGCTCGCGCTCGCTTGGAGCCTGCGCAGGCGCCGGAGGGCTGCCCACTCCGTCGGATAGGAGAGTCTCACCTCGATGTCACCGCGCCGCACCGACACCCTGCTGCTCTTGACCTGCGCCATGATCGGCGTCGCCTGCGGCTCGGAGCCTGGCGGGGTGGCGAGCAACCGCGACCTGGACTCGGATGGCGCGGTGGGTCTACCCCACGACGGCCAGACACCGAGCCACGACGCGCCAACCCTGGGCGACGCTGGCGTCAGTGTCGACGCCGCCGCGGAGCCCGACGCGGTGGCCACTGCCCCCGACGCGGGTCCGGGCCCTGATGCGGGACAGCCGGATCCGAACTACACGGTGGACGGCTGCTTCCGCTGGTTCGGCGCCTCGAAGAGCGGCGCGCTGCAGGCCGCGCTCGACCAGCATGCGTGCGTGGAGGTTCAGGCCGGGACCTTCGTGCTCAGCGGTCCCGTGTACGCCAAACCGGGCAAGACGCTGCGTGGCGTCAGCGCCGCCGCGTCAGTCCTGGTCGCGAGCGCGTCGTGGAACTTCGGCTGTTGCGACGCGATGATCAGCGACACGTTGCCCGGCAACCCGGCGCAGAGCCCTTTCACGGTGCAGCGCCTCACGCTCGATGGCGCCGGTGTGGCGACGTACAACGTCTGTTGCCGTGGCTACACCGTCGAAGACACGATCCTGAAGCGCTCACGCTGTTCGGCGATTGGTGCCGTCGGTGCGGGCGTGGTCGCACGCAAGAACCAGATGCTCGACTCCGCCAAGCCTACGAGTGTGCCAGGCAAGGGCCAGGTCACCTGCGCGACTGGGAACTTCGGTGGGGTCCTCGAGGGAGCCGCCATCTACTCCGAAGGCAAGGCCAGCAACTACGGGACGCTGATCGAGGACAACGTGATCACGGGCTCCTTCGGTCCGGCCCTGGACATCAACGGCGCGTGGGGCGGGACGTTTCGCAAGAACGTCGTGTCGGGTAACACGAGTTGGGCGGCGGTGAGTCTCTACGGCGCCAGCCAGTGGCTCATCGAAGACAACCACATCAGCCATCCCGCCCATCAGCCGCCTCAGCCGTATCACCCGTACTGCGCCACGGGACCGGCGGGCGGCAACTCGGCCGGGATCTTCTTGTGTCAGGACACGGACAAGGACAGTCTGGTCACGAACGACAACGTGATTCGCAACAACAAGTCATCGTTCTACGGCATCTTGTCGGTCGGTGCGGACGAGATCCAGCCGTACCTTGCGCCGCGCAACAATACCTTTCAGAACAACGACGTGTTCGGCTCCCACGTCGGGTGTGCGGACGACTTCAAGGTGGGTCAGTGGTTCAGCGACAAGAACACCTGGACGGGCAACAACTGCGCCGGCTCCCCCAACACGGGGCCAATCACCTTCTGACGCGCGCCTGCGTCGTGCTGACGCTGGCGCTCACGGCTTGTACCTCCGGCGGGTTCGGCCTGGTGCCGAGCTACCCCTACGTGGAGGATCGCTCCCTCGCGCTGGTGGATGAGACGTTGACCCTGCGGGTGCGCGAGGACCGCACGGTCCGTGTAGAAGCGCTCTTCGAGTTCGTGGCGGTCGGAAGCCCGAAGTCGCGGGTCGCGACCTTCCCCATCGGCGGGCCCCGCGGGACTGCGCACGGCTTCCTGGCGGAGCTCGCCGGAGCCGAGCCCGAGCGGCTTCCCGTCGCGCTGGGCACGGGCGGGGCGCTTCCCTTCGGCGACCCCGTGGAGTCCTGGGACATCTGGCTCGATGGCGACGCGCTCGCGCGTCACGATGGCCGACTTCGGGTGACCTACGAGCAGCGCGGCTCCGGGCGGTTCAGCTACGTCCTGAAGTCCGGCGCCTACTGGTGCGGCCCGATCGCGCGGCTCGAGGTCGTGATCGACGATCCGCACCGCAACTTGCTGGCCGTCATCGTGGAGGGCGAGCGAGCCGAGGTTCGCGGCCGCTCTCGCCTGCGCCATGTATTGCGCGACGTGGAGCCGCGGTCTGGGGTAGAGTTGCTGTTCGAGTGAAAGTTCGAACCCTGGGTGTGTTGGCTGCGGCTCTCTGGCTGCCGGCCCCTGCGCTTGCAGACGCGGGCCCGAAGATTGACGACTCGCTGTGGCTACCCATGGGGTTGAACCTCGGCTACTCGCTGAACCCGGATCCGGCTCCGAACGGCTTGCTGATCGGGCCGGAGATCAGCTTCGTCTACCTCGATCGAACCGGGTACTGGGGTGGTGTGTACACGGATCTGCTGCACGACACGGGCCCCGAGCAGTGGCGCTTCAGCGGGGGGCTAGAAGGGGGTGTGGCGATCTTCGGGATGGACGTCGGCTACGTCGGCGCCAGCGGGGACGAGTGGCAGCATGGCCTGCGTGGACGCCTGCTCATCTCGCTGGCTGCGATTCACCTGTACGGCGGGGTTGGCACCCTCTTCCAACAGCCCGACGCGGTCACCTACGGCGAGCTCGGCGTGCTGCTCAAGTTCCCGCTCCAGCTGTGGCAGACCGAGTCGCGCCGGCCCTGGATGAATCGACCCCCGCCGGACCCACCTCCTCCACCGCCACCCCCCGATCAAGGCGCGCCCTACGCTCCACCGCCGCCGTACGCGCAGCCACCGTCGTACGCCGAGCCACCACCGAACTGAATCGCTGTACTCTGCGCGGGTGTCTCCGGATGCCGACGCGCTCTCCGCTCTCGAGCCGACGCTGGCGCGCGCCAGGGCCGCGATCCGGTCGCTGGGGCAGGACGCCGACGAGAGCCCCGCCTGGCGGCGGGACCTCGAAGTTTTGTTCGGCGCGAGCGCGCTCCGCTGGCTGCTCGACGTGCGGCGTCGGCCTGGTAGCGGAGGAAGCCACGAGCTCGAGGTCACGCTGGGCAGGGAGGCGGAGTCCACCAGCTTGCGGCTCGTTCCGTTCGGACACCACGAGCGACCCTTCGCGGAGACCAAGCGCCTCTCGCTGGTGCAGCGCGATGGAGGGGAGTTGTCCGACGCGTTCGGTCGCGAACTCGAGAGCATTCGCCACCGAGTGCAGGCCTCGGAGGCGACTGGAGTGGCCGACGCGTTGCTCGCGCGCCTCGACGCGCGGACGCTTCCGGATCCGGACGAGGTGCGCGAGCTCGCGTCGCTGCCGGACCTCGAGGATCCCGAGCAGCGCGCCGTGAGCGTGATGCTGCCCGAGTACGCTCGCCACTACGGCGAGCGACCCCGCATCCTGGAGCGTCGCTTCGCGGAGTTCACGGTCGTCTCTGTCGCCTTCTCCGACGCACACCTGTCAGACGATGGCTCGTTCTTCACGCTGCCACCTTCGCTGCGTGTGGACGCACCTTCTCTCTTGTACCTGCGGCGGTTGGGGTTCGGCTGGAACGAGCGTGGCGTGGTGCGCCAGGTGCCGCTGCCCTCTCACCTCGAGCGCGTGCTCCGAGGCTCCGACCTCGGCGGGTTCGGGATGCGCCCTCGCATCGTCTCGCTGCCAACCATGGCTGCGTTCGATCGGCGTTGGCTCGCGTCGAGCACGCACGCCGTGTTGCCCATCAATCTTGGCTCGCGCGCCTTCTACCTTCGTCACGCGTGGCGCTACGTGCCGCGGCTCACGCGTCGTCCCCGGTCGGTGGGCTGGCTGGCCAGTCACTTCACGATCTTGGCGCATGACCTGGGCGTGCACGCCTTGCCCGTCCACCTACTGCCGAGCTCCGTGTTGCTCGAGCTGGGTCGTCGCATCCGCGCGTCCTGGGCGAAGACCCGCTGGCGTGCGCTGCGGCCGCCTCGCCCGCTGCTCTCGTTCTACGACACGGATCTGCATCTGTACGCCCGGGCGGCGTGGTCCGAGGTAGAGAGCGTGAGCGAGCTGCCCGCCGCCTTGTGCCAACCGTCGCGTTTGGCCCAGCTCACCGCGCAGCTCGAGTCACGGCTGCGAGAGGCCGCCGCGGCCCCGGCGACTTAGCCTGAAGGTCGGCTCCCAGCGAGCTGCAAGAGCTCGCTCTTGGCGCGGTCGAGCAGCCGCGCGCGCCAAGCCGCGGGGTCGTGGTGCGCGCCGCTCGTCACCAGGCGGAGGCGCCCCGCGGGCGTGAAGTAGGTCACGCAGCTCGACGAGCGATTGCCGCGCATCATCTCGAGCGCGCCTCGGAGCACTTCGCCGCGATTGGCGGCGCTCGGCACCTGGTCGAACACCTCCAGCCCCAGCGAGCCGGCCGCGTCCGACATCAGCGCCGGCGCCGTGTAGAGCAGGTGGGCGAACGCGTCGAGCGCGGCCTCGTCATCGCCCGCGTCCATGAGCGCGAGCGCCAGGTTGACGCGCGCCCCAACGCGGTGCGGGTGGCTCGCGACCGCGCGCCGAAGATCGTCGAGCGCGAGGTCCGTGTGACCGAGCCGGCGATGAGCCTCCCCGCGGTAGGCGTAGACCGCCGGCCCCGTCGTGCCGTGCATGCGTTCTATACCGAGCGCACAGATCGCGAGCGCGGCGCGCGGGTTGCCCTCCAGGCTCTCGACCCCGCACAGCCCGATGTAGGCCCAGCGGGTCTCCGGCTCGAGCGCGATGGCTCGTTCGAGATCTGCGCGCGCCTCACCCAGACGCCCCAGCCAGAGCATCAGCTCGCCTCGGTGCGCGAAGGCCAAGGCCGCCTCGGGCTGCTCCTCGATGATGGAGTCGAGCTCTCGCTCGGCGACCTCGGGCGGAGCGATGCGGATCAACTCCAGCGCCTGTCGACAGCGGTGTCGCAGTCCGGCGCGCTCCGAGAGGCGCGCGCAGTCCGAGTTCACGCGGCGCGTAGCGAGCTCGGAGCGATTCCCAGAGAGGCGCTCGAGGGCAAGAGCAAGTACGGGCAAGACTTCGTTCGGCGCGCAGCCGTCGAGCACGCAGGTGGACTCGGGTGTCAGCTCCTGTAGCGCGGGTAGCACCTCGGTGAACGCGCCGCGTGGCAAGAAACTGAGAGGATTCTGGGTGGCGCGCTGCATCAGGCGCAGCAGCCACACCGACGGGAGGTATCGGTCCGAGCTCGCGAGCGCCGCGGTGGCGCTGCGGTCGAACTGCTCCAAGCGCCCGGTGCGTAGAGAGGCCTCGGCTCGCAATGCCTGGCACTCGGTGTCGCTCGGGTCGTCGTGGCACAGCACCGCGAGCAGCGCTTCGGCGGCGTCATAGCGCGCTTCGACGACCGCGAGCGCCGCCAGGAGCCTCTTTCCGTCGCGCTCAGCCGCGTGCTGCTCCGCGACGCGCCGGGCCTCGGCGAGGTCGCCGGACCACAGCGCCAGGCGTCCGAGCTCGACACGAGCGGCCCTGTTGCCCTCGGTCGCGAGGTCACCCAATAGCGCGCGATAGGTCGCGATGGCGCCTGCGTCGAGGGCGATGTGCGCCGCTTGCAGCCGGGCGGCCGGGCTCGAGTCGAGGGCCAGCGCCGAGCGCGCCAGCGCCATGGCCTCGTCGCGCCGGTCCAGACGGCACAGCAGGCGCGCGACGGAGAAACCGAGCTCTGGCTCCTCGGGCAGCAGCTCCAGCAGCGAGAGCCCGTGCTCGGCAGCGCGTGCGTACCAGCGCGCCTGTCCGCACAGCTTCAAGAGCCAGGCCAGCGCTCGGGTGTCCCTCGGCTCGCTGCTCAGGATGCGCTCGGCGAGCTCGCGAGCGTCCTGGCCGAAACCAACGGCGTCTGCGGCGGCCAGGGCGTGGTCGAGCGCACGCCTTCGGAGCGACGGTGACAGCTCCGCCGCTCGCTGCATCAACAGCAGGCCGCGCTCGAAGTCCGACAGCGCCAGGGCGAGCTGCCCCGCCACCAGCGTCAAGCCCGCCGAGTCCTGCGCGAGCACCAGGACTCGCGCCAGCTCCACCCGCGCTACATCGAGTCGGCCGTCCCGTGCCGCGGCGATGCAGCGCAGCGCGAGCGTGTGCCCGTCGCGCGGCAGCTCCGTCACCGGGGCCCTCGCAACTCGGGGGGGAGCTCGCCCGCCCACACCCCGACGCCCCGCGCTGCCAGGGCCTGCGCGAGGGCCGCGCGCCGCTCTGCCTGCCAACTCGACGCTCGCATGTGCTCGAAGCGAGGGTCGTCGAAGTCGCGCTCGGCGCCCTGCACGCCGTGCAGCACGTCGATGCTCACTGAATCGACGACCTCTGCCAGCGCGCTCGCCAGCGCCTCCACGTCGTCCGAGAGCACCGGCTGTAGGACGGCGAAGGTACGTACGCCGCGCGATCTCAGCAGCGCGAGCGTGGCCAGGCGCTCGGGGATGCTCGCAGCGCGGGGCTCGAAGTGACGGCGCACCGCGTCGTCCTCGGTGGGCACGGAGAACCCGACCCACGCATTGGCCATGCTCGCGAGCAGCTCCATGTCATCCACCAGGGCTGCCGAGCGGGTGAGGACCAGCACCGGACGTCCGCGCGCCTCGCTGCGCACGACCTCGAGACAGCCGCGAGTGACGCGATGACGTCGCTCCACGGCCTGGTAGGGATCGCTCACGATGGGACAGAACTTGATGGGGTGCAGCGGAGCCGTGCTCAGCTCTGCCGCCAGGATCTCGGCTGCGTTGATCCGCACGTCCACGTACGAGCCCCATGGGACCTCCGGCAGGCGCGCGAGCGTACGCGAGACCGCGACGTGCGAGTGGGCGTAGCAGAAGCGACAGCCGATCAAGCAGCCGACGTACGGGCTGACGCTGAAGTAGCGAGCGTCCGGCGTGCCCGCGGGCTCGAGCAAACGCGCGACCCGCACCTCGCGGACCTTCGCGGAAGACTCGGCATCAGCGCCGTGGGGAGCGGCGTCGCGGAGCGCGCGGAGCGCGGTCTCCTCGTTCGGAGCGATGACGTCGACCAGCGCGCGGCAGAGTGACACGCCCAGCGCGGCGTCCACCGGCGCTGACGTGCTGGAGCGATACGACAGCGCGAGTCGGGAGCTCTGCGCCGCGCTCGGGCGCGTGGGCTCCCGGGGCGCGATCTCGACGTGGACTTCGTGCTCGCCAACCTGCAGCGTCAGGCGCGGACCGAGCTCCGTAGAGATGCCGAGCAGGCGGACCCCGGGCGTGATCTCCTCCCCGAGCCGGGCGGGCGCGACCAACGCGAGCAGGAAGTCGTCCAGCGTCATGGCTCGTCCTCGACCCGCCGCCAGGGCGCGGGAGGCGACGACCAGTCCCGGGGCTGGCCGGTGCGCTCGGCGTCGGCCACGCGTTGCCGCGCCCAAGCGCCCAGGGTCGTGAGCGCTTGGGCATCCGAGTGACCTGCTCGAGCGCGAAAGGACAACGCATGGCGGTCGCTGCGAGTGAACGCGCGCGGTGACAGTTCGTTGGGCTCGACGTGCAGACCGACTTCAGCGTCGTCCGTCGCGAAGATGGCCACCGGCCGGAGCTCGACCGGCGGGGCAGCGCCTACGGGCTTGGCGTAGACCGTGACCGAGCCGTCCGGGCTCCAGCCGATCTGCCGCACGGCGCCAGGCGCGAAGGGCATGGCGCGGGACAGCTCGCCGAAGGCGAGTCCCGTGAGGTCCTGCAGTAGCTCGTCGGCGCGCTCTTGACCGTCGGGAGGCACCGCGACGAACACGGCGCGCGTCGTCGTCGTCGCGCCGAACACGTCCGAGGAGCGCACCCAGCCAGCGGCCGGCGCGAAGCCGGCGAGCGCCTCCGGCACGCCCGACACCCCGAGCGCCGCGAAGCTGCGCCGCTGATGGTAGAGCTTGCGAACGACCCGCGCGCGCTCGACGTTGAGCCCGATCACCTCCGCTTGCCCGAGCCCGGCCGAATCGAGCGCCGTGAGCAGCTCCTCACGCAGCGACTGCGCAGCGTCCGACGCGTTGGCGTAGAGCTTGAGCGCCGGGCTGTCGCCTCCGACATCCCAGCCCACGATCAACGGCAGCCTGAGGCGCTCGACCGCCTGCAGCAGCCGCTCGCACTCGGGCGCCCAGCGCAGCCCCAGCGCGCTCGCCACCCGCTCGGCCGCCGTGCGAGTCGAGCGCTCCAGCATCATGCGCCCGGCCCGCACCCCGCCACTCGGCGTCCAGCGCACGGACGCCTCGGGCGAGGCCGAGTCCGCGATGAGCTCCACCAGCTCGTCCGCCAGACGCCGCGCGGCCTCGGGTGGGAGCGCGGGAAGCAGCGCTCGGCAGAGGTCCTGTGCGGGGATCACCCGGCACAGCGTATCGCGTGGCGTCGAGCGCCGCACCTACGACCTCGGGCGTCTCGACGGCGCCGCGAGTCTCGGTCAAGCTGCCGAACGCCCCGTGACCGCGACGTACCTCGATCCGAATGTGCTGGAGCCGCTAGCCTTGCTGCCGGCCGCCGAGGCGGATCGCCATTTCGACTACTGCCTCGAGCCCTACCGGCCGCGACGCCCCTGGTCGGGCAAGCTGCGCGCGGAGAACCTGCTCTGGCACTCGCTCCTCGTCGCGCGGCAGCGCGCCACGTGGCGCGCGCTGCTCGAGGCCGTGCAGCGGCACGTCGGCAAGGATCTGACCGTGTGGGGCGTGAAGTGGGACGGCGAGCGGCTGTGGTGGGAGCTGTACTTCTACGACCCGCGCAAGGAGTCAGCCCGCGCTACCATCGCGTCGCTCACCGAGGCGCTGGCGCCGTGGCTCAGGCTCGGGCCTCGGGTGCCCGAGACGGTGCCCTACATGATGTTCAGCTTCGATCTGTCCGCCGCGGCGAGCGCGAGCGGCGAGGTCACCGCGCTGAACCTGTACCTGACCGGCGAGCAGGCCCACGCCGGACGCTCCTATCGAGTGACCGACGCCGGCGCGGAGCTCGAGAACACGTATCGCTTCATGGAGCCCAAGCGCAACATCGACGAAGTGCTGCCCCTGATCGAGGCCAGTGTGTTCGTGGACTACAGCGCCCGTGAACGGCTCAAGGACGTGCTCTTCCCGGTGCTGTTTGCCTGCAAGAAGGTGTGCATCTCGAAGAAGCGCGATCGGGACGCCATCTATTTTTCTGGCATCGCGGTGGACCAGCTGCTGTGGTTCCTGCGGCGATTCGCCTACCCAGTCCCGCTCGTGAGCTTCGTGGAGCGTCATCAGGAGCAGTTCGAGCACTTGTTCTTCGACGTGGGCATCGACTACCGAACGGACGCGAGCGGCCGCATCGTCTACCCCAAGACCAGCTACTACGGGACGCTCTGATGCACAGCTACAAGGGTCGCTTCGAGCCGACGCGCTTCGAAGATCTCACCGTGACCGTGGACTTCCACTGCCACAGCGCTTGCCGCTTCTGCATCGTGCAAGAGGGCATGAATCGCTTCAAGGGCGTGCCCTTCGAGACCTTCCAGCGCGCGGTGGACGACAACCAGAAGGAGCTGCGCTACCGGCGCGTCACCTTCACCGGAGGGGAGGTCACCCTCGAGGCGCGCCTGTTCGACTACATCCGCCATGCGCGGGAGTCGGGCACCTTCGAGCATCTGCGCCTGCAGACCAACGGCCGCCTGCTCGCGGACATGAGCTTCGCTCGGCGCCTCGTGGACGCAGGGATCGACGAGTTCTTCGTGTCCCTGCACGGCCACGACGCGGAGACCCAGGACTACATCTCTCAGCGCCCCGGCAGCTTCGACCAGGCCATGCGAGGCATGGAGAACCTGGTGTCCCTCGGCGTATGTCTCATGACCAACACCGTGCTGACCACGCTCAACCAGCCCCACCTCGCGCAGATCGTCGAGACCGTGCGGCGCTTCTCCCCGACGCGCATGGAGTTCTGGAACTACCTGCCGATGGAAGATCACGCGGACGAGCGGGGCCTCATCTCTCCCCTCGCGGAGCTCGGGCCGTCGCTGCGGGCGGCCCTCGACCGCGCCGAGCAGCTGGGCATCGAGACCGCGGTCAAGTACGTGCCGCGCTGTGTGCTCGGCAGCCACGCGCGCGCACAGGACAACACCCAGCCGGACGTCGTGATCGCCGAGGTGTTCTACGATCTCTACCCCAAGTTCTCGTGCCTGTACGAAGCCAAGTGCGAGTACGCCGAGACGTGCCTGGGTCTGCACCACGCCTACATCGAGAAGCTCGGCTGGGAGCCGGAGCTGCTCGTGCCTTATCCTCGCAGCACGCCCTGGGCGGAGCCCGAGTACGGCCCCTGGGTGGGGTCGGATCAACCGGGGCGGGGTAGCGCTCCCGCCACGGATCACCCCGACTGGGCGCGCCTCGTGGCCGGTGTGGCTGAGCGCCACGGCGCCCAGCTCGCCGAGGTCGTCCTGCAGCGGCGCGCCTGCTTGTTTCGCTTCGAACAGGGCGACGGCGGGGTCGATCTGGTGGTGACGGCCCGCAGCGAAGCCGGTCCCGCGCTCGCGCGCAGCCGCTCCTTCAACGTGCACTACCGCAACGCCCGTGGCTCCGACACAGACGGGCTCCGGCCACTCGTGACGGACGCCGTCGCGGCCATCGTCGAGCGCGACCAAGGAGAGATGCTGCTGGACCAGCGCAAGGGCCTGGTGGGCGATCAGGCCGTGCGAACGCGACCGAAGCGGTCAGGGCCGCCTGGCTGAGGATCATCGTGGCTCGAGTGACAAACCCCGTCATCGCCTTCTTGTTCGCCCAGAGCGTCATCGGCTGCGGCACCGTTGAGCGTGACGCCGAGCTGACCGACGCCGGCGTGGAAGGTGGAGCCCAGAGCGATGCGCCAGCCCTGACCAAGTGTAACGGTTGTCTAGCGCTGAAGGGAGGGGCGAGCGCCCACCCTTGCCCGGGCGCGAAGGAGCAACTGGGGCTGCTGAACGGATGCCTGTGTGAGCAGTGCCCAATGTGTTCCATCTTCTGTCCGACCGTGCAGGGACCCGTCACCGACGAGTGTCGCGACTGCGCCTTGGATCCTCCCGCGTGCAGGGAGCTCGGCGCGGCCTGCAACGCTGACACGCGTCACTACGACGAGTAGCGGCGACGGGCAGCTCGGGCTCTTCGCGCCCACAAAACGACCGCGGGCAGCGAGGCATCTCTGCGCTCGCCGCCCGCGAAGCCCCCCGGTGTTCTACTGGCTTACCAGCGGCCGCCGCCGCCGCCGCCGCCACGGCCACCACGGCCGCCGCCGCCGCCGCCGCCGCGGTTCTGTCGCTCCTCGGCCTCGTTGACCTTGAGCGCGCGGCCGTCGAGCATCGCGCCGTTCATTTCGGCGATGGCTTTCTGCGCCGCCTCGGCGGAGCCCATCGTGACGAAACCAAAGCCGCGCGACTGACCCGTCTCGCGGTCCGAGACGACGTGCACGTCGGTGATCTCACCGAACGCTGAAAAGGCCTGGCGAACGCTGTCGGTGTCCGCGTTGAAGGAGAGGTTGCCAACGTAAAGACGGTTACCCATGATTGATCTCGATTCGTGTCTCGGCTCGAAAGTCCTGCCTTCCAATCGAGCCGAAGAATCGGAGGAGGGCGCGAGAAAACCTCGCTCACATCGTTGCCGCTTGCAGCGACCTCCGCGATCCCAAACACGTCGAGAGAGCGTCGTCGTCGTTACCGGTGACTCAGTGACGGGGCGGAACTTAGTCCCCTCCGGCCCAAGTGCAAAGGGAATCGGAGGTTTCTCGCGAACTCCCCAGCCAAGCCTCACTCAAAGTATTGAAACTGTGGAACTTCTTCGGGCAGACCCTCGGGCCCCCAGCTCCACCAGCGCCCGCTCGAGGCCCGCGACCTTGCTCTCGAGCCCGTGAGCGAATGCGTCGGGACTGTCGAGGGTCCGCCACACCTCCCAGCAGGACCGCGTCACGGCGCCCTCGAAGAAGTCGGCGACCGCGGCGGGCGCCTCGGGTCCACCGCGCCGGAGCAACCGGCGCGCGCGCTCGCTGAGCAGTGACCAGATGCCGGCCGGTATGGCGTGGTAGGCCATGCCGTGGGTCGCCATGTCGTGGGAGAGCATGCCGACGTCCACCGGGTTGAGCGAGAAGAGTCTCGAGCGCCGCAGCACGTAGTGCGCCATGACGGACCAGCGTGGCGCGAGCAGCACGGGGAACGCGTCCTGCTCCACCAGACTCGTGACCCACGCCCGAGCGCTCACCGAGCCGCCTCTGCCGCGATGCATGGCGAAGCGCAAGGGGGCCGCGCCAGACCGCCGACCGCGCGAGCGGTCGTAGGTGTGTGGGGTCGGCACGGTTCGCGCGAAGCCGGCGGTGAATCCGAAACCGAGCGCTGCGAAGTAGCTCCGGAACACGCGCCGCCGGTGCAGGCGGTGTGGCAATGGGTACACCGCACCGGACGGAGGGACCAGGCGGCTCACCGGCGCTGGGTAGTGAATCGAGAGCCCGGGCGCGGCGAGGACGCGTCGCGCGGTGGGACGTGCGGCGTAGAGCAGTTCGAAATTCTTCGCGTCGGCGGCGAGTAAGCGATGGTCGGGATCGCTCTGCAGCGAGGCGGCCTCGACGCGGCTCTCCGCCAGCACCTCTTCGAGCAGATCGGCGTCGGTGGCCTCCGTGGTCGCCCACCGCCGTACGGCGCCCGCTCCACTTCGGGCGAGGCTCGCCGCCAGCGCGGCGCACGCTGCGGTGCCGGCGTGCCTCTCGGAAGGGGGGACCCAGCTCACCTCGAGACCGGCACCGGACGCGCTCGACGGTCCCGCGCCGGCAGGACCCACTTCGAGGCGCAGCAGGCGCCGTTGCTCGTCGGCGAGCTCGACGGTCAACGCGCCGCGGGTTTCATGGGGGTGGATGTCCCGCAAGCGGTAGTCCCCCACCACCGCGTGATCCAGCCTCCACTCGGGACCGAGCAGCGCGTGGAGCCGGCGCGGCGTGAGCTTCTCGACGGACAGCGACATCCTCGGTGCTGGGCGGGAGCGTAGCAGACGCCGCGCTCGATCTCTCTCGGGTTCGGTTCTGTTAGAGTGCCCCGGTGAGCAGCGAGCAAGCCCTGTCCGCGGAGGTCGAAGGAGCCCTCGCCGCCGCTGCACGGGCTTGGCCCGAGGCCGAGCTGCTGATGCTCTTTGGCTCTGCGTCGCGAGGGCGAATGGGTCCGGGCTCGGACGTGGACCTGTTGGTGAGGGTGACGCGGGGGAGCGAGGTTGACCCCGAAGCGCGGGAACGCTTCCTGGAGCAAGCCGTCCGCGCCACAGGGCGGGAAGTGGATCTCGTGATCGAGAGCCCGTCCACCTCGGTGATCCTACGCCGCGAGGTGGCTGCGCGAGGGCGACCGCTGTTCGAACGCTATGCCAATTCGGCGCGGTGCTTTCGGGTCGAGGCCGTCGCCGCATACGTCGAGCTGGAACCCCAACTTCGCAAGATTGGCGAGGCGATTCGGGCCCGCGCCGTTCGTGACGGCGAGGCCGCGCGTAAGAGGCTCGAGCTGCGGGAGGCTCGAGGTGGTGGATGAACATCTGATCGAGCAGCGGCTCGGCGCGATTCGTGACCGGGTCGACCGCGTCGCGCAGCTCTTGCCCTCCGAGCGCACGACCTTCCTGTCCGATCGCTCCGCCCAGGAGCTCGTCGCGTTCAACCTATTCGTGGCGTTTCAGGACGCACTCGACCTCGCGGGACACGTGATCGCCGATCGCGGGCTCGAACTTCCTACGACCGCTCGAGAGCACTTCGAGATCCTCGCTCGCGCCCGAGTATTGTCGCCGACGGTGGCGTCCGCCATGGCCGGTTGCGTGGGGCTGCGCAACCTGATTGCCCACGCCTACGGTAGCCTCGACCTGGCTCGACTGTACGACGAGCTGCCTGCCGGGAGGGACGCGCTGCTGGCGTTCTGCGGTGAGATCGCCGCGCTGTGAGGTGCGCCGCTTCGCAGCTTCGAGATGGGGCGCCCAGACCGATCGACGGATGACCGCGCGGCGCTGGGCGCGCTACCGTCGTCCGGCCATGAACGCCCCGCTCGCCCGCGCGCTCCTCGTCCTCTTGCTGCTCGCGCTGCCCGCCGTGGCGCGGGCGCAGGCGCCCCGAGAGGCGCCGCCCCCCGA
Source organism: Polyangiaceae bacterium (assembly GCA_019637295.1). GTDB lineage: Bacteria > Myxococcota_A > Polyangia > Polyangiales > Polyangiaceae > JACKEA01. The sequence goes on from JAHBVX010000001.1 coordinate 309,310, forward strand.
GGACCTCGATCGCTCCACACCCCAAGCCTCCTTGGAGTTCTTCCTGGACGCGACCAGCCGGGGTCGCTTCGACGACGCTGCTCGCGTGCTCGATCTGCGTCACCTGTCGGCCGCGGAGCGCGCGCGGCGTGGACCCGAGCTCGCGCGCCAGCTTCGCTACGTCCTGGATCGCAAGCTGCGTATCGATCTGGCGGATGTGTCGCGGGACCCGGCGGGTAACCCAGCTGACGGGCCCTTCACCGACACCATCGGCGAGATCGTGACCAGCGGCACCAAGCTGTCCATCAAGCTGCAGCGGATCCCCTCGCCGCCCGGGACTGCGTGGGTGTTCTCGCGCTCCACCGTGCAGGTGATCGACGAGCTGTACGCCGTGCATGGACCGGGCTGGGTGGGAGAGCGGCTGCCGCCGTGGTCGCACCGCATCGGCTTCATGCACATGGCGTTGTGGCAGTGGCTGGCCATCGCGCTGGGCGCCATCGCTGCCTGGCTCTCCGCCGTGCTCCTCACGTTCTTGCTGTTGTTCGTGGGCAAGCGCGTCGCCGCGCGCACGACGAACACCCTGGACGACTCCATCGTGGCCCACGCGCGCGGTCCGCTGCGCTTGATGTTCACGCTGCTGCTGGTGCGCATCGCGATCGAGCCCCTGCGTCTCTCGCTCGCGGCACAGGAAGACGTCGCTCAGCTGCTGACCACCGGCGCCATCCTGGGGCTGACCTGGGGCGTGATGCGGGTGCTACACGCCGTGGGCGACTGGCTGGTGGCGGGCCTCGCGGTGCCGGAGGGTCCGAACGCAGAGGTCGTGCGCCACGGGCAGCGAACGCGCATGAAGGTCGCGCGTCAGGCCCTCAACGCCGTGGTGGCCTTCGTGGGCGTCAGCATCGCGCTCACCCAGTTCGAGCTGGTGCGCAAGGTCGGCGTGTCGCTGCTCGCGTCCGCCGGGTTGGTGGGCGTCGTCTTGGGCATCGCGGCCCAGAAGTCGATCGCCAATTTGGTCGCAGGGCTCCAGCTCCTGATCGCTCAGCCCATTCGCATCGGGGATCGGGTGCAGCTCTCCGGGGACGTGGGCTGGATCGAAGAGATCACGCTCACCTACGTGACCATGAAGACCTGGGACGGACGCCGTCGGGTGTTTCCCATCACGTACTTCATCGAGAATCAGTTCGACAACTGGACCAAGACCTCGCCGCAGAAGATCGCGTCCATCCTGGTGCACGCCGACTACCGCGCGCCGGTGGCGGAGCTGCGCACCCGCGCAAAGGCCCTGGTCGAGGGCGATCCGGACTGGGACGGGTCCGTGTGCGACTTGGTCGTGACCGAAGCGGGCGAGCGAACCATCACGCTCCGCGTGACGGCGTCGGCTGCGGATGGCGCGAGCGCCTTCGCGCTGTCGTGTCGGGTGCGCGAGGCGCTGGTCGCCGCGCTGTGCGAGCTCGACGGCGGGGAGCACCTGCCGCGCACGCGCGTCGAGCGTGAGCCCGAAGCAGGGCAAGAGCGCTGAAGGGCCGTCAGGAACTGACCCAGTTCGCGCCGGCGGAGCCGGCCCGCGTGGGGTGGGGCCCCGACGAACTCACTTCGGCGGGGCGGGGAGGCGCGTGCCTCCCCGGTGAAGGCATGAAAGAGCTGTCGATTACTCGACAGCTCTCGAGCGGCGACGGACTACTCGGTCGCCTCGATCGTGCCCTTGGGCGCCGAGAGCGCGTCGGCTTGCCCGGCCTTCCAGCCGGCGACCAAGCGCAGCGCGCCCCAGGACACGGCGACCCCCACGGTGAACGCGACGGCGTAGCGGAGCAAGTCGTAGCTCACCGACCGGAGCGTGGCCTTCTGCTTCGGCGGCGGCGCGGGCAGGGGCACTGGTCCGCGCGGTGACGGCAGGTAAGTCGCTGGCGCCGCGGCGGGCGGCTCCAGCAAGCGAGCCGCATCCGCCCGGCCGAACACGGGCTCCCAGAGCAGAACGCCCCGCGCGCTCGCGAAGGGCAACAGCGCCTGACCCAGCTCGAACACGCTGGCGAAGCGCGCCCGCGGCTCGAGCGCCATCGCCCGCAGGACGACCTGCTCGAAGGCCTGGGGCAGATCGGGCTCGTGGTGGCGCGGCGGCGGGAAGTCGCCGTGCGAGATCGCGTACATCAGCGACATGAACGAGTCCGCGCGGTGCGCGAACGGTCGAACGCCCGTGGCGGCCTCGTACAAGATCACGCCCAGCGCGTACTGATCGCTGCGCGCGTCGAGATCGTGCTCGCCGCGGGCCAGCTCGGGGGAGGCGTAGTGGGGCGAGCCCAAGAAGCTCGAGCTGCCGCTGCGGGTCACCTCGCCAGGGTCCTCGAGCACGTGCGAGATCCCGAAGTCGAGCACCTTGGGCTGGGTCTCGCCGGACCACGAGCGCGACAGCAGGATGTTGGCGGGCTTGAGATCCCGGTGCACCACGCCTTGCTGATGGGCCGCGTTCACCGCGGCGGCGACGGGCAGCATGAGGTCCACCAGGTGGTCCAGCGCGAGCTTCTTCTCGCGCTTGAGCAGATCCGAGAGGCTGTCGCCCTCGAGGTACTCCATCACCAGGCAGGGCAAGCCGTCGATCACGCCGACGTCCGTCACGTCCACGACGTTGGGGTGCCGAATCAGCGAGGCGACCTTGCCCTCGCGCAGGAAGCGTCCGAGCACGACCTCGTTGTCCGAGTGTTCGCGCCGGAGCGTCTTCATCGCGACCCGCTTGTTCAGGCCCGTGTGGGTGGCCTCGTACACCTCTCCCATGCCGCCGGCGCCAATGCGGCGCTCGATGACGTACTGCCCGAGGGTCATCCCGGGGGTGAGATCGGCGGGGTGTTTCAAGCGCCCGGGATGGTAGAGCGCCGAGCGACGTCAGAGCAAGCTGACCACCCAAGAGGCGCCGACCCACGCGCCGAGCGCCGAGCCCAGCGTGGTCATGATGAACACGAGCAATACCCGCGTGACGCCGTTGCGGTACCAGCCGCGCAGCGTTGCCGCGTCTTCCGCCACCCGCTCGGTCTCCTCCACCGTGGGTTTGCGCAGCCACGCCTCCACCAATCCGGAGACCATGCCGGCTCCGATCGTCGGGTTCAGCGAGGTGATGGGTGAGGCGACGAAGGCCGTCACGATCGTCAGCGGCTTGGCGCCGGCGAGCACGGCGAACAGGCCAGCGGCGACGGCGTTGGGGATGATCCAAGCGTAGAGCATCTGCTCCAGGCTCTCCCCGGAGTGTTTGGACGCGCCGTACGCGAAGGCCAACAGCACGATGGCCGGAATGACCCACTTGAGCGCGGCCGTGACGCGGGACGGGGGAGGCAGCACCGACAACGCGTCTCGATCCACGGGCTGCCCGCGGCCCTTCAGCATGCCTCGCACGTGGCCGGCGCCCACGACGGCGACGATGCGCTTGCCCGACGCGCCCTCGACGCTGGACATGAGCCACTGGTCACGCTCGTCGATCAGCGGCGTCTTCAGCTCGGGCATGGCCTTGGCGAGCTCGTCCAGCATCTCTCCGATGGTGTCGCGATCCTTGAGCGACTCGATCTGCTCCTCGGAGATCTCCTGCGCCATGAAGGGTGCGCTGAACATCAGGCCGGTGATCTTCAGCTTGTCGACGAAGCGCAGGCTGCGCCAGGTGCGCCGCAGGGTGATCTGGATGTCGCGATCCGCGAGCACCACTTCGGCGCCGACGCTCTTGGCGCCCTCGATGGCCGCCTTCATCTCCGCCCCGGGCTCGATCCCGAGGCGCGCGCCCATCTTGCGCTGGTAGGCGGACAGCCCCACGGTCGCCGCCAAGAACAGCACCTTGTTCTCGCGGATGACCTTGAACAGATCCAGCTTACGCCACCGCGAAGCGTCCATGAGCGCCTCGTGTCGCTGCGCGTCGAGCTCCACGCACACCACGTCGGGCTTCTCCTCGGCGATTACCCGCCGCACCTCGTCCACGCTCTTGTGGGAGACGTGCGCCGTGCCGATGATGATGATCTCGCGGCCAGCTTCGCGGAGCCGCGTCACGGTCTCGCTCTCGCGGCTGGGCTCGGCGCTCGATTCGCTCACGGGGGGTGAAGGGATAGAGCCGGACGGGCCCCGAGGGAAGGTGGATCGAGTCAACCCGCGTCGTCGGGCCCCGTGACGCAGTATCCTGCCAGGATGTGGTCCGAGCGGAGCGCCGTGGACGCGCGAGAGAACCGGGTCAGTCGTGCGCTCCGGGAGGCCCGCGCCTGCGGCCGGCGGGTGCTCGATCTGACCGTGAGCAACCCCACCACCTCGGGGCTGCCCTACGACCTCGAGGGTCTGTCCGTGGCCCTGCGCGACGCGGGCACGGCGCCCTACCGACCCGAGCCGCTCGGACTCGCGAGCGCGCGCGAGGCCGTCGCCCGGGAGCTCTCCGCTGGCGGTCCGCCGCTGTCCGCCGACGACGTGCTGCTCACCTCGAGCACCAGCGAGGCCTACGGTTTCGCGTTCAAGCTGCTGTGCGATCCCGGGGATCGTGTGCTCGTCCCGGAGCCGAGCTATCCGCTGCTCTCGCACCTCGCTCGGCTCGAGAGCGTCGAGCTGGTGCCCTATCGCTTGCGCTACGACGGCGCGTGGCATGTGGACCGAACCACGCTTCGGATCGACAGCCGTACCCGCGCCGTCGTCATCATCAATCCCAACAACCCCACGGGTCACTTCATCGATCGAGGGGATCTCGCGGCCATCGAAGCATTGGGGCTACCGCTCATCGCGGACGAGGTGTTCGCGTCGTATCCTCTGAACACGAGTTCGCGGGACGTGCGAGCGGCGCGCGTCGCGGGCAGCGTGCTGTCGCTGACGCTCGGTGGCCTGTCAAAGCTCGCGGGTCTGCCCCAGCTCAAGTGCGCTTGGCTCGGGCTCGCCGGGCCACCTGCGCAGGTCGCGGTGGCGCGCGAGCGGCTCGAGCTGATCGCCGACACCTACCTCTCGGTGTCGACCCCAGTTCAGGTTGCGTTGCCCCGACTGCTCGAGTCGAAGGACGTGACCGCCGGGGCGATCCGCGAGCGCATCCGCGAGAACCTCGAGGCCCTGCAGCGCGGCTTGGCCGGCAGCGCCGCGTCGGTTCTCCACGTGGGCGGGGGTTGGACCGCGGTGCTCCAGCTCCCGGACACGCTGGAGGACGAGGCCTGGGTGCTCGCCCTGCTCCTGGCCGACGTCTGGGTCCAACCGGGGTTTCTCTATGACTTCGAGCACCCGAGCTACGTGGTGGTGAGCCTGCTCACGCCGTCCGAGACCCTCCAGGAAGGGGTGGGGTGTCTGGTTCGGGTCGTCGGCGACCGAGCCTGAGTCCACGGGCGTTCAGTGACCGGAACGGATTGCATCGCCCCCGGCTTCTCGTCATGCTCTCGGCGCGGCGCGTTCATTGCTTGTGGGCGCCACGAGTGTGCCAAGTGGCACGCTCCCGGGAGACCATCGTGAAGTCGTTCAATCGCGTCCTACTCGTCTGCGCTTCGGGGTTTCTTGCAGCTTGCGGTGCACGCGATGGCTTCTACGAGCCCTGCGAGGGAGATCAGTGCGGCGTTGGGGGAGTGGGCGCCACGGGCGCCGTGGGCGGCGTCGGCGCGTCCGGAGGCTTCGGGGGCGTGGGCGGCACCGGAGCGGCAGGTGGCGGCGGCATCGGCGGCTTCGGCGGTGCCGGGAGCGGCGGCATCGGCGCCTCGGGTGGCTTCGGTGGAGGCGGCTTCGGCGGCACCGGTGGTGGCACCGCGAGCTGCTGCGCGCCTCACCCGTTCCCGAGCTGCGAGAACCCCGCCATCGCCGCCTGTGTGTGCGCGGTCGACGCGTTCTGCTGCAACGTGGAGTGGGACGGCCTGTGCGTCCAAGAGGTCGAGTCGCTCGGCTGCGGCACCTGTGGGGGCACCGGTGGCGCGGGCGGCGTCGGTGGCTTCGGCGGCTTTGGCGGGACGGGCGGCTTCGGCGGCTTTGGCGGGACGGGCGGCTTCGGCGGCTTTGGCGGGACGGGCGGCATCGGCGGCATCGGCGGCATCGGCGGCATCGGCGGCTTTGGAGGGACCGGCGGCTTCGGTGGCATCGGCGGCTTCGGCGGGACGGGTGGCGTCGGCGGCTTCGGTGGCACGGGCGGCGTCGGCGGCTTCGGTGGCACGGGCGGCGTCGGCGGCGTCGGCGGCTTCGGTGGCACGGGCGGCGTCGGCGGCTTCGGTGGCACGGGCGGCGTCGGCGGCACGGGCGGCGTCGGCGGCACGGGCGGCGTCGGCGGAACGGGTGGCATCGGCGGCACCGGCGGAGTTGGCGGGACGGGCGGCGTCGGTGGCACCGGCGGCGCAGGCGGCAGCGGCGGGTCGGGTGGCAACTGCTCCATCGGCGATTGCGATGGTGACGGCTGGACCGTCGCCGATGGCGACTGTTGCGACGTCCCCGGACCCTGCAGCGTCACCCCCGAGCTCGTGAACCCAGGCGCGATCGAGTACGTGGGTAACGCCGTCGATGACGACTGCGACGGTTTGTTCGACGAGGTCGATCCACCCTGCGACAACCAGGTCACCTCCACCAACCCGAGCGATCCGCTCGACTATGCGCGCGCGATGGACCTGTGCCAGGTGACGCAGGAGGTGGTGCCGATCAAGGATCGCAAGTGGGGTCTGATCTCCGGCAAGCTCTCGCTGGCCAACGGCAGCGGCGCGCCGAACCCGGTCGGTCACGCGGTGCGCCCGAAGTTCGGAAGCTCCATCTTCCCGCTCAAGGGTCAGCGCCTCGCGATCTTCTCGACCGGCGCTGCTGCAGCGCCGTCGGACACGAACCCGTCGTACACGGCGTTCCAACCCGGGCGCGACAACCAGCGACAGAGCGGCTTCCCTGCGGATTGGCTGGCGGCCAACGGCGGCATGCTGCCGAACTCACCGGGCTGCCCAGGCCCGACCGGCAACACGGCCAACGATCCGGTGATGCTCACGCTGCGCCTTCGCGTGCCCACCAATGCTCGCTCCTTCAGCTTCAACTCGTTCTTCTCGTCGGCCGAGTTCCCGGAGTACGTGTGCACGGCCTTCAACGACTTCTACGTGGCGTTGCTCGACTCGGGCGCGACCACGAACCCGAAGGACAAGAACCTCGCCGTGTACATCGCGCCGAACTTCCAGCGCTACCCGATCAGCGTGAACCTGTCGTTCGGCACCAACCTGTTCGCCGTCTGCAAGCCCGGGCCCACCGGCTGCGCGGGCGGTACGCCGAGCACGTCCACGTGTGTGTCCGGACCGTCGCTCCTCGCGGGCACGGGGCTCGACGCCGTCACCGGAGGCTGCGGCGCCAGCGATCTGATGGGCGGCGGCACCGGCTGGCTGACCACCGCAGGCAACGTGGTCCCCGGCGAGATCATGGAGGTGCGCATCGCCGTCTGGGACACGAGCGACCACGTCTTCGACTCCCTAGTGCTGCTCGACAACTGGATGTGGAACTTGAGCCCGGCCTCGCCCGGCACTCGCTGACCCGCCGCGCTCAGAGATCGAGGACGAGTCTCAGCTTCTCGTCGAGGCGCGCCAGCGTGCTGGGGCGGAGCCGGCCGACCCTGCCCGCCGCGAGGCGATCGAGGAGAGTGATCTGAAGCTGGCTCGGGATCGCTACGTGGTCCTCCTCCGCTCCTGCCTCCGCAGCGGTCACGCGAACCGCCAGGGAACGCGGAGCGGCGTTGGGATCCGTGTCGAGCGGAACGACCAGCGTCGTGGGGAGCGCCGAGTTCAGCGCGTCCGCTTGGACGACGACCACCCGCTCGCCGGAGCGTTCGCTGCCGAATCCCAGACGCCGCTTGACGCGCAAGACGTCTCCGCGCTCAGCCATTGATTCGCTCGAGCGCCTCGGCGATCTCGATCATGCGCTGCCGAATTTGGGGCGTCATTTCCGAGGAGACCCGCTCGTAGAACTCGGCGCGCTCGGCCATCCCCAGGCCGCGGAGAAAGAGCTCTCGAGCGACCTCGGTCTCGGTCCTCCCCAGCCGCTTGGCCACTGCCCGCAGCCGCCTACGGGCCTCTTCCGGCACGTTGAGGTTGATTCGCTCCAGCGCCATCCTGAATGAGGATACATTACGGGATGCGAAATGGGATGTCCACGGGTACCCGGTGGCCGTCCCCCGCGCCTGGGCGGAGCGCGCTCGACCCGCCGGTGGTATCCTGCGACTCGATGGCTCAGCTCAACCCCGCTCTCGCCACCACCTGCGCCGCCGTCCTCCTCGCCGCCTGCTCATCCTCACCGGGCGAGGGGCCGCCGAATCCACAGTTCCACGGTGCGGGTGGCAAGGGCGCGGGCAGCGGGCTCGGGGGGGAGGGTTCGGGAGGCGACGCCGGATACGGGGGCTCGGCCGCGGACGCGGGGTACGGCGGCGAGGCGGGCTGGGGCGGCGCAGCCAACGGCACGGGCTCGGGTGGAGCGGGAGCGGGCTCGGGCTCGGGTGGAGTGGGCGCCGGTAGCGGGGTCGGTGGCTCGGGTAATGGAAGCGGCGCCGGCGGCTCCGCGGCGAGTGGCTCGGGCGCCTCGAGCGGCACCGGCGCGACGAGTGGTTCCGGCGGGACCGGTGCCGGCGGCGGCGGACAGCCCGCGGATCTGACCAACACCGAGGAGATCAAGCCCTTTCGAGTCGCGCTCACGTCATCCCATGTGTACTGGACCAGCCCGACCGAGAACGCGGTGCGCCGCGCTCCGAAGACGGGGGGCAACTCGACGCTGGTCGGCGCGAGTCAAGGTGGCGCCTGGGAGATCCGCACGGACGGCAGCCACGCGTATTGGACGGCGTCGACCGACAAAGCCGTGCGGCGCGCGCCCGTGGGCGGCGGCGCGGTGCAGAACGTGGCCACCAACCAGGCGGGTGCCAAGGGCCTGTGGCTCACCTCCGCCGACGTGCTCTGGGCGACGGGCACGAGCGTGATGCGAGTGCCCAAGGGGCTCACCTCCTCCCCTGCGCCGGTGGCGACGGGCACCGGCGTGGATCTCGTCGTGTCCGACGGCACGTACGCTTACTATCCGTCCGGAGGCGCGCTGTATCGCAAGGCGCTGACGGGCTTCGACACGCCGGAGAGCTTGACGTCGGTCAGCTCGCCCAAAGATCTCGCGATCGGCGGCGGGTATCTCTACTACAGCCACGCCGGAGGGATTTCGCGCATTCCGGCCTCCGGCGCTGTCGAGCCCGAGGATCTCGTCATCTCGAGCTCCGCCGACAAACTCGTCCTCGACGGCGGCTACATCTACTACGGCACCGCGACGATGCTCAACCGCATCTCTTCGGCGGGGTTCGGCTACAAGATGCTGTACTTCACCTTGGTGCAGGGTATCGCGGTGGACTCGACGCACGTGTACTGGAGCGACGTGTTCGCCGTCGATCCCGGCGCCGGGAAGATCTGGCGCGCCCCGAAGTGAAGGGCCGGTGCATACTGGGCGTCGCACATGCACGACGCACTCAAGTGGCTGGCCATCGTGTTCTGCCTCTCGCAGTCCGCGCTGCTCTCGGGTCTCAACCTCGCCGTGTTCAGCGTGAGCCGGCTCCGCCTCGAGGCGCACGCCAAGGCGGGTGACGCCGCCGCCGCACGCGTGCTTGCCTTCCGGCGGGACGCCAACTGGACGCTGGCGACCATCCTGTGGGGCAACGTAGCGGTGAACGTGGCACTGACTCTGCTGCTCGACTCGGCGCTGCCGGCGGTGGCCGCGTTCTTCGTGTCCACCATCGCCATCACCTTCCTGGGGGAGATCTGGCCGCAGGCCTACTTCGCGCGCAACGCGCTGCGCGTGGCCTCGCTGCTCAGCCCCGTGCTCTCGCTCTGGCGTTATCTGCTCTATCCCGTCGCCAAGCCCGTGGGGCGCATGCTCGACTGGGCGGTTGGCCCCGAGTCCATCCCCTGGTTTCGCGAGGCCGAGCTCTCGGCTGTGCTCGAGCACCACGCGACAGCGGCGGAGCAGGGGGAGGTTGGCCCGTTGGAGGCTACCGGCGCGATCAATTTCCTCGCGCTGGACGATCTACCCGTCCGAGACGAGGGCCAGCCGATCCACCCAGGCAGCGTGCTGAGCCTCGAGTTTCGCGATGGGCGTCCCGTGTTTCCAGAGATCCGGCGTGATCCCAGCGACGAGTTCTTGCGACGCGTGGCCGCCTCCGGGATGAAGTGGGTCGTGCTGCTCGACGTTGCCGGCGAGCCGCGCGGTATCATCAACGCGCACGAGCTGATCCGCCACGCGCTGTTCGAGTCCCGTGAGTTCGCCCCGCACCGCTACTGTCACTTCCCACTCGTGACTCACGATCCGGACAAGCCCCTCGGCCGTGTGCTCGGGCAGCTGACCGTTAGACGGAGTCACCCGGGCGACGATGTGATCGATCAGGATCTGATCCTGCTGTGGTCGGCCTCCAACCGACGCATCATCACCGGCTCGGATCTGCTCGGTAGATTGCTGCGCGGCATCGCGCGCAGGAGCGCCTCCGCGCCTCCCCTCGCTAGCGACGCGCGCTGAACCGGCGTCGCCAAAGTGCCGCGAGGCCCAGCAGCAGCGCCGCGCCCGACGCCGGGCTGCCGCCCCGTTCGCCGGCCGCGCGGCAGCCGCAGCCGCCGGGCTTCTCGTCGATCGTCTGCGGCGGATCGTTCTGCGGCGTCGGCTCGGGCTCGGGCTCGGGCTCGGGCTCGGTTTCGGGCTCGCCGCTCGCCTCGCCACCTTCGCCGCCCTCGCCGTCGGGCTTGGGCTCCTCCTTCTTCGGGGGCTTCTTCTTGTCCGCGAAGACCATCGCGCGGCGATCGATGATCTCGTTCTCGCCCTCGAGCTTGAGCGTGGTGGGCGCTCCCACGGGTTGGCCGTTGCGCGTGTCGCGGATGACGACCTTGTACTCGCCCGCCTCGAAGCCGTGCGCGCGCGTGACCTTGAAGGTGAAGCGGGTGCGGTTCTCGATCTTGCCGGTACCCGGGTCCATGAACCCGAGATCCACGCTCTCGATCAGGTCCTGACGCCCGACCAGCGGCACTCGACGCACCACGAGCTTGTCCCCGTCCATCATGGCTCGCTCGTAGTAGGCGATGGGAGAGAACTCGAACTTGACGGGTACGTGCGCGACGTCCGGCGCCTTGGGTAGGAAGATCTTGATGTCGAGCTTCCAGGAGCCGCTGCTGCCGGCCTGCTCCTTGACCGTCGTGTTCGTCCACTGCACGCGCCCCGCCGCCCACGCCCAGCTGCTCACCACGAGGCAAGCCAGTAACGTCAGCCAGGCGAGAGCTCGTGGGGTCGGTCGAAACTGGGTCGCTGTCATCTCGAGGTCCTCCGGAGGCCACGACGCTAGAGCAAACCGAGCGCGGGGTCGAGCCATCAGTCGCCCGCGAGAAGTCCGCGTCAGTCGCCGCGGCGTCGCATGCGGACCGACGGTATGTCGAATTTTCGCTCCACGGCTCCGACGCAGCCTGGCTGATCCCGCCGTAGATACAGCGTCCCGTGGCGAGGCAGGCGCTCCGTCGTGGGGGCACAGTAGCGCTCGTCGATCCACTGCTTCAGCTCGGGTACCGTACGCAGGGACACGTTGCCCATGCGCGCGGGTAGATCCAAAATCAGCTTGGGCGACGAGGCCTGTAGGTCCTCCAGCAGCAGCCGCCGCGAGTCGCGCGCGACGCGCTCTGGCTTCTGCTCCGCCCACGCGGGCGGCACGGTGCCCGCGACCAGCGTGGAGTAGGTGTAGCGCGCCCCGACGTGCCGCCGACACGAGATGTACAGGTCTGATTCGAAGCCCCAGATGAAGAGGCTGTCGCCATCGCTCGTGTACTTCTCGACGATGGCGCACATCGGATCGGGTCGTCCAGCCGCCCAGCCGCCCTGCCGGCGTTGGGTCACCAGCTCGCCGAGCTTCAGATGGGCGATGGTGCCCAAGGCACCAGCAAACAGCACGCCCAGCGCGAGGTGCCCGCAGGCGCGAGCCACGGGCGAGCCCCGAGCCTGAGCGAACAACGCGTGCGCCCGCATTCCGACGACCAGCGCCAGGAAGGGATAGACCAGCACGTGGTACGAGCCCCAGAAGCGCTTGGGGCTCGCGAACGCGATGAAAGCCGCCGCCGTGCACAGCGCGAGCGTGACCTCGAGCCCGTGCGTAGCGTAGGCGCGCAGCAGCCCGCGCGGGAACGGCTCGGCCTCGAACACCGGCCGCACCACGCTGAATGTCACCAGCGCCACGACCACGCCCACCGGCCACGGGTTCTTGCGCGCGTACTCCGCTATCGCCTCGTGCAACGGTGTGGCAGCGACCGGCTGCATGTACACTTCCGCGTTGTACGTGAAGAACCAATACCAGAACGTGGCGAGCTCCCCGCTCAGCCAGTAGCGCAGCACGATCACCAGGGCCGGCGCGAGAAATCCGGCGAGGGACGCCAAGATGGGCGCGAGGCGGTCGCGTGTGCTCAGGCCGGGCTGCGTGAGCGCGGCGGCGAAGGTCCAGGCCAGGATCGGCGCATACAGCGGCAGCGCCGTCTGCTTGGTGAAACCCGCCAGTGAGCAGAGCACACCCGCCAGCGCCAGCCACAGCAGGCGTCCGCGGCCCGGAGGCGCGCGCATGAAGCCCGCGGTCTGCGCGACCAGCGCCAACGTGACCAGACAACCGGCGATGGGCTCCCCGTTCAGACCGAAGGCCGTGCCCGGCTCCTGAACGGCCAGCGCCAGCCAGGCCCACACGAGCGCGGCGATCGAGCCGAACAGCGGGGCGCGGGCCAGGATGCCCAAGCCCGTCATGCCGCCCAGGGTCACCAGGCTACACAGCAGCATCAACAGGCGGGGCGCCTCCCAAGTGAAGCGACCGAAGGTCCACTGGCCGAGCGCTGCGATGAAATACAGCAGCGGTCCCCGATGGCTCGCGCCGTCCACGTAGGGCAACCAGCGGCCGTCGATCAGCCGCTCCCCGATGGCGACCGTGTAGCCGTCGTCGAAGCCGACGGGGCCGGGCCGACGCAGGAAGAAATAGTGAAACGAGATCGCGATGACGAGCGCGGGGATCACCGGGAGCAGGGCGGTGAGCTGCGGCAGACGCTCCACCCAGCGCGACCTAGTCCCAAGCGGAGGCGAGTCATCTCCCACGAGCCGTGAGCCGTGACTTAGACCATTCAGAAGCTGATGAACAGCTGCACGCTGGCGCCGGGGTCGGCCTCCTGCTGCGCGCCGCCCGAGAACCAGACGGGCGGAGCTGCTCGCCAGCTCGCCCTGCAGCTCCTCCACCGTCGTACCGGAGTCGCGCCCACTGAGCTAGACTGCGGTCCCACGATGGCGTTTCGGGACGACCGGGCAGCACTGAAGGAGCGGGCCGAGGAGCTCGCGCACGGGGTCGCCGAGCGTGACGCGCGCATCGCTGCGCTCGAGCGAGAGCTGCAGCGCGCGCGGGGGCAACTCTCGGACGAGGAGCGCACCACGGCGGTCAGGCGCGCGCGCCGAGCGCCTGACCCGACGCCTGTCACGCCGGGCGTTTCCGCGCCCGACGCCGACCAGTGGGTGGTGGATGTCAGTAACGACGGAGCGACCTCGGGTCGAGTGGCCCTGGCCTTCGTGGCCCTGCTCCTCGCGGGGATTTGGCTGAATGGTCCGCAGGGCCTGCCGGTGCTCTTGCTGGTGGCCGGATTCTTCCTGACGGTCTTCCTGCCCCTGTCGGTGAAGCGTGATCTCGTGCTCGATCGTCCAACGAAGACCATCACGCCGCGTGCCCGTCTCGGCATCCGGCTCGCGGGTGCCGCGCTCGGGATGGCTCGGCTGCAGGTCGAGAACTACAAGATGATGAGCAAGACCCAAGGACTCACGGACTACGTCGCGCTGTGGCACGATGGCAAGCGCCTCCTCACCATGACGAAGGACCGGGGCGACCGGCTACTGCGCGAGATGGCACGCTACCTCGACGTCCCCATCGAACTCCACGAGCCACCCGCGGGAGCCTCGGTGCGCACGGCCCTGCCGCACCTTTGGCCGCTGCCCCTGTTCACGATCGCAGCGATCGTGACGTACTGGCTCCAGTAGGGCGGGCTTGGCTGAAGGTCGACGAGGTCGACTCACGGGATGTAGCTCACGGTGAGCGCCATGGTGTCCGTCGCCGTCCCGGCCGGGAAGCGCATGCGTCGGGCCCGGTCAGCGAGGCAGCGGGTGAGCGGGTCGTGACCCGCGGGTGTCGCCTGCGCAGTTGCCGCCGTCACCCGCCCCGCGGGGTTGATCGTGATACGCAGCTTCACGCTCACTCGGTCCGAGCGCGCCATCGCGCGGCAACCCTCTCGCGCGGTGCCTAGCTGAGCACTGAGCGCCTGCTGGAGCGCCGCGGGTGTGCGTTCTGGTGCCACGGACGGCGACGCGTAGGGATTGCTCGGCGCCCCCGCGTGCGCGTCGCGCACGTCGCGCAACTCGAGGGGCAGCGCCGAGGGCGGATCGGGCGACGCGGATGGGTGCAGGCCCAGCACTAACCACATCACGGTGCCGCCCACCCCGAGCGCAAGGGGTAGGGCCAGCGCGTACTGCCACACCGGACGCCGGTGGGGAGCGAGCTCGCCGCGAGACGACGGCGCCGGCCGCGCCACATCAGCGCGCGCCGCGCCGGGTGGAACGAAGGCCGCCGCCACTTCGGTGGCCAGCTCCGTGGACGCCAACGTCGGCGAAGGCGGCGACATCCGCCGCGCCACCTCCGTAGCCGCAAACGCGGGGGGAGCCGCGTGGGCCAGGGCCGCCCCCAGAGCGTGCACCGCGGCGGTCGCGTCGGAGAAGCGCGCCGCTGGATCCCGCGCGACCGCACGGGCGAACCAAGCATCGAAGGCCAGCGGGATGGCGCCTCGACGGGCGAGCGCGTCGGCGCGCGCCGTCGGCGCCGGCAGGGGCTCGTGCAGCAGCTCACGCATCAAGTGGTCGAGCACCGGTGTGGGCGCGCTCGCCGCCAACCAATAGGGCACGCCCGTGAGCATCCAGAACGCGAGCAACCCGAGAGCCCACACGTCCGTCGCCGGCCCGATGTGCGCCGAATCGCGGGCTTGCTCCGGCGCCATCCACAGGGGCGTGCCGAGCGACATGGTGTGCGTGCTCTTGGCCTCCGCTGCCACCTTCGCGATCCCGAAATCCAGGATCTTGAGGGTGTACTTGATGCCGGCCCGGCGCGGTGACGCCAGGAACACGTTCTCCGGCTTGATGTCACGATGCACGATCCCAAGTGCGTGCGCGGCGCCGAGACCGTGACCGAGTTGTTCGAACAACTCGACGACCTCCGGTGGCGAGAAAGCACCCCGACGCGCGGCGGCGGCCGCCAGATCCTCGCCCTCGAGCAGCTCCATCACGAGCCACGGCATCCCGCTCGCGTCGTCGATGCCCGCGGACAGCACCGCGACGACGTGGTCGCTCGGGATCCGAGCGCCCACCCGCGCCTCCTGCTCGAAACGCTCACGGAGCTTCGGCGACGACACGAGGGCCGGATGCATGAGCTTGAGCGCGCGCCGCGCGCCCGTACTGAGCTGCTCGACGACGAACACCGAGCCCATGCCCCCCTCCGAGAGGGGCGCCAACACGCGGTAATCCGACGCGAAGATCGCGCCCGGTGCGAGCAGGTCCATGAGCTCGAGATCGACGCTACCAGCTCCGTGCGTGGCGCCGCTACGTGAACCTGGCGTCACTCCTCCGCGCCGACGGCAGCGCTCGCAGACGCGTCGGTCTTCTCTCCGACGTCGCCGCTCAGGCTCGGGGTGACGAGCATACCTTCCAAGAGCAGGCTCTTGGGCCGGCGCTCAGCGGCCACTTCGTAGATCTGGGCCATCCGACGCCAGTCAGCGGCCGCGACATGGCGATGAACGTACGCACTTCGCCGTGACCCTTCGGCGGGACGTGGAAGATGGCGAGTCATCTCCCACGAGCCGAAAGCCGTGACTTGGGCTATTCAGACGCTCGTGAACAGCGAGACGCTCTCTGCTCGTCGCCTCGGCCTGCTCGCGCTGGGCCTAGGCGGGTGCGTGTCGGGCTCCTCGGCGGAGCCGCCCGCCCCGTCCACGGCGGCGGTGCGCTGGATCGCCGAGCGGGCTCCGGACGAGTCGGTCGCGCGCGACGCTGACCCCGAGCGCGCGCTCGAAGCGCCGCTCGAGGCGGGCGCGCCGTGCCTCGACGAGCTTCCCCCGGGCACGGTCGCGCGCCTCTCGTGCGATGGCGCAGCGATCCTCGTGGCTGGCGCGGTCGTCTTTCACCCCATGCGACGCGTCGCGCCGCCTGAAGAGCGAAGCAACCTGGCTGCGGTAGCCGAGGTGATGCGAGACCACTCGGAGATCTTGCTGGTTCAGATCGAGGTGTTCACGGGCGACGACCCCGGACGGGAGCCGGACAGCGTTCGCCGAGCCTTCCGCCATACCCAGCAACGGGCCGATGCGCTGTTTCGGCAACTCTGGCTGAGGGAGCGCATCAGCGCCGAGCGGCTCGAGCCAGTGGGGCGGGGGTACGGCGCCTCT
Organism: Polyangiaceae bacterium; assembly: GCA_019637295.1. Classification (GTDB taxonomy): domain Bacteria; phylum Myxococcota_A; class Polyangia; order Polyangiales; family Polyangiaceae; genus JACKEA01. Next base: position 325,698 of record JAHBVX010000001.1, read on the forward strand.
TCGCCCAAGGGCTTCACGGCGCGGTTTCGGGTGGTCCAGCGCCGTGCTGAGGTCGATCCCGCCGCCCAATCCCAGCCGTGAACGCCGCGCGGGGCGCGCTTGTGCTTCCGTAACCCGCCGCGACCGACTAGTCTCCCGTCACGATGCGACGCGCCATGGGGATCGCTCTGGCCACGCTGCTTGCGAGCGGTGCGGCCGTGGCCGAGATGCCAAGGGACTACTTCTTGAACGCGCCCTCCGCAGGGACGTTCGCGCACCTCGACGCCTACACCGTCGGCGCACAAGCCTCTCTCGAGAATCGAGCGGACCTCGAGCAGGGCATGAGCATGCTCCACACCCGGCTCTCGGGCATCGTGAGCTACCCCTACGCCGAGGGCAGCGCCAACGTGGACGTGCGGGTGTTCTTGCTCACGCTCGGCGCGAGCGCGGCGTATCGCCACGTGTACCGCGACCACACCTTCGACATCGGCGAGGATAGAACGGCCGCCGCGCGACGCGAGCGCGAGAAGAACGACGACTTCGGCTCCCAAGGCTTCGCCTACTACGAGGGGCGAGCGCGGCTCATCGTCCCGCTCGAGTCGCTGTTCCTGAGCAACCTGCTCACGGTGCGCGAGGAGAAGCGCAACGACAACTCCTTCGACTGGTTCCACGCGACGGTCCACGACGCTGGCACCATCGTGAAGTATGAAGGCACGCTCTTCTTTCGGCATCGCGACTTCGGCGCGATCGGCCCCTACCTGCGCTACATGAGCTTTCCCCGTACCAACGACGCGGGCCGGCAGTCGCGCCGGTCCGAGGTCCACTTCGGCGGCGTGTACGGCACGCGACCCGGGCTCATCACCCCTCGCGGCGGCAACGCGGATCTCTTCCTGCTGCAGGTCGTCGCCGCGGCGAACGACGACATCTACGGACTGCACGCGTACAACATGCCGATCTACTTGCTGGCTGTCTACCGGGCGACGCTCGGGCTCTTCTGAGCAGCCCCTCGCCGCGCGAGGCTCTCCCGGCCGCGTACCACGAGCAGCAATAGCAGCGTCAGCCCGAGCACGAACAGCCAGCTGCCCAGGGCGCTCCTGGGCACGACCCCCGTCGCGTCCAGCACGCCGAGCACGCACAGGTGCAGCACGTACACGAGCAACGCGTGCCGGCCGAGTGAGCGCAGCGGCGCCAGTACGCGGTGCCCACTGAGCCGCGCGGGCGAACCCAGCGCCAGCGCGAGGGAGAGGCACAGAGGCAAGAGCAGCCCCACGCTGCCGGCCACGCTGTGATTCCAGAACGGCATGGCGACCGTGTGCGCGCCAGCGGTGCCCTTCAGCAGCGCGACGATGGCCACCTCGCCGCCGTAGTCGCGGTAGCGGGAGACGTGCGTCTGGGTCCAGTCCAGGGAGCCGAGGAGGACGATGGCGAAGGGCACGAGCACCGCGAGGGTGACGCGTCCGAGCGAGCCTACGCGCGCGACCAGCGCACCAAACGCTGCGAACGCCAGGATGGGCACCGCGCCGCCCGGACCGCCGTTGAGCCCCGACACGCTCACGCGCGCGAGCTCGAGCGCCGCGCCGAGCCCGAGCGCAGCGAGCAGCAACAGCCCGAGCAGCCGCGTCGGCCAGGGTGAGACGAGGCACGCCGCCACCGCGATGACGGAAACCCCAATCGCCTGCAAGATGCCGCTGGACGCGAGCAGGTCGGGTAGGTCGACGCCGTACTGGAGCACGAACAGTGCGACGCTGATGCCGTACAGCGCGAGCGCGCGCCGCGCCATGCGCCCGAGCCACTGCCGCCCGGAGGGCGCCCGCGACTGACTGAGCACCAGTGAGTAACCCGCGATGAACAGGAAGCTCGCGGCGATGAAGGGTTCGATGCGCATGAACAAATCGAGTGACGCTTCAAGCGGACCGTCTCCGCGCACGCCCTGGATGCGCCGCACGTGCACGACAAACATGAGGATCACCGCGACGGCGCGGTAGACATCGAGCCCGGGCTCGGATCTTTCGGTCGACGACGGCATCGAGCTGCGGCGATCCGAGGTAGACTGACGCGGTGGCAAAGTCGACGAGAGAGTGGTCCATCACGGGTTTGGTGCTGAGCCTGCTCGCGAGCGGGTCTGTCTCGGGGTGTTCGTCGTCCGAGGGCGCGGGTGCTCCGTCGAGCGGCGGTGCTGGGGGCGGTACGGGTGGAGCCACGCTCTCGGACGGGGGTTGGGCGGCGTCTGGAGGCGCGTCGAGCGGTGGTGCCGGCGGCCTACCAGCGCTGCCATGCGACGCGGGCTTCAGCTTCTCCACCAGCCCTGCGCAGGCCGGCACCGCGTTCACCGCCAGCTACCAGCACACGGACGGCTTCGCGTACGTGGACCTGGAGGTGACGGGCCCGGGCAGTCCGGTCAGCGCGTGGGTCGGTGTGACGGGCTCGGGACCGTACACCTGGACCTGGAGCGTTAGCGGGCACGGCGCAGGCGTGCTGCAGCTCACCTTCCTGAAGGACAAGAACGGTGGCGCTGGGACGCCGGTGGCCACGTGTCAGCTCCACTCGCTGGGCGGGTCGGGCACCGGCGGGTCGGGCACCGGCGGGTCGGGCAGCGGCGGCTCCTCGAGCGGACCGCCGCCGGTGAACCGCTATGGCATGGGCTACGTGAGCGAAGGCAACGCCGCCGATCACGACCTCACCGCCAAGCTCGCCGGCCCGGGCGCCTACGTCACCGTCATCTTCGCGGACATTCACCCGGGGCGGAGCGACGCGGCGCCGAGCTGGAAGCAGTCCATCGCCGACGCCTACGCGCGCGATCTCATCCCGGTGATCCGCATGGCCCCGCCTTGGGGCGACCGTCGCGTGCGCAACATGGGCGAATCGCCGACGTCGTATCAGGCGCTCGCGCAGGCCTACAAGAACGTGATCGCGAGCCTGCCCAAGCGCGCCGAGTGGCCGCTGTACGTGCAGGTGCACAACGAGCCGAACCTCTGTTACGAGTGGGCCTGCGACAGCGGCACCCTGTCTGGAGCGCAGATCGCCGGTGAGTACGCCGCCATGCTGCGAGACGTCGCGGATGCGCTGCACTCCCTCGGCGACTCGCGGATCAAGGTCCTCAACGGCGCGCTGGCCCCGGGTGGCGTCACGAGCTGCGACTGTGCGTCTCAGAACGGCCCCCCCGGCATGTTGGCGACCACCTTCCTCGAGCACATGGCCAGCGCCGTCCCCGGGGTGTTCAACCAGATCGACGCGTTCGCGTCGCACTCGTATCCCTCCAAGGGCGACGGTTGGGGGTTCTTCTGCCCCTACGCCGAGGCCAACCCCGGCCTCCTCTTCTTCGAGAAGGAGCTGACCTCCATCGGCAAGCCCAACCTGCCGGTGCTGATCACCGAGACGGGCTGGACGATCCAGCACGAGAGCTACAACTGGAGCCGCGATCAGGTCGCCGACTTCACGGTCGACGCCCTGAAGCACGTGTGGCTCACGCATCCCAAGATCCTCGGCATCACCCCCTTCATCTTGCGCGACGGCGCTTGGGACAAGTTCGCGTGGACGGAGGTGAACGGCAACCCGTACCCGGTGTACAGCAAGGTCCGCGCTCACCGTTGCGCCCAGGCTGGCGCGCAGAATTGCAGCTGAACCGTGGCGTCCGGCCGTCGCACTGCCTGGCGATAGCCCCAGCACCGGCTCCGAGGCAGGCTCCAGCCATGCTGAACCCCCGCATCGGGCTGCGGGTCTTCGCGGCACTCGTGTCCTCCCTCGCGGTGCTCGCGTCCGGCGGCTGCGGTTCCCGGAGCGCCGTCGACGACCACGGGCCGAATCCAACCGGCCTGCGCTGCGGCGAGGAGCATTGCGCGACCGCGCAGGTCTGCGTCTACTGTCCCGGCGGGCGGGCCTCGTGTCAGCCGGGAGCCGAACCCGTCCCCTGCGAAGGCGCTCTCGTCGTGGCGTGTCGCTCGAGCACCGACTGTACTCTCGGCAATCAGTGCACGCTCAGCCTGGTCGGCTTGGTCGGGTACGCCCGCTGCACGTCCCTGGACCTGCCCTGCAGTGAGCCCGCGGGCTGCCAGCGAGTCTGCGCCTCGAGCGCGGAGTGCCATCAGAGCGAGAGCTGTGGCCCCGCCATCCTGAAGTACGGTGAGGTCGAGGTGTGCCAGGGCTGGGAGTGAGCCGAGGGCAGCGCGAGTGCGCCGAAGGTCTGTCAAGCATTGACCCAGTTCATGCCGGCGAGGCTAGCCTGCGTGGGGTGGGCCCCAACGAACTCGCTTGTTCTTCGACAGCTCTCGAGCTGAACCGTCGTCTGGCTTTCTCTGCACGCCGCGGGTACGTTGGAGGAGTCCGATGGTGAACGAAACGAATCCGCCCGGACCACCCGAGATGCCGCGCGGAGGCTGTCTGACTGCCTTCCTCGTGCTGATGATCGTGGCCAATGCCGGCACGGCGCTGCTGTACTTCCTCAACCCCGGGCCGATCATCGCGCAGTTTCCCCGCCTGGGCGGAGGGCTGCTCGCGCTCTTGGGCGTTGGGATGCTGCTCAACATCGTGCTGGCCACTTTGGTGTGGCAGTGGCGGCGCGTGGGCGTCTACGGCTTCATCGCGGTCGCGCTGGTCGTGTTCCCCATCAATCTCTACGTGGGATCCCACTGATCCGAGCCACCGTCGGGCTCGCCGGCCCCCTGATCCTCGCGCTTCTCGTGCGGCCCAAGTGGGCTCAGTTCAGGTGAACGCACTCTGAGCTAGTCGTACGCCCAGCAGGCAGGTCGTGGCATGCTGTTCGCGTGCGAGTTCGCGTGGTTCGCTGTCACTCCTGCGGTGGCCCCAAGCTGCTGCCGTCGCCGTCCGCCTACGTGTACTGCGACTACTGCGGCGCCCTGTCGGACTGGGACTTCGGGGCGGCCTGTGCCAAAGGCAACGCGCTCCCGGGGCCGGCGTACGAGGCGTTGCACCGCCGACTGGCCCCGTTGATCCGAGCGGCGGTGCAGTACCAGGACGTCGCGCGCTGCAAGGCGCTCTACGGGGAGCTGTTCACGCAACACATCTACTACTGCCCGTCGTCCTACTCGCCGCGCATCGTAGAGCCGAGCTATCGCGCGCAGTACCTCGACTACTTCACGGACATCATGACCCTGCGTGAGATCGAGCCCAACGTCGTCCGGCACACCCAGTGGCTCGACCAGCGTATCAGGGAGCTGCGTCAAGCGCAGGCCATGCAAGTCCCGGCGCTGGCCTTGGGCCCGTTTCGCTTTGCCGTGCTCGGTGCGCCCATGAACGCGCAGTTCCCCGATCAAGCGTTCTGGAACGTGTACACGGCCTTCCGCGCGCAGTATCGGGTACAGCTCCAGGCCGCCGAGGCGCACGGCGCGCTCGCCAAGTACCCGGACGACGTGAGCTTCGAGCTGCTGGAGCGGATCGGGATCTCCACCTTCGTTCAGGGTTGGCTGCCGTTCATCTCACCGGCGGCTCAGAGCGCCCTGCTGCACGACGCCAAGCTCAACGACAGCTACGTCGACGTCTCGCCGCCAGCTCTGCAGCTCCGCCGCTGCGGCGGCTGCGGCGAGCGACTCGACGTGGTGACCGGCGCTCGTCAGGTGATCTGCTTTCGCTGCGGCAACAAGGTGGATGTCCAGGGCGCCGAGTTCCCATGCCCGGGCTGCGGCGGACCGTCGAGCGTGCCCCATCGCGCCACCGCGCACACCTGCCCCTTCTGCGGGCTTCGCTCCGAGCGCGCGTTCTCCTGGGGAAGCTGAAGCGCTACTTCTGCTTTCGCCCAGGCAGGCGCCCGAAGGTCTGCTTGGCGTGGTCCAGCAAGTCCCCGCAGGCGGCGGGGCCGAGATCCGTCTGTTCCAGTGGATCCACGTCGAGGTCGTAGCACTTCCAGCCCCGATCCCAGGCCCGCGCCTCGAGCTTCATGTTCTGCCGCATGAACCCCCAGTTCTCGAAGGCGCAGCTCCACACCCCCGCGCAGTTGGTCATGGGCAGGGCGCGGGTGGTGAGTTCGGGTCGGAGCAAGCTCGTGCCGAGCATCTTCTCCTTGTAGCGCGAGACCGCGGGGTCGTCCCACAGGCCCATGAGGTCCAAGATGGTCGGCGCGATGTCGACGTGGAAGGTGTAAGCGTCGCGCTTGGACGCCAGATGCTGCTCTTGCTCACTCGTCAAGATGCCGGCAGGCGCGTCGATGAAGCCCGGGACGTGTATCTCTTCGTCGAAGATGCTGAAGGTGTGTCCCATCTGACCGTGCTCCCGAAAGGCTTCTCCGTGGTCGCTCGTGTACACGATCACGGTGCGGTCGCCGAACCCGCTCTTCTGAACGTGCTCGACCATCCGGGCCACCTGCATGTCCTGCTGGTGAACTGCGTTCTGGTAGTGCCGAAAGAAGGATCCGTTCTGGTCCGGCGCCTTGCTGGTGGTGGCCGGTTGGAAGGGCTCTGGCAGCTTCGGGTCCACGTGATACGGGTAGTGCACGTTGGACAGGTGAACTACGGCGAAGAACGGCTCGCGCAGCTCGCCGATGTGCGCGGTCACGTGATCCGCGAGCAGGTGCTCCGGGGCGCCCATGTCGAGGTCCGCCGTGGGCTCCAGCTCCGTCGCGCTCACGAACTGGCTGACCCCCAGGTTCTTCACCCACAGGCGAGCGTTGCCGAACATCATGTTCTGGCTCGTCCAGTAGGCGGTGTCGTAGCCTGCGGCGCGCGCGTAGTCGAACAGCAAGGGCCAGGTGTGCAGCGTCTCGCGATCCTCCTGCGGCCCCACTCCGGACCACAGCACCGCCAGCGAAATGGCCGTACACGAGGCCATCGAGCGCATCTGCGTGAGCGGGAAGCGACGAGGCAGCAGTCGGTTGGTGTACTCCGTGCGTCGGCAGTTCGGGTCGGGCTCGATGCAGGTCGCGTCGGCGCGCACGCTCTCGAGGATGACCATCAGGACGTTCCGCGGCGAGCTCAGCTGTGGGGTCATCGCGGCGACCGGGAGCGACTCGCGGGCGCGTGGTCGCATCTGGTTGGATTGGTCGGTCAGGCCCAGCTGGGTACGAATCAGGCCGCCGACCGCGTGCAGGTACAGCACGTCCGGCGTGGAGGCTTGAACGTGCCGATACTGCGTGGGGATGAAGAACGCGGCCACGAGCAGCACCGGCGCCAGCGTGCCGGCGATGCGTGCCGCGCGGGGCCTGGGTCGGATCACCCGGCGCCCGACCACGACCAGCCCGACCGCCACGAGCAACGGAGGCAGCTTCGCCCACAGGTAGTTGCCGATGTCCGCGAACAGCTGGTTGAAGACGCTATCCATGAAGTTGGACGCGAAGAGGGAGACGTCCACGTTCAGGTACGCGTTGTACTGCTGGAAGAAGTACTGCTGGCCGCCGAAGGCGAAGGTGGCCCCCAGCACGAACAACACCCCCGCGACCCAACGCAGCGCGCCCCGACGGCGGCTCGCCGCGTAGAGCAGGGCGCCCCATACCACTACGCTCTCGACCACAGCGGCCGCGTAGGTTGCTCGATACAGGCCCTCGAACTGGGCCAGGCGGTCGCCCCGCCGCGTGACGTCCTGCGCCACCGCCAGCACGGCCGGGAGGGCGAGCAGCACCGCCGCCCCGATGCGCCGCGCGCGGCGCTGGCGGGCTCGGGCGCGCCGGCGCAGCTCCGAGACCTCCCGGGCAGCCGCCGGTTCGGCGCTGACCCGGCCCGATGCGGTATCTTCGACGTCGGCGTTCTGCACGAGAGGGCCAAACTAAGCACCTCACGCCGCTCGGGACAACCCGAAGCCGCCGCGCGAGCTCACAGGTCCGTGAGCCAATTCGTGATGAAGTAGTTGGCGATCAGGATCGCGACCGCACTCTGCACGACGGCGCGCGTCGTGGCGATCCCCACGCCGCGCGCGCCGCCGGCGGCGTAAAAGCCTTGGTTGCAGGAGATGGCGCTGATCAAGAAGCCGAAGGTGCACGCCTTGATCTGCCCCATCCAGAAATCGTCCGTGACCAGCAGCTTCTCGGTGTTCGCGATGAAGGTCCCTGGGTCCACACCGAGCCAGTTGACCGCGACCACCCACGCGCCGGTCATTCCCACGCAGGTGTACAGCACGCAGAGCAGTGGCGCCATCAGCACCGAGGCAAACAGGCGTGGAGCGAGCAGGTACTGCACGGGGCTGACGCCCATGGTCACCAGCGCGTCAATCTGCTCGGTGACCCGCATGTTGCCGATCTCCGCGGCCATCGAGCTACCGGCCCGGGCGGTGACCATGAGCGCGCTGAAGACGGGGGCGATCTCACGGGTGAGCGAGATGGCCACGATGGCGCCTACGGTCCCTTCGGCGCCGAACTGGCGCAGGCTGTGGGTCATTTGCAGAGCCAACACCATGCCGCTGAAGACGCCGGTCAGCGACACGATGAAAATGGACTGCACCCCCACGAAGTCCATCGCGGAGATGAACTGGCTCAGCCGATAGGGTGGCCTGACCAGCCACCAGACGGTGCGCATGGTGAGCAGCAGGATCTGGCCCAGCGCGTCGAACAGCTTCACCGGCGGGCCGATCAAGGCCGCGACGAAGCCTTCGGGCTCTACCTTACTCGCTTCCGCCGCTGCCACCCGCGGAGTCATACGGCGCCTCGGGCGCCGGGGCTAGTTCGAGGACGCTTTGCAGGCCGAGGAGCAGCGCGCGGCTGCGAGCGCCGGTCCCGTAGAGCGCCAGCCGGCGGGGGCGCATCGACCAACGCAGAACTAGCGCGTCGCCACCGAGCACGTCCACGAAGGGCGCGCCCCACTCCACCACCACGACGGCCCCATCGTCGCGCGCGGCGTCCAGCCCGAGGTCGCGCACCTCGTCCGGGCGCTCCAGACGATACACGTCAGCGTGGACTAGCCGGGGACGGGTGGCGTGCTCCTGAACCAGCGTGAACGTCGGACTGGTCACCCGCACCCGCTCGGGCAGGCCGAGGGCTCGACACAGCGCGCGCGTGAAGAAGGTCTTGCCCGCACCCAGCTCGCCGCTGAGCACCAGCAGGTCACCTGGTTCGAGCAGTGGTCCGAGCGCGCGTGCCACGCGGATCGTGGAGCGGCGCGTGGGGAGCTCGACGACCCCGGCGTTCACGGCTTGCCTGCCTCGACGTTCAGCACGCCCAGCTTGCGCCCCAACCGATTGCCTCCCGAGAACCCCTTGGCGTCGCTGGTCCATAGCGGGGCCTCCACTCGCTTCAGGCGCTCGAGCACATTGCGATGGTGCGCCGCCACCGCGTCGGGCGCGTCGGTCTCGAGGGATGGCAACTCCTGCACTGCCACTCGGCCCAGCAACGCTGCATCGTGGCCAAGCGCCGTGTACCAGGACGGGGGGCGGCCCGCGGCCGCGACATGAGCGCGCAGGCTGGCGGGCGGAGAGGCGGTAGGCACGAGCGGCAAGGACCCCGCGTGCGCGGCGATCACCCCGCGCACGCGCAGCGCTTCGCTCGAGAGCACTCCGGCCTCCAGCCCGAGGGCGACGGTCACGTCGAGACCAGCGTTGCGGGCTTCGCGCACGACTTCGCGCGCACACGCCTCGTCCCCGAGCAGCACGAGACCGTGGACGCGTTGTCGTTTCCACTCCAGCACGGGGAACCGCGAGCCACCCGCAGCTGCATCCGACTCGCAGCGCACCCCACCGGGTCCTACGCTGACGATGGGCTCGAGCTGTCGCGCAGCCAGCGCGCTCATCAAGACCTCCCGCTCCGCCACCGGGTCCGACGCGACCTCGAAGCCAGCGTTGCCCAGGGCGGCGTCGTCGACGCGTGTCAACACGATCACCGGGATCCCTACCCGAGCCCCATACTTCAGCGCCTGGGTGGCGTCCTTCTCGTCGAGTCCGGCGAGCAGGACCGTCGCTCCTTCGCCGGCGAGCTGTTCGAGCGCGGTGGTGATCTCGTTCGCGGCATCGTCGGCCGTCACCAAGCCCACCGCTCCCTCTTCGGCAGCGGACCCGGGCAACCCCAGCGCACGCGTCACCCCCATGACCACCTCGGCCGACCTGCGCGACAGCGTCGTGTTTCGGGTACTGAGCACGAGGCCCACTTGTCGGCCGAGAACCCGCGGAGCGACGGTGCCGCGGGCGGCCAGCCGCATTAGCGCATTGCCCCGCTCCCCCCGGCGAATGTCCCGCGCGTCGGAAGCGAGCAAGCGACGCGCGAGTTCACTGTCCGAACGCTCGAGCGCGATACGCACCAGCCGCTCGCGCACGACTTTCAGCAACCACTCCCGCTGATTCGCCCGACTCGAGTCGGCGCCGAAGCGTTTCTCGTCTCGCTCGAGTTCGCGCATCGCAGCCTCGAGCGGCGTGGTCGGCACTTGCGTGAGATAGCGCTCGATCCGCTGGCGGATGGCCGTGGTGACGTCCGCGCGACCATCGGCGACCCACTCCAGCATGAACGCGATGGCGTCCTGGTGCCGTCGGGCCGCGAGCGCTGCCATCACGCGCTCTTCCCCGTGCAGGCTGCGCTCGTCGGGATCGATCAGCTTTCCGGCCAGCGGCTCGAGCAAGCGCAGCGCGAGCTCGGGCTCCCCGGACCGCAACAGAAGCTTCGCTTCCACCACCGCGCCGAAGTCGCGAGCCGCTCCCACCGCGGGGCGAACGTCTGCGAGCACCGCGCGGGCGCGCTCGGGGAGTCCACGCTCCGCGAGTAGCCACGCCAGGTACACCCGCGCGACGTCGGCCTTGGGATCGCTCCGGTGCGCCCGGATGAACTCGTCGAATCGAGCCTCGAGCTCGTGCCGGCGCTCGTCCGGCAGCGCGAGCCAGCGAGCGTGGATGGCGCGAAACGCCTCCTGGGCCTGCCGGCTGCTGGCCAGGGTCGGGTCGGGTGCGTTCGGGTCCCTGCCGCCGCCCCCGCACGAGCCCGCGAGGCTGAGCACGCCGACGGCGGCCAGGGTTCGGAGGACAGGGCCGCACCATTGGGTGGAGCCTGCGCTGGCGCGCTCGCGTAAGCTCCGAGGTCGCTGCACGAGCGAAGCATGTCACGAGCGAGCGAGTCGTCGTCAAACAATGCGCCCAGGGCAGGCCGCTTGCGCTTGGCCCTGGAGTTCACTGGCGTGGTGCCGCTCCTGGTCTACGTGCTGCTGCACTTGCTGGACCTCACTCTCGCCATCCGCGCCGAACAGGGCTTCGAGTCGATGATGGCCCGCTCGAGGTTCGAGGTCGGCTTGGAAGTCCTGCTGCTGTGGCTGCCCCTCGCGGCGCACTCGGCGCTGGGCTTGTGGCAGCTCGCGACCGAGCGGGAGAAGCGCGAGCGGTTCGGACCGAAGCGCCTCGCGCGCGCGTCGGCGCTTGTGCTGGTGGTGTTCGTGGTCGTACACGTGGCCACGCTGCGCGCGGCCCGAGCGGGGGGCTCCTTGGCCGACCAAGACGTCTTCTTCCGGCTGATCGAGCAGCTCTCGAGCACGACGTCCTTCGGCATCCCGACCTGGGCCCTCGGCTACACGCTCGGCGTCGTCGCTTTGGGGCTCCACGTGGGATTGTCCCTGCGTGCGTTTGCCGACGGCCGCGGCTGGCTCAGTCACCCGCGGCTCGGTCGCCCGGTGCGGGTGTTCACCTGGGTCTTGGGTGTGCTCCTGCTGCTCTGGGGCCTCGATGTGGTGGCCGTCTACGCGACGGGCTCCCACTTCTGGTTCGCGCCGGTGTAAGCCTGCTCCTCGATGCTGCGCTGCTATCTGCTCGCCATGTGCTCCGGGGCGTCCCTGGACCAACACTCGAACAACGTGTCGCTCTTCAACCTCGTCGAGCAGATCAACGTGCCCGCGGGTGCGTCACCCCCGCCCGGAGGTACCCTGCCGCTCGAGATCCACGCCTATCTTCTGGTGGACGGGGACGATCTAGGGACGTCCTTCGAGATGCGGTTTGCACTGCGCGCCGACAGCGGCCTCGAAACCTATAGCGACATCTTCAAACATCGCTCCGTAACCGCGCGATATCGCACGCGCACCCTTGGCTTGCCCGCGCCCCCAGTGCTTGGCAGTTACGAGCTTCGACTGGACCTGCGACGGGAGGGGACCGGAGAGTGGCAGCGCTCGTCGGCCGCATGGCCTCTGCTGGTGGTCGAGGCCCCCGAACAGACCCCTGTCGTTCACTGATCCGTTTTCCCCTTCCCACCTTCCCATCTGAAGCTATGCTCCGCGTCGAGGGCGGTCAGAGCCGTCCATCCGTCGGACGAAATGTCACCCCTTCCCGAGTCAAAGCTCCCGAGCGTCACCATCCCAGCTCCTCCCCCGGTGAGTCAGGTGGCGGAGCTCGGTCAATGGCCAGTCGAGGACGCGATCGAGACCTGGCCCGAGTCGGAGCCCCCGGAGGCGCCCACGGTCGCGCCTCCGCCCCACATCGAACTGCCCGACGAGCTGCCACCGGACAGCGACGACTTCCGCGACACCATTCCGTCCCCGCCACCGCCCGGCCCGCTCCCGACCATCAAGTGAGCCGCGGTCGGGTCCGTCCGTTGCGGCCTCCCAGCGCTGTCCTATGAACGCCCCTGTGTCGCTCGCACCATTTCCCGCGCTCTCCATCTACCCTGATCGGTTCGAGGCGCAGGGCAGCTTCGCCGAGGCGCAGAAGGCGTTCCTCGATCCCGACCCGGCCGAGGTGAGTCGGCTCGGTGTGGCGCTGCGGGCCAGCAACGCTGGCGTCGTCGCACACTTCTACATGGACCCCGAGCTGCAGGGCGTGCTCACTCGCAGCGATTGGCCCTTCATCCACATCTCCGATTCGCTGATGATGGCGGACCGCGCCATCGAGATGGCTCAGGCGGGAGCCAAGGTAATCATCGTACTCGGCGTGGACTTCATGAGCGAGAACGTGCGAGCCATGTTGGACGCGAGCGGGTTCGCCCACGTGCCGGTCTATCGTGTGGCCGCCGTGCCGATAGGCTGTTCACTCGCGGAGTCGGCGGAGGCTCCGGCCTATGCCGCGTACCTGCGTCGCGCTAGCCAGACGCCCCGCTCGCTGCATGTCGTCTACATCAACACCAGCTTGATCACGAAGGCCTCGGCCCACGCCGTCGTACCGACCATCACGTGCACCTCGAGCAACGTGATCAAGACCGTGCTTACGGCGTTCGCACAAGTTCCGGAGGCGCACGTCTGGTTCGGACCGGACACCTACATGGGGCAGAACCTCGAGACGCTGTTCGGCTCTCTGCCGGACCTGCCGGACGAGGTCATCGCCAAGCTTCATCCGGACCACACGCGCGAGTCCATCCGCGCTCTCTTGCCGCGGTTTCACTACTTTCAGCAAGGCACATGCGTCGTGCACCACCTGTTCGGGGCCGAGGTCGCCGAGCGGGTCCGCACCGAATACCAGGGCGCGTTCGTGACCGCGCACCTCGAGGTGCCAGGCGAGATGTTCGCGGTCGCGCTCGACGCCCAGCGGCAGGGGCGGGGCGTCGTGGGCTCCACGTCGGACATCCTCGGCTTCATTGCCGCGCGGGTGGAGCGTCAAGTCGCGAAGCGGGAGGGCACCACCTTGCGCTTCGTGCTCGGGACCGAGGCGGGAATGGTGACCTCGATCGTGGAGCGGGTGAGGACCACGCTGTCGCGCGCGCGGGACGCCGGTGGGCCCGAGATCGTCGTGCAGATCGTGTTTCCCGTGGCGAGCGACGCCGTCGCGGCGAGCCCCAACGCCGAGCTGGGCATCGTGCCCGGGGTCGCTGCCGGTGAAGGGTGCTCTACGGCGGGGGGCTGCGCGACGTGCCCCTACATGAAGATGAACAGCCTGGACGCGCTGCTCGCGCTGCTCGACCGCCTCCCCGCTCCTGCCGGGAGCCTCACGCCCTTCGAGCCGCGCAAGTACCTCGAGCCCGTGGCTGGGCGCACGGCCGCAGAGCTCGGGGGCGAGCCCATCCTACACATGCGTGCACTGCAGCAGAGCGGTCGCCTGCCGCCGCTCCTCGTCGACCAAGTGCTCGGAACCGCTCGGGTTCGGGCAGATACCCCGTAACCCCGGGGTGGACGTATGGGCGGGTAGGTCACGGTGGGGTCGAGTGGGGCCCTCTACCACTTCATTAGTAATTTCCGCGAGTTCGCCCTTGAGCCCGGGGACTCCGTCCGGCACCCTTCAATGCAGGTCGTGTCTGTGCTGCGCTCAACTCTAGCCCTCGCTGTGCTGTCGTTCCCGATGGCCGCATCGGCCGAGCCCGGAGCCGAGACGACCCGGGTTCGCGCTCGCGCCGTCCTGCAGCCAGCTGGTCTGGCTGCCGGGGCGGGGCTGGTCGCGGCGCCTGAGGCCGTTCCCGCAGAGCTGGTCACGGTCCCCAGCGCCGAGGGGTTGGCCGAGGTGGAGCCCGAGACCGAGTCGCGGGCGAGGCGCAAGGCGTCCCCCCGCCGCTGTCTGGCTGCCACGTCCTGTAGCTACAAGTCACTGCTCGGCGAGCTGGTGATCACGCGGGATCTCGAGATCCCCGGCGCCGAGGGCATGGCGGTTCGCCTCTTTCCGACCTCGAGTGCCCTTGCGGGTGACGACTCCCGAGCCAAGATTGTTCTACGTCCGCGTGTCGAGGGTTCAGGCTCCGCATACGGACTCCATCTAGCCGCCCGCTTCTGAGCGCACCCCATCCCCAACCTCCCAAGCCACCGCGTGAGGGAGCGGGCGCTTTCTTCTTCCCCGCGGCAGGCCGCGAGTCGAAGCCTCCTCAGGTCTCGGGTGCTGGGTCTCCGGAGGGAACCGCGCGGGCCATGCGCTGCGCAAAGACCTCGGCGGACGTCGCCGAGCTGAGGTCCAGGGCGAAATCCGGCATCGCTGCAGGCGCGAGCTTGGCCTGCAGCTCCCGGGCTTCTCGGCCGGACAAGCCCAGCTCGGCCAGGGCCTCCGCGTCCAGGCTGGCGCGCTGCCCCTCGAGGCCGCTGTCCGTGCTCGACACGAGTCGACGAAGCGCCTGAAGCTCCATGCGCGACAGTCGCGCGCCGCACACGTCGTAGTCGAGCCACGCTTCGTAGGAGAGCGGCGCGACGCGCGCGAGCATGCCGGCCATCACGCGCCCGTACTGCTGAATCTCCCACTGCGCGTGGGGGTCCACCCGCAGCTTGAGGAAGTGCAGCAAGTTATGGAGGTCCACCTTCCAGTACCACTGGGTATAGGTGGACAGCGGCAGGTCGATGCGGGCCAGCTCACGGGCCAGGTCGGACGACGTCATCCACTCGTACGCGCTGCGGCTTGCGTCCCGGATGGTCTGCCATCGCGTCTTGGCCTCTGCATACACCGCCGCGGAGGCGGGTGTACCGCTCCGGCCTTGGTTGTTCTGCTGGCTTTGAGTCTGTAGCTGCTCTTCGCTGGGCGTGTAGAACAGCATGGGCATCATCGAATAGCGCCCGCTGTACTCGTTGACGCTCGCGGTGCGGTGGCGGATCCACTGCCGTGCCACGAACATGGGCATGGAGCAGTGGAACTTGAGCTCCACCATCTCGCTAGGGGTGGTGTGAAGGTGTCGTCGCAAGTAGCGGAGTAGTCCGCGCGTCTGACTGGCCTTGCGGGTTCCGTATCCGTAGCTGACGCGCGCGGCACGCTCGATGCACTCGTCAGTCCCCATGTAGTCGACCAGAGCCACGAAGCCGTGATCGAGCACCGGGAAGTACAAGCCCAAGATCTCGTCAGCGCCCGGGGAGGACGGGCGCTCAATCATGTCAGTACCTCGGCGATCTGCACCGCGTTCAGGGCCGCCCCCTTGCGCAGGTTGTCCGCGACGACCCACAGATTGAGCGCGCCCGGCACTCCGAGATCGGCGCGCACGCGGCCGACGTAGACGGGGTCGGTGTCGGCCGCGGCCAAGGGCTGTGGCTCCTTGCCGGGTGCGTACTCCCCCTCCGTGAGCACGACGCCCGGCGCAGCGCGCAGCAGTTCACACGCTTCCGCGGCCGTCAGGGGACGATGAAACTGCACGTGGATGGACTCGCTGTGACCCGTCACCACTGGGACTCGGACGCAGGTCGGGGTCACCACAATCTCCGGGTCGCCCAGGATCTTGCGCGTCTCGTTGACCAACTTCAGCTCCTCCTCGGAGTAGCCGAGCTCGCCGGGTTTCCAATCGGACAGCACGTTCATCGCCATCTGGGCGGGAAAGACGCGAGCCTCGGGTTGCTCGCCGCGACCGATGCTCACCAGCTGCGCCTGCAGCTCTTCGACGGCGGCCTGACCTTTTCCGCTGGTCGCCTGGTACGTCGAGACCACGATGTGCTTGATGCGTGCCGCATCGTGCAAGGGCTTGAGCGCGACTACCATCTGTATGGTGCTGCAGTTCGGGTTGGCGATGATGCCGAGCGGCCTCGTGAGGGCCGCTTCTGGGTTCACCTCCGGTACTACCAGGGGCACGCTCGGGTCCATGCGCCACGCACTCGAGTTGTCGATCACGACGGCGCCGGCCTTCGCCGCGATGGGCGCATATTCGCGCGACACGGAGGCTCCCGCGCTGAACAGCGCGATGTCCACCGACGCGAAGGAGCTCGGCCCCAGCTCCTGGACCTCCACTGCCCCGTCGCCGAACGGCAGCTTCTGCCCGGCGGACCGCGCCGAGGCCAGCGCGATCAGCTTGCTGACGGGGAACCGGCGGCGCTCCAGGGTCCTCAACATCTCTCGTCCAACGGCGCCCGTTGCGCCGACCACCGCTACGACTTTGCTCATGTTCGTCTCCGACGACTCGTGCCCGAACGGGCGGTTGTGCCTGGGGGTGGGACGCTAGGCGCGGGCCGCGCGACGCGCAAGTCACCGCCCGCCGGCCTCCGTCTTCACAGCAGCGAGCGCACCGCCCGCGCCAACTTCTCCTCCGCGCGCTTGCGGCGGTCTCCGCCGCCCGTCGCACCATGCGCCGCACGCACCAACTGACGCAGGTGCTGGCGATCGGCGTTCGGGTGGCTCGTGACCAGCTCGTCGAGTGCGGGTGTGCCCTCGCCGAGCAAGCGAATCACCCACACCTCGACCACTCCGCGATCCGCGACGGTTGCCGCTGACGGCACGGTGCCGTGTAGGAGCAGGTGATCGAGCCGCACGCGAAGCTCGGTCCACGGTCCGTCACGCAGCAAATTGCGCACGAGTCGCAGCTGACGTTCTCGCGCTCGCGGGCTAGTGATGCCGCGCGCGATCGCCAGCGCCTCGGCCACGCTCTCGGTCACCTCGAGGCGCGCGAGCGCCGCGACGGGCAGCTCCACGAGGTCCTTGGCCAGCTGCAGCGTGGCGTCCTCACGAACCTTGCGCGCCCTGCGAACGTCGCTGCGCGACGTGAGGTCCTCTTCTGGCTGCTCGCCCTCGGCGGGCACGACATACATCTTGCGCATTCGGCGGGAGTTTCGCACAAGCGGGCGGAGCGTGCCCATTGCCCCGAATTCGCGCTAGGCTGCCCCACGAGATGCGCAGGTCTCGCCGTCGCTCGTGCCTGATTGGGGCGCTGCTGGCCGTCGCGAGCGGCTGCGGGAAAAACGCGCCTCCGAGCGCGGGTCCCGTCGCGAAGTCACAGGCCCGGGCTGGCGCCGGGGTGCCCGCGTTCGTCTCGCCGGGCCGCTTGTTCGCCCTACCGGACGCGGCTCGAGCCAGCCACGTTCACCTGGAGCCAGACGGAACCCGGCGGCTGATCGTCTCGGGTATGAGGCTGCTCGAGCGTCCAAGCGGAGCGATCGAGCGAGGCGAGCAGGTCTTCCCGGCATCCCGAGCGGTGAGCGCCCGCGAGCTTCCGGAGAGGCTGGGCGGAGGTCACCTGTTCCATGCATCGACTGGAAGCTCGACCTCCCTCTGGCGTGCGAAGGAGTGGACCGGTCGGATCGAGCCCTTCGCCAACGTGGACGTGGACGTCGAGTCCATCGTTCCTGGGTTCGACAGGCTGTACGTCTTCGATCGCCGCGCTGGCGAGGTCATCGCGCTCGATGCCGAGACCGGCAAGGCAACGGACCTCGGCTCGTTGCCCGCGGCTGCCTCCTACGGCAGCATCGCGGTCGTCGACGACTGGCTCGCTGCGGTGGACGTGCCGTATCAGGGGATCTTGGCGACCTTCGATGCGGGAGCGTCGTGGACGCGGGTGAAGTCCTTTCCCAGCTACGGCGTGTCCCTCGACGCCGGGCGCCTGGTGCTCGCCACGGCGGATGGCCGCCTGGTGCTCGACGCAGCCGGACGCCTGGCGCCCGACGCTCCGGCGGAGCGTGCACGCGGCCGCGAAGGAGCGGCCGACGACGAGGCGCCCCTCCCGCCCTCCCCTCTCGGCCGACGGCCGCTGCTGGGCGCGGTGCTGCGGGGGTTTCCGGACACACCCGACTCCGCGGTGGTCATCCACCAGGGCGCGATAGGTCGCGTGCGACTCCGCGACGGGGCGGTGCTCGCCGTGCGTGAACGCGCGCTCCTCGCAGCCGCGACCTGCCAAGGTGTTCCGCTGGGGAGCGGTATTGGCTTCGTGTGCGGTGAAGAGCGCGGACACACCACTGTCTACGCGCTCGGGCCCAAGCTGGAACTGCGCCGCGTGCTCGAGTTCGAGCGACCACGATTCGTGGCTGCCAGTGATACGGGCAGCCTAGTCGTGCGGGGCGGCTGCGCGACCGACGCGGAGCCCACGCGCGGTGGATACTGCGTGCTCGACGCGCAGCTGAAGCGTCGTGAGATCCGGATGCAGGGTGACGTCGGGGTCGAGCGAGTAGTCGCGCTCGGAGACGGCCGGGTGGCCGTGATCGTACCACCCAGGCTCGGTGCTCCCGGGCAGCTGACGTTGGTCGGCGCAGACGGCTCGGCCTCGTCCAAGAAGCTGAAGCTGCCCGAGGCCGAGCCCTCCACCCTCGCGCTGCTCAAGAAGGGGCTGTGGCTCGACGGCTTCGTGGAGCGCCTGCCGAACGCCAAGGCCAAGGGGGACGGGAAGAAGGGAGCTGCTGCACCAAAGGAGGGCGAGTCGACGGGCTCGTTGCTGGCGGGGTGGGTGGTTGCGGCGGGACCCTTCGTGGGAGTTCGCGTCGCGCTAGACGGCGCGGTCACGGTGGGCAAAGTAGAGAACGACATCGGCCAGTCGTTGCTCTCGGGCCCACTGGCCCTCGTGCTCGGTCGTGCGGGGCGCGGAGCCGAGACGACGGACGGCGGGTTCACCTGGCGCGACGTGGAGCTACACACGTCGCCGGCGACTGCTCGCGCCCCTGCCCTCTCGTGGGACGATCGGGAGCGAGGCTGCACGCGGGTCGGTTGCGCCTTTGGGGGTTGGTTGCGCGTCGGCTATCGCGGCTCGGACACCGACGACACCTCGGAGGACGTCGAGTCGCCGCCCCCCACCGCGCTGCCGCGCGCTGCCGGCGGTCGCTGGCAGCTGCGCTGCGCACCGACGGGCGGGTTCGTCGACCCGCCGCCGCGCTTCAGCGCGCCTGCGCCTGCCGCGAGGCCCGCATCGCGCTTCGGGCGCTTCAACCCCGTGCCCCCCGAGGAGCTGGAGTCCGCGGACTGGCACGGTTTTCTCGGCACGCCGCCGCCGCCCCGCGGCAAGCAGGACGTGGGCTTCGACTTTGGTCTCGAGCACACCTCGACCCGCGTGCGAGGTTACGTTTGGGGCCCGCGTGGCGCGAGCTGGGACCGCGTCGCCAACCTACAGTTTCGGGCTTTCGACGAGATGGCCCTGACCGACGCCGTGTGGTCGACCAGCACGTCGCGCCCACCGTTCGTGGACGCGGCCGCGGCGGCTCAGTCCTTCGGACGGGATCCCAACATGCCAGTCTCCTGGAGCGCGTCGCTCGATGCGGAGGGCAGAGCGGGCGCGGTGCTCATCAACGCACGCGGCTCGCTGGACCTGTACTTGCTCGAAGAGAATCGGTCCCCCGTGGTGGTGCCGGATGTGTCGCGACATGGGCTCTATCAGCTCGGCGGCGTGGCGCGCGTGGGCAGCGCTTGGTACGTTGGTGGCCAACAGGGGTACAACGCGTTCCACCTGTTCCGCGTCGTGGGCAGCACGCTGGTGAGAGTCCGCCAATACCCTCTTCGTCAAGGCGGGCGCTCGGGCAACTCGACGACGAGCACGTTGGTGCGGACCTCGAGAGCCGATGCGCTCGCCGTCTTGGTGCAAGTGCGACGAACACGTGGAGTGGCGACCTCTTGGTTCGTCTATCCGATCGATCACGTCAGCGGGGACGCAGGCGCGCCGATCGAGCTGTCGTCGGAGCGGCTCGCCTCCTTTCCTCCAGCCTGCGAGGCGGGCGCGAGCGGCTACGTCTTGAGCGTGGAGCCGCCCGTCGACCCCTATGTGGATTTCGTGCAGGGTGCCGATGCCGTTCGACAGCGCCGCCTGACCGCGAAGCTGATCGCCGGCCCGGGCTCTCTGTGCACGGAGGCGCTGGCCGCAGAAGCGGACGCAGCCATGGTCGGACGATTTGCGGCCGCTGGCCCCGGGGCCTGGGCGGGGAAATCCACCGTCACGATGGTTCTTCACGATCGAGATCGCTCGGGTCGCCGGGCCGGATTTCGCTGTGCACCCTGACCTCTGGAGGGACTCCACTAACGTGCAGTCGCATACCTCTGGCCACTTGCGAGCGCTCACATTTCAAAAGTGAAAGACACCACGGCTCAGTGAACGGTGGTCGCGCCGGGGAAGCCGCTATCTCGTCGTTTGTGTCCTGGTTACGAGGACTTGTCATTTGGCATGCGTGCTGCTAGATGGATGTTGTCCGCGTGGAGCGAGGCTGTCCCCCCCCCGGCCCCTTCACGCGGACACTTTCATTTTGTCGCCTCCCCGAGCCGGGACGAAGCCGACGCCAGTGACCAGGCGTCGCCGCGACGAGAAACAGGCTACGATGTCGCTCGCGAGGTGAGCGCGATGGCGCTGCTCGGCTCGCTGCCGGAGGAACGCCCTTGAGAGCTCGTCGTTGGTGGTACTGGTTGGCGCTCGCGCCTGGCGCGCTGTTGCCGGTGGCAAGTTGCGGTGACGGCGAGGAGGGAGTGAAACCGACGCCCGACGCCGGCAACTATCCGAAGCCCGGACCAGGCGAGCTGTGTCTGTACCCGCCCGAGCCGCAGTTCGTGGAGGTTCACGCGCAGCCGCGGCGCATCGCCTTGGCTCCAGGTCAGACCCGCTCGGTCGAGTTCGTGGTCGCGCCCGACGTGTGTGTCCCGGAGATGCTCACCTTCGAGTCTGCCGACGCGGAGGTCGTCGAGGCGCCCTCCGCGCTGAAGCTCGACCTGGAGAACTCGCGCGTCAGGCTCGACCTCACGGGAAAGACGGCTGGCGAGACGACGATCACCGCGAGCTTCCCCAAGGGTGACGGGACGTTCGCGACCGCCGTCATCGACGTGGAGGTGATGGATTCGACCATCGCGGCCTGCACTGGGAGCGGCTCCGGCAAGGTGGATGATGGCAAGACTGTCCGCGGGAGCGGCGGCCTGGCTGGCGCGTCCATCGGCCTGCAGGCCGGCGGGACCAAGCCGAACAGCGGAAGCTACCTGTGGGGCGTACAGCCCTTCGACGTCGCGCTCGAGTGCGCCTCGGATCAGGTGCCGTCCGGATACACGAAGCTCGGACCTGCGGTCAGCTTCGTCCCGCAGGAGCTGCGCTTGCAGCGAGAGATCCCATTCTCGCTCCCCATCAACCCCGCGGCCATGCCGGACAAGGCGCGGCTGCGGCACGTGACGGTCTCGTACACCGGTCCGAGCGCGAAAGCTCCGCGGGCGGTGCCGATCGCGAATCCGAGGATCGAGAAGACCGCCACGGGCTGGGAGCTCCGGTTCATGGCGCCGTGGCTCGGCAGCTACCAAGCCATCGTCAAGAGCGACGCGGGCACGGTCGTGCGCAAGCGGCGCCTCACGCACCGCGCGATCATCGGTATCTCGATGGGCGGTGGCGGCACCGCCATGGTCGGCATGCGCCACCATGACAAGTTCGACGTGATCGCGCCGCTGGGCGGGCCGGTGGACTGGACTTGGATGCTGGGTCACATCGAGCGCAATCACATGGCAGGGTTCCTGCCCAACGACGGAGACACTCCGCCTTCGGGTTTCGCGCCGCTCCCCGACGCGACCTTACCCTACGAGCACGCGTCCACGTTCAACCGCTGGTGGTACGAGTACCCCAAGACCGGCAACGGCGGCAGCTTCCCACGCTCGGAGTACGTGCAGATCTTCCGGGATCTGGCGCTGATGTTCGGCAACCCCAACAGCTACAATCCGACCCCGGGAGCCGAGAACCTGCCCGCGGGCATCGATCTGAACGACAAGACGGTGGTGGGCGACCGGAACAATCGCGACTGCGCAGTCTGGGTCGACCCCATCGACTCACATCCGGACGTGGCCAAGCAGAAGGAGCTCAGCCAGAACTGCCCGAAGGAGCGCTGCGAGTACCACGCAGTGCTCGATAACTACTTCGACGACGAGTTCAACCCCAAGGGCACCTTCCCCGTCATCACCGTCTGCGACGGCTCGCCGCAGCAGGCGGACCTGTCCCCGTACGCCAACACCTGGAGCTCGACCGGCAACGACAAGCCCCTCGAGCTCGCCTTGGCCGTGGACTACAACGCCAACGGCGTCCGAGACGAAGACGAGCCCATCCTGCGCCAAGGGCACGAGCCCTTCGACGACTTCGGCAGTGACGGGGTGCCGTCGACCGCGGAGCCCGGCTATCAGCTCGGAGTCAACGAGGACCCGGCGGGCGACGACTGGCACCCGCAGTACAACCCGGGCGGCACCGAGGGCAACTTCCGCTGGGACGAGGGCGAGCCCTTCTTGGACCATGGGCTGGATGGTGTCGCGAACACCGCGTCGAGTCCGTACGACTTCGGCGAAGGGAACGGGAAGTTCGACTACGCGCCCGGCTATCGCACCTTCCTCGAGCGCGACTCGCGCACGGTGCTCGAGCAGCTGCCCTGGGCGACCCACCCGAAGAAGTTCGACGACGCGGCGCTCGCGCGACTCGACCTGTGGACCGACGGCGGCACGCGAGACCTATTCAACTTCGCGGTGGCGGCGCAAGCGCTCGCCGGCGCTTGGGCGGCGCGAGGCCCCGTGGTCCACTACTACCATGAGGTGCAGCACATTCCTGGGCTCAACCCGGACAATCCGAACGACTTTCGTCCGGGTCTGGTGCACTGGGACGACGTCCCGGGTGGCGTGATGTTGCGCTACGGCAAGATCGATCCCACGGACAAGGACATCCAGGGCGGGTCCGGTCAGCACGTCGGCACCGCCGACGAGATCGCGCGTCGACTGCAGACGGCGCTCTACTACATCGGCTCGCGCTGGCCGAACGCCCCGCGGACCTTCGACGAAGCCGGCGCCATCGATCCCATCCCAGGTCTCGAGGAGTGCGCGATCGGCGGCTCGTGCGACTTCGACTTCACCGACTCGCGCGGACGCAAAGGTCCGGTCAGCGTGTCGCTACCGCCGGGCTACGGTCACGTCGGCGCGAAGGACAAGCGCTATCCGGTCATCTACCTGCTTCACGGCTACGGACAGACGCCGGAAGACCTCAAGGCTGCCATCATATTCCTCTCGAACTGGATGAACTTCGGCGGGGACTCGGCGAGCCTACGGCTAGCCAAGGCCATCGTCGTGTACGTCGATGGGCGCTGCCGACCCGGAGCGGAAGAGGCCGAGTGCATCCGAGGCACCTTCTATACGGATAGCGTGCGCTCGAAGGGACCCAAGATGGAGGGCTGGTTCTTGGAGCTGATGGACGAGGTCGACAACCGTTACCGCACCATGCCAGAGATGGAAGTCGACTGGGTCGAGTGACGGAACCGGCCTGAGGCGTGGCGCCAGAGCCTCACGCTGGGTGACGGCATGGGGGGCGCGCGCCACACGGGCTCGCGAGCGGTGCGGACATTCGCGCCCTTCTTCCTTGGTATGGCAAGTGCACAGTCGTGCACCCTTACTTTCCTGGAGCCCGCCGTCATGCGTCACCGAAATCTCCGTTCATCACTGGCGCTGGCGCTCTGCCTGGCTGGGCTCTCGTCTCCTCTGGGTTGTAGCTCGCGCGCCAATCAGAGCGGTCTCACTCCGGCTTGCGGAGAGCTGTCCGCGTGCTGCAGCACGCTGGACGAGTCGCAGGCGCCCGCATGTCACGAGCAGGTGTCGGCCCTCGCCGGGAGCGCGGAGCCTGAGGCCGGATGCACCGCCGCGCATCAGAGCTACGCCGCGGCGGGCCTGTGCGGCGGGACTGGCAGCGGTGGGTTTGGTGCATTCGGGGGCGGCGCGGGTAGCGCGGGAGCCGCCGGCGCGGCTGGGAGTGCGGGTGCGGCTGGCGGCGCGGCCGGGAGCGCGGGCGGCACAGGCGGAAGCCCCGCCGGAGGCGCGGGCGGCAGCGGTGGCCAAGCGGGCGGGACTGGTGGTGGCTCCGCGGCGACGGGCGGCAGCGGCGGCACGAGCGGCAGCGGCGGCACGAGCGGCAGCGGCGGCACGAGCGGCAGCGGCGGCACGAGCGGCAGCGGCGGCACGAGCGGCAGCGGCGGCACGAGCGGCAGCGGCGGAACGGTGCGCCTGCTCTTCAGCGAGTACGTCGAGGGTTCGTCCAACAACAAGGCGCTCGAGATCTACAACGCGGGCACGGCGGTCGTGGAGCTCGCGAGCTGCGAGCTGCGTCGGTACTCCAATGGTACGACGACGCCGTTCACCATCACCGCGTTGAACACGTCCGGAGCCTGGCTGTCACCAAAGCAGACCTTCGTGATTTGCCACACTCAGATCGGCGCAGGTGCGATCTGCAACACGTCGACGTCATCGTTGAACCACAACGGCAACGACGCCTACGAGCTGACCTGTGGAGGCGTCGTGCAAGACGTGTTCGGACAAATCGGTCATGACCCCGTGGTGGCTTGGGGGAGCACCATCAGCAGCGCGGACCAGACGCTGCAGCGTCACTGCTGGGTGACCCAGGGTGACGCGAACGGCTACGATGCCTTCGACCCCGCCGCGCAGTGGAACAACGCCGGGCTCGACGTGCTCACGGGCCTGGGCAAGCACTGCAACTGACCACGACCCGCGCGCGGTGCTATGCTGCGGCCCAGCCGACGCGCACTAGGCTCGTCGACGCAGCCAGGAGCCGAACATGAGCGGGCGCTCGGGAGCGAGAACGATGGGCAAGGTCGCGGCGCTCGTGGTGTTGCACTCGGCGCTGCTCGGCTGCGGCGGCGGAGAGGACCCGGGTGGTGCCTCTGGCGGGACAGGCGGCTCCGGCGCAGCTGGCGGCGGGGGAACCAGCGGCAGCGGGGGTTCGGGCGGCACGACACCCAAGCCGAGCGATTGCCCCGGCCGTCTCGAGCCCGTGGCGCTGGGCAGCGACGCGCACACGGTGGGTGACGGCACCGCGGCGAGCTGCACCGAGGCTGCGCTCAGGTCCGCGGTGGACGCCGTCACGAACGCTGGCGGCGGTTCGATCCGGTTCGACTGCGGCGGCAAGCACACCATCACGCTCGGCGCTCAGCTCGAAGTGGCGTCGGCCCAGGACAAGCGTGTGGTCGTGGACGGCAACGGCGAGATCACGATCAGCGGCGGCAAGAAGACGCGCATCTTCGACCTGGACAACCACACGAACTTCGTCGTTCAGCGGCTGACGTTGAGCGGGGGCTTCGTCGCCGCCGGCGAGCCGACGGAGACCAACACCCCGTCCAACTCCGGGGCTGCCATTCGACACCCTTGGTTCGGCACGTTGCTCGTGATTGACGTGCGCTTCGAGGACAACCACTGCGACAGCCTCGACGGCGAGATCGGCGGGGGCGCGATCTTTGCCGGTGGTCTCACCGAGGCGGTGGTGTCCGGGTCGGAGTTCGTCGACAACGGCGCTTCGAACGGCGGCGGCATCCTGAATCGCGGCACCACTCTGACCATCGTGGACACGGTCTTTCGCGGCAATCGGGCGCGAAGCACTGGGTCCGGACAGTACGGCAATGGCGGCGGTGTGTACATCGATGGGATGAACTACGAGAACCCGGGCGGCGATCTCGTCGTGTGCGGAGCGCTCTTCGAGGACAACGTCGCCATGACGCACGGCAGCGGCATGTTCGCGTACTTCTACGAAGGGTCGGAGTCGTTCATCCACGACTCGGTGTTCCACGCCAATCGCTTCGACAACGGAGGAAAGGGCTCGGGTGCGCTGTATCACGAGGCCGTTCCGCTCTCGCTTACGGGCACCACGTTCTCCGACAACTCTGGTGGCGAGCACGCCGGCGCCATCTTCCTCGGGCAGAAGTCCGTCGCGCAGATCGCCAACTGCACCTTCGCGAACAACCGAGTGTCGGGCAACGGCGCGGGCCTCTTCAACGGCGCTGCCACCGCCCACTTCACGAACTGTACGTTCAGCGGTAACGACGCGGACTACGGTCCGGCGATCTTCAAGGGACAGTCCGCCACGGTCACGCTGAAGAACACCCTGTTCGCGGCCAACACGACCGCCAACGAGTTCAGCGCCACGAGCTGCCATGCTCCGCTGACGGACTTGGGTGGCAACCTGCAGTGGCCAGAGATCAAGCCCACGGGCAAGCCAGACGCGCCCTGCGTCTCCGGGATCACCTTCGCCGACCCCGCGCTCTTGCCGCTCGCGGACAACGGCGGCTTCTCCAAGACCTTCGCGCTCGGGGCCGGCAGCCCCGCGATCGGACTCGGCAGCGGCTGCCCCGACACGGACCAGCGCGGGTTGCCTCGCTCCGAGCCCTGCGACACGGGCGCCTACGAACACCAACCGTGAAGGACGTGCAGCGTGAAGCGTCCGGTCCTGCGGGTTGCGCTGGACGAACTCAGTCGTCGTCGCGTTGCTGCTCTCGCCGAGCACCCGGTGCTGCGCGCCGACCACGTCACGTTGGTGTTCGGAGTTCCGCCGTCGGAGCTCGAGCCGAGTTCCGTGCCATCGGGTTGGGTCCTCGGCGCGCGGGTGAGCGTCCAAGCCGTGTCCTTGGCTCGTGACGAGCGTGTGCAGGCACTGGTGGTCGAGGCGAGTGGTTCGAGCCGGCGCCCGCACGACGGCGGCGTGCTCCATGTCACGGTGAGCCGGGCGGCGGGCGCTCGCTCGAGCGACGCCAACCAACTGCTGGAGCGCACTCTGGGCGAGCCCATCACGCTCGAGCTGTGGGGCGTCGTCGAGTGGACGGACTACGCGCACGACGACTCGCGCTGACCGCGAGTCGTCAACGCTCGAGCTTCTTGGCCATCGCTTCGCCAAGCTCGAGCGCGCGCCGCGTCGCGCTGTCGACGGCGTCGATCAGCGTGCGCCGGAGCCCGCCCGACTCCAGCGTGTGGAGGCCCGCGATTGCGGTGCCCCCCGGGCTCGTCACCATGTCCTTGAGGCGGCCAGGGTGCTCACCCGTCTCGAGCTGCAGCTTCGCGGAGCCATACACCGTCTGCGCGGCGAGCAAGAGCGCCGTGTCGCGATGCAGACCCACCTTCACTCCGCCGTCCGCGAGCGCCTCGATGATCAACATGATGTACGCCGGGCCACTGCCGCTGAGGCCAGTGACCGCGTCAATCAGGCTCTCGTCGAGCACGACCGTGCGACCCACGGCGTCGAACAGCGCGCGAGCGGTGGCGACGTCTTCCTGGGTGGCGTGCGCACCTGGGGCGACGCCGGTGGCGCCGGCGAGCACGATGGCCGCCGTGTTCGGCATCGCACGAACCACACGCGCGCCCTTGGGCAGGCGCGCTTCGATGGCATGAATCGGCACCCCGGCGGCGATGCTCACCACGAGCGTCTCTGGGCCGAGTTGGAAGCCCACTTCGTCCAAGACGCGGTCGATGACCTGAGGCTTGACCGCCAAGACGAGCAGCGTGGCCCACTGGCACAGCTCGACGTTGCTCGCCGCCGCAGCGATGCCGTGCTCCCGCGTCAGCTCCGTCAGCCGCTCACCGCGCACATCGCTCGCACGAATACGGTCGGCGGAGATGGTCTGTGACGCGAGGAGACCACGAATGAGCGCGCCTGCCATGTTCCCGGCGCCGAGCATACCGATGCGTTGCGAGTCCATTGGGCGTGCCATACCGCGCTTTGCACGTGGGAGCGAGCCGCGCGAGCGAGGGGCCTTCAGACGCCGAGCTCTGCGAGGACGCGGCCAACTGCTTGCGCATCAGGTGCCCAGTGAGCATGCTCGAGGGGCTCGGGGCAGGGGGTCGCCGAGAAGTAGATCGCGCGGGCGCCCACGGCCACCGCGCCACGCACGTCCGCCTCCCAGGAGTCGCCGACGTGGATCAAGTCCGCGCAGCGGACGCCGAGCCGTCCGGCGGTGTGGTCGAAGATCCTCGGGTCCGGCTTCTCGAACTCGAGGGTGCCAGAGTCGACGATGGCGCGGAACGCCGAGGCGATCCCGAGTTCGCTGGCGAGCTCGTTGAGCTTGCCCTCCGAGTTGGACAACACGGCGAGGAGCACGCCGCGTGCGGCGAGGCTCCGGACGAGCTCGAACATGCCGGGTACGGGCCTGCGCCACAGGTTCACCCGGCGTTGCTCGGCCCACAGCCACGCGACCAGGTCGCGGCGCTGCTGTGGTGCCTCGGGCATGCAGCCCGACGCGGAGAGGAGCGTGAACATGAACGTGCTCCAGGCCCGCTCCCCGACTAGGCCTTCTGCTTTGGCTCGGCCGTAGGCGCCCCACGCCAGCGCGACGTTCAGCTCCAGCGCCAGCGCGCTCACCTGCGCGTTCTGCTCGCGACAGCGAGCGGCCAACAGCTCGGTGTCGAGCTCGGCCAGGGTCTGTCCGAAGTCGAACGTCACCGCCAGCGTCACCCGAACCAGCCTTTCAGCTTCTCCAAGAACGTGCGCTGTTGCGGCTGGACGTCCTCGCCGAGCTCGCTCGCCAGTTGCTCGATCAGCTCCCGCGCTCGTTCGGTCAGCTCGGTAGGCACCTCGATCCCCACTTCCACCAGCTGATCCCCTCGGCCGCCGCGCACACGATGTACGATGCCCTTACCCCGCATGCGCAGCACGTGGCCGGGTTGGGTTGCGGGCGGAACGCGCAGCGTTGCGCGACCATCGAGGGTGGGGACCTCGATCTCCGATCCGAGCGCCGCTTGCGCGAACGTCAGCGGCACCTTGCAGACCACGTCGTCGCCCACGCGCGTGAAGAACGGGTGCGACTCGACCTCGATCAGGATCTCGAGGTTGCCCGGGGCGCGATCCGGGCGCACGCGGTGGCCGGCGCCCTCGACGATGCGGCTCGCGCCGCTCTCGATTCCCGCCGGGATCTCCACCTCGGCGGAGCGTCTCACTTTGCGCAGGCCTGCGCCACGGCACCCGGCGCAGGTCGAAGCCGCCACGCGCCCGCGTCCACTGCAGCGAGAGCACGGGCGTTCCACCGCGAACGGCAGCAGCCCCTGTTGGAATCGGACGCGACCCCGTCCGCTGCAGGCGCTGCAGGTGCTGACCTCGGCCCCTCTCGCGCCGCCGCTGCCGTCGCAGTCGCTGCAGAGCTCGCGGCAGTCGTAGTGCAGGGTCTTGCGTGTACCGCTGGCGGCCTGCTCGAAGCTGACGGTCACGCGCTCGCGGATGTCACCCCGTTCTCCCGTGCGGATGCCGAGCGCGCCGAGCAGATCGCCGAACAGGCCGTCGAGGCCCACCTGCACGAAGACCTGGCCTCCCGCTGCCGCCCCACCCGGCTGAAACGCGGCGGCCCCGAAGCGGTCCCAGGCGGCCCGCTTCTGCGGGTCCGAGAGGATCTGGTGGGCGGCGTTGGCCTCGGTGAACCGGGCATGCGCGCGGGGGTCGTCCGGGTTCTTGTCGGGATGGTGAAGTGCGGCGACCTTGCGAAAAGCCGCGCGGATATCGGCCTCGGAGGCGTCCCGGGGGACTCCCAACACCTCGTAGGGATCGCGCACGCCCGCGACATAGCACGGCCTCCCGCGCGCGGCGGGCCTCGCATGCCTCAGGCCCGCCCGACCAGCACCCCCACGCGTCGGGGCGCTCGCGGCCGGTAATCGCCGCACACTTGGCGCTTCCTGGCCAGAGCGACTACCCTCACTTCATGGTCGAGTCCGACGCCGAGGAGGACCGGCGCCAATCGCTGCGTGCCCCCATCGAGTTGAAGGTCGAGTACAAGCGCCTCAACACGTTCTTCGCTGACTACACCAAGAACATCTCACGGGGCGGAACCTTCATCGCCACCGAGCGCCCCCTGCCGCTCGGTACCGAGTTCGTCTTCGCGCTCACCATCCCTCGGCTCGAGGAGCCGCTGCGGCTGCGGGGCAAGGTGATGTGGACCACCCCCGTGTCGAGCGCCACTAGTGAAGAGCCACCGGGGATGGGCATCGAGTTCCAGTTCGACTCGGATCAGGAGCGCCGCGATACGGTTCGCTCCGTCGAGACGCTGCTCGTCGCCGAGCTCGGCGATGTGCTGGCGGAGAAGCTCTTGGGTCGTCCGGTCGAGGGTGGCGAGTCGGAGGACTGAGAGCAGGTCTCGAGACCTCCCGTCGCCGGACCGGCAGACTCGCCGCTGGCAGCGCTACGAAGCTCCGCAGAGCTCCGCGCTCAAGGGACCTTGACGTTCGCCGGTAGGGTCAGGTCCAAGGTGCGCCCCTTGGCCAGCAAGTCCCGGGCGATCGCCACCTCGACCAGTTCGATGGCCTCGCTCTTGGCGATTTTCTCCAGGGCCGCGCTGCCCGCCGGCTGGTTGCGTTTCTGCATCGCCAGGTAGAACTCGCCTTCGGTCTTCTGCACCCGGGTCTTGGCGGCCCGCACCAGTTGCTCGTCCGTCAGCTTACCCCGACCCCAGGCGGCCAGTCGGGACGCCCAGCCCGACTCGTCGTCGATGGACGCGAGTGCCTCTTCGACGGTGCCGTCGCTGGCCACCTTCCGCTCGAGCTCGACGAGGCGAAGCCATAGCGCGACGTAGACCAGGTCGTCCGCCGCCAGGCCGGCTTCGACGGCCTGACGAACTGCGGCGCGAGCCAAGGCGAGGTCCCCGAACAGGAGTGCCCGGCGCGAGGCGTCGATGATGGTGGCGGTGAGCTGGCGCAGATCCGTCCGGGATGCTTCGTACGCGCGCTCGGTGGCGCGCCGGGCCGCCTGCAGGGCGCCGAAGTGCTCCAACGTCCGAGCGAGCAGGCGCTCTGCGCGCGCTTGATTCGGAGCACTGCGTGAGGTCTCCCGGGCATCGAGCGCGCCGCGGAGAGCCAGAGTCAGCTCGGCCTGAGCTCGCGTAGCGTCGCCCCGGTCTCGGTAGATCTCGAACTTGGTGACAGCAGCTTCAGCCTCGGAGATCGGTTCTCCGGACTTCTTGGCGAGGGCGGCCATCTCGTCCAAGGTGGAGAGAGCGCGCTCCGCGTTGCCGCGCTGGCGCTCGATGGCCGCGAGCATGCCGTACGCCTCGAGCGTCGGCTCCGCGCGCACCGCCGACTGCACGTGGGGCAGGGCACGCGCGAGTTCTCCCGCCCGCGTCTCCAGCGCGCCCATCACGTAGTACAGCCGCCCCGCTCCGGGGCGCAGCTTGCCGGCAAATGCAGGCGACTGTGCCACCTCGATCAGGCGCTTGGAGGCGGTGAAGGTGCGCCGCGCCGCGGCCAAGTCCCCCAGTTCGTCCTCGCTGACGATGGCGCGCAGCACCAAGTTGAGCGACCAGGCTAGCTCTTGCGCCGACGGACGGTCGCCCAGCGCTGGCACCAGAACCAAAGGCGCCACCTCAGCCATGCCCATGTCGACCAGCTGCGCGGCGAGCGGCGCCGCACCTCGCATGGACCGTGGCTCGCTGCGAAACAGCTCCAGCGAGACGCCCCACGCGGCAGCGCTCCCCACTTGCTGATCCATGTTGGCTTCGGGCCGGTCCGACTGTCCCGTGACCTCGAACAACTGGTACAAATCACCCCAAGCCGACGGATCGTCGTCATTCGCCGCCCGCTCGAGCCGTTCCGTCAGACCCGGGGGGATGATGCGCAGCAAGTCGCCTTCGCGCAGCGCCTCGAGCGCGCCGCGAGCGTCTCCGTGTCGCAGGTAGAGCGCGACCAGTGTCGCGCCCCCGGCCCGGACCGCGCGGTAGGCTTCCACCGCCTCTTCGCGTTCTGCGTTGCTCCGTATGGGCGTCTCGGCTGCGCTGAAATCGAGCCCGCGCGATATCCAGTCGAGGGTTGCACGCTTGGCTTGGGTGAGCGTCTCTGAAGAGGGCTCGATCAGGGAGCGGTTCGCGGCGCGACGCTGTTTGTCGCCCACGTTACGCATGGGGCCTGCGCTCGGGGACGGGCCCGAGAACCGTGACAGCGCCGCCAGGTGAGCGTCGACGTCGTCGCGGTCCTTGCCGGCAGGCAAGACGGAGCGCAAGAGCGTGTAGAACGCCAGTGCGCGTCCTTCGTCACCGACGCGGGCGACCTCGCTGGCGCCCTCTTGGAGTGGGACGGCGGCGCCCTCGAACATCTTCGTTCGCAGCTCCCCGGCGCGCACCAGATAGACCGCGCCGACCAGCGCGGACAGCCCGGCGCCGCGATTGTTGGCGAAGCGGCGCTTGGAGCGCTCGAGTTGATGCCGCACCACCCCCGCCAGCAGATTCAGGCGCTTCTCGTCGGTCTCTCCGGAGAGCAAGATGTTGTAGGTGGCCTCTCCGAAATCCGCGTCGCCCACGGGATCGGGCTTGACCGGACCGTCGCGGTGCTCAGCCGTGGTGGCTGGCCGACCGTGAGTGGAAGGGCCGCAGGCCGTAGCGGGCACGGCGACTCCGAGGACGAAAACGAAGCCCAGGACGAAACGCATCGGCTCGAGTCTACTCGGGTCGGGTGGGCCTCGCACGACCGGGGTGGCCCAGGGCCGACCGGAATTCTCCAAAAAGATCCCAGGGGTGGCCACAGGCCGAGGGTCTTTTGCTCCAAAGACGGTAGGATTCGCCCTGGTCGATGTCCGACGAGCTTTCGCGACCGGTGCCCGAGCGGCTTGCCGACTTCGAGATCATCCGCCGCCTCGGCGCCGGCGGTATGGCGGAAGTGTTCCTGGCCAAGAAGCGCGGGGCGGAAGGCACCCACAAGCTGCTCGTGCTCAAGCGCGTGCTGCCGGCCTACGTCTCGTCACGACGCTTCCGCGCGATGTTCGCCGAGGAAGCACAGCTCGCGACTCGGCTCAACCACCCCAACATCGTCCAAGTCTACGACTTCCAGGACTACGGGGACGAGGGGCAGTTGCTCAGCATGGAGTATGTGGAGGGGCCGGACCTGCGCAAGATCATGCGCGCTTCGGCGCAGGCTCGTACGCGGGTGCCGCCCTGGGTGGCGGCCCACCTCATCGCGGAGGTCGCCAAGGGGCTCCACTACGCGCATGAGCGTCGTGACGAGCGCGGGGCGCCCATCGACATCGTGCACCGCGACGTCAGCCCGCAGAACATCCTGTTGTCCTTCGAAGGTGCCGTGAAGATCGCGGACTTCGGGATCGCGTCAGCGAACCTGTTTCGTGAGGAGCCTGGCGTGCTCAAGGGCAAGACGGCGTACATGTCGCCCGAGCAGGCGCGTGCGGAGAAGGTCGACCGTCGCTCCGATCTGTACTCTCTGGGGGTCGTCTTCCACGAGCTACTCACGGGCCGGCCGCTCCACGGCGCCGCTGATGGACAGGAGCTGTTGGACGCCGTTCGTAGCGGGAACGTCGAGCCGCCGAGCACCTTCGCCCGCGAAGTGCCGGCGGAGCTCGAGGCCATCGTGATGA
Organism: Polyangiaceae bacterium; assembly: GCA_019637295.1. Classification (GTDB taxonomy): domain Bacteria; phylum Myxococcota_A; class Polyangia; order Polyangiales; family Polyangiaceae; genus JACKEA01. The sequence goes on from JAHBVX010000001.1 coordinate 359,164, forward strand.
AGGCGCTGGCCAAGACGCCGCAAGAGCGCTTCCAGACCGGGCGGGACCTCGCGGGCGCCGTCTCTCGCGCGCTGTTCACCAAGCAGCAGTTCGTCGACTCCCACACGCTCGAGACCGTGATAGGGCAGCTAGTCAGTCGCGAGCACACCTCGCCGGGTATCGACGATCTGGGCGGCAGCGCCGCCGAGAGCCAGTATGGGGACGGACAAGACAGTCAGCTCTCCGTGGCTGCCGACGACGCCGTCGAACCGCCACGAGCGAGCGACGAGCCGACCGGACCAGGCCGCCCGCTCGACCACCGTTTGCGCGAGCACGCGGGCCGCGAGGTCCGCCACGTCGCCGTGGTCACGATTCGTCTCCAGGGACTGGAAGAGCTCGCCGAGCAAGCCGGTCGAGCCGTTGCCGAGCGGGAGGACGCGCAGCTCCGCGGCATGCTCGATCAGATCGCGTACAAGCGAGGGGCGCGCCTGACCTGGGTGACCCAGCAGCCAGCCCAGGTCGACGGCTCAGCGCTGCCCCACACCGTCGCGCGGGCTGTCGTCGGCTTGATGGACAACCCGGCGCGTGCATCCGCTGACGCGGCGTGGCTCGCCGTCGACGTACACGAGTCGATCGCGGGAGCGTGCGATCACCTGCAGGTGAAACTGCAGGCGAGCGTGGGCATCGTGCGCGCGATCGCGACCGGTCGTCGAGACAAAGCGGGGCATCTCATCGACCACGCGCTGCAGGCGCCGGCAGACTACTTGGCGAACCTGCTCGGGGAGCGCGCGCCGGCGGGAAGGACTTGGGTTGCCGGCGGGCTCTATCGTCTCGTGCGACGCGACTTCGTCTGGGAGGACGCTCCCACGATCGCCATCGACGACGCGGCGGGGCGACGCATGCCGGGGAACATGCGCATCTACTCGCTGGTACGACCGTTCACGCGGGACGAGCGCCAACGAGAGGCCCACTCCGCCAGCCACGAGTTGATCGGTCGCGACGCGGAGCTCGGCGATCTTCAGGCCGCGTTCCACCACGCCATGACCCCGAACGAGGGTGGTCCGGGCGCGGTCACCGCCCGAGTCGTGTACGGCGAGATGGGTATCGGCAAGTCTGCGCTCGTGGGCACATTCCTGGCGGAGCTGCCGAGCGACGTGCGGGTTCTGCGAGTGGAGAGCTCGCCGGCCCGCAGTGAGCTGCCCTTCTCCAACGTGGCCGAGTGGGTGCGCCAGCTGACCGGGATTCGGGGTGACGAGCCGCTGGACTCGGTGCGCCAGGGCATCGCGGAGTGGATGAGTGACTTCGCCGTTGGCGAGAACAGCGACGAGATGATCCTGCGGCTCGCCGAGCTCGTGGTGGGCCAGGCCGCGCAGGTGGCCGACGAGGGGGACGCGGCGCGGCATCGCAAGCTGGTGGCCACGGGCATTCGCCGCTTCCTGGCCAAGGCTGCGCTCGAGTCTCCGGTCTTGGTGGTCATCGAGGGGCTGCAGTGGTGCGACAGACCCAGCCTGGAGCTGGTGACCGAGCTCATACGTCGTGGAGACCGCGTCCGGCTCTTGGCTCTGCTGGTGACGCGCCCGGACGACCGCGTTGCGCCGTTCATCGAGGGCATGGTCCGCATCGAGCTGATGGGGCTCAGCCCGGAGCATCAGCTGCAGCTCGTCTCCGGGCACATCGGCGCAACTGCAGGTGTTGCCCAGGTGTGCGCGGACTTGATCCCGCGGGCCGCGGGCAATCCGTTCTTCCTGCTCGAGATGGTGGACGCCCTCTTGGAGCGTGGGGCGCTCGAGCTGCGTGAAGGCGAGGACGGGACGCAGGAGCTCGTGCGCGTCGAGCGGCCCGGGCAGGTCTCGGATGAGCTGCCCTCGACCCTCGAGCAGCTGATCGCGGATCGACTCTCCGAGCTGCCTGAGGAAGAGCAGCGCATCATGGGCTGGCTCGCCGTGGCGGGTGGCCCGCTGGCCATCGCCGAGCTCGATCGACTGTGCGACACGTCGACGGAGGATGCCGTGGCGCGACTTTGCGCGCGGGGCCTGTGCGACTCCCGGGAGGACGGCGTGGACGTGCGGCACCCGCTGGCGCGAGACGTCGCCTATCGGGCGCTCGACAAACTGCGGGCAAGCCGGATGCATCGTGGGCTCGGCGAGCGGCTGCGTGAAACCCCGCTGGCGGAAGGCCTGACCGCTGCTCTGGTAGCGCGGCACATGAAGCTCGGAGGCGAGCGGGTCGCCGCCGGCGAGCTGTATCTGCGGGCGGCCAGGGCAGCGCGTGACAGCTACCAGACGAAGCTCGCCATGCGCTACTACAAGCGCGCCGTCGCCCTGCTGCCGGAGGCGCATCTTGGACGGCTCGATGCGCACGAGGCCCTCGAGAACGTGTTCCGCGTGCAAGGGCGCTGGCGCGACCGCCGGAAGCACCTGGCGCTGCTGCGCCGTCTGGCGCGGTTGTCCGGCAAGCCCCACTGGGTGGCCACCGCGCTGTTGCGTACGGCCCGCTTCGAACTGGACGAGGGGCACCTCGCCCGCGGGCTCGTCTCCGCGCAGCAAGCGGAGCAGGTTGCCCGGGCGTCCGAGGCCCCTTTGCTCGAAGTGCAGGCCGACGTGCTCATGGCCGAGATGCTCAGGGATCTCGGGGACATGCAAGGCGCGCTGGCGGCGTGCGATCGGGCGGTGGCTACCTGTCAGAGCGGGGATGTGCCCACGCGCCTGCGTGCGGACGTGCTGCGGACGCGAGGGACGCTGCTGCGTCGCGTGGGGCGCGTTCACGAGGCCGTAGACGCACACGCCGAGGCCATCGCGCTGTTCAGGCAGGTGGGCGCGCGCCGCATGGAAGCCCGCGCCAAGAACTCGCTGGCGTTCGCGTTGTTCGTGCTGAATCGGTTCGAGGACGCCATCGCGCTGGCCCTGGACGCCATCCGCATCGACTTGGCCATCGGTGGGCGCTTTCAGATCGCCAAGACCCTATCCAACATTGGCCAGTGTTATGCGCGTCTCGGCGACACGGAGCGCGGAGTGGCCTATCTGAAGCGGGCACGCGAGGCCCATGAGCGGTATGGCGATCAGGACGCGCGCGCCGATACGCTGCTGTGCACCGCCGAGGTCTTGCTCGAGATGGGTGACGTAGCCGCCGCCGATACCTTCGTCGGTGATGCGGGCGCGCTGACGGCCGTGACAGGTAGCGCCTACGACTCGGTTCACGAGAAGATCCTGCGCGCGCTCTTGGCGCGCCTGAGCGGGGACTCGAGCACGGCGGTGATGCACGCGTTCGATGCGCGGCAGGCCGCCGAAGCACAGGCCTATGTCGCGTTCCATTTCTACGCCATGGCCGTCGAGTCCGTCGCCCGTGTGGACATCGGCGAGTCGCACACGGGCATTCTGTTGGCGACCACGGCGATGGGCGCGATCGAGACCGTGCAGGGCTCGGAGTATGGCCTCGAGACTCGGGCCTTGTGCTGCGAGGCGCTGGAGAACGCGGGCTCGCCCCAGGTTGGCGACATGAAGGTGCGCGCCGAGCGCTACGTGCTCGAACTCCTGCGCAGCACGCGAGATCCGGAGCTCCGGCGGCGTTTCGCGCAGCGCCCCGTCGTCCGTCGCATCGTGTCTGCGTTGCCCGAGGAGCTGCTCGCGCCTCCCGCCGAAGGCAGCTCGGAGCGCCTGTTCACCAGAGAAGGGGTGCAGTTCGAGCCGGACAAAGGTAGCGTTCCTCCCTCGTGAGTTCGACTCGGCCTCGTCGTTCCCTTGCCGTCATCCTGTCGGGTGGTGGTGCCCGAGGAGCCTACGAGGTGGGCGTACTCTGGTATCTGTTCGACGAGCTCACGCGACTTCGCGGCGCTTCGCCGCCGGTGGACGTGTTGTGTGGCACGAGCGTGGGTGCGATCAACAGCGCTTACCTCGCGGCGCACCTCGCGGACCCGGTACTCGGCATGCGGCGGTTGGTGGACGTGTGGGGTGGCCTGTCCCTCGATACGGTGCTCGGCTTTGGTTGGCGGCAAGCCGTGAGCCTGCATCGAGTGCTGCTCGGTGGCGGCGGTGGGGCCGGCATCTTCGATGTGTCGCCGATGGCCGCGCTGGTGCAGCGCGAGATCCCGTGGCGGGCGATCACCCGCACCATGAAGAGCGGCAAGCTCAAGGCGCTGTCCGTCAGCACCACCGAGGTCTCGACCGGGCGGACGGTGATCTTCATGCAGACGGGGCCGTTCACTGCGCTACCCTCGCGCGCGCCGCCGCGCACGTTGATCCGCGCCGATCGCATCGGACCGCAGCACGCCCTCGCGTCGGCGGCGATTCCGATGCTGTTCCCCCCGGTGAAGCTGGGCAACCAGCTCTACGTCGATGGCGGAGTACGGCAGAATACACCCATCGCGCCGGCGATCCGTCTGGGCGCCACTCACGTGCTGGTGGTGGGCACCTCGCGCCTGGTTCGAGGCGTCACTCACACCAAGCCGGTCGAGGCGCCGAGCGCGACGTTCCTGCTCGGAAAGATCATGAACGCGCTCTTGCTCGACCACCTGGACACGGACCTTGGCTACGTGAACCTCTTGAACGACATCCTGCAGAACGGTCAGGCCGGCTTCGGTGCGGATTTCGTTCCGCGTCTGAACGAAGCGGCGGCCATGCGAGGCGGACATCAGTTTCGTCCCATCCAAACCCTCGTCGTGCGCCCCACCGAGGGCATCGGGCAGCTCGCGGCGGAGCATCTGCGTCAGGGCAAGCTGCGGGCCGGGCCGGTGGTCACCAAGCGGCTGCTGAAGCTGTTGGATGTGGGCATCGCGGACGACGCCGATCTGGCGAGCTACCTGCTGTTCGATGGCGGATTCGCCCGCCGCCTCATCGAGCTCGGCCGCTCGGATGCGCACGCGCGGCGCAACGAGTTGCTCGACTTCTTGGGCGACGCCGAAGATGACGCCGGAGATCCGTCCGAACCCCCCGCCGATCCCAGCTGGACGTTGCCGCCGCCCGCGGTGGGGTAGCGCCCGTCCGTGACTCGACTTGGGTAGTCCTGGCACGCTCAGGGCACGAGCAGCAGAAGGACGCCGCAGCATCCCGGATGGCTCCAGATTCGCCAGAGGTAGACGAGGGCGAACCTCGGCTAGCCGTAGACCCGACCATAGGCGGGGCGGGCGCGCAGCCGAGCCATGTATGCCTTCGAGTTGTCGGCGGTGTCGAGCGCACCTGCCTGGTCGGCCAGGTTCAGAGCGTAGCCCACCGCCACGTCCGCCGCTGTGAAAGCGTCCCCGCACAAGTAGCTGCTCCCCTGGAGCGCGCGCTCGAGCAGCGAGATCGCCGTGGCCAGCGTTGGAGCGTGCTTCTCGACGACGTCGTTGCTGCGGCGCTCCACCGGGAGCAGCACCTTGTGGAAGTAGGTCTGTACGGCGGCGTCGTCCAAGGTCGACGCGGCATACACGATGAACTGGTAGTAGAGGCCACGTTCGCGGGAGCCGACCGCCGGTGCGAGCTTCTGCTCGGGGTACTTGTCAGCCAGGTGCAACACGGCCGCGCAGGACTCGATGAAGCGCAGGTCTCCATCCTCGAACACCGGGACGCGGCCGTGGGGATGAAGCTCGAGGTGCGCGGGCTGCTTGTGGGCACCCTTCGTGACCTCGACGTGCTCGTACTCGTAGGGAGCGCCGAGCTCCTCGAGCATCCAGCGGATTCGGAACGTGCGGGTACCTGGGAAGCCGTAAAGGCGCATGAACCTCTCCTCTTCGGGCGCAGGGTGGCAGGAGGCCGGCGGGTGCCAGTGGGCAGCTCGGGCGTAGCTCCGCGGTTGCCGCGTGGCAACCCCAGACCTACGCTCCCGCGATGAGCAAGCGACTGGTCATGCTCGAGGGTCTGGTGGAGTCCGGGAAGGCGGACTCCTTCGCGCGCTACGCGCTCGCGCTCGAGTACAAATCCGCTGAGCGTCCGGACGATGCCAAGGCAGCCTTCCGCGCCCTGCGCGAGGTCGACCCCGGCTATCTGCCCATGTACCTGATGGCGGGGCAGCTGGCCTACGACACGGACGATCTCGCGTTGGCTCGCGACTGGCTCGAGGCCGGTCTCGCGCTGGCCGTCGAACGCCAAGAGAGCAAGGCGCGCGCCGAGATCGAGGCGCTCTTGGCGATGCTCTGACGTGGGTCAGCCCGGCTCTAGAAACTCCGCCCGGATGCGCTTCGTTCCGATCCCCGGGAAGCTCGCCAGTACGGTGGGCGCGGCGCCCGCCTCGACCTGCAGCACCGTGCCGCGTCCGAAGCGACGATGCAGAACGTGGCTGCCGGGGCGCAGTGCAGAGTGATTCTCCGACGCCACGTCGTCGAACACCGAGTGATCGATGATGCGCTCTCCGGGGGTGAACTCTCGTCGCGGAGGCGGCCTCTTCGCGGGCGAGGGGACTGACGGTGCGCGGGACCCGTAGCTGCTGCCGTGTGCGTACTCCCGCGTGACGACGTCTTGGGGCAGGTTGCGCAGGAAGCGACTCGGCTCGAGGTACCGTGTCTGGCCGAACAGCGTGCGCGCGCCAGCATGACTGATGTACAGACGCTTGCGGGCGCGGGTGACGGCCACGTACGCCAGGCGCCGCTCCTCGTCTAGCTCCTCGGGCTCGGCGCCGTCGAGCCCCTTGTACGGAAAGACCTCCTCCTCCATGCCGGTGAGGAAGACGACGGAGAACTCCAGGCCCTTGGCGCTGTGCACCGTCATCAGGTTGATCGCGGGGGTATCCTCGAGCGCATCCACGGCGGCCACCAGCGAGACGCGCTCCAGGTATCCGGTCAGCGTGGGCGACTCCCCCAGACGCTCCGCCTGCTCCTCGTACTCCGCGATCGAGCCCAACAGCTCTGCCAGGTTCTCGAGGCGTGCGTCGCTCTCCGCGCTGTTGTCCTGGCGCAACCGCTCGCGGTATCCGCTGCGCTCCAGCACGAGATCGGCCAGCGCGTGGGGCGAAAGTTCACGTCCAGCCGCTACCAACTCCAAGAGCAGCTCGCGGAAGGCCGCGAGCCGGCGCCGGGGTCCGGTGCCCAGCAGCTCGTCCTGGGCCGCGAGCCCCAGCGCGTTGGCTGCGGAGAGGGTGTTCGTCGCTGCCACGTCGAGTACGTGCGCGACGGTCTTGTCTCCGATCCCCCGCGCCGGCACGTTGATGACCCGAAGCAGGTCCGCGTCACTCTTCGGGTTGTCGATGAGGCGAAGGTAGGCGAGGACATCCTTGACCTCGGCCCGTTCGAAGAACTTCATCCCGCCCACGATCTGGTAGGCGATGTTCGCGGAGCGGAGCGCTTCCTCCAGTACCCGGGATTGGGCGTGCACCCGGTAGAATACCGCCATGTCCCGCGGGCTCGTCCCGCGGGCAACCTCTCGTCGGACAGTGTGGACGACGTGCTGCGCCTCGTCACGCTCGCTGCCCGCGGCGATCACGCGCACGGGATCCCCGGGTGGCTCGGCGGTCCACAGCTCCTTGGGCTCTCGCGACCGCGCGGGCTCGATCACCGCGAGAGCGGCCCTGACGATGTTGCCCGTGGAGCGGTAGTTCTGCTCCAGCTTGACCACCTTCGCGTCCGGGAAGTCCCGGCGGAAGCCGCGGATGATCCGCACGTCAGCACCGCGCCAGCGATAGATGGATTGGTCGTCGTCACCGACGACGCACAGATTGCGGGTGTGCGCGATCAGCGCGCTGACCAAGCGGTATTGCGTGGTGTTGGTGTCCTGAAACTCGTCCACCAGGACGTAGTCGAAGCGTCGTCGGAGCTCGGCGCCAGCGGGGCTGTCGGGGTTCTCCGCCAGGCGCATGGCCTCCAGCAGTAGATCCTCGAAGTCGAGGGCGCCGGCGCGGGTCAGCGCCTCTTGATAGCCACGAAACACGTCGCGCAGCGCGCTGTCGAACCCCAGTGACGGATCGAAGTCGTCGGGGCCGCGTCCTTCGCGTTTCTCGGCGTGAATGCGACCGAGCGCGTAGCGGGGTGGCATGGCGCGCTCGTCCAGGCCCAGGTCGTCGAGCACGCGCTTCATGACGGCCTTCTGGTCCGAGTCGTCGTAGATCGAGAACCGCGGGTCCAGGCCGGCCGCAGCGTGGTAGCGGCGTAGCAAGCGGGCGCACACCGAGTGGAAGGTCCCGGTCCACAGATCCCGCGTCACGTCCGGACCCGCCAACGCCGTGAGCCTAGACTGGAGCTCGCGCGCGGCCTTGTTCGTGAAGGTCACGGCCAAGATGCGATAGGGCGGGACCCGCAGCGTGGCCAGCAGGTTGGCGATCCGATACGTGATGACCCGCGTCTTGCCGCTGCCAGCCCCGGCGAACACGAGCAAGGGGCCATCCGAGTGGATGGCCGCCTCGGCCTGTGCGGCGTTGAGCGCGTCGAGTTCCATCATGAGCTCAGTCCCGGCGCGCGATCCCGACCACCAGCTGGGGCGCGAAGGCCGCTTCGCCTCGGAGGATCTCGACGCCGCCGTCCGCGTTCTGAGCGCGCAGGATGCCCTCGAGGGTGCCCACGATCCAGAGACGCAGCTCGTGAGCGACACCCTCGACGCCGCTGATCTCCAGCGTAATTCCGTTGGGCTCGAACTCGAGCTGCCAGCTGGCGAACTCGAACAGCCGCGCGAGCAGCGGGACGGCGCGACGCAATGAAGTCGTCTGGTCCGGACTGCTGGCCGCGTGCCTGAGGACGGGCGCAAGCTCACTTGCCACGGACCGTTCTCCCGCGGTGCGCGCCCAGCTCGGCTGGCCGCGGCCCAACTCCCGAGTCACGAAGGCGACGTACTTCTGCAGGATCTGCAGGTCGTACTGCACGATCGCCTGCACCGTTCCGAGCTCGAGGTCAGGGCAGCGCTGCCGGCCGACTTCGTCCAAGATGCGGTCGCGCTCCGACGCGATGAAGTTCAACTTCACATACTCGTCGATGGCACGCAGCACGACCCCGCGTACGAAACGGCCGGAGGCGCCAGCGGCGGCGCGAGGTCGAGTGTCTCGCCCGGAGTCAGCGTCGCCGGTGGGAGACTCGGGCTCGTAGCGCGAGCGACGAGTGGTGCCCGAGGGCCGAGATGGCATGGGCGTGGCGGAGGAGCTCACCCTGCGGCGCTCGCGCACCTCGTCCGTCGCCGATGAGCGCAGGGTCCGCTCCGGGACGTGCGGCGCGCGAGGGCGGATGCCGCTCGACCACTCGGGCCTTGCCGAGCGGATCAGGGCGCTGAGCGCGGCTGCTTGTTGTGCGGGCGGGACCACCGCGGCGAGCTCCGCGGCGAGCTCTGCGGCGGATCCGTGACGCTCCTCGGGACGCTTGGCGAGGGCGCGCTGCAGGACGGCCTCGAGGGTGGGGTCGCTGGGGCCTCCGTTGTCGCTCAGCCTCGGGGTGCGCGCGTGAGCGATGCGATACGCCGTGGCAACGGTTGTTGGTGCGTGAAACGGACGGACCCCCGTGAGCAGTTCGTACAGCATCACACCCACCGAGAACAGATCACTGCGGGCGTCTATGTTCGGCTCGCCCGCAGCTTGCTCCGGCGAGAGATAGTCCGGCGTTCCGAACACGACGCCGGTGCTCGTCCGCGGTGTCGGCCCGGTGGGGGCGAGCAGCTTGGCGATGCCGAAGTCGAGCAGCTTCACGCAGACGGTGCCAGCCGAGTCGACGTGGAAGAAGACGTTCTCGGGCTTGAGATCCCGATGGACCACGCCCGTCGCGTGCGCCGCGTGCAGCGCGTCGAGCACCGGTGTCAACGTGGCGATGGCCAGCGCGGCCGCGAAGCGTCGCTCGCGGGAGAGCGCTGCTGCGGCGCTCTCTCCCTTCAGATACTCCATGACCAAGTAGGGTCCGGTTTCCCCGTCGCCTGCGTCGAGGATGGACACGATCCCTGGGTGGCGGATGCGGGCGATGGACTGCGCCTCCTGAAAGAAGCGGGCAGTCAGGCTCCTGTCGCCGACGTGCCCCGGGTGGAGCAGCTTCAGCGCGACTTCACTGCGCAGGACGAGATTCTCCGCGCGATACACCTCGCTCATCCCCCCGGACCCGATACACTCGAGGAGCTTGTACTTGCCGGCGATGATCAGGCCGGTGGCAGGCGTTGCCAGCATCGTCTCTTCAGGTAGGTCAGGCCAAGTGTCCGAGGGCGAACTCGTCTCGAAGCCGGGAGCATCCGGCATGGCAGATTCTAGCAGCACTGGCGGGGTCGGCGCGGCCGAATTGGGGCGAGCCGTGGCCCTGCCGGGGGACCGGGCGGTGGTACCCCAGATCTGCGCGTGCTGCGCGGCGGACGGGGTGCGAGGGGTCCTCGAGCGCCGCGGCGCGTCGGACGTGTTCATCCCGTACTGCGATGCTTGTTTGCTGCACGCGGCGTCGGGGTTCACCCGCAACCTGGCCACGGCGCTGTCGAGCGTGCTGCTGGGCGTCGCATTTTCGTTGGCTTTGCCGTTGTGGAGCGACGCCTTGCCGCTCGGCTGGCACGTGACGATCGCGGTCGGCGCGGCGTCCGTGCCCGTCGCCATGCGTGCGTTCCTGTCTCCTCGTCGGCGCCCCGGGCACACCGCCTCCGGGCGCGCGGCCTTCTGGCAGTTCGATGGCACCCTTGGCTGCACCAACGCGACGTTCGCGACCGCGCTCGCCCGCGCCAACTCCGTGGAGTGTCACCCAGCGCGCGTGCGCGAGCCGCGGCTCGCGGTCTGGCTCTTCTGCGCGCCGCTGCTGGCCGTCGCGCTCGCGCCACTTGGGTACGGGCTCCACAATCCTCGCGTCCGAGTAGTCAACCTGAGCGCTGAACGAATCGCGCTCAGGCTCGAGGGCCGTACGCTGGGTACCGTGATGCCGAGCAGCGCCGAGAGTCCAGCGGCTGGCGCCGTGCTGCGGGTACCTGCGGGAGAGCGCACCATCACCGTGGTGAGCGACGAGCGTGGGCAAGTCCTGAGCGAGGTGCGCGTCACCGTCGTCGCGGGTGCAATGCACTTGTTCGCGCCCGGGAGCGACGGGACCTGCTTCTGGCTCGAAGAGACCCTCTACGGTCGGGTCGACAGCGAGGCGCCGCGCCTCGAGCCGCTCACCGGCAGTGAGCGCTTCTGGGTCGTACCCGACGGTGTCGACACCTGGTTCGCTCCCAACCCACCTGCCGACGAGGACGGACGGTCCTCGGGCGGTTCGCTGCTCGCCATTCGCCAGGCGCCTTGTAATCGGGCTCCAAGCGCGACGGACGAGCGTGCAAAATCGCGAACGAAGTAGTACTACTACCTCCGTGTCGGACGAATCAGAGAACAGTGCTTCCGAGGCACCTCCGCCCGCAGCCCCCGCCTCTTCACCGCCCGGGGAGCCGGCGGATGAGCCCGAGTCAGCCCCGGATCCGCTCGAAGCGGCGCGCGCCGAGCTGGCGAAGGTGCGTGAATCCTTGCTGCGCACGGCGGCGGATTTCGACAACTTCCGCAAGCGGACCCGCAAGGAAATCCAAGACGCGGAGCACCGCGCGCGCGAGGAGCTCTTGCGGGAGCTGTTGCCTTTGTTCGACAACTTGGAGCGGGCCGAGCAGCACGCCCAGAAGGCGACGGACGTGCACGCGGTGGCAGAGGGGGTGAGGATGGTGCTCAAGATGTTTCACGACACCCTCGGTCGCATCGACGTGCAGCGAGTGGAGTCGATCGGGCTTCCCTTCGACCCGTCTGTCCAGGAGGCCATCCAGCAGGTCGAGTCCGCGGACGTGCCCCCGGGTGCGGTCATCGCGGAAGTGCAGGCTGGCTACCGCTGGGGTGACCGGCTGGTCCGCCCCGCGATGGTGGTGGTGGCCAAGGCTCCGGCCGCCACCTCGGCACCCGAAGCGGTGGACGACGGCGGCTCCTGACAATTTTCCGCCCGTCGAGCTCGCCGCCCTCGTGGGAACGGAATCTCTTGGGTTTCTCGGGGCCGCCCGCGCTAAGCTGCGTCCCCGGCCATGGGGAGAATCATCGGAATCGATCTCGGCACCACGAACTGCTGCGTCGCGGTCTTGGAGGGGACCTCGGCTGGTGGCGAGCCCGAAGTGCGCGTCATCCCGAACTCGGAGGGCGCACGCACCACACCCAGCGTGGTGGCCGTGTCGTCGAGCGGCGAGCGCCTCGTCGGACAAGTAGCCAAGCGCCAGTCTACGACCAATCCCGAGAACACCGTGTACGCGGTCAAGCGGCTGATGGGGCGGCAGTTTCAGGCCGAGGAGGTCCAGCGCCACACCGACGGGGTGGCGTATCGCGTGGTCGCCCACGACAACGGGGATGCCTGGGTCCGGCTGGGTGGCAAAGACGTCTCACCGCCGGAGGTCAGCGCCATGATCCTGGCCAAGCTCAAGGAGACGGCCGAGGCTTTTCTGGGGGAGTCGGTGACTGAGGCCGTGGTCACCGTGCCGGCGTATTTCGACGACGCGCAGCGGCAGGCGACGAAGGATGCCGGGCGGATCGCCGGCCTCGACGTCAAGCGCATCTTGAACGAGCCCACCGCCGCGTCGCTCGCCTACGGGCTGGACAAGACTCAGTCCGAGCGCATCGCCGTGTACGACTTGGGAGGAGGCACCTTCGACATCTCGGTGCTGGAGATCGCGGGTGGCGTCTTCAACGTCAAGGCGACCGGCGGCGACACGCACCTTGGCGGCGAAGACTTCGACCTGCGAATCATCGATCGGCTCGCGGAGGAGTTCCACAAGGAGCACGGCATCGAGCTCAAGAAGGATCGCATGGCGCTGCAGCGCCTGAAGGAAGCGGCCGAGAAAGCCAAGCACGAGCTGAGTTCCTCGCTCGAGACGCAGATCAACGTCCCGTTCGTCTCTACCGGTCCCGCGGGGCCGGTGCATCTCGAGCGCATCATGAAGCGCAGCGAACTCGAGATCCTGACCCGCGACCTGATCGACCGCACGCTCGAGTCGTGTAAACGCGTGTTGGCGGACGCCAAGACGACTGCTGACAAGATCGATCAAGTGGTCCTGGTGGGTGGCATGACGCGCATGCCCGCGGTCCAGCGCGCCGTGCGCGAGCTCTTCGGCAAGGACCCGAGCAAGGTGGTGAACCCGGACGAGGTCGTGGCCGTGGGTGCTGCGATCCAGGGTGGCGCGCTCGGTGGTCAGATCGCCGAGGTACTGCTGCTCGACGTCACTCCGCTCAGCATCGGCGTGGAGACGGGTGGCGGAGTGTTCACCAAGCTCATTCCGCGCAACACCACGGTGCCCACGGAGAAGAGCGAGATCTTCACCACCAGCGTGGACAACCAGCCGTTCGTTCCCATTCACGTGTTGCAGGGCGAGCGCGAGATGGCTGCTGACAACCGCAGCCTGGCGCGGTTCGAGCTGACCGGCATTCCCCCGGCCCCGCGCGGGGTCCCGAAGATCCACGTGGGCTTTCGCATCGACGCGAACGGGATCTTGAGCGTCGAGGCGAAGGATTTGGGTACCGGGCGGACGCAGGCGGTCAGCATCACCCCCACGAGCGGGCTCGCGCAGGACGAAGTGGACCAGTTGATCGCGGATGGCGAGCGCTACAAGACCGCGGACGCGCTCCGTCGCGACATGGCGGAGATGCGCAACCAGGCCGAGACGCTGATGTATACCACGGACCAAGCCATCGAAGCGTACGGAGACCTGCTCGACGCCGAGCGTATCGCCAACATTCGTAACGACGTTGGCGCGCTGCGGTCGGCGCTCGAGGGCGGCGCGGATCTCGAGACGGTGCGCGCCCTGTACACCCGACTCGAGGCGGCCACGTTCGAGATCGCGGAGGCCATGTATGGCGGCGATCAGAGCGACAGCTGAAGGTCTGTCGAGGGCCGTTCTCGAGTGGTCGAAGGCCCCCTCCGATGTACGGTAGCCTCGGACGCTATCAGCTCGTCGAGCGCCTCGGGGAAGGTGGCTGGGGAGAGGTATTCAAAGCCAAGAGCTTCGGAGTCGAGGGCTTCGAGAAGATCATCATCGTCAAGCGGGTGTTCGCGGAGCTGGCTGCGCACCCCGAGTTCGTGCAGGCGTTTCTGCGTGAGGCCAAGCGAGCGGTCTCCCTCAGCCACGCCAACATCGTCCAGGTGTTCGATCTCGGGCGCGGGGACACGGAGCGCGGCGACTACTACCTCGCGGCAGAGTTCGTCGCGGGGATGGACCTCGAGAGCATGCTCGGGAGAGCCGAGCGCGAGGGGCCGCTACCCGTAGCGGTGGCACTGTACGTCACTGCGGAGCTCGCCCGCGCGCTCGACCACGGGCACCGCCGCCCGGAGCCCATCGTGCACGGCGACATCACGCCGTCGAACGTGCGGCTGAGTTGGGACGGGGAGGTCAAGCTCGCCGACTTCGCCGTCGGGCTAGCGCAGCTCGTCTTCCACCTGTCTTCCCCCGAGCTTGCACCCCGCATCGAGGGCAAGCTCGCCTACGCGAGCCCGGAGCTGCTCGCCGGGTCGCCGGTCACCGGTCGAAGTGACGTGTACTCGCTCGGCGTGGTCCTGGCGCGCATGCTCGACGGCGCGGCTGCTCCACCGGGCTCGCTGCGACCCGACGTTCCGGACGCGCTCCGAGCGCTGCTGGCACGCATGCTCGCGCGAGATCCGGCGGGGCGCCCCGACGCGGCGCGGGTGTACGAAGAGGTCTTGCAGCTCGCGTACGCGACCGGCGCCCGCATGGGTGACGCCGAGCTCGCAGAGTTCCTGGAGAATCTTCGCGAGTCGTCCCCGCGGCCAGCCTTCGGTGGCGAGGCACTGGTGGACCCGGGTGAGGAGCAGGACGTGGAGGTGTGGCTCGACCCAGGGCCCCCGTCGTCCGTGCCGCCGCCGCTCCAGGAACTCGCGTCGCTCTCGGACTCGCCCGAGCTCCCCTGTCTGGTGTTGTCGTATCGCACCTCGTCCTCCAAGGACGCGCTACTACGGGGACGTGCGACGACCTCGATCCTCAGCCACGGCGGCCGCGAGCTCGGCTCTGGCCCCGGCTGGGCGGCCTTCGTGTTTGGGCTCGAGCCGGAGGACACGCACGCGCTCGGCAACGCCGCGGCGGCTGCACTCAGCGCACTGCGCGCGATTGGGCCTCTGGCGCGGCCGTCGGCTGGGCTGGTGGCGGGTCGAGTGCACGTCAGCGAGGGTCTGGTGGACGACGGTCCGGAGCGCGACGCGCTGATCGCCTCCGCCCGAGCATTGGCGGAGACCGCGTCCGACGCCGTACTGGTCTCCGACGCTTGCGCGGCGGAGCTGCGCCGGTCCTTCATGCTCGTCCCGGCTCCGGGCGCGCGGGCGCAGACCCTCGGCGAGCCGAGGCCGCGGGAGCCGATTGGGGCATTCGTCGGGCGACGGCAGGAGCTGCGCTGGCTCTCGGAGCGGCTGGGCGAAGCCGGTCGCTCTGGGGTCGTGGCGCTGTCGCTCACGGGATCGCACGGCATCGGCAAGACACGCATACTGCTCGAGGCACAGCGAAGGGCACGGCGCGCCAAGCTCGACCTCGGCATCTTCATCGCGACGTGCCCGCCGGGCGGGCAGTCGCAGCCACTGTCGGGCGTCACCGCGATGCTCCGCGCGCTCACGGGCGTGCGGGACGGGGACTCGCTCGATGGCGTACTGTCGGTGCAGCCTCGCCTGCGTGCGCTTGGACTCCTCGAGGACGAGGCGGTCGCGCTGACATCGTTGCTCGGAGTCGGCCCCACGGGCTCCGACGCCGTCGTGCGCAGCGCGTTTGCCAAGGCCATCGGCTCGCTCGCGGCGGAGCGACTGCACGTGCTGGCTTGGGACGATGCGCACGAGCTCGATCCGGCGAGCGCCGCCCTGTTGGCCGCGGCGACCGAGCGACTGCAGCGAGGCAGACTCGTACTCCTGTTCGCTGGTCGGAGCTTCACTGCAGCGGCGCTCACCAGCTTGCCGTCCTACGCGGAGTTCGAGATCGGCGCGCTCGACGAGGCGGACGCCGAGCGCTTGGTACGTCGGCGACTCGGCGTAGACGAAGTCCCGCGCCAGCTGCTCGCTCACGTTGCTACGCGCGCCCAGGGCCACCCGATGTTCATCGAGGAGCTGCTGCGCCACGCACTCGAGACTCGGGCCGTCACGGTCGCCGAGCGCCGTGTGACGAAGTTCTCGGAAGCGCGTGCCTCACAGGTTCCAAGTTCGCTCAAGACCCTGCTGGCAACCCGGCTGCGCAATCTGCCGGACGCAGAGCGTGGCCTGCTGATCGCGGTCGCCATCCTGAGCCCGCCGGCGGAGCTCGCGGTCGTGGCGCAGATGCTCGAGCTGCCGCTCGGGACGCTGCAGACCATCAGCGAGCGGCTCGTGGAACGGGCCATCCTGGCCTGGGAAGGGAAGTCCCACGTCAGGTTCCACTCGCCCTTGGTGCGCGAGACGCTGATCGAGGAGCTGGCCCCGGAGCAGCGCAGCGAGCTCCACGAGCGCGCAGCGAACGCCTGGATGGTCGTGCTGGGACCGAGAACGGAGGAGCTCGCACACCGGATCGGTCACCACCTGGCACTGGCGGGGCAGCCCGATCGGGCCGCGGGCTACTTCGCCACCAGCGGGTTCTTCCATCGCGACGCACATCGCCTGGACATAGCTGCGAGCTCTTTCATCCGCGCGCTACAGCTCGCAGACCTCTCCGCGCGCGGTGGCCGTCAGCTCGTGGAATGGATACAGGCGCTGTCACAGGTCATGCGCCACGTGCGCGCCGACTCGGCGCTACCCGAGTTGGTCCAGCGCCTGGGCGGACATTTGGTGCTCGACAAGAGCATCGACCCGCGGGACCGCGGCCAGATGGTGATCGACTTGGCGCTGAGCTTGGGCGCCATCCACCGCTACAAGGAGGCCCGGCGGATGCTGCAGCGCGCCGCCGACGCAGCCGCCTCCTGGCCGGATTTGGCGTTGTTCGCTCTCAGCGCCGAGGCTGAACTCGCGATTCGCCAGGGCGAGATGAAGCTCGCGGAGCAAGCGCTCGTCCGTGCGAGCGAGCTGCCCGCAGCGGATGCGCTCATGCATCATCGTCTGATGATCCTGACCGCACAGACGCGTGCAGGAGCGGGTCACACCGAGGCGGCGGAAGCACTGCTCGACGAGGCCGAGGCACAGGCTCCAGCCGACGACGTCGTGCTGCAGGGTGAACGCGCCAAGGTTCGCGCGCTGATCTACGGCTTTCGCGGGGACTGGCAACGTTGCGCGGAAGCTTCCGAGCGAGCAGCCGACCAGATGCGAAAGGCCGGGCTCTTGCACGAGGTCGCGGTCAACCTTCACAACCAAGGGGACTCGCTGCTGCGACTGAATGAGCACGCCCGCGCCTACGCGGTGCTGAAGGCCTCGCTGGATGTGGCTGAGGAGATTGGCTCGGAGCGACTAGTCAACCTCAACGCGTTGATGCTCGGTTACCTCGATGCGCTGCGCGGGGGCGATGCGGGTCGAGAGGCGATGGTGCGCGCACTGACGCGAGCCGAAGCGCAGAAGTGGACTTGGGACGTGGTCACTGGCCGGTACCTGCTTGGACGGCTACACCTCGACCGGGGAGACCGGACCAACGCCCGCCGCGAGCTGGCCCTTGCCAAGAGCCTGGCCAGCAGCACCAACAATCGCGTCCTGCTCCGGGACTGCGAGGCCGCGCTAGCGCTGCTGTGAGGCGCCGTCCTCGCCTCCGCTGCCGGCGCCAGAGCCAGCCGAGCTGGCCCAGGCGCCGGGGGGCTCGCTCACGCGCTCTTGGCGCGCGGCTCGGGGCCGACGACGGACTCCAGATCCACTTTCGCGATTCCGGGGCCGTCCCCAGTCCAGACGGATACCGTGGTGCTGCGTCGCGGAAAGACGGTATCGACCCGAACGATGCGGCCGACCCGTCCGTCTTTCAGCAGAACCTGCCGGCGATCCGTCATGTATTGATGGATGTGCCGGATGTCTGACATGCCCCCAGTATAGGGTCCGGTTTCCGGCTTGTCAGGTTTTTGGCCGAGTTTCCCCGGAGATGTTGCCGGGCTGCCCCGGAAGGGACTCGCCCGGCCCGGCAGACAGGGTGCCCGACTACTCCCCGCTGGAGGCCAGCTGTTGCTCGATGGCCTCGAGGTGAGCGTTGACCTGCGGATCCTTGGCGCGCAGCTCCTCCACGCGGCGGACGGCGCTCATGACGGTGGTGTGATCGCGATTCCCGAAAGCACGCCCGAGCTCTGGGAAGCTCGACTTGAGCCGCTGGCGGCAGAGATACATCGCGACTTGGCGGGCGAAGGCCACGGACTTGTGCCGGTCCTTGCTGAGCAGCTCGGCGTTGGACATGCGGAAGTGCGTACAGACGGCGCGCTGGATGTCCTCGACGCTGACCAGATCGGGTCGCTGCGGCGCGACGCGCGCGAGCTCAGCCTGTGCAAAGGCGAGGTCGACGGGACGGCCGGTCAGCGAGCTCTTCGCTGCCAGACGGATCAGCGCTCCCTCGAGCTCGCGAACGTTGCTCTTGACGGTCTGTGCCAGCATCACCGCCACGTCGTCGGTGAGTGGAATACCCTCGAGCTCGGCCTTCTTGCGCACGATGGCGACGCGAGTCTCGAGCTGGGGCACCTGGATGTCCGCGACGAGGCCCGACGTGAACCGGGAGACGAGTCGCTCCGGCATCCGCTGCAGCTGCTGCGGATACTTGTCGCTGGTCACGACGATGGGCTTGTCGGCATCCCGCAGCGCGTTGAACGTGTGGAAGAACTCTTCCTGAGTCTGCTCGCGGCCCGCGAGGAACTGGATGTCGTCCAAGAGCAACAGGTCGCACTGCTGGCGATAGCGAGACCGGAACTCGTCCATCTTGTGGTGCTGCAACGCCTCGATGAACTCGTTCGTGAAGTGCTCCGCGGACACGTAGACCACGCGGGCGTCGGGACGATCCTCGAGCAACTTGTGCGCGATGGCGTGCATCAGATGCGTCTTGCCCAGCCCGGTCCCGCCCGCGATGAACAGGGGATTGTAGCGAGGGCCTCCGCCGCCCGCCGAGGCCAGCGCCGCCGCGTAGGCCAGCTCGTTGGACGGGCCTACGACGAAGTTCGCGAAGGTGTGCTTGGGGTTCAGCACGGCCGAGAGGCGCTCGCGGTCAGCGGACACGAGCGAGGGACGGGGCTCCGACGTTGGCCCGGCGCTCGAGCGGCGGCGCCGGCTCGAGTGCGCCTTGGGCTCGCACAGGGGGCTGTCGAGCTCCGCCGAGACTCGCCACTCGACCCGCATGGGTGCGCCGAGGGACTGCTCCAGGTGGGCGACGAGGTCCGGTTGGAAGTGGGTCTTGACCCAGTCGCGCACGAACTCGTTCTGGGCGCAGAGCCGAAGGACGTTGGCGTCCATCCCATCCAGCTGAACGCTCGAAAACCACTGCTCGAAGGAGGAGGGGGAGCGGCTCCTTGTTCGCTCGAGCGCCCGGGCCCAAGCGCCCAGCTGTTTCGGGATCTCGTGCATCGGTGTCAGGGTGTCGTGAAATGCCTGCAATTGGGTCACGGAGACAATCCCCCCAGATTATCCACAGGACTGTGGACAGATGGATTCCGCCTCGACTGGGTGAGCGTCCCAGGGCCGCGGCCCCGGCGCCGGGCTGGCCATGGGCAGCTCCGGCATGCTCGGTCGTACTTGCTGTTTGGTGGTGCGGTCGACCCGCTTCACCCGCCGCGCGCACTGAAGCGCGAACAACGAAGTGGGGAGCTAGCACCGCTTCGTCGAGA
Organism: Polyangiaceae bacterium; assembly: GCA_019637295.1. Lineage (GTDB taxonomy): Bacteria > Myxococcota_A > Polyangia > Polyangiales > Polyangiaceae > JACKEA01. Next base: position 378,700 of record JAHBVX010000001.1, read on the forward strand.
AGTTCAACCGGTGAATTTCGCGTGCAAAAAAGTGGCGGAAAACTTGCCGGGTCAAGCGCATTCTTTCGCGTCGCCCAGCGCTTTCGCCGTCCACTCGTTCGTCTCGAGTCGGTAACCCTTCGGACACAATCGAAAATGTTTCCGCGCGCGCGCAGGCACGTCGGCGTGCAGCGTCAACATCCGGTGTTTTGTGAGTCAAGAGTCCACGGTCACATTGTGCGCTCCGTCCCGGGGTTCGTTCGCCGAATTGTTGCCCACGCGCTGGTTGCTGAAATATGGCTGGCCCGAGTGTCGAAACGAAGCAGCTCTCTCTCGCCGCGCCGGAGCCTCGTCGCGAGCGTCACCTGCGCGATCCTCGTGACGGGGACGACGGGCACGGTCCGTGCCGAACGCAGCGAGCTGCCGCCCGAGGTCGGCTGGAACTACGGCGAGATCGAGACGCCGCGGATTGCCGCGATGGGCGGAGCGCTCCGCGCGCACAGCAACTCGACCTCCGCGCTGTTCATCAATCCGGCGAACATGGTTGCGAGCCGCGTGTATCACTTGGGGGGCCTCGCTCAGATCTGGCCCGAGGCATCGAGGCAGAGCTATGGCGGCGGCGCGGTGGACTCCATCGTGAGCTCCGCTCGCGTTGCCGGTGGCATTGGGGGCACGTGGACATCACAGGATCCCGATGGCATCGATCGGCGCGGCACTGACCTGCGCTTCGCGTTTGCGTTCCCGTTTTCCGACCAGTTTTTCCTGGGAATCGGCGGTCGCTACATGTGGATGCAGCAGAATGGGCTGGGGCCGCTCGGCGACAGCCTCGCCAGCGGAGGGTTGCGCGAGGAGAACATCGTGCGAGGGTTCGCCTTCGACGCCGGCGCGACCGTCAAGCCCTCCGATAGCTTCGCCATCTCCGTCGTGGGCAACAACCTGAACAACCCCGGGCATGGTCTGCAGCCGTCGAGCATCGGCGGCGGCGTGGGCTTCGCGACGGAGGACTTCACCCTCGAAGCGGACGTGGTGAACGACTTCACCACCTGGGGAGAGAGCAAAGTGCGCGGCATGGGTGGCTTCGAGTTCTTGGCCGGGGGTCACTATCCGCTACGCGCTGGCTATCGCTACGACGACGGCGCCAAGAGCCACGCCGTCAGTGGTGGCGTGGGCTACATCGATCGCGCCTTCAGCGCCGAGGTAGCCGTGCGCCGCATCGTCTCGGGTGACCAAGCCACGGCGATATTCTTCGGCTTCACTTACCACGTCGAGTCCAGCGGGCTGACGCCGAGTGCGGCCGACGGCTTCTGATCAGTCGAGCGCCTCGCCCAGCAGTCGCGCGAGAGCACTCTGGCCCCGCAGGAGATCGTCAGGAGTGACCGGTGACGCTCGCGGGACGGAGGCAACATGGCGCAGCTCTTCGAGCGCGCGCGGGTTGCGATGAAAGTCCTCGTCGTGTCGCTCACGCAGGTCGAGGTAGCGCGTCGCCGCGAGCAGCGCACCAACGTGTCGCTCGGCTGCGTCGACCTCGGGCCGCAGCCAGGCTGACGTCAGCCCACGGTGCAGCTCGAACCCGAGGGCCTCGGGCAGTGTGGTGGCGTAGGCGTCGCGAAACGCTGACGCGGAGCGGGCCGCGGCGCTGCGCAGCGCCTCCCGCACCGCCGCGAGGCGGGACCCGAGCAGCAGCAGCCGAGCCACGCCGCGGCGGTAGTCCGCGAGCCGGCCGCTCGGGACGTCGAGCTGCCGGCGGGCGAAGTCGCCGCCCAGTGGGAGCAAGGCGAACAGCGCGCCGTGCTCGCGCCGAGCCAACCCCAGAGGCTCACTACCGAGGCAGAAACAGGGGCTACTCGGGGCGGAGGCGTCCGCGAACGCGGCCCCGAGGCGCGCCAGGGCGCGAAGAAAGCTCGACGCTCCGAGCGCCCGCGGGGGCTGCCCTGGGTCGAGGGCCAGCCCCGTGAGCAACCCGCCGCTCTGAAACCAGCGCTCCAGGCTGCGCCAGGTCAGCTGCGCCGGCCAGCCTGCGACGATGTCCGCGCCGAGGGACTGCGTGAGCAGCGTCGTCAGCTCCCGGAGCTTCAAGGCCTCGTAGGCGTCCCGAGACTGGTCGAGCCAGGCCTGGGGCTGCACCACCACGCCAGCTCCCCACGGGAGCTTCAGCGGCGCCAGACGTTCGCCCAGCTCGCGCCAGCGATCCCAATAGCGAGAGACGGCGTCCGCCAGCGGCTCGGCGCTCCGCGCGAAGGCCGCGAGCCACTCGCGCCGCTCGGTCTCGCTCGACAGCGCGAACCCGAGCATGTCGGCCAGGCAGTACGCTCCCGGTCGTGGCTCCTCGACTAGGTGGCGCTGCTGGCGGTAGGCGCGGAACACCGCGCCTCGCGCGTGGGCGTTCACGCGCCACTCGATGGCGACGGTGGTCCAGCCTAGGAGGGGCTGCCGCAACGGGTCGTCGTCGGGCAACTCTTGGATCCGTTCCAGGCGCTGGCGGGAGCCCACCGTGTGCAGCGTCGCGCGCAACGCCTCGCCGTGCTCCTCGGCGCCGGAGCTGGCCAGCTCCCGCGCGAGTCGGCGCGCGGTGGGCAGGGCGCGGGAGAGGTCGCGATCGAAGGTGAGAGGATCGTCTTGGACGGCCACCGGCTCAGAGCTCCTGCCCAACCAGGATGGTGAGGCGCACGCCGAGATAGACCAGGGTGCCCAGGTAGCCCTGCTCGCCCCGGGGCAAGTCCGCGCACGCCTCGCGGCTGCCCGACTCGCACTCCCGGATCTTGTCCACGAACACGCGCGTGAGCAGCGCCGTGGGGCCCAGCTTCAGGTAGCGGCTGAGCACGAAGTCGAAGCCGCCACCGAACGCGATCGCGGGCCCCGCGCCCGTGCGCTCGAGCCGCTGCCCCGCCGGATTGGTTCCGACGGTGCCGAGCGCCGCTCCGCCGAGGCCGAGCTCCACGTAAGGATCGAAGTGCCCCTCGTCCTTGAAGTAGTAGCGACCATGAAAGAGCAGCCAGGCGGCGCCTGCACCCGGACTCTCCAGCTCGAGCTCCGGCGGCGGCTCGTAGCGCATTGCGGCTACGCCCAGGCTGCCGCCCCAGGCGAAGTTCGGGGTCACGCGCCACAGCGCGAGCAAGGACAATCCGGCGCCGCCCCCCACCCCCCGACACGCCGAGTCGGACTGAGAGCCGGAGTGACAAACGGCGCCGACCACCCCGAGGGAAGGGCTCAGCTCGACCGCGCGCCGCGCGTCCTTCGCAGGCGGCGGAGGACCGGGCGGGGGTGGCATGCTCAGCTCGGCTGGCGGCGGCAGCGGGGGCCTCTCGTCTGCAGACGCGGTGACGCCGGCGAAGACGGCGATCAGACCGATCGCGACCGCTGTGGTGCTGGAGCGACGCATGAGCCGAGGCACGTTACACCGAAACGCCCGGGCGCAGCAGGTGGCGACGGTCGGCGGTCGCCGAATCGTGAGCATTGAACTAGGTTCCACCGCATGGTGCGCCGGCTGCCCGTGATCCAGAACCGCTCGTCCGAGGACGACGAGGCGAGCGCCCGCCCGCGGTCGCACTGGATCGCCATCGCCGCGGGCCTGGCGTTCACGATCTGGCTTCCCCTCGTCGTGGTCGCGACGTGGCTCGGGGGTGTCGTCTCTGCGACGTACCTGGGTGCCGAGCCCGAGCCGGCGCGCGCCGGTACGGCGCTTCTGCTGCTCGCCTTGCCCATCGTGGTGTCGTTTGCACTGGCGTGTCTGGCCGCGGGAGCCCTCGTCGGTCGCTTCGGTGTTCGCACGACGCGCAGGGACGCCGCGCTGGCCGGCGCGCTCACCGCGTTGCTCGCTAGCGGGCTCGCCGCGCTCGGTGACGCCTTCGACCAGCCGACCACCGCGCTCGCCGTCGTCGCGCTGCTGGCGGCCGTCGGCGCCGGAGCGGCCGCTCTGGGCGCACGCCTCGGGCGGCCCAGGGCCCCGGCGCGGCCTTCATCCTGAGAACTTCCGCACAAATCGTGCGGACGGCCGCCGCTCGGGGTGGACCCGGGTAGCGTCGGGGACTACCTTTCTGGCGTCATGAGCCGACTAGACGATGAGCTCGAGAAGGCGGTGAGCGACGGCGACGCGGTGAGCGACGCCGAGGCCGTGCGCGACGCGGAGCCCGTGGTCGCCCCGGCCGCGCCCGAGAGCGCGCCCCGGCGCCGCAGCCTGAACAACGTGGGCCTCGTGCTTGCCCTGGTGGCCATGGCGGGCGGCATCTTGGTCCTGGTGATGACCAGCTTCGAGGACGCAGCCATCTACTCCAAGGGGGTGGACGAGCTCATGCAAGAGAAGGACAAGCTCCAAGGTCGCACGGTGCGTGTCGCCGGCAACCTGGTCCGTGGCACGCTCGTTCGGCGTGACGAACCTTGCGAGTACCGCTTCAAGATCCACAAGAACGACCACGCGATCGACGTGCGCTACGCTCAGTGCGTCGTGCCCGACACCTTCCGCGACGTACCCGGCATGGACGTGGAGGTCACCGCCGAGGGCAAGCTCGACGCTGACGGGAATTTCGAGGCGTCACACATCATGGCCAAGTGCCCATCCAAGTACGAGATGCAGGAACGCGCGGGCAAGGGCGAACAAGCTCCGCACGCGGACATTCCTGCCAAGACTTCATACTGACACTGCCTGGGAGGCAGCAATGTGGGATCGATTCCTCAGGGCCTGCCGGCGTGAGCCGGTGGATGCGACGCCGGTCTGGTTCATGCGCCAGGCGGGGCGCTACATGGCGGAGTACCGCAAGATCCGCGAGAAGCACACGTTGCTCGAGATCTGCAAGACCCCAGACCTGGCTACCGAGGTCACGCTGCAGCCCGTCCGTGCGCTCGGGGTCGACGCAGCCATCCTGTTCGCCGACATCCTGCTGCCGCTCGAGCCGATGGGGGCGCCCTTCGAGTTCGCGGCTGGCGAAGGCCCAGTGTTCGAGGCGCCGGTGCGAACGGCAGCGGCCGTCGAACGGCTGCGCGTCATCGAGCCCGACGAGCTCGACTACGTGCTACGCGCGATCCGGCAAATTCGCGGAGAGCTCGACGGAAAGACGCCGCTGATCGGCTTCGCGGGCGCTCCGTTCACCCTGGCCAGCTACGTGGTGGAGGGGGGCAAGAGCCAGAACTACGCCAACGCCAAGCGCATGATGTACGACGCGCCCGAGACCTGGCACGCCCTGATGCACAAGCTGAGCGAGGTCGTGCGACGTTACCTGCGGGCGCAAGTGGACGCGGGCGCTCAAGCAGTGCAGCTCTTCGACTCCTGGGTCGGAGCACTCTCGCCCAGCGACTACCGTGACTACGTCGCGGTGCACGTACGGCACATCCTCGCGGACATCGAGACGACGGGCGTACCGGTGATCCACTTCGGCACGGGCACCGCCGCGTTGCTCGAGTCCATGAAGGAGGCCGGTGGCAGCGTGATTGGGATCGACTGGCGGGTGCCCATGGAGCAAGCGCGCCGCCGGCTCGGCGCCGACGTGGCATTGCAGGGCAACCTGGACCCGCTGCTGTTGCCTGCGCCGCGATCCCTGCTCACTCGCCGCATCGACGAGATCCTCGCCGGTGTTGGGCCGGGGTCGGGCCACGTGTTCAACCTCGGCCACGGCATCCTGCCCGACACGCCGCCGGATGCGGTCAAGTGGGTGACAGACACGGTGCACGAGCGCTCCGCCCGATGAGTCGCCCTCGCGCCGTCGTGATCGGAGCCGGCATCACGGGCCTGACCGCCGCCTGGGAGATTACCCGCTCGCGACCGGACGTCGATTTGGTCGTGCTCGAGTCGCGCTCGCGGGTCGGGGGCAACATCGTGACCGAAGAGCAGCGCGGGTTCCTGCTCGATGGCGGGCCCGACTCGTTTCTCCGCACCAAGCCGCAAGCCGTCGAGCTGTGCAAGGAGCTGGGGCTCGACGGCGAGCTCATCACGACGCTGCCCAGGGCTCACAACGTGTACATGGCCTACCGCGGACAGCTCGAGCGCATGCCGGCGGGCATGGCGCTCGCGGTTCCCTCGCGCTTCGGGCCCCTGATCCGTACGCGACTGATCGGGCCGCTCGGCAAGCTGCGGGTGCTGGGCGACCTCTGGGTGAGGCGCCCGGACGAACTGGCGGACGAGTCCATCGGGAACTTCATCGCGCGTCGCTTCGGCAGCGAGGTCGCGCACAAGCTCGCGTCGCCGCTGCTGGGCGGCATCTACGCCGGGGACGTCTCGCAGCTGAGCATCTTGTCAACCTTCCCGCAGCTCGCCGAGCTCGAGCGCAAACACGGCAGCCTCATCATCGGGCTGCTCAAGGCGCAGGCGGCCATGCGGGGGCGACCGACCAGCACACCCCGAGCGATTGTGGACTGGCTGGGCCGCGCGTCTTCGCCGGCGCCGAGCCCCTTCCAGTCGCTGCGTCGCGGGATGGGTTCGCTGATCGACGCGCTGGCGGAGCGGATGCCCCCGGTGCGCGTCGACTGCGCGGTGCGCGCTGTATCGAGGGTGGGGGAGGACTTCCGAGTCACCCTCGACGACGGCACGACGCTCTTGGCCAGCGCGGTCGTGTTCGCGGCTCCCGCGCACGTGGGTGCCCAGGTGCTCTTCGATGGAGCGCTCGGCGACGAGCTGGGTCAAATTCCCTACCTCAGCACCGCCACGGTCTTCTTCGGATTCCGCGAGCAGGACATCGAGCGCTCGCTCGACGGTGTGGGGTTCATCGTTCCTCGTGGTGAGGCGCGCGTGCTGGCCGGTACCTGGGTCAGCAGCAAGTGGGCCGGTCGCGCGCCCGACGGACACGTGCTCCTGCGTGCCTTCCTCGGCGGCAGCCGCGGGGACGTGGACGTGCCGCAGGAGACCGACGAGCACCTGTCCGACGTCGCGCTCGGCGAGCTGAGGCGGCTGATGGGTCGCCTGGGCGAGCCGCTCTTCACGCGAGTCTTCCGCTACCACGACAGCAACCCGCAGCCGGTGGTCGGCCACGCCGCTCGCCTCGCGCGCCTCGACGAACGAATCAGCCAGATCCCGGGGCTCGCGCTGTGCGGCGCCGCGTTCGACGGCGTCGGCATCCCGGACTGTGTCCGGCAGGGGCGCGCGGCGGCGAGCCGGGTGTTGGCCAGGATTTGACGGCGCCGCGCGGCCCGCGCGGCGCGAGCGGTTCCGCAGGCTGCCACTCTTTGCTAGGCTCCCGCGCCCCGCTCCGGCGTCGTCTAAAGGCAGGACAAGGGACTTTGAATCCCTGAATCATGGTTCGAATCCATGCGCCGGAACCCGTAATCTGCCACTTTCGCCCGGGAACTCGCGCTGCGTGACGCTGTCGCAGCGAGGGTGGCGGCTGCATCCAAAGCTCGCTGGGGCGAGCCTGAGCTCGCGCAGGTCGATCGCGGGGACGACTCCCGGCGCGCGTTGGGCTACGGTGACCCAGTCTGGTGGGACGGATCACTGCCGGTGGACGACAGCGAACGGCGATTCATCGAGCGCCTGCAAGGACACGACGAGCGGGCCTTCAACGAGCTGGTGGAGCTCTACGAGCAACGTGTGTTCAGGCTCGTGCTGCGCATGCTCGGCCGCCGAGACGAGGCCGAGGACATGGCCCAAGAAGTGTTCGTCCAGGTCTTCAAGGCCATCGGCACCTTTCGCGGGGACTCCAAGCTCGGGACCTGGGTGTACCGGATCGCCATCAATCTCTGTAAGAACCGCATCAAGTACCTGGCCCGCCGTTACGACAGCGCGCAGCAAGAGCTCGAGCCGGCGGCCGAACGCGCGCCGCTGAGCGAGGCCAAGGGGGTCACCCTCGGCGACATCGCTCGCCCGGACCACATGCTCGAAGGCCTGCAGACGGAGCGGATCGTGCAACTCGCCATCGCCGAGCTCGATCCGGATTTTCGCGAGGTCCTGGTGCTCAGGGACGTGGAGGATCTGACCTACGAGGAGATCGCCGAAATCACCGGCCTGGCGGACGGCACGGTGAAGAGCCGCATCCATCGCGCACGGGGCATGCTCAAGACCCGCGTCGAGCGCATGCTCGGGGAGAAGATTCGATGACCGAGCAGGACGAGAAGCAGGAAGAGTCGTCTGGCGAGCCCAGCGAGGAGGAGTTCGACGGCGACGTGGATGCGGCCGACGAGGAGAGCGTCCGAGATCTGCTCCGGGGGGCCCTGAAGGAGTCGGACCTGGAGCTGCCGCGCCGGGACGTGCTCCGCGGCGTGCAGGACAAGATCCGCGCGCGCAGCGGCGGCAAGTTCTACGACGAGGGTTGGAGCACGGCGAAGCATCCGCCCACCATGACCTACCTGTGGACCAGCGTGATCATGATCGTCATCGCCTTGGGCGCGTACGCGGTTCTGGCTTCCCTGTCCGGTCAGGCCGCCGAAGTGCTCAACGAACCCGCGCCCATCCAGGTGGTGCCCGCCAAACCCCGCTGAACTGTCGGCGAGCGCTCTTCAGCGCTCACTCGATCCAGCGGGCGACGATGCAGGTCACGTTGTCAGGCCCGCCGTTCTCGTTGGCGGCCTCGATCAGCCGGTTGGTGGCGGTGGGCAGATCCGGCGCGCTCAGCACGATCTCGAGGATGCGCTCGTCCGTCACCGGGCCGCTCAGCCCGTCCGTGCACAGCACCATGGTGTCCCCGGCCCGGGGCACCTCGAAGCGCGTGTCGACCTTGACGGTGTCCTTCATCCCCAAGGCGCGGACGATCACGTTCTTGTGGGGGAAGTTGGCGATCTCTTCCTCGGTCAGCCGCTTCATCTTCTTGTAGTCGTTGAGCAGCGAGTGGTCCTCCGTGAGCAGATCGAGCTTCTCGTCGCGCACGCGGTAGATCCGACTGTCGCCCACGTGCGCGAGGTACACGCCGTCCTCGACGGCGAACAGCGCTACGATGGTCGTACCCATGCCGCGCTGCTTGGCGTTGCGCTGAGCTTGCTCGAAGATCCGGAGGTTGCAGAGCTTGATGCCGGTGACGAGGCGGTTCTCCTCGTAGCCCTTGGACCGGTCCATCTTGTAGGGCCAGGTGCGCTCGGGGTCGTCCGCTGTCGCTGCAAAGAACTCCTGCAGCGTGTCCACGGACATCTTGGAGGCCACCTCGCCGGACGCGTGCCCACCCATGCCGTCCGCGACGACGTACAGGCCATACTCCGCCAAAATGGCGAAGTTGTCCTCATTATGATTTCGCTTACGGCCGACGTCTGTCTGGCCTGCGACCTCGATGCGGAGGGGCCGTGACACGTATTATCCCGCGCAAATGACGCCAGAACCGATGTGCCCGTCCTATCACGGTCGCGCCAGCAAAACCAAGTGTTTCCAACGCTATCGAAGAATCAGCAGCGCACCTCACCTCGAGAGGCGGGGCGTCAGCGGCGGGGCGGCTTGGCTGGGGCGGGCCGGGCGGGCGGGGCCGCGGCGGGCGCGGCCTGGGGTTTCGAGCCCGGTGCGGGCTGGAGCGTCAGGCTGACTCGGCGGTACTTTCCGCGGCCAAGCACCAGTAGCTCGACGCTGTCCCCGACTGCCCGCTGGTTGATCGTCTCGGCCAGCGCTTCCGGGGAGGTGACTGGCACGCCGTCCACCGCCACGACCACATCGGCCTGTGGAGCGCTGCTGGCCGCCGCCAGACCCCCCGCCGCCGCCGGGCTCTTCGGGTGCACCGACACGACTCGAACCCCGCGCGCCGGTCCGCTCGCGTCCGCCGCGCCCTGGATGCCCAGCCACGGCGCGGGTGGGACGGCGCTCGCCGGCACGGTCCGCAGGAAGGCCTTGACCGCGGTGGTGGGGACGCCGAACGGGACCTGACTGCAGACCTGGTTCTCGCCCGGCGCGCACGCTCGCGCCACGACGCCGACCACGTCCCCCTTGTCGTCGAGGATGGGGCTGCCCAGATCGGTGCTCTTCAGTCGGCTGGCGATCTCTAGTGCGTCGTGGAGCAGCTCGTTGTCGCCGCCGAGCAGCGTGCGCTGGCCCTTGACGATGGTGCGCGCGGGCGCGAGCTCCTTGGCACCGACCAAGCTGAACACGCGCAGGTGCGAGCCGAGCTCCGTCGCCGACTTGCGCGACGCGCGCAGCCCTTTCTTCCAACGTCCGTTCTGCGGGATGAGCAGCGCGAGATCCCAGGCGCGGTCCGTGTGACCGACCTTGATACGCGTGACGCTCCCGTCTGCGAAGCGAGCGTCCACGTTGTTGCCGTGGGTGAGCGGTGACAGCGCCGTGAGGATGCGTCCGTCGCCGGCCAACACCGCTCCGATACCCAGCACCTTGCCCGCGCGCTCGAGGGTGACCACGCCGTCGCGTGCGTTCTCGACCTTCGACTTGGGCGCGCCGTCGTCGATTGGAGCGACGGTGGAGTCGGCCAGTTCGTCCGCCGCGTCGGACACCGCCTTGGCGGCCTGCGCCGCGCCCCGGGCTGCCTCCGCGTTCGGTTTTGTTTGGGCCAGCGCGGTGGACGCGGGTCCGGCAGTCAGCACCACGGTTCCCATGGCCGCGAGCAGCAGTCGACGAGTGGTCACACCCCAACTGTAGCGAACCGTCCTCGATCCAACAGGGCAGCTTTGCATTTTCATGACAAGACCTCGCGCTATTCAGCCTCGGGTCCGAGGCGTAGCACCAAACCTTGCAAGAGGCTTGCCGAGCCCGCCCGTCAGCGGGTGAGGTGCCGGACCCCGTCGGCGCCCGCCACGAGCACCCGATCGGCACGCCCCACGAACAGCCCCGTGTCCACCACGCCGGGTAGCGCGCTGAGCTCTCGCTCGAGCGCTGTGGGCGAGGCGATGGGGCCGACGGCGACGTCGTAGATCAGGTTGCCGGCGTCCGTGACCCACGCCGCGTCACCCCGTTTCCGCGGCGTCACGACACCAAAACCAGAGAGCAGTCGAGCGGTTGCGGCGTGTCCAAAGGTCAGGACCTCCACCGGGACCGCCCAGCGCTGGCCCAGGGTTTCGCTGAGCTTGGATTCGTCCACCACGATCACGTTCAGCTTGGACGCGGCGCTGACGATCTTCTCCCGCGCGTGGCAGCCGCCGCCGCCCTTGATCAGATCGAGCGCGGGGCTGACCTCGTCGGCCCCATCCACGGTCACGTCGATGGACCAAGGCCCCTCGTCCCCGAGCAGCGGAATGCCGAGCGCCTCCGCCTGCCGGCGGCTCTGCTCGCTGGTCGGAACCCCGACCAGCTGGCGACCACCGCGGACCAGCTCGGCCACACCGTCGATGAACAGCTTCGCCGTCGAGCCCGTGCCGAGCCCGATCACCCCGGAGGGGGGCAAGAGCTCCAGGGCGGCGCGGGCAGCTGCGGACTTGGCGGCTTCAGGGGTCACACGCCGGATGAGTCCACCAACGGCGGCGGTCGTCAACAGCTCGCGGCGGGGCTCAGCGAGGGACCGGCGGATCGTAGATGCGCTTGACGTTGGCGCCCCCGGCGAACGCGTAAGAACCTGCGCTGCCGTAGCCGTACGCGATGATGCCGAAGGGCTTGGGCCCCGTGAGCTTGTGAACTCCCGCGACCAGCGGGCACACCCGCGACTCGTAGGCGACGCCGCCCACCGTGCCCGCGGGCTCGATTTGGCAGGTGGAGGTGGGCTTGCCGTCGAGCAGAACGTCCGCGCCGACCTCGGCCGCGATCACCACGTAGTTCTTGATCCACTTCTGGCCCAAGGTCGGGATGACGTACTCCGTGCGGTACTGCTCGACCGGGGGGAAGACCGTGAGCGACGGATCGCCGATGGCGGGACCGTCCACGTAACCCTGGCTGACGAGCAACTGGCCGATCATGATCGGCTTGGTGGCCTCGACCCTGACGTTGTGTTGCGTCCACGTGGTCACGACCTGACCCGGGGCGAGGGTGAAGTCGTCGTAAGGAGGCGGCAACGAGGTCTTGACCTGCGCCGTCTCGGCGATGCCGAGGAAGCGGATCACGTCCGGCTCGCGGAAGCTCGAGGTGGAGCGCAGCGGACTGCGGGTCAGCACGTAGTTGCTGCCCAGCGACTCCACCGGGAACATCTGCTCCTCCAAGTGATCGAGGCAGCAGGTGTCCGCCCCGCCCGGCGGCTCGGGGACCTGCAGGCTACCGGGGGCGGCTGTCGTCTCGACGCCGCTGAACACCACCACGGGTTGATTGGAGATCACCACCGTGCCCGTGAGATCCGTGTCCACGGTCTGCAACGTCGCGTCCGCGGTCTCCAGGTTGAGCACGTCGAACGGACCGATGGTGTGCTCGATGGTGCCGCCCGCGGGGGTTGCCGCGATGGGCGGGTTGCCCCGGATGGCGTAGCTCGGGCGCACGGTGACCTTGGTGTTCGGCACCACGCCGATGATGGTGACGTACGAGCGATCGACGACCGTCTGCCCGAGCAGCGAGGTGGGGACCGGGTGGCCCGCGCCCCAGTTGATGATGCGGTGGAACTTGCCCAGGGCGTTGGTGGGCAAGAGCAGCGACGCGTCGTTCGAGAACGCGTTCTCGAACACGTTGAACTGGTACACGATGATGGGCGCGCTCGACGTGATCCGGAACGCGTTGGATGACAGGCAAGTGCCAGGAGAGGCGTAGTCGTTCGGCTTGGTGCCGCAGTCGAGCTCGCGCGTGGGCAGCACGACCTCTTTGATGCCGCTGGGGTTCACGGTCTCCTGGGCGACCACCTGGAGTTGCAGCGGCTGACCGACCGGCGCGGTGTTGATCTCGATGGTCACGTTGGCCGTCAGATCACTCGGGTTCGACAGCACGACGCCCCAGGGCGCGCTCGCGGGATCCGAGGGTGGGAAGTCTTGTTGGTCCAGGTCCGCCGCCCAGAACTCGCAGCCGACGTTCGAGGGTTGGTCGGCGGCGATCTGACAGGCGCCGGCGCACGCGCCGTCACTGCACACCTTGCCGGCCGCGTGGTCGCACGTCTCCACCAAGACTGGTGCGCTCTGGCCGTCCGGGGCGCACAGGCGCACCTCGTTGCCCACGCACACGTTGACGTTCGGCACGCACTCCACGCAGCCGAGCGCGGGTGAGCACGCCGCCGGACACTCGATGGGCGCTCCCGGCTGTCCGTTCTCGCACGGAGTGAAGGTCTTGCCGGTGCAGAGCGCGCACAGCGTGCCGGCGTCCGCGCCGGTGCCACCCGTGCCGCTGCCGGCGCCGCTGCCGCCAGTGCCAGGCTTGCTCCCTCCTTCCGATGCCGAACACGACGCCACGACGATCGCGAACACGCTCGTCCAACCAGCAACACCGAGGACCCGACGCATTGGGCGTGAAGCATACTCCTCCTGCCGGCTACGCAAGCGAAACTCGTATGGAGCAGTGCGGCATTCGCCGCCGCGGCGTCACTTCTGGCAGCGCGGGCAGTAGCAGCTCGAGCGCGTCGCGATCACGACACGGCGGATGGCAGCACCGCACTTTCTGCAGGGCTCCCCGGCTCGACCGTACACCCGACGCTCGTCCTGATAGCGGCCGTCGGCGCCGTCGGGTCGGACGTAGTCGCTGATGCTCGAGCCGCCCGTCTCGATCCCGCGCTCGAGGACGCGCACGACCGCGCCAGCGAGCCGGCGCCACTCGGGCTCCGTCACGCGCCCCGCGCCGCGGGTGGGGCGGACGCCCGCGTAGAAGAGCGCCTCGTCCGCGTAGATGTTGCCGACCCCGGCTACGACGCTCTGGTCGAGGAGCAGCGACTTGACCGGCGTGCGCCGGCGCCTCCCCGCCGCATGGAGCGCGCCCGGCGTGAGCGAGAGGGCGTCGGGTCCGAGCTTGGCGAGCCGCGGCTCACGCTGGCCTGGGCCGAGCCAGCGTACCTTGCCGAACTTGCGCACGTCTCGAAAGAAGACCTCCGGGCCCCCGTCCGCGAAGCCGAGCTGCAGGTGCGTGTGGGCATCGGGCTGGAACCGCGCTTGCGCCTCGGGCGACAGGGCTGCGCGTCCCGTGGAGGACAGCAACCTGGGGCTCGCGACCCGGCTCGAGAACAACTGCCCGGTCATGCCCAGATGCATGAGGACGCGGCTCGCGTCGTCGAGCTCGACGAGCAGGTACTTGCCGTGGCGGACCAGCGCGCGCGGCGTTCGACCGAGCAAGCGGCGTCGCAGCTCCCGGGGTGATGTCAGGAAGAAGTAGCTCGGCCTCGTGGTCACGACCGACGCGATGCGGCGCTCCACGAGCAGCGGCTCGATCAGTCGCCGGGTCACCTCCACCTCGGGCAGCTCGGGCACTGCCCAGCGCTACCGCAACGCGCGCGCCCCCGCGACCGCAATCTCGCGCGAGCCGTTGCGCTGCGGCCGAGAACGGGACAGCCTGCGGTCATGAGGGCGCGAAGGCCGAGTCTTCTCCTGCTGGGGATGATGCCGTTCATCGGCTGCAACAAGGCGCAGAGCGAGTCGGAGCCACCGCGAGCGACTCCGCACGGCATGACGGGCGCGGAGCCCCAGCCCCAAGCCCCTGCTCCGCAGCCGGCGCCCAAGGACGAGCCCGAGCCGGATCCGATCACGCACCCGTGTGTCGTGATCGGCGTCAAGTATGACCAGATCCTCGCCCGGGGCTCCGACGCGTGCAGCGCCGACGCCGACTGCGGCTGCTACTCTGGCGGCATCTCGCCCAAGTCGGGCTGCGGCGGCGTGCTCGCCCAAGCGACGGTCGCCGAGCTTGCTCCGCTCGTCAGCGAGTTTCGCGACGCCAAGTGTCGGCATCTCGTCAATTGTGCGCCATGGGCCTGCCTGCCCCGCTGCGACCGCGGCCGCTGCGTGCGCTAGCGCGCCATTCGACCTGCTGCGGCCGGCGTGCTAGTCCGTCGCTGCGATGAGACAGCGGGCATGGGCGTTGACGCTGGTGGGTCTGTTCGGCGCGGGCTGCGGAGGTGACGACTTCTCGAGCGGCCAGGGAGGAACGGGCGGGAGCGGAGCGAGCACGACCGGCGGCAGCGGCGGCGCAGCCCCCGGCGGCAGCGGCGGCGCTGCCCCCGGCGGCAGCGGCGGCGCAGCCCCCGGCGGCAGCGGCGGCGCAGCCCCCGGCGGCAGCGGTGGTGCGGGTGGCAGCGGCGGCGGCACGGGTGGCAGCGGCGGTGGGAACACCGGCGGCAGCGGCGGTACCTGCACGTCCTACGAGGCCACACTGGCCGCGGACACCAACATCTTCCCGGAGGGCTCCCTCGCGACCCCTAACTGCGGCGGGACCATCACCGCCGGCTCGGCCCCCATCTTGAGCGCCGGCGGCATCGGCGGGCCGAGCAAGACGCTCCTACGCTTCAACCTCCCGCCGTCCGTCGTCGCGGCGTTCGGCAAGAGCCAGGTGCAGGTCGTTGCCTTGACCCTCACCCGGGACACCGCCGGTGGGCACGACTGCGGCAACGGTCAGCAGTGCCCCAAGGGGACTGGTGTGCTCCACGCCAGCGCGCTGCGCAACGACTGGGTGCAGGGTGCGGGCTCCTCGAGCGGCGCGAACTGGTGCTGGCTCGATCGCGCGACCACTTCGAAGCAGTGGGCCGCCAACGGAGCCTCTGCCGTCGGCGCCGATCGCAGCGCTACCGCGGCCACCGCGAACGTGGAGCCCGCCATGACCAAGGTCACGTTCTCGCTCGGGCCCGATTTCCTCGAGCCGTGGGTGACGAACAACCAGCTCAGTCTGATCGTGGAGCGAGGCGACGCGGGCGCGCCCAACTTCTATCACACGAGCAAGGAGCACATGGCGGCTGTGCCGGCGAGGCTGCAGTTCACCGTGTGCGAGTGAGCTGGGCGCGCGGCCCTGCGGACCGCGCGGTCGCGGTCGCGGTCGTCAGCTCAGTCAGGAAGTCGACGACGGCTCTCACCCGCGGGTTCTTGCGCTGGCCAGGCAAGTACACGGCGAACAGCGCGGGGGCCGCGCAGCGCTCCGCCGGGAGCACGTCCACCAGGCTGCCCTCCCCGAGCGCGCTCTCTACCATGAAGTCGAACACCTGTGCGATGCCGGCGCCCGCGAGCGCCGCGTCGACGAGCAGCTCGCCCTGATCCACGAGCAGCCGCGCGCCAGCGGCCCGCGGGATCTCGAGCGCGCGCCCGGGGAACGTCCAACGCGTGAGCGTGCCGCGTGGGCCAAGGAAGGCGAGCAGCTGGTGGTCCCCTAGGTCCTCGGCGGTCCGTGGCGCGCCGTGGCGCGTCAGGTACCCGGGCGCGGCGACCGTCACCCACGTCGGTGACGCCAGCTTGCGGGCCACGAGCGAGTCCGACTCGGCGTCTCCGATGCGCAGCGCGACGTCGACGCCCTCGTCAGCGAGTCGCGTCCGCTTGTCGGTGAGGCGCAAGCTCACGCTCAGCGAGGGGTAGCGGGCGAGCAACTGCGGCAGACGCGCGCTCAAGTAGCGACCGAGCACGAAGGACGCGGAGACGGTGACCGTGCCCTTCGCCACGGTGCGGGCGAGCTCGAGCTCCAGCCTCGCTGTGCGCAGCTCCGACAGCGCGCTCTGACAGCGCGTGAGGTAGCGCTCGCCCTCCGCGGCGAGGGTGACTCTGCGGGTGGTGCGGTGCAGCAGCTGTATGCCGAGTTCGGCCTCGAGCCGCTGTACGGCTCGACTCACCGCTTGGGTGGAGACGCCTAGCCTCGCCGCCGCGGCCTTGAAGCTGAGGGTCTCCGCGACGGCGACGAAGGGCTCGATCCCCACCAGGTTGGAGGCCATGGGAGGATTATAAAGTAGAAGTTGATAAAGTATCGCCCCATTGCGGGGATGACCCGGGGTTCGCGAGACAATACGGTTCGAGGCGTCGGCGGAAGCGCGTGCCGCCGGAGAGGAGACACCATGAAGATCGCAGTACTCGGAACCGGAAACGTGGGCAGAACGATCGGCAAGCGTCTGGTGGCGCTGGGCCACGAGGTGCGCCTCGGCTCGCGAACCAAGGACAACGAGCAGGGCGCGGCCTGGGCCGCCGCGAACGGCGACAAGGCCTCCTGCGACACCTTCGCCGGCGCGGCGCGCTTCGGCGAGTGGATCTTCAACTGCACCCTCGGCGCCGCCACTCTGGACGCGCTCAGGGCCGCAGGAGAAGACGCCATCGCCGACAAGCTCCTGATCGACGTCTCGAACCCACTGGACTTCTCGGGAGGCATGCCGCCGACCCTCAGCGTGTTCGGTACGGACTCGCTGGGCGAGCAGATCCAGCGCGCGTTTCCGCGGGCGAAAGTCATCAAGTCGCTGAACACCATCAACTGCGACGTGATGGTCGACCCGGCGCGCGTCCCCGGCTCGCACGTGGTGTTCATGAGCGGCAACGACGCCGACGCCAAGCGCGCGTTCGACGGCTTCCTGCGGGAGCAGTTCGGCTGGAAGGACGTGCTCGACCTCGGTGACATCGGCACCGCGCGCGGCACCGAGGCGTACCTCTTGTTCTGGCTGCGCCTCTGGGGCGCGCTGAAGACGGCGGACTTCAACGTGATGATCGCGCGGGCGGCGGGGAGCGCCGGATGAAGTCGAGCGGGCGCGTAGCCGTGGTGACGGGTGGCAACCGAGGGCTCGGACTCGAAACCTGCCGCCGATTGGGCGAGCTCGGCGACCGAGTCGTGCTCACGTCGCGCAGCCTGGCACGCGCCCGGCAGGCCGCCGCGCTGCTTCGCGAGCAGGGTCTCGACGTGGTGGGCGAAGAGGTGGACGTGCGCAGCGACGACAGCGTCGCCGACTTCTTCGCCGACTACGATCGGCGCCACGGTCGCATCGACGTGCTCGTCAACAACGCTGGCGCAGTGTTCGGCGGCGAGGGTGGCGGCGCGACCAAGGCCGTCGACACCCCGAGCGAGGTGCTGATCGCTGCGTTCGACAACAACGCCATCGGCGCCTTTCGCATGCTCCGAGGGGCGCTGCCGCGCATGAACGGCGCCGGCTACGGGCGCGTGGTGAACGTCTCGAGCGGAATGGGCGGCATCGCGGAGATGGACGGTGGGCACGCCGCCTACCGGCTCAGCAAGGCGGCGCTGAACGCCATCACGCGGCTGTTCCACGCCGAGGCAAAGCGCAACGTGCTAGTCAACAGCGTCTGCCCCGGCTGGGTCCGCACGGACATGGGCGGCCAGAGCGCCACGCGCAGCGTCGAAGAGGGGGCGAGCGGCATCGTGTGGGCCGCCACGCTGCCAGAGGGCGGCCCGAGCGGCGGCTTCTTCCGCGACGGTGAGCCCACCCCCTGGTGACGCGGGTTCAGAACCCGAACACCCGCGCGGTCCACGGGGCGCCATACACCGCGCGCATGCACTGCCGCAGCGACTCGGCGTCCGGCGACGTGCGCAGGGCGCGCTGCACGACGTCGCTCGCTGGCCACTGAAATGGAGCCAGGCTTCTGCCCCGCTCGAAGGTCGTCATCGCGCGCTCGGCGTTGTACGCGAAGAACTCGCGGAACTGCGTGTCGAACTGCAGCGTGCTCGGGTCGTGGTAGCTCGCCGCGAGCACCACGGCCATCGCGTAGACCGTGAACTCGAGCACGGCGAACACGCGATCGCTGGTCGCGAACGTGGTGTGAGGCGCGAGCCCCAGCTGGAAGCGCTCGATCGCCACGACCGCCCCGTTGATGTAGGCGGTCCACTCGTCCCAGACATACAGCGGCCGCGCGTCCCACCCCTGCTGGCCGATCAAGTAGCTGTCATGGCGGCCGCGGCGCAAGCTCGGTGGGACCAGCGACGCCACGGTCGCCTTGGTGAACCGTGGCTCGGTCACCACCGCGGCGCGGCCGCCGAGCACGTAGAACCCGTTCATCCGGCGAGCGTGCGAGTTCGCCAACCGCAGCTCGAAGTGAATGCTGTGGGTCATCTCGTGTGCGAGGGTGGGCGGGTCCTCCCAGTGGCCTCTCTCGCGTGGAGGCTTGCGCTGCATGATCTCCGTCAGCGCGGGGCCCCAGCGCGGATCCAGCGCTGAATTGGTGGTCGACAGGGCGAGCCACTGGACCTGACTCCCGGGAGTGTGCGACGGCGAGGGCGTGGCAGGCAACGCGGTGGGTGACAGCCCGTGAGGGGAGCCGTGCGGTGCGACCCTGGGGGGTGACGAGCGACGGGCGGGTTGTTCGCACCCAGGCGCGAACAGCAGGAGCAGGGTGGGCACCCAGGCGAGAGACGAGAGCAGCAAACGCACGGCGCCGTGAGTCTACATCGCCCGTCAGGCGCGTAGACCCTCCGATCAGGCGCAGGGCGTCAGGGCGTCGATCACTGCGTGCCAGCCCGCGGGCTTGGTGCCCGCCGCCGGGAAGAGCATCAGCAGCTGCTCCGTGGCGTGAACTCGCGGCACTGCGCCCTTCGCGGGCCAGTCCAGGCTGTACTTGCCCGCGGCGAAGTCGGTATCGCGCCGGGTGGGTTGGCCCAGCTTCGGCTCGAGGCAGCCTCGCACTCGAGCGTGTCCGTCCTTCACACCCCCGTCCGTCCAGAAGTAGAAGTTGACGCTGGTGACGGCGCCGCCCTGCGCGTTCTCCCAGGTCACGTTGACGTTCTCGAACAAGGGATGGCCGAGGCCCACCCCCTGGGACGAGCCGCGGGCGTTGGCTGCCGGAAACACCCGGGTCGTCTCCCCGGCGCTGCGTTCGAAGGGGACCCGGAGGTCCACTTGTTTGAGGTCCGCGAGGGATGCGTCCAGGTTCAGCACGTTGCGCCGGGTCGCAGCATCGAGGGGTGAGCCGGCTCCGAAGGTGGCGTGCAGGGTCGCTCGCCAGAGCGTGGCGAAGCGCAACTTCCACCGGGGGTCGTCGCGCTCGTGGGCGTTGAGCGTGAGGGAGCTCGAGACCGTGAGCGTGACGCCTTGGCCGCTGAGGCTCCGGCCGTCCGAGGACATCGGCTTGAAGCCGCGACCGAGCTGCTGTTCGAGCGCTTTGGCGAGGCGAGCTCCAGCGGCCTCGTCGCGAAATCCCAGGTTGATGGTCGTCACGTGATCGGGCTCGTCCCAGGTCGCGCTCACGTGCTTGATGGGCCCATCGCCGAGCGTGCTGCTGACGCGCTTCTCGCGGACCGTGGTCCCAAAGCGCTGGGCAACGGCGGCGGCGGACTCGTCCAGCGGCATCGCCACCAACGTCGCGGCGCTGATCCCGGCCGTAGTCCCCAATGCGCCCGTTGGGCCGCTTCGCGCGAGCACGAACGCGAGCGACGAGCCACCGAGCACGAGCACGACCAGTATCGCTACGGCGGCGAGTCCGGCCTTCGCGCTCGGGGGCGTGTGCGGCTGCGCGTGCCCGGGAGGAACTGCAGGTCGAGTCGGCGCGGGCGGGTCCATCACCAGGCGGGCGCCGCAGAAGCCACAAATGGACTCCCGGGCTCCCAGCTCGGCCGGGGCAGGAGCCCCGCACCTCGGGCACTGTACCGCGCGCATCGCGTCCAGCAGCCAACACGCTGTGGTTGAGGAGGTCAAGGCGTAAGACTCGGTACCGCCGTTCGGTTGAGGTCCGCCCGGCTGCGTGCTGTCATGACCGCGCCAGCCGTGTCCAAGGATCCCGCCACCAAGCTGTTCGTCACTCCCGCGCGAGAGGCGATGTTCAAGCTCGTCGTCGTGGGCTACGCGGCGGCGAGCGAGTGGGTGGAGCGCGTTCGGGAGCTGATCCCGCCCGAGCGTCGCGGCGGCTTTCAGCCGCCGATGGACAACGACGGCTGGCGCATGACCGTGTTCGACTTTCGCGACGAGGCGGTCACCGCCCAGGGGCACGCCGTACGCGTGTACCTGTTCGGCCATGACGGCGTGGGCTTCATCGGACAGCCCGGACGGGCAAAGGATGTGGTGTACAAGAACGCCCACGCGCTGCTCGGCCTGGCCGACTCGGGCCAGAGCTCGCAGCTCGCCTCGGTGCTCGGGGCCGATCTGCAGCGCATGGCCAGCTCCGGGCACCAGCCCGTGGCGGTGCTCTGCTCGCCCGGCGTCGCGGCGCCGCTCGACTCGCTGCTGACCCCGCTCGACCACGACTTCCGCGCCGAGCCCCTCGCGCCACTGCGTCTCGTGCTCGACCGCGTGCTCGCGCGTGTGAGCTGAAGGTCTGTCAAGAATTGACCCAGTTCATGCCGGCGAAGCCGGCCCGCGTGGGGTGGGGTCCCAACGAATTCACTTCGTTGGGGCGGGGAGGCGCGTGCCTCCCCGGCGACAGAATGAAAGAGCTGTCGATTTTTCGACAGCTCTTGAGCGGGCCTCCGGTCACGGAGTGAACACCTCCAGGGTCGATTCGGCGTCCACCGCGCCGACCAGGCGATAGAGCTTGCCGTCCGGGGCGAACTCGAGCCGGCCGTTGCCCGCCGGAGCGGCGGGGATGCCCAGCGGGAGCGGCAGGTCCTCGGCGACGGCGGAGAGTCGGTGGAGCTTGGGCGTGCCCGACAAGAGTTCGACCCAGGCCTCGCCCACGCCTGGGCGCTCCGTCACGCTGTACACCGGCGCGTCGAAGGCCTTGAGCATCACCGCGCTGCCGCTGCTGGGCAGGTAGCGGTGGAGACTGCCCCCGGTCTGCGTCTTGGTGCCCACCAGCACGCTGCCGTTGCGCCACGCCGCGACCGTCAGGATCTCTTCCCCTGGGAAGATGCTGACGATGCGAAACGTGGGCTCGGTGCTACCCACCGGCGCCGTGAACTGCGCCAGTCGTCCGAGAGCAGTCGTGTCGCAGCAGGCCGGCTTGGAGGCGCTGCAGGTCACGCCCGGGTGCTGTGGATCGCAGGCCGTGCAGCTCGAGTCGGTCGAGCACGTCTCCGGCCGCCAGTTGCCCACGAAATACGTGCTGCCAGCGCCGGCCGCCAGACCCGTGGGCGAGACGATGGGAAACCCGTTTGCGGTCACCGACGTGTCCTCGGGGATCGAGGCGAGGAACGGTGCGTCGAGGAAGCCGGGGCAGTTGCTCTGCCCGGCGCAGCCGCAGCCCGGATCCGACGCGGCGCACTCGTACAGCAGCGTCAGGCCGTTCTTCGCCAGGCAGTTACACGCCTCGCAGCAGGAGTAGGTCACGATGACGCGCCGGCTCGCCGGGTTCGGGTCCACCAGGGCGTACCCCATGTTCTGATTCGCGTTGCCGGTGTGGGTCAGGACCGGATCGCTGGCGTTCGCCGGAACGACGGCAACGTGATCCGGACCGCTGACCACGGTGGTCAGGTACGTGTTGCACTGGGCGTCGAAGTCGATGTCGTACTTGCTGTACAAGTTCGCCTGCACCCGCGTGAGATCGACCGCACACGTCGGGCAGCCTTCATCTACGATGCCGTCGCAGTCGTTGTCGTAGCCGTCGCAGGTGGTCTCGTCGGGCTCGAAGCCGGGCCCGTTACAGACCCACAGCCCGCCCTCGCAGGTTGGTGGCGTGGACGCGCAAACGCCCACGCAGGTCGGGGCTGCGCCGAAGCAGCCGCCGTCCGCCGCGGCGTCCGCGCCCGCCCCGCCCCCGGTGGCGCCGGTCGCAGCGCCGCCGGTCGCGGCGTCGGCGCCACCGCTGCCTCCGGTGACGCCGCCACCTCCCGTGGCGCCCGCGCCGCTCGACTTGGTCTCGTCGCTCGAGCTGCACGCCACCGCCGCTGCCAGTAAGCCCCAGACGCCCAGTGCCACCGTCGCTCGCATCGTTCGGGCAGCCTACGACATCCGCTCGCTGGGCGCTCCCCGCAAGCCCACGCTCGACACCCCGAGCGTCGCTTTGACATGATGAAGTGGCCACATGGCCAAGCGCGGGTACTCTGGGTGTGCGATCGGCGCGGCCATCGGCTGCGCGCTGCTCGTCGTCACGCTCGCCGCCGGGGTCGTCGCGCTCGCGCTGGCGCTGTTCCTTCTGACCGACGCGCCGAGCGCCAGCCCACCACCGATACCGACCGCGCGGTCCGTGCCCGACACTGACCCGGACACGGTCCCCGACCCGTCGGACGAGCCTCCGGTCGCGCTCGACCCGAAGCTCACCGTCGAGGCCACGCGCGCGAACTACGCCATCACCGGCAAGAGCGCGGGCGAGCTGCGACGTCAGCTCGACACCCTCGGCCCCAAGGACCAGAGCGGGAGATTCGACGCCTACACCCACTGGAACGTTCGCTGGACGTACTCCTACGACCGCACCGCCGCGGCGTGCGCGGTCACCGATGTGAAGGTGACGGTGACCGTGAAGATCACGATGCCGGAGTGGTCGCCGCCACCGGACGCATCCCCCGAACTGGTGTCCAGCTGGAACCGATACATCAAGGCGCTCGAGCGCCACGAGAACGGCCACCGCGACAACGGCGTGGCCGCCGGTCGCGACGTCCTGAGCACGCTGCGGAGCTTTGGTTCCCGCGGCACCTGCACGAAGAGCGGCGAAGACGCCAACGCCACCGGTCTCGAGGTCGTCAAGCGCTACCAGGCGAAGGACAAGGACTACGATCGCACCACGGGTCACGGCAGGACCCAGGGCGCCCGCTTCCCCTGACGCGCCTGTCGGCGCGGTGGGATGCGAGGGCGCGCGAGCACGTCCGAATTGCACCCTCGGCGAGGAATTCGGCAACATCTGCGCAGGCAGGTCGCCGCATAGTCGAGGTTTTCTCGTCGGCGAACTGGCACGCATGCTGCCCGGTTTTCGGGAATGCGACCGCGCAGCCGCGGGTTGCACTCAGGAAACGAAAGCGAGGTGTCCCATGGCGTACGCAGATACAGCAGGCTCGTCGATCGACCGCGAAGTTCGCGACTCGATGATGCTGATCCGTCGCGATCGAGCCAGGCGCCTGACCTTCGCCATCGTCGCGTTGATCGTCGCGATCGTCGGGCTCTCAGCGCTCGTGTACGTGAAGTTCAACACCGAGATGGAGTCGGTCAAGGAAATGACGGTCCAACCGAACTGAAGGGCTGTCAGGAGTTGACCCAGTTCGCGCCGGCGGAGCCGGCCGACGAATTCACTTCGGCGGGGCGGGGAGGCGCGTGCCTCCCCGGTGAAAGAAGGAAGGAGCTGCCGACCACTCGACAGCTCTCGAGCCGACATTCCTCGGGGGGCATCACGCTGACTTCGTCCGCAACTCGATGCTACGCTGTCCGAACGGATGCGCGTGCGTCGGACCGTCCAGCGACACGTCCTCCTCGTCGTCATCGGGCTAGGCGGCGTGGTTGGCGCTGCCTGTGGCAGCTCGGATGAGCGCGCCTCGGGAGGCGGGCTCGACGCGGGCGCGTCGGACGCCGACGCCGCGCACGCCCCGGACGCGCCCGCGGACTCGGAGCTGGACGCTGCTGACGTTGGCGCGGACGCGCCCGCGGACGTGCCGGCCCCGCCGTGTCCCCCGGAGATGGCGCCGGTCGGGGGCACCTGCATCGATCGCTTCGAGGCGCCCGGCGTCGAAGGCGGCTTGCCGCTCGTGATGTACACCTTCGACGAGTCCGAGGCCTGGTGTCAGCAGCGCGGCAAGCGCCTGTGCTTCGATGACGAGTGGACGATGGCCTGCGCGGGCGACTCGATGACGGCCTACCCCTACGGCGTCACGCATCAGCCGGGGGTGTGCAATGACGACGAGCAGTGGCGCCTGTACAATCAGTCGCTGCTGAGCGGCTGGCCGGCGAAGGCGTCCAGCCCCGCCATCGAGTCCCTCGAGGAGCTGCTGGCTGTCGCGTCGAGCGTTTCCGCGTCGACCAAACAATCAGCTGACCACGTCGAGTGGCTGTACCAGGCGGAGCCGTCCGGCCACAACGCCGGCTGTACGGCGGGCAACGGCGTGTTCGATCTGACAGGGAACGTCGAGGAGTGGACTCGTCGCCGGGACGGCGGCGAGCCCAGCTTCCACGGTAGTCTCAAGGGCCGCTACTGGGCGGAGACCCGCACCTGTCAGAACGGCATCAAGACCCACGGCGATGGCTTCCGCTTCTATGAGATCGGGTTTCGCTGCTGCCGGGAAGTGAGCGAGTGACGCGGGGTCCGGTCCGACGGTAGTCGTGATAGATCGGCGCGGTGCCCGCTCTGATCGACCCGCGTCGCGCGCACACGTTCGCGTCTCTGCTCCGGTGGCTGGGTCCGTGGGTGAGCGAGCATGTGGTGCCGCCGGGCATCCGCTGCGAGGGCTGGGTCGTTCGGGACGGCCAGCTCCACGGGCATCGCGCGCACCGCGCGGGTACGCCGCCCGTGCCCGGCCGCCCGAGTCGGCTCGAGGTCCTGCTGTACCATCCGCGGACCGAGCCCGTCGGCACCTACTTGATCGCGCCCGGCCTGCACTTCCTGGGTCCCGACGATCCGCGGCTCGATCGCTTCTGTCGCATCTTGGCCCGCGCGGGGTTCCTGGTCGCGGCACCGTTCCTGCCGGCGTACGTCGATCTGGAGGTGCGGCCGGATGCGCCGGACGACCTCGAGCTGATCGCGCGCGCGCTGCTGGAGCGCACACCCCCGGGGCAACGCCCGGCGCTGTTCAGTATTTCGTTCGGCTCCTGGCCGGCCCTCGAGGTCGCGGCGCGGATGCCGGGGGTGATCGACGCGGTCATCACCTTCGGTGGCTACGCGGACTTCGACGCCTCCGTGCGCTTCTGCGTGGACGGCGTGATGCGCACCGCGGGCGGCGACCTGAAGCTGACCCGGGATCCGCTCAACTCACCGGCCTTGTTCCTGAACTTGCTGCGCTTTCTGGAGGTGGAGGGTGACACTCGCGCGCTCGAGAGCGCCTGGCGCGAGATGGTCTACCGCACCTGGGGTCGCATGGAGTTGAAGGCGCCGGGTCGCCTCGAGCCCTTCGCGCGCGAGCTCGTCCCCACGGTGCCCCAGGCGCAGCGCGGCCTCTTCCTCATCGGCTGCGGCGTCGAACCCGGCGCGTCCGAGCTGGTCGCCTCGGCCTTGCGGCGCGCGGGGGAGACGCTGGCGTACGCGAGCCCGAGGGCTGCGCTCGAGCGCATCGACTGTCCGGTGGTGGTGTGCCACGGTCGTGACGACGACGTGATCCCCTGGGGCGAAGCGGAGAAGCTCGTCGGCGCGGTGCCAGCTGCCGTCGCCAAGCGACTGTACTTGACGGGGCTCTATGGCCACACCGGCGCGGGCAAGGCGAGCCCGCGGGACGCAGTGCGAGAGGTCCAGGCGCTCCTGGGCATCGCGCGGGCGCTGGCGCACGCTGGGCAGCTGCGTGAGTTGCTGTGAGGTGCGTGCGGTCAAGGACGCGGACGGCACGCGGGCGCGTCCGTCGCTGCGCACACGCGATCGAGGCGCCGGCGGGTGACGGCGATCCAGCGCGCGTGGGTGGCCGCGTGAGGCTCCAGGATGCTGAGCGCGCGCCAGTAGGACTGGGCTGCCCACTCGGGGTGCCCCTGGTGCAGGCGCAGGTCGCCGAGCTGCACGAAGGAGTAGGCTGGTGCGGGGCACTCGAACCCGCAACGGGCCAGCCGGCGAACGAGGGCGCGCGTTGCGAGCGCGAGCGCCGCCTCGAGGTCGCCTCGCTCGCGAGCTTCGCTCGCGGCAGCCGAGTCTTCGCGCGCGAGCGCCTCGGGCTCGCTGACCCGCGGCGGGGGTCCAGCGGCGCAGGCGAAGCACAGGGAAAAGAGCGGGGTCACCTTGGGCATCGACACGTCGCAAGGTAGCATCGCGCCTGCGCATGGTGCTCGAGCAGACCATCGAGCTAGCGAAGAGCTCGGGTCCGTACGGACCCGACGAACGGGTGCGGGGGCGGGTGATCGTTCGGCCACGGCAGAGCCTCCGCGTTCGTGAGATCCAAGTCGCGCTGTGCACCACCATCGGCCCGACCTCGGGGGACGAGAACGACGTGGCTGAGGGAGTGCAGCCAGGCGACCGCTGCCGCCTCTGGGAGCGAGACCTCGATCGACACTGGCCCGCGCTCGGTCGGCAGGAGATCGACTTCGAGCTCGAGCATTGCCCTCCGTACCCCTTCCTAGGCACGCTGCTGACGTCCAGGTTCGTGGTGCGCTCGCTCCTGAACACCGACTGCGGTGAGTTCGTCGAGCGCGTGCCCATCACCGTGGATGCTCCGGAGGCACGCGTGGAGCCCATGCCATGGGACGAAGAGAACAGGCCACGGCTGTGGGCGTCCCGTACGCCGCTGACAGCGCTTCGATTCGGAGAACCGCGCGTCGCGGTTCATCACTGTGTCGCCGATCCGCGAGCCGGCTACCGCGCGGACGGCCAAACGGTGCTTCCGATCGAGGTGCGCGTGGGCGGACCCGTGACCCGTGTGACGGCGGACGTGGTCGTGGCCGAGGTCATCGCGCGGGGAAGACGCCGGCACCGACTCGGAGGCGCGACCGCTACGCTGCTTGCGCAGGGAGAGCCCAGCGTGTTCCCCGGCTGCCTTCCCGTCACCCCGCTGCTCGGGCTCCCGCGCGCGATGTGGATCGGCGAGCGCCGCAACGCCCACGTCCTTCGCTACGGCCTGCTCTGGGTATTGGAGGTGAGAGTCGAGCGTCCCTCGCCCTGGTCCACGCAGACCGTCGTCGAGCCCTTGCGCACGCGGCCGCGGGGCGAAGCGCCAGGCTGACGTTGCTGGCTGCGCTTCCGAGTCTCGCGGAGTAGACTGACGGCCATGGTGCGGACGCGAGCTCTGGCGGTGATGGTGGTGGCGATGGCGTGGGCAGCCCTCTTGCCGGCGGCTTGCGGCTCCGACGACGGCAAGGTTGCCTCCAACGCGGGTAGTGGTGGTGGCGCCGGTGATGCCTCGACGGATGGAGCGGGCGCTACCGGCGGCGCGATCCTGGACGGGACCACCGGGTGCACGAACGGGCAACCCTGCGGCGACGGCGGGATCTGCGCGGGCGGAGTCTGCTGCTCCGCCGCGCTCGCGTGTGGGGCACAGTGCTGTGGAAGCGGCGACGTGTGCTCGTTCTCCAAGTGCGTGCAGCCAGGCGCGGTGTGCGTGGACTCTTCCGACTGTGCCAGCGGTCAGTACTGTGAGTACGCCCTCGGCGACGGCCCGGACGGCGGCGCTCCGGGCGACGCGGGCGCTGGGGATGGTGGAGCCTGCGTGGGCGGTAAGGTTCAGCTCACCGGGCGCTGCCTACCGGAGCCGCCGATCTGCGCGCCGAGCGATCCGAACCCGGGCAGCTCGTGCCTCGAGAAGTGCGAGGTCGTCCCGCCGACCACGGCGTTCGATCCGGTCGTGAAGTACTCCTGGGGCGGAGAGACCACGCCGCCTTACTCCACGGACGTGATGATGACGCCCATCGTCATTCAGCTCGACGACGACAACTGCGACGGCAAGATCACCGGCGACGACATCCCGGAGATCGGCTTCGTCACCTTCACGGGCGGCGGCTACTACCGCCCGGGCACGCTGCGCGTGGTCAGCGTACAGAACGGCGCGCTCGTGGAGAAGTGGAACAAGCCCGACGCGGTCCACGCGAGCAGCGGCCTCGCGGCCGGTGACATCGACGGCGATGGCGTGCCCGAGATCGTGGCTTGTCTCGCCCCGGCGCCCGGCGGCGTGAGCTGCTGCGACGAGCAGGCCTACAACACGGGGGTCGTGGCCTTCAAAGCCAACGGCGACGTGCTGTGGACGCAGACCGACACGACGCAGGTGCACTGCGGCTACGAGTCGCCTGCGATCGCCGATCCCGACGGCACCGGGCCGTTGGTGCTGGTCGGGCTCACGCTGCTCGACGGCAAGACCGGAGCGATCGTGAAGAACCTGGACCCGGCGCACAGCTGGGGCACCAAGCTCACGGGCTTTGCCGATGTGGACGGGGACGGGAAGCTGGACGTCGTGCAGGGGCAGCGGGCCTTTCGCACGAGCGGCAACGTGATCTGGGATCTGTCTCAAGGCACGAACACGATCAGCGGCGGCTACCACGCCGTCGGCGATCTGGACAACGACGGCAAGCCGGAGGTCGTGATCATCTCGAGCGGCGGGCCGCACACTGCCCACGTGGTGCAGTTCGACGCGGGCAGCCCCAGCGGCGCGAAGATCGTGCGCCAGGGGATCGACATCAACAACGGCATCAGCACCGCCACCTTCTGCAACGCGGCCAGCGAGTACGGCGGCGGACCGCCAATCATCGCCGACTTCGACGGCGACGGCTTCCCGGACGTGGGAGCGGCCGGGGCCGTGGGCTACATCGTGCTCAGCGGCAAGAAGCTGATGGACCCCACCGTCGCCAACGCGGACACCACCCTGTGGTTCAAGACCACGCAGGATTGTTCGAGCGCGGTGACGGGCTCGAGCGTGTTCGACTTCAACGGAGACGGTAAGGCCGAGGTGGTCTACGCGGACGAGGTCCACCTGTGGATGTACGACGGTGCGACGGGCACCAACCTGATCCCCGAGACCTGCAACACCAGCGGCACCCTGTGGGAGTACCCCGTGGTGGCCGACGTGGACAACGACGGCCAGGCGGACATCGTGCTCGCGTCCAACGCGTACGGGCTGACCTGCAACGGCACCAAGCAGGCGGGCATCCGCGTCTTCAGCAGCGCGTCCGGCAGTTGGGTCCGCACCCGCCGCGTCTGGAATCAGCACACCTACCACGTCACGAACGTGGAGGAGAGCGGCGCCATCCCCAAGAGCGAGGTCGCGAACTGGACGGTGCCTGGCCTCAACAACTTCCGTCAGAACAAGCAGCCTGGCGGCGAGTTCGCGGCGCCGGACGCGGTGGTGCGCGTGAGCCCCAAGTGCGGGGGCAGCTACGGGCTCGTGGCCACCGTCCGCAACCTGGGGCAGGCGGTGCTGCCTCCGGGTGTGGGCGTGACGTTCTACTCGGGTGCGCCCCCGTCCGGCACGCCCCTTGGTCAAGCCGCGACGACCATCCCCCTCGGTCCGGCCCAGGCGCAAGATCTCTTGCTCGACCTGCCGAACGCGCCGGCGGAGGTCAGGAACGGCCAGACCACCGTGTACGCCGAGGTCACCGTGCCGGCGCCGACGGTGGAGTGCCGCACGGACAACAACACGTCGCCGCCCGAGAGCGCGGCGTGCACCGGTCCGCGCTAGTCGAACAGAGACCATGTCGCCTCGAAGACGCGCCGCGCTCGCGCTGCTCTGCCTCGGGGTCACGCTGGCCGTGGTGCCGCGTTGGTGGATGGGTCGCGACGCGAGGGCGTTTCTCGCGGCAGAGCGCAGCGCTCAGCACGAGCTCGCTCGGCGGGTCGCCGCGGCGATCGAGGCGCATCCCGAGCGCACGTTCTTCGGCGGCAGTGAGCTGCGCTTCGACGGGCAATCCGCGGTCGCCATCTACCAGATGACGCTCCTGGGCTTGGGCCAGGTGCTGCTCGCGCACCCCGACCTCCGCGAACAGTACTTGCCCGCGATGCGCCTGGCGGCTCACCGCCTCGCGGATCCGCGCACGCTCGTGTACGCAGGCACGGTGTATCCGAGGCACGGCGTGGTCGCGATGGGGCCGCGCGAAGGACACGCCTACCTGGGGTACGTCAACCTCGGGCTCGGCATGCTGCGCGCGGTCGAGCCCGAGACCCCCCTCGCCGCGCTCCATGACCGCATCAGCGACGCCCTCGCTGCTCGTCTGTTCGCCTCCCCGACGGGGCTGATCGAGACCTATCCGGCGGAGACCTGGCCCCCCGACGTGGCCGCGGTCGCTGGCTCGGTGGGGCTGCACGCGCGGGTGACCGGACGAGATCGCGAGGCGCAGCTGGCTGCCTGGGCAGACCGGTTCGCTGCGTGCTCGATTCACTCGTCGGGTTACGTGGTCCAGCGTGTGCGTTCGGGTACGTGCGTCCCAGTCGATGCTCCCCGCGGCAGTGGCACCGCGGTCGCCGCGTACTTCCTGAGCTTCGCGGTGAGGGGGCTTGCTCGGCGGCTCCACGAGGGGCTCGTGGCGACCGGCATGCGCTCGCTGCTGGGGTTCGGCGCGTTGGCCGAGTACGCTCCCGGTTTCGAGGGCAGCGGCGACGTGAACGCAGGGCCCATTGTGTTTGGCGTCTCCGTCGGGGCGACGGGCTTCGGTCTGGGTTCGGCGCGCGCCCATGACGATGGCGAGACCTTCACCCGGCTGTACCGCACCCTGCATCTGTTCGGCGCGCCGGTGGATGACTCGGCCGGACGCTGGTACGCGACGGGTGGGGTGCTCGGCAACGCGCTGCTCCTGGCCATGTTGACCGCGAGGGCGGAGTGAGGGTCCGAGCGCGCGTGGCCGTCGTGCTCGGGCTGATGCTCGCGCTGGTGGGTGCGCAGTGGCTGCTCGGTTCTTGGCTCGCGGACCGGGATCCCGTCGCGGCCGCCTTCTTGGGCGACTACGTGACCTTGGCGCTCGCGCCGGCCTTGCTCGTGAGTCGCCTCGCCACCGTGCTGCTGGTGCCGGGTTGGGTCGTCTACCTGCTCGTGACTACAGCTCTACTAGAACGAGGTTCTTCCCCCGAGTAGTTGTGGATCCGTGACGGGGAAGGAAGTATCTCCCGGCTTGGTATGTACGCCCGCGGCGGGTCTCCAGCCTTCGAGCTGGTGCTACTCGTGGTCGTCACCTCGGAGCTGCGCCTCGCAGCCATGGAGATCTGAGCACATGAAACTCAAGAAGAACTCGATACTGAGCGGCGCGGTCTTCGCCGCGCTCTCGGGCGCAGCGATGGCTGCCACGCCGCTCGGCTGCGGTAGCGACTCGAACACGTCGTTCACCAGCACCGGCGGCGCGGGCGCGACCGACGGCGGCGCCGCCACGGGCGGCACTGGACTGTTCGGCGGCACCGGTGGCGCGGGCGGCTCGGCCGGAGTCGGGGGAGCAACCGGCGGCACGGGCGGTGGGGATCCCTGTCCCGGCGCGACCCTCTGCGGCAGCAGCTGCACCAACACCAACTTCGATCCGGCCAACTGCGGCAGCTGCGGCAACGCCTGCCCTTCGGGTCAGCTCTGCTCGTCGGGTCAGTGCAGCCTGACGTGCCTCGGCGGCACCACCCAGTGTGGCACCGAGTGCGTGAACACCAACACGGACTCGGCGAACTGCGGCACCTGCGCCAACGCCTGCACCGGCGGCCAGGTCTGCTCGGCCGGGCAGTGCGGCCTCACCTGCGTCGGTGGCACGACGCTGTGCAACGGGGCGTGCGTCAACACCGGCAACGACACCGCGAACTGCGGCAGCTGCGGCAACGCCTGCCCCTCTGGTCAGGTGTGTGCAGCGGGGCAGTGCGCTCTGAGCTGCGTGGGTGGCACCACCCTGTGCGGCAACAGCTGCGTGAACACGACGACGGATCCGGCCAACTGCGGCAGCTGCGGCACCGCCTGCACCGCGGGTCAGGTGTGTGACAGCGGAACCTGCAGCCTGCAGTGCTCGGGTGGCAGCACCAAGTGTGGCAACTCCTGCGTGGACACCAACACCAGCCCAACCAACTGCGGCACCTGCGGAAACATCTGTCCCGGCGGCCAGGTGTGCAGCGGAGGCAGCTGTCAGGGCTTGTGCAGCGGTGGCCTCACCCAGTGCGGCAACAGCTGCGTCAACACCCAGACGGACGGGATGAACTGCGGCACCTGCGGTAACGCTTGTGCCTCCGGCGCGACCTGTCAGAGCGGCACTTGCGTGCAGTGCAACAGCGCGACCACGGACTGCGACGGTGACGGTTGGCTCGTGTCCCAGGGCGATTGCTGCGACAAGCCCGGATTGTGCGGCAACGAGCCCGCGCTCGTGAACCCGGGTGCCATCGAGGTGGTCGGCAACGGCCTCGACGACAACTGCAACGGTCTGGTGGATCTGTTCGATACGGCGGACACGCTGCCGTGCGATACCACCTTGACCTCGAACTCGTCGGTCGCGGGCGACTACGCCAAGGCCCTCGGCATCTGCAAGACCACGACGGAGAATCCGCCCCTCGCGCAGAGGACGTGGGGACTCATCTCCGCGGAGATCCTGCGGGCCGACGGTTCGGCCCTGGGCGATGTTCGAGCGCGGTCGATCCGCAACAAGTTCGGCAACTCGGTCGTCCCCCTCGAGGGCGGGAGCCTGGTGTCGCTGTCCAGCGGTATCGCCGCGGACGCGACGCAGACCAATCCGGGTCCGAACGGCGGCGCTCCTGGCGCCGGAAACGTGAGCACCACGCACGCCCCGGGCAGCGCGGTCAACATCTCGACCTGCACCGACGCGCGCTGCATCAAGGACTGGTTCCAGACCGCGAATCCGCCGCTCAAGGCTGCCAACGCGCTACCCGTCGCCCCCAACTGCGGCTCGGGTGCCGGTGGTACCGTGGCGAATGACTCGGTGATGCTCCGCTTCCGGCTGCGTGCGCCGACCAACGTGCGGGCGTTCTCCTTCAACTCCTACTTCCTGAGCGCGGAGTACCCGGAGTTCGTGTGCTCGACCTTCAACGATCAGCTCATCGCGCTGGTCGACACGCCCGGCTTCACGCCGTCGCCCATCGCCAACCCGGTCGACAAGAACCTGATGACCTACCTGGGCGCTGGCGGGACCAAGTGGCCCATCGGCATCAACGTGGCGGCGGGCACGAACCTGTTCGCGGTGTGCGAGACCCAGGCTCAGAACCCGGGTTGCTGGGACACCTCAGTGGCCTCGACGTCGTGCCAAGCGGGCCCGGCGGGCCTGCTGGGCACCGGTTTCGAGAAGCCCACCGCCAGCAACTGCCTCATCGGTGGTGGCACCTTCTGGCTGACGACCGCGGGTAACGTGGTGCCTGGCCAGATCGTGGAGTTGCGCATCGTGATCTGGGACGTGGGCGACTCCGCCTACGACTCGGTCGCGCTGCTCGACGGCTTCCGCTGGCTGGCCAACGCGACGCTGCCCGGCACCGGCTGAGCGCCCGGCGGTACGGCGCCCAGGGCGCCACGTGAAGAGGCGGGTGACTGCGAGGTCACCCGCCTTTTCTGTTTCGGGCCGCGCCGCCCCGTCGGAGTACACTCGGCCCCGGAAGGCCCGCCGATGCTCGACGTTCACCCTGACATCACCCAGGCGCGCACGCCGGATGCGGCGCTGTATCGCGATCCCGCGCTGTTCGAGCGCCAAGTCCGTCTGCTCCGTCGCGCTTGGCATCTACCTCCGGCTGGCCTTGGTGCGGAGCCGGGCTCGGTGCTGCCCTTCGCGCTCCTGCCCGGCGTGCTCGACGCGCCCTTGGTGCTGACCCGCGACGAGCACGGCGAGGTGCGCTGTTTGTCGAACGTGTGCACCCATCGCGCGAGCTTGGTGGCCGAGGAGGCCGGCTGTCCGGGCGCCCTCCGCTGTCGCTACCACGGCCGCCGGTTCTCGCTCACGGGGCGCTTCCTGTCGATGCCGGAGTTCGAGGAGGCGCAGGATTTCCCGTCGTCGGACGACGACCTCGCGAGCGTCGCCGTTGGACAGCTCGGGCCAGTCACGTTCACGTCACTCGAGCCGGTCGCGCCCTTCGACGCGCTCGTCGCGCCTGTACGCGAGCGGCTCGCGTTCGCGCCCTGGGAGCGCCTCGTGTTCACGGACTGTCGCGAGTACGTCGTGGCCGCGCACTGGGCGCTCTATCTCGAGAACTATCTCGAAGGGTTTCACATCCCGTTCGTTCACCCCGGGCTCAATCAGGTGCTGGACTACGCAACGTATCGCACCGAGGCGTTCGCCAACGGGAACGTACAGATCGCTCTCGCCACCGACGACACGTTCTTTCATCTTCCCCCCGGGCACCCCGACGCCGGCCAGCGCATCGGTGCGTACTACTTCTTCCTGTTTCCCGCGATCCTCGTCAACGTCTACCCCTGGGGGGTCTCGCTGAACGCCATCCTGCCGGAGGCCATCGATCGCACGCGCATCCGCTTCGAGAGCTGGGTGTGGGACGCATCCCTGCGCCAGAGCGGAGCCGGCGCCGCTCTGCACGCGGTGGAGATGGAAGACGAGGCCGTCGTCGAGAGCGTGGCGCGCGGCGTGCGCTCTCCCTTGTACCGCCGCGGTCGCTACTCACCCACGCGCGAGGTCGGCGTGCACCACTTTCATCGAATGCTGTCGGCGGCGCTCGAGTAGTGTATGAGAGTGGCTACTCTGCGGCGCCGAGCTGCGGGCATGGCCGTGCGGGGTCGGCCACCAGGGGGAGCGAGCGCTGCATCGGCTGTGACCGCGTCGTCACGGCAGCAAGGTCCTCGCGGCCGAGTTGAGGTCTGCTGCGAAGGGTCAGGCGCCGCAGGTGCTCTGCCACGTCTTCCACGAGCATTCGCCCGAGGCCCGCGCGCGCGCCGCCTTGCAGTCGAAAGACCTCCGACGCCAATGCGCCGTCGCGTTCGCCGAGACGATGCTCGGTGCGCAAGAGCCCCGGTTGCTGGCCCAGGCCCAAGGCCCGAGCCGCCCGTGCCGCGACGTACAGCACGGGTGCGCCGGCGCTCATCAGCTGTTCCTTCGCCGTGAGCTCACCGGTCAGTCGGATGATGTCTCGCCGCAGCGCGCGCGCCCGCTCTCGCACCTCAGAGCTCGGCGCGAACGCGATCGCTGCGGTCGTGACCGGCAGGGCGCCGCGTACGTCCTCCCGTAGCCGCTCGGCTCGCTTGCGCAAGAGCGGGTTCGGGTCGTTCCGAAGATTCTCGTAGCCGCTGAGCCACACGCGTGCCAAGCGAATCGGGCTGGGACCGAGTCGCGCGAAGTCCTGGTCGTAGATGGCGCGTTGCAGCGCCTCCACCGCAGTCGGATCGTCGAAGTGTGGGTGCTCGAAGTGCATCGCGAAGCCGTCCCAGCGGCGAAGGTCGGGCGCGCGCTTGAAGCCGTTTCGATAGCGCTCTTCCCTCACGACCTGTTCGTGGAAGGGAGTGCCGGGGAAAGCGAAGTAGATCAGGCACTGGGTCATGCCGGGCTCGAGCGCCATCAGCTCCTCGAACTCGCTCCAGATGATCGCCTCGGTCTGGTACGGAAAGCCGATGATCATGCTGGTCAGCGTGCCGCACCCCACGGACTTGAGCTCCGCGTACAGCTGGCCGAAGTCCTTGCCCTGCTGCTTGCGGTAGCCGGCG
Organism: Polyangiaceae bacterium; assembly: GCA_019637295.1. GTDB lineage: Bacteria > Myxococcota_A > Polyangia > Polyangiales > Polyangiaceae > JACKEA01. The sequence goes on from JAHBVX010000001.1 coordinate 414,305, forward strand.
CTCTTGCCCTCGAAGGCATTCCACACCAGGTCGAAGCCCATCTCGGCGATCTCCTTGGCTGTGAACTGGGACAGTCCGCGCACGCTGCCGAAGCCCATCATGCTGAGGGACTCGCCGCCCTCACGGACGCAGTCGAGGAACTCGAGCGCGCGGCGACGGTGCAGGAAGAAGTCCTCGTCGATCACGATGAAGCCGTTCATCCTGGCGCCTTCTGCCTCGGCGCGACGCTTGGTCTCGACCAGCGACTCGTAGATGTCGCGCCCCGTCTTGCTGAAGGGTACGTACTTCTGCTTGAAGAAGTGCGAGGTGCAGCAGAAGTCGCAGCCGTTGGAGCAGCCGAGCCCCGCGGTCACGTGGCCAACCACCGCGCGCAGCTGAAAGCCGAGCACCTGAATGCTGGGAATGGGCGCGTGCGGGTGGCGGATGGGGCGCTCGGCCGACTCGCCCAGCAGTCGGCGCATGAACCCCACACCCTCTTCGCGACAGACGGCGTCGGCGTGGGGTGTCAGCACGTCGTCCGGTAGCACGGTGCCGTAACCACCCAGGACGATCTTGGCGTTCGGAGCGTGGCGCCGGATCACCGGGATCATCTCCCGCACCTTGTGGAAGGTGGCCACCACGAAGTTGATCCCGACGTGGGTGTACTCTCCCCGCCTCAGCTCGGCGATGAGCTCTCGGCGCGACGGGTAGTGCAGCGTCACCGTCGGTGTCTCCAGATTCTCCGCCAGGTAGTCGATGGCCCACACCCGGATCACCTGGCGCAGACTGAACGGTCCCTGCGCGCGCGTGACCTGCGCGTGAAACAACTCTGCGCCGACGCTGTCCCCCTCACCAGGCCCGCCGAAGGGACGCATGACACTGGTGAGCAGGAGCTTCTGGCGTGGAGGAATCGGGTTCATGGCCCGCGACGCTAGCGGGCGAGCTGCCAGGGACGGGTCACGACGGGTCAGGATCGCGTCGGGCTTTGACCTCCGTCATCTCCCGCCGGCTCGCCAGCCTCAGGGGAGCGCGAACAGCACGCCCTCGGGTCGCCCGGGCGCGTCCACCGTGAGCGCGGGCTCGACGGCCTCGAGCGCGTGAGCGAGCACCTCGCTCATGTCCCGCGCCAGCACGATGTCGAGCGCCGCCCGGACGTTCTCGGGGATGTCTTCGAGGTCGTGCTCGTTCTTGCTCGGGATGATGACTCGCGTGAAGCCAGCCCGATGGGCCGCCAACACCTTGGCCTTGATGCCCCCGACTGGCAGCACCCGGCCACGCAGGGACGCCTCGCCCGTCATCGCCGTGTCCGGGCGGACCTTGCGACCCGAGAGCAGGGACGCCAGCGCCGTGAAGATCGTCACGCCGGCTGAAGGTCCATCCTTGGGTACTCCACCCGCGGGAACGTGAATGTGCAGATCGTGCGTCTCGAGGAACGCGCTGTCGATGTCGAGCTCGGCGGCGTGGCTGCGCACGTAGGCCAAGGCCGCTCGCGCCGACTCGTTCATCACGTCGCCGAGCTGCCCGGTGATCTCGAGCTTGCCCTTGCCGGGCATGAGCGTGGTCTCGATGTACAGCACGTCGCCGCCTACCGGCGTGAAGGCCAGGCCCGCGGCCACTCCCGGCGGGCGCTCGCGCTCGGCGGGCTCGTCCAGGAAGCGCGGGCGACCCAGGATCTTGCGCAGCTTCGGCGTGTCGACCTGCACCGGGCCGTCGGCCTCGGACGCGCGCGCGACCTCGAGCGCGAGCGAGCGACACAGCTTCGCGAGCTCGCGTCCGAGCTGTCGGACGCCGGCCTCGCGGGTGTAGTCCCGCACGACCAGCTCGATGGTGGACTCGTCCAGGGAGACCTGCTCGGGCTCGAGGCCGTGCTCGCCGAGTTGCTTGGGCCAGAGATGCTCGCGCCCGATCGCCGTCTTCTCGTCCAGGGTGTAGCCGCTGATGTCGATGATCTCCAAGCGATCGCGCAGCGGCGGCGACAGCCCGGACAGCTCGTTGGCCGTGGCGATGAACATCACCTCGGACAAGTCGAAGGGCAGCTCCAAGTAGTGATCCACGAAGTGCGCGTTCTGCTCCGGGTCGAGCACCTCGAGCAGCGCGGCCTCTGGATCCCCGGCCCAGCCGCGCCCGAGCTTGTCGATCTCGTCCAGCACGATGACGGGGTTTCTCACCTTCACGCGCCGGAGCGCGCTCACGATGCGCCCTGGCAAGGACCCGACGTAGGTGCGCCGGTGCCCGCGGATCTCGGCCTCGTCGCGCACTCCGCCGAGGCTCACCCGGGCGAGCGGGCGACCCGTGGCGGCCGCCACCGACTGGGCCAGACTGGTCTTGCCCACTCCCGGGGGCCCGACCAGCGCGAGCACGGTGCCGCGGGATTTCGAGTTCTTCAGCTTGAGCACCGCCATGTGCTCCAGGATGCGGCGTTTGACGTCTCCGAGGCCGTGATGCTCGGCCTCCAGCGTCGCTGCCAGCGCGTCCAGGTCGCTGGTGGTGGGTGCACGCTCGGTCCAGGGCAGGTCGGCGATCAGCTCCAGGTAGTTGCGGATGACGTTTGCTTCCGGGCCCTCGCCCTGCTGCTCGAGGCGCCGCAGCTGCTGGTCCGCGACCTTGCGTACCTCCTCCGGCAGCTCGAGCGCGTCGATGCGCGCGCGCAGCTTCGACTTGCCATCCGAGGTCTCGTCGCCGTCGAGCTCCTTCTGGATCGCGGCGAGCCGCTGGCGCAGCATCACCTCGCGCTGCGCCTTCGAGAGGGTTTGTCGTACCTCGGAGTCGATCTTCGTGTCGAGGTCGGCGCGGGCGCGCGCCTCGTGAAACAGCGTCGCCACCAGTCGCAGGCGCGCTTCGACGTCGAGCGCGTGCAGCACCTCGGCCTTGCGCGCGGGCGCCAGCTCGATCATCGCTGCGACGCGATCCGCGAGCAGTCCCGGCGCGATGGGATCGGACAGAGTGCGCGAGACCTCGGCGTCGTCGACCACCTCGGCCACGACCGAGCGCAAGCTCTTGGCGAGCGCCCGCGCTTCGTCCGACTCGGCGTTCGTGAGCTCGACCGGCTCGACGGACGCGGCGGTGTAGCTCTCGCCGAAGTGCAGCGCGCTGAGCCGCACTCGCTCCTTGCCGTCCACCAGCGCGACGACGCCGCGCCGGCCCTGGTCGCGGATCTCACGGACGGTCGCCACCACGGCGATGGGGTGCAGATCCGCCTGCGCTGGCTCCTCGACCTGAGGGTCGAACTGCACCGCCAGGAGCACCTCGGCGCCCACCCCGAAGCGCGCGAGAGCGGCCCGGGAGCGCTTGCGGCCCACTGGGACCGGGACCAGTGTTCCCGGGAGCACGACGCCCTGTCGCAGGGCCAAGACAGGCAAAATTCGCGATTCAGTCTGAGGCATGAACGGAATCTAAATTCATTCATTGCTCAGTCAATGCCCCCAGCGCTATTCTTCACGGAACGGACCTGGCCCATGACCGATCGTCGCCAGCACATCCTCGACGCCGCGGCGCGACTCTTCAACCAGTACGGCCCGCAGAAGACCACGATGGCGGACATCGCCCGCGAAGCGTCGGTGGGCGTCGGCAGCGTGTACCTCGAGTTTCCGAACAAGGACGCGCTCTTGCTCGCGATCTCCGAGCGCCGTCACGCAGGCGTGCTCGGCGCGATCGAGCGGGCGTGGTCGAGTCCCGGCTCCCTCGAGACCCGGCTCGAGCGCGCGCTCACGGCGCGGCTCGACGCGTTCCTCGACTGCGGCTCCGTCGGCCTCCACGGCGCTGATCTGCTGCACTGCGGCTCGTGCGGACCCGTGCAGCGCGCGCACCACGCTTTTCGCGAAGCCGAGCACACCCTGTTCGCGGGATTCCTGGCCCAGGGCGCCCAGGAGGGGGTGTTCACCGTGAGCAGCCCCGAACGCACCGCGCGTGCGCTCTTGCTGGCTTACGAGGCGTTCAGCCCGCCCAGTGTGTTCAAGCGGGAGCGCGCGCCGCTACGGGAGTGTCTCGCGGAGCTGCACCGGCTCATGCTGCGCGGGCTGCTGACGCGTGAGGCATCGCGTTAGCGCGCGCAGGCCTTCTTGTTGCCCATCTGACACGCGCGATCCCGGAGCTGGCTGGCGTACGCGGGCTCCTTCGGACCGCCGCGCCCCTTGGCGACCATCTCCGAGAGCGCGAAGCAGGCGCCATCGTCCCGGAGGTTACACGCCTTCTGGTACAGGAAGCGTGCTTCGCTCAGGTCGGGCTTCGTCCCCCGGCCCCGCTCGAACGCGATCGCCGCCTGGTAGCAGCCGCCGCGATCGCCGAAGGAGCACCCCTGCTCGTACAGGTCCAGCGCCCGCTCGGCGTCGCGCTTCACTCCACGCCCTTGCTCGTGCAGGACCCCCGCGCCCGTACAGCCCTCACCGGTCTTGCCCGCGCAAGCCCGGTCGTAGAGCTTGGCGGCCTCGGTGTAGTCCTTCTTCGGCACTCCGGTGCCCGTCTCGTAGGCCCGCGCGAGCGCCGCGCAGCTCGGGAAGTACCGAAGATTGCAGCCTTGGCGGTACAGCTCGTTGGCCTTCGCCGGGTCCTTCCCAGCACCGACTCCGTCGCCGTGCATCGTCGCGACGTGGTGACAAGCCGCCGCGACACCCGCCCTGCACCCCTGGTCGTAGAGCGCCAGCGCGCGGAGCTCGTTCTTGGCCACGATGCCGCCGCGCAGATAGTGGCCCGCGAGCGTCACACACGACTGAGACCGGCCGGAGTCGCACGCGCGCTGGAACAGGCTGGCGGCTTGCGCCATCGACTGGCTGCCCAATCCGCCTCGAGCGTAGAGGCTCGCGAGATCCTCGCAGGCGAAGCTCTCGCCCGCGTCGCACGCGCGCTGGTAGTAGCTCGCCGCGAGCTGCGCATCCGCCGGCGTGCCCCGGCCGTGGTCGTACGCGAAGCCGAGGCTACTGCAGCCCCAGTTGTTGCCGAGCTCGCAGGCTCGCTTGTACCAGGTGAACGCGACCCCGTAATCACGTGGCACCCCGTTGGCGTCGTTGTACATGCCGGCGAGCTCGCTGCAGGCGAACCCGGAGCCCAGCTCACAGCCCTGCTTCAGGGTCGCCACGGCCTTCGGATACTCCCGGTCTCGCAAATGCAGCCGGCCGCGCCCGCCGCAGCCGTTCCCGTCATCCAGATTGCACGCTTCCTCGAACAGCTCGGCCGCGCGACGCCGATCGAGCGGCACGCCCACGCCCATCTCGTACAGCCGTGCGAGGTTGTTGCAGCCTCCGCCGCCGCCCAGCTTGCACGCTCTCTGGTACAGGCCGACGGCAAGGGTCACGTTCCTGGGCCAGGCCGGATCGCCCATCTCGTACAGGTAGCCGAGGCTCACGCAGGCGTCCGGATGGTGCCGCTGGGACTCGCAGCCGCTCTTGAACAGCTCAGTTGCCTTGCGCACGTCGCGGGGCACTCCGTCGGCGCTGCGGTACATCCAGCCCAGCCAGTAGCACGCCTGCCCCTGGCCCTTGGCGCAGTCCTCGGTCATGCCTTTGGTGGCGCGGGCAAACAGCTCCGCTGCAGCCGCCTTGTCCGCGGGGACGCCGTCACCTGCGGCGACGTGCCGAGCCAGGGTCTTACAGGCGATCCAGACGCCTCCATCGCACGCCTTGCGGAAGAGCGGAACCGCCCGCTCGGCGCTCTTGGTGACGCCGCGGCCTTCGCTGGTCAGCGACGCGAGGTTGTTGCAGCCCCATGGGTATCCGCCGTCACACGCGCGTTTGTACAACTTCGCCGCCGCGTCGGGGTCGCGTCGAACTCCCCTGCCCTGGGCGTACTGTACGCCGAGGTTGTAGCAGCCCCGGGCGATCCCGGCGTCGCACGCCCCTTTGTGTAGTCGCACCGCCATCGGTGGGTTGCGATCCACCCCGTGGCCGCTGCCATACGCGACGCCTAGCCCGGTACACCCGAACTGCGAGCCGCCGTCACAGGCCTTGTCGTTGAGCTCGAACGCCTTCTTCACGTCGGCCGGCACTCCATCGCCGTCCTGGTACATCTTGGCCAGGATGGCGCAGCTCTCGGCGTTGCCCCGCTCGCACTGGGTGGTGCAGTTGGGTACGTCGCCCGCCCGGCAACGAAACGACGCCGCGCTGGCGGCTTTGGTGCACTTGCCTTCGCTCAGCACCAGCCCGTTCGGGCACGCGAGCTTGCCCGAGGCGAGGTCCTCGGCCTTGGCTTGGTCGAGCTTGGCGCCAAGGGCGAGGAGCTCCAGGCGGATGGGGGCGCCGCACTGGCTTGGCGGATTGGGCGAGTCCGGGGAGGCTCCGCCGCAGGCGGTCAACTCGCCCTCCTTGTTGCTCACTTGCTTGGAGCTCCGGCTCCCGGCGCTGCCCTCCGCCAGGCTGAACACCTTGGCCACCGTGGTGGCGGAGGCGTTGCTGCCGGTTGCCACCGCGAACGCACCGAGCGTCGCCGTGCGAACCAGGTGCGTGGCTCCCTGACACTCCCCCGCGAGCTCCTCCAGCTCGACCGTAGGCCGGCTCGCGGTCCGCTTGCCGACCATGACCATGGCTACGTCGACGGTCGCTCCCTGCTGCAGCTCACCGCCGAGCTCGACGGCCCACAGGCCGCCGTTCAATGCCAGATTGGCCCTGAGCTCGTCTTGGGTCTTGAGCCGGATCACCTGCTCCTTCTTGGTCACCCCCACGTAGCTGTAGTCCCCAGCCACCGTGCAGCGGTCGAGCACCTTCAGCTTCTTGCAGTCGTAGGACACCACCGCGAGGTTGTTGCGCATGGCGGCCTCGAGATCCGTGCGCAGTTCCGGGGTGAAGTCGACCACCAGCGGCGCCGCGTCCGAAGAGACGTTGAGGCACTCGCCCTGGGGGATGGCCTTCCCGATGCCCGTTCCTGGTACTTCCCGGGGAAGGCCCCCGGATCCGCAACCCAGCGCCGACGCCGCGATCAGCGCGCACAGTGAGAGAAGTCGCATGGTGCCAGAGTACCACTCTGCAGGCCGCGTTGGGGCAACTCTTTGCCATGGGCGCAGACTGCAGGAAGGACGGCTTGGCCGGACTAGTTCTGGGCCCGGGAGCCCGTGTCCGCGCGCACCACGTAGAAGAAGTCCCGGAAGGCGCGCCGCCGGATGTACTCGTCGGCGGTGAACTCGAAGCCCTTCGCTAGTGGGACGGCCTGGCGCTCGGGTCCGGCGTCCCCGGGCTCGAACAGCACGAACTTCGGGTAGGACCAGTTGACGTCGAGCTGCGCCACGTCGACCGCGCCCGCGTGGCGCATGCCGCGGGCGAGGGCGCCGGCGGTCGTGTCGTTGCTGATGCCCATGTACAGGACCTGGCGATCGTCACTGAGTCCGACGGCCGAGCGTCGGATGACCGTCTCGCCGTCCAGCGTCGCGCCCCAGGCGCGGCTCGACGGGTCTTTGAGCCCGATGTGCATCTCGCCGCGCTCGTACATGCAGCCTGGTGCTTGCCGATACCAGCGCATCTTGGGCTCCTTGTCGGCGATCTTCGCCCAGGTGGCGACCTCGTAGCTGCCGTCCTCGTAGTGGGCGAAGGTGCAGGCCTTCTCGCGCGGTTTGACCAGCATGACGCCGTCCACCTTCATGCCGTAGTAGCCGTGCTCGGTCATGAAGCCGCCGTTGAAGGCGGCGAGCAGCTCCTCGTGATGCTCCGGGGCGACGGTTGCGCGTCGCTGGTACTGCTGCGCGTCCTTCTCGAAAGTCTTGGGCTCGCGATAGCCAGCGACGGCATGGACTTGCGTCCGACGCAGATCGATGGCCACCACGAACAGCTCCGCCCAGGAGCGATTCTTGTCCGGGTGCAGCAGGGTCTTGAACATGTAGGGAGCCTCGTCCGGCCGGCGCGGATCGACGATGCGCACCCACTGCCCGTCGCCCGGGGCCGACCACTCCTTGTGCACGGGGCCAACATCCGCTGGGCGAAACGGGGGCATGACGGCGCCGGCGTCTCCTCCATCGCCCGCGTCCGCCGCTGTCGGCTCCGGCGGCGCCTCGGAGGGGACGTCCCAGTAGGCCTTCGGCTTCTCGTCCTTGCGCCACCAGCGGTTGAAGCGATCCTGAACCCCGTAGGCGACGTCCTGGAGCTTGGCGACGTTGTCCGTGCCGATCACGCTACGGAGGGTGTTGGACAGCAGCGGCCCGAGCCACTCGACCCGGTGGACGAGGATCCAGAGCACGAGCAGGCTGGTCGGCAGACCGATGGCTCCGCCCAGGAGCCACTTCTTCAAGCGGGAACGCTTGGGCTTCGGCGGGGTCGACTTGCTCTTCGGCTCCGACATCGGGCCGAAAGCCTAGCCGCTGGCGGGCGGCTGAGCCCATTTCTTGGCGCAGGCCGCAGGCTGTTCGCTGGGTGGCGCGGCAGCACCCGGGTTAAAAGGCAGACCATGCGCGCGCACGCCCGGCGGCAGCAGTCCAGCGGGTCGCCCGGCCTTCGGGCTCTCGGGGCGCTGTTGCTCGGGCTCGGCTTGGTGCTGGCCGCGCCACCCGCGGCGGCCCAGCAGGACGCGGACGAGCCGGCGAGCGAGCAGACCCCTCGCCTGCGGCCACCCACCCCCCTCGGTCCGCTGGCGGGACGGACCATCACGCGCATCGACGTGGTGACCCTCGGGGGACGCTGGCCAGCCGCGCAGCAGCTGCGCCGGGCTCGTGTGGGTGAGAGCGTGAGCGCGGAGGTGGCGCGGCGTGCAATGCGCGAGCTGCTCGACAGCGGTCGCTTCGCCACCGCGGAGGCGCGCTTCGAAGCCGATGGTGAAGGAGCACGGCTCGTGGTCGAGGTGCTGCCCCGCCGGCTGATCGCGACGCTACGCGTCAGCGGCTCGCCCCTCGAGCTGGGCGAGGTGTTGCGTGCGGGTGAGCTGAGGGAGCAAGGCGAGGTGACCGTGCCGCGCCTGGCGGAGATCCGGCAACGCATCCGCGCGCTGCATCAGCGACGGGGCTTCCCCAGTGCCAAGGTGGAGGTCACCGCGAGTGACACGGACGACCCCCTGCTGGTCGTGCTGTACGTGGAGATCGTCACCGGGGCTCCTCGCCGGATCGCGGCCCGGAGGTTCGCCGTGTGGCCCAGCACGACCGTGCCCGGGATCCGCGAGTCGGTCGAGCGCTACCCGGTGGTGGATGGGGACCGACTGGATCTCGATGCGCTGCACGGCGCCGACGAGGTGCTCACCGCCGAGCTTCGAGAGCGCGGCTTCTCGCGCGCGCACGTCAGCCATCGCGTTCGAGACTCGGCTACCGGGCCTCTGGTGGAGGTCTTGGTGCGAGCCGGACCGCGGATCCGCCTGGTGTTCGAGGGCAACCGCCGCTTCGACGCCTCGCAGCTCGAGGACGCCCTCAGCGTGGGCGCGACGGACGATCGCTCGCCGTCGACCCTCGCCGCCAAGCTCGAGGAATACTACCGGCAGCGTGGGCTCCTCGACGTGGAGGTCGGGTTTCACGAGCGTGGCAAGCCGACGGACGCCTACCAGGACCTGGTGTTTCGGATCCGCGAGCGAAATCCCGTGCGCGTGGTCACGCGCAGCTTCGCGTGTCTCAGCGGTCCACGCTCCGCCGCTGGCGCGGGGGAGGAGCTCGATCGCTTCCTGACGGAGGAGCTGCCCGGACCGGGTGTGCTCAGGTCGGTCGACCCGCGGGTAGTGGACACCACCTTCGGGCCTCGGCAGACCACGGGCTCGCGGGTCGCGCCGTTCGAGCCCAGCCCGGCGTCCACTTTCGATCCAGCGACCTATGAGCGCGCCGTCAAACACCTGCAGGACCTCTATCGCTCCGAGGGCTACCTGTCCGCGCAGGTGGGTCCCGTCGAGCTCTTGCGTCGGCGCTGCGATCCGCGCTCCCAACCGAGCGAGTGCATCCCCATCGGTCCGCGGCGGACGCCGAGGACCCCGTGTCGCTACGACGAGGTGGGCGTGCCGCTGCCCGAGCCCGCGGTCGACGCCCGCCTGGTGTGTCGGGCGGACACCGCCTCGGGGCTGCGCTGCGAACCGGACGCGGTACTGCACATCCCCGTCAAGCTCGGGCCTCTGACGACGCTCTATGATCTGGCCTTCGACGGCAACAAGGTGTTCGTCGAGAGCGCGCTGGAGGCGGCCGCGGAGCTTCAGCTGGGCAAGCCCGCATCTCAGATTGAGCTGGACAAGGCGCGCCGGCGTGTCCTGGACGCCTACGCGGAAGAGGGCTTCGCCTTCGCCGACGTCGAGGCGGAGCTGGAGCTCTCCCCGGATCGCACGCGCGCGCGTGCGCGCTTCGTGATCAGCGAGCGGCAGCGAGTCATCGTGTCAGGGATCGTCGTCCGAGGCGCGCAGCGCACGAACGAGAGTCTAATCCGCAGCCGGGTAGCGCTGAAGACGGGTCAACCCTATCGCCGGAGTTGGGTGCGGGCCACCGAGGAGCGCCTCGCCACGCTGGGGGTGTTCTCGGCCATCACCGTCGGGTTCGAGGATCCGTACGTCCCCGCGCGTGAGAAGGTGGTCGTCATTACCCTCAGCGAGCGCAAGCCGCAGTACCTCGACGTGCGTCCCGGCTTCTCCAGCGGCGAGGGCTTTCGGATCACGTTCGAGTATGGCCACCGAAACCTCGGAGGCGAGGCGATCCAGCTGACACTGCGATCCCAGCTCGGCTATCTGCCCACCGGGCTCATCCTCGAAGAGGACGTGCGCAACAAGTACGACGAGCTCGACGTGGGCCAACGCATCGAGCGGCGCAACAGCGCGACGGTCGAGTTCCCGGACGTCGGTCTCGGTCCGCTGTTTCGCTTCAGCGTCGAGGGCATCGACGTGCGCGACAACGCGCGTGACTACGGCATCACCAAGGACGCCGGCATCACCACGCTGATCTTTCGGCCGTCGCGGCGCTTCTCCGCCACGCTGGGCGCTTCCCTCGAGCTGAACCGGGCGGAGATCTTCGGCAGCACGCAGAAGGGCGCGCTCGAGGAGTATGTGCGCAACAACCCGCGGCTGCGCAACTCGTTCCGTGTGCCAGAAGGTACGACGGTCGCGGTCGCGCAGCGCATCGGCGTCACCTGGGATCGGCGCGACAATCCTCTGGGTGCCGCGAGCGGAACGCTCATCAGCGCGAGCGTCGAGCACGTGCGCGCCACGCCCGTCGGTGAGGACGAACAGTCCGCCGGAGACACGAGCGTGTTCGCGGCCACCACCAGTCAGTTCTTGCGTTCGACCAGCCGGGTCGCCGGCTACGTACGGCTCAGCGATCGAGGCCTTGCCTTGGCGGCGAGCTTCCGCTGGGGGCTCAATACCCAGCTCATCAGCGGGTCTCGCACCTACCCGGATCGCCTCTTCTTCCTCGGTGGCGTCGACAGCCTGCGTGGCTTCCTGCAGGACTCGCTGGTGCCCCAAGACATCGCGGACGAGCTGCTCAAGCCGGGCTCCGAGCTCTCGCTGCGCGAGGTGGTGATTCGTGGCGGCGATGTGTTCGTCAATCCGCGCCTCGAGCTGCGCGTGCCCTTGAGCGGTGACGTGCAGACCGCGCTGTTCTTCGACTCGGGCAACCTGTGGACGCGCCCGGAGTTGATCGAACCCCTGCGGCTTCGCCACGCCATCGGCAGCGGCCTCCGCATCGGCACCCCTGTCGGCCCACTCGCGTTCGACTACGGCTTCAACGTCGATCGCATCCTCGACGAAGTCGATCCGACCCGACAGAATCAGCGCTTCTGGGAAGACATCGGTGCCTTCCACTTCAGCATCGGATTGTTCTGAGCGACGCGATTTCGATTTGACAGGTCTCGTCCGTGCGCGTATCTCTCCGCTTCGTCATGAATGCACGGCATTACTCCTTCGCCCTCACTTGCGCCAAGCGCGCAGGCGGAGGCGCGCTCTAGGGCGACTCTGGTCTCGTACGCGAGGCAAGAGCCGTCCGCAGCCCGGGCGGCTTTTTTCGTTTGTGCTGCAACAGGGCCAAGAAACCGCGAGAAGACGGCGGTTCTCGGCCTGACACGAGGCTCGAAAATAACTTGGAACGAACCCCGCAACTGGGACGTCAGAGTCAACCGGACCACACGATGAAGGACCTCCACTCAATCACCCACGCCCCCTGGCGGTTCGCTGGCGCGAATCGTCCCGGTGCAGGGGAGACCGCAGGCGGCTCGTAGGACGCGAGCGAATTGCTTCCGCGCGAAGCCGCCCCAGGTCCTCACCTCGGGCGGCTTCTCTGCATTTGGGGGCGCGTGATCGCGCCCGGGCGCGACACCGGCGCCGCTTCACGACCCCGCGACGCCCGAGCGAACGACGCGAGGCCAGGGGGAGACACGACCGAAAGGAAGAAGCAGCTGATGAATCGAAAGACCACCAACCACAAGTTGGGTCTGTGAGCCATGAAGGACTCTGGCGCACGGACCACCCACGACGCGCGTGATCGCTGCGCGCGCGTCGGCAAGGCGATCTACGGGTCGCGGGGCGGCGGGATGCCGTCGCCCCTTCTGATTTCGACGAGCTCGCTCGTCGATGGCCACATCGGCCGCGGCGCAACTGCGCCAGGATGTTTGAAAAGCGATGTGACGAGGGACTGGGCATGCCTGCGCGGCGTAGCCCCGTCCTCACTCTCCCTGTCCTGCCGGATTCCGCAGGCATCGGCTTACGAAGCCGGTTGAGCTTGGTTCGACTCCAAGCAGGGAGGCTAGACGCGCAGCCGCCCGGCCGCGGAGGTCCTACACGCGACAATCTTCAGGGATTCGCTCGAAAGGGCCGACGACCTCTGCACTCGGGCGGCGCGCCGCAGTCTTTCCCGTGCCCGGCCGACTAGGCCCTACACGCACCCTAATATTGGTTCGAGTCCAATCAAGTAACCCAAGTCACTTGTAGCCTAATGGTCAGGCATCGGTTTTAGACACCGCCAAAAGCAACGGCTTTTTCACTCGGGCACGGGAAGTTTTTCGCGAGACATCAGCGTAGACGCACGCCGGTGTACTCTGTCACGCAGGGATGATGACCGACCGAACGCTGCTCCCGGAGAACCAGCTCGGCCCCGCCGAGAAGCTCCTCGATTTGGTGCTCGGCTCGTCGGCGCACCTCTGGCACAACCGGCCGGGACTGGACGTGGACGGCAAGTGGTATCCGCGTCGAGACCTCGCTCGGAACCGCCACCTCGCTCGCGGGGTGACCGTGCGTCCGGGGCTGTTCCTGCCTGCCGCGACCACGCTCTACTCCAAGCTGCTCGAGCTGTACGAGCTGAACGTGGTGCTCATGGCGCACTTCGCGAGCTATGCGCTGAAGGAGACGGACTGGAGGGACCTCAAGGTGGCGTGTGCGGCGCTGATGCTCGTGCAGACGCGCTCGGGGCAGCCCGTACACGACGACGACGGCACCGTCGCGTTCTACGACGACGACCACCGGCGCATCGGCGAGGCCATGCTGCTCTACTACGAGCACAAGTCTGCGCGCATGATGGCCCCCAAGAGCGTGCTCAGAGTCGCCGAGTTGCTCGAAACGCCGGAGATCGCCGAGCTGAACCGACTGGCTGGCTTCGGCGACCCCGCCAGCAAGAAGCCGCCCCTGGGGCGATGGAAGAGCGCGGCGCGGTCCTGGCTCAGGGTACGAGAGCACAACCGGCCGATGCTCGAGGGGCTGGTCGCCGCGGGCTACAAGGAGACGATCAAGAAGCTCGCGCGCAAGGCCGGCTACAAGCCCGAGAGCGCAGCGTTCTTCGAGCTGCTCGGCTGGAAGCAGAAGCAGGCCGCCGGCGGTCACCGCAGTGTGGGTCTCGACGGTACCCTCGACGTGCACCGGCGAGAGCGCTTCGACGGCATCAGCGAGGCCGAGATCTGCGAGGCCATCGTGACCCAGAGGCTCCGCTACAAGGACGTGGTTGGCCGCTTGCCCAAGGACATGGGGCTGACGCCGGCCATCCTGGTGGCGCTGTTGCCCACGCTGTCGGATCGCGACTTGCGCATCATGACGCCGACCCTCGAGTCGATGGGCCTGCTGACGGAGCCCGAGATCCGCGCGCGTTGGGAGGTAGCGATCGCCAACGCGACGGATCAGCGTGCGCTCAACATCGCCAAGAACGTCCGCGACCAGGGGGTGAAGGCGAAGCTCGAGGAGGCCGCGGACAACGCCGCGCGGCAGGCGGTCGCGGCGGCCACGGCCGAGGTTGACGTGCACGTCATGTTCCTGATCGACAAGAGCGGCAGCATGTCCGGGGCCATCGAGCAGTCGAAGGAAGCGTTGTCCCGCATCTTGGCCGGGTTCTCCGCCGAGAAGGTGCACATCGCGACCTTCGATACGATGGGCACGCACCTCGCGCCCAAGGCGCCGACGCGCGCCGCAGTGCAGCACATGCTCGCCGACATCCGGGCCGAGGGTGGCACCCTCCACGCTTCAGGCGTACGCGCCCTGCGGCGGGCGGGCCGCGTGATCCCGCGGACCGCGAAGCTCGTGGTCATCGTGGTAGGCGACGAGGCCGGCGAGACCGGGCAGAACTTCGCGCAAGCGTTCGCGGAGTGCGGCTACGAGCCGAGCGCCTTCGCGCTCTTGGTCAACGTCGCGGTGACTCGCGGGCGCACGGTGCAAGACGCGGCGCTCGCCGCGGGCGCCCCGTTCAGCCAGGTGACCATCGAGCAGTTCGACGATCCATACCAGGTCCCGCGCGTGCTTCGGGCGCTGCTCGACGCGCCCCGCGCCGCACCCAAAAAGCAGTTTGGGCTCGTCGAGCGAGTGATGAGCACGCCGCTGCTCGAGCTGCGGAGCTGACGGGTGGACTACCGAAAGTTCCTGCAGCGGTCCGAAGAGCGCGTGTTGCCCTACTTTGGTGGCACCGGCGTACAGGACGTTGGCCGCCGGCTCACGGTGATGGAGGTCATGGCCCCGGGCTGGTACCGCACTCGCATCGAGGGCCGAGCCGCTACGCTGCTCGGGCCTGCGGACCCTCCGGACCTGTCGGCGTCGCCGTGTGTGCGTGGACACTTCGCGCTCGGCTGGCTGTTTCGCGGTGGGCGTGAGATCGACCGCATCGAGCTGCTGCCGGATGAAGAGCTGGCTCCGCTCACTCCCCTCGTGACCCGGCGCTGGCACTCCGGGGAGCTACTGTTCGAGAGCTCGGACTTCGAGGGCGACGCCGAGGAGGAGGCTCGCCGTGCGCTCGAGGACCGTCGGAGCTTGGCGCAGCTCTCCGGGGTCGCGGCCTCGCTGCGCGCGGCCTTTGGCTTCGCGCTCTCTGCTCACGTCGCCGCCGAGCGCCAACTCCGTATCTCGCCTCGTGAGGTGATGGGCAGCGTGCTGAGCATCGCTGCCTCGGGTGTACCAGCGGTCACGGCGCTGCTCGATCGCATCGCCGAGGCGCGTGAGCTCGAGCGCGTGCGGCTCGAGGCGTGGCAGCGCAGTGAGGGGCTCTTCGTGCCGCACGCCGCTCCGCCCGAACCAGCGCCTCAGGGCACCAGCGAGCGCGTCGCCCGCGCGCTCGAGCGAGCCGAAGCGTCGCTGCTCTCCCAGCGCAGCCTCGGTATTGGCCAGCTCGAGGTGGCCTACCGCTTCATGGGTCAGCGCTTCATCAGCGTCGTGGACGAGCGCACCTTGCGCGTGATGGACGCTGGCATCTGCTTGTCGGGTCACGATGGCGACCTCACGCTGGAGAGTCTGCCGGGAGTGATTCGCGAAGGTTACGAGACGGATCAACTCAACATTACGCGGTGGTGAGCATGGACAGCGCGATCCGGGGTGCACGAGAGGTGTTCTTTCTGGTCGGTCGTGGCGAGGCCGTGCTCTGGTCGGACGCTTCCAGGAGCCCCGTGGCGCTGCCAGACTCTCGCCGTCGCTGGGAGATGATCTGGGAGCACCGAGGCGAGATCGAAGAGCTCTCGCACAGCCACCCGCGCGGTCCCTTGGCCTTCTCGACGGAGGACGAGACCACGATGCAAGCGCTCGACAGCGCGCTCGGTCGGGCGCTGGTGTTCTCGGTGGTGGCGCCCGCCGGCATGATCCGCGCCGAAGCTGGTGCGGTGAGCGCCGTGCACGCCGAGCCCTGGTGGACGGAGCTCTTGCGGCGCGCGTCGCACATGGACCCTTGACTGAACCCCGAACGCCTCGAAAGGAGGGACGACATGGCAATCTTGAACATCACCTACAACGGCTACAGCGCGGACTACCCGCGAGCGATCGACGACGCGGCGACGGACGCTGACATCCGCCGCATCGCGGTGGAGATCATCAGGAGCGGCGGGCTGCGTGGTCTGCACATCATGACCCTCGCGGACGACGCGTTCGCGTACTACATGGTGGATCGCTTCGACTCCGCGGGAGTGAAGCGCATCTACTTGCGACCGAAGGTTCCCTTCGGCAGTTGAAAGCGCCGGGCCCGGGGCACTCCCCGGGCTCGGCGGCTTCGTTCAGGGCGCAGAGCGCCGATGGGAGACGAACATGGCGACCAAGATTGTCATCTGCGGAGTAGGTGCGCTGGGCTCGCACACCGCCACTCTGTGCCGTAACCTGGACGCGCAGTTGGTGCTGGTGGATTTCGACCGGGTGGAGTCGAAGAACCTCCTGGCGCAGGCGTTCGTCAAGCCGTCCATCGGCAAGAACAAGGCGGAGGCGCTCAAGCTGCAGCTCGCCAACTTCTACGGCGTCAAGGTGCAAGCCTTCGGCGTGCGCGCGGCGCCAGAGAACGTCGGGACCTTGCTGGATGGCGCCACGCTGGTGGTCGATTGTTTCGACAACGCGGCCAGCCGCAACCTGCTCAGCGCGCGCTGCCGAGCGTCGAGCCAGGCGCTCGTGCACGGCGCGCTGAGCGCGGACGGCACGTTCGGGCTGGTGCGCTGGGACGAGCGTTTCGCCGCTGATGCCGAGGACGCGGAAGGCCAAGCGACCTGCGAAGGTGGCGAACACTTGCCGCTCATCGGTCTGGTCGCCGCGGCCTTGGCGCGCAGCATCCAAGACCATCTGCGGGACAACGTGAAGCGAGACTATCAAGTGAGTCTCAATGGCGTGAGCGAGACCTGAGCCGCCCTTGGGCGCGGGCCAGGGCGTCGCTGACGCTCGGGTTCGTGTCGAGGCGACGCTCCGGTCTCCAAATCCGGTAGCTCGAGGTTCGATTCCTCGCGGGCCCGCTGCTGGCAAGCATGCACGCCCGGGCGCGTCCATGCGTGCTGGCCACTCTCTGGTGACGAGGCTCCGGGATCCGCTTTGCTTCGTCGCGAGGCCTGGAAGATCCACGAGGTTGCCGAGAGGTGGCCTCGGGGCGCTTCACTCTCGCGGCCGCGGCGCAGCCGCCGCGCTGGGTCGCCGTCGCGTGCGCTGGATTCCCCAGCGCTCTCTGTGATCGCGTTGAGGACGCCGACCTGAATCCCGGGCCTAGTTGTCAGGAGCATGACTCGGCGGTGCCGATCTGGCGTCAGACCTGGAGGCTCAGTCAGGGTCCGCCGCGTAGCTCTGGCTCACTCTTCAGCGCGGCTGCGGCGGGACGTACACGTCGTTGATCGTGCGGACGTTGCCACCCGCCGGGTAGCCGTAGGACGAGAACCAGTCCGTGCCCCACACCACCACGCCGAACGGAGCGTCGCTGCTCGCCACGTGGCGGGAGACGCCGCACTGCCCTACCGCCACTCCACCCCGCATCAGATCGACGTACGCGACCTCGTAGTCACCTGAGGAGCCGACGGGCTGCCAGCCCGTGACCGTCCCCAGGCACTCCACCTGCACGTCCTTGAACCCAGAACCGGTGTTCAGCCGGGTGATCACCAGGTTGGTCGTCGAGTAGGTCGGGTCCGTGAAGAACACGTAGCGGTTCAAGAACTGTTGCGGTGGCAGGATCACGACCCAGTCCTCGTCGCCGAGGTGACAATTGGGTGGCGCGCCTGCAGGCGGCTGCGCCGAGCAGCCGGGGCGCGTCGTGCCGCTCGACAGAATCGAGCCAGGCATGTAGTTCGAGAGCAAGAACGGGAAGTCGCTGCCCTGCGAGCGAACCACGAAGGGCTGGTTGGTCTGGAACTCGACGACGTTGCCGGCGTTCAGCACGCTCGGCGCACCCGCCGGCGGCGCTGGCTCCCACGAGAGCTGCGTGCCGTCCACCACGCCCACGATGCGATGCGGGATGCTCTCCTGCTGCAGACTGTTCAGTCGCGTCACGATCAGCGGTGCCGCGTACTCGCTCCCTAGCGCGCCGACCGGTGGGATCTGCTGGTGCGTCGCGTCGTGACCACCGCTGCTGCTCGTGGCGCTGGGCGCGTGCAAGTAGGTCGTTCCGGTAAAGAGCCCAACCGGCTGATCGCTGGCGATGATCATCCCGTTCGTGTCGGCGCCGAGCCACTGCAGGATCTCGCCCTCGTTGAGGGAGTAGGTCGTCTTCTGCCCAGCTGGAGCGGCAGCCACGCCAGCCCCGCCTGGCAGCGCCTTCTGCGGAACGATGTCGACGGTCGTCCCGTTCACGGTGCCCACGACGTGTGCCCAGACGCGACCCGGCGGCTGCGCCGGATCCGGCAGATCGTGGGGTGACATGGTGACGTAGTTCTTGCCGTACGCGGTTGCCGGAAAGAGCAGCGTGGCGCTGGGCAAGTAGCTGCGCGCCCCGCCGTACGGCAAGATGGCGTACGCGCTGACGGGCGTGTCCGTCGTCACGCGGAAGGCCTGTCCGCGGCCAGACTCGATCGCCGCGGCGTTGTCGAGCAGCGCGGGCGGGATGGGGCACTCCAGCGACGTCTGGTTCTGCACGCCCGGCTTGTGCGACAAGAACAAGATCGCCACCTCGTCCGGCGGTAGTCCTTCCGTGGGTAGAGGTTGATACGTCACGTTCGGAATGTTGCCCTTCGGAATGCGAGCGAAGCTCGTGACGTCGAAGGTCTGGCCGCCGCGCGTGACCTGGATCTTCACGGAGCGCTTCCAGGCGTTGGCCAGGAAGACGGCGTAGCAAGGCCCGAGCAGTTGGCTGTACGCACCAGCCCACCCTTGTCCGGTGAACGGCGGATCCGGTGCATAGAAGTCGCAGCCGATGTTGCCGCCCGCCTTGCCCGCCGCCTCGCAGGGAGGCAAGCACTCACCCTCGAAGCAACCCTGATCCGGCGCGCACGTCTTCACGACGGCGCCGCTCTCGCTCACGACGGACTGCAGATCCGGTGTGCAGCCGAGCTTGTTCGTCGGTCCACCGTCACCGCCGCCGGTGCCGATGATCGCGCCGGAGCCACCGCTGTTGCCCCCACCGCTCGTGTTGCCCGTGCCCCCGCCGCCGTTGGCGCTGGTGCCGCCGCCGCCGGCGACGCCGCCGCTGCCGCCGCCGGCGCTGCACGCCGCGGCCGCCAGCCCGGCCACACTCCCGACCACCAACACCCTACCCAACCACGCGCTAGCCATGGCGGCACTATAGCTCACGTCCGCCCTCAGGGCCGCGGGCGCCGGAGGGGCGCGCTCAGGGCGTCCTGCGCGAGTGGGGCCCGCCGCGGACGCCGCACCTCCGTCAGCCGCTGAGTTGCCGGCCCGGGCCGCTGAGCGCTCAGACTTCGTCTTCGTGCCGCAGGATGGTAAACACTCGGTCTGCCGGGTGCTCCCAGGACTCACCGTGGGCGGCGTCCCGGTGATCGCCGTCGTGGCCCGACGGCAGGCCGCACACGAGGTCCACCCGGTTCTTGGCGACGTTCGAAGCCGTTCCCTCGAACTGCTTGGTGACGATCAGAACGGCTCGGGCGTCGCAGTGCGCATCGACCTGGTCCATCGATACTGCCCTCCGCTCACGCTCGCTCGATGAGTCCAGCCGCGCCCATGCCGCCGCCGATGCACATGGTGACGATGCCGTAGCGGCCGTCGCGGCGCTGGAGCTCTCGGATGATCGAAGCGGTCAGCTTCGCTCCCGTGCACCCGAGTGGATGCCCGAGGGCGATCGCTCCTCCGTTGGGGTTGAGGATGGCGTCCGGGATGCCGAGCTCGCGCTGCACGTACACCGCTTGCGCGGCGAAGGCTTCGTTGAGCTCGATCACGGAGATGTCCTGCAGCGAGAGCCCGGTCTTGGAGAGCAGCTTTCGCACGGCGGGGATCGGCCCAATGCCCATGATGGTCGGGTCCACGCCCGCGGTCGCGAAGTGACGGAACCAAGCCTTCGGCTTCAGCCCCAGCTCGCTGGCCTTCTTCCCGCTCATGACCAAGGCCGCCGCAGCGCCGTCCGAGAGCGGCGAGGAGTTGCCCGGAGTGACGCTGCCGCCGAGCGTGAAGCTCGGCTTGAGCTGCGCGAGAGAGTCCAGCGTCGTGTCCGCGCGAACCAGCTCGTCTCGCCGAAACTCGACCTCGCGCCGGCCGCCATCGTGAAAGCCGATGCTGCGCACGGTCACGATTTCGTCCTCGAACTTGCCGGCCTCGCGCGCGGCGGCAGCCTTCTGCTGGCTGCCTAGCGCGAAGGCGTCCTGCGCCTCACGCGAGATCTCGAAGCGGCGCGCCACGTTCTCCGCCGTGATGCCCATCGGCGTGTACGCCCCCGGTGCCCTCTCCATCAGCTCCGGGCTGGCGCTGATCTTGTAGCCCGTCATGGGCACGTGGCTCATGCTCTCCACGCCTCCGGCGACCACGATCTCGTGATGCCCGAGGGCGATGGAGCCAGCGGCCAGCGCGATGGCTTGCAGCCCGCTGGAGCAGAAGCGGTTGATCGTCATGGCGCTCGTCTCCTCGGGCAAACCGCCGAGCAGGCCTGCCAGGCGCGCGACGTTCAGCCCTTGCTCGCCTTCGGGCATGGCGCAGCCCAGCACGAGATCGTCGATGAGCTTCGGCTCCAGGCCGGGCACCCGCGCCAGGAGGCCGGCGAGCACGTCCCCGGCGAGCTCGTCCGGCCGCTTGAACGCGAGGGAACCCTTGTGAGCGCGGCCAACCGCGGAGCGGACGGCCTCGATGATGGCGATATCGGTCATGGGCAGGTTCTAGCGGCGCGCGAGCGCCGCGTCGAGCGTCCCGACCGCCGCGTCAGTGCTTGAAGCTACGGATGTACTTGACCAGCTCCTTGAGCATGGCCTCGTTCTTCTTCAGATCCGGGGCGGGGGGCATCACCGGGCTCTTGCCCACGGCGGCCCCGCCTCCCACGATCACCTTCTCGATGTGCTCGTCGGTGACCGAGGCCTGCCAAGCGTCGTCCCCGAACGCCCGGGGTTTGGGCTCGAGGGAGGCTGCGCCCACGCCGTCACCTTTGCCGGTGGTCCCATGGCAGACCTCGCACTTCTGCGTGAAGTACTTCTTGGCGTCGGCTGCCGTGACCGTCGCCGCGCCGGTGGCGGGCTGAGCAGCCGCGCTGGACGAGGACGCCGAAGCTGACTTCGACTTGTCGTTGCAGGCCAAGGTGAGCCCTGCAGCGAGCAGCAGCGGCAGGGTGATTCGGGCAAACTGGGTCATGACTCGTGAGCTCCTTGTGGTGGTCGCTTAGGGCATGGGGTCGGGTGGCGCCAATGACGCCGATCAGTCGTGGCGTGCAGCGCACGCCCTCGAACGCGACCTTAGTCGCCTTGTCGATCGGGTGCACGTGGGTACATGACCGACGTCATGTGCAGCGGGATTGCCGCTTGTTACTCGCCCGCCCGGTGCGACAGTTTGTCGCACTCGAACAAGGAGGAGCCCCCATGAAGAAACGTGAACCCAACCTAGAGAACCGGCGCGAGTTCATCGCAGGCAGTCTCGTCGTCGGGGCAGGGCTCGCGGCGAGCCTCGCTGGCTGTGAGCGGAAGGATCAGGGACCGGCCCCGACCGGGTCGGGGGCCGAGCCGTCGACCAAGCACGCGGGCATGTCCCCACACATCGAGCCTGGGCAGCTCGATCACTACTACGGCTTCTGGAGCGGCGGTCACTCGGGCGAGATCCGGATCCTCGGTGTCCCGTCCATGCGCGAGCTCAAGCGCATCCCGGTGTTCAACCGCGACTCCGCGACGGGCTGGGCTCAGACCGACTACTCCAAGAAGATGCTCAAGGGTCGCACCAGCGGCGACACCCACCACGTGCACCTGTCGTACACCGACGGCACCTATGACGGCCGCTACATCTTCGTGAACGACAAGGCGCAGGGGCGCCTGGCGCGCGTCGACATCGAGTCCATGGAGACGGACGCCATCGTGGACATCCCTCACTCTCAGGGTACTCACGGCATCTTCCCGCAGCGGCACAAGACCGGGCTGGTGCTGTGCAACGCCGAGTTCCGCTCACCCATGCCGAACGACGGTCGTGATCTCGACGACCCGAAGAAGTACGCCGCGCTACACACCGCCATCGACGGCGAGACCATGGAGGTCAAGTGGCAGGTGATGGTCGAGGGCAACATGGACCTGTGCGCCACCGACTACAAGGGCCTGTACTCCTTCGCGACGAGCTACAACTTCGAGGGCGCGACGTCCGCCGAGGGCATGATGGCGAACGAGCGCGACGCCTTGTACGTGTTCAACCTCGAGAACATCGCCAAGGCCGTAGCCGAGGGCAAGACCACCACCATCGGTGACTCCAAGGTTCCTGTCTTGGATGCCCGCGGGGACGACGGTCCCTACGTGATGCGCATTCCGATCCCCAAGAACCCGCACGGGGTGAACGTCGACCCGACGGGCAAGTACGCGATCGCGTCGGGCAAGCTGTCGGCCACCTGCAGCGTCATCGAGATCGACAAGCTGAAGGATGCGTTCGAGGGCAAGATCAAGCCGCGAGACTGCGTGGTGGCCGAGCCCGAGGTCGGCCTGGGCCCGCTGCACACCGCCTTCGACGGCAAGGGCAACGCCTACACCTCGATCTTCCTCGACTCGGTCGTCACCAAGTGGAACATCGAGAAGGCCATCCAAGCCCACAACGCCAAGGGCGAGAAGCCGGATCCCATCATCCAGAAGATCGACGTCCACTATCAGATTGGACACATCAACGCGAGCATGAGCGAGACCAAAGAGGCCGACGGGAAGTGGCTGGTCGCGCTGTGCAAGTTCTCGAAGGACCGCTTCCTGAACGTCGGCCCCCTGCACCCGGAGAACGATCAGCTGATCGACATCTCGGGTGAGAAGATGGTGATCGTGCACGATGGTCCGACCTACCCGGAGCCGCACGACGCCGTCGTCGTCAAGAAGGATCTGATCCACCCGGAGAAGATGCAGAACCGCAAGCTGCCGCGCTTCAAGATGTACGAGGAGTGGGCGAAGGAGGACGGCGTGGACCTGTTCAAGGACAACAAGATCGTCCGCAACGGTAAGGACGTCCGCGTGTACATGACCAGCCTGGCGCCCAACTTCGGCCTGAAGGAAGTGCGCGTGAAGAAGGGCGACACGGTGCAGTTCGTCGTGACCAACCAGGACAAGGTCGAGGACTTGTGCCACGGCCTGTGCGTGAGCCAGCACGACGTGAACTTCCTGGTGAACCCGCAGGACACCCAGAGCGAGACCTTCGTCGCCGACAAGGCGGGAGTGTACTGGTACTACTGCCCGTGGTTCTGTCACGCCTTGCATCTCGAGATGCGCGGGCGGCTCATCGTCGAGGCCTGAAGCCGGGGGGGCCACGTCACGCGGACCTCCGGTGCAGACCGCCGGAGGTCCGAGCTCGGGGCCCAATGACAAAGATCAAGCGTCTCCTCCTGCTCCCTCTCGCCTGCGCGCTGTGCGTGCTGTGGTCGGCGAGGGTGGCTGCGGCGCCGCCGCCGGCGGCCCTCGACTGTGCGCTACTACCTTGCGCGCGCTTGTTGCCGGGCGTCGAGCGCTTCGAGGACGTGGCTGGCGCGCCCTACAAGGTCGGCAAGGATGCGACGGGAGAGGTGGTCGGATGGGTGGTGATGTCGACGGACGTCGTGGACATCAAGGCCTACTCGGGCAAGCCCATGGTCACCCTCGTGGGCCTGCAGAAGGACGGGACCATCGCGGGTGCACGCGTCGTGCACCACAGCGAGCCCATCATCCTGATCGGCATCCCCGACAAGAAGCTGCACGACTTCGTCGAGCAGTACGTGGGCATGGCGGCGACCTCGCGAGTCACCGTCGGTAAGTCCAAGGAGAAGGGCGTCACCAGCGTGGACGTGGTGAGCGGTGCTACGGTGACCGTGCTCGCGCAGAATCAGACCATCATGGACTCTGCGCGGGCGCTCGGCGAAGCGGTGGGGGTCATCGAAGCCGAGCCCGCGACTCCCGGCCACTTCGTGAGCGAGGAGCGACCCTGGACCTGGTCGGAGATGGTGAAGAAGCGGGTGTTCGGTCGGCTGACGCTGACCGACACCGAGATGGGGCTCGTCGGCAGCGACCAGCTCTTCATCGATCTGTACTTCACCGTGGCGGACGCGCCGCAGGTTGGACGCGCCCTGCTCGGCGACCGCGAGTACGAGCATCACATGTCGCGTCTCGAGCCCGGGCAGCACCTGCTCGTCGTGTTCGGCAACGGCAGCAGCTCGTTCAAGGGCTCGGGCTTCGTCCGCGGCGGGATCTTCGACCGGGTGCGGCTCGAGCAAGGCCTCAAGTCGGTGATGTTCACGGACGCCGACTACACCAATCTCTCCGGGGCGCAGGCCGAGGGGGCACCTGCCTTCAAGGAGGCAGCTGCGTTCCGCGTCAAGGCGGGCAAGCTCGACCCAGGTGTCGCGTACTCGATCGTCTTCTTGGGCAGTCGCTACAACCAGAAGGGTGGCTTCAGCCGCGACTTCCAAGAGACTCGCGCGGAGCATCGGCTGCCAAGGAGCGTCTACGTGCTCGATGGTCCCGACCCGGAGTCTCGCATCTGGCGCGCCGCCTGGAAGTCGAAGACGCTCGAGGTGACCGTGCTCGGCGTGTACCTGCTGCTCGTGGCCGGGGTGTTCGCGGCTCGTCGCTGGTCCACCGCGCGAATGAAGCGGCTCAAGGCGCTGCACACTGCGTCCCTTCTGCTCAGCCTGTTCGTGCTTGGCCTGTGGCTCCACGCGCAGCCGTCCATCACTCAGGTGCTCACGCTGATCGGGTCGGTGGTGGGAGAGTGGCGACTGGGCTTGTTCCTCTCGGAGCCGCTGCTGTTCGTGTTCTGGATCTTCATCGCCGCGGTGACGTTGATCTGGGGCCGCGGCGTGTTCTGCGGGTGGACCTGCCCTTATGGGGCGCTGAACGAGCTGCTGTTCAAGCTCGGGCGCAAGCTCCGTCTGCCGGATCTCGAGCTTCCCCCGCGGGTTCACGGCAAGCTGCGCTGGCTGCGTTACTTCGTGTTCGCTGGTCTGGTGCTCACGTTCCTGTACTCGTCGGTGCTGGGCGAGCAGTTGGCCGAGATCGAGCCGTTCAAGTCGACGTTCTTCGTGAGACCCTGGGTTCGGCACTGGGCCTTCTTCGGCTACTGGCTGCTGCTGCTCGGTGTTGCGCTGGTGATCTATCGGCCCTTCTGCCGCTATCTCTGCCCGCTGGGCGCGGCGCTGGCCATCCCCGGGAGCCTGCGGGCGTCTGGTCCCTATCGCAGGAACTTCTGCGCCAAGTGCACGATCTGCACGCGGGGCTGCGAGCCGAAGGCCATCCGCGAGGACGGGACCATCGACCCGCGAGAGTGTCTCTCCTGCATGGAGTGTGAGGCGAACTACCGAGACACCGAGGTGTGTCCACCCCTGGTCGGCATCGAGCGGCTGACGCGGAAGCGCGAAGCTGCCGGCGCGCCGGACCGCGTCGACGAGAAGCTCGCCGAGCTACGCAAGGAGGCGCAGAAGTGCTGAGCCGCTTGGTTGGCTTGGCCGCCGCGGGAGCGGTGACGTTCGCCGCCGGGCTCTCGCTCGCAGCAACGCTGACCGTAGCGCCTGGGCAGAGCGTTCAGGCCGCGCTAGACAAGGCCCGAGATGGCGACACTGTCCAGCTCGGCGCTGGAGTCCATCGCGGTCACGTGGTGGTCCGGCAACGCATCGTCTTGCGCGGCGCAAGAGGCGCGGTGCTCGACGGTGGGGGCAGCGGCACCGTCGTGCGCGTCGAAGCGCCGGGCGTCGTCGTGGAAGACCTGAACATTCGCGGCAGCGGTCGCGACCTCGGCGCCCACGACGCAGGGGTGTACGTCGCGAAGAGCGCTACCGCATCCGTCTTGCGGCGCCTGACGATTCATGCCCTGGGCTTCGGCGTCTGGATCCACGAGAACGAGCGCAGCCAGCTGCTCGATAGCCACATCACCGGATCGCTCGAGGGTAATCGCCCCGACCGCGGCAACGGCATTCAGCTGTTCGATGGGGATCGGCTGCTGGTCCGCGGCAACACCGTGATCGGCGGGCGCGACGGCGTGTACGTGGACGCCACCGACGACAGCACCATCGAGCACAATCGCTTCGAGCAGACGCGCTACGCGGTCCACACCATGTACTCCCATCGCAACGTGCTGCGAGGCAATCACGCCAAGGGCAACCTGAGCGGCATCGCCATGATGTTCAGCCGCAACACCACGGCGACGGGAAACTGGTCCGAGGACAACACCGAGTCCGGGTTCTTCATGCGCGACGTCGAAGACTGCGTGGTGACGGGCAACCACTCGCTCCGCAACGGGATCGGACTGTTCTTCTACGGCGCCACCTCCAACACGCTGGAGAAGAACGTGTTCGCTCACAACGCAACGGGTATGAAGGTGTGGGGCGGGAGCGTACGCAACCGGGTGCGCGGCAACGCGTTCGTGGGCAACGGCATCCCCGTGTTCTTCGTCGCCACGCAAGACCTCGTGCTCAGCGGCAACTACTGGAGCGACTACTTCGGCTGGGATCAGGACGGCGACGGCTTCGGGGACCGGCCCTATCGCGTGGATAGCTTCACCACACGGCTCGTCCATCGCTTCCCGAGCGCGGGGCTGCTGCTGCGGAGCCCGGCGATCGAGCTGTTGTCCCACCTCGAGCAGCGGATGCCGCTGCTCCGAGTAGCCACGGTGGTGGATGACGCCCCGCTGGTGCGTGCGGAGGTCCAATGAAGTCCGTGGCCTTGTCCAACGTCTCGGTACGCTTCGGCAAGCTGGCCGCGCTCACCGACGTGAACGTGGCCGTGGGCGAGGGGCAGGCGGTCATGTTGGTGGGGCCCAACGGCGCAGGGAAGTCGACGTTGATCCGCGTGCTGTTGGGGCTCGTCAGCCCCGACTCGGGCGCGCTCTCGGTCGACGGCGCGGCTCGGCGGGTGGACAACCGGTTCAAGCAGCAGCTCGGCTATCTCCCGGAGGCCGTCGCCTTCGCGGACAACCTGACCGGTCGTCAGGTGGCCCTGTTCTTCGCCCGCGCGCGCGGGGTGCCCAAGAGCCAAGTCGACGCGATGCTGGAGCGGGTCGGGCTGTCGCACGCCGCGCGTCGTGCCGTGCGCGGCTACTCCCGCGGCATGCGGCAGCGGCTCGGGCTCGGCATTGCGATCCTGGCGCAGCCGGCCTTGCTCATCCTGGACGAGCCAACCGGTGGGCTCGATCAAGAGGGGTTGACGGTGCTGTGGTCGGTGCTGGCCGAGTGGCGCAGCCAGGGGCGCCTGCTCTTGGTCGCGACTCACGACATCGCGCTGATGGAGCGACGGATCGACCGCGTGTGCGTGTTCTCGGCGGGCCGGGTGCTCGCGGATGCCACGCCTGCCGAGCTCCGAGCGCGGGCGGGGCTGGCCGTCAAGGTCGTGTTCTCGGTGGCGACGGAGGTCGAGGCGCGTGCGCTCGCCGACGGGCTGCGGGGGCGCGCGCACGACGTGGTCGTGGAGGGAGAGGCCGTGAGCGCGGGCGTGACGCCGGCCGAGCTCTTGCCGCTGCTCGAGCTCGGCGCCGGGAGCTCGGCGGTCCGCGGCGTGCGCGTGATCGAGCCGGGGCTGGACGACGTCTACGAGCGACTGCTCGGGGGAGCCGCCTGATGGGTCGGGTCGCGCGCGCCCTCGTCCTGCACGAGCTGCTCGAGCGCACGCGCGATCGCTGGGTCGTCGTGGTCAGCGTCGTGTTCGCCCTGCTGGCCTCGGGGGTCAGCCTGTACGCGCGCAGCGCCGAGGCGAGCGCCGAGCGGCTCACCGGGCCGAGCCTGGTCACGTTGGTGGGGCTGGTGGTGCCGCTCATCGCCCTGGTGCTCGGCCACGACGCCATCGTCGGCGAGCGGGAGCGCAACACCCTCGGGCTGCTCTTGTCGTTGCCCATCAGCAAGCTCGAGCTCGTGATGGCGAAGTTCGTCGGGCGATGCCTGGCGTTGTGTCTGGCGCTCGCCATCGGGCTCGGCGCCGCTCTGGCTTTCGCCGAGCCCGTTCAGCGCAGCGTGCTCGCCGCGTTGATCGTGCCCACCATCCTGCTTGGCGTCGCGTTCCTCGCCATTGGCGTGCTCGTCTCGGCCACCACACGGCGACAGATCACCGCGGCCAGCATCGTGGTCGTGATCTGGTTCCTGTTCGTGTTCTTCTACGATCTCGGGATCCTGGGGGTGCTCGTGATCACCGACGGTCAGGTCTCGACGAATATCGTCGCCGGGCTCGTGTCCGCCAACCCGGCTGGGCTGTTCCGCGTCGAGATGATGCTGCGCTTCCTGGGGCCTGGGATGCTCGACAACCTCCCGTCCAACGTGGAGCTGCCGACTCGGCTCGGGAGCGCGGCGATCTGGGCGGGCTGGATCGCGCTGCCCCCACTGGTCAGCGCACTTCTATTGCGACTGGAGAGAGGAAAGCGATGAGAGCTCGAATGGTGATGGTGATGCTGCTGCTGGCCCTGGGCCTGACAGCCTGTGACAAGAAGCCGTCAGATGCGGGCAACCCGGCCGGGACCGCGGCCGCCCCGATCGGCGCGGCGGAGTGCTCCGCCTGCGGCATGGTGGTGCGCGAACAGCCGGCTCCCCGCGGGCAGGTCGTTCACGCTGACGGCAAGCGCGTGCACCTGTGCAGCATCGGTGATCTGGTGCAGTACTTGGCCGAGCCCTCACCCCACGGAAAGCCCGCCGCGATCTACGTCGAGACCCTCGATCCAGCGCAGGACCCCAAGCAGAATGCGACCGAAGAGCGCCCGTGGGCGCCGGCGGAGTCGGCGGGCTACGTGGTGGGCGTCGAGCGCAGAGGGATCATGGGCAAACCCGTCCTGGCCTACCCGAGCCGTGAGCTGGCCGTGACCGCGGCTGCAAGGCACAAGGGTCAACCGAAGCAGTGGTCCGAGCTGCACGCGCACGTCACGTCGCACTGACCTGGCTTCGGGCTCAGCTCTGCGCGAGCAACCAATCCGCGAGGGGCGCGAACACCCGGGTCTCGGCGTGGCGGCTGATGAACAGATCGGCGTGGGCGAACCATGTCTGGTCGTCGCCCACCGCGAGCTCGTGGCGCTCGGCCGAGCCAAAGGCGTCGAGCGCGCTGCGCGCTGCCTGGGGCGGCACGATGCCGTCCCGATTGGCCACCACGCACAGCAGCGGCCGATCGATGCGACCGAGGGCCTTGGTGACGTTGATGCCCGCAACGAACAGGTCCCCCGACTCGACCCAGCGGGCGATCTCGGAGTTGAGCTTGGCGATGGGATCCTCCACCGTCTTGACCAACTCGTCCGCGCGGGACAGATCCACGATGGACGTGTTCATGTACATGGACAGCAAGCGCGGGGCTCGCTTGGCGATGAAGGGCAGCACCAGCGATGCCGCCCGGCGAGTGCCCGAGATGTGCAGGCGTCGGGTCAGCGCCGGTGACCCGAACGCGAAGCGCATCAAGGGGTGCGCGCTCGACCACGAGAGCGGCGCGCCGATGCCCACGACCGAGCCGATGCCGTGATCCTCGGGGTGGTGCGCCAGGTAGGCGAAGACGTAGGTCCCTCCCAGGCTACAGCCCACCACGTCCACCCGGTCCGCGCCGGTCTCGGTGTGCTCGCGCACGTGCCGGAGCGCGCTCGCCAGATCCTCGAGGGCAAGTACGCGGAAGCCCACGTCGCGCGTGCCGCCCTCCGAGCGGGACTCCCCCTGGCCGCGGAGGTTGCTGGTCCAGACCTCGAAGCCGCGCGCCACCAGGAACTCGATCAGCGACGGGCCGCTCGGGTGAAAGGTCAGCGGCGTCGTGTTCATGCAGTAGCCCGGGACGAGCAGCACCGGTCGTCGCTGGCGCAGGTGTCCTCCTTGGGCGACGTAACGCCTCAAGTCCAGCGCGAAACCGCTGCTCCGGGGCCAATGGCGATCGATCTTCACTCGGGTGCCTCACTCTTCGTGCTGGCGAGCAAACTGTAGCTCGTGCAGCTTGGCGTACAGGCCGCCTCGCGCGAGCAGCTCCGCGTGGCTACCCTGCTCGGCGATCGTTCCCTTGTGAAACACGACGATGCGATCGGCGCGGCGGATGGTGCTCAGCCGGTGCGCGATGATCACGCCCGTCCGGCCTCGCCACAGCTCCTCGAGCGCGCGCTGCAGGCGGGCCTCCGTGTCGCTGTCGATGCTGGCGGTCGCCTCGTCGAGCACGAGCACCGACGCTTCGCGGTACAGCGCGCGAGCGAAGGCGATCAGCTGCCGCTCGCCGGCCGAGAAGTTCCCCCCCTGCTCCTCCACCACCGTGTCGATGCCGTCTGGCCGACGCAGCAGCAGGTCGAGGGCACCGATCCGGCGCAGGGCTTCCTCCGCGCGAACGCGGTCAGGCTCTTCCCCCGCGGCGATGTTGGTGAGCACGGTGCCAGGGAACAGGAACACGTCCTGAGGCACGACTGCGAACTTTCTCCGAAGCTCGTCCCGTGGCAGCCCGCGCACGTCGCGCCCATCCACCCGAACCACACCCGACGTCGCGTCGTACAGTCGCAGGAGCAGCGCGGTGACGGTGGTCTTGCCCGCGCCGGTGGGGCCCACCAGCGCGACCTTCTCGCCGGGGCGCACCGCCAGTGACACTTCGCGCAGCACGGGCACTCCGGGTTTGTAGCTGAAGGAGACGTCGGCGAGCTCGAGCGCCAGGGCGGGCTCGCCATCCACGGGCTCGCTCACGACCGGGGCATCCATCTCGGTCCCGGTCGTGTCGAGCAGACCGAACACTCGCTCGGCACCAGCCATGGCGCTCTGCAACAGCGTGTAGCGCTGTGCCAGCGCGCTGATGGGCTCGAAGAACTGCACCAGGTAGGCGTTGAACGCGACCACCGTGCCGAAGCTGACCGGGTGGTAGCCAAGTGCGACGATGATGCTGGCCAGACACACGGCCGCGACCATCTCGATCGCCGCGTCCTGCATGGCTTCGTACTTGATGGCGGAGATGTTGGCGTCGCGGTAGTCGCGATTGATCTCGTCGAACTCGGCCTCGGCCGCCGTGCGCCGGTTGAACGCCTGGACCACGGTCATGCCCGAGACTTGCTCGTTCATGTTCGAGTTCATGCGCGCCGTCTTGGCGCGGATGGTGCGGAAGGCCTCGCGCATCCTCCCGCGTAGCAGCACGACGAGTAAGGCCACCGGCGGCGTCGCGGCGAAGGCGATGAGCGCCAGCTTGGCGTCGAGCGCCAACATGAAGGCGACGATGCCCACGAGCTTGACCAGATCGCCGACGGCGTTCAGCGCTCCGGAGGCGAACAGCTCGAGGATGGCGTCCACGTCGTTCGTCACCCGCGTGACCAGGCGCCCAACGGGTTGGTGGTCGAAGAAGCCCACGCGCTTCTGGTGCAGGAACTCGAACACGTGGCGGCGAAGGTCCGCCATCGCCCGGGCGCCGGCGACCTGTAGCGCGTAGATCTGCGCGTACACCAGCACCTGCTCGACCAGCACGATGCCGACCAACAGCAGGCCGCTCCGCGTGAGCACCGCCGAGTCCCCCTGTAGGACGCCACGATCGATGGCGTGCAGCATCACGAGGGGGCGCAGGAGGGACCCCGCTGCCGTCACCAGGATGCTGGCCAGCGCGAGCCACAGCGCGAGCCGATGCGGGCGGACGAAGGGCCACAGCTGGGCGACCAGCCGGCCGTCGTAGGCCTTGCCCAGCGCGCCCTCCTCGTGAAACGCGCGCAGCACCGCCTCGGTGCGCGCGGCGTCGCTGCCCTCTTGGTGCGGGCGCGCCTTCACGCGCTCCTCGCTTCATCGAGCTCGGTCAGGTCCACCTCACCCAGCCGCGCCAACTCCTGCTCGATGCGCTGCTCCTCGGCGAAGGACGCGTACAAACCGCCCGCGTCGATCAGCTCGTCATGTGTGCCGTGCTCCACGACCCGGCCTCGGTCCAGCACGACGACCATGTCGCAGCGCGACGCCGCCGCGACGCGGTGCGTGATCAGCAGCACACCGCGCTTCTTCTTCTCACGGTCGATGGCGTCGAGGATTCCGCGCTCGGTCGCCGAGTCCACCGCGCTGAGCGGGTCGTCCAGCACCAGGAGCCTCGGGTTGGCGACGAACGCTCGCGCGAGGGCGGTGCGCTGCTTCTGCCCGCCGGACAGCTGCACGCCTCGCTCGCCCACGATGGTGTCGAAGCCGTCGGGCAGCGCGAGCACTTCGTCCAAGATGCGCGCGGCAGAAGCCGCCTCGGTGATCCGCTGCAGCCCCGGCCCCGAATCAGGCTCGGGCAGCACGTAGCCGATGTTGCGTCCGATGGTGGTGGAGAACAGAAACGCTGTCTGCTGTGCGTAGCCGATTTGACCCCGCACCGTCTCGAGTGGGAGATCACACACGTCCACGCCGTCCAGGAACACGCTGCCGCGGGGCGTGGCCTGCAGGCGAGGCAGAAGCACCGCGAGCGTCGACTTGCCCGAGCCCGTGCGCCCGACGAGCGCGACGCTGCTCCCCGCGGGCACGCTGAACGACACGTCGTCGAGCACCCGCTGGTCGCCGTAGGAGAAGGTCAGGTTGCGAACCTCGAGCTCTCCGCGCACGGACTGCGGCGGTGGCAGGTGTCCGTCGACGATGTCGGGCTCTGCCTCGAACACCTCGAGTAGCCTGGAGTAGGAGGCGCGCCCGCGTTGGATCAGCCCCACCACGAAGCCGAGCGCGATGAGCGGCCAGGTCAGGCGCGCCAAGGCCCGATAGAAGGCCAGAAATCCGCCCGCGGTCAGCTCCCCCATCAACATCAGGTGACCGCCGTACCAGAACACCACCAATATCCCGATGGCGGTGATGGCCTGCATCACCGGTCCCATGGAACCCCGCAAGCGTGCGAGCGCGAGGCTCTTGTCCAAATAGTCCTGGTTGGTCGTCTCGAAGCGCCGAAGCTCGCTGTCCTCGAGCGCAAAGCTGCGCACGACGCGCACGCCCGCTATGCTCGACTGCACGGCCTCGCTCATCTTGCCGATCGAGTCTTGGTTCGACCGGGTGCGCGTGTACATGAGCCGGGAGAAGTGACGAGTCACGAGCAACAGGATGGGCAGGGTGCACAGCGCCGCAGCGGTGAGCTTCGCGCTGATGCTCACGGTGACTGCGAGCGCGCTCACGAGCGCGAACACCGTGTTGATCACGTTGAGCACGCCAAAGCCGAGCAGGATCCTCAGCTGGACGAGGTCGTTGGTGACGCGGCTCATGATCTCGCCCACGCTCATGCGTCGGTAGAAGGAGGGCCCGAGCTTCTGCAAGTGGTGCAACAGGGCGCGCCGTAGCTCGTACTCTGCGATCCTGCCGCCATTGAAGATGGTCACGCGAGAGAGCACGCGAATCCCGAACGCCACGAGGGCCACGAGCACGAGCAGCCCGCCCAGGTTGCCGGCGCTGCTGAAGTCGCCTGCCATCGCCTGGTTGACGGCCCGCATCAGGCGCGTGTCGAACCAGTACTGTGCGTACTGGTACAGTGCGAGGAGCACCATACCGCCGCCGTAGCGCGTGGCCTGTCGTCGGAAGTGCGCCGTCAGGCGAATGGGAATCGTGGACGCATCAGGGGACGAAGGGGGCATGTCGCGCCGGCGTGGAGTCACGTGCCCCGCCTAGGCGACCCCCCGAGTGCACCGGCCAGGACCGCTCCGCAAGGTCCTTGGCTCTCGGGCCCGCTGCCGAGCGTCGGAGTCAAGTCGCGCAGGTTCCGGTCGCCGGGTCGCAGCGACCGGTCCAGCGCAGCCGGTTCTTGGCGAACTTCGTGTAGGCTGCGTCGAGCAGGCCAGCGACGCCCGGTAGGCGAGACAGCGCTACCGCCGGCCCAAAGCCCACGGCCCCGTACAAGCGCCTGAACACCTCCACCCCCTCGATGACCGTGCCGTCGGCGAGTCGCCCGTGGATGCGGTCCATCAGCGCAGCGGGGTCGAGCCCGAGCGAGCTCGCGTCGAACTCCGGCGCGGCGATGTCGGTGAACCGAATGCGTCCGCGTCGGTCGAGCCGCATCAGCATTCGGATCTCCCGCATGCACAAGGGGCACTCTCCGTCGTAGAACACCTCGACGTCGTGAGCTGCCGACATTCGAGCTTCCTAAGGACGCGCCCCGCCGCGCGCAAGGCCCCGGTTCGCGGGACCACCGCGCTGTTTTGCTCGACCCGGACCGACCGTTCCGGGTCACACTGGCGCTCATGAGCCTGCGGTTCGACGTTGGAAGCGTGCTGCTTGGTGCGCTGCCACTGCTTGGGTGCTCGTCGCCTGAGCCCGCCGAGCCGGTCTCTCGATGCAACGCCGTCGACGCTCCTCCAGCGCACGCGCCCGCCATCGAGGTGCTGCACCCCGGCACTCTCGAGCCGCTGGAGGCAGGGGCCGCCTTGTACCCCGTGTCCGGTTCGCAAGGCGGGCGCCATGTGGACCTGGTGGTGCGCTTGTTCGCCGGTGGCCGGCAGCTGGTCGACGTGCGTGGGGAGTTCGTCAGCCCCGCGGACGGCGCTGTGCTCGGCGAGGGACTCGAGACCATTCGCACGTGCGGTGAGCGCTGGACTGACGTGCACGACCTGAGGGTCTTTCTCTACGCCTATGGCGACCAGCCGATGATGCTACGCGTGCGCGCCCCGTTCGCCGCCGCCGAGTCCGTGGTGCTCGAGTTGCCGGTCGTGCTCACCGAACCCTGACCGCCCGAGGCGCTTGCCCCCGGCGCGGTTCTGTCCAAGGGTGGCAGCCGAACCTCAGGAGAGTTTGGTCATGATTCCGATCCGGCGAGTAGGAGTGATTGGCGCGGGCGTGATGGGCAGCGGCATCGCGGCGCACCTGGCCAACGCGAGCATCGAGGTCGAGCTGCTCGACATCGTCCCGCCGAACCTGTCGGATGCGGAGAAGGGCAACCCGCGCGCGCGCAGTCGCTTCGCGGAGGGCGGGCTCGACAAGGCGCTCAAGAGCAAGCCCGCGGCGTTCTTCCACCCGGGGCGTGCCAGCTTGGTGCGAGCCGGGAACCTCGAGGATGACTTCGACCGCTTGAAGTCGTGCGATCTGGTGATCGAGGCGATCGTCGAGCGCCTCGACATCAAGCGCGCGTTGTTCGGCCGCCTCGACGCGGCGCTCTCGGAGTCGACGTTGGTGGCTTCGAACACCTCGGGCCTGCGCATCGCAGACATGCTCGAGGGGCGTAGCGCGGGCTTTCGAAGCCGTTTCTGCGTGATGCACTTCTTCAACCCGGTGCGCTACATGAAGTTGCTCGAGCTGGTGAACGGGCCCGAGACGTCGGCGGAGACGACTCGGCGCATCGAACACTTCGGGCGCGAGGTGCTGGGCAAGGGCATCGTGTTCGCGAAGGACACCCCGAACTTCATCGGCAATCGCATCGGCACGCACGCCATGCTCTTCGGCATCCATCAGATGCTCGAAGACGGCTTGGCGCCGGAGGATCTCGACGCCATCACCGGGCCGCCGATGGCGCACCCCAAGAGCGCCAGCTTTCGCACCGCCGACGTGGTGGGCCTCGACACCGTCGTTCACGTCGCGGACAACTGCTACGACGTGCTCACGAAGGATCCCGAGCGGAGCGTGTTCAAGCTGCCCGAGTACGTGCGCGAGATGGTCGCCGCCGGGCTCTTGGGCAACAAGACCAAGAGCGGATTTTACAGAAAGCGCGGCGACGAGATCGAGACCTACGATCCCTACGAGAAGAAGTATCGGGCTCGCGGTGGTAGCGCAGACGTGCGCAAGGCGTGCAAGGCCATCGCGTCCCACGAGGACCCGCGGGAGCGCGTGCGCAAGCTGTTCGAGGACGACGGTCCGGCGGGCACGTTCGCCTGGAAGCTCACCCGACGGGCGCTCGCCTACGCCGCGACCATGATCGGCGAGATCACCGACAGCGTGACGGCGATCGACGACGCCATGCGCTGGGGCTACGGCTGGGAGCTCGGGCCCTTCGAGTCGTGGGACGCAATGGGGTTCGCGCGCGTGGTCGAGCGCATGGAGAAGGACGGCGTCGCGCTGCCGGCTGCGATCGCGACGATGAAGGCCGCAGGCGCCACCGCGTTCTATCGCAGCGGTGAGGTGTTCGATCTCACGGTGGGCAAGTACGTCGCGCGTGAGACGGACCCTCGCGATCTTCCCGTGCCGGCTCTGCGCCGCGGCGACGCCCCGGTGCTGCGCAACGGAGGCGCCGACGCGTGGGATCTCGGCGACGGTGTGCTGGGCCTGACCTATCGCAGCAAGGCCAACAGCATCGATCCAGACGTGATCGCCCTACTCGAGCAAGCCACCGAGCGGGCGGAGCGGGACTTTCGCGCGCTGGTCATCGCCAACGAGGGCGAGCACTTCAGCGTGGGCGCGAACCTGTTCGGCGTGGTGGTCGCGGCTCAGCAGCAGCAGTGGGACGAGCTGGGCAAGATGGTCTCCGCGCTGCAGCAGGCGGGCCAGCGCCTCAAGTACGCCAAGGTTCCGGTGGTCGCGGCGCCGTTCGGCATGGCGGTGGGTGGCGGACTCGAGGTGTGCCTCGCCGCTGGTGCAGTGCAGGCCGCCGCGGAGACCTACGCGGGCCTCGTGGAGGTCGGCGTCGGGCTGATCCCCGCGGGCGGCGGCTGTCTCAATCTCGTGTGGCGTGCGCTCGAGTCGATCCCCGAGGGGGCGGACGTGATCGTGCAGTCCCTGGTCGGCCAGGTGTTCAAGAACATCGCCACGGCGAACGTGGCGACGAGCGCGCTGATGGCGCAGGAGCTCGGGTACTTTCGAAGGTCGGATGGGATCAGCTTCGACAAGGCCCGGCTCGTGACGGACGCGAAGGCG
Source organism: Polyangiaceae bacterium (assembly GCA_019637295.1). Classification (GTDB taxonomy): domain Bacteria; phylum Myxococcota_A; class Polyangia; order Polyangiales; family Polyangiaceae; genus JACKEA01. Next base: position 451,059 of record JAHBVX010000001.1, read on the forward strand.
CGCGCGCTCGGCATGGCTCGGAGCGGCTACCACGCTCCTGCCCCGCGCGCGTACAAGCTGCCCGGGGAGAGCGGCATCGCGACCCTCGGCATGCTCGTGGACACGATGACCGCAGGCGGCTTCGCCACCGAGTACGACGCCGTCATCGCGCGCAAGCTCGCGCGGGTGCTCTGCGGCGGTGCGGGCGGGGCCGCGCGCTTGGTGACGGAGCAGGACATGCTCGATCTGGAGCGTGAAGCGTTCCTGAGCCTGTGCGGGGAGCAGCGCACCTTGGACCGGATGCAGCACATGCTGATGCACAACAAGCCGCTGCGAAACTGACGCCTGCGGCGGCTACGGCAACAGCGCCTTCGATCCCGTCGCGTGGTCGTTCTCGACGGACGTCCACGCTGGCTCGAAGCGATCCGGTAGGCGGGTCAGGAAGCGCGAGCTGCCCCCGTTGTAGCGTGCCGCCACCTCGGCGCGAAGCGCGCGGTAGCGTGCGGTGAGCTCCTCTTCGCTGGGCGGCTGCCCCGGTGACACGACCTCTGGGCGCGCGCGATACGCGGCCGCTCCCGGCACGGCGTAGGGCTCTTCGGCGTGGGCCGCCTCGCGCAGGTACTCGACGAAATCGCGCTGCGAACAGAACAGGGCGAGGGCGTACTCCAGGTAGCGCGGACTCAGTCGGCAGGAGAGCACGGTGGCCCGAACCCGGCCCGGGCCGTACCACTCCTCCGGCCCGAAGCGCGAACGCAGTCGAGGCCCGACGCGCCGGAGATGGCGAGAAACGTTCCACCACTTGCGCGCTCGCTCCACCACGCCCATGCCACGACCTGACTCCGAGCGTAGCGCCGGCGCGGCTTCGGGTCCACCCGGATGGCGTGCACCTCGAGCTGGCTTGGACTACGGATCACTGCGCCATGGACATCGAGTATCAAGACGCCTTCGAGCAGATCACCGGCGACGCGGCGTCGCCCTTCGTGCTCACGTGCGAGCATGCCTCGGAGCGCTTGCCAGAGCCCTGGTGTTGGCCCGCGGCGGATCGCTGGCTGGTCGGGACGCACTGGGCCTACGACATCGGTGCTTCGGAGCTGACCCGTGACGTGTGCCAGTCCCTCGCCGCGCCCGCGGTGCTCGCGCGCTTCTCGCGCCTGCTGGTGGACCCCAACCGCGCGCTCGAATCGGACACGCTGTTTCGCGAGGTCGCCGAGGGTCGCCCGGTGGAGCTGAACGTCGCGCTACCGCCGGCGCAGCGAGTCGAGCGCATCGCGCGGCTGTACGAGCCCTTTCATCAAGCCGTCGCGCGGTGCGTCGAGCAGTCAGCTGCCGCCGTGGTCCTCGCCATGCACACGTTCACTCCCTTGTACGAAGGCCAGACGCGAGCGCTCGAGGTCGGCGTGTTGTTCGACGAGGACGAGGCCCTCGCGCGACGCGTTCAGTCGCTGCTGCGCGCCGAGGGTCTGCGCACGGAGCTGAACGAGCCGTACTCCGGAAAGGCAGGGTTGATGTACGTGGCCGACCGCCACGCGCGACGCTTCGGTCGCCAGGCGCTCGAGCTGGAGGTGCGCCAAGACCTGGCGGTGCAGGCCGACGTGCGCCGCAGGATCGTGAGTGTGCTCGAGCACCTCGCGCGTGAGCTGTGACTCAGGGCTGGGGCGCGGCGGTAGCCGTCACCCGCAGCCAGAACTCGGCGCAGCTGTCGTTGCGCACCGTGACAGCCTCTTCCGTCACTGCTTCGATCACGGCTTGATTCCCGGCGCTCTCGGAGGCGTTGTTGCCGGTGGTGAGCGGAGACTCGGCAAAGGACAGGTAGGTGTTGACGGAGTGCGGCTGCCGGCCCAGACCGTGCAGGAGCTTGTAGCGACGCCCAGCCGGGAAGTGCAGCCAGTTGCTCTGCCAGGGAGTCGTCTCGTACACCGTGCCCGACGGATCGACGGTGCCTTCGCTGTAGTCCACCGCGTCAACCTGGCTGGCGCGACAGTCATGCGCGCAACCGCCAGCGAGGGCCATGAGCGTGAGCCCTGCGCAAAGCCCGAGGCCGAATCGTCGCCACACGGGTCAGAGCCAGCCTTGCTCGACGATACGCTTGGCGAGCGCGTCCACGACGTCTTCCACCGCGGCGATCTCGCGCGCGCGGAACGCGCGGGTGTTGCGCCCGAGCTCGATCAGCGCGATGAGACCGCCCGCGACGCGGACAGGCACCATGGCCACGCCGCGAGGGCCGGGCAGCGCGCGCGCGATGCGCCCGGCGATGTGACGGCCCGCCTCCCCCAGCCGCGGCTCGGCGACGATGGTGTGGCCAGCCTGGGCGGCGAGCAGCGAGGGATCATTGTCTGCCAAGCGTTCCCCGAGGAGCGGCTCCACTCCGGGGCCCTGCGCGAAGGTGCACACGGTGGCGTTCAAGTCGGGGCGGACGACGTGCACGAGGCCGACGAACGCCGAGGCCGCCGTGACCGCGGTGGACACGGCAAGAAGGAAGGCTTGCTCCAGGGTCTCGGCGGCGGCGAACACGTTCACGGGGTCGACCGCGGGCGGTCGGACGGATGGGGGCAGCTGCTCGTTGGCGGGCGCGATGAGCTCCTCGACGGCGGGCGGTGGAGGTGGCTCGTTGCGCGGGTTGCTCGCCCGAACCTCCGCGTCCACGCTGACCTGCGCGAGCTCGGCGACCTGCTCGCTGCGCTTGGCATCGCTCAGGCCATCGATGTCCTCGAGGCGTCGCCACACCTTCCACGTCGTGTGCCGCACCAGCGAGCCCGCCGGGATCCGCCCGGCGTGCAACCCGCGGCGCATGAGCTCGAAGGTGACCGGACCCACGGCCTCCACTCCGTTGGTGACGAACCAGTCGTCGGTCTCCGCCGAGCTCGCGGCGGGGCTCTTGCTCTCAGTGAGGTCCATCGCGTGCATGACACTTCCCCTTGGGGCCATTGTCCTACAGTGGCCCACAAGGGGGGCGGATGTGGCAGAGGCCCGGTCCTTCGTCAAGGCCAGCCGGAGCAGCGCGCGGATAGCGGCGGATTTCCAAGTGGTTTCGAGGGCGCTGGAGGCGCGCGCCCCGGCTGGCCCCGCGCCGCCGCCGCGAATAGGCTGAGGTATGGCGCGAGGCAAGGTGTGGCTGGTGGGGGCGGGTCCGGGTGACCCCGGGCTCATCACCGCGCGCGGTCTCGAACTGCTGCGGGGGGCCGACGTCGTGCTCCACGACTCGCTCGCCCATCCCTCGCTGCTCGTAGAGGCGCACGGGGAGGTGCGCGACGTCGGCAAGCGCTACGGCGTCGAGAGCCCGACCCAGAGCTCGATCAACGAGCAACTCGTCGCGCTGGCCCGCGCGGGCAAGCGCGTCGTGCGGCTCAAGGGCGGCGATCCGTTCCTGTTTGCCCGGGGTGGTGAGGAGGCAGAAGCGCTCGCCGACGCGGGCATACCGTTCGAGGTCGTTCCGGGAGTCCCATCACCGGTGGGCGCTGCCGCCTACGCGGGTATGTCGCTGACCCATCGGGAGCTGTCCTCCAGCGTCACGTTCATCACGGGCAGCGATCGGGCGGGCCAGGAATGGTCGCCGGCGGCCTGGCAGAAGCTCGCGACCGCCACGGACACCATCTGCGTGCTGATGGGCATGCGTCGGCTCGAGGAGATCCTCGCGGCGATAGTCGCGGGTGGTCGACCGGGAGACACACCAGCGGCGGTGATCCAGTGGGGAGCGCGGCCGGAGCAACGCGTCGTGACCGCTACGCTCGAAACCCTCGCGCCCCTGGCACGTACCGCTGGTCTCTCCAACCCCGCCATCATCGTGGTGGGCGAGATCGTCGAGTTGCGCGATCGCCTGCGTTGGTACGACTCACGACCCCTGTTCGGCAAGCGGGTGCTGGTGCCGCGCGCGGCGCACCAGGCAACCGTGACCGCGCACGCCATTCGCGAGCGCGCTGCGCTGCCGGTGCTGTTCCCGGTGATCGAGATCCACGACCCGCCCGACGTCGAGCGGCTGCGCCGCGCCGCGCGCGCGGTCGAAGACTACTCCTGGGTGGTGTTCACCAGCGTCAACGGGGTGGAGCGCTTCTTCTCCGCGCTGAAGGACGTTGGCCGGGACGCGCGCGCGTTCGGGCGCTCGCGCATCGCCGCAATCGGCCCCAAGACGGGCGATGCGCTCGAGGCGCACGGACTCGTCGCGGATCGCGTCGCCGAGGAGTTCGTTGGGGAGAGCTTGGCCGCGGCGCTCACCGCCGAGGGCGAGCGCGGTCGGGTGCTCATCCCGCGCGCCCTGGTGGCGAGAGAGGAGCTCCCTGCCGCGCTTCGCGCTGCCGGGTTCGAGGTCGACGTCGTGCCGGCGTATCGGACCGAGCCGGCGAGCTCGGCGCGCGCGGGTGAGCTCCGTCGTCTGCTCGAGGAGCAGCTCGTGGACGTGGTGCTGTTCACCAGCGGCTCCACGGTCGTGTCCAGCTGCCAGCTGCTCGGTGAGAACGCCGCCAAGCTGCTCTCGACGGCGACGGTGGCGAGCATTGGACCCATCACGACCCGCGCCGCCCGGGAGCACGGGATCGAGCCCGCCGTGACGGCCAGCGAGTTCACCGTGGACGGGCTGCTCGACGCGCTCGAGGCGCACCTCGCCGGCTGAGCGTCCGGACCCCGCGGGGGCAGCGTCCGGGCTCGGCGCCAACTCGCGGTTGGCGGGGCACGGTTGCGGGGTCGGACTCCGCGCGAAATTTCCCCGGCGATCCCCTGGGAATCGCCGCGCTCCTCGCTGGCCCGCGACTTGCTTTTCCCGGGGCTCCGGCCGCGGGTTGGTCGGTGGTGAGGCCGAGCAAATGACGGATATGGCGTGGTGGTCGAGGAGGACCTGTGCGGTGCTGGCGCTGGGCGGCGCTGTCGGAGCGACCGCGTGTGGCCCGTCGGGCTTCGACGAGCATGAGGCCCTCGGGCAGCTGCGCGAGGCCGTGGCGTTGCCGTCCAAGGCCCACTGCAACATCGTGGTCGAGGGCAAGGGCACCAAGAGCATGGAGGAGGACTACCTCCCGCGAGTCATCACCTGCGAGAACGGCGGTGCCAGTCTGCAGGCGCTCAAGGCTCAGGCCATCGCGGCCCGCTCGGTCGCGTACTACGCCATCGCCACCAAGGGCAGTATCTGCGACAGCCAGGGTTGCCAGGTGTACACCTGCGGCGCGGCCCCACAGGCCAAGCACTACCAGGCCGTCAAGGAGACGGCCGGCATGTACCTGTCGCACAGCTCGATGCTGACGTACGGCTTCTACGTCGCAGGCGACTCGAAGGTGACGGCTCCAAGCTGCAAGGGCAACACGGCCAACGCCTCCACGGAGAAGTACGTCACCTACAACGAGGGCAAGACCGGCGCCGGCGTGAAGATGACCACGCTCGGCTACATACCCCCGAACCAGTCCATCTACGGCCAGAACCGAGGCTGCATGGGGCAGTGGAGCTCGCGCTGTCTCGAGAACAGCAAGGGCTACGACTACAAGCAGATCCTGCAGTTCTTCTACGGTGCGGACATCAAGATCACCACCGCGCCCGGGCCCTGCGTGACGCCCGTGCCCGTCGACACGGACGGAGACGGCATCGAGGACGGCAAGGACAACTGCCCCACCGTCAAGAACGCCAACCAGAAGGACACCGACGGGGACGGTAAGGGCGACGCGTGTGATCCGGACATGGACGGCGACGGTGTGCCGAATGCCCAAGACAACTGTCCGCTGATCAAGAACGCTGGGCAGCTCGACACGGACGGCGATGGGATGGGCGACGCCTGTGACGACGACGACGACAACGACGGTGTGCCGGACGCCCAGGACAACTGCCCCAAGATCAAGAACCCGGATCAGCTCGACAACAACTCCGACGGCATCGGCAACGCCTGTGAGGCGGACACGGACGGAGACGGGGTGCCCGACTCCGAAGACGTCTGCCCGGACGATGCCGACCCGGAGCAGCTCGACAACGACAGCGATGGCGTGGGCGACGTCTGCGACGACGACGACGACAACGACGGCGTCCCGGACGACGAGGACAACTGCCCGCTCGTCGCCAACCATAGCCAGCTCGACAGTGACGGGGACGGCGTCGGCGACGCCTGCCAGGGTCAGACGGGCAGCGGTGGGTGGGGAGGCGCCGGCGGCGAGAGCGGCAGCGGCAGCGGCGGAGCAGCCGCGGGCAAGGGACAGCAGACCCAGCTGATGGGCTCGGGCAGCGAGGGCGGCTGCAGCACCACCGGGAGCCGCCGCGGCTCAGGCGGCGTTTCGCTGCTGCTAGGGCTCGCTCTCGTGCTACTCAGTCGGCGTAGGCGATCATGATCCGGCTCGCGCGTCTCCTGCCGACGACTGCCGCCCTCTCGCTCGTGGGCTGTGTGCTCGCGTCCGAAGGGGATGTCCACCCGCACGACGACCACGAGCCCGAGGTCACGTCCACGGTTCAGCTGGCTGCGGGCACCACGGTCTACGACGCGTCGCAGACCACCTGCACGACCACGAGCGTGAAGGGGCTGAGCGAGCAGATCGTCGCGCAGATGAACTGCAACCAGAAGAACATGATGGCCGTGGTGCCCAAGCGTCCTAACATCACGTTTGGCTCGGCGGTGTTCCCCTTCATGCAGGCTGCGGCGTCGAACGCGTTGGTCAAGGCGCTCGACGCCAACCCCAGCAAGAGCATGACCGTCAACAGCATGTACCGCACCGTCGCGCAGCAGTACTTGCTGTATCTCTGGGGGCAGCAGAAGAAGTGCGGCATCGGGCTGGCGGCGAGCCCGGGAAACTCCAACCACGAGACCGGGCTCGCCATCGACACGTCGCAGTACTCGACGTGGCAGAGCGCGCTGCAGTCCCAGGGCTTCAAGTGGTTTGGCAGCGCCGACGCAGTTCACTTCGACTACGTCGGCAGCGGCACCACGAACCTCAAGGGCAAGGGAGTACTCGCGTTCCAACAGCTGTGGAACCTGAACAACCCGAACGACAAGATCGGTGAGGACGGCGACTACGGCCCGCAGACCGAGGCGCGTCTCAAGAAGGCGCCGGCGGCTGGCTTCGCCAAGGGGAGCACCTGCGCTCAGGAGCCCGTCGAGCCCGACACGGATGGCGACGGGGTGGTGGACTCGAAGGACAACTGTCCCACCGTGAAGAACGCCGACCAGAAGGACACGGACGGGGACGGCCAAGGTGACGCTTGCGACACGGACTTGGACGGCGACGGCGTCCCCAACGCTCAGGACAACTGCCCCGGCCTCGCCAACCCGGACCAAGCGGACTCCAACGACGACGGCGTGGGCGACGCGTGCGATGCGGACGCGGATGGGGACGGAGTGCCCGACGGCAGCGACAACTGTCCCGACATCGTCAACTCGGATCAGGCGGATCTCGATGGTGACGGCGTGGGCGACGCGTGCGATCACGATCGCGACGGCGACGGCGTGCCCAACGACGTGGACGTGTGCCCGGACGTGATGGATCCCTGGCAGCTCGACGCGGATGGTGACGGCGTCGGGGATGCGTGCGACGGCGCCGCCGGCGGCGAAGCCGGGCAGGCGGGCGCCGCCGGCAAGCCCGGGGGACAGACCACCGCCCTGTCGAGCAGTGGCTCCGAGGGAGGCTGCGCGATCCGGGGCGATGGGCCCGGCGGATGGCTCGCGTTGCTGGCCGCGCTCGGGCTGCTCGGCGCAGCTCGGCGCGCTCGTTCCGCGCGGGCCCCTGGTCGCCCGGGTAGTGGGGCCTAGAATCCTGAGAGGGTTCGAGCGCTACATCCCGCCCGTCAGTGCGGAGCTTCGGCTCACGTCCCGCTCACCCAGGCGACCGGCGTAGCGTGCGCGGACCAGTCCGGCAGCGTCCGAGACGTTCGATGCCGCGGTCGCTCGGGTGCGCTCGGCGCAGGGTCTGAGTTGCTGTGACGCTCCTGGGGGGCTAGGGTCCTCATTGCTCATTTCGAGCCCTGACGAGGCCGACCCGTACCAGGCAGGAACGACGGGCCGTGGAGGATATCCACCTGGCCTGGTTCGTTCTGATCGTCGCAGGGGTCCTCGAGGTCGTCTGGTCGCTCGGGCTCAAGTACACGCAGGGCTTCACTCGCCCCGTGCCGAGCGTCATCACCTCGACCGCCATCGTCGCGAGCATGGTCCTGCTCGCGCGCGCCACGCGCACGCTGCCGATCGGCACCGCGTACGCGGTCTGGGTCGGCATCGGCGTGGTGGGAACCGCCGTCGGCGGCGCGCTGCTCTTCGGTGAGCCAATGCCGCCCCTACGCGCGGCGTTCGTCGCGCTGCTGCTGGTGGCGCTTGTCGGGCTGAAGATGACGTCCGGGGCGGTGTAGCCGTTCGCGGAGTCGAGGGCCGTGTCCCTGCGGGGCGCTCGTCTTCAGTTCGGGGTCATGCCTTCGCACCGCCTCCCCCCGGTCACGTCAACAGGTCCGAGGCCCGCAGGGTGGGCGCGAGCTGCTCGCGGAACACCGCGAGCACGTCGGCGCCACGGGGCAGCGCGAGGTCCCCGCGCAGCAGCAGCGCCGCGACCGAGGGGCGGCCGGCGAGATCGACGGGGCCGGCGAGGGGTTCGGCGCCCACCCCGCTCCTCAGCCGATCAAGGAAGGCCTCGGCGCTCTCACCGGAACTGCGCTCGAGCTCGCGGACGCCGCCGCCGTCCCGTAGCAGCACCCGCTGACCGCGCGCTGCGGCGTGGAGCCGTCCGAGGTCCAGCAGGTTTGGACGCGCGCCGGAGGCGAAGTAGGCGAGCGCCTCAGGGCAGAGCTTCTGGATGGCGCTGTTGGACGTGCCCACGTTGTTGAACCCGAACATGCCCCGCGAGTACAGATCGAGCCAGTGCAGGGTGTTCGACTGCAGATCGAACAGCAGCGGCAAGTAGATACCGTTAACTCCCGCGAGCGCGAACTTCAGCTCGGCCGTGCGCGGGTCGAAGTACTGGCCCTGGACGTCGTCGCGCAGCATGAGCCCGGCCCAGGCACGGTCGAGCGCACCGAAGGCCAGGCCAGAATAGGCGTTCACCACCATCACCGCGTAGCGAATCCCCCGCGCCTGCGCGGCGCTCCGATCCACGTCCACGAACTCGGTGGCGCCGCTCGGGTAAGGCGCGGAGGTCAGGTCGCCCGCGCTCCTGGCTATCTTCTCGAACGTGAGCTGGTAGTACGAGCACACGCCCACGTACTCCCAGTCGGCGTCGTAGAAGCCCACCGACAAATCCAGATCCGTCCACTCCTTGCCGGGGGGATCGCACCAGTGAAGGAACAAGCGAATGGCCTTGCCAGGCGGCACGCCGATGGACGAGCCGCGCGCCAGGGCGACGGCGCTGCGGCTCGCCGTGCGCTCGTTGAATGGTACGACCACCCGAGCGAGCGCCTCGTCGAGGAGCCAGGTGTCGCGAGCCTCCGCTCGCGCGAAGCGCGCGAGCAACTCGGCCTCGACGCAGCGAACGACGCGTGCCGTGACGCTCGGAGGGAGCGGCGGTCGCGCGTCCTGCGCCGACACTCCCGTCACGGCGGCCCCCTTCGGGAAGTAGACGCGAACTGGTGCGGGCTGATGCCGCGTGCGGAAGTGAGCGGCGAGGGTGAGCAGCATCGGCGTCGGCAGGCTCGGCGCTGCATCCTCGGCCGCGTCGAGCGCCTCCTCGAGCCGCGCGGGGGACGCCTCGACGGCGAGGCGGAGCAGGTGGTCGAGCCGCCGGCCGAGCTCCCCCGGGCGAGCGGACAACAGCGTGGTGAGCGCGGTCGTATCTCTGTCCCGGACCGCGGCCTCGACTCGCCCGCGATGGGTTGGTTGGCGCGGCGCGGGGACGCCGGCTGGCGACTTCTTGCGCACGACGTGGAAGGCGCGGGCCACGTTCGGGAAGCGCCGCTGGTGCTCGTGCGGGTGCAGGAACTGCCCGACCCACACCCACAGCGAGGCGTGCCGCAGCATGTCCTCGCGCAGCTGCTGCTCCGGGATGCGCTCGAGCAGCGCGAGCAGCGTGCGGCGCAGCGACCGCGGGAGCCTGCGCACGCCGAAGCGGGTCACCTTCTGGGGCACGGAGACGTGAGCGAGCTGCGGGGGCAACGTGCCGCCGAAGCGCCGCACCATGCGCGCCAGGATCCCCTGTGGGGCGACGGTGACGGCGACCACCCGTGAGCGCTCCACGGGCTGCAGGGACGGATCCGCGCCGGAGTAGGCTGCGATGAAGCGCAGCACGTCGGTGGCGGTGGTCATGTGCGGGGCCGCCCTCTCCATCAGCGCGCCTGGCTCGGCGTGGTCGTAGAGCGTGCCGAAGACCTGGGCGACGTTCTCGCGCAGCGGGATGTCCTCCGGGATCCAGTCGAGCGCCGCGGGACCGAACTCGCGGAGCAGCACCAAGAGGACGTCACGATCGTCCGGCGACAGCGCCTGCGTGCGCGCGCACAGCTGCCGAAACAGCTTGCGTGCCTCGTCACCGACGTCGTGGCCGAGGTGCAGCACGCGGAAGCGCACGTGCTCCGCGGCCGGGCCGCGCGGCTTGGTGGGCACCAGGAAGGGCGTCCCTTCGGTGGGCCTCCGCCCGCAGATGGGGCACGCGGAGTAGTTGCTGCCGTCGAAGCACAGGCTGCACACGACGTGGTGGCACGGAGCGAGGACGTGCGTCGTGCCGTCCTTGCCGCACAACAAGCACTCCTGGTCCTCCGCCTGGAAATAGTGGACCAGGAAGCGGTCCACCCACAGGCCGAAGGTGTCCACCGGGATGTCGTTGGGAAAGCTCCGGAACAACGGCGTGTGGTCCTGGTCGCTGCCCTGATCCTTCGCCAGCGCGTCGAGCAGCCAGCGCGTGATCGGAACGAGACCAGCGGCTGGAACGCTGGTGAGCCGCTCCCGAAGCGGCATGGACAGCGCGTAGCCCAGCGCCGCCAGCTCGAGGTCGAGCGCTTGCATGACCGGCTCGCTCTGGCGCTCGTTGCCCGCCTTCACGACGACCACACCCCGCCTGCGCAGCAGCGCGCGGCGCGTCTCGGGGTGGTCGAAGTTCGTCATGGGGCCCGTGTCGTTCCCGCGTCGCACCGGCAAGAAGTAGAAGGGAAGGAAATCGAGCGAGCTGATTGGACCATAGAAGGAAGCCCGCTCCGAGCCTTCCCCCGTTCGAGGGTAGCGCGACGCTCACTTCAGCGCCAGACCCGCCTGGCGCCTTCCATGTCGATCAGACGCGGTGACGACGGCTGCTCGACCCCCGCGGTGATGCCACCCGAGGACCTCCGGCGATCTCCGACGCGCTCAGCTCGTGGTCATGCCTTCGCACACGAACGCCCCGGCGTCCGAGCTCCAAGTAACGCTACCCCCGCAAGCGTGGCAGTCGCCGTACGAGATGCTGGACCCGCCGTCCCAGCCGCAAGACCCGCCGGGGCCGCTGCCGGCCCCTCCGCCTCCGCCTGTGCAGCACGCCGCGTCGCAGGCGCACGTCTCGCCGCTGCTGCACACGCCATCGAGCACGCACGTCTGACCACCACCAGCGCAGTAGCCGACACCCGAGCCGGCACCCCAGCAGTACTGACCGAGCGGACAGTCGAAGTCACTGGTGCATCCGGAGGCCAGGCACTGTCCGTTGACGCACGTCTGGCCGAAGCCGCAGACCACGTTCGCGCAGGGGTCGAGGGACTGGCACTGGCCACTCACGCACGACGAGCCCACGGGGCAGACGACGTTCGCACACGGGTCGACCGGCGAGCAGATCCCCGCGGAGCACGTGGAGCCGGGGGGACAATACACGCTGGCGCAAGGGTCGACAGGGTAACACTGGCACTCGGCGTCCAGGCCCGAACCGGCCGGGCACTCGATGTCTCCACACACGTCCTGGCACTCTCCGCCGGAGCACTCCGTTCCCGGTGGGCACTCGACCCCCGCGCATGGATCCATGCCGGTGAAGGAGTAATTGCAGGGGACGACGACGTTGACGATGCACGTCCAGCTCTCCGTGTCGGTCGGTATCCAGCACTCGAACGTGTCGTTGTTGACGTAGGACGAGAAACCCGGCGTCTTGTAGCAGAGGTTCGCGACCCCATGAACCTTGTACGATGAGCCTCTGCACACGGACCGCGCCTCCGTATAGGCACTTCCCCAGGCCGCCCGGCGGGCGTTCTCTCTGGTCCGCTGCGAGGCCTGCTGCATGGTCTCTCCCGGGTAGTCCTGCCAGACTCGTCGGATCGATACCGTGGCGCTGCCGAAGCCCTCGATATCGCGGCTGCCCCAGCACGCCTTCGAGTTCTCGGCAGACGCTGGGGACTCCACCGTCGGGTCCTCCGGGCGTTCACCCGCCACGCATCCCCCCAGCGCTCCGAAGGCGAGCAGCCCGGTCGAGATGACGGTGAGACGTGAGATGAGGTAGCGGTGTGATCTCCCAGTGTTCATGACGTTTCTCCTCGTTGATGATCCAGCGATTCGCTCGTGCGCGGAGGCGTGGTGTCCGCGACTTCGGGCAGGCGCGCTTGCGCGCTCACCGGCCACGGCCAGTGGTCACGCGCGTCTGCGTTCAGCTAGCTTCGTGCCCGCGTCGGCAACCACCGGTTGCCACGCGAGGAAGTCCTCCTCACCCACCACTCGCGCACACGATGCAGTCCACGCCGGGGTTCTGGGAGAGCAGCGTCTGGTGGACGGGATCGAACACCAAGCTGAAGGCGACCGTGTTCCAAGGGCAGTTCGCGTTGCTCGAGAGCAGCGACGGGGTGTGATGAACCGGCGCGACAGTCAGGGCGGCGCGTGCACCCACTTGGAGTTCCACCCCGCCGGAGTGTTCGGTCCACGTCCACGAGGGCTTCTGGATGGTCAGAACGTCCGGTGGTGCGGCGCGGTAGGTGCCCGAACCCGTGTGGGCGCACCAGGCGAAGGTGTCGTAGTGCAGCTCTTCCTTGTGCAGCACCGCCATGCCGTCCTGGACGCTGAGGCTAGGGCAGTCCTTGGCGAACTCCTCCAACCCGGGGACGACGTCAGGCAAGTACTGAGCGTTGATGAAGTGGATCGAGAGCGCGGCGCCGTTGCGTCGTAGAAGCACCGAGAAGGAGTCGTTGTAGGACTGCAGGCCAGCGAGGGACCTACGGGTGAAGCCCAAGATCGCGTTGTTTGGCAGGGCGCTGCAGGGGACAGGGCTCCCCACCCACTCGTGCGCTACGAGCCGGAACACCTCCGGTATCCCCGCCAGGCGCTCCAGAACCCGCGCGCTAGCGTCGGAGGTGGGGTCCTTGCAGTCGAGCTCCAGACCCAGCTCCCAGGCGGTCGCCAGGGTGCCCCGTTGATGGCCCCAGGTGACGGTGGCGTCGATGCCCAGCGCATCCAACTTCGCTCGAGCCACGGCCTCTGCACCCGCGTCTGGAGTGAACTGGAACACACTGCTCTGGCTGCACGTCGGGGAGTGCAGCTGCGACGTGTCGACCGTGTCGGTGTCTTCACCGGTCGCGGATGAGCAGGCGGGTAAGAGTGCCAAGACCAGCAGCCAGGGTTTGCGGTTCATGCAACGAAGCTTGTGCAACCGCCGTGCCGTCGTGTACGGCGGCGGCTCGTGGGCAACATCGGAGTCGTGGAGGGATCAGGGTGAGCCACCTGGTACGGGAGGGATTCAGTCGCGGACGCGCGCAAACTTCCAGGCGCCTCCTCGAGCGCGCCTGCAGAGCTCTCAGCAAGGGCGAGTAGCACTCCTCCTCCCGACGTCCCGCGCACGGCGCGGTCCTCAGCAGTAGTTCGCCAGCTGCCGTGGCACGGCGGTTGCTGAGCTGCGCGCCATGAGTTCAACGAACCGAACGCTGAGCCTTCTGCTGGGCCTCTCACTCGCGGTGGTGGGCTGTGTCGCCGAGGACGTCCCGAGCGACGCTGATGGTGAGATGGTGAGCTCCGAGTCCTTGAGGGACTGTCCGACCATTCTCAACGGCTGCTACGTGACGTGTCAGGGAGCCCAGCCGACTCCCGACGCGCAGTGCTTCCTCGACTGCGATGCGAGCTTTCGGCGCTGCGTCGGGCTCGAGGTCGAGGTCGAGCTGAACCAGTGGTAGCGCCGGGGTCGTGGCGGCCGCGGCCGCTCGGGCTGGCGGTGCCCGGTGATGCCCGACGCTGCCCGGCGACTTCGGCGACGACTCCGTGGCGCGGCCGAACGTGGCTCCGGAGCTCGACCGCTGGCTCTGCTTCACGCAAGCCGTGAGGCGGGCGCCCGCGCGCGCCCGTAGTCATTTCTTCCCCACGTCTTCCATCGCACCCGCGTCTGGCCCAACTTCCTCGCCATGAACGTGCTCAAGTCGCTGATCGGGCCGGGCGCGCTGGCGCTCGCTTTCGCTGGGGCCTGCGGGTCGTCGTCCGGTGGTGGCGGGACGGCGGGCAGTTGCGAGGGGCTCTGCGCTCACCTACAAGCCGGCGTCGACTGCGCCGGGCTCGACTTCGCGACGTGCGTCTCCGAGTGTAACGCCATGGTCGGCTCGTGCCCGTCGCGCGCGAGCTCCGTGATCGACTGCTTGAGGGGGCTGCCCATCGAGTGCACCGGACAAGGTCAAGCGGTGGCCAAGGCCGTCGGCGCCGCGGCGAGCCAGCCGGTGACGATGGTGACGCCCACCTCGACGTTGCTGGTGATGGATGCGGCGTGTGCTAGCGCCGTGAGCGCGTTCCAGACCTGCGCGCCCGTCGGAAGCGGCGGTGGCTCGGGCTTTGGCGGGACGAGCGGCAGCGGCGGCGTCACGAGCGATGGCGGCGGTATTGGCGGGACGAGCGGCAGCGGCGGCGTCACGAGCGATGGCGGCGGCATGGACGGCACGAGCGCGGGCGGCACGGGTGGCGCCAGCGGCGGCGGAACCGGTGGTGTCGCCGTGGACGAGTGCAATCCAGTCACGCTCTTCGGCTGCCAGGCCGCCGGTCCGGGCGCCACCTGCGATCAGGACAGCCTCAAGCAGGGCAAGTTCTCCTGCTATCCGGCGCCGAACACCGCCGGCCTGTGCCAGTCGTGCAACAACTCCACGGGCCCCTACTGCGGCGCAGGCATGAAGTGCCTCGACGGCACCTGCGCGAAGTACTGCTGCAGCATCATGGACTGCGGGACTGGCGTGTGTGACAAGACCAACCTGTCTGCCTGGGGGATCGGCGTGTGTGTCAGCGCGGAGGGAAGCAACGTGCCGGCCGACTGCAACCCGGGCTGGTACGAGCAGGAGCGTTTTCAGCAGACGGGTCCCAGCGGCGGCAACCGCCCCTTGTACGCGGCCTGCGTCGCGGGCAACGAGTGTCAGAGCGGGCTGTGTTCTCGCGGAGTATGCACCGCAGTGTGCGCCGCCCAGGCGGGGCCTATCATGACCTGCCCGGGCCCGGGCGCGCTCGCGTCCAACGTCACGCCCGCGTGCATCACCGTGCCGGAGACACCGGCGCTCAAGGTCTCGCAGCGTTGTCTGTTGAGCTGCAACAGCGGCTCCGTGTGCCCCCAGGGGACGACCTGCAGCAGCGGATACTGCATGAACTTGTGAGAGGGTCACCGGCGGTAGCCGCTGTCGACCGCGGGTTGCTCCGGCTCGGCTGGGGCGCTCCGCGGGACTCGTAGACGCGCGCCTCGGCGATGGGTTGGGCGGTCCCTTCGGCGGCGCGCAATAAAGTGGCCCCGGCTGGGTCGAGACGTGGGCCGGTCGGCGCGCTCGTGCCGCACGGCCCCCTGGTCGCCCACGGCGCCTCGTGAGATAACACCAGGTCGATGAGCGATGGCCCCACCCGGGCGCGGCCCCTGCCCACCGTCGTGCGCTATGCCAAGGCGCGCGTCAGCGTGACCCGCGGACCCAACGTTGGGCTGGTTCACGAGAGCGCAGGGGTGCCGATCCGCATCGGGACTGCGCCGGAGAACGACATCGTGCTCGCGGACGACACTGTGAGCCGTCGACATGCGGATCTCGAGCCCACGCCGCTGGGCATGCGGGTGAGGGACGTCGCCTCCACCAACGGGATCCTGCTCGGGGGAGTCCGGCTCAAGGACGCCTTCGTCCCCGGGGACTTCCAGATCGCGCTGGGTGAGACTTGGATCGCGGTCAACTGGCTGCAGGAGACCGTCGGGCGCCTGCAGGTCGCCATCGACCGGTTCGGAGACGTGCGGGGCAAGTCCCCTCGCATGCGCGAGCTGTTCGCCGATCTCGATCGCATCGCGGCCACCGACGTGAGCCTGCTCATCGAGGGCGAGACGGGAACCGGCAAGGACCTGGTCGCCGAAGCCATTCACGGCGAGTCGTCTCGCGCGGGCGGCCCCTTCGTCGTCTTCGACTGCGGCGCCGTGTCCCCGACGGTGATCGAGAGTGAGCTGTTCGGGCACGAGCGAGGGGCGTTCACCGGAGCGCAGGCGCAGCACGCCGGCCTGTTCGAGCAGGCCGACGGCGGGACCCTCTTTCTGGACGAAATTGGCGAGCTCCCCCTCGAGCTGCAGCCGAAGCTGCTGCGCGTGCTGGAGAAGCGAGAGGTTCGAAGGGTCGGCGGCCGCGGCACCGTCTCCGTCGACGTTCGCATCTTGGCCGCGACGAATCGCAACCTTCAAGCAGAGATCGAGAAGGGCGCGTTCCGTCAGGATCTGTACTTCCGCTTGGCCCAAGCGCACGTCACCGTCCCCGCGCTGCGCGACCGCATGGAAGATCTGGAGCTACTGGTCGAGCACTTTCTCGCGCATGAGCGCCCCCCCAAGCCCATCACCGACGTCGCACCCCACATCTGGGACATGTTTCGAGCCCATCGCTGGCCCGGGAACGTACGCGAGCTGAAGAACGCCGTTCAGCGCCTGGCCATCACCCCCGAGCGCCCCATCCAGGGCGGCGTGATCAGCGACGAGGCCAAGGGTCGCGTCGCGGAGGTGACGCAGTGGGTCGTGGGAGATAGCGTCGTACCGCTCCGCATCGCCCGCCGGCAAGCGGGGGATGACTTCGAGCGCACCTACCTCGATCAGCTGCTGCAGCGCACGGACGGCAATGTCACCCGGGCCGCCGCCCTGGCCGAAGTGTCCCGCCAGATGATGCAGAAGCTGATGCGCAAGCACGGACTCGGCGAAGGCCGCTGACGCCGGCGAGCCCACGCACCGATTCGAGGCGCCCCGGCTCAAACTGGTGCAACAGCGCCGGCGCTCCGCCGCCAGTTCTCCCGCAATTCACGGCGCGCGGCCTGACGGCACGAAGCTCGCAAGGTGAGCAGGTCACAGCGAGGAGAGAGCGATGACCTTCGACATTCGATTCTGGGGCGTTCGTGGCAGCATTGCGGCGCCGGGTCCCGACACCCAGCTCGTGGGTGGCAACACCAGCTCCGTCGAGGTGGTGTGCGGACAGCGACGCATCCTCTTGGACGCGGGGACGGGTCTGCGCCGGTTGGGCGACGAGCTCCTGAAGTCCGGGCCCGTCGATGTCACCCTGCTACTGAGCCATCACCATTGGGATCACATCCAGGGGTTGCCCTTCTTCGTCCCGCTGTACTTGCCCACCACACGACTACACGTCGTCGGTCCCGCTGCCGAGCGCTGCACCATGCATGACGTACTAGAGCACCAGATGACGAGCCCCGTCTTCCCGGTGCGACTCGATCAGGTGCCCTGTCAGCTCACCACCCAGGAGGTATCTCCTGGGGCGCGCTTCGACCTCGGAGACGTGCACGTGCGCGTGGCCAAGCTCAATCATCCCGGAGGGAGTCTGGCGTATCGCATCGACTACCAGGGCAAGAGCGTCGTGTACGCCACGGACACCGAGCACTACTCCTGTGTCGACCCCATGCTGTGTTCGCTAGCGGAAGGTGCAGACGTGCTGATTTACGACTCCCAGTACACCCCGGCGGAGTATCGCGGCGAGATCGGACCGTCGAAGGTCGGTTGGGGGCACTCCACCTACGAGGATGGCGCCGCGCTCGCCCAAGCCGCAGGCGTGGGCCGATACGTGCTGTTCCACCACGACCCCAAGCGTTCGGACGACCAGGTGCTCGAGTTGGAGACCCGCGCGCGTGGCCTGTTTCGAGCCTCGGTGGCCGCGCGGGAGGGGATGCACATCGCCCTTGGCTCGGTAGGAGAGGCGGCTGCTTGAGTCTCGCGGTCGAGCTGGGCAGCGCGCCGCCCGAGATCCACGCTATCTTGGGCCCCCGGGTCATGTCGCGTCTGTCCCTGCTCGTCGATCTGTCGTCGCTCCTGGCGCGGGAGGTCGATCTCGACGCGCTGCTGTCCTCGGCGTGTGAGCGGCTGAGCGAAGCGCTGTCCGCCGACCGGGCCAGTATCTGGCTCGTCGACGCCGAGCAGGGCGACTTGGTGACACGGGTAGCCCAGCTGCCGGAGGTGCCTCAGCTGCGCCTCTCACTGGACCGAGGTATTGCCGGCTACGTCGCGCGCACTGGCGCCACGGTACGCGTGGACGATGCGACGCGTGACCCACGCTTCGATCCCAGCGTGGACAGGGAGACGGGATACACCACGCGCTCGATGCTCGTCGTGCCCATCCGTGAACACGCGGACGCGCCCGTGCGCGGGGTCGTGCAGCTCCTCAATCGGCAAGACGGCCCCTTCGACGAAGAAGACGAGCGCTACCTCGAAGCGCTCGGGATGCAGCTCGCGCGCGCGCTGAGCCTGACCACGCTACGGGCCGAGGTGAGGGCGGCGCCGGGGGTGACGCTGCGGGGGCCGTTCAATCGTATCGTGGGACGCAGCGCGGCGATGAAGCGGGTGTACGAGCGCGTGGCCCTCGCCGCTCAGACCGACGCTTCGGTGCTGCTGTGCGGCGAGACGGGGACGGGCAAGGGGCTGTTCGCTCGGGCGGTACACGTCAACTCGTCTCGCCAGGGCGGCCCCTTCGTGGTGGTAGACTGCACGACGCTGCCCGCCCAGCTAGTCGAGAGCGAGCTCTTCGGGCACGAGCGCGGTGCGTTCACGGGTGCGGAACGCCGGGTCTGCGGCAAGGTGGAGACGGCTGACCGCGGCACGTTGTTTCTCGACGAGATCGGCGAGCTGCCGCTCGAGATGCAGGGCAAGCTGCTGCGGTTCCTGCAGGAGCGGGTGTACGAGCGGGTTGGAGGTCGTGAGACGCTGCGGGCGGATGTTCGCGTGCTGTGCGCCACCCACAGGGACCTGAAGCGCTCGGTGAGGGAGGGTCGATTTCGCGAGGACCTGTACTACCGGGTTCGGGTCGTCGAGGTCGAGATCCCGCCGCTGCGGGAGCGGGGCCGGGACGAGATAGTGATCCTCGCTCGTCACTTCGTGGAGACCTACGCCCAGCGCTACGCTCGTCCCGCGCTGCAGCTCACGCCGGAGGTGCTCGAGCGCGTGGCGCTGTATCCCTGGCCCGGCAACGTCCGCGAGCTCGAGCACTGGGTCGAGAGCGCGACGGTCCTGTCGCCGGATGGCCGCGTAGCAGACGAGCTGCTGCCAGCGCCACCCTCGGAGGGACCGAGTTCGTCGCACTCGGCGCGTGGGGGAGTCTGGCTGCCGGATGGTCTCACCCTCGACGCGGCGACCCGTCGCTACATCGACGCGCAGCTTCGTGTCGCGGGTGGAAACCGAACCGAGACCGCGAAGCGCCTCGGGATCGGGCGCAACACGATCGGTCGCCTGCTCGGGCCCGGAGGCGAGAAGAAGTGAGCGGCTCGCTCCCGGCCTGGGTCTAGCGGGACTCGTACACCGCCAGGGACGGCAGTTCGAGGGCGGTGAGGAAGCCCCCGTTGCCGCAGCCCGTGTCGATGCCGACGACGTTCTCGTAGGACCAGAGGTCCTTGGGATCCTCCGGGGTGAAGCTGGACAGCTCCGGCGGCAAGAACTCGGTGCGGGTGTGCCCGAACACCACGCGCTTTCCGCGGTAGTTGCGGAAGAAGTCCTCGTCGCGTACCCACAGCACCGCGGAGGGCGGGTAGGGCAGCTCGCTGGGGTGCGAGAAGCCGCCCGTGGCCCGCTTGGGCAGACCTGCGTGCACGTACAAGGCGTGCGCGTCCTCGTACCAATACGGCAGCGACTCGAACCACCCGACCACGTCGGGTGGGAAGAAGCTCCCGCTCTCGAACGCCTCTTGCTCCTCCGGTGTGGCGTGCTCGTCCTTCTCCGGTGGTGCCCGCCCGACGAACGAGCGATACGCGGCCAGGCAGCCGTGCGAGGGCGGCCGTACGAAGCCGGGCCAGCGCTCACGGCGCACGTGAAGCCAGGCGTCCTCGTGATTGCCACGCAGGGTCACCACCTTGGCGCGGACGCGCTGGGGCAGACGCCTGAGGTACTCCACGACCTGCTTGGACTGCGGACCGCGGTCGACGTAGTCGCCCAGGAACACGAGCG
This sequence comes from Polyangiaceae bacterium, assembly GCA_019637295.1. Classification (GTDB taxonomy): domain Bacteria; phylum Myxococcota_A; class Polyangia; order Polyangiales; family Polyangiaceae; genus JACKEA01. The sequence continues at coordinate 471,230 of JAHBVX010000001.1, forward strand.
TGTCCGTCACGTCCAGGCGCGGCAAGCGCGACAGGAGCGTCATGAGCTGGCCGAGCTCGCCGTGGATGTCCCCGATGGCGAACGTGCGCTCTGCCATGGTTCAGGGGAAGCGCACGCGGGCGACGAAGAACTTGTTGTTGAGCTCTTTGCTGGTCAGCACCTCGAAGTCGGCGGGGTTGTCCAGCTCGCTCTTGAGGGAGCCCACGCGACCGTGCTCCGTCGTGAAGTACATGACCTTCACGCCCCGCTCCCGCTCCTGCTTCACCCAATCCTTGAACTTCTGGCCGCTCGCCACGAACGCCGGCAGCCGGTTGCCGGAGTAGAAATTCTCGCCCTTCCAGTTCATCTGATAGGCGACGAGGGGCGCCTCGGGTCCTGGGCGGTCTGCGTAGTATGCCAAGACCGTCTCCCGCTGGCCCCAGTGCGGCGCTGCCCGCACCAGGTAGACGTTGATGCCCCAGGCAGCCCACACGACACTGGTCGCGAGCAGGAGCGCGACGGCGTGGGTTCGGAACCGTCGCCAGGCGATCAGCGCACACAGCGCCACACTCGCGATGGTGAAGGCGGTCAGCACGGCCTCGAAGCGTAGATCTTCGAGGGGCCAAGGGCGCCGGTAGTTGTACGTGAACAGGTGCATCAAGCGGGCCTGCCCGTCGATGTCTCCCTTCTGCGTGACGAACATGTCGCGCCCGGCGAGCCCCACCACCGCCGCGGATGCCAGTCCGATGACGCCAAACAGCACGTGGTCGAAGTGCTGGCTCGGCTCCGTGGGCGCTATCTCTGCGGGTGAACGCGGGCGACCGAAGAGCAGCGCTGCGCCGCCGCCGAACAACGAGCCGATCACGATCGAGGTCACGCCGATCCACAGCACCGCCGGGGGTGGGCCCGCGGGTTCGCCCGGGACCACGAGGCCGAACACGGACCCGGGGAAGAGTCGACTGATGCCGTACACGAGCAGCAGCGCGCCGAGGAGCAGACCGCTGACATAGTGGGGAAGGTAGCGCCGCTGCGGCAGGACGCCGCGGCTAATCATGCGGTCCAGCATCACACCCAAGAGTACGGCAGTGGGCGGGACCACCGGCAAGATGTAGTGGTGAAACTTGGTCAGCGTGATGGTGAACATCGAGAAGGCGCTGATGAACCACAGCGCCATGAACGTGCCTGCGTCCCCGCGCAGGTCCCGCACGTCGTTCACGCGACGGGTCCACCACACGAGCCCTGCCGCGGCCAGCCCGGTCCACGGAAATAGGCCGTAGCCAAGCTGCCAGATGTAGTAGCGGAAGCTGACGTCATCCCCGGTGTTCGTGTCGTGGACGTGCACGAAGGCCCGCTTGTACATGTCGTGGAACAGCAGCCGGTCCGTGAAGGGCTGGCCGTGCCGCATGTACATTTGCACGTACCAAGGCAGCGTGATGCAGGCCACGAGCAACACCAGACCGAGCAACTCGAGGCGGGTGAGCTCGCGCCAGCGACGGGTCGCACCCAGGTATGCGCCTGCGATGAACACCGGGAGCACCAGCCCCGGCGCCCCTTTGCCCATCGCGCTCAGCGCGACGAACGCCCAGGCGGCGAGGAACGCGAGCCGCTGCTTGCGCCGCTCGCCGCGGTTCATCCACAGGAGCACGCCCGTGACGCCGCCCCACAGCAGCGACGCGTGCCAGGGCTGGAACGCCTTGGTCACCGGCTGGTGCTCTCGGCAGCCATCGTTGCCGGGGAGCCCGCAGTTGCCACCGCCCGAGCCGCTCCAGAACTCGTCCAGGTGAGGGCGAAAGCCGTGCGGCGTGGCCTCGATCTGCAGCGTGAGGTTGCGAGTGGCCAGATACAGGACCTGTGGTAGCGCGAGCAGCAGCACCGCCGCGAACAAGAGGTGGTACGCGGACACGCGCAGGGTGCGCGAGCCCAGCCGGATCTCGTACACCCGGACCTTCTCTTCCGGGTCGGTGAACAGACCGAAGAGCAAGAGACCCATCGCCGCGGTCAGCGGAGCGACGTAGGGCATGTCGGTCATGGTCTGATGGCTGATCAGGTACCAATAGGGCATGGTGGCCAGCACCACGCCGCCGAGCAGCCCGACCCGTCGCCCCCACACCCGAGCGACGCCCTTGTACAGGAAGTAGGCCGCCAGCACCGTGAGCAGGAACACGGGCATGCGCGCCGCCCACTCGGGCTGCGGGAAGCGCCCGTGTGCGGCGCCGATCAGCATCTGATCGGGTGCCCAACCGACGCCGAGCGCCGAGAACGAGAGCGCCTGCATCCAGAAGTCGAGCACGGGCTTCGACCAGAACCAGCCGTCCTGAGCCCACCACAGGCTGATCCAGTCGTTGCGGGCGAGCATCTCGCGGGCGACCTCGCCGTAGTGGGTCTCCCAGGGATCGCTGAGCGAGAAGCTGCCGAGCATCGGCAGGTAGAGCAGCGTCGTGACGGCGACGACCCAGAAGCCATGGCGTTCGAGCAAGGGTCGCGGTGCGCCAGCCTCGTCATTGCGCCAGGCGCCTAGGGTGACTCCCGTACGGAAGACCGTGACGACCAGCGCCAGGAACGTCGTGGTGACCAGGATCGCCGCCGTGAGGCGAGGCATGGGCAGCGAGCCGGCGACTGCCAAGCGCAAGGACACGAACAGCCCGCCCGCCGCCGCCGCCACCTCCGCGAGACGCTCGAGCAGCTGCTTGGCGGGCACGCTCTCCGCTACGACGGCGTCCGGCTCATCGAAGGTGCCGAGCAGATCGAAGATGCCCAGGATGCCGAGACACAGCCCCAGCAGACCGACGGGGACGCTGAACGGCAGGGGCCGATCCGCTGCCATCAACAGAAACGGAATGGCGAGCCCGAACGCCGTGAGCAGCGTGCCCCGGATTGGGTGCAGCACAGCCAGGGGCGCGGTCGTGGCCTCACCCGAGCCCGTGGCGACGGGTGCGGGGAGCTCGGCCGGCGCCGGCGATTCGGACGGCGCTGCCGGCTCGTCCTCGCTCGCAGATTCCGCCGTCGGGTCGCGGGATTCGGTCTCGCTCATGGGCAGGGGCCGTTGTGGCCGCCCTTCCTAGCCCGGATGGCCAAATCCGTCCATCCCGGCGGTCACCTCGCGTCGCCGCCGCGCGCGCGGATTTCCCGCTCCAACCAGCGTTCGAGGGCAAGCTTGGTGGCCGTGTCCAGGTCCGCCGCCCCGATACGCTTGGCCTGGAGCAGGCTGAGCGCGCTCTCGAAGGCGCTCGCCGCGCTGGCTGGGGCGCGCGCTTCGTCGAGCGCGCGACGGCCTCGCTCGTCGAGCACGAGCAGGGACGAGTCCGCGCCCGAGGGCGTGAGCAGGAAGGTCACGGCGCGGATCTCAGCGAGGGGCATCTCGAAGCCAAAGCCCAGCACGCCGCCAGTCTCTCGGACGTGCAGCTTCTCGGAGTCTACGCGAATGACGCACTCCTTGCCGATGCTGAGTAGCGTGGTCGCGAGCGTCGCGAGCACGATCAAGCCGAGCAGGGCGATCACCGCCCAGTACACGACGCCCGGCAACTCGCCGCGCCCCCCGTGCGTCGCGAGCCCCAGTCCCAAGGGCACTCCGAGGAACGTCAGCACGGCCAGCGGGTGAACGCGCCGCCGCCAGCGCAGCTCCGCGAACGCATCGTGTCGGCTCTCCGTGAGCGCCCCGGATAGCCGGGACTCGTCGGGCGCGCGCGACGGCTCTCGGCTCAGGTCGACGCTGCTGCCGAGGGTGCTGCAGAGCGCGTCGGCGGCGGCGCGATCGCGGAACTCACCGAGCTGCCAGAAACCGCCATCCTGCTTGTCCATGACGACGCGGTAGTGCACGGTCGTGTGTTGGTTCTGAGTGGAGCGAACCTCGCGCACGGAGAAGCCGGCGATCGCCGCGTAGGACAGCCGTCCGGGCTCGCCGGCGCCGGCCTCGTGTACCAGTAGCGCCGCCTGCTGGTCGTCGAACACGAGCCGCCCCGGAGGGCTCCCGGACGTGACCGCCAAGAGCGCTCCGGACAGAAACGTCAACCCGAAGCCGTACGCCGTCAGGGCTGGGAGCCCCGGCACCACACCCGTCGCGCCCAGCGCGATCAGGCCAGCTCCGATGAGGCCGAGCGCCGCCCCGGCGATGAGCTTGGAGACGCTTGGCACCTGCAGCTGCGTGACGTGCGGCGCGACGCTCGGGACGATGGAGTACTGCATGGGAGCCCCGTAGCAATGGCCGCGCTCCGACTCAAGACTGCGGCGAGCAGCGGGTGTCGACACGGGTGCAGGGTCATGTCACGGTCGGGTCAGTCATGAACGGTCCCGCGAGCGACCTGGGATTCTCTGCGCTGCTCGAGGCGCACGCGGCGATCGACGACGCGCTGCTGCTCCACGAAGAAGCGCTCCTGCTGCTCGACGTGGAGCTGGCCATCGAGCTGCTCGCGGCGCACGGGCGCCTGCTCGCGGTTCACATGCGGCACGAGGAGGACGTGGTGCTCGACGCCTTCCGTCGTGTCCCCCCGGTCAAGAAGTGGCCCGTCGTTCTGTACACCGGGCAGCACGAGAAGCTGCTCTGGCACCTGGCTCGCATGACGCAGAGTACGCTGCAGCTTCGTGCCCTCTCCGGCAGCACGCTGCGGCGCGCCGCGATCACCTTGCTCGACCTGGAGGCGACCTACAAGCACCTGCACGAGCACCACGACGGTGCGGAGCGCGAGGGGCTCTTCCCGCTCGTGGATCACGAGGCCACATTGCAGGCGTGGCGCGACCGAGTGCCCGCGCTGCTGGCGGAGTGGCGAGCGGCGCTGCAGGCCGAGGAGCTGCTGTTCGCTGCTGCACGCGGCAGGCTCGACAGCCGCGCGGCCCGGCTCAACGGCGCGTGACCGTGCGCTCGAGCTCCACGCAAGCCCAGGTGCCATCGCCGCTCCGGCGCGCGAGCCCGAGCTCGGCGAATCGGCGCACTAGCTCGTCCTCTTGCTCGAGCAAGAGACCCGCCAAGATGAGCGTGTGCCCCGTCACGCGCACGAGGTCCGTCGCGAGTTCGGTCAAGATGTGCGCCTCGATGTTGGCGACCACCAGCGGGTAGCGACGCGGGATGGTGTGCAGCGGTCGCGTGGAGAAGCGCGCGTTCGGCACCTCGTTCACGCGCGCGTGACGACGCGCGGAGGCGACCGCCCGCCGCTCCCGGTCGAGCCCGAGCGCCGCGCTCGCGCCCGACAGCACGGCGATCAGGGCCAGCACACCGGTGCCCGTGCCCACGTCGAGCACGCCCCGTCCCGGGTGAGACCGACACCAGCTACGGACGGCGCTGGCTGCGAGGCGCGTCGAGGGGTGCCCTCCCACGCCAAACACGAGCTCCGGCTCGATCCACAGGCGTCGAGTGCCGGCGGGCGCCCGGGTCCGGTCCCACGCGGGCTGGATCACGAAACCCTCACACACGGGCTCCGGGACGAGGGACCGTCGCCAGGGGGCGAGCCACTGGTCACGGGTCAGCCGCTCTAGCTTCGCCGTCACGCTCGTGAGACCTCCGGCGTCGAGCACGGCTTGCGCAGCTCGCTGCAGGGACAGCGCGTCGCTCTTGCGCTGGGCGAAGCAGTGTAGGAGGACGCGCGCGCCCGCGGGGACCTCGCTGAGGCTCGTCGCTCCCGCTGCGACCAGGGCGTCCCCGACGGCCGCGCTCACGGGCTTCGGTACCGCGACGGAGAGTCGCCACACGCTGCCGCTCATCACTCGGTGCAAGTGTCGGCGGCGGGGTCGGTGGCGGCTGGGCACTTGGCCTTCGGTTCGGGCAAGCTACCGACAGCGCCGAGACTGACGCCCGAAGACTCGAACGCGATACCGAAGCTGGTGCCGTCGCAGGGCGCGCCCTTGGTGTGTGCGCCGGTTGCCACGTCCGCGCCGCTGCAAATGAACTTCTTGGTGTTGGTGTAGCTCGGGTCATCGGTACACAGCGGGACCCCCAGGAACTCCGCGGTGATGCGCGGGATCACCTCGAGCAGCGAGTCGGCCGGCGAGTGTCCTGCGACCAGCCCGTCGCTCAGCAGGGTGGTCTGCGTCGCCGGATCGAACACGATCTTCGCTGTGAGGACCACGTCCCGACCATCGAAGTAGACGTTGGCCAGCGGTATCGGCGCCGAGTCGAAGCGAGCCACCAGGGTCCGCCCGTTGACGTACGCTTCCTTGGCCTCGAGCGCCATCGCGGTGCTCGCGCTGCCGGTGCCCTGGACAGACGCCTGCGAGGCCAGAGGCCAGGCGTCCGTGCCGTCCAGCTTCGGGACGAACTCGCCCGTGGGGTCGAGCTTCGCCGCGATGGGGACGTACCAGCGCACGGTCACCACGTCGTCTTCGGAGAACCCGTTGTAGCCCTCGACCGACACGACCGCCAGCGGGGGAAAGCCTCCGCCGGCGATGTTGGTGTTCACCACGGAGGACGACACCACGGACAGCCCGAACAGTTGTTCTTGAAGGAACAGCAGCTTGCCAACGCCGTTGTCTTGACCCTGCGGACCATCGGTGGGGTCGCCCTCGGTCCAAGCGGCAGGACCGCAGCGCGGGGCATCTCCGCGGTTCGTGCACGTCGCGTCCACGTCGTAGCCGACCTCGAGGTATCTTGGAGTTCCGTCGGTTGCCTCCCCATCGCCGAGGTCGACGTCGTGCAGGACGACCAAGAACGCAGTGCTACCGCCGCCCTCGATGTCCGGAGGTAGCGCTGGCCTGCGGCTGTCGCAGCTGCTGCCCGAGTCAGTCGGCTTTGCGACCACGTCATCGAAGTCCGCACCGATGAGCGCTTCGCAGGCGAGTGCGCTGCCAGTGAGGGCGAGGGCGGAGGCGAGTCTCCGCATCAGAACGTCCCCCTCACGCCGATTGCGGACGAGTCACCCTTGGGCGCGCTCGAGAGCGTCACATACACGCCGCCGCCCACCAGCAGCGCGCCGCCCGCGAAGCAGATCGTGCTGATCGTCGCCCAGCGCTTGCCGCGCTCGGCCGCGTCCAGGCCGTCGGGGCCGCACACCCGGCGCCCGTCGGCGCTAGAGCAGTCGTCATCCATGCTGCCCTTGGCGCTCAGCGCAACCAGCCCTGCCGCGGTCCCGGTCAGCAGCACGGCCGTGCCCGTCAGCATCAGGACGAGACCGGTGGGCGAGACGCTGTGACTGTCCGCTGCCGCGGGTTTGCTCGTCGGGGCTGGGCGGGCTGGCGCCGGTAGCGCCCGCGCCGGCGGCGGCGCGACGAGCTTCCCGCCCAGCTCGACCACCACGGCGACCGTCTCGCCCTCGGTCAACGTGATCGTCTGGGCGCGCTCTTCGTGGCCCGGCGCGTGGACCACGACGGTGTGATTGCCAGGATCCACCGGTAGCGGCACGCCCAGAGAGGCTCGCCCGAGCTCGACCCCGTCGCGGACGATCCGCGTGGACGGGGGCGCGCCGTCCGGGAGGGAGAGCGTGAGCCGCGGTACGCGCTTGGCTAGCTCGTTGCTGCGCTTCGTGACGCCGGCATGACGCGGATCGTGTCGGGGTAGCAGCTGCTGTGCGGCGCGCCACTGCTCCCACGCCAGCGCGAGCTTTCCGCGCTGCTCGTTGCACGCGGCGAGGTTGATCAAGGTCCCGGCCGCGGGATCGAGTCGCTGGCTCTCTGCGAACTTCTCGCAGGCTTGGTCGACGCGTCCTGCCTCGAGATCCTCGCGCGCCGCGGCGAACAGGGCCTCCGCCGCCGCGGGGTCTCGGGTGTCCGACCACGCGGGGACGGCCCACAGCAGCGCCGCCAGCGCGAAGGGCTCTGCTCTCATGTCGGACAGTATCGCGGCGCAGGACGAAGGCGTGAAGCCCAGCCAGGAAACAGCTTACTTGCGCCGGGTAAACAGGTCCACGTCGGCGGGCGGGCCCGGTTCGGCGCTCGCCTTGGCCGGCACTGGGGCTCTAGGGGAACGCGGAGCGGGCTGGGCCCTGTGCGCGGCGCTCGCGGGTGGTGGCTCGGTCGGCGGAGTCGTCCCCGCATCCACGGGGGCCGCGTCTGCGGTCACGGCTACCGGGAGCGAGGGAGTGGCCGCAGGCGCCGGCTCGCGAGCGAGCGTCTCGGCCGGCGCAGCGGCGGAACTCGGCGTCGTCGACTCGGCGGCGTCCGCGGGACTCCGGAGCTGAGTGGAGGCGACCGCCGCGAGCAGCGCTGCCGCGACCCCTGCGAGGATCCAGGGTCCGCGCCGCGTGGGCGCTGGCTCACCTTCGCGTTGGGTGACCGGGCGAGTGGTGGTACTCGAGTCGGTCGCAGCCAGGGTGGGCGCGTCCGGGCGCACGCTGCGGGACATGCGCACGAGGGGCACGCTGAGCCGATCGTGGGTGCTCGAGATGCGCTCGCCCGTCAGCTCTTCGTACGCAGCACAGATGGCTTGCTGCATGGCTGCCGCGTTGGGCCAGCGCTCGGTCTTCTCGTAGCGCAGCGCCCGGTCGAGCAGCGCCGCCACCGGCTCGGGTAGCTCGGGCAGCACCGTCCGCGCGGGTGGCGCTTGCTGCGTCATGGCCAACATGAACTGCTCGTTACCCGTGTCCGCCTCATGAATGTGGCGCCCGGTCACCACGGCGAACAGCATGGCGCCGACCGAGAACAGATCGCTCTGCGCGTCCACTTCGTCCCAGCGGCCGCGCGCCTGCTCGGGGGCGACGAACCCGGGCGTGCCGAGCGCGGTGTCGTAACCCGTGGTGCTCTTGTCCATCCCGCCTTGACGCAGCCGCGCGATGCCGAAGTCGAGCAGCTTCACCGAGCCGGTCCGCTCCACGAATACGTTGCCCGGCTTGATGTCTCGATGAACGATGCCTTTGTCATGCGCGGCGTTCAACACGTCGAGGATGCCGTTGCCGATCAGGAGCACGTCCCGCCAGGGAAGGCGCCCCTCGGCCGACCAACGCTGCTCGAGGGTTTCGCCATGAAGCAGCTCCATGACCAAGAACACGGTGCCGTCGTCGTCGACGTTGTCGTCGACGATCTCGACTGCGCCAGGGTGCCCGACGCGATTGGCGACGTAGCCCTCACGCAAGAAGCGCTCGCGGATGTCCTTGACGGCAGCAGCCTCGGGCTCGAGCAGCTTGATGGCGACGCGATTGCCGTTACGGTGAGTGGCCGCGTACACCGAGGCCATGCCCCCCATGCCGAGCAGGTCGTCCAGCGTCCACTTGTCCTTCAGGATCGAGCCGATCCTGCCTCTCGCCCGCGCGACGAGGTCTGCATCCGATGCCCTCATCGTCCCACGAGTTTTCAGTCCTCCCCGCGTCAGGTCAAGGGCCCGGGCGCCGAACCACGAAATACCGCACTACAGCGGCCAGACCGGGCGGGGCATGGGGTAGCCGGGGCGGGCGAGCAGGTAGCCCTGCCCGAAGTCCGCCCCCGCGTCTCGAACTGCCTTGAGTTCGTCGAGCGTCTCGATGCCCTCGCACACCACGCGAGCGCCGAGGTCCTTGCACAGCGCGGTGACTGATCTGACCAGGACTCGCTGTCGATGGCTCTTGTCCAGGTCCTTCACGAGCTCGCGATCGAGCTTCACGATCGCAGGCTCCAGATCGAGCACGCGCTTGAGGTTGGAGTGCCCGGCTCCCAGGTCGTCCACCACCAGGTGCGCGGAGGTGCGCGTGCACACCTCCTTGAGCACCGAGCGACACAGATCGAAGTACTCGAACGCCGCGGACTCGGTGATCTCCAAGAACAGCTCCCCCTCGTGGAAGCTGAGGGGATCGTCGGGCCGCACCAGCCAGCGCGAGCTGAGCTCCTCGGGGTGGATGTTCAGGAACAGCGGCATCCCGGCGGCCCGGGCGATGGCGACCTCCCGGATGGGTCTGCCGAGCCGCCCGCAGGCCCGCTCCTTCTCGGCCTGCGCGAAGAGCGCGACGGGGCTGGCGTACTCGGGCCAGCGGCAGCGCACCAGGGCCTCGGCCGCGAACAGCCGGCCGTCCCGCAGGTCCACGATGGGCTGCAGGACCACGTCCAGGTCGTCCGCGGTGATCAGCCGGGTGCTGCGGCCGGGGGCGGACGCCTCCGGGCTGGACTCGTCCTCACGGTCCAGGTCATCGCTGGAGAAGGTCCAGCGCAAGCGTTTGTCGCGGCCCGACACCCTATTACCTAAGCTGCCAAGACTAGCATGATTGGACCCGGGGGTTGTGGCAGGATCGGCGGCGATGGATTTCGCTCAGGATCCCGACTCCGATGAGGACGCCGAGCCATCACCCATTCTGCTGGCGGGTCCACGCTTGACCTTGCACCTGCCGCCACCCACAGACGCCGGCAAGGTGCTGGCGTACTTCTGGATGAATCGGGCGCACCTTGGCCCGTGGTCTCCACCGGCGCCGCCAGGCTACTACACCGAGGAGTTCTGGCGCTACCGCTTGGAGGAGAACCGGGACGAGTACCTGGAGGATCGGTCCGTGCGCTTCTTCGCGGTCCGGACCGGCGACCCGGACCGCATCGTGGGCAACGTGAGCTTGACCAACATCCGGCGTGGAGCCCTGCAGGCTGCAAATCTCGGCTATGGGCTGGCGGGCGACGTGGTCGGTCACGGCCTGATGACCGAAGCGCTCGGGCTCACCATAGCGTTCGCCTTCGGCCGGTTGTCGTTGCATCGGCTCGAGGCCAATCACATGCCCGACAACGATCGCTCCAGCCGCCTGCTCGAGCGCCATGGTTTCGTGGTGGAGGGCTTCGCCAAGGACTACCTCTACATCGATGGCCGCTGGCGCGATCACGTGCTGACGGCGCTCAGCAACCCGAGCCTCGAGAGTCCCGGCGTGCATCGCACCGGCTGAAGGTCCGTGCCCGGGAAGCGCGGCGCAAGCCCGCCAGCAGCAGAGCGACGGTGAACCATGCGCCGGGAACTCGGGAGTGGGTCGGGTCGGCTGCAGCCAGCGCGCAGCCCCCGCGAGGCGTCAGCCCCGGATCCGAGGCCGAGCTGGTGCCGCCCGTCCCGCCGAAGGCTCCGCCAGTTCCACCCGTGCCCCCGAAGGAGGGTGGGGGAGCGGAGCTCTTGGTGGTCAGGGTCAGGCCCCGGTAGAAGCCATCGCGCTCGCCGCGGTTGACGATCATGACGAAGGCCGTCGTTGCGTCGTCGGGAACGGAGACCTCGGCTCGATACGAGCCCGCGAGCTTGGTGACCGGGGTGACCTCGGGCACGTTGCTCGTCTCCCCGGCGCCGTGCACGAACTCGATCGGGGTGTCCGCGAAGCGCACCAGCAGGGCGGGATTGTAGGGCGTGCTCTGTCCCCCGGAGTTCGACGGTCGGGGGACGTCCTCCCAGCTCACGTTCAGCAGCGTCGCGCCCGGCTTGAGCTCGTACTTCACCTGCAGCACGCCCGGCACATACGGAGCCAGCACGTGAGACGGGACGATGTCGCGCCCCGGTGCCGTCAGGATGAACCCGTAGGTCTCCGAGTGACCGTAGACCGGGCCTTGGTAGTCCCGCACCCGCGGGCACTGCGGCAAGACACCGCGCGCGAGAAGCTCGGCCTGCAGCGATGCCTCCACGCCGGGGCCGAGCGGCGACGCCGACACGGCTGCCAGCAGCAACTCCGAGAACTCGTCGAACCCGAGGTCTCCGGTGGGCGCGAGCATCATCGCGTCCAGCACCGCCGCGTCGAACGGCATGCGGTCCGCCTCGGGCAGGGACTGACGCGTCTTCCACAGCGCACCCGAGAACAACGTGGAGTCGATGTGGACCTCCCCGGAAATGGAGCCGGGGCAGGCGTCCTCGTTGTCCAGCGTTCGGATCTTCGCCTCACCCGAAGACGCGCCGATGTTCTTCCCGGCGTATTCGCCCACGTTGGGATCCCCCGTGACCGCGCTAGACAGGTAGTCTGCCAGTCCCTCGTTCATGGCGCCGGGGGAGGGCAGCGCCCCGTGGGCGTCCAGGTGCCAGTAGGGCACGAGCCCCGCCGTGTCGTTCACGACCGCGTGACCGAGCTCGTGCATCACGACGTCTCCGTCATAGGCGAAGTCGGTCACCTGCCCTTGTCCGAACCAGAGCCCGAGGCCCGGCGAGCCCCAGGCCTTCCCGAACGGGCTCTGAGGAGCGAAGAAGGCGTTGTTGTAGGGTTCGAGGGGCAGGCTCGTGTTCTGCATCAAGCCGTAGTCGCCCGACGCGAAGCCGGTGGCCATGCGCAGGTTCACCACCGCCGTGACGGGGCCGCCGCTCAGGCTCGGCAGGCCAAGCGCCTCGAGGTAGAGCTGCGCGCGAGACAGGTGGTGAAACGCGGCGACCTCCGCGTAGCTGTCCTCGGCCTCGGTGTCCCCCTCGAACAGATGAGGGAAGTCCCCGTTGGCATCGGCTTCGGCCCGAGGCTCGAGGTCACACACTCGAAACTTGAACTGTCCTTGGGAGAGGCTGCCTTGGTCGATGCAGTTGTGCACGACGAACGCGTCGTTTGCGAGCGTCGTCGCGCCCGGAGCCAGGGATTCGAAGAACACGGGCTCCGGGACGGGGGTGACCACCGGGTTCTGCAGGTGCACGGTCGCCATGCGGTCGAAGCTCACGGCATTGACGTTGATGAGGACACTGCCCGTCACCGCGTCGATCAAGACCAACGGCGCGTAGGGGACGTTGTTCACTACCGGGCGATAGTGGACGAACACGCGCCGGGCGCGTGAGCCCACCGGTAGCCACGCGGGGAACGAGCGACTCGCGTCGAAGCGCACACCCGCGGCGCGCTCGGCCCGCTCGGCAGCTTGCCGGGGAGTCACGCTGGCAAGAGAGTCGTCGAACTGCTCGACGAGGCGGGTAGCCCCTATCGTCAAGCGCCCGTTCGCTCCGACCAGTCCGCGCACGCCGCGACCGAGCACCGGAAGTCCGTCTCGCTGCTGCGTGAAGCGCAACAGCTTCCGACCTCCCGCCAGCGCAGTCGACGGCTGCTGGACGACGGAGGCGCGCAGCGCCGGCTGCACCCGAGAAAGCAGCGCGTCCCGAGCCGGCAGGGCCGAGCCGGGCGCTCGGATCACCTGGAGGCTCGGCGCCGCCTGCGCCAGCGACGAGCTGCAGAGCAGTGCGGTCAGGGTCGCGGGGATTAGGGCTCGATTCATGGCGGGCTCCCGGGCAGGCACGGAGTTTTCGCTTGGAAACGCCCGCTGGCAACCAGTCGCGGATTTTTTTGGAACTTCATGCCCGCCGAGCCTGTCGATTCACCCAGTTCGGGACGACACGCTGCGGGCACCACCAGTGCCCGGGCGGCCTTCAGGTGAGGCGCCGACCGCGTGGCGGACCCGAGACCCAGCGACTTTTAGGAGAAATCTCATGGCACAGCTCCGTATCGATCCGTCCTTCTTCGCCCCTCCCTCCGACGCGAACCCGTTTCGCCGCCCCCTCAGCGCCGTGCTGGCGCCCGTGGAGGGAGAAGAGGCGACGTTCGCCATGGTTCAGGTCGGCCCCGCCGTCGACCCCTCCGAGTGCGAGCGTGCCGACCGGAGCGAAGTGGAGATCACGATCCGTTGGGGCAGCAACGTGCTGGGCGTCGCTCACGTGCCGATGGCCCGCGGCTATCGCATCGGCGAAGAGCACGCTGACTTCGTCGTGCCGGCCAGCGTGCTCGGCGGCATCAACTTCGAGCTGGTGCAGGGTGGCGAGCCCGCCACTCTGTGCGTGCCGCCGGGAGCCACCGTGCGTCGGGCGGGTCAGCTCGTGGACGCCAGCACGCTCTCCCTCGACTCGGGCGCTTGCTACGACGTGCGGCTCGGTGAGCTGTCGATTCGAGTGGCAGCGGTGGCGGCGGGCAAGGAGACGGCGCGTAAGCTCGTCGCGACCAGTGAAGCGGCTTCCATGTTCTCTTTCGGACTGACGGCCCTCGCCGCCGGCGCGCTGATGACGACGCTGGCCATGTTCGTTCCCCCGCTCGGGCTCACCGAGGACGACAGCGCGAGCCAGGAGCGCATCTACGCCATCCAGCAGTACCTCGACTCCGCCGCGGAGCGTGAGCGCGAGCGCAAGGATCCCACGCCGGTCGAGGAGCACGCCCAGGGCGGCTCGGAGGCGGCTGCAGCGGGAGCCAAGGGCGAGTCGGGCGCGCTGGGCAAGGTCGGCGCGCCCCGCACGAACCGCCGCGCGGCGACGGCTGGCCCCAAGGACACCACCGATCCCCACCTGGCTCGCGAGCAAGCCATGCGTGAAGCGAGGAGCTTCGGCATGATCGGCCTGCTCAATGACGGTGGCGGCAGCATGGCCCAGACGGCGCCCTGGGGTCGCGACACCTCCTTGGGCACCGACGACCTCGACGCGATCGGCAACATGTGGGGCGACGACCTGGGCGAGAGCGGCGGCTCTGGAGGTCTCGCGCTCTCGGGCATCGGCTCCGGCGGCGGCCTGCGCGGCGACAGCATCGGCCTTGGCTCCATCGGGACCTGCGGCTCGACCTTCTGCGGCGGGCTCGAGCACGGGTTCGGTTCATCGACGGCGCGCCCGGGCGGCACCCACAAGCCCGTCGCGCCGACCATGCGCCCCGGCGTGACCGATGTGAGCGGCTCGCTGCCCGGAGACGTCATCCAGCGCATCGTGCGCCAGAACTACGGTCGCTTTCGCATGTGTTACGAGAACGGCCTGCGCGGCAACCCGAACCTCGCCGGTCGCGTCGCGGTCCGCTTCGTGATCTCCCGGGACGGCGCGGTCAGCCACGCCACCAACGCGGGCAGCGACTTGCCCGACAGCTCGGTGGTCGGCTGCGTGGTCAGCGCGTACTACGGGCTGTCCTTCCCCGCTCCCCAGGACGGGATCGTGACGGTCAACTACCCGATCCAGTTCTCGCCGGGATGAGTCGGGTCGTGAGGGGGGACAGAGACCGCGACACGGGAGAGCCGTGTCGCGGTCTTCGTGCGTTCCCCCGCCCTCACTCGGCGCGGTACACGAGCTTCCCCTTGGCGGGGTCGTTCATCACGAGGGTCTTCTCGTCCGGCGCCTCGAGGGTGATGGCCTCCGGCAGCTTCTTCATCGGCTTCTTGCCGAGGTCCTTGCCCTGCGGGGTCAGCTTGATGGAGGCCTCGGCCTCCTCGGCGATCTCGAACTTGACCTTGTTCAGCAGCACTTCCTTGCCGCTGGCCTCGCTGAACGCGACCCACCACCAGGACTCGTCGTCGCCCTTGTCGAAACGGATGCCGTCCTTGGCGGCCAGCTCCTCGGCGCTCTTGACGCACGCGGCGCTCTTCTCTTCGTCGCCCTTTGCCTTCTTCTCGCACTCCGCCTTCTTGGCTTGTGCCGGATCCGACTCGGCCAGCACGTAGCGGAACGTCGTCCCCGCCGTGATCATCTCCTTCGCCGTCTTGCGCGGGGGCGGCGGCGGCGGCTCCTCTTCCTTCGGCTCCTCCTTCTGAACGACGGGCTCCGGCTCCGGGATGTCCGCGGGCGTCTCCGCTGGAGGCGGTGAGCCACCGCAGGCTGCAAGCCCGAGCGCGACGAAGCCGATGAGGCCGAGACGAAGGGAACGACGGCTGAGAATCATGATGTGAACTCCTGGAAGGATCGTGGGCCCGCACGGGCGCGCCCCGGCGAGAAGATGCCTTCGAGTCGCTGGAATCAGCAAGGGGCAAACGAGCGACTGACTCCGGCGCGGCGTTGCGGTAACGGGCCCCATGGCTCGTGAGCGACTGCTGCCATGGCTATTCGGGGTGATCCTGGCGGGTTGCGGGGCCACCCCCCCAGCGCCGCCCAAGGCAGCGACGGCCACCCAGCGCGCCAGCCCTGATTCGAGCGACGGCGCGCGGTCGCGGCTCAGTCGGCTGCTGCGGGAGTTGCCGCCGGCGGCCCCCGCGACCGACGCGATACCCCAGCCCGAGCGCGCGGCGCTGCAGACCTGGCTCGCCTCACTCGGGGATGAGGCTCGAGCCGAGCTCCGCACCCCGGCGGTCGCGCTGCAGCGGCCGCTCGCTCATCTCCTGGCCGGTGGCACGGCGCCGGCAGCGCTCTATCTGCTGGCCACGACGTCGTTCGCGGCCGACGAGCTGATGGGCGCCACCGCCAAACCCGCGCCCAGCGCCGAGGTTGTCACCGCGGTGCGCGAGATCGCCGTGCGCGCCGCCACGCAGTACCTGCGAGAGCGCGCGCCCGAGGTCGGGTCGTCGCAGGCCTCGGCGGATCTGAGTCGCTCCGTCGAGCGGGCGGCGCGCACCCTCGACCGCACCGACCTGCGCTTGCTCGCACGGCAGCTCGTGGTCGAGCTCGAGCCCAAGCCGGAGAACTGGCTCGACGTCGCGCGAGCAGCGGCGTGGTCGCTCGACGATCGACTCGCGGCGAGAGCTCTGAAAGAGAGTGGAGACGACCCCGCCCTGGCCGCGGAGCGCAGCACCGTGCAGCAGCTCATCGCCGAGGTCGCTACCGCGCGCGCACCAATCGACGGCAGCGGCGACAAGGCGGGCTCAATCCGAGCCGCGGGCGCGCTGCTTCACCTGGGTCAGTTCGCGCGGGCGCGGGAGCGTCTCGCGCCCTTCGCTGGCCAGGCGGATGGGGACCTCGCCCTGGCCGCCACGTGGTCCCTGATCGAGCTCGAAGGCTCCATTTGCCCGGCGTTCCCCCCGGGCGTGGGCAACGAGCTGTTGTGCGCCGCCACCTGGTTCAGCGACCGACGGGTGCAGCAGGCTCAGCAGCGGCTAGCCAAGGCGTGGGCAGGGGGACAGGGTCGCTCCGAGGCTGCCGTCGAGACCTACCTCGGCCTCGCTCACATCGTGCCGTGGACCTTCTCGCTCGGTGTACCGTCGCTCGCGGAGGCGACCGCGCGGGCGGCGGACTTCCGCGCTCGCCTCGACGCGCTCTCGAAGGCATCGAGCGAGGCGGCTCGCGCGTCCGAGCGACTCCAGGGCGTGGTGTTGTTCGTCGACGTGCTGGGCGCCGCGTTCGACGCGACGCTGAAGCGCAAACCCAACAGCCGCGTCGTGATTGACGAGGCCACCCAGCGCACTCTGATCGCACGCGCGGAGAAGTTGCTCGCGTCGCAGCCGAGCGAGCCTCTCGCGCACTCGGCGGTCCTCGCCGTCGCGGCGTCGCTGGCTCAAGAGCGGGACATGAGCGCGCTCGTCGACCGTCTGCCGCCCATGGGACCTGGACATCGGGAGCGAACGCGGCAGGTGCTTCGCTTGTGGTTCGGCTTGGCCGAGGGGCAAGGCGAGCGAGTGACGGACGCGAAGAACAAGCTGGCGGGAGTACTGCCGGACGAAGCGCAGGAGCCGCTCGAGCGAGCGCGCATCGTGCTGCTGCTGGCGGAGGGCGAGGTCGCGTCGGCGCCGACCGAGCGCAATGTCGCGCTGCTGCAGCACGCCGCGCGCACGTTGCTCGAGGGCCCTGCCCCCATCGACCTCAAGCTGCGTGCCGCGCTCGACTTCGCCGGGTTGCTCGCGCGCGGAGACGACTTGGACAAAGCGAAGGAGCTCATGACCCAGGTGGTGGGCACCTTCGGCCCGCAGCCGCCCGGGAGTCGAGAGGCCGATCTGATGCTGCTCTGTCGCATCACGTTGGTCTCGTTGCTGGCGCGCACCAGCGGGGCTGAGGAGCGCAAGGAGTACCAGCAGAAGCTGGCCTCGGTCCTGGATGGCGTGGGCGACATCCCAGCGACGGTGCGCCTCTACCATACCCTCGCGTCCAAGGAGCTCGTCGCTTGGGTCGAGAGTGAACGCTGCGGCAGGACCGCGGCCTGCAAGGCGCGCGCGGCACAGAAGCACGAGGTATTGGCGCGGGAGATCGAGCTCGCCCTCGGGGCTCAGTCGAGCAAGCTGTTGCTGCGAGGTGCGCTCCCCGCCGGCACGCTGAACCTGGCCTTCAACTTTTCCGCGCAGGCGGGGCTCGACCCGGTGGTTCGCCTGGAGCCGCGCCTTCTGGCCATCGAGATCCCGTCGGTCGTTCGTCGCCGCTGACGCTCACCGTCCTCACTGGCGCAGTTCGTCCACCAACGTACGCGCCTCCACCAGCAGCTCGCGCTGGCGTCGCAGCGAGTTCAGCTGCTCTCGCGCCTCGGCCACGACCTCGGGTGGAGCCTTGTCGACGAAGGCGGGTGTCGCGAGGCGCTTCTCGAGGCCAGCGCTGTCCTTGTCGATGCGCTTGAGCGAGCGCTCGATGCGGTCGGCCTCCTTTTCCGCTTCGACCAGACCCTTCAGATCCACCAGCACCTCCACCTCGCCGGCGACGCTCATCACGAACCCCGGGGGGCGCGCGCCGCCGCTTGGACCGATGACCGGCGCGCCGTCGGTCTTGACCAAGTACGCCACGAGCTCGCCCTGCTCCGCGAGCAGGTCCCGCAGCGTGGGGTCGCCGCTCCTCAGCTCGAGCTTCACGCGCGCACCGGGATGGACCTCGTGCTCGCTGCGGGCCGAGCGGGCCGCCGAGATGGCAGCCATCAGCGTCGTCATGCGGCGCTCGGCGTCGCTGTCGCGGCGGCCGTCGGCGGCGGTCGGGTACGCCGCGCGGGCGAGGGAGGCGGGTCCGTCGGGTGGTCGGGGGACGCGCTGCCACAGCTCTTCCGTGACGAACGGCGCGTATGGGTGCAGGGCCCGCAGCGTCGTCTCGACCACATGGGCGAGCACCGCGCGCGTCTCGGCGCGAGCTGCCGCGTCGCCAGCTTGGAACACGGGCTTGCTCGACTCGAGGAACCAATCGCACAGCTCGTCCCACACGAAGTGGTAGAGCGCGCCCTGACCTTCGTCGAGGCGGAACGAGTCGATGCCCGCCGTACTCTCGTCTACTGCTGCCGCCAGGCGCGACAGGATCCAGCGGTTGGGCAGCGTGGTTGGCGTGGGCACGGAGCCGTCCAGCGCCACCTCTCCGAGGTGGGTGAGCGTGAACCGGACCGCGTTGTATAGCTTGTTGCAGAAGTTGCGGTAGCCCTCGATGCGCTTGGGTGACAGCGCGATGCGCTTGGCTTGCGGCGAGTAGCTGCACAGGGTCATGCGCACGGCGTCCGTTCCATAGGCTGGAAAGCCCGCGCCCATCTGCGCCGCGGAGGGGTAGGCCTTCTTGAATTTGGCCAGCGCCTCCTTCACCGGTGCACCCGGGAGCGCCTTCTGCACGACCTGCTCGAAGCTCGCGCCGTGGATCAGATCCAGGGGATCGATGGTGTTCCCCTTCACCTTGCTCATCTTGTCGCCGGTCTCGTCCACCACCAAGCCGTGCAGCAGCACCCGTCGGAAGGGCACGTCCCCCATGAAGTGAATGCCCATCATCATCATGCGGGCCACCCAGAAGAACAGGATGTCGTAGCCCGTCTCCATGTCGCTGGTCGGATAGAAGCGCTTCAGCGCGAGCGTCTCCTTGGGCCAGCCGAGCGTGGAGAAGGGCCACAGCGCGCTGGAGAACCAGGTGTCGAGCACGTCGGGGTCGCGCTCCAGCGCGGCCCCGTTGCAGCTCGGGCAGACCTTGGGGTCCGAGTCCCGCGTGACCAGCACCTGACCGCAGTCTTTGCAGTAGAACGCCGGGATCTGGTGGCCCCACCAGAGCTGGCGGCTGATGCACCAGTCTTGGATGTTCTGCAGCCAGTGGTTGTAGGTCTTCACCCACTCCGCCGGGATGATCTCGGTCCTGCCGTCCCGCACCGCGGCGAGCGCCGGCTCGGCCAGCGGCGCCATCTTCGTGAACCACTGGGTCGAGATCATGGGCTCGACCACGGTGTTGCAGCGCTGACAGCGGGGCAGCTGCAGGGTGTGGGGCTTGCCGCCCCGCTCGAGGCCCGCCTCGCTGAGCGCCGCCTTCACCGCCTTGCGCGCCTCCTTCACGCTCAGCCCCTGGAAGCCGCCGCCCTGCTCGTTGAGGGTGCCGTCGGGGTTCAAGATGTTGATCTCGTCCAGCGAGTGCCGCTTGCCCGTCGCAAAGTCGTTGAAGTCGTGAGCGGGCGTCACCTTGACCGCGCCGGTGCCGAACTCCATGTCGACCAAGATCGCGTCCGTGATCACCGGGACCGCTCGCTCCACCAGCGGGTGCCGAAGCACCTTGCCGTGCAGGTGCTTGTAGCGAGGGTCATCCGGATGCACCGCGACGGCGGTGTCCCCGAGCATCGTCTCCGGGCGCGTGGTGGCGACGACTAGCTCGGTCACGCCAGCCGCGGCGTCTGGGTCTCGCACCGGGTATGCGAACTCGTACAGCTCGCCCTGCGCCTCCTCGTTCTCGACCTCGAGGTCGCTCAGCGCGGTGCGACACTCGCTGCACCAGTTGATCAGGCGCGTCGCGCGGTAGATCAGCCCTTCCTCGTACAGACGCACGAAGCTCTCGGTGACCGCGACGTTCAGCTCGGGGTCCATCGTGAACTTGGTGCGCTCCCAGTCGCAGGAACAGCCGAGCGCGCGCATCTGCTCGGCGATGCGGCCGCCGCTCTCCTCCCGCCACTGCCAGATGCGCTCGACGAACTTCTCGCGACCGAGATCGTGACGGCTCTTGCCTTCACGTCGAAGCTGTCGCTCGACCACGGTCTGCGTCGCGATCCCCGCGTGATCGATGCCAGGTTGCCACAGCACGTTGAAGCCCTGCATGCGCTTGTGACGCACCAGGACATCCTCGAGGGTGCCCATCAGCGCGTGTCCCATGTGCAGCGACCCCGTGACGTTGGGGGGCGGCAGGGCGATCACGTAGGTTGGACGCTGGTCGTCGGGCACCTCGGACGCGCGGAAAACCCCCTGATCGACCCAGAACTGGTACCAGCGGGGCTCGACCTCGTGGGGCTCATAGGCTTTGGGCAGCTCGGGCATCGGGGCTGGGACTCTACTCGAAACCCGCGCCGGGTCGGGCCAGGCTCGAGGGAAGAGTTCTCCCTACATTGGCGTACCTCCATCCACCCGTTGGCTTGCGCCGCGGAGGGGAGCCAGCCATGACCCAGACCGCCGAGATCCAGTCCTTCAACCCCGAAAACGGTTTCGGTTTCCTGCTCTTGGGCGACGGCCGCCTGATGCTCTTCGACGTGACGGCGTGCCTGGCGGGTCCGTGGCGGGGACAGCAGGTCCGCGTGGAGCTCGCGGGTGACGGTCACCGGGTCGTTCGAGTCGAGCCCACCAGCCTGCCCGACTCCTCTCACCCGGTCACGACCCTGACCGAGGCGGCTCACCGCCTCCGGGCCGAGGGCCTGCTGCAGGAGCTGACCCGCGGCGAGCTCGAAGCCATCGCGGGACGCTTGGGGCTCGAGGGGCGCCCCGAGGAGGTGCCCCGCGTGCTGGCGGCCTATTACGCACATCCCGTGCTGGGCGAGCAGCGCGCGCTCGACGATCGCTTCGCACGTCCGGGCGACGGCGACCTCGGTCCACGACTGACGGAGCTGCTCGATGAGCCCGCCGACGGCGACCTCGCGTTGGACAGCGCCCCGCCCTCGTTGCGCGGCGGGGAGCTGCCGCTGCACGATCCCGCGTTCGTCGAGGCCGTCCAGCGCCGCCGAGTGGCGTCCCCAGCGGACCTGGCGCTCATTGACGGCGCGAACGCGATGCTCGCCGAGCGCGCGGACCCCCGTCGCGTGCTCTGCCTCGCCGACGGCTCCGGGGCGTTCTGTATGGCCCTATCGCGAGGGCGGCGTTTGGCCGAGGTGGGCGCGCTGCCGCTGTCACTGTCGCGGCCTCATCTGTCCCGCGTCGTGACGGCCTGAGCTGCAGACGGCGGAATATCCACCGCTCGGCGACGGTTTCGACCCACGGCGGGGTTGCGTCCCACCCGCACCCCCGCCATACCCCCCTCCGGAGGAACCATGAGTCAGAGCACCCAGCCGTACGCCGTCGCGGCCGCGCAGGCCCCGAGCGCCGTCGACCGTCGAGCGCGCTTCATCATCCGCACGTACAACCACCTCTTTCTCGCGATCTTGGCCTTCACCGCGATCGAGGTTGGGCTGTTCATGAGCGGCATCGCGCCGGTGATCGCTCAGCTCATGATGGGCACCAGCTGGTTGCTCGTGCTCGGCGGCTTCATGGTGGTCAGCTGGCTCGCCAGCCGCGTCGCCCACGGCTCCACCTCCAAGCCCGCGCAGTACGCGGCGCTCGGTGGCTTCGTCCTCGCTCAAGCCATCCTGTTCGTGCCCTTGCTCTACATCGCGGACAACTTCGCTCCGGGTGCGATCCAGAGCGCGGGCATCGTGACCATGCTCGGGTTCGCGGGGCTGACGGGGATCGCCTTCTGGACCCGCAAGGACTTCTCTTTCCTCGGCAGCCTGCTGCGCTGGGGAGGCCTGTGCGCGCTCCTGCTCATCGCCGCTAGTGTCCTGTTCGGCCTGCAGCTCGGCACGTTCTTCAGCGTGGCGATGGTCGCGTTCGCGGGCGCGGCGATCCTGTACGACACCTCGAACGTGCTCCGTCACTTCCCCGAGGATCGCTACGTGGCCGCCTCGCTGCAGCTGTTCGCCTCCGTCGCGCTGCTCTTCTGGTATGTCCTGCAGATCTTCATCTCGTCGCGGGACTGAGCGACGGGCGGGGGGGTCGTTCGTCCGAAGGTACTGCTGCAGGCTCTTGGGTGGCGGTTTGTAGCCGACTTCACAATTGTGGTTCGCCGCCGTTGTGCTAGGCAGCCCTCCACGCGGGCAGTGAAAGGGCGGACGTGATCCTCGGTGCAGTGAGAACGAAGACGTTCATTTCGGTCGGGCTCGTTGGGGCGGCCTGCTGGGGCTGCTCCAACGCGAAGGCCAAGCAGGAGCCCCCGCCCGTCGGCAGCGTGAGCGGCACGCCCGCGGCCAAAGCTGCCGGCGGCGTCACCCGGGTCGAGGTGGCTACCGTGGAGCCCTCCGTGGCCAGCCTCACCATTCAGCTACCGGGAGAGGTGGAGGCGACCCGCGACGCGCTGCTCGCCTCGGCGCTCGGTGGCTACGTGGAGCGCGTCGCCGTCAAGGTGGGGGACCGGGTCAAGAAGGGGCAGGCCCTGGCCTGGGTGGACTCGGCGACCCATCGCTCCCGCGTTCGACAAGCTCAGATCGAGGTGGACGCGTCCAAGCGCGAACTGGCACGGGCGCAAGCACTCGGCACGTCCATCGCTCGGATCGAGCTCGAGGCTGCCCAGACTCGCCACGACGCCGCGCGCGCGGGCTTGGCCACCGCCCGCGTCGCGTCCGGCCGCGCCGTCGTCACGGCGCCCTTCGCGGGCACCGTCGTCGACCTCAACGCCGAGGTGGGGGAGGTCGCCGCGCCCGGCACTCCTCTCGTGCGCCTAGTCCAGCTCGTCCCCGCGAAGGTCTCCGCGAGCGTGCCGGACCGGGACGTGGTGGTGCTGCGCGAGGGCCAGAGCGCGCGGGTGGTCGTCGCCGCCAACGCCACGCCCATCGCCGGGGTCGTCAAGCACATCCGCCGCGCGGCGGACCTGCGCACTCGCGCGTTCCAAGTCGAGATCGAGGTGGCGAACGAGGATCAGCGCCTGTTGCCCGGCATGATCGCGCAGGTTCACATCGAGCCCGCAGCCGACGAGCCCCGACTGGTCATTTCGCAGGACTGGTTGGTCACCCGCGGGAAAGACGTGGGCGCGTTCGTGGTCGACGGCGAGGTAGCGCGCTATCGCGCGCTCACCCTCGGACCCGTGATCCGCGACCGTATCGTGATCAGTGGCGGGCTATCGTCGGGTGACCTCCTGGTCATCACCGGGCACCGCAATCTGGCGGATGGGGACCGACTCCTGATCAGCCGCCGCGGGGTGTGCTGCACCGACGGCCGGGTCGTCTATCGCTGAGGGAGTGACGGCGTGATCTCCTATCTCGTGCGCCACGCCGCGACCGTCCTCTTGTTGATGGTGTGCGTGCTCGTGCTGGGCACGATCACGTACGTCAAGCTACCGCGCGAGGCGAACCCCGACGTAGCGGTGCCCTTCGTCATGGTGACCACCGCGTACCCCGGGGTCTCCCCCGAGGACGTCGAGACGCTGCTGACCGTCCCGCTCGAGAACGAGCTGACGGGTCTCAAGGACTTGAAGGAGATGCGCAGCACGTCCGCCGAGGGCGTGAGCATGATCTCCCTCGAGTTCGAGGCCGATGTGGTGATCGAGGACGTGCTGCAGCGCGTTCGCGATCGGGTCAGTCGGGTCAAGCCAGACCTGCCCCAGGACGCCGAGGACACGGACGTTCGCGAGATCTCGTTCTCCGACATGCCGATCGTGATCTTGACCCTGGGCGGACCCGTGGACGACGTCGAGCTCAAGCGCCATGGAGAGCGTCTCGAAGAGAAGCTCAAGCGAGTGCCGGGCGTGCTCGACGTGAAGCTGAGCGGCGGGCGGACGCGGCAAATCCGCGTGCAAGTCGACCCGGATCGGCTCGAGCACTACGGGCTCTCCCTCAGCGACGTGCTGAGCGCCATCGGCAGCGAGAACGTGAACATCCCGGGCGGCGACGTGCGCGCCGGCAGCGCCAACTTCCTGGTGCGTGTCCCCGGCGAGTTCAAGGCGCCCAGCGAGATCGACGAGGTCGCCATCAAGCGAGTCGGGGACCGCCCGGTCTTCGTACGGGACGTGGCGAGAGTGGTGGACGGCTTCGCCGACCAGTCCACCTACTCGCGCATGAACGGGCAACCAGCGGTGTCGCTCGCGGTCTCCAAGCGAGCGGGCGCCAACATCCTGGACGTCGCGTCGCTGGTGAAGGTGATCGCGGACGATGAGGCCAAGCGTTGGCCCGAGGGAGTCAGCTACCGAGCGCTCGGAGATCAGTCCCGCTTCGTGAAGGACATGGTGAGCGAGCTGGAGAACAACATCATCGCCGCGCTGATCTTGGTCGTCGGCGTGGTGCTGTTCTTCCTGGGCTTTCGCAACAGCTTCTTCGTCGCCATCGCCATCCCCCTCAGCATGCTCATGGCCATGGGCGTGTTCTGGGCGCTGGGCATGACGCTCAACATCGTCGTGCTGTTCGCGCTCATCTTGGTGTTGGGCATGCTCGTGGACAACGCGATCGTGCTGGTGGAGAACATCTATCGGCACCTCGAGTTCGGCAAGACGCTGTTCGAGGCGTCCATCGACGGCGCGAAGGAGATCGCTGGCGCGGTCACCGCGTCTACGCTGACCACCGTCGCCGCCTTCGTGCCGCTCCTGTTTTGGACCGGGATCATGGGCGAGTTCATGGTCTACCTGCCCATCACCGTAGTGACCGTGCTGCTCAGTTCGCTGATCGTGGCGGTGTGCTTCCTCCCCGTCATCACCGCACGGATGATGAAGCAGTCCCAGAAGTCCCACGACGACTTCCGCTCCCGGCTCGTGCTGCGTGCCTATCGCCGCACGCTCGAGTGGGCCATCGACCACCGCTACTTGACGTCCTTCGCGATGGTCGCCGCGCTCGTTGTCAGCTTCATCGGCTACGGCGCCTTCAATCACGGGACCGAGTTCTTCCCGGACGTCGAGCCCGACCGGGCCACGATCGTGGTGCGCGCGCCCGAAGGGACGGACGTGGAAGCCACGGACGCCATCGTTCGGCAGGTGGAGGCGATGCTCGAGAAGGAGCCGAACGTCGAGGTGTTCGTGTCCGAGACGGGCGTCGCCGCCACTGACTTCTCCAGCAGCGCCGCGGAGAACCAGGCTCGCATCACGGTGGACTTCTTGCCGCACCCGACCAAATCGCACGAAGGGGACACGCCCCGCCAGGAAGATGCCCGGCTGACGGTGGACCGGCTGCGCCAACAGTTCGCGACCATCGTCGGCGCCGAGGTGACCATCGACAAGGAGCGGATGGGCCCGCCCGTCGGCAAGCCAGTGGCCGTCGAGGTGGCGAGCGACAACTTCCATCGCGCCGGTGAGGCCGCCGCCAAGGTGCGGCGCGACCTGGCCGCCATCGAGGGCGTGACGGATCTGAGCGATGACTACCGAGTCGGTCGGCCGGAGCTACGCTTCGACATCGATCGCGGCGCCGCCAAGCGAGTCGGCGCGAGCACTCAGGCGGTGGCCTCCGCGCTGCGCACGGCGGTCTCGGGTACGAAGGCCAGTAGCTTCCGCGATGGCGACGACGAGTACGACATCATGGTGGAGGTCGCTCCCCGCTTCCGCAGCGACATGTCGGCGATCATGCGCCTTCGCATTCCCGGGCGTGAGGACACGAGCCCGGACACCTTCCCCGTGCCACTCTCCGCCATCGCGAGCTACCGGCTGGCGGGCGGCAGCGGCGCCATTCGCCACGTCAATCAGAACCCCATCGTCACCATCGAGGGCGACGTCGCCGAGGGGCAAAACGAGAACGCCGTCCGAGCCCGAGTGGTCGAGTACATCGAGAAGGCCGAGTTGCCCGAAGGGGTGACGCTCCGTCTCGGCGGGGCAAACGACGAGCAGCGTGCGTCTCAAGAGTTTCTCAGCGGCGCCTTCTTGGTGGCCATCTTTCTGATCGCGATCGTGCTGGTGGGCCAGTTCAATCGCTACGACCTGCCGCTCATCATCCTGGCGTCGGTGATCTTGAGCTTGGTTGGGGTGCTGTGGGGCCTGATCCTGACGGGCACCGCGTTCGGCATCGTGATGACCGGCCTTGGGGTGATCTCACTGGCGGGCGTCGTGGTGAACAACGCCATCGTGCTCTTGGACTACGTCGAGCAGCTGCGCCGAGAGGGGCAAGGCGTACGCGAGGCACTGATCGAGGCGGGGCTCACCCGCTTCCGCCCCGTCATGCTCACGGCCATCACCACCATCTTGGGTCTGGTGCCGATGGCCATCGGGCTCACCCTCGACTTCCGCGAAATGAGGGCGTTCTTGGGCAGCCAGACCGCGACCTGGTGGGGGCCGATGGCGGTCGCGGTGATTTTCGGTCTGGCCTTCGCCACCCTGCTGACGTTGGTGGTGGTTCCCACGCTGTACGCGGTGTCGGAGAGTGTTCAAAGCGGTCTGAGGAGTCTTCTGGAGAGAGCCCGCGCTCTTTTGTCTCGCAAGCCGCGTGACGCCAGCGCGGAGTGAGCGAGGGCAGCATGAGTGACCAAGCAGAGCGATCGAGCAGGGTGCGTCCAAGGCGTGCGAGTCGGCATCTGACGTCTCGCGCCGCGTGGGCACTGCTGCTCTCGGGCACGAGCGCGCTAGCTCAGCTACCCCCGGGGGACCGTCCGGCCGCGGTGCCGCCCCCGGACGATCTCGGGCCGCCCGAGGCCGCCGCCCTGCCCTCCCCGGAGCGCGCCCTCGAGACCATCGAGCAGCGGCTGGCCGGGCTGCTGGCGCGGCCCGGTGGCCTCACCGCTCGCGAGGTGGGGTCGCGCGCCGCCGCCAGCAGCACCGACGCGAGCGTGCGGCTGGCGGACGTGCAGGCCGCCGCGGCGGACGTGGACCGCGCCTTCATGGCCTTCCTTCCTCGGCTCACGCTCACAGGGCGCTACACCCGGCTCTCTCCAGTGGATGCGGCGAGCGTAGGCCCGGGGCAAGGGAGCCTGGTCGGGACTACCGATCCGGCTGGGCCACTCGCGCCCGGCGCGCCCCTGTTCGGGATCCCCGCCAGCGCGTTCAGCTTCCCGGTGATCCTCAATCAGTACCTGTTGAACGCCAACCTCACCATCCCGCTGTCGGACTACGTGATGTCCACCAGCAAGGCCTACGCGGCGTCTTCGGCGTCGCGCCGAGCCGCCGAGCTGGGTGTGAAGGCGTCGCGCGTGGCTGCCGCGGCCAACGCCAAGATCGCCTACTACAACTGGGTCCGGGCCAGGCTCCAGAGCGTGGTCGCCGAAGAGGCTTTGGTTCTGGCGAAGGCGCAGCTCGAGGTCGCGAAGGTGGCCTTCGGCGCGGGTCGGGTGTCCAACGTAGACGTCCTGCGCGCGCAGGCTCACGTCGCCAACTCGGAGCTGCTCGTAGAGAAGGCGCGCACGTTCTCGCGGGTGGGTGAGGAGCAGCTGCGGGTAGTGATGCACGCGCCGGCGGATCGCGCCTGGGAGATCGGTGAGAACGTGCTCACCGCCCGCGCCGCAGACCGCGAGACGAGGCCGCTCGACGCGCTCGTGAGCGAGGCCTTGAAGAAACGCCTCGATATCCGTTCTCTCGACGAGACCGCCTGGTCCCTCAAGAAGCAGACCGCGGTGCTCGAGGCGCAGGCGGTGCCGCGCGTCGAGGCTTTCGGCAACGCCTACTACGCGAATCCGAACCAGCGCGTCTTCCCGCAACAGGAGAAGTGGAGCGCGACTTGGGACGTGGGGCTGCAGGTCGTGTGGTCCCCCAACGACCTCGGGACTTCGCCTGCGTCGGCGCGCGGCCTCGACGCACAGCGGGTGCGCGTCGAAGCCCAGAAGCGCGCGCTGCTCGATGGACTCCGGATGGAAATCACCCAAGCGCAACAGGCCATGTCCGAAGCGCAGTTCGCGGTGGAGACGTCCCGCCGTGCGCTCGCGGTCGCCGAAGAGGCCTATCGGGTACGCCGGCAGCAGTACAGCTTCGGGCGAGCGACCTCGCTCGAGCTGACGGACGCGGAGGTCGAGCTGCTGCGCAGTCGCATGGCCTTGATCGACGCGCACATCGCGCTGCGCGTCGCGCGGGTCCAACTCGATCACGCGCTCGGCCGTGACACCGCCGTGCGCTGAGGGGGACTCCCGGCCCGTGGGTCAGTACGCTCCGGCGCGATGTGAGGAGCGGACGCTGAGCACCCAGCGCCCGGGGCGCAGCTCGATGAGCCGCGAGCGCAGGCGGGGCACAGGTGAGAACGGCGTCGTGGCACTCGTGACACGTGTGTCAGCAATCTCACGCTTGGGGCTTCGCTCGAGCTCCAGCGCTGCGTCGGTACTTCCCGAGTATTTACGCATCGTTCTCCCCAAGCCAAGGATGGGTGTCGGCCAGGTTGCTCCGTTCACCCACGCTCGGTGAGCAAGGCCCGTGCCTCGGGCTGTCGCCCACTCTTCCCCACACGCGCGCCTCCAGCAAGTCAGCCATTCGTGGGGCACAACGCGCAGGTCCGCCGCTTTCTTTCGGGCGATCGTCCAGAACCGTTGTCCTCGGCTCCGTCGCTGCGACAGCGGGTCAGCAGCCGCTCTGGCCGCCGGTCCCGCTGCAGGTCTGCGCCGTGCAACACACCCCGGATGCACAGGAGAAGGCCCCCGTGCAGCTCGCCGTGCAGGTCGTCCCGCCGCAGCTCACCTTGCCCGAGCACGCGGAGGCGCCGCTGCACGCGATGGTCGTCGAGGGCGCGCTGCTGTCCACCCCGGAGCTGCACGCGTACGAGCCGCAACCGACCTTGCACTGCGCGCCGGCGCACTTCACCTTGCCCGAGCAGCTCCAGGCGCCCGAGCAGTCCACGTCACAGCTGTCACTCGCCGTGCACTCCACCGCGGACTTGCAGGCGTTCGACTCGGTGCAGTCGATGGCGCAGGTCTTCCCAGAGCAAGTGACGGCCCCGCCGCAGGCCGAACTCCCGCACTGGAGCGTGCAGCTCTGAGCGCTGCACTCCACGCCCGAGGAGCAGGCGCTGAAGCCACACGCGACCGCGCACTTGTCCCCACCGCATTTGACGGCGCTGCCGCAGGAGCCGCTCCCCGTGCAGTTGACGGTGCAGCTCGCGGCCTTCGTGCAGTCCACGCCGGCGCCGCACGCGTAGCCCTCGCACTCCACGCGACACGGAATGGATGGGGGGCACTCGATCTTGTTCGGGCAGCCGAACGCGGGGCACTCGAACACGCACGTGCCACCCTGGCACACGCCGCCCGCGGTCGCGCAGGTCGCGTCGCACGGGAGCGGGGGAGCGCCCCCGCTGCCACCGGTAGCCGCGCCGCCGCTGCCGCCCGCCGGCGCGCCGCCCGACGAGGTTCCCCCGCTCGCCGCTGCCCCCGCAGCGCCGCCGGTCGCGCCGCCACCGCCCGCAGCGCCGCCGCTTCCCCCGCTCGCTGACTGACCGCCGCTGCCCACTGCACCGCTGCCGGCAGCGCCTCCTGCCGAGCCGCTCCCACCATAGAGCCCCGCGTCGGTGCTCGAGCCGCAGCCGAGGCAGGTCACGAGGGCGACCGCGAGCCATCCTTCGAGCCTCATCCGCCCACAGGGTAGCGCGGCGCGCAGGCCGCGCCCAGGTGCCTCGCGGCGGAGCCCGAGTCAGCCGAGGTGGCGACGGGCGCCGCGTCGGGCCGCGATCAGCCCGAGGCCGAGCAGTCCGAGGAGCCAGGCGCCGGGCCGATCGCGCTCGCCGCCGGGAACCGCGCAACCACAGCCGCCGTCGTCGCTCGAGCTCGAGCTGCCGCCGCCCTGGTTCAGGCCGCCGAAGTTGCCGACGCCGCCGGTGGCGCCACCCGAGCCCGGGGTCCCGCCGGAGCCGCCCGTGGCGGCGCCGCCGCCCGTCCCAGCGCCGCCGGTCCCGGCGCCGGCGCTGCCGCCGACACCTGCTCCGCCCGAGCCGCCGCTCGGCGTTCCGCCGGAGCCACCGCCGGTGCCGCCGGTGCCCACGGTGCTGCAGTCGTTGAACGGGCTCGAGGTGTTCTTGGGCGAAGGGGTGCCCGTGCTGAAGTCGGCCTGGTTGTCGTCGGTGTCGATGCAGCCGCCGCCCGCGCGCAGGAGCGCGGTCGGGATGCCGGGCGACGGTGCGCGCCCGCTCCCCTCGAACTGACTGGCCGTGGCGCCGAAGCCGACGAAGTCGACGATGCTGCTGCTCGTGCAGGGCGTGCCTGCCGCGCCGCAGCCCGAGAGCACCGCGCCATGCACCAGCATCAGCTTGCCGGCGTTGAGCGACAGGTTCGTCGTGTTGGCGGCGTCCGGGGTTGGCAGCGGCGTGCCCGTCGCGCCCGTGCCTGCTCCGAGCCCCACGAGGTAATACTGACCCGGCGCGAGGGAGGTGTTGGTCAGGGCGGTCGAGGTCGTCGCCGCGCCGGTGAAGTTCCCCTCGGCGGTGCCATACTGCAGGAAGAGCCCGCCGAGCGAGACGGCGGACGTGCTGCGGTTGAAGAGCACGACGTAGTCGCTCGCCACCGGCGAGTTGTTCCCGGAGCCGGCGTAGATCTCCGCGATGGTGATGCCAGTGGGCGGCGTGCCGCCCCCGCCACCAGTTCCGCCAGTTCCGCCGCCAGTCCCGCCGGTTCCGCCAACTCCGCCAATTCCGCCGCCGGTCCCGCCGGTCCCACCGCCGGCTCCGCCAGCTCCGCCAGCTCCGCCGCTGCCGGCGTCCGGCACCGCGCTGCAATCGAACGCGGCGGTGCTGGAGTTGCGCGGAGTGGGCGCGCCCACCTCGAAGTCCGCGGCGTTGTCGTCAGTCTCCACGCAGCCGCCGTTCTTGCGCTTGGCGGAGGTTGCATTGGAGGGCGCCGCGGTCGGCCCCGAGCCCTCGAACTGCTGCGCGGTCGACCCGTAACCGACCAGATCGACGATGTCCGTGGTCGCGCACTGGTTGGCCGTCGTGCCGCAGCCGTTCAGCGGCGTGGAGACGAGGGCGATCTTCCCAGCCGTCGCGCCCAGACCGAGGTTTCCGGTGGCGTCCGGCGTCGGCAACGCGCCGGGGCTCCCCGCGCCAGCGGCGAGCTGTACCAGGAAATACTTCCCGGGATCGATGGTCGCCGTCGGCAGGGCGAACACGTTGCTGCCGGAGTTGAACGCGCTGGTGTTCGCCGCGTACTGCAGCGACAGGCCCGCGAGCGACGCTGCAGCGCTGCCACGGTTGAAGATCACCACGAAGTCATTGGTAAACGGCGCGTTGGTGTTGCCGCCGCCGCCGTACACCTCGGCGATCACCAAGTCCGGGCTGAGCTCCTGCGAGAGCGTCCCGAGCGGATCCGACTCGTCGGCGCCCGAACAGCCAGTCGGCAGCACCGCCGCGAGCACCGCGGCAACGGACAGTAGGCGAGACGAGAGCCGTCGAAGAGACGAATTGCTGAGCTGGGCCATGGCAGTCCTTCTACCCGAGCGGCGCCCGCGATCGGGTGACAAAGCGATGACCCACCTGCGCCGCGGCGGCAACCGTGGACGGCATTCCCCAGGGCTCTCGACGCCTTGCGTCGCGTGCCCGACGGCCACATATGCGCTCGGGTGAGCCAAGTTGCCTGGGGAACGGTGCTGGCCTGGGCAGCGGTCGTCGCCGCGGCTGGCCTGCTGCGCAGCAAGAGCTACGCGATCTTCCGGGCCGTGCTGCTGGGCGTCTACTCGCTGATCTTCCTGGGGCTGGCAGCAGCGTGGAGGAGCACGCCGCTGTGGCCGCTGGTCGTCTACTTGCACGCGACGGTGTTCATCCATTCGTTCGCGTTGATTCGGCCGCGGCTCTTCCCGTCGCTCTACCGCGCGCTGGTCAGCGTGCCGCAGGCCTTCTTCGCCGCGGGGACGTTGCTCGGTCTGCCTTGGGCCATCGCAGCTGCCCTGGGGCTCCCACCCTACGGCTTCTTCGTGCCGTATCTCCTCGCGCTCGTCGGTGTCCTACAGTCCCTGGTGAGTCGCGAGGAAGAGGTAGACGTGGTGGTGGCCGACGGTCACGTGGTGCCGGGCGTTCGGCGGCACCCGAGCGGCGGCGGCGCAAGCGAGCGCCCGCTGCGCATCATCCAGCTCACCGACCCGCACCTCGGTCCCTTCATGTCCGTCGAGCGCCTGGAGCGGATCTGTCGCCGCGCTGTGGAGCGAGAGCCGGATCTCGTCGTGCTCACGGGGGACTTCCTCACCATGGAGTCGCAGTCCGATCCGGGCCTGCTCGGGCGGGCCCTCGCTCCGCTGCGCGCGCTCGAGGGCAAGACCTTCGCGTGCTTTGGCAACCACGACCACGAGGCGCCGGACACGGTCCGCTCGGCGCTCGAGTCCGCCGGAGTGACGCTCTTGATCGACGACGCGGCGCAGGCACAGACGCGCGCTGGGGCCGTCCAGATCATCGGCATGGACTTCCACTGGCGCGAGCGCAAGGCGCGCATGGCGGCGGTGTGCGCGCGCCACCCCCGGGAACCGGGCGCGCTGCGGGTGGTCTTGCTGCACAATCCTGCGGCATTTCGTGAGCTAGCCGACGGCGAGGCGGATCTCGTGCTCTCGGGGCACACCCACGGCGGTCAGGTGGGCCTGGTGAGCTTGGGCCTGCCGCACACGCTGTTGCGAGTGCTCATGAACGCGCCGGATCACGGCTTCTGGGCGAGCGGGACCAACCGCCTCTACGTGCACCGCGGCACCGGCCACTATGGCTTTCCGCTCCGGCTCGGGGTGCCGGCGGAAGAGAGCCTGCTCAGGGTACACGCTCCAGAGCGCTGAGGGACCGCGTCCGCGTCGGGAAATGTTAGAAGCGCGGGCGATGGACAAATCTCTCGGTCAGCGGGTCACCCGCGCTCCCCAGGTGCGGCCGACCAAGATCACGGGCAAAGAGCCGACGCGCGAGCTCCTGCGCGACAAGTTCCCTGCCTTCGCCGGACGGCAGGTGCGCGAGGCCTACCAGCTCATGCGCGCCACGGTCGAACAGAAGTGCGCGACCGTACTCACCCTGAGCGGCGCCATGACGCCCGCCGGCATCCACGGCTCCTGTCTAATCCCGCTCATCGAGCGCGGGCTCGTCGACCTGATCACGACCACCGGAGCGAACCTGTATCACGACGCGCATCGCGTGATCGGTCACGCGGTCCACGAGATCGATCCCGCGTCCGGCGACCTCGCGCTGCGCAAGGCACGCTGCATTCGCATCTACGATCTTGCCTTCCCCGAGCAGGCGCTCCTCGACTGCGACCGCGTGTTCTCGGCCATGATCCGCAAGCCGGACTTTCAGAAGCGCATGACCACGGCCGAGTTTCATCGTCTGCTCGGCAAGGAGATGGCACAGCTCGAGAAGGCGCTCGGTGTGAAGGAGCCGTCGCTGCTGTCCACCGCCTATCGTCACAAGGTGCCGATCTATGTCGGCGCGGTACAGGACGGCTCGATCTTCTTGAACGTCGTCAAGCTCAAGGCGCTGCTAGGCGACGAGTTCCGCTGCGAGATCGACCCCATCGCGGATGTGTTCGAGATGAGCGCACTTCAGCACTACTGTCAGCAGAAGCTCGGGAAGCGGCTCGCGGTGTGGATGCTCGGAGGCGGCGTGCCCAAGAACTACACGCTGCAAGGGGAGCCGCTGCTCGGACAGATCTTCGACATCCCGACGCGTGGCTTCGACATCGACGTGCAGATCTGCGTGGACGTCGCGGACAACGGCGCGCTCTCACCGGCGACCGCCGCGGAGGGTCACACCTGGGGCAAGACCAGTGCGGAGAGCGTGCAGACCGGCAGCGTGTACTGCCGCGCGGACGTGACCAGCGTGCTGCCGTTCATCACGCACGCGCTGATGAGCGATCCGAAGATGAAGAAGGCCGGGCTGCGGCTGAACGATCAGCGCGCGGCCGCCGTCGCCATCTTGCAGGCTCAGGTGGACAAGCGCCGGAAGAAACTGCTTGCGTCGCTCGACTTCGACGGCGTGTGAGCTACTCGGAGGTCAGGCGCTTGAGCTCTTCTTTGATGATCGTCTCGGCCAGCTGCGGGACGACCTCCCACACGACCTGCTCGACGACCTCGCGCGACAACGCGAGCACGCCCGCCACCTGATCCGAGGTGAGCCCGAGCCCCGCGAGCTGCTCGGCGAACTGTCCGTTGCCGCTCGTCGCCGCCGCGACGGCGGGTGCGGGTGCCGGGGCAGGCTTGGGGGGCGGCGCGGCCGCGATCGGCGGGGGGGGCGAGGGCGCGGGGGCAACGACCGGGCGTTGGGCGACTGGCGCGGGCGCCGGGGCGGGCTTGGGCGGCGGCGCAGCCGCGGGTGCGCCGAACGCGAGGGTCGGCGAACGAGACGCCGCGGGCGCAGGGAGCGGCGCCGCCTGCGGCGCGGGCGCTGCCATCGGCGCGGGCGCCGCCATCGGCGCGGGGGCGCGGTAGGGTGACTGTGCTGCCGGCGGTGCGCCCACGGCGACGGGCCCCTCGGCGGCCTTGCGCGCGACCGCAGCGGTCTTGTCGATCAGCTGCTGCGTGTCGAAGGGCTTGTCCATGAAGTCGTCGGCGCCCACGTTCGCTCCACGACCCTTGTCGTACGGCTGGTGTTTGCTCGACAGGATGATGACGCCGACCCCGGGCGCCTCCCGCTTGATGGCTTGGCACAAGTCGTAGCCGCTCTCGCCCTTGAGCGAGGCATCGACCAGGGCTACGGCCGGCCGCTCCGCGCGCAGTAGCTCCAGCGCCGACTGGGGGCTGTCCGCGAGAACCACCTTGTAGTCGTCCCCGGAGAAGGTGATCTCGAGCACCTTCCGCATCGTCTTGCTGTCATCCACGGCCAGCAGAGTGGTGGTCAAAGTTCCTCCGACGCCTTTCCTGAAAACTGCGGGGGATCATGGCGGCCCCGGACGAAAAGAGTCAAGGATTTCGCTGTCGCACGAGGCCCAAAGGTGGTCCCTGGGCTGGACGCACTATCAGCAGAAGCCGCCCGCGGGACCTGCCCCGGACAGCGGGGGGGCGTTGACCCCGGGCCCCAGGGTGGAAGAATTCCCTGCGTGTCCGCCGATCTGCAGCTCTCGAGGCGCGCTCGGGCGGTCCTCTACTCGGTGGTCAGCGAGTTCATCGCGACCGGCGAGCCGGTGGGCAGCCGCACCTTGACCAAGAAGTACGGCTTCGAGCTGTCCGCGGCGACGATCCGCAACGTCCTGGCGGATCTCGAGGACCTCGGCTTCCTGGTGCAGCCGCACACCTCCGCCGGTCGAGTCCCCACGGAGAAGGCGTTCCGCCTCTTCATCGACGCGTTGATGCAGATCCGGAAGCTGTCCGACGAGGAGCGGTCGCGCATCGCCGAGTGGTTTCAGGACCTCACGCCCGGATCCGACATCGTGCGCGAGACCGGTCGACTGCTCGCGGATCTGACCGGCACGGCCGCCGTGTTGGTGCGGCCACGCATCGAGTCGCGCACCATACTGAAGGTGCGCTTCATCCCCACTCGTCCTGGGGAACTGCTGAGCGTCATCGTGCTCTCGGACGGAACGGTGGAGAACCGCTTCATCAGCGTGGATGCGGAGCTGTCCGACGTACAACTGCAGTCCCTCCACTCGATGCTCGAGGAGTCCGTCGAGGGGCGCACCCTATCGGCGTTGCGCGAGCACTTCGCCGAGGCCCTCGCGGAGAGTCGGGATGAGCTCGCCGAGCTGCGCAAGCTCGGGCTCTCGTTGGTCAGTTCGGCCATCGCGCACGGGGATCGTGCGCTGGACGTGGTGATCGAGGGACAGTCGCGGCTGCTCGAGCGCTCCGAGTTCGCGAGTGCTCAGAACATGCGCGAGCTCGTGCGCGCCCTCGAGGAGCGCGAGCGTTTGGTGATGCTGCTCGACCGGACGCTGTGTACGGATCGCGTCCAGGTGTTCTTGGGCGAGGAGGCGAGCGGCGATGTGCCCGGTTTCCCCGTCAGCGTCGTGGCTGCCTCGTACAAGGAGGGTGGAAGCCCGAGCGGCGCCGTCGGCATCATCGGCCCCACGCGCATGGACTACGCGAGCGTCGTGCCGATCGTGGCGGCCACGGCGCAGGCGATGTCCGAGGCGCTCTCGCGCCCGGCAGATGGCTCCCGTCGCTCGGGCGACGACGGGGACTGAACCCGCCTGCCGTCGGTCTAGCCCTGCGCGCGGGGCTGAACTACCCTGCTCGCTCAGATGCCTGCGCCCGCCCCCGCCGCCGACAGCCCCCTCGACCACGCCATGGCGCTCTCCGCAGCGGGTCAGCACGAGGCCGCGTTGCGTCATGGTGGCGCGCTGCTCCAGAGTGACCCTGGCTCTCCCCCGGCGTTGTTGCTCTCGGCCCGCGCCCTGGCCGCGCTGGGTCGACCCGAAGCGTCGATGGACGCGCTACGCGTCTGCGTCGGCCGGGCGATCGATGCGGGGAATCTGCCGCTGGCCGTGGCGGCGTGTTGTGAAGCGAAGGCCCTCGGTGACGACCCGTCGGCGCAGCTCGACGCGATCGCAGCCGCCTTTGCCAGCACGTCGCCTCGGCTGCTGCACCATGGCGCGACTCCGCCCGAGCTCGGTGCTCACGACGAGTTCGAGCCGCTGCCGTCGAAGTTGGCGGGCGCGGCGTTGCTCGCCAAGGTCGAGGAGCTACTGCGGGCGGCCAAACGACGGTTCGAGACCGACCAGATCGAGCGCGACGTGGATCCGAAGTTCGCGGCCCATCCCCTGTTCTCCTCGCTGACCGAGCCCCAACTGCGCGCGCTCGTGGGCATCTTCGAGGTCTCCACCGTACCCGCGGGCGCGGTCGTGATCGAGCAGGGCACGAGCGGAGCCGAGGCCTACATGCTCGCTCGCGGCCAGCTCGAGGTGCGCCGGGCTCTCGACGAGGACGGCGAGCGGACGGTGCAGCTCGCCGTCCTCGGCAGTGGGACGTTGTTCGGGGAGATGGCGCTGCTCAGCCGCTCACCGCGTGCTGCCAGCGTGATTGCACGGCGGCCGAGCGTCATCCTCGTGGCGCGCAAGGACGCGCTCGACAAGGTGGCCGAGAGCCAGCCGCGGGTAGGCGAGCTGTTCGCGGAGCACTGTCGCCGTCGGATGGTGGAGAACCTCGTGCGCACCAGCTCGATCCTGCGAGCCGTGCGGCCCGACGAGCGCCCCATCCTGGTCGAGCGCTTCACGACGCGGACATTCGAGCAGGGTGAGCCGCTGATCGTGCAAGGGCGCGAGTCGGAGGGGCTGCACCTGATTGCGTCGGGTGAGGTGGAGGTCGTGCACGACGAAGGGGACGACACCACGCTCATCGCGCGCTTGGGCGTCGGGGAGGTCGTTGGCGAGGTGGCGCTGGTGTTGCGACGCCCCTCGACCGCCAACGTCGTCGCCGCCTGCCCCACGGTGACCTTGCATCTGCCGCGGGATCACTTTCAGGAGCTGATCCGCCAGCACCCGGCCATCTTGGCGCAACTGTACGAGCTGGCGGTCAAGCGGGACGAAGAGACGACGACGATCGTGGCCCAAGAGGCCACGGAAGCCGACGACTTCGTGCTGATTTGAGGCGTAGCTTGACCAAAGCCCGCCCGCTGACTATGCCCGCGCCATGACGACCCGCTTCTCTGCCCGGGCGCTGCTCGCGGCGGCCCTGACTTCGGTGACCTTGGTTTCGGCTTCGGCCGCGGCGGAGGGCAAGATCGCCGTGGTCGATACGCAACGCGCCATCATGGAGACCGAGGACGGACTGCGCGCCCAGGCGACGCTGAAGAAGCTGTTCGACAAGCGTCAGCGTGAGTTGGACAAGAAGCAAGAGGAGCTGCAGAAGGAGCGCGAGGACATCGAGAAGCAGCGCGACGTGCTGAGCAAGAACGCTCTGTCCAAGCGCGTAGAGAAGTGGCAGCGCGAGATGATGCAGCTCCAGACGGTGTTCGTCGACTACAACAAGGAGCTGCAGAAGAAGCAGAACGAGCTGACGCAGCCGGTGTTCACCAAAGTCATGGGCGTGATACGTCGCATGGCTACGACGGAGGGCTACGACCTCGTCGTGGACAAGCAGGCAGTGCCGTACGTTCGAAGTGATCTCGACCTCACCGACCGCATCATCACGCTGTACAATCAGGGCGGAGGCGCAGACCCCAAGGCGCCCGGACCCGCGCCCAAGGGTGCGCCCGCACCCAAGGCGCCGGCCGCCAAGCCCTGACGCGGCGCGGGGCGCTTCATGAGCGTTCGACTCGAGCGCGCACAAAGCCTCGGCTGGTGGGCGGAGTGTCTCGGCGGTGAGCTGGACGAGGGTGCCGGCGACTCGGTCGTCGAGCGCGTCGCCGAGCCGGGGCCCTGCGACGCGCCGAACACGTTGCAGGTGCTGCTGCGGGCGCGCTACGCGCCTGGCGAGATCTCGGCTGCGTCCGTCTGGCTGTGTACTCCCGAACTGGCCGGGCGGTTGCCCACAGGTCGTCGCCTCAGCCACGGACACGCGGCTTGGGCGCTGGCGCGGCTGCTGGCCGGCGCGGCGCCCGCGGCAGCGGGCCGCGTACACCCGAGCGCCCGGGTGGCGGCGACGGCGGTCGTCGAGCCGGGGGTGGGAGTGGGCGAGGACGCTCGCATCGAGGCGGGGGCGGTGATCTACGCTGGCGTCACGCTCGGCGCTCGGGTTCGCATCGGCGCGGGCGCGGTGATTGGACGACCCGGGTTCGGCTGGGTGGAGGGACCCGACGGGCAACGCGAGCGCATGCCGCAGCCGGGCGGGGTTGTGCTGGAGGACGACGTGGAGGTGGGACCGCTCTGCACCGTGGACTCCGGGACTCTCGCTCCGACGTTGCTGCAGCGTGGCGTGAAGCTCGATGCGCACGTCCACGTCGGCCACAACGTCCGCATCGGCCCCGATTGCTTGATCGCCGCGCAGGTCGGCTTTGCTGGCTCAGTGGTGCTCGGGCGCGGAGTGCTGGTCGGAGGTCAGGCCGGATTCAAGGACCATGTTCGCGTCGGCGACGGCGCTCGCGTCCTCGCCAAGTCGGGCGTCATCGGGGATGTACCGCCCGGCGCCATCGTGGCAGGGTTCCCGGCCATGGCCCGGGTGCCGTGGCTCAGAGCCATGGCCGAGCTTCGGGCGAACCGCGGAAGACGTCGATGACTGAGAAGAAGCTCGTGGAACTCGACATTCAGAAGATTCTGGAGATCCTCCCGCACCGCTATCCGTTCGTGCTCGTCGATCGGGTGACCGACATCGTGCCCAACCAGAGCATCCGTGGCGTCAAGATGGTCAGCTACAACGAACCTTGGGTGTGCGGCCACTTTCCGGGGCGGCCCATCATGCCGGGCGTGCTGATCATCGAAGCGCTGGCGCAGATCGGAGGGATCTTGACGTACGCGTCGGACCCGGTGGACCCGAGCACGAGCCTGATGTTCTTCCTGGGCATCGACAAGGCGAAGTTCCGGCACACGGTGACGCCGGGAGATCGACTCGACCTGTTCGTACAGGTCGTTCACCACCGCACGAACGTGTGGAAGTTCCGTGGCGAAGCGACGGTTGGTGGCACGCTGTGTGCGCAAGGTGAGCTGCTCGCGTCGATCGTGGACCGGGAGGGATAGTGACCGCTCGCGTGCACCCCTCGAGCGTCGTCGCTCGGGAGGCCTGGCTCGACGACGACGTCGAGATAGGTCCGTTCTGTCAGGTGGGTCCCGGCGTTCACGTCCAAGGTGGGACGGTCCTCTTGGGCCACGTCGCGCTCTTCGGCCCCCTGACCCTGGGGCGCGACAACCGCATCCATCCCTTCGCCGTGCTCGGCGCCGACCCGCAGGACAAGTCGCACTCCGGCGCGGAGACGCGGCTGGAGATCGGCGATCGCAACGTCTTCCGAGAGCAGGCCACCGCTCATCGCGGAACCGAGAAGGGGGATGGTGTGACCCGAATAGGCAGCGACAACTGGCTGCTCGTGGGCGCGCACGTGGCGCACGACTGCCAGGTGGGAAGCTCCGTGGTTCTCACCAACCTGGCCACCCTCGGCGGACACGTCGTGGTGGAGGACAACGTGGTGTGCGGGGGTCACGTCGCGGTCGCGCCCTTCGTGCGGCTCGGGCGCGGCGCCTTCATCGCCGGAGGCGCCCGCGTGGAAACCGACGTTCCCCCTTTCGTCATCGCTCAAGGTGACCGCGCCCGAGTGCGCAGCTTGAACTCGGTGGGGCTCGGCCGGCTGGGCGTCCCCGCTCCATCGCAGGTCGCGCTCCGTGCGGCGTTCAAGGGTCTGTTCCTCGGCTCCGTGCCGCGCAGCCAGGCCCTGGTGAGCGTGCGCCAGCAGTGGGGTCACGACCCATGGGTCGGGGAGCTGTGTGCGTTCATGGAGCGGCGCCTGCCGTCTCTGGACCGCTGAGCGTCACTTGCTGTCGAACAGATCCTCGAAGACCGAGTCGAACTCTTCTTCGCCGTTGGCTGCCCGCGGGGTGGCCTTCTGCACCGGGCGCCCGGGAGAGAGCGCCGCGATGCGATCTCGGACGTGGCGGTACCCTGGATCTCGACGCGCGACCTTCTCGAAGTAGTAGAGCGCCTCCTGGTTGGCGCCCTTCATCTCGTAGACGTTGCCCAGATCATAGTAGAGCGCCATTTCCTGATCCACCGTCTTGACGGGGGCCTCCAGCGCACGAACGTACGCGCGAGCGGACTGCTCGAGTTCGCCCTGCTCGAGGCGAATCATCCCAATCATCGCGTAGCACATGCACTCGCGCGCTGGGTCCTTCGCGGCGAGCTCGAACTCGTTCGCGGCGTCGGCGGTGAGCCCCATCTCCTTGTAGGCTACGCCCAGGTCGTAGTGCGTCGCGCTGTCTGCCTCGGAGACCTGGGCACGGACACCGGCCTTGAACTTCTCGAACACCCGATCGACGTCGATGTCCTGTGCGGGCGCGGCGGGTGACTCCAGCTGATCCAGCGCCTGCAGGGACGCTGCGATGTCGAAGGCGCGATCATCCTCCGGCTCGTCCACAGGTTCGAGCCGAGTACGATCGATCGTACGACTCTCGCCTTGTGCCGCCAGGATGCCGTCGACCTCCCGCAGGCGCTCGACCAGGAGCGGGTGGCCCGGGTTGCGCGCGAGCTGGTCGGTGACGATTGCGCGGGCGTCTTCGTACAGACCGCGCGCCACGAAGAACTCCGCTTCCTCGAGCGCTTCTTCGATGCCGTCCGCTGTCGCCTCTGTGACGGGCTCGTGCTCGGGCGCGGAGGCGTAGTCGATGCCCAGCGGGAACGACGGCAGCGGGTGCTCCGAGAACGGCTCGTCGGGTGCCGCGTCCCGGTAGGGATCGTCGGTCGGCGCGGCGGGGTAGCTCTCCTCTGCGAAGGGTTCGGTGCTGCCGAGGGCGCTCGACGCGCCCACACCCTCGAGATCGTAGGAGGGCAGCGGCGCGTTGGGGTCGTAGGCCCCGGCGCCGTAGGGGTCCGCCTCGTACGCGTTCTCGGGCGAGTAGCCCGCGTCCGAGTAGGTCTCGGTCGAGTACTCCGGGCCGAAGCCTTCGCCGTAGTTCGCTGCGCCTCCGTAGCCTGGCTGGCCGTGACCCCAGTCGGCTGCGTGACCGTAGCCGCCGCTCGCGTGGTGGT
This sequence comes from Polyangiaceae bacterium, assembly GCA_019637295.1. GTDB lineage: Bacteria > Myxococcota_A > Polyangia > Polyangiales > Polyangiaceae > JACKEA01. Next base: position 512,898 of record JAHBVX010000001.1, read on the forward strand.
CGGGCGCGAACGCCAAGCCCGCTTCGGTGGCATCACCCGACAACTGCGCCAGCATCTCCAGCGCGGCTGGATGCTCGGGCTCGGCCTCCAACACTTCGTACAAGAGCGCCTCGCCGCGCTCGAAGTCGTTGTCGTCGAAGTAAAGCGACGCGAGCGTCACGCTCTCGCCGATCGCGTTGTCGCGGTCGCCGCTCTCGATGTAGATGTCACGCAGCTTCTCGCGCACCTCGATCGAGCGTGGGTCCACCTCCAGCGCGATGTGCAGCACCTCCACCGACTTCGAGTACAAGCGCAGGCGACGGAACGCTTCCGCATCGACGACGGCCTTCTTGCCGTGCTCCTGCAGTTCGAAGGAGCTCGGGCGCGCATCGGCGCCGAACTCTTCCGCGACGGTCACGTCGGAGGAGACCGCGACGACGTCGGGTGAGCTTGGCCTTTGCGCGCGCAGCTCTGGGTAGCTCGGGCGATTGAGCGCGAACGGATGCGAATCGGGCTCGGCGACCTCCACCTCTTCTTCTTCCTCGAAGAGCTCGACGTCGTCGTCCGCCACGTGCACGGTTGACGGCTCTTTGGCCGGGGGCGGCACGGAGCCGGCCGCGAGCACGCGCACCCGCTCGTCGTTCGGGGCGAGCGCCACGAGGTGCTGCACGAGCTGCGCAAATAGCTCTTGCTTGCCGGAGTCCCGTGCGATGCCGGCCATCTCCTTGTACACCTCGAGGGACTTGTCCGGCTGCCCGATCACGGTGAAGGCTTGGGCGAGCAGTCCCAGGGTGTCGATGTCCTTTGGGTCCGCTTGAAAGCAGATCTGAAGCCGCGCGAGGGCCTGCATGCCGTCCTCGTGCTCGCCGCGGGCCAGGTATAGCTCCGCCGCCGCTCGTGCGTACTTGGGCTCGGTCTTGAAGTGCAGAATCCGCTCGATGACCTTGAGCGCGTCGTCACGCCGCCCGAGCTTCAGCAGCAGCTCTGCCGCCGTCCAGAAGGCATCGATGGCGTCCCCCACCGCCTGCACGCGGCAACAGGCCTCCGCGAGCCGCAGGTGCGGCAGCGGGTTGGTCGAGTCCAAGGCCACCATGCGGCGAAAGACGTCGATGGCGGCCTGGTCTTGCCCTCCACGCTGATAGGTGGTGGCGACTTCGTCGTAGGCCTGCAGCGCGTCGCTCGTCAGCCCAAGCTGGGTGTAAATCTCCGCCAAGCGCGGGACGATGTGCTCGTAGCGAGGCGCCAGCTCGGGCGCATGTTTGCGGATCAGCTCTCGGATCTGCTTGTAGACGGCGATGGCCTTGAGCGCGAAGCCCTGGCCCGCGTAGTAGGCGCCCACCCGGTCGTAGGTCGCGATCGCCTCCGGGTAGGCCTGCATTCGCGCCTGCAGATCCCCGATCTTGAGCAGGGTGCGCGCGTCGTTGGGGTCTAGCGCGACGACCTTCTGATAGTCCTCGACCGCTCGGTCGTAACGCTTCTTGTCGATCCACTTCTGGGCCGACAGGAGAATTTTCTCGCGTTCAGTGGACACGGCGTCGTTGCGCTCTTGCCGAGACGAGCCCGGTAGTGGCGCCTAGAGGAGCCACAAACCCTACGCGACGGGTGGCGGTATCGTCAAGGAATGCGGCTATTTTCAAAGGTTTAGCGCGCCATCTTCCCGGCGATGGGCGCGCCGTCGACAGCGCTCGGCCGGCCGCCCACGTCGCTCAGAATGGCTTCGCGACGCCCAGGAAAGCGGCCACCGCCGCGCAGGCCGCCAGTACGGCGCCGAGCACGGCGGTACGACCCGGGCCCTCGCGGTCACCTGCGGCCACGCGCTTGGCGTGCGCTCCAACCATGTGATGCAGCGCGATGACAGCCAGGGCGATGGGGAGCTTGGCGTGCATCCAGTGGGTCTGCACGAAGTAGAGCTTCGGGTTCGAGGCCAGCAAGGCCACGCCACCCAAGAAGGACGCGATGAACCCTGGGTTGGCGAGCCGGCGATAGATCGCCAGGGCGGAGCGACCGCTGGGTTCGCTGCCGAGGGCGACGGCTACGGCCGTGATCGAGCCGATCCACAGCAGATTCCCCATGACGTGGACCCAAAGCAGCACGCTGGTCAGCATCGGAGAAGGAGGATAGTCCCTGCGGTCCCAGGGCGGGAGCCCGAATCGTGACGGGAGGCGACGCTTGCGCACGCCAGGGCGCGGCTGCATGGTGATCGCCCCATGACGACCTCGAGCGCCAAGTACCGCGCGCCGTTCGCGCCCGGCGGCTCCCAGGAAATCGATGCCGAGATCTGCCGCAAGCTGCTCGAGATCGCGCTATCCAAAGGGGGCGACTATGCCGATCTGTTCTTCGAATACCGCGCAAGCGGTGCCATGGTGTTCGAGGAGGGCATCACGCGCAGCGCCTCGCGGGGGGTGAGCCTCGGCCTCGGCGTTCGCGTCCAGCGCGGTGACGCCACCGGTTACGCCTACGTCGAGGACCTCACCTGGGACTCGATGAAGCGCGCCGCGGAGACGGCCGCGCGTATCGCCACGGGCTCGCCGGGTGCGCCTGCCGCGCGACTCGAGCCGCGAGTCCTGCCCAGTCGCTACGAGTTGGCCCAGGCCAGTCTGGACGTGGCCGGTCTCGACAAGCGTGCGCTGCTCGAGCGCGCGAGCCGCGCGGCTCTGGCCCTCGACTCGCGCATCCGCAAGGCGGACGCGAGCTTCGTGGAGGAGATCCGCGAGATCCTGGTGGCCACGAGCGACGGCGCCTTGTGCCGGGACGTGCAGCCACTGATCCGTTTCGGTGTTGGGGCCATCGCGGAACAGGCGGGCCGGCGCGAGTCGGGACGCAGCGGCGGCGGCGGTCGCATGACGCTGCAGTACTTCGCCGACAAGTCTCCCGAGTGGCACGCCGAGCGCGCCGCGCGGCAGGCGCTGACACTGCTCGACGCGCGGCCGGCCCCGGCGGGTCAGCTGGAGGTGGTGCTGGCACCGGGGGACAGCGGCATACTGCTGCACGAAGCGGTTGGGCACGGACTCGAGGCGGACTTCAACCGGAAGGGGACCAGCAACTACACGGGGCGAGTCGGCAAGCCCGTGGCGAGCGAGCTGTGCACGGTCGTGGACGATCCGACGTTCTTGCAGAGCCGTGGCTCGATCAACGTGGACGACGAAGGTGTCGAGCCCGAGACGAACGTGCTGATCGAGAAGGGGATCTTGCGCGGCTACATGCAAGACCGGCTGTCGGCTCGCCACTTCAAGCTCCCGCGCGGGGGCAGTGGTCGCCGCCAGAGCTTCCAATGCGCTCCCATGCCGCGCATGACGAATACGGTGCTGCTGGCCGGGCCCCACGATCCGGAGGAGATCCTCGCTAGCGTCAAGCGGGGTGTGTACGCCAAGACCTTTGGCGGCGGGCAGGTCGACATCGCCAACGGGGACTTCGTGTTCAACCTGACCGAGAGCTACCTGGTGGAAGATGGCAAGATCACCGCACCGCTCAAGGGCGTGAACCTGATCGGCAACGGGCCCGAGACCCTGGCCGACGTGAGCATGCTCGGCAGCGACGTCGAGATCTCCGACGGGATCTGGACCTGCGGCAAGGATGGGCAGAGCGTGCCCGTGGGGGTCGGCTGTCCCACCATCAAGATCTCGAAGATCACCGTAGGTGGCACCCAGATCGGATGAGCCGGGGGCCGCACGAACGCGCACGTTCGTGGCGGTGATCGGGCACGCGTCCTTGCTCGAACGGGAGGACGGCGCGGCTGCGGTGCTTCGACAGCTCGGCGCCGAAGTGATCACCCTCGACCTGTGGGACGATCCCGGTCTGCTGCTGCGGACGGACGGCCGCTTGCGCGCGCTGGTCATCGAGGCGTTGGATCGACCGGACCTCGGCGTGGCCGTGCTGCGGGCGCTGCGCAAGGAGCGGGAGCTCGACGGTGTCTCGGCGCTGATGGCGGTCACCGTCGCTCAGCTCGGGCGCCTCGAGCCCTCGGGAGGCTTCGATGACTTCGTGCTCTTCCCCTACGTGCCCGCCGAGCTGTACGCGCGCATTCGCGCCCTGGAGTGGCAGAAGAGCGAGTTCTCCAGCGAAGAGCGGCACAAGGTCGGCAGCATCGTGGTCGACCGGGCAGCGCACGAGGTCACCGTCGACGGCAAGCCCGTGGTCCTCACCGCCAAGGAGCTCGCCCTCTTGGTCTACTTCTGCGAGCGTCGCGGACGCGTGCTCACGCGAGAGCACCTGCTCGCGAATGTCTGGGGCAATCGCTACGAAGGAGGCGCGCGCACGGTGGACATCCATGTTCGGCGGCTGCGCGCCAAGCTCGGGGACTCGCTCCCGCTCGAGACGCTGCGCGGCAGCGGCTACAAGCTGCGAGCCGTGGAGGACTGAGGCCATGTTGGTCGTGAGCGTTGGCTGTCCAGCCGGTGTCGGTCCCGAGGTGAGCGTCGCTGCAGCCGCCCGCGCGAGCCGTCACGCCATCGTCTTGGTGGGAGACTCGGGCGTCATCCGAGCGGCCGCGCGGCTGCGCGAGGTGTCGGCGGAGCGATTCGTCGTGTTCGACGGCAAGGCGCCGCCCCGCGGGCGCATCGCCGTGTACGATCCGGGACCCAAGCTCGTGCGCGCGGACTTTCGCCCAGGGCGCCCGTCGAAGCGCGCCGGGCGCGCGCAGCTCGCGTGGATCGATGCGGCGCTCGCGCTGGTGAGGATGCTCCCGACCGAGCGCGCGCTCGTGACCGGTCCCGTGAGCAAGCACGCGGTCGCGAGCTCCGGCGCGCGAGGCGCGGCGGGTTTTCTCGGCCACACCGAACACCTGCAGCGTCGAGTCGGGGCGAGCCACAGCGTGATGTGCTTTCACACGCCGCGCTTCGCGACGTCGCTGGTGACGACGCACCTGCCCGTCTCCCGGGTTCCGCGGGCGCTCTCCGCCGCGGGGGTGAAGCACGCCACCGTCGAGCTCGCGCACTTCTCCCGGCGCCTCGGCGAACGACGGCCGCGCATCGCGGTCACCTCCCTCAACCCCCACGCGGGCGAGGGCGAGCTGCTCGGGACGGAGGAGCGCACCGCGATAGTCCCCGGGATCGAGCAGGCGCGCAGGCTGCTCGGCCGACGTGCCGTCATCACCGGGCCGGTGGGCGCCGAGACCGCGTATCGCTGGGCCCAGAGTGGCGCGGTGCAGGGTGTGGTGGCCATGATGCACGACCAAGCCACCATCCCGACGAAGCTCGTCGCGTTCGGCGACGCCGTGAACGTGACCCTGGGGCTCGGTCTGGTGCGCACCAGCGTCGATCACGGCACCGCGTACGACGTAGCCTGGCGCGGTCAGGCGGAGGCGCGCGGGATGTTGGCCGCGATGCGCCTCGCCGCGCGCTTGCTGGTGCGGTGAGCAGCTCGCCGCGCCGACGGCGCGACGAAGCGTCGATTCGTGGAGCCGAGGGGGATCGAACCCCTGACCTCATGACTGCCAGTCATGCGCTCTCCCAGCTGAGCTACGGCCCCGGGAAGGCCGCGAACCCTGTCACACTCCGCTCATGATGGCGAGCGGAAAAACTTCCGCCCGCTCGGAGCCATGGGCCCGCCGTCTCGCGGCCTCTTTCATTCTGTCTGTCCGCCGACCGGCGGACCTTCATCAGTTTCAACCGCCTTGGGGCGCGGGCTGTCCGCCCGGCGCCGGTTGAGGCATGCGACCGGCCGGGATGGGCTGGGAGGGGAGATTGGCGGCCGCCTCCGCTGCGGCGGCTGCTTCCGCGGCTTGCGCGGTGGCTGTCGCGGCCTGCTGCAACTCCGCGCGCGTCTTACCCGGTGGCGCCATCACCACCAAGGTGAGCGCGCCCGCCAAGAACAGTGAGCCACCGAGCAGCGGCAGCCACAGGGGCGTGCGCGGCTCGTCGGCGTCGAGCTCGTCGTCCTCGGTGTGGGCGTCGGCGGCGTGGTCCAGATCGACGTGCGACATTCAGGGCTTATGTGAGGGATCCGCCGCCGGGTCAAGTACGCCGGGCGAGGCCACCGGCGCGACCGGCCCCGGGGCCTGGTTTCCGCCCGGCCGAACGCGTCACAAGCGAGCCAAGATGTCATACCCTCGCCGGGTGACACCGCTCCGATTCGCCGTGGTGGCCTCGCCCGAAGCGCGGAGCGCTGCCCGGGGGTTCGCGCGCTGGCTCGGGGGAGTGACCGGGCTGCCGGTGATGGCGGATGTATACGGCGGCTACAGCGAGCTCCGCGACGCCGTCGTCGCCGGGGCGGCCCACGTCGTGTGGGCGCCGCCGCTCGTTGCCATCGACCTCGAGGATCGCAACGCGGCGCGCTCGGTGGCGGTGGTTCGACGCGGCGCTCGCGCGGGCTACCACGCGGCGTTGTTCGCCAGCGCCCGGAGCGCGGCGCGTCGCGTGGAGGACCTCGAGCGGGTGCGCGTGGCGTGGGTCAGTCGGGAGAGCGCCTCTGGCTACGTCGTTCCGCGCTGGCACTTGCGCTCGCTCGGGCACCGCCTCGACGCCTTGTTCGGCTCGGAGGCCTTCCTGGGCAGTCACGAAGCGGTAGCGAGTGCGGTGTTGACCGGGGAAGCGGACGTCGGGGCGACGCATGTGGGCCTCGATCCGGATGGGCGTGCGCTGTCGAGCGCTCCCTGGATGGTGGCCGGCCACCCGGCGTCGGCGGCGCGCGTGCTCGTGCTGATCGGCCCGATCCCCGGGGACGTCGTGATGGTCGCGTCCAACATCTCCGGCGCCGAGCGAGAGCAGATCATGGGCGCGCTCTTGTCCGTGCGTGAGGAACCCGGCGTGGAGGCGTCGGTGCTGTTCGAGGCCAGCCGCTTCGAGCCCGTCGCCGAAGGTCACCTGAACTTGCTGCGAAAGCTCGCGCGCTTCGGGGAGACCCGCGCCTGAGCTGCCTCGGCCGCGCTGGAAAAGTGGCTGTCGCCGAATCCCGTGCCGTGATGTAGGCTTGTGCCCGCGTTTCGCGCCGCACCGCTCATGGCACAGCAGCAACAACGGTACCGAGTCATCGAGAAGATCGCCTCCGGCGGCATGGCCGAGGTCTTCCGTGCCGAGAGCGCGGGCCTCGAAGGTTTCAAGAAGACGGTCGCGATCAAGCGCGTCTTGCCGCACCTCGCGGAGAAGAAGCAGTTCATCGGGATGTTCCTGGACGAGGCGCGCCTCTCGGCGACGCTGTCCCACTCGAACTGTGTCCAGGTCTTCGACATCGGCGTGGGCGACGACACCTACTTCATCGTCATGGAGTACGTGGACGGCGCGGACCTGAAGGCCGTCATCGAGTACCAGAAGAGGATTGGCCGCCCCATCGCTCCGGAGATCGCGTGCCTGATCTGCGTGCGCATTTGCGAAGGCCTCGCCTACGCGCACGAGATGAAGGACTCCAAAGGGCACGTTCAGGGCATCGTCCACCGCGACATGTCGCCGCCCAACGTGCTGATCACGAAGCACGGCGAGGTCAAGATCGTGGACTTCGGTCTGGCCAAGGCGAACAGCCAGCTGGAGAAGAGCGAGCCTGGCATCATCAAGGGCAAGTTCAGCTATCTGTCTCCAGAGGCGGCGCTGGGTCAGCCCATCGACGCGCGGACAGACATCTTCGCCGTGGGCATCATTCTGTGGGAGCTGCTCGCGGGTCGACGCCTGTTCATCGGAGATACGGATCTCGACACCGTGCGGCAGGTTCAGGCAGCGCGCATTCCTCCGCTCGCGCAGTTCAACCCCGCCGTCACCCCCGAGCTCGAGCAAGTGGTCCAGCGTTCGTTGGCACGCGATCCGGCGCAGCGCTACTCGACGGCGCGGGATCTCGGCCGCGATCTGAACGTGGTGCTCTTTCAGGTGGGCCGCCCGGTCTCCAGCTTCGACATCGCGTCGCTGGTGCAGCCCGTCGTGCAGGCTCGCCAGACGGACGTCAAAGGCGCGGTCTCGAAGAAGTCCATCATCGGCTCGCTGATCGAAGAGGCCTTGTTCGAGTTCACCTCGCTACAGGAGAAGGAAGAGCGGTCGAGCGCGGATTTGGGCTCCACTCCCCTCAGCCTCGGAGGCTTCAACCCGTCGCCCGACTGGGCCGGGGATCTGGGCCTCTCGCAACCACCCGAGCGCCAGCGCGTGCCCAGCGGCCAGTTCGAGCTCGGCAACCTGGCGGCGCTGGAGGACGACGAGCCGCTGCACGTCGCGCCTCCCTCGGTCCCCATCTCGGTCAATCAGCCGCCGCTCTCGGCGCCGGTCATGATGGCTCCGCCCCCGAGTGGCCCCGTGCAGTATCCGCCGCCCGCCTCAGGGAGCGCGGTTGCCCCCGCCTCAGCCAAGAGCGGCGGCAAGGGCGGCGTGGTGGCCGTGCTCTTGCTGCTCGTGCTCGTCGCGGGCGCCGCGGGGGCCTGGTTTGCCGGGCTCATCCCCGGGCTGCCCCCCCCGCCGCGCTAGCCGGACGAGCCGAGGCTCATTCGTCCGCGTCGTCGTCGTCATCGTCGTCGTCGTCGTCGTCGAAATCCTCCTCGGGCTCATCCGGGGCTTCGTTCGACGTGGAGGAGTGAGCGCCGGACTCGCGCTCTTTCTCGCGCAGCGCGCGATCTTGAGCCAAGCGCTGCATCACCGCCGGACGGGGTGACAAGAGCAGGCCCATGGTGCGCCCTTCCATGCCTGGCCCCTGCTCGACGTTCGCTAGGTCCTCGGTGTTCTGTATGAAGAACGCGAGCTGTCGCTGCGCGATCTGCGGGTGGGTGATCTCACGGCCGCGGAAGCGGCAGGTGATCTTCACCTTGTTGCCGCCCTCGATGAACTTGCGAGCGGCGCGCATCTTGACGTTCAGATCGTGATCGTCTGTCTTGGGGCGGAGCTTGATCTCCTTGACCTCGACGACGGTCTGTTTGCGCTTGGCTTCCCGCTGCTTCTTCTTCTCCTCGTACTTGTACTTGCCGAAGTCGAGAATCTTGCAGACGGGTGGAGAGGCTTTTGGATTGACCTCCACCAAGTCGAGCCCTTGCTCGGCAGCGCGCTTGAGCGCGGCGCCGGTGTCGAGCACGCCTAAATTCGAGCCGTCCGCGTCGACGACGCGCACCTCGGGCACTCGAATGCGGTGATTGATTCGGATTTGCGGGCCGCGCGGCTCGCGACTGAAGCGTCGCCCCATTGCCATGTGCTGGTTTCTCTATACCCTTTCCCCAGCTCAGGAGCCGGTTCGGTTCTCGTATCCGAGTCGCGGAGCAACGGACTCCGCGAGCAACTTGTTGGCGAAGGCCTCGACTGGGATCGCCCCCAGCTCGCCGTCGTCCCTGGAGCGGACGCTCAGCGTGCCCGCCTGCATCTCGTCGTCCCCGACCACGGCGATGTAGGGATAGCGAAGGTTCCTGGCGTTGCGGATCTTCGCTCCGAGCTTGTCGGAGCCAGCATCCAACTCCACGCGCAGGCCACGCGCGCCGAGGCGCCGCTGCACGTCGAGCGCGTAGTCGTACTGCTTCTCGCTGATGCTGACGACGATGGCTTGTTTGGGGGCGAGCCAGACCGGAAACTTGCCCGCGACGTGCTCGATGTAGACGCTGAAGAAGCGCTCGATCGAGCCCAGAATCGCGCGGTGTAGCATCACCGGGCGATGGCTCTGACCGTCTGGCCCCACGTACTGTAGATCGAATCGCTCGGGCAGCGCGTAGTCGACTTGGATCGTGCCGAGCTGCCAGCTGCGACCGATCGCGTCCTTGACGTGGAACTCGAGCTTGGGGCCGTAGAACGCTCCCTCGCCGGGCAGCACCTCGAAGGGCACGCCGCTCTGCTTCAGGACGTGTTCGAGGGCTGCCTCCGCGCGGTCCCACATGTCGTCGCTGCCCACCCGCTTCTCGGGGCGCAGCGCGAGCTTGACGGACACGTCCTCGAATCGAAAAGCGTGGTACACCTCGAACAGCAGCGAGTTGAAGCTGGAGAGTTCCTGCTCCATCTGCTCCGGCGTGCAGAAGATGTGCGCGTCGTCTTGGCAGAAGGTACGCACCCGCGCGAGCCCATGTACGACGCCGCCGCGCTCGTAGCGGTGTAGCCGACCAAAGTCGGCCATGCGCCAGGGCAGCTCCCGATAGCTTCGCTTGCGCTGCCCGAAGATCAGGCAGTGGCTCGGACAGTTCATCGGCTTCTGCGCGAGGGTGGGGAGCGTCAGCGCCTCGTCAGGAGGCGCTCCCTGCGCCATGAGCTCCCGGGCTCGCGCGAGCGCTTCGTCGAGGTCGTCTGCCGTGACCGGCAGGTACATGTTCTCGCGGTAGTTCTCCAGATGCCCGCTGGTCGCGAACAGCCGGGGGTCGAAGATCTGCGGCGTGATGACCTCGTCATAGCCGTAGTCCACGTACAGCTCTCGAATGTAGTCGACCAGCCTGCGATAGATGCTCGCTCCTCGAGGCAAGAAGATGGGCATGGCCGGCGCGTAGTCGTGGAACATGAACAGCTCGAGCTCTCGGCCCAGCTTGCGGTGGTCCCGCAGCTTGGCTTGCTCGAGGCGCTCGAGGTGCTCATCCAGCTCGGCCTGGGAGGGGAAGGCGGTGCCATAGATGCGCGAGAGCATCGGGTTCTTCTCGTCCCCGCGCCAGTACGCGCCCGCGACGTGGGTCAGCTTCACGGCGCCGATGAAGCCGGTGTGCGGCACGTGGGGGCCCGCACACACGTCCGCCCAGGTTCCCTCGGGGCGTCCGGGGCTCCCGTGCCGGTACACGCTGATGGCCTCACCCCGCTCGAGGATGGAGTCGATGATCTGGCACTTGTAGTGCTCGCCCATGCCCTCGAACAGCGCGCGAACCGCCTCAGCCGTCAGCTCCTCACGGAAGAACGGCTTCTTGGAGGAGATGATCTTCTTCATCTCCTTCTCGATCTTCAACAGGTCGCGATCCGTGAATGCGCCGTCCGGGCGATCGAAGTCGTAATAGAAGCCGTTGTCGATCGCGGGGCCGATCGTCACCTGGGTCCCGGGGAACAGGCGCTGCACCGCGTCCGCCATGACGTGCGCGGCCGAGTGACGGATCACCGCGAGGGCGGCCTCGCTGCCCAGGCGGATAGGCGACAGCGCTGCGCCTTCGGGTGCAGGCGAGTGGAGGTCGATGATCGCGCCGCTTCCCGTGTCGACGGCGACGACGTCGTCGGCAAGCTCGCCGCGGCCCGCGAGCACGTCGCGCACCGTGGGTTGGCGCTCGGCCACGGCTGTCACGAACTCACGACGGGCATGGTGAGAGCGAGCTGCGGCAGCAGCCGGGCTGTACACAGGGAGGTCGGGCTCGATGCATTACTCGGGTAGGCGCGATTGGGATTGAACCAACGACCCCTACCGTGTCAAGGTAGTGCTCTACCACTGAGCTACGCGCCTTTGGGGAGAGAACCCGTACAACCCGAGCGACGGGGTGTCAAGCAGCGGGCGGGGGTCGCACCGATTCAGAAGCACTCGGTCTCGCAGTAGGTGTACATGCACCCCAGGAGGTCGTCGAACGCCTCCTGGCCGTCGGGGTTGTTGTCGTAACAGGCGTTGGCGCACGTCTCCGACGCGCCACAGCCGCCCAGACACGTGAGGATCGTCTGGCACGTGGAGTTGGCGCACGTCTGCAGCTCGGTCGCGCAGGAGGCCTGGGCGCAAGTCACGCAGGGGTCGGTGCCGCCGGTGCCGCCGGACCCGGCTCCACCGGTGCCCGCGCCGCCGAAGCCGCCCGCGCCCGTCCCGCCGCTGCCGAGTCCGCCCGCGCCCCCCGCGCCGCCGCCTGCGCTGCCCCCGGAGGCCAACCCCCCGGTGCCGAGGCCGCCGGACCCGCCGGACCCACCGGTCGCGCCGCCCTCGGGCGTCACGCAGTAGCCACCCGCGCAGACCAGTCCGCCGTCGCACGCGCCTGCGTCGTCACACGGGGTCCCGCCGCCCCCCCCGCCCCCCGAGCTGCAGGCGCCGAGGCCCCCGAACCCCAAGCCCACCGCGCCGAACAAAACCAGCTGAACAACGTGTCTCATAGCGCTCTCCAAGCCAAGACGGCACCCGAAGCCCGACCGCCAGGGTAGCGGAGTCGGGCCAGAACGCCAGCAGCGGGCGGCGCGCGCTTGCGCGAGGTCGGCAAAGCCGGTATGAGCCGGCCCCCCGGGCTCTGCACGCAGGGCGGCGCGCCACTGTGCGCGTCCCCGCCGTGTTCCGGGGCAAGCAGCAACAGGAGAACGATTCGTCTTGGCTTCGGCGTCTTTCTTTCAGGCCGTGCCGCCCGCTCCCGGGCGACCTGCTCCCGGTGCTCCGGCACAACCGGCGCAGCCCGCGCAGCCGGCGCAAGGTGCGAGCGAGAGCGCTCCGGCGCCGCCCGGTGGTGGCGAGGCCCCTGGCGCCATCTCGATGCTGTTCCCCATTCTGCTGCTGCTCCCGCTGCTCTTCATCATGTTCTGGTCCACGCGCTCGCAGCAGAAGAAGCAGCAGAAGGCGCTCGAGGAGCTGAAGAAGGGCGATCGCGTGCTGACCCAGTCGGGGCTGGTAGGCAAGCTCGTCGAGATCGGGGACCGTTACGCGAAGGTCGAGCTCGCACCCGGCGTGAAGGTAGAAGTCTTGAAGTCCGGGTTGCTCGGCAAGGACCTCGGGGACGTCACGGCAGTCGAGAAGAAGTGAGGCACGCGTGCCCGTTCATCACATCATAGCATCCGTCTTTGGCGCTCTGTTCGTCATCTATGGCGTGGTCGGCTACCTGAGCCGAGCGAGGCGCGTGCCCATGTGGCTCGGCACCTTGTGCGCCGCTGCCGGTGGGGGCGCCGCCTACAGCGACGCGTTCTGGCCAATGCTGGTGCTCGGCGTGCTCACTCTCTGCGCCGGCTTCTGCGCGACTCGCCTGGTCGATCTGGGCTGGCGGATGCGCGCGAGCATCGTGCTCTCGGTGATGACGCTGGCGTTCTTCGCGCTCTGGCCGTCGCTGGATCGAGACTCGGGGGTCCGCCTGCGCTGCCCGGCTTGGGTCAAGGACCGGGTGGACTTTCGGCTCGTCGCAGGTCTCGATCTGCGGGGTGGCCTGCGGCTCGTCTACACCGTGGACGTGGAGGAGGCGATCAAGGACAAGCGGGATCGCTACAACGAGGACATGCGCACCTCGCTGGCCAAGGTGTTCGACCTGCACAGCGGCGACGAGCGGCCGACCGAAGAGGCGATGGTCAAGCTGCGGGAGTACGCCAAGGTCGAGGCGCCGCGCCGGCCGGCGAACACCCTGCGCCTGACGCTGACCGACAAGGCGGACCCGTCCAAGATCGACGCTCGGTTCCTCGAGCAGTTCCGCAGCGACCTCACGTTCTCCCAGAGCGCGGACAAGCGGGAGTGGAACTTCCGCATCAAGGAAGAGAGCGAGACGGCGATTCGCGAGCGCGCGGTCGGCCAAGCGCGCGAGATCATCCTGCGTCGCGTCGACGAGCTCGGCTTGCGCGAGGCGGCCGTGTCGACCCGGGACGAGGACATCATCGTCGAGGTCCCCGGTCAGGACGAGAAGGACTTCGCCACCATCCGGGAGATCATCAGCCAGACCGCCCGACTCGAGTTCAAGCTGCTCGACGACGACACGGACTACATGGGCGAGGTGGCGCGCGCGGCCTCCAGCGGGACGCTGCCGGAGGGCCTCGAGTTCTTGCGCGAGACTGCGCCGGTTGGGCTGGACGAGAACAAAGACCAGATCAACAAGCCCGTGACCTACGCCTTCATCAAGAAGGGCGAGAAGGAGACCACCCAGGATGCGCTGGTGCGCATGCGGGAGTGGGCCGCCACCCTCGAGCCCCCCCCGGATCGGGAGCTGGGGTTCGAGCTGGTGTACGAGACGGACCCGGACACCCTGAAGGAGTCCGAGTCCGGCTGGCGCACCTACCTCTTGCGCAGTCGGGCCGAGATCACCGGCGACATGGTGCGTGACGCGATCGCGCAGCCCGACCAGGGGCAAGGCAGCTTGGGCGGTTGGTACGTCGGCCTGCAGTTCACGGACCAGGGCGGAAAGATCTTCGACCGCATCACCACCGCCAACGTCAAGCGACGCTTCGCGATCATCCTGGATAACCGGGTGGAGAGCACGCCGGTCATCCTGACTCGCATCGCCGGCGGTAGCGCCAGCATCACCATGGGCTCCAACGATCCGATGGTGCAGCTCCGGGACGCGCGGAAGCTCGAGCTGGTGCTGCGCTCGGGCGCGCTGCCCGCTCCCATCTCGCCCTCGAACGAGCAGCGGATCGGCCCTTCCCTCGGCGCGGACTCGATCCGCCTCGGGGTTCAGGGGGCCGTGGGCGGCGGCCTCATCGTCCTGCTCTTCATGTTCATCTACTACAAGCGAGCCGGGCTCATCGCCGACTTCTCGGTGGTACTGAACCTGTTCCTGCAGCTCGCGGTGCTGGCGACCTTCGGCGCGAGCATGACCTTGCCCGGCATCGCGGGCCTGGCGCTCACGCTGGGTATGAGCGTGGACGCGAACGTGCTGATCAACGAGCGCATACGCGAGGAGCTGAACGCGGGGAAGAGTCCGCGCGCCGCTGTGGAGCTCGGCTACGGCAAGGCGCTCAGCGCGATCGTGGACGGGCAGCTCACGACCTTGATCTCGGGCGTCGTGCTGGCGCAGTACGGGTCTGGTCCCATCAAGGGTTTTGCCGTGACCCTGATCGTGGGCGTGACAATCAGCATCTTCACCGCGCTGGTGGTCAGCCGTGTGTGGTTCGACCTGTGGGTCCGCGGCTTCGGTCGCCTCAAGAAGCTGGACATCGGCTGAGCGGAGCACGTCATGCAGTTCTTCCCCAGCGGTACCGTCTACGACTTCATGCGCATCCGGCGAGCCTGCGCGCTCGTCAGCCTGCTCATGGTGATCGCCTCCATCGTCGCCATCTTTCGGCCGGGCCCCAACCTGGGGACGGACTTCAAGGGCGGCACGGAGATCGAGGTCGCCTTCGGCGAGGGCGTCTCCAGCGACGACATTCGTGCGGCGGTGCGGAGCTCCGGGTTCTCCAATCCGGACGTCGTCAAGGTGGACGACGAGAACAACCCGAACCGGTACCTCATTCGCGTGCAGGAGGTGAGCGAGATCTCCGAGGAGAAGCGCACGGAGATCGAGCGCGTGTTCTGCTACGGAGAGGGGCTCGACCCCGCGGCTTGCCCCGAGGACAAGCAGGCCACGGAGGTGAAGATCAGCCCCGGCGGCGACAAGATCAGCTTGCGCTTCCGCTCGGCGCCGGATCTGGCCGAGGTGCGCGAGAGGGCATCGAAGATCGATGGCCTCGCGCTCCGTCCCGGGGACGGCAACCCGCTGCTGCAGAACGCCCGCGACCACAAGGTTGAGGTGCAGCTCATGAGCCGAGGGGACCAGCTCATGAACGGCCTGCGGACCAACCTGGGCGAGGCCAAGGTGCCAGCGGAGCCCTTGCGGGTGGAGTGGATCGGGCCCAAGGCGGGAGCGCAGCTGCGTGACGCGGCGCTGAAGAGCATCGCCATCTCGCTGGTGTTCATCATGGCCTACATCGCGTTCCGCTTCGACCTGCGGTTCGCGCCGGGCGCGGTCGTCGCCCTGATTCACGATGCGGTGATCACCGTCGGCATCCTGACCCTGATGCGGAAGGAGGTGAACCTGACGACCGTCGCCGCGGTCCTCACCATCATTGGCTACTCGGTCAACGACACGGTGGTCGTGTTCGATCGCGTGCGCGAGAACCTGGGTAAGATCCGTGGTGCGACCTTCGCGAGCCTGATCAACGTCAGCCTGTCCGAGATGCTCAGCCGCACGCTGATCACCAGCGGCACGACCGTGTTCAGCTTGCTGGCCTTCTTCGTCCGCGGCACCGGCACGCTGAAGGACTTCGCGCTCACGCTGATCATCGGCCTGATCCTCGGCACTTATTCGTCGATATACGTCGCGCTCCCGTTCACCGAGTGGCTGGACCGGAAGTTCTTCGCGCGGGCCATGCCCAAGAAGCGGCGGGGCCCCGCCCGCAAGAGCGAAGAAGCGACGGTCTGAAGCGCTGGCGGAGGGGACCTGCCGAAGGTCTCACGTCGAGTCTAGATGCGCATGAGCACGCTGCCCCAGTGTACGCCCGCGCCGAGGGCGAGGAAGCACACGAGCTGGCCGTCCCGCAGCCGTCCATCACGCCGCATCTCATCGACCAGGATGGGGATGGTCGCGGCCGAGGTGTTGCCCAGTCGCGCGATGTTGCTCGGGACCTTGTGCTCGGGCACGCCCAATCGCTCGCGCACGGCGTCGTTGATCCGCTGGTTGGCTTGGTGTGCGATGAACCAGTCCACTTGCTCCAGCGTCACGCCCGCCTTGTGGCACACGCGGCGGACGGACTGCGGCAGCAGCGTGACTGCTTGGCGGAAGACGTCGCGCCCGTCCATGCTGGGGATCCAGGTGTCCTCCTGCACGGTGCGCTCGGAGATGAACGGACGGGTGCGGAACCCCGCCGGGATGTAGAGCTTCTTCACGAAGCGTCCGTCGGTGTGCACGTCCAGCGCCAGGATCCCGCAGCCCGGCCGCGGCGATCGCTCGAGCACGAGCGCGCCGGCGCCGTCTCCGAAGATGATGGCGAGCGCGCGATGCCGCGTCGCCCGCTCGCGGTCCTCGGGGCTCGGCGCGGCGTTGCGCTCGCCCGCCAAGATGTCCCAGTCACGCCAGGGCATGAAGCCGGCGTGAGCCTCCGCGCCCACGACCAACACGCGCTCCGCCTCACCCGACGCGATCAGCGCGTTCGCCAGCTGGAAGCTGTAGATCATGGCGGCGCACTGCGCGCGCAGATCCAGCGCGGGCACGCCGATGCAGCCGAGCCTGTCGGCGAGCACGGGCGCCGAGCCCGGAAACAGGTAGTCCGGGGTCATGGTGTTGAACAGGACGTAGTCCAGGTCTTCGGGGGCGATGCCGGCGCTCTCGAGCGCGCGCTGGGCCGCAGGCAGCGCCAAGTCCGACGCGCCTTGACCCTCCGGGCAGAAGTGTCGGGACTCGATGCCCGTGCGCTGCCGGATCCACTCGTCGCTGGTGTCCATCACGCGCGCGAGCGCGTGGTTGTCGATGGGGGGGCCGGGTAGGTAGTGGCCCGAGCCCGTGATGCGTAAGCCGGTGGTCATGTCCGCTCCCAAGAGATGCACGCGCCGGTGACGGCGAGCGCGCCTACGCATATCGGAGCTCACCCCGCCTGTCACGTTGGCGGCTGGTTCAACCACGAACAGCACGTATCCTCGGGTTTTCCGGGCTGCATTTGTCGTCGCGTGCCCCGCGTGCGATTCTCCGACTCCAGACTTGGCTTCGGCGCGAGGAGATGAAGATGGCAAAGCTCGGGATCTCGAGGTGGGCTGCTCTGGTGGCTCTGCTGGGTGCGCAGCTGGGCTGCGGCTCTGACGATGGGCCGTCTGGGGCTTCCGGGACTGGGGCGACCGGCTCCGGGGGCTCGGGTGCTGGCGGTTCGGGCGCTGGGGGCTCGGGCGCGAGCAACTCGGGAGGTTCGGGGGCGGGGACCAACCCGAACGACATCCACAACCCCTTGGCCAATCCGGAGTCGGGGCCGCCGGCGGGGTACGCCGCGGGCAACTGTAGCATCCCCCTGCCGGCCGATGCGTTGCCCGAGGACAGCAGCAGCCCGACCCAGGTGGTCGGCAGCGGCACTCCCGCGAGCTGCACGTCCGCCGCGGTGGTCGCCGCGGTCGCCGCGGGCGGCGTCATCACCTTCGACTGTGGTCCCGAGCCCGTGGTCATCAAGATGGAGGCGACCGCCAAGATCGTCAACGACAAGGGACCAAAGATCGTGATCGACGGCGGGGGCAAGGTCGTACTGAGCGGCGACGGCAAACACCGCATCCTGTACATGAACACCTGCGACGAGGCGCAGAAGTGGACGACCTCGCACTGTCAGAACCAAGACCATCCCCAGCTCACGATTCAGAACCTGACCTTCTCCGATGGCAACGCCAAGAGTGTGGAGGAGGGCGGTGGCGCGATCTTCGCGCGGGGAGGTCGCATCAAGATCATCAACAGCCGCTTCTTCAACAGCGTCTGTGACGACACGGGCCCCGACGTCGGTGGCGCGGCCGTGAGGGTGTTCAGCCAGTGGGATGAGAAGCCGGTCTACGTGGTGAACAGCACGTTTGGCGGCGAAGCCGGCGGCTTCGGCAACAAGTGCTCCAACGGTGGCGGCGTCAGCAGCATCGGCGTCTCGTGGACCATCGTGAACAGCCTGTTCAGCTACAACGAGGCGATCGGCAACGGCGGCAACCCGTCGCAGCGCGGCACCCCCGGCGGCGGCAGCGGCGGCGGCATCTACAATGATGGCAACACGATGACCCTCTCGCTGTGCGGCACGCTCATCGAGCACAACAAGGTCAACGCGCACGGCAGCGCCATCTTCTTCGTCAGCAACGATCACTCGGGCAACATCGTGCTCACCGACTCGATCATCCGAAACAACACCGGCGGCTCCTGGTACGCCCAGCCCGGTATCTCCATGCACTCGGACACGAAGATCGACATCGTCAACTCGGTCTTGGAGGACTGAGCCCGCTCGGCTGCGGGCGCAGCGCGATGCTCGAACGCCTGATCCCCGAGGAGTGGTGGGGCAAGCTCCGGCAGCGCGGCGGTCCCGTTGGCTGGCTCGGGCTCGCCGCGCTGGCTACGGTGGCCATCGGCATTGGCTACTGCGAGTACGGCGCGGCCGAGACGGTGGTGCGAGCCGCGGTCATGGGCTGCACAGATGGCACGACGGTCGCGGCGGATCGCGCGGCGCGCGTGTTCCAGCGGGTCATCGCCGTGTACGGCGAGCCCACGCGGGAGGAGGACCGTGGCAACACCCTCTATTTCGAGGCACCCAAGAGCGCGGACGCTGCGGTCAGCCCGTTCTGGCTCCGGCTCTCCGACGACGCGGACCCGTGCCATTGGAGCCTCTCGGTGCAGGTGCGCGTCGCGCCGCCGGGGCCAGACGACGCGACTCTGGTGCAGGCAATCGACCGGGATCCTGCCGTCCGTCGCGGGTTCGAGAGCCGGGGCCGCTGGTACGCCAACGACGAGGGGCTCTTCTTGGCGCGGACCCACCCGGTTCGCGAGCTCCAGGGAGCCTCGCTGTACTGGCTCGAGGATCACCTCGACCTGGCGTCCCACTGGGCCACGACCTGGCTCGGCGAGGTGCGCGAGATCCAAGCTGGACGCGCCCAGGCGCCCGGGGAGACCCGCTATCGTCCAGGCAAGGATCCCAAGTCCATCCTGGACAGCGCAAACCGCTTTCTGGCGGAGGCCGGAGTCCCCAAGCCGTGAGCGGTCGCATGATGGCTGCAGCCACGTCGCCGTGCCAACCTGTGAGCATGCGAGTCATCATCGTCGCCGTATGCGGCGTGCTCCTGGTCGGGTGCGGCGGCAACGACGAGCCGGACGAGCCCAGCCTCGACCCGGAGCCGATGACGGTCATGACCTTCAACGTCATGTGCTCGCTGTGCGGTACGTCGGAGCACGACCCGTGGGAGGAGCGGCTCGAGTACTTTCGTGACATCTTCGCGCGTCACGATCCGGACCTCGTCGGCATCCAGGAGCTTACGCCGCTCGGAGACGAGGTCGGGCAGCTGCTCGAGCGTTTGCCTGGGCGCGCCGCGGTCTACTTCGCGCCCGCGGACGAGTTGCCCTATCCCGACGCCGCCATCTTCTATCGGAAGTCCCGCTTCCGGCTGCTCGACAGCGGCGAGTACTGGCTCAGCCCTACACCCGACGAGCCACGCTCTACTGGCTTCGCCAAGCCCCAGCTCGCGCGCCTGGTCGTCTGGGCCACGCTGCGGGACCGCGCCGGGGACCGCGACTTCTACTTCGCGACCACGCACTTCGACAACAACGTCCCGAGTCAGGCGCTCAGCGCACCGTTGGTGAAGGAGCGCACCGCGCCCTTCGCCGGCAAGATGCCCGTGATCGTGACCGGCGACTTCAACTCCAAGCCGGGCACTGAGGCCTGGGCCACGCTCACGACTGACAGCGGCGGCTTCCCGCTCGCCGACACTCACGCCCTAGCGGAGCAGTGGCGCGTGATCTCGACGCAGCAGCCGGAGCCGAGCTACGAGCTCGAGTCGCGCATCGACCATGTGTTCGTCGGGGGTACGCCCGGGACCTGGGCGGTGTCGGACTGGAACGTGGACATGAGCCGCTACGGGCCCCAAGACCGCCGCCCCTCAGACCACTTTCCCATCACGACGCGACTCGACTACTGGTGACGCTCCGCTCGTTGGTGCGCCGCGGAAGCGGAGGCTCAGCGCCCGCCCAGGTCCGTCGAGGTCAGGAGCTCGTGAACCTCGAGCACGTTGGGACCCGCGAACATCTCCTTGGGAGGTCGGTTCCTGTGCGCCTCCGCGAAGCTGGGACTCTGGGTCCAGGCCACGAAGTCGTCGAAGCTCTGCCACCAGGTCTTGACCTCGTAGTAGCCCTGCACGTCCGGGTCCGGTGACCAGGCGCCGGTGGAGTGGTCGAGCTTCATGGGTTTGGGCCGATGCACCTCGTTGCGGATGAACCCGGGAGCGGTGTCCACGAGGTGGGCGCGGTTCTTGAAGCGGTCCTCGAAGTCGATCTGGTGCCCTTCGGCGACCGGGATGCGGTTGGTGACGACGATCATGTGTGGACCATACCGCGATCGGCGGGTCACGGCGCGTCGTCGTCGAAGACGGCGAGCGTGCGCGGCAGCACCGTGCTCGAGCCGCTGTCGTACTCGACGCGGAGCTTGGGTAACCGTCGCTCGAGCCGGGTGACCGCAGCGGCCAGCTTGGGGTCCGGGTGTGCAGCCGCAGGCTCCGAGTTGCCGCTCACCCGCAGGCGCTCGAGCCCAGTCAGCTTCTCCAGCGCCATCAGGCGCGAGACCTGAGTCTTCGACACGTCCAGAAACCTCAACTGAGACAGCGACGCGAGGGCCGTCAGATCGGTTACGGTGCTCCTGGACAAGTCGACGCTGGCGACGCCCGTCAGGTGTCGGATGAAGGTGTAGTCGTCCAGTCGCGACTCCGAGAGGTCGAGCTCACGAACGCGAGTGAGGGTAGACAGCTCGCGCGCCCCTCGACCCTCCACGGCCGAGAGGGTGAGCGTGCGCAGCTCGGTCAGCGCGGCGAGATGTCGCAGGTCGACCCGCTTGCAGCGATGCACGCTCAAGTGAGTCATGCGGGTGGAGGTCGAGAGCGCCTCGAGGTTCCTGCACGGGGCATCGAACAACCCCACTCGCTCGAGCTCCGTGAGCCCCGCCAGCGCGGCGAGCGCGTTCGCGGGTGCCTCGATGGCCACCAGGCCGAGCCGCCTCAGACCGCGCGGGACAGCGAGGGGTGCGAGCGAATCGACAGCGATGAAGCCGAGCTCCACCCGCTGTAGCGCCGGCAGCCGAGCGAGCGGGCCGAGGTCGACCTTGGGTGTGGGGCGAGCGAGGGCCGTCAGCACGCGCGGGTGAGCGGTCGTGGCGGTCGTGCGGTACACCAACCGCAGGCGCTCGAGCCCCGTGAGCGTCGCAAGGGGCGTCAGGTCGGTGACGTCCGTGCTCTGCAGATCCAGCGACTCGAGGCGAGTTCGCCCTGCCAGCGGCGACAGATCCGTCACCCCGGTCCGGCTCAGATCGAGCTGCCGCAACGAGGTCAGCTCGGCCAACGCGCGCAGATCGTCGAACTGTAGGTCATTGCACACCAGCGCTTCGGCGCTGATCCTCACGTCCTGACCACACACACGAATGGTGGGCTCGAGTCGCTCGGGAGGTGCGGCATCGGTGGCCGGGCCCCTGGTCGTCGCCGGCGGAGTGAAGGCCGACTCGGCGCGTGGCGGAGGCGCCGACGCACAGCCGACCGTCAGCGAGGTCGTCAGACCGAGCGCGGCGGCGAGCCGCTGCGGACTCGTCCAGGGTATCTGCACCGACCCGAGGGTAGCGAAGTGGCCACACGGCCGCCACCGGCCCCAACCTGAGCGCGGTCATACCTCCGCTCGCGCAGGGTGCTACGTTCCTCGCCATGGCGACCTGGTCTGCGCTCGTCGGCGCGCGGCGCGACGACAAGGCGACGGCGCTCGGCCGGGTGCTTGCCAAGGTCGAAGAAGCCGGTGTTCGCGTCGGCGGCTTCGCTCAAGAGCGAGTGCTCGACGCCGCGGGCGAGACGCTGGGTTGGGACGTGGTGCGGATCGGCGCTCCGGTGCGACAGCCCCTCGCCCGCCGCGGCGAACAGCCAGACGTCTGTGACTACGCCTTCTCCGCGCTCGGCTTCGAGACCGCGGCGGCGTGGGCGCTCGACCCGCGCGCGGAACTGGTCGTGGTCGGCGGGGTCGGCAAGCTGGAAGCGGCAGGGCGTGGGCACTCTCCGCTGCTGCTGCGGCTGCTCGAGGAGGGGACGCATCGACACGCGCTCTTCTGCATTCGAGACACGAGCCTGGCGGCCGTCGCGCTCAGCATCCCCGACCCCGAGTCCCACCTGCAGCTCCCCTGCGAGCCCAGCCAGCTCGACGAGTTCGCCGACGGGCTCGTCGAGCTGGTGCGGGCGTCGCACAGGCGCGCTTAGCGCTCAAGAGCTGTCGAAGAGTCGACAGCTCTTTCATTCTGTCGGCGGGGAGGTACGCGCCTCCCCGCCCCAATGAAGTGACTTCGTTGGGGCCCCACCCCACGCGGGCCGGCTTCGCCGGCATGAGCTGGGTCAATTCTCGACAGACTTTCAGTCTTCGAGGTGGCCGAAGGCGCCGCGCTCGTAGTCGCGCGCGGCCTGTACGATCTCGTGCTCGTCGTTCATCACGAAGGGGCCATACTGGGCGATGGGCTCGTCGATGGGCGCCCCGCCGAGCACGAGCAGGTGGGCGTCGCTCGTGGCGACGAGTGACAAGTGGTCGCCGCTGTTCTCGAGCAGCACGAAGTCGCCCTCGGCGGCCGCGGACTCGCCAAAGCGTACGCTCCCGCTCATCACGAGCACGGCCAGGTTGTCCGATGCGGCCAGGGCAAAGTCGAAGCGACCGGTGGGCGCGAGGCGAACCTCGAACAAGTGTACTCGCGTGAACGTCCGGGCGGCGCCGGCAGCGCCGCGATACTCGCCCGCGATGACGCGAACCTGACCCCCTGACTCGGGCAGCTCCACGGCGGCGATGCTGTCGGAGCGTAGGCCCTGGTACGCGGGTGGACCCATCTTGTGCTCGCGGGGGAGGTTGACCCAGAGCTGCGCCATGTGGAAGGTTCCTCCCCGTCTGGCGAACTCGGCCTCGTGGTACTCGCGGTGCAGCACACCCGACGCGGCGGTCATCCATTGCACGTCCCCGGGTCCGATCACGCCGCCTGCGCCGGTCGTGTCGTGGTGAGCCACACTGCCCGCGAAGGCGATGGTCACGGTCTCGAAGCCGCGGTGAGGGTGCGGACCCACGCCGCGGCGGGTGCTCGTGGTCGGCGGGTACTCGTAGGGGGGATGATAGTCCAGGAGCAAGAACGGGCTGAGTCGGTGCGCCAGGCCGCGACGCAGGTTGAAGTAGCCTCTGACGCGGAAGCCATCCCCAACCCAGTGTAGCCCGGGGGCGCGGAGGATCTCGGCGACGCGCCTCGCTTGGGGGGTAGCAGCGCTTGCGGGGGCCTCGCTGGCGGAGGTGTGGGTAACGGCGGCCATGGGCTTCGTCCTTTCTGGAGCGAAGAAGGTGCGGCTGGGGTCGCGCTGCCACAATGCCCACCCGCGGTACGCACTGTTCCAGTCCCGGCACGACGGCCCCTCGGCGTCACCAACGCGACGCGCGGTTCTGCTATGGTCCGCTCCCCATGAAGAGCCGCAAGGTGAGAGTCGGCCTCGTGCAGAGCGCCACCACCGACGACAAGCAAGCGAACGTGGCGCGCGCCGTCGCGGGTGTGAAGGACGCCGCAGCGCGCGGAGCACACGTCGTCTGCTTGCAGGAGCTGTTCGCCGGCCCCTACTTCTGTCAGCTCGAGGACCCCGGGTTGTTCGACCTGGCAGAGTCGCTCGACGGCCCCACCGTCGCCGCCGTGGCCGACGCGGCGAGGTCCGCTGGCGTGGTCGTGCTGGCCAGCGTCTTCGAGCGCCGCGCGGCTGGCGTGTACCACAACACCCTCGTGGTGCTCGGCCCGGACGGCGGCACGCTCGGGGTGTACCGCAAGATGCACATCCCCGACGATCCGCTGTACTACGAGAAGTTCTACTTCACGCCGGGAGACCTGGGATTTCTCGCAGTGGAGACGCCCGTCGCGAAGGTGGGTACGCTCGTTTGCTGGGACCAGTGGTACCCCGAGGCAGCACGCCTGACCGCCATGGCGGGCGCGGAGCTCCTCTTCTACCCCACGGCCATTGGCTGGCATCCGGCGGAGAAAGCGGAATATGGAGCGCAGCAGCTCGCCGCCTGGCAGACCATTCAGCGCAGTCACGCCATCGCGAACGGAGTGTTCGTGGTCGCGGTCAACCGCGTGGGTCACGAAGGTCCGAAGGACGGAGGGCTGCAGTTCTGGGGGCGCTCGTTCGTCGCGGACCCATCTGGAACGGTGCTCGCGGAAGCGGGCGAGGGCGAAGAAGTGCTCGTCGTCGACTGCGATCTCGCGCGCATGGAAGACGTACGCCGCAACTGGCCCTTCTTTCGCGATCGCCGCATCGACGCCTACGGGGGCCTGACCCGCAGGTATCTCGAGGGCTAGCAGGGATGGCGCGCAAGCAGAAGACCGGGCGCCCGGCCCCCAGCGCCGGCACGCCGCACGCGCTCGGATTTCGCATGCCAGCGGAGTGGGAGACCCACGCGGCGACGTGGCTGGCGTGGCCGCACAACCGCACGGACTGGCCCGGAAAAGGGCTGTTGGTCCAGTGGGTGTTCGTGGAGATGGCCAAGCACCTGCAGTGGGGCGAGCGCGTTCGGCTGATCGTGCGTGACTCGGCGGAGCAGAAGCGCGCGCTCAAGGCGCTGCTGGATGGCGGCGTCGAACCGACCCGAGTGGACGTGTTCGTGCACGAGACCAACCGCTCGTGGACGAGGGACTCCCTGCCCACCTTCGTGGTCCGCACTCACCGCCGCCAGGGCGAGTCTCCCCGCCAGCACGTGGTTGAGCGCGAGGTCGCGGCAGTCAAGTGGCACTTCAATGGCTGGGCGCGGTATCCCGACTGGGAGCTCGACGACAAGACCGGCGAGGCGGTGGCCCGGCGTCACGCGTCCCAGGTCTTCTTGCCGGCGACCGGCATGGAGAAGAAGAAGAAGAAGAAACAGCGACGCGTCGTGCTCGAGGGCGGCGCCATCGACGTGGACGGTCAGGGAACGTTGCTTGCAACCGAGCAGTGTCTCCTGAGTGGACCGTTCCCCCGCAACGCCGAGCTGGGCAAGGACGGGATGGAGCGGGTGCTATACGAGCAACTCGGCGTCTCCAAGGTGTTGTGGCTCGCCGACGGAATCGCCGGGGACGACACGTCGGGTCACATCGACGATTTCGCTCGCTTCGTCGCCCCCGGCGTGGTGCTGCTCGCCCAAGAGACGAACCCTCGCGACGACAACCACCGCCCGTTGGAGTCCGCCCGAGAGCGCCTGCAGGGCGCGCGGGACGCCAAGGGGCGCAAGCTCGAGGTCATCCCCATGCCCATGCCCAGCCCCGTCTACTTCGCGGGTCAGCGGCTGCCGGCCAGCTACGCGAACTTCTATGTGGGCAATCGCGTCGTGCTCGTCCCCACCTTCAACGACCCGAAGGATCGACACGCGCTGGGCGTGCTAGCGGAGCTCTTCCCGCGCCGCACCGTAGTGGGCATCCACTGTCTGGACCTGGTGCTCGGCCTCGGGACGCTGCACTGCAGCACCCAGCAGGAGCCCCTGGCCGGGCCGCGCCGCTGATCCTGAACGGGTGGCCACACCCGAGAGTTGGCGGATCTCGGGTGCTTGGCGCGCCGCCCTCGGTGACGGGGCAGAAATCGGCGCGGCTAAGTTGAAATGCCGGCCCGCGTGCGACAAAAGTGGGGGCCGGTTCGTGATGTTTGGACTCTCCTATCCACGCGCGCTCGCCCTCTGCGTGGGCCTGTCCCTGCTGACGGGGCCTACCGAGAGTCGCCAAGCCTTCGCCCAGTCGAAGGAGAGAGTGCATGAGGTTCAGGCGGGGCACTCGCTCTGGTCCATCGCGCGGCGCTACGGCGTGACCGTCGCGGCCATCCAGGAGAACAACGGCCTGGCCGAGGGCGACCCCATCAAGCCCGGACAGACCTTGCGCATCCCCGGCAAGGATTTCAAGAGCGGGAAGAACCGGCGGCGCAGCGGCAACGCAGAGGCGTCCGCGCCCGAGCCCACGGCGCCCGCCGCGGCGCGTTTCGTCGCCATGAAGCCTCCGCCGAGCACCCAGACGCAGAAGAGCTCCAAGGAGCGTGGCATCAACCCGTGCAACACGCCGGATCCCGGCTTCGGCGTCTACGACCGTTGGAGCCGCGCACCGAGCATGGGTCAGATGATCATGCCGCAGCGCGGGGGCGTGCTGTCGAGCGGCCGCTTCGATGTGATGTTTCACTTCCACGGGCACGAGCCCGTGCGCAAGGAGTGGGTCCAGGTGATGGATGGCGCGGTGCTCGTCGGCATCGATCTCGGGCTCGGCTCCGGTCCCTACGCCTCTGCCTTTCAGTCCCCGGACACCTTCAAGCGCCTGGTGTCCAGCGTGGAGAAGGCCGTCGCCGAGCGCAGTGGCAAGAAGCAGGCGCGGGTTCGCAAGGTCGGCCTCTCGGCGTGGAGCGCAGGCTACGGCGCGGTTCAGGAGATCATCAGCCAGCCCTACGGCAAGGGGCTGGTCGATACGGTCGTGCTGCTCGACGGCCTGCACTCGGGCTACACGGGTCAGTCTCTGAATGAGCTGCAGCTCCGTGCCTTCGTCGACTGGGCACAGCTCGCGGTGCGCGGGCAGAAGTACCTGTTCGTCAGCCACTCATCCATC
Source organism: Polyangiaceae bacterium (assembly GCA_019637295.1). Taxonomy (GTDB): domain Bacteria; phylum Myxococcota_A; class Polyangia; order Polyangiales; family Polyangiaceae; genus JACKEA01. Next base: position 539,639 of record JAHBVX010000001.1, read on the forward strand.
ATTCCTCCCGGCTACGCTTCCACCACGGAGACCGCGAACTTCCTGATCTCCAAGGTCGGCGGGAAGCCGCGCGCTACCAAGCCTCGCGCCGCGGATCCGATGGGGCTCGACCTGATTTCGCGCTACTCTCGCGGGAACTTCCACGTCCGCGGTTACTCCGGCAACGACAAGATGGACCACTGCGCCCACATCGGCCTGTACCGCGATGTGCTCAAGGTCCACGTCAAGCGGCGCTGGGACTCCCCCAAGGGCTTCAAGAAGCAGACCTGACGTAGCGCGCCGAGGCGCGTGAATGTTCGCCGCCGCGGCGGACCGGCAACCAGGGTGAGCTGGCGCACGGCGGAAGCCGTGGCGGTGAAGTGCCCCTCGTCGGAGCGGCCCGAGCCGCAACCGTCGCGTCCTTCCTACTTCGACGAACTTGCGCTCGACAACACCAGGCACGACCCGCTCCACGAGACGCAGTCGGTCCGTCGGCGTGAGGCGGAGGATCGCCTAGTAGAGCTGCTCGACCTCATCACGTCCTGAAGGATGGCACGCTGGCACGGTCTGCACCGCCGCGGTCCACGCCTCCGAGCTCGTTCCCTCCAGCGGGTGCAAGCTCACCGGATGTCGCTCGGTTCCATCTGGCACAGCTCAGCGGCTGGCTCAATCGGGTCCTCGATGGACCAAAGCCAGCGCCATCAGCGACCGCAGACGCCGTCATCGACAGCTTCAGCGACTTCAACGGTGCACGAGGAGGGACTTGAACCCCCACGGTTTTGCCCGCCGGAACCTAAATCGGCTTCATCAGCAGCGAACGAGGGGTCACCGAAGTCATTCTCGGCACTTCGAGTTCCCGATCAGGTCCGTTGGGGCTCGTTCAGAACCGGCTCCGACGATATTCCGACGATTCGAAGAGGTTCTGGCGATGCCCTCATGAAGGCCACGGCCGTCCTTTTGGCTTGCCCTGCCCTTTGATGGCGATCGGCTCCTTCGTGAACGGGTTCACCCCCATGCGGGTCGGTGCTTGATCGAACATCTCGTCCCACAAGTTGCAACCATCGAGCCAGGCCGTCAGCCATGAACGAAGGTTGCGCCCAGTGTCCTTGAGCGGTTCCTCTCCGGAGAGCGTGACGATCGGGCCATCGTCCGTCCTGCAATCAAGGCACGACCAGTTGGCACACCCCCAATCGCAGATGGGCAGAAGCCGAGAAGGCCATTCCGGGTCCTTCCTGAACGTGTGGCAGACCTCTACAAGGGTCTCTCCGCCATCGATGGCGGCTTCAAGTGGGTAGAGCCCGTACGCGGGTCCGAATCCACCGTCGGCGACCTCCAGGAAGAGCCGCCGGAGGAGGGGCGGCAGCCGGAACCCAAGGGTCCTCTCCGCCAGGTCGAACGCGGAGGCAGGCACCGGAGGGTTCCAAGTCGGCTTGTCGTACTCCCCGATGGGAGCCCGAGGCTCGACCTGGACCCGTTCTCGCAGGCGTTCCAGAAGCTCGTCGTCGGTCATGACCAAAGTCCCCCTACTCATCTCCGGCCCCGTGTGGACCACGATCGGGGTCGTCGTATCGCCTTCGATCCCCAGGATGTGCCAGCCGACCCTCCGGATGTCGTCAAGCAGTTTGTCGTTGACGTAGGTCACGGGTCGGCATCCATGTGCCTCGCCACGAGAACATGGCCTTGGCCGAGCTTGGGGACACGCTCTTTCGCCTTCAAACCACGGATGGAGAGACGACCGGCCTCCTGCTCACCCTTCACGAGCGCCTTTACGTCCTTGTCCCAGACCATCGGAATCTCAAGGATGCTCGGGAGGGCCTCGTCCCAAGGAATTGAAGCTCGATTCTTCAACGCTCCCCGGAGCCACTCGCGAGCTTGAGCGAGCCGGGCTGCCCGCTCGGCCCCATAGGACCGGAAGCCGCCTTCCATCGTCTGCTCGACCGTGAACAGCTCGCCTGTCCCTGTCGAACGGATTCGGTTCTCCTGTTCCCTGTGCAAGCGGGCCTTTTCTTCTTCCTCGGCGGCCTGTTGTTCGACCTTGCGGAACTCGACGAGCCCTTTGGGATGCCCAGTGACATACACGAGATGGAAGTACGCCCGGTCCTGCTCCGGTTTCTTGATCCGGGTGGCAGTGACGTAACGAAGACTTCCAGCGGCCCGGACTCGCTCTCGGTAGAAGTCGAGGATTGCGTCCTCGCGGTCTGGGCGCTCAAGCAATACCCGCCATCCAGGTCCGCCGAATAGGTCGTTTAGTGACTTCTCAAGCTCGGGCTGTGGCGCATCGATGAACCTGTTGATGAAGTCGAACATGAAGTTGATCAAGACCTCACCGGACCGCCGCTGGAGAAGCGGCGTGAGCACTCGCAAAGGGAACCCCGTCCAGCCGGTCGGATCGATGAACGTCAGGGTGAAAGCCCGTCCGAGAGTGGGCAGGACTGCCGGGAGGGCCTCGGTGAAGGTGCAGTTCATGGTCTCGACGGAGATCTCGTCGGCGATCTGAACGGCCCTTTGGAGGTCAGGGTACGTTTTAGGGTCGCTCTCGACGAAGATGCACCGGACCCTGAGCTGCTTGCCCTTTTCAGCGAGACCCCGTCGAAGCTCGGTGAGCTTGCGGATGGCGATGACGGGGGAGGTATCCTCGAAGTCATCACTCTCGGACCTCCAGGGTCCGGCGAATCCGTCGAAGTAGACGAACTCGTCCCTGAAGGACCCGACATTCCAGACGAGCCGAGCGAGGTAGTTCTCAAGGAAGTAGTGCTTCAGGTAGGTCTGCTCGCGACCCCTGTAGAACTCGGGCGGTTCCACATGCCCCTCGCAGCGGCTAGCCAGCATGCTCCATGGGCATCTCGTCCCAGGTCCGCCCATCGAGCACCCTGCCGGCGAGCTTCTTCCTCGTCCCGCCCCACTGCTTGAAGAAGAACGGCACATTGGCCTGAGCGCACTGGTCTCGAATCGAGCGCACCCATTCCGGGTCCATGGGTCGAGCGTGATGCCCGCTTTCGCCACCGACGATGACCCAGTGGATGCCGGACAGGCGGAGGTTCTCAATGGGTCCGAGCAGCGGCTCGATGCTCAAGAAGCGGACAGATGCCTTGACCCTGCGCAGGTCAGCGACCCGGGACGTGTACTTCTGGTTCTCGACGCTGACCCCCAGCCAGGCGTTGGGCGGGAGCTTGATGGCCGAGCACACTTCGACCATGCGCTCCGACCTCTTCGTGAGGATCTGAAACTGGTGCTGTTCGGCTTGCCGGATCACCTCGAAGACCCGGCGGATGTACGCCGCTGGCACCTTCTCGTGGAACAGGTCCGACATGCTGTTCACGAAGACTCGGCGGCTCGCCTTCCAACTTAGGGGAAGCTCAAGAGCTTCAGGGACCAGGCGCAAGTCGAACCCCTGCTCGAACGGGTGTCCTGGAACGCCTCGGAAGCGCTCAGCGAACGTCTCGGCGTAGCAGTGCTTGCAGCCGGGCGAGACCTTGGTGCAACCCCTAACTGGGTTCCAGGTGGCGTCGGTCCACTCGATGGCGCTCCTGTCGGCCATGGGTCTTCATATACACCGGCGGGATGCCCGGTGGCGATGAACGAGGACATTCCCTGACCGGTTGCGGCCCGGGCCCAGAGGGTGCCTGAGTCAACCTCAGGCAGCGACGGGCGCAGGTAGTCGAAGAACGACTCCGCCATCGCCCCCAAAGTCTGTGAGAAGGGCGAGCTGCGCTACGGAGGGCCGAACAACGAGTGACTCGTACCGCATCCTCTCGCTAGAAGGGGATGTCGTCGTCGGTGTCGGGATACCCCTCGAAGGACTCCGCTTGGGTTGGTTTCTGCCTCCGCCGTTCAAGCTCCCGCAGAAACCGAACCACGGCCGTCAGGTGGTTGAAGATCAACAGCGCTTCGTCGTACCCAAGCAATTGGTTGTCGTGGGCGAGGCTCTTGTCGTTGCGGACGTGGTTGAACGCTTCGAGCACGGAGATGCTCGACTTGAGAATCCGCTGTGTCATGTCGGCCTCGATCTCCCCCGCCGCCTTCAGCGCTTTGACGTACTCACCGAAAATGCTGTGAAGGGGCTTGTCGCGAGAAGTAGTGATGCCACGGCCCTCGCAGAGCTTCCGGAGGTACTTGGTCACGAAGGTGTGAAGCCGGTCGAGGCCCACAACGGGGTCGTTCTTTTCGATCGCTTCTAGGACAGCCCTAGCGACCACGTCGAAATCGTGCTCGTCCCCGATGCTGGCCAAAGCATCGACCTCCACGACCGGGGCTTCCTGCTGGAGCCTGACAACGATCTTGCGGCACTCCTCGACGAGCTTCGGGTCGGCATCACCGAGGTTCTCTGCGTGGTCGATCAAGGCCCCAACCAGCTTCGCGACCAGGTGATTCCCTTCTTCGTTCCAGAACCCACGGAGTCGATTGGCCTTCGACCCGCTCTCGAAATTGTACTTGGCGTCGTAGATGCTTCGGCCTGTGGAGTCGATCACGAACTCGTCGAACGTGCGGTTCGAGAAGTCGAGCACGTAGCCACCACCCATGCCGAAGAGGCGCTCAAGGCTCCGTTTCTCGGTCCAGCTGAGGTTTGCCATCGGCGGTTAGCGGCACCTAGGCCTTTCCCTGGAGGATTCGCTTCCGGAGGCGCTCCACATCGGCCCGGCGGTACAAGCGATAGTCGTTGATCGGGTGCCGCCGGGCCTTGAACCTTCCGGAAGCGTCCCACCTGCGAAGCGTGACTTCGCTGACCCCCAAGACAGCGGCAGCCTCCGAGATCGTCAGGACGGTGCTTCGGGCGCTCACGAAAGGGCAGGTTACGCAACCCTGATCATGGCCGCAACGGTGCTGCTGACGACAGTCTCGGTCGCAGGAAGCTCCTCGGGCATCCACCCTTGGCAGCAGGTCGCGGCACCGGCATGATCCGGGCGCTGGATTTCGCTGCGCCCCATGACTCCGAAGAAGCCCGAAGCCGAGTGGCTCACCCGCAAGAAGCGAATCGATCCACGTCTCGATGCGCTCGGGTGGACCCTGCCCAAGGGAACGGGCCCGCACTATCCGCCTTTCCGCTCCGAGGAGTTCGAGACGGATGCAGGGCCCGCCGACTACACCTTGCACCTCGACGGCAGCGTTGTCGGCATCATCGAGGCCAAGAAGCTGACGGTTGGCCCACAGAACGTGCTGACCCAGGCTGAGCGCTACGCCCGAGGCCTCACTTCAAGCCCCTACGACTTTGACGGTCTCCGGGCGCCGTTCCTGTACTCGACAAACGGCGAGGTCATCTGGTTCCACGACGTTCGCCATCCCCTGAACCGATCACGGCGTGTCGCGAGCTTCCATACGCCAGAGGCTCTCAAGGAACTGCTGGCCCGGAATGAGACCGCCGCTTTTGCGAAGCTCACCGGCCTGCCGAACAATCACCCTTGGCTCCGGCCGTATCAGAAGGCGGCCAACGAGGGGATCGAGAAGGCCATTCTGGAGCGTCGCCGTCGGCTGCTCGTCGCCATGGCCACTGGTTGCGGCAAGACCTTCACCACGGTGAACCAAGTCTACCGACTCATGAAGACTGGAGTCGCCCAAAGGGTCCTCTTCCTGGTGGATCGCCGGGCGTTGGCAGCCCAGGCCGTGCGGGCCTTCTCGGCATTCGAGGCGGAGCCCGGCACGAAGTTCGACAAGGTCTACGAGGTTTACTCGAACCGATTCCAGAAGGAGGACTTCGGCGAGGACGAGAAGTTCGACCCCAAGGTTCTGCCCAGCGAGTACCTCACGAACCCGCAGGCGAAACACGCCTTCGTGTACGTCTGCACGATCCAGCGGATGGCGATGAACGTGCTGGGGCGAAACGCTATCTTTGGGGTTGGTGAAGAGCCCATCGACGAGGACGCTGACCAGATCGACATCCCGATCCATGCCTTCGATGTGATCATCGCTGACGAGTGCCACCGAGGGTACACGGCGGCCGAACAGTCCGTTTGGCGCAGCACCCTGGACCACTTCGACGCTATCAAGATCGGACTCACGGCGACTCCGGCAGCGCACACGTCGGCCTACTTCACCCACCTGGCGTACAAGTACGACTACGCCACGGCCGTCCGGGACGGGTTCCTGGTGGACTACGACCAGGTCCACATCAAGTCCCAGGTTCGCATGGATGGGCTCTTCCTCAAGGAGGGCGAGAACGTCGAGGTCGTCGATCCGGAGACCGGGCTGAGCAAGATGGACCAGCTCGAAGACGAGCGGGCATTCGCCACTACCGAGATCGAGGCAAAGGTCACGGCTCCGGACTCGAACCTCAAGATAGTCCACGAGGTGAAGAAGTACGCTGATGACCATGAACAACGATTTGGCCGCTTCCCCAAGACTTTGTTCTTCGCCGTCAACGATCTGCCCCACACCTCCCATGCCGACCAGCTCGTCCAGCTTTGCCGGGACGTGTGGAACAGAGGCGATGCCTTCGTGGAGAAGATCACTGGGCGGGTCGACCGACCCCTTCAGCGCATCCGTGAATTCCGCAACCGCCCGAACCCCGGAATCGCCGTGACGGTCGACCTCCTCAGCACCGGCGTGGACATCCCGGACCTAGAATTCATCGTGTTCTTGCGGCCAGTGAAGAGCCGCATCCTTTTTGAACAGATGATGGGTCGAGGGACCCGGAAGGGCGAGAAGCACCGGGACAAGGCGTACTTCACCGTGTTCGACTGCTTCGACGGGACGCTCCTCCGGTACTTCAGGGAGGCCACCGGGATCACGGCCGAGGCGCCGGACAAGCAGTCGAGGACCGTCAAGGAAATCATCGAAGCGATCTGGGACAATCGGGACAGGGACTACAACATTCGCTGCCTTGTGAAACGCCTGCATCGAGTGGACAAGCAGATGTCGGCTGAAGGTCGAGAGCTGTTCGCTGCCTTCGTCCCCGACGGCGACCTGGCCCGGTATGCCCGGGGGCTGCCTGGGAAGTTGCGTGAGGACTTCGTCAAAGCGATGGAGACGCTTCGGAATAGCTCCTTCCAGGACCTCTTGGTCAACTACCCTCGGCCGGAGCGGTCGTTCGTCAAAGCCTACGAAGTCCAGGACGAGGTCAGCTCGATGCTGCTCGTTCGAGATGGACTCGGCAACGAGTACAAGCCGCAGGACTACATCTCGGCGTTCGCCCAGTTCGTCAAGAGCAACCCAGCCCAGATCGAGGCTATCCGCATCTTGCTGGATCGACCCCAGGAGTGGAGCGCCGACGCCCTCGCCGAGTTGAGGCAGAAGCTCTCTTCTACGGAACACCACTTTCGGGAAGAAGTGCTCCAGCGAGCCCACCAGTTGGCGTACAGCAAAGCGCTGGTGGACATCATCTCGATGGTCAAGCATGCGGCCAACGAGCAGAACCCACTCCTCACAGCGTCAGAGCGGGTCGAGCGGGCCTTCGAGCAGGTCACCGCAGGTCGAACGTTCACGGCCGATCAGCGGGCATGGCTCGACCGCATCAAGGAGCATCTGCGGGCGAATCTCTCCATCGACCGAGAGGACTTCGAGTTCGTTCCCATCTTCACTCGTGAGGGCGGCTGGCCTGTCGTCCACAAGGTCTTCGGGGACGACATCGACGAGCTGATCCACCGACTGAACGAGGCCATTGCCGCATGACGCCGACGTTGTTCGTGGGTTGGGACGTTGGAGCCTGGAACTGTGACAGGGGAAAGAGCCGGGACGCCGTGTGCGTCTTGGAGGGCTCCTCGCTTGAGGCACTGACCGTCGTGTGCCCGCCCTGGCGTGGCAATCTCCGTCAGCAGCTTGTCGAAAGTTGCCGGGCGTCGGCGGTAGTCGCACCGAGCAACCTTCCCGAACCGTCAAGGCCCGTTGTTGTGGCCATGGACACGCCGCTCGGGTGGCCAGCCGCCTTCAGCAGGCTCCTTTCCGGCTCGCCCTTGGCGGCCGTTCCGGAAGAGGCAGACCGGAATCCCTACCTGTTCCGTCAGTGTGAACTGACGCTTTTTGAGCGTGGGTTCCGACCGCTGTCGGCTGTCCGAGACCTGATCGGAAGCCAGGCGTCGAAGGGCCTTCACTACTTGCGGAAGATGGGGTTCCAACAAGTTGCGCCTGCGGTGTGGCAAACGGAGTCCTGGACGGCGATCGAGACCTATCCCAGCCCCGCGAGAACGAGCCCGCTGCTCCAAGAGCATCACGCTCGGCTTCGACAGTCCGAGCCATTCCTGCGGAAAGCCGGCGTAGGCAAGAATGCCGAGGCCGATCTTCTCGATGCGCTTTGGTGTGCTCTTGTTGCGGCCCTGTGGGGCCTTGACCGAGGCAGGCTTGCCGGACCAGACGGCGCCGACGAGCTGCTCGTGAGCCAAGAAGGCTGGATCTGGTTGCCGGCGGACTGCACGCCGACCGAGGCAGACGAGGAGACACATGATGACTGACGTAGTCCAGAAGCTCTGGGGCTTCTGCCACACACTTCGCCACGACGGCATCGACTACGGGGACTACATCGAGCAGATCACCTACTTGCTTTTCCTCAAGATGGCCGACGAGAAGGCCGTGGACCTCACGGCCGTTCCGGTGGTGAACAAGAGGGGCAAGGAGGAGAAGATCGACTGTTCTTGGCCGACGCTTGCGGCCGAAAGCGGGACCGGCCTGATCGACCACTACACGGAGGTCCTCCGAGCGTTGGGGAAGACCTCGGGAATCCTGGGCGACATCTACTCGGGTTCGCTCAATCGTTTCAACAACCCGGTCAACCTCAAGCGCCTCGTGAATCTCATCGACGAGGTCGAGTGGACCACGCTGGGCGTTGACGTAAAGGCCCAGGCCTACGAGGGCCTGCTAGAGAAGGCTGCCGCCGAGGGGAAGAAGGGAGCGGGCCAATACTTTACACCGAGGATCTTGATCCAAGCGATCTGCCGCTGCATGAAGCCCGACCCCAGAGCGAGCAAAGACTTCACGATCTCCGACCCTGCGTGCGGCACCGGCGGCTTTTTAGTGTCCGCCTACGAGTGGCTCATCGAGGAAACCAAGGGTGCGCTGGACAGGCAGACGGCCAAGCGGGTGAGGAGAGGCACGTACTTCGGCAACGAGCTGGTGCCTCGACCTCGTCGTATGGCGCTGATGAACCTGTACCTCCACGGCATCGAGCCGACCATCCATCTGGGGGACAGCATCTACGACCCACCAACAGCCGAACGCCACGACGTGATCCTCACCAACCCCCCTTTCGGCACGAAAGGGGCCAACCAGGCGCCGACCCGAGACGACTTCACGATCTCGACCTCGAACAAGCAGCTCAACTTCGTCCAGCACGTCCTGACGATACTCAAGGAAGGCGGTCGGGCAGCCGTCGTGCTTCCCGACAACTGCCTCTTTGCCGACCAAGCCGGAGAGGTGATGAAGATCCTGACGGAGGACTGCGACCTGCACACCGTACTTCGGCTCCCACGTGGTACGTTCACGCCCTACTCGGCCGGCGTGAAGGCGAACGTCACTTTCTTCACCAAGGGCTACCCGACCGAGAAGACCTGGATCTACGACGCTCGGACCAACGTGCCGGGCATCACCAAGAAGGATCGACCGCTCACGCCCGAGCACTTCGAAGAGTTCGAGAAGTGCTACGGCGCCGACCCCAACGGCCGGTCCAAGCGGAAGTCGTCAAGCTCGAAGGACGATCGTTGGCGGAGCTTCAGCATCTCCGAGATCCAGCAACGAGACTTCAAGCTGGACGGGCTCAAGTGGCTTCGGGACGAGAGCCTCGAAGATGCCGAGGCCCTGCCCGAGCCCGAGGAACTGGCGACTGACGCCGTTGCCGAGCTTACGGAGGCAGTCAACGAGTTGAACCAGGTGCTCTGGCTCCTGGAGAACGGCAACGGTACGGTGTCGAAGGGGACCGAGGCGTGAGCGAGGCGGACGAGCTGCCGGAGGGGTGGGCCAAGGTGCAGGTGCCCGACCTGCTGGCTGAGCCGATGGCGAATGGGCGATCCGTACCGGATGGCGACGGCTTCCCAGTGCTGCGTTTGACGGCCCTGCGCAACGGACGAGTTGACCTTCGGGAACGAAAACTTGGGGCGTGGTCCAGGAAAGAAGGGGAACGGTTTGCAGTTCGGCGAGGTGACTTCCTGGTGGCCCGAGGCAACGGTTCGCTATCACTCGTGGGAAGGGGGGCGATGGTCATGGAGGAACCTGACCCAGTCGCCTACCCCGACACGGTGATTCGACTGCGACCGAGTAAAGACATCTTTGTTCCGGGCTACCTACGTGCAGTCTGGGACGCCGCAGAAACGAGGCGACAGATCGAGGCAGCAGCGCACACAACCGCAGGCATCCACAAGGTGAGCCAAAAGGACCTTGCTGCAATCGAACTGCCAGTCCCACCGCTCCCAGAACAGCACCGCATCGTCGAGAAGGTCGAGGCGCTGCTGGTCCAGGTGAACAAGGCCAAGGACCGGCTCGACCGAATCAAGGTCATCCTCAAGAGGTTCCGGCAGGCGGTGCTGGCTGCGGCTTGCTCGGGGCGGCTGACGGAGGAGTGGCGGGAGAGCAACTCGGTGACGGATGTGGACGCGGTTCTGAAAGACATCGGGTGGCAGCGGGAGCAGGCTTCCAAAACGGGAAGGAAGCGTCGTGAGGTCGTCACCGATGCCGATGGCCTCTTTGAAACCCCCGATACCTGGCGTTGGACAACTCTGGCGGCCCTTGCTGCGATCGTTGGCGGCTTGACCAAAGGGCAACAGCGTCGGCCGGGAGACCGCCTTCGCGACGTTCCCTATCTGCGTGTGGCCAATGTGCAACGTGGGTACCTCGACCTCTCCGAGATGAAAGAGATCAGGGCGACTGAATCGGAGATCCAGGATCTCCAACTGATGGCCGGAGACATCTTGTTCACCGAAGGCGGGGATCGAGACAAGCTCGGCAGGGGGTGGGTTTGGGCGAACGAGGTTCCCGAGTGCATCCACCAGAACCACATCTTCCGGGCTCGCCTCTACGGACCACAAGTTCAGCCACGACTCGTTTCTTGGTTTGGCAACACGTTCGGCAGGGACTACTTCGACGATGCGGCAAGCCAGACTGTGAACCTCGCTTCGATCAACATCACGAAGCTCTCCGGGTTGCCGGTTCCGGTTGCTCCACCCGAAGAGCAAATCGAGATCGTCCACCGGGTCGATGCGCTCTTCCGAGTGGCCGACGCCATCGAGGCCCGCGTGACCGCCGCTGCTGCCCGAGCCGAGAAGCTCCCCCAGTCCATCCTCTCGAAGGCGTTCAAGGGCGAGCTGGTCCCCACCGAGGCCGAGTTGGCCCGAGCAGAGGGGCGAGAGTACGAGCCCGCCTCTGTGTTGCTCGAACGCATCCGGGTTGATCGGGAGGCAAACGGGGCCGCGAAGAAACGAAGTCGCCAGTGGCGTGACGCTTCGGCCGAACACAAGTGAACGCTTCTGGCCATCGTGGCCAGGGGGAGAGGCTTCCAACCAGTAGTGAGCATGTCGGGAACTCCGGAAGGATGTAGGAAATGAAACTCAAGCAGGTCCAGGTCGTCTTGTTCCGAAACATCCTCGACAGTGATGGGATCGAGATCCAGGAGGACATCACCTGCCTTGTCGGGAAGAACGAGTCCGGCAAGACCTCCTGCCTTCAGGCGCTACACGCCCTCAACCCCGCCATCGCGAAGCCGTTGGACCTGATGGACTACCCGGCATGGCTGTCGAAGGCCCACAAGCTCGAAGGGAAAGCCCTGGAGGCGGAGCGGCCTATTCGAGCCACGTTTGAACTCGATGCGAAGGAGCAAGCCGAGGCAGTCACGGTCTTTGGCGAGGCCGCCAGTGCGCTCAAGCTGATCACGGTGAGTCGAGCCTACGGCGGCACTGTCCTTGTTGACGCCAAGTTCGACGAAGCGAGATGGGTCAGTGACTTCATTGCCGGCCATTGCGAAGACTTGTTCACGCAGAAGGGACAACCGAAGAGCGCAAAGGAGCTGGCTGAAGGGCTGCAAACGATCTCCCAAGCTGCACCCGTCGAGGGTGAAGCCGACCGGCGACCGACCGCCAATCAAGCACGGACACAACTTCAACAAGCGTCGGGCCAGAACTTCGATCCCACGGCGCAGGTGCGGTCGTGGGTGTTGCAGCGGCTCCCGAAGTTCTTGTACGTGGGCCGCTACCACACGCTCCAAGGGAAGATCGACATCCAGCGCATTGCGAAGACCAAGTACGAGCAACTTGGCGAAGAGGAGCAGATCGCCAAGGCGCTGCTAGACCTCAGTTCCGTTGATGTTCAGCTCGCTATGGGCAACGAGTACGAACGTAGAAAACGAGAGCTAAATGACACAGCGAACGCCCTCACGCTTGAGATCCTGGACTACTGGACCCAAAACCAGAATATCCGCGTCGAGATCGACTTCGACCAGGAGAGCATCAACAACCAGGCGATTGTGAAGCACCTGCACGTTCGCCTCTACGACAACGAGCACATGGTCTCGTTGCCGTTCGGCGAACGGTCGAGCGGCTTCCAGTGGTTCTTCTCGTTCCTGTGTGCCTTCTCGCGCTACAGAAGCACCGACGAGCCGATCATCCTCCTTCTCGACGAGCCAGCTCTTGGTCTCCATGCCCGGGCACAAAGTGACTTCCTCCGCTACATCGAGGAGAAGCTCGCTGACCGTTGCCAAGTCATCTACACGACACACAGCCCGTTCATGGTGCAGCCGAAGCATCTGGAACGAGTCCGCCTGGTCGAGGACAAGGGCCGCAAGCACGGCTCGAAGATCGCTTCCGACGTGCTGAGCACCGACCGAGACACCCTGTTTCCACTTCAGGGTGCCCTCGGCTACGACCTCGCTCAGAACCTCTTTGTCGGTCCCTACAACTTGATCGTCGAAGGTACATCCGACTTCACGTACCTCCAGATGCTTAGCGACTACCTGCGTACCGAAGGACGGAAGGCCCTCGACCTGCGATGCACGATCGTGCCCGTGGGCGGTGCCGGACAAGTCGCCACGTTTGCGGCTTTGCTGGGGAGCCACGTCGATGCCACCGTGCTCATCGACTCCACCAAGCAGGGGAACCAGCGGCTTGATGCGCTCATCAAGCAGGGCATCTTGAAGCAAAGCAGGGTCATCGGCGTTGGCGAGATAGCGGGACAGACGGAGGCCGACATCGAGGACCTGTTCACCGTGGCGGAGTACCTGAACCTCTTCAACGAGGCATTCAGCACGAAGTACAAGGCCTCGGACCTCCAGGGCAACGACCCCATCGTCCGCCAGCTTGCTCGTGCTCAGGGAGTCGATCGATTCGACCACGGCCGACCAGCCGAAGTGCTCCTGCGGAAGTCCACATCCGTCCTCGGCAAGCTCTCGAAGCAGACCCTCAACAACTTCGAGAGTCTGTTCGAGCGCATCAACGCCACGCTGCCGAAGTGAGTCGGACCCAGTGCCACTGAACGTGCCAAACCAGGCCGATCCCGAGGCAGGCTGCATCCCGGCATGCGCCATCGGCATCTTGGCCTGGAAAGGCCATGCCGCCCCGACGGAGGATGCGCTCCTTCAAGCGATGTATGGCACTCAGGCAGGCGGCTCGGGCTTCGACCGGCTCAAGGTGGCGCTAGCACCATCCGGAATCCTCGTTCAGGTTGAGCGCCCCCGGAGCCTCGCCGAACGCATCACAGCACTCTGCTCCGCCGGTCATCCGGTCATGGTGGCCGTGAACGGAGGCGCAGGAGCGCATTGTGTGGTCGTGGAATCGGTCTCCGGGGGCGACGCCGTGGTCCATGACCCAGACCCTGGTCTGGTGAACCCGCAGACCGTGTCGCTTGCTGCCCTCGCTGGTCGAGCTTGTGGGGACCTAGCGTTCCTCCCGTAGGCAGCCGATCGAGGTTAGGCCCTTCGACCCCTCAGTCGTAGACCCCAGGTGCCACGCCTGGACCGCTCAGTTCTTGCCAACGACGAGCAGCTCCTCGACGCCATCGAAGAGCTGTTGACGGACGATGCGGCTTACAAGGGTCTCCGCAAGAAGCTCCTGAAACGCCAACAGCGGCTCAAGAAGCTCAGCACCGACGAGGCTTGGCGTACCTACCTCCGGATCGAGGAAGTGGTGAACGCCAGGGCGGAGCACGTGGTGCTCAGCGTCGTGCGGTGGGCCTTCGAGCAAGGCGCTTCCTCGGGGAAACCCCCAAGAGGTTCTTCAGGCCGAGGTGAACCTGCTTGAGTTGCCTGTCATCGAGCCCGTCGAGCAGCGCCAGAACTCGTCGCTGGCCTGGGCTCACGGCTGGGGTTGGCCTCGGCGCATCGGACAGCAGGTCGGCGACGGACACCCCGAGGGCGGCAGCGATCCCCTCCAGCTTGACCACGGACAAGTTCATCCGACCTGCTTCCAGGCGGGAGATGGACTCAGCCGCAACTCCAGCCCGATCCCCGAGATCCTCTTGGGTCAGCCCCAGCTCGACCCGGACAGCTCGCACACGGGAGCCGAGCGACTTGAGGAGGTTGGACGACTTTGGGGCCACGGCCGGGCGAGCGTCGTCCGAGGCGGGCGTCCTGCCCATGATGCGGCAGATGGGTTCATGCTCTTGACGTATAAGTCATGCAGGCGTCTGATCCGGTGCTGGGTGGCGGCGATGCGGACTACACTCTTGCTGTTTGGACCTCTCGTTGGTGGTTGCGCCACGATTGGGTTCTCGGAGCCGGTACATCAAGACCGACCGTTGAAGACCTTCGAGGTCGAGGTCCCGGCGGGTGGCCTCCCGGTGGTGAAGCTCTCCCAGAAGGGCACGACGCTCGCCGTGCGTGTGGCCGAGGCCTGCAACGTCGAGAAGAAGACCAAGGTCAGCCGAACGACCACCCGGGAGCGGGTGAACCAACAGCCCGGGAAGGACTGGGCCGTCGGCGGAACGGGGATCGTCCTGGCCGGCGTCGGTGCGGGCGTCATCGTCGATGCGCAATCCAACGTTTACTCGAACGACACTACGAGCAGACAGTACAACAAGGTCGGGCCCACGAACGCCACGCTGATTGGGGCAGGACTCGCTGCTGGTGGCTTGGCGCTGGTCGCCGTTGCCGTTGCTGACGGGATTCGAGCCTCGGGCGAAGAAGTCGAGACCGGCGAGGTTGATCTCGACGGTGAGGTCATCAAGAAGCGTGTCCGTTGTTCGGATCGACCTGCCGCTGACCGCCCGATCAAGTTGAGGGTCAGCCGGTACGCTGGGATGGGCCGTGTTGGGGCGCCTGGGACCAACGAAGAGATGTTCGACCTCGGCCGCACCGACGGCGACGGCCTCCTCAAGGTCAAGCTGGAGGTGGCGCTCAGCGGAATGGAGCCCACGTTCGTGGAGGGCCCCGGCGTCTTGCTCCTCGATGACAATGAGGTGGGGCAAGTCGATCTCGCTCCCGTAGTCGGCCACAAGGAGCAGCAGGCGTGGGAGCTGCTTGATCGCCGGAGCTGCTCGGAGCCCACATCATCCCGGTCGTGCGAGGACGTTACTCGCTTCCTGCAAGAGCACCGGCACGGGAACCATGCGGCCGAGGCCCAACAACTCCTCGATCAGGCCCGGCCGAAGCTCGATGCCTTCCGTGACGACGAGATGTGGGCCAAGAGCGAGAGCGAGGCTTGCGCCAAGGCGCCCAAGCTCGACGACGTGAACGAGATCGCTCGGGCGTGCGCCAAGGTGAAGACCTACGTCAACTTCGTCGCCAAAGGTCGTCGAGCGGCCGAAGCCCAGAAGCTCCTGAAGGCCGCCGATGCTCGTGTCGAGCGGCTCAAACGGGATGCTGAGAAAGAAGCGGAAGCCGAGGCCAAGGCCGAGCGGGCGAAGGAACTCAAGCAGTGCAAGGCGCAGTGCAAGATGATCTGCTCCAACTGGCGCTTCAAGTTCGACGCTTGCTACTCCGGTTGCGTACAGAAGGACTGCGAGCAATGAGGACCCTGGGGCTCGTTCTTGTCATCGCTTGCATCGCCTTCACTGGAGCGTGTTCGACGCTGAACCGGGAGGGCCCGGATGTTACGTGCGCTGACCTCAACGACGGAGCCGTGAACGCCTGCCAGGAGGGCATCATCGCCACTTGCAGGAACGGCACCGTGAGCTGGAAGGTCTGCGAGGACAAGGACACTTGCGAGGCCACCTGGCAGCAGCCCGGTGGGTTCCGATGCAACGAGACGGACCCTGCGCCGTCCGGTTCTGGTGGGACCGGAAGTGGCGGTACGGGTGGGACTGGGGCGGGCGGCACCGGCGGGTGCGACTCGTCCGGCGCCTGTGTGGTGGCCACGTCGTCTTCCACCATCACGGCCCTTTCATTGGCGGACGGGAAGGCCTACTTCGCCTGCCCCGACTTGCAGTCAGTTGACGTGGCCGGTGGCTTTCCGAAGCCCCTCATCTCTGGAAGCTGCTCACAGGAAGTCCACGTCGATGGCGGAATCGTGTTCTCCGTCGGGAATGGTGGCACATCGATCCGACTCATCCCGGTGGGTGGAGGGGTCGAAGAGAGCTTGCCGACGGGGAGCGTGGCTGGATTCACGGTTGCGGCCGGAAACGTCTACTACGTAGGCAACGCCGGGACCCTCAACTCGGTTCTGGTGACGGGTAGCCAGATCAAGCAGCTCTCCACTGGGGGCGTGGCGGCACCCGAGTCGAGGCGGCTCCACTACCGGAACGGCAACCTCTACTGGGTGAACGCCAACCAGCTCTTCAGGTTCGACACGGGGGGGCCGATCCCGTCAGCGCCCAACGTGTTGTCCCTCGGTTCGGTGGGGGCTCACGACTTGGCCATGGACGGGACCAAGGCCTTCGTCTCCGACCAGAGCAATTCGGCGATCGTCTCATTGGAAACATCCGGAGCTGCGAGTCAGGCCACGTTGGCTGCCGGGCAGAACGGGCCCACGGCCATCGCCGTGGACGACACCCACGTCTACTGGCACGTTGCCACGCCACCAGAGGTCCGAAGGGTGCCGAAGAGCGGCGGACCGGTGGAGACCGTCGTCCAGGTAAAGACCAGCTTCGTCAAGGACCTGCTCGTAGACGGGACCCATGTGTACTGGGCCGACTTCGAGACCGTTTGGCGGGCGCCGAGGTCACCGTGAGGATGCCCATGTCGATGACGAAGCCCGGGCCAAATTGGCCCTAGAAGATTTTCCGGCACCAGATTTCGGAAGGCGCACGCTCTCTGAGTGGGTCCCATCCTGATGCCCCGCCGGGGGCCCACAAGTTGGCGCTTGGAACCACGGAGCACCATGCGCCACGTAAGGCGACCGTTCAGCACGGTTTCCTCCGTCCAAAAAGGATAGTCGAGCGGATTTGGGGCGCTCATCGTGAACGTGATGTTCGCACCTGTGGCGTCGTGCAACCGAGAGCCACCGCCCCGCCGCCGCTCCGGTCCACCACCAGCACAGGCACCCACGGTCTCGCCAGCATGAAGGACGCTGCCCACGAACCAGCTCGCATGACTTCAACGATGGCATCGGCACCGGCGAGCACGCCAACCGAAACGTGGTCGAGCTGCTCCTCGATGACGATCAGGACCTCGATCCCCTTGACGAACTGCGCTTCGACAATAAGCCGTTCAAGGCCATGGAGCCGGGCTTCAACGAGCCGACGATGACGACCCCTAAGATGGGGCACGACGACCAGCATCAGCAGCCCCAGAGCAGCTCGGCGAGGTCGAGGCGCTGTTGCTCGTCGTCAGGGAGTCGAGCCCCGAGCACCAGCTCGGCCGTGATCGGATCGACGGAGATGTCCTGGTTGCCCTCGATGGACGTCATGAAGTCCTCGTGGGGGACGACGACGCCGAGCCAATTGGGCGTGTCGGAGTACATGCTGACCAGCACGTCGCCGTCGCCTTCGACGTACTCGGCTCGAAGCCAGCCGCTCGGGATCATCACCTTGGTGATCCACGTTCGCTCGACCAAGTGCCGATGACGGCGAACCCACATTTTGAGGGTCAACAGAGCGTCTTCCGGGGGTGTCGGGTCCTGGGGTGACCACGTTCGAACACCGCTGGTTTCGAGCCAGATCACGTGCCGCCGATCGACGGTCGAGATGTGAAGCCTCGGCGGTGGATCGTCCAAGAAGCACCAGCTCAGGCCGTGCGATGTGAACAGGATGGGGCCTGCGGGATCGTTGGGGTCCACCGTGGCTCTACGACTGAGCCATGGCCAAGATGAACCCCTAGCTTCAGAGCCCGATTCGCCTAGTGGACTCCGCCGCGAACATCTCGCCCTCATGGATGTAGCCCCGCAGGACGGCCATCGACTTGTGCCTTGTCGTGCGAGCGATCTCACGCTCTGAGAGACCTGCCCGAGCTGCTGCCGTGGCGAACCCAGCACGAAGCGAGTGTCCCCCGAGCTTCTTGGGGTCAAGGCCGACTCGATCCCCTAAGTTCTGAATGATGCGAGCTACAGCCCGAGGTCGAAGTCTTCCCCGCCGGATCTTCCCGTGTCGGTCGATGGCCCGGAACAGCGGCCCATTCGTGAGGCCCGTTGCAGCAAGCCACTTGCGCAGGGCTACGACTGGGCACGTTTCTGGAGAAGACCCGTACCCAACCCCAACTCGATGCCCGGTTCCCTCCTGGTCGGTCTTTGACCTTCGAACGTTGACGATGAGGCCGTCTGGGTGGAATTCGATGTCGCCAACGTCGAGGCCCACGACTTCGCTGCGCCGCAACGCCGCTCCGTACGTGAGCAGCAGCATGGCCGCATCCCTTCGTCCCTGGAGGTCGTCTCCGAGGGTGCTGAGCACGCTCTTGAGGTCGAGCACAGAGAGCGGCTTCTTCTTCGTGCGGGCCTTGCCGTGGGTCCGCCGAACGCCCTTCAGGACGGCAACGACGCGAGGGTCCTTCGTGGGGGAGTCGAGCCCGGCAAGTCGATGGGCCTCAGCGATGGACACGATCCGCAACTCCAACGTCGCCACCTTCAAGCGCCCGGCTTCGTCCGCCAAGTAGGTGGCGACCGTCGTGGGATCAGCAGGCAGGGCCGCCACGCCCCGAGTTCGGCACCAGCGCACGAAGCCCCGCCATGCGTAGCCGTAGGTGACGACGGTACTCGTGGCCTTGCTGACCCTCGCGTAGTCGGCGGCACGGTCCACCAGCTCGGTGGAGAGCGAGGTGCCTTCGTGACCGAGGATCGGTTCGAGCGCCAGGGTGGTCATCTTAGGGGTCAGGGGCCCAAAACACTCAGTTTTGGGCCACCAGGGTCCCTACGAATGGAGGGCGAGTTGCCTTAACCTCGAACGGCCCTGAGCCATGGCCAACCCCGAGCCCCTTCGCCCTGATCAGCAGGAGCTACTCGACCAGCTCTCCAGCCGTGAGTTCAAGAGCGGCAAGCCGACGCCTCTCGCCGACATCCTGCTGGCGGCACCACCCGAGGACGAAGCCCGGCTACGCCGCACCCTCACCGAGCTGGCTCGTGGAGGCCATGTCGAAGTGGCCGGACATGAGGGGAGCGAGCTGGTTCATCTCACCCGAACCGGAGCCCTTGCGTCAGCATCGGCAGGCGACTGGGACGGCGTAGGCCGTAAGCTCATCGGCTACCTCCGGGAGCGTCTCGCTGCTGAGGGCTCCCGCTTTGCCGAGTACACGTGGACTGACCTGAAGGCCGCCGGCCTGGTCGAGGGTGACGGGCAATTCGGTTCCGTCCTGCGAACGCTGCAACTCTTCTCGATGTACAGCGGCGGCAGCTACGTGTTCGAGCCGCCAGCGTTCTCTTTCAAGCTCCCGCCCTACAAGGTGAAGTTCCGAGAAGTCGATAGCCTTGCAGGACTCACGGCGCTTTTGGAGCAGCGGGAGCGCCGGTTTCGGCCGCCGGTGGATCACGCAGCGACAGGAGCCGAGAGCAGCAAGGCCAAGATGAAGAAGAACGTGTTCGGGGAGCGCTGGACGATCGTTGGGACGGTCGGTGAGGGTGGCCAGGGGCAAGTCTTCGAGGTCGAGGACGGTCGAGGCGGTCCGAACCGCATCCTAAAGCGTCTGAAGAACATCAAGCGGCTCGAAAGGTTCGCCGCCGAGCTGAAGGCAATCCAGCGGATTGATCACCCCAACGTGATCAAGCTCATCGATCATGACCTCGAAGGGGAGAGACCCTACTTGGTCATGGAACTGGTTGGTGACGGTTCCTTGGACAAGCACCTCGGCGTCGTTGCATCTGAGCCTCTGCGTGCGCTCCGGCTCTTCGAAGAAGTCTGCGGTGGCGTCCAAGCTGCCCATGCCGCCGGTGTTGTTCACCGGGATCTGAAACCTGAGAATATCTTGCTCCGAGGTGCGTTCGGGCCGCCCGTCGTCGCCGACTTTGGGATCTGCCACATCGAAGACGGCGAGCGGCTGACGCTCACCGAGGAAGCTGTGGGCCCCCGGCTCTACATGGCCCCGGAGCTTGAAGACGGCCGGGCAGAGGCGATTCACCCCGCCAGCGACGTGTACTCCCTCGGCAAGCTGCTCTGGGCGATGCTGGCCGGGAAGCAGGTGTTCGCGAGAGAGAAGCACCGTGACGCTTCAAACAACCTCGTGCAGCTTCTCCACCGTGACTCCATGGAGCACGTGAACCGGCTGTTGGACCGAATGATCGTTGTCGCTCCAGAAGCTCGGCTCCCGGATGCGGGCGAGGTGGTCAGCAGCCTCCGCCGCGTCATCGACTTGATCACTTTCGACTATCGAGCCGTCTCAGCCAAGTTGAGCCAGCGTTGCACGTACTGCGGCGAAGGGACCTACCGCCTGGTGGCGAAGGAGGATGGCGTCTCCGTGAGGAACTTTGGGCTCGGCTTGGTCGGCAAGCCCGACTGGCGAGTGCTCGTCTGTGATGCCTGCGGGCATGTTGAGATGTTCAGGATCGAGAAGGCCACCCGGAAGGACTGGTGGGACGAGTGATTGGCCAACGGGCAGCGCCTCGGCAGTCAGCGTGAAGGTGGCCCACCACTCGGCGCCCTATTCCACAGGGCTCCCGGTACGCCGGTGCTTCGCCCTGAGCCTGACCCAGAACGGTGGCACCAGTCCCAACGACAGCACCATCCGCTTGCCCTGGGCGGTCAGCGCCCAAGTGTAGGGTGGCCAATCCTCGTTCACGGCCCGGACGAGTCCTCTGCGGGACAGCGCTCGGAAAGTTTGGGTCCGCAGGCCGCCTTCGAGGCAAGGGCCAGATCGAAGCTCGCCAAGGATCTCTCGCTGGGCGAAGGAGAGAATCATCGAGGCGAACAATACCTCAAACCCGACGGATCTGAGCTTCAGCCACCGGACGGCCGGATGTCCAGCAAGTACCGAGCGCATAGACCCCGAGCACCCCGTCGGATCTCCAGCAGGTCCGCCCGGGCAGCAGCCTCGTTGGTTGCCTTGGCCCTACGCCAGACCTCCGGGAGCACGACTACGTCCACGGAGGGGCCGACACCAATCGAGAGCGTCTCGAACGTCCCGAAGGCGATGTAGCGGTTCAGCTCCGCCACCGGCAAGTCAGCTTCCCGATGGATCAGGAGGTGATGCGTGCTGAGTGGAATGGCGAGGGCCACCGGGTCGGAGATGAAGGGGACCGGGAAGCTCGCCGCCTGGGTGAAGAAAAGCTCCTGATTTTCCGGAAGGGTGACGCCTGCGATCTTGTACTTGGACGACCAGTGTTGTGCCACGGCGTTCAGATGGGCCTCTCCCTTCTTCTGGAAGTCTTCCAGCTTCAGGGCCAGCCGGGTATCCGCTTGAGCTTCGAGCAGCCGCTGGACGTTGAAGGCCAGGAGCAACGTCAGAGCCCGTGTCACTTGCCAGTCGTCGGTGGGGCCAAGAGCTACGCCTTCTTTCCTCGCATGCTTCAGGTAGTTGCCGAGGGGGGTCTCGATGTAGCACTCAAGCATGTCCTCGACTTCCGGGGAGTTGAGGTCCCGCTTGGCGAAGAGGTTCGTCGCGGACGTAACGTCGAACTTCCCGTCCGAAAACCGAAACCAGCTGAGCTGTCTCTGGTCCCCCCGGTCTTCGTGTTCCCAAGGCCTGGTCAGGACTTTGGGGATGTAGTGGTCGTTCGTCACGCACCCTCCTGTTACTCAACTCGACGAGTTACTCAACTCCGCCGACGGGACCCCGTCTCGACCCAGAGGGTGGTCATCACGCCGTCATCGACGACGTGATGCAGCACGACCTCGCCCTCGACCACCGGCCCTCGGTATTCTTGTCGGATGCGGTCGCCAGAAAATCACTCCTGATTCGCTTGGAAGTTCGAACGGTTGACCTATTTTTGGCCGATTTTCGAAAAATACCTGCCCTCACGCCCGGAGCCGGGTGCGGGTTGGGATTTCGGGGAACAGCAGGTCGCGACCATCCATGGCTACAAATAGATCGATCTTATTGTAGCTATGGATGGTCTAGGCCTTGACCAAGTCGTCGAGGTCCCGGATGACGGTGCCCGCTCTGGGCGGGTCCCGATCCCGAATCGCCTTGATGGCCCGGGCTCGATGTTGGTCGGTCACCTGGTAGCCAGCTTGCACGAGGGCCGCCTCGGCTAGATGGATGGCGGATCGCTGCGGGCCTTTGCCGGGCCAGCGGAACCCCTGAGCGAAAAGGCCACAAGTGAGTCGGCGGAGCGTTTCGCCTTTCCCTCGACGCTTCACGTCTACCGCGATCTTCTCCAACGAGAGCAGTCCCTCCTTTGGCTCCTCACGTTGCTCGCCCGGAAGGCCGAGTTCCTCACGCAGCTCGTCGAGTGTGACGACCTGGTCGATCTCCAGGCCAGGTGCCGCAAGCCCAGCGACTATGTACGCCCGGGCCTCGATACCTTCGGGGTCCGGGATGACACCCCGAATGCGACCGACGATCTGCACCAGCTCGGCCCCGTAGGAAGCGTGCAACAGGTCGTTGGCCCGGTCGTCGGCAAAGCCCATCACGTTGGTGAGGGCCTTCACGCGCACGGTGTCGCCCTCGCCCATCTCAGTGCCGGGGATGGCGACTCGGCGGCGAACCACTGTCCAGTCCACGGGTGTTTGGGCAAGGATTGTGACGAGGTCGTTGATCTCCTTGAACTCGTCACAAGCCCCGAAGGCGGAGAACACACCCCGCATCTGTGCGGCCACATCGCCGAGGGGTGGCTGGATGTTCCCCAGGACAATGAGCGACCGGACAAACCGTGCTGGCAGCTCGCCAGGATTGGCTACGAAGGCGTTCGAGCCACTCACCCCGTGCGCGTACCCGGGGAGGACGCCGAAGGGCTCGCAGGCTGTTCTCAGCTCAGCAAAACACTCTTCCCGGCGGCCTCGGGGCCAGGGCATGGCAAGTTCTTTGGGCAGTCCACCTGGGAGAAGCTCACCCAAGAGGCGGTTCATCACCTTGCTGATGCCGATGACGGCCACCGGCATCCCCGTTCGAGCCCGCTCGTGCTCGATGAGGACACGCACGGTCTCAATGACCCTCGCCCATTCCTCGGGCCGCTTGAGCTGGGCTTGGCTGTAGGAGCGGTCGGCGACCAGGATTCGCTTTTCCCGCTGTCGGATCTTCGGTCGGAAGACCCAGGTTCGGCACTCGCTGGCTCGCTCGAACAACTCGATCAGAGCACCGCTCGGCTGGGGCTGCTCCTCGATGATCCGGTCTCCACCAGGGTCGCGGCAGGCGGGTTGCCGTGCAAGCCACCCAGAACCAAAGAGCGCCGGAAGTGGAAAACAGGCTGGCTCTGGCCCCGAGTGATTCCGGCTCGCTCGTGTAAGGCGGCCAGCGTGCTCCGCTCTGAAGTGCTCGTGGGGCACCGGCGTGGACCGCACCCACATGATTCTCGGTGATGAAGCCGAGTGGAGGGACCCGATAGCCCTTAGAGTGCCTCCCCGACTGCCAGAGCCATCGAGACGAACCTGGTCAGACCCCTCGAACATGCGGGTGTCGATCTCGACCTTCACATTGATGGCTTCGCCGTGCCCTCGGTGGAGAGCACGGGTCTGGACCGCCTCTGCGAGCTGGCCTTGGTAGTCTCCGAGGCCCGCCGGGAAGACCTGACGTCCTACCCAGCGCACGACCGCTGCGACCATCCAGGCTCTGCGGAACCCGAAGGCCCGCCAGTCCACGTCCAGGCGAACGCCCATCCGAGTGATGGACGCAGTGATGTACCGGGGATCTACTTCCAACTCGGCGACAAGGTGGTCATACAGGCGGCGACCGATGCCAGCCGCCACCTCGATGATCGGCTCGTAGTCTTCAACCGCGAGGACCCAGTCTCTTGGGTAGGCAACGTGCGCATCGATCTCGAAGGTGGCGTCGCAAGCTGCCACAGCCCGCAAGTGGGAGGTCCAGCGGCGAACCCCAACGTTGGGGTGGAGATAGTGGCAACGAATGGCGTGTAGAGCGGCAGCCCGGTCGAGGATCACGCCACGCAAGGCCATGTCGTCAGTGCCGGGGCAGGGCTCGATGGCACTGACCCGAACGCTTTCGGCCCGGGCTTTGAGCCTCCGGTGCGAGCAAGGGTTCCAGTCCCGAGCTGGGCGAGCGTGATCGCCCGTCGAGGGCATCGCCTGCACCAAGTACACGGGCGCAGCGCTGTTGGTCCAAGTGCGGTAGTCGTTTTGTGAGTCGGCGCTATCGAGCGCTGGTGTATTAGCTCTACGAGGCATCCCAACCTCCATGGGCCCCCGGGCGGCAACCCGGGGGCTTTTTCGTCAGTTGTTTCCGATGACGACGCCGAGGCTGGCCAGCACTCTGGCCCTGCCCACCTGGTCGAGACCGAAGCCAGCGAGAAGGCCCTCGATGAATGCGACTGCAATCAGCTCTCGCTGTTCATCTGTGGGCTCGTGGTAGATGGCGATGTCCCTGGCAGTTCTTCTGCCAAAGTCGCCGAGGGCCCGAACACCACGGGGGGAGGTCATGGCGTCACCTGCCGCCGCTTTGGGGACCTTTGGGTTGCGAGGGTCAGCGCTTGCCGAACGAACTCGGCGAACGAAATTTCGAGGTCGGCCGCCCGGTGACGGGCCTCACGGACGAGGCTGCGTGGCACCCTGATGTGGACGATCTGGTTGGCGTTCTTCATGCCCAATGCGTGCGTATAAATAGATCCGTCGATACCCCCGAGAGCGGGGGACGATGCGACTGCCTGGGCGGCACCAAGACCTTGGGCGACGTGCCCGTCTCGGGCGGCCCTCGACCAGCGCTCCTCGTAGAGTGTGGTGATCGTCAGCATGACTCAGCCCCCTCTGTGGGGTCGGGGTCCTGGTACTCTGGGTACGTCTCGGCGATCAGCGCATCGACCCGATCACGGAGGATTCGGTAGGCCCGCTCCCCCGTGTATCCCCGGTTGCAGAAGGCCCACAGGTTCTCGTAGTTCGTGAGGCAATGCCGGATGCAGTTCCGGGCGGTCTGGTTGCTCCAGTAGAACGGACCTGGATCTCCACGGTAGTTCCCCCCGTGGGTCGCCCGGGCGAGTTTGCAGATCCTCTCCTCGGACCAACCGGCCTCGATCGTGATCTCGACCTTCTCCATCCGATCCTCCATGTTCACCATGCGCGTGGAGGTGGCCTTCTCGGCCGCCGCCTTGCGAGCGGCGTATCGGGCCTTCGCCTGAGCCACCGGCTCTGTGGCGAGGGCCGCCACAAGATCGATGGGGTCGTAGAGCCCGACGGGGGCCCCAGCGTGCCTGTAGTAGGGGTTCTTGGCGTAGTCGGCCGGCTCTACGTACTTGCGAACCGTTCCCACGCTGACCCCCATGGCGTCAGCGGCAGCCTGCGCCCCGTACAGCAGCCTCCCTGTGTCATTGATGCCGAGCTGTTTGCATGCTTCTCGTCGCTTTTCACTGATGTCCATTTCGATCTCCTTGAGGCTCGTTGGCCCTGGAGATCCGGTACACCGACACGAGGTGGCTCCCGTTCTTGGCGCCCGTGAGGTCGCAAGGCGATCACGGCGAGATCGACTCAAGCTCTTGGAGCATCCGTCGGCAGCTCGGCAGGCGGGTTCCTGTGGGCGCTCACCTTGATCGGGGCGTCCGGACAGGTCCTGCACGTCGTGTTCGAAGCTCAAGGCCTTGAGGCCGATGCCCCGGCTGAGCAGGTCGAACCCCTAAGAAAACGGGCGCCCCTAATACACCAGTTCGTCCGTCCCGAACTCTTGTTGGTGACGAAGACGACGACTTTCTTCGTCAGTGGCGGAAGTGCTCGAAATTCCTCGGGGTGGGTCTCGAAAAACTCTTGGCGGTTAAGAGCTGAGGCGTCCGAGTCGTAGGACCCAGGCACGAAAATTCGACCCACGCTCATCGGTGTAGACCCGAGTGTGGGCACTCACCCAGCCGAGAAACGAGGCGGACGCGATCTCCAAGAAGCGGTTCGTCACCTGGACACGCTCGCCGACCTCATCGTGGACCGGCTCGTCCACCGCCTTGTTGGCGGCCTTCAGGACGGTCGTGTCGAGCCAAAGCACTCCGCACCGCTGCCGGAGGACGCTGTCGTCCATCAGGACTCCGCACCCATGGATCGAGACCTCTACCTTCGCATGGCCCGCCGGGCGGAGTTCCCATCCTTCAAGGATGGCAAGAAGGTCTTTGCTTTTTGGGGTGCGGTCCGACGGGCACTCGATGCCCGCCTGGGCAAGGAGCCGAAGCCGACGACACCCGATGACGACACCGATCAACTGTGTCGTCAGCTCGGCCTCGTTCCGAGGAAGAAGAACTGATGGGTCGTCCTCGAACAGGATCGGTCTACGGTCGCCCAGGAAGGCTTTACCTCGCCATCACTGTCGGCAAACGGCGCCGCAGCTTCCCGTTCCAGAGAGGTCTCGCCCAGGCGGAAGCCGACTTGCGTCGATCGATCATCGTCGAACTCTCCGAGCGCCTCGAAGGAGCAGGCCATCTTCAACAGGCAGAGTTGCTCTGTGAGAAAGCCGCCGCCTGCGATGCCGAGACGTTCCCCAGGGTAGTCGAACTTGCCAAGGGCTTGCTGACGGGCACGATGAAACCGGCCCGCCCTCTGAGCGCAGGCACGCCCAAGATCCACGGCACCATGCATGGCGGCATGACGGTCAGGGACTTCTCCGAGAAGTTCTGGACGAGCAACGAGCTGGCTCGGCGGTACAGGCGACAGGTCAAGGTCATCGACCACACGGAGAACATTCGCCGCATGCGGACCCATGTGTTCCCGGTCGTGTTCGATGACCGACCGATTGGCGACACGCCGCTCGACGAGTTCACGCTGGAACACGCCGAGCATGTGTTGAGCCAGGCCTCGTTGCCCGAGGGGTCGGTGCGTCACGTGGCGCAGTGCCTGCACCGAGTGTTCAAGCTGGCGGTCTACCCGGCGAAGATCCTCAAGCAGACGCCGTTCCCGCCTGGGTGGTTACCGATCAAGAACGACCTCAAGGAGCGCACGTTCCTGTACCCCAAAGAAGAGGCGCCGCTGATGAGGCTGACGAGCCTCCCTTTGGTCTGGAGGGTCTTCTTTGGGTTCTGCGCTCGGGAGGGTCTTCGCAGGCACAACGCTGTGACCGTCGAGTGGGCTGCGCTCGACCTCGATCTGGACACCATTACCCTCGATGTCACCAAGAACGGCAGAGGCGGCTTCTGGAAGCTCGACCCTGGAACAGCAGAGGCTCTGCGCCGGTGGCGGCGACTTTGCCCTTCAGACCGGTACGTCTTCCCCGCCGAAGCACTTCCCCGGCACCGCAAGCGCCTAGGTGGCACGCCGCTGTCGGTGGGCAAGGCAGCCGAAAAGCTCCGTGAAGCGCTCGTGAAGGCGGGACAGGACCGGGCTCAGCTCTTCGCCAGGAGCGACCACCGCATTCGGCTGCGGGCCCACGACCTGCGGGCTACGTTCGTGACCCTCGCCTTGGCTCTGGGCCAGACCGAGGACTGGGTCATGCAGCGCACCGGCCATCTGTCATCGGCCACGTTGGGGATCTACAAGCGCAACGCCAAGACGGCGAAGGAGATCAACCTTGGGTGGCTCCACCCCATGCACGAGGTGATCCCCGAGCTTGCTGCTCTCGGCGGACCTAGCCAAGCGGGAAAGGGGCCCCGCCTGGTGCTCGTCGGTGGCACCGACGTTGACCGTTGAGTGGGGTTTTGTCGGAGTATTGTCGGAAGGGGAATTGTCGGAAGATCCGGTGCGCTTCGTCGGGTGTCAGTTGGTGAACGATCTCAACACGGTGCACGAGGAGGGACTCGAACCCACACACCTTTCGGTACCGGAACCTAAATCCGGTGCGTCTGCCAATTCCGCCACTCGTGCCAGGAGCGGGAGGATAGCCGAGCGCGAGCCGGCTGCAACGCCCGTGAGCCCGGGGCAGCTCTGGCGGCTTCCGTCGCCGGGCCGACTGTGCGACGACCGGCCGGCATGGCTCGAGTCCTGCTCTGTGCGGCGTTGACGAGCGCGCTCGCCGCCTGCGCGAGCGCGACGCCGCCGGCGTCCGAGCCGACGGCTCCGCCGCCGCCGCCCACAGGCTGTCACGCGATTTTGGAGTTGCTCGACGACGCGGGTCCGCCGCCGTCCGGAGCTGAGTTGAAGAGCGCGCTGGGACGACGCGCCGACAGCCTCGCGGAGGTGGAGGTCACCCCGGAGCTGGTGGACGACACGCAGGCGTATGTCGTGGCGCTCCGGGAGCTGCTCGCGCGCGACCCCGCCCCGGCGATAGCAGAGTTCTCTCAGCACATGAGTGAGGTCACCAGCGACTGCCACGCCGATCGCTGCGCCGAGCTCATACAGCTCATTGGAGCCCACACGATGCACCAGCCGGACCTCGAATCCTCGCTGGGCAAGCTGGCGGACGAGCTCGAGGCGTTCGATCACGCGGACGACGAGCAGCAGCAGGTGCTCAATGACCTCGCGCGCGACGCACGGGCGGCGAGTCAGAGCATGCGAGCTCTGCGCGAGAGCTCTCTGCGGGTGCGCCTGGCCGTAGAGCGACTGCGCGAACGTTGCAGCGCGGGCCCGTCGAAGTGAGCGCGGTCATGACTAGCGTGCCGCGCGGTAGGTGCGACGCGAGCGCGGACGACCCGCTCGGGCGCCGCGAGCAGCTGACGTTCAAGGCCAACCTCCGCCACACCCGCCACGGCTGGCTGCGGCTGACACCCGCCTACTCGGTTCACCTGGTCGCGGGCCTGCTCGAGCCTCGCCCGCGAGCCAGAGGCGTCGTGCTCGACCCGTTCTGCGGTACCGGCACAACGGCGCTGGTGTGCGCGGAGCGCGGCATCGAGTGTCACACCACGGACATCAACCCCTTCTTGGTCTGGCTCGCGAGGGCGAAGACCTCGAGCTACACCGACGCGGAGCTCGCCAGCGCACAGCGCGCCGCCAAGGCCATCGCGGGCGCGCTCATGACGCGGAAGCGTCGACTCGATTGGCTGCCGGCGCTGCACCGGATCGAGAAGTGGTGGTCGCCGCGTACGCTCGCCGCGCTCGCTCGGGCTCGGGCTGCGATTGCCCGTCGTGAGGGGCGGTTGCCGAGCGCCAGCCTAGACCTGCTGAAGATCGCGTTCTGTCGCTTGCTCATCGCGCACGCGAACGTCAGCTTCGGTCACCAGTCCATGTCCTTCGCTCGAAACGGCGCCGCCTCCGAGCGCGGTGTGGAGTCGGCATTGGCGAGCACGTGGCAGCGCGCGGTGGCGGACATCACCAGCGCGGCGAGGGTTCCCCTGAGCGGCGCGGTTGCTGCCATCCCCTGCGACGCGCGGGAGCTGCGCACCGCGCTCGAGCCCCGTGGCTACGATCGCGTGATCACCTCCCCGCCGTACCCGAACCGGATGAGCTACATCCGCGAGCTCCGTCCGTACATGTATTGGCTCGGCTACCTGTCGGATGGACGCACGGCGGGAGAGCTCGATTGGCGTGCCATAGGAGGGACCTGGGGAGCCGCGACGAGCAACCTCGCTCGCTGGACTCCGGACGCCGCGCTCGCCGTCCCATTTCGCGGTTTCGAGCGCCTCTTGGGGGCCATCGCCGTCACGAGCCCGCTCTTGGCGCGCTATGTGGAGCGGTACTTTCACGACATGCTCGCTCACAGCGCGTCTGTGTTCGACGTCGTCCGTGCAGGTGGCCAGGTGCACTACGTCGTGGGCAACTCCAAGTTCTACGACGTGCTCGTCCCGGTAGAGCAAATCTTCGCGGCGCTGTTCGAAGACGTCGGATTTCGCGATGTTCGCGTCGAGCGGCTGCGCAAGCGCAGTTCGAAGAAGGAGCTGTTCGAGTTCCTGGTCAGCGCGCGAAAGCCCGGGCGCTAGCGCCTCGACGCGCCGCCCGAGGTTGCTCACCCCCCGAGCCTCGGGTTACGTTAGGGCAGGTCCTGGTCGGGAATAGCCTCGACGCCTCACCTGTTCGGAGACGATCATGAGCAATATCCGCCGTTTTCCTGCCCTGAACCGTCGGGGGTTCCTCGGAGCCTCCGCCGCCGCGGCCAGCAGCGCGTTGGTGCTCCCAGCCAGCGCCGACGAGGCGTCGGACCTGCTGCGCGCCAGCCCGCCCGAAGGCTTCAAGCCAATGAAGTCCAAGGGCCGCATCGTGAAGGTCGAAAAGGGCGGGGATTTCGCCGCGCTCATGCAGAAGAACTTGCTCTGGCCCAAGCCCGAGATCGCCAAGCAAATGCTCGAGCGAGCGCTGACCACGCTGACGGGGAAGTCCACGATCGCCGAGTCCCTCGGGCGGTTCATCCACAAAGACGACACCGTCGCGGTGAAGGTCAACGGCATCGCAGGTCAGAGCGGCGCGACCATGGCCGTGAACCTCGAGCTCATCGTGCCGTTGCTCGAGGGCCTGATCGAGCTCGGGGTCCCCCCCGAGAAGATCACCGTGTTCGAGCAGTTCGGCTCGTACCTGACGGGGACCCGGGTGCACCCCAAGGGAAAGAACCTGCCGAGTGGCGTCAAGGTCGGCGTGCATGGCAACGGCGACGCGAAGATGAAGCCCATCGCCGTATTCGAGAAGGTCAAGACTCGCTATGTGCGCTTCTTGACCGAGGCGACCGCGGTGATCGACATGACGCAGATCAAAGACCACTCCATCTGCGGCTTCACCGGCTGCCTGAAGAACATCAGCCACGGCACCATCGTCAACCCCGAGAAGCACCACGCTCACAAGGCCAGCCCGCAGATCGCGGTGCTCTACAACCACCCCATCGTCACGAGCCGCGTTCGGCTGCACATCGTGGATGGCTTCAAGATCATCTACGACCAGGGGCCGCTGGACAAGAACCCGAAGCGGCGCATCCCGCACGGGGCCGTGTACGCCACGACGGATCCGGTGGCCATGGACACCATCGGCTGGCAGATCATCGATCAGGCCCGCAAGGACAACAACATGAAGACCCTGGCGGAGGTCAATCGCGAGCCGACCTACATCGCGAAGGCGGCGGATTTCAAGCTGGGCGAGCACCGCCTCGACAAGATCAAGATGACCTCGGTGACCATCTGAGCTTGCCCCTCGACCAGCGCCGCGTCAGCAGCGCCGCCGGTCAGCGGCGTCATGGAGCCGGGGGTGGTCCGGAGTAGGAGGCGCTCACACACACGCATACACGAGGCAGGGCCCTGGCCTCGGATCTATGATGCGAGTCATGTCCGACCAACCGTGCCTGCCCGCGCCAGCGCCTGAGATAGCGCGCAACGAGCGCGCGACGCGAGTGGTCGTGCTGCTCACCGCGGTGACGATGGTGATCGAGATCGCCGCTGGGCTCTGGACCGGATCGATGGCCTTGCTCGCCGACGGTTGGCACATGGCTTCGCACGCCGGCGCGCTCGGGCTGGCATGGGTCGCGTACTGGTACGCGCGCACACGGTCGCAGAGCGCGCACTTCGCGTTCGGCACCGGCAAGGTCCACGCGCTGAGCGGCTACACGAGCGCCCTCGCGCTGGGCGGCGTCGCTCTCTGGATGGCCTTCGAGTCGATCGTCCGTCTGGTCCGTGCCGAGCCGGTGATGTTCGACGAGGCGCTCCCGATCGCTGCCGTGGGGCTCGCCGTGAATCTCTTGAGCGCGTGGCTGCTTCGTGGGGGCGGGCCTGGCCACCACGGGCACGGCCATGGCCACGGCGACACCCGCGATCACAATGTCCGCGCTGCCTACCTGCACGTCGTCGCCGACGCGCTCACCAGCGTGCTCGCGCTGTGCGCGCTCGCCGGTGGCCGCGCGTTCGGCTGGACCGCGCTCGATCCGCTGATGGGAGTCGTGGGCGCAGGGCTCATCCTGTATTGGGCCGTGGGGCTTGCGCGCTCGGCGGCCCGGCAGCTTCTCGACGTGGTCCCCCAGACCGGGGTGGCCAGCAGCATTCGCGCGGCGCTCGAGGGCATCGACGACGTCCGGGTGCGGGACCTACACGTCTGGGAGCTGGGCTTCGGACACCGGGCGTGCATCGTGACGGTCCAGAGCGGCAGCCCCCGCGAAGTCGACTTCTACCGTCAGATCGTGCTGGACTGCGCGCGGGTCGACCACCTGACGGTCGAAGTTGCACGGCGTGTCGGGGAGGGCCCCGATCTGGCCCCGAGCTGACCGGGGCCCAGACACGCTTGACATACCCCACAAGCTCCTATAATTCATCATCTGTTGAATCAAGGATTCGTCATGCACAAGACTCACGACCAGCATTCCCACGCGCACGGGCCCGGCTGCGGACATCCCGCGGTCGTTCACGAGGACCACGTGGACTACCTCCACGACGGGCACCTGCACCACCCCCACGACGGACACACGGACTGCCATGAGCTCGCCGAGAGCGACGCCCACCCTGCCGGCTGTACCCCGGACCACGCGTGCGGCGCCCACGACGGCGCTCACATCCACGGAGCTGGTTGTGGTCACCCCGCGGTGCCGCACGCTGGCCACACGGACTACCTGGTGGACGGGCACCTGCACCATCCACACGACGGACACTGCGACCACCACGGGGTGATGGACGTCGGCTGACGCTCCAAAGCCGGATTGCGAAAGCAAGGCAGTTGCAATAGCTGCCGGCCCGGGATAGGCACTCGGGCTCATGCTTTGGGCGCTCGTCGTGGCCGCGATGGCGATCGGGGCAGGCTTGGCGATCGGAGCTCTTCCTGGGCCGCAACGTCGGTTGCTCGGTCCCATTCGGAGCTTCGGGCTGGCTGCGGCGGTGAGCGTTGCTGCGCTGCACCTACTGCCCCACGCGCACGCCGCGATCGGTACGGGTGCCCTGTTGGCCTTCCTCCTCGGTCTGCTGGCACCCGTTGCCCTCGAGCGCTCGCTGGCGCGAGCTGCGCGGGGGCGACCGCTGCGGGTGGGGCTCGAGCTCGGCTTCCTGGGCGTGTTGCTGCATAGCATCGGTGACGGCGTCGCCATGGGCACCGTCTCCGGTGGCGACCACCATGCCGGTCACACCCATGCCGACACGCTGGTCGCGCTCGCCGCGCACACGGTTCCGGTGGTTGCGGTGTTGGTGCTGGCCTTCGGGGGGCGCAAGCGACTGCGCGGGGTCACGCTCCGCGCGCTGCTGCTATTTGCGGCCACGGCGCTCGGGGTCGTTCTCGCCACACAGAGCATGCCCGCTTGGTTCGAGCAAGCCGAGGGTTGGGCGAGCGCGCTGGTCGCTGGCCTGCTCGTCCATGTCGTCTCCCACGACTTGCTAGCGGACCTGCCGCGCTCGGCGGGTGAGCGTGGCCTGGACGTGGCGGCTGCGCTCGCCGGCTTCTTGCTCCCTGTGTTCGCCGATACCCATCACGACGAGGGACCAAGCGCGATCGCGAGGATACTCGACGCGCTGCTGAGGCTCACCGTGGACACCGCACCCATGCTGCTCCTGGGGTTGCTCGCGGGAGCGCTGCTCTCCACCTTCGGCCACTCGATCCCCACCCGCTGGATCCGAGCCCGGGGCTCACTGAGAGACGCTCTGCGCGGCGCCGTCGTCGGACTGCCCTTGCCGCTCTGCTCCTGCGGCGTGCTGCCGGTCTCCGAAGCACTCCGCAAGCGCGGCGCGGCGCCCGCCCTGGTGGTGGCTTTCCTGTTGGCTACTCCCGAGCTCGGTGTCGAGAGCTTCGCCCTGTCGGTGCGCTTTCTAGGGATGCCCTTCGCGCTCCTGCGACTGGCTGGCGCTCTGCTCGTCGCGGTCGCAGCGGCTGTCGTCATCGCGCGCTTCGCGCGCGCTGCGGTGGCGAGCGACGCCCCGCCAGGCAGCGTTCACCTCGCCGAGTTGCCCGCCGGTGCGCCCTGGTTCTCACGTCTCATGGCAGCCTTCTCCGAGCTTCTGGCGCACGTCGGGGCGTGGATGGTCATCGGCCTCTTCGTGGCCGCCCTCGTCGAAGCGCTCGTGCCCGCTGGCGGCATCTCGCAGAAGCTCCACCCGCTGGTAGAGATCGCGTCCGTCGCCGCGCTGTCGATCCCGACCTATGTCTGCGCTGCCGCTGCTACGCCACTGGCCGCGGTGCTGATTGCGAAGGGCATGACTCCAGGTGCGGTGCTCGTGGGTCTGTTGCTCGGCCCCGCCACGAACGTCGCGACCGTGCTTGCGCTCCGTAGAGCCTACGGGGGCCGCGCGGTGTGGATCGCGGGCGCCACGGTGCTCGG
Source organism: Polyangiaceae bacterium (assembly GCA_019637295.1). Classification (GTDB taxonomy): domain Bacteria; phylum Myxococcota_A; class Polyangia; order Polyangiales; family Polyangiaceae; genus JACKEA01. The sequence continues at coordinate 573,957 of JAHBVX010000001.1, forward strand.
CTTGACGACGGGGCTCGCGTTGCTCGCCAATCAGTGGCCTGCGCTGCGCGCGCTGCCACAGGCGTCCGTGACCGGCGACACCTCCGCATCGGGCGTCTCGCTGGTGCTCGCGGCGCTATTGGTCGCGCTCCTGGTTCACAGCGTCTGGCGCAACGGCTTTCGCCCGTGGCTCGCGCTGATGGCGTCCGCCGCCAGCACCGAGGACGACCGTCACTCTCACGAGCATGTGCACCATGGACACGGCAGCGCCCTACACGACCACGCGCACGGTCATGGCACTACCGTCGCCAAGTCTTCGGACTAGGTCAGCTGCAGGTATCGCACACGCCCCGCACCTGAATCTCGAGCGCCGACTGCTTGAGGACTCGCGGCGCCCCCCGCTCGAGCTTCACGCTAAACGCGCTCTCGGGGAGGCAGCTGACGGTTCCGCAGCTGCGACACACGAAGTGAGCATGGTCGCCCTCACCATGCTCTTGCCCGTCACGGACGAGCTCGAAGCGCCAGGTGTGGTCACCGAGATCCGAGCGCCTCACGAGGCCCGCGTCGGCGAGATCCACCAGGTTGCGGTAGACCGTCGCACGGTCGAAGCCCTCGCGCACCAGAGCCTCGGCTACCTCGGGGTGGCTGACGGGGCTCGTGGCGTCCTCGAGGATCTCCAGCACCGCCATTCGCGGCCGGGTGGCGCGCAGCCCCGAGCGGCGGAGGGTGTCCTGCCATCGCTCGACCTTCTCGCGCTGGCCCTCGCGCGGCTTGCCGCGCTTGGTGACTCGGCGGGTCATCCGACTTCCTCGCTGGCGTGCTCGAGCGCATTGCGAATCAGCCCCGCGACGTGGTCGTCCGCGAGGGTGTAGTAGACGTGCTTGCCGCTGCGCCGTCGTCGAACGAGGCCCTCGGCGCGCAGGGTTCGCAGTCGCTGCGATACCGTGGAGAGGCCTTCGCCGGAGAGCTCTGCCAGATCGCTGACGCAGAGCTCGCGGACGGCGAGGCGCTCGAGCAAGACCAGGCGGGCCGTGTCGCCGAGCGCGCGGAAGACCGAGGCCGCTCGCTCCACCACGTCCGGATGGAAACGTGCGGGGTCCTCGCTGGGCGATTCATGCGCGTCGCAGACCTCTTTGCCACTGGCTCCAGACACTTGAACAACTGATGAACCAGCGCTGGATGCGCGTCAAGCGCCACCACCTCAGGGCCCACCGGCCTCGGGGGCGGGCTCAGCGAACCATGGCCGCGTTGGTGCCCATCTCGCTCGCGTCCACGTCGCCGGACGCGAGATCGAGCTGCCCGCCGTCTGGTGGATCGAAGGGCGCGCGCCCGACCTGCACGGTGCCGAGCTGCGGTAGCCACCACGCCAGCGCGTACTGCCGAAACCAGTACCACCACACGCTGGTATGCATCAGCCGCGGATCGATGTCCTTCGCCATCTCCGCGTGGAGCGGCGCGAGCTTCGTCCAGTGTACGCCCGGGTGCTCGTGATGGGCCGCGTGGTAGCCGTTGTTGAAGAGCAAGAAGTTGAGCGTTGGGCTCACGAAGCTACGGGAGTGGTTGTGCTCCGACCACGGGTCGGTGTGCACATGCTGCTCGTAGTTGAAGAGCATGATGGTCCAGAGGGCGAACAGCGCTGGGATCAAACAGCAAAGCGCCCAGGCGAACAGCCCCGTCTTCCAGCCGTGCGCCACGACCGCGACCGCGAGCAGCACGATGTGGGTGCCGAGCCAGGTCACGTACTGGGTGATGATGCGCCGATAGAGCTTGGGGTTCTTCTCGCGAGCCCGATCAATGAACATCTTCGTCGGTTCGGCCTGATAGTACCCGCTCACGAACGGATAGCTCAGCGCGATCCAGAAGCTGTGCTTGTTCGTGTAGCGCCAGGTGATGGTCGCGTCCCCCGCGCGGTTGACGAACTTGTGATGGTTCAGGTTGTGCGTCGGTATCCACGCGAAGGTGGGGTAGCCGTAGAACACGCTGAGAACGATCCCGAACACCTCGTTCGAGGACTTGCTGTGGAACGTCGGGCAGTGGTTGTGGTTGTGCGCCATGACTCCGCACGCGAGGGCGAAGTAACAGGACACCCAGAACAGGTAGGGCGCGAGCTCGGGCCGGGCCAGCTGTAGCGCGACTAGCGTGGCGGCGATGACCACCCAGAGCAGGGAGCGAATGTCGGCGGCGTGGCGCAGTCCCATGGCGTCTCCTTCAGAGGCGGCACCCCCTGCCACGGATTCTGCCTCGAGTCACGCAAACCGACCCCCTCCGGCACGTTTCGGTCTATCGCTTCGGGCCTTGCGCAGTAAGACTACAAAAGCTATTATTACTATAAATCCGTTAAATACTTTGAATTCGCCAATTCCTGCAAAAACTGTGAGACAGCTCGCCTTCACCTCCCACGACGTGGCCCGCATGGTCCAGGTCAGTCCCTCCACCGTGCTGGGCTGGGTCGACCGCGGCCTGTTGGCTGCCTACCGGACCCCGGGCGGCCATCGGCGAATCGACGGGGTGGCGTTGGTCCGCTTCCTGCGGGAACACGCGATGCCGATCCCAAAAGAGCTGGCCCCCATCACTCGGGTCCTAATCATCGACGATGAGCTGCCGTTCTTGAGCACAGCCAAGCGGCTCCTCAAGCGCCGCGCTCCTCACCTCGAGCTGGATACGGCTGGGGGCGCCGTGGAGGGCTTGCTCAAGGTCGGGACCTTCCGGCCAGACGCGGTCCTGCTCGACGCCTACATGCCGGGGATCGACGGGGTGGAGGTCTGCACCCGCCTCAAACAGTCCGAAGACACCCGAAACATCACGGTGATCGCAGTCACCGGTCAGCCCTCCCCGGAAATCCGCGAGCAGTTCACGGAAGCCGGCGCAGCTGAGTGCTTGGTCAAACCCCTGGACATCGACGCACTAGTAGCGCTGCTCGGCATCGAGCCGGCGCGGGAGACTCAACATGGCTAGCAACCTCGCAGACGTGCACCACCTGATCCCGCTGAAGGCAGCCCAACCTGTCCGGCGCATGCGGGCCCGTCGGCTCAAGACCGAAGACGTGCACCTCGGGGACGTTCGAGCCGTTGGCACTCACTCGACCTTCGGCAAGCTCGCCGGCCAGGTCGAAGACTTGTCGCTGCATGGCCTCTCGTTCGTGGTGCAGGGCGGGGCGCGCTCCACGGGACTCGTGCTGGTGGGCGACCGCCTCGAGCGATTCCGGGTCGAGAGCACCTACGGCTTGCTGTACCGCGGAACCGCCAATGTCCGTCGAGCCATCGATCGGGACGGCGATCTCGTGATCGGGCTCGAACTCGAGGCGCGGGGCATCGATCTGGCGAAGGTGTACCATGCGGGTAGTCGGAGCGGCGTGGCCGAGCGCATGAAGGCCGCCGTGCAGGCGGCCCAGGGGGACCGCATCTTCGGCGAGTACAAGGCTTGGGTGGCGGATCTCCGGAGCTACTTGGTGGCGACCAAGAGCTTCTTGGACTCGGAGCAGCAGGCACTCGCCGACATGGACCAGCTCACGCGCGAGCAGACCATCGCTGCCTACATTTCCGAGGTCGCGCCGGTCGTGATCGAGCACATGAACCAGGCTTCGCACGAGCTGACGGACTTGGCGTCCCGGCTCTCGGACAGCCAACACGCGCACTATCGCGCGTACTATCGCACCCACCTGCACCCCCTGATGCGAGAGTCGCCCATCCTCCGGCGCAGCTTCGAGAAGCCCCTCGGCTACGCGGGCGACTACGAGATGATGAACATGCTGTATCGGGATCCTGCCGAGGGTGAGAGCCTGTTCGGGAGCGTGCTCAACATGTACGCGGTCCAGGAAGCGGCGGCGCAGGCCAACATCAACCGTCTCGAGTATCTGGGCCGCTTGATTCGCGAGGCCCTCGCGAGCAGCAGCGGCCGGCTCCGCGTCGCCAGCATCGGCTGCGGGCCGGGTCGTGAGATCAGCAAGCTGCTCGATGAGAGCCCCGAACTCGGCGCGCGGCTCGACATCGCTCTCGTCGACCAAGAGGAGCGAGCGCTCGCGTTCTGCGAGCGCACCGTGGCTCCGCTCGCGGTGCGCACCGGGGCCCGGGTGCAGGTCATCAAGGAGTCCGTGCGACGCCTGCTGACCACCAAGCGGCTGTCCGCGGCCCTCGGTGAGCGGGAATTCATCTACAGCGCGGGCCTGTTCGACTACCTGAACCAGCGGACGGTGGGCGTGCTCATGCCCACTCTGTACGAGGCGCTGGTGCCGGGTGGCAGCCTCGCCATCGGCAACGTCGCGGCGCACAACCCCACCCGCCACTTCATGGAGTACTGCTTGGACTGGTTTCTGATCCATCGCACGCCCGCCGAGTTGCTCGCTTTCGCAGAGCCGCTGGCGGCCACGCGGGTGGAGGTTGACGCCGAGCCGCTCGGTGTGAACCTGTTCCTGCGCGTATGGAAATGACCGGGGTCGACCAGTCGCAGGACTTCCAGCAGCACCTAGCTCGAGCCAACCTGTCCGGGGCCCGGCTCGGCTACGTGCTGTCGGCCGTGCTCATGCCGGCGGGGTTCTGGCTGGACCTGTTCACCTCACCCCAGAAGACCACGGAGTTTCTGTGGATTCGCTTCGCGGCGGCCGTGGTCGCCGTCGGCTTGCTCGCGGTCAGCTATCTGCCCGTGGCCACGCGGCACCCGGTGCTGCTCGGCGCCGGGCCGCCGTTCGTTTGTGCCGCCTGCATCCAGGCGATGATCTTGCGCCTCGACGGCGTCGTCTCGCCTTACTACGCCGGCTTGAACCTGTGCATCCTCTCCGTCGCGGTGCTGTACAACTGGCGTTGGCAGCACGCCCTGGCCGTGTGCGGCACCATCGTGCTGGTGTGGGCGCTGCCGGCGACCGCGCAGGTGGCCGAGGGTACGTTCGAGTTCGCGCCGTTCTTCAACAACCTGTACTTCTTGCTGCTCACCACGGTGATCGCCGTCGCATCCACGGTGATTCGGTACCGGTCGGCCAAGCGCGAGTTCGACGCGCGCGCCACGGTGGAGAGCACGAGTCGGGAACTGGCCACGACCCTCGAGCAGCTGCGCGAGCTGGACCGCATGAAGAACGAGTTCTTCGCCAACATCTCGCACGAGCTGCGGACGCCGCTGACGCTGATCCTCAGTCCGGTCGAGGAGCTCTTGTCTCGGACCACGGACCCTCGCGCCAGCTCGGCGCTGTCCGTCGTCCGTCGCAATGCGCAGCGGCTCCTGCGCTTGATCGACGACTTGCTCGACCTGGCGCGGCTCGACGCGGGTGGGCTGAGGCTGCGTGTCGCAGAGCTGGACCTCGCCGAGCTCGCCCGCAAGGTGACCGACTCGGCCCGCGCCGCGGCACGGGCCCAAGGCATCGAGCTCAGCTGCGATGCGAACGAGCCCACGCAGGACACCCACGGGGACATGCATCGACTCGAGATCGTGCTCACGAACCTGGTGGGCAACGCGCTCAAGTTCACGCCGTCCGGTGGCCATGTAGCCGTGGGGCTCGAGTCGTTGCCCGACCGGGTGCGCGTCAGCGTCAGTGATGACGGCCCGGGCATCGCGGCCGAGGACCTCGAGCGGATCTTCGAGCGGTTCATCCAGGTGGAAGGGTCCGAGCGACGGCGCCACGGAGGGGCCGGCATCGGTTTGTCTCTCGCGCGCGAACTCGCGCGGCTCCACGGTGGCGAGCTGACGGTTCAGAGCGAGCTGGGTCAGGGCTCCACCTTCGTGCTCGAGCTCCCGCTGGGTCGTGACCATTTCCGCTCCGAGGTGCTCGAGCGACGTCGAGTGCGGCGCGACGAGCACCCGAAGCGCCGCTCATCCGACCTGGACCGCCCGAGCGCGCCCGGGGGGGAGCAGGCCGGCCCAAGGCCCCTACTCAAGCAAGACGATGCGCCGATTCGACTCGCGGGGCGCCGTGCCCGCGTGTTGGTCGTGGAGGACGAGGCGGACTTGCGGGATTTCATCGCCGAGACCTTGTCCCACGACTACGACGTGTCCGTAGCTGCGGACGGAGCGGACGGGCTCGAGGTCGTCCGTCGCGAACGACCGGACGTGGTGTTGACGGACGTGATGATGCCCCGCGTGAGCGGCGCCGATCTGTGCCGCTCGATCAAGAGCGACCCGGTGCTACGCAACACGCCGGTGATCATGCTCACCGCGCGAGCCGGGTCCGACGCGACGCTCGAGGGCTACTCGGCGGGGGCGGACGACTTCGTCGCCAAGCCGTTCCATCCGCGCGTGCTCGGCGCACGCATCGCGGCACAGCTCAAACTCCGGGCCATGGGCCTCACCCTCGCAGACAACGCGCGGCTGTCCACCGCGGGCACGCTGGCCGCCGGGATCGCGCACGAGGTGAAGAACCCCGTCAACGCCATCATCAACGCGGTGCGCGTACTTCAGAAGGGAGGCAGCAAGGTGCCGAGCGAGAAGCTGATGACCGTGATCGGCGAAGGCGCAGAGCGGATCCGCGACGTCGTGTCCGTACTCGAGGAACACGTGCGCCCCGCCGAAGGCACCGGCCTCAGCGTGTGCGCGCCCGACGATGGCGTCGAGGCATCCCTGCGACTGCTCGACCATCGGCTTGGGCATCTGGAGGTCCATCGGCAGTTCGGCGCGACTCGTCAAGTGCTCGCGTCGCCCCGGCGGCTCAATCAAGTGTTCCTCAACCTGCTCGACAACGCGATCCACGCCGCATCGGGCAACATCTGGGTCAGCACCGAGGATGCGCTGGGTGGTGGTGTGCTGATCCGCATCGCCGACGACGGCGGCGGCGTGGCGCCTGACGACGAGCCGAGTCTGTTCCAGCCGTTCTTCACGACCCGGCCGCCTGGTGAAGGGACGGGCCTCGGGCTCTACCTGTGTCGCCGGATCGTGGATGACTGTGGGGGCTCCCTCAGTTACCATGCCCGGGAGGGTGGCGGAGCCGAGTTCGTGCTTGAGCTGCCCGCAGCGGAGAACGCAGCATGAGCCAGGTCCTGTTCGTTGACGATGACGAGGCCAACTTGGTCGTCTGCGAAGCGGCGATCGGGGATAGGTTCGACCTGCTCACCGAGCAAGATCCCGAGCGTGCGCTCGAGATCCTCCGCTCACGGGAGATCGCCGTGCTGGTGACGGACCAGCGCATGCCCAGGATGAGCGGCGCCGAGCTGTGCGCCCGCGCGAAGGAGGACTCCCCCCTCACCATTCGGGTGCTCATCACGGCGTACTCGGACCTCAAGGCGGCGATCGACGCCATCAACCTAGGGCAAGTCCGGCGCTACCTGCGCAAGCCCTGGGAGCCGGACGAGCTGGCCGCGGAGCTCCGTGATGCCATCGAGGTGTACGAGCTCGGCAAGCGGCTCCGAGTCGCCGAACAGCGCGCGCGAGAGACCGAGCGCGTCTACTCGATCGCCGTCATGTCGGCGGGTCTGGCGCACGAGATCCGTAACCCGCTCAGCTGGGTCGTGCACAACTCCCAGTACTTCGGCTCGGTCGTGCAAGACATCAAGCAATCGCTGGCCGATGGCGGGGATCTGCGCAAGGCGCGGCAGCAGCTGAGCGACGTCGAAGAGGCGCTGGCGGATCTGCAGCTCGGTGTGAAGCGGATCCTCGACATCGTCAAGCGTGTGGAGGCTCCGCTGCTGCGCGCAGACCCCGAGGTGGAGCCAGTGGACATGGGGGAGGTCGTGGCGCTGGCGATCAAGCTGGTCGATCCGGAGCTGGCGCGACGCGCGAGCATCGAGGTCGAGAAGTCCGGCTCCTTGCTGGTGTCCGGCTCGAGCACGGAGCTCAGCCAGATCGTGCTCAACCTGGTCGACAACGCGCTGCGGGCGCTGCCCCCGGGGCAGCGCAGCAAGTGCCAGGTCAAGATCCGGCTGGTCGGGGGGGATGAGCAGGTCCGCATGCACGTGGTCGACAACGGGCCCGGCGTTGCGCCCGAGATCTTGCCGCGCATCTTCGAGCCCTTCTTCACCACCCGCGAGGTTGGGGGCACCGGACTCGGGTTGCCCATCTCCCGCACCATCGCCGCTCAGCTCGGAGGCGAGCTGGTCGCGGAGAACGGGCGCGAAGGCGGCGCACACTTCATCTTGAGTCTGCCCGCCACGCTGCCCACGGCAGGCGTGACCTGAGCATCGCGGCGGTCTCGCGACGCACCGCTCGACCGGGCCCCTAGACGCTGAGCGGCGCGCGCTCGCCTACGATCACGTCCCACCACTGGAAGGTGACGGCCATCACGTGGTCGAGCTGCCAGGTCCCGCTGTCCAGGGAGCCACCCGCCCGACGGGCTTGGCTCGTCAGCGTGGGATCGGGTAGGCAGTAGGCTGCCAGCGAGGAGCTCTGCAGCAGGTGCAGCACGCCCTCCGAGAAGCCCTGCCCGGCGTAGGCGACGACGCTCGGAACACGCAAGGACTTCAGATCGTCCAGCGCGTAGGGGATCTTCTCGTCGGCGGTGCCGCTGCTGTCTTGGTACTTGCACTCCACCACCAGCGCGCGGGCCGTCGCGGGCTCGAGCACCAACAAATCCACCCGCCGCTGTTTGCCGATGATGGAGGTGCCGAGCGGGACTTCTTCGTACAGGCGGACTCCCCGGTCACCGTAGGCGGTGAGCAGGTAGCGGGCGATCAGCTTCTTGTACTCGTTGCCCGTCATCGGCGGCGTTCATCGTACAAGCTCGGGCGAGGGACGGCACCCGCTTCCAGCAAGCGTGCCTCGGCGATGCGGTGGGCTTCGGCGCACACGTCCGTGCCCATGAAGTGTCGGCCGCTCCCCACGGCCGCGAGCCCGACGGAGCCCGAGCCCATGAAGGGGTCGACCACGAGCTCACCCGGCGCGCTGCTCTGCTGCACCAGCACCCCGCTCAGCGCGGCCGGCTTCTCCGCCGGGTAACCGCCGCGGATACGGGGAAAGGCCAGCACGTCGGGGACGGACAAGCTCGCCAGTCGACGCTTGCCCTTCTCGAAGAACAGGATGAACTCGTAGCGCGAGCGGTAATGATACCCCATGCCGATGCGCTGCTTGTCCCAGACCAGCGGTTTCCAGAAACGGAAACCGGCGGCCTCCGCCACGGGTTTGGCGACGAACATCGTCTCTTGATCGCAGAACACGTAGGCGTGGCTGTTCGGGCGCAAGACGCGAAAGAGCTCGCGGAACAGCTCGCTGAACCGCGTGTTCGGGAAGACGCTGAACCAAGCGTTGCTGCTGGACTTGCTCTGCTTCAGTCGGGTGGTCGTGCCGATGGCGCGGTGCTTCTCCAGCGACTCGTACGCCGGGTCCGTGATGACCAGGTCCACGCTCTCGCTGCCCAGGCCCTCGAGGAACCGGACGGCGTCGCCGGTGTCGAGCCAGAACTTCGACGGCTGTGGGAGGTTGCTCGCGCTCGGCCCGGTTGTCGCGTTCAGTTCGGGCGATGGCATGCGGTCCGACATCGAACGGTGATCTATCACTGGGCGGCTGTCCAGTCTCCGTCCCTGCCCTCGACATCGGACATTGTTCGTCACGCGGTAGCCTCCAGCCCGTCTCCTGACAGCGGCCCGACGCGGGGCAGCAGCCTCCGCGGCCGAGGCCGGCTCAGGGGCGGCGCTTTTCTTCGACGCTGGTTGGCGTATCCTAGACTCGACCATGGGCGGGCTGCTCCCCCCGTGGCATGAGAACATGGCCGGGTCCGAGCCCCCCAAGGTGCCCGATTTTTCCGCTACTCAGGAGTGGGAGGACTCGGACACGTTCAGCGGCACCCAGCGGCTCAAGGCGCGCTGGGCACAGGTCGTGGCCGAGACGAACGACCCGCGCTTGGTCCCCGCGCTGCCCGCGCCCCTCGAGCCCGGCTCCACCATTGGGCGCTACGAGCTGGTCACCCGCCTGGCGAAGGGCGGTATGGCGTTCGTGTGGATGGGCGTGCGCCGCCGCTCGAGCGGCGCCAAGGAGGTGGCTGCGCTCAAGACGCTCCTGCCCAGCTTGAGTCACGATCGCGCCTTCGTTCACATGTTCCTCGACGAGGCCAAGCTGCTCTCGGAGATCCATCACCCCAACGTCGTGAGCATCCGAGACGTGGGCACGCACGGCGACGTGCCCTACGTCGTGCTCGAGTGGGTGGAGGGAGACACCTTGAGCGCGCTGCTGCGTGCGCTGGCCGCGAAGTCGAAGGAGGTTCCGCTGGCAATCGCGCTCCGGATCGTCGGCGAGTGTTGCCTCGGCCTACACAACGCGCACGAGCTGCGCGACTCGCGCGGCGAGTTGCTGTCAGTCGTGCATCGCGACGTGTCGCCGTCCAACATCATGATGTCGTCGACCGGCGACGTGAAGCTAATCGACTTCGGTGTGGCCAAGGCGACGGACCGCCTGGCAGAGCAGACTCGCACCGGAGTACTCAAGGGCAAGGTGAGCTACATGGCCCCCGAGCAGGTGCTGCGGGCAGTGCCCGACCGGCGCACGGACGTATGGGCCGTGGGCGTGGTGCTGTATCGACTGATCGCTCAGCGCTTGCCGTACGAGGGCGACATTCCGAGCGTCGTTCGCCAGATCAAGTACGGGGAGCCCGTTCCGCCCCTGCCCGCGGGGACCCCGCGTCCCGTGGCCGAGATCGTTCACCGCGCGCTCGCTCGCGAGCCCCAAGACCGATTCCAGACGGCGGCCGACATGCGCCGCGCGGTGCAGTACGCCTACGCCGAAGTGTGCGCGCCCGTGCCCAAGGACCAGTTCGCGCGTTTCGTCATGACGCATCTCGGCAGCACCATCCAAGCCCGACGTGAGCTGTTGAACCGGGTGCTCGCGCAGTAGCGCTGGCTCACGGCGTGGAAGCGGCGTTCGGGCTGGGACCTTGGACGCGGCACAACGGATCGCGACCGTCGAGTGAGCGCCCGTAGGGGACGCCCCTCGCCGACGGGCGCACGTACACCTGACCGGTGCCCGTGGGTCTCGGGATGATCCCGCCGCGCGTCAGCGGTCTGCCGAAGCGTGCAGGCTCGACGATCACGATCACGTCCTGTCCCGACAGCGTATAGCCCCAGTAGCTCGCTCCCAGCGAGTCGGCGGGTGCTCCCGGGCAGGCCAGGCCTTCCGACGACACCCCGAGCACGAGCTGGGTCGAGGGGTCCAGCGTGGGCGGTCCGCCCTGCCAGCTGAACGCCGCGTTCGAGGCGTCGCCGACGACCACCGCGAGGCACTGACAGCTCGGCGCCGCCCCCTTGGCCAGGTCCAGGTCGTGGCGCGCGCCGAGTAGCGCGACGGTCGCGGGATCGAACTCCGACTCCGAGTTGCCCTTGACCTCTGATGGGGCGAAGTCGTCCTGGGTCTTCGTCTTGCCGCCAGCCCGCAGATTGGCGTTCACCGACGCCCGGCACCCCGAAGCCAGGAGCCCCGCCCCGACCACCACCGCCAAAATGACCGTTCGCACGACGCTAGCGTGGCATCCCGTTGGGTGGTGGGGCAACTCTTGGTGATACGCTGCGAGCCGTGGACTTCGACGCGCTGCGCTCCCGGTTGGCACAGGCCTCGGCGTTGTCCCCGCTGGGGACCGTGCGCGCGGTGACGGGGCTCGCCGTCCGACTAGCGCTGCCCGGGGCTCGCGTCGGGGACGTGGTCCTGATCAAGCGGCGCGGCGAGTCGCTGCGGGCCGAGATCGTGGGCTTCGACGGGGGTGAGGCCGTTGCCATCCCGCTCGGCGAGCTGCAGGGAGTAGGGCCCGACGATCCGGTGGAGTCCACCGGCTTGCCGCTGCAAGTGGCGGCGGGGCCGTCGCTGTTGGGCCGAGTGCTCGACGGCCTCGGGCGCCCGCTCGACGCGGGGCTTCCGCCCCAGGGGCTCGTGCCCGTTCCGGTCGATCGCGCGCCCCCGGCGGCCCTCGGCCGCCGCGCGGTCACCGCGCCGCTTCCGACGGGGGTGCGTGTGATCGACGGGCTGCTCACGCTCGGGGTCGGGCAGCGGGTGGGGCTGTTCGCTGGCTCCGGCGTCGGCAAGAGCAGTCTGCTCGGCGCGATCGCACGGGGTACGACGGCGGACGTCGTCGTCGTGGCGCTCGTCGGCGAACGCGGGCGCGAGGTCGGCGACTTCCTGCAACACTCGCTCGACTCGGTGGCGCGCGCGCGGAGCGTCGTCGTGGTGGCCACCAGCGACGCGCCCGCTCTCGAGCGCCTGCGCGCGGTGCAGGTCGCCACCGCGGTCGCGGAACACTTTCGGGATCGTGGAAACAGCGTGCTGCTGCTCGTCGACTCAATCACCCGCGTGGCGCGCGCCCAGCGCGAGGTCGGCCTGGCGGCAGGGGAGGCTCCGGCCCGGCGGGGCTATCCGCCGAGCGTGTTCGCGATGCTGCCCCGTCTGCTCGAGCGCAGCGGTCAATCCGAGGCCGGCGCGATCACGGCCATCTACACCGTGCTAGTCGAAGGTGGCGACATGGAGGAGCCCATCGCCGATGAGGTTCGCGGCATCCTCGATGGCCACGTCGTCATGAGTCGCGCCATCGCCGCCCGCGGTCACTACCCTGCGATAGACGTCACCGTCTCGCTGTCTCGGGTCATGGATCAGGTGACCTCCCCCGAGCACGTCAGCGCGGCACGTCACATCCGTTCGCTCGTGGCAGCCTACGAGGAGAAGCGTGAGCTCATCGCGCTAGGGGCGTATCAGACGGGCAGCGATCGCAGCGTGGATCGCGCCATCGCGGCGCTCCCCGAGATCCACGCCTACCTGGGCCAAGAGCTGGGAGACATCACGAGCTTCGCCGATACCGAGCGCCGCCTGCGTGAGCTGGCGTCTCGCTTCGGTTGACGGCACTCGCCTATCCGAGGCTCGCGGCTTCGTGAGTGGGCGTCAGCTCTGACTCGAGTTCGTTCAGGAGCTGACGAGCTCGTTTGCTCAGCTTGCGCGGGACCTGCACCTCCACCACCACGTGGAGGTCCCCACTGCCGCGTTGATCCAGCCGCGGCACTCCCTTGCCGCGCAGGCTCAAGACCGTGCCGGGCTGCGTCCCCGCGGGGACGTCCACGCTGACCTGTGAGTCGTCTGGGAGATCGATCTCGAGCTCGGCTCCGAGCGCCGCCTCCGGGAACGAGATCTCCCGGCGGGTGATCAGGTCGTAGCCCTCGCGCTGAAAGCGCGCGTCGTCCTCGACCGTGACGTCCACGTACAGATCCCCTGCCGCTGATCCTGATGGGCCAGGCATGCCCTGCCCAGGTACGCGCAGGCGCTGCTCCGAGTCGATGCCAGCCGGGAAGGTCACGAGCACCTTGCGTTGGCGCTCCACCTTGCCGACCCCCGAACAGCCCGCACAAGGGTCCTTGATCGTCTGGCCCGCGCCGCGGCAGCGCGGGCAGGTCGTGGAGAACATGATGAACCCGCGCTGGGTGGTGGCCTGACCGGTGCCGTTGCAGCCGACGCAGCGCTCGGGCTCGGTTCCCGGCTTGGCGCCGCTGCCGTTGCACTGCTCGCAGCTCGCGGCGCCCCGGACGCAGACCTCTTTCTTGCAGCCCGCGATGGCGTCCTTCAGCGAGATGGTCGCTTCCACGCGCACGTCCTGCCCACGGGGGGGGGCCGCGCGGCGCCGGCCGCCGCCGGGGAAGCCAAAGCCGCCCATTCCTCCGAAGAAGTCCGAGAACATGTCCTGAAACTGACTCAGGATGTCCCCCATGCCGGCGTTCGAGAAGTCGAACCCGCCGCTGCCGAGCCCCGCGTGGCCAAAGCGGTCGTAGGTGCTCCGCTTTTCGGCGTCGGACAGCACGCTGTAGGCCTCTGTCGCCTCCTTGAACTTCGCCTCCGCCGTCGCGTCTCCCGGGTTGCGATCCGGGTGGTGCTTCAGCGCTGCCTGGCGGTAGGCCTTGCGAATGTCGTCCGGGTCGGCGTCCCGCGCGACGCCCAGAACCTCGTAGTAGTCACGTTTTTCGGTCATGGCCGGTGGCTCTCGCCGCCAAGGGGGGGAGGCCCTGAGAGGGTAAGGTCCGAAAACCTACTGTCAACGCGCCTTCAAGTCACGCCAGCTCGCGCACGCAGCTGGGCGAGGAGGGTCGCCTTCTGCTGGAGCTCGGCTCGCGCTCGGGCCAGCTCAGTGGCCAGCGCCCCGGGCTCCCCGCCCGAGAGCTCCGCGCTCAGCGCCTCGATGGTCCAGCGGGCGGCCTCCAGATCGGCCTCCCGCAGGGCGTTTTGGTGGGCGAGGCGGTCGAGCTGGGCCGTCAGCCCCTCGGCGCGCAAGGGCGCTCCCACGGCCCCCGGCTCCGTCAGCTCCGCGAGCAGCTCCCGGGCCAACCGTTCGACGGTAGCGAGGTCGTGGCTCAACCGACGGACCTCCGAGCCTCGCTCTCGTAGCTGGTGCTCGAGCCGGGCCAGCTCTGTGGCGTACTCCGTCTCGGGCTCCTCGCCGGCGGCGGTCCCCCGCGCGCTCAGGGCCGCGAGGCCAGACTCCGCGTCGGCGAGCGCAGCGGTGCGCTGCTGGAGCAAGTCCGACGTCGAGTTCAGCTGCCGGCGGAGCTCGTCACGCTCCCTCCTCACCTGCTCGAGCTGCTCAGCCGCGACGCTCTGCTGCTCCGCCGCCTCCCGGGCAGCCTCCAGCTCTGCGAGGGCCTCGTCGGCCCGCTCGTCCGCCACGGCGGCGCGCGCTTCGAGTTGCTCGATCCAGCGATCCCGCTCCCCGACGGCTTGCCGCAAAGACTCGGTCTCCGGGTCCGGCGAAGGGCGCGCGTCGCGCCGTGTGTGCTCGCCTCCGCCCGCCGACGCCCGGCTCTCGCGGCGCGTGTCCGCCAGGGGGAGCTGGATGACCGAGAACTCGTCGAGCCGTAGGTGTGCGTCGCTCGCGACAGCGACGAACCACTCCGGCTCCTCGGCGCCGCCCGGGACGCACGACGTGTCCAGGCTGGGCTCCGGGTTGGCGGCCGAGAAGTCGACCACGGCATAGCCCACGAACGGCGCCTGTCCGAGCATCTGCACCGTCGTGAACTCGCCGCGCAGCGCGTCGTACAGTTCGTAGTAGTCCAACGCGCCGTCCGCCAACACATCCGCCGGGAGCAGGCGGTCTCGGGCGCCCGGGTTGGGAATGGCGACCAAGGCGACACCCTGGGGCGTGAGAGCTCGGCGCAGGCGACGGACCACGGAGTGCGCGGGGCCCGCGGCGTTGAGGTCCTCGATGACGGCCAGGTCGAAGGAGCCATCGCGCACGCCAAGACCGCTGGGAGGCAGGGGACCAAGAAACAGGCTTCGGGATGGATTGCGGGCTGCGGACTCGGCCACTCGGGCGGGCTCGGGGTCCAGCACGTGCACCAAGCGCGCGCCACGGTCCAGAAACTCCTCCGCCAGCGCCGACGAGGAGTCTCCGAGCACGAGCACTCGGCGACCCTCGAACAGCGCTTCCACGTAGGCGGGAAGCACGCGGCTGGGACGCAGCTTGGGACGAGGCGACATCGGCGCGCACCCTACATCACCGTGCGTGATTCGGCGACTGCAGACCACCGCGGCCATTTCCACTAGCTGTGACCGGGACGTGCCGCACGTTCAGTGTCACGGTTGCCGACAAGGCGTGGGAACCCTGCACGGCTCACCGCAGTTCAGCGCGAGCGCATGACGGTCGACCTGCAGCGGCGTCGCTCGACCGAGCCCCGTCCCCGCGAGGCACAGCAAGACGGCGTCGTCTCGCCCCACGGGATTGGCGGGCTCGATGCATAACCCGCTCACGCACGCGCCGTGGGGTAGCCCGTGCGCCGGTGGGCACTCGGTCTTGTCCTTGCAGACCAAGAGTCTGCAGTCGACAACGTCTGCGGGAGGTCCATCGGTCGCAACGTCGCATAGCGCCACGAGTCGTCCCGTCGTGTGCAGGCTTGGGCGGGGCTTGTCCGGCGAGACCGACTCACCCGCGGTGCGGGCGAGCGTGCAGCGCCCCTCCCGATTGCAGCGCGCCACGACGGTGCGGCCCTCACTGTCCGTCAGGGTTCGCTCGCTTACCCGCTCGCAGCCACCGGCCAACGCGCCGAGAGTCGCGACGACGAGAACGGAACGGAGCCGACACATCCGGGAGGAATCGTAGACAATTCGAGATCCGGCCAGCAACCGCGACTTCGATTTTCGGGTCGGAGGCCCCGCTGGCTCGTACAATCCCGCCGCTAGGATGTCGGCGGTTCACGAGAAGACCCTGGTAGTCGATGGGATCACCCCGGTTGGGGCGTATGCGCAGCTGCGTAGAGACGCGGGTGAGGGCAGCTTCCTGCTCGAGAGCGTGGTGCCTGGCGAACGATGGGGGCGCTACTCCGTCCTTGGCTATCGACCCCAGAGCAGCGTCCTCATCCATGGCGCCGTGGGCGTGGACCCGTTCGCGGAGTTGGCTCGACTGTTGCCTATCGACGCCGAGGGTGAGACCTCCGTCGCTGAGCGCTTCTGCCGGGCGCACGTCGGCGCCGTGCTCTACGACGCCATTCACTTCACGACCAAGGTCGAGCCCTGGCCGGCGCATTTGGCTTCCCAACCGGTCGTCGCGCGTCTGGTGTCCGACTGCACGGTGATCGTGTTCGACAATTCGAGTCACACCGCGACGATCGCCGCGCCGGATCAGGCTTCGCTGCAGCACGCGGAGGCAGCGCTGGCGCGCTCTGCCGCGCTCCGCCCGCTGGGGGTGCCTGACCCCGGACGGCTGCCCTCGAACGTGGATGTCGACATCTCGGACGCCGAGTACGAGCGCGTGGTGTCGACCGCGAAGGAGCACGTGCTGGCCGGCGACGCCTTTCAGGTCGTGGCGGCGCGCACGTTCTCCGTCCCCGCGGCTGGTGCAGACATCTTCGACGTGTATCGCGCGCTGCGCGTGCTGTCCCCGGCGCCGTACATGTACCTGTTCGAACTGCCGGCTCGGGAGGGGCTCGAGCCGCTCACCGTAGCGGGTGCGAGCCCCGAGACCCTGGTGCGGCTCGAGTCGGGGCGCGTCACCCTGAGGCCCATCGCCGGGACGCGCCGTCGCGGACGAAGCGATGCAGAAGACGACGCGCTGGCCGCCGAGATGCTAGCGGACCCGAAGGAGCGGGCCGAGCACGTGATGCTGATCGATTTGGCGCGCAACGACGTCGGTCGGGTGGCAAAGGCGGGCACCGTCACACTCAACCAGACCATGGCCGTCGAGCGCTTCAGCCATGTGATGCACATCGTCAGCGAGGTGACCGGGGAGCTGGCCGTCGGTCGCGGTCCTTGGGACGTGTTGCGGGCGACGTTCCCCGCGGGAACCCTCACGGGCGCGCCCAAGGTGCGCGCCATGCAGATCCTGCGGGAGCTCGAGTCGCGACCCCGCGGCGTGTACGGGGGCGCGCTCGGCTACGTCACCCGCGGCGGCGATCTCGACTTCGCCATCGCGATCCGGACCGCGGTGCTACGGGACGGGCGCTTCGAGGTCAGCGCAGGCGCGGGAGTGGTCGCGGACAGCGTCCCAGCGCTCGAAGCCAAAGAGACTCGCAACAAGGCCCGCGCGGCGTTGGCTGCCATCGCCGAGGCGACGCGGCGCGCTGGAGCTCGCGGCTGAGTGCAGCCTCTGGTGGAGCGGGCTCCGGACTTCGCGCAGCCGCTGCTCGGCTGGCTGTTGGCGCCGACGACGCTCGGCGCGCTCAGCGTTGGTTCGGTGGTGCTGTTCGTGGGCAGCTTGCTGGCGATGCCGTGGCTCGTCACTCGCATCCCCACGGACTACTTCGCGCGTACCGGGAGTGAGCCTCCCCCGTCCTTGCTGAAGCGCCCGTGGGCTCGCGTTGGCTGGCGTGTGCTCAGAAACGTCATGGGCGGCTGCATGCTGTTGGCTGGAATCGCCATGCTCGTACTGCCCGGGCAAGGCATCCTCACCATTGTCGTCAGCCTGATGTTGCTCGAATTTCCGAACAAGCGCCGCGTATTGCGCAGGCTGCTGGCCCGGCGCCGGGTGCGGTCCGCACTCGACTCCATTCGGCGTCGCGCAGGCCGCGAGCCTCTCGACCTCGGCCCCGATCATCCCAACGACTGAGGCCGGAGGCTCAAGAGCTGTCGAAAAATCGACAGCTCTTTCATTCTGTCGCCGGGGAGGCACGCGCCTCCCCGCCCCAACGAAGTGAATTCGTTGGGGCCCCACCCCACGCGGGCCGGCTTCGCCGGCATGAACTGGGTCAATTCTTGGAAGACCTTCAGACCTTGTCGCCCATGATGGCCCAGTAGGTGAACCCCGCACCCAGGCACCACGACCAGAAGGTCATGACGGCGGCGAGGGAGTAGCTCCCCACCTCGATGCGGCGTGCGTTCTGCCAGCCCCACAAGAACGCGTAAACGACGGTCACCAGGCCCATCAGTGCCTTGATCAAGTCCTCGTGCTTCGCCATCTGCCAGACGACGATGAGGAGGCACACGGCACTAGCGACGAAGAACGCGATGACGGGCGGGAGTAACCCCATGGCAGGCGCATCCTCGCGTGCTCGGGTCGGGCGCGCAAGCCCCTTCGGCCACGCGCTGTTGCCGGACGGTGACCGTTGACCTAGTCCTGTCCAGGCGCCGTTTTCCGCCATGAGCGAGCCCACCGCCGCCGAGCCGCCCGAGGGCGCCACCGACCGTCCCACTCGCGGGGCGCTCGCCCGCTTTCTCGATTTGGTCGAGCGGCTCGGCAACCTGCTGCCGCACCCGGTCACCCTGTTCGCCTTGCTGGCCCTCGGGGTGGTGCTCGGCAGCGGCCTGTTCGCCTGGCTCGGCTGGAGCGTCGCCGACCCGAGACCCCTTGGCGCCGCGGGCCGCAGTGCGGACGGAACCATCGCCGTCGTCAGCCTGCTGTCCGGCGCGGGACTGCGTCGCATCGTCGAGAACCTGGTCACCAACTTCACCGGCTTCGTCCCGCTGGGCACGGTGCTCGTCGCCATGCTCGGCGTCGGCGTGGCCGAGAAATCGGGGCTGCTGACCGCGGCCATCCGCGCGCTGGTGCTGCGCGCGCCGAGCAACCTGATCACGGTCGCAGTCGTCTTGGCCGGTGTGCTCTCGAACACTGCTTCGGAGATGGGCTACGTCGTGCTCATCCCGCTAGCAGCCGTGATCTTTCACGGTCTGGGACGTCACCCGCTCGCGGGCATGGCGGCGGCCTTCGCCGGCGTGTCCGGGGGCTACAGCGCCAACCTGTTGATCGGCACCGTGGATCCGCTGCTCGCCGGCATCACCCAAGAGGCCGCGCGCTTGATCGACCCCGAGTACACCGTGCACCCGGCGGTGAACTGGTACTTCATGATGATCAGCACGCTGCTGATCGCGGCGCTCGGTACGCTGGTGACGACTCGGATCGTGGAGCCGAAGCTCGGCACGTACGACTCGTCCTTCGCTGTGAATCAGGTCGCGGAGCAACGCACGATGGAACCCGTCACCTCCGAAGAGAAGCGCGGGCTCCGCTGGGCCCTGCTGGCGACCCTGGCGGTAGCGCTGCTGGTGCTGGTGGCGATCGTCCCCGAGGGCGGCGTGCTGCGCAATCCCAAGACCGGCGGCGTGCTGGACTCCTCGCTCTTGCGCGGGATGGTGACCTTCATCTTCGTCTTCTTCCTGGTGCCCGGGGTGACCTATGGCGTCGTGACCAGGACCATCCGCAGTGACCGAGACGTCATCGACGGCATGGCCAGTTCGATGAGCTCTCTCGGACTGTACATCGTGCTCGTGTTCTTCGCGGCGCAGTTCGTCGCGTTCTTCCAGTGGACCAACCTGGGCGCGATCCTGGCGGTGGAGGGGGCCGATCTGCTGCGCGCCATCGGCCTGACGGGACCGCTGGTGTTCGTGCCCTTCATCCTGATGTGCTGCGTGGTCAACCTGGCGCTCGGGAGCGCGTCGGCCCAGTGGGCCATCACGGCCCCCATCTTCGTGCCCATGCTGATGCTGCTCGGCTACAGCCCCGAGGTAGTGCAGGCGGCCTACCGCATCGGAGACAGCACGACCAACATCGTCACGCCCATGATGAGCTACTTCGGTTTGATCGTCGCCTTCGTCGCTCGCTACGATCGTCGCGTCGGCATCGGCACCATCATCAGCATGATGCTGCCCTACTCCGTCGTGTTCATCCTCGGTTGGACAGCGCTCTTCTACCTGTGGGTGTTCGCCTTCGGCTTGCCCGTCGGTCCGGCGGCGCCCACCTACTACACCCCGTGAGCCCAGTTCGGTATCGTCCGTCACCCATGCTCGACCAGAACGCTTTCGGCCTGTTCGTCTCCTACTACGACCTCGAGAACGACGAGTATGCGCTCGAGCCCAGCGAGTTCGCCGGGCGGCTCGGCGAGTTCCGTCGCTTGCTCGAGGAGTGCGTGAAGAGCTTCCCCCTCGGTGCGGATCTCCACGTGGTCGATCTCGGTCACGCCATGTACGTCGAGCTGGCGGACGGCGACCAGGACGAGGACCCGGTGGTCTGGCTCAAGATGGTGCGGGCGCGGCTGACCGGTCGGGAGTTTCGCACCGTGGGCGTGCTCAGCTACGGCAGCCGCTGGGTGGACGACGACGGTGGCACGGTGGGGCTCGAGTCCTTCGAGCGCGGCGGGATCGTGCGGGTCGCGCACTCGAGCGAGCCCCTGCGCCAGGCGCTGTGGGCCGAGGCTGCGTCGCGACAGGACGATGACGACTGCCCCGAGGGTTGGGGGCCCGGCCTCTACCTCGCCACGGACGCGGTCGAGGCGCTCGGGCGCGCGCTGAAGAACGCGCCGACACCGCTCATCGCTTCGGGCGCTACGTTCTATCGCGCTGGCCGCTGAGCGTCGGCTTTGACGATCAGATAGCGCAGCGGCTCGCTCTCGCTGGTGTTGTCGATCGCCAGCGTGGCGCCCAGGGGCAGCGCGACGACGGAGCCGGGGCTCACCGGGCGCACTAGGTCGTCCACGGCCATGGCGCCCGAGCCCGAGACCACGACGACCAGCTCCGGGTACTGCTGCTGAACGTGGCTGCCCACGCGACCACCCGGCTCGAGCTCGCAGGCCAGGACGGCGCGAAATGGCTCCAAGGTCGCGCTGCGCAGCAGGTCCCAGACCCGCACGGCGCCGGAGCCACCGAACAGGGCCTCACGTCGATCGTTGGCCACGGCAGGGTCGAACATCGGCCGAGGATAGCGAGCTTTGCGCCGAAGGTGAGCGCGTTCTACGGTCCGCAGCGCGTCATGAGTCGATCCCCCGCAGCCCGTCGCCTGAACCGCCAGCTCCGCCAGACGCTCCGCCGCTACGAGCTGCTCTCCCCCGGAGACCGGGTGCTCGTGGCCGTGAGCGGTGGCAAGGACAGCTCGACGCTCCTGCACCTCCTCGAGCAGGTCGTGCGGGCGGAGCGTGGCATCGAGCTCGTGGCGGTGCATCTCGATCAGGCGCAGCCTGGCTACGACGGTGCTCCGCTGGTCGCGTGGCTGCGGCAGCGCAGCGTCCCCTTCGAGATCCTGCGCGAGGACACCTACTCGGTCGTGACCGACAAGCTCACGCCCGCGCAGACCTACTGTTCGTTGTGCTCGCGTCTTCGCCGCGGGATCCTGTACACGGCGGCCGAGCGCCTCGGCTGCAACAAGCTCGCTTTGGGTCACCACCGCGACGACGCGCTCGAGACGCTGCTGCTCAACTTGTTCTACGCCGGACGGCTGCAAGCGCTACCGGCCGAGTACGTGACGGACGACGGCCGCTTCCGAGTGATCCGGCCCCTCATCGAGTGCGCCGAAGCCGACATCGCCGCGTACGCCGCGGAGCAAGCGCTGCCCATCTTGCCCTGCAGCTTGTGCGGCTCACAACCTGGGCTCAAGCGCGAAGCGATGGGGCGGCTGCTCGACACCCTCGAACGGGACAACCCGTTCGTGCGCTCAATAATGCTCAATGCGCTCGGCAACGTGACGCCGACGCACTTGCTGGACCGAGAGCTCGTCGCGGCTTGGCGTGCGCGTCCTGCGGACGTGGCTCCTCGAGGGCTCACCGAGCCCCGACCCCAGCGAGCCCGTGCGCTGCCGGTGCTCGGCTCGACGCCGCTCCTGACCGACCCACCCGCAGGCGAGCCGTAGCGTGCGCTGGCCCCGCCTGGCGACCGGTCTTTTGTTGGTGGCCTGCGGTCCACGGCCGGTCGACCAGCCCCGGTCGCCCTTGTCCATCGCGCCCGCCCCCGCTTCCGTCGCCCCGGCGGAGCAAGCCGCGCCGCGCCCGGGACCGCGTCTGGAGATCCACCAAGCCGCACGGGTGAGCACCGTCCGCGACGGGGACGTCGTGAGGGTGTCGCGTGGCCCCTTGGAGCTCCGCTTCGAGCTCGATCATTACGACAGCGTGACCGGTCGCTTCTTCGCCGCGCGCCTCACGCTGTCCGAGGACGAGGAACCGCTGAAGCTCTCCCCCGGGTCCACCGACCACTCCGGGAGCGAGCCGCACCCATTCGGTGAGGGTTCGGGCTTCGCCGGAGACCCGCGCGGCTATCGAGTCTTGGTGCTCGATCCCCGCGGTAGCCACTACTTGTTTCACGACCCGGCGGATCCGCTGACGACGCGTGTCGACGTCGTCGAGTCGCTCGGTCCGAGCCGCAGCCTGGTGGCGCTCCCCGTTCACACGCTGTTCGTGTCGCGCCTGGGCGAGCACCATACCCTCGAGACGCTGCCTCTCGACCGGGTATTCGCGGCGTTCTTCGTCGATCGCGATCTCGATGGGGCGATGGCGGAGGACGAGCTGGTGCGGTTCACGGTACTGCTGTCGGAGCCACCGCGCTGAGACTGGCGAGCCCCGCCTCACGCGGCCGAGGCGCCGGTCGCTGCTCGCCGTCGGCCGCTCAGCTTCTTGAGCTCGACGACACCAAACACCAGGGCGCCGGCGGCGGTGAAGTAGAGCCACCAGTGAAGCGCGATGGGCGCCGTGTGAAACAGCCGGTTCATGAAGGGCGCATAGGTGAACAGCAGCTGGGCCAGCAGCATCGCGCCCGAGCCAATCCACACCCACGGGTTGCTGAACCAGCCGAGGCGCCAGAGGGGCACTCTCAAGCTGCGGCAGGCGAACAGGTAGGCGACCTCGATCACGACGATGGTGTTGACCGCGATGGTACGAGCCTCGTCCAGCCGGTCTGACCCTTGCCGCTCCACCCACTCGAACAACCCGAACGCCGCGCTCGCGATCAAGACCGAGACCAACAGGGTTCGCAGCCCGAGGGAACGACTGAGGATGGGCTCGTTCACGTCGCGGGGAGGTCGGTTCATCAGGTTGGGTTCTTTGGGCTCGAACACCAGAGAGATGCCCAAGAACACCGCCGTTGCCATGTTCACCCACAGGATCTGCACGGGCAAGATGGGGAGCGCCGCACCGGTGACCACCGCAGCAAGTAGCACCAGCCCCTCGCCGCCGTTGGTGGGCAGCGTCCAGGTGATGAACTTGACCAGGTTGTCGTACACGCCGCGTCCTTCCTCCACCGCTGCCCCGATGGTGGCGAAGTCATCATCCGTGAGGATCATGGCCGACGCCCCGCGGGCCACGTCGGTGCCGCCTTTGCCCATGGCAACGCCGATGTCGGCTTGCTCGAGCGCGGGTGCGTCGTTCACGCCGTCGCCCGTCATGGCCACGACGTGACCGCGCCGCTGCAGCGCGCGCACGAGCAGCAGCTTCTGCTCGGGCGCCACACGGGCGAACACGGCGACGTCCTCGGCGGTCTGTCCCACTCGGTCGAGCGCCCGATCCGTCGCAGCTCCAAACTCGCCGCGAGGCTCGCCGTCGCCCGCGAGCACGGCGAGCTCGCTGCCGGTGACGGCCCGGAGCGCTCCAGAGGGAGTACGCTCACCCTGCAGCCCGATCTGCGCCGCGATCGCGGAGGCCGTCACGGCGTGGTCACCCGTGATCATCTTCACCCGGATGCCGGCGCCCAGGCAGGTGGCGACGGCGGAGGCGGCGGCGGGTCGCGGCGGGTCGATCATACCCACGAGGCCGAGGAACGTGAGCGCCTGGACGTCCTCTCGGGCCAATCTGTCTCTTGCCAGGGAGCGATACGCGAGGCAGAGCACGCGCAATCCCAGCGCGCCCATGGCCTCTACTCGAGCTTCGATGAGCTCCCGATCGAGCGGTACGCGCTCCCCGCGTCGCTCGGCGTCCACGCAGCGCGCGAGCAGCGCCTCCGAGGAGCCTTTCACGAACACGAACGGTGTGTCGTCACCGCGAACGTTCAGCGTCGCCATGTACATCTGTTCGGATGCGAACGGGATGGCGTCCAGGCGCCGCCAGGTGTCGAGCTCGGGCAGCGCCGCCTTCTCGGCTGCGACGAGCAGCGCCGCCTCGGTCGGGTCGCCCTCGACCTTGACCTCGCCGTGGGAGCGCACGAGCTGGGTGTCGTTGCACAGCGCGCCGCAGCGCAGCGCGCGCGCAAAGGTCGGAACGCTCTCTGGTGTGGTCACCAGCTCGCCGTCCAGCTTCACTTCCCCGGCGGGATCGTAACCCGCGCCGCTGAGCTCGAAGTCGCCGCTGAGGGTCCAGAGCCGCGTCACGGTCATCTGGTTCTCGGTCAGCGTGCCGGTCTTGTCCGAGCAGATCACCGTGGTGCTGCCGAGCGTCTCGACGGCCGGCAGCCGCCGGATGAGCGCGCGACGCTTGGCCATGTTCGACACGCCGACCGCCAACAGCACGGTGACGGCCGCCGGGAGGCCCTCGGGGATGGCGCCGACGGCCAAGGCCACGGCCGCGTTGAACGTGCGGGTGAGCTCGGCGCCCCGCAGCGTCTCGAACACGAAGAGCGCGCCGGACACCCCCAGGATGATCCACAGCAAGAGCTTGGACAGCGCCGCGATGCGTCGCGTCAGCGGGGTGGCGATCTCGGTCGCGCTCGCGATCAAGCGGGCGATGCGCCCGGTCTCGGTGCGGTCTCCGGTCGCGACGACGACGCCCGTGGCCGAGCCGAAGGTCACCGCGGTCCCGGCGAAGGCCATGTTGCTGCGGTCCCCGACCCCTACGCTCGCCGGCAGCTCCGCGAGGGCCTTCACCGCCGGCACGGACTCTCCGGTCAGGGCTGCTTCGTCCACCTGCAGATCGCGTAGCCGCGAGAGGCGCAGGTCCGCCGGTACCGAGTCGCCAGGCTGCAGCACGACCACGTCGCCGACGACGAGCTCTTCGCTGGCCAGCCGCCGGCGCTTGCCGTCGCGGATCACGGTGGCCTCGGTGATGACCAGCGCGTCGAGCGCGGCGATGGCCTGCTCCGCACGGTGCTCCTGAAAGAAGCCGATCAACCCGTTGATCAACACGACCGCGCCGATGACGAGCGCGTCGACCGCGTCCCCTAGGGCAGCGGACACGCCGGCTGCGACTATCAGGATGACGATCAACGGCTGCACGAACTGGTCGAGTAGACGACGCCCGACGGACTTCCCGCGCCGTCGTGTCATTCGATTCTGGCCGTCGCGCTCCAGGCGAGCGTGGGCCTCGACGTCGGTGAGCCCGGTCTCGACGTCGGCGCCTACGGCGCTGCTCACGGCGTCGAGCGTCATCGAGTGCCACGGATGCACGGGTGCCGAGGTCTAGCCGAGCTCCCAGAGTACCGCGACCGCAATCGTCCCCGACTGCACCGAAGCGGAGCGGACCGCCTCGCGCTGGAGCGGTCGCGCCCCGAAGATCTGCGGGATCCGGCGCGAATCCGGCCTGGCCGCCAAATTGCAGAAGCCTCCGCCACACGGAGGTCACATGCAGGCTACTCGCGTCAGGTCCACGCTTCAGACCATCACCGACCTGGTCGCTCGCCGGGATCACGGCGAGGCCCGGCGCCTGGCGCGCGAGCTGTGGGACGCGCTCGCGCGCTCGGAGCAGGCCGATCCCATGGAGCGCGGTTGGGCGCGCTTCTACGACTTCAAGTGCAGCTACGAGCTGTGCGACTACCGCGCGGCGTTCGCGCTGCTCGACGAGCCCCCCGCGGCAAGCTTCGTCATGCCCTCGAAGAACGTCGCGTGGATGCACTCGGTCGGGGCCGAGCTGGCCCTGCACCTGGGTCTGCCTCGCGAGGTGGTTCGCTTCGGACAGAAGTGCCTCGAACTGCGGCGCGCCTCCGGCGATCGCGTCGGCCAGGTGCAATGCGCCCGGACCGTGTGCACCCTGCTCGAGCAGCTCGGGCGCGGCGATCTCGAGACCGAGTTTCGCGCCGTGCTTCAGCACTTCGCCGACGACTCCCGCGCCATGGCTCGCGCCGCCCAGAACGACGACCCGATCGAGGTGGAGCGTCTGCGCGGCGAGGGAGTGCCCGTCGACGTGCGTGATGACTTCGGACGCACCCCGCTGCTGCACGCCGCCTTCGCCGGCGCTGACGGGGTCGTGGCCCTCCTCCTCCGCGCGGGTGCCGACGTGCACGTCAGGAACGATCAGCAGCGTACGGCGCTGGTGCTGGCGGCGGATCAGGGGCACACCCGCGTCGTCGAGCAGCTGCTGGACGCCGGAGCGGATCCCGATCATCCGGGTCTGTACGAGCAGACCGCGCTGATTCTGGCCAGCTGGCAGGGACACCTGGACACCGTGCGGCTACTGCTCGCCCGGGGCGCCGACCCTTCGAGGCGCGATTGCAGCGGCAACACGGCGCTCACCCTGACGGCGACCGAGGATCAGCCCGAGGTCGTCCGGGCCCTCGTCGCCGGAGGCTCGCTCATCGACGCGCCGACCCCAGCGGGACACACCGCGCTCATGAAGGCCGCCATGGAGGGCAAGCGAGAGGTGGTGCGTGTGCTGCTCGAGCTGGGCGCGGACGCGACGCTGGTCGACGGCGATGGCTTCACGGCTTCGGACTGGGCAGGGCAGGAGGGCTTCGGCGACATCGAAGTCTGGCTGCGCCGCCTGACGGCCGCGGCGGGGAGCTAGCTAGAGCTCCTTCTCGTACACGCGGTAGGTCTTGTACACCTTCCCGCCCATCATCTTGATGCCGAGGTTCACCGGCGCGTTGTCCTCGAGAGTCCAGCTCAGCTCGCCCCAGCGCACGCCGAGCTTCTCGGCCGAGCGGTGCATCTTGGCGTAGAGGTAGGCGCTGAGGCCGCCGTACTTCTTCACACCGCGGAACCTCTTGCGGATGCCCAGGATGATGAGCCGGGCGCTCTCGGGGCCGCGGACCTTCAAACGGTAGAGCAGCTTCGGCACCGTGATGGGCGTGAGCTTGCCGTGGAAGTCGGCGATCATTTGGTTGATGTTGGGCAACGCGAGCGCCACCGCCGCTGGTTCTCCATCGACCTCGGAAATCAGGGTGAGCTCCGGAATCAAGATGAGCTTCATGTCCTCCGCCATCTTGCGCAGCTCGCTCTCGGTCAGCGGAACGAAACCCCAGTTCTCGCTCCAGGCGTCGTTGAAGACGTCCATGATGATGCGGATGTCGCGCTCGAGGTGCTTGCGATCGACGGGCCTCGAGCGTAGCTCCCGGATGCTCTCGATTTCGTCGTGCGCCCGCTGCGCCCGCGGCGCGACCTCCCCCACGGTGTAGCGCCAAGCGAAGACGTCCTTCACCTTGTGCAGGCCAGCCTGCTCGATCAGGCCTCCCTGGTAGGGCCGGTGATGCGGCATCAGGATCATCGGTGGAGTGTCGAAGCCGTCCACCAAGCAGCCCATCTCCTCGTTGATGTTGAGCGACAGCGGTCCGCGAATGGTCTTGATGCCCCGTGGCGCGAGCCAAGCACCGGCCGCGTCGAGCAGGGCCTTGGCGACGTCGGGGTCGTCCACTGTGTCGAGGAATCCAAAGAAACCCACGTCGTCCTGATAGCGTTCGAGGTGCTCGCGATCGATCTGCGCCGTGCAACGGCCCACGCACCAGCCGTTGCGGTGCGCGGTGAAGATGGCGCCCTCGCCGTGTTCGAAGAAGGGGTTCTTCTTGCTGAGCCGCTGCTTCAGGTCGAAGTCGAGAGGACGGACGTAGTTTGGGTCTCCGCGGTAGATGAAGTCCACCACGTCGAGGAAGTCCTTGAGCTTGCCTCCGATGGGGATCTCCCGAATTTCGACGCTCATCGGCCGGGAGTAAGCGCCGGGGCTCGCCTTCGCGTCAACCATGGAAGCGGAGCGGAGCGGCCAGGTCGGCGACTCCGCTCCGCTGAGGGTATTCACGCCCGCTTCGGGCTCGAGCACGACCGAGGTCTGCTCAGGGCAGCACGTTGCAGGTCGAGGTCGCCGCCGAGTCCACGCACACCAGCGCCTTCAGTGGCTCGGGGGAGCCCCCGAGGTTGCCGATGGCGAAGGCGGTCACCACGGCGCCCGCCGGGATGTTGACGCCGGTCAGCACCAGCGCGTCCGTCGTCGTGCCCGACGCCCGCGCGCTGATGGTTCCGCCCGTGATCGGATCCGTCTCGACGTAGTCGTTGCCGCCGACCTTGCCGACATTGGGGAACTCCACGTCCGTCCAGATCGGCACGAACGCCGCGTCGGCGCCAAGTCCGACGTCGACCTTGGGTGTGTCGGGAGAGGCGTGGATGAAGCGCACGTAGATCTTGGCGGCGTTGGCCGCGGTGATCGTGTCCGCGTAGGCCTCGACCTTGAACGGCTTGGTGCCGGCGTCGGGCGGGCTGAGCATGCCCGTAGCGGCTGCCGTGTACGCCATGCCTCCGGTCAGCGCGAGTCCGGTGATGTCCGGCAGGCTGGCCAACGCCGTGTCGCAGTTGGCCGCGTTGGGAGCGACGATGCGCACGGTGTAGCTGCCCTCCGGCAGCTCGACGTAGCTGGTGACCTCCGAATAGGCGAGCCCGTCGCTGTCGCTCGCGCCCTTGAGGACGGGTCCGATGAACCCGGCGCCGCCGTTGACGCACACGTCCACCGCGGGCGCGTCGGGCGCGAGGTGGGCGACCCGGAGCTTGGCGGTCGAGACGCCGCCGTCACTCCCGCCGGTCCCGCCTCCGCCCGTGCCGGCCGAGCCGCCACCCGTGCCCGCTGAGCCTCCGCCGGTGCCACCTGAGCCCCCTCCACCCGTGGCGCCGGTGCCCCCCGCGCCCTTGTTGTCGTCGTCGTCGTCCCCGCATCCGAGCGCGACCAGACCAGCCAATGGAACCATGAAAGCCAACTTTGTCAAACTCATGTCTAACCTCCTGCCGCTTCTGTCTAGGACAGAGGTGCTCGAGCGCAAGGCCCAACCCACGATTCCCCCGTCCCTCCGTCGCGCCTACCGTCGCCGTGCCCAGAGCAGGCCTAGCAGGAGGACCCCGAGCCAGGGCCCGCCGCCTCCCCGGGTGGGCGCCGCCCGACACGTGCAGGCGCCGTCCTCCCCCGCCAGGGCTTCGCCGCTCGGCAGCCCGCCGGAAGGTGCGCCGCCCGAGCCCGGGCCGCCCCCGGAGCCCCCGACCGCAGCTGTCCCCGCCTGTCCCCCCTGCCCAGCAAGACCCGGCGAGCCCGAGTGGCCTGCGCCTCCGTCCACCGCTCCGGGGGGCAAGGCGCACTCGCAGTAGTCCGAAGCGTGCCCGTTGCTCGCGTCGCACGGGATCGGGTTCTGCGGCTCCTTGGTGCAGCCGGGCTCACCGCCGAAGCGTGCTGCGCACACCATCTGCGCCGCGGCGCAGAAGGCCTGGCAGCCCGAACCGTCCGTGAACACCCCGGAGCAGCTCGTTGGGGACGAGTCGCAGAGCTCATAGGCCGAGTCGTTCGCGATGCCCGAGCACGGGTTCTGCGCCCCCGCGTCGCTCTGGGCGTCGCAGGACACGAGCGTGAAGGTGGTCACGTCCGCCGCATCGCTCTTCGCGTCGTCCGTGCCGTCGAGCACGAGGCGACAGCTGCCTCCGACAGCGCAGTACGCCGTGCCGATGGTCACCTTGGTGCAACCGTTGCCGCGCTGGTCGACGACCTTCGTCTGCGTACCGCCGGCGTCGTCGTACAGGATGTAGTCCGCGTCGTCGGTGCGATTCTCGCTCGCGCGATAACCGGTCACCACCGAGTAAGTCCCAGCCACCGTCACCTTCGGCTGCCAGATGGCGCGTCCCTTGCGAGTGCCATCGCCAACCGTATGACTCAGATAGCGATAGGTTCCGTGGCAAGCATCGACGTTGTGCGCGATCCAGTTCTGCGCTTGGTCCTCGCTGTAGCCGCTGCCGGCGATGTCGTTGTCGACCTCCAGCACCGTGCCTACCGGGCAGGCTCCGGCGGCACCCGCGCTCGCGATGGACACGAGCAGCGGCGCCAGCGAGAGCGAGCGAGGCATGAGCTCAGGCCCGCTCGCGACGCCCGCGCCGCATCAAGAACAGACCGAGCAGCACCAGGCCGAGGGCGCCGCTGCGCCGGTGACCGGAGCCGGCACCCGGCAGGGTGCAGCCGCAGCTACCCTCCACCGGCACGCCGTCCGGCGTGAAGCCCTCCTGCATCCCGGTGGGTCCGAGGGGTGGCTCGCCCACGGCGCCGTCGGCGCACGCCTGACCGATACCCTCCACCACGCTCTCCTCTTGGTCGGCGTTGGCGACGCTCGGGCAGTTGTCCACCACGTTCAGCACGCCGTCGCCATCGAGGTCGTCGTCGCACTCGTCGCCGAGGCCGTCGCCGTCCGTGTCGTCCTGATTCTCCCCCGCGAGCAGCGGGCAAACGTCCACGTCGTTCGCGAAACCATCGCCGTCGAGGTCGTCGTCGCACGAGTCGCCGATGCCATCCTCATCCATGTCCGTTTGGTTGGCGTTGGCGACGGTGGGACAGTTGTCGTCCTCGTCGAGTAGCCCGTCGTTGTCGTCGTCGGTGTCGCAGGCGTCGCCCTTGCCGTCCTTGTCGGTGTCGAGTTGATCCGCGTTGGCGTGCTTCGGGCAGTTGTCCGCGGCGTCGGGCACACCATCGCCGTCGTCGTCCGCGTCGCAGGCGTCGCCTTTGCCGTCCTTGTCGGTGTCCTTCTGGTCGGCGTTCTTGACGAGCGGGCAGTTGTCGCTGGCGTTCGGGACGCCGTCGCCATCCATGTCCGTGTCGCAGGCGTCGCCCTTGCCGTCGCCGTCCGTGTCCTTCTGGCTGGCGTTCTTGACGAGCGGGCAGT
The DNA here is from genome assembly GCA_019637295.1 of Polyangiaceae bacterium. GTDB lineage: Bacteria > Myxococcota_A > Polyangia > Polyangiales > Polyangiaceae > JACKEA01. The sequence goes on from JAHBVX010000001.1 coordinate 604,725, forward strand.
TGTCCTTGGTGTCGAGGATGCCGTCGTTGTCGTCGTCGGTGTCGCAGGCGTCGCCTTTGCCGTCCTTGTCGGTGTCCTTCTGGTCGGCGTTCTTGACGGTCTTGCAGTTGTCTTTGGCGTCTGGCACGCCGTCGCCGTCCGTGTCCACGACGTCGGTGATGTTGTGCCGGCGTATGGCCTTGTACGACGAGCTGGCGCTGCGCCCTGCGCGCACACAGCCCCCGCTGCAGGACTTGCACTCGATGGCGGTCATCCAGCCCCAGGGGTCGCCGGACTCGTACAGGAAGATGTGCCCGCCGCTGCTGGTGCGATACACCATGGCGTCGGCCTTCTTCGTGCTTCCCCTGGAGATGTGAGTCCAGTGCGTCGCGTTGTGATAGAAGTGGTAGGTCGAGTAGGGGTGAGAGTCGGTGGTCACCGCGCTCGTGCCCGGCACCTGCCACGCCTTGGCCACGAACCCAGAGCAGTCGGCACCGTACGCCCCCGAGTGGCTGCAGCTCGGGCAACTGCCGGAGCACGAGCCGCGGTAGGCCGACGAGTCGGTGGTCCAGCGGCCGTGTCCCCACCAGTACGAGAAGCCGACGACGCCCTTGCCCCGGGCGATGATCTGGTCGCGAGTCTGGGTCGGCGGGGCGGCGAGCGCGACGGACGACAGGCCGAGCGCGGCCAGCAACAGGAGGGGAAGCTGGGTACGGGTAGTCATGGCGAGAGCCTCCGCAGCGTCGCGCCGTCGCTGTCGAACCCGAGGTGATACAGGCCGCCGTTCGCGCCTACGCGCAGCCGCCGGAAGCTCTCCTCGGCGCCACTCTCCGGTGGCAGCACCACCCGTGAGAGTTCACGCCCAGCCCGGTCGAGCGTCACGACCAGGTCTTGCTGGGCCAGCAGCTCGAAGGGCGGCTCGGGCGACTCGTCGAACAGGTGGAGGGACACATGCACGTTGCCCTCTCGGTCCGACTCGAGGCCGGTCAGGTGGCCGACGCGCATCGAGAAGCGGAGCTTGGCGAAGACCTCGGGCCGCTCGCCTTGCTTCTGCAGCGTGATCGCGGCTCCGAAGCTGCTCTTGGCTGCGCGCAGGTGACCGCCCAGGGCGTCGGCGAAGCGCCCCGGCGCGACCGGGCGGTCGGCGAGAGCGATGCCATCGGCGCTCGCGATCTGCACCAGCGTCGCGTGACGAACCTCGACCCAGACGCCGTCCGCGCGCACTTCGAGCGCGGAGACGTCGCCGGCGTCCTCGACGCCGTCGCCCACGAGCGCGATCTCGTGCGACACGACGCCGTCCTCCGTGACGTGCGCGACGGAGCCGGCGCCCAGGCGATCGAGCGCCCAGACGCCACCCTTGGCGTCCAGCGCGATGTCCTGGATCGTGTCGGCGGGCAACGGCACGATGCGCGCCAGGCGATCGCCCTCGAAGACTTGGATGCGCGAGTTGATCTGGTCCAGCACGAAGGCTCGCCCACGCTCGTCCACCACGAAGCTCATCGGACCCTCGGGTGAGCTCTCGTTCGCTGCCGTCCGTCCGAGCTGTCCAGGCGCGCCGCCCCAAGCTGCCCGGAACACCGGTGTACCAACCTCGGGCGGGCGCGAGGTCACCGAGGCTGCGACTGGCGCGGGCTCGTGGACCGCAGCCGCGGGCTCGGACGCCAGCCGCCGTAGGTCGGGCTGGACAGCCGGTGCTGGCGCGAGGGGCTCGGCCGGGCCGGCGATCCGGGCCGGGGAGGTGGGCTCCGGGGAGCTCCGCAGCAGCCATAGGCAACCCGCGCCGAGCAGCAGCACGCCGCTACCGAGGAGCCAACGTCTATCGAGAGGCATCGGGTCCGACCCAAGCAAGTCCCAGGCCCAGGGAAGGCCCCAGGGATCTCCGCGGGAAATCAGCCCTATTCGCTAGCCGGGGCCGCGCCTGCCAAGCGCTGGTTGGCGCGCGGGATTAGCGCCCGGGGCCGCGCCTGGGCCGACGCCGCGGCCCGCGCTGCTCCATCAGCTGCTCGAAGCGCGCCGCCTGTGGCTCGCTGAGGACCGTGCGGATCTCGGCGTCCATCTGCCGTTCGTGCTCCTCGAGGGAAGAGCCGCAGCGCTCCATCACCTCCGCGGTCAGCTTGCGCCGCTCCTCGCCGCGGCGCCGGAAGATCTCCCGGAGCCGCGTGTGCTGCTCGTCGGTCAGCTCCAGCTCCTGCGCCAGCGCGCCGAGTCGGCGCCGCTCGAACCCCTCCCGACCCAGCAGCGCCTTCACGTCCCGTTGGGAGAAGGCGTGCATCGCCGCGCCGCCGGCCACCGCGCCGAACAGAAACACCCCCGCGACCAGCGCGTAGGCCTTCAGGGTAGCGCGCTTGGTGCTCACCACTCGAACTCCGTCGTGTCTGCGGCGGCGAGCATCGCGCTGGTCGCGTCCGAAGTGGTCACCGCCCACACCACCGCGGCCACCGCCGCCAGCGCGGCCAGCGGCGCCAGGCGAAGAGCCGAGCGCCATAGTGCCACGCCGAAGGCCGGCGCGTGCTCGGCCTCGACCGCGAGCATCACCCGGTCCGCAAAGCCGGGCCTCGCCCTGAGGGGGGCCGTTCGAGCGGACAGCGCCGCCAAGCGTTCGTCGATGTTTGGGTCGCTCACGATCCGCTCCTCTTCTGCCGCAGTGTGGCTCGAGCTCGCACCAGGCGCTGTTCCACGGCACCCTCGCTGCACTCCAGGATCTCCGCAATCTCTGGCGTGGACAAGCCCTCCACGCTCTTGAGCACGATGGCCACGCGCTGCTCCTCGGGCAGCGCCGCTAGCCAGTCCGTCAACTCTTGGAGCGCGAGCCTCGCCTCGGCGAGCGCGAGGCCATCCCACCCGGCCTCGATGCCCTCGTCCGAGGTGGTCCGCTCGCGCCGCCGCTTCCTGAGGGCGTCGATGGAGCCATGCGTGACAATCCGGTAGAGCCACGTCTTGACCGACGAGCGCCCGTCGAACTGTTCAGCAACGAGTGCGCGATACGCTTTCACCATCGACTCCTGCACCACATCTTCCGCGTCCGACACGTTTCCGAGGATCCGTGCGCTGAGGCGAACGAGCGAGTCGCTGGTGCTCGTCACGATGCTCTGAAAGGCCGCCGTGTCGCCGCGCCGAACGCGCGCTGCAGCCTCTTCGAGTGTGTCCAACGCTGCTCTCCGCCTTGTTCCTTCATCTACAGTGCTTCGACGCTGGCCACGCGCGATCTCCTACGGGGCCAGCGGCCGCTGCTGCCGGACTGCCGCAAAGTCGCCATGATTTCCATGGTTTCGCTGCCGGGGACACTTTTCTGTCGCCTCGGCGTAGGGGCGCCCCGCCGGCGGGCGTCGGACAGGTATCACAAGGAGACCCTACGATGATCAGAACCTCGACCCTGAAACTGTTGCTCGGACTCGCCCTTCCTCTGGCTCTGGCAGGCTGCAATCAAGCGCCCGTGGAGAGCTCGGAGCTCGAGCAGCAGGCCCTCGCTGACGAGGCGGCGCCCGCCGTCTTGGCGCCCAAGAGCCCGATGCGGCGAGGACACTTTGGTTCGCCGGAAGCTCTGTTCGAGCGCTTCGACAAGGACAAGGACGGAGTGCTGAAGCTCGAGGAGCTGCCGACCAAGCTGCAGCGCATGCTGGCCGGAGCCGACAAGGACTCCGACGGGGCGCTGTCCCTGCAGGAGCTCGGCGCCCACCGCGACGCGATGAAGGCGAAGATGTTCTCGCACATCGACAGCAACGGAGACGGCTTCGTCACCGAGGCCGAGGCTGGCAAGCGCTGGTCCAAGCTCTCCGTCGCCGACGCGAACAAGGACGGTAAGGTCAGCGCGGAGGAGCTCGAGCAGGCGCATCGCGATGGCACGCTAGTGCCCTTCCACGGCAAGCGTGGGTTCGCTGGCAAGCGCGGCATGATGGACCCGGCCCGGATGCTCGAGAAGTTCGACGCGAACAAGGACGGCAAGCTCGAGCTCGTGGAGCTGCCCGAGCGCATGCGCGAGAGGCTCGGTGGCGCCGACACCAACGGTGACAAGGTCCTGAGCCTGGACGAGCTACGCGCCCATCACGAGGCCCGCATGAAGAGCGCGGACGGCTTCGAGCGCCCCCGAGTGCGCTCGAAGGACCGCGCGACGCACACGCTCTGAGGCGCAGCCGAGGCACGTCGCGATCGCACTTGGCGGTCGCGGCGTGTCTGTTGCGTCAGATGACGCCGTACTTCTTGCCCACCTTCTCGAAGGCCTCGAGGCCCCGGTCGAGGTGCTCGCGCTCGTGGGTGGCCATGTAGCTGGTGCGCAGCATGGCGCTCTTGGGCGGCACCCCCGGCGAGATGAACGGGTTCGTGTAGATGCCCCAGTCCTCCAGCAGATCCCGCCACATCATGATGGTGCGCAGATCTTGGCGGATGTAGACGGGGATCACGGCTGTCTCGGTGTGGCCGAGCTCGAACCCGAGCTTGCGCAGCTCGTCCCGCATGTAGGTGTAGTTCTCGCGCAGCTTCTCGATCCGCCACAGCTCTTCTTGCATCACGTCGAAGGCCGCCATGGCCGCGGCCACGCTGGGGGGCGCTGCGCTGGCCGCAAACATGAAGCTCGGCGCGAAGTGCTGGATGTAGTCGAGCACCTTGCGTTCGCCCACGAGCCAACCACCGATGCTGGCGAAGGACTTGCTGAACGTCCCGCCCATCAGGTCCACCTGATCCGAGAGCCCGAAGTGGTGCGCCGTGCCCTTGCCCTGAGGCCCAATCACGCCGAGCGCGTGGGCGTCGTCGACGAACAGGCGAGCGCCGTGCTTCTTGACGATGGGCACCAGCTCGTCGAGCCGCGCGATCTCGCCTTCCGCGCTGAAGACGCCGTCCGTGACGACCAACGCACCCTCGCCGTCCTCCACCTTCTCGAGGGCACGGTCCAGCGCGGCGGCGTCGTTGTGCTTGTAGCGCACCAGGCGCGCGCCCGCAGACTGGCCGAGGCGCACGCCGTCGTACAGCGAGGCGTGCACGTTGCGGTCGATGACCGCGACGCTCTTCTTGTTGCTGAGCAGCGCCGAGAGCGTGGCGATGTTGACCTGGTAGCCGGTGGTGAACACCAGCGCCGCCTCCTTGTCGTACCAGCGCGCCAGCTTCTCCTCGAACTCCACGTGCAGCTTCATGCTGCCGTTCACCAGCCGGGAGCCGGTCATGCTGGTGCCGAAGCGATCGATGGCGTTCTTCGCCGCCTCCCGTACCTTCGGGTGGGTGGTCAGGCCGAGGTAGTTGTTCGACCCGAACATGATCACGCGCTTGCCGTCGATCTGCGCCTCGGGTCCATCGTTGAAGTCCAGGGGGCGAAAGAACGGGTAGATGCCCATCTTTCGCGCGTTGTCCGCGGCCTTGAACTGGTAACACTTCTCGAACACATCTCCGCCGATGCCGGACAGACTGCTGCGCTCGGCCAGAGATTGGGACATGTCGTCCGAGCCCTGCATGCGCGGCGCGGCGCCGTTCTTCTTGGCGGCTGGGGAGGGGGACGCACGCGTGCCAGCGTCGATCTCCCCCATCGACTCGTCTAGCGCAGGATCGATGTTGGGCAGATCGTGCCCGCTGACGAGCACGCGCCAAGCCGCCTTCATGCGACTCGGCGCGTCCATCAGCCCCTCGGCTGCCTTCATGACGCGGTCATCGCTCACCCAGCGGAGCACCGCGGGATTGGCGAGGATCTTCTTGCCGCGCTCGGAGATGCGTTCCTTGAGGCTCATCGTCTTGTTCCTACCCGGGGGCTCGACTGCATCGAACCTTCACGCGACGGTGCTCCGCACACGGAAACACGCCAGCCGGCCGCGGAACGTACGCGACGGTCCGGGCTTCGTCAATCAAGCGGGCGGCCGTGAGTCCACGAGTGGATGAACCTCTGCGGGCCATGGGTCCCGGCCTTCGTCGCGGAGCTCGACCCGGGTCAGGCATAGCCCGGCCGCGGGTGCGGTCATGCCGAGGTCGCGTCGACTGCCCGAACCGAGCGCGCGCTTCAGCGCGTCCACCGGCAGCCGCCCGCGGCCGATGTCCACCAGAGAACCGCAAATGATGCGCACCATGTGGTGCATGAACCGATCGCCCTCCACCTCCACGCACAGTAGCCGCGGATCTCGGGGATCCGCCGAGAGCTCGGCGCGCAGGATGTTTCGCACCGTGTTCGCGCGGGAGTCGGCCGCGCTCCGGAACGCGCGGAAGTCGTGCTCGCCCGGCAACGTGCCGAGCGCGGCGTGCATCCGCGATTGGTTCAACCTCTGATGGACGCGCCACGCGCGCCGATGGAGAAACGGATCGTGGACCGGGCTCTCGAGCACCGAGTAGCGATACGTCTTGCGGGTGGCCAAGCGGCGCGGGTCATGGTCCGCGCCAACCGCCGCGGCGCGCACCACCGCGATCTCGCGCGGCAGCTCTCGAGTGAGCGCGAGCACCCATCCGCGCGGCGCGATGGACTTGCTGGTGGCGAACGTGACGCGCTGGGCGAGCGCGTGCACCCCCGCGTCCGTGCGACTCGCGCCGCGCATCTCCGAGCAGAGCGGATCAATCGTGCGCACCGCCCGCAGTAGCTCCCCGGCGATCGTGCGCGCGTTGGTCTGCAGCGCCCAACCCGAGAAGCTGCTGCCTTCGTAGGCGAGCGTGAGCAGCACGCCGAAGCTCGGGTCGCTCGAGGTGGCTGCCGGCGTGGTGCTCGACGTCAATCCGAACCGGCGTCGGACGGCGGTGGCGGCGGGCCGCCCGCCGACGCGGTGCCCGGGGTCGTCGCGCACCCTTCGGCCTCCGCCTTCTTGCGCGCTTCGAGGTCCTGAGGCGTGGGATTGCGCACGTCGTACAGCGGGATGTCGCTACACTTGGGTGTCGCGCCCTCGTCGTCCCCGCAGGCCGCCGACAACAGCAGCGGCAGGCCGACGACGGAGGCCAGCGAGACTGAGCGCAAGGAGAGCGGGTGCATCACGACTTCGGTACGAAGTTCATCGGAACTTGGGTGTCGACGCAACCCCCTTGCGGCGGAGGAAAGGTGCCGGACCTGAACATCCCGAGTACGCAGGACGCAACGCCCGGGTCACCCACCGAGTTGCTCGTGATCCCGGAGCTGCACACCTGGCCTTGCGGGCCGACCCGCACGGAGACCACTATCTTGCCGGAAAGCATGGCGTTTTGACGTAGCGCTCGCTCGTAGCAGCCCCGGGCTTGCCCGGCCTTCGAGCGCAGCGCCGAGTGTAGCGCGGGCGAGGCGGTGCCGGTGCACTCCCCCCCGCAGCCGCCGCCGCCGCCGCCCACGATCTTCTTCACGGCGGTCTTCTGGGGGGTGCCCGCGTCCTCGACCTTCTCGGGGGGAGGGGGAGGTGGGGGCGCCTCGAGCACGGGCTCGGAGGTGGTCGGCGGCGGTGGCGGAGCCGGAAGCGCCGCGACCTTGTCCTTCGAGCCCATCTTCCAGAGAACCAACCCACCCCCAAGGAGCAGCATCAGCACAATCGCAGCGATGAACCCGCCGCTGCCGGACTTCGGGGGCGGGGGGGTGGTCGACTCAGCCATCAGTTGCTCCGTGCATCGCGGGAACGTCCCTTTCCGCCGGGACTATAGAGGAAGGTTGCGCTCTCGGGCGAGCCGGTCGTGCGTTCAGCACCGGCTCGGACCACGGCTGGCGCGGGAGTCCTCTGAAATCACGGAGTAAAATGACGCGCCCGTGTCGCCCCAGGCCCGTCGCTCGGCGAGCGCGAGGCTCGGCACGGCCAGGGAGGGCTCGTCGCCCGCTGGGTGCTCGAGCACGACGCGAGCGGCGGGAGCGAGCAGCGGGGGCAGCAGGCGCCCGAGCAGGGGTGCTACTCGCGGCAGCTCGGCCCAGGGTGGATCGCACAGCACGAGATCGAACGGCCCCGCGTCAGTCAGCGCCTTGGCGCTGCGCTCGACGGAGGTGGCGAGCACCCGCGTTCGCGGCTTCAGTCCCAGGGCGTCGAGGTTACGGTCGATGCAGGCCCGCGCCGCGCGCGACGACTCCACGAAGGTCGCGGCGGCCGCGCCACGCGACAACGCTTCGATGCCCAGCGCGCCGCTGCCCGCGAAGAGATCGAGGACCCGCGCTCCCGCCACGTCCCCGAGCATGGAGAACAGCGCCTCCCGGACGCGATCCGAGGTAGGGCGCGTGGCCTTGCCGCGCGGCGCTACCAGCGTGCGACCGCCGAACCGTCCAGCGATGACTCGCAAGGTCAGAAGGTCACGTGCAGCCGCAACTCACCGCTCCCGGGTCCCAGGCCCACGAGCGGCTGAACGGGCGGCGGGCGGCGCTTCGCGGACTTCTTGCCGCTGTCGTCCGTGACCAGGAAGTAGGTGCCGACGCCCGCGATCACCAGGCCGACGGGAGTGAGCACCATCGCCAGCGTCTTGCTCGTCTTGTTCGAGTCGCACAGGTCCTTCATCGCCGCGTTGCGCTCGATGACGGCGCCGCTCGGCGTGGTGCCGCCGCCCGCGTAGTCGCAAGGCTCCCCGTCCTTGTCCTTGTCGAATCGCTTCTGGAAAGCGGCGTACTCGTCATCCTGCTGCTGAGAGTAGGACTTGACCCAGAAGTACCCGCCGGCCAGCGCCATGACACCGCCCACCGCGAGGCCGCCGTAGCCGATCATCTGGTTGGTGCTCATGCCCCCGCCGGTGTCGCGGGTGGGGTCGCCTGTGGCGCCGCCGATGCGCGTGGGATTGAGGCGGATCTCTGCGCTGGCACCCGGACGCACGGTGACCGTCCCGGCGGCGTCGTTGTAGCCCTCGGCGCGGACCAGGATCTTGTGTTCGCCCGGCGACACCGTGAGCTCGGCGCGACCCTCGCGGATCAAGCCCACCTTCTCGCCGTCCACGAACACCTCGCCGCTCACGGTGCCGGCCATGACCACGAGCACGCCCTGCGTGGCGCCCATCAGCTCGGCGAAGCCCCCGGCGGCGACCTGCATCAAGGTGTCGTCCGACGGGTCCGTCAGGTTGGACGCGTAGCGCAGCTGGGTGGAGCGCACCTCCTTGCCGTCCTCCCAGAGCCGCAGGTCGGCCACCGCCTCCTTCTTCTGCACCGCCAGGGTACCCCAGATGTAGCGCTTGGAGCCGATGCGCGCGCCAATCTTGGACTGGCACGCGTCGTTCGGGGGCAGCTCGCAGTTGAGCGCCAGGGAGATCACCTCCAGCGAGTAGTCGCCCTTCGAGAGGGCCCAGCCCTCGGCGCGAGTCACCGCCCGCTTGAGCGCGATGGTCAGCGCCTGGGCGTGCTCGAAGTTCTTGTCGCTAGCGATCGCCAGTACCTGAACCTGAGAGGACGCCGTGTCCGCCAGGGCACCCGAGGAGAGGCAAGTGCCCAGCGCGAGGATCAGTGCAGCAGCTGTCTTCCGCATCAGCCCAAGGATACACCAGTCTCGGACGGTGCTGGATTTTGTTCCATCCGCGCCGGTGGCCTCAGGTCTCGATCTTGGTCCACATCTGCCGCCGCATCTTCTGCCGCCGGCCGTCCTTCTCGGTGATCAACCGAGCGGCGGCCCAAGCGGCGATGAGCTCGCCTTCTTGTCCCAGCCCTGGCAGGACCGTCGTGCCGACCAGGTACGTCCCAGGAATCGGACCTCGGACTGGCTCGCCTGCGATCTCCAGGTAGCCTGCCGGCTCGACCGACCACTGCCAGCGCATGGGCTCCGGGCCGGGGCCGCTGTCCGGCAGGTGCACGCGGTCGATGCTGCGCTCCGCCCCGGAGCTGCGGTCGATGAGCGGCAGCCCGTCGTGCGGAGAGTCGAGCGCGACGACGTGGCGGTCCAGGAACGGCAAGTGCTCCTCGAGTGTGAGCCGCACGGCCTCCCGTGCCTCGAGCAAGGTCAGCGGCCCCCGCAGGGGCAGCAGCATCTCGGCCGCGAGTACGGTCTCGTCGGGTGCGGGGGACAGCGCGTCCATGCGCTGCAAGTGGACCACTGGTCGGCGCGGATCCGGACGAGGTCCCGCGCGGGGAAGCAGGAACGACTCGACGCCGAGGGGCTCTGGTAGCCCGGCCCTCTTCACGACCAAGCTGACGACGAAGCGACCTGTGCTCGCCGTGACCCGCGGCCACTGCTCGCGCGCCTGGCGGGTGATGCCTTCGCCGCTGGTCAAGTCGGCGACGCCTTCGCCGGAGAAGGCACACACCACCGCATCGGCGCCCGTGGGTTCGTCCTCGCCGTCCTCCATCACGCCGCTGGCGCGCCCGCGGTCCAACAGGATGCGGGAGGCGCGACCGCCGAGCCGACACTCGCCGCCGTGGGCCTCGATGCGCTCCGCGAGAAACTCCGTCAGCTCGTCCTCGCCGCGATCGAGGCAAGAGACGCCGCGGGTCCAGGCGCCGTGCAGCCGCGCTACCACCAGCGGTGGCATTTGATCGAGGGGCAGCGCCAGATCCGTGGCGAAGCCGACGGGCACCGTCACCGCATCCCGGAAGGGATGTCCGGACGGGAACTTGCCCAGCAAGTCGCGCGGCGCGGCGCTGCCGGAGAAGGGCAGCATCGCGGCCGCCCGACCCGTCTCGAGGCGCTCCCAGAAGCCCGCCGGCGGCCAGATCGCGTCGCGCTCGAAGGCGCTGTCCGCGGCGGCGTTGGCCCGCGCGAAGGTGGCGTACAGCTCGTCCACGAGCTGTCGAACCTCCGGAAACTCGCGATCGACTTCGCGGCTGAAGAGGTCCACGTCGGGCGCGACCTCCACCCGGCGCCCGGGCATCGACAGCACGAACATCGGGTCCAGGGTCTGGGTTCGCCGCCGAAAGCGCGGACTCTGAGCCAGCTCGTGCAGCAGCCTCTTCATGGCGGGCGACGAGTTGCCCAGCAGGGTGAAGGTGCGGCGGAGCAGCGAGAAGCGATCGTGTCGGTAGCTCGCGCCGCGTTGACCTTGACCCAAGAGCAACACGCGGAAGTCGCGACGAGCGAGCACCGCGGCGGTGGCCAGGGCTCCGAGGGAGGAGCCGAGCACCACCACGTCGTAGTGCCGAGACGTCACGCTGGCCTCACCCGGACCTTCGGTCGTTGCCCCGGCCGCGACTCGACGTGGACGCGTCCCGCGGCGAGCCAGCCGAGCACCTCGACGAGCAAAGCGTGCTCGAGCTCGAGCAAACGACGGGTGAGTGAGTCGAGATCGTCGGCGTCTTGGATGGTGAGCGCGCGTTGGGCAATGACCGGTCCCGTGTCCACGCCTTCGTCCACGAAGTGGACCGTGCAGCCCGTGATCTTGACGCCATAGTCAAGGGCTTGCTGCTGCGCGCGCGTGCCGGGGAAGGCCGGGAGCAGCGCGGGGTGGATGTTCACGATGCGCTCGGCGAACGCGCGCAAGAACCGCGGCGTGAGCACGCGCATGAAGCCCGCGAGCACGATCCACTCGCAGTCGTGGCGGCGCAGCGTCGCGATCAGCTCGTCGTCGAACGCCTCTCGTGTCTCGAACGCGCCGTGTGGTACGACCGCCGTCTGTACTCCGGCGCGCGCGGCGCGCTCGAGCGCCTTGGCGTCGGGCCGATTCGAAATCACGACGCGGACGTCGACGTCGAGGGCGCCTGCCTGGCTGGCGTCCAGGATCGCTTGCAGATTGGTGCCCGAGCCCGAGACGAGTACGCCGAGGGCGAGGCTCACTCCGGATCTCCGAGCACGTGGACCTCCGCCGGGGTGCTGGCGTCAGGCATCGGCTCGAGCGAGCCCAAGGACCAGGCTCGCTCGCCCGCTGCTTCGAGGGCCGCGATGGCGTCCGCCAGGCGACCGGGCGCGACCACGGCCACCAGCCCGATGCCCAGGTTGAACGTCCGACGCAGCTCCTGCTCGTCCACGGGGCCGAGCCGCGCGATCAGCTCGAACAACGCCGGGCGCTCGTGATCGAGACGCACCCGCGCGCGGCAGCCCGCGGCGAGCACTCGGGGCAGGTTGCCGACAAGCCCGCCACCAGTCACGTGACACAGCGCGTGCACGTCGCCGCCGAGCGCCCCGAGCAGTTCGCGTACGGCGCGTGCGTAGATGCGCGTCGGGGTCAGCAACGCGGCACCGAGGGTCGCGCCCAGCTCCGGGAGCTCGGCGTTCAAGTCGTGGTGTGCTTGCAGCACCCGACGAGCCAGCGAGTAGCCGTTGGAGTGCAGTCCGCTCGAGGCGACGGCGATCAGCGCGTCTCCGGGCCGGGTGCGCGCGGGTCCGAGTACGGCGCTGCGGCTCACCACTCCCACGGAGAAGCCGGCCAGATCGTACTCCCCGTCGGGGTACATGCCTGGCAGCTCGGCCGTCTCGCCGCCGAGCAGCGCGCAGCCAGACTGGCGGCAGCCCTCGGCGATGCCTGCAATCACGGACTCCGCGACGTCCACGTCGAGCTTGCCGCACGCGAAGTAATCCAAGAAGAACAGCGGTCGTGCGCCGGTCGTGATCACGTCGTTCACGCACATGGCGACCAGATCGATACCCACCGTGTCGTGCTTGGACAGGGCGAAGGCCAGCTTGAGCTTCGTGCCCACGCCGTCGGTGCCGCTGACCAGCAGCGGCTCGTCCACGTCGCTGGGTAGGGCGCACAGTCCGGCGAAGCCGCCGACGCCGCCCACGACCTCCGCGATGCGGGTGCTCGCCGCCAGGGGCTTGATGCGCTCGATCAGGGCATCGGCTGCGTCGATGTCGACCCCCGCTTGGCGATAGGTGACGGCCATGAGCGCCTCATACCATGGCGCCTGTCCGACTTGCTCCGCTCACGCCGAGTCAGGCGTGCTTGCCCAGCAGACGCGCGAGGCCGAACGCGCCGAAGCCGGCGAAGCCAAGGAACAGGGCGACGAGCCCCAGCGACCAGCGCGTGGTCGCGGGCGCTTCGCCGTCCACCAACAGCCAAGCCCCCGGGGGGACGCTGCCGATGCCGGCGTCCGTCACCGCGTCCGCGAGCGCGCCGTAGCGCAGACCGCCGCTGTCGAGCGGGATGAGCCGGCCGACGAAGGACGTGGGCGGCACGAAGCGCGGACCCTCGAGCCCGCTGGGCACGCGGACCTGAACCCAGAGCTTCTCGTTGCCCGCGACCGGGGCGAGTCGATAGGTGTCCGCCTCCAGCGGCCGCTCGTAGCGCACCGCACGCGTCGAGCTGAGCAAGGCTTCGCCCTGCACCCAGGTGTTGCCCAGCTCGACCCGCGGCGTCAGCTCCGCTAGGTTGCCCAGCTGGGCGGGGGAGCCCGAGGCCAGCGCGTACTTGGCCTCGCCGCGCAGCCCGTAGGCCATGCCGAGCGAGACGACGATGGTCAGCCCCAGGGTCGCGAGCGTGAGCCGGCGCCCGGGGCGCCGTGGCTCCGGCAGCGCCATGAGCTCCGGATCGGGCTCCGCAGCCTGGGGCACCTCGAGGGGCAGCTCTGCGGTGTCGGGTGGACTGGGCATGGCGGGGACGAGGATAGGACAGCCGGCCGGCGCCGAGGTTCCGCGCCGACTTTCTGCAGGATATACCGCGAATTGTCCGCCGGCGACCCCCCCCTGCGGGGTAGGCGGCTTCGACGGGGGATCAGCGATTTCCAGCGGCTCGGAATTTGTGCGAAAGTCCCCGGAGCGCGCCCGTTCGCGGCGCCAACGGCGTAATCGGATGGCTCAGGTCAAAAACATCATCTGTCCCTCCTGCGGCTTCAAGAACGTCGCTCCCCTCCCGAACAACCGCTGCGTCTCGTGCGGCGCGAAGATCGACGATCTCAAGCGCGCCTTGTCGCGCCAGGAGGAGCTCGAGCGGCGCTACCAGCAGGAGGGCTTCAGCCCGCTGTGGTTCGGGGTGTCCCTCGGGATCATGGGGGTGCTCACCGCCGCCATCGTCGTCTTCTTGCCCATCGTGCTGCCGGCCTTCGACTTCGAGGGCTCAGCCGGCATGTTGGTCGCCATCCCCGTGTGGTTCGTCGGCGGGTTGTTCGTGGGCCTCGTGAGCCCCGGCAAGACGTTCATCGAGCCCGTGGTGGCCGCGTTCCTGATCGCCATCCCGACGGCGTTCTTCCTGTTTCGAACCCAGACCGTCAAGACCATGCCTGGGTTCATGTACGTGCTCATGAGCACCCTGGGCGTCCTGTTTACGTTGATCGGCGCCTACGTCGGCGAGCGAATCCAGATGGGGCCGCCGCCCAAAGCAGCGGATTGAAATCCCGCGCGCCCCTAGCCTCGTGCCCTGTAGAGCTCGGGCTGCACTTCCCAGGGTCGTGACTTGATCGTGCCAAGACTGCCCCAGTCGAGCCTACTAGCCGGACTGATTTGCCTGCTCATCGCGGGAGCGGCGAGCTGCGAGCGCGACGAGCAGCGCGAGCGCGAGCGCACCGAGGCCGAGCAGCTGCTCTTCGCCGTCACCGCGCTGCGCGAAGCCGAGGGTGACGCCAAGGCGCCTCGATTATCCGCGCTGCGCGCGCTGCCCTGCACCGCGCCCGAGGCCTGTGAGCTGCGGGATAGCTGCGCGCAGGCCTACGCGCTGCACCTTCGAGGCGTGGACGGGGTGCGCGCGGTGCGCCACGCGCTCGATACGGACGCGAGCGCACCCGAGCTCGCAGCCAAGGCGCTCGACCAGGCCGAGAAGGACGTCGTGGCGGCGCGACGCGAGACGGCTCGCTGCGCCGACCTGCACGGCGCGCTCGTGCGACGCTACCGCTGAACCGTCAGGGCTTGGCAGGTGGTGGCAGCTCGGTGGCCGGGATCATGGGGATCGTGGACTTCTCCGCCGCGCCCGGCAGCATGAAGCGCGGACGCGACCCGGTGACGCTCGCGCGCTCCGGGGCCGGCGGCGTCCAGCCCTTCTCCGCCCAGGTGACCTTGCCGAAGCGGGACGCCTTGTGGAAGTTGCCCTGACCGAGGATGGGCGACCAGGCCACGCCGCCGTTCTGCTGTACGGCGTAGAAGTTCATGCGCCAGGTGTCGCCTACGTTCGGCGGAACCTGCCGCGCCTTGTCGAAGGACTTCCACGGGATGGCGACCTCCACCACGTAGCCTTCGTCCTTGTCGTCGGACTTGTCGAGGGTGCCCTTGACGGTGACCGCGCTCTTGAGCTTGGCGGACCAGTCCTGGTGACCGAACGGGCCGCTCGGGTCCGTCTTGGGCGTGTTGTAGTCGTCGAAGCGGGTGTCGAACACCAGGTTCTGCGGGTTGATCTGGATCTCGTAGTAGTCCTTGTTGTCCCCGTCGCCGTCGGGGTCGATCATGATCTCCACCGCGTCCTTGGTCCACAGGTGGGGATCTTTGGTCTTCTTGTCGAAGCCGCCTACGACGTCCGGATCCGAGACCTCGAAGCCGAGGTACATGTTCGCGTCGTCCCACAGCACCTTGACGCTGCCGTTGACCGGGAAGGCGGTGTTCGGCGCGCCGGTGGCCACGTCCACGAACGGACCCGCGACGGGGGCTGTCTGCCACGCTTCTTCGTCGAGCTTGCCGTCGATGGTGAGCTTGGTTCCCTTCTCCAGCTTGTCGACGCGCAGCTCGGGCAGCCGAGTGTTCAGCGCGGTCGGCGGCGCGGCCGCCACGCCGGTCTCGATCTCGACGACCTTCGCCTTGTTCTCGCGATCCCCTGGGCCGCTCTTGATCTTCAGCCGGTCGTTGCCCTTCCACACGCCAGTGGTGAACTGGATCTTCGCGGTCTTGACGTTGTTCGGGATGGTGAACTCTTGCTCGTCCACGTAGACCTTGCCCACCTCCCAGTGGCTGGGCGGCAAGGCTTGGCGTGAGCCGCGCCACTCCCGCAGGGGTCCGACGTTGTCGATGTTCAGGATGCGCTCGCCCGAGCCGTCGAGCACGTGTGTGAACAAGAACCAGCCATCCCCAGTGCTCTTGTCGCTGCGCCAGTACATGGTGACCTTCACCTTTTGGCCCGGCGCCACCTTGCCCGTGGGCTCCACCTTCGCGCCTAGCAGCGTGACCTTGTCGTCGAAGTTCACGTCGAGCTTGATCGGATACTCGGGCGCCTTCTCGAGGGTGAACACCTTCAGGCGCTCTTTGTCTTCCTTGGTGGTGTCGCTCGAGCCGCCGACGCAGGCGGTGAGCAGCAGGGTGGCGACCAGAGTGAGTGTGCTTCGCATGGGTGCCTCCTTACTCTCAGGGGTGCGCTGGGGCCGCGGGTTGCGACGGACCGCTTGGGTTGACGGGGGGCCGCACGGGCTCCACCCCGGTGGGAATGTGAGCGATGATCGCGCGGCGCTCGCCGTCTGCTGGTCCGCTGAGAATGTTCAGCCGGTAGCCAGGCTTCCAAATACCGACGACGACGGTCACGACGGGCGACTGCACGCCCTGAGGCATCATCAGCTCTTGCTCGTCCACGTAGACTCGACCGGGCTGCCAGCGCGAGGGCGGCAGGGCTTGCTCGCCGCTGGCGCGATCCCGCAGCGGCCCGACGTTGTCGAAGTCGCCGGCCACGCGCTGCCCGCCCAGCGTGAGCAAATGGGTGAAGAGCGACCAGTCTTTGCCCAGCGGCGCCATCGAGCGCCAGTACAGCTTCAGCTTGAAGCGCTCTCCCGGACGCACCGTGCCGCTCGGCTCGAGCTCGTAGCCCACGAGCACGACCTTGCCGTCGAAGTCGATGAAGGTCTTGTTGGGCACGTCGCTCGGCACATCGTCGAGGATCTGGCCGAGCAGCGCGGGGGCGATGGGCTCGGGCGCCTCCTCCGCAGGCTGTGCGCAGCCCACGACGGCGCTGCTGATCACGACGCTGGCGAGGATCGATCGGAGGCGCATCACTTCTTTCCCTTGCTCTTCTTGCGGGCGGCGCGCTCGCGCTGGCGCTGTTGCTTCTTGGCGTTCTTTTCGGCGCGGCTGAGCTGGCGCATCTTGGGGGCCTCGGGCGCGGCGCCGGGCATGCCCATGCCGGGAAAACCCATGCCCGGCATGCCCATACCGGGGAACCCCATGCCGGGCATACCCATTCCCGGCATGCCCGGAAAGCCGCCGGGCATGCCCGGGAGCTGGCCGCTCTTCATGGCCTTCTTCATGTTGCGCGCTTGGGCTAGCCCCTTGAGCCCGGGGATCTTGCCGAGCAGCCCGAGGTCGCCGCCCATGCCGCCCATCATCTGCTTCATGAACAGGAACTTCTGCACCAGCTCCTGCACCCCGACCTCCGGCTGACCGGAGCCCTTGGCGATGCGCTTGACGCGGCCCGGCTCGCGGATGAGCGCGTGGGGGTCTTGGCGTTCGGAGCGGGTCATGGACTGGATCATCGCCTCGATGCGGACCAGCTCCTTGTCGTCCAAGTTCACGCCGGCCGGCAGCATCCCGCCCATGCCCGGGATCTTGTCGACCAGGTCCTTGAGCGACCCCATCTGCTGGATCATGCGGACCTGATTGAGGAAGTCGTCGAGCGTGAACTGCCCGCTCATCATGCGCAGGGCGTCTTCTTCCGCCTTCTTGGTGTCGACGACCTCCTGGAAGTCCTGCATCAGGCCGACGACGTCGCCCATGCCCAGCACCCGGCTGGCCATGCCCTCCGCGCGGAAGATGTCGAGCTTGTCGATGGTCTCGCCCAGGCCCACGAACGCGATGGGGGCACCGGTGACCTCGCGCACGGAGAGCGCCGCGCCGCCGCGAGCGTCGCCGTCGAGCTTGGTGAGCACCACGCCGGTGATGCCCAGGCGCTCGTTGAAGCTCTTGGCGGTCTGCACCGCGTCCTGGCCGATCATCGCGTCGACGACCAGGTAGATGTTCTCCGGCTCGACGCGGGTCTTGATCTCGGACAGCTCTTGCATGAGCTGCTCGTCGATCGCGAGACGACCCGCGGTGTCGTACACGATCACGTCGCGGCCGAGCTTCTTGGCCTCGGCCTCCGCGGCCGCGCAGATGTCGACCGGCGACGCTCCCGCGATGTTGAAGACCGGCACGCCGATCTGCTCGCCCAGGATCTTCAGCTGCTCGACGGCGGCGGGCCGCTGCATGTCCGCGGCCACGAGCATCGGCTTCTTGCCCTGCTTCTCGAGCAAGCGAGCCAGCTTGGCCGAGGTGGTGGTCTTGCCCGAGCCCTGTAGGCCCACCATCATGATGCCCGTGGCCCCGCGGTCCGCGAAGGTGAGCGGCTCGGTGTCCGCGTGCATCATCGCGACAAGCTCGTCGTGACAGATCTTCACGAACTGATCGGCGGCGGTGACCTTCATGGTCTCGCCGGCCTGCTTGACGCGCACCTGGACCGTCTGACCGAGCGCCTTCTCCTCGACCTTGGCCAGGAAGCGCTTGACGACCCCGAGCTCCACGTCCGCTTCGAGCAGACTGAGGCGGACCTCCCGCAGCGCGGGCTTGATGTTGTTCTCGTTCAGCTCGGTCAGCCCCGCGAGGCGATTCTGAGCTTCCCGAAACCCTTTGGTGAGTGCGTCGAACACGGCGAGGGGGCAGGTCTTACCACAGATCGTCCGGGAAAACAGGGCGTTGGACCCCCGCTTCCGGCGCCGAAAAGGCGCCGGAGCCTCGGTCTCCCGGCGGCAGGGCCATGATCAGGAGGAGGGTCGCGGCCAGGGACGCAGCGCCGGCAATCACCATAGCCGCGACTCGCCCGAAGGTGAGCGGCTGAAGCCCTCGCGCAGTGCATGAGCGACGCGAAGGTCCACGCCTCCGCTCGCTGGGAGTTGGGCACGGCTTCAGTGGTCGAGCTCACCTTGGCTCTACGACGCTACGGGACACGCCCAGCCGAAAGCGAAGCCGGACACCTTGACCGACGCGCTGTCGTGACTGATTGCGCGGCCCAGGTCCCCGTGGTTCCTTCGCGCCTCCAGTGACGCAGGAAGCGCTCATCGTCTTCGTGACGCTCGGACTGACCATCGCGTTGTTCGTGAGCGACAAGCTGCGGCTCGACGTGGTCGCGCTCCTGAGCCTGCTCGTGTTGCTCTTGACCCGAGTGATCACGCCGGAGGAAGGGCTCGCCGGCTTCTCGAACCCGATCGTGATCATGATCGCGGCGCTGTTCGTGATCGGCGGTGGTCTGACGCAAACGGGCGTCGCCGAGTGGCTGGGCAATCGGCTCGGCGCGCTGGCGGGCTCCCACGAGGCGCGGGTCATCGTGGTGATCATGGTCGCGACCGCGCTGCTCAGCGCCTTCATGAGCTCCACCGGCACCGTGGCGGTGTTGCTCCCGGTGGTCGTCACCATGGGCAAGCGCGCGGGCATCGCGCCGTCGCGGCTCCTGATGCCGCTGGCCTTCGCGTCGCTCCTCGGGGGGATGCTCACGCTCATCGGCACGCCGCCGAACATCGTCGTGTCGGATCAGCTGCGGCAGGCCGGGCTCGAGGGCTTTGGCTTCTTTAGCTTCACGCCCCCGGGGTTGCTCCTGCTCGTCGTGGGCGTCGCGTTCATGGCGCTCGTCGGGCGGCACCTGCTACCTGGGGCTGCCGCGCCGGCGGCGAGCAGTGAAGCGCCGCGACCCAGCCTGGTCATCCGCGACATCGCCCGCGACTACGATCTGCCCGCGCACGTCCACTGGCTGCGGGTGAGTGAGGGCTCGGCCCTCGCGGGGCAGACTCTGGCCGACGCAAACCTGCGGGCGCGCTACGCGCTGACGGTGGTGGGCATCCGGCGTGAGCTGGCCATGCCGGGTGAAGAAGTGAGTCCGCCCATGTTGCCCACGGTGGTGTTCCGCGAAGGGGACGTGGTGATGGTGCAGGGCGCGGACGATGCGTTGGCCGCTCTGTGTCGAGATCACGGCGTCGAGCAGCGCCCGGACGCGGCGGAGTTTGCGCTCGCCGAGGACGAGTCCTTGGCGGAGGTCGTCATCCCGCGACGCTCCCGGCTGGTGGGCAAGAGCCTGCGCGAGACTCGCTTTCGGGATCGCTATCGCGCCACGATCCTCGCCGTCCGCCGCGCCGGACAGACAACCAGCGAGTCTGGCGACCTGCCCGCCACTCGGGATCTGCCCCTCGAGCACGGCGACACGCTCTTGCTCAAGGGACGCACTCGCTATCTCCGTCTGCTACGCGACGAGCGGCGCGACTTCGTGATGGTCACCGACCCGGGCTCCGACGTCGCGGTGAAGCTCGGCGAGCCGAAGCCCCTGCTGGCGCTCGTCATCACGTTGAGCATGCTGGTGCTGATGGCGTTCGGCATCGTGCCCAACGTCGTCGCTGTCTTGCTCGCCGCGGTCGCGATGGTGGTCGTCCGCTGCCTGAGCGCGACGGACGCCTACCGCGGCGTCAACTGGGAGAGCGTCGTCTTGATCGCGGCCATCCTGCCGATGGCGACGGCGCTGGAGAAGACCGGCGGCATGCGTCTGGCCGTCGACGCGCTGGTGGGCAGCCTGGGCGGTCACGGCCCCTACGTCATGCTCGCGGCCCTGTTCGTGCTCACCTCGCTGTTCAGCCAGGTGATCTCCAACACCGCCACGACCGTGCTGGTGGCGCCCGTGGCGTATACGGTCGCCGTCGATCTCGGCCTCTCGCCCCACGCCTTCTTGATGACGGTCGCCATCGCTGCCTCGACGGCCTTCGCGACGCCCATCGCGTCGCCGGTGAACACGCTCGTGCTCAACCCGGGTGGCTATCGGTTCGCGGACTTCTTCAAGGTCGGCGTGGCGCTGCAGCTCGTGTTGCTGGTGGTGACGCTGCTGGCGGTTCCGGTGTTGTTCCCGATGTGAGCGATCGTGGCGCGGTGGCGCCTGTCGTTTCGTCAGCCGGCAGAGCCTCCCGCGCCAGGTGGCGCTGTGGCAAGATCGGGGGATGCGCCGCTGGCTGGTCGGGTTGGGCTCACTCTGGCTTCTGGCCTGTGGCGGTGACGACGCGACAGAAGCCAAGCGTCTACCCAAGTCCGCCATCGAGGTGCGCATCGACGAGCGCGGCGTGCCCCACGTGTACGCGGAGGACGACACCGACCTGTTCTTTGGCGCGGGCTACCAGATGGCGTCGGACAGGCTGTACCAAATGGAGATGCTGCGCCGCTTCGCGCTCGGGCGACTGTCGGAGGTGCTGGGGGACGAGGGCCTCGAGCGCGACCAACTGGCCCGCGCGTTCCACTTCGCGCGCTGGGGATTGGCCGACCGGGAAGCAACACGCAAGGCGGATCCGGAGCGCGCGCGGTTGATCGATGCCTGGGTGCAAGGCATCAACCGGCGGGTCGACGAAGTACGCGCCGGATCGCAGCCGCTCCCGTTCGGCTTCGGCCCGAGCGAACGCGACTTCTTGCCCGAGCGCTGGCGCCCAGAAGATCCCTACGTCGTGCTGAAGGGAGCGGGCTTCGCCCTCGATCGCACGATCGAGTTCGAGATCGCGCTCACGGTGGTGACCAACCTGTATGGTGCCGCCATGGACGCGGTGCAGCCGCTCCGCCCCGCCAAAGACGTGTTCGCGGTGCCAGCGGAGGATCGGCCCAGCGCCCAGGCGAGCTGGCTCGAGCCCGACGTCCAGCCCAGGAGCGGCGACGAGTTGCCCAGCGCGCGGGCCTCGCTTGGGGCGCTCGCGCGCTTCGCGCGAGCGCTGCCGCGCGCGTCCGGCAGCAACAACTGGGCGATCGACGGCCGCTTCACCGACACTGGACGACCGCTGATCGCCGGCGATCCGCACCTGGGGTTCGACTTCTTCGGCGCGCCGTATCCGCTGCACTTGTCGAGCGCCCACGCCCGCGGCAGCTATGACGTGGCGGGCTTCGCCTACCCAGGGACGCCGGGGATAGCGCTCGGACACAACCGCCGAGTACTGTGGACGGCCACCAGCGCCTTTGGCGACGTCACGGACGTGTGGAGGGTCGAGCGCGACGGACTCGACGTCGTGGTCGGGGCCCAGCGCGTCGCGATCGCCGAGCGCGAAGAGTCCGTGACCGTGCGGGACGGCGGCGGGCCGGCTGGGCAGGGGCGCAGCGAGACCTTCTACTACGAGGACGTACCCGGCTACGGCGTCTTGCTGCCGAGCGAGCTGCTGCCGCTGCCTGGGCTCGGCCCGCTGCTGGTGAGTTGGCCAGGATTCGCCGGCCGACCGGCGCGCTGGTTCCTGGAGCTCAACCGCGCGGAGGACCTCGACGACGTCGAGGCGGCGGTCGACCGCATGCGCGAGATGAACTACTCGTTCGTGGCCGCGGATGCCTCGGGAATCACCTATCGCGTCGGCGTGGACGTGCCGAGTCGACCCGGCGTGGCGTCCGGTCAGAAGCCGTGGATGATTTTGGATGGTAGCGACGCGAGCACGTTGTGGAGCGGCGACATGCTCGCTCGCTCCGAGCTCCCGCGGAGTCGGGCGCCGGTCGCGGGCTACGTGGTGACGGCCAACAACGACCCGTTCGGCTTCACGCAGAACGGTCGGATGGACGACGACCCCTGGTACTACGGCGCGCTCTTCGCGCCGGGCTATCGCGCGGCCCGCATCGAGAGCCGCGTCGTCGAGCTCACCGGCGCCGGCAACGTTGCTCGGGCTGCGATGGAGGCGCTTCAGCGCGACGTGCACAGCACCCTCGCGGACGACCTGCTGCCGCTGCTCGCCGCGGCTCACCAGGCTATCGCCACGGACGCGGCCCTGGCGGAGTTTCAGGATCTCCCCGACCTCGACGCGGTCGTGACGCTGCTGGCACAAGACTGGGATCGCGCCATGAGTCGGCCCTCGCCGGGCGCGCTGGCGTTCCTCGTGTTCCAGCGGTTTCTCACGGAGGAGGTCCTGAAGGACGACATCCCCCTGGCGTACGAGCTCGCGATCGACCTGCAGGCGGTGTTCGTGATCAAGATAGCGGCCATGGCCGTACGCGGCCAGTATCCGAACGGTGACGTGGTCGTGCAAGGCGGTCCCCACGTCGTGGCGTTGACCGCCGCGAAGCGCACCGCCGAGTGGCTCGTGGCTCGCTTCGGGTCGACCGATCCCTCCGGCTACTCTTACCAGGACCTGAAGGTGACGGACTTCGATCACGCGCTGGGCTTTGGAGTGCCGCTCTTCTCACGCGCGACGGACGGAGGCGAGGACACGGTGAACGTGTCGCAGAACATCTCGTTCTCGCCGGAGGCCTCTCGGTTCGCGAGCAGCTACGTGTCGGTAGAGCGCACTGTGGGTAGCTTCGACGCGAGCGGTACGCCCGAGGCCTGGGTCAACTTTCCGCTGGGCCCGGGCGCCGACCCTGCGGGGCCCGACACGACGACGGCGCTCGAGGAGTACGTCGACGTGACGTACTGGAAGCTCCCGTTCGAGCGCGCCGACGTCGAAGCGCGCACGCGAGAGGTGCGGACGCTGGGGCCGTGACGCGGGCCTCGGAGCCCTCCGCGGGCGACGCCTGGCCTCAGCCCTCAGCGGCACACGGGTTCGGGACGCTCCGGCAGGATCGAGCGCTGCGCGAGCTCGTCGCCGATGCGCTGCAGGGTCCGGCAGGCCTCGGCGTTGGCCGGAGAGTGGGCACACAGCGTGCACCGCATCGGCGGCAGGTCGTCCGCAATCGCTTGCAGGCATGCTTCCCGAGGCGGCCGCGCATGCGTCGCGATCACGTTCAGACTCTCGAGGTACAGCTGAGCCGCGAACACGGCGCTCTCGTCCGTAGCGTGCTCGACCCACGCTCGACGGAACCAGTGCGCAGCTTGTGACCAGCGCATCGCCTCGAAGTACGTCCGGCCGACGGTGAACTTGCACTCGAACGCCGGCGCGTGGAGGCGCTGGCCCTGCCTGGGCGACCCCGCAACCACCGGCAAGAGACACCCCTGGTCGTCGACCGCGCTCGCGAGCTCGACCCGCACTCGTGCTTCGGCGTCGAGCTCACGCGGCGAGAGCTTCGGCTCGAGCGCGAGCGGCTCGGCCAGGCAACGGTCCCGACTCGCAGGCTCGGGCTGGCGCTCGGGCGGTGGTCCGATGGGGCCGGCGCCGCGTTCGGGCGGCGATGCCGTGGCCGTAGTGGGTGCGGCCACCGCTGCAGGCCCGCAGCCGAGGCTCAGCAACGACAGCCAGACCGGGCCCGCTCGCATACCCAGCAGGCTACCGCATCACGACCGACTCTGTCGCGACGTGCGCCGGGTCTCATGGGCGTGGGCGATTGTTGCGTCGAACCACCCGATCTACGCTGCCGCGATGAAGGCGCGCTCGGTCCTACCCACCCTCGCTTCGATCCTTGCGCTCGTCGCGTGCAACGAGAAGAAGGCGCAACCCGAGACCCCCGCGCCCGAGCCCACGAGCAGAGCCGAGGCCTCGGCCACCCCAGCGAGCGCCGCCGCGCCGAGCGCCGCGGCGCCGAGCGCCGCCGCGCCCTCCGCATCCGCAGAGCCCGCCGCCGCCGCCGGGCAGCCGGCGAAGGGCCTCCGCGCACCGAACAACGACCCCGAGGTCGTGAAGCAAATCACAGCGGTGCGCGACGGCTGCAAGTGGGGCCGCAACGAGTTCGTGGACGCGTGCAAGCCCATGCAGGACTGGGTCGAGTGGGCGAGCTTCCCCGGCCGGCAAGACATCCTGTCGACGTTGGTCGCCAGCCTCGAGGACGACAGCCCCGCGGTGCGCAACA
This sequence comes from Polyangiaceae bacterium, assembly GCA_019637295.1. GTDB lineage: Bacteria > Myxococcota_A > Polyangia > Polyangiales > Polyangiaceae > JACKEA01. The sequence continues at coordinate 629,018 of JAHBVX010000001.1, forward strand.
TCGCGGCGGTCGGCCTGGAGGTCATCGGTACTCGGCCGCTGTCCGACGCGGCCCTGGCGACCGCGCTCTTCGACGCCCTCGACGAGGAGCGCAATCCCAAGAACTGCCGCGGCATCGCGCTGCAGGCAGCGGCGGTCAGGCTAGCGGAGACCGAGCTCGACGAGCGCGCGCTGAAGGTCGCGCGCACGCATGCCCTCTCTCCATGCCGCGTCACGCTGGTCGGCGCCTTTCTCGCCTACAACCCGCAGCACTACGACTTCACCATCGAGCTCGCCAAGTCGGACAAGGACCCCAAGGTCCGCGCCGAGGCCGTGGCGGCCATGCGCGGTGGCGCGCAGAAGGACGCCACCCGCCAGCAGAACAACTGCAAGGTGTGGCGCACGCTCCTCGACGATGCCGAGCCGGAGGTCGCCGCTCGCGCCATCGAGCTGCTCGGCCGCACCGGCGGCACCGCCTTCGATGCCCCTTGTGTCGACGAGTGGAACGACCTGCTGACGCACGTCGAAGCTGCGGCCAGCGCCGGGAAAGCCGAGTCCACCAAGCTGCCCTGGGGCGTGTGCGGGCTGTTCGAGCAGAAGAAGCTGACCGCCGAGCAGAGGGCCAGAGCGCTCTCGCTGCTGCAGACGCTGGTGGAGACCAGCGCGAACGCAGAAGCCAGCCGCATGTCCGCCCTCGATTGCATTGGTCGTCACGATCCGGACGCAAAGACCTTCGCGCAGAAGTTCGAGCAAGATGCCGCCGCCAAGGTCGCCAAGGCGGCGAAGGCGATCCTCGCCGCAAAACCGCGGTGAGGCGCGAGTTCACAGCCGTCGCGTCGTGCTAGCCCGGGCGACTCACTCACCCCACCTTGCGCCACACGGTCGCGAGCCAGGGTTGCTCGTGAAGCGGTCGCCCCGGCGGTCGATAGTAGTGCTCCAGTTCGTCGTAGCCCGCGGCGCTGAGGTAGGTACGCCAGGCTACGATGTCGTGGTAAGCGCCATAGCGGTCCCCCTGCCAGCCCTCTTCGCCCTGGCCCCTCGGGTTCGAGGTGAAGAGCACTCCGCGGGGGCGCAGCGCCGCGTGCAGCTGCCCAAGGACGCGCGGTAGCTCTTGCGTGGGCACGTGGAAGAGGGACGCGTTGGCGAAGATCCCGTGAAAGCGGCCACACGGAAGGCCCAGCGTGAGAAAGTCCTGGTGCAGAACCTCGCAGCCCGAGGCTGCGCGCGCCATCTCGACGAAGGCAGCGGAGCCTTCGAGCCCCACCGCATCGTGTCCGAGCTCGCTGAACGTGCGCAGATCACGCCCGGGACCGCACCCGAGATCGAGGAGCGTGAACGGCGCCGGCCCCTCGATGTGCCGCAGCAACGCCGAGACGTTCTGGGACACGTCGTGGTTTCGGGTGCCCGCCTCGAACGCCGCCGCGTTGTCGTCGTAGTGGCGCAACGTCCCCCGCGAGATCGCTCGCAAGGTGTCGCGGTCGAGCCGTTCTCTCATGAGTCCGGTGAGGGTACGCCGAATCGCCTGCGGTCGAGCCGGGCAGACGCTGCCGCCGGTAGAATCCACCGGCACGCGGGCGGGTAATGACGTACCCTTGGGGCTGGAGGCTCGAGCATGGTGCGTTGGCGCGTTCTGGTGGCGCTCGCGTTTGGCAGCGTCGCGGTACAGTGCGCCGAGGGCGCGACGGTCGATGCGGTGCCACAGGGTGGCGGGAGTGGAGCGAGCGGCGCGAGCGGCGCTGCGGGTCTGGATGGCGGACCGACCGGGGGCGCGGCGGGCGGCGCTGGGGTCTCGAGCGGGGGCCAGAGCGGGAGCGACGGGGGCAACTCGTGCGCGGGTGTCGCGTGCACCACGCCTCCTGCGAACGAGTGCGCTGGAGCGGATCTGAAGGTCTACGCCGAGGTCGGTACCTGCGACGCCGGGTCGTGCTCCTACGGCTCGCAGACGGAGACCTGCCCCGGCGGGTGCTCGGCTGGCGCTTGCACCGGGGATCCGTGCATCGGCGTGAGCTGCAACACTCCGCCGCCGCCGACGTGTTCGAGCTCGAGCACGCTGGCGGTGTCGCAAGCGCCCGGGACGTGTACCGGCGGCACGTGCCACTACGCGGTGAGCCAGGTGAACTGCGCGTCCGGCTGTAGCGCCGGTCAGTGTGCCGGCGACCCGTGCGCTGGAGTGACGTGCAACACGCCAGCGGCCAACTATTGCACCAACTCGACGCACCTGACGGTGCGGGATCTGCCCGGCCAGTGTGACGCGTCCACCGGCCAGTGTAGCTACACGACGCACCAGGAGTTCTGCGCGTTCGGCTGCGTCAATGGCGCGTGCTCGGGCGATCCGTGCGTCGGCGTTGTGTGTCCACCCAAGGCGAACTTCTGCGTGGACGCCAACACCCTCGTGCAGCACGACTCGGGCCAGTGCGTCAGCGGATTACCCTGCAACTACGGCTCCACGAACATCCCTTGCGCGGGCGGGTGCATCAACGGGCAGTGCGTCGCGTGCACGACTAGCGCTCAGTGCGGCGCCGGCACCTGGTGCAACAATTACCAGTGCGTGCCCTGCAACACGGATCAACAGTGCGGCGCGAGCTGCGTGGCCTGTGGCGGGGCGACGCCCAAGTGCAGCGGGAACAGTTGCGTGGAGTGCACCAGCAACGCCCAGTGCGCGTCTGGTCAGGTCTGCACTGCGAACACCTGCATCACTCCCGTCGGTTGCACGCCACCGTCGACCGCGTGCACGACCGCCGGGAGCCAGGATGGGGGATGTACCAACTCGTACCGCATCCCCCGCACCACCGCGGGCTCGGTCTCCGGCTTCACCGTCAACAATACCTACGGCCTGTGTAACCGCGCCAACAACTTCACGGGAGGCTGCGCGGGCACCGGCTCCGACGCCGAGTACAGGCTCTTCATGCGCCAAGCCGAGACCGTGGACGTGACGCTCACCCGGGGTAGCTCGACCTGCACCATCGGCTGGTCGGGCACGGTCAGCTTGAAGATCTACCAGGCCGCTCCCTGCAGCAGCGACTGTACGTCGTGTCCGCTGACGTGCAACACCATCGCCTACTGCCTCCAGAGCAACAACCAGAACACGGCGTTCGTCGCGCCCAGCGATGGTTGGTACACCATCGTCGTCGACAGCCAGGGCCCAGTCGAGGACAAGGGCGGCGTGTTTTACCTGAACGTCAAGCTCTCTTGTGCCGGGGGCAACTGCGCTTGCCAGTAGCTCGGCTCAGCGCGGGTGGGGGAAGCTCTCGCCCCCAGCCGTGGTATTGACGGCACCATGGTTCGATCTGCCCTAGCGTGCATTGGGCTGCTCGTGATCGCCTCGGCGCTCGGTGGCTGCGCCGCGCTCCGCTCCCTCGCGGGCCGCAACACCCAGAGCCTGGAGCACGCCGAGGTGCTGGGCATGAGCGTCGATCTGCGCAAGACCGAGAAGACCATCTGCCCGCGCGAAGCGATACAGATGGCGGTCTTCGCCGAGGCGGTGCTCTCGGGCGAGCGCGCGCCCAAGCAACTCGAGACGTGGCACGGGGGCCCCGACGCCAACCGCAATGGCAAACTCGAGTTCGACGAGTTCGCGTTCCACAGCGAGCAGGGGAAGTTCGACGAGCTGGGCTACTTTCATCCCAACCCGGACGTGCTCGCGTCGGTGAGCGAACCCTTCGCGCTCACCACCGCGTTTCGTCGCCGTCCGGACAAGTTCACGTTCCAGACCACGTACAAGCCCGACTACCGCTGCATCAACAGGGTTGGCGGCGACGGGGACGGCGGCGTGGCGGGCATCGCGGGCGTCCTGGGCGCGTCCGGCGAGAGCGGCAGCGGCGGCAGCTCCACCAGCGCGGGCAGCAGCGGACGCGATGGACAGCCTGGCGGCAACGGCTCGAGCGGAGGAGACGGCGCGGGCGGGCCGCGTCTGACGGTGTACGCGACGCTGGTGAAGACCGCCTTCTACGATCGCTTGATCGCCGTGTCCGTGGAGGGGTCGGCGCGGGACTTCGTGCTCCTGCACCCGGACGCGACGCTCACGGTCGTGGCGCGGGGGGGAGACGGTGGACCGGGCGGATCGGGTGGGCGTGGTGGCGATGGTGGACAAGGAGGTAGCGGCAATCCGCCGGGCAGCGGCGGTCGTGGCGCCCAGGGCGGCGTCGGGGGCAGCGGCGGTCGCGGCGGACCCGGCGGCACGGTCGAGCTGATCGTCGACGAGCGCTTCGCCGAGTTGCTCGAGCGGGTGCGGGTGGACGTGGACGGCGGTCGCGCTGGGCTGCCCGGCGAGGCCGGCCAAGGCGGGCGCGCGGGACGCGGGGGCTCGGGCCTCGGCGGCGCAGCGAGCGCGGCCGACGGCAGCGAGGGTGCTGCGGGGCAAGCCGGCTCCCCGGGCAGCGAGGGGCCTCGCGGCAGCACGACGCGGCGCGCCGGGGACGTCGGGGCGCGCTTCGCCGGCGTGGCCGGTATCACCGTGCTCGATCCATGACCACCCTCTCGCGGCGTGGGTTCGTTTCGGCGTCGCTGTCGATCGCAGCCTGCGGCGCGCGCGAGCCGCAGACCCCGCTGGCACATCTGTACGGTCAGGGCTGGGTGCGCGGCGCGTACGCGCACTACGCCGACGCCTACGCGCGCGTGGAGACGAAGTCGCGGGAGCAAAGCCATGCCTCGTATCGCACGCTGGGTCAGCGCGGCGTCGGCGCGCTTCAGGCGCTGCAGTCGCGCGAGGTGCCGTTCTTCATTCGCGTTTCCGACGCGCGGGATAGCTTCCGCGTGGAGCGTCACGTGCCCGAGCGGCTCACCTTCACCAGCGCCATGTCGCAGGCCGATCGGGAGCGGGCGACGGCCGAGTGGCAGCGCGCCCGCGAGAGCATCCAACACGACTACGAGGACGTGCGGCGTCTGGACGGCGCGCTGACGGAGCTACTGTCCGCGGTGAATCACGTTCGTCTCGCGCTCGACGAAGGCAAGCTCGAGCAGTTTCGGCTGTGTCGATCCCTGGGTCGACACGACGATGGCGGGGAGCTGCCGTTCGAGCTGCCCTATCAGGTCACCGTCGCGGACTATCGACGGATCTTGCTGCTGCTGTTGGAGCGCCTCGACGCGGATGGCGCGCGCCTTCGGCGCCTCGAAGCATCCATGGTGGCTACGGGGCTGGTCGCGCGCGCCGCGGACGACGGCTCGAGCAGCTTGGCGACGAACCTGAACAAGGTGCTACTCAGCGTGGAGCAAGCTGGTGCCGACGTGGACGCGGCCCCCCGCGCGTACCCGGATGAAGCCGGGGAGCGGCGCGCGGTCGAGTCCGCCGCGCGGCTGCGGGCGTCCATCGAGCAGAGCCCCGAGTATCGAGCCTGGCTCGCCGCGGAGCGCGCGCGCGAGGACGTGATAGGGCAGTTCTTGAGCGTGATGGAGTCGCTCTCGGGCGTCCCCGTCTCCAGCGTGTACCGGCAGATCCTGCGGCTGTGGAGCGGCACCGGCGACTACCTCGACTTCTTGCGCATCGCGGCCAGCCTCGTGCCCGGCGGAAGCACGCTCTCCACCACGCTGGCGGAGGCCGTGGAGCGCACCGAGCAGGTGCGCCGCGGCCTCGATGCCGGGCGCTCCGTGGCGCAGGCGGCTTCGCTGGGCGAGCTGCCCGCGGGGCTGGTCAACGTCGGGACCGCGTCCGCGCGGAGCCGCGTGGGGCGGCAGCTCGTGTTCTACGAGAACCAAGCAGAAGTGCAGGCGGTGCGCGAGGCGCTTGCCGCATCGAGCTTGGGCGTGCAGTAGAGGCCGAGGATGCGCGCGCTCGCTGTCGTCCTCGTGTGCTCCCTACCGGCGTGTGATCGCACGCCGGCGGCGTCGCCATCGCCGGACGCTCCGACGGCCACCGTGTCTGTCGGGGCCGCGTCCGCCGCGCCGCGTCCCACGCCGCGCCCGAGCGCGAGCACCGAGAAGGCCTGGCCAGGCTCGAGCGCTGCCTCCCGCGATGGGACCCTCCGCTTGCGAGCCCAGCCCGTCAGCGCCTTCCACACCCACGGTGGACAGGAGGCGCAGGTCGGACGCTTCCTGCTGAGCGTGACGAATACCGGCAGCCGCGAGCGTCGACTCACCCTCACGACGCTCGTGTACCTGACGGGTAAGAGCTGCGACGAACCGCCGACCACGATCCGCGCGCGCCCCAAGCCAGAGCTGCTGGTGCGCGACGACGATCACGACCTGCGCCCTCCGAGCACCACCGCAGCGGTCCCGCCGAGGAGCGAAGTGGTGTTCAGCGCGCAGTTCGAGAGCGTTGGCGCCTACTACACCCGCTGCGACACGTTCGGCCTGGTCGCTTCGTTCCTGATCGACGACGGGGACGCCGTCCGGGTGGGAGTCGAGATCCGCGTGCAGCGCGAAGACCCCTGAGGACGCCGGCCGTATCCGCGTCGCACCGACAAAACGAAGGCGTGGCTTCCGGTCGACTCCGTGTATGCTGGGGTGGAGGACGCACCTTGAGCTACGGATATCAACCTCCGCCGGCTGGCGGGTATGGACCGCCACCCGGTGGTTTTGGACCGCCCGGAGGCGGGCACGCACCAGGTTACGGGCCACCGCCCGCGTACGGACCGCCGGGCGGCGCGCCGCCGGGTCCGGATGTCGTCGCCATCGTCGCGCTGGTGCTGGGGATCCTCAGCATCCCGATGCACTTCTGCTGCTACCTGGGCTGGCCCCTCGGCTTCATCGCGATCATCTGCGCGATCATCTCCCTCGTGCGCATCTCCGGGTCCAACGGCAAGCTCACCGGCAAGGGGCTGGCGATCGGCGGTATCGTCGCGGCAATCCTCGGCTTCCTGATGATGCTCGGGATCTTCCTCTTGTACGGCGCGGCGGTGATCTTCTCCACCCTGTAGTCGGGTGTCGTCGCGCGTGCGCGTCGCGCGAAGCGTTGACAAACGCCGGGCGCCGTGGCACACAGTGCTGCGCGCTCGCCCGTGGCGGCGCAGGAAGGAGAGGATGCCGATGCAGAACAAATCCAGTGATCGTCGAGAGATCCTCTCCACGCTCGCCCTCGTGCGCTGAAGCCGAGCGAGCCTGGTGAGGCCCCCGGCGGACAGACGTCCGCCCATGTTCCCATTTCGAGCCGTCGCCGCACCGCGGTCGCGGCGAGCCCCACCACTACCGTGATTTTCCCATGTCCAAGCAACAGCGACGACCTCGGGAGGACGAATCCAACGACGCGAGCTTCCGTGGCCAGCGCTTGGAGGCGCTCTTTCTCGAGGAATTGAACTCCATTCTCGACTGTGAGGTCACCGACCCACGACTCGAAGACGTGCGCATCACGCGCGTCGAGTTGTCGCGGGACGGCTCGCGCGCACGCGTCTGGTTCGCCCTGCAGGGTGGCCTGTCGCTGGGCGACGACCTCGCGCGTGAGACCGGGGCCGCCTTCGCGCGCGCCGCGGGATTCCTGCGCAATCGCCTGTGCGATGCGCTTCCGCTCAAGCGCATGCCCCAGCTGCGCTTCTGTCACGATCCGTCCGCAGATCTCGAGCTCGAGGTCGACCAGTCCGCCTCGTAGGTGACCGCCATGCCGTCCACGCTCATCAAGGGAGACCGCGTCCCGATCCGCTCCTGGGCTCCAGTCCACGAGATCGAGAGCGCGGCGATCCGTCAGCTCAAGGCCGTAGCCGGCCTGCCCTGGGTGGCCCACCACGTCGCGGTCATGCCCGACGTACACGTGGGCAAGGGCGCCACGGTTGGCTCGGTCATCGCCCTGCGCGGCGCGGTGGCGCCAGCGGCGGTGGGCGTCGACATCGGCTGCGGCATGTCGGCGGTGGCCACCAGCCTGACCGCTCGCGAGCTACCCGACGACCTGCGCAAGGTGCGCTCACGCATCGAGGCCGCCATCCCGGTGGGACGGGGCGCGCACCGGGCACCGGTGTGGGAAGACGCCGGCGACGGGCTGAAGGCGCGGGGCCGGGAGCTCCTCTCGAGCTTCGACGAGCTGGCCAAGGTCCGCGAGCGGGCCGCGCCGCGCGTGGGCGTTCAGCTCGGCACCCTCGGTGGAGGCAACCACTTCATCGAGGTGTGCCTGGACACGAGCGGGACGGTCTGGCTCATGCTCCACTCGGGTAGCCGCTACATCGGCGCGGCGCTCGCGGAGTATCACATGGAGCGGGCGGCCCGCCTGTTGCACAACGAGCGCCTGCCGGATCGCGACTTGGCCGTGTTCCTCGCGGGAACGCCGGCGTTCGATGCCTACCGCCGAGACCTGTTCTGGGCTCAGCGTTACGCCGCCCTCAACCGTGAGGTCATGATGAAGCGTCTCAAGGACGTGATCCGCAGCTTCTGGCCGCGGGTGACCTTTGGCATCGAGGTGTCGTGCCACCACAACTACGTGGCCGAGGAGCGCCACTTCGACGAGGAGCTGCTGGTCACGCGCAAGGGGGCGATCCGCGCCGGCGCGGGGGAGCTGGGTATCATCCCCGGCTCGATGGGCAGCAAGTCGTTCATCGTCCGGGGCAAGGGCAACCCGCTCTCCTTCGAGTCCGCGTCCCACGGCGCGGGCCGACGCATGAGCCGCACCCAAGCGAAGAAGGCCTACACCGTGGCCGATCTCGAGCGGCAGACCGCTGGCGTGGAGTGCCGCAAGGACAGCGGCGTGATCGACGAAGCACCCAAGGCCTACAAGGACATCGCCCGCGTGATGGAGCAACAAGAAGACTTGGTCGAGATCCTGGCGGAGCTCAAGCAGGTGGTGTGCGTGAAGGGGTAGCGTGGTCGGCATACCAGCGCGCAAACCGTTCGGCGGTGGCCTCGCTCTCGAGCACCGGGATGCCGCCCTCGTTTCTGATGCGCTCGGCGTCCTCGTCGTCGAAGACCCGAACGTAGGCGGGGACGTCACCGAGGAGTGACAGTACGTGCACCGCGTCCGCCGGGCGCCGCAGGGTGGAGACCACGAGCCGGGCGCGGCGCGCGCCGGCCGCCTCGAGCACGTGAATGTCCGCCCCGTCGCCGCGCAGCGCGGAGACGCCGCGGGACTCGAGCTCGTCTACCACAGCGGGATCGTCGTCCACGACGACGACGTCAGCGTTCTTCGCCAGCAGCACGTCGAGCAAGGCGTGACCACGCTCGCCGCAGCCGAGCAGCAGGATGTGAGCCTCGTGAGCGCGCGGTACCGGCGCGCGGGCGCGGCGGCGGGACGGGTGCCAGCGCAGCAGGCGCCACACCACGCGGTCCGTCGCTAGGAACGGCGTCGCCATCATGGTGAGCACGGTAACCAGCGCGATCACGCTCAGCGTACGCTCTTCGATCAAGCCTCGCTCTGCGGCGAGCAAGCCCACGATCAGGCTCAGCTCGCTGGTCTGCGAGAGCATGACGCCTGCGTCGAGCCCGGAGCGCGCGGTCAGGCCCGCCCGCTCGAGCAGCGCCGCCACCAGGATGGGCGTGAGCACCAGGACCGAGAGCGACAGCACGACGGTGAGCAAGAGCTCACGCGGACCGGGGAGGGCCAACGTCGCGCCCAGCGCGACGAAGAAGATGGCCAGGAAGAAGTCACCCAGCGAGCTGAGCAGCCCCCGGAGCAGGCCGTTGATCGGGAAGATGGACAGCGACACCCCGGCCAAGAACGCACCGACCACGAGCGGCAGCTCCAGCGCGCGGGCGGCGCCGATGAAGGCGAACAGCATGGCGAGCACGACCAAGAGGAGGCTCTCTTCGTCCAGATTCAGCTTGAGCACGACGTAGGGCGTGACCCAGCGCACCAACACGCCCGTGAGCGCGATCAGCGCGAGCATCTTGCCGAGGGCCACGAGCATGCCGACCGGACCCTGCGCTGAGGCGGTGAGCGCCGCGGCCATCAAGATGACCAAGATGTCCTGCACCAAGAGCACGCCGAGCACGAGTCGACCGACGGGCTCGTAGAAGCGCTGCTGGCGTTGCAGCACCCGCACCACCACCAGCGTAGAGCTAGCGGCCAGCGCGACGGCCATCTGAAGCGCTGCCATGGTGTCGAACGCGAGCAGCCGCGACAGGACGAAGCCGAGCGCCCCGAACGAGAAGAACTGCAGCACCCCCACGCGCAACGCGAGGTTCCTCTGCGTGCCCACTCGCTTGGGGTCGAGCTCGGTTCCCGTGAAGAACACCAGGAACATCGCGCCGAGCAGCAGCGCGTCCCTCACGATGCTGCTCTTGTCCCCGAGCAGCCCCGTGGCGCCCAGCGCGATGCCGGCGCCCACCAGCAAGGGAGTGGCGGGTGCGCGAGTCGCCCGCGCCAAGGTGTGCGCGATGGCCGCCGCCAACAAGAGGAGCACGAAGTGGGTCACGGCGCGCCCTCCCCGCGGTTGCTCGCGGGTGGCGAAACCGACTCGGTGCTGCCGAGGACCCTCCGCAGTCGCTCGAGCCCTGCCATGCGCGAGTCCATCACCCAGGCCGCGCCGAGCTCGACGAGCAGCTCCCCGACGCCACGCTCGAAGGCGTGGATGGCGGTGGGCACCCCGAGCTGCGCGGCGCGGTAAGCGAGCAAGTTGTTCGAGTCCTCGATGCGCAAGGCCGAGACGGCGAGCTTGGCGCGCGCGAGCCCCGACTCTTCCACGACGGACTGGTGATCGATGCTGCCCTGCAGGGTCTCGCCGGGCAGACCCTCGAGCTTGGCTGGATCCGTGTCCACGGCCAGCGTGCGTTCACCGGCGGCGTGCAGCTGCTGGAGCACGCGGCGCCCGAGGGAGTTCATGCCCACGACGATGACGTGGTCTCGACGCGCCGGCGGGGGTTCTTCGTCCTGATGAGTGCCGGCGCGAAAGAGCGTCAGCAGCTTCAGTCGACGCACGTGCTCGTACAGGCCGTGGTTGTAGATGATCATGTACGACGAGACGCCGATGGTGACGACGCCCACGACCGCGATCAGCGAGAGGATGCCGGGGTCGATCAGCTCGGCGCTCATGCCCAGCGCTGCGAACACGAAGGAGAACTCGCTGATCTGCGCCACCGTGACGCTGGTCAAGAAGCTGGTGCGTTCGCTGTAGCCCATGCGGACCAGGATCAGCATGAAGATGAACGGGTTGCCGATCAGCACGAACAGCGAGAGCACGATCGCGGCCTTGTAGTGGGTGAGGGCTCCGGATAGCTCCATCTGCGCGCCCAGCGCGACGAAGAACACGGCCACGAAGAAGCTCATCAGCGGGTGTACTCGACGCGCGAGATCGTGGCTCACCTTCAGCTGCGCCAGGCTCATGCCCGCCACGAAGGCGCCAATCTCCGGAGAGAGACCGAGCTGGTGAGCGGCCACCACAGCGAGGAAGCACCAGCAGAGACTCCAGACCAGCACGGCCTCGGAGGAGCGGGCGATCCAGGTGAACGGGCGCGGCAAGACATAGCGCGACGCCAGCAGCATCACGCCGAGCAGCCCCAGCATGCCCAAGAACGCCTTGCCCAGACTCGCGCTCAACGACGCGGCGGTGAGCTGGTCTGGATCACCGAGCCCCGTCAGCACCGTGAGCACCACGATCACGACCATGTCCTGCACCAAGAAGATGCCCACCGCGATGCGACCGTACAGCGCGAACAGCTCCTTCTTCTGGTCGAGCAGCTTGACGACCACCACGGTGCTGCTGAAGGTGAGCGCCGTGGCGATGAAGAGGCTCGTCATCGCGTCGAAGCCGAGCAACAGCCCGATGCCGAACCCGCCGAGCGCCGTGAACACGACCTGCCCGAGTCCGGCCACGACCGCGACGCGGCCCACGTCCTTGATCTTCGCGATGCTGAGCTCGAGCCCCACCAGGAACAGCAAGAGCGCGATACCCACCTCGGCGATCACGTGGATGGTGTCGTGGCCGGCGCGGCCTCCGTCGCCGGCGGACAGGACGCCCGTGGCAGGCCCGAGCAGCAAGCCCGTGAAGAGATACGCCACGATGCCCGGGATGCGCACCCGCCGCGCGAGCAGCACGACGACTGCTGCCGCGATCACGACGATGCCGAGCTCGCGGACCAGCGCCTGCTCGGTCGCCGGGGCCAAGAGCTGCTGCCAGCCGCCTACCTCGCTCACGGCACGACCAGGATGTCTTGCGGGGCCTCACGCATGACGTGCGTCGCCACGCTACCGAGCAGCAGCTGCTCGATCCCCCCCGCTCCCGCGCCGCCCACGACCACCAGCTGCGCGCGGGTGATGGCGGCGAGCTCGAGCAACACCTTGGTGGGAGCGCCCTGGCGCACCGAAGCGCGCACGACGGCGCTGCCGAGCTCGAGCTCGCCGATCACGCCGTCCAAATCCTGCCCCAGCAGGTCGAGCACCTGCGCGCGGTAGCGCTCGAGCAGTGGGTCGGACGCGCCGCTCCAGCGCAGGCGCGTCTCGAACACGGCGTCGGACGCATGTGCCGCCAGGATGTCCGAGCCGGGAGCCAAGGCCGCCGCGAACTGCAGCGCATGCCGCGACGAGTCGGAGAAGTCCACGCCGACGACCACGCGCACGTACGGCTCCGCTTCCGCGTCGCGAACGACCAAGGCAGGCCGCCCGACGCGCCGAACCACGCGCTCCGCGGTGGTGCCCACTCCGCGCGCCGTCTCTCCGCCGGTGGCGCCTACGATCACGAGATCGGCGTCGATGTCCGCGGCGTAGCGGGTGATCTGCTCGGCGCTGGTGCCCGAGCGCACTCTGACCTCGACCGGGCCCGCGGGCGTGTGCTCGTGACCGAACGACTCCGCGAGCCTCGCGCGCGCGTCGCGCGTCACCGCGTCGTCCACGTGCTCGGGGCTCTGCGGGCCTTGTCCGAGCAGCGCGCGCAGCCGCTCGCGCACCGTCGCGAAGGACTCCGCGGGCTCGAGCACGTGCAGCACGTGCAGCGCCGCGCCGTGCCGCCGGGCGAGCTCCAGCGCTCGCCGGTTGGCGGGCGTGGAGCCGGTACCGAGGGCCGACGCGAGCAACAAGCGCCGTAGGGTCGGGGCGGGCATGGTTCCTTAGTCGCACGCGCAAGCCAGCGAGTCGAGCCCCGCAGTACTCGCGCGCCGTGAGCTGCTGCGCAGCAGCGGCGTGGCACCCTGCGCGGGGGCAGTGTAGACTGCGTCCTCATGGCAGCCCGTGCGTTGTGGTGTTGGGTCGGCGCGGTGACGGCGATGGTCGTCGTGGCGGCGTGTGGCAGCGACGAGCCCCTGGCCGCCGGGGACGCGAGCACGGCGGGGCTCGGCGGCTCGGCGGGGACCGGTGGCGGGGTGGACGCGGCGTCCGGCTCCGGCGGCACGCATACCGGCGGCAGCCCCGCGGACGCGGCTGCGGACGCGCCCACCGACGCGCTGGCCGACGCGGGCAGCGACGCAGCCGCCGACGCGACGAGCGACGCGCTCGCGCAGATCGCGCCGGACTTCAGCTTGATGGACGAGAACCCCGCTTCGGCGAGCCACGCTCAGCTCGTCTCACCCCGGGACTACCTCGGTACGGTGTCCGCCTGGTACTTCGGGCACGCTACTTGAGGCTACTGCAGTAGCCAGTTTGGCTACATGGACGCGATGCAGACGGAGCTCGACGCGACGAACACGAAGGTACCGATCCAGCTCCTGGGCGTGAACGAGACCGGGCTCGAGTCGGGCAACCCGACCATCACCAGCGGGCGCGCGCTGCCCTGGTTGCAGGACACCGCCGCGCAGAACGTGTGGCAGAGCTGGGCCGTCACCTATCGCGACGTGGTCGTGCTCGACGCGCAGAACTTCCCGGTCGCGGTGTACAACGTGACCACGCACGACCTCGGCGACCCGGCGAAGTACGCGGCGCTCAAGACGCTCTTGATCGACACGGCCAACGCGCAGTGAGCGGGCGTCAACCCGCCCTCGGCCGCCAGCCCTCGAGCGCGCGACGCACCAGCTCTAGGCGATCTTGACCCCAGAACACGTGCTCGCCGACGAGGAAGCTCGGCGCGCCGCACAGGCCGAGCTGCTGTGCTCGATCCGTGCTCTCTCGGAGCTGGTCCTTGATCGCCGGATCTTCCGTGCGCGTGACGAGCTCTGGATCGTGTCCGGCGTGAGCGAGGATGTCGCGCAGAGAGTCGGGGCTCGAGATGTCGCGGTCCTGGGCCCACGCGGCGTGAAACAGCGTGCGGGTCAGCGGGCCGATTTGCTCACCCGCGGCCAGCGCGACGCGCAGCGGGGTAACGCTGCGGATGGGGAAAGTGGACGGAAACTGGAAAGGCACGCCGTAGCGCTTGGCGTGGCGGTCGATGTCCCGCGCGATGAACGCCTGCTTGGCCGCAGAGAAACCCAGCATGGGGACGTTGCTGGTGCCGATGTTCTTGAACAGCGCGCCCAGCAGGAAGGGACGAAACACGACCCGGGCGCCGGCGGAGGTCGCCACGCGCTCGATCTGCGTGGACGCGAGGTACGCGAAGGGACTCGAGAAGTCGTAGAAGAACTCGACCTCGCCCACGCGACTGAGACCCTGGGGTAGCGGTGCGAGACCGAGCGCGCTCGCGTCGAGGCCGAGCGCCTCTGCGACGAAGTCCAGTCGGTCCTGACCCCAGTACAGCTCGCCGTCTACGAAGCACGCCGGCGCGCCGAACACGCCGCGGGCCACGGCCTCGTCGGTGCGCGCGCGCAGGTCGTCCTTGAAGCGCGGCTCGCTCGCGCGGCTCACCGCACCGGCGCCGTCGAGGCCCACGCCCTCGAGCGCGCGAGCGATCACGCCTTGATCGCTCAGGTCGAGCCCCTCGCGCCAATACGCTGCGAAGAGCGCGTCCGAGGCGCGCGCGATGTCCCCGCTCGCGAGGGTGGCGCGCAGCGCCGTCACGGTGCGATTGGGGTGGGTCTTGGGCATCACCAGCGGCACGTCGAACAGCTCCGCGAAGCGCTGCATGTCGAGGCCGTTCAGGCGGGCGCGCGCCGCGCTCATGGGCAGCACGTCGGGGGTCTCGCTGCCGAGCGCACGAAACACGCCCCCGAGCAGGAAGGGCCGGTGCTCCAGCGTCGCGCCCGCCGCGTCAGCGATGCGTCGCACCTTGGTGGAGGCGAGGTACGCGTAGGGGCAGGAGAAGTCGTAGTGAAACTCGAGCGTCTTCGTCATCGCGGGGCCCAGACAGTCTACGCCCACACCGGCCCGGGAGCGCCAGCTTGCGCGTCGGCGCGGCTGAAGTACGCTCCCGCCATGCAGGGATCGGCGATGCGGGCGGCGTGGATCGCAGGCTGCGTGCTCGGCACGGTGGGCTGCGGCGGGTCCACGGACTCGGACGGCAGCGGCGGCAGCTCGGCTGGGGGCACGTCGGCGACCGGTGGCGCGACCTCCGGCGGGACCTCGGGGACGGGCGCGGCGAGCGGCGTCGGTGGTGTCGGCGCGGGCGGCGGTATCGGCGGCACGGGCGGCGGCGGCGGCAGCGCCGGCTCGCCGCCGTGTAGCGAGCTCGACTACTGCGAGTGCGCGGTCTCCAACTGCAAGGTGTACGCGGAGGATTGCTTCTGCCCCTGCGACGCAGCCTGCCAGCCCGTGCCCTGCGATTGCGCGTGCGGCGGCGGCGCGTTCTTGGGCTGCGGCGTGGACATGGGGCCGTTCAGCGACCAGGCGGTGGGCACCTGGCTCATCGGTTGGAGCGGCGGGCTCAATCATTTCTCCTGGCTGCGGCTCGAGCCGAGCGGTGTCGCGCGCGTCCTCGATGGCGCCGAGCTGAGCGTCAACATCCCGTTCTGGGAGTGCAATGGCGCCGGCACGTGGATGCTCACCGCCAAGCCGAACACCGTGGGTGTGTACTTCCCCCCGAGCTGCAACGTGGGCTTCGAGTCGCTCACCTTCAAGCTGGTGCCGAGCACTGGCTACCCTCCGGGCGTGATCCTCGCCGCGAGCATCGAGACTGCGTCGTCGCAGCCCATCGAGGGCTACAAGTTCCCGCACTCCATGTGCGACGCGCAGCTGACGACCTGTAAGGACCCGCTCTGATCCAGCGCGCGCGGCGTCAGTCGCGCAAGAAGTGACAAGTATAGCCGCCGGGGTTCTTCTGCAGGTAGCTCTGGTGGTACTCCTCGGCGGGGGTGAACGAGGTCGCGGGAGTGATCTCGGTGACGATCTCCCGCGGCCACTTGCCGCTCGCGGCGACGCGCTCCTTCACATCGCGAGCGACTCGGGCCTGCGCATCGGAGGTGGTGAAGATCGCGGAGCGATACTGGCTGCCCACGTCGTTGCCTTGGCGGTTGACGGTGGTCGGGTCGTGCATGCGAAAGAACCACTTCTCCAAGAGCTCCTCGTAAGCGATGCGCTTCGGGTCGAACACGACGCGTATCGCCTCGGCGTGACCGGTCTGCCCGGTCTTCACCGTGTCGTAGCTGGGGTGCGGCGTGGTGCCGCCGGAGTAGCCCACCGACGTCTCTACGACGCCGGGCACCTTTCGCAAGATGTCCTCCATGCCCCAGAAGCAGCCGCCGGCCAGCAGCGCGACCTCGAGGCCCTCGCCGCAGCCGGGCTCGCTCGAGCGGATGCAGGTCCCGGCGAAGAGCGCGCTCGGCGCGGGCGCCGCGACCCCGGACGGCGCGCCCGCGCTCTCCGACTTCGGCGCGGACTGTCGGCTGCACGCGCCGGCCGTCGCGCCGATCGAGACCAAGAGCGACCAGAGCAGCAGCCACAGACCTTGCCCGCGCATCATGCGCCAGTGTACGCGGCCGCCCGGGCCCGGGTTACACGGCTCAGCAGGCTCGTCGGCGTTTTGCGTCGAACCCCCTTTCGTGGAAGCCTGAGCCGAAAGGGAGCACGCCATGTCGAGTCGAGCGCGCCCGGCGATCGGGCTGGCGATGGTGTTGAGCGGCTGCGGTCCCGACCGGGAGCCGCGGCTGCCCGAGCCAAACTTCGCGCTCGACACGCTGTCCAGCGAGAGCGTCGAGTGCGACGGCGCGTCGCGCTACGAGCCCGGTCACGGCTGTCGAAGCGTGTTCGAGCGCCAGAGCGCGCGCGTGGTGCTCGTCAACCGCATCGGAGGGGCGTTCCGCCTGGTCGCCGCCGGCGTTGGCATCGACGGTCGCGCGGTGTTTCGGGCGAGCGGAGAGGCGATGCTGGCGGGAGCCGAGCTCCCCGTGTTCGAGGGCGCGCTCAGCCCGGGAGCCCGCGAGGTTCACGTGTCGCTCGTCCTTCGCGGCGAAGGGCAGGGCGTGTTCTCGTACCTGCGAGACTATCGCTTCAAGGTGGCGACCTGGCAGTCCGTCCGCGTCACCCGAGAGCCCGTGCTCCTGGAGCTGATCCTGTACGAGCGCGAAGGGGCGACGCGGCCCCTCGAAGACCGGCCCGCGCTGCGCATCGAGACCCAGGCGCTGCGCTGAGGCTCACACCAGGTACGCGAGCACTCCGTACGCGTTGACCTGGGAGAGCTCACTCGGGGGAGTCCACGCCTTGTCTGGGCCCGGCGCCGCGCCTAGGTTACAGCGGCTCTTCAATGCATGGAGCAGCAGCGGCGCGGGGTTGGGGACCCCGCGCGGGGTGTGGGGTGGCAGCCCCACCGGGAACTTCCGGCGGGGCCGGCGCCGGCTGCTCCCCGGTCGCGTCAGTCGCAGGGCACACACATGTTACGACCCAATGAGAGCCGCTGTAGAGCCACGGTGAGTCGCTCACTACTGTTGGTAGGCGCGTTGTCTTGCTGCGCGCCCGTCGCGACGCCGGTCGCAGCGGACCCGCCCGCGGTCGCCACCGTCTCGCCTGTGCCGCGAGCGAAAGGGGCCGCGAGAGTCGCGGTCGCTCGAGTCGCATCGACGCCCTGTCGCGGCGTGCCACGGCCCGAGCCGCCTGCGCGCCTGGAGTCCATCCGCGAGGTGGACTTCTGCAACCACGACTATGGAGTGGTCACCTTGGTGAATGGTGTCGGGGAGCTGCACGAGCAGGATGGCGAGCACGACACGAGCGTCTACCGACTGGTGAAGGTGGTCTACGGCGACCTGGAGGCGAACGGCGCCGAAGAAGCGGTGGTGATGCTGCACAGCGACTCCAACGATCCGAGCGCTGGACCCTCCAACGGGGCGGACCTGTTCGCGTTCGCGCTGCGCGATGGTGAGGTCGTGAGCATGGGCAGCGCTCCGGCCTCGCGGGTCGCGGGGTTCACGCTCGTCATCGACTCCGGGGAGGTCAAGATGCACTACCAACGGCAGGACGAGCTGTGCCAGGAGCGCTGGCGGCTCCGACTCGGTACGCTCGTGTACCTCGACTATGGCTGCGGACTCTAGCCGGGTTGGCGGGCTCAGCTCCCGGCGGCGCGGCAGCCCTCGCGCTCGGCGGCGTCTTCCAAGCTGCAGCCCGAGACCGCGTCGGATTCGCACACGTAAGTCCGGCGCTGGCCGCAGCCCGTGACCGAGAACTCGGTGTCCGTGAGCGCCTCCACGCTCACTCCGTCACGGCAGTCGAGCTCGACGCGGGCGCGCTGCTCGACCACGGCGCGTGACGGAAAGAAGTCGGCGGACTGTCCGTCGCAGCCGCGCCCGGTCGCAGGGACCGGAAACACCGTCATGCAGCCCGCGAGCAAGTGCAGGCAGCCGAGCGCACCGAGCCGCTTCAAACGTAGATCCACGCTGTCACGTTGCCTTCGGCGTCGACCGTGCAATCGTCGTAGCCCAGGCCCTTGATGCACTCGCAGGTCGGGGTCCCGCCGCAGGCTGCGGGCGGCTGTTTGCACGAGTACGAGCCCTGGATGCCCGAGACGTCGGGCGGGAGGCCGGAGCAGTATTGGCTCGTCGAGCAGAACTTCTCGCCGCAGGCGAACATGCCCGCCGGCGCTTCACACCCGCCCGGCTCGTTCAGATCGAGCCCCTCGGAGTACGCTGCGCAGTCGCTGCCCGCGACGCTTCCGTCGCACGCACACACCGGCGCGTAGATCAGATCGCAGCCGAGGGGGCGCTTCTTGCACTTGCCTGCTACGCCTTTGCCGCAGCGGTTGTCCGGGTAGTCGCAGAACTGCTCCTGAGCACAGGGCTGTGTAGGGGTGCAGTCGAGTCCGCCGGGCGTGCAGAATCCCGTCGGTGGCCAGGTCGCACCGGGGGGACACTTCGGGTCGCCGGGTGTGGGGCAGACCGGGTCTACGGCGTTGCCCTGGCTGTCGCAGCATGGAACGAAGCTCTCGCAATATCCGCCCGCGCCGCCGCTGGACGCAGCACCCTGTCCGCCCGTGCCGCCGCTCGCCGCGCCGCCGCCTGCGTCGCCACCGGCGTTCAGCGCGTCCTCGGAGGTCGAGCCACCGCACGCGAGCGCCCCGAGTAGAGCCGCAGCGCTGAGCCATCGCATCATGGACGCAAGCCTACTGCAACTTGCGTTCCAGCGCTGCTCGCTGGGCAGTCTGGCATACGCCAGCGTGAAGTGTGCCGTCGTGTGCCGACCCGCCGCTGGCGCGTCGCAGTGTACACTCGCCCCGATGCGGGCGACGGTGTTCTGGTTGGTCGTGTTCGGCGCGGCCACAGCGAGCTGTCGGGGACAAGAAACAGCGACGCCGAGTGACGAGTCGCGCGCGCCGTTCGCCACCGCGACGGCTGCTCCGCCAGCAAGCACGAGTCCGGTCGGGCCGGTCACGGCGAGCGAGCCGGTCCCGGTCCCCAGCCCCGCAGTGGAGCCTGTGCCAGCGCCCGGAGTGCGGGTCGAGCCGACGTCCGCGGAGGATTTGGACTGGATCGTCGAGACCATCGCACACCTTCGCACCCGTCCGCCGAGCGCCGCGGCGATCGCGCGCTTCGGACAGCTCGACGGTAAGAACGGCTCGTACGACCGTGTGCGCCCCTGGTCCGCGGCCTTCGCGCGAGTGTCGTTCATCGAACATCCGAGCCCTCCCCTACGCACGTTGATGTTCGAGGTAGAGTTCGCACCGAGCGCGCGCCCTCAGCTCAGCCGCATCGAGGCCAAGGTCGGCCGCTCGAAGGCGACACCCCGTATCCACTTCGACTCGCCGCAGAAGCGCATGATCTCGCTCGAGGATCGCAAAGGTCACAACCTGTCGCGGGTCGTGCTCGAGCTCGCGCCCAAGCCGAGCGAGCACCTGGTGCATGCGCTGGTGATCGACAACGCCGAAGGCGATGCCAGTTTGTGGGCGCCGTGACGAACCCGCACCGTTCATGGTACTCTGCGAGGGTGTACGAGCGAGGGATGCACGTCGCGATTCGGAGCGTCGGGTTGACACTCTTGGCAACGCTCTGGCTGGCTTGTAGCGACCGCTCGGCGCAGGGGCTGGCGCGCTGTGAACAGCTGGCGACGGAGGGCAAGCTGGAAGCGGCCATCGCCGAGTGTGAGCGTGCCGCTCTGAAGTCCCCCAAGTCCACGTCGGGCAAGCGGGCGCAAGCGAGGGGAGGAGAGCTACGGGGGCGTCTGGCCGCGCAGCGTGAGCGCGAGGCGCTGGCCGAGAAGTCGGCGGAGCACCAGAAGGCGAAGTCGAAGCTCGACGCGATCGATGAGTCCGTCGAGGGTTCCGAGCCCTGCAAGTGCGCTCCGAGCGCTCCGCTCTGCTCCTGTCTGTGAGGGCTCATGGATCGCCGCTCCGTCGCCATCGCCTTTGCCGTGCTCCAGGTCGGGTGCGGTGACGGCGAGGAGGGGACGGGCGGTGCGCTCGCGCCGGAGCCCGAGCCCGAGCGAGTCGATCTGTACTCGGCCATCGATCCGCGGATCGGGACTGGCGGCGACGGCTTCGCGGTCGGGTCCACCTATCCGGGCCCGGCCGTGCCCTTCGCCATGATCCATCCGAGCCCGGACACGCGCACCAAGACGGGCGCGGTCGGCTTCTATCACTGCTCGGGGTACTACGCGACAGACGGCTTCCTGCGCGCGTTCTCGCTGGTGCACTTCGAGGGCACCGGCGTGCCGGATTACGGCACCATCGGCGTCATCCCCACGACCGGGATGAGCGACGAGAAGCGGAGTGAGGGTGGCTACATGCAGGCCCTCGACAAGGCGAGTGAGGTCACGCTGCCGGGCTACTACGCCGTCACCCACGGCGACGACATCCGCACCGAGCTCACCTCCAGCAAGCGCGCGGCGATCTTTCGCATCAGCTTTCCGCCGGGCGCCGAGCCCGTGTTGCTCTTGAACCTCGACCACCGGCTCGAGGGCGAGATCACCGAGGCACAGCTCGCGCTGGATCCAGACGGTCACGCGTTCGATGCTCGAGTTCGGCATCTGGGAAACATGTCCGGCCGGACTGGGGGCTACAATCTGCACGTGCGCGGCGTGACGGACGTGGCGCCCAGCGCCGTCGGCACCTTCGACGGCGACGCGCTGTACCCGGCGGAGCTCTCGCGCAGCGGTACCCCGCTCGGTGGCTACCTCGAGTTTCCTGCAGGAACCAAGCAGGTGCGACTGCGCGTCGCGGTGAGCTTCGTGGACGCGGACGGCGCCCAGAAGAACCTCGACGCGGAGGCGCCGGACTTCGACTTCGACGCCATGCGCGCAGCCGCCGAGGACGTGTGGCGCGCGGAGACGGACCGCGTCGAGCTCTGGGGCGCCAGCGAGTACGACACGACGGTGATGGCGACGGCGCTCTATCACGCCCTGTTGATGCCTACGCTGATGAGCGACGTCGACGGTCGCTTCATCGACGCCCAGGGCGCCATCGCGACGGGCTCGCGCCCACGCTACAACGATTTCTCGCTGTGGGACACGTATCGCACGCTGCACCCCTGGTTGATCCTGACCGAAGATCCGCACAATCCACACTTCGCCGCGTCCCTCGTGGACATGGCCGCCGAGGGCGGCGCGGTGCCGGTGTGGGGCATCGCCCACGGCGATTCCAAGACGATGATCGGCTCGCCGGGCGAGATCGTCCTGTCCGAGATGGCGCAGAAGGGCGTCGCGTTCGACGACGAGGACCAGGCCTACCAGCTCGCACGGGTCGCGGCGTACGGTCCCTCACCCGGTCCCATCGGCGGGCGCGACGGCGATCTGCCCGACTACCTGACGAAGGGCTATGTGCCGTCAGACGTGTCCAAGGGCTCGGTGTCCAAGACGCAGGAGTACGCCGTCGCCGACGCCGCCCTCGCGCGCTGGGCCGAGCGCCTCGGCCTCGACGCCGACGCGACCGAGCTCGGCGCCCGCGGGCAGAGTTACCGGGCTCACTACGATGCCGACGTCGGCTTCTTCCGCGCGAGGAAGGCGGACGGCTCCTGGGCACCCTTCGGCGATCCGACGAGCATGGACGCCGACTACGTCGAGGGTAACGCCTGGCACTACCTGTGGATGGTGCCGCACGACCCCGACGGCCTAGCCGAGCTGCTCGGTGGCCAGCAGGCGGCGCTCGGCCGCCTGCGCGGCTTCTTCGAAGAGAGCGAGCAGGAGCTCCCGCTATTTGGCGTGCGCAAGTTCTACTGGCCCGCGAACGAGCCGGACATCAACGCTCCGTGGTTGTTCGCCGCCTGGGGTTCGCCCGCCGAGAGCTACCGCTGGGTCGACTGGGCCGTCACCTCGCTGTACGGCACCGGAGTCGATGGGCTTCCGGGCAACGACGACGGCGGCACGATGAGCGCGTGGCTACTCTTCGCCGCCGCAGGGCTCTATCCCATCAGCGGCACGGATCGCTACATCATCGCCATGCCGCGCTACCGCAGGATGGTCCTCCGGCGCGCGGGCGGCGATCTCGTGATCGAGGCCAGTCACTCGCCCCGTCGAGGCGTGGTGCCCAAGCGCGTCACCCTCGACGGCGTGCGAGTCGAGGGCACCACGATTCGTCACGCCGACCTCGCGGGCGCCCGCACCCTGCGCTTCGACCTCGCCAAGCCGTGACTCGCCGCTCGGAAACCCGCGGTCATGCCAGCGTCCCTTGACGACCAAGAGATGTAGGCTGGCGACGTCGAGCGGAGTGACGATCTGGGGTAGGCTCGTCTCGTTGGTTCGGAGCCTCATCTCCTGTTTGCCGCTGCTCGCGGTCACGGCGTGCCCGAGAGGTGACGGCGCGTCGCGGTCGCCGGCCGACTCGGTGAGCGTACTCGTGCCTCGCGCCTTCGACGACGCGGGCGCGACCGAGTCGCCGGATGAGCTACCGGTTACCCCACCCCTGTCCGAGCTTCCCGCTGCGTTCGCGGCGCTCGGCGGCCGCTGTCCAGACTCGAGTCGGGTGCTCGCCGGATCCTACGTGTGTGACCCGAGTGGCCGGGTCATCGGACTGTGGTTACCCGTGGACGCTGCGCCGCACGAGCTCCCCGCGAGCGCCGTGGTGCTCTGTGACCAGCAGCGGCCAGAGTCCATTCCCCAGCGCTCGCTCGCGATCAGGCTCGAGGGAGATCGCCTCTGGATCCGCTACGTCAGCTGCGGCGCGTGCGCGCGGGTGATGGGACACGCCTTCGTCGGCCTGCTCTCCCAGCTGGACGCGGAGCAGCTCCGGTTCGCGCAGACGCGGGTCGGCCTACCCGCGGAGCCGCTCCTCACCAGCGCGGAGGCGTGGCGCGCGGCTTGCCCCCAGTAGCGTCGCGTCGTGACCGCGGCGAGTCAGCCCTTCGGACGGGCAACGATGCGCGCGTATAGCTCGCGCGCTGACAGTCCATACTCGGCCGCCAGGCGTCGGGCTACCTCTTTCGAGCTGAGTCCTTCGGCGAGCAGGTCGTCGATGCGCGCCGCGAGCTGGTCAGCGTCTGGCGCTTCGTCTCGCCGGGGGGCGGGGCCCAGCACGAGGGTGACCTCGCCTCGGAGCTCCTCCACCGCCAGAGCGACCTCCGCCAGGGTGCCGGTGATCGCTTCCTGGTGCAGCTTGGTCAACTCGCGACACACCGCGACCGAACGGGACGGCTCACGCGCGGCGAGGTCACGCACCGTACCCGCGGCGCGCCCCGGCGCTTCGAAGAGCACCACACACTCCGGGGTGTCGGCGATCTGCTGCAGCGCCGACGTGCGCTTCTTGCCCTTGCGTGGGAGAAATCCCAGGAAGCGAAAGCCAGAGTCGCCGAACCCGGACAGCGCGATCGCGCAAGTGACCGCGCTCGGTCCGGGGATCACGTCTACCGCGAAGCCACGCTCGCGGGCGCGGCGCACCAGCTCCGCGCCAGGGTCGCTCACCGTCGGCATGCCGGCGTCCGTGACCAGCGCGACGGACGTGCCCTGCTCGAGCACCGCGAGGACGCGCGCCAAGGTCTTCTCGCTGGCGTTGGCGTCCACGTGCACCAGGCGCTTGTGCTCGATGCCGAAGTGGGTGAGCAGCGCCCGGGTGCGACGAGTGTCCTCGGCGGCCACCACGGACACCCGCCGGAGAGTGTCGAGCGCGCGCGCCGTGATGTCCCCCAGGTTCCCGATGGGCGTGCCCACGAGGAACAAGGTGCCCGGGCTCGGGTGCTGGCCGCCGCTCACTGTTCGATGACGCCCACGGCGTCCCCGAGCTCCGCTCGCAAGAACTCCCGCAGCTTTCCGGTCAAGCGCGCTTCGAGCTGTCGCACGCGCTCGCGGGAGACGCCGAACTCGTCCCCGAGCTCCTGCAGCGTGAGCGGGTCTTCCACCGCGGCGACGCGCTTGTCGAAGATGACGAGGTCTTTCCCGCTGAGGGTCAAGCGGAACTGATCCAGCTTCTGTCGGACGATGTCTTGGATTTCGACGCGCTCGGCGAGCAACTCCGGGCTCTGCGCGGTCGAGGGCATGAGGTCCACCCGCGAGGTCTGCCGGCCGTCCCCTTCGCCAACGGGTGCGTCGAGGGAGGCGTCCGCGCGCGCAAGCCGGCGGTCCATCTCGCTCACTTCCTTCTCATCCACGTTCAGGCTGCGCGCGATCTCCGCGTGGGAAGGCTCGATGCCCATCGCGGTGAGCCGGGCCTTCTCCTTGTTCAGATTGAAGAAGAGCTTTCGCTGGGCCTGGGTGGTGCCGATCTTCACCATCCGCCAGTTGTTGAGGATGAAGCGCAGGATGTACGCACGGATCCACCAGGCGGCGTAGCTCGAGAGCTTGACGCCGCGATACGGGTCATAGCGCTTGACGGCCTGCATGAGCCCGATGTTCCCCTCCTGAATGAGGTCCATCATGTTGCGGTACGCGCGCCGATACTCGTACGCTAGCTTCACGACCAAGCGTAGGTTCGCTGTCACCAGCCGCGCGGCGGCGTCGACGTCCTGGGTCTCAGCGTAGCGCACGGCGAGCTCGTGCTCCTCGTCCGGCTTCAGCAAGCGGTGGCGCTGGACCTCGCGCATGTAGATCTGCATCGGGTCCGCGCGGACCAGACCCCCGCCCGTCTCGCTCTCCGTGGGTGCGATGGCGAGCAAGTCTCGGTCGTCGATCACCTCGGCGGTGGTGTCGATCACCTCGTCGTCGTCGAGCTCGTCCTCGGCCGGCTCCGAGTCACCCTCCGGGGACTCCTCCTCATCCGTGCCGCTCTCGCGAGCCGGCGGGGAGGACGAGTCCCGCTTGCGGGGCGACTTCTTGCGAGTTCTTGCGGCTGCCAATATTCCTCGCTCGCGGGTCACCGAGCCTGCTGCTCGATGCCACTTGCGTCAAGGGGACCCGTGCAGCCCGCGGCTCAGAAAGTCCCGTGAACCGTGACGGCTTGATAGCCCACGCCCACCTGCACCCGGCCCTTGCGCGGCTGCTTGCTGGCCTTTTTCTCCGTGCTGTCGCCGCTCATCAAGTACAGCGCGGTGCCCGTGCCGAGCCCTACGATGCCGACGACGAGGCCGACGTTGGCGACGGTTTGATAGGTCTTGCCGCTGTCGCGATCGCTCTCCAGGGACTTGGGGCACACCCCGCCGGAACACCCGTCCTCGAGCTTGCTGTGCTTCGAGTTGTTCAGCGCTCCGAAGACGCCGAAGGTGACGATGCCCGCGACGCCGATGCCGCCGGCGACGTAGGCCCAGGTGCGTTTGTCCCAGGTGCTCGAGTCGGTCGAGATTGAGCCGCCGTCGCCTCCCGGGCCGGTGTCTGCCGCGGGGCCGCCAGCTGCGGGTGGGTTGGGATCCAGCTCGACGGACGTGCGCTGACCCGCGCCCAGCGCCACCTCCTCCGACACTTCCTTCCCTGTCGACGTCACGAGCTCGACGCGGACCGAGCCGGGCATGAGCGGTAGCGGCTTGCCCCACTTGGTCTCCGGCAGCTCCTTGCCGCCCACGCGCACGATGTCACCGGGGTTGCCCTTCACGTTCACGGTCAGAAAGCCGAGCTTTGCTTCGAGATCCGTCATCTCTTTCTTCGCGGCCTCTCCGGACTGCGCGTACTTCGCGTCGAGCTTGGCTGCGGCTTCGGCTTCCACGATGATCTTCTCGTACGACTCGTAGGCGTCCACGAATCGCTCGAGCGCGACCAACTCGCGCGCGTACATGAGGTGCGAGTTGGGGCTGGCGACCGCGTCGTAGGACTCCTTGAACGCGTTCAGCGCATCCTCGTGCTTACCAGCGGCGGAGGCCTTGGAGCCCTTCACGAACGCCTTGGTCGCGGCGTCCTTCTGAGCGGCGGTTGCGGTATCGAGGCTGGCGCCCTGGGCGAAGGCGGCGGGAGCAGCCGCGGTCAGCAGCGCGACGAGGCAGAGCTGTCGGAAACGCGAGCGGTACATGTGAGAATCTCTCCGTCAGATCCCCTTGGGGACGAACGTGGGTTGAGGCTTGGGTTTGGGCTTGGGCTTGGCGGTGACGACCGGCTGGGTCTTGACGACCGGCTGGGCTTTGATGACGGGCTGGGTCTTGACGACCGGCGCTTCGACCTTGGGCTCCTCTTTGGGCTCCTCTTTGGGCTCCTCTTTGGGCTCCTCTTTGGGCTCCTCTTTGGGCTCCTCTTTGGGCTCCTCTTTGGGCTCCTCTTTGACGGCCGGCTCCGTCTTCACCTCCGCGGTCTTGGCGGGGGTCTCGGCAGGCGTGTCCACGGTCTCGTCTCCTCCGCGCGTGGCGGCGATGCCGATGCCGACCACGATCAACGCGCCGAGCGCCATCATGGCGTACTTGACGGTCTTGCGCCCTTGCTCCGCGCGCATGGACGGGATCGGGGGGGGGACGTCGTCCTCCTCGTCGAGCGCTTCGCCGGGGGGAGGCCCGATCCACGCGACCGCCGAGTCGTCCGCGGGCTTGGCCTTGGGCGGAGGCGGCTTGGGTGAAGCGTCGGTCTTCCCCGCCGCGAGCTTCGCGTCGGCCCCCGCGGGTTTGGCGTCGGCCTCCGCGGGCTTGGCCTCGGGCTCGGACGACGAGTCGTCGGCCGACACGGACTCTGGCACGATGGACTCGGGGATGAGCGAGTCGACCTCGATGCTGTCGGGAGGGATGGACTCGAGCTGCAACGAGTCCACCATCTCCGACGAGTCTGCGGGCCCCGCTTCGTCGGCATCCGCCAGGGAGGCCCTGAGGGCGGCGCTCGCCATCTCGTTGGGAGGCAAAGTGGGTGTGTCGAAGGGGGACGCGCCGGCCCGGGGTACGGTCTCTGGCGACTCCGAGTGCGGCGGTACGGGCGACATGCCCTCGGTGGCAGCGGGCGGCTTGGGCGAAGCGTCGTCCGTCAGCGCGCTCTGCTGCTTGGCCTCCTCCGTGAGGGACTTGACCTCGGGCGGCTCCGAGTCCGACACCTCGAGCAGCGACGAGTCGAGGGACTCGAGCTTGGGGCGTCCGTCCGGCGTCAGGATCGGCGCGATGCCCAACAGGGTTTGCTTGCGACCCGCGGCCGCTGCGGGTGTGCGGTCCGGCGGCGGTGGCGCTGCCGCCGGCTTTGGCTTGGTGGCGCCCGGGCGCAGCACCGGCGCGCCCGGCGTCTTGACGGACACCGGCGCCGCGGGGCCGGCTGCGCCGGCGGTCGCTCGCTCGAGCGCCTTGCGCCGGGTGGACAGCGTGTTTCCGGCCAGGTCCTCGACGAAGGCGGCGACCTCTTCGTGGCTGGCCACGGAGGCGGCGGCCTCGAGGGCGCTCGCGAGCTCTGCGGCGGTCTGGTAGCGATCCGCCGCGTCCGGCGAGATGGCCTTCTGCACCACGTCCGCTACCGCCGCGCTGATCGCGTCGCCGCCGATGGGCTTGGTGGCGTCGAGTCGGGCGCTGGCGCCGGCCTTCACCTTCTCCGCGATCGCCGACTGGGTCGAGCCGACGAACAAGCGCTTGCCGGCGAGCATCTCCCAGAGCATGACGCCGACCGAGTACAGGTTCGCGCGTTGGTCGAGGGTCTGCCCGTCGAGCTGCTCCGGCGCGCAGTACGCGGTCATCTCGGGGTGTCGGCTCAGGGGGCCTACCTGCGCGGATGCTCCCGCGATCCCAGCGTCGAGCACGCGCGCCCGGCCGTCGGTTCCGACCAGGATGCTGTCGGGGACCAGGCCCCCGAACACCGAGCCGCCCTTCTCGTCCGGGGGTGGGGCCTCGTCGTTCGAGTGAGAGACCGCATCGATGACGTCGAGCACGACGCGCAGCGCGATGGGTACCGAGACCACCTTCCGCTTGAAGCTCGCTAGCCGCAGGAGCGAGCGCAGGACCTCGCCCTCGACGTACTCCGACACGATGCCGAGCTCGCCGTCGGTCATCACGACGTCCGTGGTCTTCGCGATGGTGGGATGTGATAGCTCCATCGCCCACCAAGCACCCTCGGAGAGATGGTCGATCTCCGACTGGGTCACGGGCGCGGAGGTGGGGACCCGCCGCATCATGACGACCTGGGCGTTTCCTTCACCGGTCGTGGACTTGCACGCCCAGAGCGCGCCAAGCTGACCTTTGGCGAGCTCGGAGACGAGCTCATAGCGTCCGAGCGTACGACCCGGGCCGATTCCAGGGGGCATGGGCAAACGATACTCCGAAAAGCCGTTGCTTGCGCAATTTGAACGGACTCCCAGGGCGTCCTGGGCCCCGCTCGCCCGCCACGGATTGCGGGATTTCAGCCCTCCGGGGGGTCTTCGCGGCAGAGCAGGAACCAGGCGTTCATCGCCGAGCCGCCCTTGTAGGCGCGCCCGATTGAGACGTGCTCGCTCACTTTCCGCATGTAGTCCTTCATCCCGGCGTACACGAAACGCCCCAGCCGCGCTTCGTTGGGGATGATGTCCGGCCAGGAGTCGGGCTTCTTCGGCGGCAGGCGCGTGTAGTCGATGACGTAGGCGCCCGGGGGAGCTTCTTCGTCGTCCGTCCCGTGGGCGACGTAATAGCCGGGGCCAACGGCGAACCCCACGTCCGAGTGGTTGTAGCCCCAGAGCTCGCCGGAGTCGTCGTCCGATAGACAGAACCGCTTCTGGAAGAAGTTGAACGCCGGCAGCGTGTTCTTGCCGTGGCAGATCACCTCGCGCAGCGGCTCCAGGCCCGAGGGAACGAACAGGGACGCGTCCGCGGGCTGGTCGGCGAACAGGTCCCACAGCTCGCGCTGCTCCTTGGCTTCTATGCTCATGGCGGTGGCCAGTCGGCTCTTGGGATCCATCGCGTCGAGCGCCTGCGAGAGGCGCGCCTTCTGGTGATCGTCGCGGTGACCCAAGAGCAGCGTTCGAAACTTCACGTCCGGTTCCCTTCCTTGCTCAGAGCTTCACCTTGCGCCCCGCGATGGGCGTCTCTAGCAGCAGCACGAAGGCGTCGAAGCTCACGCCCTCGATCTTCTTCGTGGATGCGGCCAGGTCGTAAGCGAGCCCCCACTCGATTTCGTCCGCGGCGGAGATGAACAGCGTCGAGGAGTCTTTGCAGCCTTTGGCCAGACGCTCGATGGTCTCCCCCGTCATGGTCAGGTCTGGCCCCGCGAAGCCCTTGGGCCGTCGCATGGCCAAGCCTCCGGCCAGCCTCCAGGACGCCGTGCTGCGGTCGCTCAGCACCATGGTCACTACCGAACACGGCGCGGCGCTCTTGGCGCTACCCAGCGGGGTGAACGCGAGCTCCTTGGGATACTCCTCGCGCGTGTCCGTCTTGATGAGCACCTTGGCGACGGACACCTTCTCGAGCGCGCCCAGCATCGTCACGACGTGCTCGAGCTTCGCCTTGCGGATCACGCTGAGCGCGACCTCCTTGCCGCTCAGCTCGCTCTTCACTTGACTCAGCTCCTCGTCGAGCTTCTGCCGGCCCTCGGGCTTGTCGAGCAACACGCGGCTGAAGCCGACCTTCGGCCCCAGATCGTCGATGGCGAGCGCCGGCGGCCCGGGAGGCTTGGGCACCTCGGTCACCGCGGGGGGAGCGACGGTCTCCTTGGGCGGAGGCTCGAAGGGGTTCTTCGGCTTCTCGCTGTCGTCGCAGCCAACGACCAGCGCCAAGACCAGGCACGACGACGCTAGCGCTCTCGGTTGCATCGCGGCCATTGAAACGTCCGTTGGGCGCCCGGGTCAAGCGCGACCCCGGGGCGCGCACCTCAAGAGAGGTCTTCGCACTGACTGACGGTCACGCCGAGATCGAGCTCGGCCACGCACTTGCCCACGCTGGCGCCGATGCCGAAGGCGCAAACGCCGCTCGAGCACTCGTCGTTGGACGCGCAGTTCGTCGCACCCGCCGACTTCGCCACGCAAATCGAGGAGCCATTCACCTCGCTGCAGCGCAAGGATTCGGCGCAGGGCTGCGTCTCCGAGCAGGCGCTGCCCTCCTTGATGCGCGTCAAGCAGTTGTTGCCGTCGCAGTAGTGGGTACTCGGGCAGATGAGCTGTGGCTCGCCGCAGGGGTCCCCACCCCCGACGGTCACCGGCAGCTGGCACGTGCCTGAGGGCTCGCCCGGGCGCACGATGCAGTCGAAGCCGTCGACCGTGTCGCAGTCCGAGCGCTTTACGCACGCCGAGCCCGCGCCGATGGGCCCGCGGCTGAGGGTATTGCAGGGAGCGCCAAAGTCTCGCACCACCGCGAGCTCCGCCGCGGTCAGCTTGGCGTCCTGGTACGCGCTCTTGACGTACTCGACGCACGCCTTGGCGTCGTCCGGCGCGTAGTTGTCCGGCAGGTTCGCCAGGCAGTAGTTGGTCTGCGACTGCACGCAGGCATCCGTGTCGGCGCCGCCGCCGGAGCACTTGCCGACCACGGCGGGGTTGCAGGCGGCCTTGGCCCACTGCGTACAGAAGGAGTGCTCCGTCGCGTAGGGGTTGACCGCTAGCTCTCCATCCTTCTTGCTGGAGCAAGCGACCACGGCGAGCAACAACGAAATATGGGCTGCGAAGCGCTTCATGTTCAGCTCCGACGATAGCAAACGCGCGAGGGGCAGGCACGAAACCGGACCATCGCGCCTCGGGCAGGGTACAGTTGGCGCTCAGTGGGCGACAAAAAGCCGGCCTTGACCCCGCCCGTAGCGCTCGCCATCTGGCTCAGCTCCGGGATGGTGTTGGTCTTCGCCGGCGTGCTCGTGGGCCTGGCGGCGGCGGGGTCGGTGGCAGCGTCCGGCGGCAAAGCGTCGGAAATCCTGACGGATCCCGCGCGCTCACCGCTACTGAACAGCCCCTTCTGGATCGCGGCGGGCACCCTCGGCAACGAGCTGGCGGTCGGGCTCGCGCTCGTCGGGTGGTGGTTCTTGCTCCGGCCGGAGCGGCGGCTGGCCTTGCCCCTCGCGCGGCCCACCGCCCGCGGCGTCTCCGGGGCGCTGCTGGTGACCTTCGGCATCGCGCCCTGGGCGCAGGCGGCCGGCGAGCTGGTCCATCGACTGGTCCAGAACGACATCACGGCGTCCAAGATCGTGATCGCAGCGGCCCGAGGGGCGACCAGCGGAGAGCTGGTGTTTCTCCTGTTCTGCATCGCGGTCATGCCAGCGCTGATCGAGGAAGCGCTCTTTCGCGGCCTGATCACCGCGGCGTTCCGGCCATCGTTCTGGTTGTCGTTGCTGGTGCCGAGCGTGATGTTCGGCTTGTTCCACCTCGAGCCCACTCAGGCCGCGGGCACCATCTTGCTCGGCATCGCGTTCGCGCTTGCGCGGCTGTGCACGGGCTCGCTCACGGCTGCCATGATCGCCCACGGCGTCTACAACGCTACCGTGGTCTTGGCCGTGCGCTACTCCCAGGATGTGGCCACGAGCGAGATCACCTTGCCTCCGCTGCTCGGCGGCGCGCTCTTGGCTGCGTGGGGCACGGGGCTGCTCCTGCGCGAGCGGCAAGAGTTGGCGCCAGCGCTCTGAGCGCCTCAGATCCCGAGCTCGAGCGCGAACACTCGGTCGATCAGCCACGCGCTGCCCACGAGCGCGATCAGCACGCTCGTGGGGCGGGTGACGTAGCGCTCGTAGCTCGTGCGTCGAGCGAGCAGGAGCAAGAGCGGAAGCAACACGAGCACGAGCGCGAGCTGCGCCAGCTCGATGCCCAGGTTGAAGCCCAA
The DNA here is from genome assembly GCA_019637295.1 of Polyangiaceae bacterium. Lineage (GTDB taxonomy): Bacteria > Myxococcota_A > Polyangia > Polyangiales > Polyangiaceae > JACKEA01. Next base: position 660,997 of record JAHBVX010000001.1, read on the forward strand.
GAGTGCCCACAGCTGTCCGCGTCGCGGCAGCTCCGTGTCCGCGAGCACCGTGGCGAAGCCGAAGCCGTGCACTAGGCCGAAGACCGTGGCCGTAGCCAGCCGGTAGCGTGGCCTCGCGACCAGCGCGTTCTCGACCGCGACGACGATCACGCTCAGCGCTATGGCGCTCTCCGTGAGGCGCGAGTCCACTCGCACGATGTCGAGGGCGGCGAGCCCCAGCGTCAGCGAGTGGCCGAGGGTGAAGCCCGTGGCGACCAGGGCCGTGTGACGCAGCACGCGCCAACCGGACTCCGTGGCGCCCGTCCGCGCCGCTGCGATCAGGAGCGCGAGCACGAACAAGACGTGATCCGGCCCGCCGAAGACGTGCACGGCGCCCAGGCCCAGGAAGCTCGAGATCACCTCGCCGATCCGGGGTGGCGTGCCCACGTCGCGCTCCTCCAGGCCGAGCCGGAACACCCACGCTCGCGAGTCGATGGCGCACACCACCTCGCTGGAGGGCTCCACATCCATGCGGAACGTGTTGCGCAGCGTGACCGGGCCCGGCGGGCAGTGAAAGCGCACGTGGGCGACGACCGTGCGCGCGCTCTCACGGGACTGCAGCTCGATGTGTTCCGGCTCGAAGCGGCACGGCCCGTTCGGCGTCCAAGCGGTGACCCGGTCTTCGAGCGCCTGCATCAGCCGTGGCTCGGCCTCCCGCAGCTCCGCGTCGCTCGGCGTGCGCGACGAGAGCGCGATCACGGGCACCAGATGCTCGGCGGCCGTCTCCACCGAGACGTCTAGGCCGCCTGCGGCGGTGCGCACGGTGCAGTAGCTGCGGCCCTGCTGGTGCGCCTCGGCGACGGCAGGCGCGAGCAGTACGCACGCGAGCAGCAAGAGCGCCATCGCTGCGCGGGGGATGCCGCTGCGTCGAGAGCTCGCGAGCGCTGGGCTCCTCATGCCGAGGATTGAAGCGTCAAGCGGCCAGCCCCGCCAAGTGGGGCGACAGCCTTTTGTTGGCTCGACGCGGCGCCGGCGCGTCGTCACCGCGTCGAACCAACAAGAAAACGTCCTCGATCCGCCCGCTGTGTCTTGGCGCTGGGCGAGCCCGAGTTACGCTCTGTGCCAGCATGCAACGTCGGACTTTCGGGAAGGTGGTGGGGGCAGCAGCGCTGGGCTTGGCGTTGCCTGCGCGCGCGACGACGCCCGCGAGCGAGCACTTGGTGCAGCACGATCTGAAGCTCGACGGGGACGCCCGGCTCGCGCGGCGCGCGCTGTTGCTCGTGCCCCGCGACGCGCCCGCGGACACACCCTTGTCGCTGCTGGTGCTCCTGCACGGGCTCGGCGAGACCGGCAACGAACAGCTCGGCATCCATGCCTGGGGCGACCGCTATGGGCTTGTGACCAGCTACGACCGACTGCGCGCCGCCCCCATCGCGCGGACGATGCCCAAGCTGCGCTACTTGACCGACGCGCACCTGGCCCAGCTCAATGCGTCCCTCGTGCAGCGGCCGTTCGGCCCCGTCGCGCTCGTGTGTCCGGTGACGCCGAATCCGTACAAGCCAGGCCCGTCGGATCGCGTCATCGAGCGCTACGGGGATTGGCTCGAGAAGACGCTCCTGCCCGCCGTGCGGGAGCGGGTGAACGTAGAGAGCGTCGGGCTCGACGGCTGCTCCCTCGGAGGCTTCGTGGGTATCGAGCTGTTCCTGCGCAAGCCGGAGCTGTTCGCGACTTTTGGCGGTGTGCAGTCGGCCTTCAGCGCGCCGGCGGCGCTGCGCTACGCCGAGCGCCTCGCCGAGACCATCTCGCGGGTGGGGCCGCGCCCCGTACGTCTCGGCACCAGCAGCGAAGATCCGTACCGAAACGCCAACGAAGTGATGAGCAAGCGCCTGCACGAGCTCGGCGTACCGAACGTGCTGAGCGTGCTGCCGGGGCCGCACAATCAGCCATGGTTACGCGAGATTGGTACGCTCGACATGCTGCTCTGGCACCAGCGGCAGCTGGCCCGGTAGCGCGAGGCGCTTTGCGGCGGGAGGGGGGCGCCGTATCATTGACGGATGCGGAGCTGGGCTTGGGCTGTGGGGTGTTTGAGTCTCGTGGTAGCCTGCGGAGGGTCCGACGATGTGCAGTTCGGGGTGACGGATGCGTCCGTGGGCGGCGGCGCCGCCGTGGGCGGCAGCGGCGGTGGCAGCGCGGGTAGCGGGGGAGTCCCCGCCGGAGGCAGCGGCGGCTCGTCGGGCACGACGGGCGGCAGCGCCGGCGTGAGCGGGAGCGGCGGCTCTTCGGGGGCAACCGGCGGTAGCGCGGGCGTGAGCGGCAGCGGCGGCTCGGCGGTGGGCGGCGGCGGCAGCGGCGGCGTGAGCACCGGAGGGACTGGCGGCACCGGCGGCGTCGTGACTGGCGGCACCGGCGGCGTCGTGACTGGCGGCACCGGCGGCGTCGTGACTGGCGGCACCGGCGGCGTCGTGACTGGCGGCACCGGCGGCGTCGTGACGGGTGGCACCGGCGGCGTCGTGACGGGTGGCTCGGGCGGCACCGGCGGTGTCACCGGCGGCACGGGCGGCGTCGTGACCGGCGGCACGGGCGGAACCGGCGGCACCGCGCCGTGCGATGGCTCCGCGACCGTGACCAACGTCACGATCAACAACACGACCACCACGCCCTACTCCACGGCTCCCCTCACGGCTCTGACGATCTCGGCGGACTACACGCTCAGCGTGCCCGCTTCCTGCTCGAACTGCCGCACCCAGCTGGTCGCCGGCTTCGCCATGGCGGGCTACGGCACCGTCGCCGGCAGCGAGTGCATCGCGGACGAGGTGCCGGCCACGTGCCCCGCGACCTCCAGCGGGACCACCGAGTTCAAGCTGACGGCGCCGCAGCATCCGGGCAACTACCAGATCCGGTGGCGGCGCTACAACGCGGCGGACTGCAACGCGGCGCGGGCGCTGTTCGAGCAGTCCTTCAACTACACCGGGGCACTGATCGGCACCGTGCAGGTGAACGTGCCGGCGTGTGGTTCCCTCGTGCACCTGGTGCAGAACGCCAGCCTGAACGGCGGGGGCAACGAGCTCACGGTCGCGCCCGGAGCCAGCGTGGGGCTGACCGCGAATCGCGCGCTCAGTCAGCTCTCCGGATGCCCGGCGTGCATCGCGCAGATCGTGGTGGGTCTGCATGGCAACGCGGGTACGGGGCTGAGCTGCCTGTACAGCGGCATCCCCACGACGTGCCCGCTGTTCACCTCGGGCAATGGAGCGCTCACGTTCCAGGCTCCCGCGGCGCCCGGAGTGTACACCGTGCGATCCAAGACCGCGCTCGAGCAGAACTGCACCAACGCGGTGAGCAACTACGGCGCGGGCGGCGCTCGCGAGGCGACCTTCGCCGTGCTTCGCGTGCAGTGAGCGCCCCGCTACTTCAGGGCATCGATGGCGGCGGGCCCCTCGGTGTCCGGCTCCTCGCGCTGCGTCTCGCGTAGCCGCAACAGCGCCCAGCCGCTCGCGACCGCGCCGACCAGCTCCGCGGCCGTGAACAGGTACACCACGGCGCCGGGTGAGCCGTCGATCACCACGGAGGTGATACGCCCAGCGAGCAAGCCCACGAAGGTGAGCAGCGTCGCGAGCAGCGCGGGGCCGACCCAGGGACGATGTACCGCGCCGACCAGAAAGAAGACGCCCAGCCCCACCGCGAGCCCGCCGTACACCGCGCGCACGTCGCTCTTGGCGGAGGTCGCCTCGAGCGTGATGTCCGCGTAGCCAGCCACTGTGGCGGGCGAGAGCAACGCAGCCAAGCCGATGCCCACGTACAAGAGTCCGATGGCGGCGAGCACGCCGCGTGCGACTGAGGTTCGCGCTCTCGCCATGGCGGGAGCTTAGCGCGCCACGCGCAGAGGGACCGTGGAATTGCGCTGCGCCGAGCCCACGGCGCTTGCAGGCGCCCCCAAGGAGTGCCAAAGCCACGCGGCGAGTATGACCACGAGCAACTTGGTCGAGCGCTTCATGAACCTGTCCGCCACGCGCAGCGCGGCGCTGGCGGTGATCGACGACCACGAGCAGGTGACCTTCGCTACGCTTGGCGAGCGGGCTCGACGCGTCGCGTCTCGCCTGCAAAGCGAAGGGCTCGCCGGCGAGCGGGTCGCATTGCTCTGCAGCCAGGGGTCGCGCTGGTTGGAGGGCTTCTTCGGGATCGTGCTGGCCGGCGGCACAGCCGTGCCCCTCAGCCACCTGCACCCGCAACCCGAGCAGCGCTGGTTCGTAGAGGTGTCTCGCGCTCGGGCGATCGTCGCGACGCGCGAGTTCTCCGAGCACGCGCGCACGCTGGGCGGCTGCGCCGTCCATCAGGTGGAGCAGCTGCGGGAGGGCCACGCCAGGTCGCTCCCGGTACCGGAGGGCAACGCGCCCGGGTTGATCCTGTACACCAGCGGAACGACCGGGAAGCCCAAGGGTGCGCTGATCAGTCACGAGAACCTCGACTCGCTGGCGCGCCTGGTGGCCGCGGCGTGGCAGTGGCGACCGGACGACGTGCTCTTGCACAGTCTTCCACTGCATCACTTGCACGGGTTGGGCATCGCGCTGATGGTGTCACTCCTGTCGGGTAGCACGACGCGGGTGCGCGAGCGCTTCGTCGCGCAGCAGCTGTGGGACGACATGGCTCAGGCCAGTGTGCTCATGGGCGTGCCCACCATGCACAAGCGACTGCTCGAAGCGTTCGACGGTGCAGCCTCCCGCGACCGTGCGCGCTGGGAGCGCAACGCCGCGCGGCTGCGACTGATCACCAGCGGCTCGGCCGCGCTGCCCACCACCGTCGGCGAGCGCTGGCAGACGCTCACCGGCAGCTACCCGCTCGAACGCTTCGGCATGACGGAGATCGGCGTCGGCACCAGCAATCCCGTGGCGGGCCCCCGCCTGCCCGGCACCTGCGGCCCGGTGCTGCCCGGTATGGAGGTGCGCATCGTCGGCGACGGCGGTCGCGACGCCGCGCCCGGCGAGTCCGGCGAGATCTGGATCCGTGGACCGAGCGTGTTCTCGGGCTACGACGACAACGAGAGCGCGACGCGCGAAGCCTTCGCGGACGGCTGGTTTCGGAGCGGGGACACAGCCACCTGGGTCTCGGGCAACTATCTCAAGATCCTGGGCCGAACCAGCGTGGATATCCTGAAGAGCGGCGGCTACAAACTCTCGGCGCTCGAGATCGAGGAGGCGCTGCGCGAGCACCCTGCCATCGCCGACGTGGCAGTGGTCGGAGTGCCCGACGAGACCTGGGGTGAAGTCGCCGTCGCGGCTGTGCTCCTCGAGCCCGGGTTCACGCTGAGCGAAGACGAGGTGCGAGCCTGGGCCAAGGAGCGCATCGCGTCGTACAAGGTGCCCAAGCGCGTGATCGTGTTCGACGAGCTGCCGCGTAACCCCGTCGGCAAAGTCGTCAAGCCCGAGCTCGCGCGCTGGCTGCGCGCGGCAGGGGTGGGCCGCCCCTGATCAGGGCCCCGTGATCGTCGCCGGCGGGGTCGCGTTCTTCGCTCCGCTCACCGTCGTACCGGAGAACGTGATCTGGGCGTTGCCCGCCGCCTTGGCCGCCGCCTCGCTGCCGGCGACGGTACCGCCGCTGACGGTCACCTTGGCGTTGCCCTTGGCCTCGATGCCGACCGGCGCGGTGATGACGACGTTCTTCAGCGTGAGCTGGCAGTTGGCCTCGGCGACGATGGCAGAACCGCTCGCGATCGTCGCGGTCACCTTCTCCAGCGAGACTTTGTCGTTGCCCTTGCAGGTGAAGGTGCTCGTCCCATCCCAGGCTCCCGCCTTGGCCGTGCCGGTCGCGCCACTTCCGGTACCCACCACGTACACGACGTAGATGATGATGGCCGCGATGATGGCGACCACGAACAGGATCGCGCCGCAGCCTATGGCCCACCACACCAGCTTGCTCTTGACCTTGTCCTTGGCCTGCTCGCCCAGGCTGTCCATGTCCAGGCCGCCATCGGTGCTGGCGTTCACCTTGAAGCCGCCGATGTTCATCTTCGCGCGCACTTCGTAGTTGCTCGGATCCAGTCGCTCCTGAGCCTGCTGCGCGAAGGCGTTCTTCATCGCGCTCATCGGATCCGCGGGCATCGGCCCCCCGTACGCCTGCGGCGGCGGCGGCGAGTCCATGGACAGTTGCAGCTGAAGGCCAGTGATCGTAACGCCCAGGTCCTGGGTGTTGCACTGCGCGATGATCTCCTGGGAGTAGTAGGGCAAGCTCCCGGGCATCGTCTGCACCGCGACCTGTTGTGACGACAGCTTCTGGTCCAGCAGCCGGCTCACGGTCTGCAGTAGCCGTCCTTGGAGCTGCGGGAGCACCCCGCTCGGGTCCCCCGCGCACTGGAAGGTGAAGGTGCCCGCGAGCGCGCCAGTCACCTGCTGCCGAGTGGCAGGGTCCATCATCGGGCCGATTCGTCCGCCGAGCTGTCCGGTGTGCATGGCGCGGGACGCTCCGTCCGCCGCGGCGCGCCTGCAATCAGAAATTTCTGGGCCGGCGCGGCCCTCGGAATTTTCGCGGCCTCGAGAGCTGTCGAATTACCGACAGCTCTTTCATTCTTTCACCGGGGAGGCACGCGCCTCCCCGCCCCGCCGAAGCGAATTCGTCGGGGCGGAGCCCCACGGCGCGAACTGGGTCGATTCCTGACAGCCCTTCAGCGCAGGGCTTCCAGGATCTGCACCGTGGCGGGCGAGCGGTTGAGCGTATAGAAGTGGATGCCGGCGGCGCCCCCGTCGAGCAGCGCGCGGCACTGACGGATGGCGTGCTCCACACCGATCTGCTTGACCGTCTCGGCGTCGCCGTCACAGCTCTCGAGGCGATGCAAGAGCGCCTCCGGGATCCGTGCGCCGCACATCGCCGTGAAACGCTTGATTTGCTTGAGGTTCGTAACCGGCATGATGCCCGCGATGATCGGGCAGGTGATGCCGACGCCTCGCGCGCGCGCGACGAAGTCGAAGAAGTCGTGCTCGTCGAAGAAGAGCTGGCTGACCAAGAACTCCGCGCCCGCTTCGACCTTGCGCTTGAGGTTGGCGAGATCCGTCGCGGCGTCCGGCGCTTCAGGGTGCTTCTCGGGGTAGCAGGCGGCGGCGACGGTGAATCGGTAGCGCTCGTGGATGAACTGCACCAGCTCGCTGGCGTGGCTGAAGCCACCCTCGGTGACGACGAAGTGGTCCACGTTCTTGGGCGGATCCCCGCGCAGCGCCAGGACGTTGTCGATCCCCCCGTCGCGCAGCTGGTCGAGTACCTGAGCGATGTCCTCGCGGGTGGCGCCGACGCACGTCAGGTGCGCCATGCTCTCGATGCCCGTCTCGCGCTGGATGCGGCACACGAGATCGACGGTGAGCTTGCGCGTGCCGCCGCCCGCGCCGTAGGTCACGGAGACGAAAGTCGGCCGGTAGGGCTTCAGATGCGCGACCGTCTCGAACAGGGTGTCGCGACCCGCCTCGTCCCTGGGCGGGAAGAACTCGAACGAGAAGGAGGGCTCGGGGCTCGAGAGTTTGTCGACGATCTTCATGCCGTGGCTCGAAGGGGCGGACCGTAGCGCCGGCCCCTCGAAATGAAAAGGACTCGAGCGCCGTTCAGCCGAGGCCGCGCAGCGCCGGTGGGAGATGGGACAACTCGAGCCGGGGAGCACCCGCCAGCTCGCGCGCGGCTCGGACGCAGGCCTCGAGCTCAGGCAGATTCCCGGGCCAGGTGTGACGCGCGAGCGCTAGCGCCGCGGCGGCGTCCAGCGTGACGTCGCCGGCGGACTGTCGCCCGAGCACGCGCACCAACAAAGTCCCGAGGTCGGCCAAGCGGTGTCTGAGCGGTGGTAGCGAGCAACGAAACCCACCGAAGCGCTGCAGCAACTCGGGTGCACCCTGAGCCGCGTAGCAGTGCGCGTAGGACGCGCGCGAGGTCGCCAGCACGCGCACCTCTGGCACAACGAGGAGCAGCGCTGCGAGGCGGGCGCGGTGCTCCGGTAGTAGTTCGTCCACGGTCTCGAGGAGCAACGCTCCGCCGCGAGCGCGGGCGACCTCGCGCTCCAGTTCGACGACATCGGTGTCCGTGGCGCGCAGGACGACCAGCGGCCCAGGTCGACCCGAGATGCCGTGCAGTTCTCGGGCGAGCGCGGACTTGCCAACACCGGCTTCACCCTCGATCCAGACGTCCTGAGCCGAGCCCGCGACGCGCAGCAAGTCCCGCTCCAGGGCGCGCAGTTCGGGCAGTACGCTCCCCAACAGCGAGGCCGGCTCCGCCCGCGCGTCGACCTCCGGGTCGAGCCCGGTGATCCGCTGGTGAGTACCCAGCGTGAGCAGGGTGTGCCCGACCTCGAGCACGTCTCCCATGGCGAGGGCCTGTCGTCCCTGAACGCGTTTGCCGTCGAGCCAGGTGCCGTTGCTGGAGCCCAGATCCTCCACCGTCCAGCGCTCTCCGTCGAGCACCAGGCGTGCATGCCGGCGCGAGAGCGCGTCTCCGGGCAACGTGAGCAGCACCTGACCTGCCTTGCCGTCCGGGGCGTGCGTCACGCGACGCTCGGTGCCTCGTCCGATGTGAACCGCACGAACCCCGACCAGGCTCACCGCTGCGCCCAGATCCCGCGGCGCATCGGCGCGGAGGATGACGAAGAGATGCGGAAGCGTCGCGTTCATCGCGCCGCCGCGCGAGCTGTCCACGTCCGTGCTTGGTACCTCGCTCTCGGGCACTGGTATCGAGAACAGAGAGCCGAGCGCTGCGCGTGCCTGGGTCTGTCGCTCGGTGTCGAGCAGCGTCTCGGTGAGCGAGATGGACGCCACCGGCTCGGCCGCCGCGACGAAGCGGAACCCCTTGCCGCGCACCGTGCGCAGGACCGCCGGCTCTGTCGAGCTGTCACCGAGCGCGCGGCGCGCGGCGCTGACAGCCTGACTGAGGGATGCCTCGGACACGGCCACTCCGCTCCACAGCTCCCGCAGGAGCTCGTCCTTGGTGACCACCCGATCCCGATGGCGGGCCAAGTAGACGATCAGATCCAGCACTTTGGGCTGCACGGCGAGCGCAGCGCCGCCTCGGCGTAGCTCGAAGGTGCCCTCGTCGAGCTCGAACTCGCCGAACCGGAGCAGCAAAGGGCTCGGAATCTGGCTCATCGGAGCGGCAGCAGTATCACGCGGCCAGCCCAGCTGCGAACCGGCCAGGCGGCCAGTGCGGCCAGACTTCAGGTGGCGCTGAGGGAATCTTCAGCCTCCGCTCAAGCAGCCCCGTCGCTCCGTCACCACGCTGACCCGTGCCCCAACAGACACTCGAGGAGGCAATAGATGCGATCGATTCGACTAGGACTTGTGACTTCTTTGCTCGTGGCCCTCACCGCGAGCTGCACGGTGACACTCGGCGAGAAGGACGACGGCGCGGGCGGCGGCGCAGCGGCCGGAGGCAGCGGTGGTAGCGCTGGCGGCAGCGCGAGAGTCGAGGTCGATCCGTCGATTGGAGTCGACGACGGGGTGCTGCCGGCGTTCGACGCGGGCGGCCCCGCGCGACGCGTCGCCACGGTGATCACCAGCGCAGGCAACACCATGCAGCTGATCGAGAACGAACTCCTGGTCGCCACCGCGTCGCCGGGCCAGCTCGAGGCCTTCGTTGCGCGCCGCGGTGCGACGGTGTTGGGCAGCTACGACCTCGCGTCCGCGGGCGACACGTCAGGCGTGGTCTATCACGCCGTGCGCGTGAACCCCGCCAAGGCTACGGCGGGCGAGCTCGAGAGTGTGCTCGCGGACGTGCAGGGTACGCCCAGCAAGGTCACGGCCTCGAGCGAGGCCGCTGTCGCGACGCTGGCCGTGTTCGCGTCCGAGTCGAAGGCTGGGCTGGCCGTGTTCCCCAACTTCGTGTGGCAGAAGGACGGCATCGCGGATCGCAGCACTGCAGACGCTCCGGCCGCGTCCGGCGCTCACGCCGCGGACTACACGCCGAACGCCTTCGAGTGGCCCTACATGCGACGCGGCGGCGCGCTGGACATCGGCGTCGCCGAAGCGTGGCGGGTGCTCGAGGCTCACGGCAAACACACGGCGCGAGTCCCTGTCTTGATCCTGGACGCGGGGTTTCGCAACAACGACCTGCCCGCGGACACGGTGCTGGTGGGCGGCACCAGCTGGGATCAGCCGAATGGGGGGATGTGCTGCAACGGTACCTGCGCTTGCCCTTGGCACGGAACCGGCGCTGCACGCACGGTTGCTGGGGTGCCCGACAACGAGTTCGGCGCAGCAGGGTCCGGAGGTCCCGTCGCGCGTCCGTTCCTGCTGCAGTCACCGCGCGAGAACTTCTTCGATTTCTTGGAGTACACCTTCGGCCTCATCGCCGGCGTCGCGTCCGCCCCCATCGTCAGCATCAGCGCCAGCACCACCATCGACCAATGGGTGTGCGACGTCTCCGGGTTCTTCCTGGGAGAGAATGGCGTGTGCGTGCTGCCTCATCGCTTGGGAGCGTCGCTGCGAGCAGCCAACGTCCTGCTCGTCTCGAGCGCCGGCAACAACCCCGCTCGGGACCTGGACTCCGGGGATTTCACGCTGCCCTGCGAGATGACGGGGACCATCTGCGTCGGTGGCATGAACTGGAGCGCGCCGACCCTCTCCGGCGGCTCCACGCGCGCCTCGAAGCGCGCCGCGGGCGCGATCGACATCTACGCTCCCTTCGAGCTGTGGGTGGGCCCCGACCCGGCCGACCCGACCACCAACCAGGCGACGATCTTCTCGGGGACGAGCGCGTCGGCGCCGTTCGTCGCGGGCGTAGCGGCGCTGATCAAGGCCGCCAACCCGGGCCTCTCGGCCGGGGGCATCGAGTCGGTGCTGCTGTCGAGCGCGCACGTGGGCAACTCGAGCCAGGTTCATCGCTGGGTGAACGCCTACGGGGCGGTGCGCCAAGCCGTCGGCGGGGACGCGCCTCCCTTTCTCCGCATCCTGCAGCCCATCGACGGGACCAGCGCGCCACGGCTCGCCGCGCCGATGAAGTTCATCGCTGATCTGGAGGTCCCCTCCGGCAGCGCGAGCGTGACCTGGAGCAGCAACCTCGACGGTCCGCTCGGCACGGGAGCCGAGGCCACCTACACCGGCCTCCTGTCCTTCGGTACCCACGTCATCACCGCGACGGTCACCGCCGCCGGGCTCACCCACACGGCGACCTCGTCCCTGACGCTCACGAACACCGCGCCGGTAGCGACCATCCTCGCGCCCGCGGTCGGGTCGCAGTTCTACGTCAGTCAGGCCATCTCGCTCTTGGGGCAGAGCTACGATCAAAACGAGGCCGGCACGACGCTCGCCAACTCTCAGGTGACTTGGCTGTTGAACGGCACGCCGCTCGGCACGGGACACGCTCGGGACATCGCGCCGAGCTCACTGTCCGTGGGCTACCACACGCTGACCTTCCGAGTGAGCGACGGCACCCACACTCACGACGCCAGCCGCGTGGTGCAGGTGCTGAGTAACCCCGCGAACTTGCCGCCGGTGATCGGCGTCATCAGCCCCGCCAGCGGCACCAACCTCGGCTACGCGGATGTGCTCGTGGGCGGCAAGTGGGTCAAGCAGGTGAACCTGAGCACGACGGCGACGGATCCGGACGGCCCGGTGCTGCCGGACTCTGCCTTCACGTGGAAGACGACCTACTCGGACGGGGGCTCACCCGTGACGCTGAACCTGGGCACCGGCAAGAGCATCCTGGCGAACCTGCCGGGCGTGTGCAACTCGGTGCAGCACCTCGTGACGGTCACCGTCACCGACGGCACTACCCCGGTGAACAAGAGCGTGACCTACGTGGTGCACACCCTCTGCTGACGGCGCCCCTCTCGCGCACGGCGCCGCGAGCTTCTCCTCGAGAGGCTCGCGGCGTCGCGCTCGTGGTGCGGTTCAGTCCTGGCAGGGAATCGTGCAAACGCAGATGTGATTGTCCAGACACCGGTAGCCCTTGGGGCAGGGCGACGCCTCGCAGGCGGACGGGAATCCGCGGTCCGACTTGCACACGTCCGAGCACTTGGGCTTGCTACCCTGGGACGGCGCGGCGGCGCCGCCCGCACCCGCGCCGGCATCGAACGTGATACCCGGCGCGGGTGCGCCTTTGGGCCAAGTCGCCGTGAGGGTGCGTCGGCCTCGCTCCGTCCAGTCGAAGGCGATCTTCGCGTCCAGCCCTTCGCGCAGCGGGAGCACGACGCTCGACACCCCCTTGGCGTCATAGGTGAAGAACTCGGCGTTCTTCTTGGGCTGCACCAGGGTCACTGCCTGGATCTGCGGCGGAGAGCTGCCCGTGGTTCGGCAGCTCACGCGCAGCCACTCGCGCACCCGTTTCGTCTCGCAGCCCAGGGGGCCCGAGTGGCGCACGGAGATCTCGGAGCTCTGCCACCGTGGGCGGCTTGCTCCGCTCCGTCGGGATGCCCCGGGGAACGATCTGCTTGGCGATGGACTCGAGCTCGCTTGCCTCGACCTCTGGCTCGGCGCTGCTCGGCGCCGCGCTCGGCGCCGGGTCGGTCGTCGGTGGCGTTGCGCTGGCCACTGGTGCCGTGTCGTCCGCGCCACCCTTGCACGCCAGAAGTCCCAGCAGCACGAGCACTGCCGGCGCCGGCCAGGTGCGGGGCGTCACGGGTGCCCCGGCGGTAGCGCCCCACCAGGAGGCGGCTCTCCCGGCGGCGGCGCGGGCATCGGGCGCATGCCTCCCCCTGGAGGCCCGCCCATGCCAGGTCGACCCCCGCCCATCATGCCGCCCTGCTGCTCCATCATGCGCAGCTGGCCGATCACCGCCGGGTAGTTCGCCTCCATCGAGCGACAGTTCTCGGGTGTGAGCGACTCGGTCTTTTGCTTCACCAGGCCGCAGGTGGGCGTCTCTGCGCCGAGATCGCCGCACAGCTTGGTGACCAAGCCGTCGCACACCTCCCGGGCTTGCTTCAGTCGCGCCACCGTGCCGGGGACGTCTTCCAGGGCCACGCCGCACGCCGCGCTGGGCATGACCTCCGCTGCGGTCTTCACCTGAGTGCAGCTCGCGGACGTCTCGCCTGACTCGGCGCAGATCTTCTCCTGCCAGGTGTTGCACTCGGCGCTCACGGCGCTGCCGGCGGTCGCGGGCTGCGCGAAGGGCATGCGACCCTTCGCCTTCGCGTCTCGCAAGAACCATCCTCCGGCGACTCCGAGGGCGAGGCCCACCACGCCGAGCAGGACCAGGCGAGACATCGGCGAGGTTGCCGAGCTGGCCGCTACGGTGCGAGCCGGCGCGCCTCGGTCGCGCTCGGGGCGCGAGGGCTTGCTCTTGGTCTCCGACTTTGCGGGTGACTTCGCGTCGCTCTTGCCCGACGCCTTCGCGTCGCTCTTGCCCGACGCCTTCGCGTCGCTCTTGCCCGACGCCTTCGCGTCGCCTTTGGCGGCGGTCTTCGCGTCGATCTCGCTCGACGCCTTCTCGTCGTCGTCGTCGTCGTCGTCGTCGTCGTCGTCGTCGTCGTCGTCGTCGCGTTCGTTCGCGTCGTCGTCGGAGCTGTCCTGGGAAGTGTCGTCGTCTTCGCGCTCGACGTCGGCCGAGTCGTCGCGGTCTTGCTTCTTCACGGCGACACCGTAAGGGCAACGACCTCCCGACTCCAGGGAATAGGCCGAATCGACCCCTCCCGAGGGCCCCGCCGGAAATTCCCTGCTTGGAGAGCCGCCTTACACGACCGGTGACCTCTGCATTTTGCGCCCTGGCTCGGCCGCACCTTCCGGATAAGCTCCGGCGGCTCGATGGACGTCTCCCCCGAACCCAGCTGGAGCGGGTCCCATCGGCCCCGTGAGTTCCTGTACTGGCGGAACCGCGACCGGCCCTGGGCGCGAGCCCTTCGCTCGGGCCTGCGAGCGCTGCTCGGCTTCGACCCCGCACCCCCGGACGAGCTCGTGCGCACCCTCGCGGCCATGTACTACGACGCCGACCCCCTCGCGGAGGCGTTCGTCGACGAGGTGTACCTCGCGCAGAGCAGCGCGCGAGGCCGCGAGCTGCTCGACCGCGCGCTCGCGGTGGGCATCGACGCCATGGACGACGCGCCGGAGTCGCTTCGCCTCCTGTTCCGGGACATCGAGCGCGCGCCCGAGTGGCTCGACGCCGAGCAGGTCGAGCTCGGAGCGCGCGTGTTTCGTCGCTACGGCACGACGGTGTTCGACTTCGCCGGCGCCATCACCCTGGCGGGCTACTCCGAGTCCTCCGTGGCCAAACCGCTGGTGCTCAGCGGTGGCTACGTGGGCCAGTCCACCAAGCGCCGCTTCCTGGAGACGGCTGCCTTTTGGATTGCCGTATCGGAACCGGGCGGTCTGCTCCCGGGCGCGCCGGGTCGCGCGAGCGCGCTGCGGGTGCGCATCATGCACGTCTTCGTGCGTCGCCGGCTGCTCGCGCACCCCGAGTGGGATCTCGAGGCGTGGGGCGTACCGATCAGTCAGGCCGACGCACTGCTCACGTTGATGGGCGGCAGCTTCGCGCCGGGGGTGGCGCTCCATGCGCTCGGCTTCCGCACGAGCCGCCGAGAGATCGAGGCGTTGATGCACTACTGGCGCTACGTGGGGCATCTGATGGGCGTGCGCCCCCGTTGGTACCCCGAGACGCTGCGCGAGGCGGTGCAGCTCAGCTATGTCACCGCGGTGAAGGGCGCCGGGCGCGCGGGCGAAGACGGCCGCCGCCTGTGCCAGTCCTACGTCGCCGCGTTCGAGCCGGAGCCGACGCCCTCGCTGGCCGAGAAGGTGCGCCGGGTGCTCGAGCATCGACTGCACCGCGCCACGACGCGCTTGTTCCTGCCGCCGTGGCTCTACGCCAGAAATGGGCTCCCGCCGGCCGGGCTGTGGACGCTGTACCCGCTGCTCGTGTTCCCACCGCTGTTCGCCCTGGAGACCGCGCGCCGACGGAGCCCGCGACTGGAGGCGCTCGTCGACCGCGTCGCTCGCGCACAGCGCCGTCGTTGGCTCCTTCGTCACCTGGGCACGGAGCGCGCGGAGTATAGACCCTCCGAGAGACTCACGAGATGAAGGTCTGTCAAGAATTGACCCAGTTCATGCTGGCGAAGCCGGCCCGCGTGGGGTGGGGCCCCAACGAATTCACTTCGTTGGGGCGGGGAGGCGCGTGCCTCCCCGGCGACAGAATGAAAGAGCTGTCGAATCTTCGACAGCTCTTGAGCAGTCGACATCGAGGCTCGCCTTCACTAGGCAGGCGCTGGAGGTAAGGGATGAAGGCCATATGGATCGCTCGCCACGGCGGGCCGAACGTGCTCGAGGTTCGCACCACGCCGGATCCGGCGGCTGGGCCTGGCGAGGTGCGCATTCGCGTGAAGGCCGTGGGGCTCAACTTCGCCGAGGTGATGGCGCGTCAGGGGCTCTACCCGGACGCGCCCAAGCCGCCCTGCATCGTGGGCTACGAAGGCGCGGGCGAGATCGACGAACTCGGGAGCGGCGTCACGGGCTTCTCGGTCGGCGATCGCGTCTTGTACATGAAGCAGTTCGGGGCGCATGCGGACGTCGTCACCGTGCCCGCGGACCAGGCGTTCCGCATGCCAGCGGCGATGGACTTCGTGACCGCGGCGGCGCTGCCCGTCGTCTATCTGACCGCATATCACATGCTGTTTCGCATCGCGCGCATCCGCGGCGGGGAGCACGTGCTCGTGCACATGGCCGCCGGGGGCGTGGGCACCGCGGCGCTCCAGCTGTGTCGCACCGTGCCTGGCGTCGTCACCTACGGCACCGCGAGCGCGAAGAAGCACGACGCGGTCCGTGAGCATGGCTGCCATCACCCCATCGACTATCGCAGCCTGGACTACGCCGACGAAGTGCGTCGGCTCACCTCTGGGCGCGGCGTGGACGTCGTGCTCGATCCCCTCGGCGGCGCAGACTGGAAGAAGGGCTACTCGCTGCTCGCGCCCGCGGGCATGCTCATCGCGTTCGGCATGGCCAACGTGAACACCGGCGGCAAGCGCCGGCTCTTCCACGTGCTCGGCACCGTCGCCCGCGTGCCGCGCTTCAGCCCCATGAAGCTGATGAACGACAACCGCGCGGTGGCCGGAGTGAACATGGGGCACCTGTTCGGCGAGCTTCCGATGCTGACCGGCGAGATGGCCGAGCTCATGGCGCTATACGAGGCGGGCAAGATCGCTCCGCTGATCAGCGCGACGTACCCCTTCTCTCGAGTGAGCGAGGCGCACGCGGACCTCGAGTACGGCAAGAACGTGGGCAAGGTCGTGCTGGTGCCGGACGACTGAGCGCGCTGGCCGTTGACTCCCGGGCGATCTGCCGACAGCGTTCGCCACCCATGGCCGATCCGAGCCTCACCCTGGAGCGACTCTTCCGCGACGCGATCGTGGCCGCGTTCGGCCCCGAGCAGGGCGCGGTCGACCCCCTGCTCAGACCCTCGCAGTTCGCCGACTACCAGGTCAACGCGGCGCTCGGTCTGGCGAAGGTGCTCGAGCGCCCGCCCCGGCAGGTCGCTGAGCAGATCCTGGCCGGCCTGCCGCTCGGCGGTGCGATCGCGAGCGCGGAGATCGCCGGGCCGGGCTTCATCAACGTCGTGCTCTCGAACGAGTTCCTCTCGGGTGCGGTGCGCGACGTCGCCGAGAGCGGAAACCTTGGACTCGAGCCGACGGCGAACCCCGACGTCGTCGTGATCGACTACTCGTCACCCAACGTCGCCAAGGAGATGCACGTCGGGCACTTGCGCAGTACGATCATCGGCGACGCGATCGCGCGTGTGCTCGAAGCGCGTGGTCACCGGGTCATCCGACAGAATCACTTCGGGGACTGGGGCACACCCTTCGGCATGCTGATCGAGCATCTCCTCGACGGGGGCGCCGAGGCAGCGGAGCACTCGGTCTCGGATCTGAACGCGTTCTACAGGGCGGCCCGCGCGAAGTTCGACTCGGATCCCCAGTTCGCGGAGCGCAGCCGCCAGCGCGTGGTCCTCCTACAGTCCGGCGACCCGGGCACGCTGCAGATGTGGCAGCAGTTGGTGCAGGCCTCGCAGGCCTACTTCGAGCGCATCTACGCGCTGCTCGGCGTGGGGCTGCGAGGCGAGCACAATGCGGGCGAGAGCATCTACAACCCCCGCCTCGCCGGCGTCGTCGCCGCGCTGACGGAGCAGGGGCTCGCGGTCGAGGACGACGGCGCCATGTGCGTCTTTCCGCCGGGGTTCAAGGGGCGAGACGACAAGCCCCTCCCGCTCATCATCCGCAAGAAGGACGGGGGCTACGGCTACGCGACCACCGATCTGGCCGCGGTGCGCTACCGCACGGTCGAGCTCGGGGGCACGCGTCTCATCTACGTCCTCGGCTCACCTCAGAGCCAGCACCTGCAGATGGTGTTCTCCGCCGCGGCCCTCGCCGGCTGGCTCGCTCCGCCGGCGCGCGCCGAGCATGTCGCGTTCGGCTCGGTGCTGGGCGCGGATGGCAAGATGTTCAAGACTCGGGATGGCGAGGTGGTGCGCCTGGTGGACCTGCTCGACGAC
This sequence comes from Polyangiaceae bacterium, assembly GCA_019637295.1. GTDB lineage: Bacteria > Myxococcota_A > Polyangia > Polyangiales > Polyangiaceae > JACKEA01. Next base: position 678,394 of record JAHBVX010000001.1, read on the forward strand.
GCGGTGCGACGCGCCAAGAGCGTCGTCCACGAGAAGAACCCCGAGCTGTCGGAGGACGAGCAGGCGCAGATCGCGCGCATCGTCGGGATCGGGGCCGTGAAGTACGCGGATCTGTCGAGCGATCGCATCAAGGACTACGTGTTCGACTACGATCGGATGCTCGCGTTCGAGGGCAACACAGCGCCGTATCTGCAGTACGCCCACGCGCGCTGTCGCTCGATCTTGCGCAAGGCGGAGGTCGAGCTGCCCAGCGCCTCGGCGGCGCACATCGAGACGCCGGAGGAGAGGGCGCTCGCGCTCGCCCTCCTGTCCTTCCCGAGCGTCGTCGCCGCGGTCGAGGACAGCCTCGAGCCCCACAGGCTGTGCGGCTACTTGTTCGCCCTCGCCACCACCTTCTCCACGTTCTTCCAGAGCTGCCCGGTGCTCAAGGCGAACAGCCCTGCCGAGCGGGACTCGCGGCTCGTGCTCACGGACCTGACCGCCCGCACCCTGTCCGCGGGCCTCGGGCTGCTGGGCATCGTCGCGCCGGACCGAATGTGAGCCCGTCATGAAGATCCACGTCGTCGCCGTCGCAGGCACGGGCATGGGCGCCCTCGCGGGCCTGCTCCAGAGCCTCGGACACGACGTGTCCGGCAGCGACGTGGCGTTCGATCCGCCGATGGGGCCTGCCCTCGCGTCCTGGGGTGTGCGTTGTCTGTCGGGCTTCGACGCGGCGCACCTGGAGCCCGCTCCAGAGTTGGTCGTGGTGGGCAACGTTTGCCGGCGGGACAACCCGGAGGCCGTGGCCGCCTTCGCGCGTGGACTCGACGTCACGCACATCGCCGGGGCCCTCGACCGGCTCGTATTTCCAGGCACCTCGCCGCTGGTAGTCGCGGGCACCCACGGCAAGACGACCACCAGCGCGATGGCGGCGTGGCTGCTCGAGTCTGCGGGCCGGCAACCGGGATTCCTGATCGGCGGACTGCCGAAGAACTTCGACACGAGCTTTCGTGCCGCCCCGACGCGGCCGCGTCGCCTCGACACCGAGGGGCGCCTCAGGAGCGCGCCCTTCGTGATCGAAGGGGACGAGTACGACACGGCCTACTTCGAGAAGACGGCGAAGTTCCTGCACTATCGCGCGGAGGTCGCGATCCTGACCAGCATCGAGCACGACCACATCGACATCTACCCTACGCTCGAGAGCTATCTCGAGGCCTTCGACCGCTTCGTCGCCAAGCTTCCGGAAGATGGGCTCGTCGTCGCCAACGCCGCGGACAAGCGTGTGGTCGAGTGCGTGAATCGCTCCGCGCGCTGCACCGTCGCGTGGTACGCGCTCGAGGGCGAGGAGACCTTCGGCATGCCGCCGCACTGGCTCGCTGCCCCAGCGGAGCTCGGCGCGCGGGAGACCACCTTCGACTTGTACGCGGGTGGCGTCGCCTGTGGCCGCTTCGCGCTGCGCGCGCCGGGGCGCCACAACCTGAAGAACGCGCTAGCGGCGGTTGGCGCCGTCGCGCAGGGCTACGGCGCGAGGCTCGATGCGCTCGGTCCCGCGCTGGTGCAGTTCGCGGGCGTGCGTCGCCGGCAGGACCTCATCGGCGAGCCCCGCGGTATCGCGGTCTATGACGACTTTGCGCACCACCCCACCGCGGTGGACGAGACCCTGCGTGCGCTTCGCCAGCGGCATCCCGAGGGGCGGCTGCTGGCGGTGTTCGAGCCCCGCAGCGCCACCGCCTGCCGCAACCTTCACCAGCACGCGTACGAGCAGTGCTGGGGCGCCGCCGATGAAGTGCATCTGGCGCCGCTCGGTCGCGAGGGTCTCGCGGCGGACGAGCGCCTGGACACCGAGCGCGTCGTGGGCGCGCTCGCCGCGCAGCAGAAGCCCGCGCACGCCCACCGCTCCATCGACTCGGTGATCGCTGCGGTCGTCGCGAGCGCGAAGCCGGGGGACGTCGTCGCGCTGCTGTCCAACGGTGCGTTCGGCGGGATCTACGGCAAACTCCTGGAGGCGCTCCAGCGAGGAGCGGACTCGAGCAGCGCTTCCGCTCCGCCGAGCCGCTGAGCGCGCGGGAGTCGCCCCGGTCTTGTCCTCCGTCGGGTTCGATGGCAGAAGCGGGCCCCAACTCATCGGCCCACGCGAAGGAGCCTCATCGTGCCTTGTGTCTGCGGAATAGGCGAGTCCACCGAGACCCACTGCCAACCCATCATCGCCGGCGAGAGGCCGGCGGAGACCGCCGAGGCGCTGATGCGCGCCCGGTACACGGCCTATGCCCTGGGTGAGGTGGACTTCGTACTCTCGACGCACACCCCCGAGGCCGCGAAGGACGTGGACCGGGAGAGCACGGAGCTGTGGGCCAAGCAGAGCCAGTGGCTCGGGCTCGAGATCGTGGCGACCGAGGCCGGCGGGCCCACGGACGAGGCGGGGATGGTGGAGTTCATCGCCCGCTACAAGATCAAGAACGTGACGGTGGACCACCGGGAGCGTGCGCGCTTCGAGAAGCACGGGGGCCGCTGGCTCTTCGCCGAGGGCGAGCAGATCGCCGGACCGCCGGTGACGCGGGAGGGGCCCAAGGTCGGTCGCAACGACCCCTGCCACTGCGGCAGTGGCAAGAAGTTCAAGAAGTGCCACGGCAAGGCCGCGTGACGGACTGAACGTACGCGCACCCGATCCACGAACTAGCCCGCGGCGTAAAACCACGTAACAATGTCGTAATGGCAGCGGGCGAGGACCGGCCCAGCGGGCTATTGCCCCCGCCGCCCACGCCGCGTGCGCTGCGGCCGGACGCGGAGACCGTGCGCCCTTCGGCGCTCGAATCGGGCGTGCTCGAGAGCCTGTTCGACACTCCGCTCGAGCCCCCGAAGCCGTTTCGTCCACAGGGCGCGCTCGGCGGATTCGCGCCCGCGGCGGCCGATACGGCCCGACCGGCCCCCGCGCCTCCGACCCGCCGGCCGCCGTCCCTGCGGCCGGTGTCGGTGGTGCCGCGCAATCAACGTTCGTCCCAAGAGCCCGCCGTCTTGGTGGTCGGAGCGACGCAGGCCTTCCTCGACGGGCTCGAGCCTGCGCTCGCGCGTCATCGTGTGTATGTCGAGACCTGCGCCGTGGACGACGTGGCCAGCGCTGTCGTGATCACCGCTCCGGACCTCGTCGTGCTCGCTGGTGACGTGGCGCGCGAAGGTGGAACCGCGGTGCTCGCGCGGCTAGCGAGCTCACCCCACAGCTCGGTGGTGCCCGTCGTGCTGCTCACGGACGACGCCGCCCTCGAGGCGCGCCTGCGCGCGTTTCGTCATGGCGCCGCCGCAGTGATCCCCAAGAGCGCCAGCATGGACGGTATCGCGGAGCGCATCGCGTCGCTCGCTCGCGAGATCCCCGACCGCGGCGGCTCCACCCTCGGAGACGTGGGCGAAGCCACGCTGTCGGAGCTGGTCGAGGCGCTCACCAAGGAGCTTCGCACGGGCATCCTGAGCGTTCACACCCGCAGCGGTCCGGATGAAGAAGCCGTGCGGCTCGTGCTCGGCGCCGGCCGGCCGCTCTCGGATGCCATCGAAGACTTCGTCGAGCGGGTGCGCGGGCAGGTGGTGATGGCCGAGCCCTTGCGCTACGAGTTCGACGAACGCGCGGGCGGCACCGTCCAGCTCCTGGGCGCAGATCTCAACGTTCCCCGCGCCGGCGAGGAGGACATCGCCGGGCTTCGGATCCTACTGGCAGACGACGACACCGCGCGCGCCGACGCGGTGACGCAGGAGCTGCGGGAGCGCGGCGTGACGGTGGTGGTCACGGATCTCGATCCCGCGTCCACGCGTTTCACGCGCTTGCGCCAGCTCGACCCGGCGATTCTCCTGATCGGCGAGCAGCAAGCGCGCGGCGTGGGCTACGAGCTGATGCGCAAGCTCCGGCGCGATTCGCGCTTGCGCTGGTCCTCCTTACTCGTCGTGCGCTGGAACGAGGTGTGGACCGAGGAGTCATCGGTGCCCGCGGTCGAGCGCATCCTTGGCACCCTGGCCACCCTCGCGGAGCCCGAGCAGTCTGCGCGCCAGCGCGCAGACGCGGGCGTACAGTTCGATACACGCCTGGAGATCATGGGGCCCGCGCGCCTCTTGCGCGCGCTGGCCTCCACCACTCGCGCGCTACGCGTCACCGTGAGCAACCCGCGGCTGCAGGTCCAGATCGATCTGGCCCAGGGGCTGGTGGTGGGTGCGGTCGCTCACACCCTGGACGAGTCCACGCGGGTGCTCGAGGGTGTCACCGCGCTGGCTGGTCTGCTCGTGCTGTCTTCGGGCCGCGTGAACATCACGCCCGTCGAGCAACCCGCCACCGCCAACGTCATGGCCACCGTGGACGTCGCCCTCAACCAGGCCGACGCCGAGCCTCCCCCCATCGCGCCGAGCGTGCCCGCGCCCCGTCGCGCCGCGGCACGCGAAGCCGCGCCATCGATGGCCACCCTGGAGGCGCCGCCGGCCGCTCGCAAGAAGGGGCTGCCCTGGCCTCTGCTGCTCGGGGCCGGCGGTGCGCTCGCTGTGATCGCGTCCGTGTTGGTCGGGCTGACAGTGCTCAAACCCCCCGCGGGGCCAGCGGCGCCATCCCCCCCGGCGAGCGCCGAGGCTCCCCCGGTGGTGGCCGAGGCCAAACCCCCCGAAGCGAAGCCAGCGCCCTCCGCGACTGCCACGAACGCCGAGCTGCCAGCTGCGGAGGCGCCGGGGGCGGGCGACGCGCTGGTCACTGCGCCGGATTGCGGCAAGCTGCTCGGCGATCTGGGTCCGCCGGTGGGCACGTATCCCGGCGCCGCCTACGCGCAGCTGCGGGCGGCGCGCAAGGCGCTGATGCGCGGTGATCTCGACGAGACCCAGCGTTGTTACTGCCGCGCGCTTCGCTTCGACGCGGAGAACGTGCAGACTCACGTCGAGATGAGTCGCCTCATGGTCCTGCGTCGCGACTCGACCGCCGCGGTGAACGCCGCCCGCGACGCGGTGCGACGCGCCGCGGACGATCGCTCGGCGCTGCTCGCGCTCGGCGACGCCTTGGCCCTGAGCGGGGAATACTCCCAGGCCAAGGAGCCGCTCTTGCGAGGATTCGGCGTTGCGCCGAGCGATGAACCTGCTCGCCTGTCGGTCGCGCGGGCGCAGGCGGGCTTGGCCGACAAGGCCGCCCGACGCCGGGATCACGCCAACGAGGAGCGCTTCTTTCGTCGAGCCTACACCTTGGCCCCGGACGCCCCGACGTCAGCGGGCATCTCGCGCGCGCTCGCGGCCCAGGGGCATCGAGCGGCCGCCCTGGTGTGGGCACGCAAGGCCGTCACCCTCGCTGGCGCGCGCACGACCCACCACGTCGTGCTCGGGGACCTGCTGCACGAATCGGGGAAGAAGGCCGAGGCGCTCAGCGTGTGGAAGGGCGCGGCGGAGAAGGACCCCGAAGACACCGAGCTTCGAGCGCGCCTCTTGGGCTCTCGCTGAGCGTGGCTCAGAGCGTGCAGCCGCAGTAAGCGTTGCCGTCCGCCTCGAGCGTACAGAGGTAGTCCCAGCTGTGCTCGCAGCAGTAGGGGTCGCGCTTGCAGACTGCCTCGGCGCACGACGAACACGTCGCGGGAAGCGCGCCGCCCGTCGCGCACTCCGAGTGCGCACAATTGTTCGGACCACCCGCGCACTCGGCGGCGCAGGCGTTGCCGGGATAGAGCGCCAGCTCCGTGAGGCAAGCGTCGTCCCAGGCTACGCCGCAGCAGCTCGGCCGCTGTAGGCAAATGGCGTGAGCGCACGGGCTACACTCGGGATCGAGCGGCGCGCCGGTCTGACACACGCTGTGCTCGCAGGTGCCCGTCGTGGGAGGCTCGCACTGGATGGTACGTGGAGCGCCGCCGAGCAGGCGGGGCTGACCTTTGCCCGAGTCGAAGGCGTAGGCGTACAGCCGGTGGCTCAACCCATCCATCAGCTCGCTGGGGGGCGCGACGATGAAGCCTATTGCACACTCGGGATCCTCCGGGCACAGCTCCGAGCGGCGATGATTGGCGACCACCACGAGGGACGGATCCGTCTGTTCGAGCGGTTTGTCGATGGTGAACGCGACCCGAATCGACCCGTTCGGGTAGTTCGGGTCACGCGCCCAGCCGGAGAACTCGCTGCAGGACACCTCCTCGAGCTCGCCGATCGGATCCTCCTCCTCGGCGGCGTCGTTCACGAGCTTGCGACGGATGGGCACGTAGGCTGCTCCGATGGAGCGTACGCGGTGGACGCAGCCGAGCTGACAGTTGGCGCACTCGTACACCAGGGCCTGACCGTTGCCCATCCACTGCTCGAACAGCACGATGTGCCCGCCGCTCTGCCCGCGATATACCAGCGCGTCGCCGCGCTGTAGTTCGTCGCGGCTCGCCAGCTTGAGCCAATCTCGCTCTTCGTAGCGGAACGTGTGGGTGGTGTAGCGCTGGGACGAGCCGATCCGCTCGGTCACCGGGCGCGGTCCGGGCGCTTGCCAGACCTGCTGCACGAAGCCCGAGCAATCCGCGCCCCACTCGGGCCCGCCGGGGCTCGCCGCGTGACACGAGGGCTCTGCGCACACGGCGTTGCAGACGCCCGGGTGCGAGACGCCGTTCGGATCCCATGACGACCCGCCGTACCAGTACGAGTAGCCGACGCCGCTCCGCGCGATCCCCAGGATCTCGTCGCGCGTCATGGGCTGCAAGGTCGAGGATGTCGGGGGCTCGGGTGTGGGGTCCGGCAGCTGCGGCGCCTGCTGTGACGGTGGAGGCACCTGCTGAGCCGGTGGAGCACCCGCGCACGTGCCGCCGCTCGCGGTCGCGATCTCGATGTCCGCGCCGTAGTAGAAGCGCAGGATGTCCACGAAGTTCTTGCCGCCGTTCTCCAGACACACTGAACCATTCTGCGACATGCAGCCCCGGTTCTGTCCGAACACGCTGAGGTTCTTCGGGACGTAGCCGAGGGTAGTCATCTTCACGGCGGCGCCCGTCTTGCCGTCGTTGTAGGTGATGTAGTTCTCGTTGTAGCCGCCCGGGCTGCCGACGCACGCTGGCCCGCTCGTGTTCGGGTTGCCGTTGACGTAGAAGCCGTAGGTGACCTGACCGCCGTACGCCAAGTACTGATAGCGGGTCGCTTCCACCGCTTGGTAGTGCAGCGGCCCTGGGGTGCGGTTGCAGGTGTACGCCTGACACGCCTGTCCATCGCAGATGGAGCCGTCGCCCAGACCCTCCCAGTACGCCACCGACCGGGCCGCGATGGCTTGCGCCTTGAGCGTCTCGATGCCGGCGCTCGCGGCCGCCTCGCACGCGATCACGCGGGGGAGGTAGTCCGTCTCGAGGTCCTTCGTGCCCTTGCCGATGACGTTGATCTGACACAGCGGCGCCGAGGGCGTGGCCACGCGCTGTCGCAGGAGCTCTGCGCTCTCGTCAGGCGAGGCGCCCTGGTCCCCGCAGGCCGGAGCGAGCAGGAGCAGGAAGCCTAGGCGGCGTCGCGCGGCGGTCACGGCGCCACCTCCCGTACCTGCACGCCCTTGGCGTCTACCGTGAGCCAGCGCAGCGAGCCGCTCGGCGAGAGGCGAACCCAGCGGAAGCTCTCCTCGACGCTGCTGCTGCCTCCGAGCTCCCGGCGCCTCAGCTCGGCGCCTGTCTCGGCGTGGAGCACCACGAGGGTGATGCTCTCCGCGCCGCCCACGTCCGTGCTCACGCCGAAGCGCACCGCGAGGTAGAGCTCCGGTGCCTGCTGGCTCGCGAGCAAGCGGAAGTCGATGGGCGCGCTGCTGAGCGCGACCGACGCCAGGTTCGCCTTCGGGCCTCCAGCAGCCGGTCGCCGCGCCACCGTCACCGGGCCGCCCGGGCTGCGCGTCGCTTCGTACAGCCACTGCCCCGCGCGCGCCGTGCCGGGCTCGGCTTGGGGCGGAGCGACGGCTCCGGTCGCGTCGCCGATGCGCACACGATAGCTCCCGTCCACCTCGACCCACACGCCGCTCTCGTCCGCGTCGAGCGCAGTCACCCGTCCGGGCTCGACTCCCAGGGGCGACAGCTCGATCTTGGACTGCTCGCTACCCTGCGCGTCGACGAACACCACGGCCCGCGACGCGAAGGGGTCGAGCAGCGCGTAGCCGCCGCCCTCGAGCAGCGCCAGATCTTCGAACGGGCGCGCTGGCAGCTTCACCGCGCCCTTGGCGCTGCTGCCTTCGAACCGCACCACTCGCGCGCTCACCTGATCCAAGATGTGGACTCGGCCGTCGGCGCCCACGACGAACGAGCGCGCGCCGATGGGCGCGCCTTCGTCCGGAACGTCGCGCGCGATCTGCCCGTTGCCGGCGCCCCAGCCCGGACTCGGGATCGGCCGGCGCTCCGGATCGGAAGCTGAGTTGCAGGACGCGAGCAGCAACGCTGCGCACGCCCAAGGCAGTGACCTCATACCGGGACTCTAGCAGCAGGGTCCCCGGGTTCTGGCCGAGATCGTGACGCGCGAGGTCGCTAGCCGTGCCGTCGGAATTTTCCAAGCTCGCGGCTCAGGGGATGATGCGCTCGGGATCCCCGAGGAACTCGAAGTGCATCGTGTCCTCGAGGGTATCCCGGCCGAGCCAGTAGAAGCCGTAGCGCTCGAAGGCGTCGATCCAGCAGGCGGTGAGCTCGGTCTTCTCTTCGACCTTCTTCACGTCCTTCTTGCAGTACCGATGGTTCGGCCAGGGATCCACGCAGCCGCAGCAAGGGTTGCGCTCGGGATCGATGTCGATGGCGATGCCGAACAGGTGATTGGACACCTCGCCGCCGCGGTAGGTGTTCGCCTGTCGGAAGCCCCCGATGGCCTTCGGGACATAGCGACGACCCTTCGCGTTGCACGTCTTCCGAATGCGCGTCTCCACGCAAGACAGCGCGGGCGCCACCTTCTCGTGCACCTGGATGGGCAGCCCCAAGAAGCGCACGGACTTCGCGTAGGCGTAGGCGTTCTTCGGGTTGAGCTTCTCGAAGGGCACGCCGTCGAGCCGGCCGTAGTGCTCGACGCGATACTTCACGGCGCGCTGATGCGGCAGCGCCTGCAGCTGACCTTTGACCACGAAGCTCTCGCGCTTGAGAAAAGGCTTGGCCTTCTGCACGCGACACACGCCCTTGAACACCTTGGGCTTGGACTCTCTCGGCGGCTGCTCCCGCGGCGCAGTCACCCGAGCCTCTCGCTTGGGCTTGCTCTGCTTCTTCTGCGACTTGGCGCTCGCCGGCGACGCCGCGCTCCCGGGGGGCGCCTGCTGAGCCGCGCTGGTGGCGGCGGCGGCGCTGGCGCCGAGGGCGGCGACCAGCAGGAGGCGGAGGAGACGGGGGCGCATCGCGGCTACAAAGCCCCCGAATGTGGGCTTCGAGCCCGAGGCCTAGCGCGACCGGCGGGTCCTGACAAGAAAAGCGGGGGACGGTCTCTTGGCCAACCCGGGCCGAGTCGGCCAGATTAAGGGCCGATGGATCAGCCATCCCTCTTCGAGCAGCTCGGCGGCGAGCCCGCCTTGCGCCAGATCATCGCGCGCTTCGTCGAGCGCGTGACGAACGACGTGATGATCGGGTTCTTCTTTCGCAACGTGGACCGGGCTCGCCTCGAGGAGAAAGAGTACGAGTTCGCCGCCGAACACCTCGGTGCGGACGTGAAGTACACTGGGCGTCCGATCCGCCAAGCGCACGCGGCGCACCCCATCATGGGCGGGCAGTTCATGCGGCGCCTTCAGCTCCTGAAAGAGACCCTCGCGGAACACGACGCGCCCGCCGCGGTGGTGGAGCACTGGATCGAACACACGAACGCCTTGCGCTCGCAGGTCACGCGAGACACGGATGGGCGCTGCGATCCGGTCGCCGCCGTGGAGCGCGTGCGCGAGCTGGTCCCAGGTCGCCAGAGGTCATTCGACGAGGAGTCCGAGCCATGAGGGGACACTGGATTTCGCTGCTGCTGAGCACGGGCTGCGCCACCGCCGGCTCGAGCTGGATCAGTGAGCCCCTCTCGGGGGACGACGCCGAAGAGTGGAGCGAGGTCTACTCGCGCCCCATGAACGCGGCGCCACCGAACACGTCCCGTCGGCCCCCGCCACCCCGGCAGCCCAGCGCGCGCACCCTGTCCGAGCTTCCGCCCCTCGAGCGCCCGGCCGTGCAACCGAACGCCAAGCTCGAGGGCAAGGTGCTCGGGAAGTTCCGCAACACCTACTACGATTTTCCGAGCGAGACGGACTACTCGGGCAACGAGGTGCCGCTCATGAACGCCACCTGTCGCCCGATCAAGAACGTGCCCAAGGAGTTTCACGATCGCGTGTGTGTGCAGGGCAGCGGCATGCTCGCCAGCGGCTCGACGGTGAGCTTCAACCGCCGCGACTGCGAGTGCGCGAGCGTCTGCCCGCGGACCAACCAGCGAATCTGCTTCGACGAGCTCGATAAGCAACGCTTCCCCTGGGGTCGCGGCGCCACCGGGGGCGCGATCACGCCGCTGCTCAGCGTCGCGGTGGACTCGGACGTCGTGCCTCTCGGCACTCCCATTTACATCCCCGAGTACGACGGGCTCGCGCGGGACGCCGCGCAGTCCTCCTACCACGACGGCTGCTTCATCGCTCAGGATCGCGGGCTGAAGGTCAAGGGCAAGCACGTCGACGTGTTCACTGGACACGAGTCCGTGACCAAGCTGTGGAACCGCTTGGTGCCCAGCAACGAAGGAGTCACCGTCGTGCTCGAGAGCCCGCGCTGCGCTCGGGCGACCACGCCGTGAGGTCCTCGCGCGCTCTGGTTCTTGCCAGACGCGGAAGCGACGCGGCGCGCTCCAGCAGTCGCAGGGCGAACTCGGGTCCCCGCGCCACCCGCCGCGTCATCGGGCTTGCCACCAAGGTTTGCCACCAAGCAAATATATGCTAAATCAAATGTCATGCGTACCATGCGTGATTCACGGGGGAATCGGCCAGCGCGCGCGGGGTCCGTCGCGTGGGGTGGCGCGCGACCAGGAGCCGGGCGCAAGCGGTCCGGACCGCGCCCTCGCGTGCCCCACCTATCGCGCGCCACGTTTTCGTCCAATCGACCGCTGCACGTCACGCTACGAATGCGGGACGACGTCCCTTCGCTGCGCCGCCGGGGCACGTTTTCCGTCGTGCATCGCGTGCTGACTGCGGCGAAAGAGCGCTTTGGCACGCGCATCTGCCACTACTCGGTGCAGAGCAATCACATCCACTTGATCATTGAGGCCCGCGGCAAACCATCGCTCGCGCGAGCGCTGCAGGGTTTCGGTATCCGTCTGGCCAAACGTCTCAACGCGCGCCTTGGGCGCCGAGGCGCCGTACTGGCGGACCGCTACCACTCGCGTGCGCTCACCTCGCCGCGAGACGTGAGGACCGTTCTACGCTACGTGCTCGGCAACTTCCGGAAGCACGACGAGCGGGCACATCGCTTCGCGTTCTTGGACCCGTTTTCGTCGGCGCTCTGGTTCGACGGCCTCCGCGGCGCGCGTGGTGTCGAGCCGGCGTACGTGCTGCTCGCCAAGCCCGAGTGGGCGCCGCTCGGCCGTGCGGACCCTCGTCTCACCGGTCGCGGCCCGGAGGTCGCCGCGCCGCGCACGACATGGCTACGCAGCAGCTGGCGGCGTCATGGTCTCATCGGGCACGACGAGCGTCCGGCCACTCGCGTCACTCGCGCTTCACCCCGTCCGCGCTGACGGCCGGTGGCGCCAGTGCGGGCTCGGGGGGCGCGGGGGGCGGCGTGGCCAGCAGCGACTTGGCGCGCTCCACGCGTTCATCGCTCTCGGAGGTGATCTCGATCAGCTTCTTCAGGTGATGCCCCGCCTCGTCCTTCGCGCCGATGGAGTGGGTGAGCGCGACCAGGTTGTAGCGAGAGTCCGCGTGCTTGGGCGCCTCCGCGAGCACCTTGAGGTACGCCTCGCGCGCTTCGCGGTACTTGCCCTCTGCACCGGCGACGACCGCGAGGTTGTACAGCGCGTCCACGTCGCGTGGGTCCTGCTGAACCATCTTGGTGAACTGCTCGCGAGCTTGCGCCATGTCGCCCCGCCGGTACGCGAGCAACCCGAGCAGCAGGCGCGCCGGCTGCTCGCGCCCCCGGGTCAAGGCGCTCTGGGCGAGCTCGTGCACCTTGGGGTCTCCCTCGGCGTTGGCGACGTGGGCCAGCGCATAGGTCGCCGCGCCGTTCTCGGCATCCCGGCCGAGCGCGTCCTGCGCCTGCACCCGCGCGCCCTCGTGATCGCCAGCGCGCGCCAGCGCTTCGGCGCGAAGTCCGGCGATGCGGGGCGACGCGGCGCACTCCGCGTCGAGCTTGCCCGCGAACTCGAGGCTCGCTTGGTGCAGGTTGCGCCGCAGCGCAAGCTCGAGGCTAGTCGCGGCGCACTGACAGTCCACGGCGCCCGCGCACGCGGCGAGCACGCGCTCCGAGTCCCCAGCGTAGCCGGCCACGGTGAGGGCGGAGACCAACGCCTCCGCGGAGCCGGGGTCGCCAGCGCCGCCGCGCTTGAACACGAGCAGCGTGATCCCCGCGATGGCGACGACGGCAGCAGCGACGATGGGGATGACCCGGGAGGAGGACGGCTTGGTCACGACGGGGACTCTACCCATCTGCCGGCCGAAATTGGAATCGACGTCAGCGGCGCTTCCGGCGCGCCCGCTTGGCGGCGTTCTTGGCGTCCCGGACCGTCGGCCTCGGCTGGCTCGCGAGCGCGGCGACGGCGAAGCCGATGTTCTCGCTCACCCGGGCGCGCTCGCCCTCCGGCAACCTCCCGCTCGCCAGCAGGTGTTGGCCGGCCGCCCGGCACTCCTCGTGGCGCCCAACGTAGAACGCCGAGACGCACAGCTCGTCCAGGGCGCGCCAGTCGTACACCGTGCGATCCAGGAACAAGATGTCGTCCGTGAGCGGGAGCTCGGCGGCCTGCCGCGCGAACAAGTAGGCCTTGGCGTACTGCTGCCGCTGACGGAAGTGGCGAGCCAGTTCGCACAGCGGCTCGGCGCGAGCGGGACGGAACTGAAACGCGTCCAGGTATGCCGCGAGCGCCGGCGCGAAGTCGCCGCCCGAGCGCTCGAGCAGCACCGCGACCTGGAACAGGGAATACCAGACCTCCTGGTCCCAGCCGCCCATCGCGACGCGCCGTCGATAGGTGTCGATCGCGAGCTCGAGCTGATCCGAGTCACGATAGCTCTGCGCCAGATAGAAGACGTAGCGCGAGTTGTCAGGCTCCTGCTCCAGAGCCTGCTTCAACACCTCCGCGTCGCGCCGGTACTTGGCCTTCGGATCGACGTTGCGAGCGCTGTCGAAGAAGCCGCGGCAGACCAGCCCCTCGAGCTTCTGCGTAGTGTGCGGCTCGTCGCACTGGATCACCTCGTGGAGCACGCCCACGTAGCGCCAGGGCAACCGGCTCCGAACGAGCTGCGTCAAGTAGAACGACCCGTGCGGCCCCCCGGCTTCGTGCCGCACCAGGTACTCGTCGGCGTCGAGCCGCGGCATGGCAAAGCCCGGCTCGGCCGAGAGCACCTCGTCCGCGTCGATGATCAGGCAGTAGTCGGCGCGCCCGCGCGCCAGCTCCAGCGCCTCGCTGCGGTTGTGACCGAAATTCTTCCAAGGCCGCTCGTGAAGCTCGCCGGGCACGTCCGCGAGCAGCTCGCGGATGAGCGCCTGCGTGCCGTCCGTGGAGCCCGTGTCCACGATCACCCAGTGGTGGATGAAGGGCCTCACCGAGTCGAGGCAGCGCCGAATGACGTGCGACTCATCCTTGACGATCATGTTGAGGCAGATCGTCGGGGGCTGCGCGAGACTCACGGGAGAGTGAACTCGACGGTGACCTGAGTGGGCGCGGCGGCCGGAGGCACGGGCAGGTCTGCAAGCGCCTGAGTGACGCAGTTGCCCAGCCCCTCGCGAAAAGCATCCCGTTCCTCGGAAATGCCGAACGCCGCGACGCCAGCAGTCCCCACCGTCCCGTTCCAGGTCAGCTTCACGCTTCGGGGCTCGGGGTTGGATGCGGCGGGGCCATCCCAGCACTTTTGCTTCAGCATGGCGCGGCGCGCCTCAATGGCGGCTTTGACCTTACCCTCGACCGCAGTCCGATCCGGAGCAATCGCTGCCGACACTGGGGTCTGGATGGCGGACGGAGCGCTGGTAGGCGCGTCACCGCCGCTCGAAGAACCTGAATGGACCTGCCGTTCTCGGGACTGCAGCCCGAAGTACAGGCCGAGAGCAATGAGCGCGCTCCCTCCCAGTACGGCGAGGGGAAGAGATTTCTCGTTCATGAGCGCAACGGCGCGCGCCGCCGTGAACTGCGACGCGCGCCGCGATGGTAGAGGACTACTGGTTGTACACCAGTGCGGTGGTGTAGCCCCACTCGTTACTGTTCCAGTTCGCGTTGCTGTCGGCCGTAAGACCGCACAACCCGACGGTGTAGGTACCAGTGAGGGGACCCACGACTGCACTCAGTCCCATGGGGACGCGAGTGCCGGACGTCGTCTGGAGGTTGTACGTCCCGCCGCCAACCTGGGTTGGGGTGCCTGCGCTGGAGGACAAGCGATAGCACATCCACAGGCGGAGCTGGCCGGCCGAGGCGTTGCTGGTACCAAACGCCTTCATCGAATCCACGAGCGCGCGCTGCGTGGCGGTCAGCGTGACGTTCACCGTCGGTCCGAGGAACTGGAGCGTCCCTGATGGCGTGTTGCCCGGTCCGGTGGAGAACGCCGAACTCACCACGCCGCTCGGCCCCGTCGGACCCGTCGGACCTGTCGGACCTGCCGGACCTACGAGACCCTGAATGCCCTGCGGACCGGTTGCGCCGGGGGCACCCTGCGGACCCGTCGGCCCGACCGCGCCGGCGGCACCCTGCGCGCCCTGCGCGCCCTGCGGACCCGTGGGACCAGCCGGACCCTGCGGACCCTGCGGACCCGTCGGACCCGTCGCGCCTACGCCGCCGGGGCCAACCCACTGGCCGCTGGCGTTGATCACCGTCGTGCCGTTGACGCTCACGCTGGTCGGCGTGATGTCGCCCACCGCGTTGTTCGCCATCAGCGCGTAGGGAACGCTGACCAGCGCCTGACGGGGAGTCATCTCCGCGTCGGTGCCGACCTTCACGGCCAGGTAGCGGGTCGAGCCGTCGAACACGCTGGCCGGGATCGCCGTGGCCTCGCCGAGGCGCGCGGAGAAGTAACCGTCGTCGAGCGTGACGTTCTGGGTCTCGGTCCACAGGGCGGTGCCGCCCGTCGCCGCGCCGTACACGGAGAACTGGATGGAGACGGTGCCGGTGGCCGGTGAGCCGGTGCTGGTGAAGAGCCTGCCCTGCTGGGTCAGGACGCTGGGGACCGCCGAGGACGCCGCCGAAGCGACGAACAGCGAGGCGGCCAGAGAAGCTGCGGAGAGGATGCCAAGTTTGCGTGCCATGTTCTATTCAACCTTCGATTCAGAGGAAAATCATTCTGCCGCGCCGATGAACCCGCCCTCGAGGCGGTAGTTCGTCGACGTCGAGACCCCGTTGCCGCCAGGGCTGTCCCCGGTGGTGAGAACCAACCGATAGTTGGTGCTGGTCATGACCGTGCCGCCGGAGACGACCGCCAGGACCGAGGCCGAGGAGCCAGGCGAGCCACCCGTGCCGCCGCCGGTCCCGCCCGCGCCGGCTTGACCGCCCGCGCCGGCTTGGCCTCCGGTGGCGCCGGTGCCACCCGCGCCTCCCGTTGCTCCGCCGGTGCCGCCGGTTGCGCCGCCGGTACCTCCGAAGTTGAGCCCGCCGGAGCCGCCAGCGCCACCGCTGCCACCTCCACCGGGTGAGGGGCTCGCTCCGTCGTCACCGCCGCAAGCCAGCAGCGACGTGCTGGCGACGGCGACCCCGAAGAGCAACCCCAAGGTTACTGTTTTGGATCTCAAGAGTTCCTGCCTTCCTCGGCCAGCCACCCGCTGGCCCGAGGCGAGATGAAGCTCCCGAGCTGGCCGCGACGCAAGCCGCCCGGGCGGCCCGCTCGAAGCAGCGTGAATTAGTCTAGAGGATTCCAGCGTTTGTATCGGCGGCGCCGCCGCCCAGGCGGAGCCTCACCAGCGTCAAGTGCACTGCCCCGCGCCGTTGCAGGTCTTGTTGCCCACGCACTCGTTGTCCGGATCCGTGCCCGCGGGGCTCGGCGTGCAGGTGCCCAGGTTGCCCGCGAGGTTACAGCGTTGGCAGGTGCCGCTGCACGCGGTGTTGCAGCAGCGACCATCCACACAGAAGCCGCTCGCGCAGTCCGCCGCGGCGGAGCACGTCTTGCCGTTGACGCACTTGCTGCAGCTCGCGCTGCTGCCGCAGTCGACGTCCGCCTCGGTGCCGTTCTTGATTCCATCCGAGCAGGTCTGACACGCCGCGCCCGCGCAGGTGTAGGGCGAGGAGCACGCGGTCTCGGCGCCCACGACGCACTGCCCGGCGCCGTTGCAGGTGTCCGCGGCGTAATGTGTGCCGCCGACGCAGGACGCCGCCTTGCACACGGTCCCGCTCGCGTGCATCTGGCAGCCGCCGCCCCCGCACATGCCCGTCGTGCCGCAGGTCGAGGCGGCTGTCGCGGGGCACTCGTTGTCCGGATCCGTGCCGGTGGTGACGTTGGCGCAGGTGCCGGTGGTCATCCCCGTCCTGTTGGAGGTGCAGGCCTGGCACGTGCCCGTGCAGGCCGCGTTGCAGCACACCCCGTCCGCGCAGAACCCGCTGGCGCAGTCACTCCCGGCGAGGCAGGTGAGCCCCAGCGCGCACTTGGGGCAGACGCCGCCGCAGTCGATGCCCGTCTCGGTGCCGCTCTTGAAGCCGTTCTTGCAGCCGCACTGCCCGCCGCTGCAGGTGTCCCCCGGGTCGCACGTGCCGCAGTTCAGCGTGGTGCCGCAGCCGTCGCTCAACGTCCCGCAGCTGCGATTCTGCGCCGCGCAGGTCGTGGGCGTGCAGCAGCTCCCGAACTGATTGCACACCATGCCGCTACCGCAGCTCGTGCCTGCCGGCATGTAGCTGTGCTGCGCCGACGTGCCCACGCACTGG
The DNA here is from genome assembly GCA_019637295.1 of Polyangiaceae bacterium. GTDB lineage: Bacteria > Myxococcota_A > Polyangia > Polyangiales > Polyangiaceae > JACKEA01. The sequence goes on from JAHBVX010000001.1 coordinate 695,308, forward strand.
TCGCTGGTGCAGGGATTGTTGTCGTTCGGGAGATCGAGCGGGTCTGCTTGGTAGGTGGTCGACCCGGAGCCGTTGCAGACCAGGACGCGACAGTCTCCGGCCACCTGCTCGCTCGCGGGCAGCGGCGTGCCGCTGGGCACGTAGGCCGAGGTACAGCTGCCCGCCTCGCACGTCGCGGTCGAGCACGTGCCGGAGCCGCTGCTGGTGCAGTCGCTGTTCGCGACGCACTGCACGCACTTGCCCTTTCCGTCGCACACCCAGCTGCCCGAGCAGCTCGTGCCGGCGGGCAGCGGCTCGTTCACGGGCAGTCCGGAGGCGCTGCAGATGCCGACGGTACACTCGACGCCGTCGTCCGGCACGTCGAACGGATCGGCCGCGTCCACGTCCTTGCCGTTGTCGCAGCGTCGCTCCTTGCAGTCGCCTTCGGTCTGGCTGACGCCGGGCGTCGGCATCCCCGAGAGTCCCACGTGGTTGCACTTCCCGGAAGCGCCACACTCTGGCAAGTCGCAAGGCAGGCAAGCGTCGTCCGTGCAGGAGTTCTCGTCGTCGCACACGTCTGCCGGGCTGAGCAGGCTGCACAGCACCAGGCATTGCCCCTTGGTACACTTGCCGGTGCCCTTACCGACGACGCACTTGCTGCCCTCGAGCTTGGCGGTGTGCACCGGCGCGCCATTGAGGCACGAGTCCTGGGTGCACTGTTCGCCGTCGTCGAACACATCGCCGTCGTCGTTCACCAGCGTCGGTTGGCCTTTGGTGCAGACCACCTTCTTGCAGTCCCCCGGCGTCTGCTCCTTCGCGTCGGCGTCGGGGACCACAGCGTTCGTGCAGTAGCCCACGACGCAGCGGTCGAGGGTGCAGGCGTTGCCGTCGTCGCAGTCGTTGTCCGCAAGACATCCCTTGCCGGCGTCGACTCCGCCATCTCCCCCGCTCGGTTCGTCGCCGTCGCTGCCGCCGCAACCCACTGCCAAGAGCGCTGCCGCGCCGAGCGCCAACGTCCATCGTGCCCAAATCATCCCACGCATGACTCGACCCTAGCACGAACGCCAGCTCGTCTCGCACCACATCCGCTAGTCGTGGCCCCGGGAAGGACTCCGCGCAGGCGCGCGTATGACGCTCGCAGGTCGGTCAGACGCGGGCACGCCGCGGGTGCAAGCCAAAGCCCGGCGGCGCGGCGACGGGCTCTCCACGCAGCTCCGCGAGCACCTCGCTCGGCAGCGGGAACCAGCGCAGGTGCTCGAAGTCCGGCGACAGCGCGGGGGCGTCCGCGCTGATGGACTCGGGGTTGGCGCGCACCTCGTCGATCAAGCGTCGCGCCTCGTCGAGGTAGCCCTCGAGCACCCACTCGGGCTCGGTGGCGTGACGCGTCCCGTACTGCAGCGTGCCGCCGCGATAGGACAGATCCGCCAGGCGCATGGGCGGTCGCGGCCGAGCGTCCCGGTGGTGCCACTTGCCGCTGCTGCGGTCGAACGCGTACAAGGGCAGCAGCAGGTACCCCGCCGTAGCCACCAGCTCCACGGCCTTGACGATGAAGTCGAACACCGCCTCCGACAGGAAGTAGTTGAAGTTCACCCGCACCCAGCCGGGCTTGATGCCCTCGCAGCCGGTCAGGATCTCCCGCTCGAACTCCTGGCTGGTCTGTAGGTCGATGCCCAGCAGTCGGTGGCCGTAGGGGCCGGCGCAGGAGCAGCCGCTGCGCGCCTGGATGCCGAACAGGTCGTTGAGCAGGGCGGCGACGTAGTCGTGGTGCAGGTAGCCCGCGCCGTGCCGAACCACGAAGGAGACGATGCTCAGGCGCCACTTCTCCAGGTTGCCCAGGATCTCGATGTTCGGGTGCGTGGACCAGGCCTTGATGGCGCGTACGATGAAGTCCCGCTCGCGCTGCTTGATGGCGTCGATGCCCACCGCCTCCTTGAGCTGGAACACGAGCCCGGCGCGGATCGAGCCCACGATGTCCGGCGTGCCACCCTCTTCGCGCACCTCGGGCTCCGACAGGTACACGTGGCTCTTTGGGTTGACGTAAGAGACCGTCCCGCCACCCGGGACGGCGGGCACGCTGTTGGTGAGCAGGTGCCGCTTGGCGACGAGCACTCCCGGCGTGCCGGGGCCGCCGATCATCTTGTGGGGCGAGATGAAGATCGCGTCCTTGTAGATCAGGTCCCCGCCCGGCAGGTCGTCCCGCATGTTCATCTCGATCTTCACGTAGGGCCCGGCCGCCGCGAAGTCCCAGAACGAGAGCGCGCCGTGGCGGTGGAGCAGCGCCGCGATGTTGCGTGTGTCCGAGCCGATGCCCGTCACGTTGCTGGCCGCCGAGAAGCTGCCGATCTTGAGCGGGCGCTCCGCATGACGCACGAGCTCCCGCTCGAGATGCGCCAGATCGATGCGACCGTCGGAGTCCTCGTCGATGGTGATGACGTCGGCGATGGACTCGCGCCAAGGCAGCTCGTTGCTATGATGCTCGTAGAAGCCGATGAACACGACCGGGCGCTGCCCGGGCGGGATGTGCTGGCTCAGGCCGTAGCGCAGGTCGAGCTCCCGCGGGATGCGCAGGTTCATCACGTCGATGAGCTTCGCGATGGCGCCCGTCGCGCCCGAGCCGCAGAAGATCACCGCGTCGCGCTCGTCTGCGCCCACCGCGCGTCGGATGACCTCGCGAGCGTCCTCGCGGAACCGTGACGTCTGCAGCCCCGTGCTCGAGCTCTCGGTGTGGGTGTTGGCGTAGCGGGGCAGCACCTCGTTGCGGATGAAGTCCTCGAGGAAGCTCAGGGAGCGTCCGCTGGCCGTGTAGTCCGCGTAGGTGATGCGGCGCGGGCCGAAGGGCCCGTCCATCACCTGGTCGTCGCCGATGATGGAGCTGCGGATGGTCTCGATCAGGCGGGCGGAGTCGGTCGGGTGGGTCATGGGGCGTCTGCAAACCTCACGCGGCGGTAGGCGCGCCGACGTCGCAGTCTGGCAGGGGCGGGCGGCGGCTACCACCGTCACGTAGCAGGCACCCCCTCGCGGGCGTGAGGCGTCCTCCGTCCCCGCCCCTCGCCTTCCGAACGGCGCGCGAGCGTGTATCCTGTCGCGCCATGTCGGTCAGCCACCGCCAGCTTGCCAGCCGCACCGCCCTGATGGTGGCGGCGTATCGCGGCGCTGCCAGCGCGCGACCCGATGCGATCTGTCACGATCCCCACGCCGCCGCGCTGGCGGGCGAGGAGGGGCGCGAGATCGCCGCTCGCTTCAGCTCGACCTTCCCGGCGATGGAGCTGTGGGTGGCGCTGCGCACGGCGTTTCTCGACGCGCAAGTCGAGCGGTGGCTGAGCCAGGGCTCGGTTCAGGTCGTGATCCTCGGCGCGGGCTTCGACACCCGGGCCGCCCGGCTGGCGCGAGAGGGCGTGCGCTTCTTCGAGGTCGATCACCCCGCGACCCAAGCGGACAAGCGACAGCGCCTCGCGCGCATCAGCGACTATCCCGCCACCGCAGCCCACTACGCGCCTTGCGACTTCGAGCGGGACGAGCTCGTCGAATGCTTGCGGCAGAGCGGCTTCTCTACCGACCAGCCGGCGGTCGTACTCTGGGAGGGTGTGGTGCCGTATCTCACCGAGGTCGCGGTCCGAAAGACGCTGCACACCGTCGCGCACGAGCTGCACCCGCGCTCGGTGATCGCGTTCGACTACTTGATGAAGACCATGGTCGAGAGCCAGCGCTTGTCCGAGAGCGACGCGCGCACTCGCGCGCAGGTGGAAGAGCTCGGCGAGCCGCTGCGCTTCGGCACCAATCACCCGCTGCCCCTGCTCCACGAGGAGGGCTTCGGCCGCGTGCGCACGATCTCCTTCGACGAGATCGCGCTCGACTTTGGTGCGGGCTACGATCGCGCTCGTCAGTTTCGCTTCCAGCACGTCGCGCTGGCCAGCCGCGAAGCGGCGGTCATCGTCTGAAGGTCTGTCAAGAATTGACCCAGTTCATGCCGGCGAAGCCGGCCCGCGTGGGGTGGGGCCCCAACGAATTCACTTCGTTGGGGCGGGGAGGCGCGTGCCTCCCCGGCGACAGAATGAAAGAGCTGTCGATTCTTCGACAGCTCTCGAGGGAGCCCGCTACGGCGGGTCGCCGGCCCCTGCGGACGCCCCGAGCAGCTCGCGGCGCACGATGCTGGCGCCCTTCACCAGGGCAGCGAGCTTCTGGGCGGCGACGAAGCGGGGGAGCTGCTTCATGCCGCAGTCGGTGGTGACGGTCACTCGCTCGGCCGGCACGAAGGCCAGCACCTTGCGGATGCGCTCGGCCACCTGCTCGGGCTCCTCGATCTCGAGGGTGCGCACGTCGATCACGCCGACGGCCACCTCCTTGTCCTTGGGCAGGTCCTTCAAGATGAAGGCGTCCTGCATCTCGCGGCACGCGAAGTCGAGCACGTACTGCCTGACGTTCACGTCGTAGTAGCGGTGAAGGATGTCGCCGTAGCCGGCGCGAGTCATGCCCTGCATGCGATTGCCCCAGGCGTTGCCAAGGCAAAAGTGCCACGAGGTGTGCGCGCTCTCGGTGCCCGCCAGGGTGGCGTTCACGGTGCGGGCGACCCAGTCGAAGTCTTTCTCTCCGCTGAGGGTCGGGATCCACGCGCCGAGGTCCTCGAGCTGAATGTAGCTACAGCCTGCCTCGATCAGCGAGCGGATCTCGGCGTTGAAGATCTCCGCGAGCGCGGCGCTCAGCTGGTAGCGATCCTGGACTGGGCCGTCCACGAACACGGTGAGGGTAGAGAGCTGCACCGGACCGGCGCCGACACAGGCCTTGATGGGCCGCTTGGTGCGACTCTGGGCGATCGCGAACAGCTCCGCCATGCGGATGGGGCCGCCCCGGGGCTCCGCGTGCAGACCCACGCCGCCGGCCTCGTCGAGCGCCCACTCGTCGCGACCCTGAGCCTTCTTCCGCGCAGGATGCACGAGCTTCTCCTTGCCGAAGCCGTGGATGCGCTCGAGCCAGTACCAGAGGAAGGAGCCAATGCCCATCGAGTAGTCGTCGAACCACATCTGACCGTCAGCCAGGATGTCGAGCCCTGCGCGCTCCTGGTCTGCGATGACGGCGCCGACGGCGTCCTCGAACGCCTCCTTGTGGTGGATGACCTTGAAGGCCTCGAGGATGTCGCGACCCTCGAGCTGGTGGCGAAACCAGCCGGGGCGCGGATAGGACCCGACCATCGTGGTGGGCAAGAGCGGTCTGTCCATGGGCATGCTCCGTCAGGCCGTGTTCGAGTGCAGCGCCACGCGGTTGCCCTCGCTGTCGCGCAGGATGGCGCGAAAGCCGTGGGGGCCGAGCTGATGCTTCGGCGTCAGCACCGCGCCGCCGTGCTCCGTCGCTCGGGCGATCGCGTCGTCGAGCCGGCCATCGCAGTTCAGGTACAGCAAGATGCCCTTGTCCGACGGCGTGTTGTCGGTCGTCACGACCAAGCACCCACCCACGCCAGAGCTATCGTGCTCGAGCACGCCCATGGCGCCGCCGTCGAAATCCTCACGCGCGACCTCGCAACTCAAGACTGCCCCGTAGAAGCGGATCGCTCGGTCGAGATCCGTGCAGGGTACATCGAACCAAACCGCTCGTGTCTTGCCGTTGGTGGTCATCCGTCCTCCTCGATTCCCGGTAGTCTGGATGAGCGCGTCGGGCAAGTCAGCGAGCTCTCGCCGCGGAGTGTCCGGCCCCACGGCGTGGTCGCGAAACGCCTATTGTACCTGAGTGAAGAAGTTCAGCTCGACGAGCGCCGGGGCGGAGGTGTTGCCGGCTCGATCCCGGGCCACCGCGGTGAGCTGGGCCGGGCCGGGCGGGAAGTCGGCGGCGTCGAGGACGACGGTGGGACTCTCGTCGGTCAAGTCCGCGACCGGCGTCTGGCCGACGAACAGCTCGATCCACGTGGGCCCGCCTTCTGGATCGCTCGCGCTGACCGTCACCTCGAACGCGCCGGAGAAGCTCTCGCCGCTCGTGGGGGCGGTGATCGAGACCAGCGGCGGGTTGGGATCGATCACGAGAGGGAAGGCGTGGATCCCCGACGTGTTGCCCGCGGCGTCCCAGGCCTGCGCGGAAGCGTTCCAGCTACCCTCCGGTAGTTCGCTCACCGGGATTTGCACCAGTACGTAGTCCCAGACATCGCCCACGGTGCTCGGGTAGCCTGGCCCGAGCTCCTGGACGAACTTGGTCGAATTCACGAGGAGCTCGACCCGCCCCACGACGTAGGCGTCGGCTACCCAGAACTCGAGGAAGGCGTTCGTTGCAGGAAGCTCCGTGGCGCCGAACTCGATCTTCGGAGGGGTGAGGTCCACCAGCACGTTCGAGCGCGTCCGTGTCGCGCGGCCGCCGCGCCGGTCGTGCACGGTGATCGACAACTCGCCCAGTCCCTCTCCGAGTTGCCAGCCCGTCAGGAAAGAGGTGCTCTTCTGGCCGCTGATCGGAAACTGGAAGGTGTTGGCGAACTCGACATCCATCCGCGCCAGGCCCGCTTCCGCGCTGGCCTCCACTGCGAACTGAGTGAACGGACCGACCGGAGGGAAGCTGGGCAAGGTGATGGAGTCGACCCGCGGCGGCGGCGACGGGGGAGGAGGCTGCCAATCCCCGTCCGAGTCGGGGTCGCCTTGCAGGGTGCAGTCACCGTAGCAGCCCGCGCCACCGAGCAGTGCGAGCGCCACCAGGGCGCTCGTCAGTCTCATGGCTGACCTCCCAGCCCCAGAACCCCCAGCGCCGTGTTGCCGCCGCCCTGTCGCGCGTACACGCGCAGCCCGCGATCCGCGTCCGCGACGAACACGCGCCCGGCGTCGATGGCGACTCCGGTCGCGACACCCATGAACCCAATGGACTCCGTGATCGCCGGCGTCGGCGAGAGGCGCACCGTGACCAGCTGACTGCGGTACGTGGCGCGGTTCGCGGTGACCAGCACCGCGTGAGTCCCGTCGGCGGCGGCAGCCACGTAGCGTGCACCCGGCAGCGCGAGCTTGTGGGAGACGGCGCCCACGTGCACCGCCATGCCCGCCGCCCCTCCCAAGGACGCGACCTCGATCAACGCGCCCGTGGGCGAGCTGAACAGCAGGCGCTCCGGTACACCGAGACGCCACCGATTGGCATCCATCACGTCATCGGCGCCAAACACGCCGTGGCCGTCGAGCTCGCTCATCCCCGCCGCGCTGAGGCGGATGGAGCGTGGCCACTCGGGCGCCGCGACCACGACGTCGCCCGACAAGGCCACAGCGCGCGCGGGGAGATTGGCCTGCCACCCTTTGAACTCCGCCGACGACGCGAGGGAGGACGTGTCGACGCGGACGAGCCCGTCGCGACTGGGCACTACCACCGTGCTGCCTTGGGTAGTGAGACCTGCCGGGAACACGCCGAACGGAAGGTTCAGCACGTGATCCCCCTCGAGCGTCAGTTTGCCGTCAGCGCTCGCCACCACCCAGCGTCCGTCCTCCAGGAAGGCGCCCGCGATGGCGGTCGCCTGCACGCTCTCGCTCGGCCCGTCTGGCGCGGCCACGGGCATGTCTTGCGCGAGGAACAGGCCCCCGCGCTCACCGAGCACGAGCACGCGGCCGTTCTGCGCGGCGACCCCGGTGACCAACCTCGGCTCCTGGTAGCGGCCGATCAGGTCGAGCTCGAGCTTGGGCTCGCGGATGTCGATGGCCCTCAGGCCGATGCGCGCGGCGTCGCCGAAGGCGAACACGCGATCGGGCTGGACTAGAACTTGAATTGGGTCCTTGCCGATGGGGGGCGGTGGAGGCGGAGAGTAGGTGGACTCCCAGTCGACGACCTCCCAGGGCGGGTCCTGCGAACAATCCGGCTTCTTGGGCTCGACCGGCGCCGGCGAGGGGAGTGTCCACCCCACGCACCCACCGCCGCTCTGCGACACGGGCACGGGCAACACACCCCACTCGCCGCCGGCCACGAACAGCATGTCGTCGTTGGCGCGCACCCCACTCGCGTAGAAGGCCTCGTCGGGGACCTTTGGCATGCAGTGACCCCGGGCCTGGGGGGAGAGGGGATCGCTCACGTCGACGGCGATGGCTCCCCAGGTTCCGGCGGCCACGTACGCGTGGTCGCCCACCAGAGTGACGTCCTTGATTGGCGCCCGATTCGGCCCGGGTGGAGAGAGGTTCGCCAAGGGCGTGGTCGCCACTACCTCTCCGGTCTCGGGGTCGAGTATCAGCAGGCGATCGCAGGCGGCCACGAACAGATGCGACTCCCCGAGCACGCCCGCGGCCGCGATGGACGGCGTGGGGTGAACCGCCAGCAGCTCGGGTCCGAGACCCGCGAGGTCGACGACGGCCACACCCGCCTCCCCGAGCGCCACAGCCGCACGATCATCCGTGACCCGCACGCTCAGCGCGTAGCCGGGCAACGGCAGCTCATGCAGTAGCGCGGGATGGTCGGGGTTCTCGACATCGAGCACGAGCATGCCGCGCTCGCCCGCGGCGAGCACCAGCTTGCCCCCGTGGGTGGCCGCGCCGATGGGATGCCCCAAACCTCCGATCAGCGTGCGGCGCGCGACAGCGGCGGGGTTCGTCACGTCCAGGGCCCACAGGTTCGTCGCGTCTACCGTAAAGAGCGTGTCGTCGATGACCGCGCCGTCTCGAAACATGGGCGCTCGCAGCACGTTCAGGTCATCGACGCTCGTGATGCCGTCGCAGATCTCGTCGACGACGGTCCACGCGAGCGTCGTGTGGCCACACTGATCCGTGACCACGACGCCCTTCCACTTCGTCCCTGTCGGCGCCGGCTGACTCGGCGCGCTGGGCACCCCGGGATCGATCGGGGCGCCAGCGCCCAAGCTGTCCATGCTCACACTACAGCCCACCGCAGCGAACACACCCGCTGCGGCAGCGATGACGATTGTTCGATTCATCGCCGCCTCCCTTGCGCGCCCGCCGCGCTGTGACCCGTCGGGACGGTTGCATCAAATGTGCCGCTGCTACGTCGCATGGTAATTCGCGCAATTGAGGGGCGAGCCTCGGGGTCACACCCTGACACGAGAGTCACGGTCCCGCGTTCGCGCCGGTTCCGCGCTGAACCGACAGCGAGACGACCGTCGCTGACCGCCGGGGGAGCGATGGGGTAATGATCGCGCCCATGACCAGCATGCGAGACCGGGTGGCGGAGCTGCACGAGCGCCGGGCGAAGGTGAAGGAGATGGGCGGGGAGGCGAAGATCGCGAAGCACCACGCGCGCGGCAAGCTCACGGCGCGGGAGCGCATGGCGCTCTTGTTCGACGAGGGGCAGTTCATCGAGGTGGGCATCCACGGCACCGAGATGGGCCCGGTCGCGGACTTCGTGCCGGCGGACGCGGTGGTGTGCGGCTGGGGCAAGGTGGACGGACGCGACGTGGCCGCGGCGGCCTACGACTTCACGGTCAAGGGCGGCTCCATCGGCATGGTGGGCGAGACGAAGGTGACGCGCATGCGCGAGCTGGCGCTGCGCTGCCGTATGCCCATGGTGTGGCTGGTGGACTCGGCGGGCGCGCGCATCGATCCGAAGGCGGGCGGTGATCCAGACCAGATCTCGCTGTTCGCTGGCAGCGGGCACCTGTTTCGCGAGCAGGTGATCATGAGCGGCGTGGTGCCCATGGTGGCGGCCATGATGGGGCCGGGGATGGCGGGCACGGCGTACATCCCGGCGCTCGCGGACTTCGTCCCCATGGTCAAGGGCACCAGCAGCATGGCGCTGGGCGGCCCGCCCCTGGTCAAGGCCATGACCAACCAGGACGTGACGGAGCAAGAGCTCGGCGGCTCGCGCGTGCACTGCGAGGTCAGCGGCGTGGGTGATCTCGAGGTGGACAGCGACGCCGAGTGCATCGCCGTGATCAAGCGCTATCTGTCGTTCATGCCGCGACACGCGGGCGAGCGGCCGCCCATCGCGACCTGCAGCGATCCCATCGACCGCGCGGACGACGAGCTGCTCGACCTGGTGCCCGACAGCCAGCGCAAGACCTACGACATGGTCGAGGTGATTCGCCGCCTCGTGGACGGCGGCGAGTGGCTCGATCTGAAGCCGCGCTGGGCGCGCTCGATCATCACGTGTCTCGCGCGATTCGGCGGCCGCCCGGCGGGCATCGTGGCCAACAATCCCAAGCAAGGTGGCGGCATCCTGGACAGCGACAGCGCCGACAAGGCCGCGCGCTTCATCCAGCTCTGCGATGCGTTCTCCATTCCGCTCGTGTTCTTGATGGACGTGCCGGGCTTCTGGGTGGGCAAGGACCACGAGCACGGCGGCATCATCCGCCACGGCGCGAAGATGCTGCACGCGATGGCGTCGGCCACGGTGCCCAAGCTCACGGTGGTGACGCGCAAGGGCTACGGCGCGGGCTACTACGTGATGGCGGGGCGCGCCTTCGAGCCGGACCTGCTCGTCGCCTGGCCGGGCGCGGAGATCAGCGTGATGGGCGCGGACGGCATGGTCGGCATCGCCGGGCAGAAGCTGTTCCCGGACGGTGAGCCGCCGGCGGACGTGAAGAAGCAGATCACCGCGATGATTCAGAGACACATCGACATCTACAAAGTCGCGGGCTTCGCGCTGACGGACGACGTGATCGATCCGCGCGAGACTCGCTACCTGCTGTGTCGCGCCCTCGAGATGAGCTGGGACCGGGTGGTGGAGCGGCCGGCGCGCAAGCACGGCGTGATGCCGGTGTGAACGCCGCGCCGGCCCCCCGGCGCTGCCGCGTCTGACCGACCTCAGCGAAGGAGTGAGGCGTCGTAGCGCACGAGGTTGCCCGACCGCGACAGCGCGACGAGGTCGCCGTTGGGCGCGGCAGCCAGGGCGCCGAACTGGAGCCCGGTGGGGCGCCGGATCTGGAGCGACGCCGCTCGACCTTGGGCGTCGATGCGCACGAGCTGGCGCCCGGCCTCGAACACGACTGAGCCATCGGGCATGCAGGCGAGGGTGGACTCGATGGACTCCCAAGAGCCCGCGATGGGCGTGAGGGAGCCGCGCGTGGGGTCGAACCAGAACGCGCTCGGACCGTGAGGACCGGTGATGACGACGCGACCGTCCGGCACGAAGGAGATGGCACGGAGCTTCAGCGGGTCGATACCCGCGGGCAGGGGCAGGGCCACGCGCTGTACCGGCAGGCCATCGGCGCCGACGCGCACCAGCTCGGCGCTGGCGGTGATCGCGTGCAGGCGCCCCTCGCGATCCGTGGCGATGGCGCCGTAGGTGCGGGCGGCCCGATCAGCGGGCAACGCGGGGCCGGCAGCGCCGCCGACGACGTGCAGGATCGCGCCGCCGAGGCTGGCGTAGAAGCCGCCGCGCGGGTCCGGCGCCAGGCCGGCGAGCTGCGCACGCGCCGCGGGTAGCGGCAAGTCGAGGATCGCCTGGGGGTTGCCGCTGGCGTCCACGCGCAGGGTCCGCCCGCTGCTCGAGCTCACGACGATGCTGCCGTCGCCGAGCACCGCGACGGCGTGATGGCCGTCCAGCGGAACGGCGGCGCGCGACAAGTCGACAGCCAGCCGCGCGTCGGGTAACGCGTCGCTCTCGCCTCCGAAGAAGTAGCTGCCCGCGAGCCCAGCCAGAACCATCAGCGCGAGCACGGCGGTCACCGCGAGCGACGACACCAGCAGGCGCGCGCCGCCGCGAACCACCACGCGGATCACCGGCTGGCCGGCGGCAGGCGCGCCATCGGCGCCAGAGCCCACACGCTCGATGCGCGACTGGGTGCGGCAGTGTGCGCAGGTGGCGAACGGCGCGCTGGGATCGATGCGCATGGGCGCACCGCACATGGGACAAGAGACGTCGACGAGCCGCGCCATCAGCTCACCATCGCTTGCTGGCGTTCTCCCAGCGCAAGAGGTCTCCCGCGGAGGTGACGACCATCAGCGTGTCCGCGGCGGTGCGCAGCACCTCGCAGAGCTCGGTCGAGTCCCGGCGCACACGGGGTCCTTCGAGCTCGCTGAAGCTCGGGTCGAGAAACACGAGCCAGCTCGCATAGCCGAGCACCGCGCGATCGCCGTCCAGCACGGCGAAGCTCGTGTAACGACCACCGCCCCCGGGCGCGTGGCGGCGCAAGAGCTCGCCCCCGGCCGACAGCACGTAGAGCGCGGGCGCGCCGTCGGGCGCGATCCACACCTTGCCCTGCGCGTCGATGACCATGTGGGAACAGCCGTGGTGGCGCGCGTCGTGCTTCACGACGGGCTGCTTCCAACGCGAGCGCAGCGCGCGCGCCGCGTCGAGCTGCACGACGTCGTCGCCGGTGGTCATCATCCACAAAGCGTCGTCCGCGGGGGCAACGGCCAGGCAGCGCGCGTGCTCGCCCTCGGGCAGCACGCTCAGGCGGCGACGCTCGGTCATGGCGGGCGCGACGTACTCGATGAGCTCGTTGCCCTGGCTCACGTACACGCGACCCGCGCGGTCCGCCGCCATGCCGTGGGTGCCGCCGGCGCGGGCGACCGGCTGCGCGTCGTGCGGTGCGATGGGCAGCGGCGCCGAGCCGAGCCACTTGCCCTCGCGATCGACGGCGCACAGTCGGTCGTACCGGCACGCGAGCCACACGTCACCGTCGTGCAGCGCCGCGGCGCGTACCGGCACCACGTCGGCCTCGTGCTCCCGCAGCGACGTGACGCGATCGGCGTTGCTGCGATTGGCCAGCTCTTCGATCGTGAGCGCGCCTCCCACCAGCAGTGTCAGCCCGCCGAACAGCGCGCCGAGGATCAGCCCAATCGAGGGACCGCTGGGCTCCGCGACGGGCCGTGCGACGGGGGTGACGGCGCCGCAGAACGGGCAGGTGGTCTCGCGCGCGAGTTCGAGGTCTTGCTCGAGCGGCGCGCCGCACGAGGCGCAGGGTGTGACGACGAGGCGAGCCACGCTCCGCCACAGTAGCGAAACGCGCGCGAGGGCGGCAGCCCCTACGCTTGCGGGTTGGTGATCCGCCCTCTACCCTGGCCGCGATGCCCAGGCTCCCGCCCAGCGATCACGCGCTGCACGACGGAGCCCACAGCCTCGAGCCGTTGCGGGGGGCCCTCCGCGAAGCGACGGGCGGTCGCTGGCAGCTGTCCGGCGTGCTCCGGCGGGGGGACGCCGTGCTGCTCTCCTTGGTCGATCCGGAAGTGGGCGAGCTGGTCCTCGAGATGGGCTGGAAGACGTATGCACGTTCGTCCTATTGCTCCAGCGGGGGTGTGGGCGTGTCGTATCGCGGGCAACTCGATGCCTCGCAGCGGAGGCGACTGGACGACGTGTGGCCGAAGGTCGCCTCCGAAGCGCGCGCGCTGCTCGAGTCCGCTTCCCAACCTGGCTTTCCGTCCAGCGCCGACGCTCCTGACGCGGACGACGCGCTCGAGGCCCTGCGAGCCGAGTTCGGGGTTCGGCTCGCAGACTTGCCCCTCGAGCTCGACGTCGACGCGCAACACGCGGAGTGGGACCGGGTTCGGGAGCTCGGCTCGCGACCCCGTGTGCTGCTCCTCACCTCGCCGAACAAGAAGTACCACGAGCAGGCCGTGCTCGAGTTCTTCGACGCTCTGCCCTGTGAGCGCTTGGATTGCATCGTGCTTCCTCCCAGTGAACGCAGTACGCGACCGAGCCTTCGGCGGGGGCGATACCTCGCCTCACTGAAGGAAGCGACCCCGGGCGACTACCACTACGTCATCGCCCTCGAAGGCGCTTCGACGCTGCTGATGGCCGCGCAGACCGTGGGCGCGACGCCGGTGTACCTGGGCAGCGGCCACCACGACCTCTTGGACGATCCCCGTGGCCGCCGCCGTCGCGTGCGACAGGCCATGGCCTGCGCCCAGCTCGTGTCGGTCTACGGTACCTTTCGCCACACCTACTCCGAATCGGACTACATGTGCGTGTTGGGCACCCGGGTGGACCTCCGCCTGAGCGTGTGCTTGCCCCCGAACACCGAGCGACACTACCGGCTCCCCGAGCGCCCGGTGTTCCCCTACCTCGTGCTCGGCGGCGGCGATCGCGACTACCGGCCGCTCTTACAGTGCGCGGACGTATTCGACGGGGCTCGCGTCGTCGTCACCACTGCCCAGCGAGGGCGCGACGAGTCCGCTCGTCGCAACACCCTGGGTCTGGACGCGCTGGAGCGCGATCCCCGCTTCTTGTGCGTCAGCTGGCTCAAAGAGGACCTGTACGCCAAGCTGCTGCTCCACAGCCGGGTGGTGCTCGTGCCGGCACGCGGGACCGTGCCCGGAGACTACACGTCGATCGCCGATGCCGCTTGGCACGGCAAGCCGACGCTCACACCCCGTTGCCCTCGGACGCAGCACCTGCAGGGCCGAGTGCGCTTCTTCGGCGACTCCACGGAGCTGGGGCGTGAGCTGCGCGCGCTCCGAGACCCAGCGCGGTACGCCGCCGTCGCCGCCGAGACGCTCGCATCCGCGCGCGCGAACCACGATCTGTACGAGCTGTTGTTCGCGTGCGCGATGCAGCTCTGAGTCTGCCGCGTCTGCTCCGCGATCACTCGTTCGGCTTACAGCTGATCTCCAGGTTCCAGGCGTGGAGCACCGGGGCGGAGTAGCCGTCGCTCGACGGCAAGAGGTGCGAGCGGATGCGCACGAAGCGGTTGTCGCGAGGTCGGCCGGCGCTCAGCAGCGTGGAGTCGACCACCGCCGCGCCGTTCTGCGTGTCCACGGGGGTAGTCTTCGCCGAGGCGTGCTGTCCGGTCACCGCCGCCGGTCCCGGCGGGTTGGAGAACCGGAGCTGATCTTCGGGCGCGGTGGCGAGCCCCGCCTGGGTGGTGGCCGTCGTGACGTAGTAGTTGATGCGCGAGTCGTTGGGTGTGGTCGCGGTCCAGGACCAGTGTCCCCACACCGGCTTGGTGCCCGCGGGACAGGCCTGGGCCGCGTCGTACTCGCGCACGAAGTTGCCGGCGGTGTACTGCGGTGGCGGCGGCGGCGGGAGCGACGGCAGCGTCTCGATCGTGGAGGTGTTGGGCGACCAGCGGAAGTCGTCGAGCAGCACCGTGGAGTCCCAGACGCGGTCCCCGGTGTCCCAGATCGAGTAGTGCAGGGTGAAGGTCTCGCCCGGGTTGACCGGCGCGGTGGTGACCAGCCAGCCGGTGGCGCCGCCGCACACCTGCCCGCCGCAGCTGCCGTCGAAGCCGGTGCCGGCGAGGTGAGCGTGCGTGGGCGTGGCGCTGGTCGTGCCGGGGATCGAGAAGAAGCCGGCGTTCACGCTCACCGGGTTGTTGTTGGCATCGAAGGAGATGTTCTTGTCCGCGAAGGGATTGAGCAGGCCGCTGTACAGCGCGATGAACGAGTCGTTGTACGCCGTACACACCCACTCCGGGTACTCGGTGGAGAAGAAGTCGAACTTGTACGAGAACGAGAGCGCGTTCGTCGGCGCGCGGATGGTCAGCCGCAGGCCGCAGGAGTCGTGCGCGGCGGAGCCGTTCGGGCAGCCGGCGGCGCTCTTGGGGAAGCCCGCGGGCGGCGTGACGGTGTGACCCGACTGGTAGCTGGCCACCTGGCCGTTGGGGTTGATGTAGCCCGGATCGTTCGCGTCGCGAGCGGTGCCCGACGAGAACACGGCCATGTTCGCGCCGAACTGCGGCGTGTTGTTCGCGCCCCACAGCGAGGTGATGGCCCGCTGGCGGTTGTCGCTGCACGCCGAGCCGTCCGCCCGCACCAGCTCGGCGCTGATCACGCCCCAGGTCTTGGCCGCGCCCGAGGCGCTGGCGGTAGTGAACCGGCACAGATCGACGGCGCGCGCGTACTGTAGCGGGTCGTCGCTCGCGAAGGTCAGGCCCGTGTCGCACGACGCCACGGCGTCGTCCGGCGTGCCGCTGCAGTCCTCGTCGACGCCGTTGCCCGGGAAGTCGTAGGCGCCCGGGTTGATGGTGGGGTCGCAGTCCTTGCAGTCGCCCTGGGCGAAGGAGTAGCCGTCGCCGTCGTGATCCATGGCGTCCGCCCAGCAGAAGCGGCACTGGTTGGTGGCCGAGTCGATGGCGCAGGACGCGCCCCCGCAAGCGGTCCCGATCAGGTTCACGCAGTTGGGGCCCCAGCTGGCCGAGCAGCACGTGGGGTCGATGGCGCATACCGCGGAGACGCAGCTCGTGCTCGGCGTGGTGCACACGCCGCCCACGCAGGCCGATGACGAGCAGCAGGGCTGGCTCGGAGAGCAGGCCGCGCCGGGGGGGTTACAGGCAGGCGCGGGGACCAGCTCGGTGATCAGGATGTCATCGAGGCTCCAGCCACCGTTGACAACGACCCAGTCGGACTGCAGCTGGAAGCGCAGCCGGAACTGGGTGCTCTTGTAGGCGCTGACGTCGAAGCTCAGGGACTTCCACGTACCCACGTTGTCGCTGGTCGAGTAGATTTGGCTCCAGCTCGTGCCGTTGTTGTTCGACACGTAAATGCGCCCGAAGTCGTAGTTGGGCTCGAACCGCTCCCAGCTCCGCAGCGTCAGGGTCATGGTCCCTGGCCCCGTGAGGTTGATGGTCGGACTGAGGAAGCTCCAGTTCGCGTTGTTCGGGTAGCTACCGCCGATCACCGTGCCCGCGAGGCGGTTGTCTGCGGTGGGGGTCGTGTCCGTGCTCGGGTCGCCCGAGCCGCCGGCGGCCACCCCGATGGACCAACCCCCCAGTGTCCACCCTTGGGCGTTGAGGTTACTGAAGGTCTCCTCGAAGCGAACCGCGGGGACGGTG
Source organism: Polyangiaceae bacterium (assembly GCA_019637295.1). Lineage (GTDB taxonomy): Bacteria > Myxococcota_A > Polyangia > Polyangiales > Polyangiaceae > JACKEA01. The sequence continues at coordinate 711,884 of JAHBVX010000001.1, forward strand.
GGCGGCGGCACCTGGCACGTGCCCGAAACACACGACAGCCCATAGCAGCACGGCGCGGCGCCCGGGCAGGCGGTGCCGTTGCTGAGGCACTGGGTGGCGGTGGCCGAGTCGCAGCCCGCCGTGAGCGCCCCGCCGGTCTCGCACACGTGGTGCGCGCAGTTGCCGATGCTGCCGCCGGTACAGGCCGAGACGGGCGGCGGGCCGGCGTCCCCCAGGGGGATGGACAGGCCGCCGTCGACCTCGACGATGCCGTTGCCCGGATCGCCCAGGCCGCCCGGGGTGTCCGGCCAGGTCATGCAGTACGGATCGCACGGATTGGCCGTGCACGCGCTGGGCGGACCCAGCGCGGTGGGCTTGCTCTTCGTCTTTGGGTCCCCACCCGGCAGCAGCGTGACGGAGTTGTTGATGACGCAGCTGCCCCACACGCCGCCCTGGCAGATGGTCTCGCCGTAGCCGCAGGTCACCTGCTCGCCTACCTGGCTCTCGACCTGACCGCAGTCGGCGCGCTGACCCTCGGTGCTGCAGGGGCAGCCGGGCCGAGGCTTGTTGCAGGCGTAGCACTCGTAGGTGACGCTCGGATCCGCGTCGTCGCAGTCGGTGCCCGCGGCGCAGCCGTCGCCGTAGCCGTCGCCGTCCTCGTCCACGCAAGTGCCGCCCTGCCCGCCGCTGCCGCTCATGCCCGGCAGCGGGTCCTTGTCGCTGCAGGCGAGGGGGGCCGCTGCGACGGCCGCGAGCACAGCGAGCACGGACAGCGACCGTCGTTGCTCCCGAATCCAGCTGAACAATGCGTGCGCTCTCACGGGGGGCCTCCTCCTACAGTGAGCCGAAGTCGAAGTCCGTCGCTTGCGCGGGGAACAACATCCGAAGCTGCCACCCCTCCGCGCTGCCCTGCCCGCCGCCGCCCAGCGGCCCTGCCAGGGCGGCGATGGTGGTCGCGCCCGAGGCCAGCGCGAGGGATACGCTCCCCTGCGACGCCGGAATGAACGCGTCGACCGTCGCGACGAGCGACTGACAGTTCGAGGCCGTACTCGCGCTGACCGTCACCTTCGTGAGCTCCACGTACACGGTGCCGTTCTGGTCCTCGAGCTGGAGCCAGGCCTTGGGGATCTCGTCCTTCGAGGCGAACCCACCTTGCTTCAGCACCAGCCCGACGAGCGCCGGACTCTTGCCTGACGGGAAGACCTGCTTGAAGCCGCCGCTCTCGGTCTCGGTCGCCGACACCGTGACTTGTCCGCCGGGCTTTGCCAGCAGCACGATGGTCAGCGGGTGCTCGCCGTAGTCGTACGTGAGCGCGCTGAGCTCCTTGGCGAGCTCTTTCGGTGTGGGCTGGACGAAAGCCGCGCCGGTGGCTCGAAATGCGAGCGCGCCGCTGCAGGCAACGTCGATCGGCACCACCGGCGGCGCCCCCGCCGCTCCCGCGCTGCCCGCAACTCCCCCGGCTCCGCTGCTGCCTGCGACTCCCCCAGCCCCCCCGCTGCTGCCCGCGCTGCCGCCTGCTCCGCCGGTCGCGCCGCCCCCGCTGCCCCCGCCACCGCCGGTCGCGCCGCTGCCCCCGCTCCCGGGTGCGGCTCTGGGCCGGCTCTCGTCTCCACCGCAGGCGACGAGGGACAAGGAGACCAGCAGGCTCAGGGCGAGGCGCACCCGGATCGAGACCATCGTGGCCACTATAGCAAGTCGCGTACCCTGCCAACAGCGGCCGGAGGACCCCGAGATCAGCGCGTAATTGGCGATACCGCTCGGGAATTGCCAGGCAACCGGCTACGCAACTTGTTCATAGCAACGCAGGATGTGATGAGGCACTGAACAGCCGTCGCGCGCTCCGCGTCGAGCGCGCGGTAGCCTCGGGCCTGATGGGCCTGCTCGATCCGGAGCCGCTGCCGTACGACCCCCTCGAGTGGGAGAAGCTCCCGCTGCACGAGCGGGCGCGTCTGGTGTGTCTGGCCTGGGCCGAGCAGGGGTACGGGACGCCGCTCTTGATCTACGCCGTGTATGCGCTCAAGGTGGCGCTGTACGCGGGCGGGTGGCTGTTCTTCTGCACGCGCGACCCAGCGCTGTCCGCGGCCAACGTCGCCGACTGGGCGCTGTCGCCGATCGCGTTTCAGAAGGCCATCCTGTGGAGCATGCTGTTCGAGGGGCTGGGGCTCGGCTGCGGTAGCGGTCCGCTCACGGGGCGCTACGTCCCGCCCATCGGGGGCTTTCTGTATTTCTTGCGGCCCGGCACCACGAAGCTGCCGCTGTGGCCGAAGCTGCCCGTGCTCGGGGGCGACCGCCGCACGCTGCTCGACGTGGCCCTCTACGCGGGGCTGTGCTTCGCGCTGGTGCGCGCCCTGCTCGCGCCGCATCTCGACGCCCCCGCCGTCATCGCTGTCGCGCTCTTGGTGCCAGTGCTCGGCGTCGCGGACAAGACCGTGTTCCTGGCGCTGCGCGCGGAGCACTACTGGCTCACGGTGCTCTGCTTCGTCTTCGCACGTGACTGGATCGCCGGCGCGAAGTCGGTGCAGCTCGCGCTCTGGTTCTGGGCTGGCGTCTCGAAGCTCAACCACCACTTCCCCGCGGTGGTGTGCGTGATGACCAGCAACGGGCCCCTCACGCGTCGCGGCCCGCTGCGCCGCTGGGTGTACCGCGACTACCCGAACGACCTTCGGCCGTCCAAGCTTGCGGCTGGTATGGGGCACGCGGGCACCGCGCTCGAGCTCGGCGTGCCCATCATCTTGCTCCTCTCGCCCGGCGGCACCTCGCTCGTGGTCGGCCTCGCGCTGATGCTGGCGCTGCACCTGTACATCACCAGCAACGTGCCCATGGGCGTGCCCATCGAGTGGAACGTGATGGTCGTGTACGGCGCGTTCGCGCTGTTCTGGCAGCACCCCCAGACGCGCGCCTGGGACGTCGCGTCCCCGCCGCTCGCCCTCGCGCTCGTGACAGGCCTCATCGCCGTGCCGCTGCTCGGCAATCTGTTGCCCCGCGCGGTCTCGTTCCTGCTCGCCATGCGCTACTACGCCGGCAACTGGGCCTACAGCGTGTGGCTCTTTCGCGGCGAGAGCTACCGAAAGCTCGACCGCCTGACCAAGAGCTCCCCCTGGGTCTACGACCAGCTCGAGCGCCTGTACGATCACCCGACGGCCGTCGGCTTGGGCAGCAAGGTGATGGGGTTTCGCATGATGCATCTGCACGGCCGCGCGCTTGGGGAGCTGCTCCCCAAGGCCGTCGACCGCCTTCAGGACTACACCTACGTGGACGGTGAGATCGTGGCGGGGCTCGTGCTCGGCTGGAACTTCGGCGATGGTCACCTGCACGACGAGCGGCTGCTCGCTGCCGTTCACTCGCAGTGCGGCTTCGAGCCCGGGGAGCTGCGCTGCATCTTCGTCGAATCGCAGCCCCTCTTCGGGGACACCCTCGCGTATCGCATCGCCGATGCCCAGAGCGGCGAGCTCGAGCGCGGTGAACTCCAGGTCAGCGACCTCTGTGCACGCCAGCCCTGGGAGGGTGCGCGCTGAGCGGGTGGCGCGAGCGTCACACTACCGCGCGCCAGCCCGATGAGCCGGTCATGCGGCAGCTCGCGCTGGCACTCGGACTCGGTATCGCGCTCATCCCTGGGGCCTGTGGTCCCGCGCCGCCCGTAGAACATGCGCCGCCCATGACGCCGCCTGCCGCGAGCAGGCTCGACGCGGGCCTCGTCGCGAGGGCGGACGCCAAGGCCGAAGCGCCCAAGCCCGAGGACCCTCCCCCGCCCCTGGTCTACGACCTGGGTCCGGGCTATCGCGAGCGTCCGCGAGAGCCCGCCAATCTCTGTGAACCCGCCAGGTCGAACCTCGAGCGCACCGCGGCCTCGTTGCTCGCCGCGCCGCCGTTGCCGCCGAGCGCGCGCTCCGTCACCGGTTGGGATCGCACGACCGAGCCGCTGTACCTGAAGCGCATGACCGAGCGCTTCGGGCTCACGCCCAGCGAGCTTCAGCTCCTGAGACAGCATGGGTTCGTCGTGCTCGAGCGCGAATCGGCGAGCACCTACACCGACGCCTATCACGAGATCTATCGCTCCGAGCTGCCGCTGTACGTGTCCGTAGACGCCATCCTGCACGCGGTGTTCCGCGGGCACGAGGCCATCTTGTCCAGGCTCGAGCGCGAGCTGCTAGAGCCCCAGCAGAAGGAGGTGCTCGATCGCCTGCACGCTTCGCTGCCCGCCGCGGCCGCGCGCTACCCCGGGGACACGACGCGTGATCTCGATCTGTACCTGACCGTCGCCCGCAGCTTCGCGCACGACGCCGCCATGGGCAGCGCGCTCTCGGACGCCACGGTGGCGAAGGACGCCGCCAGGCTCGTCGCGCTCGGCCGCGACTCGAGGGCACTGAGCGAGGTGGAGCTGTTCGGACGCCGCCGCGTGGTCGACTTCTCGCGCTACCTGCCCCGGGGCCGCTACGCCAAGCACGGGCTCGAGGCCTACTTCCGCAGCGCTACCTGGCTCGTGAACTTGGAGCTGAACCTGGTCAGTCGCGGGGGACGCAGCTCCGCGCCGGGCTTCACTCCGGACACGCGCGAGACGCCGCGCGAAGCGCTGCTCGCGCTGAGCCTCGCGGACCTGGCCGAGCGCGCTGGCGCCCTGGGGGACGTGGAGAAGCTCGAGCGAACCTGGCAGGCCATCGCGGGCGATCGGGAGGACGTCGGGCTCGTGGAGCTGAGCCGGCTCCGCGCTCGCAGCGGGCTGGACCTGCGGGCCGCCGACGCCTTCGAGCGTCTCCGGAAGGCGATCGGCGGACAGTACACGCGCACGACGCGGGTCCACTACATGCCCCAGGGCTCGCGACCGCTGCCGGCGATCGCCACCTTCCTGGGACCGCGCATCACCCCGGACACGACGGCGATGGCGGGGCTAGTCCACGGCGACGTGCCGAGCCGCTTCGAGCTCGGGGCCGGAGACGTGGGCTACCTGCTCGGGCACGACCGCGCGGAGCCGCTGCTGCTACGCGAACAGCTCACCAGACACCCGGAGCTGAGGCCTGCCCTGGAGCGTGGCCGCGCAGCGCTCGCCGCCGCACCCCAGCGCGGGCTGTTCGGTTCCTGGCTCGGAGCCGTGCGCGCGCTGGCGTCGCGGCCCGAAGGCGCGCAGCCGAGCTTCGCGCGGACCGGGGCCTTCTCGGACATGCGCCTCGGCTCTGCGCTCGTCGCCTACGGTCAGCTGCGACACGAATACGTGCTGATGGCCGCGCAAGCCTACGACGAGGGGGGCTGCGTCATCCCCGACGGCTTCGTCGACCCCGCGCCCGAGGTGTACGCCGCCATCGTACGCTACGCCGCGGAGGGTGCGACGCTGTCGCGTGGCCTCGGGCACGCCGACGCCGCGAGCTACTTCGAGCGCCTGGGCAGACGCGTGGCCGTGCTGCTCGCCATCGCGAGGCACCAGCTCGCGGGACAGCCGCTGCCCGAGGACGCAAAGCGCTGGATGTCCATGGTGGTGGAGATCCTGCCGCCGTCGAGCGAGGGCCCGGGCAGCTTCGACGGCTGGTATTTCGACCTGTTCGCGACGACCAGCGACGCCTTCGAGACGCCCGCGTTCGTCAGCGACTACTACGCGTCAGCGAACACCGGCCGGGTGAGCCACCTGGGCGCCGAGCTGCCGCGCCTCGCGCTGTTCGTCGTCGATCACGAGGGAAGCCCGCGCGTCATGGTCGGCCCGGTGGCTCGGGGCTACGAAGCGCGAGCTCACAAACGGCTCACCGAGCGGGAGGTCCGGTCCGGGCGAGCCCGGCGCGAGTCACCGTGGACTCGCTCCTTCCTCGCGCCGGCGGGCCGCGCCCCCTCGCTCGCGCTCGAGATCACCAAGGCGGACTACGGCGCGGACGAGGCGAACGTCGAGATCAGCGTGCGTGGCGAGGCGGGGCCCTTGCTCATCACCTTGCTCGACCACCACCGCCGTCCCATCGCGTCCGCGACCACCGTCGTCGGTCCCGGGCTGACCAAGGTGCGCATGCGGCTCTCGGCGCGCGACGGCGAGCTGCCGAGTCCCGAGGCGTGGCAGGTGCGCCGCGGCAGCTTCACGCACTTTGCGACCATGCCCTACGGCTTGTACGCCGCGAAGATGACCCTGGGCGGCGCCAAGGAGCCGTGACGCGTCCTCGCCGCGGCAGGGTCTCTTGGCTGCTAGCTGGGCTCCCCCAGCTCGACGGGGAACTCGCGCACCGTGAGCAGGTGCCGGGCCGCGGCGCCGGGTCTGCGAGGTAGGCGACAGAAGTAGCGAAACGAGGTCGTCAGCGAGCCGAAGGTGCGCTCGAGCTCGGACCAGTGCGAGCTCTGAACGATGTTGGCCCGAAGCAGCACGCCGCCTGTCGGGTCGACGCGGAACCGGCGCACGACGTCGAGCAGGCGAGCGTGATAGTCGGGCTCCTCGACGATGGCGCCGATGGAGCGTTGCCGGGGGTGCGCGCCCGCGAGCATCTGCTCGAGCTGCCGCTCGAGCTCGTCGAGGCCGCCCTCGTGCGCGCTCAGCAGCTGCAGGTCGTAGAGCGGGTTGGCGTGCACCACCTGCATCAGGTGGCCGATGATCACGTCGGCTTCGGAGGCGAGACCGACGGGATCCACCATGCTGGCCGGATCGTCGAGGACGCGCAGCAGCTGGTGAAAGCCGTAGTCAATCCCCTGGCTCCGGTAGTAGTCCGCAGCTGCGGGCGAGATCCAGAAGCGCAGCATGTCGATACCGCCGGTCACGAGCTGTACCCGCGTCGGGCGTCGTTCGACGATGCCGAGGCGCTCGAGCCGCTCGAGGCGAGCATCGACCACGCGTCCGCTGGTCACGCGGGAGAGCGCGCGAGCGAGGCGACGGAGCTTCAGCGCGAGCACGCGCGGTGGCCCGGCAGCGTCGCCGAGCAGCTTCAGCGCGGGCTCGCGATGGCGCGCGGTCTGCATGCCCGGCAGGATAGTTCGGACGGCGCGCGCCCGTCGAGTCGCCCGCTCGCTGGAGGGCGAGGCACGCTTGACCCTGCGCGGGTCTCCCCGCACTCTCGGGCAGTGAAGGTGTTGGCCAGTCGCGTCGTCGTGCTTGCTCTGCGCGCGAGCGTTTGCGCGGTCTGGCTCTCGGGCATGAGCTGCGAGCGGCCCGCTCGCGCGGCGCCCCCGTCGGGATCGCCGCCTCCAGCGCGAGCTCTCCCCCCGTACGTTCCGCCGATCATGCCGGCGTATGGCCCGCTGCCCGAGCGCGCGTCGGACGCGTCGGACGCGACGCCGGACGGAGCCGCGCCGGGCGCCGAGCCGGTCCCAGGAGACGATGCGGCCCTCCTGGAGTCGGCGTCACGCAAGATGCACCACCACGACGGCAAGGGTTGTCTCGAGGATCTCGCGCGGGTCTCTGTCCAGACTGCAGCCACGCGAGGCCTGCAGCTGATGCGCGCCCAGTGCGGGATGCTCGTCGGGCGCTGTCAGGCAGGAAAGAAGGTGCTCGCGGACTACTACGTCGCGCAGACGAACATGTCCGTCGCCCGCGCCGAACAGACAGCAGAACGTATGGGCGCGATCTACTGCCGCGGAGGCGACTCGACGCCGCGAGACCGTCTGCTGAGGGCCCAGCACGAGCTGCAGAACGGCGCCTACCTGGACCCGCGCACCGACTGCGAGGCCAACGTGCAGCTCATCCGCAAGCTCGCGCCCAAGGTCTCAGCGCGAGACGAGGAAGACAGCGCGGTGACGGCCGTTCCCAAGTCGCTGTATCACATGGGCGCGTCGTGCCATGCGCGCGCAGGCGACTGCCAGGCGGCCTGGCGCACCTTCCGCGAGAACTACCCCAAGGAAGTCCTGGCCAAGGTGACGCCCGACATGCGGGACACGATCATGCGCAGCAACTTCGACTCGCTCGTTCAGCGGTGCAAGGGCGCGACGCTGCCCTGAGGGCGCTGGCGCATCAGCACGGGCAGCCGGGCGTGCAAGGCAATGGGCAGTCTCCGGTCGGGGCCGGCGGCAACCCGAGCGGCGGAGACCAAGCGAAGGTGAGCCGCAGGCCGAGGGACAAGAGCGCCAGGGCGTCATCGTGCTCGTCCTTGCTGGGCGTCCACAGCAGCGACGCGCGCACGCGGAAGCTCGATCGCCGGTCGCTCAGGCCGAGGCCCGGGCCTACCTCGAGGCGCTCGAAGAAGTGCGCGCCGCCGTCGCCCAGGGAGGTGACGCCGAACACCGGACGCACCGTGAGCAGCGTGCGAAACGTCGGCGCGTCTTCACCGAACCACAGGCTGAGCTCGGGAGCGACGGCGAGCGCGCTCGGCGCGGCGCGCTCCCGGGGGTAGCCCAAGACGAGCGCGTCGAGCCCGACCATCGCGCCGATGCCGTCGGTGACGTAGGCGTCGAACGCGACGCCGAGGCCCAGGTCGTACGTCAGACGATCATCGCCTACGAGCCCCAGCGCCGTCGCGCGTAGCTCCCACTGCTGTGTGGCGTGACCGGGGCGACAGCACAACGCGCTCGCGGTCAGCGCGCACGCAGCTAGGACGCGACTCCCTACCAACGGCTCACCGTCAGGTAGTGATCCGAGGCGGGCGTCTGATGCGCCGCGAAGCTCGCGCCCGCGGGGGTCTCTCCTGCGACCAGGTGGTGATCGATGCACACGGAGCGAGTAGTGCGCACGGGGCTGCCCGCGTTGACGCGAGCGTTGACGTCGTACCACCGTGCGCCGTCGCCCATGCCGATGCGGATCAGGCGAGCATAGAGCCGGTAGTTTGCGCTCGCGCTGTCTCGGTAGGCTTCGATGGAATCGATGTTGAAGTCGCCGAGCAACAGCGTGCGGACGTTCCAGTTGCGGTTGATCCACTGGACGCAGGACACGATCGTGTCCAACCAGGACCAACGGTAGCTGCCGAAGCGGTCATTCGAGTAGTCGTGCATGTGCGTGTTCACGATGGCGCGACGAGGTTCGCCTGGAACGGCTAGCAAAGCCGCGAGCACGCCCTTGTGCGCCAGGGAGTCCGGGATGGCGCCTCCTCGATACCGTACGAAGAACGAGTCCGCGACCGGACCCTTGACGCAGAGCACGAGCCCGGAGCTCAGCGGCATGCTCGGCACCGCGGGGACCCGCGGTACGAGCGCGCGCCACGCGCCGGTTCCCGAACGAAAGATGGACACGTTCGCGCGCACCGTCTCCGTCGGAGCGCTGCCGCAATAGCTCGCGAGTACGCGGTCCCGCTGCGCGGCCGTCCACACCTCCTGAAAGCCGATGGCCCGCAGCTCGGGATCCGCGGGCGAGACCAGTCCCTGGGCGAAGGCGATCGCCGGGCCCACGTCTCGTCCGCCGATGCCGAACACGTTGAAGGACGCGACTCTCACGAGGACCTCGGCTGGGACAGCCCGATGCGGTCGGTGAACGCTCCGTCGAAGGTGCCGTGCGGGTTCAGGGTTCCATAGACCCGGCGCCACGTGGCCCACTCCGGGTAGAGCGCGGCGATGGTGTGGGTGTCGCGGATGACATCGAGGTCGAGCCCCCAGTGCGGGCGCGCGGAGAAGCGACTCATGAACGCGTGCTGGTACTCGACGAGCATGCTCTGCGCGTAGCTCACGGCGGAGAACATCCCGATTTCCATCATCATGGTGGGGTGGCCGTGCTGCATGGCGAGCAGCGCGGGCGACTGCTTCACGAAGCGCAGGGTGACCGGGATGGCGTGCGTGCGGTCCATCCAGCGTTCCCGCGCGGCCGTCGCGAGCAACTCGTGAGTGGCGTCCAGGGTCTGCCGGAGATCGAACGCCATCTCGATGCCGAGGGCCCGGGCGTAGTTGGCCGCGCCGAGGTGGTAGACGCGATAGCCGCGCTCGACGAAGCGATCGTCGCGCAGCGTCTTCAGGGAGGTCTCGATCAGCTTCACGCCCACCTCCGGGTCGCGATTCAGCTCGGTCTCCACCACGCCAAGCCGGTCCGCGACCAGGGCCAAGATGCTGCCGGCGTCCACGCCGCGTCCGCGCCGGCGAGCGTTCGTGTCCCGAGACGGCTCCACGCGCAGCTTGAGTCGCTCCGTCAAGATGGCCGAGTGCTCCAGTCGGCCGCTCTTGCGAGAGGCGTAGGGGCTGAAATAGATCTCGTAGTGATCCGGCGCCGGCTCCCCCTTGCGCGCGGGAGCGCGCCCGGTGCGGAGTAGCTCGTGCAGAAACCCGCCGGGAGCCGAGAGCGCCTCCAGGGTGGTCAGCGTGCGTCGCTCGCGCAGCCAGAACCGCGTCTCGACCTCGAGCACCACGGCGTACACGATGCCCATGCAGCCCAGGCTCACGCTCACGGCGTTGAAGACGTCGTCGTCCTGCACGAGCCGTATGCGGACGCTCGGATCCTCCGGCAAGTGGTCGACGAACCGTGCCGGATCCGTGACGCCCGAGGTGGGCTCGACCTGCAAGAGTTCGCCGCCGGCCGTGACGACCTGCAGTGAGACCACCTGCGAGACGATGGGTCCGTGATCGAGCCCGGACCCATGGGTACCGGTGATGGCGGCGCCGACGATGGTTTGCCCGTCGTAGCCGCCAAGGTTCTGCAGCGAGCGGCCGCTAGCCCACAGCCGCTTGTTGAGCTGGCGAATCGTGATGCCGCTCTGCACACGCACCAAGGCGCGCCCCGCCTTGACCGGACCATCCGCGCGCAGCTGCGCGCCGTCGATGGGCAGTACGGCGTCCAGGCAGCTCGGGCCGAGCAGCAGGTCGTCCGTCACGGCCACATCGCTGAACGAGTGGCCCGAGCCCGTCATGCGCACGCGCGCGCCCCGCGATTCCGCGCCCCGCACGAGCTCGATGAGCGCTCGGGCGCTGCTCGGGAACGCGCGCTGTTGGGGCGTGACCTGCACGTTGCCCCCGGCGTTCTTCCAGGTGCGCGGCGTGCACGCCGAGAGCGCCGGCCCGACTCCCAAGGCCGCCACCCCACGCAAGAGCGAGCGCCGATTCAGCGTTCGAACCATCGTCCCGACCTCGATGACGGGATGCTAGTCGAAACCGCCCGCAGGATGGCGTAGAATTTTCTCGCGAGGAGTGCTTTGCTCATCGCCGATGAGGGGCCTCATCCAGCTTCGAGCAGCGCTGTTGTTCACGGCTCTCGCGTTCCTGTCGCTGCTGCCGGGTTGTCTGGGCTGCTGCAGCGGCTGCCCGACGAGCACTCAAGCGGACGTCCGCAGCTTCTGGGAGCAGGAACTGCTCGCGCGTCGCGAGCTGCCGCTGCGCCCCGCGCATGAGATCGCGATCAAGCGTGATGTCCACGAAATCTTCGTGTCGGCGGACGCGGCCAGCTTCGCGAACGCGTTCCACGAGGTCATGCGCGACACGGATCGGCGCTTCGGCCTCATCCGCGTGGATCGGCTCACCCGGAACCAGGGCAAGCCCTTCAGCTTGGGGGAGAAGTTCCAGGGCCGCTACCAGCTGGAGGAGGCGGTGAAGAAGGAGCTCGGCCCGCGACTTCGGCGTTGGTTCGGTGAGCTGGTGGACGACGACGAGGTGCGCGACTTCCTGTGTCGCATCGAGAACGAGCAGACCAGCGACTACGGCATCATCTCGCGGTTGGAGCTGAGCCCGCCGCCGGGGCAGCCATACGTGCTCGAGTACCGTTACCTCGACGGCTCACCCATCGCGGGTAGCTCCACGTTCATCGTGAGCGAGGCCTCCGCAGCGGAGCTGCAGCGCTTGGGTGTGCCCAAGGCTGCGAAGCTCACGCAGATCTTCGTGTATCAGGAGCAGAGCGGCTCCTTCGCCAAGTTCTTCACCCGCGGCGGGCTCAAGATGCATGACCAGGTGGTCATGAGCCAGGCCAGCCAGTCCGCCAAGCTCGCCGGCGCCGAGATCCTGACCAGCACCATCCCCAAGGAGTACTTCTGAGCGCGCCGCCCGCGATCGTGCGCGCCTGGCGCGAGCGCCAGGACGCCATCGTCGCGGCTCTGGTCGATGCTTACGAAGAGGATCCGGTCATGAATTGGGCGTTTCGCGCCGGCGAGAAGCGCCACGCGGGCTGGGCCGCGTACTTCCGGCTCAACGTCGAGCGCTACGCACGGTTCGACGGCGTCTTCGTCGCCGAGGGGGATCTGGGTGCGGCGCTCTGGGCACCCCCGGGGCGCTACCGCGTCGGCTGGCGGGACGAGCTCAGGCACCTGCCGGAGGTCCTGAGGATGCTGGGCGTCGGTCGCCTGCGGCGAGGCCTGGCGCTGATGAGACGGCTGCAGGCGCACCACCCCCAGGAGCCCCACTGGTACTTGAACATGATGGGCGTGCGGCGGCAGCTGCAGGGTCGGGGGATCGGAGGCGCGCTCATGCGGGCCGGGCTCACGCTCGTGGATGCGGATCGGCTCGGCGCCTACCTGGAGAGCTCCCACGAGCGCAACTTGCCGCTCTACCGCCGGCACGGGTTCGAGATCCAAGGCGAGCTGGAGCTGGCGCCGGGGGTCCGCATCTGGCGCATGTGGAGGGCTGCACGCGGATGACACCTGAGATCGAGACTCGCGGCACCTCGTTCCTCAGCGTGCAGGGCGCGCTCGCGGATCTGAAGGGTCAAGTGTTCGCGGACCGCGTGATCGACGCCATGCCCAAGGAGGGTAAGGACGCGCTGCGCTACGGCTCCGTGATCGCGACGGGCTGGTATCCCATTCGTTGGTATCGGGAGCTGTTCACGGCTGCGGTCGAGCTGAGCGGGGACGTGTGGTTCCCGCGTGCCATCGGTCGCGCGTCGATCCGGCGCGAGATCCGCGGCGTACACCGACTGCTCTTCAGGGTCGTGACCGTGGAGATGCTGCAGAAGCAGGGCACGCGCTTCTTTCAGTCCTACTTCCGACCCACCGAGTGCACGCTGGAGCTGGCGGCGGCGCGGCACGGGATCACCCGCTACGCCGGCTGCGTCGGGTTCAACCGCAACCTGTGGCTGGAGCAACTCGGCTGCATCGAAGAGTTGCTGGTGCAGGCGCGGGTCGAGCTGCCTCGCGTCCGCATCCTGAACGGAGGCGGGGACGGCGATGCTCACTGCGAGGTCGAGACGCGTTGGCGGTGAAGCGGTCGAGAGCCGGGCGCATCACCACCCCACCGCGCAGCCGTCGGCGCGCGGGTCGGAGCCGGCCCACAGCACCCCGCGCTCACGATCGCGCACGATGAGCTGGCCGCGTCCAAACAGCCCGCTCCTGCCCCAGCCCTGGACCAGCGTGACGCGATGGCCCATGGCCTCGAGCGCTGCCAGGGCGCTGGGCGCGCCGGGCTCGAGCACGAGATCACCCTCCGGTGGGTCGGGCTGGATCGCGATGCGCGGCTCGTCGAGCGCAGCCTGCGCGTCCAACCCGAAGTCGACCAGGTTCAGCAGCACCTGGACATGCCCCTGGGGCTGCATGAACCCGCCCATCACACCGAAGCAGGCCATGAGCTCGCCCGAGGCGTGAGTAGCGAGGGCGGGGATGATGGTGTGATAGGGACGCTTGCCGGGTGCTGGCGCGTTCGGATGCCCTGGCGCGGCGCTGAAGCCCGCGCCACGGTTCTGCAGCGTGAAGCCGCACCCGCGGGGCACGATGCCCGTGCCGAATCCGCTGTAATTGCTGTTGATGAAGCTGCACGCGGAGCCCTCACCATCGACGACCGCGAGGTAGACCGTGTCGCTCGAGCGCTCGGGCACTCCCGCCTCCGGGTGCACGCCGGCTCGGCGTGGATCGATGCACGCGCGACGCCGTGCGGCGTAGGTCTCGTCGAGCAGCCCCGCGACGGGCACGTCGGACAGGGTCGGGTCGGCGACGAACGCTCTGGCGTCCGCGAACGCGAGCCGCAGCGCCTCGACGACGTGGTGGTAGAGCGCGGCAGAGCGCCGCCCCATCCCGCGGACGTCGAAGCCCTGCAGGATGTTCAGGGCCAAGAGCGCGGTCAGGCCCTGGCCGCTGGGTGCGCACTCGTACACGCGGACGCCGCGATAGGTCGTCGAGATCGGCGGCTCGAAGCTGCACGCGTGCTGCGCCAGATCGCGCGCGTCGAGCGCGCCGCCGAGAGAGCGCACGACGTCGACGATCGCCTCGCCCGGCCAGCCACGGTAGAATGCCTCGGCGCCTCCCGCCTGGAGCTCTCGCATCACGCGGCCGAGCGAGGGATTCGCGAACACCTCGCCCGGCCGTGGGGCGCGGCCAGCGGGCAAGATCTCGCCGCCGTGAGGACTCGCGGCGCGCACGCGCTCTTCGCCCAGCTGCCAGTAGCGCGCCGTGATGGGCGAGACGGCGAAGCCGTGCTCGGCCAGCTCGAGGGCGGGCGCGAGCACCTGCGCGAGCGACAGCCGACCGTGTCGAGCCACGGTGTCGGCCCAGCCGGCGGCAGCGCCCGGCACCGTCACCGTGTGGACGCCCAGCGGATCCCAGGCGAGGTTCCCGCTCGAGTCCCGATGTCGCTCCGGCGCGAGCTCGAGCGCGGCGCGACCGCTGCCGTTGACCGCATGCACGTTCCGCGTGGCAGCGTCGAAGAAGAGCGCGAAGCAGTCGCCTCCAAGACCCGTGGAGCAGGGCTCGACGACCGCGAGCGCGGCGGCGGTCGCGACCGCGGCGTCGGCTGCGTTGCCCCCCGCGCGAAGAATGTCGAGACCCGCCTGGGCGGCCAACGGATGGCTCGTTGCCACTGCGCCGCGCGTGCATAGCACCGGCGAGCGCCGAGACTCGAACAGCAGCTCATCCGGGTCGATCACGGCGCGGGTGTAGCACGCTGAGATGTCCGGACGAATCCGGCCGATCATCTCGACGAGTTGGCGACCTTTTCCGGGGAGCACGCGGCGCGTTCGCGAGGCTAGCGGGTCCGTAGCAGGATCACGCGCGCCGCTTCCGCTCCGGCGTTCACCAGCGGCGCCGGGTGCAGGCCTTGCCACAAGACGAGCACCAGCGGCACCAGCAACGCGACCCGCTCTCGCGGCACGAGATCGACCACGCCTCCCGCCTGCGGCGCGCCGTAGAAGACTCGAAAGAACGCGCGCAGGATGGAGAACCCGTTGGCTGCGGTGGTCACGAACAAGAGCACCCCGGCCAGTGGGAAGGACTCGAGCACCGCCCTCAGCAAGAGATCCCCGCCCACGAAGCCGACCATCCCGGGGAAGCCGACCAGGCTCAGCCCGCAGAGCAGGAACACGAGCGCCAAGAGCGGACTGCGCCGGTAGAGGCCGTGGTGACGTTCGAGCGAAAGGCGCCCGTGACGCGACTCGATCAACCACGCCGCGATGCCCAAACCCGTGAGCGACAAGCCCGCGGACAACCAGACCACCACCCCACCCGTGAGCCCGTCGCCCTGCGCACACTCGAGGCCAACGAGCACGAGCGCGGACTGACTGACGGCGAGCCACGCGCACAGGCGCCGCAGGTCCTGCTGCACCAAGCCGAGCCCCGCGGCGTAGGCCGCCGTCAGCAGCGATAGCGGGCCGAGCACGAAGACGTGCTCGCCCAGCACCGAGCGCATCATGGGCAAGGCGACTCGCACCAACGAGTACGCCCCCAGCATGGGCGCGATGAGGAGCAGGACTGGTCCAGTTGGGCGGACGTCGAACACGGCGGGCAGCCAGGAGTGAAAGGGCAGCGAGGCCTTGCGCAGGAGCACGGCGGTGAGCACCAGCGCCACTCCCGCGACGCTGGGCTGGGCCAGGTCCTGCCAAACGAAGAAGCTCCAGCTGGCGCTGTCGGCGAGGGGGTGGGGGCCCATCAGCAGCAGCCCGGTCGTGAAGGCCGCCGAGCTCGCCCCGGAGTACAGCAAGAACACCCGCGCCACGCGCCGGTCGGCGTCGTCCGTGTACAGCGCGTGGACGACCGGGCCGTAGCTCGCGATCCACAGCACCCCGAGCCAGCGGAGGTCGCTCACGGCGAAGGCAGCCATGAGTATCGACTCGTTGATCAACAGTCGACCGAGCGCCCCAGGGCTCGCCCAGGCGCGAGGGGCCGCGAGCACCAGCATCGCGCACAGCAGCGCCACGAACGGCAGCAGCAGCGCCGACAGGGCATCCACCGCGAGCAGGGGGAGCCAGGGGTCGGTGCCTTGGGCGCGAGCCGCAGCCACCGCCGCGAAGAGCACGGCCGAGCAGACCACGACGGCGACCACCCGGGCCCGCGCCGCAAGCGACGAACGGAGCAGCAGGACTCCCGCCAGTCCCGGCAGTAGCACGGCCAGGGTGAGCCACGGGACGCTCATGCGCGCCCTCCCAACCAACGCACGAGGGCGTGCTCGCGCCGATCCAGCCAGCGCAGGACGCCGAGCACTGGGCGGACGCACCACACCTCGAGCAGAGTGTCGTGATAGCCGCGCTCGAGCGCGAGCCGGTACAGCCAGCGCTGAGAGCGCTCGGGCAACAGCCGCTCGAAGTGTCGTCCGGTGCGCGCCAGGTGATGGCCCATGGCGGACTCCAGCTGGTGGTGCTCGTGCAAGAAGGACGGAGCCCGGAGAAACTGCAGCGTTCGCAGCGCGGCGTGAGCCATCAAGTGTACGAGCGCGAGGAAGCGAAAGCCCAGCCCGATCTCGACGAAGATGATCGCGACCTGCGTCATGGACGCGTAGGCGAGGGCGCACTTGACGTCCGTCTGCACGCGCCCCACGAGCGTCGCGTGCAGCGCGGTCGCCAGCCCGACCGCGACGAGCAGACTGGATGCCAGCGGAGATTGGTCGAGCAGCGGGCCCGCGCGCAGCAGCACGTACGCGCCCAGGTGTACCGACAGCGCTCCGTAGAAGATTGCGCTCGAGGGCGTCGGCCCCTCCATGGCCCGCGGCAGCCAGCCCGACAGCGGGACCTGCGCCGACTTGCCGACCGCGGCGAACAGCAGCAGCAGGCACACGGCGGTCGCCTTCGTCGCGCCGAGGGAAGTGCTACCTCCGGGCCAGGCGCCGCCCAGCAACAGCTCGCCGTACTCCGCCGTGCCCGCCCAGGAGTGGATCAGGATCGCCGTGAGCAGCAGGCCGACGTCGCAGACCCGGTAGACGGCGAAGGTCCACAGCCCGTGTACGAGCGGCGCCTCGCGCTCGTGGAAGAAGGCGACCAAGAGGGCGGAGGTCAGCCCCACGAGCTCCCAGCCCGCGTAGGCAACGTCGAAGCTGCCGGCGCTGGTGACCAGCAGCACTCCCGCGCCGAACAGACACAAGAGCGTCATGAAGCGCCGATGGCCCGCCTCGCGATGCAGGTACCGCGCCGAGAAGGCGGCGATGGTGCCGCACAGCACCGTCGCCAAGAACATGAACGGTAGCGACAGTCGATCGAGCAGCAACGTGACCCGAAAAGCGTAGTCGCCGGCGCTGAACCAGGTGCCGAGGTGGACGACCAGAGCGTCCCTGCCATCCACGTACAGCAGCAGCGCCGTCGCGACGGTGCCCACCACTCCGAGGCCGAAGCCGGCCGCGACCAGCCTGCTCGACCAGCGCTCCATCGTAGAACGGCCGAAGAGACGCACCAGTCCGAGCATCGCGAACGCGGCGAGGGGAGCGGCGACCACGCTGGTCGCGAGCAGCGAGGCGAGCAGGTCCAGCGTCACGGCGGCCCTGCGACGACGCGCACCGGCGCGATCGGTCCTCTGTGGTTCGAGAAGATCGCCAGGGAGCTCGCCTGCACGCCGAGCTCGTCGCGCTCGGGCACGTACGGGACGAAGCGGCCGTCGTCGAGCAGGTGGATGGCGCTCGAGTCGGGAGCGAGGGTGGCGACCTGCAGCCACTGGTTCTTGACCAGGCGCCACACGCTCGGTGTCGCCTGAGCTGCAGCGAGGACTCGGTCGGGGTCGGCCTCGATCACCGCGAGCAGCCGCACGGGCTCGTGGATCTCGACCATCTGCCAGGGCAGCCCGGTGCGCAGATCACTGGCGTGACCGTCCATCACGCCGACCAGACCCGTGATGTTGTGCGGCAGCTTGGTGCCCGAGCCGTAGTGCTTCTGATCGACGAACGAGAAATAATACTCCAAGTTGATCCCAGCACCTACCGGGACCACGGAGGCGAGCACACGGGTCAGGATCGCTCCGTCCTGGTCGGTCGTCGGATCGTAGGACATCAAGAAGGCGCGCCGGTCGAGGAACAGCCCGCGCGTGCGGGCGCGGCGACCGATGACGCACACGGCGTTGGTCGCGTGCCCGTACTCTGGCCTGGGTTGCGCCAGGTCTTCGGCGCGGGCCTCGACGTGCCTCAACGCCGACTCGGGCCCGAGCCTGTGGTGGGGCACGTCGAAGCGCCGGCAGCGTTCGAGGGCGTTCATTCCTCTCGCACGATCGAGGCGCGAGGCGAGCAGGGTCACCTCCGTGCCCAGCGAGTCGGGGACGTCCGGGAGGTCGAAGAACTCGATGGCGTCATCGCAGCTGTCGTGGAAGGCGCCCAGGAAGTGCGTCGACGGCTCGATGGCGATGCCGCGCTCGGCGAGCCGCGCCCGAACCGCGGGGTGGTTGGCCATCTGGGCGAGGGCCCGAGCGTTGGCGGCGCCGTGACCGCCGCCGCAGGCGCCGCAGTCGTGGGCGGACTCGTGCGGATTGTTCAGGCTGTGGGAGCCGTGCCCGACGAACGCGACCAGGCGAGTGAAGTCTCGCACCAGGCCGATGTTTACCAGCTCGGACTCGACGATGTCGGTCATCTCGGCCACCGTGAAGCCGCACCAGTGCCCGTGCCGCGGAGCGTCGTGCTCGCGTCGCTCGAGGGCGAGCTCCGTCTCGACCCGGGGCATCGAGAGCGCGGACACGTGGCTGCGGAGCGCTGCGGTGGCCCGGGGGAACAGCACCCGCGTGACCAGCGGTACGGCCGAGTACAGACCCATGAAGGTGGTCCACACGGTGCCGCGCAAGAACGTGCGCGAGCCAACGTGCGCTCCGGCCGCCACGACGCCGAGTGCGTGGCGCTGCGCGACGCGTCGCTCGAGTCGCTTCGCGCGCCCGGCGCGAGGGCGCTCGTCCACCTCGTGCGCGGGAGTGATGGCGATGGGGCACAGCGGGCGAGGGTGGGCATCGTCGATGCCCTTGTAGTACATGGCCACACCGAAATACCCGGGCGTGCCGAAGGTCTCGCAGTCCGGGGCCACCTCCTCCAGGTGGCGCCGAATGGACTCCTCGCGCTCGTCGATGCAGAACACGAGCTGAAAGCGCGGGGGGGGCGGCGCGAAGGGCGGATGCGCGGCCAGCGCGTCGAGCACCTCGATCCGGTAGCGTCGCTCGTAGGCACGTTGGAACACGCGTCGCGCGACGACCTCGTCGAACCGCGTGATGAACCGGCCGAGCCGTACGCACCCGTCGTCGTCCAGAGCAGCCAGGCGGCTCGCCGTCACGCCGGCCGCGCGCGCGAGCGCGTAGAGCGTGAAGGCAGGCTCCGGCGGCGCAGCGGGGCTCGGGCTGGCAGAGCTGCCGTCGGCCCCGGCGCGCAGGAGCGCTCGCTCGAGCACCAAGCGCACGGCCAAGAAGTCCATCAACGTGGCGGGCGGCGCGTGCACCGGGGCTCGATCCGGGCGCTGCTCCAGCTGATGAAACATGCCCGCCCAGCCGGGAAGGGCGAGCAGCCTCTCCGAGACGTAGTCGACCCAGTCGGGCTCGTGCACCCCGAGCTCGTCCAGGCACGTCAGCACCACGTCCCCGCTATCGAGCTGAGCGAGCTCGAGGAAGCTCTGTCCCGCCGCGCGAAGCCACTCGATCGGCGGACCGAAGGGCAGTGAGAGCAGCCGCGCGGTGGCGGCGAAGAAGCCCGCGTCGAGAGCCGGCAGCGTCCAGTAGGCGACCCCCTGGTCGAGGAACGCCGCACACAAACGGATCAGCACCGGGTGTACTTGGGCCAGCGTGCCGGCACCGCGGGCGAGCTGGACGTCTGCGGTGCTCGAGGGCGGCGTGCGCCTCGCTGCGCCGAGCGCCGCCTGCCACAGGAGCGGCTCCGCTCGACCCTCGGTCAGCATCCACTCGAAGGTCGCCAGACTCGGCTCGCGTTCGACCTCCACGGCGAGGAGCCGCGCCAGCTCCAGGCGACTCACCCCGAAGGCGAGGGGTTCATCCGCCGCGTCGCCGAGCTCGCGGCGCAGCTCGACCTCGAGATCTCGCTCCGCGATGCGCCCTTGGGCCAGCGCGGCTCGATACCCAGCGAGCGACCAGTAGGGCTCCGCGCCGTAGCGTCGAGCGGCCTCCTCCACGCCTTGCTCGAAGGGCAGCGGCTCGTACGCGTGCAGCGTGTTGTGGTGCACGAAGATGCCGATCGGACCCTGCGCGGGCAGCACCTTGGCGCAGTGCTTCACTGCCGCTTCGAGCCGAGCGCGTCGTCCCCCCGGACTGGGACCTGATGGGCCGGTCACACCTGGACCTATTGCAGGGCCGGCTCATACCACACTCGACGCCCCCTGCCATGCCGCGGCTCGGCCGGGTGAGTGAAGCTCGGGGCCCTTTGCGCGTCCAAGCACGGCGGCCCTGAGCGCTGCCATCGACAAGGCCGAGCTCACCTCCGAGCAGCGGCAGGCGATCCGGACGCAGTTCAGCGGCGCCAGGCAGTCGATGACCGCGGTGCGGGCGGCGAAGCCAACCGCGCGACGCAAGGCCATCGAGCTCCTGCACGAGAAGGGCCAGGAGCTCTCGCTGCGGCTACCCAAAGACTGAGCAGACCCTCGCAAGCGGCGGGGTTCGAGTACACTCGACCGGGTGAAGGCATCCATCGACGTCCGCGGCGTAGCGGTCCCGCACCTCATGTATGGCACCGCCTGGAAGGAAGCGCGCACCGAGGGGCTCGTTCGCCAGGCGCTCGAGGCGGGCTTTCGCGCCTTCGACACCGCCAATCAGCGCAAGCACTACGTCGAAGCCGGCGTCGGCCGGGCGCTCGCGGCCGCGATCGCCGACGGCTTGGTCACACGCGGCGAGCTCTTCCTGCAGACCAAGTTCACCTACGAGCGAGGGCAAGACCACCGGCTGCCTTACGACCCCAGCGCCGACTTCGCCACGCAGGTCACGCAGTCCTTCGAGAGCTCCCTCGAGCACTTGGGCACGACCAGCATCGACTCGTATGTGCTGCATGGGCCGTACGAGGCCCGGGGCATCGCCGCCGCTGACCGCGAGGTGTGGCGTGCCATGGAGGCGCTGCTCCAGGCCGGTCAGGTGAAGCTGCTCGGGGTCAGCAACGTCAGCCCGAGCCAGCTCGACGAGTTGGTCTCGTTCTCTGCCGTGCCCATCGCGTTCGTGCAGAACCGCTGCTTCGCGCGCAGCGGCTGGGACGGGAACGTGCGCAAGATTTGTGGTGAGGCGGGCATCGTGTATCAGGGGTTCTCGCTGCTCACCGCGAACGATCGCGAGCTGCGCTCACCCGTCGTGGTTCGCATCGCCGGCCGTCACGGCGCGACCGTGCCGCAGGTCGTGTTCCGCTTCGCCCTCGCGCTCGGCATGCTGCCGCTCACGGGCACCTCCAACCCCGAGCACATGCGCCAGGATCTCGCTGCCGACCGCTTCGTGCTCGACCCGGACGAGCTCTCGGTTCTCGAGAGCATCGGCCTCGGCGGACGCTGAAGGCGCGAGGCGCCAGCGGCTACTTCGGCTCCAGCAGGCCCCGTAGCATGGCGGAGAGCTCGCGCTTTCGCACTTGCCGCGCCCTGGCCGAGAAGGGCTCTTCACCCACGAGCGCGGCGAGGTCCATCGCCGTGGCGGGATACATCAGCATCAGGCCCATCAGGTTCGGGATCGTCTGCCGGATGCTGACCTTGGCGATCGCGCCGGTCTTGCGCGCGCGGTCGAGCCAGGTGCTCAGCCCCGCGTAGAACTCGATCACGCGCTCGGCGGAGCCGGCGCGACTCAGCTCGCTGTCTTGGGGCGCGGTCATGCACACCACGAGCAGGCGCGCGGCCTCGGGTCGGTCCGCGAAGTAGTCCACCAGCTCGTCGATGGCCGACAAGAACGCCCCGAGCTCGGGCGGGTCTTGGGCTTTGACCGCGCCGACCCAACCCAAGATGTGCTCGATGATGCCGGTGAGCACGTCGTCCACGATCTCGAGCTTGCTGCCGTAGTGGTGAAACAGCGTGCTCTTGTGCAAGCCGACCTCGTCCGCGATCATCTGCAGACTCGCCGCCTCGTAGCCTCGCAGGGCGAACAGGCGCAGCGCGGCCTGCTGAATGCGCTCCCGCGATGCCTGCTCGCGGGGTGACGCCGCCGATGCCGGTGCGGCGCGGGGACGTCTCTTGCTCGCCGGTGCCGCCATCCCTCACACCGGCAGCGTGCGGGAGCCGAGGCTCAGCAGGCTCTTGACCAAGCGAGACGCCCCGCTGGGCTCGGCCTTGGGGAACAAGAACGCGAGCTTCTTCTCGTACTCGGGGTCCTTGGGGTCGTCCGTGCGGAAGTAGCGCTCGTTCGTGCCGGGCACGTTGCCGAGCTTCTCCGCCAGGGTCGTGAGCAGCCCGTCGGCACGGCGAAACAGCTCGCGCGGGTCGAGCCCCAGCGCCTCGTAGTGCTCGACCTTGCTGATCAGCGACAGGCCGAACATGTCGCCAATCGCGTACACGTCCCGCTGCAAGCGGCGACACTGCCGGGGTGAAAGCTCCGTGAGCCGCTCGGGCAGGTGCAAGACGCCGAGCCCCACGTGCCGCGCCTCGTCCTGCTCGATGTAAGGCAGGAGCTCGGTGAGCACCGGCTCGATCTCACTGTCTGCCAGAAAGCGGAAGATGGACTGGGCCGACCCTTCTGCCAGGATCTGCATGGCCATCAGCTTGATGGTCAAATCTCGCGTCGCGAGCAGCGAGCGCACGCCCGCTACGAAGTACGGATCGAGCTTGGGTACCGGCACATGTAGCGCCGCGAGGTAGTCCCTGAGCACGTAGAAGTGTCGCGCCTCGTCGAACACCTGACTCGACGCGGCCATGCGAGCGTCGGGCGCGTCGAGGCGCTCGGCAAGCTCTGCGGAGATGATCCACGCGCCGAGCTCGCCCCACATCAACGTGACGATCACATGCGACAGGGCGCGGCGCTTCTCGGGCGCGAGCTGGATCCCCCCGTGTCGGTTCATGGCGGCGCGGAACACCGCTGGCCCGTCCCACAGGTTCGCCGTGCATTTGGCGTAGATGCGCTCGAGCCGGTTGGTGCGCTCCTCGAGCAGGGCGAGGGGCTCGTCGATCAGGAGCTTCTCGGGTGGCCACTGGCCGAAGCGCCCGAGCCGCCCGCCGAGCGACAACGTCACGATCCGCCCCAATCCCGTCGCAATTTCCCGGTACATAGGCCTCGTCCTCTCGTAGGGGCCGCGGCGCGACCCAACCGAGTGGTTGGTTTAGCCAACCGATCGGTTGGTGTCAACCCCCCGGGGCATCGGGGGGAGTCCAGGCCGCACGCGCTCGCGCGGATGTCGCGCGCGGCGCATCACACGTCGAGGTCCAGCCACAGACACGCGAGGGGCACGGCTCGCGGACATCCCCGACGCTCGTCAGCGGGGTCGGGTGGGCCGGGCTGGTCCGGACAAGCATCCTCGTCGTCGGGCACGCCGTCGCCATCCCGGTCCGGCGCCGCCACTCGCTCGGGTGGAGCCGCGGGTGCAGCGGTCGACTCGGCCTCGGGCGTCGGCTGCACCAGCGGCTCGGGCTCGGCGATGGTCAGGCTCGCGGGCTTCGGCGGTGGCGGCGGCGTGGCGCAGCCGACGCCGACCAGAGCGGCTGCGATGAACTGGGCGCGGCGCGCGAGCACCGCTTGGCGATCCGCAAGGCTCATCGTGTGCATCGTACTGGGCGCGGGACCCGACCTCCAACCGCGCAGTGCGCGCGGCTGTGCCACTTCGTGCCAATCCTGCGGGCACGCTTCGTGCAGAAGGTTTGGTTGGGAGGTATCTCATGCGCTCGATGATCATCACGGGTTTGGGGCTGGCGCTGACGCTGGCGGGGTGCAGCGGCGCGGACGACTCGGGCAGCGCTGCCGCGGTTGGCAGCGCCGCGGCAGGCGGAAGCTACGCATCGGGAGGCTTCAGCGCCGGCGGACCCATCTCGGGTTCCGGCGGATCGAGCGGCGGCTACTCGGGAACGGGTGGCGGCTCGAGCACCGCGGGAAGCGCGGGGCAGGCCGGTCAAGAGCTCGACGCGGGAGCGTCCGCGGACGCCGAGGCCGACGCCTCCGCGTGTGAGCAGCTCGATTCGGAGAAGGACACCATCCTCTTTCTGTCGTCCGACGACTCGAACTCCATGGGCTCACCGGCGATCGCGCGCAGCCTGCTCATGGCCGGACAGAAGGTCCCGCCCTCGATGGTGCGCACCCACGAGTTCTTGAACTACTACAACGTCGGCTATCCCGCGGCTGACGCGGGCTCCCTCAGCATCGTGACGGAACTCCGGCCCGCCGCCGCTACCGGGGAGTTCGAGCTGCAGATCGGCGTGGCGTCGCCGCCCGCCGTCAAGCCACGCCGCTCGATGGTGCTCACCTTCGTGCTCGACACCTCCGGCTCCATGGCAGGCGCCCCCATCGCGCGTCAGGCGGACGTCGCGCGCGCCATCGGCAAGCAGCTCCAGTCTGGCGATATCGTGAGCATTCTGACCTGGAACACCGCGCAGGCCGTGGTGCTCGACGCGCACGTCGCATCGGGACCCAACGACTCCAAGTTCGTCCAGGCGATCAACGGCCTGTCCGCCAGCGGGGGCACGGATCTCTCGGGTGGCCTGAGCAAGGGCTACGGGATCGCCCAGAAGAACTTCGCTCCGGACAAGCTCAATCGCGTCGTGCTGATCAGCGACGGCGTGGCCAACGTCGGCGTAACGGACGAGACCGTCATCGGTCAGGGCGCGATGCTCAACGACGGGGACGGGATCTACCTGGTGGGCGTGGGCGTGGGAGCGGGCGTCAACGACACGCTGATGGACACCGTCACCGACGCGGGGCGAGGCGCGTACGTGTACATCGACTCCACCGGCGAGGCGGACAAGATGTTCGGGCCGCGCTTCGACGAGGTGATGGACATCGCGGCCCGAGCGGTCCAGGTCGAGCTCAGGATGCCCTGGTACATGGCGATGAAGAAGTTCTACGGCGAGAAGTACTCGACGAACCCCAAGGAGGTGGAGCCCCAGCACCTCGCGCCGAACGACGCCATGGTCTTCACTCAGATCGTGAAGGCGTGCGACGCGACGTTGGTCGACCCGCTGCACCCGGTCGAGGTCTTCGCCCGATGGCAGACGCCGATGACCCACCAGAGCAAGGAAGTGAAGCTCGGGACCACGCTCGCTTCGCTGCTCGACTCCACGCCCAAGTACCTGCCCAAGGGCCTTGCCATCATCGCGTTCGCCGAGGCGCTGAAGGAGCCCGCGACCGCCAAGACCAGGCTAGCAGAGGCCAAGCAGCTGGTGCTCGCCGCGGGCGCGAGCGGCGACGCGGAGCTGACCGAGGTGCAGTCGCTGATCGAGAAAGCGATGACGCTCTACTAGTGTGATCTGCTCGTGCCAAGACGGCGCGAGCTCGAGGCCGGTCACGGCGAGAGGGTGACCTCGAGGGCCGTGACGCCGGGCAGCGAGTCGCCCGGCGCGTCGCCGGCGATCTCGATGGTTCCGAGGCGATTGATGCCACTTGCGGCGTCCCAAGCGCCGTCGTTGGCGAGCCGGATGGCGTACTCGCCGTGCGCGGCGAGGGCTGGCGCGGCGTCGGGCAGCGCGAGCCCGAGCTCGTACTGTCCCGGCGGCAGGTCCGACGGCAACTGCACGACGCGCTTCGAGAGCGCGATGGGCGCGCCCGGCAGCCAGGTGCGAACCTCGACGGCCGACAGCGTCGCGCGCCACGTCGTGCCCGCGCCGCTCAAGACCAGCTGCACGGGCCGCGGGTTGAACGGCGCGGCGAAGCCCGAGTTCGCCAGCGCCACCTCGAGCTCGAACGCGCCCCCGGGCCGGGCCTTGGGCGCGAGCTTGGCGCTGACGAGGGCCAGCCGATAGCCCATGCGCCTGTCGATCTCGTCGAAGCAGCCGTCGTCTTTCCAGCGCTGGATGACGCTGGGCTCGTAGTCCAGGTTCAGGTAGCTGAAGTGCAGGCGCTCCATCTCGGCGATGGCCGTGGTGCACTCGCTGCGCTCGTGCAGCGCGCAGGTCTCGCCGCCCATGGGCACGTAGCGCGTCTCTTGCTCCAGGTAGGTCTTGAGCGCCTCGATCTGACTGGACGGATAGGTGCCCACGTCGGTGTTGCTCGAGAGGAAGCAGTCGTTGTGATGGCCCGTGCGCGCGGCGTAGCTCGGTAGGAACGCCGCGCTCTCGCTCAGCGGCGCACCGTACATCTCCTGCTTGTAGAGCGGATAGCGGAGCGCCGTGGTGCGTGACGCGGGGATGGCGTCGAGCAGCGCCTCGAGGATCTCCTTGCGATCCGCCGGATCCGCGAGCAAGTCGTTGGTGGAGGTGTGCCACTCGCCCCACGCGCCAATGAAGCCTGCCTGCACGATGGCGAGCACGTCCTCGTTGGCGGCGAGGGTAGGCGCGACCTGATTGATGTGCTCCAGGATGCGCGACTTGGGCGCGTCGGGCTCCGAGTTCGGATAGGGGCCGAAGTTGTAGGCGAAGCGCAGGATGACCTTGATGCGCGCGCTGCGCGCGGCGGCGAGGCCCGAGCTCAGGCTCGTGAGCAGCGAGGCTGGCAGCGAGCTGTCTCGGTAGTCGTCGAGCCGGACGTAGCTGTAGGCCAGCGTGTGGCCGCCGCTGGAGACGTAGCTCAGGCTGTTCGCGCCGATCACGTTCGCGTAGCGATAGAACCCCCGCTCCGGATTCGGAAAGTTGGCGTTGCTCGACGTGAAGCTCTGCTCCGCGCTCGGCGCGAGCTGAAACCCGGGGGGCAGCCCCGAGTCTCCGCCGCTGCCCGAGTCTGCGCCGGCGCTGCCGCCCGACGTCGCCGCGTCGCCCGCACCGCCGCCCGTGCCGCCGCTCGCCGCGGAGCCCGAGGGGCCGTCGTCACCGCACGCGGCGGCCAAGGCCACCGCCGAAGCCAACGACATCCATCGCCATGTGCGCTGCATGACCCCGAGCATGCGCGCTCCCGGGCCTCGCACCAAGGGGCAATGCGCGTTAAAACGGCAGAACCCGCTCATGACTGTCCCGTCGCGCCGTCGCCGCCTGCTGGTTGCGAGCTTGGTCGGGGCAGGGCTGCTCGTCGCGGCGTTTCTCGGCTACCGAGCGCACGCCAGCGCTGGCCTCCTGAAGCGGGAGCTGCGCTTCGGCGATCGGGAGCGCAGCTTCTACGTCCGCGTGCCACCCGGGCACTCCCGAGACCGACCCGCGCCGCTGGTGATCGCTCTGCACGGCGGAGGCGGCAGCGCGGTGTTTCTCGACAGCGCGACCGGATACTCGCTCACGCGGGAGGCCGACTCTCGCGGGTGGGTGCTCGTCCTCCCGCAAGGCGTCGCGCGAGGGTGGAACGATGGGCGACCGCCCGTAGACCGCGCATCGCGCGCGCGCGCCGGCGTCGACGACGTGGGGTTCATCCTCGCGCTGATCGACGACGCCCAGGCCCAGTACGGAATCGATACCCGCCGGGTGTTCGTGACCGGGATCTCCAACGGTGGAGCCATGGCGCTGCGCCTCGCCCTGGACGCTTCCGACCGCATCGCGGCCATCGCGCCGGTCACCATGAGCCTACCCCGCGACCTCGAGGGTCGCTCCCCCGGGCGCGCGGTGTCCGTGCTGCTCGTCAACGGCACCCGGGATCCGGTGGTGCCCTACGGCGGAGGGCAGATCCGTGTACTCGGCAAGGATCGCGGCGAGGTCCTCTCCACCCCGGCGACGCTGGACTTCTGGGCGAAGCTTCACGGTTGTACGACGCGCGCCCCGCCGCGCCTGCTCCCCGACGTGGACCCCGCGGACGGGACGCGTGTCTCCTTCGAGTCGCGCTCGGGATGTGCGGACGGCGCGCGGGTCGCGCTGTACGCGATCGACGGCGGCGGTCACACCTGGCCGAGCGGGCAGCAGTACCTGCCCGCCTCTGTCGTTGGTCGAGTCAGCCGTGACCTCGACGCCACCCGAGCGATCTTCGACTTCTTTGCTGCTGAAGCGCCGCGGTGACGGTCACGGCGAGTCGGGCGAGTCCGCGTCGGTGGGGGCTTCGGGAGCTGGGGACGACGGGTCGGGCGGCGGCGGCTCGGCGGCCGGCAACTCCAGTGTGTGCACGGCGTCACCGACGGACACGGTCACCGACAGCGCGCCAGCGCCAACGATCTTGCGCCGCGCGAGCCACAAGCGTCCGTCGCGGTCCGTCGTGACCATCAGCCTACGACCATCGGGAAGCTCGAGCCGCACGGTCTGCCCGGCGGCGGGTCCTCGGGGGAAGACTTCGAGCGACGCGCCGCGGAGCGCGGACGACTCGATTTTCTCGACGAAGCGATTGTACTTGGTGAGATCGATGAACATGGCCGTGTAGCCAGCAACCATCAGGGGCACGCCAAGGACCGCCAGGAAGCCTCCCGAGATGGAATCCGACTCCGAGCCGACGACGTACATCCCGAGTCCGAGGGTGCCGATGCCGCCCTCGAAGACGACCACCGACGCCTGCGGGCCCTCCGAGACGCGCACTGTCTCTGCCTTGTGCTCCGAGGTGCCGCGGCGACACGAGCCCTCCTTGCTCACGACGAGCCGAGCGCCGTCGGGGTGGAGCTCGTGGGCAATGTGGAAGCGTTCGTCACAAGACGAGAAGGGCTCGGTCTTCAGAGCCGTGACCGTGCGCTGCTCGCTGCGGATCACCGGAGCGCAGCCGACCGTGCTCGCGCCCAGGCACAGCAGCACGACACCGAGCGAAGTCCTGCCGCTCGCCCTCATCAGAACGCCCCGACCACCTCGAGCCCGAGCCTCGACTCGCGAATCAAGACCCGCGGCTGCCACGGGAGCGCGGTGTCCGGCGCGGGCTCCCACGCCAGCGCTGCCGCGTCGAAGGCCCCAACGAAGAGCGAGAGCACCACGAGCGTGATGACCGCGCCGCCGTCCCAGTTCTCCGGAGAGCCGAGGGCGACCGTCGCGAATGTCAGCGGCGCGCCGGCGCGGAGCCCGAGACTTCCAGCGGCCTTGCCCCAGTGATCACGCCAAGCGTGAACGGTCGGCCCTCCTAGGGCGTAGATCGCGGCTCCGCCGTACAGCACGGGGTCTCATCTGCGCGACGCCCCCATAGGTGACGGCTCCGAACGCGATCAGGTCCACCGCGAGGGTCTGGTGGCCGTACCATCGCCGCGCGGGACCACCCCGCGGTCCGTCGTCCGACTCGTGCGTCGCGTCGAAGCCCACGTCCTCTCCCGATCCCGGTGTACTCAGCCCGTCGCCGGCCGCCGAGGCGGTCACGCCCAGCACGCCGGCCAACCCGACGATCGAAAGCCTGGTCCCGCGCGCCAACCCGAGAAGCATGACCCGCGATCAATCCGGCGCCAGGCCCGGGCCGAGGGAGTCGAGGCGGATGCGGACGATGGTCACGGCTTGGTCGGGGAAGTGCGCCCGGGCGAAGACCTCCTCGCACGTAAACCCGAGGGCAGTCATGAAGCCGGCGCCAAGTCCCACGGCGGGCATGCCGACGATCCAGGACACCCCATCGCTCAGGCGCACGACGAGCATATCCTTCGTGCCTTGCTCGGGGTCATTCGGGTTCGAGTGAATGACTTGCCGAGCCGCATATCCGCAGCCCACGGCAAAGCCATCTACGGTGAGCTGCCCCGGATCCGAGCGCAGCCGCCGGGTGGTCTTGGCCACGGTCTCGGCGTCGGTGGAATACGGTGCCGTCATGATCGAGCGATTGACCAGCCACTGCGACGGGTTGTCCGGCAGGCCCTCCCCGTAGGTCCAGACCATGTCCCCGCCCTCGGTGCCGAAGTTGGCGACCCCGCGCTCGGGATCGTTCGGGTAGCGGATCAAATCGCGCGCGCCTTCGGCGTGGTTCCAGGTCAGGATGCCTGAGCCCACGAAGCCGCCCACGCGAAAGAACACGTCGCCGCCGAAGCCCTTGACCTCGAAGGGCGACGAACCCGTGTGGATCGTCACCTCGTCGCTCTCGCCCCAGCGTCTACCGAACAGCCCGGACTTCCAGCGGATGACCCACTCGCTGGTCATGCGCCAGGTGGTGTGCTCGTATTGTACGAGCGGCTGCTTGTACGCGAAGTCCGGCGCCTCGCCGAGCTTGCCGCCGATGAAACCTTCGGTGCCCAGGGCTTCGCTCGACACGCCGAACAGGTAGCGGCCGCCTTCGATCCCGTGGTTGTAGAGCACGCAGGCGGTGCCGTGCTGCACGATGGAATTCTCGAGGGAACCGTCGACCGGCGCGATGATGCTGTGGCGAACCGTGTTCGCGACCGAGTCGATTCGAAACCTCGTGAACTGCACATACGACTTCTGGGCAGCCTTGTCGAACCAGAACCGTGGAGTGCCAACGGCCCCGCTGGTCGTCGTCCACGGCGTCTTCATCCGCTGGCAGGACGAATTGTTCGGCCCGGGCTGGGGGCACGGCTCCCACTCCACCGGCGGCAGCGGCTCCGCCTCGGGCCCCGGCACGTAGAACCGGCACGAGCACGAGTAGCCGGTGTACTCCAAGAAGCCCGGCGGGACTTCTTTGGGCAGGCCCAGGGGCGGACAGTGGTTCGCTCCTCCTCCTCCGCTCGCCGCTCCCGTCCCACCGCTGGGTGCTCCGCTGTCCCAGGCCCACGTTCCCCCGCTGCCGCCCGCTGCAACGTCGGGCGTGGCGTCGGGTGACGCGGGCTCGCGGGCATCGTCGCTGCAGCCGCAGCCGAGGAGCACGGCGCTCGCGACGAGGGCCTGCCACGTGCTTCGCATCACAACCCTTCGGGCAGCGCCGAGTGACCCGGCGTAGGCTCGAGCGGCAGGCGGTCGAGTCGCTCGGCCTGCAGGGGCTTCTTGGCTCCGGGCGGGCGCTTGACGAGCCAGTAGCCCGCTTCGTCGGCGACGGGCGTCATGGCGAACTCCCCGAGCAGCGGCTTCGACAGCTCGATTGTGGGGCTACCATCCGCGCGCCGGAAGCGCACCAAGCGGTGTCGCGGCGGCGCCTTGCCGCCGAGCGCGAGCACGACGGAGCCATCCCGATCGGTGAACAGCGCGTGCGTGAAGGAGTTGATGGGCGAACGTCGTTCGAACACGACGCGGACCCGACCGCTGTCCGGCTCGAACGTAAGCACCCGGCGGGTCACGAAGGCCGCGGGGTGAGCCGGCAGCTCGTCTACCAGCCAGAGCAGTCGATCGAGGTGGGAGTACGTTGCGGCCAGCACTTTGCCCAGAGCCTCGCTGGGTGGTACCGCCTGCCAGACCTCCTCGCTCAGGCTCCGGATCCACACGTCCTGTACCGGGGTCCCGTCGGCGCTACGGCCTCCCAGCAGGAACACCCGCCCGCTGCTGCGGCTGTACACGCCGGTGAAATCGAAGCGAGCCTGGGAGGACGCGCTGGTGAACAGCATGTCGATGGGGCCGTCGCCGCCGCGCCGGAGATCGGCTTGCCCGAGCACGCGGCCGCCCGCGTAGAAGACCCGCTCGACCAACGCGGTGCCATCGCGCGTGAGGCCTACCGCCACCGGCGCTCGCGCTCCCCAGCCCAGGTACACGGACGGCTCGGCCTGGTTCAGCCACACCAGATCGCTGGCGAAACTGGTCGCGAGTGTGTTGCCGATGGGCGCGCGTAGCGCCGTGAGCGTCCCGGCCTCGGTCAGCACCCCAGGCTCCACGTCCGGTTGCACCAGCAGTACCCGCGAGATGTTGAACGGCTGGGTCACGAGGGACTCCAGTGAGCAGATCGAACAGTCGCTGTCTGGCACGCCCAGCACCGGGCCGCAGTGGGGGCAGTCGCGCACGATGATGGGAAAGAACGGCACGCCGATCGGACCGATCAGATCCACCTGGCGCGAGTATGGGTTCACAGGCTCGAAGTGGTTGGCTAGGAAGTCTGCCGGCTGACTCGGGATGTCCTTGTGCTCGTGGAAGCCCGTGCCCAGCGTGGTGTCGAGCGTCCCGATCTTGGTCTGGCCGTGCGCCCAGAAGCGACCGGCGAGCGGGTAGGGCAGCTTGTCGAACCCCTTGTCCCCTGACGGAACCCAGGTGTTGCCCCACGCGGTGCTGCTCCAGTACAGAAAGTCCTGTGCCCACTGCCAGTGACGGTTGTACAGCGAGCCCGTGACGTCGGTGCGCTGGCCGTCGGGCGCGCCGACCGCGGTGAACGACATCTTGACCCGATGCCAGAGCGACTCCTTGTCCTCCTCGATACGGCTGGCCGCGACATTCAGGTACACGTCCTCTCTCGCGGCATCCTCGGCGAAGCAGTTCACGAGCTCCAGGTCATTGTGAATGCAAAACCGATAGTGCGTCTCCGGCACCACCGCGGGGACCTCCGTCGGGGCGGTCGCGTCGCGCCGGAAAGAGCCCAGCGGAGTGAAGCGCAGGTGCTGCAGCTCGCTGACCGAGTGTCCCTTGCCGTTCAGGATCGTGCCGGGCACGATGGACGTGTTCATGATCGGCTTGAACAGCGGGCACGGCACCGGATCGCATGCGTCCCCAAGCAGTTTGGCGTCCTGGGCGATCTCGGCGTCCCGGTTGCAGTTCTCCTGAAATTTGTTCGGCACGTTGGGGCAGTTGTCCCCCGGGCCGTTGCACTCGATCGTGCAGACCCCATCGCCGTCCGGATCTGGATCTGCGCTCGGATCGCAGGCACAGAGCTCGCAAGCGTCACCGATCCCGTCCCCGT
Organism: Polyangiaceae bacterium; assembly: GCA_019637295.1. Lineage (GTDB taxonomy): Bacteria > Myxococcota_A > Polyangia > Polyangiales > Polyangiaceae > JACKEA01. The sequence continues at coordinate 744,400 of JAHBVX010000001.1, forward strand.
CCGTGTCCGTCTGCCACGGGTTGGAAATGCCCGGACAGTTGTCGACGTCCTCGGGCACACCGTCACCGTCAGGGTCGACCGCGTAGGAGAGTCGAAGGGAGACCGGCTGGAACTCGGTATTACACGACGTCGCGGCAATGTCGAAGCACTTGTCGAAGTCCCTGTCGAAGGTGCAGGAGGCGAAATCGAGCGTGGAGCATCGCACGCAGGAGTCATTGAACCCGTTGCGCTGCTGGTACGTGAAGCCGCTCGGGCAGAGTGGCTGAACGTTCGTCACCGGGTAATGGTAGCTCTGATTGGCACCTTGGCCACGGAAAGCCTTCGCGAACCAGCCATAGGCCATGGCAGTGATCGACGCGGGCACGCCGTGGTGGCGTATGAAGTCCTGGCAGGCGGCTGTGTTGGGATCGCACCCGGCTCCCGCCGCCGGTGAGTCGAACGGGCCGTTCATGCCACCGTACGAGAAGTACGGACCGAGCTGTGAGTGGAGCGCCTGGCGCAGCCCCGCGTTGATTCGCGGCTGAAGTTGCCGCGAGGCCTGCTTGCGCGCGATCGTACTGCAGTTGTCGGTCGGAAGATTCGCCAGGATGGTGCAGGCGGTGCTGACGGTCGACGAGCAGTTCGATAGATCCACGGATACGACCTCGAAGTCCGCGAGCACGGCGGGGAATGGTTCGCCCGCGACCAACCGCAGGTGCGACCCCCACGGCCGTAGAAGCGGAGCTCTTTGAAGCGGGTCGTGATCCCGAAGCCATCGCAGGAGAGATCGTGGGCCTCGAAGCCCGTCCAGTTGCTGTAGTCGCCCAGAGCTGACGAAATCCCCGAGTTCAGTCCCTCGAGGATCTGGGTGCATAGCTGGGGACCGAAGTCGCCCAGCGCGGTCGGAGGAAGAGGATGAGGTGGTTTCGGCAGCTCGTAGTCGCACCGATTGGTGGTCAACGTGTCCAGGGCGCTGCCCGCGGGCGTCAGCGTGATCGGCATCCAGAGCCCAGTGTGTCCGCCGCGAGACTCGATGCGGAGCTCGTCCGCGTGGACCCGCACCAGAAGCTCGCGGTTCTGTCCCTTCAGGATCTTGCCGACCAACAGGAACGGGTCGTGCGCGGGCGCCACCACGTCGCCATTCGCCTGCAGCGCGGTCAGATCGACGGCCAGCGACGCCACGGCCGACCAGGCGAACTGCGGCGCCGGTGTACCGACGGCGACTCTGGCGGGGTCGACCCCATCGAGCCTAACGCAAGCAGCGTGACCCAGATTTTGCTGCGTGCGTGCGTGCTAGTCATCCCGTAGCTCATTGTTGCCCCTTTTCTTCCCGCTCCATGCCCGCGGCCAGCGAACTGTACGTCGGCGCGCGCCGCGCGCACAAGGGTGAGAATTGGGCGCCAATGTAGGTCACCCGCTCTGCCCGAGGTACACTGGCAGCATGGCGAACCGAGGCCGTGTCGGGTGGGTTGTCGCGTTGCTCGGACCGGCGGCGAGCGCGGCGACGATTCAGGTCGGGCCCGGTCAGAAGATCGGCGACGCCGTGTCGAGCGCGGCTCCGGGCGACGTGATCGTGGTCGCACCGGGGACCTACCCGGAGTCATTGTCGCTCACGGGCTCGGGAACCGCCGGCGCGCCGATCACGATCTCGGCGACGGGAGCGGTGCTCGCCGGCACCATCACGCTGGACGGTGACCACTGGCGGATCGAGGGGCTCGCGATCACCCCGGGTCCTGGCGTGGACGCCGTTCGCGTCAAGGGGAGCTTCAACCGCCTCCAGAAGCTCGAGATCTCCGGCGGTACCCGAGATGGCATCGACGGCGGAGGCACGGGCAATCAGGTGCTCGATTCGACGATTCACGATCTGGACGCTGGAACCTCGGACGCTCACTGCATCGTGCTCAATCCCGGAGCCAGCGACTGGGTGATCTCCGGTAACACGCTGTACGACTGCAGCGGAGACGGAGTGCAGCTCTACTCGAGCGGACCCGAACGTTCGATCAAGAACGTCCAGATCCTGGGCAACACGATGTACTACAGCGGCGCCATCGGCCGAATGGAGAACGCCGTCGACGTCAAGAACGCCGATGGCCTCGTGATCGCCAACAATCGGATGTACGGCTTCACCCAGAACAAGACCCTGGTGTTCCAGAAAGGCCCAGCGAACATCGAGGTGCGGTGCAACGTGATGTCCGACGGCTTCACGGGCGTCGAGTTTCGCGCGGAAGATGGTGGCACGCTGGAGAAGGTGAAGTTCGTCCGCAACTCGATGGTCGACTTCACGTCGTATGCGCTGAAGTTCGACGATGTGTACGAGGGACAGGTCTACAACAACACGTTCGTCAGCATCGCGAGCGACGGTCTGCGCATCGAGGGCGGGGGCCTACACTCGGGTGAGATCAAGAACAACCTGTGGGCCCACACCGGGACGGTGAAGGCCAGCCAGGCGAGCGCCGACTACAACGGGTTCTTCAACGCGAACAACCAGCTCGCTGGTGCTCACGACGTGACGGCCGATCCCTTGCTCGACAGCCAGCGTCGGCTCGCGCTGTCGAGCCCGATGATCGATGCGGGCACCGACGTCGGGTTGCCCTTCTTCGGCGCTGCGCCCGACATCGGCGCGTTCGAGACGGGCGGCGCCGACCCGTGCATGACGAGCGCTGTCGGTGGCAGCGGCGGCGCGGGCGGCGGAGCTGCCGGCACCGGGGCGGTCGGCGGCAGCGGCGCGACGGGCAGCGGCGCGACGGGCAGCGGAGCGACCGGCAGCGGCGCGACGGGCAGCGGCGCGACGGGCAGCGGCGCGACGGGCAGCGGCACGACTGGAGGCGACGATGGTGGCTGTGGGTGTCGCGCGGCAGGCGTGCCGTCTTCCCCTCGCTCGGGCTGGCTGGTGGGCGCGCTGCTCGCGCTCGCGTGCGTGCGGCGCCGGCAGCTACCGTGACTGTAGCCCGCGAACACCAGCGACGCGCGCGAGCAGCACTGTTTCAGGAGCCCTGATGGGTCTTGTCTCCGAGGGCACTATGGACCTCATGTACACAGGCTACCGCGCAACTATGGTCGGGCCGTCGGCACCGGCGCCGGTGCGCACGGGGCGGCCCCCCCCGGCGCTCCGGACGCCGTGCGCTGGATGCGCTAATTCCCTCCTGGGAAAGGGCTCGCCATCGACACCAGCCGGTCAAGGTGCAACACGCCGCGCTCACGATGCGCATCCAGGGCCACTTCAACTACTTCGGCGTCAGCGGCAACTTTCGTAGTTTGCTGATGCTCGTCGAAGAAACGAAGTGGGTCTGGTTCAAGTGGCTTCGCCGTCGGAGCCAACATCGAACGCCGAAACCAGACGTGCTCGGCCTGGCTCGATCTTGAGATGCGCCGGCGCTGGCGATCCCCGCGATTGACAGACGCACCCGTGCATGCATGCTTCGCGTGAGGGTGCTGATGACGGAACCATCCACTCGAGTCTCGACCGCCTTGGCCCGCGCGCTCGCGCTGCCCGCGCTGCTGTGGCTCGGGGGCGCGTTTTCGTGCAGCTCGGAAGCACGCACGGTTGAAGTGGCGCAGGACGCCTCTACAGGCGGCGGGACGTCGGGCGGGAGCGGCGGCGCGGCCGCGGGTGCAGGCGGCTCTGGCGGCAGCGCCGGCTCTGGCGGCAGCGCCGGCTCTGGCGGCAGCGCCGGCTCTGGCGGCAGCGCCGGCAGCGACGCGGCGCCGGCTCCAGTCTGCGGCAACGCCATCCTAGAGGACGGGGAGGAGTGCGACGATGGAAACCTGTCCAATGGGGACGGCTGTGACGCCCTTTGCAGGTTCGAGTGCAACACATGCGCCCCCCCGGGAGCGGCGTGCCTGTGCAACGGCACGCCCAACTGCTGCTCGGGCAAGTGCTGCAATAACACGTGCGTGAGCCTGGACGACGTCGACAATTGCGAGACTTGCGGTTCCGTGTGCATCAGCGGCCCCAAGTCGACGCCGAAGTGTGAGAATGAGCAGTGCACGCTCCACTGTGACCAGGGCTACACCGACTGCGACGGCGAACCGGCGAACGGCTGCGAGATCGACCTGAACTCGGACCCCAACAACTGCGGCACGTGCAGCGCGCCGTGCAGTTCCGGTCAGTCCTGCTCCGGCGGTAGCTGCACCGGTTGAGTCTTCCCGGCCCGGGTGGCGCACGCATCGCCGCGCAGATGCTCCACGGCCACTTCGTTGACGAGGAAGTGGTGGAACTCGTGAGCGCGCCGAGAGATGCGCACCAGCCTGCGGATCGCCTCGTCTAGGCCCTCGCTCGAGACGCCTAGATTCACTGCGGCGAGGGCCTCGCGCAGTCGTCCTTCGAGGAGCACGTGCTCGTAGCTCGCTTGCTCAGCATCCGCTACGATCCGGTCGACTTCGACCCAGAACGAGAGCGCGGCCGGCGGCGCCTCTGTGCCGACGCCCGAAGAGCTCGCCGGCCAGGAGCGTCAGCTTACCTCGATGCGCGGGCAGCTCGGGGCCAAGGCGCGCGCCGTCAATGAGGGGCGCGCGACCCGGAACGGGTTGCCGCAGAATTTCCGGAACCATCACATCCGTGAGGTCGTATCCGGTCCTCGACCTCAGCCCACGCCCGCCGCACGGTCCCGTACCCGAGAACTGGACAGGTCTTGGCAGTTCGATTTGCCTACGCGCCGCCGCCCAACGCGCCGGCGTATTGAAGGCGCCGACCATCGATTGCACTCCGTGCGTGGTGAGCGTACGGTCCGCACCGCGCCGCATGCCTCACGTGCGGGGAACAGGGAGTCATGAGAGACGCGCATCGACGAACGTGGCTGTTGGCACTGATCGCCCTGGCGTGCGGCGGCGAGGGGTTGCCACAGGACGAGATCGACTCCACCAGCCAGTCCATCATCAATGGAACGCCGTTCAATCCCGAGGGCTTGTACTACGTGGCCGTACACCACGGGGGACCTGGAAACACGTCCACCACACGGCCCTACAACATCTGCAGCGGCACTCTGGTGAGGAACGACGCCGTGCTCACGGCGCGGCACTGCGTCACGTATGACCGAACCATCGGTGGCGTCGTCGACGGGAATCTCCACGATTTCGAGCTGCTGATCGGCTCTCAGCGCTCCGGTGTGCGGGAGATCGTAGATCTTGGCAGCGACGTAGCCGTGATCATCGCCCAGCGATTCTTCACGATGCACACCCGGAACGTGGGCTGGAAGGTGCCCTTGTACGCTTCCCCCAGCAGTACGCTGCTTGGGCGTGAACTGTTTTGTTTCGGCTACGGCGTGAACAGTACTACCGCGGATCCAGCCACCGCCGGCATCCTTCGCTACGCGTGGCTCGCGCCCAACTTGGAGACGAGCTTCCAGCTAGAGTATCCGACGAACGCCTCTGGGCAGGGCATGTACAAGGGGGACTCCGGCGGCTCGTGCATCTACACCGGCCATCTTGGGACCGCCCTGGAGGTCACGGGGGTGAACAGCACCTGTTCGACCTCGGCCGGCCCCTGCCAGCAGATCAAGCCGGAAGTGTTCCGAGCTGGTCTGACCGCAACGCTCGCAGACCGCGGAGCCGCATTCCTTCACCGAGCCACGTCCGCCAACACCAGCGCACACATCACCACCATCGATCATCCCGATACCAACGACAGGCCCGGGGCTCTAGTCAGCGTCACTCCGAACTGGAGCCCGCCGGGGCACGCGAACGTGTACAACAACCGCCACATCGGCGCGTACTACCACAGCGGGCGTTGGCGCATCTTCAACCAGGGAATCGCGGCGATGCCGATCGGAGCCTCCTTCAACGTCAGCGTGGGTGCGGGCTTCGTCCATCGCGCCACGACGGCGAACACGAGCGCTCACGTCACCACGCTGGACGACCCGCGCTTGAATGGCAATCCGAACGCGGCGTTCATCGTGACTCCGAACTGGAACCCGCCGGGTTTCGCTGGGGTCTACAACGACCATCCCATCGGCGTCTGGTACAACGCTTCGCGCTGGAAGGTCTTCAACCAGGACCTCGCAGCCATGCCCAACGGTGCCTCGTTCACCGTCCGGATCGATCGCTCGGTCTCTGTGCGAGCCACCTCCTCTACCGTGTCGGGGAACACGCTGTATCTCGACGATCCGAACCTGAACGGGCGCCCCGAAGCCCAGCTCTTCGTCACACCGAACTACAACCCGGGCGGAACGGGCGGTCGCTACCTGAACTCGCCCATCGGTGTCTGGTACTCCTCTGGGCTCGGTCGCTGGGCGATCTTCCGTCAGGACGGGAGCGCCATGCCAAACGACGCGGGGTTCAACGTACTGGCGCGGCCCTAGGGGAGCTTGGCGTCACCGGGGCTCGGCCCCTCCCTTTCGCAGCGGCCTCCCGGCCGTCTACGCCTGCGTCTACCGCAAGGAGGATCAGCCTGGACCCGCGGAACCGGGGCCGGGAAGCGAGGTGCCAGCATGACCGACTCGGATCGCAGCTACTGGGACAAGCACGCGAAGAACTACAACCGCTCGATGTCACTCCTCGGGCGACCGATCCCGCGGATGGTCGAGCTGGCCGGAGAGGCGACGCGGGGCCTGGGGCGAGTGCTCGAGGTCGCGGCTGGCACCGGACTCGTCACACCCGCGCTCGCCGCAGGCGCGGGGGAGGTCATCGCCACTGACTATTCAGCCGCGATGGTCGCTGCGCTCGAGCAGCGCGTACGAGATGCCGGGCTGGCGAACGTGCGATGTGAGCAGGCCGACCTCTACGCCCTCCGGTTCGACACAGGGACGTTCGACGCCGTCGTCGCAGCGAACGTCCTCCACTTGGTGCCCAACCTGCCCGGGGCACTGGCCGCGCTTCGACGCGTGGTGAAGCCGGGCGGGCTGATCATCGTACCAACCTTCTGCCACGACGAGACGGCCCTTTCGTGGCTCGTCTCGCGGGCGCTCGCCGTGACCGGCTTCCCGGGGCACCGGCGCTTCACCATGAAGTCGCTGCAGCAGGCGGTCCACGAAGCGGGCATCCGCGTGAACCGAACCGAGACGCTGCGGGGCCTCATCCCGATCGCGTACCTGGCGGGGACGAGCTGACCTGCGAACGAGGTCGATTCGCTCGCGTGTCGCGGTGCCCGACGAGATCACCGTCGAAGAGGGCCGCGACGTGGTGATGCATGCGCACGCCGAGATGAGCAAGGTCAACGGCTGACGGGCCACGTCAATCCGGCGCAATGCCGGCTCCTAGTGAGTCGAAGCGGATGCGTACGATGGCAACGGATTCATCGGCGAACTGGGCGGTCGTGAAGACTTCGTCGCACGTCATCCCCAGCATGTAGTGCGCGAACGCTGCGCCCTGCTCGATGGGTGGGACCTTGACGATCCACGACGTGCCATCCGAGATCCGGACGACCAGCAGTTCAGCTTGCCCTTGGCGGGGGTGGATCGGTGCCGTCGACGAACTGCCGCGCGGCGTATCCGCAGCCGATCGCGAATCGGTACGGCGTGAACGGCCCGGGATCCGAGCGCAGCCTGCAGGTGGTCTGGCGACGGCGGACGGGTCGGTGGAGAACGGCGCGGTCATGATGGAGCTCTTGTCCCAGCCCTGTCCGCCGGAAACGTACGCGCCCTCGCCGAGGGTCCAGACCATGTCGACGCCGTCCGTGGCGAAGCCGTTGACCGCTTTTGTGTAGTCGCCCGGATAATCCACGAGCGCCACGGTTCCGCCCGCCTCTGTCCACGCGTGGAGCGCCGTCGGTGATGCTGCCGCTCTGAAAGAAGACCGTCGGCCCGAGGCCCTGGACGTTGCTCGGCTGAAGGCCTTGGGTGAGCTTGGTCTCGCTCGTCTCGCCCCAGCGCCGGGCGTAGAGGCCCGCCTTCCAGCGGATGATGTAGTCGTGCGTCATCACCCAGGTGGTGTGGTCGTACTTCTCCATGGGCTGCTTGTGCCCGATGCTCGGGAGCTCCCCGAACTGTCCGCCGAGGTAGCCTTCGGAACCCTCGATGGGTCCGAACGCGGTGTCGCCGATGATCCCCAGCAGGTACCGTCCACCTTCGACGCCCGCTTCCGACATGACACATCCATCGCCGTACTCGACCACGCCATCGAGGATTGCGCCATTGACCTGAGCTACGATTCTGTGGCGCACGACATTCGCCGACTCCTTCACGCGCAGGCGGGTGAACTGAAGGTACGCCCTCGACCGGATCGAGCGGCGGCGCGCTCGGACCAGGCACGTAGAAGCGACAGGAGCAAGCGTAGTCCGTGTACTCGATCCACCCCGGCGGGGCCGCGGCGGGCATGGGCTCGGGCGCGCAGCCGCCGGCGTTCCCCGCGCCGCCGCTGCCGCCTCCGGCCTCGGGCTGCTCGGCCCCGAGCTGGTCACAGGCCTCGATGACCCGGAGCACCTGTTGCCCAGGCTGGCCGAGACGCGGCTGGCCACGGTGGCATACGTGATCTTCCCCGGCGGCAAGCGAGAACCCTCTCGCACAGCCCTGGCTCTCACCCGCCATGACCCACGCATCGACTCCATCCCGAGCGTCGCCCGCGAGCCGCTGGTCGTCATCGATCGCCACGAGCGGCAGCCCGAACGCGGCCGCGTAGCGCCTGCTGAGTAGCGCGGAACGAGCCGCGGCTCGACCCAGACTGGGCGCCTACGGTCGCAGCGTCACGCCTACGTACCCGTATGGCCCGGCGTGGATCGGTTGGCCCATCAAGTACCCTGAAGTCTTGTACGCGAGCTTCCCGGTCAGGCCCAGACCGTCGACCACCGCGAGCTGCGAAAACACGCCCGCGTTGCAGCCGTACACATCGCGGCGAGTGTAGACCGCGCGCTCGTCGGGCAACGACTCGGGTTGCTTCCACACGTCGAGCTCGCCCCCGAGGTCGAGGCCGTTCGGCAGCGAGAGCCCCAGCCAGCGGGCCCCGCCCCCGGTGTACGACGCGAGCCCGCTGCTCCCGATCCGAGCATAGACGTCGAGCAGCGCCCCCCCGCGACTCACGAACACGTCGAGGTAGTGCTCCGCGCCGAACGGGCTCAGGTTGAAGCGAGGCACCGGATAGAAGTGCGTCCCCCCCACGGAAGGCACGAACAGCCGACTCGACCGGCGGCCGTGGTAGAGCGACTCGACCAGCGTCCCGTACACTGCGTAGACCAGCGTCGGATCGGCCAGGTTCCAGAGGTACGCCGTCTGCAGCCGGCGCGCGATGGTCGCCCGTTCACGCGCGCTCACGCGATTGAAGCGATCTTGCAGCAGGGTGACGTAGTCGCCCACGTCGTCCCACGGGTCGTGAGCCCGCGCCGACTTCAGGTCGGGGTCGAAGAAGGTGTCCGCGTACACCAGCTTGGATGCGCCATAGGTCAAGAGATCCGAGTGCCGCACCCAGCCTCCCGCCCGAGTGATGCGCGCGTTGAGCCACCAGGCGGTCAGGTAGTTGGACTCGAGGCCTCCCAGGGTGACGAGCAAGTCTCGGTCTCTCAGACCGCTGGTCTCGTCCACGCCCGAGAAGGCCGTGCACGTCGCTGCGTCGCCTCGGGTCAAGAGATCGCAGTACGGGAACGGCAGCGCGAAGCTCGGAGCGGGCTCGATGCCGAACTCACGACCGCGCGCGCCATGACCGAACAGCTCGTGGATGGCGGTCGAACCGAGAGACGCGATGGGCCAGTCGATGAACGTGAGCTTGGCCGCACGCCCCAGGATCCCGAGCAGCTTCTCGCTCAACGCGCCTTCGTCCAGGTTCACGACCACGGGCAGCGCCTCCTCGTACCGGTACACCACCCGCATGAGGCTCTCGAAGCTGCGGACTCCTCCCTCCATGCCGAGCTGTGGATCGAACACGAACACGTAGTCGTCACGCCGGGGGGGCTCCGTGCTCTGGGCCCGTGCGGGGATCACCGAGCCGAGCGTCGCGCAGACCAAGAGCAGGCGGCTAGCGCGCACAGACGATCTCCGTGCGGACGGCGCGGGACTGTTCGATCGCGAGTCGCACGTAGCCACGCCCGGACCGAGGGGTCAGCGACTCGGTCGCTCGCGGTGGGCCCCCCAACGTACCCGGTGACTGCGCGCTGGCCACTGGCTGGCTCGACAGTCGTAGATCGCCGCCCACTTTCACCCCCGACGAGTCGAGCAGCGCGAAGTACTGCGTCGTGCGCGATGCAAAGACGACGCCGTAGCCCGAATCGGAGCTGGCGAGGGCGCGCGCTGTGAGGCCGGTGCTGAAGCGCTGCGGACCGCCGAGCGGAACCCCATCGTTGTCGAAGACGCGGAAGCGCAGGTCGGGCTCCTCTCCCACGTTGCCCTCGTGAGCGTGGGTGCTAGCCGTCGCCACGCGGTTCGACGCGACGTTCCACTCGAGCGTCGCGACAGCGGCGTCGGTCAGGAGCAGCGGTCCGGCGACGGGCTGAAGCCAAGCATCGACGGCCCACACGCCGTGGGCCTGGGTGAGCACGAGCGGCGTACCCGCCACGCCGCGCAGCTCTGGGTGCGCCCCGACCCCCGCGAACGGTGAGCTACCGACGCCGCTCGCGGAAGAGCCCGAGCTGGAGAGCGCCGCCAGCCAAGGCACCTTCCCGGACGTGAAGCTGCCGTCCGGCGACGCCAGCACGAAGCCCACCTCGAGGGCAGCGCCCTCGGCGGCGAGCGCGCCGTGTCGGGGTCGATGACTGAACAGCACGCTGACACCGGCGGGGAACCGCACCGCCGCTGCGTGCAGCACACAGTCGTCGCACTCGACGGTGAACGGGCTGGCGCCTACCGTCCCGTCGCCGCCGCCGAACCCGACCACCAGTCGCGAAGCGGTCGTTTGGGCCCCGTCTGGGGCCGAAGCGAGGGACTCCTCCACCCAGTGAAAGACGGTCCGCTCAGGTGTCCACACGGCCCCCACGTCATGGGTGCTGCCCTTGCGTTCCGACAACTCCCGGGGGCTGGCCACGACGGTCCGCTCGGTCACGAACCCGTCCGGGTCTACCACCGCGACCTCGAGCCCAGCGGGTACGGGCTGAACCCAGGGATCGGCGCCAGGCGCAGGGTCGTAGCGTAGCCAACGGATCACGACGGACCCGTTCGGCAGCGGCTCGAGCTCTGCCTCCGCTGCCAGGCCTTCGAGCACGGCGCTCTGCGACACGACGTCGCACGGCGGCTCGTACCGATCGCAGCCCCCACCGACGGCGACCAGCGGAACGAGGCTCATGAGCGCGGCGTGGAGCGATGCGGGAGGGCGCGTCACCAATGCGACTTGTCCTCGTGGGTGAAACGAGTGTCAAGCGCGGGGTGCGACCATTGTCCAGCCGCGGGACGAGCCCGAGGGCGCTGGGGGTGAAGCGGTTGAGACGAGTTGAGTTCCCGGGCTGACCGGCTACTGTTCGCCGGCGATGGTCCAGGTCCTCGATGCCATCACCGGCGCGTCCGTGCGGGGTCTGCGCGGCGCGATGCGTGGCGTGTTCCTCGCGCGTCGGGCTGCTGCGGCCCGCGAGCGGCAGTACGCGAGCGCTCCGGAGGCCTTCCCGGCCCCCGCGGTCAAGAAGCGAAATATCCTGTTCATCACGGTCGATCAGCAGCGCTACGACGCGCTCGGTGTGTGCGGCGGGCAGATCGCGCGGACGAGAGCCCTCGACGCCCTGGCGCGAAGTGGCATCGTGTATCGCCGCGCGCACGTGCAGAACGTCGTGTGCATGCCGTCGCGCTCGACCATGCTCACGGGTCAACACCCCCGCACCCACGGCGTGATCGCCAACGGCATCGCGCTGCCGAGCGACGCGCCGAGCGTCGCGGACCTGCTCCGGCGCGAGGGTTACCGGACGGCGCTCATCGGCAAGGCGCACTTCGATCCCCACCTCGATCCGCTCTTGCGCTTTCGCGAGAACCAGATCGCGGCGACGGGTCAACGTGCGCCCTGGCATGGCTTCGAGCACGTCGAGCTGGCGACCCACGGCCCCGTGGGGGGTCATCACTACGCCGCGTGGCTGTGGGACACTCACCCCGAAGACGTCCCGGGTTTCGCCGGCGTGCTCAGCGCCGTGGGGGGCGGGGACACCGGCGCGCCCGAGGTGCGGCACAACCCGGTTCCGCGGGAGCACTACCACACGGACTGGATCGCCGAGCGCGCGGACGCGTGGCTACGCCGGGCTGCAGCGGACAGGCCGTTCTTCTTGTGGGTCAGCTTTCCGGATCCGCATCACCCCTTCGATCCGCCAGCGAGCGAGCTTCGGCGCGTGCCGTGGCGGGAGCTGGACCTCCCGCCGGGACATCCGGGCTCACCGGAGGCCATCCGCAAGAGCCTCGGGACGAGGCCGCGGCACTGGCTCGACTGGTACGAAGGCCGCTTTCGCAACCCGGAGGGCGGCTCGATCGCCTTCAGCCCCGGCAAGCTCACGCACGATCAGGTGCGCGAGGTGAACGCAGCCATTCACGTCGAGAACGAGCTGATCGACGAGGCCGTGGGCCGGCTGCTCACGTCCCTCGCCGAGCTCGGCGTGGACGACGACACGGACGTCTTCTACACCTCGGATCACGGTGAGCTGCAGGGCGACCATGGCCTCATGTTCAAGGGCCCGTATCACGTCACCTCGCTCTTGCACGTGCCCATGCTGTGGCGGCCGGCGCCGTCAGCCGGTATCGCCGCTGCGGACATCCCCGAGCCTGTGGGACACGTCGATCTCGCGCCCACGTTCTGCGAAGTAGCCGGCATCCCGGTTCCCGCGCACATGGAGGGCGCGAGCCTGCCCACGCTCCCCGGCTCGGGGCGGCGCGCCGTGATCACCACGTTCGACAGTCAGTTCGCGCCGATGGGCATGCACCTGCGCACCATCTTCGCGGAGGACACCCTGTGCACGGTGTACGAGCCGAGCACTCGGGACGAAGGCGGGCGCTTTCCGCTCTACTGGTCGGTGTGGGGGCGGGGCACGGTGGTCCCCCGCTACGACGGCAGCGAAGGCGAGCTGTACGATCTGCGCGACGATCCGCTCCAGCGCCACAGCCGCTTTCACGACCCGGCGTTGCGCGCGCGACGAGACCAGTTGATCGAGGAGCTCCGTACGCTCCTGCCCCCGCTCGCGCGGCGTTTGCCCGTGTCGGCGCCGACCTAGCCGGACGCGCCTAGCGGCTGTCCACCGCGATCTGGAGGGTGGGCGCGTGGGCGAGATCGATGGACGACTGCGCGTGGGTGTCGCCGCGCGCCAGCCAGAACGCGCGCGCGTCGTCGTCGGTCCAGGGGGGCACGTCGCAGGCGAGCAGCGCGTCCCGCAGGGCCTTGGCGCTCTCGGGGCGGGCGTCCGGGCTCTTGGCTAGCCCCGAGAGCAGGAGGGCCTCGAGCTCCGCGGGAACGGCTCGCCCCAGGCGCTCGCCCGGAGGCTGCGGCGCGAGATCGAGATGCGCTGCGCACAGCTCGACCACGTTGTGACCTTCGAACACCGGCGTGCCCGTCAGCAAGAGGTAGCCCACGGCGCACAGCGCGTACAAGTCGCTGCGCCGGTCCACTCGCTCCGGCGCCGTGATCGACTCGGGAGGCATGTACTGCGGCGTGCCGACCACGAACTCCGAGCCGCCCAGGGACTGCTGCGCGCTGGGCAGCGTGAGGTCCTTGACTAGCCCGAAGTCGAGCACCTTGACTAGATCGTAGGCGCCCGGGTGTCCCGTCACCATGATGTTGGCGGGCTTGATGTCGCGGTGAACCAGGCCCTTGCCATGCGCCTCTTCCAGGGAGGCGCACGCTTGAGCGAGCAGATGCACGACGCGACCGGGGGGCAGGGGACCGCACTCGGAGACCAACTCGCCCACGGTGAGGCCATCGAGGTACTCCATCGCGTAGTAGAAGACGCCCTCGGGGGTGCGTCCGTAGTCGTATATGGCCACGGTGTTCGGGTGACGCAGCCGCGCGGTCTCCACGACCTCGCGCTCGAAGCGGCGCAGCGCCGTCGCGCCGACGACGTCCGGCGGCAAGAGCTTGAGCGCGGTGTCGCGCCGGAGCATCGCGTGGGTGGCGCGGTACACCACGCCCATGCCGCCCGCGCCGATCTTCTCGCCGAGCACGTACTGGCCGAGCCGGCGCGCGACGCGCACTTCGTGGCGCAGCTTGTAGATGACCCGCGACGCGACGACGGCGGTGGCGTTCAGCGCGCCGAGCCAGAGCACCAGGCTGATCAATTGGAACGACAGCGGCCAGCCATCGAAGCCCACCTGCTTCACCGGCCACGCGGGGTGCAGCGCCGACGCGAAGAACACAGCGACGGCCATCGCGCTCGCGCCGAGCCCGAGCCCCAAGGTGCGCCCTGGGGTGCTGGGCACGAGCACCGACCGCAGCACCGCCGCCAGACCCGACGACAGCGCCAGGTTGAACACGCTCACGGTGCGGATCTCGAACAGGCCCGCGTTGAGCACCAGCAGCGCCGAGAGCACGAGCAGGCCACCGATGTCGAGCGAGTCGAGCACCAGCGCGGAGCGGGGCCGCCGCAGCGCGAGCGGGACTGCGCCGACCACGACCGTGGCGCCGATGTGGAACCAGCGCGACGGGGAAGAGAGCTCTCGGGCGATGCTGCCGTGCTCGACCAAGCCGCGCGCGACGATGACGCCAATCAGAAACGACGCGCTGAGCAGCAGCCCGACCCGATACATCAGCGCCAGCCGCGTCTGGAAGAAAGCGCGCGACTCTTCGGAGGCTGCGGTCGGGGTCACCGCTCCGCGTTGTAACCCATCTCGGCGGCCGCTTCAGCCCGCGGGGTGGCTGCGCGATGGACTCCCGCGCTCGGAGCCCGACGGTGGTGACGGAGCGTGAGCTTGGCGGCGTGTCCGGCCCGCAGCGCGCAGCGCCCGATCGCCCTCGCGCCAGTCCGGTGGGTCCGAGGAGGGGTAGCGCGGGATGTCCCACTCGGCGACCGCGACGCTGCGCAGCGACGTCGCGCCCCGGCTGACGACGGGCAGGTGCCGAAACGACGTGGTCGCGTGAAACAGCCGATAGTGAAAGAAGTTCTTCTGCACCATCAGGTCGGCTTCCCGCGGGTTCACGCCGAGCTCACGCCAGTACTTCGGATGGATGGGCAAGGGGGGCTCGGCGCAGATCGCGACGCGCAGCGGGCCGATGTCGAGGCGCACCCGTCGTCCCAGATCCGAGTCGCTCTTGGCGCCGATGGTGCCGCGCAGCGTGACCTCGGGCTGCGCGTAGCCGGGGGTGCCCCGGAGCGCGAGCTCCACCGTCGCGCCGACGGGCTCGCTCGACACCTGCTCGAAGGCCTGCGGGTCGTGCACCGGCACGAGCGCGCGCAGACCGCGTCCATCGCGCATGAGCGCCTCGATGAAGCGCGTGTTGCCGCCTGGCGCGCCGGCGCCGACGATGTCGTCCGCGTCGACCAGCGTGACGGGACCGAGCCTACGCCACGGGCTGGTCGCGACTGCCTCCAGCGCCTCGTCTACTTCGTAGAGCTTCGGTAGCGGCACGCGACGCGTCGCCCACGCGCGCTCCGCGAGCTGGTCCGCGAGGCGCTCGGCCAGCGCCGGGTCCCCGTCCGTCGAGACGTGCACGGCCCAGCCGAGATCCGCCGCGGAGGTGAAGGGGTGCACGGTGAAGAAGCTGGTCGACAGCACGCGAGGGTCCCGCTCGAGCCGCTTCATGAAGCGAAACACCGAGCGCAGCGGCGGCAGGAAGTCGATGTTGATGCCGCCGCCGAGCACCACCGGCAGCTTGCGCCAGGCGTGTACCGGCTGGATCTGCCCGCGCAGCGCGCGGATCAAGCGATTGCCCGCGCGAAAGCCGGTGGGAGCGAGATCCCAGTGGGGGTTGGACCGATAGGCGACGAGCACGTCGAGCGCGTCGACGATGGGCGCCGACAGGTTACCGTGTAGGTCGAAGCTGGCAGCCAGCGTCGCGTCGGGTCCGACGGCCTCGCGCACGCGCCGGAGGATGACCGCCTCGGGTGCCTCGTCGAGACCGAGGACCTCCATGGAGCCGTGCAGCGCGAGGTAGAGCCCATCGAGCCGTCCGGCGCGCTCGACGCGCTGGACCATGCCGTCGACCAGCCAATCGAAGCACTCTCTCGTCAGCGGTCCGCTGGGGATGGCCAACGAAGAGACGAGCGGAACTGCGTCGACGCCGCCCGCGAGCCGCGCCGCCTGGGCGAAGCCCGTGAGCTCGGCGTGGGGGAAGAAGCTCTTGAGCTCGGTGCCCCTCAGCGTGGTGGCTCGAGCCAGCGCCTCGCCGTCGAGGTGATGCATCCGCTCGAAGTTCTCGCGGGTGGTCAAGAGCGGCGAGTCCGCGCAAGCCTCGTGGAAGATGCGTCCGTAGCCGATGCGCAGCGGTCGCCCGCCGCGCCCGAGGTCGAGCCGGATCACGAGAACAGCTCCCCGACGAACTGCACCAGGACGCGCTCCCGCGCTGCGGGCGACATGGCGTCGAGCAGTCGGTGGATGGATCCCGAGCGGGTCGGGAGCTGCCCGTCGCTGACGCCGAGCTCGCTCATGAGCGCAGCGGGGTCGAGCCCTGCCTCTGCGCTGCCGATGGCCTCGAGCATCGCGATGACGTGCTCCGGCGGCGACTGGCGGGCTGGCAGCTCGTTCATGCACTTGCCCAGGTCCAGACAAAACTGGTCGACCCGCGCGGAGTTGCCCGGATCGAGCGTCACGTGGATGTGGGAGGGCGAGGGACCGAACGCATAGGTCGGCTGCACGTGCCAGCCGCACTCGGTGAGCCGGTCGGCGAGCTCGAACACGTCCCCGGGCTCCGTGGTGAACGCCAAGAGGTTCATGTCGGGACGGGCGAGCAGGCGCAGGCCCGGCGTGGACTCGATGGTCGATACGAGTCGCTTCGTCGCGTCCCACATGGCGCGAGTCTGGGCTCGGTACCCCTCGCGGCCGAGGTGTTGCA
Organism: Polyangiaceae bacterium; assembly: GCA_019637295.1. Taxonomy (GTDB): domain Bacteria; phylum Myxococcota_A; class Polyangia; order Polyangiales; family Polyangiaceae; genus JACKEA01. Next base: position 761,176 of record JAHBVX010000001.1, read on the forward strand.
TGACCACGAAGGCCGCACCCAGCGCCGAGATGGACTTGGAGCCCAGCGTGGTCGAGTTGATGATCGAGTAGCCCGTCCAGCTCGCGCAGGCGAAGTACTGCGCGTCCCGCAGCGCCCGGGTGCGCTGCAGCACGACGCTCACCCCCTTGGGCGCGAAGCCGTACTTGTGCAGATCCATCGACATGCTCGTGACCCCCTCCACGGAGAAGTCGAAGGGCGGCACCGCCTCGCCGTTGTCTCGCATGAACGGGAGCACCAGGCCGCCCACGCAGGCGTCGACGTGCATCAGGGCGCCGTGCTCGAGCGCGAGAGCGGCGAGCTCCTCGATGGGATCGATCACGCCGTGGGCGTAGCTCGGCGCCGAGCCCACCACCAAGATCACGTCTGGGTTCATCTTGGCGCGGGCGTCGGCCACGTTCGCGCGGAACGTGACCGGATCGACGTCGACCGACACGAGCTCGACGCCCAGGTACTGCGCCGCCTTGTGGAAGCAGGCGTGCGCCGTCTGGGGCAGGAGCATCTTCGGCCGGGTGACCTGCGGGCGGGTCTTTCGCGCGTAGTCGCGCGCCGCTTTCACCGCGAGCATCACGCTCTCGGTGCCGCCCGCGGTGGCGGTACCCACGGCGCCCTCAGGCGCCTGAGCCAGCTCGAGGCAGGCGCCGACCACGGCGTTCTCCAGCTTGCGCGCCGAGGGGTACACCGTCGGGTCGAGCCCGTTGATGGGCATGCACGCGGCGTAGGCCTCCCGCGCCAGCTCGCGCAGCGGCTCACCCGCGTCGTACACGAACGCAAACGCTCGGCCATCTCCTTTCAGATCGCGGCTGCGATGATCCCCGAGCGCTGCCAAGACCTCTTCCCGCGAGCGACCCTGTTCTGGAAAACGATTCATGACTCCTCCGTCTCTACTTTCAGCGGGCCCAGCAGGTGGTCCCACACGAACTCGTGCACCGGCCCAAGCTCGATGCCGTTCATCACGCGCTGCACGAGCAAGCCGTCCACGAGCGCGCGCACGACCGCGATCACCGCGTCTGGGTCGCAGGGCACCACGCTGCCCTCCTCGATGCCGCGACGCAGAAGCTCCGCGGCGGCCAGGCGATGGGCCTCGAACACGCGGTTGCCGACCGCGATGATCTCGGGCACGCGCCCGGCCGACGTCGCCGCGATGGCCTGCGACAAGAAGACGATGCGCTCCTCGCGTCCGCGATGAAACTCGTGCACGGCGCAGAGCTGCGCGTACAAGCGGTCGATGGGGTGCCGCTGGGCCTCCACCCGCGCGAGCACGAACGCGGCCTGCTCGACGAGCAGCGCCTCGAGCGCCCGCTCCACGATGTGGGCCTTGGTCGGGAAGTGATAGAGCAGCGTCGGCCGCTTGACGCCGAGGGCGTCCGCGAGCCCCGCCATCGACAGCTCGAGCCCCTCCCGACGCAGGACGTCTACCGCTGCATCAGCGAGATCATTGCGTTTTTCGACTTGAGCGGGCCGGGCCATGGTTTGACGAATCGTCAGTTATCCATTTGCTGACGAATCGTCAAGTCAAAAAGCGCCGCCGAGCGTCGTTACCTGAGCGGGCGAATGTGGCGCCTCGGGCTAGGGTCGGCGCCGCTCATGACCCACGTGCTGGAGCCTTTCCGCTTCGCGAGCGGCGTGGAGGCGAGGAACCGCGTCGCGCTGGCGGCCCTGACCAACCAGCAGAGCCACGAGGATGGCAGTCTGTCGGACGACGAGCTTGGCTTCCTCGAGCAGCGCGCCCAAGGGGGCTTTGCCATCGTGTGTACCTGCGCGGCCCACGTCGCGCTCGGCGGCCGTGGCTTCGAGGGGCAGCTCGGCGTGTACGACGACGCGCTGCTGCCCGGGCTCGAGCGACTCGCGAGCGCGCTCTCCGCGCGCGGCGCGCTGCCAATCGTTCAGCTCTACCACGGAGGTTCTCGCTCGCCGATGCGCCTGACTGGCCAGCAGTCGATCAGCGCCAGCGACGTGGCGTTCGAAGCGGACTCGGACCCGCCCCGCGCTGCTACCCCGAGCGAGCTCGCTCAGCTGGTGGACGACTTCGTCGCCGCGGCGGAGCGCTGTCACCGCGCCGGGCTGGCCGGCGTCGAGATCCACGGCGCGCACGGCTACCTGTTCACGCAGTTCCTGTCCACCACCACCAACCGCCGCACCGACGAGTGGGGCGGCTCGCTGCGCAACCGCGCGCGCTTGCTGCTCGACGTGCTCGAGGGCATCAAGCGTCGCGTGCCCGCGTCGTTCCTGGTGGGGGTGCGGCTCTCCCCCGAGGGTTTCGCCAAGGTGACGGGGCTCGACCTCGCAGAGAGCATCGAGCTCGCAGGTTGGCTGGCCGCGTCGGGCGCGGATTTCTTACACCTGTCGCTGTGGGACGCCTTCGCCGACAGCAAGCAGCGCCCCGGGCAGCACCCGCTCCCGCTGTTCCGCGAGGCGTGTCCCGAGCTGCCTCTGGTCGCGGCGGGCAAGATCTGGACGCTGCCGGACGCCGAGCGCGTGCTCGAGCACGGCGCGGATCTGGTCGCGCTCGGGCGCGCAGCGATCTGTAACCCCGACTGGCCCCGCGCCGCGACTGCTCCCGACTTCACGCCGCGCCGACCGCCGCTGAGCCCCGAGGAGCTCGCCGAGCGGGGCCTGTCACCCAAGTTCGTGGAGTACATGCGCCGCTGGCGAGACTTCGTGGCCTGAGCGGATCACCGATCACTTCGTTCGCGTGGCGACGAACTCGCCCTGGATGGACGTGTACTTGTCCTTCACGTCCACCTTGCCGCAGACGCAGTTGGCCGCCGCGAAAGCGTGCGACCCCTCGAGCAGCTCGTCGAGCTGTACGGTTCACGTGCCTGATCAAGTGACGTGCTCGTGTGGCGGCACGTTCGTCAGCAGCGAGAACCCCGAGAGCGTCGCCAAGCTTGGGGAGTTGTTCGGCCAGTGGCACGCGCAGAATTGCCACGGAGCGGTCCCGTGTAGCGCGCTCGTGTGCAATCCGCCGCCCTCGGCCGTGTGCGAGCTGGATCCCACCACGGGCGCTGGGTCCTGCCAGGATTCGTCCGGCGGGGACCACTGACTCGAGCAGGTCCCGCACTTCTCCCTGGTCGCGGCGGCTTGGGTCATGCTCCAATCCCGCTCATGGCGCGCCGCTCCCCTGCGAAGAAACTGTTGGTCGCGTCACTCGGTGTCGCGGCCGTGGTGTACGGCTGCAAGCGCACCGGAGACGCGGGCGGCGACGCGGTCGTGGGCAACCTCGTCGCCCCCGAGCCCACCGTCGACGCCGCGCCGGAGGAGCCGATCGAGCCCGTACCCGAGGAGCCCGCGGTGGGCAACCTCGTCGCCCCGCCGCCGGACTTCGAAGAGGACGGTGGCCAGAAGCCGTGAACGTGCGCGGCTCGTGTCGGGCGCCTGTCGGTCCGACGCGGGCACGGCTCTCGCGCTCGTGCTCCCGAGATGGTCACTCAGTGGACACCGACCGACGCGACGAGCTGGAAACCCGTCGCCGAGCCGCTCTCGTGGTCCGCGGACGTCGCCATGACGAAGACGCGACCCATGACGGACAGTCGAGTGGCGCCTCGGGTCTCGTAGCCGAGTCCTGGGAACACGCCGAGCCCCCAGCCGCCAGTGCTGTCGTTGCCCAGGCCACCGTATCCGAGGATGCCGTCGATCCGCAGACCGAAGTCGCTCCGCCAGCCCAGGTAGCCTCCGACCACGCCGCCCCTCCCGGTCTCGCCCGTCACGCTCTCGTTGTCTCGCAGTCCCTCGGGGCTCGGGAGAACGAAGTACTGCAGACCGGCGCCGAGACGAAGGCTCTCCGAGAGGTGCAGCCCGCCGGCGGCTTCGACGCCATACAGCAGCCCCCAAGCCGATATCTCGGTGCCACTGCTCCACTCTCCCCGGTAGGAGAAGTGTCCCAAGAGGGCACCGGCTTGGAGAAACCCGGCTCGCCGCACCGGCTCTGAGGGGCTGCTCGTCAGCGGCTGGCGCTCGTGGTCGGTCGCGCTCGGAGGCGGCGGCGGCGATGGCGATGGCGCAGCGGGAGGGTCCGGCGGCGAGACCGGCGCGGTGGGCGCTTGGGACGCCACACACTCGCCCGCGGCGGTGCACTCTTCCCCGTGGCTGCATCGCGGGTTGCATGGGGAGACACACTCTCCTTGCGGCGTGCACACCTCACCCGTGGGGCACGGGGGATTGCACGCGGAGACGCACTCGCCCTCCGGCGAGCAGACGTAGCCGCTACGGCACTTCGGAACGCAAGCTTGCGCCGTCGCGCTCTGACCAACCGACAAGACCGCCAGCAACCCCAAGGCGCCGGCGAGGCTGTACGGCACCCGCGACGCACCAGCCAACCTCACTGCCCCCTCCCAGCGGGCACCCCCAAGAGGTCGAAGACGACTCGCCCGCCGATGAACAGATACTGGTGCACCGCGGTATCCTGGATCTCGAACGACCCGGTAGCCGGCACCAACCGGTATCGATTGCTGGCAGCGTCGTAGCTGAGGAGCTCACCATCCATGGAGTAGTTGGTGTAGGAACCGACGCTGAAAGCCAGGAAGGGGCCCACGAGCACGTGACTGGACAACTCGAAGTCGATGCCGCCCTGCAGGCGAAGCCACTCCTGGCCGCTGAGCACCTCTGCGAGCCCGGCGTCCGTTCCACCAGCGGAGTGGAGGGTGGCGACGCGCAGCCAGCGAAAGCCGAACCCCGCGCCGAGCCAGGGCCGCGTGCGCCCGCTCGTGGGGATGAAGTACTGCAGCTGCGGCCCCACGCCGATGACCGCGGTCACACACTCCATGTGGGCGCCCGGTGTCTCTGTCCTGCAGGCGGCTGCGCCCGCACCGTGGAGCGAGAACTCGCTCCAGAGTCCCAGGACGATCGAGCGCGACACGCCGAAGCCCGCGTCGAGGGTGAAGCCAACTCCGGGTGACGCCAAGGTGTCGGATTGAGGCGAGTCACGGACCGTATCGCCCAGAGCGAGCTGCAGGCCGAGCCCCGGTGCGATCAGCAAGTGCCCGGTCAGCGCGCGCCCGGGCGATTCAACCGCCTGCGGTGGCGTTGCCTCGACGACGGGAGCGGGGTCCTGAGGGGGTGCCGATGCCGGTGCTGGCTGGGCGTCGGGAGCCGGAGTCTCCGGCGTTGACTCGACCACTGGCGCTGGCGCCGGTGCGGGCTCGGGCTCGGGAGGGGGTGCGGGTGGAGCCGGTGGCGGCGCGGGTTTGGAGACTGGTGGCGGCGCGGGTTTGGAGACCGGTGGCGGCGCGGCGGCTCCGCCCTTGGACACGCACTCACCGTCCCGCGTGCACCGCTCATGCGCCGCGCACGGCGGATTGCACGCGGAGACGCAGGCGCCCTTCACGCAGGTGAAGCCCTCGCGACAGTCGGGGAAGCACGGCTTCTCGGCGGCCGTTGGCTTCGGATTCGTCGGTTTGGCCTGCGCAGGGACCGCTTCGGAGGAAGGGACCGGCGCGGGCGGGTCGAGTCCCGACCGCCCGTCGTCGACTACCGCCGCCGCGGGAGCTTCGGGCGGTGGTGCCGAAGGCTTGGCCGTGCCGGGTAGGCGTGGGCGCCCTCCGGGCGACATGTGGCAACCCGCCATCGTGTTCTGGCCGCTCGCATCAGAGACGACGGTGGCGATCGGAGGTTCCTTCCAGCCGTCGAACTCGACCGTGACGTACACGGCGCCGCCTTCGGGGACGTCGACCACTACGGCGTTTCGCTTGCCGTCGACCTGGGTGCCGTGCGCCACGCCACTGATGCCCGCGCCATGGATGACGATGACCTCGGCCCAGGTCTCGATGCTGGCGCTCAGCAAGACTTTCCCCGGCTCGACGTAGAAGGCTCCACAGCTACCGCTGTAGAGCCCGAACCACCGCTCGCGGTCGACCGTCGCCCAGATGGTCTGCATCGCGCCGAACTGTTTGGGAGGGCGCACCACGTAGATCACGCCGTGACCCCTGGGCGCCTGGACGGTGCCGAGCCGGGGTCCCTCGGCGTAGTGCGACACGCACGCGCTGAGGGTCAGCGCCAGCAGAACGCAGGCGAGACGCTTCACGGGCCACCGCCTTCCGAGACGAGCTCGCACTTGTCATCCGTCGTCGGTTCACCGCCCATCCGCACGAGAATGGCTCCACCGGGCTTCGTCGCGACCGCGAACAGGGTCTGTCCCACGCCGACCTCGGTCTTCGTCGTCACGACCTCGGTCTGCGTCATGTCGAGGTAGCTCAAGGTGAGCCCGCCGGCGCTGGTCGTGAAGCCGAAGACGGCGGTGCCGTCCTGCTCCTTCACTGGGCTCATCACCCAGTCGAGGTTCTCGAGGTGGAGCCGGTGCCCCGCAGCCGTCTTCGCGAGCACGACTGAACCCCACTCCTCGCAGACCCACCGCGACACGCTCTGGGCGCGGTAGTCGGCACCAATCTCGAGCTTGGCGCCGCGGGGCGCGGCTGGGCCGGGTACGGAGAGACACCCAGCTAGCGCCGTCGCGGCCATGGCGATGAGCGCTCCGTGCGTTCGGGTGCAAACGCGACACCCTCGCTGGTGGATCACGAAGACCCCCATAGCTGACGGGCAAGTCCGGCAGCCATGGTCATTTCCCTCCGGACCGACGGGGTTCGGTTCGATCCATGCGAAGTCGGCTCGCTGGCCCTCCCTTCCCGCGGCTTGCCGCCCCGCGGCTTCGGCGGCATGGTGGAGGGATGAAGCGCCGAAGAGGTGGGCGGAAGCTCCTGATCGCGTCGGTTGGGGTCGCCGCCGTGTCCTACGCCTGCGGTGGAGACACTGACGGAGGCGCCGGTCCCGATGCGACCGCCGACGTGAACACGTTCGACGTGGTGGCCAACCTCGTCGCCCCGGACGCGGGCGAGGACGTGAACGTGTTCGACGTGGTGGCCAACCTCGTGGCACCCGACGCCGGCGAGGACGCTCCCGACGAAGCGTCCGACGGATCGCCGCTGGACGTGGTAGCCAACCTGGTGGCACCTCCCGACGCCGACACGGACTGACGCGATGCACCCGGAGCTGTTCGAGCTCGAGCTGTTCGGCGACGGCATCGAGCGCCGCTACCGTCGCCTGCGTCCCGAGGTGGAGGCGATGCCCTGGGGTACGTTCGACACCACACGCTTCTCCAAGAGCGCGCTGATCAAGGCGCGCAAGCAGTGGACCCTCGCCGCGTTCCAGGAGCACCGCACCGGCATTGCGTGCGCGGCCACGCTGCGCGGACTCATGGAGTGCCGCGCACCGCTCGATCTCATCGCCATGGCGTCGCGGTTTCCGTTGGACGAGATGGTGCACGTCGAGCTGTGCGCTCGCATGGCGATGGAGCTCGGTGGCGGCACGGAGGTCACCCACGATCCGGACGAGCTGATCGTGGATGGTCCCGAGGACGTCAGACCGCTGCTCCGCACCGCGGACATGGTCGTGCGCTTCTTCTGCGTCGGAGAGGCGCTCAGCATTCCGCTGCTGCGGGGCACCTGGAAGGCCGCCAAGCACCCGCTCCCGCGCGCAGTGCTCGGTCGCATCGTCAAGGACGAAGCCGCGCACGGTGTGTTCGGTTTCGCGTTCTTGGATTGGGCCAGCGAGTCTCTCGATGCTGCCGACCGCGCGCACCTCGGCCGCGCCGCCGACCGCACCATCCGCGCGATTCAGCAGCAGTGGCAGCGGCTCGAGCGCCAGCGCAGCCCGGACTACGACGAGACCATGGGCGACGCGTTGGGCTGGATGCAGTCCGACGCCTACCTGGCGCTGGCCAAGCGCTCCATGGAGCAGAAGGTGCGAGCACCCCTGCGCGAGCGCGGCATCCCGCTCAGCGCGTGACCTTGGGCGTCACGAAACCGCCTCTCGTGGCCACTGGAGCGTCATGAGGCTCTGGATCGCTCACGTCGTGTTCGCCCTGGTGCTCTGCCTCGCTGGGCACGCCAGCGCCAAGCACTCGGATCCATTGGAATCCTCGAGGCGTGCACCCCGCCTACACAGCGTCAACGCGGTGCTCGGGGACGCGAGCTTCATCGCGCGCTTCGGTCGCCCGCCTTCGGCGGCGGATCCCGAGCGGCTGCGTGTGGCGACTCACCTCGAGTTCGTCGAGGCCTTGCTGCGCAGCCGGGACGCGAGCGGGTTGTCGGCGGCGCTGCAGCGAGCCCGAGCGCAGAACCTCGACAGACTCCGGGAGTATCGGCAGCGGGGCGTGTTCCCGCGCAACACCGAGCGCCCGGGTCGTTCGCCGCGCTTCATCGACCACGAGGGGGTGATCTGCGCTGCGGGGTACTTGGTCGAGCGCTCCGTCGGCCGTGCGACGGCGGAGGCCATCCGCGCGCGACACGAGCACGCGCTGATCGACCACATGTTCATGCCCGAGCTCGACGCCTGGATCGCCCAGAGCGGCCTGACTCGGCGCGAGGTGGCGATGATCCAGCCCGGCTATGGCTTCCGCCCCGTCGAGCCGACGGAGCTCACCGTCCCCCAGGTCGCGCTCGCGATACGCTCGGCGACGCCGCGGATCGACGAGTGCGTGGCACGCCATCACGACGGGTCGGAGCACTTCGTACTGCGCGCCGCGACCACCCTGCGCGCAGGGCGCGCGCCCGCCGTGGAGATGGCAGCCACCGTGGCGATCACCCCGGCGCTGCGCGCGTGCGTGCGCCAGGCCGTGCTGCGGAGCGTCGCGTCCCTCGCTCGCCGCCAGAGTCAGGGCACGCTGCGCGCGAGCCACGACTTCCGCTTCCCGCCTCGCACAGCGCAGCTCACGGTCCAGGCGGCGGAGGACGTCTTGACCAGCGCGCTGCCCGAGCTCGTTCGCTGCACGCTGCCGAGCCCGAGCGCGCGCACGGGCCGGATCACCGTGGTCGTGACCTTCACCGCCCCGGGCGCGATCGGCGAAATCCGCACCCTGGTGCCGCCCGACAACCTCGAGGTCGCGACGTGCCTGCGCGACGTCGTGGCGCGGCTGACTACGCCGGCGTTTCGCGGCAAGTCCGTCGAGGCGACGCTGACGTTCCAGGCTACCGTCAAGAGTCGCGTCGAGCCGCCCGCCACCGCCCGCAAGTGACTCAACGCTCCAGCGCCACGGTCGCGATCAGCTTTCGCTGCACGGGGGGCGCTCCCCAGTGCTCCGGGCGTACGGAGATGCGATCCCGGTAGGCCCGGACGCTCACGGCGCCGTCCAGAGTCGAGCGCGGCAGGGCGCGTACGTACGCCGTCAGGCGCTCGACCGAGACCGAGCCGTACACGCCCGCCAAGCTCCACAGCTCCGCCCACTGCCGTTGACTGCGATACCCCGAGCGGCTGCGCGCGTGCCGCAGCGGTCGCGCAGTGCCGTCCGCCAGCACGACCTCGAGCCCGAGGTCGGGCATCAACGCTCCGACGCGCCACTGAAACGTCGGGTAGCAGGCCAACGGATAGGAGCGCATCTGCCCGCGCGCGCCCTGTATCGTCGCGCCCAGGACGAGCAGCGTCGCGGTTGCCCACAGCACCCCCCGTCGCCGCGCTGACTCCTCGGGGGGCGCTTCAACGACGTCGGCCCTCGCGGGGCCCGGCGTGCGTCGCCAGCGCGTGAGCCAGGCCCCGGCGCGCAGCAGCGCGGCTCTCGGATCGATCAGCACCGCGTAGCAGAGCCACAGGCTCGCGAACGGGATGCGAAACACCCACTCGCTCAGCAAGTGAAACGAGAGCCCTGTCAGCGCGAGCCACGGCCGCGCGCGTCGCCAGAACAGCAGCGGCAAGAAGCCAAGCTCGAACAGCAGTACGAACACGCCGCCCGTCTTCAAGAGCCACGGCGCCCGGTCGATGCGTAGGCTCGGCACCACGCCGTGCTGCGCCCACTTCCAGTGCAGCTGATTGAGCAGGTTGTCGCCCAACGCCCAGTCCAGGCCACTCTCGCGCAGCTTGTGCAGCCCTGGGAAGAAATAGATCACGCCGAGCAGCACGCGTACCGTCCATAGAGGCAGCGCGTAGCGCGAGTGCGTCGTATCGAGCGGGCGCGTCGCGTCCCAGGCGAGCACATCGGCGCAGGGGCTGGCCGCGAGCACCAGCGCGAACCACAAGAGGTGCATGTCGTGCCAGACGAAGCCAGCGAGCTGCGCGATGGCGAACAAGTAGAAGGCCGTGACCGAGAGCAAGGCCAGCGCCGCTCGCGCGTACACCCCGAGGGAGGCGAGCACGGCGGCGAACAGCACGATGGCTTGCGCGCCCCGTGCCCAGCTCTCGTTGATGGGCACCAAGGCCACGAACCAACTGAGCCCCTCGGGCACGGACCAGCGCGCAGGCTCCCAGCCAGCCACCGCCACGCCTGCGGTGAAGCCTGGCGACAGCAGCATCAGGAGGGGCACCACCACGCGGAGCAGCGCGAGGCTCAGCGCGGGCTCGGCGCGCAGCGCGCGGTCGGTCGGCATGGCTAGGGTGGTGTCGGTCGGACCCCGCGAGGATACGGCGGTCTTCGTCCAGCTGACGACCGTCAGCCGTCACCTTGACAGGTAATGTTGATGCCGCGTAAAGCTTACTTGTCATGTCGGCCAACCGCGTGCGCGAGCTCCGAGAATCCCGTGGCCTCTCGCAGTCGGCGCTGGCCGCCGCCGCCGGGCTCTCGCGGCAGAGCATCGGCGCCATCGAGGCGGGCCGCTCGGTGCCGGGGGTGGACGTGGCGCTCAGGCTAGCGAGCCTGCTCGAGTGCCCGGTGGAGAGCCTGTTCGCCGCGGCGCCCGAGTCTCTGCTCTTCGCCGAGCCGGCCGGAGCGCCGCGCCGAGGCCGAGTCGCGCTGGCGCACCTCGCCGGGCGCTGGGTCGCTCACTCGCTTGGCGGTGTCGCCGCGGGCGCGATGGCGGACGGGCTCGTCGAGCGAGCGAACGACGAGCCCATCGCGGTCACGCCCCTGCGCTCCCTCGCGGAGGCCCGCGAGAACGTCGTGATCATGGGCTGCGCTACCGCGCTCGGGCTGCTCGCCGAGCGACTGAGCGCGCGCGCAGGGATGGGCAGGTTCTTCTGGGCGTCGAGCTCGAGCGCTCGGGCGCTCGAAGCGCTCGGACGCGAGCAGGTTCACGTCGCGGGCGTTCACTTCGTTGGTTCGCGAGGGGAAGACGGGAACGTCGAGGCCATACGGGCTCACGCCCGCGTCAAGCCCGTCGAGCTCGTCACGCTCGCGCGCTGGGAGCAGGGGCTCGTCACCGCGTCGGGCAATCCAAAGAAGCTATCCAAGCCCGGCGACCTCGCTCGTCGTGGCGTGCGGCTCGTCACGCGGGAGCCCGGTTCGGGCGCGCACAGCTTGCTCGAGCGAGAGCTCGAGGGGGCGGGGCTCGACTCAGCCCGCGTCAATCGGGACGCCATCGTGGGCAGCGGCCACCTCGAAGTGGCCGGCGCCGTGGCGATGGGCGCCGCGGACGTGGGCATCGCGACCCGCGACGCGGCCATCGCCTTCGGCCTCCACTTCTTGCCGCTCGCCGAGGAGCGCTTCGATCTGGTCGTCCCCCTGGACCTGGCGGCGGATTCACGGGTGCAGCGCCTGCTCGACGTGCTCACGAGTGCGCCGTTTCGCCGGGAGATCTCGGCGCTAGGCTACGACGCGAGCCCCGCCGGTGAGCGGGTGGCGCTGCCGGAGGTCGCGTGAGGTCGCCGCTGTTGCTGGCGGCGCTGCTACTGACGGCGCCGGCCGCCGCGACCGAAGCACCGTCCAAGCCCTGGCGCGTGCATCAGGCCACCGGTGCGCCGGATTGGCTGTGGTTCGGCGCGGAGCAGCGGACGCGCTTCGAGCACCTCGCCCACGACTTTCGCGCGGCCCACGAAGGCAACGCGACGGCCCTCGCGCTGCGCACGTCGATCGCAGCCGAACTCCGCTTGGCGCCGCTGGCGCTGGGGGTAGAGGTGCAAGACTCGCGCATGCTCGCGACCGAGGGCGCGCCGCTGGACACGACGCACGTCGATCCCCTCGACGTGCTCCAGGCCTATGTGCGACTGAAGCACTCCGCCGTGCTGGACGCGGGCGACGAGGCGCAAGTGACGCTCGGTCGCTTCACCATGAGCCTCGGCAGCCAGCGCCTGGTCTCGCGCAACGACTTTCGCAACACCAACAACAACTTCACTGGGATCGATCTGTCGTGGACGACCGCCGCGCGCCAGTCCCTGCGCGCGTTCGTCGTCTGGCCGGTGGTGCGGCTGCCCTCGGAGCCTGACGCCCTCGCGGACCATCGCCTGGCCCGGGATCGCGAGAGCACTCGGACAGTGTTCTGGGGCACGTTTCACAGCCTGCCGCTGCCCTCCGAGCTCGAGCTGGAGCTGTATGTGTTCGGTCTGCACGAGCGTGACGAGGACTTCGCGCCGTCGACCAACCGTCGCCTGGTCACGCCCGGGGCGCGGCTGCTCCGCGCGCCCAAAGCAGGGCAGCTCGACTTCCAGTTCGAGCCCATGGTGCAGGTGGGCACGTCGCGGGCGTCGCGGGCGGTCGCCGACCGGGAGAACCTCTCGCATCGCGCCGCGTCTACCCATGCGTCGGTCGGCTATCGCTTCGACGCGCCGTGGACACCTCGCGTCGTCGTCCAGCACGACTACGCCAGCGGAGATCGCGAGCCGAACGACGGCGAGAACAACCGCTTCAGCCCCCTGTTCGGCACGGGGCGGTTCGAGTTCGGCCCGTCGGGCCTGTTCGGGACGGTCGCGCGTGCGAACCTGCACTCGCCAGGACTGCGCGTGGAGGCTGAGCCGCACGCGCAGGTGGACGCGTTCGTCGCGTATCGGCCGTTCTGGCTCGCGTCGAAGCGCGACGCCTGGACCACCGCGGGCATGCGCGACCCGACCGGGGACTCGGGCAGCTTCATCGGTCATCAGCTCGAGGCGCGGGTTCGCTGGCACGCCGTGCCCAAGAACCTCGCCCTCGAGCTCGGCGCCGCTCACCTCGCGCGCGGTGAGTTCGCCAAATCCGCCCCGGGCGGTCGGAGCGAGCCGTCCAGCTTCGCGTACGGACAAGTCACCCTGACCCTCTGAGGAGTGCAATGAACGACTCCTGCCTGTCTCGGACCGTAGCCTGTCTCGCTGCATTCCTGCTGCTGCTCACCTCCGGCTGCGCCAAGTCCCAGGCCAGCACCGAACGCGACGACGACTCCGGGGCTAGCAGCGCCGAGCTCAGACCCTTCGCCGGGCAGCGTATCGAGCTGTTCATCGGCTCCGCGTCGAAGCCGCCGACGGAGGCTGCCGCCGCGGCGTTCGAGAAGAAGTCCGGAGCCACGCTCGAGCTGCACTTTGGCGGCTCTGGCAAGATGCTCAGTGAGATGAAGCTGTCCGAGCGCGGCGACATCTACTTTCCGGGTTCGTCGGACTACATGGAGATCGCCAAGCGCGAGGGGCTGGTGGATCCGGCGAGCGAGCAGCGAGTGGTGTACCTGTTGCCGGCCATCAACGTCGTGCGCGGGAACCCGAAAGCGATCAAGAGCGTCGCGGATCTCGCCAAGCCCGGCATGCGCGTCGGCATCGCGCGCCCGGACACGGTGTGCGTGGGCCTGTACGCCGTGGAGCTGCTCGAGTCCCTCGGCCTCGCAGCCGCCGTAAAGCCGAACATCGTTACGCACGCGGAGTCGTGTGAGAAGACCGCGCAGCTCGTCTCGCTCCGCACCGTGGACGCGGTGCTCGGTTGGGAGGTGTTCGAGCACTGGGATCCGAAGAACATCGAGACCATCTACCTGCCGCCGGAGCAGGTCACCCGCATCGGCTACATCCCCGCGGCGGTGGGGAAGAACGCGCGGCTCCCCGCGCTCGCCAGGGCGTTCATCGCGTTCCTGATCGACGAGGAAGGCCGCGCCATCTACCGCAGGTGGCATTACGCCACGTCTGTCGAGGAGGCGCGCGAGCGCGCGATGCCGAGCACACCGGTGGGCGGCGAGTGGCAGCTACCGCCCGCCTGGCAGTGAGATGCGACGACTGGGGCTCGGCTTCTCGACGTACCTGCTCGCGGGCCTGGGCGTCGCGGTCAGCACCGTGCTGGCCCTGATCGCGGTGCAGGTCGCGTTTACCCAAGACGGTGGTGGTCCACTGCGCGCGCTCGGTGAGCCCGACATCCGCTTCGCCGTCTGGCTCAGCCTGTGGACCAGCACGACCGCGGCCGTCTTGGCCTTGGTCGTCGCGGTGCCGGCGGCTTACGCTCTGGCGCGCTTTCACTTCCGGGGCAAGGCCCTGGTGGACGGGTTGCTCGACGTCCCCATCGTGCTGTCGCCGGTAGTGCTCGGCATCGCGCTCATCTTGGTCTTTCGCAGCGCGCCCGGTCGCTTCGTCGAGGAGAACGTGCTCCGCTTCGTGTTCGAGGTGCCCGGCATCCTCGCGGCGCAGTTCGTGCTCGCGCTGGCGATGGAGATCCGCGTGCTGAAGGCGGCGTTCGAGGACCTCGACCCACGCTACGAGCAAGTGGCGCGCGTCCTGGGCTGCTCGCCGTGGGCGGCCTTCCGTCGCGTCACGCTGCCGATGTCCCGCAGCGCTCTGGTCGCTGCCTTCGTGCTCGGCTTCAGCCGGGCGCTGGGTGATTTCGGTGCCACGGTCACGGTGGCGGGGTCGGTTCGCTTCAAGACCGAGACGATGCCGATCGCGATTTACAGCAACCTGGCCAGCGTGCGCATCGGCAAGGCGCTCGGTCTGGCGCTGCTGCTCACGCTCATCGCGCTGTGCGTGCTCACCCTGGTGCGTGCGGTCGGAGCTCGGAGGCGCGTGTGATCGCGGTTCGAGAGCTGGTAGCCCTCGCGGGTAGCTTCCGGCTCGGTCCGATCGAGCTGCAGCTCGGCGCCGGGGAGTTCCTGGTGCTGCTCGGCCCGTCCGGCGCCGGGAAGACCTTGCTGCTCGAGAGCCTGGTCGGGCTGGCGCCCATCGAGAGCGGCGCGGTCGTTCTCGACGGACAGGACGTGACCGCGCTGGCTCCGGAGCGGCGCGAAGTGGCCTACATGCCGCAGGACGTCGCGCTCTTCCCTCACCTGTCCGTGCGGGACAACGTGCTCTTCGGGCGTCGCGCCCGCGGTACGATGCAGGGTGCGGCCGCCGAGCTCGAGCATATCGCTCAGAAGCTCGGTATCGGTGAGCTGCTCGCGCGACCTCGGGTCCAGACTCTGTCGGGTGGCGAGCGGCAACGCGTCGCGCTCGCCCGCTCGCTGATCACCAACCCCCGCGTACTCTTCCTGGACGAGAGCTTCTCCGCGCTCGACGCGCACGTCCGGCGCCAACTGCTGCTGGAGGTGCGCGACCTGCAGAGTGCCCTCGGTCTGACGGTCGTGTACGTCACGCACTCGCAGCAGGAGGCGCTGGTCGTGGGTGACCGCGTGGTGGTGCTGATGCAGGGGCGCGTGGCGCAAGCGGGCGCGCCGCAAGACGTGCTCGGGCGGCCGACGACGTTGTCGGCCGCGCGGTTCTTTCAGATCGAGAACCTGCTCCCGATCGAGTCGGCCGAGGGCGACACGTGCCGGGTCGGCGGGCTGACGATGCGCCTCGACTCGGCGCCACCCCCCGGTGCTTCCGCTCGCTGGCTGGCCATCGCGGCGGCGGACGTGGTGCTCCTTGGCACCGCTGAGGCGCAGGCGCTTGGCCTCACGGACAACGTGTTTCCTGCGCGGGTATCGAGCACGAAGGACGCGCGTTCCCGTCGCGTCGTGCGCCTCGCGCTGCACGCCAGCGGCGAGCAGGAGTTGGTGTGTGAGCTCGGAGCTCGAGACCGGCTACTCGACGCACGCAGGCTGAGGGAAGGCGACGACGTTGTCGTGTACTTGAACCCGAAGGTGGTCGCGGTGCTATGAGCAAGCACCCGCCAACCTGACGAGTCGCGGGCCACAGCCCCGACGTGCGTGGGGACACTCTGCCTCACCCGAGGCGTCCTGCCACGCACTCGCCGTGTACGGCCGCAACGCGCGGCAGCGTGACCAAGAAGGTGGCGCCCGCGCCGAGCTCACTCTCTACCTGAATCGACCCGCGATGCGCCCGCACGATCTGCCGCGCTATGTAGAGACCCAGCCCGAGACCATCGAGGTCGCGACTCTGCGCCGTACGCTCGAAGCGCTCGAAGATGCGCGAGCAGTCAGCGGCCGAGATCCCGATGCCATTGTCACGTACGCTGAGGTTTGCGTTCTCGCCGTCGGCGGTCAGGACGACCTGCGCCGGCTTGGAGTCACCATACTTCACCGCGTTGCACACGAGGTTCGTCAACAGTTGCTCGAGTCGCAGGCGGTCCCACCTGCCGGTGACTCCCGGAGTGACGTCCGCCGTCAGCGCCACCCCCGCGGCAGCAGCCTCCTCCCGAGTGCGCTCGACCACTTCGCAGACGAGCGCGCTCAGGTCCGTGTCTTGTAGCTGCAGTTCGAACTGCCCCAGGGTAATGCGTGAGACGTCCAACAGGTCGTCGAGCAAGCGCTCGAGGCGGTCGCATTGTCGCGCAGCGCCCTCGACCTTGCGCCGCGCCGGCTCATCGGCCTCGACCAGACGCTGCAAGCTCTGCACACGGAGCTTCAGCGCCGTCAGTGGCGTGCGCAGCTCGTGGGCAGCGATGGCCAGAAGCTCGTCCCTCGCCTCGAGCGCCCGCCTGAGCTCGTCGAAGTCGGTGAACGTGCCGATGTAGCCCACGATCCTGCCCTGAGGATCGTGCTCCGGAACCGTCCGGCACAGGTGCCAGCGGTAGCTAGCTTCCCGCCCCCGCAGTCGGCACTCGAACTCACACTCACTACCGGTGTCGAGCGCACCCCGCCACACTGACTCGCACCGCTCCGCGTCCTCGGGATGCAGCGCGCCTAGCCAGTGCCAGCCATCGGCTCGGACCTCCTCGGGCCCCGCGTACTCGGCCCAGCGCCGGTTCGTGTACGTGATCGCGCCGTCCGGGCCCGCCGTCCACACGATCTGCGGGACCGCCTCCGCCAGATTGAGGTACCGCCGCTCCGCCGCGACGCGAAGCTCGGCGATCGCCAGGTCTCGCTCGCGTCGTTCCGCCTCCCGCAGCGCCTCCGCCTGCCGCTTCAGGCGCTGATCCTTGCGATACAGGTCCGCGAAGACCGCGACCTTCGCCCGCACCACGTCGGGATCGACGGGCTTCGCCATGTAGTCGACCGCCCCAATGGCGTACCCTCGGTAGATCTTCGCGTGGTCCGGCGCCGCGGCGGTCAGAAAGATGATCGGCGTATGTCGCGAACGCTCCCGCTTCTTCAAGAGGGTTGCGAGCTCGAAGCCGTCCATGCCGGGCATGACGACGTCGAGCAGGATGACCGCAAAGTCCCGCGCCAACAGACAACGCAGGGCCTCGGGTCCCGAGTGCGCGCCGACGATCTCGTAGCCAGGCATGGACAAGGTCTCGCTCAGAGCGATGACGTTCTCCTCGCGGTCATCTACGATCAGGACCGCGACTCGCTCCGGGGCGGCCAGGGTCAGTTCGTCCAGACGTCGTGCTCTCACGGCCGTGCCCTCACAGTGACAACCGCATACCGAGCAGGACTAGCAGGTCCTCGACCTCGATGGGTTTTGCCAGGTAGTCGGTGGCGCCGGCCGCCAGGCACTTTTCACGGTCCGTGCGCATGGCCTGGGCGGTGACCGCGATGATGGGCAGTTGTTCGAAGCACGCTTGCTCGCGGATGCGGCGGATAACCTCGTAGCCGTCCATCTCCGGCATCATGATGTCCACCAGGACGGCTGCTATGTCTCGAGTACGCTCGAGCTGGGTGAGTCCGTCCTGCCCCGTCTCCGCGTAGTGCACGTCTGCGCCGTGACTCTCCAGGGCGCTGGTGATGGCAAAGATGTTGCGTACGTCATCGTCGATGACGAGCACCTTCCGACCCTGGAGCAGCCGCAGGCTGGCCAGGTGCTTCGCCTGCGCTTGCTGTTGCACGTCGGTCAACTGGGAGATGGAGCGATGCAGGTACACGTTGACCTGGTCCAGCATACCCGGAAGTGAGCGCGTGCGCTTCAGCACGCAGTGGTCGGTCGCCCCGAGCACTTCTGCGTACGGACCAGCCGCGGCGCCGTCTCTCTCCAGCACGACGATGGGAACCTCCACGCTACGGGACCAGTCGACGAGCACCGCCATCGTCTCGAGCTGCGCGGGAGCCTCGTCGCGCACGTCGATGATCACGCAGTCGAACCGACCTTGAGGGCTCGAGAGCGGCAAGCGCGCCGGATCAGCGGGTATCGCCGTGCAGTGTACCGTCTCGCCGGCGACGAGCTCCACGAGCTCCTGCAGGTCGCTGTCCGGCGCGATCACCAGGGCGTGCTGCACCGTCCGAGCGGCGTGTTCCCGCAGTCGCGCCAGCGCCCGCCCGACGGCCTCCGGGGTGGCGGGGGAGGGGATGTAGGCGACGACGCCAGCTCGCAGCGCGCGAACACGATGGCTCACGTCCCCGCAGCCCAGGACCGGTACACCTCGCAGGGTCGTGTCTCTCTTCAAGCGATGCAGCAGTATCCAGGTGTCGCCGGCCAGCTCCAGCGCCAGCGAGCACTGAGCGTGCTGCCGCGCCAATGCCAGGGGAGATGCGTGATTCGAGATCACCACCTTGAGCCCATGGGCCCGGCCACCCTCCACCAGGAGCTGAGTACGCGCCAGGTCCGTATCGGAGATCACCAGCGCGCTGTCGCCCGGAGCCAGCGCCGCGAGGTCGTCGGCGATGCGAACGCTGGTGGAGCCGGAGCGCTCGGTCGACTCCGGTCGCGACGACCTGGGCGCGCCGACGTGCGCAGCGCCCGAAGCCGAACGCGAGCGGGCCAGGAACAGCGTGAACGTACTGCCGGTGCCGGGGATGCTCGCTACCATCAGTTCGCCGCCGAGCAGGCCTGCGATCTCGCGACTGATGGACAGCCCGAGCCCCGTGCCGCCGAAGCGGCGGCTCGTCGTCCCGTCGGCCTGTTGGAAGGCTTCGAAGATGATGCGTTGCTTGTCTTCCGGGATGCCGATCCCCGTGTCTGTGACGCTGAACGCGATCACCTGCTCAGCCTCGTTGAGGGGGGTCTGGTCCGCTGACCAGCCAAAGCGGGCGTGCTTGATTTGCAGGGTAACGCCACCGCACGAGGTGAACTTGAACGCGTTCGAGAGCAGATTCTTGAGCACCTGCTGCAAGCGCTTCGAATCGGTGACGATGGTCCGAGGAAGGCCGTCCATGAGGTGGACCTCGAAGTCGAGCCCCTTTTGATCCGCGACATGGCGGAAGTTCTGCTCCACGTAGTCCCGTAGGTCGTCGAGCAGGAGCTCCTCGGGCTCGACGGCGATGGTTCCGGACTCGATCTTCGCCAACTCCAGGATGTCGTTGATCAGGCCGAGCAGGTCCGTGCCCGAGCCGTGAATGGTGCGCGCGAACTCGACCTGCTTGGGAGTCAGATTGCCGTCGGTGTTCTCGGTCAGCATGCGCGACAGGATCAGGAGACTGTTGAGGGGGGTCCGTAGCTCGTGGGACATGTTGGCCAAGAACTCGGACTTGTACCGAGACGTCAGGGCGATCTGCTCGGCCTTGTCTTCGATCTCCGCTTTTGCGTACTCGACCTCGCGATTCTTGACCTCCAGCAGCTTGGCTTTCTCCTCCAACTGCTCGTTGGTGGTGCGCAGCTCGTCTTGCTGTTGCTTGAGTCGTTCCTCGGACTCCCGCAGCGTTGCAGCCTGGCTCTCGAGTCGCTCGTTTGATGTGCGCAGCTCCTCTTGCTGCAGCTGGAGTTCTTGGGTCAGCGACTGTGACTGAGCGAGCAGGGTCTCGGTTCGGGTGCTCGCGGCGATGGTGTTGACCACGATGCCGATGCTCTCCGTCAGCTGGTCGAGGAACACCTGGTGGATGTCGCTCATCGACTCGAATGACGCCAGTTCGATGACGGCGTTGACTTGCCCCTCGAATAGAACGGGTACGATGCTGAGCGAACGGGGCGCCGACGAGCCCAGTCCGGAGCGCACGCTGATGTAGTCCGCCGGGACGTCTACCAGCTGAATCCTGCGCGCCTCGACGGCGCACTGGCCCACCAGCCCCTCGCCGAGACGAAACCTCGTAGTGACCCGCTCGGCCGCGGCGTAGCTAGCCAGCAGGGTCAAGTGCGTCTCGCGGTTCTCGTCGGCTTCCGTCAAGTAGAACGCCCCGTGCTGGACCGCGACCAAGGCCGCGAGCTCGCTCAAGACTTGCTCGGCGACAGTGGACAGATCCCGCTGGCCTTGGAGCATGCGGGTGAAGCGAGCCAGGTTGGTCTTGAGCCAGTCCTGCTCGCGGGTCTTCTGGGTCGTCTCCTTCAGGTTGCGGATCATCTCGTTGATGTTGTCCTTGAGCGCGGCAACCTCACCCGAGGCCTCCACCGTCACGTACCGCGTCAAGTCGCCCGTGGTCACAGCCGTCGCGACGTCGCCGATCGCCCGGACCTGCGTGGTCAAGTTGGCGGCGAGTTGGTTCACGTTGTCCGTCAGGTCGCGCCAGGTGCCGGCAGCACCTGGGACCTTTGCTTGCGCACCGAGCTTGCCGTCGACGCCGACCTCGCGAGCCACGGTGATGACCTGCTCGGAGAAGATGGCCAGTGTGTCCGTCATGCTGTTGATGGTGTCGGCGAGTTCGGCGATCTCGCCGCTGGCCTCCAGCGCGAGCTTCCGCGTCAGGTCGCCCCCCGCCACGGCCGTCACCACCTTGGCGATCCCGCGCACTTGATTGGTGAGATTGGTGGCCATGGAGTTGACGTTGTCGGTCAGGTCCTTCCAGGTCCCGGCGACCCCGGGCACCCTCGCTTGCCCGCCGAGCTTGCCCTCGGTGCCGACTTCGCGGGCCACCCGGGTCACCTCGTTGGCGAAGGCGTTGAGCTGGTCGACCATCGTGTTGATGGTGTCCTTCAGCTCCAGGATCTCGCCCTTGACGTCGACGGTGATCTTCTTGGATAGGTCGCCCCGGGCGACGGCCGTGGTGACGTCGGCGATGTTGCGCACCTGGCCGGTCAGGTTGGATGCCATCGAGTTGACGCTGTCGGTCAGATCCTTCCACGTGCCCGCGACGCCCTTGACGTGCGCTTGGCCTCCGAGCTTGCCTTCGGTGCCGACTTCGCGTGCTACCCGGGTCACCTCGTTGGCGAAGGCGTTGAGCCGATCGACCATGGTGTTGATGGTGTTCTTGAGCTCCAGGATCTCGCCGCGAACGTCCACGGTGATCTTCTTGGACAAGTCACCCCGGGCGACGGCCGTGGTGACGTCGGCGATGTTGCGAACCTGGTCCGTCAGATTGGATGCCATCGAGTTGACGCCATCCGTCAAGTCCTTCCACGTTCCGCTCACGCCGGGCACGCGCGCCTGGCCGCCCAGCTTGCCCTCGGTGCCGACTTCGCGCGCGACGCGGGTCACCTCGTTGGCGAAGGCGTTGAGCTGATCGACCATGGTGTTGATGGTGTTCTTGAGCGCCAGGATCTCACCGCGAACGTCCACGGTGATCTTCTTGGAGAGGTCGCCGCGCGCGACGGCCGTGGTGACTTCGGCGATGTTGCGGACCTGAGCCGTCAGATTGGACGCCATCGAGTTGACGCTGTCGGTCAAGTCCTTCCAGGTTCCGGCGGCGCCCTTGACCGTCGCTTGGCCACCGAGCTCACCCTCGGTGCCGACTTCGCGCGCGACGCGGGTCACCTCGTTGGCGAAGGCGTTGAGCTGATCGACCATGGTGTTGATGGTGTTCTTCAGCTCCAGGATCTCGCCTTTGACATCCACCGTGATCTTCTTGGAGAGGTCGCCGTTCGCAACGGCGGTGGTGACCTCGGCGATGTTGCGGACTTGCCCGGTCAAGTTGGACGCCATCGAGTTGACGTTGTCCGTCAGATCGCGCCAGGTGCCGCTCGCGCCCGGGACGCGCGCCTGCCCGCCCAGCTTGCCCTCTGAGCCCACTTCACGCGCGACGCGTGTCACCTCGCTGGCGAAGGCGTTGAGCTGGTCGACCATGGTGTTGATGGTGTTCTTCAGCAGCAGGATCTCGCCCTTGACGTCGACCGCGATCTTCTTGGTCAGGTCACCCTTGGCGACGGCGGTGGTGACCTCGGCGATGTTGCGCACCTGGGCCGTCAGGTTGGACGCCATGGAGTTGACGCTGTCGGTCAAGTCCTTCCAGGTTCCCGCGACTCCCTTGACCCGCGCCTGCCCACCGAGCTCGCCCTCGGTTCCCACTTCGCGCGCTACGCGAGTCACCTCTCGGGCGAAGGCGTTGAGCTGATCGACCATCGTGTTGATGGTGTTCTTGAGCTCCAGGATCTCGCCTTTGACGTCGACGGTGATCTTCTTGGACAAGTCCCCTTTCGCGACGGCCGTGGTGACTTCGGCGATGTTGCGCACCTGGGCCGTCAGGTTGCCGGCCATCAGATTCACGTTGTCCGTGATCTCGCGCCACGTCCCGCAGACGCCCTCGACGTTCGCCTGCCCGCCCAGCTTCCCTTCCGTCCCTACCTCACGGGCGACGCGCATCACCTCACTGGAGAAGGAGCTGAGCTGCTCCACCATTCCGTTGACGACTCTGGCGGTTCGCAGCGACTCCCCCTTCAGCGAACGCCCGCTGATCTCCAGCGCCATCTTCTGCGACAGGTCACCCTCAGCCACCGCCTCGATCACGCGACCGACCTCCGTCATCGGATGCACCAGGTCTCCGATCAGGTCGTTGACGGACTCGACGGAGGTGCGCCATGAGCCGCGCATCTCGGACAGGGTTGCTCGGCGGTCGAGGCGCCCCTCCTTGCCGACCACTCGACTCACGCGGGCGAGCTCTCCCGCCAGCTCACGGTTGTGCGCGATCACGTCGTTCAGCGTCTGCGCGATCTCGCCGTCGATTCCGGTGTAGTGGCGGGGCAGGGACGCATCGAAGTCGCCCTCGCGGAAGGCGCGCAGTACGGCGAGCAACTGCGGCGCCCGCAGGGTGTCATCGGCAGGACCGGGCGAGTGTCCGAGAATGGCTGCGTCGGTCGTCACGGCTTACCTCTCTTCGGCGAAGTGGCGGAATGCAACGGGTGAGCGGCCGTCGCGGGCAGAATGCTTCGTTGGGTGTGGGCTACACGTCGACTCCGCACGCGAAGCGCTCGGCACGAAATGTGCGTTCCTGGGATCGCCATGAAAGTCCTCAACCTCGCCAACCAGTGCCCCGCGATGATCCCCATGGACGCCAGCGTGGGGGCCGCACGCCGGGAAGCGGAGCGTCTCGGCTCCCACTATCTGATGGTGAAGGACGATGACGAGCTGGCCGGTATCTTGTGCCAATGCGATCTGCGAGACCCGCCAGACGACACCTGCGTCGCCGCGATCCTCCACTCGCCGTTCGTGTTCGTCACGACAGAGGCGTCGGGTTCCGACGCGGCTGCCGTCATGCTCGAGTGCGGGGTTGGGTGCCTGCCGGTGCTCAGCCCCGACGGTCGACTGTTCGGTATCATCACACGACGGCAGCTGCGGAGCGCCGGGTGCTTGCCGGACGACCGCGGAATCGACCGCTGCGCGTCCTGCTTGGCTACCCATGATCTTCATCGCGCATCTAGCCAGGCGGAGGTGGTCTTCTGCGGCGACTGCCTCGAGCGAGCGCGGTCCCATGAAGGTCTCGAACACCCCATGACCTTGGGCGGCTCGGACTAGTCGAAGTCGCATGAACTCCCCGCTTAGAGCATGAGCTGTGCCGTGCCCCATGTCGCGACAAAGCGCCCGAGAAGGCGTGTGGAATCCTGCAACATGTCGCGGATGTCCCCCGCGGTCGGGGAGTTGCGCCGAGCCGTGCTGGGTGGGAGCATGAAGCCATGAGCTGCCGAGTTCTCTTCCTCGAGGAGCGCGGCGTGGATCCCCGCGTTCAGCATGCACTGGCCCGAGCCTTCGACCTCGTGACAGCGAGGAGCGTGGATGGCCTCCGAGGCCAGCGCTTCGAGGTCGCCGTGGTGGGACCAGAGGGCAAGCCACCCGCGCAGGTCTGCCAACGCTTGCTCGCCGACCAGATCGCTCACGAGATCGTGTTGCTCGGGTCCAGGCCTTCGCTTCGGGACGCGGTTGCGGCGATCCACGCGGGTGCAACGGACTTCGTGCCCGAAGGAAGCGATCCCGAGCAGGTCGTCGCCCGTGTGCGCGAGGCCAGCGAACGCCGGGGTCTGGTCACCCAGCTCGCCCAACTGCAAGACACCGTCACCGTTCCAGACACTTCGTTTCCAAGCCTGCTCGGCAGCAGCGACGCGATGCAGATTCTACGTGAGCGCCTGCGTCGGGTCGCTCCATCCGAAGCTACGGTGCTCATCCTCGGCGAGAGCGGCTCTGGCAAGGAGCTCGTCGCGCGTGCCATCCACGAAGGCAGCCCGCGGCGGAAGGGCCCGTTCGTGGCGGTCAATTGTAGCGCCATCGCTCCACAGCTGATGGAGAGCGAGTTCTTCGGACATGCCAAGGGGGCGTTCACGGACGCCAGCTCGGATCGCGTCGGTCTGTTGGCGCAGTCGTCGTCCGGCACGCTCTTCTTGGACGAGGTCGGCGACATGGCGCTGGACGTGCAGGCCAAGCTGCTCAGAGCGCTGCAGGAGCGAGCGGTGCGGCCCCTCGGCCAGCAGCGCGAAGTGCCCTTCGACTCGCGGGTCATCGCGGCGACGCGCTGCGACCTCGCTGACGAGGTCGCCCGGGGTCGCTTTCGCCAGGACTTGTACTTCCGTCTGAACGTCGTGTCGGTGCGAGTGCCCCCTCTGCGTGACCGCAACGGGGACATTCTGCTCCTGGCTCAGCACTTCATGCAGTTGGCGTCGCAACAGACAGGTCGCGCATTCGGCCTCACTCCCGCGGCTGCGCGGGCGCTCCTCGGCCACGGGTGGCCTGGCAACGTGCGAGAACTCGAGCACCGCATCACGTCGGCGGTGGCCGCCGCGCGCTACGACCACATCCGCGCCGCGGATCTCCGCATCGGCAACGAGCGGCGCATGCCATCCATCGCAGACGCGACGGATTTGGCGCCGCTGTCTCAGGTCGAGAAGACGCACATCCTCAACGTCCTCGAGACCGCGGACGGCAACAAGGCGTTGGCGGCCCGATTGCTTGGAGTCGACCGCAAGACGCTCTATCGAAAGCTCAAGGAATACGCGGGCCCCGAGCCTTCGCCACGCGCGAGGATGGACTCACATCCCGAGTGAGATTCACTTCGGCGCGGTGAGCCCAAGTTGTCGGAGCTTGCGATACAGGGTCGCCCGGTCGATACCGAGCTTGCGCGCGGCTTCGGCCTTGTTCCACCCTACCGCACGCAGTACTACGCCAATGTGCCGGCGCTCGACCTCCTGCAGCGACGTCGGCTCTATCTCGGTCCTCTGGGCCGGGACCCTGCGGGAGCGGATGCCGGTCGGTAGTTCCTCGAAACCGATGCGCCCCCCGGACGCCATGACCGCCGCGGAGGTCATGCAGTTCTCGAGCTCGCGGACGTTGCCCGGCCAGTGGTGGGCCATGAGAAGCTCCTCCGCTTGACGTGTCAGCACGTACTCCGTCCCACCGCCCGCCCGCGCCAGGAAGTGCTTGGCCAACTCCACGACGTCCAGTCCTCGATCCCGCAGTGGAGGCAGGTGGATTCTGAAGACGTTGACGCGAAAGTAGAGGTCCTCCCGGAAGGTGCCCAGGGTCACGGCGCGTTCGAGGTGCTTGTTCGTTGCGGCGATTACCCGCGTGTCGAAGGGGACCTCGCGAGTCGACCCGATGGGCCGCACCACGCGCTCCTGCAGCGCTCTGAGCAACTTGGGCTGCAGTTCGAGCGGCATGTCACCGAGCTCGTCGAGCAACAACGTCCCTCCGCGGCTCTGGACCATCAGCCCCGGCCGAGCCGTCTGCGCGCCCGTGAACGCGCCGCGCTCGTGGCCAAACAACTCGGACTCGAGCAGGTTGGCCGGCATGGCCGCGCAGCTCACCGCGACGAACGGACCGTCGCGCCGAGCGCTCGCCTGGTGGATGGCGCGCGCGACGAGCTCCTTGCCGGTCCCGCTCTCGCCCGTGACCAGAACCTTGGTATCGGTCGCTGCGGCTCGGATGATCTGCGTGCGCACCTCGTTCATGGCGTCGCTTCCGCCGACCATGTCGGTCAGTGCGTGGCCCGGGTCCACTGGCGTGGTCAGGCGGGTCACGGTTGGGACCTCCCGCGCGCGAGCGAAGGCACGTTCGAGCGCGTCCTTGAGCTGCCCAAGCTCGAGCGGTTTGGTGATGAAGTCAAAAGCACCAGCGCGCAGGGCGGCTACCGCGGAGCGGACGTCGCCGAAGGCCGTCATCACGATCACCGGAATGTCGGGGCGGTCCCCGCTCAGGCGGCGACAGAGCTCGATGCCATCCATCCCCGGCATCTTCACGTCCGTCAGGACCGCATCCACATCCTGGGTATCGAGGCTGCGCAGTGCGCTTGCCGCGTTGGGCTCGACGCTAGCCAAGTAGCCGGACTCCGAGAGCGCCTCGGCCAACGCGACGCGGATCTCTGCGTCGTCCTCGACGACGAGTACTCGCGCATCTCGCGAGGTGATGACCGGTTCACGCCCTTGCACGCACCCTCTATGATGGGTCGGGTATCCCTTGACGCAAGCCGCGATGCAATCCCAGAAGCGTCGCGTTTCGCCCCGAGGTCGCCGATCTGGGCCGCAAATGTGTGGCATGGCCGTCACCGGCGTGCCGCGCGAAGCACCGTGGCGCGATCGCGTTCGTCCAGCTCGCGTGCCAGGCGCTGCACCAACGCTTCCGTCGACAGCGACGGTCGGGGCGAGCAAGCCGCAGCGCGTCGGCCCTGCAGGAACGCAAACTGTCCGGAACGATGGTCGCCGAGGGCGAGGAACCGAGCGGTGGACTGGGCGATGAGTTCTCGCATCAAACGCAGCGCGGGGATGTTGCACGACTGCGCGAGCGCGACTGCGATGGGCGTGCGTGTCCTCAGTGAGTACTCGACCGCCTGAGCGACCTGCGTCCTGGTCGCCAGATTGGCTGCGATCAGTCGTTCGCCGATGAGCTCGCTCTTCTCGCTCGATGCAATCAGGGACACCACGCCGTCTCGAAAGTAGACTCGGCGCCAGCGTGGCCCATCCTGCACGACCAACGCGCCCGTTCGCTTCTCCTCCAAGATGGCGGTGAGACAGCGCATCAGCGGTGCCGCGCGGAGCGGTAGCCAGGGAACTTCCTGCGGGAGCGGAGCATACTCCTGGCGCGTCGCGAGACCCTCCAGGAGGGATGCGGAGGCGTCGCGACAGGCCACCGGGCGATCACCTGTCGCGATCTGGCGAGCGGCTTCGGCCACCCGTGCCGAGAGGATGGATCGGACTCCGCTTCCTGGATACTGGACCGGGCGAACACTGGGCATGGCGTGGAGGTAGCGCGGTCTGGGCGAGGTCTCGGCCGTGTCCCGCGCCACGTGACTCACGCTCAGTGACGCGACGACCCGAGCCAACGAATGGCGGCTGACTGGGGTGCCCAGGTGGGCGAGCCTGGCTCGCAGCGCGCTCGCCATGCAACCTGCCGACGGGTAGCGCTCCCAGGCGTCGTGCGACAGGGCTCGTGCCAAGATCGGGCTGAGTGGCTCACACTTCGCGGCTGCCCAGGACGGCAGACCAGCAGCGTAGTTCTCGGTCAGCACCTCGAGATCCGCGCCTGTCCGGTAGAGCGGCTCCCCGCTCAGGAGCTGAGCAATCACCACGGCGGCAGCGAAGACGTCCGTCCGCTGGTCGACCTCGGTGCCCGCGATCTGCTCTGGAGACATGGTGCCGCGCTTACCGCAGCCGTTGGCACGCTCACCTGCGTCCTGGGCGATGCCGAAGTCGGCGAGGTACACGTGGCCGGTGGTCGAGACGAGGATGTTGGTCGCCGAGACATCGCAGTGCACGGTGGGTCGGCGCCCGTCGAGGGTGTGCCGGTGCAGGGCGTCGAGGGCGTCGAGCAGGCTCGTCGCGATGTGAAGCATCGCGTCGAGCGGAATCGCGCTCTGCCCCTGAGCTCGCGTCTGCAGCGCCGAGAGGGACAGCCCGCGCACTCGAGGCATCACCAGGAAGGGGACCCCGTTGCTCTCGCCCGTCGCGAGCGCACCGAGCAAGTTGGGATGCCGCAGGGACGAACAGAGAACCGCTTCACGAGCGAAGAGCTGGCGAACTCGAGCGCTGTTCGCGCCGTCCGAACGCGGCACCTTGATCGCAACCTCCGAACCGGTTCGCGTGCAGCGGGCGCTCCAGACCTCTCCCATGCCGCCTCGGCCCAGCAGCCTCGAGAGGACATACCCGCCAAGCTCATGCCCGGCTGCAACGCCGGCGCCGGTGGCGCGGGTGCCGCTCTCCGGAGCAGGAACGGTGGCACGTTCCTCTGGGCGCAGCGCGGGTTGCATGTGCCTCCACCAAGCAGAACTCGTGCCACCGCGCCATCGCACGTATTGGCGCCGAAGGAGCGCTGCGACGTAGGGGACTTGTGCAACATGAAGGAGAAGTCCCCGCTGCCCTCGGGCCGAGTGCAAGACCGGTGAATTCGTCGGCCCCACCCCACGCGGGCCGGCTCCGCCAGCGCGAGCTGGGTCGCTTCTCGACAGCCCTTCAGTTCCCGTTCCAGTCGCCAGCGACGAGGCGGCCGTTCACCCGGCTCAGCGGGAAATTCCCGCTCGTGTACCAGCCGGTGGCACCACCGTACGCCATGCCGGTGCCGGTCCCTTTCCACACGTGGTAGCGGAACGTACCGTTCGAGTATTGGTACGCTGCGATCACGTCCGCGCGACCGTCTGCGTCCAGGTCCGCGGCGGCGACGCGATCGCCCACGTTGGATAGCGCATACCCGCTCTCGACGCTCCAGGAGCTCGACTGCAACACGAAAGACGAGCCGGTGGAGGTCCAGACCCAGAGCCTGGCGCCGCTGGTGCCGTGGTTGCGCAGCATGGCGATGTCGTCCCTACCGTCGCCGTCGAAGTCGCCGGCGACCATCCGCCCCGCTACCGGGCCCAGCGCGAACTGACCACTTTGATACCAGCCACTGGCGCCGGCGTACGCCAGCGTGCTGCCGCTCGCCAGCCAGACGTGGAAGCGAAAGGTGCCGTCGGCGTACTGGTACGCGGTCGCAACGTCGTCCTTGCCGTCGCCGTTGAAGTCGCCGGCGACGAAGCGATCTCCGACCTGCGACAGCGTGTATCCCGAGCTGACGCTCCAGGCCGTGGTGCCGCCAGGGAAGACCTTGATGGCTACGCCCCCGCCGCTCGGCGCGTAGAGCAGCGCGAGCTCGGACTTCTTGTCGCCGACGAAGTCGCCGGCGACGAAGCGGCCGGCTGCTGCGGACGGGTCGAGGGTGTCGTTGGCGAAGCCCGCGGCCCCGCCGTAGGTGAAGCTCGTGCCCGACGACTTCCAGGTGTGAATGCGCAGCGTGCCGTCGCACATGTGCATCGCTGCGGCGATGTCGTCCTTGCCGTCGCCATCGAAGTCGCCTGCCGCCACGCGATCGCCGACGCGGTCCAGAGCGTAGGCGCTGGACGACCATTGGCTACTTTGCAGAGTGAGACTCGAGCCCGAGCTGTTCCAAGCGTAGATGCGCGCGGATGTCGGGTCGAGCTCGTACAGCATCGCCACCTCGCCCTTCTTGGCGGGTGTGGTCGCGCAGGGGGTGAGCTGCGTGCCGGTGTGATGCCCGGGCTCCTGGTTGATGTCGAAGGGCAGGTCCTTCGCGCAGTCCAGCCCAAACTCTCCCGTGAAGGGCTTGGAGTTGCCGTTGTAGCAGCCCGTGCCGTCGAAGGCCTCGAAGTGCAGATGGGCGATGCCTGCGTTGCTCGAGGTCGAGTCGGTGGCGTGGGCGACGGTCGCGACCTTCTGACCTTTCTGCACGACGGAGTTGACCGTGATGCCCGCGGCGGGCTTGACGTGACCCAAGGCGACGGCTCCGCCGCCGTTGAAGCGAATGCAGAGGTAGTCTCCGAGGCCGCCGCTCGGCAGCTTGGTCACCGTGCCCGCGGCGGGCGCGACGATGTCTTTGCCCCCCGAGTCGTTGTTGCCCCCGTTGCACGACTGCAGCGACACGCCGATGTCCAGCGCGTACCCGCCTCCGTGGGAGGAGCCGCGGTAGCTCTGGCAGATGTAGCTCGTCTGGGCGAAGGGTTGGCGCAGGGTCTGCGTCAACGCGAGCGGCTTTGGCTCCGCGACGGGCAGCTTGGGCGCGGTGCTCTCGATCCGCGAAGTCTCTGGCAGGAGCCACTTTGCCGACGTGCTCGGCGCCACGTCGAAACACGCACTGCCGCCCCCGGTGTTCGAGCCACCGCTTCCTCCAGTGCTCGTACTTCCCCCCGCAGGAACACCGGCGCCGCCGCCACTCGAGGTGCCGCCCCCGTCGCCAGCGCTCCCGCCGCTGCCGACTCCCGCGCCACCGCCGGCGCTCGAGCCTCCGCTGGGCCAGGTGCTACTCTCCGACCGAGGAGGCTCCGCCCCACGATGTCGTCGCGCCGCCGCTACACGCTCTGCGCTGCGCTGCTCGCGCTCGGCTGCCGCGAAGCGGCCGGGCAACAGCCGCCTCCGGCCGAGAGCGCGCCCGAGCCCACGCGCCAACTGCGGCCGCCCTCAGCTTCGACCGCAGCGCTGTCTCCCTCGCCGTCACCCACCTTGACCGCCGAGCCCCGCTGCCGCGAACAGCCAGCGCAGGACTTCCTGCTGCGTCGACACCAGCTGGCGAAGATTGGCGCGTCCGCCGACGAGCAACGACGGATCGAGGCCGCGCGCAAGCGCTCCGTCGACTATCGCACGCGCCACTACGGACGGTTTCCCGGCTTCGGCAGCCGGCGGGACAACCCTCACGCTCCCCAGTTCTACGCGAAGCGTACCAAGTTCATGGGGCTGCCCGTCGTGCTGCACGAGAAGATCGTGCCGGTGCTGGCGTGCGTGGAAGCAGCGCTCCGTCGCGACTGCACGGCGCAGCCGTATCGCCCGCGGCACCTCAGCGGCCTCCGGTTCGAGAACACCTTCAAGGACTACGAGGTCTCCAACCACGTGTACGGCATCGCCCTCGACATCGACTCTGACCTCAACCCGTGCTGCGGATGCGTCGGCAAGTGGAGTCAGGTAGCGGCGTGCCGCAGGCCCGTGAGCTCGCCCTTCGAGCGGATGGCCATGCCGCGCTGTTGGGTAGAGGTATTCGAACGACATGGCTTCTACTGGCTCGGACACGACGAACTGCAGGACACCATGCACTTCGAGTTCCTGGGCGATCCCGAGCGGATCCTCCTCGACCCTCCGACGCCTTGAGGGCAGCGGCACACGCATCGCCTGGTGAACGACCTCGATTCGACCTAGACTCCCAGGAGGGACGCCATGAAGTCGATGATGGTTGTGCTGGTTGGGGCCGCGCTCGCCTGCGTGAACTGCGGCGAGCCGAACGCGGCGGGTGACCCGCCCGCCGACTCCGGGTTGGCGGACAGCGGCGGTTGGGCGCCGGACGCCGGCGGCCAGTCCGACGCTGCGGTCGGCGCGGACGACGCCAAGATCGTGTCCTTCGAGTTTCCTGCGGCCATCGCTTGCGAGCAGTCGGCTCAAGCCTGGGTCGAGGTCGAGAACACGGGCTCCAGTACCTGGACGCGTGAGGCCGAATACAAGCTTGGCGCCGTCGGTGACTCGGATCCACTCAGCGCCACGACCCGCGTCGAGCTACCCGACGGGGTGACGGTCGCCCCGGGTGAGAAGTGGACCTTCGACATCACGTTGGTCGCTCCTGCCCAGTCCGGCGCTCAGCTCAGCGACTGGCAGATGCTGCGCGAGCAGGTGGCCTGGTTCGGCCAGAGCGTCGCACCCACGGTGAACGTGGACTGCACGCCCAAGGTGCCGACCCCGTACCGCTTCGACGTGATCCAACAGGTCGCGAGTGACTACGCTCACCTGCTTCAGATCAACACGTGGGAGAGTTGTGGAGAGTTCGTACAGCGAGTGCTGGCTGCGCTCGATGATCCGGCCTGGGGGCACGTGGGCAAGACCGCCGGTGAAGGTCAGTACTCGCCGCCGAACTTCGAGCACTGGGTCGACGGCCATCTCGTCACCGGCTTCAGTCACGACGTGATCTGGCACAAGCCGTCGAATCAGCAGGTCGACATCATCATCAACGCGGCCGCCAACTCCGACGCCAACCCCGCCATTTGGGGGCCCGCCCAGGTGGGTTGGGAAGAGATTGACCCCGTTCACTACCGTGACAACAACCCCTGGCTGCCGGCGGTGCCTGCCGGTCCGTGAATACTCCGGCGACGCTGCGAGCCGAAGTGCCGGACATCGCGCTGTTTGGAGCGACAGCGGGCTATGGCGACTTGGGGATCCACGCGGTCATCGATCTGACCCGGCGCTTCTCTCGTGCCGAGCTCGAGCGCGCGCTGCAGGCGACCATCGAGTCTTTTCCGGTGTTGGGCCGGCGCTACGTGCCGGGCTTCTGGCGCGACGCTTGGCATCCGGTCGACGCTCCGCTCAGCGGTGCGGTTCACGTCCTCGAGGAGCCCGCTGACCTCGACGCGGAGACCGACCGCTGGGCACGGCGCCCCATCGATTCGGCGCGGGAGCGCCCCCTGCGGCTGGTGAGCTTCGCGCGCGGCGGGGGCTCGCGTCTGATCCTCAGCATCACCCACCTCGCCGTGGATGGCGCCGGGGTGGCCGCCGTGGGGCATGTCCTCGGCGCGCATCTCTATGGCACCCAGCCCAGCGCGCCGGTGGATCCCCGCCGCAGCGTGGCGAGCGCGCTCGAGGGCCTCCGCTGGTATCACCTGCCGGTGCTCATGCGAGACCTGGCCGCCAGCGCCTGGCTCCCGCTCAGGACCTGGCGAGCCGCCCCGCGGGAGAGAGAGTACCCCCGAGCGCCATCGAGCGAAGCGTGTTGGCGTCACGTCACGATTTCCAGCGAGGACGTGGCGCGCATTGGAGCTCGCTGTCGTCCGCTGGGCGCCAGCGTCAACGATGCCCTGATCGCCGCTCTGGCGGGCGTCGCTGCGCGTCGCTCCAGTGAGGGTCCTCTGGCCGTGATGTACACCATGGATCTTCGCCGCTACGCGGGCGAGCCGCGCCTGACGGCCGCCAACACGTCGAGCATCCTGCTCGTGAACGTGCCACGGAGCGCTACCTCCGACCTGACGACCAGCGTTGCCGCAGTGGCCGAGCGGACTCGCCGGCAGCGGCGCGGTTTCGCCGGCCCAGCGCTGCTGCTCGCGCCGGTGGTCCTCGGGTGGGCGATGCCGCACGCCCTCACGCGTCGAGTGCTGCGCTGGCTGCATCCGGTGCTGATCGACATGCCGCTCCGTCGAGGCGTGATCTACACCAACGTCGGTCGCATCGACCACGGTCTGGCGGCGTTCGGCGACGATATCGAGCGGCTGCGAATCATCGGCCCCAGTGTCCTCAACGTCCGCACACCCTCGGTGGTCGCGTTTGGATTTCGTGGAGAGCTACACCTGGCGCTGTTCGGCCCGCCCGGGCTTGCTCCGGCAGCCCTCGAGGAGCTGGAGCGCGAGCTCCGTGAGGCCTTGGGCACAGGGCAGACGCAGCCGTGAACTGGAAGGTGCTGGCGATTGGCTTGCCCATCGCGGCGCTCGGCGGGTTCGTGCTCCTGCGCGCTCTGCTCGGTCGACCGCTCTCGCGCCGCGCGCTCAACGTCATCGTCGCGCTGTTCCTGCTGGCGTACGTCATCACCACCGCTGCGCTCGGAGTGTTCTGGGTCTCGCGCATGGATCTGCCGGCGTTCGATCTGCACTACGTCTTCGGTTACGCGATGCTGGTGCTGCTCGCTGCGCACGTAGTGCTGCAGCTCGGGCCTCTAGCGGTGTTCTTTCGGCGCGTGAGTCCCAAGGTGCTGCTCGACGGGTCCGGCTCGCGCTTCTTGCCTGCCATCCGGTACGCGGGTCTGGCGCTGGTCGCCGTCGTCTTCGCCGGACCGCTCGTGGCGGCGCTGGTGCTCGGACGCATGGCCGAGGAGCACCGGGTGAGCGTGACTGCGCCGCGACCGGGTCCCGCCGCCCCGGCCAGCGCTGGTGAGGTGACGGTCTGGATCGAGCGCGGCGGCGAGCGCATCGCGGCGCAGGACTACCTGTACGAGCAATCGAGCTACTCGCGCGCGGGGGTCCTGCGTGCGCCCGCGCTACCTCGCCAGCGGCCCCCGGAGCTACGAGTCGTGCCGGAGGCCCCCACCGTCACGCTGCCCGCCGCAGCCCTGCGAGCCGAGCGGACCCTCGCGGAGGTGATGGGTGAGCCGCCGTCCTCCACCGCGGACGCGGGAGCCCGAATCGTCGTGGAGCGCGCGCCAGCTCGGCTCGACACCTCTACCCTCGCGGACATCCTCGCGCACGCCGGCGGTGTGACCAGCGAGCGCGGCATGGGGCTCGCGCTGCGCGCCGCGCCCTCCGCCGGAGCGCTCTACCCGGTCGACCTGTTCGTGGTGCTCGGCGAAGGGGGAGAGGTGCCCGCGGGGGTTCACTACTACGAGCCGCACGCTCATGCGTTGCGCACGGTCGCAGGAGTGGAACGGGCCGAGGCGCTGACGCGCGCGGTGCCGGAGGACTCGCCTGTGCGCTCCGCGCCGCTGGTGTTCGCCCTGACGGGCACCTGGGACCGCACCGCGTTCAAGTACGACGTGCGCTCCTATCGCTACGTCGCGCTCGACGCCGGGCACGTCGCGGCGCAGCTCTTACTCGCGGCGCGTGCCCGCGGCATGGACTGCGCGCTCGAAGGGCGCTTCGACGACGGGACCGTGGCCGCGGCGCTCGGCCTTCATCCCGACGAGGATGGCCCGGTGCTGCTGGTGGCGTGCGGACCACGCCGCAGCGGAGCCACTCAGCCTCTGTCCGTTCCCGCGTTCCAGCCGGTGCAGCTGCCGGAGCGGGCCGATGACGCAGAGTTGACCCGGCTGTCCCACGCGCTCACCTCTTGGCGGCTGATCGAGGGGCCGCTCGTGGCGGTGCAGGTGCGTGCTCGCACTGCCCCCCGTGGCGAGGCTCTGCCGCTAGCGCCCGCGCCCGACGCCGATGTCTTCGCCACCATCCGACGGCGGCGCTCCGTGCGGGATTTCGATCTCCAGGCTTCGTTGGACAGCTCCGAGCTTGCGGGGGTGCTGCTCGATAGCGCCGTGCGAGCGCCTCGCGTCCGTGGCGTACCGCTGGTCGAACTGCACGTGCTCGTGAGTCGCGTCGACGGTGTCGCTCCGGGCAGCTATCGGTACTCGCCCGAAGCGCACGCGCTCGAGCCCGGCGTGCCGGGGGCCCTGCACGCGCGTATCCAGAGCGCGGGTCTGTCACAGGAGGTGCTGGGCCGCGGCGCGGTCGTACTGGTGTGGACCCTGAACGACGCGACCCTCGGAGCCGTCGATGGTGCGCGGGACTTCCGGACTGCGGGTATCGATGCCGGCCTCGCGGGTGGGCACGCCTATCTGGCTGCCACCGCGCGGGGGCTCGGTGCGTGTGGCGTCGGCGCGTTCTATGACGCAGAGGTGGGCGCGCTGCTCGCCGGCAGCACGCCACGCCCGCGCCCGCTCTATCTGATTTCGATCGGGCATCGCTGACGGTGCTCGCGCGCGATTCGCGCACGACACCGTTGCGCACGGGAGCCGCCGCACGCAAAGCGTGCGCGATCACCCGTCCGGTGCGTGCAGCATTTCGCACCGAGCCTATCGGCACGCGTCCTGCAAGGTATCAGCGCATCCAACTCTGAAAGGAGGATGAAATCATGAACGCCAGCGCCACCGAGCGCCGCCCCAACACGTCCCCCGAGCCCGTCCCCGGTCCCCCGCTCCGCAAGGAGAGCTACACCACCTGGCTGTATGTCGGGCTCGCCATCATCGTCGCAGTGCTGACGGTGTACGGCATGTGGTACGCCGGAGCGCCTCGCCCCGGCATGTGAATGGGTCTGCTCACGGATTGAAATTGTCGAGCTTCACCGCCCCGATGTTCGCGCCTTGGGTCGTCCAGGTTCCCGCGCCGATCTCCACGCGCCCGGTCGAGTGCGCGGCGGGCGTTGGCGCAGAGCCGCGCTCCGTCCAGGTGCTGCCGTCAGGGGACGTGTACATCCGGGTGCTGCCCCCGCTCGCCGCGATGCGCCACCAGCGCATGGCGACGGGGTCGTACGGGCTCGTGTAGTAGGCCGTCCTCAGCCCCGCATGCAGCGCCCCCTGATTCCACTCGATGTAGCGAGTGTTGGCCACGTCCGACGGGCTGCTGTCGAACAGGAAGTACACGCTCGTGCCGTTGGTCGAGGTGAGGACCTGCTTGACCTCGACGCTGACGCCGCAGCTTCGTAGATCCGCCGTGGTCGAGGTCGTCACGCCCGCGTAGTCCGCCACGGTGCCGACCGGTTGCAGCACCAGCTCGCCGCCCGTGGCGCTGACGGAGTTCCCCCACGGCCACCACATGGGACCGATGGCGGTGGTGTTGAAGTTGTCACTGCCGACCGGGCAATCGGGCACGTTGGGGCCGGTCGAGCCGCCGGTACCGCCGGTTGCGCCGCCGGTGCCGCCAGTTGCGCCGCCGGTGCCGCCAGTTGCGCCGCCGGTGCCGCCAGTCGCGCCGCCGGTGCCGCCGGTGGCTCCGCCCGTCCCTCCTGTGCCGCCGGTGGCTCCGCCGGTGCCGCCACCTGCGCCGCTCGTCCCTCCGCT
Organism: Polyangiaceae bacterium; assembly: GCA_019637295.1. Classification (GTDB taxonomy): domain Bacteria; phylum Myxococcota_A; class Polyangia; order Polyangiales; family Polyangiaceae; genus JACKEA01. The sequence goes on from JAHBVX010000001.1 coordinate 797,624, forward strand.
GCTGCTCCCCGCTGTGCCGCCGGCTCCACCTGCACCTGCTGTGCCCCCAGAGCCGGAGCTCCCGCCGGTCCCCCCGAGGCTCGCATCCAGCGCGCCGCTGCCGCCCGCCGCGGCGTCGGTCGCGTCGACTTCGCTGTCGTCGAAGCTGAGCAGACACGCCGGCGCGGTAAGCGCACCCGCCAGCGCCAGCAGGGCAGAAAGAGGCCGCATTGGCTCATAGTACCGCATCGCGGCATGCGCGGCATTCGGCAAAGCGGTCGCCGCGCCCGCAGGGGCGTGCGAAGCTCCAGCTGGCATGGAGGCTCGTGCTCCCGAACCTGCGTTGCCCCGCCCGGGGGACGAGATCGAGCGCTACTCCGTCATCGGTGAGGTGGCGCGTGGTGGCATGGCGGCGGTGTTCGCTGTCCGTCGCTCCGGTATCGGCGGGTTCGACAAAGTCCTCGCGCTCAAGATGATGCTGCCGAACCTGGCCTCGGAGGCCCAGGCGGTGGAGCGCTTCCTGGACGAGGCACGTATCGCCTCGCACATCGCTCACGCCAACGTGATCCAGGTGTTCGACGTCGGAACGCACCTTGGCGCCCCCTACCTGGTGATGGAGTTCCTGCGCGGACAGTCGCTCGCGGCGGTCACCCGCAAGGCCAAGAAGAGCCGACACACGCTGTCGCTCGGCTTGCGGCTCGGCGTGCTGGCGCGCGCTGCGGAAGGGCTCGCCGCCGCGCACGGCACGGCCGGGGCGGACGGTCACCCGCTCGGCATCGTCCATCGCGACGTCAGTCCACAGAACATACACATTGGTTACACCGGAGAGGTCAAGGTCGTCGACTTCGGGATCGCGGCGGCGCGGGGCCGGATCGCGAGCACGCAGAGCGGCGAGTTCCGCGGCAAGCTGGCGTACGCGGCTCCGGAGCAGATCCGTCGGGACGTCGCCGTCGACGCCCGCGCCGACGCGTGGGCGCTCGGCGTGGTCGCCTGGGAGCTGCTCGCGCAGCGCCGACTGTTTCGTGGAGAGGACGAGAGCAACACGCTGTTCAACGTGCTCCAGCTCGAGGTCCCGGCTCTGCGCACCGTCGCACCGGACGTGCCCCCGGAGGTCGCCAGCGTGGTGATGCGTTGTCTCGAGCGTGACGTCAGCCTCCGGCCAGAGAGTCTCGACGAGCTCGCCAGCATCTTCGATCTGGCTGCGGTTGCTGCCAGCGGCGGTCGTCGCGCCGACGTCGCGCGGGAGATGGAACACCTCTTCCGCGAAGATCGCGCGCGGGAAGACGAGCGGTTGGCGGCGGCGCAGCGAGGCGGAGGCCACGTGCCCTTGCAGCTCGAGTCCACGGGGGGAGGTTCGATCACGGCGCTGTCCCGGGAGCCTGCCCCAAGGACGGCCAAGCGCTCGAAGCTCCCGTGGCTGCTCGGAGTCGCCGCGGTGCTCGGCGTCAGCCTGCTGCTGGCGTGGCGCGGCCTGAGCGGCGAGCCCGAGGCAGCGGCGCCAAGCGCGTCGACGTCCGCGTCGTCAGCCGAGGCGCGGATCGCCGTGCACGTCCCCGCGGACGCGCGGCTCGTGTTGGTGGATGGCCGTCGGCGCGACGAGCGACCGCTCGTCATCGGCCTGACCGGCGACGCCTCCGCAGAGGTGCAGGTCGTGGCCGCCGATGGCCGCGAGGTGAGTCGGCGCGTCAGGCGGACGGACGATGGGATCACTCTGACGCTGCCGGCGCCCATGGCCACCGCGGAGCCAGCGCCGCCCGCATCGTCGGCGCCACCTGCGGCGGTGCGCGCGCCGGCCAAGGGCGGCACAAAGAAGCCCACCGGTCCCCTGCTCGCCGATCCATACTAGCCACGATGAAGCTCTGGTCGTGGGCAGTCCTGTGCGCGGTCTTATCGAGCGCGACCACGGCCTTGGCTCAGCCGGCGGATGCGCAGGCGCGCTCGCTGGCGAAGGCGCAGTTCGCCGAGGGGCAGCGGGCGTTCGACCGCAAAGACTTCGACGAAGCGTTGCGGCATTTCCGGCGTGCATTCGAGCTGCATCGCCACGACGCGGTGCGCTTCAACATCGCGGTCTGCTTCGAGCGCCTCGGCAGGTTCCGTGAAGCCTTGGAGCAGTATGAAGCGGCGGCCCAGAGCAGCGAGCTGGACGCGAAGCAGAAGCAGCGCGCGACCACCAAGATCGACGCGTTGCGCGCGGAGCTGGGGACTCTCGAGGTAGACGGCTCGCCGATGGGAGCCGAAGTGGTGGTAGCGGACGAGGTGCTCTGCACCCTCCCCTGCAAGGCCCTCGTCGACCCCGGCGAGCTGACCGTCGTGGTCCGCAGAGGCTCGACGATGGAAGAGCGCAAGGTCCGCGTCGAGCGCCAGCGAACGGCGACGGTCACCGTCGAGCTGAAGCTCGACGCCCCCGGCGCCACCAGCAGCGTCCAGGACGCACCCATCGCGGTCGCTCCGCCCGAGGACGCGCCGCCGGCGGTGACCCGCGGGCCCGGCTGGGTGACTTGGATGGGCGCGGGGCTGGTCGTCGTCGGCGGCGTCGGGGTGGTCGCGTTTGGACCCAAAGCCCAGTCCGAGCACGACCAGTTCATCAAGACCGGCAGCGAAGATGCCCGCTCGAGCGGCGAGCGCGCGCGGGATCTGACCAACGTCTCCATCGGTGTCGCGGTGGTGGGTGCGGCGCTGGTGGCGGTCGACCTGCTCTTCATCCCCAAGCAGGGCGCGCCCGCGGCGACCCGTCGCCGGCCCGGGATGGGACTGTCGTTTTGACCTCGCGGACTGTGCTGGCGACCATCGCGCTGCTGCTCGGCGCCGGCGTCACGCGCGCCGATGCTGGCGACGATCCGATCGTCGTCCGCGCGGGGCAGACGGTGATGCGGGTGAGCGACGTCTCGGTCCGCGCCGCAGCGTTGCACGCGTTCGAACGCAAGAGCTTCGGCGAGACGGACGCGGAGGTGCGCTCTGGCCTGGTACGCCGCCGCCTGGTGCCCGAGGTGCTGGTCGCCGAGGCAGCGCGCGCCGAGGGATTGACCGAAGTGGCCGGCGTTCGCGCGCGCATCGACGAGCTGCTCGCGGGCGAGCTGCGCGCGGTCATGATGCGTGAGGTAGACGAGTCGCTGACGGACGAGGAGATCCGCAGCTACTGTGAGTCTCGCGGCGAGCAGCGGGATCCGACGACGCGGGGCGCCAAGCCCGACTGCGCACGAGATCACTTGTCGTACCGCATCGCGCTGCGGCGCGAGAAGGTGCACCAGAGGTCCGACGCTCTCGTACGCCGCCTGCGCGAGCAGCACGTGCGGGTGGTCGATCAGGAGCTGCTGACTCGCATCAGCGTGTCGGAACGCGGCGTCACGTCGCCGTGAGGCGACGCGCTCGCCGGCGTCGCAGCACGAAGAGCGCCAGCGCGCCCAGCGCGAGCGCGGGAGCACGACCACCTGGGCGCCCATCCACCCGGCAGCCGCAGCCGCCGTCGTCCGACGCGCCGCCGCTCGACGCGCCGCCGCTCGACGCGCCGCCGCTCGACGCGCCGCCGCTCGACGCGCCGCCCACGCCGCCAGCCGTCCCGCCCGAAGCCGAAGCGCCGGTGCCGCCGCTGGCAGCTGCGCCTGCGCTACCGCCCGCGGGGGTCCCTGCGCCGCCCCCGGCGCCGGCGGCGGAGGCGTCCGTGCCCGCGTCGCCCAAACCACCATCGGGCGCGGTCGCGCAGTTGGCGGCCGCCTTCGTGATGCTGATGGTGTCGATGATTTGGTTCGGTTGTGGGGCCGCGCCCCAGGTCTCGAGCTTCAGGGTCTCGTCGTTGATGTCGACCAGGACATAGTGATGATCCCCGGAGCAGGTCGCGCGGCCCGACATGCCGCCGCACAGGAACCCGGGGATGGTGAACGCGCCGGCGCCGCCGCTGACGATGTACACGGTGCCCGAGGCGAAGCCGCTCGCGCCCGTGGAGCACGGCGAGCTCGACCCCGGCGTGCCCTTGGTCGTGCAGTTGCTCGGTTCGAACCGCTCGTACCAGTGGTTGTGGCTGGCGAACACGACGTCGACGTGGTGCTTGTCGATGATGGGCACGAGCGCGGCGTTCTGATTGGCCTCGTTTGGCTCGTGGGAGATGGAGAACAGCACTTCCTTCGTGTAGCTGGGCTTGTGGTAGTAGACGAACTTCCACTTCTTGGGGTTCTGCGTGAGCACCTCGTCCAGCCACGCCGCCTGCGTCGCGAACGGGATGCTGCCTCCAGTGAACGACTCGGTGGAGAGCGACACGAAGATCGCGTTGCCGTAGGTGAAGTAGTAGTAGTCCTCCGTGCTGCTGCCGTGGGCGCCGGTGGACACGGGCAGCGCGAAGATCTGGTTGTAGTTGGCGCCGGCGCCGGTGACGGGCCCATCATCGTGGTTGCCGAGCACCGGCATGAAGGGGATCCGCCGGGCCACGGCGGTGGTGTCGTTCAAGAAGGTCAACCACTGGCTCACCTGCTTGCCGTCGATCACCATGTCGCCGCCGTTGAGGACGAAGGCCGGCTGATGCGCGGCCGCCTGCGCCAAGATCTGGGGCCAGTTCTGCCCGCCTCCGAAGGTCGGGTCCGGGCGATTGTCCGCGGCGAAGGCGAAGCGCAGCTTGCCGCACTCCGGATCATCGACCGGACCCGTCGTGAAGCTCGCCTCCTGAGAGAAGCCGTCCGCGGTGTTGCCCGCCACGTAGTAGTACTTGGTGTTCGGACTCAGCCCAGTGAGGGTGACCTCGTGTACATGACCCAACCCGGCGTTGGCTTGTAACGAAGCGCCGGTGAAGGTCTGCGTGTAGCTACCGGGACTGGTGCCCAGCAGCACCTCGGTCGCCGTGCTGGCCGTCGTGTTCCAAGCCACGGTCATGCTCGTGGCCGCGTCGCCAGTGTACGACAGGCGCACGTACTGGGGTGCCGCCAGGGCCGCCGTCGTCCACAGTCCGAGCGCCGCGCCCAGCGCAGTCTTCCCGAGTCGCATCGACGCTAGCATGACGGGTCCTGGCGCCGGCGTCGAGTCCGGTGCGCGGCCGGCACAGAAGCGGCTGTCAGGGGCTCCACTCGACGGCGGCCCGGGCGAAGTCGAGCCCCGACACGATGCCGACGATGCTCCGCTGCTCCATCACGATGGCGTGTCGCGCCCGGGTAGCGATCGCGCGGGCGGCGACGTGGTGAGCGGCGCCCGGAGCGTTGGCCACGATGAAGCGGTGGCTCATCGCGCGCTCGACCGGGTCGATGCTGAAGTAGCCGGCGGACTCGACGGCCTGCTCCTGGGTGAACATGCCGACCGGCCAACCCGCCGCGTCCGTCACCACGATGCCGACGACCTGCGCGTCGCGCAGCGCGCTCACCGCTTGCTCGATGGTGGCCGTCGCGGCGATGGTCCGCACGGGTGACGTCATCAGCTCCGCCATGCTCGTGCTCGCGCGGGCGTCGACCAGGGCGCGCATCACGTCGCGGGTGCTGAGGACCCCGTAGGCGTGCTGCGGGGTCGCTACGAAGACCCGGTGCACGCCGTGAGCGAGCATGGCGCGCGCGGCCTCCCGAACGCTCGTCCCCTCGGGACTGACGGTGACGACGCTCGGCGTCGCCGCGTCTCGAACGAGCTGAGACGGAACCAGCAGGCGCAGTCCGCCGCGCTGAGGGTCCAGGTCGACGCGACCGACGCGCAGCAGGTCCGCGCGTGACAGCACGGCAGCGATGGGGTCAGCGCCGTCTTGTACGAGCAGCGCGGAGACCCGGTGCTGCTCGAGCCGCTGCTGCGCGGTCACCAGCTCGGCATCGGCGGCGATGCTGAACACGGGCGTGGACATGTAGTAGGAGACGGGTCGATCGAGCATGGTGAGGCCGCTACTTGCAACGTGTGTACCTGCCGCTGGTGCTGCAGACGCGGGGACGTCGAGTCACGACGCGTCCGCAGCTCTTGCCAACGAGCGAGCTCGGACGCGCAAGCTCTGCGCTCAGGGTGAGCCTCGCCACACGCCGGTTTCCCCCGCGAGCCACACGTCGTTGCCGTCGCGACCGAAGACCTCGGTCAGCGGTCCCTCGGGCCCGACGATCTTACGCCAAGCTTGACCGTCGTAGTGGGCCGCGCCGTCGTCACCCACGAGCCACACGTCCGACGCGCTCGCGGCCCACAGGCCTCGCGGTGAGCGGAGCGGCGACGGGTGCGCCGCCCAGCGCTGCCCGTCGAAGCGGTGCAGCGTCGAGGTGCCGGGCTCGCTGACCCAGGCCGCGCCCGTGCTGTCCGCCGTCGCGCCGCCGGGCTGGCCGAAGGGCGCTTCTCCGCCGACAGCGACGAAGCCCGACTGCTCGAGTCGCATCAAGGAGCGGCTCGCGAACGCGATGGCGAGCCCGCCCGCCAGCTCCACGCGCATGACGGACGCTGGGGAGCCGACGTTGCTCCAGCCCGTCAGGCGCTTGATGATGCAGGTGTCACCGAGCTTGCAGACGACCTCCGGATCGTCATGCCCGAGCACCCCGAACAGCGCGCTCGGTGGGGGGCCGAGCAGGCGGCCTGTCTCGTTTCGCTCCGCTACCCAGCCGGTGGGCGGACGGTAGCGCAGGTACAGCGGTCGAGGTGCGGCGCCCTCGCTACGGCTGCCCAGGATGCGAGGCTGATCGTCGCGGCCAAAGAAGATGCGCGCGTCGTCGCGCTCCCCCTCCTTCGCCGCGAGGCGCGCGGGCAGCGGTACGAGCTTCCACGCTTTGCCATCCGAGAGCCAGACGTCGCGCGCGCCGTGCTCGCTCGCGGCGATGGCAGCGATGCGGCGCTTTCCAAGCCCGAGAGACACGACCGGACGCTCGAGCTCACGCGTCCAGCGCAGCCGCTCCACCGTCGGCACGCTTGCAGGCGCGGCGCCGGAAGGCGCTGTCGCTGGCGGGTCCGCGGACGATGCCGGCTCGGGAGGGAGCGACTCGGTGCCCGCTGCCGTCGGCTCGATCGTCGAGCGGGCGGGACCTGCGGTCGCGCAAGCGAGGGCGAGCGCTGCCGCGATGACGGCGCCTGGCCAGGTGGGCGTCAGGTGCGTGTACGGGTCGACCATGTGGGGCTCGAGCACGGAGCACGATGTCAGCGAGGCGCCCGACGGTCACCGAGCCGCTGCGACGTAGGGCGCGGCCACCCACTGCTGCTGGCCGTTCGGAAACGCGCACAGGTACTGCCCCTGGGCCTCGTTGACGATGGTGGCCGGGTAGCGATTGCCATCGGACCACGTCACGAGCACCGGGCTCCCCGGGCCCAGCGCGGCCACTCCCGGGGGTGGGCCCGCCGGCGGCGCCGGCGCGGGCGCCGCCTGGAAGGGCTGTTCGTCGCCGCCGACCCACACCCGCTCCCCAGCGGCCACGATGGACGTCAGCAGGTGCAGCACGTGGGCGACGCGCTGATCGGCGCTCTTGCTCAGCGTGATGGCCGAGTCGTTCAGGTACAGCGTGACCTCCTGTTCGCCGATCTGGAAGTGGGTACCTGGCTTGGCGGTCTCCTCCATGAGCAGGAGCAGCTGATCCGTCAGCTCCCGCGGCAGCTGATCCCAGCAGGTCTTGATCTGGCGAAGCTCGTCGCGATCTGCCTCGAAGTACAGGTGCGGCGAGAGGAACAGCTTCTGGCTCTCGTCTGCGTCCCACTCGTCCCGGTCGAGCTGCTCGTGCGCATGTGCACCGGCCTCCTCGTCGTACTGCAGGTTGAACGACCAGGGGACGGGCAGCTCCCGCTTCGGCTTGACTTGGAGGCGCAAGTTGCCGAAGGAGACCCAGATGATCAGCCTCACCGAGTACTGGTTGTACTGGCCGGTGACGTGCACTTCATCGCCGCCGTCGCGGCTCTTGACCGTGCCCCCGATGGCTGGCGCCATGCGCTGCCCCGCCTCCATGCACACCCGGAGCTTGTGCGCGTCGCTGTCGATGTTCCAGTAGGCCGAGCCGCTCATCACGGCGTCGGTGTTGAAGACCTTGTCGAAGAACCCCATGTGTCGGACCATATCAGGACCGGCGCGAGAGCTGAACCGCGTTCGGAGTGAAGCCGTGCAGCCCCACCCCGTCATCGTCAACCTCTGCGCTCTGTGCGGTAGCGTCGCGGCCGAGCGTTCGGACCGCTGCACGACGTGCGGGGCGGTCGGTGCATCCGGCCGGGTCCAAGCCGAGCTGGGGGCCGACGCGCGCTGGGCGCGCGTCGAGCTGTCGTTTCGCTGCGTCGGTTGCGGCTTCAGCTCGCCGCTCGATCATCTCGATCTGGACGGCACGCTGAGCTGCGCACACTGCGGGCTCGACCAAGCCTTCGACGTGCGTGCCTACTCGCGCGTCTTGTCCACCGCGCACGACGTCGTCGATCTGTGCGGCGCGGATCCGGAGGTTCGCCGGCCCGGCTCGGCGTTGTCCCGCGACAATCCGTATCATCACATCGGCGTGTCCGTGTCCGACCAGGCCTGGTCCGAGCCGCACGTCGTCGGCGGGCGCGAGGCGCTCCGGGTGCGCGTCAGCCCGGGGCACCCGCTGTGCGATCGGTGCAAGGTGCCCCAGGTGCCGTACCCCAGTCACGACCAGCTGGGGCTGCGCTGTCCGCAGTGCCATCGGCTGCAGAGCTACGCGCTCGTTCCGCAGGCCCAGAGCTTCCATCCGGGGGTCGTCGCGGTCGTGGCTCCGGGCCATCGCTGCGACTTGCGTCAGGTGAGCGAGGCCATCACCGCAGCCGGTGCGGCCAAGCTCGGCTGTCCGCACTGCGGCGCGCCGCTACACACGGATCAGCACGCCACCAGCGTGACCTGCGCCCACTGTCATCAGCCCTCGCTCATCTCCAGCAAGTTGTGGTACCGGCTGGGCGTCAGGGAGCCGCGCACCGAGCCCATCTGGCTGTGGTTTCGCGGCCGCTCGCCGCGCCGCCGGGCCTTGGAGCAGCGCGGGCAGGACGTGGACCCGTTCGAGCTCGAGCTCCAGGCCCGCGCCCGCGCGGTGCTCGAGGCGCGGGGCCGGCCCGCGCCGCAGCTCGCCGCGTCGAGCCCCAGCGCGCCGCAGCTCGTCGCGTCGAGCCCCAGCACGCCGCAGCTCGCCGCGCCGGCGCCCCCTCCGATTCAGTTCGCCGCCGCACCTCGCAGCCACGCAGTGCTCGTCGTGGTTGGGGGCAGCGTCGTGCTCTTTGCCCTGTTCGCTGGCGTCATCGCCTACCTGGCTCTACTCTGAGAGAGGAGTGAGCACATGATACAAGTCAACTCTAGACGAGTCGCTTCCGTGGCCCTCGCGCTGCTCTTGCTGGGGGCGTGTGGCGGCGAAGAGTCGAGCCCGTCGAGCACGCCCGGTGACACGCTGTTGTCCTTCAAGGGCAGCGCGTGCAAGAAGGAAGGCACCGGGGGTCAAGCGCTGACGGCGGACGAAGCCTACGCGGGGCTGCAGTGCATTCGCTGGAAGTCCCTCGGCGCGGACAAGCTCAGCATCGAGCTGTTCAACTTCGAGGGCGCCTGCGGCGCACAGTGGAAGGGCCAGAGCCAGGCGCTCGCAGACGGCGTCGTCGAGCTTCGCGCCGGCAACCCGGGCTGCCTGCTCGCTGCGTGCGGCAGCTGCATGTACGACTGGACCTTCGACGTGAAAGTGGCGACGAGCGCGGACCTGCCTCTATCCATCGTGACGGATCCCTGTCCCGGCGAGCAGCAGCCCCACACCGTCACCGCGACGCTGCCTCTGACGAGCGCACCGGACGGAGAGCTGTGTCGCTATGCCGACTACAGCGGCCTCGGCTGGCAAGCGATGTCGCTCGGAACCTGCGGGCACGCCTACATGCCTTGCCGCACGAGCGGCGGGATGTGTTCACCCGAAGGCAGCTCCACGGAGCCTTGCGCGGTCGGTTTGACCTGCGCCGACGGCGCGGGCGCGGGCGAGCCCGTGTGCCACGCGCCCTGCGCCGGCGACGGAGACTGCGCGCCCGCGGGGATCCTGACCTGTCAAGACGGGCTCTGCCGACCGGCCAAGCCGTGGTGACCTAGCGGCGCTGGCGCTCAGCCGCCCTCTGCGCCGGCGCGTTCCACGTCGACTCGCCGTCGCCGGAGCGACGCGGTGGCGCCCGTGACGTCGGCGTACACGAGCGCGCCGCGTGCGCCCGGCGACAGCTCCGCGGCGTTGGCTTCGTCCGTGTCGATGTGCATCTCCAGCTGGAATTTGGGGCTGACCCGGATCAAGACGTCGCCGAAGATCAGATCCCGCGGTCCGCCGTCGATGGCCACCTCCACCTCGTCGCCGTCGGTCACGCCGTAGCGCTTCGCGTCCTCCGGGGTCATGTGGATGTGGCGCTTCGCGCAAATCAGGCCTTCGCTGAGCTGCACGGTCCCGGCGGGTCCCTCCAGCGTGATGGGTGCCGAGCCGGCGACGTGGCCCGAGTCGCGAATGGGCGCGTCCACCCCGAGGGCGAACTCGTCCGTGCGTGAGACCTCGATCTGGTTCTTCGAGCGCAGGGGCCCGAGCAGGCGGACTCCTTCGATGCGCCCGCGCGGACCGATCAGCGTCAGCCGCTCTTCGCAGGCGTATTGGCCCGGTTGCGAGATGTCCTTGAACTTCGTGGGCGTGCGCCCCTCGCCGAAGAGTCGCTCGAAGGTCTCGAGGTTCAGGTGAATGTGCCGCGCGCTGATGGCGATCGGGATGGCCGAGTGTGTGTCGACGGTCGCCTGCCGGCGGACGATGCTCGCGGCCTGTCGCGCGATGCTGAGTTCCTCGTCGGTGGCGGCGACCAGCACGGCCACCCGCGAGTTGTCGGCGCTGATGCGGGCCACCGGCGACTGAGTATCGACCTTGGCGCTCGCGTTGCGATCCTCGTCGAGCACGATGCCCAGGTGCTCCATGCGCTGCAGGATGCGCCAGCGCATGGCGGCGGCGTTCTCGCCGATCCCCGCGGTGAGCACCACGGCGTCCAGGCCGCCCATCACCGCGGCGTAGGCGCCCACGTACTTCTTCGCGCGATGCGCGAAGACCGAGATCGCGAGCCGGCAGCGGTCGTCACCTGCGGCGGCGCGCGCCTCGATGTCACGCAGGTCGTTGCCCACCCCGGAGAGGCCCGCGAGGCCGCTCTGCTTGTTGAGCAGGTCATCCAGGGCCGCGGCGTCCATGCTCGCGTCGCGAGCCAGCAACAGGAGCACCCCCGGATCGATGTCGCCCGAACGGGTGCCCATCACCAGACCCTCGAGCGGCGTCATGCCCATGCTGGTCTCGGTGGAGTGTCCGTACTCCACCGCGCAGGCGCTCGCGCCGTTGCCGAGGTGCAGCGTGAGCAGGCACAGCTCGTTCAGCGGCCGGCCGAGGTGCGCCGCGGCGAGGGACGCGACGTAGGCGTGGGAGGTGCCGTGAAAGCCGTAGCGGCGAATGCCGTATCGGGACGCGAGCTCGGGATCGATCGCGTAGCCGCGGGCGCGGCGCGGCATGCGCGCGTGAAACGCGGTGTCGAACACCGCGACGTGGGGCACGTCCGGCAGCGCGGCGCGGGCCGCGCGGATGCCGGCGAGGTTCGGGGGATTGTGCAGCGGCGCGAGCGGCACGCAGGCCTCGATGGCCGCCTCCACCGCGTCGTCGATGCGCGTCGCGTCCACGAACGCCTCGCCGCCATGGACGACCCGGTGACCCACGGCGTCGATGCGGTGCTCGCTCATCGTGCCAAGCACTTGCGCCAGCGCCTCGGCATGCGTCGTCCCGCTCCCGATGCGCTCGACCTTCCCCGCGGCCACGCGCGCCGCCGAGTCGGGACGGACGAGCTGCCACTTGAGGGTGGACGATCCGAAGTTCAGCACGAGCACCAGCATGGTGGGCGCAGGGTACTCGATGCGTGTACCGCTGCAAGCAGCGGGTCCGGTCGGCAGATGTCGGTCCGGCGCGGGAACGACGGGTCCGCGAGCAGCGTCACTCGCGGAAGCGGCCGCGCTGGCGGAGCCATGTCGCGATCGCTTCGGCGCCCGTGCGCGGGCGCTGAGGACTTTGCCCGCCCGGCCGAGGCGCGGTTCAATTTCGTCATGGGCCACGTGATCGAACGCGCTCCGAGCGCTCGCGCGACCTGCCGCGGCTGCGGAACCAAGCTCGGGAAGGGGGAGCTACGCTTCGGCGAGCGAGCGCCGAACCCCTTCGGTGAGGGCGAGGTCTGCTACTGGTTTCACCTCGAGTGCGCGGCGTACCTGCGCCCCGAGCCGCTGCTGGAAGCCCTCGCCGCCGCCCCGGAGCCGGACCCGAGCGCCCCATGGACCGAGCTGCGCGCCACCGCCGAGGTGGGCGCTCTGCATCGACGGCTGCCCCGCCTGATGCGCGCGGAGCGAGCAACCTCGGGCCGCGCGAGCTGCCGCTGTTGTCGCGAGCCGATCGCCAAGGGCAGCTGGCGGCTGTCCCTCGCCCTGTTCGAGGACGGTCGCATGCAGCCCATCGGCTTCATCCACGTCGCGTGCGCCGAGCCCTATTTCGAGGCGGGCGACCTGCTGAGCCGCATCGTCGCGCGGACCGGGGAGCTGACCGCCGAGGACCAAGCCGAGCTCGAGCGCGAGCTCGCGCGCCCGGCGGCCGCGCCCAAACCCGTGGTCAAGGCAGCGCCGCCGGAGGTCAAGCTGTCGAAGACCGAGGGCGAACCGGCTCCCGCCCACCGCCCCGCGCGCAAGCTCGACGCCGGCTGAGGGACCCTAGCGGAAACCTTTCGCTGGCGCGTGTGTCTGCAGCGTGTTCCTGCGTGAAACGTGGAAGGGAGCCGAGTGTCATGGCGAAGGTGTGTACGTCGTTCGCGGGTTTGTCCCTCGGGCTGCTGGTCGGCGGCTCCGCCTTGGCCAACGGCGGAGGCGGGGCCGTATTGCCGCTGGAGCGGCTCCGCCTGTACGAGACCGGCGTCGGCTACTTCGAGCGCTCGGGGGCACCCGGCGTGAACGCCGTTGGGCTGCCGGTGCCGACCGGTCATCTCGACGACGCCCTGAAGACCCTGGTCGTGCTCAGCGACGATCCCAACGCCGCCGTCACTGGCATCGAGTTCGGCTCCAGCGTCAGCCGCGGAATGGCGCGGGCGCTCGCCGGCCTCGGGGAGGATGGCACTGCCCTCGACCTTCACACGCTGCTGCGCAGTCTCAAGGGCGCCGAGGTGATCGTGAAGACGAAGACCGAGACGACCGCCGGACGGCTGGTGGAGGTGATCGACAGCGCCGACAGCAAGCTCGAGACCTGCGTGCGCGTCGCGACCGACGACAAGGAGCCCTGCGTCGTGCGCAAGGTCGCCACCCTCGTCGTCGTGAGCAAGGACGGTGAGCTTCGCCGGCTGCAGAGCGACGACGTGGTGTCCGTCAAACCCACCGACAAGGCCTTCGTCGCGCGGCTCGGCGCCGCCCTCGACTCGCTCAGCGATCGCAGCGCGCAGATGAAGAAGGAGATCCGCGTCCTGGCCAAGAGCGGCAAGAAGGTGCGCCTCGGCTACGTGACCGAGACGCCCGTGTGGCGTACGACCTATCGCCTGGTGCTGGGTGCCGGAGGTACGGGCACGCTGCAAGGTTGGGCGCTCTTGCACAACGACACGGACGAGCCCTGGCGTGGGGTGCAGGTCGAGCTCGTCAACGGTCAACCCGACTCGTTCCTGTTCCCACTCGCGGCGCCGCGTTACGCTCGGCGGGAGCTGGTGACGCCCCAGAACGAGATGTCCACCGTTCCGCAGCTCATGGACACTACGGCGGACCGCCTGTGGGGCGACGAAATCGGAGACAGCTTTGGCGCCGGGGGGCTGGGTATCAGCGGCGTGGGAGAGGGTGGTGGGGGACGCGGCGAAGGTATCGGTCTCGGCACCATCGGCACGATCGGGCATGGCGCGGGGGCCGGCGGCCCCGGGGCGAGCTCCGCCCTCTCGGTCGGCAACCTCGCCGGCATCGCGCAGGCCGAGGGCGTCGAGACGGGCGCGCTGTTCCGCTACGCACTGCCCGCGCCCGTCGATCTGCGCGCGCACGGCTCGGCCCTCGTGCCGTTCTTGAGCGACGGCGTGAAGGCCCGGCGGATCGCGTCCTTCTCGGCGCCGGGCGCGCCGGCCCGCAGCGCCGTGTTCCTGCTCCACGACGGCAAGCAGACCTTGCCCGGCGGCCCCATCTCGGTCTTCGCGGACGGCGGCTTTGCCGGCGAGGCGTCCATCGAGCGGATGAAGCCCAAGCAGTCCACCGTGGTCGAGTTCGGGTTCGACCTCGACGTGGAGCTCACCCTCGCGGACTCCAAGTCCGAAGAGGAGACCCGACTGCTCGGCTTTGCGAGGGGCCAGCTCGTCCAGCACTACGTGCGCCGCACGCGACTCGCGTATGCCCTCGAGAACCGGAGCGGCAGCCCTCGGACCGTGTACTTGGCTCTGAAGCTCGTGAACAACGCCAAGGTCACGGGCGCCGACGAGCTCGCCTACGACTCGCGAGCGGGGCATGCCCTCGCGGTGTTCGCCGTCGGCGCCCGTGAGCAGAAGGAGCGACGCATCGTGGCCGAAGAGGGGCTCTCGCGTGCGCACGCCTTCACCGCGTTGACGTCCGCCTCTCTCACGACCCTGCTGAAGTCGAAGGTACTTCCCGAAGACCAGCGAGCGATCCTGCGCGAGGCGCGCGAGCGGCTGCTGGAAGCGGAGGTGCGTCGCGGCGGCATGAAGCGGCGGCGGGCGGAGCTGCTCGAGACCGAGCGCACCATCACGCGGCTGCGCGAGCACGCGCGCGCGGTCGGCGGCGCGCGCTCGGACGGTGCCCGTCAACTCGTCGAACGCCTGCTGGCCGCGGAGGACGACGCCAGGCGCCTACGCGCCCGCATCAAGGAGCTCTCTCATGAAGCTCAGGCGCGCAAGGGGGCCGCGGAGCGCGCCCTCGCGCGGCTCGGCACAGGCTGATGGGGCCGTGGCAGCCCGGTCCGTCACGCGGTCTCGCGGGGCAGTCGCCGTCTGGGCACCGAAGCGGCGCGCACGAACAGGTCGCCCGCGGACACCGGGGGCGGCCCGGGGAACAAGCGCATGATGCGCGGTGCCAGCTGCCACGTCGACAGCTGAATCGCGGGGATGAACACGATCAACATGCCCAAGCCGGCTAGCGCGAACACCAACAGCGGCCGACCGTCCGGGAAGCGCCACAGCACGATCAGGCCGGCCCCGAGCGAGGGCAGCACGGCCAAGAGCCAGGCAAGGCGCACGTGCCACGGCATCCGGAAATCACGCAGCTCCGCTGTCCGCAGTCGCACGGCGAAGTGCGTCAGCATGGTGTCTAGCACGACGGGCTCGGAGCATCGCTGTGCTGCGAGCTGACGCACGCGCTCCCGATGGTGCGCGAGGACGTCGGCCAGGCTCGCGTCGAGGGCCTGGTAGTAGTGGCGATCTCGCGGGTGCTGTCGCATCCCCGGGCTGAGCCTTCGCCACTCGGCCGGCGGTGGTCGGGGCACGGTCTTGAGCACCGTGCCGTCCTCGAGCAGGGAGTTGAACTCGACCGGAGGGGAGCCGACGCCGGCCACGGACTGCACCAGTCCATCGTCGCTCACGCGGACCTCGTGAACCAAGTGCATGTTGGCGCGCTCGAGGTAGCCGTGAGCGAAGCCCACCGGCCGTAGCTCGAGCTCGTCGAGGGCGCGGCTCACGTCCGCGGGAACCTCGGCCCACACCCGGGCGAGCGGGTCCGCGGAGACATCGGCGTAGTCGAACTGCAGACTCCCCATGCCAGCAGCTTAGCGGAACTCGCGCGGCGCTGTTCGAGTTCGGCAGCGCTCGAGTCCCTGCGGCTGGTGTAGACTACGCCAATGCGATGGACGACGGCGCTGGGCTCGTTGGTGGTGTGCTTCGCGAGCAGCGGTAGCGCTTGGGCGGACGCGGTGCCCCCGCCACCCGACAACTGCCCCCCGGGCAAGGTGCCGGTCACCGATCACCGAGGGCCGCGCTGTGAGCGCAAGGCGCCCACGAACTGTCCCTCCGGGTGGCGGGGGGTCGTGGGCGGCACCTGCGCGCTGCACCAGTGCACTGAGGACGCTCACTGCGGGGACGACAAGGTCTGTCGCGAGGTCTCCCTCTGCTACAAGCAGGAGACGCGCTACTACACCCATGGGCGGAACGATCACGCGCCGGTGCGCGGGCCGGAGCTGGGGATGGGTCCGCCCATGCAGCTCGATCCGCCCGTGACCGAGTGGGTGGCGTTCAATGTGTGCGACACGGGCAGCGCGTGCCCCGCGCCGGCCGAGTGCAGACCCGGCAAGCTGTGCGTTGCCAAGGAGTCAGGGTCGTCGAGCGGGTCCGCCGCCGTCCCCGCGCGCTCGATGCCAACGAAGGCGGACGGAACGGTAGACACGCGGCCGTCGGGCTGCGGTAGCGGCTGTGCGGGAGCGCCCGCGGGCAGCCTCCCTGGAGCTGCGCTCGCTGCGTTCGTCGCGCTCGCCTTCGGGCTGCGCCGCTGGCTTGCGGCTGCAGAGCCGTGAAGTGGTGATGCGTCCGGCTTGGAGCGTCCTCCTGCTGTCTGGTTGCGCCCACGCGCAGGCGCCGCGCGAGTGCCCCGCGGGATACATGACGGACGCGCGCGCCTCCACCGAGCTACGCGACGCCCTTCGCGCTGACCCGGAGGGCGCTCGACTGCTCGAGGCCACCGCCGGGCGCGCCACGTTCTGCTTCGCGCGCGGCGGGCCGGGCGTGCTCACGGAGGGTGCGCTGTTGCTCGATGACGCTCCCGCCGATCCCCGGGTGGTGGCGCGAGCTGCCCACTTGCTGCACCACCTCGCCCGGGGCGAGCGAGTGACCTCGGGTGACCCGCACTCCGCCGACGAGCGAGCGGCGTCCGAGCTCGAGGCACGCTTGTTCGCCCGCGCCTGCCAGCGCAGCGCGAGTCCTCCTGCGTATTGCAACCAGGTCCCGCCACCTTGACCGCCACCGGCGAGAGCGCGACCCTCCGCCGAATGCAGCACCCCCATGGCCAACCTCCACAGGCTCCATCGCCGGTGCAGTACGCGCAGGTCCCTGCGCAGCCGACCGTCTGGGGCGTGCCGCTCGAGTACGGCGAGCGGGTGCTCTACTACAAGCGACACACCGGCGCCGGTGAGCGCATCTTCCTCATCTTCATCGGCATCATCTTCTTGCCCGTCCTGATCGGGATCCTGTTTCTCTACCTGGGCATCCGCTACGAGGCGACGCACAATCGTGTTCAAGTCATCACGGATCGGCGCATCCTGGGCATCACCGGGACCCGCAAGCTCAAGACGGTCATCCCGCTCCCCCAGATCGGCCACATCAAGTACGAGACTCCAGGCAACAAGTGGGTGATTCACGGCGCGGGCGACGTGATGATCTTCTCCTACGGTGAACACAACCACGAGTACCTGAGCGGCGTGATCCGATCGCTCGGCGCTCCGCAGCAGCTGCCGGCGGTCGCTTTCGAGCCTTGAGCCGCCCGGGCGGGCAGCACCCGGCGCTCAAGCGATGATGGCGATGGTCTGCTGGTTGAGCGCCAAGAGCCGTCCGTCAGCGGTCCACAGCTCGCGCTGCTCGACGAGCCAACCGTCGACCTGGCTCCAGGTGTGCGCGCGATAAGCGAACGGCACAGCAGGGTCGATGCCGCGAGGCGAACCGACTACTTGCAGGTTGAACGCCACCGTTCCCACCGGACGCGGCGTGGTCATGCGCGCGAAGGCCGCAGGCCACCAGGCGTCGAGTAGAGCGGCCAGGTACGCGGCGTCGCCCAGCGTCTCCGCGGTCGCGTCGCGGAGGCGCACCCACCCCTGCGCGCGCGCACAGGGCCCACCCTCGAACGGCAACGGCCCTACCGTGCGGTACTCGAACTGCCGCGCGAACACCGGTGAGAGCACGCCGGACGGTATCGGCGCGATGCTGCGCCAGTCGGGCAAGTCCGGCGCCGTCAGCTCGCAGTAGGTCGCTGCGTCCGGGGCGCGCGGCCTGGCGAGCACGGCGACGCCGGTAGCTCGCACTTCTCCCGCTTGAAGCAGACGCGCGGCGATGGTCGATTGCCCCGAGCCGATGCGGACGACTTCGACGAGCACCTCGGCGGGACCGACGCGCACCGCGCCCGGGAGCTCGACGGAGAGGGTGCGCAGCGGGCGGTCCGCGTTGGTTTCGAACAGCTCGATTGAGCGCGTCAGCGCCGCGATCGTGAGCCCGCCAAACGCGCCGCGCCCCTGCTGCCACCCGTCCGGGATCTCGACGTCGTACACGCCCTTGTCCGCCCGTGGGCGGGGCCGCGACGCGCGCTCCAGATCAACCCCCTGCGTGGCTGGGGCCTCTGATGGGGAACCGGTCATGGTGGGCGGCGTGGTCGAGGGTCGAGCGCCTCCGTTTCTAGCACCGAATCCTCCGTGGGGGACTCCTGCGTGCAGGGGCGGCTGCCCTTCTGCTGCACGCGCGCCCGTGCACGCGCGCCCGCGAGACGCCGCGCTGGCGCGGGTTTGAACTCATCGGACTGCGGGGCTACCCTCGCAGGGTGAACGCAGACGCAGCTCGACGCCGTGCCGGCTACGCAGATGTGCTCGCGGCGCCTGAACACGTCGTCGCGGAGGTCGTCTTCGGCGTTCTCTACCAGAGTCCGAGGCCGGCGCTTCCCCACGCTGCCGCTACTGCCGCCATCGGAGAGGAACTCGGCCCGCCATTCAAGCGCGGTCGGGGTGGGCCGGGTGGGTGGATGATCCTGGACGAGCCGGACCTCGGTGGCTGGCGTCGGGAGCGTCTGCCGGAGCTTCCTGATGCGCCCTACCTCGAACTCGCTTCAGACTGGGCATGCGAGGTCTCGTCGCCGTCCACGCGGCGGCTCGATCGCGGCCCCAAGCGCGACGTGTACGCCGCCCACGGCGTCGGGTGGTTGTGGCTGGTCGAGCCGCTCGAGCAGTTCATCGAAGTGCTCGCGTTGGACGGGGGCACCTATCGCGTAGTCATGACGGTCGCTGGAGGTGGGCTCGAGCGCGTTCCGCCGTTCGACGCCATCGAGCTGCCGCTTGCGGCGCTGTGGCAGCGGTAGTCGGCTATGACTGATGGCTTGATTGCCGACTTCAGGATGTTCACGTCGTGACGTTGATGCGACGGCTGGGCGCCTTGCTCGCTTGGGCGGGGGCGGCCTGTGCGCCGGCGGCGAACCCCGCGCCGAGCGCCACCGCGTCGCACGGCACGCGCGCAGCCGCGGCCGAGCCGCCTGTAGGGTCAGAGGGCGAGGGCACAGCCCAGCCTCCGCCCGACAGCGGACCTTCGGAGCCGGTGTACGTCGCGGTTCGGGGCGTAGGGGTGCTGAAGCTCGAGGGCGATCGCTTCGCGCCGGTGTTCGAGACCAAGTCCGGTTTGGTCGATCTCGCCCTGGGGCCGAGCGGTACCTTGTTCGCCAGTTACTACGACGTCGGCACCGTCGCCGTTCGGGCGGGTACGGTCCGCTCCATCGCCCGCGCTGCGTACAGCCAGCTCAGCGTGAGCGCCGACGACGACATCTGGGCGACCCCGGACCCGTTTGCTTGGGCCGTCCACCACTACGACGGCACGCGCTGGTCCACGGTCAAGCGTCGGGAGGAGTTCTCCGGTCAGTTCGACGACAACAAGCTCAATGGGCTCGTCGCGCAGGGCGGCGCGGTGTGGGTGTCGAGCTGGAACGGGTTGTTTCGTGGCGTCGGTCGCAACTACGAGAAGGTCGAGCTCGGCGAAGGCACCGGCAGCCGCCCGCCCTGGCAACTGGCTGCGCAGGGGGAGCGGCTGCTGGCACGCTTCGAGTCGGGTTGGTTCGGGCACGACTCGGGCGACTGGCGCAAGCTCTCGTGGCCGCGCACGGCGTCGATCCAGAGAATCTCCGCCGCCGGCGCCGCGGTCGGCGTCGACTTCGAGCGGCGCAGCATCGTGAGGGGAGACGTGGATGGGCGCGTCGCGACGATCGACGTCGCGAGCGCAGGTCTCGTCACGGACGTGACGATCGACGAGCGAGGTCGCGCGTGGGTGGCTGGCGAGTACGCGCTGGCGGTGCTCGATCCCCGCGGACGGGTGCTCGCGTCGTACGAGCCCGGCACCCTCGCGGGAGTCACCGGCAGGATCCAGCGCGTCGTGGTCTATCGTCACGGTCCAGCGCGGCTTCCGCTCGAGGTCGCAGCCGTCGCGCGGGAGCTACGAGGGAGCGTGAAGCTCTACCGCTCGGGTCGTCCGCTCTCCGGCGCGCTCGTCGAGCTGTGCCCGAGCGCGCTCGGCTGCGCGAGAGCCAGCTGGAAGCGGACCGCCACCTCCGCGTCGGACGGCACCTTCCGCATCCGCGAGGTGCCTCCGGGCGACTTCGTGCTCCACGTCGCGCTCCCCGCCGGGCTGCCCGACTGCGCGACTCCCTTCACGCAGAGTCCAGGCCGAGCCGTCTCGGTGGCCAAGGAGTGCACGGGTCCGCCGGGCACCCCCTGCGACCTGTCGACGGTGCTCGTTTGTCTCCCGTTCGAGCTGCCGCCGAAACGCTGAGCCGCCACCGACCGTTGACGCCTCGGGTGCGCGGGGGCACAGTTCTCGGCGTGATGCGGCTCGGCTCAGCTGTGGGAGTATTCGTGTGCGGTTGGCTCGTCGGGTGCGGCGCGGACGACGGTAACTCCAACCCTGCTGGCGCCGGCGGTGGCGCGGGCCTCGCGGGCAGCGCCGGAGCCGCGGGCTTCGGCGCCAACGCCGGGACGGGCGGCAGCGGCGGCGCGGGCGGAGCAGGCGGAGCCACGACCCTGCCAGCCCATCACCTGTCCTTCGTGCTTCCGGCGGAGGGGCAGGTGCACAAGCAGACCGGCGTGCCGCCCATGGCGTCGGTCGCGTTCCAGGTGCTCGCGGGTCCCGGCATCGCCGAGGTCGAGTACGTGATCGAGACGGACTTCTCCCTCGGAACGTCCACGCAGGCGCCAAGCTTCCCGCTCACCTACGACTACCAGTATCCCGGCAACCGCTGGACCAACGCCATCGGCCGCGACGGGAGCGGACAGCAGGTGGCCATGGCCACCGTGAACTTCGTGGTCGAGGCGGCGCCTGCGTCGAGCTGCCTCGAGCAGCTCGATCAGCTCGGCGTCGCCTACACGCCTACCGTGGCCAAGGGCGTAGTGGACGGAGTGAAGCTGACCGGACCGCTGAACGGCGTGCTCATCGCGAAGACCGACACCAACACGCCGTCCACGGATCCCATGGGCTGCGAGTTCGTGCTGACGCTCTGGAAGTTCGCCGGCGTGCTCAAGGCCCACGGCTTCAACCAGATCGGCACCCTCGGCTCCTACTGCTACCGTTGCTGCTGCTCCTGGAGCGAGCAGAACTACTGCCGGGGGCCCAACGATCCCGAGCCGGATTGCAGTCAGAACGGCTACTCCAATCACTCTTGGGGGCGGGCGGTCGACATCCGCTGGCTGTACAAGACGACGGGCGAGAAGTACGACATCAACAACCCGGCGCACTGGGTGAAGTGGAGCGGCGCCGCGAGCCAAACCTGCACCACCGCCAGAGCCGCGCAGACCGGCATCAGCAAGCAGCTGTACGATCTGGTGTGCGATCAGCTCGCCCAGCAGGTGTTCGGGACCTGCCTCACGCCGAACTACAACACGGCGCACCGTAACCACTTCCACTGCGACATCGGCAAGAGCGGCACCCCGGGCAACTACCAGGTGCTCACCGAGCCGCTGCAGGGTGTGGACGTAGGCGCGCACGCCGATCAGTGCGGCGGCGGCGATCACTGAACCGAGCGCACGTCATGAGCGTCATCGCCCGAGCCGAGGGCACGGTCACCGGAACACCGGCGCAGGTCTTCGCCAAGTTCATCGACTTCCGGAACTGGCGCTACTTCATGCCCTGGCAGTTTCGCCCCGTGTCCGGGCCGGAGCGCGCGCTCCGCCCGGGGGATCGCGTGCGCGCCAGGCTCGATGTCGGACCTTTGCGCATCGTGGTGCCGGTGGACGTGTTCGAGGTCAGTTCGCCCGCGCAGATCGTGTGGGGTGGGGGCAACGCGCTCCTGCACGCGCGCCACGTCTTTCGCTTCGAACCCACCCCAGCGGGCACGCGCATCGACTCCGAGGAGACCTGGACGGGCGCGCTGGCTCGGGTCTCGCCGCTCGGCGCGCGTGTCCGACGCCAGGCCGAGTCGGTGGGTCGAGCTCAGCTCGACGGCTTCACGCGCTGGATGGACGCAGAGGCCGCGCGCGCCGTTCGTTGATGCGGCGCGGAACCGGTCCCCCGGCTCGGGGCCTGCTTGGGTGCACGCCTCCCGCTCGAGGCAACCGAGCTTGACAACCCCGGGGGGGGGGGGGCGTAGGCTATGGGTACGGGTTAGTTGGCGGAACCCGAGAAGGGCGGTAGGACATGAAACGAGGGTTGTGCAAGGTGCTGGTGGCGCTGGGTGCGCACTTGGCATTCTGGGGCTGGAGCGTGGATGAGGCGGACGCGCAGGTCTTGCGGTGGCGCACGAACGGAACGGAGTGCCCCTTTGAGCAGCTCATCACCACAGTGGACCAGGAGTCCTTTGGGAGCGCGGCGCACGCAGGCAAGTCGTTCTTCGACCGTGTCACAGGTAATAGTAGCTCCTTTGGCGCGACGTGTTTCATTCCGACCGGACGGGACTTGCTCGAACTGCACAACACGAACGGCCGCAGGATTTCCCACGTGAATCTGCGGCTCCACCAGATTGGTGCGGTCACCGAGACGACCGGGGTCTCCCTGGTAGCGAGCGACTTCGTCGCATCCCAGTTTTGCCTTTGCGACTACAAGCAACGGACCGGCAGCGCCGGGACGTTCTTCATGTCTGTCAGCTTCGCCTCCTGTATCGGTTGCGCCGGGACGGACTGGAGCCTCGGGCTCGACATGTTCATGACCGACAACAACTCCGTCGCGACCAAGGCCCTCAAGGTGAGGCTGGTCTCGGCGTACAGCAACTGACGAGGAGATGTCCGATGCGAACAGTTCTGATGGCAGTTGCGCTGGTGTCTTCGAGCGGTTGTAGGACGGACGCGCACAGCGCGGCGCCGGAGCGTGGGCCTCAGCCCGCGCCCGCGGCCGTCCCTGCCGGCGACCAAGCCGAGGACCTTGAAGACGAGTCCAACGAGTTCTCGGACGACGACGAGACCGCTCTGCGCAAGGCTCGAGCGAGGGCGGAGCGGACGCTGGCGAAGTTCAGGGCCGAGCCGGTGGACGCCGCCTGGGCGAGTATCACCCGGACCCGGATCGAGGCCCTGCGGGATGACGTCTCGCCGGAGTTTCCATCCACCGTAAAGGCGGGAACGGTCGAGTGCCGCCAGACCACGTGCCTCTTCGAGAATTTCCATGCCGACGAGAGCACGGTCTTGCCCCTTCGTCCGCTGTTGACGCGCAAGGTGTACGGGCAGCTGAGGGCGCAAGGGTACGAGTGCGCGATGGCGCAGCACCCGTGGACCAACCCGGATGGCTCGGTCGTCGAGAGGAACTACTTCATGTTTCGGCGTTGACGCGGGGCAGAACGTGGACGGGCGCGCTGGTCTCGCCGCTCGGCGCGCGTGTCCGACGCCAGGCCGAGGCGGTGGGTCGAGCTCAGCTCGATGGCTTCACGCGCTGGATGGACGCAGAGGTCGCGGCGCGGCACCGGTCCCCCGGCTCCACACAACCAACGGACGGCGGCTCAGGCATGTCAACATGCGCCTGGAACAGTTCGGCGCGGTCACCGACACGACCGGTGTGAGGCTCGTAACGACTAACTTCATCGCGGGCACGTATTGCGTTTGCGACTACAAGCAACGCACCGGCGGGGCGGGGAAATTCTTCGTATCGGTTCTATACTCGAGCTGCGCAGCCAATCCTGCTTGCGGCACGGACTGGGGTGTTTCACTTGACATGTTCATGACAGACGACAACTTCGTTGCATACAAGAGTCTCAAGGTGAGGCTCCTCTCGGCGTACAGTGACTGACGAGGAGGTGGACGATGCGAGCAGTCTTGGTAGCGGCCACGCTGGTGTTTTCGAGCGGTTGCAGGACGGACACGCACAGCGCAGCGCCGGAGCGTGGGCCCCAGCCCGCGTCGCCTGCAGGTACGACCGTGCCCGCTGACGAAGAGTCGAACGAGATGTTGGACGACAACGAGACGAGCCTGCATAAGACTCGAAACATGATGGAGCGGACGCTGGCGAGGTTCAGGGCCGAGCCGGTCGACGCTGCCTGGGCGGGCAGCACTCAGGGTGCGATCGAGGCGCTGCGCGACGACCTCTCGCCCGACCTGCCCGCTACGGTCAAGGCCGGAACGGTCGAGTGCCGCCAGACCACCTGCCTCTTCGAGCATGCCGACGAGAGCACGGTCTTGCCCCTTCGTCCGCTGTTGACGCGCAAGGTGTACGGGCAGCTGAGGGCGCAAGGGTACGAGTGCGCGATGGCGCAGCACCCGTGGACCCATCCGGACGGTTCGGTCGTCGAGAGGAACTACTTCATGTTTCGGCGTTGACGCGGGGCAGACACGGAGTAGCGGGGCGGCACTCGTCGACGGGCGTCGTACGCACGACAGCCGTGCCCGCGTCGGACCGATCAGCTCTCCAGTCCCAGCGCCTTGAGGCGGCGCCAGAGCGTGACGCGACTCATGCCCAGGATCTTGGCCGCGCGGTTCTTGCTGCCTCCGGCGCGCTCGAGCACCTCCAGGATGCGGCGCCCTTCGGCGTCGAGCTCACCGCTCCGTAGGGCGAAGCGCTCGCTGCCTTCGCCGCGCTCCTCCAGCTTCGGCTCCGAGAGCTCCCAGGGGAGGTCACTGGGCAACAGGATCGGGCCTTTGCCGATGGCGGAGGCGTAGGAGAGCACGTTCCGCAGCTCGCGCACGTTGCCCGGCCAGTCGTAACGCGTGAGCACCGCCTCCGCCGCGGGGGCGATGCGCTCGATGCGCCGCCGCGCGCCCTCGCTCCCCTGCGCGATGAGTTGATTCGCGATCAGCGTGATGTCCTCGCGCCGCTCGCGGAGCGGCGGCAAGAAGATCGGGATCACCCGCAGGCGGTACATCAGATCCGCGCGGAAGCGCCCGGCCTCGACCTCCGCCCGCAGGGAGCGATGAGTGGCGGACACGAAGCGCACGTCCACCGGGATCGGCTCCCGCGCGCCGACCGGGATCACGCTCCGGGTCTCGACCACGCGCAGCAGCTTGGCCTGGAGATCCAGCGGCATCTCCGCGATCTCGTCCAGGAACAGCGTGCCGCGGTGGGCGAGCTGGATGTGCCCCGGGGTGTCCTTGACGGCGCCGGTGAACGCGCCGCGGAGGTGACCGAACAGCTCACTCTCGAGCAAGTTGCCCGGTAACGCAGCGCAGTTCAGCGCGCGGAACGGGCCGCCGCTGCGACGCGAGAGCGCGTGCAGGGCGCGCGCGACCAGCTCCTTGCCGCTGCCCGTCTCGCCCCGCACCAGCACCGTGACGTCGTCCGCCGCTACCTGCTCGATCACGTGGAAGACGTGCTTCATGCTGGCGCTGCGGGTCCACATGCCGTGAAACTGCAGGGCGCCCTCGTCGGCGGGACCGGCGTCGTCGAGCAACAGCAGCCAGCCTCGGACCGCCCCCGCGCTGCGGAGCGGCAGCGAGCGCACCTCCAGCAGCCGCTCGCCGTCGGCAGACCGGGGCCGCGGGATCACCGCGCGCACCGAGCGCCCCGAGGCCAACGCCTCGGCCACCGGCCGCTTCGTCCCCGTGCCGCACAGCAGCTTGGGCGCCGAGGTCCCCACCTTCACCGGGCCCAAGAGCTGCTCGGCCGCCTCGGTGACCAGCACCACCGAGAGGTCGCGGTCGAGGACCAGCGCCGCCCCCGCGGCCTCCGCCAGCGCCATGGCCGACAACTCCGCGAGCGAGCCGGGACTCTGTTTCACACTCGCGTTTCTAGCACGTTTCACGTTTCACGGCACAGGCACCGACAGGATCGGGCACCCGGCCGTGGCCAGCACGCGTTCGGTGTGGCTGCCGAACAGCACGTCCGTCATGCTGTCGTGTCCATGGGTCGCCATCACGATGACGCAGGCGCGCTCGCTCTTGGCGGCGTCCGCGATGGCGTCTTCGAGCGCGCCCTGGGCGAGCCTCAGCCGCGTCGCGACGCCCTCGGGCACCGTCACCGCGGGCATCGGGGTGCCGTCGTCGACGTGGAGCAGCACGATCTCCGCGTCGCGCACGGCCGCCAGCTCGAGCAACCAGATGGCCGCCCGCAGGCCGCGCTCGGCGTCGTCCGCGTTGCCAACGGGCACTAGCACGCGGCCCAGTCGGATCGCGCCGCTGGCTGGGTCGACGAAGCCGTCGCCGCCGAGAGGTACGATCAGGGTCGGAACGTTCACGTTACGCGCGACGGACTGCGCGACGCTCTCGGAGAGGATCCGCGCCACCCCACTCCTGCCGTGGGTCGCCGTCACTACCAGCTCGGGGCTGACCCGTCGGAGCGCGTCGAGCAGCGTGTCGGTGACGTCGTCGCAGCATTGGTGCAGCATCGCCTCGTGGGCGATCGGCTCGCGCTCGGGTTGCCAGCTCCGGAGCAGACGGCCGGCGTCGGGGAAGTCGCGCTCCGGAGCCGGACCCGTGCAGGCGTGCACGCTGAACAGCTTGGCGCCGCGCCGGGTCGCCAGCGCCACGGCGTGGGCGAACGCCGCCGCGTCGTCACCGGAGAGATCCGTGGTGTGGGCTATGACGGACATGACTCGCTCACTCTCGCTCGCTTGGCTCGCCGAGCTCGTCGGCTTTGCGCAAGAAATTCAAGGGTGTCGCCAGGTAGCGGATGCCGTTCGAACGAGGTTCGGGCAGCCTGCCTGCGTTGACGTTGACCTGGACGCTGGGGAACAGCAGCTTGGGCGCCGCCAGGCCCTTGTCGCGCTCGGTGCGCAGCCGCACGAAGTCCTCGCGCCTCGTGCTGCCGTCGAGCTGTGGGTTCGAGCGCTTCGACGCCCCGATGCTGGTCTCCCACCTCACCTCGCGCCGACCGGCCGGGTAGTCGTGTCCGACGAACACTCGAGTGGAGTCCGGCAAGGCGTACAGCCTCTGGACCGAGTCGTAGAGCGCCTCCGCAGAGCCCTTCGGGAAGTCGGTGCGCCCGGTCCCGTAGTCGTCCATGAACAGGGCATCGCCCGTGAACACGGCGTCCCCGATCCTGTAGCTCACGCAGGCGGGCGTGTGGCCTGGTGTGGCGATGACCTCGATGGGAAGGCTGCCGGCGTGGAAGACCTGCCCGTCCGCGACCAGCGCGTCGAACTGACTGCCGTCCGTGCTGAAGTCCGGACCCAGGTCGAACACGTTCTTGAAGACCTCCTGGACCTCTCGAATGCGCTCGCCGATCACGACCCGAGCGTCGAAGCGCCTGCGTAGGAGCTGAGCGCCGGACAGATGATCAGCGTGCGCGTGAGTCTCGAGCGCGTAGTGCACCCGGAGGCTCTTCTCCCGCGCGAAGGCCGACACCTGATCGACGGACTCGGTCCAGGTGTAGGAGCCGACGGGCTCGTAGTCGAGCACGGCGTCGATCACCACCGCGTCTCGGGTCGCTGCGTCCCACACCACGTAGGTGAGCGTGGAGGTGCGCGGGTCGAAGAAGGCTTGGACTTCTGGTTTCATCGTCTTCTCGGGGTTGGTTGGTGGTTTGAGCCCGCGCGGGCAGAAAGGGTTCGTCTTCACTCGGTCACCGCAGCGCCTGACGCCAGGGAAGCAGCGGCTTTGGGGGGCGAGAGCAGGTGTCTCGCCGCTGCGGCTAGCGCGGTGCCCAGGACTGCCAGGCCCAGCGCCAGACCGACGGACGGTCTCAGGCCGAAGGCCGGGGGCAGCTCCTGGCCGAGGATGAACAGGGCCATGGCCACCACGAACCAGCCGAACAGACCGCGCAGCCGCGCGGGGGACACCCGGTCGGCCAGCGCCCCGCCTCCGATGCTGCCGAGCACGGCCGCGCCGCTCACCCACGCGGCTAGCGTCCAGTCGATGGGCGTGTGCCCCAGGAACCCGACGAAGCCGGCGAAGGACTTCAGGGCGATGACGACGAGCGACGTGCCGACGGCCACCTCCATCGGCAGTCCGCCGAGGATGACCAGCGCGGGCACGACCAGGAATCCGCCGCCCGCTCCGACCAGGCCGGTGACGGCGCCTACCACCAAGCCTTCGCCGAGCACCTTGGCGATAGGGAGCTCGCGTGGCGCTACGGGTCCGACGCCCGACCTGCCGCGCAGCATCGCGACGGCGGTCGCCAGCATCATCAAACCGAAGGCGACGAGCAGTACTCCTGCCGGTATCAGGTGGGCGATGCGCCCCGTCACGAACGCTCCGACCATGCCAGCGGCGCCGAAGATCAGCGCCGTGCGCCAGCGTATGCGTCCCTTGCGTGCGTGGGGGACGAGCGCGGCCAGGCTGGTGGTCCCGACCACCAAGAGCGATAGCGCTACCGCGCGGTGCGCCTCCATCCCCAGGACGTAACGAAAGATCGGGACCGTCAGGATCGAGCCGCCGCCTCCCAACAGTCCGAGCGACACACCCACGAGCAGAGCCAAGGCGACGGCGACGAGGATCACGGTGTTTCTCCTGAGCGTCGCCCAGTGCGAGCGGCGTGCCAGGGCGTGACAACGCAACTCTCGGCGCGGCTTCGCGATCTCCGCAGTGCGAGCGGGCCCGCGACGCAACGATCCGGTGAAACCGCTGAAACGCGGATGTTTCAGGCGGGAGCCCCCGCAGCGCGGATCTCGCGGAGTTCCGCGCGGCGCGCCGCGTGCAATGCGACGAACGACATGCACGACTTCACACCCTGGAGCGCACTGGCAGGAGGGGCCTTGATCGGGCTCTCTGCTTCGGTGCTGCTGCTCGCGCTCGGAAAGGTCGCTGGGATCAGCGGCCTGATCGGCGGACTACTCTTGCCCACGCGCGGCGACGTGACCTGGCGCGCGGCGTTCATCACCGGCTTGGTCGTCGCGGGCGCGGCGGTCTGGGCGCTGTCTCCCGCCAGCTTTGGCAGCTCGCCGCGCGGCGTCGGCTTCGCGGTGGCTGCGGGGCTCTTGGTCGGAGCGGGGACGCGTCTCGGCAATGGCTGCACCAGCGGGCATGGGGTCTGCGGTCTGAGCAGGCTCTCCGTTCGCTCGCTGGCTGCGACCCTGACCTTCATCGGCGCCGGCATGGGCACGGTGACACTGCTGCGCCTGTTGGGCGCGGGCTGAGAGGCATTCCCATGAAACGCAAGTCGAAGCAGCTTCTAGTATCTCTCGTCGCTGGCCTGATGTTCGGCGTCGGCCTCGCCGTGAGCGGCATGACCCAGCCGGGCAAGGTGGTCGGCTTCCTGGATCCGCTCGGGCGTTGGGACGCGAGCTTGATGTTCGTGATGGCTGGCGCCATCGCCGTGCACTTCGTGGCCTATCGTCTGGTCGCGCGGCGAGGTGCCCCGCTGCTCATGCCGCAGTTCTCGCTGCCCACTCGCCGGGACCTGGACATCAAGCTGCTGGCCGGAGCCGCGCTCTTCGGCATTGGCTGGGGCGTCGGCGGGTTCTGTCCGGGTCCGGCCCTGGTCTCGCTGGCAACCGGTGCGCCCACCGTGCTGGCGTTCGTGGTGGCCATGCTCGTGGGTACGCTCGTGACCGCCAGGCTCGACGCGCTCCTGACCCAGCGCGCCAACGCTCGAAGACGCACGTTGGTCCGCGGCAACGCCGAGTCGCCGCTCTGAGCGCGAAGCGCGATCACGTGTGAGACCTTGAGTTCTCGCGCCGCTCCGTGTAGCTCGCTGGGCGAGAGATGCCTCCCGTGAAGCAGTCCGCCGCCGTCCGACCCGAGCCTACCTACCAACGAAAGGCCGCCATCGCCCACGGTGGCGCCCTGGACCACGCCGGCTCCGTTGCGGTGGAGCCCATCGCCGACTTCGATCTGGACCGCACGATCTTCCAGACACTGGAGGGGAGGGCCGCGCGCTACGTGATCCGCAAGCGGATCGCCAAGGACGTGCGTTGGTTCGTCGAGGATGCCACGCGCGTGCAGGCTGCCTACGACCGGATCGCGGCCACGCGCTCGTTGCCCGAGGTCTCGCCCGAGCTCTCGAGGTTTTTGGTGACGGAGTGCGACTTCGACGTCGAGCACGCCGACGGGTCGTTCCTCGACCACCTGTATTTCTGCTTCGAGTACAGCGTGCTCCACTATCCGGAGCGCTCCCCGCTGGTGATGCTGCTGCACTCGATCCTGGGCACCGGGACGAACACCTTCGCCATGGAGGCGCGCAAGATCCCGGCTTTGCGGGAGCTCATGACGCCCTTCGAGTGGACTCAGACCGAGGCCTTCCCATCGGTGCTTCGTCTCTTGTACGCGGGAGAGCTGCGCCGCGAGCTGCGCGACAACCTGCACAGAGCGGACCGCTTGTCCGAGATCCGCTTCAGGCGGGTGATCGACAACGCTCCCATCGTCATGAGCGGCGAGGACTTCTGGATCGCCCTGAACTACCAGCTCATTCACCTGGTCGACTTCATGCCCGTGGCGAACTGGAGCACGCACCAGAACGACACCTCCTACATCCTGTTCCGTGACCTCTTCGACCTGCTCGAACGCGCGAAGAAGCTCGATGCGCGCGTGCGCTACTCGCCTCCGAAGACCGCCCGTCGCCGCGTCGGTGAACACTTGGGGGTCGGGGGTTGGCTCACGACCCGGATCCCCGTGCGCCTCAGCGAGAAGATGGCCGGCGAGTCCGTGAAGCGGTTCTCGGCCCGCATCGGCCACGACGTCGACTACGCCCTCGCGTGGTGAGCTCGGCGTCCGAAGTCGCGCCGCTCCTGCCACAGCCAGACGCGCTGCTACGGCTCGCTGCGGCTTGAAGCCGCGCGAGTTTCCGCGCATGGTCCGGCCATGACGACGCTCGCCTTCTTGGGCACGGGGCTGATCGGCGCTGGCTTGGTGGAGGCCGCGTGTCGGCGCGGCGACACCGTGACCGTGTACAACCGCACGCCGAGCAAGGCGTCTGCGCTCGAGTCCGTGGGTGCGCGTGCGGTTACCACCGCTGCCGAGGCCGTGCGCGGCGCCGAGCGCGTGCATCTCGCGCTGTCCGACGACGCCGCGGTAGACGCCGTGCTGTCCTCGGTCATGGACCACCTCGGCTCGGCGATCGTGGTCGATCACACCACGGCCAGCCCTTCGGGCACCGCCGAGCGAGCCGAGCGGCTCGAGGGTCGAGGCATTGGCTTCGTGCACGCGCCGGTGTTCATGTCGCCTGGCATGTGTCGCGACGCCAAGGGGATCATGCTCGCCGCGGGCCTCGCGTCCACGTTCGCTCGCGTGAAGGACGGCCTCGCCGTGATGACCGGAACCCTGGACTACCTCGGTGAGCGTCGCGACGCTGCCGCGGCCTACAAGCTGTTCGGCAACGCGATGATCTTCGCCATCACCGCGGGCCTCGCGGACGTGTACGCGATGGCGCGCGCTCTCGACATCCCAGCCGCGGACGCGCTCGGGTTGTTCTCCAAGTTCAACCCCGCAGCGGGCCTGACCTATCGCGGCAAGCTGATGGCGGCCGGGGACTACCGCCCGAGCTTCGAGCTGACCATGGCTCAGAAGGACGCGCGGCTGATGCTCGAGGTCGGCGAGCGCGGCGCCGTTCCGCTCCGCGTGCTGCCCGCGATCCACGCGTGGATGGGCGACGCCATCGCCCGGGGCCACGGCTCGGACGACCTCGGCGCGCTGGCGGCCGAGGCAGTGCCGCCGGAGCGGTGACGCGCAGGGCGCGGGTCGAAAGAAGCGCTGAATACCTGCCCGCTAGCGGCATGGAAGCTATTCTGTCGACTGCCTCCTGATGTCCAACTGGGTTCACTTCCACCGGGTGCTCCTGCCCACCGCCGCGTTGCTGTTGGGCGCGGGCTGCGCGCCGCGAGCCGTCCCGCCCGAGACCGAGCCCGACGCAGCTGGGCGTAGGGTGGAGCATGCCGCCGCTCCGCCGGCGCTGGCCGCCCACGACGCGAGCGCGGCCGCCGCGCACGCGCTGTTTCCGTCCGAGTTTCAGCTCACCTCCATGCAGGGGACCGCGTACAGACCGCACGTCCCGGGCAATACCCGGGAAGGGCTCGATGCCGCCCTGGAGCAGGGGATCCGCTTCGTGGAGGTGGATCTGCGCCTGACCCGGGACGGAGAGCTGGTCACGACCCACGGCCGAGGTCTGAACGAGTGCGGCATCTTGCGCGAGATCAGCGCGCAGCAGGCGCGAGACTGCCGGCTGGCCGAGGGGCGAAGCCTGGCCACCCTCACAGACGTGCTCGAGCGCGGATTTCGGGCCATCTACCTGGACCTCAAGGACACCTCGGCGACCGACGAGGCGACGGTGCTCGAGGCCATCACGGCAGCGGCCGACGCCGTGGTTCGCAAGGGCCGCCGTCATGACGTCGTGCTGATGACCTACGCGGCGCCGGCGCCGGCGGTGCAGCTCATCCGCTCGCGCGGGCTGCGAGCGGGGCTCAAGGGTTACCCCAAGCGCGTGGACGAGACCGACGCGATGGTGCGCCAGGCAGCCGAGCTCGGGTTCGAGCTCGTGTCCGTCAACGCGGACGCCGTGTCACAGGAGTCGATCCTGGCCGCCGCGAAGCGCGGCGTCTGGATGTTGCCTTGGAGTCTGAAGCCCGCGCATCCGACCCAGTGGCGGGATCTCGCCGCGGCGGGCGCGGGCGGGCTCATCGTGATGCGCTGGCAGCAGGCCGAGGGCACAGCCGTTCCGGCCTGGCGCGACGTGAGGACGCTGCTCGAGGAGAGCTGACGCGGACCGCCTGGCGCTTCGCGTGCGCTGGCGCGCGACGGTGACAGGCGGCTCGGGGCCCGCTATACGGCCCCGCACATGCGCGGCTGGTTTCCGGGCTACACGGTGGTCGGCGTGGCGTCTCTGGCGTTCGTAGCCACCGCGCCGGGACAGACGTTCATCTTGTCGCAGCTGAACCTGCCGCTGTCGACGGAGCTGTCCATCACGCCGTTGACGTTGAACACCGCGTACACGATCGCAACGGTGGCCTCCGCGCTCCCGCTGGTGTGGCTCGGGCGCGGCGTCGACCACTTCGGACCGCGTCGGGCGATGGCGCTCATCGCCCTGCTCGTGGGGCTCTCGTGCCTGGCGATGTCGGCGGCGCGCGGCCTCTTCACGGTGTTCCTCGGCTTCCTGCTGTTGCGCTTCTTCGCGCAAGGGGGGCTCGCGCTCGTGTCGCAGCACGCGGTGGCCATGTGGTTTCACCGTCGCCTCGGCGCGATGCAGGGCATCAAGCAGGTCGTGGTGTTCGCAGCTTGGGCGCCGCTGCCGCTGGCCACCACCCTCGTCATCGGTCAGCTAGGCTGGCGCAGCACCTACGTGCTGTTCGGCGCCGTGGTCGCGGCCTTGGTCGCGCCCATCGCGCTGGTGTTGCTTCGGGATCGACCGGAGGCTGTGGGGCTCACCTTGGATGGCGACGCAGTACTCCGCGACGCTGAGCCCGCGGCGGGGCTCGAGCTGCCGTGGACGACCGCCGAAGCCATGACCACGCGCGCGTACTGGGTCATCGCCGCAGTGTTCTTCGCGGCGCCGCTGATCGGCACCGCCATGCTGTTCGACCTGCAGCCCATCCTCCTGTCGCGCGGCTTGTCGCCGCTCGAGGCAGCGGCGCCGGTGACCGCGTGGACCCTCACCATGGCCGGCCTCGCGATCCCCTCGGGCATGCTGACGGACCGACTGAGACCTCGCGTCCTGCTCACCGCGGGCACGCTCTTCTTCGCGCTTGGTCCTCTGATCCTGTGCGATGCCCGTCACGTCGTCACCGCGAGCGCCGCCATGGTCAGCTTCGGTGTCGGCCAGTCGCTGGTGGCCTCCGCCGGCGGCGCGGCTCTCGCTCGCTTCTACGGTCGCGCTCATCACGGGGCGATTCGCGCCTCCATCGCGCGCATTGGCGTGGTGGGCACCGGGCTCGGCCCCATCGTCACGGGGCTCGGGCTTCACCTGACGGGCGCCTACGGAGCGCCGTTGCTCGCGCTCGGTCTGTTCGGGCTGCTCTTGTGCTTCGTGGCGTGGACGGTGGCGGCGCCCGTGCGTGGCTCCGCGTCGTGAGTCAGCGCACCGGCTCACCGAAAGCGTCGTACGCCGCGGCCGGCCACTGCTCGAAGCTCTCGAAGCTCAGCTGGCGATCCGGCTCTATCCGAAGCACCACGACCCCGACGCGGGCGCCGCTCAGCGCAGCGAACTTCACCACCACGCGAGTCTCCAGCTCGCGCGCGGACAGGGGCGGGAACCGATCGCCGGTCGCCACGCGGACCCAGTCGTTCGGATCGTCTGCCCGCTCGCGCTGCCGCCGAGCGAGCGCCTCGCTCGCGAGCATGACCCACGCGGGGATCGTGGGATCCGGCGGCGGCGGTGGGGGCACTTGCGGCGGCGAGGCTTTCGGCATGAAGGGTGAGGGAGGCGCGGGCGTCGTCGCGGGAGGCGCGGGCGCCGCGCGCCTGGCAGGCTCAGCCACCGCTGCGCTCGCTACCTTGGGTTTTTGGCGACGCGAGCGCATGGCCAGGAGCTGAACACTGCGCACCGCGGCGAGCACGAACGCAAGCAGCAGACCAGGGAACACCCCAAGGCTCGCGAATGCCAGCGGTGTGCTCCGGTGTTCGCTGGCGACCGGCACGAAGTCCCGCGGGTCGTCGGGCAAGTAGAACACGTCAATGGGGTCGCGAGGCGTGAGACGTCGCCAGACCTCGAGCTTCACGGCGTGGCCCTCCACGACGCCGCCGTGCGCGATGTCCGCCATGCCGAAGGTGCGACGACCATGCAGGGGCATGCTGGTGCGCACGACGACGGCGCGCCCGACCGTTCCCCAGTGTTCGCAGTACGCGACGCGCGCGCTCTCCGCGCCGAGCCAGGCCAGCGTCGCGAGCCCGATGGCACTCGTGAACGCGATGATGTCGAGCGCGAGCGAGCCGCCGCGGGCGGCGACCACGCGCAGCGCGGCATAACCGGCCCACGCGACCAGCGCGAGCAACGGGAAGGTGGCGAGCCGGATCGCCCACACGATGATCTGCCCGGTCGTCAGCTCCACGGGAGGAGCGTAGCCTGTGCGCGCCGAGCCTGCTGCACGGGATGCACCGCAGGCGCTTGCTCCGGCGACGCCGCGGCGCTAGCGACCCAGGGTCGGTCACGATCGGGCACAGGTTCGGGTAAATGAGAGGCGGCGCGCGTCGGACGGCTTGGGCAGCGTTGGTCATGGGCTTGGTGCTGGGCGCGAGCGGGGCGTGCTCGTCGTCGTCCAGCGCTGGCGGGCTCGCCGGCGGCTGTGAAGGTCTCTGCAGCCACCTCCAGAGCGGCGAGAACTGCGCGGGCATAGACTTCGCCAGCTGCGTCGACGAGTGCAAGACCGTCGTCGGTACGTGCCCCGCGCGCTCCAAGGCGGTGA
Organism: Polyangiaceae bacterium; assembly: GCA_019637295.1. Lineage (GTDB taxonomy): Bacteria > Myxococcota_A > Polyangia > Polyangiales > Polyangiaceae > JACKEA01. The sequence goes on from JAHBVX010000001.1 coordinate 832,806, forward strand.
TCGACTGCGTGTCATCTCTCGCCATCGTGTGCACGGGCGTGGGTCAGGCGGTGGGTAAGCCGACAGGTGCCATGGCAACCGAGCTCGTCTATCTGACCACACCGACCGCGACGTTGCTCGTCGAGGACGCCGCCTGCGCGAGCGCCGTGCAGCTGTTCAATGACTGTGAGCCGTTCGGCTCCGGAGGCGCCGCGGGCTCCGGCGGCACGAGCGGCCTCGGCGGCACCAGCAGCGGTGGAGGCGGCAGCGGCGGCGTCAGTGGCGGCGGGACGGGCGGCACCGCAGGCTCTGGGGGCAGCGGAGGGAGCAACCCCTGCGCCTCGCAGTCCCCGTACCACTGCCCGGCCAGCAATACCTGCTGGCCCACCCAGCCAGACTGTTCGACAGTCGCTCAGTGCGGCTCCAAGTGGGTGGCGTGCTCACCAGCGGAGTCGGCGAGCGGCTACGTGGTGAGCTGCACCCATCAGGCCTGCATACCAACGCCGACCAGCTGCAACGACGCGAACTACCCCGTCTATTGTCCGGCGCGCAACGGAGCCCATCCGGGCTGCTACAGCCCCGGCGTCAAGTGCAACACCGTCGTGTACTGCGAGGGGATCGGACGAAAGGGCTGCCAGAACGAGGTTCAGGCGGTCGATTGCGCGGCCAACCTCTGCCTGACGCCAAAGGTCGCCGAGTCGACGAACGCGGCGTGCAGCAACGGCCTCGACGACGACGGGAACGGCTTCGTCGACTGCAACGACTTTCACTGCCTCGCCAACCCCTCGGTGACCGTGTGTCAAGGCGAGACGCACGACGTCGCCTGCAGCAACGGCCTCGACGACGACAGCAACGGCTACGCAGACTGCCAGGACTTCGCGTGTCAGATCAGCCCGGCCGTGACCAAGTGCAAGTCGGAGAAGACCGACGCGGAGTGCCACGACGGCATCGACAACGACGGCGACGGCAAGATCGACTGCGCCGACACCTCCTGCACGGGCAGCCCGTTCACGCTTTGCCCCTGACCGAGCTTCACCGTGTCCGCGTGACCAGGGCTCGGCGGGTGGGGCTCGCGGTCTTGCGCAGTAGGTTAGCGACTTGGTTTGCGATCGTGCGCACGGAGCGGCTACGGAGCCGAGCGATCTCACCGTTGGACAAGCCGCGATGGAGGAGCTGCAGGATCGCTCGCTCCGCTGCGGTCAGCGCGGTCTCCGCGAATCGGGCGCGGGGGTCGCGCGCGAACATGGCCGCGAAGCGCACCAGCTCCAGCCGAGTGGCCGCCCCGAGCTTGCCCGCGGCGCTCTCGAGTCGCGAAGACACGGCCGGCTGCGAGATGCCGAGGGAGTAGGCAACCAGCTTCGCCGGCAGCCCCCGCGCCGTCTGGGTGACGACGTCCAGCTCGCCGCGGGTGAGCGCCCGTATGGGCTGCCGCGCCAGGGCGTTCTCCACGACCAGGTAGCTCCGGCGCGCGCCGTCCACGCGCTCGACCAAGCTCGCCTGGCCGCTCACCAGCGCGGTCCAGAGGTCGAGCGCGTCCGGGTCGTTGCGTTGCCGGCGAGTGCGCGCCCGCTCGATCCGGCGCACCCGGTCCGAGAGCACCGACGCCGCGGGGGCGCCGTGCTCGAGGTGTGCGATTTGGCCATCTGGCATGACCTCGGCGAGGACGCAGCTGGGACGCACCCGCGCGCGCAGGGCGGCTTCGAGGTGGAGTGCGGCTTGAGTCAGCCTCCGGCGCTGGCGAACCGTCATCACCAGCTCGTGAGGCGAGACGAAGTACATCACCGCGGCGAGACCCGGGTCGGGGTGCATGACCAATCCGACGGCATCGGCGACGCCCTGCCTCTCCTGATACTCTTGCAGCAGGGCGCGCTCGCCATCGGACGCGTACTGCGCGATGGTGCGATGGGTGGTGACCAGGCTGGGCGGGAAGAAGAACCGTCGCACGGCGTCCACGCCCAGGTGGCTGACGCGCGGGAGACTCTCGGCGGCAGACGCACAGGCCCCGCTGGCGAGGCGGCACTCGACGCTGTCCGCGGTCGACGGATACGCCACGAGCACCATGCCGCAGCGGTCCGGTGAGCCGAATACGCCCGCTGCCGCCGCCACCACTCCGTCCGCCCAGGCCCGCTCGTCAGCGACTTGGGAGTACATCGCCTCCAGCCAGCCCACCCACCGTGGGCGAAGCTCGATACCCGCTCGCTTCACGTTGCGTATCGTAACAGCGGCGACATCAGTCGAGGAGATGGGTTGGGGTGGGTGCAGTTTGCAGGATTCGCCAGCCGTCGTAGCCGCGTCGGATCGACCCCAAGAAGCTGTCGGTCAGACGCGGAACCTCCGGGGCGCCAGCGCGCTCACCACAGCGTGAGCAACGCCTCGACGTCTCGCTCCATGCGCCGGAGGAAGGTCGCGCCATCGAAGCCGACCTGGACCTGCCCGGTGACCAACCCGCCGACCGCGAGCTGGCCCATGCCCGTGAGGCCGAACCCCAGCTGGGCGACGAAGAACAGCAGGCCGACCGCGAGCTGGCCGAACGCGATCAGTCCGCCGGCGAGCTGACCGGTGGCGAACAGCACGCCGGCGCCGTAGAGGGTGAACGCGACCACGCCGAAGCCGGCGCCGAGCACGATCACGCCCACTCCACCGAGGGCGATCCACGCGGGCTCCCCGGAGCCGATCGCTGTCACCCGCATGCCCAGGATCTCGGTGGGCGCCCCGGGGCGAAGCATGCCTTCCGCCAGGAACACGGCCGATGTGGCGATCACGATCGCCATGAGGATCCAGAATCGCTTCACGTTCCCGCGGCAATCGCTAGCATGGCCGCGGTGACGGGTCACCTGCGCGTGTTTCATCAGCGCTTCGAGGAACCTTCGGGCGTCGAGAGCGCGCTGGTGCGCGGGCAGAGTCGCAACATGTCGGCCGATCCCCGCCTGGTACGCGAGCGGAGCGTCACCGGGACGCTCAGGAACGTCGTGGGCATGCCGCTGCGTTGGGTGGCTTGGCTGCTCGTGGCCTCGCCCGCTCTGATCATCCCCAAGCTGTTCTTGCCTCGCGCGCTCAGTGACTCGATCACCGTGGGCTTCGCGCTGGTGGTGGTCGCGTTCTTCGCAGTACTCGCGCTCTACTTCGTCTTCTCCATCGTGTGGTGGCTCGCGCACCGTGGACGGCCGGGCCTGCGCTGGGCGCCAGGCGACGCGACGGCCGAGGAACGCACGGCGAGCATCGCGCTCGACGCTGGCGTGGCGCCTGGCACGCCGGTACGTGCCATCGGGCGCGTGGTGCCGCTCACCGATACTGACGTCGTGCTTCGCGCCTTCGCCAGCGACACGCCGGTGCCCTGGCGCGTGGTCGAGCTCGTCGACTTCGCCGTGGTGCCCGACGAGGGCGTCCCGTTGATCGCGCGCTTCGTCCAGTCCCCCGTGCTCGCACCCCTGGGGCGCCGGGGCTCCTTCGCCGACCACGCCGCTGGCTTCTCGCCGCAGGCGCGGCAGTTGGCCGCGAGTGGGGAGGGGGCCGGGCGCTACCTCGAGCTTCGCGCGGGACAGCGCGTGGAGCTCGCGGGCACGGTCGATCGAACGGTCCCGAACGCGGAGAGCTTCGAGCTCGACGGCGTCGCGGCTTCCCTGCCGCGAGCGCTAGACACCGCCGAGGCCCCCTATCGCCGCGGACCCGGCGACGCGGCGCTCGTCGTTGGCGCCGAGAGCGCGCCGCGCATCTTCATCCGCTCGCTGCCCGAGGGATGACCTCGGACTCGAGCCGGCATCGTCGCCGCGGATCCGGACAATCCGTCGCCGCATCCGGACGCTGTCGTCACGCGACAGCCAAAATTGCCTGGCTTCTCGCTGCGACAGCCTTGGTACGCGCGTTGCTCTGTCGGTCGTGCGGAGGACGCGAACAATGAACTTCAGACACTTCACGAGGGTGGCGACCCTGCTGCTCCTCGCCGGCTGCGCGAGCGAAGACGGCGAGCCCAACGGTGGCGCGCTCGGCAGCGGCGGACAGGGTACGAGTGGCGGCGGCGGAGTGGGAGGGAGCAGTAGCAGCAGCGGCGGCAGCTCCAGCGGCGGCGTGGCGGGCGGAGGCGGCGACGCTTGCGAAGTGTGCGCCGACGCCAAGTGCGGCGCGCAGCTCGACGCCTGCGAAGCGGACGCGGCCTGCGTCGCCCTCGCGATGTGTCTCGAGCAGTGCGCCGACGAGGCCTGCGCGACGCAGTGCTTTGCGAGCAACGCCGCCGGTCAAGCCAACCTGGACGCGGCAGACGCCTGCGTCGTGGCCCAGTGTCCGACCGAGTGCGGCGAAGCCAGCGAGCCGACCCCGGATCCGTGCGAGAGTTGCGTGGACACGAAGTGCCAGTCGCAGATCGACGCCTGCTTGGCCAACGCTCAGTGCAGCGGGCTGTGGGGCTGTTACGACCAATGTCAGGACGACGCCTGCTGGACGCAGTGCGACAGCCAGTTCGCCGCGGGTCTACCGCTGAGCGACGCCGTGGACACCTGCATCGAGACGCAGTGCGCCAGCGAGTGCGCAGGCTAGAGTCAGGGCCAACGAGCGCGCTCGATGTCGCCGCTCGCTGCTCGGTGCTGTAGACTCGGCGCATGAGGTTCTTGCACAGCATGATCCGCGTCCGGGAGCTGGACGCAGCCATCGCCTTCTTCTGCGACGGGCTCGGGCTGCGCGAGGTGCGCCGCTACGACAACGACGCGGGCCGCTTCACGTTGGTGTTCCTCGAGACCGGAGCCGAGGGGGATACGGCCCAGCTCGAGCTGACCCACAACTGGGACCAGACCGAGCCCTACGACGGCGGGCGCAACTTCGGACACCTGGCCTTCGAGGTAGACGACATCTACGCGCTCTGCGAACGGCTCGAGGCTCGCGGCGTCACCATACTGCGCCCGCCTCGGGACGGGCGCATGGCGTTCGTGCGCTCTCCCGATCAGATCTCGGTGGAGCTGCTGCAGCGAGGCGCCGCGCTGCCGGCCAAGGAGCCCTGGCAGAGCCGGCCGAGCCAGGGGACGTGGTGACGACCTAGCCGCGCACGGCGCTCACCCACCACGCGCTGGACCGAAAGCAGAGCTCGCCGTCGACCGCTCGGGCCCGTAGCTCTCGAACCAGAGCGTCGCGGAGCGCGTCCGCGACGTCGGGTGAGGCCTCGCGGAGCAGCGCACCGAGCGGTCCGATGTGTTGGTAGTAAACGATGGCGTCCTCTAGGGTCTGCACCATCTCGTGGTCGAGAGCCTGTAGGGTCACGTCGTCGAAGCCGGCGCCGAGCAGCAGCTCGCACACCCGCTCCGAGCGCGCGAAGGCGAAGGGGCCCGGCGCGTCCGGCGCCGACTCGGGGAAATCCACGAGTCCTTGGGCTGCTCGGAGCGTCACCGTCGCCCACTCGTTGAGGTCGCGCTCACGCCAGCACAGAAACCCGAGGCGTCCATCGGGCCTCAGGCACTGGTGCAGGCTCGTGAACGCCGCCTCCGGGTCGTCGAAGAACATCACGCCGAAGCGCGAGTACACGATATCGAAGGAGGCTGCGGGCAGCGCGGTGACCTGAGCGTCCGCTTCTCGGAGCTCCACGTTGGGTAACGAGCGTGCGCGCTCGCGCGCCTCGGTGAGCAAGACGCGGCTCACGTCGACGCCCATCACCCGGCCAGTCGGCGCTACCGCCCGAGCGAGCGCGAGCGTCGACGTGCCCGCGCCGCAACCAACATCGAGGACGGCCTCCCCGGCCTTCGGCGCGAGCCGATCGAGGGAGAGCGACATGAGCGGGTCGAGAAGCTGGTCGACCCGCGCGCGCTGCTGCCGCCAGGCCTGCCCCGCGAGGGCGTTCCAGTACGAGACTTGCGCTGAGTTCGGAGAGTTCGGGTCGGCCATGGGTCGCTCGAGGGCTATTGCCGCCGGAGGTCGTCCGGTAGGCTCAGCATAGTGGCAGAGACGGTCCTGCTCGAGGCTACCTTCGACGCGCGCTGGCGGCAGCTGGGGCTCGCCGACACCCTCGCGCTGTCGCGGCTCGACGCCACCATCACGCCCGAGGCGGCGGGCGAGCTGCAGGCGTCCGGGGAGCGGCCAACCTGGACCCGCCCCGACGCGCAGGGTCTGCCCCGCATCTCGGTGTCCTTCGCCGGCGCGGCGGGGGGCGCGACGAGTCCCCCCGCCGGCGGCGCTGACTTCGAGGTGCTGGCGTTGCTGGGGGAGGGCGGAATGGGTCAGGTTCACCTCGCCCGCCAGCGCTCGCTGCACCGCGACGTGGCGGTGAAGACCGCGCGCGCGGAGCGACCCGCTGCGGCTCATGCCCTGTTGCGCGAGGCGGTCATCGCGGGCTCCCTCGAGCACCCGGGCATCGTGCCCGTCCACGCGCTGGGTGTGGATCACGCGGGCGGACCCGTGTTGGTCATGAAGCGGGTGGAGGGCGTCGAGTGGCGCACGCTGCTGCACGATCCCGAGCACGCCGCATGGAACACGCGTAGCGGTGATCGCCTGACGGTCCACCTCGAGGTGCTGATGCAGGTGTGTCAGGCGGTTCACTTCGCCCACAGCCGAGGCATCGTCCATCGCGACATCAAGCCCGAGAACGTCATGCTCGGTGACTACGGCGAGGTGTACCTCGTCGACTGGGGCGTCGCCGTGCGCGCGGGCAGCGACGCGGCAGAGACGTCTGGGCTCGTGGGGACGCCGACCTACATGGCGCCCGAGATGGTGGCCGGGCGCGGCGTCGACGCCCGGACCGACGTATACTTGCTGGGCGCCACCCTGCACGAGGTGCTGACCGGGAGCTTTCGCAATCAAGGGGAGACGCTGCAGGAGGTGCTCTTGAGCGCGTTCTGCGCCGAGCCCGCGAGCTACGAGCCCTCCCTGCCCAGGGAGCTCGCCGAGCTGTGCACGCGCTGCACCGCGAGGGAGCCCGCGGAACGGCCCGAGACCGCCCTCGCAGTGCGGGATGCCCTGGCGGCGTTCCTGCGGCATCGGGGCTCGACGGAGCTGGCAGCCTCGGCCTGCGAGCGACTGCGGGTCCTCGACGGCCTGTTCGCCGAGTCGAAGCAAGACGGCCCGAGTGACGTCCTCCGCGCGTACCAGCTCGGCGGCGAGTGCCGCTTCGGCTTGACTCGCGCGCTCGAGATCTGGCCAGAGAACGCGCAGGCGCGCCAAGCGCTGTCGCACTGCCTGACGCTCCTGGCGAGGCTCGAGCTGGCGCAAGGCCACATCGACGCCGCCCGCGCCTTGATCGTAGAGCTCGACCGAGTGCCCGACTACTTGCAGGAGGCGCTCTCGCTCGCCAGGCAGAAGGCTGCGCAGACCCGGGCCGAGCACAAGCGACTGCGCGCCATGGCCCTCGATCTCGACGTGCGGGTGGGCGCCTCCCAGCGGGCGCGGGCCTTCGCGGCCATCACCGGCGCCGCGATCGCCACCACCCTGCTCGTCGCGCTCATCCCCAACGCCGAGCGCCTGAAGCCGATAGCTCTGCTCGGGCTGGCCATCTTCTTTCAAGTCGTCGTCGTCGTCGTCGCCGCCATCTGGCGCCAAGCGCTGCTCGCCAACGCGTTCAATCGTCGGCTGGTGTACGCCATGTTGATCGCGGGCTTCGGGCTCATCGCTCACCGGTGTGTGGCCGTCCTGGCGGGCACACCCACCCCACGCGTGTTGGTGTACGACTCGCTGCTGCTCGCGACGGTGGCCATGATGTTCGCCGCCACGGCGCTGGCCGCGTTCTGGCTGCCGGCGCTCGTGTACGTTCTGGCTGCCGCGCTCGCGCTCGCGTTCCCGGCGCACTCCCCGGGCATCTTCGGCGGCGCGATGGTCGTCGCGCTAGTCTTGATGACCCGCGCCATCGCCAGCCACCTCGAGCAAGAGCGCTTGAAGGAGGCCGAGACCGAGCCGTTGTCGCGCCTCGGTGGCTGACCGGGCCGCCGCTTCGGGCCTTCTCAGTCCGGCGTCCCCGACGAGTCTCGCTCGAGCTGCAGGCGCTCTTCGATCACGCCGCGCACGTTCTTCACCAGGTCCCGCTTGGACTCCGCGGTCCACTCGTCCACGGGCTTGCCCTCGAACCAGGTCAGCTCATCGGAGTTCATGATCCCGAGCAGGTAGCGACCCACGATGGCGCCGTCCGCGAGGTCGAACAAGAGCAGGTCTCCGTCCAGCTGCCCCGGCTTGAACGTCTTCTTCTCCATGTTGACGACGGGCATCACGATCTTTCGAGTGCGAATCACCGCCACGTACTGCCAGGCCAGGCACTCGTCCGCGTAGCGCAGGTCGTCGTCCTTGGGTGGAGTCGCCCTCAGCGCGTGACCACAGAGCGAAAGGGTCGTGTCGCCCAGGCTCAGCTCGGCGCTCGTGGGCTCGTAGTGCACGTCGTCGAGCCACTTCTCACCGAGCACGATGAACTGCTTGGTCTCGAGCTTGGTCTTCAGCGGGCGCTCTCTCCTCACCTTGGGCTCTTTGCGTGCGGTCTTCGCGATGGTCGACAGCAGGTCCATGCGTGCCTTGAGCTTGGGCACGAGCTCTGCGGCACGCACCTCGGTGGTCGATACGGTGGGGGCCGTCGGTCCAGGCTCCGTTGGCTCGGGGCGCTTCTTGCACGCCAGGAGCACGGCCAGCAGGACCACCACCACCGAGACACGCTCGCAAACCGAGGCTCGCATCGACGCCACTCTACTCGATGAACCCCGGCGGCGCGATGGGACCATCCTCCACCCGCCCCACGCCGGTGCTACGCTGCCGGGCGTGACTGGTCCCGCTCCCACGCTGCGTGAACGCTGGGCGCTCGTCGAGGCGCGTCGCGCCGTGGAGTCGCGGCGCGCCACTTACGCACACAAGCTCGCTCAGCTCGAAGCGATCCTCCGCGCGGGCTCTCGTACCGACTGACGCTCTCCAGGGCTCGCGCGGCACACGTTGTCGGTTGGCACGCCCGGCAGGACTCGAACCTGCGACCCGCGGCTTAGAAGGCCGCCGCTCTATCCAGCTGAGCTACGGGCGCCTGGGCGGAGAAGTGAGCGTCATGCCACCGGATCTGTCAAGCCGCCGCGCCTCCAGCCCGCTTGGCAGGTCCTGCCGGTCCGACGCGGTGACGACGATTCCGCGTACGAAGTCAGCGGCGAGAGCGAGCGTGGGCGCGGGCGGGTTGCGATGGCGTGGGCGTGGGCGGGGGCGTTTGCGTGGCGCGGGGGCGGGGGCGTGTTGCGGTTGCGTGGGCGTTTGCGTGTCGCGTGGGCGTTTGCGGTTGCGTGGGCGTTTGCGTGTCGCGTGGGCGTTTGCGTGTCGCGTGGGCGTTTGCGTGTCGCGGGGGCGGGGGCGGGTTGCGTGGGCGGGGGCGTGTTGCGGGGGAGGGGGCGGGGGCTGCGCTGCGGTCGTCTGAGCTTACCGGCTTGCTCGGCGTCGTCCAGGCCGGGGCGGTGCTCGCCATGCTCGGCTTCGCCTGCGCGTGGCTGCGCGCCGTGCGCGCTTCGCGCGCAGCCTGGACGACGCCTGCGCGAGCCGGTCGCGGGCGGGCGACCGCCGCGCAGTGGGCGCGATCGGAGAAGAGGAGATGGTCCGATGTTACGAATCCATTCGGTGTTGCTCGAGTTGATCCGGGACTTGATGCCGCTGGTGCGGGAGCTCGAGCGAAGGGAGCCGGATCTCGCGCGGCAGTGCCGGCGGGCGCTCGCGAGCGCGCCGCTCAACGTCGCGGAAGGGTCGCAGTCGCGGGGGCGAAACCGCGGGGCGCGGTACTCGACGGCGCTCGGATCGCTGCGGGAGGCGCAGGCGTGCTTCGAGGTGGCTGAGGTCATGGGCTACTTGCCCGCGCTGTCGGCGGAGCAGGTCGCGAGTTTCAATCGCGTGCTCGGCACGCTGGTGCGCGTCACCCAGGGGCCGGCGCGGCGCTGACGCGGATCGCGCGGCGAGTGCCCGCTGAACGAGCTGAGGGCAGAGCAGGTTCACGCACGAGGCGTGGACCGGGCGGCATGGCCGATCAGCGCTGGCCTGGCCCGAGGCCGATCTTGGGGAGCAGCTGCTCGAGCTCCGCGAGCGGCGCCTCGAGGCTGCGGATGCTCTCCGCCCAGAACTCGGGAGCTTCGAGATCGCGACCCAGCGCGGTCTTGGCTACGTCGTGAGCCAAGCCGCTGCCCGTGAGCCGCAGGAGCTCCTCGTAGCGAGGCAGGAACGACGCGCCTTGCTCCTTGAATTGCGCGTAGAGGCCGCGGCTGAGCAGGTAGCCGAAGGTGTAGGGGAAGTTGTAGAAGCTGACGCTGGAGATGTAGAAGTGCAGCTTCGAGGCCCAGAACAACGGGTCTTCTCCCCCTGGCCGCAGGGTGTCTCCGAAGATCCGGCGCTGGGTGGACGCCATCAGCTCGCACAGCTCGCTCGCGCCCACTTCTTCTTTGGCGCGCCGCTCGTACAGCGCCTTCTCGAACTGAAAGCGCACGGGAATGTCGAGCAAGAACGCCGTCGAGTCCCCGAGCTGTTCGGCGAGGAGCACGGCGCGCGTCTCGTCGCCGATGCTCGGATCCGACAAAAGGCCGTCGCTCAACACGAGCTCCGCGAAGGTGGAGGCGGACTCGGCCAGCGTCATCGGGTAGTGACGGGACATGCCCCGCAGATCCCGCATGACCCAGTTGTGGAACGCGTGACCGACCTCGTGCGCGAGGGTGGACACGTCGCCCAGCGCACCCTGGAACGTCATGAACACGCGGGACTCGTTGATCAGCGGGGAGCTGGTGCAGTACGCGCCCGGCTGTTTGCCGGCCCGCGGCTCCCACTCCACCCAGCGCTTGTCCAACACTTGATCGAAGAAGCCGGCGAGGGAGGGGTACGCGCGCTGGAACGCGCCGCGCACCATCGAGCGCGCGCCCTCCCAGGTCACGGTGCTCTCGGTCTTCACCGGCAGCGGCGCCTCCAGGTCGTACCAACAGACCTCTTCCTGGCCGAAAGCGCGCGCCTTCAAGCGCAAGAAGCGGCGCGCAACCTCGGCGTTGGCCTCCACGGCTTCGAACATGGCATCCAGGGTCTTTCGCGAGATCGCCGCGTCGAACAAGGCCGCGTCCAGGAAGTGCGGCACGCCTCGCCGGCGATAGAGCGAGTGCCGCGTGCCGGCGATGGCGTTGAGGGCCGCCGCCGCGACGTCGGCCACGCCTTGCCACGCCTCGTTGCCTCCGCGAAAGGCTGCCTCGCGCACGGCGCGATCCGGATTGCTCGTGAGGGAGCGTCGCTGACTCATGCCCAGGGTCTCCCGGCGTCCGTCCGGCCAGGCCATCTCGAAGGTCAGCGTGCCGCTCACGGTGTCGTACAGGCGGCCCCAGGCGTGGATGCCATCCGTGCCCAGATCCGCGGCCAGACCTTCGAGCGCGGGCTCCATCGACAGGAGCGCCTCGTCGCGCAGGCGCGTGATGAAGAAGCTCGCCCCCGCGAGCTCGGGACGCCCGGCCAGAGACGCGATGTCCGCATCCGTCGCGCCACGAACCGCGCGCTGCAGCTCCACGCCGAGCTTCTGCACCTCCGCGCCCAGCACGCTCAGCTTGCCGGCTTCCCGCCGGTAGGCCTCGTTCGCGGCGTCGCATGAGCCCAGAGCGTGGGTGTATGACCAGACGTGGCTCAGCCGCGCGCCGATCCCCTCGTAGCGTTCGAGCACGGAGGCCCACGCCGACTCGGTGTCCGGTCCCAGCACGGCGAGGCGAGCGGCCTCGGCCGTCAGCTCTGTCACGTCCCGCGCGAGATCCGCCAAGAACGCGCGGTGCTCGGGGCCGTCGAAGGTGGGGAAGAAGGGCGAGAGGTCCCAGTTCATCAGCGGTGCGTTCACGAAGCTCTGCTTAGCGCCGCTGACCCAGGGCGAGAAGCCCCAGCGAACACGTCGCTCAGCGCAGCGCCTGCAGCGCCGCCCGGCCGACCGCTCCCGCGAAGGCCCGGCGCGTCTCGGGCTCGCGAAAGCGCCGAGCCTCACGGTCGTCGAGCGCGTGGTGGGTCTCGATCACGACGGACGGCATCGACGCCGCCTGCAGCACGAAGATGCCGTCGCGCCCGGAGCGTTCGCGAAACACTCCCGGGCTGCGGTCCACGAGCTCGTAGTCTCCAGCGTAGTGCTTGCCGTCGTAGGGCAGAAACCCGGTGCGACGCAGCGTCGAGCCCAGCGCCAGCGCGAACCTGCGTCGAGCTCGGGCGAGCGCGTCGTCGCCCTCGTCGGCCGTGAGCACGCTGAAGCCCGGGGCGTGCCGCGAGCGCGGGCAGGACAGGCCGGGCTCGGGCGACCACTCGGACGCCCGGCCGCGCACGTCCGAGTGCAGGCTCACGAACAGCTCGGCGCCCCACGCCGTCGCCTCGTCCACGCGCTCACGGTAGGTCGGGCGCCTGCCGTCACCGCGGCTCACCAACACATCGAACGCGCCCGTCGCGCGCAGCGTCTCTGCCACGTCCGTCGCGAGCGAGAGCGTGAAGCGTTCCTCGGGCTCGCACAGCGCGGAGAGGTTGCCGGTGTTGTCGCCGCTGCCGTGACCCGCGTCGAGGTACAGCCGTACCGGGCGCTGGCCCGAAGCCTCCGGCAGCGCTTGCCACAGCCAGGCTTCCTCCGGCCACGCGGCGCCGCCGACGGGTCCCGCGGGCGTCAGCCCAGCCAGGACCCCTCCGAGCAGCGACACGAACGCAGCACGCACGCCGGGATCTTCCGCCGAGTCGCGCTCGCTGGGCGAGTTTGTGGCGACCCTGCCGAGCTGATTCGCATTCTCGAGACCGGCATCGAGCGCGGCTGCGCACCCGAGAGGCTTCCGCGCGGCATCGGATCCGGCGCCAGGATGCTCGACGGCCTCGTGTCGAGCGCTTGCCCTGACGCGAAGTGACGAGCCATCGAGCACGAGCGGCGGAAGTGACGCGCCTCGTCTCGGCGCCCCACGCCGTCGCTCAGTCCACGCGCTCACGTAGGTCGGGCGCCGTCACCGCGGCTCACCGACACCTCGAGCGCGCCCGTCCGCGCTACATCAGCTTGACGAGCCCGCGCAGTCCCGCGAAATACGCTTGGGTGGCGCGGGCGTCGTAGCCGAAGAATTTCTGGATGTAGCCGAGCTCAACGGCCAGGTGCTCAGTCACCAGGAAGTAGGGCATGAGCGCCACCGCGAAGCGCGCGGCGCGGATCCGATCGCGATGCTGGGTCGGACCCGGATCCCCCGGCTGGGGCAAGACCTGCGGGCTGTAGGCGCGATCGAAGCGCGCGTCGTAGCGTTCGTGGATGTCCCCCTCCACGTACGGGCCGGCCTTCACGCCGGCCTTCCATGGGAGCAGCCAGGTGTCCGCATTGAAGTGAAGCCAGTTGCCCATGGCCACGGCGCCGTTCTGCTCCTTGCCGAAGGGGCGTGTGCCCGAGCCGAGGTACATCATCGACTCGTAGGTGAGCCAGTCGGTCAGCTCTACCCCCATCTGCCAGCCGCCCGCGAAGTAGTCGAGGCGCGGGTTGGCGAACTTCTCCTTGTCCATCCCGATCGGGATGGTGCCGCGCAAGAACACGCCGAAGGCGAACTTGGGATCGAACGCCAGCGCGGCGGAGATGCTCGGCGTGAGCAAGGTGCCACGGTCCTCGGCGTAGAACTCGCACACGCCGCCGCCCAGGAATCGCGCGCCGGCGGCGCACTCGGGCACGAGCTGCGTAGGAGTCGACGAGCCCTCCGGCTGCACCGCCCACTTGCTCGGGTCGTTGCGCTCGGCCGGCGACTGGTAGTACGTGGCCTCGAGCCGCGCCGAGAAGAACTGAAGCGGACCGTAGTGGCCGAAGGTGTAACCGACGCCGAGCTTGTACTCGTAGAAGTCCCGAGCCTTCACCCAGGAGGCCTCGTTCTCGTTCGGCTCGATCTTGCCGCGCTCCGCCGTCGCCTGCAGGTTCACGTCGAGCTCCCCCGGCCGACCACCCACCGACGTCGCCACGAACCCGTGGGCGGAGGCCGCGCCGAGCACCAGAAGACCACCTGCGCCGAGCGCCGCCAGCCACCGCTGTCCCATCGAGGCGAGCATACGTCAGCTGTGTGGTGGTGGTTTCGCTGATTCGCGCCTAGTCGGAGTTGCAGACGTCGTTGCCGTCCCGGGTGATGGCGCAGACGCCGTCGTAGCCCGCCGCGATCTCCGCGATGTTCTCGAAGCCCGGCATGGTCGTCGGCACGTGCTCGCCGCCTCCGAGAGCTCCCCAACAAGAGACCTTGCCATCGGCGAGCAGCGCGCACGTGTGATACGGCCCGGCTGCGATCTGCGTCGCGCGCGGCAGGCCGGCGACCGGGCGTGGTACCTCGTCGCTCGGGGGCCGCCCGAGCTGACCGTTGCCGTTGTTTCCCCAGCACCACACGCTGCCGTCGCGACGTCGCGCGCAGGCGTGGGAGCCGACCGCGACCTCCACCGCCTCAGTGACCCCTGACACCTCTTGCACGACTTGGCCCGACGGGCCGAAGCAGCTCACCTTGCCGTCATCCAGTGCGACACACGCCTGAAAGAACCCGGCGGAGATGGAGCGGACCTTGCCGTTCACCGTCACGCGCTGCGGGCGCGTGCGCGGCGGATTCGCTCCCATTCCACCCCAGCACCGAACGGAGTCGTCGGCGAAGAGGGCGCACATCATGCGATTGCCGACCGCGAGCTTCACCGCCGCGGGGACATCCGGCACCTCGCGGGGCTCCCAGCGCCCCTCCGTCGTGCCGTCCCCGAGTTCACCGTTCTCGTTGTGCCCCCAACACAGCAGCTCTCCCGAGCGCTCGATCACGCAGGCGTGCATCTCCCCCGCCGCGATCTCGCGGACATTGCTCAGACTCGTGAGCGGTTGGCCGGCGAGCCGCGCGCCAAAGGAGCGAACACGACAATCGACGTGCTCGCCCTTGCGGATGCACGTCATGCCCTGGGCGACGGCGACGCGCGCGCCGGTGTCCGTCGGCTCGGGCGCGGGCGCGTGGGGTTCTCGCTTTGCCGTAGGCGCCTCGACCTCAGTGTTGGCCGCTGTCGGCGGAGGAGCGGCGCTGCGCGGGGGTGGGGTTGCGCACGATGGCAGCAAGAACAACCCGAACACGATCGCTCGTGACACCCGCCCATGATAGCGGCTACCCGGTCAACCAACTCGGAAAGTTCAGAGCGCAGGTCGGTGCGGCGCGGGGACGGGGGGTCTGCGCAGAGCAGGTGGGCAGGGGGCAGCGGACTCCCGGGCGTGGGGCGCGCCCATGCTCCGTATCTATCCCGTCGTGCTTCAGCTCATCGAACAGCTTCGCCGCAGCCTCGGCATTCTCGATTACAAGGACGCGATCTGTCCCGTCAGCTTCGTCGGCCCGTCAGTCCCGAGCTGCGCTGCGAGTTCGATCGCGTCATCGGCTCACTCGTGCGGCTCGTCGAGCGAGCGGGGTGATGGGTTGAGAAGGGGGGGCGCGAGGGCAGTGGGCAGTGGGCAGTGGGCAGTGGGCAGTGGGCAGTGGGCAGCGGGAAGAGGGATGAGCGCAGCGCGTTGCGGGTTGTGCGGGTGCTGGCTTGGCTGATTCGAGTCTGCCCGGGTGCTCGGCCGCGTCTAGGACCCTTCGCACGCTTCGCGTGCTCGGTCCGCTGGCGCGGCGCCTTCGGCGTCCTCGACTCGGCCTGCGACCCCCGGGCGTGGGGCGGGGGTGGCTTTTGCCAGGAAGGAATCAAACGCCCATGCTCCGTATCTATCCCGTCGTGCTCCAGCTCATCGAGCAGCTTCGCCGCATTCTCGGCGTCCTCGATCACAAGGACCGCGATCTGTCCCGTCAGCTTCGCCGCTGCAGCGCGAGCTGCGCGCTCAACCTCAGCGAGGGTCAGTACTCTCGGGGCAAGAACCGCGCTGCGAAGTATCACATCGCTCTCGGCTCCGCGCGCGAGATGCTCTCGTGTCTCGAGGTCGCCGCGGCGCTCGGCTACATCTCGCCCGTCAGTCCCGAGCTGCGCTGCGAGTTCGATCGCGTCATCGGCTCACTCGTGCGGCTCGTCGAGCGAGCGGGGTGATGGGATGAGAAGGGGGGGCGCGAGGGCAGTGGGCAGTGGGCAGTGGGCAGTGGGCAGTGGGCAGTGGGCAGCGGGAGCCGGCCGGCTCGAAGCCAGCGGGACGCTCGCCGCCGCGCCGTTCCTCACCCGGCGCGCGGTCACCATCGGACTGGGGGCCGACGACGATCCCTTGGAGGTGATCGAGCTGCCGACCACGGCGCTCGCGCCGCCCAAGGCAGGATCGAACGGCGGCAACGACGGGGTCCTGTGGCCGGTGCGCTGACGCGCTTCGCGGCCGCCGCCGGTGCTCGCGTCGAGTTTCGCTGGCGGAGACTCACCGTCGCACGCGGTGCAGCCCGCGAGCAGCGCGAGCCCGGCGGCGCGACGCCTGCGGGCGGCACCGGCGGCTGGGCGTGGGACAGCGGCAGCGGCGGGAGCACGGGTGGCACCGGTGGCGCGACGCCTTCGGGCGGCACCGGCGGCACGACGGGCGACGGCGGTTGGCCGGTGGATCCGGCGCTGTGGAAGACTCCCGCGTGGAATCCGCCGGGGTGCAACTTCTTGCAGGCGACGGAGCCGGTCAAGGCCGTGCCAGCGACGCCCTGGGTGGCTTGCGACAACGGGGTCGCCGGTTGCCAGCTGCTGGAGACGTCGCTGGTGCCGGGCGAGAAGACCGCCGCACACAGCAAGTTCGGCGCGCTGAACAACGCGCGCCGCCAGAACGGGAGCACGTACTTCTCGGGCGTGCTGATGCTGGGGACGTACGACCACGCCGCGACGGTGTACGCGCTGGACGCCACGCCGCTCGCGGTGTGGCGGGCGCCGGACACGCTGGCCAACGGATGCACTGTCGCGGAGTCGACTTTCGGAGAGCATGGGGGGGTGAGCTCGCGGTTCAGGTATCGCGTGGTGGTTGGGGAGAGCGCCGTTCGCATCATCTACGGTGAGCTGCCGGCGCTGCTCGGACCGAACCCGTCGTACCTGGACATGGACAAGTCCGTGACGGGGCTGGAGTTGTTCACGGTGAACCATGTCCGCTTCTCCTCCACGATGATGGCGCTGTACACCGGCCTCAACCCACATGTGTATGTCTGGCCGTACTCCGGTACGCCTACTCAGATTCCGAAACCCGCGGACGTCTCCGAGCAGCACTCCCCCATCGTAATCGGCAGCGAAGTGGTGTTCACCCGATATGGCAGCCCGACTAGCACGGGGTTCGCGGTGCGGCGCGCGAACGGGAACGTGGACATGCTCCACACCAAACCGACGGCGTGGGCGGCGAAGCTCCGGAAGGACGACGCCAACTACGTCTGGCAAGAGCTCACGGACACCGGAATACTGGAGCTGTGGACGAGCCCGCTGACGAAGCCCGTGACGGCGTTTCAACCGAAGCTCGTGCGCGTAGTCGAGAGCGCGAGCGGCAGCTTCGTGGGCGCCGCCTTCGGCGAGGGGTGGTGGGTGTACCGCAAGGACATCGACACGCTGCGCGCCGTGCGCATCAGCGACGGCCACTGGGTGGACATGCCGCCCCCCAAGGACAAGGGCTGGATCGAGCCCTTCGCGGTGGTAGAGGGCGAAGTGTGGGCCAACGTGCAGCACGTCCCCGGCACCGCGAACGGCGTGAGCAGCATCGTACGCGTGCCCATCGCGTCGCTGGGTGCGCCCAAGCCGTGAAGCGCACCAACGCCGGTCCCGCGTCGGACCGGCCAGTAGATGCCACAGGGCGCCCGATGTGAGCGTCACCTTAGCCCGACCGACGAAGTGTGGGCACCGGAGGCACGCTATGAGACGAGTGCTTCTGAACACAGTAGTGATGTTGGCCGCACACCTGACGTTCTGGATCGGCAGCTCACGAGATGCTGATGCAGCTGTGCTGCTACCAGCTTCCCGCCCGCGCTCGAAGGCATTTCCCCCCGCGACCAGAGTGGGGTCGTCGCGAAGCATGTAGCTGCCTCCTCGAAGGTAGCCCCATGTTTGCGCTCGTTCGCGGCCGCCTTCTTGGCATCGCACCGGATCTCCGAACCCGATGCTTCCTCAACAGGGAGCGAGAGCACCACGCGCCGATTCGCGCAACCTGATGGAGGTCGTGCTAGATTACGTAACGTGACGCTCGGAGAACTCGAACGCGCGGTCGCAAGCGAATTGGAGAGATACCCCGAGATAGCGGCCGCCTGGATCTTCGGATCCGCGGCGCGCGGCGAGCAGCGCGCGGACAGCGATCTCGATCTGGCGGTGCTGCTGCGCCCCGGCTGCGATCTCGAGGCGAGCACGCCACGGCTTCGTGCGCTGGCCGGCGCGCTCGAGCGCCTCTCGGCCTCGGGTCGCGTGGACGTCCTGGTGCTCGGCGACCAGGGGTCGGTCCTTCGCCACCGCATTCTCAAGGAAGGACGGCTCGTACAGGACGCGGATCCGGCCGCGCGCATCGCTTTCGAGGGCCGGACGATCGCCGAGTACCTGGACTGGAAGCCCACCCACGAGATCGCCATGCGGGTCGTGTTCTCCGGTCTGCGAGATCGCTTCGCACGAGGTGGCACGTGACGCCCGAGGAGGCGCAGGCGAAGCTCCTGCAACTGGCCGAAGTGATGGATCGGCTGCGCGCGCTGCCTCACTCCGACCTCGACGAATTTCGCTCGGATGACCGGAACATCGACGCCGCTCTCCGGCGGCTCCAGGTCGCGATCCAGATCTTGATCGACGTCGGAAGTCACCTGGTCGCGATGCTCGGCCTTGGCGCGCCTGACAGCAGCCGTGATCTGCTCGAGCGACTGGAGAAGGGTGGCCACTTGCCCGCCGGTTCGACTGTGCGATTCGGGAAGGCATTCGCGTTCCGCAACCGCATCGTACACCTGTACGATCGAGTCGACGACGCAATCGTGTTCGAGATCGTTCGAGATCATGGCGCAGCAGCTGGGGGACCTCGAGGAGCTCGCGGCTCGATATGCCGAGCTGCTAGCCCTAGCCACGGGTAACGTGGCGCCCTGAGCTCGGTCCGCGGTCCCGAGGACCCGAGCGCCGAGCTCGCTCGTGCTCGTCGTACAGCTCGAACAGGATCTCTCGCACGTTGCCTCCGTGCCGACGCAGCAGAAGGGCCGAGTCCACCCGAGTCGGAACCACCCCTTGTGCAGACCACAGGGCAGCGAGCACGTGGTCGAGGACGGGAGCGGTCACCGCGAGCGTGCACAAGACATCGACTCCGAGATCGGAGTGCGTGGCCATCACCAGCGTACGTCGTCGTAGCGCACACCACAAGCGAAGCCCAGCGCGTCGCAGCCACGGGATTTGTTCCGCCTCGTCGAGCAAGACTAGTGACGCCGACAGCGCACGCCCGTTTGCGTGGGTCGGCGTATCCAGGCGCCGCGTGCCGCGCCAGCGCTCGACCGAACACCCTCGCGCCAGCGCGGCGCGTGCCACATGCGCGAGCAGCGTAGTCTTGCCCGACCCGTGCGGTCCCAGGATCTGCCACGCGCCTACCCCTCGGGTGAGCTGGGTGACGACGTCGTCCAGAACCACGCCGCTCTGCGCGCCCCACGGCACTCTGCCTGGTGCGAAGCCGTGCGCGCAGTAGGGGTTGTGGGCCGGCGTCACTCGGTCCACCGCACCACGAACTCCGTGTCGAAGATCTCGTCGGGCCCGAGCGCGATCCGCCGCCGGACGCGCACGAGCCAGCGGATCTTGATCAAGTTCCCGTCGTAGGTCAGCGGCAACAGCGGGAGGGCGGCTCGAAATCGGTGATCGGCACGCGCCCGGCCCGGGTCGCCGTCGACCAAGACCTGATGCAGCACTACCCCCTGGTCCGTATCCCCTTTGCCCGATGTTTCCCACAACACACTGAGCTCGACCGCGCGCTTTTCGTCGCCGGGCGCAGGTGCCAAGTGCACCGCCCCCGCCACTGATCCGCCCGGCTCCACCAAGCTGCTTTCGAGTTCGACCAAAGCGCTCATGAGGGGATCCGGGGCAGGGCGCGAAAGGTGAAGGACTCATCATAGTCTGGCCAGCCGACGATCTCGGCGTGTACCGCGATCACCCACGCGACCTCGTTGTGGGCGGACTGGAATGAGCACGGGCCGTCCGCCGGGATCTCCAGGTCGATCTCGAACACGCGACGGTCGTTCACGCCGAGCCGGGCGACCTCGTCCTCGAGCAGAGTCCGAGAGAAGATCTCGTGCGATTCGGTGCGAGTGTCCGTGCCCACGGTGTACTCGACGTGCTCCTCGCAACGAAGCGTCACGCCGTAGCGAACGATGTTGGCAGGCCCTCGCTGTACGATGCGGAGACTCGTGGAGCCTCCCAGGTAGACAGGCTCTTCGGATAGCGAAATCTCCGGCAGCTTGCGGCGGGCGAGCACGCGGCGAACCGCGCCGTGCCCCACGAGGACCCCGACGCCCACGAACACGCTCAGGAACGCAGCGACGCACAGGTTGCCGGTCGCCACAGCCCCAACGAAGATTGGGAAGGTGAATCCGTTCCAGACCAACGCGAAACCCAGCTCGAACCAACCCGCCCGACGGTCTCGGAGCGACAGCGAGCGAGGGGACGACGGATCGGGTCGCGGGGGAAGCTCAGGCAGCGGGAGTGTCGCCGCGATCTCGCCGTAGACCTCCTCCGCCAGCGCCCCCTGGCCCCGAGCGCGATAGCCTCCGGCGGGCACGATCCCTTCGGCGACCGCTCGCACCTGCACGGGTTGACTTCGCGCCTCACGCGATTGTCGTTCGCGCACGACGCCGCGCAACGAGTGAACACCGAAGCCACCAAACACCAACGCGGACACGATGGCGGAGTACAGTACGTCCTGCGACGCGAGATAGTGCCGTACCGAAAGGATCGCGAGGACGACGCCGATGCCGAGCGGGATCAGCGCAAACAGCAGCGAGAAGAGCGTCGAGCCGAGGCTACCCCGAGCAGGCATTCGGCCGAGCGTACGACGGTTCTCCGTCGTAGCGTACCGCTAGCCGCCCGCGCGTCCGCCCCCGCCCACTCCAGCCCCAACGCGCGTCGTGCTTCCGTCTTCGGACGGTGGTAAGGGCTCGCGCGATGGCGGTACGGACGAAGCTCATCGGGGTCGCGGCGGCGGGCGTGCTCCTTGGCGCGGGCGGCTGCGGTGGGCAGCGCCTGCCCACGAAGGATGGCGCGATGGGCTCTACCTTCGCGGGGCAGCGCAAGTGCCAGGCGGACGCGCACGACCGACCGTTCATCGTCGAGTGGGACGCGACGGATATCGCCACCTTCGAGGACCGCGCCGCGCGCGACATCGTGTTCGTCAGCTACCAGGGCTGCGAGCTGCGAGTGATCGACGCCTGCTCCGACGACTCGGTTCCGGGTCGCTACGGCAGCTATTCGCCGCCGCGCTGGACCAGCGGCGGCGTCGAGAAGATCAGCATCGCCGACACGGCCGAGCTGTACGCCAAGCTGCCCCTGGGGGTCGCCACGTTCGGCGGCGAGGTCGAGCGCGGCGTCACCTTGGATCTCGAGTACCATGTCAGCGGGGTGGCCACGGCGACGCGCGCGACCATGCACCGTGGCGCCCTGAAAGAGAACCCGGGCTGCGCGGAGGCGACGCACTTCGTCAAGGCGGTGAACCTCGGCGCCTTCGCCATTCACGCCTCGGAGTCGGGCCGCGAGTCCGCCGGCGCCAGCGTGCACGGCGTGGGCGCGGGTGGCGAGAGTCGGCGCTCGACGAAGACCGAGAAGCGCGCGGGCGTGCTCACCGCCTGCACCGGGAGCACGGCCGCGGACAGCGACAAGTGCCGGGTGCCCATCCGCCTCTTGCTCGTCCCCATCAAGGAAGGCGAGGGCCCGGTGCGCGAAGGTGCAGGGGGCCCGGCGCATCCGGAGATCGATCTCGACGGCACGCCCATGATGCAGGCCGGCAAGCTGCGCAACTCTGCCAGCGAGAAGGCTCAACTCAAGGACGGCGCGGGCTGCCTCGCGGACTTGAACGAAGCCGACAAGATCGATCCGGATCCCACCCGCGTCTCGACCCAGCCCAAGGCGCTGCTCTGGCTCCGCGCCTCTTGCGAGATGCTGACCGGCGACTGCGACAGCGGCAAGCTCCACCTCCGTCAGGCTCGGCAGGCCCAGAGCCCGACCCTGGGCCCCGACATCATCGACCGTATGGTGAACGACTCGGCCAAGGGCCTGTGTCCGATCTCGCTGCTCGGCACGTGGGATCGCATCGATCGTTTGAGCAGCGACATGTACTTCGCTTGGACCAAGCAGCAGCCCGCGGAGTGCAAGCGCATCGCGACCGCGCTGCTGGGCGAGCTCGACAAGGCCCCCAAGGCGGCAGACCACGAGCAGCAACGGCTGATGCGCGCAGCGACGACCGCCGTGGGCAACGCCGGCGAGTGTCTGGCGAAGGCCGGCGAGTGCAACGCCGGCAAGAGGCTCGCCCAAGAGAGCCTGCGCCGACGCGGCGACAGCCGGCACCTGGCGGAGCCCGGCTACACCGAGCGCTGGGAGAAGAGCTACCCCCAGTGCAAGGGGAAGTAGGGTTCGAGGGCCTCTCGGTGCGTCGCCGCGAACCTTCGCGCTTGACTGTTGTCGGAGCTTGCCGTAGTCCTTCGGGCCTCGATGACCCACGACTTCACGAACACTCACTCGTCCACGCCTCGGCTAGCCGAGGTCGGAGGGCAGCGCTGAGCGTCCCATCGCCGAGCCAAGCTCGATCGAGGCCGCTCGGGACACTGAGCGGCCTCGCTGCATTTTGTCCAATTAATCCCGCCAATTACTGACAATTCTCTGATGCCTATCGCGCCGGGCTTCAATCTTCGGCGCGCTCCGAACGTCCAAGTCCACAGGCTGTCATGAACACGCAACGTCACCACCCTGCATGCGGAGTCGGTCGTGATCGCAACGGTGATCGCGACAGCTGACCGAGCGGACACTTGGGAGTCGAGAGGCTCCGGCGAGAGCCGTCTCTGGTCCCGACCCGAGGCGGCTCTCTTGCATTTGGCCCACTCCCTTTCGTCTCTCTCCGTCCCCGTAGCACTCGGCGTCCGTCACCGCGGCGTCACGACAGGAGGCTCGTCATCATGTCCACGCGTACGCTCGTCCTGACGTCGTGGTACTTCCCGCACAAGATCATCGGCTGGCAGGACGCCATCACGCTCATGTACCTGCAGAAGGTGGACGTCATCGTCTCCTACGACGAAGTCGTGCGCTCGCCGTCGGTGTCCATGCAGGTGCCGGCAGTGGTGCGCCTGAAGCGGAAGGTCGCCGTGCAGAAGAAGCGCGTGAAGTTCTCGCGCTTGAACGTGTACGTGCGCGACGACTGCTCCTGCGCTTACTGCGGCTCGAGGTTGGCTGTCTCGCAGTTCACCTACGACCACGTGCTGCCGCGTTCGCGCGGCGGCCGCACGGTGTGGGAGAACATCGTGACCGCCTGTGTTCCCTGCAACTCCAAGAAGGGCAACCGAACCCCCGAGGAGTGCGGCATGCGCTTGCTGCGCCCGCCGCGTCGTCCGTCGGTGCTCCCGCTGCTGCCGCCGTCGATCGACCCGGCAGAAGCTCCGCCCGAGTGGCGCGACTTCGTACAGTCGCTGCCCCAGGTCGGCGCTGGTTGATCCGTCTGGCCCGGACGTGAAACGGGCGCTCAGCGCCGATCATAGTGCACCGCGCTCCACCAGCGGTGCTCGCGTGACGCCACCCCGTGGCTTGTCGCTGGACACGGGCGGCAACGCGGGTAACCTGCGTGCACCATGTTGGACGAGGATCAGACTCGCGAGCACATCGCCGCGATGCTCGATGTCGCGGTGCGCTCGGGCTACGGCACGAAGGACGAGCTCCACGAAGAGCTCGTGGACATGATCGAGGACGAGTTCTCCGAGAGCGACGCGAGCATGATCGCCGCCGAAGTCGCACGGTTCGAGGCCAAGCTCGAGCAGGCCTGGGCGGAGCAGCTGGAGCAGGAGGCCCACTGGGAGCCAGACACGGTGAACGATCGCATCGACGCTGCGTTCGAAGCGCTGGGGGAGCGAGGCATCGTGGCGCTTCAGGACGCGGGCTACACGATGTCCGAGGGTTGGGAGGACATTCGCGAGGCAGCCGAGGAGTCCGAGGGTGCGTGGGGTGGCGTGTTCTTTCACCGCCAGGATGTGGAACGCGCGGTTGATGGCGCAGGTCTCATGCTGGCGTTCGGCGCCTTCGCCGACGGAGCCGAGCACGAGCCCGAGAGCCTGCGACTCGGCCGTGAGGTCTGCGAGGTGCTCGCCTCGCACGGCGTCGCGACGGAGTGGGATGGCACGGTCCACCAGCGCATCGCCATCCCGCCGTTTGCCTGGCGGAAGCGCCGGCGCGACTAGCAGCGACGATCGTCGCTCCGCTTCCGGTTGCCTTCGGGCTCCGGTCGCGCTCATGCTCTGGCCATGGCCTTCGAACTGGAGCAGAAGCACTCCCTCACCGTGGAGGACGCCCGCGCGCGCATCGCAGCGCTGGGAGAGTACCTGCAGAACAAGCACGGTCTGACGGTGCGCTGGACCGGTGACGACACCGCTGTGATCAGCGGCAAGTACCTGGTCGTGACCATCGAGGGCAGCGTGGTGGTCGAGTCTGGCAAGGTCCGCTTCAGCGGCAAGGACCCGGGCATGCTTTGGCGCGGCAAGGCGAGGGACTACCTGAGCCACAAGCTCGGCAAGTACCTCGACGCGGGGGTAGCCCTCGAAGCGCTGCCCCGTCGCTGAGCGCTCGCTGGCTGCCGGTCGACCCTCGCGCGGAAGGGCGCTACCCTGCCCGGGTGGCTCGATATCTCACCGTGCTGAAGGTCGGCGTCGTCTCTGGCATCATCGTGGCGGCGTGTTCCGCAGGGGGAGGGAGCGCCGGGCCGGGCGGTGGGGGTGGCGGACTCGGAGCGTTCGGCGCGACGGGCGGCGTGAGCGGCGACGCTAGCAGCAGCGGAGGGGCCGGCGGCGACGCGCAGGTGAGCTTCGACGCGCACCCGAGCGATGGCTGCGCGCCGGCGTGCTCGTCGGACTTCCACTCGGTGCTCAACTGCCACGGTCAGGTGGTCCAGACCTGCACTGGCGCCGATGGCTGTGATCCCACGACCGGAGCCTGCGCGAACGCGTGTCAGGTGGCGGAGAAGACGAAGCAGTCCGTGGGCTGCGAGTACTTTCCCACCTTCATGGAGATGTCCGAGTCCTCGTTCTGGCAGGCCAACCAGGTGTGCTTCGCGGTGATCGTCGCGAACACCTGGGATACGCACGCCAAGGTCGACGTCAAGCTCGACGGCGCGACGATCGACATCGATCAGTACGCCTACATCCCGCAAGGCTCGGGCCCGGCGCTCCAGCTCACGCCCACGAGCGTGACCAGCGGCATCGCGCCCGGCGGGGTGGCCATCCTGTTCCTGGCCGGCAAGCAAGGCACCGAGAAGGCGCACTGCCCGGTGCCGGCGGCCATGGTGACGGGCCCGATGGTCAACGGTACCGGTCGCGGCAAGGCCTTCCACGTGACCACCGACGTGCCGGTGGTCGCCTACCAGATCAGCCCCTACGGCGGCGGCAACGCCGCGGTGACGGGGTCGTCCCTGCTGATACCGACCAGCGCGTGGGACACCAACTACATCGGCGTCAACGCGTACAAGGCGGGCATCGCGCCGCCCAGCATGAACATCATCGCCGTCGAGAACGACACGGAGGTCACGCTCGTGCCCGTCGCGGCGGTGACCGGTGGTGGGGGGCTGCCGAGCGGCCAGGCGAACGTCCCGCTCAGCTTCACCCTGAGCGCCGGCGAGACGGCGCAGTTCTCCCAGAACGCGGAGCTCACCGGTAGCGTGATCTCGTCGAGCAAGCCCATCGGGCTGATGGCCGGGCACAAGCAGGTGAACGTGCCCGTCGGGGTGTCCTACGCGGATCACGCCGAGCAGATGATCCCGCCGGTGCGCGCCATGGGCAGCGAGTACGTCGGGGTCATGCACCGGCAGCGCAAGACCGAGCCCGCGGTGTGGCGTCTCGTCGGCGCGGTCGACGGCACGCAGCTCACCTGGACCGGAGGCGCCGGCGGCCCGACCACCCTCGCTCGCGGCCAGGTCGTGGAGTTTCAGGGCAGTCAGCCCTTCGTCGTGGCCAGTCAGGACGACCAGCACCCGTTCATGCTGTTCCAGCTCATGACCGGCTCCACGTTCCTCGCGGAGATGAACGGCCATGGCGATCCGGACTTCGTGTTGATGGTGCCGCCCCAGCAGTACATGACGCGCTACGTGTTCTTCGCAGATCCGACCTACCCGGAGACGAACCTGGTCGTGGTGCGCAGCAAGGTGGGCGGCGCCTTCGCGGACGTCAACCTCGACTGCGCTGGCGTGCTGACGGGATGGCAACCCATCGGCGAGTACGAGTGGACTCGCGTCGATCTGATGACCGGGGACTTTCAGCCCGTCGGCGGCTGCTCCACGGGCCGGCGGGAGATGTCGAGCGACGCACCCTTCGGGGTCACGGTCTGGGGCTGGGGCACGCCGCTCACGGCGTCCTTTACCAGCAACGTGTCCTACGGCTACCCCGCGGGCATGAACATCGTGCCCATCAATCAGGTCGTGGTCCCGCCGGTGCCGCGCTGAATGACGCCGTTCAGCTCGTCGCCGCGCGCCGCGCCAGCTCTTGAATCGCCTTGACGCGCTTGCCGGCGAGGCCGGCGAGCTTGAACAAGGCGCCAAAGGAGCCGCTCGCGCGCGCGACCAGCGTGTCGCCGAGGGTCGCCAGATCTTCGTTCGCGGGGAACCACCATGGGTCCGGCTTGCTCGAGCGATCGACGAACACCGTGTGGGGTCGCGTGAAGGTGGAGTAGGCGTGCCGGCTCGACGCGACCCCGGTGCCCGTGTCCTTCACGCCGGTCCACGGCGTCTCGGCCAGGATGCCCGTGATGGCGTGGTTGTTGACCAAGGAGATGCCGACCTCCAGCTGGCGAGCGAGCGCTTCACCGCGCTCGACGTCGCGGGTCCACACCGAGCCGTTGAGTCCGTAGCGGCTGTCGTTGGCGAGGCGCACGGCCTCGTCGGCATCCTTCACGCGCTGGATCGCGATCACCGGCCCGAAGGTCTCCTCGGTCATGACGCGCATCTGATGGGTGCAGCGATCGAGCACCGTCGGACGATAGCCGAGGCCGGTGCCGGTGGGCTTGCCGCCCGCGACGAGCGTCGCTCCGCGCTCGAGGGCGTCGGCCACGTGCGCCTCGACGATCTTCAGCTGCGCTTCGTTCTGCAGCGGGCCCAGCTCCGTGGGGCTGTCACCCGGCGCGACCCGCAAGGCGTCGGCGATTTTGCCGAGCCGCGCGACGAAGTCGTCGGCGATGGACTCCTCCACGTACACGCGCTCGATGGCCGCGCAGTTCTGACCAGCGTTGTGCAAGCCCCACTGCGCGACGCCCATCGAGGTGCGCTCCAGATCCGCGTCGCCGAGGACGATGGCGGCGTCTTTGCCGCCGAGCTCCACCGAGCAGGGGATGAGCTTCTCCGCGCAGCGCACGGCGACCTTGCGACCCGTGCTGACGGAGCCGGTGAACACGACGGCGTCGATCTCGGCGTCGAGCAGCGCGGAGGCGACGTCGCCGCCACCTTGCACGACCTGCACCAGATCCTTCGGGAAGACCTGGCCCGCGATCTCGGCGAGCCACGCGCCGCTGCGCGGGGTGTGCTCACTCGGCTTCAGGATCACCGCGTTGCCCGACAGCAGCGCCGGAAACAGGCTCTTCATGAAGTTGCCCAGGGGATAGTTCCAGGGAGCGATGATCGCGATCACGCCTCGCGGCAACAGCTCGACCACCGCGCGCTTGCCCGGATAGTTGACGGCGCTCAACTTGATCCGCTCCGGGGCGAGTGCCTTCTTCGCCGCGCGGACGGCGGCGTCGGCGAAGTCCACCGCGCCTACCAGCTCGCTCATCAGGCACTCGGTCGGGCCACGCCCGGTCTCCTCGCTCAGCAGCGCGGTCGCGGCCTCGCGCCCCGCGAGCAACGCTCGGGCCAACGCCCGCGCCGCCTCGACCCGCGCTGGAAGCGACTGCGACGACCACTGCTTCTGCGCCGCGCGGGCGCGCTCGACCATCTTGGGCAGCGCCGCGACGTCCGTGGCCTCCACGGGCGTGAGGGGGGAGCCGTCGGCCGGGTTCTGGGTGCTAGGCAGCGTGGTCATCCGCCGCTTGTCGCAGAGTGGCTCGGCGCGGACAAGGCGCCCTCGACGACCGCCTGGCGCTGGGGGTAAGCTCACCCCCATGAGGGGCAAGACCTGTCTGACGTGCTCGTTGATGATGGCGCTCGGCCTCGCCGCCTGCGGTGGCCCTGCGGAGCCGGCGAAGGTGCCCGAGCCGGAGCCGGAGCTCCCGGTCGAGCCGGACATCGCGCCCGAGCCGGAGGGGGAGCCGGAGCCCGAGCCCGACAAGCCCAGCGCGGCGGAGCCCGAGTTCCCCGAAAACGCAGGCGTGGAGGAGGCGATCGCCGCGATCAAGCAGGGCGGCACCCGAGAGAACCTCGACGCCGACGCGCTCGGCACCCCGCTCATGAACATGAAGCTGTACGAGCCGTGCAAGCCCAAGCCCAACCAGAAGGTAACGATCCGCGTCGCCATCTGGGACGGTCGCGCCGTGGGCGTGGACGTCAGCGTCGGTCCCAAGGGCGACGACAAGCTCGCGAGCTGCATCAAAGAGCAGATCCGCACCGTGACCTGGCGCGACAAGGTCAAGTCCCTCAACACGGTGGACTACGCGTTCTGAGCTCGCGCGACCCTCAGAGCTTCACGCCGAGCGCCTGCGAGAGCGGACCGAGCGCGCGCTGACGGATCGTCAGTCGGAAGAAGAACACCAGCACGACGTGCCCCGTGAGTGGCGTCATCAGCAGCGCTGGCGAAGAGCCGTTCACGATGGTGTACACAAAGCCGAACCACACCGCCGCCAGCAGCGCAAACGCGGGGATCGGCTGACGCATCGCGAAGCGCAGCTCGCTACCCTCGGCCGTCTTGGTCACCGCACCCCAGAACAGCGCCAAGGACCGCTCGTGGTTGATGCCGCGCGCGAGCCCGGACGTGGGCAAGCGCACCTCGAGCATGAACCCCTCGTCGCCGACCTCGCCGCGGAAGGGCATGGTGTCGCTCGGCGGCGTGCCCGAGGGCGCCACCAGCGTCCGCAGCTTGGCCAGCACCTCGTCCGGCCCGAGCGGGAGCGCGACGTGAAACGAGCAGTACGGGATGACGATGGGATCGAAGCGCTGAAGGACGGTCACCAGCGCCCGCTATAACACTCGGCGCTTCCCCGGGGGCGGCAAAGCGCTCAGGGCTCCGCGCAGACCGGGACGAGCTCGTCGTCACCAAACGCGCGCAGGTAGATCCCGCGCGCGCCGCCGCACCGCCCCCGGAGCTCGCAGCCCTTGCAGCGCTCCAGGAACACGCCGCCCTCGATCGCGGACTCTTCCAGGAAGAAGCCGTGACCGCCGGGATCGACGACCCACAGATCCAGCTCCCGAGCCAGGAAGGCCGAACCCCGAAGCGACGCCGGCAGCGTGCAGGGCGGCGTGTGCAGCGACGTGATGAAATCGTGAGCGTCGGACAAGCCGAGCTCGAGCGCCCGCGCGACCTCACACGCCACGTCCCGGTAGCGCGGCATCTCTTGCTCGAGGGCAGGGTCGTTCGAGTCTGCGGCCGAGAACATCCAGACGTCGAAGCGCGAGAGCCCGAGCGCGAAGTGGCTCTGCACCATCGCCACGAGCTCGGACAAGTTGCTGCGGTAGATCAACAGGTCGCCGCTCATGGGCAGCCCGTGGCGGCGAACCTGCGCCACGCCCGCGAGCATCAAGGCGTAGCAGCCCGGCGTAGAGGTCAGGCGATCATGGGTCGCGGCGCTGCTGCCCTTGATGGAGAAGCTCACCTCCGTGACGCCCGCGCTCACCAGCGCCGCCGTGAACTCGGCGTACGAGAGCAGCATGCCGTTGGTCTGCAGGCGGACGCGGTCGAAGCCGAGCTTGCGCGCGTGCTTGACGAGCGCCAGCAGATCCTTGCGCAGCGTGGGCTCACCGCCGCCGAGCCACAGCGAGCGAGCGCCGCGCTGCCTGGCCCGCGCGAGCTGGTCGGCGATCTGCGTCGTGGTCAGGCTCGGGCCGTCGTCCCGCGCGGAGAAGCAGCCGAGACACCGGTTGTTGCAGCGGTAGTCGGCGCTCACCTCGAGCCATCGCAGCGCGCGCATCGCGGGAAGTGTTGCGGCCCGACGCGGGCCTGTCAAAGCCCTCACTCCACGGGAGGGAACACGAACAGATCGACGCTCGGACCCAGCGCGACGAGCAGCACTTCTTGGCTGCCTGGGGGCGCGGCCTGCCCTTCGGCGATGGGCACGGCCACGAGCGCGCGTCAGCTCCCGCGTCAGCGGCGGGTCGTGCTAGGACTGGGGTGAGCGGAGGCCAGATGGTACGTCACCCGCACCGGAAGCTCTTGGGCCAGTTGATGGTCGCGGTCGGCGCGCTGGCCACCAGCGCTGGCGCGCAGCTGCCCAACGTGTCCTACCCGGCGGACGAGGTGTTCACGGTCATCGGCCGCATCGACAAGGACACCGGCGCGCCCCGCGCGCACGGCACCGTGATGATGCACCAGGGTTACCTGGTCGTGGTCTTCTCGCGGGACTCGGGCGAAGGGGACGGCGGCTTCGCGTTCTTCGACGTGAGCGATCCGCGCGCGCCCGTGCTCGTGCACGCCAAGGACGACGACGAGACGGAAGACATTCGCGAGGCCCACGGCTTCGGCTTCGCCCGCATCAAGGGCCGGGACTACGTCGTGCTGCAGGCGAGCCTCGGGGTGCAGTTCTGGGACTGGACCGACGTGACGGAGCCGAAGCTGGTGAGCTACCTGAAGCTGCCGGGTATCACTGCCAGCGACTACGGCACCGGCGCCTGGTGGACCTTCTGGCAAGGGACGCACGTGTTCGTCGGCGGCTCCGGCAACGGGCTGTACGTGGTGGACGCGCGGGACCCCGCGAACGCCTTCCTCGTGCCCCCGCCGGAGGGCGCGGAGAACCCGACGCCGCCCGGTCGCCTGGGGACGTTCAAGACCGGTCCCGTCACCGCGCTGGGCAACGTGCTCGCGCTGTTCGGTATGGACCAAGGCGGCTTCGCCATGGTCGCCGTCCCCGATCCCGCGCGCCCCCAGCTCCTGTCCGCGCGCAGCATCGAGTCGGAGAAGATCTACAGCGGCATTTGGGTCGGTGATGTCTTGTTCGGCGCGGGCACGGCGGGAAACTTGATCACCATGGACGTGTCGTCGACGACCAAGATCGTCGATTCCGGCAAGAGCGTCACCTTCGACGGTCGGGGTGGCTACCTGTCCGTGCAAGACGGGTTCGCTCACGTCGGCGGGTCCAAGCGCTACTTCAAGGTGGACCTGACCAAGCCCGCGCCGTACCCCATCGTCGGCTCTGCCTCGAGCGAGCTGGCCGGTCGCGACGAGGACTTCGCGACGGTGCTCGGCAACCTGGTGTTCGTCAGCGACGACCACGGCAAGGGCACGAGCATCGTCCCCCACCAAGCCGGGCCCGACCTCACGCCCCCCGCGGTGCTGCGGGTCGAGCCCAGGGCCGGCGCCCTCGGCCAACCGTTGACCAGTCGCGTGGGGCTGGCGTTCTCGGATCAGATCGACTTCACGAGCGTGGACGAGGCGACGGTGATCCTGCGCAAGGTGGGCGGGCCAGCGGTCGACGGCATCCGCAGCTACCAGTCCAACATCGTCTCCTTCGCGCCGCTCGCGCCCCTCGAACCCAACACCACCTACGAGCTGGTGCTCGCCAAGGGCGGCCTACGTGACGTCGCGGGCAACGCCGTCGACCCTGGGTTCGTCAGCTTGTTCTCCACGGGCAACGCCATCGACAACCCCCTGTGCAGCATCGAGTCGACCGGGCCCGCGCCCGTGGGCGCGAGCGTCACCTTCACGGCCAAGACCCCGGCGACGGGCAACCTCGCGTACGAGTGGGAGCTCGGCGGCGGCAAGACCGGCGCCGGGGCGAGCGTCTCGCACAGCTATGACGCGCCCGCGCATGTCACCGTCTTGGTGCGTATCGTGCAAGACGGCGCCATCCTGACCGCCTGTTCTCTCGCGCACACCGCGCATCGGCCCCTCGCGAGCGGCCGCCCGACGCGCAGCGGCGTGCTCGCTCTCGACGAGAGCGGCGGCGCGCTCTGGGTCGCGAATCCCGACTCGGGCAGCGTCAGTCGCCTGAACCTCGCCTCAGGGCAGCTCGAGCGAGAGATCCCGGTGGGCGAGGAGCCGCGCGCCGTCGCGCTCGCGCCGGATGGCCGCACCTGGGTGGTGAGCGAGCGCGCCTCGACCTTGAGCATCGTCTCCGGCGACGCCGTGGTGGAGACCATCGCCCTCGGTCGCGGCACTCGCCCGGCGGGTCTCGCGTTCGCGCCGGATGGCAGCGCCGCGTACGTCACGCTGTACGCCACTGGCAAGCTGCTCGAGCTCGATCCGATCACCGGCGCCCGGCGCCGCTCGCTCGACATCGGCCCGCTGCCTCGTGGGCTCGCCGTCACCGCGGACGGCGCGCAGGTGCTCGTGTCACGCCACGTGTCCCCGAGCGGTCACGCCGAGGTGCGGGTCGTGAGCGCGGTGGACTTCGCCGTCGACCGGGTAGAAGAGCTCGAGATGGATCTCGGTCCGGACAGCGAGGCGAGCGGGCGTGGCGTGCTCAACTACCTCCGCTCCCCCGTGATCTCGCCCGACGGCACTCGCGCCTTCCTGCCCGCCAAGAAGGACAACACCGAGCGCGGCTTCTTCCAGGACGGCAACCCCCTCGACTTCGAGAGCACGGTGCGCGCCACCGTCGCTCAGCTGTTGTTGAGCGGGGGGGAAGACCTCGGGCTGCGTGTGGACTTGAACGACCGGAACCTGCCGTCCGACGTCGCGCTCTCGCCCCTGGGGGACTTGGCCTTCGTCGCCACCGAAGGCTCGAACACCGTGGAGGTGCTCGACGCCTACGACGGCGACCTGGTCACCTCCATCGAGGGTATCGGCAGCGCTCCCGACGGAGTCGTGTTGTCGACGGACGGCACCACGCTCTACGTTCACTCGTTCCTGTCGCGCAGCGTCTCGGTGCTCGACGTGTCAGCCATCGTGCAGGGCGGGGCCAACCAGGCGACGCTCCTGCGACAGCTCCAGACGGTGGAGACCGAGCCTCTGGGCGCCGCGGTGCTGCGGGGCAAGCAGATCTTCTACGACTCGTCGGATCGCCGCATGGCGCGCGACAAGTACTTGTCGTGCGCGAGCTGTCACTTGAACGGTGAGCAAGATGGCCGCGTGTGGGACTTCTGGGACCGCGGCGAGGGGCTGCGCAACACCATCTCGCTGCTCGGCAAGGCGGGCACGGGGCAGGGGCTGCTGCACTGGAGCGCCAACTTCGACGAGGTTCAGGACTTCGAGCACGACATCCGGGGCGCCTTCGACGGCACGGGCTTCCTCTCGGACGCGGACTTCGCGCTCACCGCCGACACCCTCGGGGCGTCCAAGGCGGGCAAGGACGAGGAGCTCGACGCGCTGGCGCTGTACGTCGCGTCCCTCGATCGCACCTATCCGAGCCCGCATCGCCAGGCGGACGGCACAGCCACGGACGCGGCGCGCGCCGGGCGTCGACTGTTCGAGGCCTTTGGCTGCGACGGCTGCCACGCGGGGCCGCGCACCACCTCGTCATCCCTGACGCTCGCTCTGCACGACGTGGGCACGCTCGGCGAGGGCAGCGGCGCGCGACTGGGCGAGGAGCTCACGGGTCTGGACGTTCCGAGCCTGCAGGGGCTGTGGACCTCGGCGCCGTACTTCCATGACGGGAGCGCCGAGACGCTGACGGAGGTGCTCGAGCACGCCGCGCGCTCGGAGCGCCACGGCGCCGTTCGGTTGTTGACCAGGAAGGAGCGCGCCCAGCTGCTCGCCTACCTGACGAGCATCGACGACGACCCGATCGCAGGTGCCGACGACGCGAGCTGCTTCTGTGCGGTCGGCCCGGGTCGCCCCTCGTCCTCGAGGCCGCTCTGGCTGGGGCTCGCGCTGGCGGCGCTCTTGGGGTCGCGCCGGCGCAGGTCCGTCAGGGCTTGACGATGGGTGCGCCCCAGCCGTCGTACTCGCCCCCGTGCTCCTCTGCCAGCTCGAGCACCGTCATGACCACCTCGTGGATGGCGTCGAGCTCGACCTTGTCTTTGCGCACGAGCGCTGCGCCGTAGGGCAGCGCGGCGCCGTCGTCCGTGGCGCCCTCCTGGGCGTCGAAGCCGAGCGCGCGCGCCGCGCTCAAGAACGCCTCACGGCGGCGTGCATCCGCGAAGTGAACGAAGTGGTCCACCGGGCGCGGCACCGAGTGGTCATCGCCCGCCTCGCGCAGCTGAGCCACGACTCTCCTGTCCATGATCCACTGCCAGCGCTCCGCATCTGGCAGCAGGAAGTCCTCGTAGTAGCTCCAGTCCTCGTCGGGCTTGCTGCCCACGCGGTAGCCGCGGTCGGTGTCTGCCAGAGCCTCGACGACCCGCTGCTCGAGCTCCGCTTCCCGCTCCTTTGGCCCATAGAACGTGAGCTGCCAGTCGCCGTGGTTGCGCAGGCGCCCCACGAAGCACAGACCAACGCTGGCGGCGGCGTCGGTGATCCGCTCTTCGAGCTCCCAGAGCAGCTTCGCGTCCGCTTCGGAGCCCATGCCGTGGTCCGCCGCGTCCAGGATCTGCAGCCCGGCGTAGTACAGCGTGTCGAGCCCCGCTGGCCGCGAGGTTCGATAGGCGAAGTTCAGGAAGAT
The DNA here is from genome assembly GCA_019637295.1 of Polyangiaceae bacterium. Lineage (GTDB taxonomy): Bacteria > Myxococcota_A > Polyangia > Polyangiales > Polyangiaceae > JACKEA01. Next base: position 867,408 of record JAHBVX010000001.1, read on the forward strand.
CGACGCCGGGGCGTCATCCACGCGGCACGGATAGAACTCCCACTCGTCCACGACCTCCGTCATGGCGCGCAGGTTATCACTATCCCGAACGCGAGCGGAACACCTGGCCGAGCGGCTCGAGGGGCGCGTAGCCGTGGGCGCGGACGAAGTTCAAGTGTACCCCCGGGCAGGAGACGTCGTACGCGCACGTCGCGCAGCGCCGGCTCTTGGTGCGATAGCCGTGCTCCACGAAGCGAGCCGTGTAGGCGCGCACCTCCACCCGGCCGTCGTGGCCGAGCCGCGCGGTGTCCAAGACCCGCTCGTGGCGCTCTGGCTCGCGACCGCCGAGACACGGCGGCACGTCGAAGGTGCGCACCTCCGGCGGCAGCTCGGCGAGGGTGGCGCGCACGTCGACGTCGTGCTTGTGGTTGTCCGTCACCCGATCGTACGTCGGCAGGGTCACCACGAGTCGCGTCGGCGGGAGCTGCCCGAGCACGGACGCGGTGCTGCGGTTGAGCACCGCGCACAGCTCGGCGTTCGGCAAGCGCTCACGGAGCGCGAGCAACGCCTCGCCCGTGGTCACCAGCACGCGGCGTACGCGCTCACCCGCCGAAGTCGCGTCGACGCCAGCCCAATCCTCGAGCGACAGCCAGAAGCCCTCGGCCCGAACGCCGCGCAGGAGCGGGAGCGCGGCCGCGAGATCCGGCGCGACGACGTGGGCGACCGTCGCCTCGGGCAGGGTGTCGAGGGCTGGCCCAGGCGCCACGACCCGGAGCAGATCCACCTGCGTCCGCGCCCGCTCGGTCAGCGCTGCCTCCAGGCCATCGCAGTAGGGCTTCAGGTAACAGTAGTGGCAGCGCTCGGGCTCGCGACAGCGCAGTGGCTCGCCCGTCTTGGTCCAGGCGTCGAGCTCCTCGCGCCGCCCCCGGACCTCGTCGTTCATCTTGTAGGGGTCCTGGATCAGATCTTCGAAGCCCTCGGTGAAGGGGGGCGGAAAGCGGTTGAGCCAGACGTGGACGTCCGGGCGCCGCGCGTACTCGAACGCCCGGCGCAGGGCATCCTCGTTGCCCTCGAGATCGTAGAACAGCGCCTTGCGCGCCGACCCCCAGGCCGTGCCAAACGGAATGATGTGCAAGAGGTCGAACTCTCTCACGCCCCACCCGATGAACGTCTCGAGCATGTCCGGCAAGTGAGCGACGTTCATCTTGTTGATGACGATGTCCACGTTCACGATGAAGCGACCGCTGGCCAGCGCCGCCTGGAGACCGCGCACTTCCTGCTCGAACGCGCCCTGGGTCCCGACCAGCGTGTCGTGCAGCTTGGCCGTGTGACCATGAAGGCTGAAGGTGATCTCGTGCAGCCCGTTGTCCGCCGCCTGACTGAGGAACTCTGGGTATGCGAACATGCGACCATTGGTCACGGTCTGAACCTTGCGATAGCCGGCCCGACTGCCCAGCTTCACGAAGTCCAAGAAGTTCGGGTGCATCGTGGGCTCGCCGCCGGACAGGATCAGCCGCGTCGCGCCCTGCTTTCGCCCGGAGATGATCTGCGCCTTGATGTCCATGGTGGCGCGGATGCGTCCGTCGTGAGCGAGCGAGTCGAGGCAGAAGATGCAGTGATTGTTGCAGTCGTAGGTCAGCCGTACCCAGTTGCGCTGTTCATGGGCTGCGCTCTCGTGGACCTCCACCTTCTGCAGAGCGTCCGCCAGCGTCTCGGCGCCCTCCGCGTCGGTCACGTGCTGTCCCGTCGATAGTGAAGCAACCACTGGTTGCTAGTGTGCGGGGAGACGTCGCGGCGGTCGAGCAGAGAGAGCGGAAAACGAGCGAGCTGGGCGGCGACCTCGGCGGCGCCGGCATTGTGGGCGTGCTCGAAGCGCGCTGGGCCCCGCTCGGCAGCCCTGGCGGCGGCGGCAGAGCGGATCACTCCGTAGGCCTCGTTGTCCACCAGCAGCAGGGTGCCACCCGGACGGAGCCGCGCGACCACCTGCTCGAGCAGGGCCCCGGCGTCCGTCAGGTGGTTGTAGCTGCGCAGGAGCAGCGCGTGGTCCAGGACCTCGGTGAGCTCCTGCAGCGAGTCGAGTCGCACCGCCGACGGGATGCGGCGCAGCAGGAGCCTAGCCCGCTCGGCGTCCGGCTCCAGCGCCAGGTAGCGCAGCTCGCCGCGTGAGGCGCGAGGCGCGAGCGCGGCGTAGTAGGGAGCCTCCCCCGCGCCCACGTCGAGCACGGTGCCCGTCAGGTTGGCGAGGAGCTCGAGCACGCGTGCGTCGTCGCGCGTGAACACGTCATCCCGGAGCGGCACGACTCGACCGGCGCAGTCGCCGCGAACCGCGCACTCGAGGCACTCCTTCGCGCCGGTGACCTTGCGCAGATCCCGAGCGAAGTCGTCGTGCGCAACCTTGCGCGACACGTCCAGATACAGCTGCCCACTCACGCGCCTGACGCGTTCGACCTCTCTGGGCTCGAAGTCAGCGGTGTCGGTCTCGAACAGCCGCATGCGATCCCGCAGCCGCAGCCAGAGCGCCAGCTCCGGCCGCGCCACCTGGCGCGCGGGCTCGTCGCTCACCAGCGGGCAGCTGGCATCCGGGGCGCGAGGGACGTCCCGGCGGGGCACGAAATGAAACGAGTTCGAGCGGAGCGTGCTCACGGGGTCGTGACGCCCCGGTCCTCGATCGTCAGCCCCAGAGCGTAGTTGCCGAGCTCACTCGCGATCAGCGCTTCGGACACGCCGACGGGCTCCGTGATGACCACGCACCAGTAGTCGTCCGTCGCGCTCAGCGTGGCGCTGCACACCTCGGCGTACGCCTTGACCGCGGCGTCGATGGCCTCACCCGAGTACAAGTCTTTGGCGAAGCGGAGCTCCGTCACTCGGGCTTCTCCGCGTCGGAGTCGTCCTCGGAGCTCGCAGCGGACTCGGCGGACTGCTTCTTCTTCTTGTACTTGTCTTCCCAGCTCATCGCGATGCCGAGCGGATCGTCGAAGGCCGTGCTCTCGTCGATGTCCATGGCCAAGAGCTCGTCGAGCCCGGGCGGCCCCGCGGCGCCGGACAGCGCCTGAGTCGTGACCTCTTCGATCAGCCTGCGATTCTCGTCCACGATCAGGCGGCGCCAGGCCTGCCCGAGGAGCTCGTTCTCGAACTCCCCCGCGAGGGCGGCCGCCGAGCTCGGGACACCGTCCTTGGGCGTCAGGCGAACGGAGATCCGACCAGGCACGGGCCGGTCCAGGAGCACGTAGCATCGGTCGATGAAGACGTACGCTGCTCCATAGATGGCGTCTTTGGGATAGAGCGCCTCGTCGAAAGAGAGCACGAGGCCCTCGGGCGTGGTTTCGGAGTCGAGCTTGGCCACTTCTTCCTCACGCGTCCCCCGGCGCCTCGCGCCGGGGCCCTGTCATAGCACAGCGCGCGGTCCCGAGGTCAGCCCTCACGTCAGCAGGCGAACCATGGCGCTCAGCACGGGCCGGGCCACGACGAACCAGAAGACCAACGTGACGATCGCCAAGAGGCTCAGCTGCGCCGCCCAGATCACCCACCAGCGGGACTGACCGATGCGCGCCGGCGGCAATGGCATCATTTGTCTGGCTACCAGCGCGCCGTCCGAACGCCTGATGCGCGTGAGCACGCGCCGGCCATCCAGCTTCGACAGCTCGTGACGGAGGTGAGCGTCGATCTTGACGGTCGTGCGCGCGCCGGGGATCTCCAGGCGAAACTGCCGGCCCTGCCCCTCGCGCACGACGGCCTCTACCCAGCCGTCCTCGGCGTCCCCGCGCGCGATGCGCTCGAAGGGCGTCTGAGGCGGGAGCTGCCTCAACTCGCGTAGCCGCGGCAGCATCGGGATGATCAGCCCGAGACCTCTCCCCCCGACACCCACCATGCCGATGGAGTACACGAGCCCGCCGGATGCCATTCCCAGGCTCAAGAGGCCGAAGCCCACCTGCCCGATGACGAAGAACCCCCGCGCGACCTGGCCGATGGCGATGACCCCGGTGGCGATCTGCCCCAGCGCGAAGAAGCCCGTCGCGAACTGGCCGATGGCGATGAACCCGAAAGCGTTGTCGCCGACGTCGATGAGCTTGCCCATGACCGGTGGCCGCACGGTAGCAGTTGTCGCGCGGGCCTGCGCGATGTTCTAGACTGCCTCCCGTGTATTGGGTCGAGGTGCAGTGCGAGTTTCAGTGTCGGGCTTGCGGCCGGCTGTCTCCCATCAACTACCTGGACTTGGACGGCTCCGTGCGCTGCCTGTACTGCGGGCTCGATCAAGCGTTCGCGCGCGCCTCCTGGACGCGAGCGCTGGACCACGCCCACGCCCTCGGGGACCTGGGCGCGGCGCACGCGGAGAGCCGCGAGCCCCACGCCTGGCTGTCGATCGCGCGCGAGAACCCGATGAAGGGCAAGACCTCCGCCGAAGACGTGCAGTCTGGCATGGTCAGCGAGCGGGGGATGCAGTTTCCCACCTCCCTGCGCATCGACGCACGCCTGCGAGAGCCCCAGTGTCAGGCGTGCTCGGTCCCGCTCGTGGTGCAGCGCCAAGGGCCCGGTCAGGTACACACCACCTGTCCGCGCTGCGGCACCCGCGATCAGTTCGCGATGCCCATCGAAGCGCCCGGCTTGTGCGCCGGGCTGCGCGCGGTGATCGCCTCGGAGCACAGCACCGAGTTCAAGCCCACGCGGGTGCAGTGCGACGCTGCCCACCCGGAGGCGGTCACCCTCGAGTGCCCAGGCTGCGGCGCGGCCATCGGCATGAACCCGGGCACTCGCCTGGCGGTGTGCCAGTACTGCCGTACCACCTCGCGTATCCCCGAGAAGGCGTTCGCCCGCGCCGGTGCGGACGCGAAGCAAGAGCCCTTCTGGCTCGCGTTCGACGGGCCGTCGCTGCTGCGCAAGCAACTGCTGCGCGAGCCCGGGGTGCTCTCGCCAACCACGCCGCTGCTCGAGGCGAAGCTCGCGGAGCCTCCGGTGCGCAAGCGCCCTACCGCAGTCGAGCTCGGCCTGATGGTGGCGCTGCCGCTCGTCTTGCTCGCCCTGTACGCCTTCGTGGACCTGGTCTTGCTCGCGGACTACGTCACGGAGCTGCCTTTCTGACGGGGCGGCGCGGGCACGGCGCCGCTACTCACCCGACGGCGGCGCGACGGGCAGGTGCCGGCGCTCGCCCCCGACGGGCTCCTCGGCCCGCCCGCGTCCCGCGAAGGTTCGCGGCGCGCCGGTCTGCGCCAGATCTCCCCCCAGCACCGCCACCAACCCCAGAGAGCGGGCCCGCGCGCTCGCGCGGGCGAGGAACGGCTCGGCCAGCTCCCGCGGCGGCACGAGCTGATCGGCGCAGCGCGCCGCGTCCCCGACCGCCTCCACCAGCGCCAGGTGGATCGCGCGTGCGCCGAGGGTGTGCGCGACGTGCACGATCTCCGGCAGATGTCGATAGTTCGAGCGGGTGACCACGGTAGTGATGCCGAAGGTGAGACCCGCGGCCCGCGCGCGGCGTAGACCCAAGACGGTCTCGCGGAAGCTGCCTTCGATGGTGGTGTGGTAGTCGTGCATGGCTTCGTTCGCGCCGTGCAGCGACACGTCGAGCACGTCCACTCCGCCGGCGACGAGCGAGTGCGCGTAGCCCGCTTCGGACAGGCGCCTGCCGTTGGTCTGCACCATCACCGACCAGGCGCCGCGCTCGCGCGCGAGGGTGGCCCAGCCTGGCAGCCCCTCTAGCAGCGTGGGCTCACCGCCGACGAAGGCCACCCGGTCCCCGGTCTGGATGGAGCTCACCTCTCGCTCGATCGCCGCGAGCTCGTGCTGCGGAAGCTCCGTGCGCAGCGTGCCCGGCGCGCAGAAGCGGCAGGCGTTGTTGCAGTGAAAGCCGAGCTCGATACGCCGCATCCCCCTTGCGCTCCTCAGTCGACGTGCCGTCTCACGCGCTGACTGTCGAGTCGCTCGCGCAAGGTCGCGTAGCCGTCCCGCGACAGATGCGCCTCGTTGGCGCGGATGACCTCGGCCAGCGCCATCGCGCACAGTCCCTGCTCCTCTCGAGTGGGCGTGGAGCCGTCGCCGAGGTTGGAGACGAACACATCGAAGTGCTCGCTCCGGCCAGGCGCCTGCGGCGCGCCGAGTGAGCGATCCGCACGACACACGTCCAGCTGGAACGCACTGCCCGACTCCGCACTCGCGATCAGGATGAGCGCGCCATCTTCGGATGGGCGAACCGCGAGGACTTGCCAGCGAGCCAGCGTGCTCCCGGCGACGAGCGGGGCGATGAGAGGGTACGCGCTGGCTGCGCCCGCAGCCGGGCTCGGCAGGCTCGGTGCGGCCGGGGCCGCGGTGCTCACGGCCGGAGCGACGCCGAGCGCGGTGGCACCGGCTCCGAGCGCTCCCATGGCCTTCCTTCGGCTGATGGTGGACGACATGGCCTCTGCCATGGTCTGACACGAGACCGGCCGAGGTCAACTCGCCTGTGCAAGTCAGGCCTTCTCGAAGCGAAACTTGCCGTCCTCGACGGTCACGTTGATCGTGGCACCCTCCGGATAGGAGCCGCTCAGCAGCGCTTCGGCCAGCGGATCCTGCACCTCCCTGAGGATGGCGCGGCGCAGCGGCCTGGCGCCGAGCGGCGGGTCGTAGCCCAGATCCACCAGCCGCGTCTTGGCGGCTTCGTCGAGCGCGAGCTTGATGCGTCGGTCCGCGAGCAGACGCTCGAGCTTGCGGAGCTGAATGTCCACGATCAGCCGCAGGTGTTCCTTGCTGAGGGCGCGGAATACGACCACGTCGTCGATGCGGTTCAAGAACTCGGGACGGAAGAACTGCCTCAGCTCGTCGAGCAGCACGTCGCGTAGCGCCTCGCGGCCCTCGTCGCTGTCGAACAGCTTCGCGTCGGACTCCAGGATGCGCAGCGAGCCGATGTTGCTGGTCATGATCACGACGGTGTTCGAGAAGTCCGCCAAGCGTCCGCGCCCGTCCGTCAGTCGTCCGTCGTCGAGCACCTGCAACAGCAGGTTGAACACGTCCTGGTGCGCCTTCTCCACCTCGTCGAACAAAAGCACCGAGTAGGGGCGCCGCCGCACGGCCTCCGTCAGGAAGCCGCCTTGGTCGCTGTCGGCGTAGCCGGGTGGTGCGCCGATCAAGCGCTGGGCCATGTGTCGCTCCATGAACTCGCTCATGTCCAGCCGGGTGAGCGCGAGCTCATCGTCGAACAGGAACTCCGCGAGCGCCTTGCCGAGCTCCGTCTTGCCCACGCCGCTCGGACCCAAGAACAGAAAGGAGCCGATGGGCTTGCCCGGATCCCTGAGCCCCACCCGGCCCCGCCGCACCGCGCGGCTCATGGCGCCGACCGCGTCGTCTTGACCCACGACCCGCTGCTCGAGGCGCTGCTCCATCTTGAGCAGCTTGTCGGCTTCGCCCTCCAACATCTTGGCGACTGGGATCCCGGTCCAGACCGCGAGGGTCTGGGCCACGTCCTCCTCGGTCACCTCCCGCGACAGCTCGAGCGCCCCGCTGCTGCGCGCCGCCTCCTCCGCAGCTTTGTAGCGCTTCTCGAGATCCGGGATGGTCACGTGTTCGAGCTCGCCTAGCCGCGCGAAGTCTTTCCCCTCCCGAGCCGCTTCCCGCGCCTTGTTCGCCGCGTCGAGCTCCTGGGACAGCGCGCGAACCGCGGCTACTGCGCCGCGGCGCGACTCCATCTTGGAGCGCAGCTCGGCGACCTTGGGCTCGAGCTGCTGTGCTTCGGCGACGAGCTTGTCTCGCGCGACCTGGCTCGTTCGGTCCTGGGAGTGGTTCAGCGAATGGATCTGCGCGTTCAGCGACTCGAGGCGGCGCATCGCTTCGTCGGCCTCCGGAGAGACGCCGTCGGTGTTCACCCGCTTGGCCGCCGCGGACTCATCCATCAGATCGATGGCGCTGTCCGGCAGGAAGCGATCTTGCACGTAGCGCTTCGCGAGGCGTACGGACGCCACGATCGCGCCCTCGCCGATCTCGACTTGGTGGCGCTCCTCGTAGCGGCTGGCGATACCGCGGACGATCTCGATGGCGCCGTCGGGTGAGGGCTCCTCCACCGGGAGCGTCGTGAAGTAACGCAGCACCGCGGCGTCCTTGTCGGCGATCTTGCGCAGCCCCTCCGGCGTGGTGGTCGCCAGCATGCGCAGCTCTCCCCGGGCCAGCGGGCTCTTGAGCAGATCCCCCACGGTGGAGCCCGTCGGGCCTTGAGCGAACAGCTGCTCGACGCTGCGGGCCACGAGGATGGGCATCGCCGGTCCGCCCTCGGAGAACGACGCCAGCAGGTTGCGCACGCGCTCGTCCACGTCGCTGCGCAGCCGCGTGCCCGCGATCAACGCCGCGGAGTCGAGCTCGAGCAAGCGCACTCCAGCCAGGCTCGTGGGCACGTCGCCAGCGGCGATGCGCTGGGCCAGCGCGGCGATCACGGCGCCCTTGCCGACGCCCGGCTCGCCCACCAGCAGCGGGTGGCTCTTCTGCCGTCGCTCCAGGATGGTGAGCAGGCGCCGCACCTCGCCGTCGCGGCCAATCACGGGATCCAGTCGCCCTTGGCGCGCGTCTTCCACCAGGTCGTAGGTGTATCGCTCGGTCGTGACTCCGTGGCTCTCGCGCCGGCGCAGCTGCCGCGGGACCGAGTGAAGCGCGCCGAGGTGCGCTCGAAGCGAGCCTGGGCCCACTCGGTGCGCGCCGAGGATCTCGCCCGCGGGTCCCCGGATCTCTTGCGAGAGCGCGTTGAGGACGTGCTCCACCTTGACCGCCTCGGACCGGTCCCGCTCACCCTCGCGCTGAGCACGCTCGAGCAGATCGAGCATGCCGGCGGACAGGTATGCCGACTCGTTGGACTTGGGGATCGCGCCCAGGGCGCGCTCGGTCGCGGACTGCAGCTCGACCACGTCCACCCCGGCGGCTCGAAACACCGCCACCACGCCGGGGTCACGCTCGAGCGCCCGAACGAGCAGGTGGAGGGGCTGCACCTCCGGGTGCTTGCGTTCGTCGGCCAATGCCTGGGCGCCGGCGACGAGGGCCCGGGCGTCCGGTGCGTAGCGGTCGAGGGAGAGCGTGGTGGTCTCGGACATCGCGATGGACGCTACCCCGGGTCACCCGGCGCTCGAAGCGAAGCCTGCGCGCCCCTGGCGCTCGCGGAAAATCGTCGTATATTCGGGGGATTGTCGGCCAGAGTGGTGATGTATCGCACGCGCTTCTGCGGCTACTGTCTGCGAGCCGAGTGGCTGCTGCGCCGTAAGGGCGTCGCGTTCGACTCCATCGACGTAGGCGGCGATCAGCCGCGGCGCGCCTGGTTGCGTGAGGCCACGGGCCAGCACACGGTGCCGCAGCTCTTCATCGACGGGCAGTCCATAGGCGGCTACACCGAGCTCGCCGCGCTCGACGAAAGCGGCGAGCTCGATCGACGCCTCGGTCTGCTGCGCTGACGGTGGCAAGTAGTCGATCACCGCGCGGCTACCGCCGCCGTTGGTGTATACTTGGTGCCTGGAGCTTCGGATGCGGGCGTTGGGGTTGGCGATGGTGCTTCTCGGCTGGGTCTCGATGGGCGTGGGGTGCGCCGCTGGGGTCGTCACGGCGCAGGCACCGGCGCCTGCCAGGCCAGCGCCAGGAGGCGCGTCGTGAGCCTGGGTGTTCGGGCCTGTTGCCTCGCGGCGTGCCTCGGCGCGACGGGCTGCGGCGCGCGTGTGCAGCCTGGCGCCCCACCGCAGAGCGCGGCAGCGGCCAAGCCGGCGCAGAAGCCGAACGCCCCGCCCAAGCGCGACAAGAGCGAGGCCGCGCGCGCCTACGAGCGAGCGTGCGAGCTCGGCTCTCCCCGCGGCTGCAACGACCTGGGGGTACTGTACGCGGACGGTGACGGGGTCGCCCAAGACCCGGTTCGCGGCGCGAAGCTGTTCCAGAAGGCTTGCGAGCAAGGTTTGCCCATGGGCTGCAACAACTTCGCCTTCGCGCAAGAGACGGGCGCTGGCGTGCCCGTGGACGTCGCTGCAGCAGCGCGCCTCTACGAGCGCGCGTGCTCGGCGGGCGCTGCAGTCTCCTGCAACGCCCTGGGCAACCTCCACTACGCCGGCCACGAGGTGAGCAAGGACGTCGCCAAGGCGCGCTCACTCTTCGAGCGGGCGTGCGAGGGGCGCTACACGATGGGCTGCGTGAACCTCGCCGCGCTGCTCGACGAAGACGGCGCCACGAGCGTCGAGCTCTCCCGCGCAGCGGAGCTCTATCGCTCGGGCTGTGACGCGGAGATCGCCCTGGGTTGCACTGGGATCGGCTCCATGCACCTGCGCGGGGTGAGCGTCGCGAAGAACGCGCAGGTGGGGCTGGCGTTCTACGCCACGGCGTGTCGACTCGACGCCAGCGCTGGCTGCTACCAATACGGCATGGCCCTGATGCACGGCGAGGGGGTGACCCCGGACCCTCGCGCCGCACGCCCCGTCTTCGAGAAGGCGTGCAACCGCGGTCACCCCGAGGCCTGTGCGGAGCTCGGCGATCTGCTCGGCCGCTGACGCAGGGGGTTTCGCTATTGCCCCACGCGCTCTAACCTGCCGAGCGTGCCAGTCCTCGGGGACTTCCCCTACGCCTTCCTCGTCACGCTGGCAGTGACCCTGGGCCTGTTCTTCGGGAGCTTTCTCAACGTCGTCATTCATCGCGTCCCGCGGGACGAGAGCGTGGTCTTCCCGGGCTCGCGCTGTCCCGGCTGCGGCAAGCCCATCGCCGCCTGGGACAACCTGCCCGTGGTCAGCTGGCTGTTCTTGCGCGGGCGCGCGCGCTGCTGCAAGACGCCCATCTCGGCGCGCTATCCGCTGATCGAAGCGCTCGGCGGCGGTGCCGGTTGGGCCGTGCTCGAGACACGCGTGCTCGCGCTGTCACCCGAGAGCGCCTGGACGGTGGCCCTCGGCACCTTCGCACTCTATCTCGCGCTGGTGCTCGGCTTGATCGCGGCGGCGTTCATCGATCTCGAACACATGATCTTGCCTGACGCCATCACCCTCGGGGGCGCGGCGCTCGGCCTGGCTACCGCCGTGTGGCGCGACGACGTGACGCTCGGTGGAGCCGCCATCGGCAGCGCCATCGGATTTCTGCTGGTGTGGGTCCCGTTCGATCTCCTGTATCGATTGGTGCGAGGACATCCGGGCATGGGCCTCGGGGACGCCAAGCTCATGCTACTTGCCGGAGCTTGGTTTGGTTGGCCCGGCGCGGTGTTCGCGCTGCTCGCGGGTTCGGTACAAGGGACCGTTGCCACGGTCGCGGTGTACGTGGCTCGCGGGCGCATCGACGAGCCCGAGGCCGTTACGCGCGAGCGCGAAGAGATGCTCGCGGAGCTCGACGCCGCCGAGGGCGACGAGAAGGAGCGACTGCGCGCCGAGCTCGAGCAAGACCCCATCTTCAACCCGCCGGAGGAGGGGCTCGGCCGAGCACGCGTGCCCTTCGGTCCGTTCTTGGTGCTCGCGATCGTGGAGTATGCTCTGTTCGGTGCGTGGCTCAGAGAGGCGTTCGGGACATGGTTCGTCGTCTGAGAGGCGCCCTGCTCGCGGGGCTCGCCGGCGCGCTCGCCTGTGGCTCCCAGCTTCGCGCGCCGCCGCGCGACGCCCACGTGGGCGTGCTGCCGCCGACCTACGTCGACTATCCGCCGCCTCCCGCGGTCGCCGAGTCGATCCCTCGGGATCCCGGCGGTGCCTGCGTGTGGCTGGACGGTCACTGGGACTGGCTCGGCCGACGCTGGGAGTGGGCACCAGGGGGCTGGGTCACACCGCCCGAGGGCTGCTTCTACGCCGCTCCCTTCATCAACTGGGAGCCAACCGCGGGCGCGAGCCGGCTCACCTACACTCCCGCGCACTGGTACCCGCGCGAGCGCTCGGGCATGAGCGAGGAGCAAGTCCGCACTGCGTGCCGCAAGCCCGTGCCCTGTGGCCCGCCCGCGAAGCCGTACAAGGCGCCGGTTGGCGGGAATGGACTCAGCGACGCTGAGCGCTGAGCACCACCACCTCGGTCACGGGCACGTCTTGGTAGGTGCCCTGAGTGGTGGTCGGCACGGCGCTGATCGCGTCGAGGACCGCCGAGCCTTCGATCAGGCTGCCGAACGCGGCGTAGTCTCCGTCCAGGCCAGGCGCCCCCGCGGGATTGTTCACCAAGAAGAACTGACTGGTCGCGCTGTCGGGTAGGGACGTGCGCGCCATCGAGATCGCGCCGTAGCCGTGCTTGACCTCGGGATGGATCTCGAGGGCGATGGGAGGCTTCGTGGCTTTGGGGACCAAGCCCGACTGAAAGCCGCCGCCCTGGATCACGAAGCCGGGGATCACGCGATGAAAGATGGTGCCGGAGTAGAAGCCCTCGTCCACGTAGGACAGGAAGTTCGCAGTCGTCACGGGCAGGCGCTCCGGATCGAGCTCGATGGCCATCGTGCCGAGGGAGGTCTCGAACTCGACCACGGGGTTGCCGACCGCGCCGCCCGCGCCCGACGCGCCGCCCGAGCCGGACGCGCCCCCCGAGTCCGGGGTGGCGCCGCCCGAGCCGCCCGCAGCGTCGAGTCCCGCGTCGCTGGCGCCACCGGCGCCGCCGCCGCCGCTGCTGCACGCGCATACCAGCCAGAAAAACACGCCTAGTGCCGCCCGCTCCATCCGCTCAGCCTAGACCAGGGTGGACCTCTCGGGAATGGCCCCGCTTCGTGCCATGGCGCTCCTGCGATTCGGCCCTAGGCACTCAGGAGTCGCCGCAAGTACGGTTACGCCGAGGAGGGTGACTCCGTCACCCGTCGGCAGCGGGTCAGACCAAAGACGATGAAGGCCGCGGAATTGTTCGTTCAGGCGCTGGTGGCCGAGGGGGTCGAGTGCATCTTTGCGCTCCCCGGCGAAGAGAACCTCGACCTGCTCGAGGCGATCCGGCGGGCGGGTCTGCGGGTCGTCCTCACCCGCCACGAGCAGCCGGCCGGCTTCATGGCCGCGACCCATGGGCGCCTGACGGGCAAGGCGGGGGTGTGCCTGGCGACTCTGGGTCCCGGCGCCACCAACCTGGTCACCGCCGCGGCCTACGCCCAGCTCGGGGCCATGCCCATGCTGATGATCACGGGACAGAAGCCGATCAAGACCAGCAAGCAGGGGCACTTTCAGATCGTCGACGTGGTCGACATGATGCGCCCCCTGACCAAGTACACCCGTCAGATCGTGACCGCGGCGTCCATACCTTCGCGGGTGCGCGAGGCGATCCGAGTCGCCGAGGAAGAGCGACCGGGAGCAACGCACCTCGAGCTTCCCGAAGACATCGCCCGAGACGAGACCGACGCCCAGCTCCTCCCGCTGACGGCGACGCGACGCCCCGTCGCCGACGACAAGGCCATCACTCGTGCTCTGCACGCAATTGCTTCGAGTCGTCGTCCGCTGTTGATGGTCGGGGCCGGCGCGAACCGCAAGCTCACCTCCAAGATGTTGCGGCAGTTCGTCGAGAAGACGGGTATCCCGTTCTTCAGCACTCAAATGGGCAAGGGCGTGCTCGATGAGACGCATCCGCTGTGGTTGGGCAACGCCGCGCTCTCCACGGGGGATTTCGTGCACCGAGCCATCGACGTGTCGGACTGTGTCATCAACGTCGGACACGACGTCGTCGAGAAGCCGCCGTTCTTCATGCACGCCGGCAGCGAGCGGACGGTGATACACGTGGGCTTCATGAGCGCGGGGGTGGACGCGGTCTACTTCCCGCAGATCGAGGTGGTCGGGGACATCGCCAACAGCATCTGGCGGCTGAAGGAGGCGCTGGACCGCAAGGCGACCTGGGACTTCGCGTTCTTCGACCGCGTGCGGGCTGCCCTCGACCTACACCTGAAGAAGTACGAGCACGACGCCAGCTTTCCGGTGCGGCCGTCGCGCCTGGTGGCGGAGGTTCGACGCGCGTTGCCGGACGATGGCATCCTCGCCCTCGACAACGGCCTGTACAAGCTGTGGTTCGCGCGCCAATACCGAGCACGGGAGCGCAACACGGTGCTGCTCGACAACGCCCTCGGCACCATGGGTGCGGGACTGCCCAGCGCCATGGCAGTTCACCTGGTACACCCGCAGCGCAAGGTGCTGGCCGTGGTCGGGGACGGCGGCTTCATGATGAACTCGCAGGAGTTGGAGACCGCGGTGCGCCTGAACATGAACCTGACGGTCCTGGTGCTGCGCGATGACGCGTACGGAATGATCCGCTGGAAGCAGCGCTCGATGGAGCTGCCCGACTACGGCATGAGCTTCGGTAACCCGGACTTCGTTCGCTATGCCGAGGCGTACGGCGCCCACGGGCACCGGCCCGAGTCCGTGCCCGCGTTGGCGACCTCCCTGCGCGAATGTCTGGACTCTCCCGGAGTCCACCTGATCGACGTGGCCGTGGACTACTCCGACGACCACCGCATCCTGAACGAGGAGATTCGGGAGCTGAGCGGGGCGCTGTAGCGTGCCCCGTTGCACGAGCCCCGAGGGAGACCAGAGATGCTAGCGCCGAAGTATCCATTCTATCTCGCGGGCGCCCCCGAGATGCCCAACACGGACCTGGAAGTCACCGACAAGTACAGCGGGGAGGTGAGGGCCCGCGTGGCCATGGCCGACGAGACGGACATCGATCGCGCGATCGCCGCCGCGACCCGCGCCAGCGAGCCCATGGCTCGCTTTCGTCCGTACCAGCGGAGCGCGGTGCTGCAGCACTGCGTGCGCCGGTTCCGCGAGCGCGAAGACGAGCTGGCCCTCAGCTTGTGCATCGAGGCGGGCAAGCCCATCAAGGACGCCCGCGGGGAGGTCGCCCGGCTGATCGACACCTTCAAGGTCGCCGCCGAGGAGGCTCTGCGCATCTCGGGGGAGGTGATGAACTTGGAGATCTCGGCGCGCGCCCAGGGCTATCGCGGGTTCACGCGCCGTGTGCCCATCGGGCCGTGCTCGTTCATCTCGCCCTTCAACTTCCCGCTGAACCTCGCCGCCCACAAGGTAGCCCCTGCGATCGCCGCCGGATGCCCCTTCGTCCTGAAGCCCGCCAGCCGCACGCCCATCGGTGCCCTCATCATCGCGGAGGTTTTGGCGGAGACGGACCTGCCCCAAGGCGCATGCTCCGTGCTGCCTTGCCGGCGCGATGGCGCCGAGCTGTTCACGACTGACCCGCGCTTCAAGCTTTTGTCCTTCACGGGCTCGCCGGAGGTAGGCTGGGATCTCAAGGCGCGCGCCGGCAAGAAGAAGGTCGTGCTCGAGCTCGGTGGCAATGCTGCCTGCGTGGTCGACGCCGACCAGGGCAGTCGCCTCGACCACGTCGTCGAGCGCCTGTGCTTCGGCGCCTACTACCAGTCGGGACAAAGCTGCATCGGCGTGCAGCGCATCTACGTTCACCGCTCCCTGTACCCGGCGCTGAAAGAGCGCCTGGTCGCTGCCGTGAAGGCGCTGGTGGCGGGCGACCCGCGCGACGAAGCCACCTTCATCGGCCCCATGATCTCCGTCAGCGAGGCCAAGCGCCTCCACGACTGGATCGAGGCCGCGGTGGCGGGCGGCGCCGTCGTGCTCGCCGGCGGTAGGCGCGACGGCGCGATGCTCGAAGCAACCTTGCTCGAGAACGTCGAGCCGAGTGCAGAAGTCTCGCGGGAGGAAGCCTTCGGCCCGGTCGCGCTGCTCGAGCCCTTCGACGACTTCGACGGCGTGCTCGCGAAGGTCAACGACAGCCGCTTCGGCCTGCAAGCGGGCCTGTTCACGGACTCCATGTCCCGCGCGATGCAGGCCTGGGACGTGCTGGACGTGGGCGGCGTCGTGGTGGGCGACGTGCCGTCTTGGAGAGTCGACAACATGCCCTACGGAGGAGTGAAAGACTCGGGCCTGGGGCGCGAAGGCGTGCGCTACGCCATCGAGGACATGACCGAGCTTCGTCTACTCGTGGTCAAAGACCCAGGGTAGTCCCCCCGCGTTGACTCACGCCGCTGACTCGGCGGACTCGGGCTTGCTCGTCGCGCGGCGCAGCACGTCGAGATAGCCGCTCGCGATCTCGGCGTCGTCGAGCACACCCGCCTTCAGCAGCATGCGGTGCGCGGCGGGTAGTCGGTAGTGCGGCACGAACATGAACAGGTGGTGTTCGAGGTGGAAATTGACGTTGTGAGGCGCAAGGAACAGCCGCTCCGGCAGCGACGCGATGGTAGTGCGGGTGTTCCTCAGCGGATCGGCGGCGTCGTCGATGGCCGCGTGCTCGGCGATGCTGCGTAGGCGCAGCACCAGCGAGTAGCCCGTGAAGGCGGGCAGCACCCAACCGAGAAGATACGCCTCGGGGTGGCCCGCGGCGGTCAGCGCCGCGAGCATCGCGCCGTTGGTGATCAAGAAGCCCCGCTGGGTAGCGACGAAGTCGCGAAGCACAGACCCAAGGCTCCTGCCTTCGAGGCCCTGGCCCTTCGGCGACAGCCCCGAGCTCAGCCTCGCGAGCATGCGGTAGCGTTGCCAACCCGTCTGCCCGGTCAGGTCCCGCAGGACCTTGCGCCAGAAGCTGCTGCGCGTGATGGGGAACGGCTTGGCGAGCTCGAGATCCGGATCCGCGTCGGTCCAGGTCTCCCGGTGATGCACCAGGTGATAGGCGCGATACACCTCGGTCTTGACCATCGTGGGATAGGCCGCGAGCCAGTTGCCGACCAGCTCGTTGGCGCGCTTGCTCCGCAGCACCAAGCAGTGGGCCGCCTCGTGCATCAAGATGGCCAGCGCCAAATGACGCGTGCTGACCACGACCCACATGACCAGGAACGTCAGGACACCTGGCCACCGGCAGTACAGCACAAAGCTCGAGGCGATGAGCGCCCAGGTGAAGGCGAAGGAGCCAAGACCCCTGAGCGGGGACAATCGACGAAGCTCGGCGAGCTGGGCGTCGGACAGGTATCTCGTGGTGGTGGACATCTCAGCTCGCTCTGGCCATCGCCGACAGGTGGGCGGGAGCGCCCTCCATCGGGGTCGCCGCCAGGGCTCGAGCCCACAGCTCGCGTCCAACGGCGTCGTAGGTGATCATCGTCTCCCACAGCTCTCGCCGGCGGTCGGCGGGCAGGAGCTCGGTGGGCAGCCAGGGATCCGTCGCCAGCACGCGGATGGCGCGACCTCCCTTCACGAAGGTCTCGACCAACGCGCGCTCGAGCGGCTTGTCGCGCACGCGGTTCAAGCTCGCGGACAGCCCACGCAGCGTACGGTCGTAGCTCGCGTCTAGGGCTCGGAGATCGTAGAGCCGCGTCGCGAAGCTCTGCGCCAGCGACGCGCTCAAGCTCGAGGCCGCGAAGAGCTCGGCGTGGGCGTCGAGACCCAAGCCCTGCAAGTCTGACTCGAGCTCGTCGCGACTGCGGGCGAGATTGTCGGGACGGACCCAGAGCCCCGCGAGCCCCTCCCGAAAGCCCAGCAGGGATAGCGCGCGCAGCGAGCGTCGACGCTCGGCCCGCAGCGTGCCCTTGGGCATCCACACCGCGAGCCACTGTCCGCTCCACGGTCGTCGCTGCGCCTCGCCCGAGCGCCAGCGCTCGACGTGATGCGTGAGCGCGTCGGTGTCGCTGGCCAGTCGGTACCGTCCGCGCTCGTCGCTCTCGACCTTACCCGCGGCGAGCAGTCGCGTCGTCGCGACGCGCACGGCGTTGTCGCTCAGCCCGAAGGGCGCGCCCGCCAGCACCAGCACGCGAATGGGGATGGTCGTCGGCGCCGCCGCACGCAGCAGGTCGAGCACGAGACTCCTGGGCGAAACCTCCGGGTGAGCCAAGTCCGGAACATTACAATCATACGCACATAGCGTCAATCTTTGAAATATGCGGACGGCGCTCGACGGAGCGCACTTGACGGCGTTGGGACCCAGGCTCCTTGCCTGGCCGGCCGGAGGGACAATGACGCAGTCACGCAGTCACGCAGTACTCCAGACCGGGTCCAAGCTTGCACCGGGGGCGAGTTCATCGCCGTTGGCGATCGGTGGATCGTGTCGAGCGCAGCGTGCAAGCGACTCGACCCAGCCCAAGGTTGCAACGGGTGCGCGACCGGTGGCGATGGGAAATGCACATCGGGCTACAACGCGCTGTGGGGTTGGCGCAACAAAGTGCAAGTGACGCGCTTCATGTGGGATCTCATCGACACCAGCACCGACGGCGGGTGGGACAACGTCGACCACACCGCGGGAAGTCTCATCACGGCGATGCAGTCCATGCCGACCGGTTACGGGGTAGACGGCTCGTGCCACGAGCCCGAACGTCCTCCGGATCAGAACTGCAACCCTGCATTCGACGGCTTTCCCGTGATCGGCGGCACTGGTTCCAGGGACGCCTACAATCCCAGAGACATTTCGGACCTCTTGCCACAGGATCTCGCGAACGTCATGAGCATCAACTGCGTCGCCTTCGCGACGGACAACTGATGGTCTCCCAATGATTGCGTAGATGCGTCAGCTGCTCGCCACCCAGTTCTCGCGTGGCCATAGGTGTGCTCTAGTCGCGACCCGTACTGCCTTCGTTTGGGGTCGCCATGCGTATTGCCCATCGCTTGCCGCTGATCGCTGCCTTGGCGCCCGTCATCGCAGCTGTCGCGATACTGATCTCGTTTCACTACTTCTTCCTGCGGGCACCAGGTCCGATTGGGAGCGACGACGGCTACACCCTCGCGCTGGGAGAACGACTGCTCGATGGGCGGTGGCTCCCGTACGTGGACGGGGCAAGTCACCGGGGGCCGCTGCTCTACTGGCTCGCCGCGCTAGCGCAGGCCACGTTCGGGCGCTTCGAGTGGACGGGCGGCCGGTGGCTCATGTTCCTGAACTGCTTGGTCACGGTGGCTGGTCTGACGGGCATCGGACTCGTCGCGCGTGCGCCTCTGGCCGGAGCGATCGGGGCGCTCCTGTACGCCTACCTCGTCGTGACTCTCGACCCCGGCGCGTCCTCGGGGGTCAACGGGGAGCCGCTGGCCGGGTGCTTCGCCGTGCTGGCGATCCTGGCGACGGCCTGTGGGATGTTGCGAGCCGAACCTGGACGCCGGCGTCTGCTGTGGCTCGGCGTCGCCGGTTGTCTTTCCGCGCTGGGGGGCTTCACCAAGCAGACGGCGTTCCCGCTGTTTGCCCCGCTGATCGCGTGGGTTGCCATCGCGTCGCTCGTAGAGGCAGGGCTCACGCGTCGTGAGCGTGGGACGCAGATTGCCGCCCTCCTGCTGGGGTTCGCCATCCCCGGGCTCGCCATTGTCCTTCGCTACTGGCGCGTCGGCGAGCTCCACACGTTCTGGTACTGGTTCTACACCTACAACGCCGACGTCTACATGCAGCCGTTCGCAGACGCGCCGTTCCGCGAGGTGTTCGGAACCTACGTGCGCGCCAACCCGTGGCCCTTTGGCATCGTGTGCGGCGCCGTTGCGTTGGGATTGGTCAGGCCGGTGTTCGAGGCGGACCCGTTCCCGCGAGGACTTCCGAGGAGCTACGTCGCCCACGCTCTGGAGGTAACCGTGGCGTTGTCGACGGCCGCTGCATACGTCGCATACGCGAGCCCCAAACGGTTCTGGTTTCCCTACCAGATGCTCGTCTACCCATTCCTGTCGCTGCTGCTGGGGTTACGAGCCCACGCACTCTTCGAGCGTTCGACGGGTGGGGTAGTCGCCCGGGCATCGGGCTACCTGGTGTTCGGCGCCATGATGGTCGGATGGACTGGGTATGGTGCGAACCAGAGGCTGAAGGAGCTCGTGAGCCAGCGACGTTCCGGCGGCTGGCGCGCGGCGCGTCCGGACCCGATGTGTGAGCTGATAAACCAGCACACGGGCGCTGCAGACCCCATCTACGTCTGGGGCTTCGAGGCTGACTTGTATCTCACCTGTCGCCGTCATGTCGCCGCACGGTTCACGTACGCGACTCTGGTCGTTGGCACCGTGCCCCCGTTCTGGACGCAGCCCCGCCCGGAGCGGGTCGCGCGGGACGCGCGCCGCTTGTTGGTTTCCGATCTGAAGGCAACGAGGCCCAAGCTCATCCTGGACTTACCAGCTCGAATGGGGAACCAGTCTCTCCGGAGCGTGCCCGAGTTGGTGACCTTGATCGATCACGACTACTGCCGCATCGAGCTCGCGGCCGGGCTGCGCAAAGGTACGGCCTATGTGCGACTCGACCAGCCAGCTTGCACCGCGCGCTGACGCCCCGCTCTTGGCACCCTCGACTTCAAGCGACCCCGCCTCGCCTCCGAGTACGCGGCAGATACTCGAGCGCCTTGAGGATGCCGAGACGCACCGGCGAGCGATGGTGAGAGGCACCCCGCCGCGAGAGGATCTCGTCGCGGTGTGCGAGGTAGTAGTCGTAAGACTCCGCGATCATCTCGGCGTTGCTGTACGCGGGCGTGATGCCGAGGTGGTCCTTGATGGCCGATAGGTCGAAGAACATCTCTCGGCCGTACATCAGCGTGTGGTAGTCCCCGAGCGGGGACAGACCTAGCTTGCTGGTGACCTTCATGCCGAGCTGCGTGGCGCGTAGCGGCAGCGCGATGACGGGGCTCGACGAGCCGGCGTGGCGCACGAGCCCCTCGAGCAACTCGCGCATCGTCCCGAAGCGATCCGTGCCGGCCAGGTAGACCTCGCTCTCGGACCGTCGATCCGCCGCCGCGCACACCCGCGCGAGGTCGTCAGCGTGCACGAACTGGTAGCGGTTGTTGCCCGGGCCCAGCGTGAACACGGGGCTGCCGCGCCGGACCCACTCGAACAGGATCTGAAAGATCCCGAGGCGCCCGTGGCCGAGGATGGTCCGCGGCCTCACGATGCTGACGCTCAGCCCAGCGTCGATGAAGCGCGCGGCGAGGCGCTCGCCCTCGAGCTTGGCGTGGCCATAGGCCTCCCGCGGGCGCGGCGGCGTCTCCAGGGTGACCGGGTTCGCGTCGGGCACGCCATAGATGGCGCTCGACGAGACGAGCACGACCTTGCGCACCTTGGCGGCCGCACACGCTTCCAAGAGGAGGCGGGTGCCCTCGACGTTCACCGACCAGAACTGCTCCCGGTCCTTGGCCAGCGGCACCTGCGCTACGTTGTGGTGCACCACCTCGACGCCCGCGAGCGCGCGCTCGATCACGGCGCGATCGCGGATGTCTCCCAGCACCAGCTCGGTCTGCGCGGGACGGTCGGCGTTCTCGACCAGATCCAGGATCCGAACCCGGTCCCCGCGCCCGAGCAGATGCTGCACCAGCACCTCGCCAAAGAAACCCGAGCCCCCAGTCACCAGCGTCGTCATCCCGAGGCTCCTCTACCACGGCGACTCCGCAGGCTGGCTCGCGGGAATCGAGCGGAGCGACCGGCGTCCATAAGTCCGCCTGTCGCCAACCACTCACCGAGCACCAGCCGAAGGAACGGAGCCCACCATGAGCCAGCTGCGGACCATTCAACTGCTTGGAATTGCGGTATTTTCTGCCGTGCTGGCCTTCGGCGCCTGCGGCGGCGACTCGGACGAGCCGGGCGCCGGAGGAAAGGGCGGCGCGGACTCCGGCACGGATGGCAGCAGCCCGGACTGCAAGGGCGTAGGCATCACCTGCGCCGAGGACGGCGACTGCTGCACCAAGAACTGCGACCCCACCGCCAACGTGTGCTCCAAGACCCCCGGCACGTGCATCGCGGCGGGCGACGGCTGCTCCATCGGTCCGGACTGTTGTTCTTTTGCCTGCGTGGACGGCAAGTGTTCGAGCAGCCAGTGCATCGAAGACAACGCAGCGTGTGCGGCGGACGGCGAGTGCTGCAGCGGGAAGTGCGACTCGGGCACCTGTACGCCGCTGAACACCGCGTGCAAGACCTCGGGCAACCCCTGCGCGGGTCACGGTGACTGCTGCTCCAAGTACTGCACCGGCGGCAAGTGCTCGGCCACGCCCTCGTACTGCACCCAGAGCGGCGACGCTTGCGCCAACGACTTCGAGTGCTGTGGCGGCAAGTGCAGCAAGGCGAGCGGCTCCACCCTCGGCACCTGCAGCGTCGCGGACGCATCCGGCGCGGGCGGCTGCCTGACCGCCGGCGAGGTCTGCGCTGGCGGGGCCGTGTACGAGGGCGGCACGCTGCCGATCTGCGGCGGCGCGTGCTGCAGTCGTGCGTGCTACCCCTATGGACCCACGGGCGTGCTCATCTGTCAGCCGCCGAGCGGCTGCGCTCCCACCGGGGAGACCTGCCAGGACGACGTGGACTGCTGCGGCTCGGCCACACTACCGGACGGCCTGACCGCCAAGATCACGTGCAGCAAGGCCTCGGGGGCGACCGTGGGTCGCTGCAATCAGGGTACGGGTTGCACGCCGGCGGGCGGCATCTGTCGTCTGCAGAGCCAGTCGTGCAACGAGAACGCCAACTGCTGCTCGGGTAACGTGCTTCAGAAGAACACCTGCAAGCAGGACAACCTGGGCATCCCGCGGTGCCTGGCGGCAGAGGTGGACTGCACGGATCCGAGCGGCTACGTGGGCAAGGCGTGCTCGACGAGCGCGGACTGCTGCAACCTGCCCTGCGTGCCGAACCCCGGCGGCAACCCGCCCCTCGTCTGCGGCAGCGCCTGCGTCGACGCTGGCGGCGCGTGCACCACCGCGGCGGACTGCTGCGCGGGCCTACCCTGCACCGTGCCACCGGGCTCGACCCAAGCGGTGTGCGGCGATTACCCCGAGCAAGACGGCGGGCTCCCGTGCGCGACCTACGGCCAGGCTTGCACCGTGGCGGGGGATTGCTGCAACAATATCCCATGCACCAACGGCGTCTGCATGGCACCCGTGCGCTGATCCTCGCCGCGCCGCTGCTCGCGGCCCTGCTCGCGTGTCGCTCCAAGGCCACCAGCACCGAGGCGACCGGCGGCGGCGCCGCTACGGGTACGCCCGCGCAGGCGCCGGGTCCCGGCGGAGGAGTGACCATCACCCAGAGCGGCGACGGCGGCGTCTCGGTCAGCGGGGGAGCGCCCATGAAGGGCGATCCCAAGGTCTGCGCAGCCTATCAGGCGTGTTGCTCGCACCCCGAGATGGGGCTCTTCTGCGCGCTGACCCAGGCCGCGGTCAAGGGCGACTGCAAGCGCGCCCTCGACGGGGCTCGCTCCCACCTCGACGAACGCGGCCTCACGGCTCCTGCGGGCTGCAAGTGACCCAGCGAAGGATTGCCCTGGCGCTGCGTTGCGCTAGCTTCACGCGAGTGAAGGTGCGACTGGCTCCGTCTCGGTGGTGGCCCCTGCTGCCCCTGCTGCTCGCGCTCTCGGCCTCGAGCTCGCCAGCCTTGGCGCAAGGCGCCCCGTCGTCGAAGGCCGCTTCGGCCCAGGCGGCGAAGAAGCAGCTCGCCGCGACCAAGGGCGCGCTGGCGGCGCTCGGCTCGGCGCGCCACCCGGGCAAGCTGGACGGTAGATCGCGGCTGCTGTTCGACCAGGCGCTGCGCGCGCTAGCGGAAGGCAAGCACGAGGCGGCGCAGCAATCCTTGGGCGAGCTGCTGCGCGGCAGGTCGCACGCCGAGGCTCGCAACCTCGGCCGCTACCTGCTGCTTCGCTCGTATCACGGTGACGCGCTGATCTCGAGCTTGGCCGGGCGAGCTCATCGCACGAGCGCGCAGCGCGCGGCGCTGAACGCTCACCACAAGGCGCTCCTTCAGCTGCGCGCCAAGACGAAGGCCGAGCCGACCCTCTTGGTCGTGCCCATTTTGAAGCTGCTGCCCACGGGCCCCGACGCCTTCTCCAAGCGAGAGGTCGAGCTCGAGGTCACGCGGGACGACGTCGAGGCGGCCGTGGCGCACGCGAAGGAGCGCTTGGAGCAGCTCGCGCAAGCGGACGAGGTGCTGCTGCTCGACCTGCAGTCCGCGTTGGCCGAGAAGAGCGCGCCGCTCCAGCTCGCGACGCGACTGCTGAAGGCCTTCGACGAGACCGCCGCCAGCGTGACGCGGAACGTGCGCTGAGCCCTGTTGCGCAGGCTACGTCTGGCTGACGCCCTGACGTCGCGCCCGGGCTTGACCGCGACGTCGGTTCACGCCGCCGCGGAGCGAACTCACCGTGAGCGACGCAAGCGCTCGAGCTCCGCGCGCAGCGACTCGTTCTCGGCGGCGAGGCCCTCAGCGCGCTTGGCTTCGTCCTCAGCGCGCTTGGCTTCCTCCTCGGCTTGGCGAAGTGCGGCGTCACGGGCTTCCACCAACTCCGCGACCATGCCGTTCAGCTTGCCCACCAGCTCGTCCATGAAGAGCAAGGGAGCGGTGCCGTGGTAGAAGCGGAGCATTCCGCTCTCGATCGTGAGCGCCAAGCCGAGCACCTCGGAGGTCAAGCGTCCAGCCTGGGGCACGACGCGTTCGTAGCTCGACGACCCCGGCGTGAGCCGATAGCCGTGGATGCGTCCGCGAGGCCGGTCGAACACGAAGTACTCGGGGATGCCGAGTCGCGCGTAGCGCACGACGTTCGTCTCGAAGTCCTTCCTCGCGTCGCCTCCGACGTGGACCTCGATCACCAAGTCGAGGCCCTTGCCCTCCTGGGCGACGATCCAGCTCGAGCGATCGTGGGACTCGACCTCCGTCACGGCCAGGATGTCGGGGCAGAAGCGGGCCTCTCCCGGATAGTAGGTGACCAGCTCGCTCGACACGTACACGCGGCGCCCGATGCTGCGGAAGAACTCGTCGAGCGCGTCGCGCGCGCGCTCCTTGGGCTTGCGGTGCGTGTCCCCCTCGGGCGGATGCAGGTCGAGCGGCATGTCCGTCGGGAGCGACCCCACGAGCCGCTCGCGCTCGGCGGGCGTCAAGCGATCCCAGATCTCCTGTGGGGGCGCGCGGGGGTCCGCGGGGTCGATGATCCAAGCGGCCTCGGCCATGCGCATGGAGCTTACCACGCGGCGAGAGCGACCGTCAGGCGGGATGACGGCGAGCTGCGCGAGAGAGCGCTGGCGAGCTCGTGCGCCGACAGCCGAGCCCGCGTCGAGGTGGTGCTGACTGCTCGCAGCCGAGTACAATACCCGGGATGACCCACGCACCCCAGCCGCTCACCATCAAGTTCGACAAGCCGGGCTTCTTTCTGACGGATGTGCGGCTGGTCGTGAGCTTGGACGGCGCGCCGATCCATGACGGGAGTTTCGCGAGCGGCTTCGAGGTCACCGTGCAGGTGCCCCCGGGCGAGCACACGCTCGAGACGCACCTCGACCTCGGGGTGTTTGGGCGCAAGCGTCGCAGCGTGCTCACGCTCTCACCGGCGGCTGGCTGGGTAGCGTCCCTGAGCTATAGCCGGCTCTGGGGCAACTTCAGCAAGAAGGTGGAGCTTCGAAGGGTGGGCTGACGGGGCCAACGGGGGCCCGCCCCCGAGACGTCTTCGAAGACATCGCCTCAACGCGGGGCGCTGGCGAACGCCTGCGCGTTGCGACGCGCCAGCGCCATGATGGTGCCCTGGGGGTTTACTCCAGGTGAGTCGCACAGCATGCTCGCGTCGTTGATGCGCAGGTTCTCGTAGCCGTAGAGTCGCCCGAAGCTGTCCGCCGCGCACTCGCTCTCGTCTTCCCCCATCGGGCAGGACGAGAAGGCGTGCACCGTCACCAGGCCGAGGCCCGTCTTGGGCAGAGGCTCCGTGAGCCAGCGCGCGGCCGCCGAGTCCGTCTCGATGGACGGCAGCCCCGCGACCGAGGGATGTACGGCCTTGGCGCCCGCGGCCAAGAGCAGCGCCGCGAGCCGCGCGAGACCGGCGCTCAAGTGAATGACGTCCTGCTCCGACAGTCGATAACCGATGAGCGTGGAGTCCGCGCCGAAGAAGGCGGGGCGCACCCAGCCGCGCCCGCTGCCGCGCACGCCGACATAGTAGTGTGCGAGCTGCCGGTGATGCCTCATCTCGTCGCGATTCTCGCGCCAGTTCTCGGCCAGCGTCATCGCGAGCTGACCCGGGGTGCAGAAGGCGCCGCCGAGCGAAAGCTCTGGCCAGAACTCTTTGACCTGTAGCAGCGGCAGGACATGAGCGTGCGCATCCACGTTCTCGTCGAACCGAGCAGCCACCTTCAGGTAGGGATGGACGCGCAGGGTGTTGCCGACGCGCCGGCGGATGCCGCTGCGCCGCAGCAGGGAGGGCGTCTCCGTGGGACCAGCGCACACGAACACGTGCTCGGCCTCGAAGCGGAGCAACTCGCTCGACCCGTCTGGGTTCGTGCGACGCGCGATGACGCCCGTACAGCGCTTTCCCCGGGTCAGGAGCTGCAGCACACGCACGCCGGCGATCACGCGTGCGCCCGCGGCGCGCGCCTGAGGGAGCACGCTGCGGCTCATGCCAGACTTCGCCCCGGTAGGGCAGCCCTGTGCGCAAGCGTTGGTGCTCTGGCAGCCCGGCGCCGCGCGGGGAACTTCCTGGTACGACCAACCCATGCGTTCGACGCCGCGTGCGAACAGCTCCGTGCTGCGCGGCCAGGGACGGTCGCTCGTCCCCACGCCGAGCGCCTCCTCCGCCCAGTCGAAGTGGGGCGCGAGCTCCTCTTCGCTCGCGTCGGCGAGCCCGTACTGCGTCTTCCAGCGGAGCAACACCTCGCGTGGAGCGCGATGCCAAAATCCGCTGTTGATCTCGGTGCTGCCGCCGACGCAGCAGCCCTCGACGTAGCCAATGGGTGTGCGCCCAAGGATGGGCGTCATCCCGCCGCGCCGATACAGCGCGCGCATGGCGCGGGGGGCGGGCGCTCCGTAGTCCGTCAGGGCGTGCTCGCGGCCCTCTTCGAGCACGATGACGTCGAGTCCGGCCCGCGCCAGCTCGAGCGCCGTGACCGAGCCACCGGCGCCCGAGCCGATGACCAGCACCTCGGCGTCACGCTTCGGCAAGCGCCCGCTCCCCTCGATCTCGGACCAGGGACCTCGCCGGAGTCGCGCCGCGCAGCTCTCGCCGCAGCACCTCGTGCTCGTAGAACGCGATCAGCGCGACGCTCCGGAGCGCGCGGAAGAACTGGCGAACGGGCGGGACCTTGCCGTACGCGAAGGCCTCGACCCAGGGGCGAAGTCGGTCGGCGGGCACCCGCTGCAAGGGACGCAGGAAGCGCAGCGCCGTGAGTCCACGGAACCCGGCGAGGCCCAGCGCCATCAGCCACGGCAAGTGACCCGGCAGATCGGCGAGCTCACTCTCCACGAAGCGGGTGACGTCCGCGAGGACCTCTTCGCGGCTCGCCTCCGGCGCGTCGTCGATTGGGATTAGCGCCGCGCACAAGAGCGCGAGCTCGGAACTCGGTGGGCGTCGCGTCGCGCGAGTCGGTTTGATGGACGCAACGGGAGCGCGCTCCTCGCGGTCGGACCACGGCTCCGCGCGCGCCGCCTGCGCCGCGAGCCCCGTGAGCGAGATGCCATAGGTGGTGGCGATGGCGACGCCCCACAGGGTGACGGGCACGAAGAACGACAGGTGAACGACCGTGGCGTAGCTGAGCGCGACGGCCTCGGACACACCGAGCGTCACCAGCGTCGTCATGCAGAAGAAGTGAAAGGTACCGATGAAGCCTGGCGTGGAGGGCGCCAGGATGCCCAGGTTCGTGACGCACAACGCGGCAGCCGCGACGAACGGGTCCGGCGCCAGCCCGAACGCAGGCAAGAGCAGCAAGAACATGCCGCCCTCGAGCACCCAGATCCCCACGCTGAGGGCCAGGGCGCCCAGCGCGGCGCCGGTGGTGCGCAGGTAGGAGACACCCATCACCAGCTCGGTCACCGCGCGCACCACCCGGTCGTGAACCCGCGCTCCGAAGAGCTGCGCGGTCCGGCTGGCCAAAGACGTGATCGCGCGCGGCGCCAGCACCGCGAGCAGCACCGCGCCGCTCGCGAGACCGAACACGCTCGCGCCCACGCCGAGGGTCGCGTCGAACAGCGGCGCGCGAGGTAGGCGCAGGGCGGCGAGCAACAGCAGGAGCAAGAGCGCGAGCCCGTCCAGGATACGCTCGAGCAACGTCACGCTGAGGGCCTGAAGCGCGGGGACGCCGGCTTCCTTGGAGAGCATGCCCGCGCGCACGAGCTCTCCGAGCCGCGCGGGCAAGACGTTGTTGGCAGCGTAGCCGAGGACCACGACGCTGGTTGCTCGCGGAACCGACAGGTAGGCGTCGTTGCTGAGCAGCTTGCGACAGCGGAACCCACGCAGGAAGTGCCCTGCCACGTAGCTGAGGACCGCCAGCGGCGCCCAAGGCCAAGGCGACATCTCGCCGAGGGCGGCGCTCCACTTGGCGTAGTCGATGTTGCGAAACGCGAGCGCCAGGAACAGGACGCTCGAGAGCGTACCCACGATGAGCGCGACGAGGCGTCGCTTGTTCACGCGCTGCCCGAAGCCTTTGGGCCTAGCAGGCCCTGCTCGACGCACCAGCGCAGGCTCCTGCGCATGCCCTCCTCCAGCGCCACCTCGGGCGCGTAGCCGAGCTCGCGCTTGGCCTTCTCGACGCTGCAGGCGATGGTCTTGTTCATCTCGCTCAGCACGTGGATCTTCTGGTGATAGAGGCCCACGCTCTGCAGCGCGCCGTCCACGAGGAACGCCACGCCGCTGGCCAGGGACGGCAGGCGCATCCGACCGTGGGCGCAGGGGATGCCGAGCTCGTCCTCGAGCAGGCGCTCGACGGTGTCGATGACCTCTTTCATGGTGTAGGGCCGTTCGTCGGCGATCCAGTAGGTCTGTCCGGCGGCGCTCTGCACCGCGCCGGCCAGCAACAAACCCTGACAGAGGTTGTCGATGTAGGCCATCGAGCGGCGGTTGTTGCCGCCGCCCACGATGGGCGCGCGTCCGTCCCGGATCATCTCGAAGAACAGGGTCTGTCGCGGCGGCTGGTACGGCCCGTAGAACCACGGGGGCCTGACGACGACGGTCTCGAGGTCTCCGCGCTCGAACGTCTCCTTCACCCGCTGCTCCATCAGCATCTTGGACTTCCCGTAGCCCATGTAGGGCGCATACGGTGAGGCCTCGTCGAACACGTCGTCCGGCGACGGGTTCGTCCCGATGGGCGAGTTGCTCGAGACGATCACCGCGCGACCGACCCCCGCCGCGGTGGCGGCCGCCAGCACGTTGCTCGTGCCCTCGACGTTGATGGCGAAGAAGTCGGAGACGCGCCTCGGATGCACGACGCCAGCGCAGTGATAGAGCCGCGCGCCTCGAGCGCCCTCGCACAGCTTCGCGCAGTCAGCGGGCACCCGGATGTCGCCCACCACGATCTCGACGCGCTCGCCCGCGCCCTCGAGCGCCTCGGCTTCTCCGGGCAGCACCAGGCAACGCACGCGCTCGGGGAGCGGAACGTCCGCGAGCGCGCGCGCCTCGAGCCCCTCGGTCAAGGCGCGGACCATCGCTCGTCCGAGCCAACCCGCACTTCCGGTCACGATCCCGAGGCCGCTGTGCTGTGTCATCGCGGGGACTGTAGCCCGAGTCACGCCCGCGGAAACCCCGCTCGTGCTCGGTGGCCGACGGCCCCCTCACTCCGCGACGGTCTTGAAGAACATGTCCGCCACCGCCGCGTGGCCCGCGTCATTGGGGTGAATGCAGGTGAGGTCGAACCACAACGGCTGGTTCGGGCCGCGATAGCAGGGGCCGGAGGGGTCGTTCCGCTTGTAGCCGTGGCCGCAGAAGCCCTCGAGCATGAAGATCATGTCGCTCTGGGTGTCGACGGCGATCTTCAGGTACTGCTCGTTGGCCCAGATGACCATGTCGGCTTGAGCCTGCTTGTCCTGCCAGGGCTCGATGCCAGCCAGGCTCGCGCTGCTGCACGCGGTGGTGTCGCCGGTGCCGTCGGTGAACTCGAAGTTGTTGGCGAACACCACGTCCACCCCGCCGGGCACGTTGTTCGGATCCTTGAGCCACTCCATGGTCTCGCGCAGCAGCTGCACGAACCCCTGCGTCGCCTGCCACAGCTCGGGGATGGTCTTGGGTGGGTTCGCGCCGCCGCCGTCCTTGGTGATCGACGCGATGTCGTTGCCGCCCATGGTCATGATCACCAGATGACGCAGGTGGCGCTTGTTCTGCGGGATGCAGTCGACGACCTGGTTGCTGTCCTTCATCAGGTCGTCGGTGCGAGCCCCCCACTTCGAACAGCTGATGAAGTCGCCAGACTCCTTGGGCAGCGCGACGCCGTTGAACGGATCCGCTCCGCCCCAACCCAGGCCCGGAGCCTTCAAGTTGAAGTGGGTGGCGAGCTTCTTGGCCAGGATGGCGCGGTACACGTTGGCCGGGTTGAGGTTCGACGGCGGTGTGCCCACGGTCACCGAGTCTCCGAGAAACACCACCCGCTGAACGCCGGTGATGTTCTGGTGGTTGGTACCCTGACAGTGCGAACCCACGACTGGGTTGAACTGGTCATAGTTCAGGCTCACGTTCGAGCTCTGGTTGACGAACTGCTTGGCCAGACACTCCGCCACGGTGAGGGGTCCGGCGTCTGCGCCTGCGTCGCTCGACGTTCCCGCGCTGCCCGAAACCCCAGCATCGCTCCCGCTGCTGCCCGCCTGTCCGCCGCTGCTGGCGTTGCCGGCGCCGCCACTGGACGCGCCGCCGGTCGAGGTGCTTCCCCCGGTGCTCGTCGTCCCGCCGGTCGTGCCGGCGTCCCCCGCCGCGCCGCCGGTACCGGCCGAACCGGGAGCGTCACTGTCGCTCGAGCCACACGCCGCCAGCCAGCCGATGAACAAGAGCGCCGCTACCCTCATGATGCCGGGCAGTATACCGGCCCGCCGGCCGGACGCACGCCGAAATCGGCACCCCACGGGACTGGGCCCGAGATTTCCAAGGGTTTGTCGCGAGGCCCCCCCCTGGCGGGTCCGGTGCTAGGGTCCCGGCGGCCCAAGGGTGACGGCGCTCCGGCGTCTCCCCCGAGACCGAGACCCGAAAGCGAGGATCGTGATGGCAGGTCGTACCGAGCACGCAAAGCTTCTCTCGTGGATCGAAGAGCTCGAGGCGCTGTGCCAGCCAGATAGCGTCTACGTCTGCGACGGCAGCCAGGCGGAGTACGACCGACTGTGCGCCGAGATGGTCGAGAGCGGCACGCTCATCCGACTGAACCCGGCGAAGCGACCGAACAGCTTCCTCGCCCGGTCCGACCCCCGCGACGTCGCTCGCGTCGAGCAGCGCACCTTCATCTGCAGCACGAACAAGAACGACGCCGGGCCGACCAACAACTGGGTCGAACCCAGGGAGATGAAGGAGCGCCTGACCGGTCTGTTCAAGGGCTGCATGCGCGGGCGCACGATGTACGTCGTGCCCTTCTCGATGGGGCCCCTCGGCTCGGACATCGCCAAGCTCGGCGTGCAGATCACCGACAGCGCGTACGCCGTGGCGAACATGCGCATCATGACCCGCATGGGTCAGGGCGCGCTCGACGTCCTCGGGCGTGACGGTGAGTTCGTGCCGTGCGTCCACTCGGTCGGTGTGCCGCTGGCGCCGGGGCAGAAAGACGTTCGCTGGCCCTGCAACCCGGACAACATCAACATCGTCCACTTCCCCGAGACGCGGGAGATCTGGTCGTACGGCTCGGGCTACGGTGGCAACGCGCTGCTCGGCAAGAAGTGCCTCGCGCTGCGCATCGCCTCGGTCATGGGTCGTGACCAGGGGTGGCTGGCAGAGCACATGCTGATCGTGGGGGTCGAGAACCCCGAGGGCGAGAAGACCTATGTGGCCGCGGCCTTTCCGAGCGCCTGCGGCAAGACCAACTTCGCGATGCTCGTGCCCCCCAAGGGCTTCGAGGGCTGGAAGGTCCACACCGTGGGCGACGACATCGCCTGGATCAAGCCGGGCGCAGACGGCAAGCTGTACGCCATCAATCCCGAAGCGGGCTTCTTCGGCGTGGCCCCGGGCACGGGCGCCAAGACCAATCCGAACGCCATCGCGACGCTGCACGCCAACTGCATCTTCACCAACGTCGCGTACACGGACGACGGCGACGTGTGGTGGGAGGGGCTCACCGACGAGCCTCCGGCGCATCTCATCGACTGGAAGGGCGAGGACTGGACGCCGAGCAAGGGCACGCCGGCGGCGCATCCCAACTCGCGCTTCACCGCGCCCGCTTCCCAGTGTCCGAGCATCGATCCCGAGTGGGAGAACCCGAAGGGGGTCCCGCTGCGCGCGTTCATCTTCGGCGGGCGGGTCTCCAAGGATCAGCCCCTCGTCTATCAAGCGTTCAACTGGTCACACGGCGTGTACCTCGCGGCCACCATGGGCTCGGAGGCCACCGCGGCGGCCGTGGGTCAAGCCGCGATGCGGCGCGACCCGTTCGCGATGCTGCCCTTCTGCGGCTACAACATGGCGGACTACTTCAACCACTGGCTCAACGTGGGCCGCCAGTTCCCGAACCCGCCACGCATCTTCCGCGTGAACTGGTTCCGCAAAGACGACGACGGCAAGTTCATCTGGCCGGGCTTCGGCGACAACATGCGAGTACTGAAGTGGGTGGTCGACCGGGTCCGCGGGCGGGGCTACGGCATCGAGAGCCCCCTGGGCTGGATGCCTCGCTACGACGACATCAACTGGCAGGGGGTAGACTTCTCGGAAGACCAGTTCACGGGCTTGATGGCGGTAGAGAAGGACAGCGGCACCCACGAGGCTCACGCCCACGAGGAGCTGTTCGATCGCTTCTTCGATCGGCTGCCCAAGGAGTTCGTGTACGAGCGCGAGCTGCTGCGGTCCAGGCTGTGGCGCTCGCCGGATCACTGGGAGATCAGCCACACGCTACACGGCGGGTTGTGAGCGCGTCCTACTCCGCCGCGTCGCGCTTCAGCACCGGGTCGAGGCCGTCCCAACCGTAGCGGCTGAGGTAGTTCTTCCAGACGCCTTCGCAGCGCGCGTCGTAGCGGCACTGCCGACACTCGGCGCGCTTGGCGCGCTCGGCGTCGTCGAGATCCGAGCGATACACGAGCAAGAGGCCCTTGCCCTGGCCCTCGCCCCGCCGGTCGTCCTTGCGCTCCACCGGCAGGTCGACGCGGCTCTCCAGATCGAAGTGCCGGTACTTCTCCACGTAGCCCCGGTTGAAGTCGGGGATGCTCTCGGTGGCACACAGCGGAATGTCGACCAAGAACGCCATGGGCTGGGCCTCGCCGCTGTCCGCGATGAAGCCAGCAAAGGCCGCTGCGATCTGCTCGTAGCGGGGGAAGAGCTGGTCGAAGTACGTGTCCGCGCGGCCGTTGGCCTGCATCACGTTGAACACCACCTGATCGACGCCATGGCTGCGCAGGAAGCGATAGATGTCCAGCAGGTGCGGCAGGTTGCGGTGGGTGAGCACCGTGGAGGTGTGCAGCTCCACGCCGTAGGGCTTGAGTCGGGTGGCGCTGTCGAGGCCTGCGACGGTCTGCTCGAAGCTGCCCGGCGTGCGCGTGAGCCCCTCGTGCAGGCGCTTGTCGTGCCCATGGATGGAGATGTACACGCGGTTCAGTCCGCGCTTGGCCAGCGCCGCGGCGTAGGGGAGGTGTCCGAAGCGACGGCCGTTGGTCATCACGCTGATGCGCCGGAAACCAAGCTCCTTGGCCCAGCTCACGAACTGAGGAAAGTCGTCCCGCGTGGTCGGCTCGCCGCTCGTGAAGCACACCTCTTCGAGCCCGCGGTGCTCCTCGAGCACCCAGCGCACGCGCTCGGGGGTCATGGCGCTGTTGTTCACGTAGCGCCCCTCCCGGTCCTCCTCCATGCAGAAGATGCAGTTGTTGTTGCACACCGCGCCGATCGGGATGTGCAGTCGCTCGTCGCGACTCTCTAGCCGCTCGACGACGCTGCTCTGCTGCGCTGGCTGCATGGCGGACACCCTCGATGGTCCCGCGGCCAATGCGATCGGTCAAGCGGGCCTTGGCGCCGAGGGACCACTCCCGTAGGATCCGGCGATGATTCGCGGCGCTCGCTTGGCGGTAGTGGGGCTGTTTCTGTCGCTCTGGGCCCCGTCGGCTCTGGCCGACCTCGCCCCCGAGCCTGGCTACGTCGAGAGTTGTAGCGTCGCGCGCCACCAGGTTGGTGGCGCGAGCTGTGTCGCGTGTGGCGCGAGCTTCGAGGACACGGAGGCGTGCGAGAAGGAGCATCAGCCGAGGGGCTACGCCAAGCGGTGCCAGACCTCCGGCGCGTCGGTGTGGACCGAGGTGTGGTGCCGCGGGGGCGATCCGAGCGCGGTCCCCCAAGGCGAGCCTGCGTCGCCGGCCGGTCCAGCGGGAGCCCCGGAGAAATCGGGCTCCTGCGGCGCATGCGCGGTCGGCCAGCCCGCGAGCGACCCGCTCCCGCTCGCGCTGCTGCTCGCGTTTGGAGCCGTCGTTGTCTTGCGCCCGCGGCTTCGTCACCTGACGTCGCCGCGGCGCGACACTCCGGTATAGTCGCCTCATGGCGTCCGTACTCGATCGCCTCCGCGAGCCAGCGCGCGCGTGGTTTCAGGCCACCCTCGGTGAGCCTACGTCGGTGCAGGCGCAGGGTCTCGGGCCCATCCTCGACGGCCACAGCGTGCTGCTCTCGGCGCCCACCGGCTCTGGCAAGACGCTCGCGGCGTTTCTGGCTGCCATCGAGGGGCTGACCCTCGGCGAGGAGCCGCCGGTACCCGAGCGCCTGCGGGTGATCTACGTCTCGCCGCTCAAGGCGCTCGCGGCGGACATCGAGAAGAACCTGCGCACTCCGCTGGTGGGCATCGTGCGACAGGCAGAGGCGCTGGGTCACCCCTGTCGAGTGCCCACCGTCGCCATCCGCACGGGTGACACTCCGCAGCACGAGCGCGCGGCCTTTGCTCGCCGTCCCCCCGACATCCTGATCACGACCCCCGAGTCCCTCTACCTGCTGCTCACCTCCGAGGCCCGCGCCCGGCTGACGAGCGTGCACACGGTGATCGTGGACGAGATCCACGCGCTCTGCGGCACCAAGCGCGGCTCGCACCTCTTCCTGTCCCTCGAGCGACTCGAGGCGCTGATCGGCGGTAGGCAGCGGCTGCAGCGCATTGGGCTGTCCGCCACCCAGCGGCCGCTGGACGTCGCGGCGGCGCTCTTGGGCGGGGCCGAGGTGGACGGGGACTCGCGCCGACCGCGGGCGGTCACCGTCGTGGACGCCGGCCGTCACAAGCAGCTCGAGCTGAGGGTGGAGGTGCCCATCGAGGACCTGGAGCCGGTGGTCACGAAGGACCCCGACGCGCCTCGCGCGCCGAGCGTGTGGCCCGCCATACACCCGCGCCTCGTCGAGCTGATCCGCGCGCACCGCTCGACGATGGTGTTCGTGAACAGCCGCCGGCTCGCCGAACGCCTCGCCGGCGCGATCAACGAGGCTGCCGGGGAGGAGCTCGCGCTCGCTCACCACGGCTCGGTCTCCTTGCAGCAGCGCACGGTCATCGAGGAGCGGCTCAAGCAAGGTGCGCTGCCCGCCATCGTGGCGACGTCATCCCTCGAGCTCGGTATCGACATGGGCGCGGTCGACCTGGTGATTCAGATCGAGGCGCCGCCGTCGGTGGCCTCTGGTGTGCAGCGAGTAGGTCGCGCGGGGCACTCGGTTGGCGAGCCCTCGAGGGGCGTCATCGTGCCCAAGTACCGCGGGGATCTGCTGTCTTGCGCCGCGGCGGCCAAGCGCATGATGCACGCCGAGGTCGAGGAGATCCGCGCCCCGAGATGCCCCCTCGACGTGCTGGCGCAGCAAGTGGTCGCCATCGTCGCGATGGACGCCATCTCCGCTGACGAGCTGTTCGCGATGGTGCGCCGTGCCGCGCCGTTCGCCGAGCTGCCGCGCCGCACCTTCGACGACGTGCTCGACATGTTGAGCGGTCGCTACCCCTCGGAGGAGTTCACGGTCCTCCGGCCGCGGCTCACTTGGGACCGCACCAGCGGAGCGCTGCGGGCCCGCGACGGCGCGCGCCGCGTGGCCGTCACCGGCGGGGGCACGATCCCCGATCGCGGGCTCTACGGCGTGTTCTTGGCGGACGGCGGAGGAGAGCGCAGCCGTCGCGTGGGCGAGCTCGACGAAGAGATGGTGTTCGAGTCGCGGGTCGGCGACGTGTTCGTGCTCGGCGCGTCGTCTTGGCGCATCGACGAGATCACCTCGGATCGCGTGCTCGTGAGCCCCGCGCCGGGCCAGGCTGGGAGAATGCCGTTCTGGCACGGGGACAGACCCGGTCGCAGCGCCGAGCTGGGCCGAACCCTTGGCGCGCTCGCGCGGGAGCTGGTCGACAGCACACCCGCCGCTGCCGAGCGGCGCCTGATCAGCGAGCACGGGCTCACGGACACCGCTGCGCGGGCCCTGGTCGGCTATCTCGAGCGTCAGCGCCAGGCGACCGGCGAGCTGCCGAGCGATCGGACCGTCGTGATCGAGCGCTTCGTCGACGAGGTGGGCGACTATCGCGTGTGCCTGCTCTCGCCGCTCGGCGCGCGGGTGCACGCCCCCTGGGCGCTCGTCGTGGCGGCGCGCTACCGCGAGCAAACCGGGGGCAACGTCGACGTGATCCATGGCGATGATGGGATCGTGTTTCGCTTTCCAGAGGCGGATGCCCCGCCGGAGCCGAGCGCCTTTCTGCTACCCGCCGCGGCAGTTCGGGACGCCGTCGTGGCGAGCTTGGGTCACAGCGCGCTGTTCTCCAGTCACTTCCGCGAGAACGCCGCGCGGGCGCTGCTGCTGCCCAGTCGCCGTCCGGGTCGTCGCACCCCGCTCTGGGCGCAGCGCAAGCGCGCGTCGGACTTGCTCGCCGCGGCCGCGCGGCACCCAGCCTTTCCCATCGTGCTCGAGACGGTGCGCGAGTGCCTCAGCGACGTGTTCGACATCCCAGCCCTGGTGCAGTTGCTCGAGGGCATCGAGCGTCGCGAGATCACGGTGCGTACGGTGGACTCGGCGCGGCCATCACCGTTCGCACAAAGCCTGCTGTTCGGCTACGTCGCCCACTTCATGTACGAGGGAGACGCGCCGCTCGCGGAGCGGCGCGCCCAGGCGCTGGCCCTCGACCCCGCGAGGCTGCGCGAGCTGCTCGGTGATCCCGAGCTGCGTGAGTTACTCGACCCGGTCGTGCTCGACGAGGTGGAGCGCGAGGTGGGGCGTTTGACGGAGTCCGCGCTGCAGGGCGAGGACGGCTTGCACGATCTGCTGATCGCGCTCGGACCCCTCGCGCTGGACGAGATCGCGCTGCGGGCCGAGCAGGGCGCACCCGTCGAGGAGTGGGTGCGCACGCTGCGCGTGGACCGACGAGTGTTCGAGCTGACCATCGCTGGTGAGCGTCGGATCGCCGCCGTCGAGGATGCATCGCGACTACGCGACGCGCTCGGCGTCGTCCCGCCGCTCGGCATCCCTGCGTCTCTGCTCGAACCCGTGCAGGCGCCGCTGCTGGACTTGGTCGGCCGCTACAGCCGGACCCATGGCCCCTTCACGCTGGCCGACGTCGCCGCCCATTTCGGCCTGGGAGTAGCGCCCGTGCGTGAGGCGCTGGGCGAGCTGGTGCGCCGTGGGCGCGTCGTGGAGGGAGAGTTCTTGCCGCGCGGCGTCGGGAGCGAGTGGTGCGACTCGGACGTGCTGCGCAAGCTCAAGCAACGCTCCCTGGCGCGCCTTCGGCACGCGGTAGAGCCGGTGGACCAACGCACCTACGTTCGCTTCCTGCTGGATTGGCAGCGCATTACTCGACCGGCGCGGGGAGCGGTGGCGCTCTTCGACGCTATCGAGCAGCTCGCCGCCGCGCCAATCCTGGCCTCTGAGCTCGAGCGCCGCGTCCTGCCCGTGCGCATTGCCGACTACAGCCCGGCGATGTTGGACGAGGCCTGCGCAGCCGGTGAGATCGTGTGGTGCGGGCTGGAGGCGCTGGGCGCCGGCGACGGTCGCATCGCGCTCTACCCCGCCGAGCAGTACGACCTCCTCGCGCGTCGACGCGAGCCCGCGGGCGGAGAGCTTGCTGGGCGTGTGCGCGCGGCGCTGGGCGCGCGAGGCGCCTCGTTCTTCACTGAGATCGCCGGCGAGGTCGGGGGCTACCCCCCAGACGTTCTCGCCGCGCTGTGGGAGCTGGTCTGGGCCGGTGAGGTCACGAACGACACGCTCGCACCGCTGCGATCGTTGAGCCGCGGTGGTGGCGTCGCGGCGGAGCGTCGCAGGAGGCCTGGGCGCTTCGGAAAGCAGGCCCGCTTGCCCGGGAGCGAGGGACGCTGGTCGCTGTTGCGCTTGCGGAGCGACGCGGAGCGGAGCACCGAGCGTCGCGCAACGCTGGCCCAAACCCTGCTCGCACGCTACGGCGTGTTGCCCCGGGATGCCGTGCGTGCCGAGGGCATCGACGGCGGGTTCTCGGCGGTGTACCCGGTGCTGCGCGAGCTGGAGCTCGCGGGCAAGGCACGTCGGGGCTACTTCATCGCCGGGTTGGGCGCGATGCAGTTCGCCTGGCCGGGCGCCGAGGATCGCTTGCGCGCGCTCGTCGGCGACGCGGATCAGGAGCTGCGCATCGTGTCGGCCACCGACCCGGCCTGTCCGTGGGGCGCTGTGCTGCCCTGGCCCGAGAGCGCGGGCCACCCGGCGCGCACCGCCGGCTCGAGCGTGGCGCTGCTGGGCGGCGAGCTGATCGCCTGGCTCGGAAAGCGCAAAGAGAGCATCGTCACCTTCGAGGGCGCTGCGGGCACGGCCGGGATCGAGGCGCTCGCAGGCGCTCTCGACGCCGTCGCTCGTGCGCCGGGTCGCCGCGCGCTGACCATCCGTGAGATCGATGGCGCGCCGCCGGAGCAGGGCGTGCTCGGTCAAGCCCTGATGCAGCGCGGGTTCGTCTCCACCTCCCGCGGGCTGTTGGCTCGCGGTGGGAGCGCCGCCGCCTGGCGAGAGCGCGACGTCTCGAGCTGAGCCCTCACGGGCTGGTCGCGAGCCCGAAGCCGAACATGGCCGCGAAGAAGCCGAAGTAGGCGAGCCAGAACAGCAGCATCAGGCCGCCGATCACGCCGCCGGCGATCATGCCGGCGAGGGCGAGCCCGTCGCCACCGATCGTCTCTGGATGCTCCCGCGCGAGGCGGCGAGCCCGCGCCCCGAGGTAGATGGCCACGAACCCGAGCGGAAAGCAGGACCACGCCATGATGCCGCACACCAGCGCGCCGATGGCCTCGCCCGAGGGCTGCGGTGTGGAGGGGCGCACGGGCGCGCCATAGCTGCCGGCGGGCGGCGGGACGAACTGTGGGTAAGCCACCGGAGCCGGCGGTGCAGGGGCGGGTGGTTCCGGCGGGCTCTGCACGGCAAGGGGAGATTGAATCGAACCGTCGCGAGGGTCAACGCACTTGGTCTCAGGGCAGCCCGAGCCCCGGCACGTTGAGCTCGAACCGGTAGAGACCCTTGCGGGCGGTGACGAACAGCGTCTTGCCGTCCGCGCCGCCGAACGCACAGTTGGCTGGGATCTCGGGGACACTCAGCGTGTCGTGCAGGCTGCCATCCGGCGCGTAGACTTCGACGCCCGCCGTGGTGGTGACGTAGAGGTACCCCTGCACGTCGACCGCCATACCGTCGGCGCTCGCTGACGTGTCCGTGAACTTGGCCGGGTTCGAGGTCGTGCCGTCCGAGGCGACGTCGTAGCGACGGACCAGCGCCTGTTGTGTGTCGGCCACGTACAGCACGGACTCGTCCGGGGACAGCGCGACGCCATTCGGGGTCGGCAGGCTCGCGTCGACGAGGTGAAGAACTCCCGCGGGCGTCACCCGGAACACTCCCTGAAAGCCGAGCACGTTGGGGTTGCCCCCGTACGCCGGATCCGTGAAGTACAGCGTCCCGTCGCTGCGCACGATCACGTCGTTCGGTGAGTTGAGCGTCTTGCCTTCGTGGCTGTCCACGACCGTCTGGGGTGGGTTGCCGCCGGTGCTGCGCGACAGCCGGCGTCCGCTGTGCTCGCAGGCCACCAGCCGCCCCTGAGTGTCGAAGGCCAGGCCGTTGGAGTTGCCGCTCGGAGTGCGGAACGGCGTGGCGGGACCTGCGCCCGTGAGCGCGAAGATCGCGTTGGCCGGGATGTCGGAGAAGTAGAGGGTGGAGGTCGGCTTGTGCCAGGCGGGCCCCTCGAGGAAGGTGAAGCCGCCCTGCACGAGCACTGCCGGGCCGACGCCGGCGGTCGGGTCGACGAAGCCCGCGTCCGGAGCCACCGCGCCGCCGCTGCCACTGGTGCCACCCGTCGCGCTGCCGCCGCTGCCGCCGCCGCCGCCCGTCGCGCCGCCGGACCCGCTGCTCCCACCGCTGCTAGCGCCGCCCGCGCCACCGCTGGCAGAAGACGTCGGCTCGTCGTCGCTGCCGCAAGCGGACGTCGCCGCGAGTAGCGTTCCCAGCACGAGAGCGAGGGCGAATCGAGTCATGTCAGTCTCCCGGACGCCGAGCGTCGGCGCGAACCTTCATCTCCAGTGAGCAGACGCGCACGTCTCGACCCACTCGCACACAGGCTAGCATTTCTGCGTCGTAGGGTAGCGTCAGGCACTCCACGGTGAGGCGATCCACCGCCGGTT
This sequence comes from Polyangiaceae bacterium, assembly GCA_019637295.1. Classification (GTDB taxonomy): domain Bacteria; phylum Myxococcota_A; class Polyangia; order Polyangiales; family Polyangiaceae; genus JACKEA01. The sequence goes on from JAHBVX010000001.1 coordinate 907,568, forward strand.
TTACCCCCCTGAGCTCCGCCTCTCGGACGTCGCGCACCCCGATCATGCGCAGCGCGAGGGCCTCGCACTCGAGCGGCCCGGGCGCCTTGCGGGTGCAGCCCACGGTCGCGAGCGTGAGCCCCACGACGGCGAGCGCGGTCAGGCAGTGCTTCGTTCTTCTCGCTAGGGACACGAGACCCCGATGCCCGGACCCGCCTGCCCGAACGTCTGCAGCATGTTCGCGCAGGCCTGGGTCGGAGCGGTGCGGATGGACTCGCACATCTGCAGCATGCTGGGGTCGTTGGTCGTCGCCGTCAGGATCTTCAGGCAGCAGTCCGCCGCCCGGTCGCAGTCGACGCCGCCCGAGGGGCCGCCGTGGCTGCCCCAGGGTGAGCCGGGGACCGGATCGTCAGGGTCGTGGTCGTGGTCGAGCGCGTCTTCGTCGACCTCGGGGCGAGCGACCGCCGTGTTGTTGCTGCTCGGCGCGGGAGCGTCCGGGTTCGACCCCTTCGCCGCCGAGCTCGAGGGGATGAGCACGGTCTCGGCGCCAGGGCCAGCGGGCGTAGCGGCGCCACACCCAAGCACGAGTAGCGGCACCATCAGCCAGCTCGCGCGTGCCTCAGAAGACGAACGATAGGCCAAAGCTTGCACCGAGGGTCGCTTGCGGGATCGGCAAGCCGCCGATCGCTGCTCGAGCTCCATTCTGATCGATCGCCGCGTGCGCGTCGAACACGCTGCCGGAGACGTTGCTGAGCAGACCGCCGTGCCCGGTGATCGTCGCGGCGATCACGTCCGGGACGACGTCGAAGACCGCGCCGAGGCTCGCTGACCACTCGACGAAGACGCCGGACCGCTCCGCCACCACGAGGTCGGACTGTCCGCTGGTGGTCGGAATGGGGGCGACCAGTCGGTTCCAGGCCACGCCGGCGCCCACGAACAGCTGTACCCGGTCGAGCGGGCGAAGGCCGGGCTCGAGTCGCGCTCCGAGGGTCGTGAGCCATACGTTCGGCTGAGCCACGCGGCTGCCGGGCAGACCCAGCGCCCCCGGCTCGGTGGTGACGGGCAGGTTGTTCCGGCTGAAGTAGCCTCGAAACGCCAGCCAGGTCATCAGGTCCGCTCGCGCGTGGGCGCCGTAGCCGAGGCCGGGCAAGTAGCTCACGCCGGCGTCGCTGGTGGGCAGCGCCTTCAGCGTCAGGTCCGCACCCAACGCGAGCGCACGGACCCTCTCGGGCGCCTCGGGCTCGCGATAAGGCCCGGGGTCTTGCTCGCCCGCCCGCGCTGGGTCGAGTGGCGGATCCGCGACGACCTGGTCGTCGCCCTCCGGGAGCTCTTCCGCATCCGTCGGTTTCGCGGGGCCGCGCTGCTCCGCGGCGTCATCGTCGTCCGGCGTGGCGAGCGCCGCGGGCGCGGCCCAGGTCAGCGCGGCGGCGAGCAGACCGGGAGTGACGCGCACGGCTACGCCCTCAGCTCCGCACCGAAGCGCGCGCTCATCGCCTGGACCACCTCGGCGTGCCGCAGATCGACCTCCCGGTCCGTCAGGGTTCGCGCGGCTTCGGGCGCGGTGCTGGCCTTGGGATCCCTGTACACGATGTGAAACGCCAGCGAGCGGTGCCCCTCCGGGACGGACCCGCCCTGAAACAGATCGAACAACTGCACGCTCTCGCACAGCTCCCCCGCAGAAGACACGATGAGTTGCTCTACCTCCTTCGCACTGACCGTCTCGCGCACGATGAGCGCTAGATCCCGAGTCACCGCGGGCACGCGGGGCAGCGGGCGGAAGCGCGGCACTCGCGCCGGGAAGCGCTCGAGCGCAGCCAGATCCAGCTCCACGACGTAGAGCTCTCCGTCGGTGTCGAGCGCGTCGAGCACGTCCGGGTGAAGCGGGCCGAAGGTCCCCACGGGCTGTCCGTCCAGGCGCAGGATGCCCGCACCTCGTGGGTGCAAGTGAGGGAGGAGCGACGCTCCCGTGGCCAGCTCCACGCTCGGCACGCGGGCCGTCAGGTGCAAGGCGATCTCCGTGGCGATGCCCTTCGCGTCCCACACGTCTACCGGCTCGGGTTGTGCCAGGTGGGCCGGCCGCGTCCCCGACAGCACGGCGGCGAACATGGGTCGCTCTTCGGGCAGCGCGCCTCGGTCCTCCGCCATCCGCGGGCGAGCGTCGCTGCTCGAGTCGCCGCGCGGCGCGAGAAACACGCTGCCGACGGAGAACAGCCGCACCGAGCGCTCACCGTGGCGACGAGCGCGCACCACGGCGTCCAGCAAGCCTGGAAGCAAGCTGGTCCGCAGCACCCGGCGCTCTTCGCTCAGCGGGTTCTGCAGTGAGATGACCGCGGCGGGCGCGTGCAGCTCGGCGAGCTGTCTCTCCGAGACCGTGGAGTGCGTCACCGCCTCGGTGAGTCCGAGCGCCGTCGCGCGTTCGAGCACGCTGCGCTCGAGCTTGCCCGTTGCTCGGGGCGCCTGCGGGGGGATGGCGGGGAGCACGGTGGGGATTTGGTCGAGCCCCCAGACCCGCGCGACCTCTTCGATCAAGTCGACCTCGAGCCTCACGTCCGGGCGCCATGAGACGGCGGAGACCTCGACGAAGCGTCCTCCGTCCGCCGTGCTGCCCGAGGCGCGCTCGGGGAAGCCGAGCCGCTCGAGCAGGTTCGTCGCTTGGACGAACGGAACCTGGGCGCCGAGCAGCGCGTCCATGCGCGTGGAGCGAAGCCGGATGGATGGCAGCTCTGGCGTAGGACCGTTGGCGAAGACCTGACCCGAGACGACTCGTCCCCCGCACAGCTCCGACAGCCAGGCCTTGGCGTGCTCGAGCACCGACGGGATGGCTCCGAAGTCCACGCCCCGCTCGAAGCGAAAGCTCGACTCGGTCGACAGGCCGTGGCGCCGCCCGGTCCGACGCACGCCACGGGGCTGAAAATAGGCGCACTCCAGCAACACGGTCCGCGTGTCGTCCCGGATCTCGCTCTCTTGCCCGCCCATCACGCCTGCCAGCGCGCTCGGGCGCTCGCTGTCCGCGATCACCAGGTCGTCCTCGTCCAGCGTGCGCGCCACGCCGTCCAATGTGGTGAACGCTTCACCGGAGACCGCGCGGCGAACGACGATGCGGCTCGAGCGGACCAGCGCGAGATCGAACGCATGCATCGGCTGGCCGAAGCCGAGCAGGATGAGGTTCGTCACGTCCACGACGTTGGAAATGGGGCGTACCCCCAAGCGACCCAGGCGCCAGCGCAGCCACTCGGGCGAGGGGCCCACGGTGACATCGACCACGACGCCTGCGCCGTACACCGGGCAGCGCTCCGTATCCCGATTCTCCACGCTGACCAGGTCGCTCGCGACCCGTCCTTCGGCGACCTGTCGCGGCGCGGGCGCCTCGGGGAAACGAAACGGGAGCTCGAACAGCGCCGCGAGCTCTCGCGCGACGCCCACGTGCCCGAGCGCGTCGGGACGATTCGGGGTGACGCCAACCTCCAGCAGGGTGTCGCGGATGCCAGGGAATGCTTCGAGCAGCGGTGTTCCCGGAGCGAATCGGTCGGGCTCGAACACCAGGATGCCGTCGGAGCTCTCGCTCAGGCCGAGCTCAGCCTCCGACAGCAACATCCCCTCACTGCGGACTCCACCAATCTCGCGCGGTGTCAGCTCGCCGATGCCGGGGAGCACGGTGCCGACGGGAGCGAGCACGACCAGCCCACCGGGCTCGGGTACGTTGCTGGCACCGCACACGACCTGCTGCTGCCCGCCGCCCCGGTCCACCGTCACCAAGCGGAGCCCGGAGCGCGAAGGATGCGGCGCGATCGACTCGACCTTCGCGAGCCGAACGGGCTCGAGGCCGGCGCCGACTTCGGTCATGGCCTCCACCTCGAGCCCACAGTGAGTGAGGCGCGAGGCGATCTCGGACGGGGTCGCCTCGAGACCGGTCACCAGTTCGCGTAGCCAAGCAATCGACAGCCGCATGACGACGGCGATCTTTAGCAGGAAATCACGAAGGGAGGGGCCCTTGGTTTCGTAGCGCGACCAGCTTTTGGCTCAGCTCCACGAATCCGTCGGCGGCCGGGCGCTCCGTCCGATAGCGCGGTGGTACGGTCATCAGGCCGGACAGGTTCCGTACGCCGAAGGTCGTGGCGAAGCCCGCGAAGCACGAGGCGTCGTTGGCGCTGTCCCCCACGAAGGCGAAGCGGAAGCGAGCGGCCGTGGCGTCCACGCCCAGCAGCTCCCCGAGCAAGCGGACAGTGCCCGTGGCCTTGTCGTCGCGGTCCCAGGTGACGTGCAGGTGGATGCTGGAGCAGATCACCCGCGCGCCCCGCGAGCGAGCGAACTCGCGGGCGCGTTCGATGACCTCCGCCGGTACTCGCTGCCGCTCACCGATGTCGAAAGCGAAGTCCGACAGTCGCTGTCCGACATCGCCCGTCGCGCGCAGCTCCGGGAAGCGATCCATCAGCTCGCTCACCAGGACGGCGAGCGAGCCGCGCCGTCGCCGGCGTTCTGCCTCGTCCACGCAGTCGCGCACGGTGCAGTGGCCGCTTCGACGGTCGACCAGCACAGCGCCGTTCTCGGTGACCGCGCCCTCCACCGGCCACTGGCGGACCAACACGTCCCCCCAGCCGCTGGGCCGACCGGTCACGATCACCAGTCGCAGGCCCGATTCGCGTAGGCGAAAGAGCGCCGCGTAGGCCGCCTCGGTCAAGCGGCCCTCGACCAGGAGAGTGTCGTCCAGGTCGAAGAGCAGGCCGTGCAGGCCGCGCGCCGTCTCGGCGGATAACGCCGACAAAGGTCTCATGACGTGGCTATACCACTCGACGGGCCGCCCCTGCCCGTGCGCGCGCCGCGCAGGGGCGCTAGGCTCTGTCCGGTGGTGCGCCCGCTCCCCGCTGCGCTTGCGTTGGTCACCCTGCTCACGGCAGGGCAGAGCGCCCTCGCCGGCGGCCCCCTCGAGCGGCCCGCGGTGTCGGAGTTCGAGGCCCGGGGTGAGCTCTTGGTGGACTTCGAGGACGACGTCGACCAGCCCGAGGCGCGCGACATCCTCGCGAACCTGGCCGTCGAGATGTTCCCGGCCGAGTCGTTCGCTCGTACGGCCACGGTCGTCGTACGCGCCGCACCGACCCGGCTGGACGAGCTGCTCCGAACTCTCGAGCGCAACCGCCGGGTGGAGATCGTCGAGCCAAACCACCGCGTGTTCGCCGCGTTCGTGCCCAACGACCCGCTCTTGTCCGAGCAATGGAACTTCACTCGCGTCCGGGCCCAGCGCGCTTGGGACTTCTCCACCGGTCGCGGCGTGACCGTCGCCGTCGTGGACACGGGCATCGCCTGCGAGACCTTCGGACCCTTTCAGAAGGCCAGCGACCTCGGCAGCACACGCTGCGCGCCAGGCTTCGATTTCGTGAATCGTCGCGAGCACGTCGCTGACGACAACGGTCACGGCACCCACGTCGCGGGCACCATCGCGCAGAGCACCAACAACTCGATTGGCGCCGCCGGCATCGCCTTCGACGCGCGGCTCATGCCGGTCAAGGTGCTCAGCGGGGATGGCTGGGGAACCTTCGCGCAGGTGGCCGACGGCATCCGCTGGGCGGCGGACAACGGCGCGCAGGTGATCAACCTGAGCTTGGGCGGTCCGTTTCGTTCGCGAGTCGTCGAGAAGGCGGTCGCCCACGCGCGCTCGCGCGGCGTGGTCGTCGTGGCCGCCGCGGGCAACAGCGCGGGGCCCGTGGAGTACCCCGGCGCGAGCCCCGGTGTCATCGGCGTGAGCGCGACGGATTCGGACGACGATCTGGCGTGGTTCTCTTCACGCGGGCCCGAGGTCGACATCGCGGCACCGGGGGTGGACGTCATTCAGCAGACCGTGTGTGACGGGGGACACAACGGCTGTGAGCAGTTCCCTCGATACAGCGGCACGAGCATGGCCTCCCCTCACGTCGCGGGGGCGGCGGCGTTGCTCATGAGCCTTGGCGTCACGCGGCCCGAGGCGGTCGAGGCTCATCTGCTCGCGAGCGCCCGCGTAGCCGCTTCGTCCTCCGCGAGCCCTGCGACTCACGGCGCGGGCGTGCTCGACGCCGGCGCCGCCGTCGCGCGAGCGGCGTCGCACCGAGTCGTCGCCCGGCTGTTGTCCCTGGCGCTGGCGCTGTTCGTCGTCTTTCGCTGGGTGCGTCGCCGGGACGGGACCATCGCCACCCCGTGGCGCGCGCGGCTGCTGGTCCCTGCGCTGCTGACTGGACCTGGGCTCTTGTTCTTCGCGCCGTTCATCGCGCCTCGCACCGTGGGCGTCGTCGATTTGCTCGCCCGCCCACTGGCGGATTGGGATCTGCTCGTCGCTCCGGCCGTGCACGCGTTCTTGCCGCTCGGGAGCTTCGCCGTTCCGTTCGGGCTGACGGTGCTGCTGCTCGGTGTTCGGGGCGCTCGGCTGCCGCTCGCGGGCGTCAGCATTGGCACGGCCAGCACCCTGGTCGCCACCGCGCTGCTCGGGGATCACCACTTCCCCGTGAACGCGACCCTGGGCGCGGCGTGGTGCCTGCTGAACGCCGCGCTCTCGGTCGCGCTGGCTCGGATCGTGCTCCGGCGCGCGTGACCGCGGGCGTGTATCAGGTCGTGGTGACCTTCGCCCCACTCGTCGGCCAGGTCCAGGTCTCGAACCCAGCGTTCGATGTAGCCCCCGGCGAGCTTCGACCACTCGAGCTTCGCCACGATCGTATCCTCGGGCGAGGCCACGAACACCGGTACCCCCAGCAGCGCGGCCGAGAACGCTGCTGACTTCGCCGCTCATCAACGCACCAGGCGCGCGTGTCGTACGGCGGCGGCGAGGTCAGGTCCCCAGACGCGGTCGAGAACCGCCTGACGAGCTTCCGCCGCGGAGGGCTCAGGGTGCCGCCGCCGCTCCGCCTCGAATGCGATGCGCCGGAGCTCTTCGCTCATCTCCGCCGCGAGCCGCACTCTCTCCGACGGACCCATCTGTCGAAGGATCGCGAGCTGCGCGGCACGAGCCTCGTCGTGGGTATCGGAGGAGGACATCCTATCCGAGTGTAGGCGAGTACGGTCCATCCGCAATCACCGGCCCTGCACACCCACCTGGCGCTCGTTCACCCCCACGGTTACCCTGCCGGCTCGGAGGTCACCCATGCAGAAGCGCAAACTCGGTTCTACCGGTCCGGCCATCTCCGCCCTCGGCCTCGGCTGCATGGGCATGTCCGACTTCTACGGCCCGGCCGAGGACGAGAAGTCCGTTGCCGTCATCCACCACGCGCTCGACCACGGCGTCGACTTCTTCGACACCGCGGACATGTACGGTACCGGCAAGAACGAGGCGCTCCTCGGCAAGGCGCTCCGCGGGCGGCGCGACGAGGCGGTCGTCGCCACCAAGTTCGCGGTCGTGCGCGGTGAAGATGGGTCCTTCCGCGGCATCTCCGGCAAGCCCGCCTACGTGAAGAGCGCGTGCGAGGCGAGCCTGCGGCGCCTCGGCATCGACGCCATCGATTTGTATTACCAGCACCGCGTCGATCCGGAGGTCCCGATCGAGGAGACGGTGGGCGCGATGGCCGACCTCGTCAGGGAGGGCAAGGTCAAGCACCTTGGCCTCAGCGAGGCGGCGCCCGCGACCATCCGCCGCGCCGTCGCCGTCCACCCGATCGCCGCGCTGCAGACGGAGTACTCGCTGTGGTCGCGGGATCCCGAGGAAGGTCTGCTCGATCTCTGCGCGGAGCTCGGCATCACCTTCGTCGCGTACAGCCCGCTCGGCCGGGGCTTCCTCACTGGGCAAATCAAGTCCATCGACGATCTCGATCCCACCGACTTTCGGCGACTCTCGCCGCGGTTCACCGGCGAGAACTTCGACAAGAACCTGGAGCTCGTGCGAGCCGTCGAGAGGCTCGCGGCCGAGAAGAAGGCGACGCCCGCCCAGCTTGCCCTCGCGTGGTTGCTCGCGCGGGGGCCCCACGTCGTCCCCATTCCCGGAACGCGGAGCACGGCGCGCCTCGACGAGAACAACGGCGCGGTGAACGTCGCGCTCACCGCCGCGGATCTGGCGCTCCTCGATGACATCGCCCCGAAGGGCGCCGCCGCCGGCGAGCGCTACGACGCGCGCGGCATGAGCAGCGTCAACGGCTGAGCCACGCGAACCTAGCCCGCGTCCGGCAGTGACCGCGTCTGACCGACAAGATGGAGAGTCCGATGCCTCTTGTCGGTGCATCGCGGGTCCTGCAGCCGGCGCCGCCTGAGGTCACTCACGGAGCGCCTCCCGCTCGCGGGCAGAGCCACACTCGGCGATGAGCCCGCTGGCTCCGAAGGCGCGCGCGTGGATGCCCAGCTCCCCCTCGACTCGCGCCGCCAGGCTGGCAAGCCACCGTTCGGGGACTGCCTCGAGCCGGCTGCACGCCGTCGCCCGAGTGATGGTGTAGCAGTCGACTCGGTTCGGCATCGCGAAACGCAGCGCGGCGAGCCAAGCCTCGACCTCCGGCTCGCTCGTGTTGGTCAACGCCCCCGTCAAGAAGCACGACTGCACCGCCGCGCCGTGCAGCTTTCGGATCATGCGCGCCTGATGGTAGACACACGCCGGCCCGGTCGGCTGATTCAGCTTGTGCAAGGTTTCGCACAGCCCCGCGTCCAGCTTGACCGAGACCTCGTCCACCCGGCGCAAGGCCTGTCTTACTTGGCTCTTGTGCAGCTCACCGCCGTTGGTGAGCAGAACGACCGGCACCCCCGGGAGGCGATCGTCGCGAAACTCCGTCAGTGCTGCGAGCGCGTCGTCGAGCCGGGGGTGCGTCGTCGGCTCGCCGCTGCCGCAGACTACGAGCGCGCTCGGTGTGCACTGCAGCTCGGTTGCCTCGAGCCGGGCGCGAAGCGCCGATGGATCGGCGGAGTCGGGATGCCCCGCCCGTCGATCCGTCGTGCCCAGCTGGCAGTAGACGCAGCTCCAAGAGCAACTCTTCTTGGAGGCAGAGAGCAGGTTGACTCCGTACACGACGCCGTAGCGTCGACTCACGACCGGTCCGTACAGCGGGCTCGGGGCCGGTCGTGAGTCCATGGCGGGGGCCGTCCCGCTATGGGTTGAGGGCGTGGTACTTGTCTGGATCGTAGGACGACCCCTGCTTGTGGCACGTGGCGCAGCCTTCTTCCCCGGCGCTGCTGGTCATGGTCGCCGCGTGCGCCTTGCTCGACGGCGCCGCATGGCAGGACGTACACGTTGCGGTTGCGGGGGGGATGTACTGGTTGGTGGCCGTCCAGTACGGGTTGTCACAGTAGTTGTTGGTGTCGGCCGTCGGATCCTCCGAGCAGGTGAGCAACTGCTGGAGAGAGGGCAGGGCGTTCTGCGTGATGGGCAGGGTCCACGTGCCCGCCTTGTGGCACGCCGCGCAGTCGTTGGGCGGGCGGGGGAAGCGGATCTCGCTGAAGTCGATCTGGTTGCCCGCGGGGTTGCTGGCGTTGGGAGCGGGGTTGCCGCCCATGATCAGCGGCACCGCGCGCTCCTCGCCCATGTGGATGGCGTGGACCATCCACTTGAAGTGCGTGGGCAGCGCCAGCGACGGCTTGTCTTCGAAGCGTGACACCCGCGCAGCGTTCGGCAAGTTCGCGTTGTGGCAGAGCAAGCAGTACGTGGGGCTGCGCCGGATGCCGCCATGAAACGACAGCTTGTCGTGGCAGTTCTCGCAAGTCTGATTCGTGATGACCTCCCGGCGTGGAGCCACGCTGGTGTCGGTTACCGGGAAGTAGGCCACGGGGTTCATGGCGTCGTAGTTGACGTTCACTCCACCGACGTTCTTCTGGTTGCGTCCCTCGAGGCCCACGGCGTAGGAGCCCGTGGCCGACGCGGGCATGGGCGCCGGGAACGTGTACTTGAAGTTCGTGCCGCTGGCCGCCAGCGTTCCGCTCGCGCCGCTGCCCTGGATGGTGTGCTGCCAGCGCTCGGCGTAGTCGGTGGTCGGGCCGGCCACGGTGACGCGCAGCGTGTTCAGCGGAGTCGTGATGATGTTGCGCACCACGCCCTTCTCCTTGACGGAGAAGATCAGCTCCGGAGTCTGCCCCGGGGCCGTGTTGGCGATGCTGACGATCTCGAGCTCGATCTGACCACCTGCCGGGTCGGTGTCGCGTGTGTAGTGCGACTTGGGGATGGGCGCGAGCCCGCCCACGTCGCCGTGACAGAAGCTACAGTTGCTGTCGGTGAGCTGGGCTCCTCCGGTGTGCAGCGTCATGCCCGTGGGGGCAGGGTCGACGAACGCGATGTTGTCGTGGCACGCGCCGCAGGCGTGCCGACTGGGCTTGGTCTTCCAGTTGTCGGCTTGCGCGCCCTTGTGGCACGTCTCGCAGTTCTGAATCGCCTGCGGGTAGAGCACGCCCGAGTAGTCGTGGACGCTCTGGTTGAAGCCGATGATCTGGTAGGGAGATCCCGCCACCACGCTCGGGAGGTTGTGGCCGCGATGGATCTTGTGGACCATGACCGCGAAGTCGAGGCGATTGCCCGTGTCAGGGTCCTTGTAGGGCGCGGAGTGACACAGGGTGCACAGCTCGACGTCCCGGCGACGGTCCCCGTGCAGGCTCAGTCGGCCGTGACAGTTGTTGCAGCCCTCGGTCGTGACCAGTTGCCGATGCAGCGCCGTGCCGCCGGCGGGCACGAAGCGGTGGACCGTATTGGCGACGTAGCGCTTTCCGCCCACGTCGCGTGAGGCGAACACGCCGATGGCGTGGGTCTTGGACGTGTCCGGCGAGGTGATCGCTGCGCTGAACTCGTACTCGTACTCGCCCGGTGCTCCCGCCACGGGCGTGAACTTGCCGTTGTTCTCGGAGCCCGGGTGCGTCTCGGTGTCGTTCGTGATGGGGCTGGTCTGCTGCGTGGTCGTGTACGGGACCCAGTGGTCCGGGGCGCCACCAGAGTCGGTTTGCAGAGCGGCGATCACGAAGCTGGCGGACACGGCGCCTTCGGTCAGGACGCCCGCGCGGTCGAGAGGCTTGCCGTCGTTGTCAGTGAGCTTGAACTTCACGGTGGCCTTGCCGCCGGCGATGGCCGCGCTGGTCACCTCGAACTTCAGGCCGATGCCCGCGGTCCACGCCCCGGTGCCACCATCGGGGCTCGGCCCGCAGAGCTTCTCGCTGGTCCCGTCGTCGCAGCTGATGGTCTTGCACCCGTCACCGTCGTCCGTCACCGTGCAGCCTTGGGGCGGAGCGCCGCCGTCGGGCGCGCAGACGGTGGTGCTCGTCCCGTCGTCGCAGCTGATCACGCTGCACCCGCTGCCTCCTTCGGTCACGGTGCACTTGGAGGGCGGTGGGGTCGTCCCCGCCTCACCGGGTGGGCCCGCCTTGCCCGCCTTGCCATCGTCCCCACTGCAGGCTCCTAGCAGAGCCACCCCCGCAACGACGCCGACCATGATGGCACGCATCCACGAGCTCGATATGTTCATCGCCGACTCCTGTGTGTCCCGCGCATTGAAATTCACCGCGTTGCACACGAAGCAAGCGCTGGGCCAGGCCGGCCACTCGTCGCAAACGTTCCGCAACGTCAGAACTGCTTGCGCTCCAGCCCGCTGCGCAGCGAATTGAGCGCCCGGAGAACCGCCCGATATTCCTTCATCACGTCGCGGGACAGCACCTTGGCCTGCTCGGGATCCTCCACGGAGCGCGTCGCCTCCACCATCGCGCGTCGGACCAGATCTGTCACCTGAACGTGAAACTCCGTCACCTCTTCGTGACACGAGAACTCGAGGGTGGTCGACTCGGGGTGGTACTTCATGCGCGAACCCAGTGCGCGGCGCAAGATGTGCGGACTTCAGCCGCCGGCAGCTTCCGTTGAGTCATCTTGCAAGGTTGGTACCGGCTGCTCGAGCCGCAGCTCACCCGTCTGAATCGCGATGGTCACCTTGGCCATGATGGTGAACAGGAACGCACCGAGCGCGACGATGCCCAGGCTGACGATGATCTCGCCAGCGTTGGGGGTGTACTCCACGATCTCGCCGAGGGGGTTGGGAATGAAGCCGGGAAAGATCAACCCCATGCCCTTCTCGATCCAGATCCCCACGATGGTCAGCCCACAGCCAGCGAACAGGATCTTCTGGTTATTGCGCAGCTTGGGCAGCAAGAAGATGGCCGTGGCCGTGACGTTGAACGCGATCGCCGTCCAAATGAAGGACGTGAGCATCGAGTGGCCGTGCAACCCGAAGTACAAGTAGTACGCCGACGCCGAGTGGAGCGCCCCGGTGTAGAACTCGTGGAACACCTCGCAGCCGAGCAGGAACAGGTTGATCGGCATGGTGATGCGCAGCACGTACTTGAAGTACTCGAAGACGCTGTCCTTGACGTCGAGCTTGGTATAGCGGCGGATGGCAGTGAACAGCAGGATCAACAGCGCAGGTGCGGACGCTCCGGCGCTGATCAGGAAGCGTGGCGCCAAGATGGGTGTATTCCAGAAATGCCTGCTGCCGAGACCGGCGAGCAGGAACGCGGTCACCGTGTGGATCGTGACCGCCCAGATCATCGACACGAACACGAACGGTAGGTAGGCGATCGGCCGCGGCTTCTCGCCCAGATAGCGGCGGTACAGCAGGTAGCCCGGGATGTGCAGGTTCAGGAACAAGTACCCGTTGAACACGACCACGTCCCAGGCCAGCAGCGAACTCGGAAGGTTGATCTTGCCGATGCCCGGCATCAGGTGCCACAGCTTGAGAGGCTGGCCGATGTCCGTGATGATGAAGAGCAGGCACATGAGCACCGCCACCACCGCCAGGAGCTCTCCCAAAAGGACGATCTCCTTCACGTCCTCGCGGTGGTACGCGTACGCCGGTACGACCAAGACCGCCGCGCCCGCCGCGACTCCGACGAAGTACACGAAGTTTGCGATCCCGATGCCCCAGCTGACGTGGTCGGTCATGTTGGTGACGATCAGCCCGTCGGACAGGTGGTGCGCGTAGCTCACGCCGCCCATGGCCACGAACACCAACAAGGTGCCTAGCCACAGGTAGTACTGCCGACTGCCGCGAGCGGCACAGGCGATCATGCGCAGGACGTAGACGGCAAATCGAACCATGATGCTCACGCGTAGAAGTAGAAGAACCTCGGGTCGGTCCCCAAGTCCTCTTTCAAGATCCACACCCGCTTGCTAGCGATGATCTGGCGGACCTCGCTGCTGGGATCGGCGAGGTTGCCGAACTTGCGCGCCCCGGTCGGGCACGCCTCGAAGCACGCCGGATAGCGACCGCGCCGCACGCGGTGCAGGCAGAAGGTGCACTTCTCGATCACACCCACCGGGCGGATGCGGTTGGAGAGGTAGCCCTGGTCCGGGTTGATGCGGTCGGGCTCGATGGAGGGTACGGTCCAGTTGAAGCGACGAGCGTGGTACGGACACGCTGCCTGGCAGTAGCGGCAGCCGATGCACCAGTCGTAGTCGACCACCACGATACCGTCGGGCTCCTGCCAGGTCGCCTTCGTGGGACACGCCTTCACGCAAGGTGGATTGCGACACTGGTGACACTGCACGGGCAGGTAGTACTTGCCGGGCTCGGGCACCTGCTCGCGATCGTAGTTGACGGTGCCGTGCTCGAGGTGCTGCGAGCCGTTGTCGGCCTCGACCACCCGGATGTAGCGGATCTCGGGATCGTTCGGCAGGTTGTTCTCGCGCGCGCACGCCTCCACGCAGCGACGATTGCCGTTGCAGTGGTTCAGATTGAGCGCATACCCCCAGTGCACGCCGTCCAGCGGCTGCGGGTCGCTGACTTTGACACGCACCCCGGACCAGGCGTGGGTGCGTTGCTCGATGCGCTGGAACAGCTCCTTCTTGTCCTCGTCGCTCAGCTCCTTGTAGTGCTTCTGCAGTAAGTCCTTGACGAACGGGTGGTCGCAACCCGACGCGACGGTGCCAGTGACGGCCGCCGCCAGCGCGGACTTCAAGAAGCTCCGCCGCGAGCCGTCCTTGCTCAGACGGAGCTCGACCAGCTTCTCGACCCTCGCTCCAGCGCAGCTTGCTTCGTCCTTCTTCATGCTCTGCTCCGTCATCGCGACTGCACCGGCGCAGGCGGCTTCTCCGGGGTCATCGACCGGAAGCGGGGGTTGTGGGGGTCGTGGCAGCCGGTGCACGAGCGCCGGTGCTTCTTGCCGTTCCACTCCCCGATCGTCAGCCCATGGATGCCGCGCTGGAAGTCTCGCTGCTTGTCGCCGTGACACGAGGTGCACAAGCGCCAGGCCTCGTCGAAGCTGATCAACTGACCGCTGGCCATCCGGAGCTTGTCGATGTCCTCGAGCGCGTGGCACTGGTAGCACCAGAACGCATCGTCCCCGTGCTTCAGATCGTCGTACCGGGTCCGGTGGTAGTCCGCCAGCCGGCGTCGCGTCGGCTGCGCCTCGCGCTCGTCGTGACAACTCGTGCACGGATAGGTCGGCAGCAAGTGGCTGCGCGGCTCCACCAGGATCTCCTCGTGCGTGGGAGCAAAGGGTCGCTCAGCTGCCTGGTCGGGCGCGTGGGTCGCCTCGCAGGCCAGCGCTGCGACGAACGCGACGAGCACGAGGCGCCCGGCGCTCACGCGTCGCCCTCCTGAAGCCGTAGCCGTCCCGTCTGCACGGCGATCGTGACCTTTGCAGCTGCCGTGAACAGCAGAGCTCCAGCCGCGAGGATGCCGATCGTCAATACGATCTCGCTGGCGTTCGGCACGTACTCCACTACCTCGCCCAGGGGAGATGGGGTGAACCCTGGCAACACCAGCCCCATTCCCTTCTCGACCCAGATGCTGAACACCAAGAGGGCACAGGACGCGTACAGCAGGCGGGGCTGTTGGCGCCACCGCGGAACGAGCAGGATCACGAGCGCCACGACGTCGAACACGATGGCAGTCCAGATGAACTTGGGCAGCAACGTGTGCTCCCCCAACCCGAAGAACAGATAGCGTGCCGACTCCGTCACGGCCGTCCCCGAGTGGAGCTCCGTGAAGACCTCGCAGCCCAGCAGGAACAAATTCACCGGCAACATCACGCGCAGGACGTGAGCCAGATAGTCGAACACCCTGTCTGCGATCCTCATGCCTCCGTAGCGGTTGATCGCGGCAAAGCAGAGCAGGATGATGGCCGGACCCGAGACGGCGGCGCTCACCAAGAACCGCGGCGCGAGCAAGCCGGTGTTCCAGAAGTCACGGCTCTTGAGGGCCGACAGCAAGAAGGCCGTGACGGTATGGATGATGACCGCCCACAGCATGGACAACATCACGGGCGGCAGCACGAACGCGAGGTTGGGCGCCTGCCCCAGGTAGCGCTTGTACAGCAAGTAGGCCGGAATGTAGAGGCTCAGAACCAGCTGCACACTGAACACCATCACGTCCCACGCCAGGTGGGAGCTCGGTAGATTGATGACGCCCAGCCCGGGGGATAGATGCAGCAGCCGATCCGGGCGACCGAGATCGCTGATGATGAAGGACAGGCACATCACCACGGAGATCACGGCGATGATCTCCGCGAGCACGACGACCGCCTTGAACTCCTCGATGCGATAGATGTACGCGGGCACGATCAGCAGCGCCACCGATGCCGCCACGCCGACGAAGTAGACGAAGTTGGCGATCCCGATGCCCCAGCTGACCTGATTGGACATGTTGGTGATGCCCAGTCCGTCGGCGATGTGGTGGTACCAGCTGATGCCGCCGAGGAAGGTGAGCACGAATAGCCCTCCCATCCAGAGGTAGTAGTTGCGTCCACCGCGGAGCACGCAGCCAGCACAACTCTTCAGATACTGGAGGTAGCGAATCACGAGAGCCTCATCCGAAGAAGTAGAAGAAGCGGGGCACGGTCCCGAGTTCCTCTTTCAAGACGTACGTGCGCTTGCGCTCGAGCATTCGGCGCACTTCGCTGTTCTCGTCGTTGATGTTCCCGAACTTGCGCGCACCCGTGGGACAGGCTTCCAGGCACGCCGGGTAGCGTCCACGTCGCGTGCGATGCAGACAGTACGTGCACTTCTCCACCACCCCCGCGGGTCTGATGCGGTTGGACAGGTAGGCCTGATCCGGGTTGATGCGGGACGGCTCGATGCTGGGCTCGCGAAAGTTGAAGCGTCGAGCGTAGTAAGGACACGCTGCCTGGCAGTAGCGACAGCCGATGCACCAGTCGTAGTCGACCACCACGATGCCGTCCGGCTCGACCCACGTCGCCTTGACCGGGCAGGCGTCTACGCAAGGGGGCTTCTTGCACTGCTGGCACTGGACCGGGAGGTAGTTCTTCCCGCTGCGAGGAACCAGCTCGGGGTCGTAGGCATGCTCCGCGTTCGCCAACTCGAGCGTCCCCGCGTCCACCTCGACCACGCGCAGGTACCGAATGTCGTCTGGCAGGTTGTTCTCGCGCGCGCACGCCTCGACGCAGCGCCGGTTGCCGTTGCACAGGCTGAGGTCGAGCGCGTGCACGAACTCCACGCCGGCCATGGGTTGCGGGTCACCCACCGTCACGCGCACCCCCGAGCGCGCGAGGACCTCGGCCTCGATGCGTGCGAAGAGCTTGCGCTTGTCCTCGTCCGTGAGCTTCAAGTAGTGCTTGCTCAGGAGTTTCTCCACGCCCGCGCCGTCGCACGCGGTCGACGCGGAGGCGACGGCTGCACCCGCGAGCGCCGTCTTCAGAAACCCGCGGCGCGTGTCATGGCGGCCCAATCGAAGCCGGACCAGCTCCCCCAGGCGAGCCTCGGGCGTCATGTGCGCTCTCCCAAGACGTCCGGGGGCCTCTCCGGGACCATCGGTTCAAAGGCAGGTTTGTGGGGGTCGTGACAGAACGTGCACGACTGCCGCAGCTTGGGTCCGTTCCATGAGCCACGATTCAGTCCATGCAGGCCCGCCTTCCAGTCGATCAGCTTGTCGCCGTGACAAGAGCCACACAGGTCCTGCGGGTCCGAGAACGCCACCGGCGTTCCGAGCGTCGTGCGCAGCCTGTCGATGTTCTCCAGCGAGTGGCAGCGATAGCACCAGCCGTCCTTGGTGCCGTGATCGAAGCCGTTCTTGGGAGTGTGATACTCCACCAGCTTGCGCGGGCGCGGATCAGGCTCGCGGTCGGCGTGACAACTCGAGCACGGGAACGTAGGGATCAGCGCCGGGTGGTCCTCGACCATCACGACGGAGGACGCGGGTGGGGGATCGGCGAAGTCGCGCTTCATCGGCTCGATCCCTTGGTTGCACCCACTCGCGCAGAGCAGCGCCAGCAAGCACGACGAGCGCGTCATCACGGCTGCCTCGCTGCATCCACCCCCGCATCGAGACCCACGCCGGCGTCCCGCCGCTTGGCGATGCCGCCGTCCGCAGGGGGCGGGCGCTCCATCGCGGCGGTGCCGCGCACGTGCTGATCGATACGAATCGGACAGTAGTCCGCCGCGAAGCGACCGGACACGCAGCTACCCGGAGCATCGGCGAAGCAGGCCCACAGCTCGCCCGAGAGCTTCAAGTCCGGCCCAACACCGTGGATGACGACCAGCGCAGACGCGGTCCCGTTGCCGAACCAGCGCCGACCGTCGTGCGCTTGATAGTGCACTGCCCAGGGCTCGTCTTCGCCCGGAGCCAGGCGCACCTCCTCGGCTTTGAGCGGCTCGGAGCCCTTGCGACGCAGCCAAACGCTCGGCGCGTCTTTCGGTTTTCGCTCGGCACACGGACTGTCCGCGCTCGCCGCGGAGAGGCTGACCTCCACCTTCTCGTAGCCCGGGCGGCGGTCCACGATGTAGCGCGCGTTGGCGAGGAGGAAGGGACCTCCCGCGATCTCTCCCCCGAGCGTGGCGGCGGAGATCCCTGCGGCAGAAGTTGGGGCCGGCTTGGGCTCGACCGGGTCAGGTTCCGGCTTCTGGCAGCCCACCAGCGTGATGCATGTCGCGGACAACAACCACCGCAGAGATCGCGCTCGTACGTACGGCATGGGCTCGCCGCCTCGACGAGTGCAACCCACATGCCAGTGCGCCGCACCGCCCTGCCCGAGCGCGCGCGCAGGATGTGCGAAGCGTGAGTCTCCGAATGCAGCGGGTGCGCCACTCGGCGGTGTTGGCTCTAGCAGGCGTGGATGCACTTCAGTCCACCTTTCCATTCATGTGAAGCGCGGGGTTCACGAAGTCCCAGCCGGTGGTGCCTCCCATCCACGCGTGGCACGTGCCGCAGGGCTCGTTCGGGAAGAGGAGGTGGGCACCCGAATCGGGCGGCAAGCCGTGGCAGCTGCCGCAGTTCAGCGAGGGCTTTCCCACCCAGGGCGGGAGGGGAAGCGAGCCTCCGAACGCGTTGCCCTCGTACGTTCGTCCTCCGTGACACCAAGTGTTGTCACAGGTCACGCCGTTGAAATTCGGAGGCCCACCTCCGCCCGTCGAGACCAGCGCCGAGAACGCCACCTCGGCTGGCAGCGCGGTGTCCAGATGGCCGGTGTCGAGCACGTTCACCGGTACGACGTGGCAGTCACCGCACTCGATCGTCCTCCGCCAGGAGGCGACGGAGAGGTGCGCCTGGTGTGCTCCTACTCCGCGTTCGGTGAAGGAGGTGTTGCCCGCGAGGTCCTTGGGCGGCGCGGGGGAACCCGAGCTGCCGTGGCACGCATTGCATGCGGTCGGCATCTGCACGTCCACCTGACCGTTCACGTGGAGAGCGCGGTTCTTGATGGTCGCGTTGTCCGCCGCGACCACCGCGCCGTGACAGAAGGCGCAGTCGCTCATCTGCGGGTGCGGGGGAGCAGGAGGGTTGCCGTGACAGCTGGTGCATCCGAGCGGTCCGTTCTCGTACGTCCACTTCGGCGACGCCGTCGATGCAGGCTGCCGCGGTCCGTGGCACCAGGCAGACGCGCAGGTCGACGAGCTGCGATCCCACACGGCCAGGCTGCCCTCGGCCAGCGCGACGCCGGAGAAGATCACCTCGGCGCCGGGTGTGTCGTCGAGGTGTCCCGGATCGCTGACGTTGGCGGGCACCTGATGACACTCCCCACACTCGAGCGCGCGGCTGAAGGCGCCCCCGCCGAGGTGCGCCTGATGAGCGCCGACCCCGACGCTGGAGCGCTCGTTGTTTCCGGCCAGGTCCACCGGCGGCGCGTTGGAGCCAGCGCTGCCGTGACAGCTGTTGCAGCTCATCTTGAGCTCCAGCTTGCCGTTCACGTGCAGGTCCGGCCGCAGGAAGCTGCGGTCCTTGGCGATCACCTCGCCGTGACATTGCTCGCAGTTCTGAGCCTGGGGGTGGGGCGGCGCGGGAGGTAGCCCGTGACAACTCCCGCACGCCGCGCTCGAGCTGCGCGGCTCGTTCCAGACCGGAACGGCACCGCCGTGGCAATACGATCCCGCGCAGGTGAGACTGGTCGTGTCGTACGTCGGGGAACTACCTCCGGTGCGCGCCAACTCGCCGAACACGACGGAGGCAGGATGGACGCCGTCGGCGTGCCCGGGGCTGTCCACTCGGGTGGGTACGACGTGACACTCCCCGCACGCGACCTTGCCGTGCGTTGCTCCCCCCGCGAGATGGAGCTGGTGCGCGCCGACCCCCCGGAAGCGCGTCTCCGTCCGTCCAAGCAGGTCCACCGGAGGCGCGGCCTGTTCGAGCATGGAGCCCTCGCGCGCCGAGGATCCATGGCACGCGGTGCACGGATTGCTGGCGGGCGTGCTGTCGCCGTCTCTGCGCTTCTGACAGCCGACGACCAGCAGCAGCAGCAAGCTCGCGAACAGGAGCGCGCCGCCCACTGGAGAAGCTCCGTGTCGCTCAGGGTTCATGACAATACCTGCACATCGCCGCGCCCTTCGAGCGCGAACTGGACCATCCCGCGGGGTGAGGATTCCCTCCGCCGCCGCCTGCCTTGTGACACCGAATGCAGTTGGTCGCCGGGCCACGGTCGTGGCAGGACGCGCAGCTGACGATGTTGTGCCGCGCCGCGCGGCCGTGGAAGTTGCTGGAGGTCGGATCGGGTCCCACCCAGCCGATGGGATGAGGATTGACGCTCCCCACCGCGTTCCCGCTCACGCCGCGCTTGGTGTGACACGCGTCACACGAAGAGGCAGTGTGACAGGTCGCGCAGGTCGCGGGCTGCGAGCGGGCCTCGATGGGGTGGCGCGTGATGAAGTCGCCACGATGGACGAAACCCGCGCCGACCTTCTCGGGATGGCGCACCTCGACGGGCAGCGTCTGGCGCTGGTCGTGACAGTCGGCGCACTGGGTCTGGGTGTGGCACTGGTTACACTGCGGTTCGGTGCGCTTGGCATGGGCGCCGTGGCGTTGCACCCAGCCCGTGTCGTGCCGCGAGAAGGACTGGGGCACCAAGCGCCGTAGATGCTTGGCCTCGTGACAAGGCGTGCAGCGCCCTTGGTCGAACTCGGGTTGATGACAATCGAGGCACAGCGACATCGGTGGGTACGCCGTGGCCTCCGACTTCTCGGAGACCACGCCGGCGTGACACTTCACGCATTGCCCCGCAATTTGGGGAAGATCCAGGTGCTTGACGTGCTCGAAGCGGATCGCGCGCCCGAGGGGATAGTCCGGGTCCAGCGTCGTCGCGGCTTGGCGAGCGACCTTCTCGGCGTTGTCGTGACAGCCTGCACACTGCCGCGTCTCCGGCAGGATGGGCCGCGCCGAGTCTCGCGCTCCAGCGTGGCAGCTCGCGCAGGTCAGACATGAGGGCTGTCCGCTCCCGCCGCACTCGATTCCGGTCAAGTGCACGACGTGCGGGAAGCCAACCGCCGCCTGCCGCGTCGACTCGCACGCCGAGACGACCAAGCCGGCGGCCAGCAGCGCGAAGGCTAAGCGCTTCACGAGCCACCTCCACCGGGCAACCCGTCGAACACGTAGCTCGCCCGCACCACGGTCTGGGCATCCCAGGCCGCATACGGGGAGCGCGTCAGAGACGTGCCGAGCAAGAGCTTCAGCGCCGGTGTCACGGCGTAGTCGGCGCTGAGCGCTTCGACGGTCGACGTCCCGATCCCTCGGATCGCCGCGTCGTAGACGTAGGTGTACTGTTCGGCCGTCACCGCGGCGGGCTCGAGCAGTTGAAAGCGGAGCGAGGCGCGCCCTGACCAGTAGCCGTTCTCCCGTTCCGCGACTCGCCCGAGGGCGAACTGCAGCGCGACCCGCTTCGCGTCGTCCGGAACGATGCGAGTCGACAGCGACAAGCGCGTCCCCAAGTCCTCTCCGCCGAACACTTGCACGAAGCCGCCGCCGCCCATCCTCCAGCGGGATGTCGCGCGAAAACCCAGCTCTCCCCCGACCTCGTCGAAACGGTCGGTGGAGAACACGCTCAGCACCGACTGCCGGGACAACAAGAGCGCCGGCTCGGCTCGGCGGTAGCCGAAGTTCAAGTCGACGCGCTCCACGGGTCGGGTGTCGAGCAACGCTCGGGCCTCCACCAGGCCCCCGCTATCGGTATCGAGAAACCCGTCGACCAGTAGGCTGACGTCGTCGATGGCCGACAGCGCAGCGTCCAGGCCGACGTCGCGGCGTCCGAGCTCCCCGCCCTCGGACTGATGGTGCACCGAGGCTCCAAGTCCACCGTACCGAGGGTGCTCGTAGAACAGTCGCGAGCCAAACATCAGGTTCTGCGTGCGACTCGGCTCGGGCAGCGCATCGGGGCGGCGCAAGAGGGAGTCCGCCGCCGAGCCCAGGTGGTAGTAGCCGGGCTGCTCCGCCCAGCGCGGCAACACCGTCATGCCACCGTAGCCGTCGATGCCGAGACCGAAGTCCGTCCGCGCCCCGGCGGAGATGCCATCGAGCTGGCTGAAGCGCGAAACACCTGCGACCACGATCTGTCGCCCGATGCGGACGTGTGCGGGCCCCACCCGGTGTCGGACGTTCGCGATCGTGACGTCGCCGTCGAGCAACCGCTCCGCGTCGGCGTCCGGGCGCCGATCGACGAACAGGACGGCGGCGCTGCCCCAAGCGGACAACTCGACGTCGACGCTGTCCCGGCTCCACGCCGTATCCAGGTCGAGCGCGCGGACCGTCACATACTGGTGCAGCGGCACCCAGGTCTGGGTGCTCACGCGAGCCCCCCCCGCTCCCGGCAGCAGGCTCCGCTGAAACAGTCGGAGGTAGCTGTGCGCCTCGGCGTGCAGCGAGTACCGGTCCGAGTCGTCGGGCTCGGCGGCGACGGCCCGCGTCGGAAGGCAGACCGCCACCGCCGCCAGCAAGCTGACGGCACCCCACCCGAGGGCAGAAGTGCGGCGGAGGGCGGCAACGGAGCGGGTCATTTGAAGGGGTGGCAGGCCTGGCAGCTCTTGGCTGCGGGTTGGTGTGGGGTCATGTCGGTGTGACAGCGCATGCATTGCGCGCGCGAGGGCAGACTCGCCGAGTGAGTCGAGTGACAGTCGCGACACGTCTCGTGGCCCTTGACTCGATGGCCTGCCTTGCCCGTCGCAGTTTTGTGACAGCTGTTGCAGCTCGGCGCCGTGAATCCGTGGGGCTTGTGACACTGGTTGCAATCCGCATGCACTTTCCCGGCCTTCGCGTCGCGGCTCTGCGACGCATGGCAACTCGAGCAGCGCTGCCACCAGGCCTTGCCCGCTCCCGGCGGCTGCTGATGCGGAGCGTGGCACTGCCTGCACTCGTGCCGCCCTCCCTTGGCGGAGGCGGCTTGCTGGCTGTGGCAGCTCGCACACGTCTTGGTCTCGCCCACCGCATGGGGCTGATGGCACTCGTTACAGGCTCCGGCGTGGGCGCTGCCCGCGGGCCACGTCTTGGCGACGGCGGCCTTGTCCTGATGGCAGCTCGAGCAGCGCGCGGGAGCTTGACTGGCAGGGCGATGCGGTTCGTGACACGAGCCGCAGTTCGCGTGGGCGACGCCGCCCGCCGGCGGGCGCAGGCGGATCGACTCGTGACACCCCAGGCACGCTTGGCGGCCAACCGCGGGCGAGCCGTGGGGAGCGTGGCACTTGTTGCAGGCTCCGTCATGCGCGCCGGGTGCGGCTGCGATCGACTGGTGGCAAGCGGCGCACGGCGCCGAGGCGTTCCTCACCTCGAAGCGATGAGGCTTGTGGCAGGACTCGCAGCGACGGTGTTCCGCGGGGCGCGCGCTGGTCACCAGCTTGCCCTGCGGCTTGTGACAGCTGGCACACAGCCCGGCTCGGGGTCGCGGACTGCCGTGGGATTGGTGGCAGCCCCCGCAACCGAGCTTGCGATGCGCCTCGGGACCGTCGCTGACGACCTGGCGCGTCTGTCCGGTGTGGCACCCCGCGCACGAAGCCGTGGGGCGGACGTTGGCCGCATGTGGGTCGTGGCAGCTCGCGCAGTTCTTGTGCTTGCTCGGCGCGGTGGCGAGGTGCCCGCGCCGCTCCTTGTGGCAGGAGGTGCACGCCTCCCCACCCGGAAGGGGCGCGTGGGGCGCGTGGCAACTGGTGCAGTCTTGGTGTGCGGCGGGTGACTTCTCCAGCAAGAGCGACGCTTTCTCGTCGTGACACTGCACGCAGCCGCTGCGCGCCGCCGTCCAGGTGTGCGGCACGTGGCAACTCGCGCAGCTCTCGTGGTGGAGCGCAGTGGACCGCGGCCCGCGTGCGCTCAAGCGCCCCTCCTCGTGGCAGTCCTTGCACGGCACGACGAACTGATCGATCGGCGCGTGCGCCCCATGGCACC
Organism: Polyangiaceae bacterium; assembly: GCA_019637295.1. Classification (GTDB taxonomy): domain Bacteria; phylum Myxococcota_A; class Polyangia; order Polyangiales; family Polyangiaceae; genus JACKEA01. The sequence continues at coordinate 931,027 of JAHBVX010000001.1, forward strand.
CCACACAGTTGTCGTGCCCCTCCGGCACAGGCTTGCCGCGGGTGCCAATCTGCATCTGGTGACACTCTCGGCACACGCGCCCGCCGGCGATGCTGTCCGGGTCGGACACGTGAGCCGCCGTCACGTTCTCGGCGCCGGCCGCCGGCGCGACGCGGGGCTTGTCCCGCGGCATGGCCCGGTGGGGCTGGTGACACTGTTTGCAGTCGACCCCTCCGTGCAACATCTCGCGGGACACCAAGAGCCCCTCGCGTGGCAGGTCGGTCCCAGCGCTCTGGGCGAGCTCCTTGGGGTCGGCGTGACAGCGAATGCACTCCATCAACGTCAGCCGCCTCTCACCGGGTTTGGGCAAGGCGAAGTTGTGGCAGCCCGTGCAGCTGTCCGCGTCCTTCGCGGTCTTGTGTAGGCGATCGTCGTCGTGGCAGTCGGTGCAGGACCGCGCGGCGCTCTCGGGGCCGTGCGTGCTCTGCTTGTGGCACGATAGGCAGTCGACCTTCTCGAGCCCCGCGTGCCCACGGTGTCCCGCCGTCTCGTGCACGAGGCGTCCCTGCTCGGACTTGGAGTCGTGACAACTCGAACAGGTTCGCACGTCCACCGCGGCGTGGGGCGGAGCGGGGCCTCCGCGCAAACTCGACCAGGCGAGCTTCGCCGCGGCCCCAAAGCTCACCGCGTGACACGCCTGACACGACACCGCGTCGTGTCCGCCGGCGGAGCGCCACGGTTGTGGATGGCGCTCGGCATCGTGGCACGACGTGCAGTACGTACTGTCGGTCCGGGCCCGTCGCGACGAGACCGTCGCGCCCGCCGCTGCGAGGGCCACGACTGCCAGGACGACCGTGATGGTCCACGCCCATGCGCGCCCGGTCATGCCTCACGCCGCCTCCGGCGCTCGAGCTGAACCGCCTTGGCCGCCAACAGCAGCAACAAGAGCAAGGAGAGCCCGAGCGCGAAGTAGTAACCCCGCCGCTCCACTCGGCGGTCCGTTCGGGCCTGATCCGCGAGCCGCATGGCCTGAAGCGAAGCCTCGTCTGCGGCCCTGGCCACCACGCGGATCTGGTTCTTGTCCACGGTGTGCACGACGGTACGGAGCTTGAGCTCCTGAGTTCGAAGCTCGTCCAAGATCGGACCCGCCCCGCGGATCAACAGCCCCGCTCGGCGCGCGTCCTGAAGCGACTCCCGAGCCGCTTCGGAGCGCTCCCGCACACCCGACAGCAGCGTGGCGATCTCGTCCGCAGCGGTGTGTACCTTTTCGTCCAGGCTATGGCACTTGCCGCACGCCGAGTCCGCTGCCATTCCGACCAGCCAGCGGGTAGCCAACGCTTCGTGCTTGTCGTGACACGGCGTGCACTCGGACAAGCCCAGCTGCTCGAAGGGCTTGGCGTGAGGGCTCTGTCGCACGTACTTGAGCTGTTCCTCGTGGCACGCCCCGCACACGTGAGTCGTGGAGCCCGCTGCTGCGGCTCCGGCGTGAGCGCCGTGGCATCCGGTACAGGTTGGCGCCGCTGCTTGGTCAGTGGCGAACACCTCGGCGTGCAGGCTGCGCTGCCAGCGCAGCACCTGGTCGGTCGTGGTCTCGTAGGGCTTCATGCGCTCCCGGTCGGAGTGGCACTTGCCGCACAACTCGACCACGTTCTTCGGATGCACGGGCGCGGTCAGCGCGTCGACTCGCGACACGTCGTGAGCCCCATGGCAGTCGGCACAGTTCGGAGCGTTGCGGTCACCCGCAGCCGACAGCTTGGAGTGCAAGCTCAGGTGGTACAGCGTCGCCTGGTCGACCTGCAGGCGCGGATTGAACTCGCGAATGAAGCGCGCGTCGCTGTGGCAACCGCCGCAGATGGCGCTGACCGCGTCGTGCGGCGGGCGCGGAATGAATCCTTCGGCGGCGTGGGCGCGAACGGTAGGGTCCTCCGGATCTCCCTTGTGACAGCCCACGCACCCAATGCGCGGATCCTTGTGTACGCTCTTCTCGTACTGGACCGCTGGCAACCGGAGCTTCGCTTCGGGCAGCGATGCATGGCACGTCGCACAGGTGTTGGGGTGTGCTTCGGGCCGCGCAGCTCGTCGTTCGCGCAGTTCGTCCTTGGCGCTTCGCTTCGGTTCCGCCCACGCCGAACTCGACGCGACAGCGAGCGCCAACCAGAGTCCGAGCAAGTGTCTAAAGCACGGCATGGATCGACAACATCACGGCCGCAAACAGCAACAGCGCACTCAGCGCCGCGGTCACTCGGGATCCCCTGCGATCGAAGAACGGCAGGAAGAACGCCAGCAGGATCACGACCGCCCCCGCGCCCACGATGAACTTGGCGCTGGGCACGCCCAGTAGTTCGGGGGGTGCGCGCAGCAGCAGGTCGTGAACGAACAGCAGATACCAAGGTGGGCTGGCGCCGTCGGGTGCGGCGGCGGTCACCTCGGCCGCCACGCCCAGCGGACGCTCCACGAACGTGGCGAGCGAGATGACCAGCACGAGCGCGGCGGTCATCACCGTGCCCAGGCGAACCAGGTAGTCGGGGTAGATCGGGATGGTGCCGGGGGTCCGCTCCGAGGTCGGTTCGGGCATCGCTCGCCGCAAGAAGACCGCGTGGACGAAGAGCAGGCCGGTGAGCGCAGCGGGCAGAACGGCGACGTGAAACCCGTAGGCGTGGCGCAAGGTCGCGGTGGTCACCTCGTCGCCGCCCCGCATGATGTATCGGAGCAACGGCCCCGCCACGGGCATCTGTCCGGCTATCTCGCTACCCACCCGCGCCTGCAGATATGCATCTTGACTCCAGGGCAGCACGGCCCCCGTAAACGCGAACGCGAGCAAGATGAAGAACGAGAATAGACCCGACACCCACATCAACTCTCGCGGGGAGCGGAAGGCCCGTCGTATGGCCACGCTGAACAGCTGAACGATGACGGTCAGCACGAGCAGGTCGCTGCACCACAGGTGGATGCTGCGAACTAGAGCGCCATACGGGATCCCGCCCACGATGAAGGCTACGGATGCGTGCGCTTCCGCCGCGTTCGGCTGGTAGTGAAGCAGCAAGAGCAGGCCGCTCGCCACCTGCAGCACGAGCAAGAACGCGAGCAAACCGCCCACGTACAATAGCGGGCTGTTCCCGCGGACCCGCCGCGCGGCGAGGCGCTTGCGGAGCGACGACCACCCCGAGCGATCATCGAACCAGCCTTGGACCGGAGCTGCCATTCATCCCTCGCTCACGACCACGACGCCGCTCTCGATCGTGACCTTGAGGGCGGCGAGTGGGCGGGGGGGCGGCCCAGAGACGTTCGCGCCCTCGACCGAGTACACGCCCTCGTGGCAACGGCACTCGATCCGGTTGTTCTCCGCCGAGTAGCCGACCACGCACTGGAGGTGCGTGCACAGCGCGATGTACGCGCGAAAGCTCCCGTCCGGGAGACGGATCACGAGCGCCGCTTGCTCGCCCAGGACCACCGAGCGCGCGGTCCCGGCGGCGAACTCGTCGACGGGGCAAACCTCTGCGCGCTCCTTGGTCCGGCGGGAAACGGGAGACAGGAATCGCACCACCGGATAACCCGCGGCAGTACCGAGCGCCGCTGTGGTGCCAACGATCGCGATGCTCAGGAAGTCCCGGCGGGCGCCAGGCTCGTTGTCGTTCGAGTCACTCAGAACTCACCTCCCGGGGTTCAGACGTGCTCCCTCCACGATCACCGCATAGCGGTAGCCTGCCCCAATGTCGCGATCGACGGCGACCACGCCCTCGGCGGTCACGGTATCTCCGACCACCGCCTCGACCTCGGTCGTGAGCGTCAGGTCATTGGTGCCGGCGGCTTCGTCACCGCTGCCGTCGCGCAGGTGGACGAAGGTCTTGCCCAGGATGCCCGACGTGCTCTTGACCACGACCCCTCGCACGCGGACGGTCTTACCGACCCAGGCCGACTTCTTTGCGTATAGCTCGTCGATGCGAAGCGCGTTGTCTCCGCTGGCCTTGTCGACCTGCCCCACCCTCACGGCTTCGGGCTTGGACGGGAGGGCCAGGCCCTGGTGTGGGTCTGCCAGGGGTGCGGGCGCCGCAGCCACATCGCCCTCGAGCTCACCGAAGTAGATGGAGTCGAACGTGCGATCCAGGGTCTCGCTGCGGAAGCTCTCCATCCGAGTGCTGGAGACGACGCGCGCGCGCGCGCCGACGGCGAGCGGCGTGGACGCGACCGCTGTCCATGTTCCGGGCGTGGCCGGCGCGCCGATCCTCAAGTAGACATAGCCGGAGACCTCGAGCCGCTCGAGCACCTCCCCCTCGATCACCGCTTGGTTGTCCGGCGCGCTGACCACCCCGGTTGCAGCGGGGGGACTGCCCTGCTCCGCCGTCGTGGCCGGGGTCGTCTCGGCCTTGCCCTCTTGTCGTTGCAGCAGCGCGACGCCAAACCCCGCGACTACCGCGACTGCCAGGACCACGTTGATCGTCCGCATGTCGGGCGGCCGTTTGCAAAACTCACACCAGGGCCGTTCAGCGCCGCGGCTCCCTGCGGCTCGCGGCCACGCATGGCCGCAAAACGCAGAGGTTGCCGCTCTCGACTTGTGGGGTGCAAACGGTTCGCGCCCGGGCTGTCTCACCGGCGTGACTGGCGTCACATTCGCGAGATCCCCGCTCGGCACGATCATTGAAGCTGGCGAGCGCGATGAAGGCGCTCGCCCGGATGCGATTCCTAGCCGCGCCGAGCGCGCTCGCCGTGGCGGCCATCGCCGGCGTGTTCCTGACATACGAGCTGGTCGAGCGGCTCCTTCTGCCCGGGATGGACCTCGAGCAACTCCGCCGCGCGCACGTGATGCGCGGAGTCGTCTCCTCGCTGGCGGCGGCCTCCGTGGTGACCTGGATGCTGCTCCGGAGGTCTCCCTCGCTGCTCGCAGCGGACCCGAGCCCGGCCCCGGACGGCACCTACACCGACGAGGACCTGTTGCGCCAGTCTGCGCAGTGGTTCGTACACATGCGCTGGGTCGCAGTCGCGGTGGCCACCGCGCTGGTCGTCTTGGCCCTACCTGTCGCCGGGGTGTTGCCCCCTGCCGCGCTGCTCCCGCTCGCCCTTGGGGTCGCCGCGCTCGCCCTGGCCAACGTCGTTCACTCGCGCTTGCTCGCGCCCTCACGGTCTGCGCGGTCGCCCACGCTCCTGCTGGCGCTCCAGATCCATCTGGACCTCGCCCTCATCGCGTACCTGCTTCACTTCTCGGGCGGGGTGGACAATCCGCTGTACGCCCTGCCGGCGCTGCACGTCGCGCTCGCGGGGGTCCTGCTCAGCCCGAGACAGTGCTACCTCGTCGCGCTGGCCGCCACGGGCCTGGTGGCGGCGGTGGCCTTCGGTTCCTGGTCGGGCGCGGTCGCCCACTATCCACTCGCGTTGTCGAGCGCCGAACCCACCCGCCTCGATCTCGCGCACGTGACGAGCCGAGTCGGAGTTCAGGCAGCACTCCACTTTCTCGTCGCCTTCATCGTGTCCAAGCTGGCGGAACACTCGCGCGCCAACGCCCGCCGCTACGCACAAATGGTCGAGCGCGCCCTGGCGGAGCGGCAGCTCTTGGCGCGCGCGCTGGAGACCACCGGGACGGGCCTCCGGGTAGTGGACCGCGACGGACGACCGCGCTGGAGCAATCAACGCTGGGACGAGTGGTTCTCGAACGGGTGGGCCCGAGCTCGTGACCAAGCGATTCGCCAGACCATCGCCGACTCAGCCGTCCGGGTCGCCGAGGTGACGCTGGACGGCTGCGACTTCGCCTCGCCGGGCGAGGAGGTTCGTACCCTGCACATCACCACCGCGCCCATCCTCGGCGCCAGCGGAGAGGTCGCCGAAGTGGTCGAGCTCGCTCAGGAGATCACCGCGTTCAAGCAGGCTCAGGCGCAGATGGTCCGGGCCGGCAGCATGGCGGCGGTCGGCGAGCTCGCCGGCCAGGTGGCGCACGAGGTGAACAACCCCATCGCCATCATCAGCGCGAAGGGGAGACTGATGCTCTCCGGCCACCGCGCCGAGATGAGCCAGAAGGTCGCGCAAGAGATCGGCAAGATCGTGGACCTCGCGGATCGAGTCGCGTCCATCGCCCAGGGGTTGCTGTCCTACTGCCGACCGTCGCCCAAGACCCGGACCATCATCGACTTGGCCGCGCCCGCTCGCCAGGCCATCACCATGATCTCCGATCGCGCCCGCACCTCGAACATCGAGATCGAGGATCGCCTCGCTCCCAGCATCGGTCTCGTTCGTGCCAACGAGGGGGAGATGGGCCAGGTCTTCTTGAACTTGCTGCTCAATGCGCTCGATGCGATGCCGAGCGGCGGCACCTTGACGATTGCCGGGGTTGCCGACGCTGGGCTGGCCGACGGCCGTCGCGGGATCGGAATCGCGGTCTCGGACACGGGAGATGGCGTTCCCGAGGAGCTGCGACCGCGGATCTGGGAGCCCTTCTTCTCCACCAAGGGCGAGGCGCGGGGCACCGGCCTCGGTCTCTCGATCTGCCAGGGCCTGGTGACCGATCACGGCGGACAGATCGACGTAGGCAGCAGCGACAGTGGCGGGGCATGTTTCGTGGTGCGGCTTCCCGAGGTGACGCGGGAGGTGGCACGTGACGAGGAGCAGCAGCATGGCCAAGCTCAGAATCCTGGTAGTTGACGACGAAGAAGGAATGCTCGAGGTCTGCGCAGAGACGCTGGCCGCGTTGCCCTACGCCGATGTCCAAACCGAACGCAGCAGCCCGCGAGCGCTGACCAGGATCGGCAGCGAGTCCTTCGACCTGCTCATCACCGACGTCCGCATGCCGGGCGTCGGGGGCATCGAGCTACTTCGGGCCGCACGAGAGCGAGACCCGGACCTGCCCGCTCTCGTGCTCACGGCCTACCCGACGGTGGACACCGCGGTAGAAGCCATGAAGCTGGGCGCCTCGGACTATCTCACCAAGCCGTTTCGTCCCGACGAGCTGTTGGCGGCAGCCCGTCGCTTGCTCGAGGCCCGACGACTACGCGAGGAGAACGATCTGTTGCAGCGACAGTTCGAACGCCGCCACTCGTTCGACGACTTGGTTGGCTCGAGTCCGACGATGCAGCGGGTGTACGACCTGATCGAGCGCGTTGCCTCGACGGACGCTGACGTGCTCCTGCTCGGCGAGACGGGCACCGGCAAGGAGCTGGTGGCACGCAGCATTCACAAGAGAAGCCCACGCGCCACCTGCCGCTTCGTACCCGTGGACTGTGGCGCCATCCCCGATAACCTCATGGAGTCCGAGCTGTTCGGCCACGAACGCGGCGCGTTCACCGGAGCCAACCAGCGAAGCCTGGGCTTGCTCGAGTTCGCTCATCGCGGCACCTTCTTTCTGGACGAGGTCGCTGAGCTTCCGCTGCGGCTCCAGGCCAAGCTCCTGCGTGTCTTGCAGGAACGGAAGGTGCGCCGCGTGGGAGCCAACCAAGAGGGCGAGATCGACGTGCGCACCATCGCCGCCACCAGCCGCAATCTCACGACCGAGATCCGCGACGGAAAGTTTCGCGACGACCTGTACTATCGCATCAATGTCGCGTGCATCGAGCTGCCTCCGCTCCGGTCGCGACGCGAGGACATACCGATGCTGGTCACGCACTTCCTGGGGCGCTTCGCGCCGCAGATGGGGCGCGAAGGGATCGAGTTGGATCCCGAGGTGGCCGAGCTGATGAGTCGCCACTGTTGGCCGGGGAACGTTCGCGAGCTGCAGAACGTGGTCAAGCGGCTGATCGCCATGTCCAAAGGCAACCGCATCACGCCCGAGGATCTACCCGACGAGGTCGTGCTGGGTGCCAACGATGCGCAGCCTGACAGCGGCGACGGCGAGAACGACGGCGACGGCTTCTTCGCTCGACGGGCAGCGGAGATCGAGAACTTCGAGTCCGCGTACCTGACGAATCTGTTGCGTACGACAGCGGGCGACGCGACGCGCGCAGCCCGCTCGGCGCGAGTCCCCCGTGGCACGCTCTACCGGTTGCTCAAGAAACACGGCATCAACCCTGCGAGCTACCGCTAAACTCCCCCGGGCTACCTTGCGTGCCCTCCATCTGCGGCGAGGGTGAGAGCCTCACCGCGCGGCACGAGTCACTCGCAGCACGGATTGCCGGCGCAGGGCACGACGATGTTGCACACGTTCGGGCCGAGGCAGCAGGTCCCGGCTGGGGTCTTGCACTCGCTCGGGCACCCGGCGACGCCGCCGGTGGATTGCCCGCCGGTGGCGGCGGTGCCCGCGCCGCCGGTGCCGCCGGAAGAGGTCCCTCCCGAGCTCGCGGGCGATCGGCACTCGCCTTGTTCGCAGAGCCGGTCGCCTTTGCAGTCGTTGTCGCTCTGGCAGCCCTCCTGGTCGGAGGAGCAACCTGAGCTCGTCATGACGATTGCGGCGAGAGCGGCGATGACGAAGTGTCCGCGACGCATGGTTTACCTCGCGTGCGCCAGGAGGGTGGTCTCCGCGTGCTCGTGGGAGTCGAAGGTCTCGAGCACCGTGGCGATGCGTTCGAGGAGATCCGGCAGCGAGGCTCGCGGCGCGTCGCCGATCAGTCCGTCGAAGTCGCCCCGCAGGGTCGTGTGCTGCTCCAAGAGCTGCGCCGCCTCCGCCTTCAGCTCCGGGCGAGCTTCGAGCAGGCTGCTCAGGTACCCGCCCTCCTCTTCGCTGGCGAAGTGTCGCAACAGAAGCTCGCGCAGGGTGACGAGCTCGTCCACCAGCACGTCGCGCAGGCGGCTTTCGGGCAGCACGTCTCGCGGCGCAGAGATGAGCACATGCAGCCGATCGGCGTGGCGCCGGAGCTGCGTAGACGGAGCCGGCAAGGACGACACGGCGCGAGCGTAGCGCGAAATGGCCGGTCGTGGCGTCAAGGCTGCGCCGGCTCGGGCGCGGTCGGCGCGGGAGCGGATGAGTCGGCGCCTCCGAGCGCCGCCTTCAGCTCGGCCACGGCTCGCTCGACGACCGGCTTCGGGAGCCGCTTCTGCACCTCGCAGGCAGGTGGGAAGCCCGCCGCGCATGCCCGCACGACCAGCGCCGCCGCGCGCGGGATGTCCTTCTTGACGCCCGTGCCCTGACCGTAGGCCACGCCGGCGATCAGGCAGGACTGCACCTCGCCCATCTGGCACAGCTGCTCGGCGCGCTCCGCGCCGTCTTTCACCGCCGCGCGGCCGCCGGCGCCCAACACCAGCGCGCGAGCGTGCATGGCGCAGCCCTGCAGCGAGCCGAGCACGTCGCAGGAGCGCTCGAGCAGCGAGAGCCCGGCGGCCACGTCGCGCTTGACGCCCTGCCCCTCCACCACCTGCGCGCCGAAGTAGGCGCAGCCGTTGCCGTCGCCGCCCGCGCAGCCCTTCTCGAACAGCTTCGCGGCGCGCTCGACGTCCGGCTTGCCCTCGGCGCCCTGCACGATCAGCCCACCGAGCAACGTGCACGCCGGCGGAAACGCGGCGTCGCAAGACTGCGTGGCCCGCTTGACGGCGCTCTCGACGTTGCGCTCGATCGACGCGGAGCCACTCACCTCGAACAGCGCCAGCGTGGTGCAGCCGTGGGGGCTCCCGCTGGCGCAGGAGTCCTGCACCAGCTTGACGCCACGGCTCTCGTCGCGACGCACGCCGGCCCCACCGACGACCAGCGCGCGACCGAGGGCGGCGCAGCCGTCCGGTAGCCCGTGGGTGCAAGCGCGCTCGAAGTAGCTCACCGCCTTCTCCGGCTCCGGCCTGCCGAGGCCGGCGCCCGCGTACAGCTCGCCCAGCAGCGCACAGCCGGCGGGGGGCGCGCGATCACAGGCCCGCTCCAAGACGCCCAGGGCCTTCTTCACGTTGCGCTCCGCGCCGATGCCCGAGAGGTGCGCCATGCCGACGTAGGCGCAGGCATCTTCCAGCTCGCCCGCGCAGAACTCGCGGAATTTCTTCACCGCGGTCTCTGGGCTCCGCTCGGTCCCGCCCTGCCCATGGTACTCCAGCACCGCGAGCCCGAGGCAGCCCCGCTTCTCGTCCCCGCGGCACGCTGTCGCGAAGTACTCCTTCGCCTTCTCGGCGTCGCGTGGGACGCCGATGCCGTTGAGGCTGGCCAGACCGAGCAACGCGCAACCTCGCTGCTCGCCCTGCTCGCAGGCCTTCTCGGCCAGCGCTACGCCGCGCTTCGGCTCCGCACCCTTGCCCGAGCGACCGAACAAGAGCGCGTGCCCCAGTCCAGCGCAGCCGAGCGCGTTGTCCGCGTCGCACGCGCGCTCGAAGTTGCGCTCCGCTTGCTCGAGGTCCCGGCTCGTGCCCTTGCCGTTGTACTGAGCGCGACCGAGCCGCGCGCAGCCCTCTGGACTGTCAGCTAGGCAAGCCTTGGCGAACAACTTGACGGCTCGCGCCGCCTCGTCCCCGGTGCCTTCGGCGAGCTCCTTACCGAGCACCAGGCAGGCGTTGGGGTCGGTCGGCGTGCGACTGCACAACGTGGCGCAGGCGAGCTTGTCCTTCTTCTCGCACCTCGCCGCGAGCTCCGCTTGGTCGTCGGGCGCTGCCGTGTTCTTGAGCAACATCCAGGCGACGACGCCGATCATCGCGGCGGCAGTGAGCCCAATGCCCGTCCAGATGACGGGCAGGTCCGAGTCGGCTTCACTCATGGGCGGTCAGTTGCAGGCCGACGCGTAGTCGGCGCAGCAGTCGCTGTTCTGTACGCAGTAGCTGTCGCAGTAGCAGCTCGACCCGGGGACCGGGGTGTTCTCGCCGCAGTGACCGACGCAGCTCGCGCCGGCGGAGCCGCCGGAGCCGCCCGAGCCCGCCGTTCCGCCGCTGCCGCCCGCTCCGCCGCTGCCGCCGCTGCCGCCGGTGCCGCCGGTGCCGCCGCCGCCGTTGCTCGGCAGATCACACCAGGCCACCCAGCCATGCGCCTTCTCGGTGTCGTTCTGCACGTCCCGCTGGGCGCAGGGCTCGTCCTCGGTCCAGGCCTTCCACTGGGCGCCCTGGCCGTTCTGCGCGGCGTAGGTGGCGAACACCTGGTAGCCGCCGTTCGTGTTCTTGAACACTACGGGCGCCGTGCACGCGCTCTGCTGCAGGCTCTCGTTGTAGTTCATCGCGATCTGGTACATCGCGTTGTTGGTCGAGTTCCAGCAGCAGGTCTTGCTCTGGTCGTACTCCAGCTCCGCGAACACGTAGTCCGCCAGCGTGCGGTACTGCGCGTCCGCCTGAGCCTTCGAGACGCCGAACTTCTCTTGCAGGAGGGTGTACAGCTCGCGCCAGGCGTTCTCGCGCTTGGTGCGCGCCGAGCAAGACGCGGGGTAGTTCTCGAGGTGCTTGCGCGCGTCGTTGATGATGCCCACGAGCGCGTCGCGCAGCTCCGCGGGGCTGACCTCGCCCAGCAGCGTCTCGAACTTGCTGGTGCGCTCCGCGATGGCGTCCAGATCCGTGTCATTGACCCAGTTGGCCTCGTCCGCGTTCATCCAGGTGTTGGTCCAGGAGCCGCTCCAGAGCTTGGCCACCCGGAAACGCTTGAGCCCGCCGCCGAGCGCCGCGTACTTGTCGCCCGCGCTGTTCGTGCCCGGCCCACCGGCGCGCTCGTCGGTGAAGGAGCGCTTGCTCGAGATCGAGTCCTCCCACTTGGGTTGCCGGCGCGGCATGCTGCCGCTGACCAGCTGGGCATCCAGGCGCCCGCCCGCGATGGGCTCGACCTGCTTGACCACCAGCGTGTGCCCGATGCCCTGTTTCTGCCAGCGCTCGACCAGGACGTCCCCTTCGCGCAGCGCTTCCGGCTTCAAGTTGAAGGTGTTGCGCGAGTTGGCCAGGTTGGCGCTGCCGAAGTACGAGAGCAGGTGCAGCGTGAAGTGGCCCACGCGCTTGTTGAGGTGGACCTCATCCATGTACCCACCCGCCTTGGCGCCCTCGAACAGGTACGACATGTCGTCCCCGCCGCCGTACAGCCCCTTGTTCCTGAGGGACGTGTCCTTGGGCCAGTTGGCCTGGTACTGCGCCGGCGTCAGCGCGCTGTGGTCCTTGTACACGGCCTTGTAGCGCGGCATGTTCTTGTACACGCCGCTGCCGGTGATCGAGCCCATGTGGCCGAAGAACACGCGGGTGCCGCTCTGATCCGTCGTGGTCATGTAGAACGGCAGGTTGTACCAAGCTGCGAAGGTCACTCGCAGGAACATGGCGACCTCCGCGCACTCGAGCTTGGGCGCCGGCAAGGTCTTGCCCCAGGGCGTGGTCAGTTCGAAGGTGTCGCCGCCCCAGGTGCTGTGACCCGGGATCTTCTTCATGGAGTCGATCCAGCGCGCGTACTTCTCGTCCCAGTTCAGTCCGCTGTTCGCCGCCCACGCCAGCCCCGCCTCCTTGGCCGCGGTGGTGTTGCGATCTTCCCACTGGTTCTTCACCGCCCACACGGCCGTGTCGCCGCCATCGAAGGACCCGCTCGGGCCCGGGATGCCGGCGTTGTCCGCCTTGCCCAGCATGCCCTCCGAGTCGAAGGGCGTGACGCCGTGCTCGTCGTAGTACGGATCCCCGGCTGCCGGCTCGTCCGCAGCGCTGCAGCCGCCGACCGCGAAGACCACCCCGAACAGTGACCAAACCAGCGCGCGAACTGCCGTCGTCGCGTCCCAAGCCCAAGCCGTCTTCATGATGCCTCGATAGTCGCACGCCCCGCTGGGCGGTTGTCAGTGATCGGCGGCATAGCGCCAAATTCGGCCCCTGGGTCGCACAACTCCCGCGGGCCCAGGCTGCCAAGCGTAAGTGCGCGAAAATACGTCAGTTCACGCTCGCCATCGCGGTGTGGCGACGCAGAAAGTCGAGGCTGCGCCGCCAGGCGAGGGTCGCGGACGGCTGGTGATAGGCCTGCGGATCGCCGGCCCGCATGAAGGCGTGGCCGGCGTCGTATAGGTGCAGCTCCACCGACTTGCCCGCCGCGAGCAGTTGCTCGCGCACGCTCTCGGCGCGCTCCTTGGCGATGAGCGGATCGGCTGCGCCGAAGTGGGCCTGGATCGGCGCGGTCACGCGAGCGTAGTCGGCGTGCTCCGCCTTGGGGATGCCGTAGAACGGGACCGCGGCGGCGAGGTCGCTCAGGTTGCAGGCGGCGGCCAACGTCACCGCGCCGCCCAGACAAAATCCGGTGACGGCGACGCGACCGTTGCAGCGCGGATCCGCGACGAGGAAGTCTCGCGCCAGGGCAACGTCGCTCACCGCGTCCATCGTCCGGAGCGCGTCCGAGAGCTCGTAGGCGCGCCTCGCCTCCGTCGTCACCTCGCCGTGGTACAGGTCCGGCGCGAGGGCGAGGAACCCTTCGCTCGCGAAGCGCTGGCACAGCGCCCGGATGTCGTCGTTCAGTCCCCACCACTCCATCAAGACGATCAACCCGGGCGCGGGGGTTCGCTCGGGCACGGCGAGGGCCCCCTGCAGGTCGTGTGACAAGGAGACGCTGACGGTCATCCGCCGGACTTCTAGGCTCGACCTGGCCTCGGCTGCAACCTAGAGCGTTCGTGCGCGGCTCTCGCTCACGGCGGCGGCTCCACCTGCTCGAGTGACGGCGACGCGGCGACGCGCGCGCGCGGGGCGGCAGCGGTACGCGCTCGGCAGGCGTTCGCGCTGCGCGAGGACCGCTTGGGCCAAGCGCTCGTTGAACGCCAACATGGCGATGGCGGCGGCGAACTGCGCGTGCTTCACCGCCGCGGAGGTGGTGCCCTGGGCCCCAACGACGGGCAGCGTCACGGTCGCGATGCGCGTGGTGGTGGCGTCGAGCTCGTGGAGGGTGATCCCGGTGAGATCGGACGTCACGTCCCTGATGCGCTTCAGCGAAGTGGTGCGCGCTCCCCAGCGGGACTCGAGCACGAGCTGACTGGCCTCGAGGCGCATCCGTGGAGCGAGGGCCGCGCGCAGCAGCGGGACTGCCGCCAGCCAGCGCCGATGGCGAGCGAGGTGGTCGTCGCTTCCGTGGGCTCGGGTGCGCCCGCTCGCGGGCTGTGGGCTGCCGACCACGACGCCACGGCCGCGAGGGCAACGAACGCGAGCAGCCCCGCGCCCCACGTCGTGGGCTCGGCCGTGGTGGCCAGGGACGCCGCCCGCCTCCAGTTGCCGGAAATCGTCCGGCCGTCGACTACCAGTAGAACGTGATTCCGCCGCGGAATAGGCCGCCGCCGGACGTATTCGTGGTGCGGCCGGTCTCCGGATCCACGAACTCGGGCTCGGTGCGCGCCTGCTCGTCCGTGCGACCGCGCACGAAGCCGATCACGTCCAGATTGAGCGCCGTCTTGCGACCGATGCGAAACTCCACGCCCATGCCGAGCTGACCGCCGAAGTAGCTGAACTCTTTCCGCTCTTCGGTCTCGAGCACGTCGCCGTCCGTGGTCTCGACACGCTGGCGTTCATTCACCTGCGCGCCGCTGAAGCCGAGGCCGCCCAGGGCGTAGACCTGCACTTTGTCTTTCGGGTTGAAGAACACGATGCCGTTCAACAGCAGCGCCGTCTCTGCCCGCTCGTTGCCCTCGTAGTCGATGCCGCCGATGAAATCGAGGCCCGCGTCGAACGCGAAGTGCGGCACCGGGCGATAGCGCAAGCTGAAGCCGAGGCCGCCCATGCCGGCGTTCTCGGCCGGCTTCTGCGTCTGGTGTCCTCGCCCCATCATCACGCCCTGCAAGTGCAGGTTGAAGCCCCACTCCTTCTTGATCCGGCGCCGCGCCGGCTTGCTGGGAGGCGGAGCCTTGTCGATGATGACGATCTTGCGCGTGCCGTCCGCGTCGGTCTCCGTCACGACCTGGGGCTCGTTCGTCGCCGCGTCATCCACGTCGTCGGTGTCGGCGGCGTCGGGGTTCGGCTCGGTCTCTTCACAGAACCAAGCGCCTGGCGGACAGTCCGCGTCGGTCTGTGCCGAGGCCAAGGACGGGGCGAGCAGGCACGCGCCCGCGACGGTGGATAGTAGTAGGCTCCGCATGTCGGGCTCCTTCAGAAGCGTTCCAACGCCCCTACGGTAGCAACCTGAGTGCCAAGCGCCACCGGGGCGTTGTGCCCGGGTTTCTGGGGCCTCGGGCACCGGGGCGTGGAGAATCGTTTACAGCGCGGTGGGACCGGGACTACTCGCGAGGGCCCGCCGACCCGCGCCGGGGAAGGGGACCCCACCTCCCGGCGTAGCAGGCGCCTGAAAACGAGGATCCGACGATGAGACCCAGCACCATCACGACCCCACTGTTCCTGCTCTTGGCACTCGGCGCAGCTTGCGGACCGCGCATGGCCCCCGGGATGGGAGGCAGCCGCGAGTCCGGGCAGAGCAACCTCATGGGCGAGACCTTCGCGGGTAAGAACGCCTGCAACCCCGAGAACCACGAGCGCCCCTTCATCATCGAGTGGGACGCGACCGACATGAGTCAGTTCGAGTCCATCGCCGCGGACGACGTGGTGTTGGTCAAGTACGAGGGCTGCAAGCTGACCGTGCTCGACGGCTGCAGGGACGACTCCGTCAAAGGCAACTACGGCACCTACCGGCCCGTCGAGTGGACCAGCGGCTCGCTCGAGAAGATGGAGATCAAGAGCGAGGCCGAGCTGTACGCCAACCTGCCGCTCGGGGTCGCGTCCCTGGGCGGTCGGGTCTCCGGCGGCGAGCAGTTCCGCATGGAGTACTACGTCGCCGGCACGCGAACCGCGACGCGGCCCGCGGTGTACAAGGGTGACGTCAAGAGCAACCCGGGCTGCGCCAGCGCGACCCACTTCGTCTACGGCTACAACCTCGGAGCCTTCGCGCTGGGCAGCGTCTCCAAGTCCAGCGTGGAAGCCGAGGGCAGCCTGTACGGCTTCGGCGCGGGCGGCAAGAACACCCAGTCCCAGAGCGCGGACAAGAAGGGCGGCGACCTGGCCGTGTGCAAGGCCGAGTCGGCCACCGAGATCCGCGGCTGCAAGGTCCCCATCCGGCTGACCCTGCGCAAGCTCGAGGGTGGCGAGAACCCCGACGTCTCCGCGCGCAAGGCGCCCGAGACGGACGAGGCCAAGAACCTGGCTGCCAAGGTGGACGCGAAGATCGAAGTGGCGGGCAAGGCCGGCGAGCACTGGTCGAGCGCCAACGTGAAGATGAACGCCCGCGACGGCAAGGGCTGCCTGGCGGAGCTCGACACCCACGACAAGCTGGATCCGAAGCACAAGTCCACGGATCCCAAGAGCGGCAAGGGCTACACCCGCGCGCGCTGCTTGATGCTCGCCGGTCAGTGCGACGCGGGCAAGCAGCTCAACCGTCTGACCGCGCAGGCCATGGCGGGGACGCAGCTGAGCCCCGAGCAGATCGATCGCGGCGCCGAGGCCGAGGCGAGCCGCTGGTGCCAAGGCAAGATGAGCGACCGCGACACGCTGCTCAAGGCGCTGCAGGAGCTGCAGCAGGGCGCGTACATGGCGCAGAAGGACGGCCCGTTCTGTCAGAGCGCCTACAATACCGCCAAGCGCCTGGTCAAGACGGTCAAGCCCAAGGACGACGACGACACGCAGGTCCTGCACGCCCCCAAGTCGCTCTATCACATGGCCGCCAACTGCGCGGCCCGCGCCGGCGACTGCAAGCTCGCGCGCAAGCTGTTCGAGGATGGCTACCCGCCGGAGGTGCTGGCCAAGGTGGACGATCCCAAGACGCGCGCCACCATCATGGACAGCAACTTCAACAGTCTCGTCAGCAAGTGCAAAGGCAAGTGACGTGAGCGGCGCGCAGCGGGTGCTGCTCGCCGGTTTGCTCGGGGCGCTCGCGAGCTGCGATCGCCCCGACGCCTCGCCTCCCGCGGAGGCCAGCCCCGCAGCCGACAGCACCGACATCGCCACGCTCGTCACGACGGCCAACCGCCAGCTTCATCATGGCGAGGGCCAGGCCTGTCTCGACACGCTGGCTCGGCTGCGCGCCCAAGCCCCGAAGCTGATGGACAGCATGGTCCCCATCCACGCGCAGTGCGAGATGTTGGCGGGTCGCTGTCAGGCCGGCAAGCGCGCCCTCGCCGCATACTACGAGCGCGAGACCGCCATGGCGCCGGAGCAGGCCGAGCGTACCACCGAGGCGATCGCGAGCATGCGCTGCCGAGGTGATGATTTGACGGAGCGGGACCGGCTCTTGCGCGCCCTGTGGGAGATCACCGACGGCGCCTATCAGCGCAAGCGGGACGACTGCGACGAGAACATCGCGCTGGTGCGCGAGCTGGGGCCCAAGGTGACGCCCAAGGATCCGGACGACACGCAAATCAAGGGCGGACCCGGCGCGCTGTTTCACCACGGCGCCCAGTGCCTGGCTCGCGCCGGGGACTGCCCGGCGGCGTGGCGCGCGTGGCAAGAGAACTACCCGAGCGCCGCCCTCGCCAAGCTGACGGAGGAGCAGCGACGAGAGATGCTGCGCAGCGGGTTCCGGTCGAGCATCGAGCGCTGCGCCGACGGCTTCGAGGCGCCCGAGCCATAGGCAGCCGGCGACCCGGGTGCTCGCCCGACGGTGCTGTGGCATCATGAGGCTTGCTCATGCGCCGCCGGCTCGCTCATCCCATCGTCATCACCGTCACCGCGGTCGGCGCTCACGCGCTGGCTGCTGCGTGTGGCGTAGCGTCCGTGGACGGCAATGGAGGACCCGGAGACGCCGCGCTGCCGGATGGAGGCGACGCCGCGCAGTCGGATGGAGCTGCGCCGCCGGATGGAGGCGACGCTGCGCCGCCCGATGGTGGTGGCACCTCCTGCCCCGCCGCGCCGCCCAGCATCCACTACGACACCTGCGACTCCCCGGGCTTCTCCTGCAAGTACTCCGTGACCTGCCACAGCGGGCCGCACGAGAGCGTGTACGTGTGCGATGGGCAACGCTGGACTGTCCCGCCCGCGCCCTGCGCCAAGCCCTACGACGAGTGCACCGACGGAACCGGCTGCGGACCGGGCACCTGGCATGGCCCGTCCAACCCGCAGTACAACCCGCCCGGCCCTTGTCCGTGGACCCCTCCCGAGCACGGCGCCACGTGCAGCCCGGGTGGCTTCGGCGCCGACCCGTCCGCGTGCGGGTATCCGTGCGATCTCGATGGCGGGGAGGGCTGGCTCGTCGCCCGTTGCGACTTCAGCGTGGACGCGGAGCCCACCTCGTGGCAGCTCGGCGCTTGCGAGTGAAGCTCGGCCACTCATGTCGAAGGTGACGCTCAAGTCGGGGCACGTCCAGCCCGTCTGGGCGGGGCACCCCTGGATCTACGCTCAGGCGGTGGCGCGCGTCAGCGGCGGGGCGAGCCCGGGCGACGAGGTCGACGTCCTGGACGAGCGCGACAACTTCATGGGCCGCGGGCTGTACTCACCCGGGTCCGCCATCCCCGTGCGCCTGTACACCCGCGAGCGAGACGTGCACCTGGACGGCGCGTTCTTCGCGGCACGGGTCCAGCACGCGATCGCGCGGCGCGCGCGGCTGGGGCTGCCGAGCGACGAGACCAACGCGTACCGCGTCGTACACGCCGAAGGAGACGATCTACCGGGCCTGGTCGTCGATCGCTACGGCGAGTCGGTGGCGGTTCAGTTCGGCACCGTGGGCATGAAGCGACGTGAAGGCATGCTGCTCGACGCCCTCGAGCACGCGCTTGGTCCGAAGTCGATCATCGATCGTACGACGACCACCGCCGCCGAGCGCGAGGGCTTCACCCCGGCGGCCGGCGTCGTGCGGGGCGCTGCGGAGCTGACGGAGCTCGCCTTGCGCGAGCTCGGGGTCGACTATCGCATCCCCCTCGAGCTGACGCAGAAGACGGGGTTCTATCTCGATCAGCGGCCGCTGCGGGAGCGCGTCCGTCAGCTGGCCCGAGGCCGTCGCGTCCTCGACACCTTCACCTACGTCGGCTCGGTGGCGCTCGCGGCCGCGCGGGGCGGCGCGGCGGAGGTGCTGGCGATCGATCGCAGCGCGCTCGCGCTCGAGGTCGCGGCCGAGAACGCCAGAGCCAACGGGCTGGACGCGCTCGTGACTTTCGAGCGCGCTGACGCACACGACGCGCTCGCTCGCGCTGGACGACAGGGTGGCTACGACTTGGTGGTTTGCGATCCGCCCAAGCTCGCGCCGTCACGAGCCGCCAAGAAGCGGGCGCTCGGCGCGATGCGCCGTCTCGCCGCCGCGGGCGCGGCCGCGACGAAGCCGGGGGGCCTGATGGTGCTCTGCTCGTGCTCGGCCGCCATCGGCGTGGACGAGCTCACCCGCGCCGCCGCCCTCGGAGGTCGCGACGTGGGGGTTCGTCCCATCGTGCTCGAGCGCTTGTTTCAGGGCGCCGATCACCCCGTGCCCGCGGCGTTCCCAGAGGGACTCTATCTGTGCAGCTTGATCTTCGAGATCGCGACGCGCTGAGCCGCGGATTGCCGCGCGCGGCGAGGGGCGCGATACTGCGTGCTCGGAGGAGCTGGACATGATCTCGTCACTTCGCGCGTTGGCTGGGCTCGGGACCTCACTACTGGTCATCGCGTGCGGCTCGGACGGCGACGGCGGCGGGGCCGCGGGCAGCGGCGGAGCGAGCGCTGGTGGCACCG
This sequence comes from Polyangiaceae bacterium, assembly GCA_019637295.1. Classification (GTDB taxonomy): domain Bacteria; phylum Myxococcota_A; class Polyangia; order Polyangiales; family Polyangiaceae; genus JACKEA01. Next base: position 950,416 of record JAHBVX010000001.1, read on the forward strand.
CGGGCACCGGGGCCGCTGGCGGCAGCTCGGGCAGCGGCGGCGCAGGAGGGTCCACCGGCGGAGGCGGTGGCGCGAGCGCCGCGGGAGGCACCGGCGGCGGCTCAGGCAACACCATCGCGGCGGCGTCGTGCTCGACCAGTGACGTGCAGACCGCGATCGACGCCGCGGCTGTTGGCGACACGGTGGCCGTCCCCGCCGGGAGCTGCTCCTGGTCCGGCCTGTCGCTGGCAAAGGCCGTTCACCTGCAAGGGGCCGGCACGACTCAGACCCTGATCACGCTCGCCGGCAGCAACAGCGTCGTCAAGCAGCCAGCTGGCGTCGTGCGCATCTCGGGCTTTGGCTTCTCCAAGAACGGCGGCGGCAACGGCAGCAAGGGATTTTCCCTCTCCGGTTCTTGGAAGAACGCCGAGCCGATCGTGATCGAGAAGAACACGTTTCAAATCTCGAACACCGGACTGTTCGTCATCGACGTGGTCGGGGGCGTCGTCATCGCGGACAACGCGTTCACCGGAGGCTGGGACGACTCGTTCATCCAACCCAAGCACGCCCAGGACGCGGAGGGCTCGTGGACGAGCGCCGACACCCTGGGTAGCAAGGACACCACGGGGAAGCTGAATCACTACATCGAAGACAACACGTTCTACGGGGGAACGAACCAGGGCATCGACGCGGACGACTCGACCCGGGTCGTGTATCGCCACAATCAGCTCACCTACTCCTCCTTCAACACCCACGGTTGGGCGACCTCCCCCGTGGGCGTCCGCCACTTCGAGATCTACGGCAACGCCTTCAAGCATCCCGGAGGCACCGACGCGATCGCGAACCAGAACTGGGCCGTGTGGATCCGCGGCGGCACCGGCGTGATCTTCGACAACCAGTTCGACGATCTGGCGGGCTCCCACTGGGGTCAAAAGGACGAGATCCGACTGACTATTCGCGGCGCGGAGGATGCGCGCCCGCAGGGGCCCTGCGCCAGCACCAGCTACCCGGTGCCTCACCAGATCGGTCAGAGCCACGACGGCACCGGCGCGGTCACAGACCCGCTCTACCTGTGGGGCAACACGGGCACCGTCGCGGTCTCTGCCGGTTGGAACTGGGGCAACCCCTGCGGCTTCACCTTCAGCGACTTCTTCCAGTGGGGTCGCGACGCCGTGAACACGGGCACGCCGAAGCCCGGCTACACGCCGTACACCTATCCACATCCGCTGCGCGGGTGAAGCTGCCTCCGGACGACCACGTCGAACTCGTGCCCGACCGGCGGGTCCTACACGGTCGACACGGGGATCGCGGGCCGCGCCCGCAGTGACCGCTGCGTCACTCGCTCTTGAACAGGAATGGGTAGCGGATCGTCGTGTTGCCGCGGTCGGACGCCGGGAAGGTCATCTTCTTCACGGCCGCGATCACGCAGGCGTCGAGGGACGGGATGCCGCTGCTCTTCTCGATGGTCGCCGAGATGACCTTGCCGCTGTCGTCGACCACGAGCTTGGGCAACACCATCGTGTCGAGCGCTGGAGAGATCTGCAGCGCCTGGACCAGGCAGTGCCGAATCCTCGCGCGGTACGCCTGCACCACTCTTGCCACGAGTCGTTTCTCAAGGAGGTTCGGCCCTGCGCTCGGGGCCCTTGGCGTATGTTCCCCCGCGAGGTGAGCGTGTGCGCCCGGTGCTGGCTCCGCGCCCGGTGCCGCCTCGGCGAGCGCGCCCGCGTCCGTGTCGGACTCGCCGGACGGTGGCGGCTGCTCCAGCTCGGCGGCGTCGGGCTCGGTTGCCTGGTCCGGTAGGGAGACGGTGACCGGCCGGGCCTCGCTCGGGGTGGCGGGCGCGGGCCGTGGGGCGCTGGAGCCGCACCCCAGCAGGGCGAAGGCGCCGAACACGACCGCACTGCTGAGCCGAGGAGTCACTGGGGTTGGAACACGAAGGGGTAGCTCACCTTGACGACGCCGCCCTTGGGGGCAGGATACCGCATCCGCTTCGCGACGTCCACCAGGCATTGGTCGAGTGACGTCACACCGCTCGGCCTGACAACGCTCGCGGAGCTGACGTGGCCGCCGGTGCTGATCACGAACTGTACGGTCGCTTTGGCCCGTAGCGTGGGCGTTCCGGCGAGTTCGAGCTGATAGCACTGCTTGATGCGCGAGAAATTGCTCCGGACCACGCGATGAATCACATCCCGATCGAGGCTCCCCGCCGCAGTGGCCGAGCCCGCCGTGACTCGGGGACCGTGGGACATTGCGCCGAGGCCCCCGAGGCCCGCGCCGCTGCCGCCGAGCACGCTGACCGCGCCCTCACCGCTCGCTCCGTACAAGGCTCCGAGGCCGCCCTCCACCGAGGCGCTGCTCCAGTACTCCTCCGCCTCGCTCTCGTCCCGATGACCACCCTCCGAGCCGGGATCGTCCACGGGCACGGTCGCCACGGGATGCTGCGTCTCGGCTGCCTCGGGCTCCGGGGGTGGCACGTCGACGGCGACGGGCTCGGTCGGCGCGGCGACCGCGGGGCCGGCCCCGGCCCTCCCGCTGCACGCGACGGCCGCGGAGAGCGCGGCGGTGAGGGCGAAGAAGCGGACGGCGTCGAGGGGCGGGGTGGTCACACTGACCTGATACGCCCGAACGGCGCGCTCCTGCCCCGAGCCGTGCCAGACTGCGGCGCGTGACGGTGAATGGTCGCGCCTTGCTCGCTGCCGTGCTCGGGGGGCTGGTGTTCGCGCTGTGCTCACCGCCCTTCGACCTCTTGCCCGGCATTTGGCTTGGGCTCGCGGTGCTGCACTGGGTCACCGTCGACGCTCCCCGCGCTCGGACGGCCTTTTTCCGCGGTTGGGTCTGGGCAGCTTCGGCGGCGCTGCTCGGCATGCGCTTCATCCCAGGGGTCGTCGACCGCTTCACCCCACTCGGGGTGACGGGGGGAGTCGCGGCGTTGGTCCTCCTCGCGCTGGGGCAGGGGGTATCCTGGGGCCTCGGCGCGCTCCTGGCGCGTGGGCTGGCGCGCCGAGTCGGGTTGCCCGAGCCCGTCGCCTTCGCCACGGCGATGACCGTGGCCAGCACGCTGACGCTGGTGATCGCCTGGTCGCCGGGGGCGCTCTTGTCGCCCTGGCTCGCCGCGGTCCAGCTCGCCGAGTTCGTGGGGGAGCGCGGCGTCACGTTTCTCGTGGCGCTGGTCGCGGCGCTGTGCGCCGAGCCGCTCCGACGCCTGCTGGGCGGTGCGCGCAGACCCTGGCAGGTGCCGCTCGCGATCGCGGCAGGTGTGGGGGTGCTGCAGTTCGGCAGCGGCGCGCTCTTGCTCGAGCGCGAGGCTCGCGCGCAGCGTGAGCGTCCCACGCTTCGTGTTGGTGTCTTGCAGCCCGCGGTCGAGGCGAAGCTGCGCTGGGAGCCGGCGCAACGGCAGGAAATCCTACGTCACCTGCGCACCCTGACGATGGAGAGCGAAGCCGAGGACGTGGACCTGACGGTCTGGCCCGAGGCGGCGTATCCCTACCCCATCGCGCATGGGCCGCATCGCACGCGGCGCGGACGCGAGGCCATCATCGGCGGCGGCGTGCGGGGCCCCGTGCTCTTTGGCGTGCTCACCCAGGCGCCGGACGGGCAGGGCCGTCACAACTCGGCGACCATCGTCGACCGCGACGCGCACACCCAGCTCGCGCAAGCGAAGATGGAGCTGCTGTGGTTCGGCGAGACGGTGCCCCTGTCCTCGGTGTTTCCCGTGCTGCGGCGCTGGTTCTTCCGCGCAGGGGGGCTCGTGCCTGGGGACTCGGTGAACCTCCTGACCGCCGGGCCCGCGCGCATCGGCGTGCTCAACTGCTTCGAGGACACCCTTCCGGCCGTCGGCCGCCGGCTGATGGCGCACGAGCCGAACCTGCTGGTGAACGTGACGAACGATGCCTGGTTCCCGGCGCCGGAGCCGGAGTTTCACCTGCGTCTCAGCGTGCTACGCGCGGTAGAGCTCAGGCGGGATCTCGTGCGCGCGGTCAACCTCGGCGCGGCCGGGTGGATCGACTCGACGGGACGCGTGCGCGCCCGCGCCGACGAGACCCGAGCCAACGTGATCGTCGTGACTCCAGCGCTGAACGACGGGCCGCGCACGCTCTACGCGAGGTTCGGTGATGCGCCGCTGCTCACGGTGGTGCTCGGCTGGGGTTTCGTTGCGTTGGTTCGGCGGCGCCGCCGGGCTCAGTAGACTGGGTACATCAAGCGGCAGCCCTCGTACGACGGTCCCATCGCGCCCTGGGCCCAGGCGCGCTCGCCGCCCGTGAGTGACGAGAGCACCTGGACGCACTCCTGCTGGGTGAAGCGGGCGGGCGATCGCTCGTTGCGACAGCGGTCGAGGATCTCTCGGCAGGGCGCCTCCGCGTCGGGCTCGGGGCAGGCCGTGCGGATCCCCTGCAGGTAGCAGCCCTTGCGCGCCTGGATGTTGCACACCCGGGTACCCAGGCCGGCGAAGCACGCGGCGATCTCGCGCGCCGGGCCCAGGCGATAGCCGTGGCCGCTCTGTAGCGACCGGCACATCCACCGGCCCCCTTCGCAGCCTGGGTCGAAATCGTCGCAGGTCACCGGCCCGCGGTCGTTGTCGCATGCGGACGGCTGGCCCTCGCTGATGGCGACGGTCTCGACGGGTGGCCCGGGGGGCTCGCTGGGCTCGGGTTGCGAGGGCACGTTCACCGTCGCTACGGCCCGGGTGGGCTCCGGCTCGGCGGGGGCGGGTGTGGGCGACGCGCTGCACGACGCCCCGGCGATGCTGGCGACGAGCACGAGGAATCGATCGTGATTGAGCCCAGGGATCACTGCTGCACGACTTGTATCACGGAACTCGGAACTCGCCCCGGGCGACCACGACCGCCGAGCCCCCGACCTCGACGCACTCTACGGCCTCAGCGCTGCCGATCACGCGCGCGTGAAGCACGCTGGGCCTCCCGAGCTCCGCGCCTTGCTCGATGCGGATCGCGTCGCCGAACGCGAGCCGCCCGTGCCGTGCGAGGTGTAGCGCAAGCGGGCCCGCGGCGGAGCCGGTCGCCGCGTCTTCGTTCACGCCGTGCGAGGGAGCGAACATGCGCGTCTTGTAGTCCGTGCCCCTCCCCGCGAAGGTGCTGACGCCGTGGGGGGCGACTGCAGCGAGGCGCTCGAAGTCGGGCCGCACTCGGGCGACGTCGTCGGATGACGGCAGGGCGACGTAGGCGTGCGGGATGCCGTTGTCGTACAGCTCGATCGGCAGCGTGGAGCCCGCCACGCCGAGCGCGTCGAGCAAGGCCTGGGGCTCGGGCAGCAGCGAGACGGTCGGGACGGGCTGCGTCATCCAGCCGAAGCGCACCGCGGCGCCCTCACGCTCGAGCCGCACCGGGATGACCCCGCGGCCCGTCTCCAGGCGCAGCTCGTCGCTCTGCAGGGCCGTCGCCAGCACGAACGCCGTGCCCAGCACCGGGTGCCCCGCGAAGGGTACCTCTCGGGTCGGCGTGAAGATGCGGAGCCGGGCGTGCCCGCGCTGCTCCGGCCTGAGCACGAACACCGACTCGGAGAAGCCGAGTTCGGCCGCCAAGGCCTGCATCGTCTCGGGCGGCACGCCCCGGGCGTCGGTGAACACCGCGAGCTGATTGCCCGTGAGCGGCGTGTCCGTGAACACGTCGCAGATCGAGAAACGTAGGGTGCGCATGACCCGGGCTACTCGAACACGGGCTCCACAAACGAACAATCCCCGACCCTCGGAGAGAGTCGGGGACCGTACGGTGATGCGGCGCGGCGACAGCTAGCTCGCCGAGCCGACCGTGATCACTGAACCAGATCTTTGAGAGCCTTCAGGGCCGTTGCGCGGACCTTCTTGCTCGCCGGCTTCGCCGGGATCGTGATCGGCTCCTTGGTGAACGGGTTGATGCCCTGCCGCTCCTTGGTCGCGGGCTTCTTCACCACGCGCAGCTTCACCAGACCCGGAACCACGAACTCACCCGGGCCCCGAGCCCCGAGCTGCTTGCGAATCAGATTCGAAAGCTCCTCGAACACTCGGTTCACGCTCTTCTTGTCGAGCTCCGATGCATTCGCCAGCTCTGCAACCACCTGCGCCTTCGTCAGCCTCTTTCCAGCCATCGTGTGCCTCCTTCAGAAATCCTAGCCAAAACACCTCTCCCGCCCTCTCTCGCCGCTCCAACCGAATTTGCGAGAGCCGTTCAAGGCACGCGACGAGTACCAGTTGGTTTTGGGCCGTTCAAGCGGAAAAAATGAGAGACGGCTCTCGGATCAGGCTTTTTTTTCGGGGTGGCGTGGAGGCACACCGGCTCAGGTGGCACCAAAACGGGCCGATCCAGCCTCCGCTGTCGGCGCCTCGGAGGCGCGATCGGGCACGCTCCGCCGGCCGAGCCCGCTTTCCATTCTCCAAGATGTGCGCGGGCTTAGCGGCTCATCTTGCATCGGCTTCACGAACGCGCGCTGCGCGCCGAGCTCCGCGGGCCGGTCGGCCGATCGCGCGCGACGGTCGAGGCGTGGCGGACCAACGCGACGGTGCGGGCGGACATGCGCTTTTTCTTTCGTGGCGTGTCGTGGTCATACCCGAGCAAGTGCAAGAGGCCGTGCGCTAGCAGGAACCGCACCTCGTCCTGCAGGGGCCGGCGGCGCCCCCGGGCCTGCCGCGCGGCGGTGTCCAGCGAGATCACGACGTCCCCGAGCAGCCGAGGGCCGCCGCCCGTCGCCGCCTCGGTCTGGTCGAGGGGAAACGCGAGCACGTCGGTGGGTTTGTCCTTCCCGCGGTGAGAGCGGTTGAGCTCTCGGATGCGCTGGTCGTCCGTGAGCAGAACGCTCAGCTCCGCGTCGCTGAGGTCGAGCGCTTCCAGCATCGCGTCACCGAGCTTGCGCACCGCCAGGGAGGAGAGCTTGGGCGCGCGGGGCGCACGTCGTGAGACGACCGTCGGCAAGCTGACGTCAGTCCTTGGGGATCTGCTTGGCGTCTTCCAGGAAGCGGGCGAGCCCGAGGTCCGTCATGGGGTGCTTGATCAGCTGCGTGATGACCTTGAACGGGATGGTCGCGACGTGTGCGCCCATCAAGGCGGCCTGCACCATGTGCAGCGGGTGGCGAACGCTGGCCACGAGCACCTGCGTCTCGAACGCGTAGTTCTCGTAGATGGTGACGATCTGCTGAGCGAGGACCATGCCGTCCTCGCTCAGATCGTCGAGGCGACCGACGAACGGCGAGATGTAGGTCGCGCCCGCCTTCGCGGCGAGCAGCGCCTGACTCGGCGAGAAGCACAGCGTCACGTTGGTCTTGATGCCCTCGCTGGTGAGCTGGCGCACGGCCTTGAGGCCGTCGGGGATGAGCGGCACCTTGACCACGACGTTGGGGTGAATCGTGGCCAGATCCCGGCCTTCCTTCAGGATACCCGCGGTGTCCGTGGCCAAGACCTCGGCCGAGATGGGGCCGTCCACGACCTCGCAGATCTCCGCGATGGCCTTCTTGATGGGCTTGCCAGCTTTGGACAGGAGGGACGGATTGGTGGTCACCCCGTCGATGGCGCCCATGGCCCAGGCCTCGCGGATCTCGCCGATGTCCGCGGTGTCGATGAAGATCTTCATGGTCTCACCTCGCGTCCTTGGCCTACCGCAAACCCCGGGCGTGGTCGAGGAGCGAATTGGGCTGCCCGGACTTTCCAAAGAAACTGCCTCGCGCTAGGTTCCATCTGTCATGGCTCGACCTTCCCGTCCCCCCGGGTTCGACATGACCTATCGCCCGGCGGAGTCCATCTTCGGTCCGCCCTGGCCCGCGCGCGTGCCCGCGATGCTGTATGTGCTGCTGGCGCTCGGTGTGGTCGCGTTCGTCGTGACGGGTGAGGCGGCTCCGTCGAACACCTGGCTCTACATCTATGTGGTCGAGCAAGACGTGCACCGCGTCGTGGGCATGCGGACCTTGGCCGCGGTGGTCTGCCTGAGCGCGCTCGCGACCGTCGTGCGGTCGGGCATGCGCGGCGTGAGGGTCCGCCCGGACGGCGTGGAGTATCGGGACGTGCTGACCCTCGGGTTACCCCGGGTTCGGCGCTTCCGCTGGGCCCAGATCGACTGCGTGGTGCTGGATCAGCCGAACACCATCGCGCTGGATCTGTGGGACGGTTCCCGCGCGTTCTTGCCCCGGGTCGGCGATCGGGCGGGGCTAGCGCTGGTGCTCGAGACGGTGGCGACGGCGCGGGCCATACCCGTTCGCGGCGGACGCGGCATCGACGAGCTCCCGGAGTCCGGCGAGATCTACGACGACGAGTGAAGGCCCCCTCGACCATCGCCGCCGCCGAGGTAGGGCCCGTGGTGCTCGAAGGCGTGGCGCGCTCCGACGGGCGAGAGCTGCTCCTGGCGCCGCTCAGCTCCAGGCCCTGCATCGCCTATCGCGTGGCTGGACGCGCGTCGGGCCACACCCAGGAGCAGGGGGCGAGGGACTTCCTGCTCGAGGACGAGACGGGCTCGGTGCTCGTGAGCGGGGCCAGTGTGGAGCTCGCGTTGGGCCAGCTCCACGTAGGCGCGTCGATCCAAGCGCTCGACGCGGACATCCACGAGGTCTCCGCCGAGCTCGCCAAGCTCAAGACGCAAGCGAAGCGCCTCCAGGGCAAGGCCGCGAGTGACGCGCGCCGCGAGCTGCGCGAGCTGCGCGGCCTCTACACGCTCTTGTGCGCGATTCGAGCGCACGCCAACGGCAAGTGCCACGTCGGCAAGTCGCTGGCAGGGCAGGAGCGATACATCGAGGAGCGTTCGCAGGCGTACCAGGGAAAGCGCCGCGAACTCGCGACGATTCACCTGATGCGACACGAGACGATACTCGAGGAAGGAGCGCGCGTGCGGGTCGAGGGCGAGCTGGCCATCGAGGCTTCGCCCGTCGATGGGGGCGGTGGCTACCGCGACCGGGCGACCCACCGCGTCGTGCGCGCGCCGAAGCGCGGCAGCGTCAACATCGTGGCGGAGGGCTCGGAGCTGGTGCGGCAAGCGCTCGAGAAGCGCGAGGCGGCGCCCGCGCAGCGCCGCCGGCGTGCGCCACCCCCCATCGTCATCTACGCTGCCTGGGCGCTCGCGCTCGGTGCGGGACTACTCGTGTGGCGCTACGCCTTCAGCCGGTGAGCGGCGCGGTTCAAGCGGGGAGCAGCTTGCCGAGACAGGCGGCGAGCTGCGCGAGGTCGAAGGGCTTCTCGAGCAGCTCCGTGTCCGGAAGCTCGAGCACGGTCGTCGCCGACAACGCGTACGCCGTGCAGGCGATGACCGGCAGCGACGGCAGGCGGGCTCGGAGCGCCGTCACGGTCTCGGTGCCGTTCATGCCGGGCATCATCATGTCCACGATGGCCAGGACGGGCGGGCCCTCCCCGGCGTCGAGCCAGGCGATGGCGTGCTCTCCCGACTCCACGGGCACGCTGCGGTGCCCGAGCTCTCGCAGTGAACGGGCGAGCACTCGGCGAACCGCGGGCTCGTCGTCCACGACGAGCACGACGCCTCCGGCGGCCTCGGGGCCGCTGCTGGGGGGCGAGGACGCCTGATCTGTACTACCGGTCATCGGTGCGCACAGGCATCGTGCGGGAGGCCTGAAAAGTCCAGTGGCATCGCTGCTCAATTTCGTCCCGGCGAGGGTCTGCTCGGGTCGAGACGGTGATCGCCGCGGGTCAGACCGGAGGCTCCGCGCCCGTGGCCGGCTTCTTGCCAAGCGGGACGAGGCGTTGGGACTGCAGCTTGCGGGCGGCGTCGGGGTCGACGTAGTCGCTGTGGCAGCTCGCCTTCGCCCCCGCGGCGGCTCCCACCGCCGTCCGCGTCTTGCTGGCTAGCTGGTGCAGCTCCTCCGGCGACAGCACCCCGCGCTGCTCGAGGACGCGGCGCTGCTCTTCGCTCAGCGCTGCCGTCTTGGTCACGCCGCCGCGCTCGAAGCCGTCGGCCTTGCCGCTCGCGAACTCGACGATCTCCTTCGAGATCCGCACCGAACACCAGTCGTGTCCGCACATGGCACAGAAGTCCGTGTCCACGTCCAGATCCTCGTCGTGAAGTGCGCGAGCGTACTCGCCGTCGAACGCGAGCTCGAAGTGCTTCTCCCAGTTGAGGGCGGCGCGGGCCTTGGTGAGAGCGTCGTCCCAGTCCCGCGTGGCGGGGACGCCGAGCGCGACGTCGGCGGCGTGAGCGGCGATCTTGTAGGCGATGCACCCCTGCTTGACGTCGTCCCGCTTGGGCAAGCCGACATGCTCCTTGGGGGTCACGTAGCAGAGCATGGCCGCGCCGTGGTAGGCGGCCGCCGTCGCGCCGATGCAGCTCGTGATGTGGTCGTAGCCAGGGAACACGTCGGTGACCAGCGGCCCGAGCACGTAGAACGGCGCGCCGTGACACAGCCGGCGCTCGAGCTTCATGTTGAACTCGATCTGATCGAAGGGCACGTGCCCGGGGCCCTCGACCATGACCTGGCAGCCGTGCCGCCAGGCGCGCTCGGTGAGCTCGCCGAGGGTCAGTAGCTCGCGGAGCTGCGCGTCGTCGCTGGCGTCCGCCAGTCCCCCCGGGCGCAGTCCGTCGCCCAAGGAGAAGCTCACGTCATACTGGCGCATGATCTGGCAGATCTCATCGAACAGCTCGTACATCGGGTTCTCCTTGCCGTGGACGAGCATCCACTTGGCGAGGAGCGAGCCGCCGCGGCTGACGATGCCGATCAGTCGATGCTTGACCAGCGGCAGGTGCGAACGCAGCACCCCCGCGTGAATCGTGAAGTAGTCCACTCCCTGCGCGGCTTGATGCCTCAGGGTCTCCAGTATGAGCTCGGGGGTGAGCTCTTCGATCTTGCGACCGATGATCATCGAGTAGATGGGCACGGTGCCGATCGGGACCGGGGAGGCGCGCAAGATCGCGTCCCGACAGCCGTCCAGATCACCGCCCGTGGACAGATCCATCACCGTGTCTGCGCCCCAGCGCACGCTCCAGCGCATCTTCTCCACTTCTTCGCTGGTGTCGCTGCTGACGGGCGACGCGCCGAGGTTGGCGTTGACCTTGGTGCGGCCGGCGCGCCCGATGCACATCGCGTCGAGCTGGTAGCCGAGGTGGACCCGGTTGGCCGGGATGATCATGCGGCCGGCGGCGACCTCGTCGCGCACCTGCTCCGGAGACAGGTGCGGCTCGCGCTCGGCGACGCGGCGCATCTCGGGCGTGACGGTACCGAGGCGCGCGTGCTCGAGCTGAGTCACGGGCACGAAGCCCGCGGGCGCGTCGGCGAAGCCGTCCTGCCGGCGGTGCCAGCCCGGGGGCAGGAAGTCCCACGCCGTCTTGTCGCTCGGCGCGGGCATGCCGGGGGTGTCGGGTGAGCTGAAGGCGAGGGGACCGCCCACGTCCGGCGCTGCGGCGAAGGAGCCGGGCGACGTGCCCTCGCGGGCGGTTGACGGGTTCTCGGCTCCACGGAGGGGCAGGTTCCAGGCGGGCATCGTCTTCTCCTTCTCGAGAGCTGTCGCACATCGACAGCTCTCTCATTCTTTCGCCGGGGAGGCACGCGCCTCCCCGCCCCGCCGAAGTGAATTCGTCGGGGCCCCCACGCGGGCCGGCTCCGCCGGCGTGAACTGGGTCAATTCTTGGGCAACTCTTCAGGTGTCGAGGGGAGAGAGAGGACGCCGACCACCGGACGCCGCTTCCCTCCGCCGGTGCGAACCGGATCAGGTTCCGCGGGTGCTTCTCAGCGGTCTGTGGACCGCGCCCCGAGCGACGAGGCCGAGCATAGTCGAGTGGGCTCCGGTGTCGAGCCCCGGCTGACCGAGAAGCTCAAACCAGCGCAACGTGGCGCGCACGCACGCCGCCGATCAGGTGGCCAGCGGACCCGCTTCGCAGCCGAAGGGGCGCGTCGCGGTGTCAGGCCGATCGCATCTGGCCCCTGGTTGCCTGCGCTTCGGGCGCTCACTTCACGAGCGTGGTGCAACCAAACTGCACGGCGATCTCGACGTCACCCGTCGCGACACCGGCCTGCTCGGCCTCGGCGCAGGAGGCAGGGCACAAGAAGATCTTCGTGGGGGCGGCGTCGTTGTCGTAGTACCAGCCGCCGCTGGCATCGCAGGCGCTAGCTCCGGGGACCTTGAAGATCGTCGCCGCCGCGCCGCCGCCGCCGACGATGGCCACGTTCACCTTGCCGGGATCGAGGGTGCCGGAGCTCGGCTCGGGCAACTCGAGCTCGCAGGAGAGCTTGCTGTTGGTCGAGACCGCTTGGGCTACCGCGTCGAAGAACGGCGTCCAGGCGCTGGCCCCGTCACAGATCTTCGCGCGCACGCCGCCGGTCTTCTGCACCAGGGCCGTGTAGGTCGGTCCGGCACTCGGCGGGGCACCGCCACCCGGGTACTGGCAGGTCACGTGCGGATCCGTGGTCGAACCCCAGCCGTAGAGGCCGCCGAACACGTACCCATCGAACAAGCCGCCCCATGACGGGTCCAAGATGCCCGGCGGCAGCGTGAGGGAGTTGAAGGGGTTCTTCCCACCCAGGAAGTTCTCGAAGTCGCTGGGCCAGAGGCGCGCGTTGTCGTCCGTCACGACGACGATGGTCTTGGTAGCGGCCGGTCGGAGCTGCTCCTTCCAGGGTTCGCCGCCTCGCTCTTGCCCCTGCTGGTAGCCGTTCGTCTGACCCAGAGTGCCGAGGAATTGCTCCAGCGGCTGAGTGCTGCGGATGTCGACGCTCGACTGAAAGTAGCGCGGACCGTTGCCACAGTCGGAATCTCCCGCGAGCGGCGGCGGAATACACACCGCGTAGCGATTCGACCCCCCCACGACGATGGGGTTGGTCTTGCTGCGCAGGCTGAGCATGATCACTCGATAGTCGAGGTTCTTGCTGTCGATGAGGCTGGCGAAGGCATTGAGCCCCGCCGTGACCTGGTCGATGGCGGGCTGCATGCTGACGGAGTTGTCGACCACCCAGATGATGTCGACGGGGAGCAGCTCCGGCTCGGCCTGCTCGGTGACGGTGGCGCAAGCCGCGTCCGGGTCGAAGGGAGCATCGCTGGGGCCGCTGTCGAAGACGATGCCGCCGTCGTTGCCAGCGGTCCCCGCGCCGCCGCCCTGACCCGCGCTGGCCTCGACGCCGCCGCCGTCCGTGGCGCCGCCCCCGCTGTCCATACCGCCCGTCGGCCTGCCCGAGCCCTCGCTGATGGCGCACCCCGCGACGGCGCAGGTGAGCATCAGCCCAAAGCCGCGAGCGGGACGCATCCCTTGAACGCTAGCGGGGATCCACCTCATCGGCAAGGCGCGTCTGCTTTCTCAGCGCGTCGCTACCCGCGCGGCCTCGTCCTCCAAGAGCTCGACCAACGGCGTCCCGCCGCCGCGCGGCGGCAGGTCGCCGACGTGACGAATGGTCTGGGAGAGATCGACCAGCGTGCGTGCGGCCTCGGTAGCGGCGAGCCCCCGCGCGGCGATGCCGTGTCCGGCTGCGACGAGCCAGACGCGCGCGGACTCCGGGGCGTCACCTCCATGACGAATGAACTCCGCCGCGCGGCCGTGGTCCGTGGTGACGAACAGCGTGGTCCTGCGACCTTCGCGACGCAGGTCGTGCAGAGTCTCCAGCACGCGCCCGATGACGGCGTCGCCATGTTGCAGCGCCTTGAGGTAGCCGCGGTAGTCGTCGCGATGCGCGTACTCGTCCGTCTCGCCGAGACCCAGAAACAGGAAGTGCGGCTTCCTGACCGCCAGGTAGCGCAGGGCGATCTCGGCGGTCTGCTTGTCGCGACGGAAGTCACCGTGGCCCGGGGTCGGGCCCGACTTCGCGCCGGCGTCGAGCAAGGCGGCGGCCTGCGGGTCGTAGCGCAGCCGATCCAGGTTCGAGCCGCGACTGCGCCCCGTGGAGACGATGATGGCGGACGGATCCCTGGCCGAAGCGCGCTCTATCCCTTCCCAGCTCGAGATCACCGCCACGTCGTCGGGACCGCTCTGGGCGCGGAAGTCGTCTGCGAGGGTGGGCAGGGTGGTGGGGGCGCAGCCATTCGTCGTGCATCCGGTGTCCTTGCGGCTGGTCAGCAGCTCGAGGTAGCCAGGCAGTGAGAACGGCTCCGGTCCGGCGACGAACACACCGTGTCCCCGCTCAGGCGCGCCCAAGGCCGTGCCGGTCGTCTCGATCAAGGCGTGCAGGTTCGGCATCAGCTCTCGCGCGCTCAACACTTCCCCAGGGGCGAGACCCTGCTCCTCGGCGAGGTCGGCCTCGACCCCCAGGAACACGTCCTCCCAGCGCACACCGTCGAGGGCCAAGAGCACGACCGTGGGGGGACCCGCTCCCGCTTCCGCGTTCGCTCCGCGAACGAACGGGGCGGGCTTTGGTGTGGGCTGTGCGCGTAGGGGGACGGCCACTCGCTCGGCTCCTGCACAGCTCGTCCAGGAGAGGAGTAGCCCGAGGGTCGCCCAGCGGCACAGCGAGGCCAGGCGACGCTTCGTCGTTCTGCGATTCGTGGTGTTCACGAGGCCGGACCCTCGCAGGCTCGTGTGTCGCGACCCGTCCATGCGCGTGCCCGACGGGCAACCTCGCCGTAACGAGTGGGTGTCGGCGTCGGTTCCGCGTCTGACCGACACCGACCGCGTGAGGCTCCTTGTCTTGCCGGTCAGACGCGGAAACGCCCGACGCGGCGATGGGCGACGCGGGTCAGCCGGGCCCGCCGCCGCCGGTTCCGCCCGCTGCCACGGCTTCTCCCGTGACGGTGACCGCGCGGAAGTAGACGAACCCGCCCTGGGCCTTGACGCGCCACGTGCAGTCGTCTGCAGCCGAGACGGCGTGCGCGGGTGACGGGAGGTTGTTGAAGCCCGGCAGCCCAGTCGAGCCCGAGGTCAGATCGATGGCGGGGAGGTTCGCTCCGCAGATCTCGAGCACGCCCTGTCCAACGCCGGCTTCGCTCGTGGCCGCGAGCTGCACGTTGATGCCGGTGATGTTGCGAAAGCGTCCCCACAGCGCGCCACCCGACTCGATGCGGGTGACCTGTTCCGTGCAACCCCCCGAGCAACTCGCGCCGCCTTCGGCCGCGGGTAGCGAGGTCTGGTCCTTGTGCTCGAGCATCACGAACGAGACTGGCCCCTGCCACTCGATGTAGTCGGACTGCTGGTCGTAGGTGCGCCCCGGCGGCAGGTAGTAAGGTTTGGTGTTCGCGGAGCCCGCGGCTCCGGCGCTCCCGCCGTTGGCGCCACTGCCGCCGGGCGCGCCGCCCCAAGACGAGTTGCCGACGCCGCCGTCGCCGCCACTCGACGTCGAGCCCCCGCCGCCCGCGTCATCCACGCCAGCGTCCGTGGCACACCCGAGGAGCGCGAGCCCGAGCCATGCCACGACGCGCAACATGCGTTAGAGCATACTATGGCGGTGCGCCAGCGCCCACGTCATCCGTGCCGCTTGCCTGGCCTCGCCACAAGTGACACCCTGAACCGGCATGGCGCGGTGGTTTTGGGCGATCACGATACTGCTGTCGACCTCGTGCTCGTCGGAGAGCGGAGAGCCCGCCGGGGACGGCGGTGGGAGCGGGAGCTCGGGTAAGGGCGGCAGCGGCGGGCTGGTCGCCAGCGGCGGGATGCCCGGCGCGGGTGGCAGTGGCGCGACGAGTGGAGCGGGCGGGTCCACGGCGGGGACCTCGGGAACCGGGGGACAAGGCGGTCCCTCTTGCGGAGAGCTGGCGACGCAGAGCGGATGGCCCGGCGCGCTGTGCGAATGGAACGGCAACGGTGTGTGCGGCGGCCAGGGGACGCCGACCTACGACTGCGACTACTGCTGCTCCACCGGCGGCGGTAGCGGCGGCAGCGTGGGCAGCGGCGGCAGCGCAGCGGGAGGCACGGGTGGCGGAGGCCCCACGCTCGGGTTCGGTTACCCGGTGGGCGACAAGACCACGTCTCCGGCCGGCGGCTGGGTCGTGTGGCAGATGCTGGGGCACTACTGGAGCGCCTACGGCGGCCGTCACCTGGCCCAGGACATCAGCGTGCCGGGTGGAACGGGCGCCATCAACGCGCCGGTGTATGCCATCGCCGACGGAACCGTCGTGTACGCGAAGGCGAACAGCTCGAGCTACAAGAACGTGCTCTTGATCGAGCACGCGGTGGGCAACGGCAAGACCGTGTGCTCCTTCTTCGGTCACATCAACCCGCCGACGGTGTCCACGGGCCAGAAGGTGACGCGCGGTCAGCAAGTGGCCACGGTGAAGAACTGGGCGGAGTGCGTGAGCGGCGGAGCGCCGTCGAACACCCACCTGCACTACGTGCTCGCGAGCGAAGCGCTGTGCGCGAAGGCCAAGAGCTGGAACAGCATCTGCGGCTACGACAC
This sequence comes from Polyangiaceae bacterium, assembly GCA_019637295.1. GTDB lineage: Bacteria > Myxococcota_A > Polyangia > Polyangiales > Polyangiaceae > JACKEA01. The sequence goes on from JAHBVX010000001.1 coordinate 966,620, forward strand.
CGGGGGTCCGAACGGCCTGCCGCGGAACAACCTGTCCCAAGAGCCATACTACTACACCGCGGTCAACGACGCCTGCGGCGCCTACACGGTGCAAGACGGCCTCATCTCGCCGACGAAGTTCATCGACGATCATCACTTTTGACGTCTGTCAGGGGCGAGGAACCTCAGTGAGCTCTCATCGATGTAAGCGCAGGTCTCAGATCCTCCCGTCGCCGGACCGGCCGATCCATCGCCGCTGGCAGCGTTGCTCGCTGCGGGGCGCTCCTCACGTGTTTCAGTACGCTCCGGGCGCTCCTCGCTCGCGCCTCGCCAGCGGCGCGCCTCGGTCCGCCCGGCTCGGTCCGGTCTCGAGCTCTGCTCCAAGCGAGGCGGTGCCGTCGAGCGCGGTGGCGTGGTGGGGCTGGCGTCCTGCGCGAACTGCGGCGCGATGATCGGCGTGCTCCCGGCGCAGGCACCGTTCGTCGAGCGCGTCTTCGCCGGCGGAGGCCTGGTGCGCGGTCCGCCGGGTCTGGGTGCGCGGTTCACTCCGCGCACCGCCGTGCTCGCGGACTACCGCGCCGGAGCCCCGGAAGCCGAGCCCATCGGCGAGCTGTTCGCCGAGTATCGCCTGCTCCGCCGGCCGGAGGAGTCGACCGCGCTCGTGCTCGTCGTGCTGGCGGCGGTGGTCTCTGCATGGGCGGTCTTTCGCATCGGGGTCGAGCCCTGGCTGCTCGTGCCGGCGTGCTTCTTTGCCTCGAGCGCGCTCCTGGTAGCGTCCCGAGCGAGGATGCTCACTGCCGTTCACGTCGCCGATGGCGTGCTGCAGTACGACACCGTGCCCTTCGGGTTCGCTGCGCGCCAATCGCAGCGCTTCGCCGCCCGAGACGTGCGCCAGCTCTACGTCATGCGCGAGTCCACGCCGAACGGCGAGCTCTACGAGCTCGTGGTGCGCAAGCACGACGGGGCCGGCGTCGCGGTCGATCGCTTCCTGGGCCCCGAGATTCCATTGCTGCTCGAGGCGTTGATCGAGCGTGCCCTAGGCATCCCCGACGAGCCGCAGCCAGGGGAGCTGGACCGCCAAGTGCCAACGACGTCGCGGCGTTCCATCGCCCCCTGGGTGTCGCTCGGGCTCGTGGCCGGAATGCTCTCGACCGCGGTGGCCGTGGAAGTGGCGAAGGGGCGCCTACCGCTCATTCCCCTCGCCGAAGCTCCGAGCCACGTGGTGCTCGAGCCGTCGACACCCATGACCCTGTGGTTCCACGTCGAGCTCGCGTTCGAGCAACGCGAGTCCCCCGGGCAGAGCGCGCTCCCCTCCGCCGAAGCGGTGCCAGAGGTGGCTACCGTTCACGTCGAGCTCGTCCGTGATGGCCAGCCGAACCACGTTCTGGTGTGCAACGCTCACGCGCTCGCCGGAGCAGTCGCCGCAATCGAAGAGGCCGGCGCGGGCAAGCGGCGCTTCCGCGTGCTCGGAGGCATGCGCGGCTGCTCGGTGCGCCTCGAGCCCGGGCGATGGGTGGTCGCTGCGCGAGTGGAGCGCTTGCCTGGCGCCGCCACGGCGGGCCTCACCAACGCGAGGCTCCAGCCGCGCTTCGTGCGCCATCTCTGGTGAGCTTCGCCCGTGCTGGTGGAACGGTCAGACGCGGGCGCGGAGTGGCGCGCCGTGCCCGCGGGCCCACGACACAAATGAAGACCGTCGCCCGCGACCCGGCATCAAAAGCGCCTTTCGTGCGAAATATTTCGAGGGTCTCCCGCGAAGGACTCTGGAGCATGTTCCTGGTTCGCGCGCTGTGGTTTCTGTTGGTCGGTTGGTGGCTCGGGCTCCTGTGGGGCGGCGTGGCGTACCTGTGTTGCGCCAGCTACGTGCTCTTGCCGGTGGGCACGGTCATGTTCAATCGGCTCCCGCAGGTGCTCACCCTGAAGCCGGCGGAGCGAGTTGCCCAGACCGGACGGCGCCTGCCAGAGGTCTCGTTCGTCGTTCGCGTCCTGTGGTTCTTCCTGGTGGGCTGGTGGCTCGGCCTGTTGTGCTTCAAGGTCGGCTACGTGCTCTGCCTGACCATCGTGCTCATGCCCGTAGGACTCTGGTTGCTGCATCGCGTGCCCGAAGCGATGACCCTGCGGCAGGCGTGACAGCGTCGACTGGGGCGCGGGGGGGATGGGAGGCTGATCGTGAACGGCTCGTCGTCCACCTTGCGCAGAAAGCAAGTCGCGCACAGTCCGCGCCCGCAGCTGCGGCACGTCACACGCGACGGCTCGTCCGGGTGGTTGGCACAAGGCTTTCGTTGCACCACGGTCCCTAACGCATCGCGCCGGAGGGTAGCTTCGATGACGAGAGGCGGCAAATTACCCCTTCGACCCGTCTCGTCGAGTATCCGGCACCCCGGGCACCACGATCCAACGAACGACGCGATTGCGACGTGCCGAACGATCGGCACGAACTCTCCGCTATCATCCCCCCGTGTCTGCGATCGGCCTCTTCCCCCGCGGTGCGCCGCGCCCGACGAGCAGCGCGGGCGAGCAAGCCTTGCACCGCGCGCTCGGAAGCGGGCTGCCCGCCGGTTGGACCGCGTGGCACTCGCTGCGGGTGAGGTCCGAGTCCGGTTGGGAGGGTGAGGGCGACTTCGTGATCGCCATCCCCGATCGCGGCATGGTGGTGCTCGAGGTGAAGACTGGCGCCATCGAGGTGCGCGACGGCCAGTGGCTGCAGAACGGAAGACCGATGGACCGCGCGCCGCGCGAGCAGGGCCATGGCTTCGCGCGGTTGCTCGCCAGGAAGCTCGTCGAGCGCGGGCTCGCGAGCGCTCCACCCTTTGGCGTGGCCACGGCGTTTCCGACGTGCCCCTTCAGCAACCCACCGCGGCACGGTGATCTCGACGGCGTGGTGCTGGGCCAACAAGACCTGCCGTACCTGCGCGAGGCCCTCGAGTCGATGCGTGACCGGCTGTTCGACCATCGCCCGTCGCCTCGCGACCGCCGCTGGGTCGCCGCGCTGCACGAGCTCTGGGGCGAGACCTGGACCCCTAGGCTCGCGTTGGGGGAGCACGCCCGCCTCCGTGATCGGGAGCTCGTCCCCCTCGATCAACGCCAGCTCCGCGCGCTCGACATGCTGCGACGAAACGAGAGGTGCTTGGTCACGGGCGGCGCGGGCACCGGCAAGTCCCTGCTCGCGTGCGAGATGTGGCGACGGCTTCAGGCGCGCGGGGCCAGGCCTGTGCTGCTGTGCTTCACGAGGGCGCTGGCCGCGGCGCTGCGCAAGAGTGGGATCGCTGACGCCTTCACGGTGCGCGAGCTCGCGGCCCGGCTGATCACCGACGCCGGTCTCGACGTGCAGGGCGGCGCGTCGCCCGACGACTGGACCGCGGACACCTGGGAGCTCGCCCCGCTGCACGCGGCGGCCGACGCCCTCGACCGCGCCCGCGAGCGCTTCGACGCAGTGGTCATCGACGAAGCGCAGGATCTCTCGCCGAACGACTGGGAGCTGATTCGCGCCTTGGCCGAGGGTCGCCCGCTCTGGGGATTCGCCGACGACAGCCAGGGCTTCTGGAGCGACCGACCCGTGCCGCGGGAGCCCTTCGGCGCGACCTTCGAGCTCTGGGAGCGGTATCGCTGCCCCGAGCCCCTCGCGCAGTTCGCGGACCGCTATCGCGCGCCGCGTCCCGCGTCGGTACCGCCCTCAGCCTCCGCGAGCGAGCGGCTCGCTCCGCCTTCGGTCGAGCCCTTCGACGAGCTGCGTGTCGTGCGCCTGCCGAGCGCCTCTGCGCTCGAACGATACGCCGCGCGCGAGATCCACAAGGCGCTGTCCGACGGCCTGCCCGCGAAGGACATCGCCGTGCTCTCCCTCGGAGGCCAGCTCAAGACCGACATCGGCCGAGCCGATCGCATCGGCGACATCGCGGTACGCCGCGCGGACTCACCCGACGCGGAAGGACACGTCGTGGCCGACACCTTCCTGCGCTTCAAAGGACTCGAGCGGCCGCTGATCCTCGTCGCCGAGCTCGACCGTGGCCAACACCGCTACGACGTCCGCATGCACGTCGCCCTGACCCGCGCCACCGTACGCTGCATCGTGCTCGCCACGAACGAAGAACTCGAGGCCGACGCGAGGCTCGCGGCGGCGGCGGGGAGCAGGGGCGAGAGCCAAAGGGAGGGGGAGAGCAAGAGATGAGCGGTGAGGGCCCGCGGCGACCTGCGCTCTTCAAGGGGTTGCTCGCGCGCCCGGCGCAGCTACGCGCGCACGAACGTGCCGTGCAGCGTCGGTGGGAGCTGTTGATCGAACCATACGCGCGCCACCGCGTCGTGCTCCGGACGGGCGCCGTCCCAAATGCCGAGGAACGTCGCGCCGGCGTTCTGGTCGTGCACGTACGCGAGCACCCACACGTCGTCCTCGCGCTCCGAGCGCGGCACGACGACGGGCTCACTGACCAGGCCGCGTGTTCCCGGATCGATGCGCTGTGCGTCGCCGCTCTGGAGATCCAGCCGCACGATGCGACTCCACAGCGCGCGCCCTTCGTCGCCCTGCGGGTAGCCCGCGAGCCAGGCGACGCGCGCCGCCTGGCTCGCGAAGGCGGGACTCACGGAGCCGAACTCGCACGCGTGCGGCCAGCGCTCCTCCCACGACACGCGCCGGGCTTCCTTGTCGATGACGGCGCGGCGCACGGAGGAGCCGTTGCCCGTGGTGAGCCCGCCGCGGGTCACCGTCTCGATCCACGCCGCGTTGCTCGCGAAGTCCTGGTAGCCAACCAGGTCGAGCTCGATGCGCCCGTCCGGTCGCTCGAAGGCGTTGACGCCGTGCCAGTACCACAGCGCGTCGGTGTCCAGGACCACGCGTCGCTCGGGTTCGTCGATGGGGATCACGATCACCCGCGTGCCCTCCTCGGGCCGCCAGCGCAGCGAGCTGGCGAAGCCGCCGTCCACCAGCATGGCCAGGGACGAGCACCAGAGCGGGGGCAGCACGAGGACCAAGTGGTCCCGCGTCGCGAAGAAGTCGTGTGCCTCCATCACCCCGGGAAGCTCGACGCTGGTGAGCAGCCGCGCGGCGCCCTCGTCGGGAAGCTCGAACAGGTCGAGCAGCACCTTGGGACCGACGCGGAGTCCCGTCTGATACGTCGCGCGGCGGGCCGGCACGCGGTGCGGGTGCGCGTTCATGCCCTTCGCTACTACTCCGCCCAGATCCGTCTCGCCGATGCTCCGCAGCGTGACCGGATCGATTTCGAGCGGCAGCGTCGACTCGTAGAAGGCGAACGTTCGCTTCTGCCACGCCAGCACGTTGATGTTCGCCACGTTGCGCAGGCTCTGACCGCCGAACAGCGCGGCTAGCCGCCTGCGCCACGACATCTTCTGCCCATACGCACCGAAGGAAGCGCCCCGGCGTCCCGCGTCGCCGTCTGCCGAGGGCGTGTGCAGCACCCGCACCGCACCCTCGGCGCCGCCATCCGTGAACCTCACGGCGCTGACCGCGCCGGTACCGTCGAACCAGTGCGGGTCGACGCCGGCGTCGAACACGCTCGGGCCGTTGCGGTAGAGGGTCCCGCGTAGACCGGGTGGCACCGCGCCCTCCGCGCGCAGGGGGCGAAAGTCGTGCTCCCGCTCCAGGCTCCGGAACACGTCCAGCGTGACCGGAGCCGGGGCCGCTGGCTCGTGGCGTCCGGGGGCGCGGGTGGCGGGGCGGCGGGCTTCGGCATTCGGTGCGATCTGGCTCATGGGGTCCCTCTCGGTGTTGACGTTGTAACCATTGCTGACAGCGTCAACATAGCATCCGGGTTGACACTGTCAACACCAAACCGCACAGTGGGGGACGTGCCCTCGGCCCCCTACCACCACGGTGAGCTGCGCCCGGCGCTGATCGCGGCCGCCCTCGACGCGCTCGATCGCGACGGGGAGCTGCCGTCCTGGCGCGCCCTGGCTCGCGCCTGCAGCGTGTCACACACCGCGCCCTACCGTCACTTCCAGAGCTACGAGGATCTGCAGGCCGCGCTGGCCGCCGAGTGCTTCCGCCGGCTGGCGAAGAAGATCGACGCCGCCCGCGCGCGCCCCACCGCTCCCTTCGACAAACTCCGCGCCGGCTCCGCGGCGTACATCGCCTTCGGTCGCGCGCACCCGGCGTGGTACCGGTTGATGTTCGAGCACGTCAACGCCACTGACGAGACCCGCGCGGCGGGCGCCGCCGCCTACGCGACGCTCGTCGACGCCATCGCCGCCTGCGGCGTTCGCGAGCCGCTGCCCATCGCCGCATCCGTGTGGGCCGCCCAGCACGGCGTCGTGGACCTGCTCCGCCTCAAGGTGCGCGCGCCGGGGCTGCACGGCGACGAAGACGCCCTGATCGAACGCGTGCTCGACTCGACGGTGTCCCAGGCGCGCGTGGCGATTGGGAAGCGGAGGTGAGCGGACTTCGTTCCGCGGAGGGCGGTCACGGGCGTCGAGTCTCGAGGGGTCTCATAGCGGCGAATGCGCTCTCGCCCGCAGCACCCGACGCACGCTGCAGGGCTTGCCTTCGAGCGCCTTCTCGGTCGCAGCGGTGCTGCACGAGCCTTGTTCGTCCGCGGGCAGGTCCGCACGGGCGGCTCGCAGCTCTACCCGCAGCGCGTCGCCCGTGAGCTCCAGGGTGGACGAGCCGCTCTCGGCGCCCTGGCACTTACCCTGCTCGAAGCCCGCCATGCCCGTGGTGCGCCAAATCCCCTCGAGCTGGTTCCTTCCGGTCGATCTGTGGAAGTAGAACACTGCGCGACTGGCGGGCGGCCGCTGTTCGGATTTCCACGCCTGGGCCTTGGTGCGACACTCGTCGGGCGAGAGGCATGTGATGGTCGAGGTGATCTGGCTGCCGAACGACTCGGCCTCGTACAGGTAGAGGAAAGTCTCGCCGTCGAGCTGATCCATGCTGGACGGCCCTTCCCGGTCGCAGCCCGCGGTGCTCTCCGTGTAGGAGGTGACCTCGAAGACGGTTCCGAGCAACGGGGTGTCCGCCGCACTCGGAGTCGGATCGCCTGAAGCGCTCTGGCGAGGCCCTCCGGAAGAGCTCTTGCAGGCGACGCAAAGGGCCAGGGCAACAGTCAACGCCGCGGTCGAAGCAAGACGTCCCATGCGAGCCAGGAGAGCACGGATCTGCCACGCCCGGCAGCAACAACCCGAACGCCGAGCCGCGGGGCGCGGAGCCAGCTTGGCGCGTCCGAGGCGCGCTCCGGCGCGGCCTCGGCTCTGGAGCCAGTCAAGCGTCGATGGCGGGGGGCATGTGGGCTCGAACTTGGCGCTCTAGCCCCACGGCGCCCGCCACGTCGTCTCGATACCCGAGCCAGCGCTCGAGCGCCTCTTCCATTGCGGCGACGATGGCCTCACGCGCGTCGCTCGGCACGTGGTCGAGCAGCATCCGCCAGGCCGCGCGCCGATGCTCGCCTTCGACGCCGCGGTGAGCCTTGGTGAGCGCGAGGGCCTCGAGCGGCAGACCGTAGTGTACGACGAGCGGGTGCTGCTCGAGCGGCGGCTCCGGGCGCGCTGGGGCGCTGGGGTCGAACAGCGCGCGCTCGTGGGGCGTGCCCTCGACGAACAGCGCTACGACCGCGGCCGCCACCGCCCAGCCGCGCGAGGTCGTCGCCGCGTCGAGGAAGTCGCGATACGCTCGCGCCCCAGGGAGGAGCTCGACGCCCTCGAAGCGAGTGAGGTCGAAGCCGAGGCCCCGCGGGTACTCGAGGAACAGCTCGGGGTGAGGCCGGCCGGCGTGCAGGGCTCCGGTCTCTTCCTCGTACAGGTTCTCCGCGAGCTCACGTCGCACGGCGGCGATCGGGCACTGCACGTACGCGCGCCCCACCAGGACCGGGAAGTCGCGCACATAGACCTCCCACTCTTGCTCGAGGTGGATGTGCAGCCGTTCCTTGGCGACGAGGCCCGAGGTGAAGGCCGGCCAGGCCCAGTGGACCTTGCGCTCCATCACCCGGAGAAGGCGCTCGCAGAACTCGTCACGCGTCATCGCGCAGGAACGTAGGAGGTCGCCAGGTCCGTGTCGAATCGAAATCGTGCTGGCGTCACACGAGTATCCCGCCGCTTCCGCGTCTGACCGACATGGCGCGAGGCGGGTGCGCTACGGCAGCACGCAGTCGTAGCCGCGGACGCAGCCGTCGGTCTCGACGCCGGTCAGCTGGCCACCCTTTTGCTCGCACGCCTGGTAGCGGCCAGGGCTCGGCTTCGGTACGTCCGGGCACTCGTCCTTGCCGCCGGTGGCCGCCGGTGGGTCCGGAGGGTTGGCCGCCGACGGCTCCACGCTATTTGCCGGGGGGGCGCTGGCACAGCCGACGAGTAGGGTGGCGAGCAGCCACGGCGGCATCCCGCGACGCAGGGTCCGTGGCGTGTTTGGGTCGATTGGGCTCATCCCGCGAGCATCCCACCTCGCCGGCTCCGCTGTCGAGTCCGTGCGTCGCGCTCCCTGGGGCAGGGGTGTCCGAGGGCGCGCGGTGGCCCGGAACGGCGTTACTGGGCGCACTGGCAGCTCCTCAGCCACGGCACCGCGGATGTGCGGCAGCGCGCGCGACTGCCGGACTCCGAGCAGCGGATGCGGGCGCAGTCGCCCTCGTGGCGGCACACGCGCTGCTGTGAGAGGGCATCCTGTACCACCGCGATGCAGTCGGAGCCCACGCCGTGAACCACGCAGCGCTCCCCCTTCACGCAGTGCGCGTCGCTCGTGCAGTGCACGCGGTTGCGACTCGGACACGCTTCTGCGGCGCGACAGGCTCCTAGGTCTCCGCAGCACACCCTGCCCTCGAGGCAAACCGCTCCGTCACAGTCGAGCTTCGCCACCGGCTTGCGACAAAAGCCCTCGACGCAGAGCGTCCCTGGCAGGCGACACGATGCGCTCTCGATGCAGCGCTCGCCGAACTCGCAGGGCGTGGCACCGGACTTCGACAGCGGCACGCACTCGCTGAGGGTGGAGCCCGAGAAGAGGAACTGATCGCAGCACACGCGCCCGGCCGCGCAGTCGATGCTCTCGTCACAGCGCTCGATGCCCGAGAGCGAGTACCCGCCCGGCGCCACGGCGGCGCTGCATGCCTCGAACTGAGCGAGCAGGTAACCCACCTGACCCTGGGGTGCGCTGTCCGGCGCGCTGGCGACGCACACACCATCGGCTCCGGTCAGGCAGCACGTCTCGGGACCCACCCGACATGACGAGAGCCCGCAGCGAAAGCGCTCCGCGTTCGAGCCGATGGCGCTCGCTGCAGCGTCGACGGGACCCGCGTCGTTCGCGAGCACGGCAGCCGCGTCTTTGTCGCGCGGTCCCGCGTCCGGCACCGTGGCTGCGTTCGACGTGCCCCCAGCGGCGATGGGCGCTGCACGCGGCGCCGGTGTCGGGGGCGTGCAGTGGGCGACGGCGAGGATGGCGGCGCAGGCGAGCAGGGGGTGAACGAGGGCGGTGTCGCGCACGCGGTCCGTTCCCATCGGACGGGCGATACTCGCGCCACTGAGCTGTGGCAACCGCCTCACTCGAACCTCGAGCAGCACTCCGCCGGCTCGCGGCCGCGCTCGGGCGGACGACCCGCGGCCGCCGCCCGAGTTCGAAACGGGGAGCTACTCCGGGCAGGCGGCGGTGCCCAGCGCGATGCTGATGGGTTCGACCGCGTCGTCCTGGATCGTCGCGCTGGCCTCGCCCCACTTCTCGCCGGCGCTGCAGGCTCCGTTGCCGTCGGCGTCCGCCAGCGCTCGCACCAGGATCTCGTCGCCCTCGACGGAGATCACCTCCTTGAACGACCCGTCCGCGCCGGCCTTCGCGGTGTGGACGCTGGTCTTCTCGTCACCGTTCACGTCGAAGAACTCCAGAACGAGCTCACCCTGGGCCGTGCCCGCGACGACCTGACCGGTCACCTCGATGTCACGCGAAGCGCTGCAACCCAGCGCGAAGAGACCAGCAGACAAAATGGTGATGGTGAATTGCCTCGAAATCATTCGGACCTCCTTGCGAGCGACTGCGCGCTCGTTGAAGACCTCCTCGCAAGGGTCGTGCCGAAGCAACGGGCGGTATCTGGCGCTTCACAGCCGGTTTCGTGGCAACCAGACAACAGCGAGCGCACACACCTGGGCTCGAGCGGCGACAGTGACGTGTGCGCTCCTTCGCGCTCGATTCGGCGAACCCGGTGTCTCCGCGTCGCTTGCGCCGTGGGCGAGAGTCGTCAACCCAGCTCCAGCCGACGCACCACGAGCTCGCCTCCGGACAGCCAGGTGAGCTTCGACTGGCCGCAGGTACACTGCTCGAGGTGACTCTCGAGGGTCAGCGTCACGCCGCAGCTGGCGCAGCGCGCCGTCGCCTTGATGGGCTCGACGGTGAGGGTGGCACCTTCGAGCGCGGTGCCCGCCGCGGCGAGCTCGAACGAGAACGAGAGTGCGTGCGCCGATACGGCGGCGAGCTCGCCGACGCCGACCACGACGCTCACGACGGGCCGGCCATCGCGCCCGGCCTCGCAGATGGCGACGATGTTCCGTGCAATGGCTAGCTCGTGCATCAGCAGATCCGCGGGAGCTGCTCGCCGGACAGCTGCGTGACGACGCGCACGGCGCCGATGCTGGTCCGCAGGGTGACCTGGCCGGCTCGCTCGGCGGCGACCTTGCCGATGCGCGCGGCATTCCTGCCCAGGGGGTGAGCGTGCATGGCGGCCAGTGCGGCGTCCGCCTCGCTCTCAGGCACGATGGCGACCAGCTTGCCTTCGTTCGCGATGTGCAAGACATCGAGCCCGAACAGCTCGCACGCCGCGCGCACCTCCGGGCGCAGCGGTAGCTGGGCTTCGTCGATGGCGATACTCACCCGCGACGCCGCCGCGATCTCGACCAGGCTGCTGGCTAGGCCTCCGCGGGTCGGGTCCCTGAGCGCCCGGGTCGAGGGTGCTCGCTCGAGCAGCGCGTCCACCAGCGAGGCGAGCGGCGCGCAGTCGCTCTCGAGGGTCGTCTCGAACTCGAGCCCCTCGCGACGCGCGAGCACCGCGACGCCGTGGTCACCCAGGGTCCCGGACACCAGCACTGCGTTGCCCTCCTCGGCGGCCGAGACGGACAGCGTGCGTCCTTCTGGTACTACGCCGATCCCGGTCGTGACCACGAACGCGCCGTCGGCCTTGCCACGCTCGACGACCTTGGTGTCGCCCGCCACCAGCTCGACCCCAGCCTCCTGTGCGGTCGAGCGCATGGACTCCACGATGCGCTCGAGGTCGGTCAGCAACAGGCCCTCCTCGAGGATGAAGGCCGCCGACAAGTAGAGCGGCTTCGCGCCCGCGACCGCGAGGTCGTTGACCGTCCCCGCGACGGCGAGACGACCGATGTCCCCGCCCGGGAAGAACAGCGGGTGGACGACGAAGGCGTCGGTGGTGAACGCCAGCCGTCCGGCCAGCCTCGGCAGCACAGCCGAGTCCTCGAGCTTGGCCAGCGTGTCGCCACGGAACGCGCGCAAGAAGACGTCACGCAGCAGCTCGTCGCTCAACAGGCCGCCACCCCCATGTCCGAGGACGACTCGGTCGTACTGCCGTCCCGGGATCGGGCACCACGCGCCGTCGTCGTCGGAGCTCATCGCAAGACTTCAGCTTCCGAGCGGGTCTGGGTGAGGGGCAAGAGTCGATGCTCGTAGTACGCGGCGCACGCGCCTTCGGAGGACACCATGGTCGCGCCCAGCGGGGACTGGGGCGTGCAGCGCTTGCCGAACGCAGCGCAGTCCGTGGGCTTGGCCAGGCCCCGCAGTACCCTGCCGGCAATGCAGTCCGCCGGCTCCTGGGTCTCGATGTGCGCGACCTCGAAGCGGTGAGCCGCATCGAAGTCCCGGTACTCTCGCGCCAGCGTCAGGCCGCTCTGGGGGAGCTGGCCGATGCCGCGCCACTTGCGATCGCAGAGCTCGAATACGCGCGCGCACAGCTCGCGCGCCCGTGGGTTGCCCTCCCGCTGCACTGCGCGACGATACTGGATCTCGACCCCGTTTCGACCGGCCTGCAGCATGCGCACGGTCATGAGCAGTCCCTCCAGCAGGTCCACTGGCTCGAAGCCGGTCACCACGATGGGCACGGCGAACCGCGCGGCGATCGCCTCGTATTCGAGGGTTCCCATCACCGTGCAGACGTGACCGGGTCCCAAGAACGCCTGTACCCGGTTGTCTGCTGCTTCCAGGATGGCGCTGATGGCCGGCGGCACGAGCACGTGGGAGACCAGCGCGCTGAAGTTCTCGACCCCGCGGCGTTGGGCTTCTTCGATGGCCGCGGCGTTGGCGGGGGCCGTAGTCTCGAAGCCGATGGCGAAGAAGACGACTTGTCGCTCGGGCAGTCGGGTCGCGAGCTCCAGCGCGTCCAAGGGAGAGTAGACGACGCGCACGTCCGCGCCTGCCGCCTTCGCGGACAGCAGATCGCCGCGGGAGCCGGGCACTCGCAGCATGTCGCCGTAGGAGCAGAACGTCACCTCGGGCCGGCGGGCGATGGCATGGGCGCGATCGATCGTCTCGAGCGGTGTGACGCACACCGGGCAGCCCGGGCCGTGCACCAGCTCGACGCCGGGTGGCAACAGCTCGTCCACGCCGTAGCGAACGATCGAGTGCGTCTGCCCTCCGCAAACTTCCATGATCACCCAGGGTGCTCGCAGCTCGGAGCGAATCGCCGCCGCGAGTCCGCGCGCGGTCTTCTCCGAGCGGTACTCGTCCACGTACTTCACGACGTGCCCGCTCGCTCGGGTTCCGTCAGCTCGTTCAAGAGCGAAATGACCCGGTCTGCCTCCACCTCGTTCAGCTTCGTGAGCGCAAAGCCGACGTGAACGATGACCCAGTCTCCCACGCGGGTATCCGGCACGTGGGCCACACACACCCGTCGACGCACGCCGCCGAAATCCACGACGGCCATGGCCAGCGGCTCGCTATCGCTGAGCTCGATGACTCGTCCGGGGATACCGAGGCACATGACGGCGAGAGCCTACTCGCAGAGTACCCGCGCGGCGAGTCGTGGGCGCTCAGCGGGCTGGAACGGTGAACTCCAGCAGCGGACCCGCGTCGATGCCGCGGCCGGTCGTGCGCCTGAGCTTCTCCCCCAGCGTCAGCTTCGCCCCGTCGCGGACGAAGGCCTGGGTCAAGAACTCACCGGCCGCGGGGGAGAGCCAGCCATCCGCGAAGCGCGCCTGGAGCGCCTCGCGCACCTGGACGGCAACCATGGCCGCCAACAGGTAGCTCTGGGTGTAGCCGGGGTAGGTCGCGATGAAGGGAGTCGTCGCCCACACGGGCTCGGCATCCTCCGGCAAATCCGTCGGGCCGAGTCGGCGCTCCACGGCGAGGGACAGGGCGTCGAGGTCGCCCTCGGGCGCGTCGTGCAGCGCGCGCTCGAGCTCCACCTGAGCCAGTGTGCGTCGCGCGCTGACCAGTGACTGCAGTCGGCGTTGAGCGATCAGCGCCTCGCTCTCCTTCTCGTCCAGGCCGAAGTGCTCGCGGAGCACCTCTGGCACGTCGAACAGACGGCCGAACACCTCGGCGACGCCCTCGGCGTAGGCCGGATCCATCAACCCGGGCACCCACTCGTAGCCGGCGTACAGCGGATGGTCTGCGTTGGTGCGAGTGATGGCGTAGGCGTGCCCGAGTTCGTGGATCAGCGTGGTGTAGAAGCGTGCCCCGGGCATGGGCCTGACCACCAGGCGGGCGTCCCCCGGGACCCTCACCGCGATGGCTTGACCGCCGAACGCGAAGTCACGAACGGTGATGTCGAGCCGTGGTACGTTCAGATCGATGCCGAACGCGCGATAGAGGCCGAACGCCGCCTCCATCGCGCGGTCCGCCGGAAACCGCTCGTCGGGTGGCGGGCTCGAGCTGCGCTCGACCGCGTGCTCCAAGTCCCAGGGCGCCAGCTGCTGCAGTCCCAGCTCCACCCGCAGGCGTTCGCGGAGCCGCTGCATCGGGCCGCGGGTGCGCTCCTCCACCCGCGAGAGCTCCCGGCGAGCGTCGGCGTCCACCCCGCGGACCGCCGTCAACGCCGAGTGGAAGGAGGTTGCGCCGAGCTGGCGGGCCAGCCGCTGCCGGCGCTGCAGCAGCTTGCGCGCGATGGCCGCGGTACGACGGTGAAGGCCGTGCTCGATGCTGCGCGTCGACCGCCGCACCGTCGCGTCGGGCGACCGCCGCATCGCGCTCAAGTCGCTGCGCGTCAACCTGCGGCCGTCGAGCTCGAAGTGGTGATCGTTGATGACGTGCTCGAGCTCGTCTGCCAGGCGCGCCGCTTCCGGGTCGCCGAGGAGCGAGAGCCCGAGCGCGCCGGCCTGCCACAGCGCGCGCTCGCGGGGTGCGACGGCGTGGCGTGGGTGAGCGTCGAGCAAGCGCTTTGCCTCCGCGAAGACGTCGGCCTCCGCTCGACGCAGGCGCTCCATCGCAGCTTGTGCTGCGGGGCCCGCGACCGACTTGCCAGCGTAGCGTTCCCATTCGTGCAAGCCGTGCTCCGTCATCAACGCTTCGTAGCGTCGCGCGAGCGCCGCGAGCTGCTCCGACAGCGCCGCGGGCTTGGGCCCTGTCGCCCCAGGTCGGCCACAAGCCGCGGCAGCGAGCGCAGAGAGGCCGCTCAGGAGCGTGCGTCGATTCACGATGGCGCTGTAGCGCGACTGGGGCGGAGGGAGAAGCCGTGCGGCGTCTAGCGGGCCGTCAACGCGTCGAGTACGAGCCCGTCGTCGAGCAGGCGGTCCGCACAGACCTCGAAGGCATGACCTCGGCTCCCGATGCGGCAGCCGAGGCGCGCCTGCACGGCGTCTAGGTCTGCCAGCTCGCTCGCGACCTCGATGCGCCCGCTCGGGCTGCGGGCGAGCAGCGCCTCCGGCCGCTCCCACAGCTCCAACGTGAAGCGATGGTCCAGCGAGGGCAGCCCGACCAACTCGAGCTGCTCGCGGCTCAGCCACAGCAGATTCTGACCGCCGGGCGACAGCACGGCGCCCTCGCCGCGCCGGTCGAGGGGGTGCTCGACACCAGCTGCGAGGAGCAACCAACGGTCGTAGCTGCACTGAGCCACCAGGACGGCGCCGTCGGCCGAAGCGGCGAGGTGGCGTCCCGCACAGCGGGGGCTGAGCCGCTCCACGCTGCCGCGCGCGAGGTCGAGCCTGCTCAGCCCTTCCTTGGAAATGACGAAGGCCACGGCGCTCTCGCTCGCGAGGGCGAGGGCGCGGGGGTCCGAGAGAGCAGGGAGCGTCCGACTGCGTGTGCCGTCCAACGCGACACTCAGCAGCCCCTCTTTCGTCGCGAAGACGGCGCGCGTGCTCGTCAGTTGGATCAGGCCTGGCCGTCCGGCGTGATGGAACACTCGCGTCCAGTCCCCCGGGTCGGGCGACGCGGTCAGGATGCCGAGCTCGAACGGACCTCCTGCGACGAAGACGCGACCCGAGTCATCGATGGCGACGCGGTCGGCGGTGTTGTCGGAGCGTGGCCACTCCTTGCTGGCTCCCTGGCCCCGGCGCCAGGCGCGGACCGAGCCGTGACCGAAGGCACCGGCCAGCCACTCGCCGTCCGGGGAGAGCGCGAGCCGAGCTCGGTAGCCCGGCACGGTGAACTCCCGGCGAAGTCCGCTCGCCGAGTCCCAGTCCCAGAGGCGCACCGCTGAGCCCGCGGAGCTCCGCGAACGCTCGTGGGCGACCACCAGACGAGCGTCTCCGAGCGCCACGTCCGCGATCCGGGCTCGAACTCGCCGCGCGTCGGCCACGGTCGCGTCGGCTTGGAAATCCACGACCATCAGGCCGTCGTCACGCTCGACCGTCGCACCGCGCTGCCCGTCGTTGGTGAGCACTAGGTGTTCGCCGGTGACGGGCCGCGAGCTGCGTGCCGCGCCCGACTTCACGTCCAGCGAGAGCAGCTCGCGGTCGAAGGAACCGCCCAGCACGAGCAAGCGCTCGTCGCCAGCGGTGAACGCCAACACGCCATCCGACCAACCGCGAGCGAGCTGGTGCTTCAGTCGCGCCTTGCCCGTGGCGCGATCCCAGATCTCGAGCGCGCCGCTCTGCAGGCGCGCGGCGACCGCGCCTCCTGCCTTGGAGAACGCCAAGCGTGACACAGCGTCGGATCCCCGTGGCTCGGAGAGCCGACGCAGCAGCGAGAGGTCTCCGCCATCGAGCAGCTCGATCACGCCGCGATCCGTCCCGACCGCGACCGCACGTCCGTCCGCCGAGACAGCGAGCGATGTCGGGCGGCCCGTGAGGCGATCTCCAGTGCGCTCGGCGACCGACTCGCCGCTCGCGATGTCGAACTTGCGCACGGTCATCTCGAAGCTTGCCGCCGAAGCAATCACTAGCTGCTGCGAGCGGGGCAGGAACGCGACATCGATGGGACTCTCGCGCCCCCAACTGAAGGTGCGGAGCAGCTGGAGCGAAGCGACGTCGTACAGTGAGATGGCCAGAGCACCCCGCGTCAAGAGCGCGAGCCGCGTGCCATCCTCCGAGTAGCGTGCGCCGCTGACCTCGCTCGCCGAGTCGACGTAGCCGCGCGGCGTGAGCGTCGCCGTGTCGAGCAGTACTACGCCACCGTCGCGCCGTGCCGCCAGCGTGCGGCCGTCCGGCGCGAACGCGAGCGGCACCGCGAGCCCGAGGCTGACGTCCGCGTACGCCTTGCTGCCAAGCTGCTGCTCCAGAGCCAGCGCGGCGAGCGCGCGGGAGCGCCGCGCCTCACGCGGTTGGCCCGCCGCGGCGTGACGCGCCGCTTCGGCGAGCAGCGCCTCAGCGCCGCCCCCGCGCGCCAGTTCCGACGCGAGCGTGCGGCGCAGCTCGTCGCTCTTCGCTGCCTGACTGGGGCAGCGCGCGTCAGCGCGATCGAGCAACCGGGATGGACGATCGAGCCAGCCGTCGGCACTGAGCTGCGCCGCCTGGTCGCGCCAAGAGGCCGCTAGTCGGCACGGAGCGAACGGCGCTCGTGCGGCCGCGGGGCCTTCGGGCTGCGCGGGCTGGGATGCTGGCTGGAGACTGCCGCCGCCGGGTGGGGGTTGTGCTGCGGGCGTCCCGGCGCAAGCGCCCAGGGCCAATGCCAGAGCAAGTAAGGGACGCACGGTGGCTGCTCTACTACGCACCACCCGCCGGCTCCTTCCCTCCCGTCGTGCCCGCGTCGGACCGGCCAAGAGCGGAAGCTCCACGCTCGTCTCGCGCGGCGAGCACCGCGAGCTGGCCCAGGGCGATGCCACCGTCTCCGGTCGGAACGCGGCGATGCACGAGCACCGTGAGGTCGTCGTCTCGGAGAAGCGACAGGGTGCGCTCGGTCAGCAGCGAGTTGCAGAACACGCCGCCGGACAGCGCGACGGTGCGGGTAGTCCGGGTAGCGCCCGGCGCGCGCACCACGACGCGGATGACCTCGGCCATCGTGTCGTGAAACCGCAGCGCGATGGTCGGCCGCGGGAGCGGCTGTGCGAGATCGTCGACCAACTCCGCCAGAGCGGGCCGCAGATCGACCTCTCGGGGCCAAGCGTCGCTCACCGCGAACGAGTACGGCGGAAGTCGGGCCTCTGCTCGGTGGGCGAGCGCCTCGAGTCGCATGGGGGCCTGGCCGTCGAAGGTCGAGACCAACGTCAGGCCGAGCAGCGCGGCGACGGCATCGAAGTAGCGGCCCGCGCCCGATGCCCGCGGGCAGAGCGTCCGGCTGTGCAGCAAGCGGGAGACGCGCTCGAGCTGCGTGGGCTCCAGGGTCGACAAGGCCGCGACCCGCGACGGAGCGATGCCCGCGTCGTGAAGCCACCCGAGCGCGATGCGCCACGGCTCGCGAACGGCGGCGTCGCCGCCCGGTAGCCGAAGGGGCGCCAAGGTCGCGACGCGCTCGACGTCGGCGGCCGTACCCAACAGGAACTCGCCGCCCCAGCTCGTGCCGTCGGCGCCGAGGCCCATGCCGTCGAAGGTCACGCCAAGGGCGGCGCCCTGGTGCTCGTTCTCGGCCAGGCAGGCGGCGAAGTGGGCGTGGTGGTGCTGCACCGCGCACAGCTCTGCGCCGGTGCGCGTGGCCAGCTCCCGTGCCCAGCGGGTGGAGGCGTAGTCAGGGTGTAGATCGTGGACGATGCGCTCGGGCTCGATGCAGAGCAGCCGACGATACAGGTCGTAACAGCGCGTCAGCTCCTCCTGCGCAGCCCGTGTGTCGAGATCGCCGATGTGTGAGCTGGGTAGCGCCGTGGTGCCCTCGCCGAGCGCGAACACGTTCTTGAACTGCGCCCCGACCCCCAGCGTCGGGATGCTCAGCGCGTGAGGCAGCTCGATCGCGCGTGGCGCGAACCCTCGCGCGCGTCGCAGAACGGAGGGTGCTCCGTCGAGCAGCGCGACGACCGAGTCATCGACTCGTATGAAGATGTCGCGGTCGTGGACCAGGAAGAAGTCGGCGACTCCTCGCAGCTCTTCGAGGGCGCGCGCGTTGTCGGTCGCCATGGGTTCGTCGCTTCGATTGCCGCTGGTCATGACCAGCGGCATGGGCTCGACGGCGTCCAGCAGCAGGTGGTGCAAGGGCGTGTAGGGCAGCATCAGGCCGATGCGCTCGAGCCCTGGCGCCAGGCTGTCGGGCAGGCTCGCGTCGGCGCGCTGGCGGACCAGCACGATGGGGCGCTCGACCGAGCAGAGCAGCGCGCGAGCGGCGTCGTCGAGCTCGGCGATGGCCTCGGCCGCCTCGAGGTTCGCGACCATGAGCGCGAAGGGTTTGTCGTCTCGCAGCTTGCGTCGGCGCAGCTCGGCCACGACGCTCGAGCGGGTCGCGTCACAGGCGAGGTGGAAACCGCCGAGGCCCTTGAGCGCGCCGATCTGTCCGGCCAGCAGGCGCCGAGCGCACTCGGCGAGCGGGTCCACTGCGCTACACGGCGCTCCGGACTCGGAGAGCAAGGACAGCCGCGGGCCACAGGCCGGACAAGCGATGGGCTGGGCGTGGAAGCGTCGGTTGGTCGGGTCGTCGTACTCACGCTGGCACGCGGGACAGAGCGCGAACGCGGCCATCGTCGTGCGGCTGCGATCATAGGGAGCGTCCCGGACGATGGACAGACGTGGGCCGCAGTCCGTGCAGTTGGCGAAAGGGTGCCCATGGCGTCGCTCCGCGGGATCTCGGATCTCCCTCAGGCACGCGTCGCAGGTCGCGGTATCCGGCGGTAGCCGACGCCCGGGCCCATGGGTCCCGACGCTCTGGACGATGGAGAAGCCCGAGCGACCGAGGGGTGGATGCTCCTCCATGCTGACGGCGCGGATGTCCGAGCGGGGGGGCGAGTCCGCTTCCAGTTGGGATCGGAGCCGAGCGATGGCTGCGGCCGACCCTTCGACGTCGATCACGACGTCTGATCCCTCGTTCAGTACGTGCCCGGCGAGCCCGAGCGCCCGGGCGCGCCCGTAGACGAAGGGCCGAAACCCCACGCCCTGCACGATTCCGCTCACTCGCAGCACTCGCCGTACGGGTCGGGTCGCGTCGGCCACGGGCCAGAGGCTAGGCCAGCCGCGGGGGCCAGGCGAACTGCTCCTGGCTCGCGAGATCGCTCTACATGTGGAACCAGCGGTTGACAGGCCGATTGCATGATTTAGTTTCCCGGCCGTCCGGTCCCTGAAGGCCCGGGGCGGCGCACGCCGCTTCGCCCATCGGCACCCGGGCTCCCCTCCGCCAGGCGGGGATCAGGAGAGGTGTCGCTACGACGGCCTCGGGGCCGGCACCCGGGCGCCACCGAGCGCGAGTTTCACTGGAGGACTGCCATGAAGATTCGACCCCTACACGACCGCCTGGTCGTCAAGCGCGTGAAAGAGGAAGAGAAGACCAAGGGCGGGATAATCATCCCCGACACCGCGAAGGAGAAGCCCATCGAGGGCGAGGTCGTGGCTGTGGGCAACGGCAAGCTGCTCGAAGACGGCAACCTGCTCGCGCTCACCATCAAGGCGGGCGATCGCGTGCTGTTCGGCAAGTACAGCGGCACCGAGGTCAAGATCGAGGGCGAGGATCACCTGATCCTGCGCGAGGACGACGTACTGGCCGTCGTCGAGAAGTGAACGCCGGGTTCAGTAAAGTCAAAGAGGTGACACGATGAGTGCAAAAGCGATTGTTTACGATGCGGAGGCTCAGGCTCGCATCCTCAAGGGCGTAGATACGCTCGCGAACGTGGTCAAGGTCACGCTCGGTCCCAAGGGCCGCAACGTCGTCCTCGAGAAGAGCTGGGGCTCCCCCAAGGTGACCAAGGACGGCGTCACCGTGGCCAAGGAGATCGAGCTCGGGGACAAGTTCGAGAACATGGGCGCACAGATGGTGCGCGAGGTTGCCAGCAAGACCGCCGACCAGGCGGGTGACGGCACCACCACGGCGACCGTGCTCGCTCAGTCGATCTGTCGCGAGGGCATGAAGCTCGTCAGCGCGGGTCACAGCCCCATGGAGCTCAAGCGCGGCATCGACAAGGCCGCCGCTGCGGTGGTCGCCGAACTGCACAAGCTCAGCAAGAAGGTGGAGGGCCACAAGGAGATCGAACAGGTCGGCACCATCAGCGCCAACGGCGACGACACGGTCGGCAAGATGTTGGCCGAGGCCATGGAAAAGGTCGGCAAGGAGGGCGTGATCACCGTCGAGGAGAACAAGGGCCTCGAGACCACGCTCGAGGTGGTCGAGGGCATGCAGTTCGACCGCGGCTACCTGTCCCCCTACTTCGTGACCGACGCGGAGCACATGAAGTGCGTGCTGGACGACCCGTACATCCTGCTCAGCGAGAAGAAGATCTCCAACATGCGAGATTTGGTGCCCGTGCTCGAGAGCATCGCCCGCGAGCAGCGCCCGCTACTCATCATCTCCGAGGACGTCGAAGGGGAAGCGCTCGCTACGTTGGTGGTCAACCGCTTGCGTGGAACGCTGTCCTGCTCCGCCGTCAAGGCCCCCGGCTTCGGTGATCGTCGCAAGGAGATGCTCAAGGACATGGCCGTCCTGACCGGCGGTCAGGTCGTGGCCGAAGAGCTTGGCATCAAGCTCGAGAGCCTGACCCTGAAGGATCTGGGACGAGCCAAGCGCGTGGAGATCGACAAGGACAACACGACCATCGTCGACGGCGCGGGTGACAAGGCGGCCATTCAGGGTCGCATCCAGCTCATTCGGAAGCAGATCGAGGACACGACCAGCGACTACGATCGCGAGAAGCTGCAGGAGCGGCTCGCGAAGCTCGCTGGCGGCGTCGCGGTCATCAAGGTGGGCGCAGCGAGCGAGAGCGAGATGAAGGAGCGCAAGGATCGCGTCGAGGACGCCATGTACGCGACCCGCGCGGCAGCCGAGGAGGGCATCGTCCCCGGCGGCGGCGTGGCTCTGATCCGTGTGCAGGGCGCGCTCGCTGGTCTCGAGCTCCCGGGCGAGCAGCAGTTCGGCAAGAACATCCTGCTGCGAGCGCTCGAGGAGCCGCTGCGCCAGATCGCGGCCAACGCCGGTGCCGAAGGCTCCGTCGTCGTTCAGAAGGTCCGCGACGGCAAGGCGGGCTTCGGCTTCAACGCTCAGACCGACAAGTTCGAGGATCTCGTCGGTGCGGGCGTCATCGACCCCACCAAGGTCGTGCGCACTGCGGTGGAGAACGCCGCGAGCGTGGCCGGCATGCTGCTGACCACCAGCTGCCTCATCGCGGACAAGCCCAAGAAGGAGTCCGCGTCCGCCGGTGGTGGCGGCGGTGGCGGCATGGGCGGCATGGGCGGCATGGGCGGCATGGGCGGCATGGGCGGCATGGGCGACATGGACTTCTGAGTCCCGCCGCTGTAATCCGCACGCGAAACGCGGCGTCCTTCGGGGCGCCGCGTTTCACTTTTGTGCGCAGGCGCTACTGGTTCAACAAGTGGAGCGTTTGACAGCGCGCGGGCGCGTCGCGCTAGAGTCTGCTGCTGCCGAGGTGGGAGCCACGCTTGGTCAGGAGCTTGACATGCTGAACGCTTACATTTCTGGGGTCGGCGCGTACGTGCCGCCGCGCGTCGTCACCAATCAAGCGCTCGCCGATGAGTACGGCATCGACACCACGGACGAGTGGATCATCCAGCGCACCGGGATCCGCGAGCGTCGCTTCGCCGACGCGGGTGTGTACACGAGCGATGTCGCCGTACCCGCATGCGAGGCCGCCATCGAGAACGCAGGTCTACGCAAGCAAGACATCGATCTCATCATCTTCGCGACGCTCTCCCCGGACTTTCACTTCCCGGGTTCGGGCGTGTACCTGCAGAAGAAGCTCGGGCTCACCGAGGGAGAGAACGCGCGCTTCGTGCCGTGTCTGGACATTCGCAACCAGTGCAGCGGCTTCGTGTACGGTCTCGGGACAGCGGCCAGCATGGTACGCAGCGGGCAGCACAAGCATGTGCTGCTAGTGGGCGCCGAGATCCACTCGCACGCAATCGACCTGACCACACGTGGGCGCACGGTCTCCACGCTGTTCGGCGACGGCGCTGGCGCCGTCGTCGTCAGCGCTACGGACGAGGATCGTGGCGTGCGCGGCTGGGACCTCGGAGCAGACGGACGTTTCGCCAACAATCTCTGTCTCAAGATTTGGGACATGAGCCAGAAGCCCTACTTCCGGGTGAACGAGCGGGACGAGGGCGAGATCCCGGTGGACATGCTGTGGCCCTACATGGAGGGCAAGGTGGTCTTTCGGCACGCCGTGCAGCGCATGGTCGAGACCTTGATGCAGTCGTGCATGAAGCACGATCTGACCAAGGACGACATCGACCTGTTCTTCTTTCACCAGGCCAACCTTCGGATCAACGAGTACATCGCCAACATGATCGGGCTGCCGCCGGAGAAGGTGCCCAGCAACATCGAGCGCTATGGCAACACTACGGCCGCCACCATCCCGCTGCTGCTCGAGGAAGCGGTGCGCACGGGCAAGCTAGAGCGCGGCATGAAGATCGCCCTGGTTGCCTTCGGTTCGGGCTTCACCTGGGGCTCGGCCATCGTGGATTGGTGAGGGCGGGCCGGCTTGCCGGCGCGGCAGAAGGTCGCTATCCGATCCGGATGACCGTGTCGTTGCCCATATTCGCGACCGTCGCTTCGCTCCTGCTCCTGGGCTGCGCCGGTAGCCAGGTCCAGACGCCGTCGGTTGCGTCCAGCGATGTGTGCACGAGCCGGGAGGCCTGTGTCCCGCGCTGTGAGGGGGAAGATCCGGAGAGCTGCTTCGCGCTGCTGCTGCTGGCCCAGAAGCAGCGGGCGACGGACGCTGACGCGAGCCGCGCCCTCACGCGCCTCGGGGAGCTGTGCGATGCGCGTCACCCGGTTGGGTGTCAGCTCTTGGGCTCCGCGCAGCTGGAGGGCCTCGTGGGTCCGCCGAACCCGGCCGCGGGCGTGGAGGCCTGGAGTCGTGCGTGCGAGCTTGGCCACGACGATGGCTGCGCGCTCGCGGGCGCGGCGCTCCGGGGAGGCGCGTCGATCCCGCGTGACTATCCCCGAGCGCGCTCGCTGCTCGAGCGCGGCTGTAAGCGGGATCACTCGCTGGCGTGCACGGAGCTCGGAAGCATGTGGCGTTATGGCGAGGGCATGGCCGAGAACGCAGCGCGAGCTGCCGAGCTCTATGACCGTGGCTGCGCGCTCGGCAACGCAGAGGCCTGCGCGCAGCTGGGCGCGATGTTGCACGGTGGCGAGGGCGTCGCCCAGGATCCGGAGCGCGCGGCCAAGCTGTTCGCCCGGGCGTGCGACGGTGGAGTCAGCGTGGCGTGTACGGGGCTCGGTGTGATCTTGGCGTCCAGCGAGACGGACCCCAAGGCGCTGGCCCTGGCACGCACGCTCCTGGAGCGGGGGTGCAAGGGCGACCAGCCTGCGGCGTGCGCGTACCTCGGCACCATGTTGTACCAGGGCACGGGGGGCGCTCGCGACGTCGAGCGCGCCGTGCTGCTGCTCGATCGCGCGTGCGACCAGAAGCTCGCGGAGGCCTGCACGCTCCTGGGGACGATACTGGCGGATCCCGCGTCGCCGGCTGCTGCCCCAGCCAGCGCCGCCGAGAAGCTCGAGCAGGCCTGTGACCTGGGGGACTCGCTCGGCTGTACGCATCTGGCGGTGCTCCTGCGTGAAGGGCGCGGAGTGCTCAGCGACACCGAGCGAGCGCTGAGCTTGCTGATCACGGCCTGTGATCGGAAGGTGGCTCGGGCGTGCGCGCTGGCGGCGGAGCTGCACGCGGAGCGCGGCGAGAAGGAGGCTGCCACGCGGGCGCGCGAGCGCGCGTGCGAGCTGGGCTTGCCCGACGCCTGCCCCAAGCCCGGGACCGGGAAGTAGCCGCGAGGGCGCGCCGACTTGCGCGCCGAACGGAGCTGCGGCACCGTCCAAGCAGCATGACTCGGCTGAGTTGGTTGGGGACGGCGTTACTGCTCACCGTCGGCTGTGGCAGCAAGGAGTCCATCGCGCTCTCCGCCATCGTGCGGAACGTAGACTTGGCCGTGGAGCAGAAGACGCTGGGCACCGCGCTGACCGGCAGCTTCGAGCTCCAGCTAGAGCTCGGCGCCGAGGCCAGCGGCAGCACGCAGGTGTCCATCGAGGCCTTCGCGCTCGTGCGCGGCGCCGACACTCTGGTATCGCCCTTGGCCGCGACCCCCGTCGGCGCCACGTTCCCAGTCAGCCTCGGCAAAGGCCAGAAGAAGACGATCGCGTTCCAGGTAGGCGACGCGAACTTGCTCGAGCCGAGCGTCAAGGACGCGCTGTGCGCCGGAGCGCTGCGACTGCGAGGCGCGGTCAGCGATACGCTGGCCAACGAGAAGACCCCGCTCCAGAGCGCGGACGTGACGCTGTCCGGGTGCTAGCTCGGCGTGGCTCGACGCGTCGCAGCGGCGCGTGGTACCGTGACCGCATCGGGGTAGTCATGGTCGATGCAGACGAACAGCTCAACGTTCTCGTCATCGACGACGACGAGGCGATGCGCGCGTTGCTCACGGAGGTCGTGACCCGCCGCGGTCACCAGGTCGTCGTGGTCGAGTCTGCCGAGGAGGGGCTGGAAACGCTGCCGTACTGGACCTTTCAGCTCGCGTTCCTGGATCAGCAGCTGCCGGGCATGGAGGGGCTGGTGCTGGGCGAGTATCTTCGCCGCAACAACCCGGACATGACCATCGCGCTCATCACGGGAGAGACGGACGCCAGGCTGCCCAAAGAGAGCCGAGCGCTCGGCATTTGCTTCCTGCAGAAGCCCTTCGACATTCGGGCCATCGATGGACTCATCGACGAGACCCTGGGCGGTGCGCGCTCGCGCAGGGAGCTGAGACTACGCTGCGACGAGCCGGACTACGTACCCCGCTTCGCGCCGTTCTTCGGGGAGCTGACCCCGGCCTTCGGAATGTCGAAGGTGCCGGAGCGAGTCAGCCACAAGCTGCTCGAGACCGTCAAGCACTGTCTGTTCGACCTGCGCTCGGTGGGTCGCTACTCGGAGCGCATGCGTGTGCGCGCGCTCGCGGGTCTGCTCACGGCCCGTGTCCTCGGACTGGAGCTGCCCCGCCTGCCGTCGGGTCGCACACTCTACGAGGAGTACGACGCGTGCATGCAACAACACGGACGTCGCCGCGAGTTCTCCGAGGACTGACGCAGACAGGACCGTGCTTCACCGAGCGGAGCGAGCGTGCTCGCGCTTGACCTGCGCCAAGAGCTCCGGCTCGGTCAAGAGCTGCAACGTGGTGCGAGCCATGGCCTTGGCGGCCAGCAGCATCGTCTGATGGCCACGAGGACTGTTGGCACACTCGGCGAAGCGATGTTGATGGCAGGTGGACTCCCCTTCGTCGCAAATGGCCAGATAGGGGTGGATGGACGGGATCGCCTGGCTGATGTCCCCCATGTCGGTCGAACCCGCGCCGACGCTGGTGTCTTGGGCTCTGGCCGGACGCCCGAGCGCCTCGAGCGCGCTGCCAAAGGCACTGCACAGCGCCTGGTTGTTGAGCATGGCTCGATAGCCCGGCCGGACAGTGATGTGGACCTCGACGCCCGAGGCCATCGCCGCGCCGCGCGCGCATCGCTCGACGATCTCGCGCACGCGGGACAGTTCTTCCGAGCTGAGCGCACGGACGGAGAACTCGCAGGCGGCGTGCTCGGGGATGATGTTGACGGCTTGCCCGCCGTTGGTCACGAAGCCGTGGACGCGCACGCCGTCGCGAAAGTGCACCCGCTGCGAGTCGACGAGCGAGAAGGTCTGAAGGCAGGCCGTCAGGGCGCTGCATCCCTCGAACGGAGCGACGGCGGCGTGCGAGGGGGTACCCTGAAACTCCATCGTGACCCACAGGCTGGCGAGCGCAGTGTGACCGAGCAGGTCACGATCGAACGGGTGGTACATCATGGCTGCGTCGACGCCATCGAACACGTTCGCCTCCAGCAGTCGGATCTTGCCGCCTCCCCCCTCCTCCGCGGGGGTTCCGATGATCTCGACGGCGCCCGACAGCTCGCTCGCGTGTCGTGCCAGGGCGAGGAACGCGCCTACGGCGCCGGCAGCGATCAGGTTGTGTCCGCAGGCGTGGCCGATCTCCGGCAGGGCGTCGTACTCGGCGAGGATGGCGACTCGGGGACCGGCGTCGTTGCCCACCCGTGCCCGGAAGGCGGTGCTCAGTCCGCCGGTGTTTCGCTCCACCCGAACGCCCCCCATCGACTCCAGGAGCTCGCTGATCCACGCCGCCGCGCGGTGCTCTTCGTAGCGGAGCTCCGGATTCTCGTGGATCCTCGTGGCCAGGGCGACGATGGGGCCGGCGACGGAATCGACCTCGGCGTCGAGTGAGGCGGGGGTGAGGCTCATCGTCCGGGAGGATAGCTCGATCCCGAGTCGAGGCAGCCGTTCTTCTGCACCCGAGTGCACCACAGGCGCTACGATGCCGGCGCCGATCATGTCCTGGCTGTCTCGCGTTGGTTGCCGGTGGAGACTCGGGTTCTGCGCCCTGCTGCTCGCTGGCTGCGAGCGCGCGCCGGAGCGCACGACGCCGACGGCGTCGACGGAGGCGCCCGCAGCGCCAGCGCCGTTCTCCGCCGAGAAGGTCGACTTTCAGGGGTCCGCGATGGGCACGGCGGTGCACTTCATCGCCTACTCGACGCCCCAGTCGTCGCCGCCGGTCGTGCGCGCGGCCATGAGTCGCGCGCTCGACGAGATCCGACGTCTCGAGGCGTTGATGACGACCTGGAAGGACGACAGCGAACTCAGCGAGGTGAACCGCCGCGCCGGGGAGGCCGTCACCGTCAGCACCGAGACCCTCGATGTGATCGACAAGAGCTTGTGGGCGGCCAAGCTCTCGGAGGGGACCTTCGACATCAGCTTCGAGCCGCTGTCGGAGGTCTGGAAGTTCGGGGACGCGAGCGACCCCACGCCCAGCGTACCTTCCCGAGCCGAGGTCGAGCGTCTCAGGAAGCGCGTGGACTACCGCCGTATCGAGGTCGATCGGTCGGCGCGGACCCTCCGGATCGGTCCCGGCCAGCGCATCGGTCTGGGCGGCATCGCCAAGGGGTACGCCGTGGACGCGGCGGCCAAGGTCCTGCGTGACGCCCGGGTGACCTCGTTCCTGGTCCAGGCAGGCGGCGATCTGTACGGCGCGGGCCGGAAGCCGGACGGCTCCCCCTGGGTGAGCGGCGTTCGCGACCCCCGGGGCGGTCCGGAAGCCTTCTTCGCGACCATCGAGCTCGAGGACCGAGCCTTCTCCACCGCGGGCGACTACGCTCGCGCCTTTCTGAAGGATGGCCAGCGCTACCACCACATCCTCGATCCTCGCACCGGCTTTCCGGCACGAGCGTGTCGAAGCGTGACGATCTGGGCCAAGGACGCGCTCACCGCAGACGCCATCGACGATGGGGTCTTCATCCTCGGCCCGGAGAAGGGGCTCGCGCTGGTGGAGAGCCTGGACGGGGTGGGCGCCGTGATCGTCGACGCGAGCAATCGGGTCCATGTGAGCAAACGGTTGGCCGGACGCGTTCAGATCTTGCGACAGCCGACGGACGGCCCGTAGCTTTGCTTTACGCGACGAGCCGGGGAGGGTAAGGGCGAGCCGTCGTGGTGGTTCGCGAGAGCAGAGCGAGGCTCGAGGCAGACGAAGCGATGGAGCCCCGCAGCGCCGCCCGTCCCTTCCTCAAATGGGCCGGCGGCAAGACCCAGCTCTTGCCCAAGATCCTGGCGCGGCTACCGGCGCAGATCGACACGTTCTACGAGCCCTTCGTCGGCGGCGGCGCGGTGTTCTTCGCCCTCGCCCGTCAGGGCCGGTTCCGCAAGGCGACGCTGTCGGATCGTAACCCCGAGCTCGTGCATGTGTACCAAGTCGTGAAGTCGAACGTCGATGACTTGGTCGCCGAACTCCGACGCCTCGAGCGCGGGCACTGCCGGGAGCAGTACTACGAGGTGCGTGAGCAACGCCCGCGTAATCCCGTCCGGCGCGCCGCCCGACTGCTGTATTTGAACAAGACCGGCTACAACGGGCTCTACCGGGTGAACCGCGCCGGCCAGTTCAACGTGCCCTTTGGCAGCTACGAGCGGCCGCGCATCGTCAACGAGGAAGTGCTCCATGCCGCCTCTCGGGCGCTGTCGTCCGTGCAGCTCTCGGTACAGGACTTCGCGCAGGCGTGTCGTCGTGCGCGGCCGGGCGACGCGGTGTACTTCGACCCGCCCTACTTGCCCGTGTCAGCGACGTCGAACTTCACTGCCTACGATCGCCACCCGTTCGGATTGGACGAGCACGCTCGCCTGGCCGACGTGTTCGCGGCGCTAGCGGACCGCGGCGTGTGCGCGGTGCTGTCCAACTCGGACACCCGCGAGACGCGGGCGCTGTTCGCGCCGTTTCGCTCGAGCCGAGTGAAGGTCGCGCGCGCGATCAACAGCAAGGGGGCCGGTCGCGGAGCGGTCTCCGAGTTGCTCGTGCAGAGTCTGCCGCGACGCCAGCGCTGATCACGCCGCCTGCTCGGCGTCCGCCTCCAGCTCCCGAAAGAGCGCGGCCAACTCAGGGCGATTCCGGAGCGGCTCACACAGGCGCGTGGCCAGCTCGAGCAGATCCGTCTCCAAGCCGTCCGCTCGGTCGCCCAGCTCTCCGATGCTCTGCTGGGTCTCGGAGGTCTCGCGTTCCGTCTCCTCTTCGTGCCGCGACAGCGCGTTACGCAGGGCGAGGATCTGGAACTCCAGGTCCTCCACCTCGGCGCGTTTGGTCACCACGACGCGCTCTGCCTCGGCGGTCGTCGCATACGCTGCGACCCAATCGTCGACGCGATCGGCGATGGCGCGGTAAGCCGCGGAGAGTTCGGCGTAGGGCATCTGGAAGCCCGAGCGACCCTCCCACAGCATCACGTCCGAGTGAGCGGCGAGCACCCTCTGGCGATACTCGTCGAGGGGCTTGCCCAGCTCCTCCTTCCGCGCCTGCGCCAGTTTGGCCTCGTCCCTCGCCTTGCTGGCGTCTACGCCCAGCGCGTGAACGGCGTGTCCAAAGCGCTGCCGTCCCTCCCGCCCACGCACCTCCAGGGTCTCGAGGTGGCGCTGTTGAGCCATGCTCTTGCTGCGAACTTCGGCCACCTCGCGCACGAGCGCTTTGACCTGGTCGAGCAGCTTGGCCGGCTCGGCCGGACGGCCATTGGGGTAGGCCGTCTCGAGCATCTGCTCGAACACCGCCGTGCGTCGCACCCAGCGATCGATGGCCACCGGCGGCAGAGTCTGGGCCGGGCCTCGCGAGCTCTGCTCCTCGTCCTTGGGCTCCTCGGGCACGCGGAGTCCCAGTCGAGCCGCGATACCGGTCAGATCGGCGACGACTCGGTGGGCGTCCACCGGTCGCTCTTCTGGGGTCTTGGCCATCAGCTGGCGCGCCAGGGCGTCGACCTCCTCCGGCAGGGTCGGATCCAGCTCGCGCATGGATGGCGCGGGCTGCTTCAGATGCTTCACGAAGAAGCTCGCCACGTCTTTGGCGTCGAACGGCAAGCGCCCGGTCAGCATCTCGTACAACATGACACCGACCGCGTAGAGATCGGCGGAGGGGCCCGCGTCGATGGAGGTGATCCGCTCCGGCGCCATGTACTGGGGAGTGCCGAATACTTCCCCCGAGCCGGTGAGCCGAGAGTCCTGCATGGATCGGGCGATGCCGAAGTCGAGCAGCACGGCTCGGTCCTCACCGTCGTCTCCGACCGCGATGTACACGTTCTCGGGCTTGAGATCGCGGTGTATGACCTCGAGGTCATGCGCGCGCGCCAGCGCACGGCAGACGTGAATCAGGATCGGTAGCGTCCGCTCGAGCGGCACTGGGCCGCGCTCGAGCAGAGCCGCGAGCGGCTCTCCCTCGAGCAGCTCCATGACGAGGTACAGACAACCGTCGGTGGTCTCGCCCTGGTCGAAGATCTCGATGATGTTGGGGTGCGCGAGCTTCTGTGCGGCCTTCGCTTCACGTCGGAAGCGCTCGCGGATCACCTCGTTCCCCGCGAAGGTCTGGCTCATGACCTTGACCGCGCAGGGGCGGTCGACCAGGCGGTGCCGCGCGCGATAGACCGTCGCCATGCCCCCTTCGCCGATGACGCCCTCGAGCACATACCGTCCCGCGAGCGTGGTGCCGATGCGTGGGTCGCGGATCTCTTCCAGCGCCGAGCCATCGACGAAGCACGCCGTCTTGTCGCTCGGGTACTTCAGGTTGCACTGGGGGCACGCTTTCATGGCAGGGCCGAGGGACACCGATCCTCGGCCAGCTGCCCGCGGCATGCCAGAACAAAGGCCAGTCGCCGGGTTTTCAGCGCCAGGGGACCAATCTCAGGCCGCCTCGGGTGGTTCGGGGGCTCGGCTCGGGCGCCGCGCTCGGCGCGCGTCGCTCGCTTCTTGCGCGGCCAACAGGCCCAGCAGCTCCAGGATCTCGCTCTGGATCTCCAGACGCCGGGCCGCGCCGACGGGTGCTCCGTCGAACTCGACCAGCCACAGTCGCTCGACTCGCCCGCTCGGATCCAGCCGGGCCTCGACTCGGACCAGCTGAATGCGTAGTTGGAAGAGCAGCTTGGTGAGATGCGGTAACAGCGGTCCGAGTCGCCTAGGCGACTCGACCTCCAGCTGAGAGAGTAGCGTGCCCGCCGCGGGCAGGAACCGAACTCGACGCGACATCAGCGTGAGATACCTGCCCGAGATGGCCACCACGTGACCAGCAAGCAACTCTTGCCGCGGCAGTAGCGCCTGCAGACCGCAGCCGGTGCTCACCCAAGGCTGTGCTCGGGTGGCTCTCGCGCCCGAAGCGTGGCGACTAGCCCAACGGCGAGCAACGCGAAGCCGAGACCCACGGCCAGCCCTCCCCAATGCGCCAACGAAGCGGGGGCCTCGAGGACCCCGCGCTGGGTTGCCCAGTGTACGGGCGCAGGGACGAGCAGCGTCAGCGCTCCCCGCGACCGCCACGCGCGAGCCAGAGTGAGCAGCGCCAGGGAGAAGACCAGCAGCGACGGCAGGGTGTGCTCCGGCCACGGTCCGCCGCTCCAATCGAACGTCCAGGTGGCGACGTAGCTGAGCGCGAGTGCGCCGAATCCGAGCCGCCGATACGCTGGGAGCGGAGCGCGCGCGAAGACGATGCGGGCTCGGGCAGGCGGGGGAGGGCTCGAGCTGCGGTAGGGTCCCCGGCCGCCGGCCTCGACGCTGGGCTCTTGCCGACGGGGTCGTCGTGTGGCGCGCAGCCAGAGCGTGAGCGCGCTCGCGGCCGCTACCATCCAGAAGAACTCTGGCAGGAGTCCGGCGCCGAGCCCGAGCGCGGCCAAGACGGCGAGCCACGTCTTGGCCTCCGAGCGGGTCCAGCGCGTCGCCAGCAGCAACGCCAGCGGCACGAGCAGCTGGAGTCGCAGCCCGCGGTCCGTGGCCCACAGCCCGACGTGAACGGACAGCGCACCACCCCAGAGCAGCCAGCTCGTCCTCAGCGAGCGCCGCAGCACGGTCGCTCCCCAGTCATCCAGGGGCCGGGAGCTCCGGACTCGCCGGTGGGTGTGGCTGGCGACCATCGCGAGGCCGAAGCACCAGGCCCCGATCAGCCCACTGGCAGGGCCTGCGTCCAGGTGGGGCAGCGCCTGCGGAAGCGCGGCCAGGCCGAGCGCGCCCAGGCCCACCGTGAGCCAGGCCGAGAACGAGACCGCGAGGCGCATCGTCTTCGCGAGGACACCCAGCTGGACCAGGCCGTTACCCAGCCACAGCGCCGATGCGATCAGACCCGTGGCCCCGAGGTTCGCGCTAGTGGCGGTGTGCAGCGTGACGTCGCACTGGAACAGCACCACGAGCAACGCGAGCATGACCGCGGGCCTCACAGCGCCCCGTCGGACGAGCAGCGCGCAGGCGGCGAGCAGCGACCAAGCGTACAGCGCCGCCACAGCGGCGCCACCCAGCTCGGAGAAGACGCCACCGCGTCGAGCCAGCCCGGCGGAGAGCAGGTTGGCTCCGGCGAGCACCAGGGCAGCACTCACCAGGTAGATGGGGTTGTATTGAACGAACCAGCGGTGCATGAGGCGCTGCCAGTAGTCATCTGCTGTCGCGCTCTCGAATGCAGCGCTGTCGGGACTCATGGGGGTGCGCCCTGCAATCGTGGTGCCCAGCGCAAGCTGGCTGGCTGCCCGGCAAATGGCGACTTCGCCAGGGCCGGTGGCTGTCACGCTGACAGCCAGGGGAGAGGCGTCCTGCCGAAACGTCAGCCGGACCTGCGGCGACTCATTTTTCCATCCGTCCCGAGCCGTGGTAAGCCGACTGTCGCCTCGACCATGGCTCGCCCCACCACCACCAAGATCTCGGTTCCCGCGCCCGGCGAAGACGCGCCGCGTCTCGGCCGGGTTGGCATCATCGCAGCGGTGGGCTTCGGGCTGGGCGTGCTGTGGCCGACGCTCGCCGGGGTCAAGCTGGTGCCCAGCGCTCCGGTGGAGGCCGAGTCGGTGTCGTCGGAGCCAGCCGCCGAGGACGGGGAGCCGGCTGCCGCCTCGGCGGAGGCCCCAACCGGGGCGGACCCGGCAGCGGCCAAGGCCGCCGCGCCGTCACCGGCCGATTCGCGACTGAGCTTCAAGCCGCTTCAGATCACGAGCTGTCGCGACGCCGAAGGACGGCGTCGTGAGAGTTGCGGAGAGCTGGATCTGTCGCCGGCGCTCGACGACAAGCTCAAGGCCCTCGCCAGCTGCGCGGGGACCGAGAACGCGCGGGGGCTCTTGTCGCTGGGCCTCGAGCTGGACTTCGCCAAGAAATCGATCACGGACGTGCTCAAGGGTCGGAGCACGACCCTGCCCGACGCCGTCGCTCAGGCCTTCGTCGCCTGCGCGAAGACCGAACTCGCCGGCGTCTCGCTGGAGGGCATAGCGAGCGAGCTGGCGCGCTACACTGTGTTCTATCCAATCGAGGTCGTGCCCGCGGGCCAGAGCGCAGCAGGAGAGGCCCCCGAGCCCGAGGGCGCCAGCGGCACAGCTACTGTCAGCTGGGAGGTTGCCATCATCCGCCAGACCCCCAAAGACGGCGCGGTCGTCGCCCGTGTGTTGCGTGGCACGCGCGTGACCGTGACCGGGCGCCAGAACGACTGGTACAAGGTGAAGTATGACGCCAAGGGCAGCGAGGGCTGGGTCTTCAAGACGGCAATCGGCATGTGATGCGAGCGGAACTGGGCATCGGGTCGCGGCGCTGTGTGCAGCGGGCGTGCTCGCTGTCTGCTCGTTGGCGGTGAGCGCACGCGCGGCCGAAGCCGAGTTGAAGGTCGCGGTGGGCCCGGACGCGGAGCAAGAGCGAGCGCTCGCGCACGGCGCTGACGACGACGAGGCCGCGGACGATGAAGACGACCTTCCGCTGACGAGTCGAACCGGCACCGCCGCCGGCGTGCGAGGTGGCTTCGGGGTCGCCCACGCTCGCGGTCTGGCGCTCGGCTGGTATGCGCGCCTCGAGATGGAGGCCATGACCACCCAGCAGCACGAAGGCGCAGGGCTCGTCGGCGGCGCCTTGATCGGCGGCGAGTACTGGTCGTCGGAGGATGGCTCGGGTGGCGGGTTGCCCATGGGTTTCTTTCTGGGCCTGCGCTCCCCATTCCTGTTCACATCCCTCGGGGGTGGCTTTCAGCTCTTCATCGTGGACAACGTCCGGGACGATGGCGGCTTCGGCTTGTACGCGCCCTTCGCCTCGTTCGTCCTGGGGGTGGAGCTAGCTGGTGTTCGTATCGCGGCGGAGACGCGCGGCACGTATCGCTGGCAGTGGGGAGCACCTGATCGCGCCTTGGCGACCGCTGGGCTCAGCCTGGCGATCTTCGATGAGCGCCTCTACACCCGACGCCCGAGGCCCGCGCGCGACCGGCGGGACCGCCCCCGTTGACCTGGCTCACGATTCTTCGTTGAACGACCCATCCCAACCTGCTTCACTGGATCGAGTCGTTGTCTCGAGTACCTGTCTCCCCTGAAGCCGCGCCCGCGCCCGCTCCCGCTCCCGAGCCGCGGGACGTCGTGGTGCTCGGGCGTCCCACCGAAGACGGGCAGGGAACCCAGGTCTTGCGCATTCGCGAGGGACGCGTGGAGACAGGCGCGGTGCGGCCTCTCGAACACGGCAAGTCCATCGGACGAGGAGAGATCGTCAAACTCACACCGCGGCCGGAGCTTCCCGCGGTGTGCGACGTGCAAGTCGAGCTGGACCTGGAGGGAGCCATCGCAGCGGCCCGCACGGGCGTCGGACCACCACAGGTCGCCACCGAGCGGTACCGCGAGAGCTGGGACCGGATCTGGAGCAAGAAGCCCGAGCTGCCGTCTTGAGCGCGCTCATTGCCACGCGAAGCGGGGCTGCTCATAGCTCGCCACGCGCGTGTCGAGCCCCGCCAGCGCCACGTCGCGAAACTGGAGAATCAGCGCGGCGGTCGGCGCGAAGATCGACGTGCCGACCAGGCGCAGCGACAAGATCGGGCCGGCAGAGTCCGGCCCCTCGGCAACATGCACGAGCTCCGGGTCGAAGAGGGTGTGCAGAGCCACCCGGTGAAGCTCGGCCACTTCGCCCGGGTCCGGCGTCAACTCCGGCACTCGATCGCACCACAGCACCACGGGGGTGATCACGAAGCCTGAACGGGTCGCGTAGTCGTCCAGCTCCCCGAGCACCGCTCCCTCGGTGAGCGAGAGTCCAAGCTCCTCGCGCAGTTCGCGTCGGGCCGCCTGTGCGGCCGTCTCACCCGGCTCGGTGCGCCCTCCCGGCAGCGCGAACTGGTTCTTGTGCCGCGGCGCATGCGCCGGGCGCCGCGTGAGCAAGAAGTGGGGCGGCTCGGCCGCCCCGACGACGGTTATCGCCACGGCGGCGGCGCGCAGGCCATCGAGCGCCAGCGGTCGGCGCTGGAACTGCTGCAGGTGGTCTCGCATTCGATCCCGCAAGCCGGCCGGCTCCAGCGCCGGAGCGGTCACTGCTTGCTCGCCCCAGCCGGGTAGAAGTCCCGGACGCGTACTTCGACGCCGTCGACAGCCGAAAGTGCGCGGCTGAACACGGACAGGTCGCTGCCTCGGTAGTGGTACGGAATGACCACCTTGGGCTTGAACGCCGACACACAGCTCGCCGCCTCTTCAGGTGTCATCGTGAACGGCAGGTTCATGCACACCAGCGCGAGGTCGATGCGCTCGAGCGCCTTCATCTCGTCGATGCACTCGGTGTCCCCCGAGACGTAGACGCGCTTGTCCGCGAAGCCGAGCACGTAGCCGTTGCCACGGCCCTTGTCGTGGTAGAGTTTTCCCGCTTCGGGGCCGCGTTTCAGGTTGTACATGGGTACCGCCTCGATCTCGATGCCCAGCTCGGTCGTGCGCTCGCCGTTCTTCAGGACCTTGGCGCCCTGAAGTTTCGCGCGCAGCACCTCGGGGACGACCAGCACCGTGCCGTCCTTGCGCACGAGCTCGAGCGCCGCGGGATCGAAGTGGTCCGGGTGCAGATCCGTGAGCAACACCAGGTCCGCCTTGGGCAACGCGCCGGGTGGCGCGCTGGTCCAGGGGTCGACGACGAGGGTCTTGCCCTGAAAGCCGAACGCCAGCGTGCCGTGATGGATCGGCGTGAGCGTCACGGGGCCCGCCGATGTCGGCAGCGTGTCCGTCACGCTGGACGCTGCTGCTTGGGGCGACGCGGAACCGATCCCGGCCGCCGGCGCGGACGCCGGAGCGGCGGGGGAGCTCGAGCTCGGCTCTGGCGCGGGCCCCCTGGGCGTGGACTTGCAGCCAGTCAGGACGCCGAGCACGAGCCCGAGGGTCACTCCCAGTGGAGCGCGCGGTGATCGCAGGTTCATGGAGCGAGCATAGCGCAGTCGGGTTCCCACCGGTGCTACCGGCTCAGAAGGCGTCGAGCAAGCTGGAGACTTTGTTGCGAGCGACGACGTACGTCGCCTCCACGCCTTCGACTCGCGCGTAGTGAACGGCGATCTCGCGCCAGGCGTCCCCTGCGCCGATGCGATACACGAGCGCCGCGCTGCCCGCGGCGGGTCTGGTGCGGACCGTGAGCACGGGGCTGGACAAGCCCTCTGCCGGGCGTGCCGGACCCAGGTGGACCGCGGCCTCCGCTCGCAAGGTGGTCAAGGTCTCGACCAAGCGCTGCACCGTACTCGCAGGCAAGCCGAGAGCGGAGGTCTCGACGAAGCCTTGCCCCTGACGCGCGAGCTCCAGGCGCTTGCCGTCGCGTTCCAAGGTGATGCTCTCGACCTGAGCTGGTGTGAACATCATCACGCTGCGATCGACCAGCAGGCTCTCGAGTGTGTCCAGGGTGCGCCGGCTGACGACGAAGATGCCTGGATCGTCGTCGAGCTTCGCGTAGGCACCACCAGGGACGAGGGACCCCAGGACTAGGTGGTGGTGCTTGGCTCCGGCGGCGGGCTTGCGCTCGAAGCGCACGTGCAGGGCCCCGGCGCCAAGACCGAAGCTGCCGTCGTCGCGATCTGCGACCCAGCGTTCCGCGCTCAGTGAGCCGAGGGTATCGACGACGCTGCTGCAGGCGGCGGCGTCATGGCCATGACCCTTGGGGGCGAGCAGCTCGAACTGTCCGGCTGGGTGACGCAGAAACCGCTGGGTGGGGCCGCGGCCAGACAGCTCCACGCTCAGCAGCTCCGATGCCGGAAAGGACAGGACCTCCGCCGCGCGCAGCATGAACGCGCTCGCGGACAGGGGTCGGGCCGCGTCCGCGGAGAGGGACAGCACGGCGCCGTCTTGATGGCGCCTGACATGAACACCGCCGTCGGGTTGCCGAGCTCCGAAGTCGACGACCTCGTCGATGGCTTTGGCGTCGTCCATCAGCACCCGCAGGGTCACCGTCCCCGCCGCCGGCGACAGCCCGAGCGCGGCCAGGTCGGCCCCGTCGACCATCTGGCCTTCGATGGCGCCGAGCTCGGCGAGGTAGCGATTGCCGGTATCGAGATCGACGTCGCCCTTGGTCGGGTGCTCGAGGGCGAAGCCCGACTCCTTGCGATTGAGCGTGAGTCGGCCGCTGCCTGCGCGCACGTTCACGCCCTCCACCTCGTCTGGCCGAGCGCGGAACACGCCGCGGTCGACGAGCTGTCCGGCCGAAGTCAGGAGCGGCTCGAGGACGCTGCTCGGGATGCACGCGGCCACGGGATCCGGCGCTCGACGAATCGCGACGGCGCTCGCCTCGCCCTTGGGGCACTGACCCCCGAGCAGCAGCGTCGCGGCGACCTTCGCCTTGTCTTTGGGCAGCAGTCGGAGCTCCACGCGCTCACTGCCGAGGGCGCGCTCGGCCTCGTCGAGTGGCAAGAAGTCCTCCGCCTTGATGCGCGCGAGCTGCACGAGCACGACGTCGAATGCCGCTCGTCCGACGCGCGCGTTGCCCAGCGCGCCTGCCAATCGCCACACTCCGTGCTCGCCGCTCGTGACCCGCACCGTGCCACCCTTGCCGGCGATGCTCAGCTCCTCGAGCTCGGACGAAAAGTACGGCACGAGCTGCCGACCGCGCAGGCTGGCGGCGTCCACCCGGAGCTCCGTCGCCAGATCTCGGCTGACGATCATGACGCCGCTGCCGGGTGCTCCCTTGGCCTGAACGCGAAGGTAGCGCGCACCTGCGGGTTGAGCGGCTTCCTTGCCGAGTTCGAGCGTGTACTCGAGCGAGCCCATCTCGAGCTTCAGGACTTGCTCGGGCGCGAGCAGTCCGAAGCGCTCGAGGTCGACCTCCTCGGGCTTGATGCGACGCACGACGCGCGCAAACTCCAGTGACCCGAGCAGCTTGTCGACCGACAAGACGTCCGCTTCCTCGCGCACCGGCTCGACGAGCAGCCACGCCAGGTCCTCGGCGTCCCGGTCCGTTTGGCGCTCGAGCACCAAGCGCTCGCTGCCACGGGTGATGGAGATGCGGCTCAGAGCGGCGGGGCGAAACGCCGATAGAACGTTGTCCTCGCGGGACTCACGCTCCGAGGTCGTGACCTTGCCCGTCGTGACGAAGACGAGCACCAGGGCGGCCACCGCCAGCCCGATCACGACCAGATTGGCCCACTGCCGGCGCCACACGCTCACGAGCGGGCCTCGTCCTCGTCGTCGAGCTCGCCGTGGGTCTCGTCGTCGTCATCGGTCTCTGGGTCGTCGTCATCGCTCACGGCATCCGACGCCCCCTTCTCCTCGCTCTCGCGCTTGGCCTCGTGCTCGGCGCGCGAGCGCTTCTCGCGTGCGCGCCGCCTGAGCATGACCAACCCTCCGAGCAGCGCCGCGGACCCAGGCATGTACAGCAACACGTACAGCATCACGTCGCGCAGAGACTCTTCGGTGAGGTTGAGCCCCACGTCGTGGGAGGCCTTCTCGGGCACGCTCACGATCGCGGGGCGCGCCGCGAGCCACGACACAGCGCTCTCCACGAACAGCCGGTTGCCGATCAGCGTCGGCTCGCGGAAGTTGCGTCCCCAGACTGGATTGGCCGTGCCGATCACGACCAGTCGCGGGCCGTGCGCTCGGGTCGACTGAGCGGGCTTCGGCAGCTCCGCGGCGGCCGCCAGGATGAAGGGTCCCTCGGGGTCCCCGGCGGACTTCTCCACCGGCTTGCCTTCCGCCACGAAGGGGCGAATGTCCTTGATGCTGAAGGCTTGGGGGCTCGAGGTGACGAGCGGGCTGGGCCGATCCCCGCTGAGCGCCAGGCTCTGGGCAGCGCTGACCAACAGTCGAAAACGGGCTTCGTTCCCCTTGAGCAGGCCGCGCGTGATGGCGTGCTCGCGCGGCGTCGCGAAGAAGGACTCCCCGAGCCCTGCGGGTAGACGCAGCCTCTCGTCGCGCTCCACGACGAAGTCCGTCGACAGCTCGATGCCACCGAGCCGCGCAACCGACTCGAGGCCGGTGGGAGAGATTCGGTTGTCGCCGTCCAAGATCGGGTTGAGCGCGAAGAGCACGCTACCACCGGCGCGCACGTAGTCCTCGAGTCGCTTGCTGCCGGACTCCGCGAAGGGCACCTCCGGCCCTCCGACGACGACGACCGCGCACTCGTCGAGCGCGCGCGTGAGCTTGGGTGCAGCAAGATCGACGCTCTCGATGTCGTAGTTGTTCTTCTGCAGGCGATAGCGCAGCTCCGCCAAGCCCGTCGGTCCGCCATCGTCGATGGACATCTCTTGATGTCCGGTGGTGAAGCAGAACGTCGGACGATCGCTCACGAAGACGTTTCGGATCCCCTCGGTCAGCGCTTGCTCGAGCTTGGGGCGCGCGCGACCGTCATCCTCGTCGTAGGCCACGACGTCGTCCTGGGTGACGAACCAGTGGCGCTCGCCGCGCGCGATGATGATCGACGCGTCCGTGACGACTCGACCGTCCTCGCTCTTGCCGGCCTCGATGCCGTACTTCTGCTGGATGGCCATGAACTCCGCCGGACTCCGATCCGGATCCACGTAACGCGGCGAGAGCTTTCGAGTCTTGCTGCCGTAGGCGCTGAGCAGGTGGCGAACGCTGACCGTGAGCGGATCGCTCGCGCTGAGCAGCACGATGATGTCCACGGGTTCGTCGAGGGTCTCGAGGGTCTCCACCGTGGCGTCGCTCAAGGTGTACAGGCCGCGGGACGTGACGTCCCAGCGCTCGTAGAACCGCGCGACCAGGATGTTCGCGCTCAGCCCGAGCGCCACCGCCGCCAGGACGCTGGCCGCGGACAGGCTGCGCAGCACCCGACTGGCCGGCGTCGCCGCCGCATCCGGTTGCTTCTGCGCCATCAGCTCCACCTCCAGCTGTCCACCACCCGCGTGGTGACGAACAAGGGAACGATCACGAGCGATGCGTCGAACACCAAGCGCCGAAGATCGATGACACCGCGACTCATCTCGTCCATCTGGGTCAAGACCGAGACGTGGACGGAGATGTCTCGGACCAGGCCGGGTTCGAAGATGTACTCCCCGATCCCCAGGATGAAGAGACCGAACTGCGCGAGCACCGTGAGCACGAATGCGAGCAACTGGCTTCGGGTCATCGCGCTCATCAGGATGCCGAGCGACAGGTAGCCCGCACCCACCGCGAACACGCCCAGGTAGCTGGAGCCCACCACCGCCCAGTCGATCTGGCCGGTGTCGCGCAGCACGACGACGTACAGCAGCGTCGGGGCCCACATCGCCACGTAGGTGCTGAGCACCGCCAAGTACTTGCCCGTCACGACGGCGCCCGGCGTCACGGGTGCGGTGAGCAAGCTCTCGATCGTACCGCTGCGACGCTCTTCCGCCAGCGAGCGCATGGTCAAGGCAGGGCACACCAAGAGCAACGAGACGAGCAGGAAGATGGACTGCCCGAAGTAGGACTGGACCGGACCGCTGTCGAGCGACACCGAGCTGAGGCTCGAGACGTGCACCACGATGGAGTAGAAAGAGAGACCCTGCAGCAGCAAGAACACGGTGAGCAAGACCCAGGCGAGCGGGGTGACCCACAGGCTCAGCATCTCCCGGCGGTAGACGGCGAGCAGACCGGTCACGATGCCTCCCCGGCGTCCTCGGCGCGCGTGAGCTGCGCGAATACGTCCTCTAGCGTGGCCTGGGTGGGGCTGGCCTCGCGCACGCCGATTTGCTCTCCGACCAGACAGGCGACAGCGCGTTCGAGTACGTCCTCGGGCGACACCCCGGCTGCGAGCTCCAGCGTCACGCGCACGAGGGGCGCCTCGCGGGAACGCGTGCGCACCTTCTTGACGCCGTCGAGCGCTACCAGCACCTTCTTCGCGCGGGCGTCAGGGTCGCGCAACACCAGGCCGACGGTGCGGGACGCACGACGCGCGCGGAGCTCGTCGATCGAGCCCTCGGCGACGAGCTTGCCGCGATCGATCACGATGGCGCGATCGCAGGTACTCTCCACCTCTGGCAGGATGTGGGTGGACAGCAAGATGGTGTGATTCTCACCCAGGCTCTTGATCACCCGTCGCACCTCGCGGATCTGGTTCGGGTCGAGCCCTGCCGTGGGCTCGTCCAGGATCAACAGCGGCGGGTTGGCCACGAGCGCGTCGGCTAGCGCGACGCGCTGGCGGTAGCCCTTGGACAGGTGCAGCATGAGCGTGTCCGCCATCTCCTCGATGCGGCTGAGGGCCATGGCGCGGGCTACCGCCGCCTTGCGCTGCCCGCGGGGCACCTTCTTGAGCTGGGCGCGTAGGGCCAGGTACTCCCGCACCCGCAGCTCGAGATAGAGGGGCGCCGCCTCGGGCATGTAGCCGATGGCGGCCTTGGCCTCGAGCGGCGCCTCGGCGATGTCGTGCCCGGCGATGCGGATCCGCCCGGAGGTCGCGCCGAGGAACCCCACCAGCATGCGCAGGGTGGTGCTCTTGCCGGCGCCGTTCGGCCCCAGAAAGCCGACGATCTCGCCCTTCCCGACCGAAAAGGAGACGTCCTTCACGGCGACCACGCTGCCGTAGTCCTTCGTCAGGTGTTCCACCTCGATCATCGGCCTCCGCGCTTTACCACGATTTCAGGGCAACGATCCTGGCCGCGGGCGGAGCGCGGCGCGGGCACGTC
This sequence comes from Polyangiaceae bacterium, assembly GCA_019637295.1. GTDB lineage: Bacteria > Myxococcota_A > Polyangia > Polyangiales > Polyangiaceae > JACKEA01. Next base: position 1,008,293 of record JAHBVX010000001.1, read on the forward strand.
CTCGGATTTGCCCAGCGGCGGGGGGACGGGCTAAACGCGGGACCGGCGATGCGTCGTCTCTGGGTCCTCGCGCTGGCTGTCGGCTGCAACGGTGGGCAAGCCCCGCCGGCGGCCGCGTCGCGCGAGACCACCGCCTCCCAGGGCGCTCTACGGCCGGCGCCCGTGGTCAGTGGTGTCCCAGCTCCAAGGCGAGCCTCGCCCCCGCCCGCGCAGCGCCCGGCGGGGGTCGCGGCGAAGCCCGAGGCTCCGCCCGAGGTGCCGCCGGACATGGCGCTCGTCCCTGGCGGCACCTTCACCATGGGCGCCGACGACGAGGGCGAGCAGGACGAGCGCCCGGCGCACTCGGTGACCGTGCCGTCGTTCTTGCTCGACCTCACCGAGGTAACCAACGCGAGCTATCGCGCCTGCGTGCAGGCCGGCGCCTGCAAGCCCTGGCGCGATGGCGTGGCCGCCGCGATGAAGTACGGCGCGGACCGCGAGTTCCGCGGCGAACGCCAGCCGGTCGTCGGGGTGTCCTGGCACGACGCGACGGCCTACTGCGCGCACGTCGGCAAGCGCCTTCCGACCGAGGCCGAGTGGGAACGCGCGGCGCGCGGTGACGATGGCAGGAGGTTCGTCTGGGGCAACGACCCGCCGAGCCCGAAGATCGGTGCATATGCCGCGTCGAGCGGCGGCAAGACGGCGGACGTGGGTTCATTTCCGGAGGGCAAGGGACCCTACGGTCACCTCGATCTGGCGGGCAATGTCTGGGAGTGGGTCGAGGACTACTACGACCCCTACGCCTACAAGCGAAGCACGGCCGCCCAAGGGATCCCCGGCACCTGCGAGCAGGTGCTGGCTGCACAAGACGACCTTCGAGCCAAGAAGCTACAAGGCTACACGGGAACCAACCCCATCCCAACCGAGTGCGAGCGAGTCTTGCGCGGCGGTGCCTTCAACTACCGCGGCGACGGCCTGCGCGCGTCCAATCGTGTTCACCATCCGGGAGGGTGGCGCATCCTGGTGGCTGGATTTCGTTGCGCGCGAGATCTGCGTCCGAGCCCACGCGACGCGGGCTGAGTAGAGCGCTGGCCTCGGATCGTCCGCTCGGGACAGAGCGGGTGAAGTGTCCTACGCTTCGGGGCCTTCATGCGCCTCGGCTGGCTATCGATTGTCGCAGTTCTGCTCTGGGGTCGCGCATCGAGCGCGGCCACCGACGAGTCACCGCCGTTGCCCGATCTGCCGTTGGTGCGCGAGAGCGATGAAGACGTGAGCGTATTCTTCGCGCCCGGTGTGGAGCTGCGCCGGCCTCAGCTGCGCTGGAGGTGGAGGCGTTTTCAGCCCGACGAGTACTACCTCACGGGGCTATCCGCCGCCGCGGTCGTGGGGCTCAACGCCGCCGAGCCGGCGAAGGGCCGATGGCGCGGGGGCATGCTGTTCGACGACGCCGTGCGGCGGTCTCTCGCCCTGGGTAGCTACCCCAAGCGGCGTCGCGCCCGCGACGTGAGTGACGTCTTTCTGGCCGCCACGGTCAGCTACCCGCTGCTGGTCGACGGGCTCTTGTCCGCGTACTGGTACTACGACAGCCCCGACGTGGCCGAGCAACTGCTGCTGATCGGGACCGAGGTGTTCGCGGTGACAATCGCGGGGCAGAGCGTCGTGACGACGCTAGCCGGTCGCGAGCGCCCCTACGGCGAACACTGCGGCAGCGGCCTCGAGGAGGACTCGCGCGACTGCAGCCGCAGCAGTCGACATCGCAGCTTCTTCAGCGGGCACGCCTCGGCGAGCTTCGCGGGCGCGAGCCTGATCTGCATCCACCGCGGCTACCTACCGCTCAGCGGGGGAGGCGTCGCCGATGGCGTGACGTGTGGGGCGGGCTTTGCGCTGGCGACCGCCACCGCGGCGCTGCGGGTGGTGAGCGACATGCACTACGCGTCCGACGTCATCATCGGCGCTGGATGGGGTACGCTCGTGGGCCTGGGTCTGCCGTGGCTACTACACTATCGGCACGGCAACCGCTCGGTCCACCTCGTGCCCCAGGTCGGTGGTCTGGGGATTGGAGGGCAGTTCTGATGCGAGCCAGGCTGACGTTCGCGCTCGTGGGTCTCGCCGGGACGGCGCTCGCGCAGACGTCGCTGCCGACCACTCCCCCGTCCGACGGCAGCGGCATCGAGCGGCTGAGCACCGGAGGGTACTGGGAGAGCGGCGTGGGGCGTCCCTTCGTAGCCGGCAGCCTCGAGCTGGGCTGGACCTACGTGCGCCCGCGGATCGCCGCCGGGTACGGACGGCCCTACTATCGTTGGCTCGGCGTCGAGGCGGCGCCGCTCGGTTCGACGAGCGGCGCCGGTGCTTACGTGGGCGCCAAGGGGCAGATGCCCTACTTCGAGATGCGCGCCGGGGCACGCTACTTCGCGCCCATCGCTCGCTCGCTGTTTCCCGCCCGAGAGTCCCAGGACTGGATCGACATCGAGCGCCGGGACGGGCCGAGCGCGACCTACGTCGCGCTCGAGTCGGAGCTCTCGGGCGCCGTCCCGATCGCCGGGGGGGGGCCCTTCTGGATGCTGACCGCGTATTACGTCTCGGATCTGCCGGACGGCTACCACCTGTTCGAGGAGTCTCTCAAGGTGGTGATCGATCCCCCCTGGGTCTGGCGCTTTCGCGTGGGCTACGCTGCCCGCTTCGGCAAGTACGACGCCATATCGCTCGGCGTCGCGCAGGAGAACCTGGTGCTGCCGGGTCGGGGCCGACACGTGCTGCGGGCCGGTCTGATCGCCAGCGTGCGGGTCACGGACAACCTCGACGCACAGCTCTCCATCCTGCCCGTGCTGCATGGCCCGGACACCATCGGGCTCGACGGCGCAGACTTCGGACAACTTGGAGTGCGTTGGCGCTTCGCCACGGGCATGCCCAAGCAGCCGCCGAGCTTCTGAAGACCACGGGCCCGCTCTGGCGATCCGGCTACCCCCGGACGGGCGCTACTGAAACGTCTGACCCGAGTTCGGCTGTCCGGGACTGCCGGTGGCGGGCGCCGCCCAGGTGAACGCTGCGTAGGTGTTGCCGCTGCCGGTGAGCTGCAGCGTGTGCCCGATGGGTGTGGACGCTGATTGCTTGACACCGATGTCGACCGACGTCATGCCGTTGGCTGCACCGCCGCTGGCTTGGAACGTTCCGCCGTAGCTGAGGAACTGGACCACCGTGCCGACGTTGTTCACGAGTGCCAGGGCGTCGGGATCGCCGTTCTGGATCGCGTCGATGGCGAACCACGCCGTGCCGTACCCGCCTTGCTGGCTCGGGAGCGCACCGGTGAGATTCGTGGTCTTGTAGCTCAGGCCGGTTGCGCCGTTGTAGAGCACGATGCTCCAGCCACTCAGGCTCGTCCCCGCCGGTCCCGCGACCTCCACGCCCTCGTCCTGATCGGCGCCGGTGTTGTCGTAGTGCAGCTCGTTGATCCAGACGCCACCCGCGCCACCGCCGCCACCCGCGCCGCCGCTCGCGCCCGCGCCGCCGCTCGCGCCCGCGCCGCTGCTCCCGCCTGCGCCACCGCTCGCGCCCGCGCCACCGCTCCCGCCTGCGCCACCGCTCCCGCCCGCGCCGCCGCTCCCGCCCGCATCGCTGCTTCCTGCGCCTGCGCGCGCCACCGCCGCCGCCCGCGCCACCGCCGCCGCCCGCGCCACCGCCGGTGCCACTGCTGCCGCCGCTGCCTGCGCCTGCGGCCCCCGCAGTACCGCCAGACGACGCGGCTGCGCTACCGGCGGCGCCCGCCGAGGCGTCTTCGCCAGCGTTGCCGCCGAAGCCCACGCCCCCCAGTCCACCGTCCGTCGAACCGTCTGGGTCCGGGCCTACACCACTCGCCCCGGTGGCGCAGGCCGAGGGAGCGAGCAACGCCGCCGCGTAGCATGCCACGAACAGTAGCGGACGGTTCATCGAGCACCTCGAGCACAGGCCCTCGCCCTCAGGCGCGGGGCTGCTCTTCGCCGCCATCCTCGTCCTCGTCGAGGGCGGCTCCGTGACACTTCTTGAACTTCTTGCCCGAGCCGCAGGGACAGACGTCATTGCGACCGATCTTCGGAGCGGCGGGCGCGCTGCGCTGCGGCGGGGGCATGGAAGCCGCGCTCTCCCGCATTTGTGCCAGCACGGCGTCAGGCGACGGCTCGCTGCCCGGATGGCGCGCGACGGCCTGTTCGAGTAGCTGCTGGTGCTCCTCGGCCGCGACGGCCTCGAGCGCCTCGATGTCCTCGCGGCGCTGGATCTCGACCTCGAAGAAGCGCTGCAGCACCGTGCCGCTGACCTTCGCCATCATGTTCAAGAACAGATCGTACCCCTCCTTCTTGTACTCGTTCTTGGGATCCCGCTGGCCATAGCCGCGCAGGCCGATGCCGTCACGCAGGTGCTCCATGTTGGAGAGGTGGTCCTGCCAAGCCTGGTCGATGGCCTCCAGGTACAAGTGGCGGAAGACGCGCATCGCGGTGTCGACGCGAAGATCCGACTCGCGCTTGCGATACAGCTCCTCGGCCTGACGGAACAGCTCCTTCACGAGCATTTCCGCGTCGCCGAACTCCTCGATGTCCGCGCTCACGCGGGACTTGAAATGCTCGCGATAGCCGTCGCGGATGTTCTCCCAGTCCCAGTCCTCGGGTGGCTTGTTCTCGGGGCAGCTCTCCTCGACGATGGCTGCGACGACGCGATCGATGAGGTCTAGCATGCGCTCGCGCTGCTCCGACAGGCCGCGCGCGACCATGTCGAGCAGCTCGTCGTACACCTGAACGGGCTTGAGCTTTCGGCGCTCGCCGACGTCCAGCTTCACGCCCCACATCTGGTACACCTCGCGCTGCAGCGACTCGAGCTCGACGAGCTTCTTGATCTTCTCGACCTCTTTGCGCGTGCGCGCCGGTCGCGGCTTGCCGTTCTCGTCGGTCAGCTCGAGCGGTGGGTCCGCGAAGAAGGTGAGCAATTCGGGCAAGAGGGGTCCCACGAACTTCTCGATCTCCGGGTCCACGGCCAGCTCCCGCAGGTCCCCGGTGGGCTTGCCCAGCTCGTCGATTTCTTCGGGTGTGTAGCGCCCCTCCAACAACTGCTGGCGCAGCGAGTAGACGGTCTTGCGCTGCGCGTTCATCACGTCGTCGTACTCGAGCAGGTTCTTGCGGATGTCGAAGTTCCGCTCTTCGACCTTGCGCTGAGCGTTCTCGACGCTCTTGCTCACCCACGGGTGCTCGATGGGCTCGTCGTCCGGGAGCCCCATGCGGTCCATCAGGTTCTTGACGCGCTCGCCGCTGAAGATGCGCATGAGGTCATCCTCCAGCGACAGATAGAAGCGGCTGGAGCCTGGGTCGCCCTGTCGGCCGGCGCGGCCGCGCAGCTGGTTGTCGATGCGGCGCGACTCGTGGCGCTCGGTTCCCACGATGTGCAGGCCTCCGAGCTCGATCACCGCGTCGTGCTCCTCGGCGCAGCTCTTCTCGTACTTCTTGACCAGCGCGTCGAAGTCCTCCGGCTCGAGGTCCGGGTCCTTGCCGCTCTGACGGAAGTCCCAGCGAGCCAGCATCTCCGGGTTGCCACCGAGCAAGATGTCAGTGCCGCGGCCGGCCATGTTCGTGCTCACGGTGATCGCGCCGTTGCGCCCGGCCTGCGCCACGACGAAGGCCTCGTTCTCGTGATGCTTGGCGTTCAGCACGTGGTGAGCGATCTTCTTCTTCTGCAGGATGCGCGCGATAGCGGTGCTCTTCTCCACGCTGGTGGTGCCGACCAGTACGGGTCGCCCCTTCTCGTGCTCCGCCATGATCTCCTTGATCACGGCCGTGAACTTCTCGCGCTCCGTCTTGTAGACGATGTCTTGGTGGTCCTCGCGGATGTTGTTCTTGTTGGTCGGGATGGCCACCACGTCCAGCTTGTAGGTGGAGTGAAACTCTGCCGCCTCGGTCTCCGCGGTTCCCGTCATGCCCGCCAGCTTCTTGTACATGCGGAACAAGTTCTGGAACGTGATGGTCGCGATGGTGCGACTCTCTTCGTGGATCTCCACGTTCTCCTTGGCCTCCACCGCTTGGTGCAGGCCATCGCTCCAGCGCCGGCCCGCCAGCACGCGTCCGGTGAACTCGTCGATGATCAGCACCTTGCCGTCGGGGCTCACCATGTAGTGCTGATCGCGCTTGTACAGGGCGTGCGCCTTGAGCAGTTGGCTCAGGATGTGCAGCGTCTGCACGTTGACGGGCTCATACAGATTCTTGAGCCCTACCAGCTTCTGGACCAGCTCCACGCCGTCGTCCGTCAGGGTGGCCGTAAAACCCTTCTCGTCGACGTTGTAGTGCTCGTCCTTGCGCAGGCGCGCCACGATCTCGTTCAGCGTGCGGTATTTGGCGCTGGCCGCCTCTGCAGGCCCGCTGATGATGAGCGGCGTACGCGCTTCGTCGATCAGGATCGAGTCGACCTCGTCGACGATGGCGAAGTTGAGGGGGCGCTGCGCGTAGTCGAGCGCCGAAAACTTCAGGTTGTCCCGCAGATAGTCGAAGCCGAACTCGTTGTTCTGGCCATAACAAATGTCGGCCCGATACGCGCGACGCTTCTCCGAGTCCGCCTGCTGGTTGACGATGGTACCGATCGAGAGCCCCAAGAAGTTGTAGAGCTTGCCCATCCACTCGGCGTCGCGTTTGGCCAGGTAGTCGTTGACCGTGACGAGGTGTACGCCCTTGCCTTCGAGGGCATTGAGATAGATGGGCAGCGTCGCGACCAGCGTCTTGCCCTCGCCGGTTCGCATCTCCGCGATCTTGCCGTTGTGCAGCACCATGCCGCCGAGCAGCTGCACGTCGTAGTGGCGCATCTTCAGGGCGCGCCGCCCAGCCTCCCGGCAGACCGCGAAGGACTCCACCAGGATGTCATCGAGCGTGGCGCCGTTGTCGAGTTTCTCCTTGAACTCTCCGGTCTTGGCGCGCATCTCCGCGTCCGAGAGCTTCTCGATCTTGGACTCGAGCGCGTTGATCTCGTTCACCAGCGGCTGAAGCCGCCGCACGGCCCGCTCGTTGGAAGTGCCAAAGAGCTTCTTAGCTACCCACGTCAGCATGATCGTCGATCCTCGCGACTCGTGGTCAAACCGGTGACCTCGTCGCGAAAGTCCCGGGAAGCTAGTGCGCCTTTGAGTGCCCGGCCAGCGTTTGAGGCCCCGAGCAGGGCGCAGCCGCGCTTTGCTGCTGCTATCCACTGGAAAATGCAGGATATCCGCGGGCGTCGCGGGCCAGCTCAGCCCTTTCGAGCCCGCCGCGCGAGCCGCTCCGCTTGTCGCTGCTTCGCCTCGGCCCAGCGTCGCCGCTCCTCGTCGCTGCCCAGCTCGAGCTCCGGTACGGACGCCGGCGCGCCGCCATCGTCGATGGCGACGTAGACGAGGTACGCCGAGTTGGTGTGGGTGAGCTCTCCGGTGATCGGGTTCTCGGCGCTGACCTTGACGCCGACTTCCAGCGACGACTTCCCGACGTAGTTGACGCTGGCCTCGCAGCACAGCACGTCCCCCACGTTCACCTTGGAGATGAACGTCATGGAGTCCACCGCTACAGTGACGCAGGGACGCTGCGCGTGGCGCATGGCTGCGATGCCGCCCGCCTCGTCCACCATCTTCATGATTTCGCCGCCGTGGACGTTGCCGTAGGCGTTGGCGTGCTCTGGCAGCATCAACTGATGGAGCTGCACTCGCGAGCTCGTGCCAGGCTTGGACTTGGGTCGGTTCATCGCGGCTGAGCCTACCTCACCGGCTCGGATTCGGAGACCCCTTCAGAGCCAGCCGTGGCAATCCCGGCCGGGTGGGCGCTGAAAGCACGGCTCGGCGGCGAAGTGGTGGTAGCCTGGCCCGGCAAGACTCGTGGATCTGCTCTACTTCGTGATCCTGATTAGCTCGTTGATCTTCGTTCACGAGCTGGGCCACTTCGCGGTGGCCAAGGCGTTCGGCGTCAAGGTCATCACGTTCAGCTTGGGGTTCGGTCCCAAGATCCTGCGCTTGCGGGGGCGGGAGACGGAGTACTGCGTCAGTCTGCTCCCGCTCGGCGGTTACGTGAAGATGCTCGAGGTCAGCAAGAGCGACATCGTGCTGCCCGAGGACAAGAACCGCACCTTCGAGTCTCTCCCCGTCTACAAGCGAGTGCTGATCGTCTTGGCGGGGCCATTGATGAACCTCGTGTTCCCTGTGCTCTTGTACTTCTCGGTGTTCGTGACCGACGGACCTTTCCTGCCGCCCACGGTCGGGGTCGTGCTGCCCAATCACCCCGCGCACGGCAAGCTATTCCCTGGCGATCGCATCATGGCCGTGGACGGCCACGACATTGGTACGTTCGACGAGCTGAAGCGCATCGTGGGCAAGAGCGCGGGCAAGCCCATCCGCTTCAAGGTCTTCCGGGACAACAAGCACATCGAGGTCGAGGTCACGGCCGAGGAGACCGTCGAGCGGCGTGAGCTCGACATCGTGGAACGCGTCGGCACGGTTGGCATTCAGCCGAGCGCGCCGGCCGCGGTCGTCGGCATCGACAACCCGGAATCTCCCGCGTATCGCGCGGGGCTCCGAACCTTCGATGTGGTCACGCACGTTGCCGGCCAGCCGGTGCGTCGCTTCATGGATCTCGAGCGCGCGATCGAAGAGAATCGCGGGGAGACCGCGCCGGTGAGCTACCAGCGGCCGATCATACTCGACGGCGCTCTGGGCGGGCTGGCGGACATCGCGGTGTACGAGGCTGGCGTCGTCGCGCTCACGCCGGACCCCGCTGGTGTCGATCTGAAGACCCGCACCGGCCTCGAGCTCGCGGACTTGTACGCCGCGGTGGTCCCCGAGGACAGCTACCTGCACAAGGCGGGGCTGCGCCCAGGGGACAAGTTGCTCAAGCTGGACGACGAGCCCGTGCCGGCTTGGTCCACGTTTCGCGAGCGCGTACTCAGCGCGCCGGACCGGCCTCATCGCATCGGCTACTGGGCGGCGCGCGACGGCCGGGAGCGCTCGGGCACGTTCCAGATGCGTCGCGAAGACTTCACGGACGAACACGGACAGACCTTCGCCCGCTACGTCCTGCGCGTTCAGCACTGGATCCCGCTGGCGCCCGAGGAACGCGTCGAGCACCCAACACCGCTGCGATACGCCTTGGCGAAGGCCGTCGAAGAGACCGTCGAGGTCACGCGCTTCGTGCTCGTGAGCATGGTCCGGCTGGTCCAGGGGCGGGTCAGCCTCAAGTCGCTCTCGGGCCCCATCACCATCTACGAGGTCGCCGGCCAGGAGGGCCGTAAGGGGCCGGACTTCTTCATCTGGGTCATGGCGCTCATCAGCATCAACCTGGGACTGCTCAACTTGCTCCCCATCCCGGTCCTCGACGGCGGGCACCTGATGTTCTTCGCGCTCGAGGGCATCATGCGCAGGCCGCTTCCCCTGCGAGTTCGCGAGGTGCTCCACATCGTGGGCATGGCGATCCTGTTCGGACTCATGGCCCTGGCCTTCAAGAACGACGTCGAGCGCCGCTGGGACGTGATCGTCACCCACGTGCGAGAGATAATCGGATGACGATGCACAAGCAGATGGGCGCCGTGAGTGCCCGTACGATCGCGGCGATGGTGCTCGAGCGAGTAGAGCGCGACGGTGCGTTCGCCGCGGCGGCGCTCGACGCGGAGCTCGAGCGCGCCGCCACGCTGGACGATAGAGATCGCGCGCTGGCCACCGAGCTCACCTACGGCGTGCTGCGCACCCGCGCGGTGCTCGAAGAGCGGCTCGGGGCGCACGCGTCGCTGCGCAAGACCGACGCCTTCGTGCGAGCGCACTTGCTGGTGGCGGCGTATCAGATCCTGCTGCTCGATCGCGTTCCCTCGCACGCTGCCGTGGACGCGGCGGTGACCGCTGTCCGCGCGCGCCGCGGCGGGCGCGTCGGAGGCTTCGTCAACGCGGTGCTGCGCAAGCTCAGCGCGAGCGAGCGGCCGCTCTCCCTCGCCGAGGCCATCGTGGGGAGCGCGCCCGCGTGGCTGCTGCGCCGGCTCACGGAGGCCGTGGGACATGAAGAGGCCGCCGCCCTGCTCGGCGCGGGGGCGCGGGCTCGCCCCGACGCTTGCGTTCGCCTCCGCCCCGGCCACCCCCCGCCCGGGTGGCTCGCTGAGGCGCGCCGCGGCGTGGCCTCGCCGCTGGCGTGGCGGCTGCAAGGCTCCGGCGATCTGCGTAAGCTGCCGGGCTTCGCCGAGGGCGCGTTCGTCGTCCAGGAAGAGGGCGCGCAGGTCGTCGCGCTCAGCGTGGGCGCCCGCGCGGGCGAGTCCGTGCTCGATGCCTGCGCCGGGCGAGGCCAGAAAGCGACGTTGCTGGCCGACCAAGTGGGCGCGGCTGGGCGCGTGGTGGCCGCGGATCTGCACCCCCACAAGCTCGCGGCGCTGGTGGGGGAGACGGCTCGCCTCGGACTCGGCAACGTAGCCACGGTCGCGGTGGACTGGACGATTGGAGCTGGGGCCATCCCCGATGGCTTCGACCGCGTGCTCGTGGACGCGCCCTGCACCGGCGTCGGTACGCTGCGCCGGCGTCCCGAGATCGCGCGCCGCCTCGGTGCCGAGGATCCGGACCGGCTCGGTGCGCTCAGTGAGGCCATCCTGCGCCGCGCGACGACTCGCGCGCGCCCCGGCGGCCGGGTGGTGTTCGCCGTGTGCAGCGTGTTGCCGGAAGAGGGGCGCTCCCTGGTCGAGCGCGTGACCGACGTGCTCGAGCCCACGCCCTTCGATGCACCCGAGCTCGCGGCGCTCACCCCCGCGGGGGTCTCGGAGCTGCTGTTGCTCCCGTCGCAGCACGGAACGGAGGGCTACTTCGTCGCCAGCTTCGTGCGGAAGGTGAGCGAGTGATTGGTGATGCCGCCCGGATACCCGGCGCGTCGGGTGTGACGCTTGCGTTCCGCTCGGAAGCGTCAAATAGTCCGCCGCATGGCAACGCTTCCGCTGCGCGGCGCCTGGACCGCGCTCGTCACACCGTTCACCCCCGACGCCTCGGCCATCGACTGGGGCGCGTTCGAACGCTTGGTCGGCTCGCAGCTCGAGGGCCAGATCAGCGGCCTCGTGCCGTGCGGGACCACCGGCGAGACGCCGACCCTGAGCGACGCCGAGCAGCTCGAGGTCGTGGCTCGCACGGCCAAGCTGGCCAAGGGCAAGTTGCCGATCCTGGCGGGTACGGGCAGCAACAACACCAAGAAGACCATCGAACACTCCAGAGCCGCGCTCGAGGCCGGGGCGGATGCGGTGATGATCGTGATGCCTTACTACAACAAGCCCTCTCAGGAGGGCATGTTCGTGCACGTCTCACAGATCGCCGCTGCGGTCAGCTGTCCGGTGGTGCTCTACAACATTCCTGGGCGCACCGGCGTCGAGCTGAGCGTCGAGGCGACGTTGCGCATCCTCGACGGCTGCCCGAACGTGGTCGGCGTCAAGGACGCAACGGGTAACCTCAACTACAGCCAAGACTTGCTCCGGCGCGCTGGCGAGCGAGTGACCATCATGTCGGGCGATGATCCGTTGACGCTTCCGATGATGGCGATCGGAGCCAAGGGAGTGATCAGCGTGACCAGTAACATCTTGCCGCGTCAGGTGACGCGGGTGGTCGAGTTGGTCGAGGCGGGCCAATGGCAGGAGGCCAAGCAGTCACACCTGTCGCTCTTGCCCGTTCACCGGGTGCTGTTCGTGGAGCCCAACCCGCAGCCTACGAAGGCCTATTTGGCCGGACGCGGGCAGATGAGCGCGTCGGTGCGTGCGCCGCTGGTGGAGGCCAGCCAGCAGACGCGTGAGCTCGTGAGCAAGACGCTCGCGGAGTATCTCGGGTCGTGAAGGTCGCTCTGCACGGGGCGACCGGGCGGATGGGGCTGACCATCGCGCGGCTCTGTCACGCGGCGGAGGACCTGCAGATCGTCGGCGCCATCGCCGCCGATGGCGACCCGCAGCTCGGGCGGGACCTGGGCGAGCTAGCCGGCATGGGCGCGTTGGGTGTGGAGACCACGGCTGACGTGGCCGCCGGCCTGTTGGGGGCGGACGTGGTGATCGACTTCTCGGCCGCACCGGCGGTCGCCGGTCTCGCGGCCCTCGCTGCGCACCAGCAGGTGGCCTTGGTCAGCGGTACGACGAACCTGGGCCCGACCACTGAGCGCGCGCTGGATCGCGCGGCCGAGCGCGTGGCGGTGCTGTGGGCGCCCAACACCAGCCTCGGTGTGCAGGTGTTGGCTGAGCTCGTCCGAGACGCCGTGGCCAAGCTGGGTGCGGGCTATGATGTCGAGATCGTGGAGCTGCACCACCGAAGAAAGACGGACGCACCGAGCGGCACCGCCAAGCGCCTGGCCCAGGCCGCTCGCGCGGCGCGCCCGGAGCTCTTGGATCGCTACGCGCGCGAGGGCGACACCGGCGCGCGCAAGGACGACGAGCTCGGGGTGTTCGGCGTGCGCGGTGGAGACGTCGTCGGTGACCACACCGTGTATCTGCTCGGCCCCGGCGAGCGGCTGGAGTTGAGCCACCGCGCCACCAGCCGCGAGCTATTCGCCCATGGGGCGCTCCGCGCCGCTCGCTTCCTGCTGGACAAGCCGCCCGGGCGGTACACTATTTCTGACGTTCTCGGCTCGGGATGAGCAACTCCCGGCCTGCCAAGCTCTGATGAATCTGCACTCCTCTGGGATTCTGCGACGTCCTTCGGCAGCGGTGACCTGGCAGCAGCCCTGCGCCCATGGGCTCGTGCCAAGGCTGCCCAAGTCGAGTCTCGGGTGAGGACGCGAAAGGCGCGGGCAGCGCCCACACCAATGCAACGTGCCAAGACCCAGGTCAGCGTCGCGCTCGGCGTGCTCGCGCTCGGCTGCGGGAGCGCGCCCGGCTCGGAGCCCCCCCAGGTGCCCGTCCCTGTCGCCGAGTCGCGGCTCGAGCCGACTACGCCCAAGACCCCTGAGCAGCACTTTCGCGCGAACCTGCGCGACGCCGAGGCGCGCGCGCGGCAGCAGGGCTTCAGCGTGACAGAAGTGCTGCACCTCGACGGGCATCACGCGGCCATCCTGCTGTACGAGCCGGCCCAAGACTCCGCGCCCGCCACCCGACTCACGCGCTTCGAGGCGGTCAGCACCGCGCCCGGAGCAGTGGTGTCCGGTGAGAGCGGCATGGTCGAGCTACAGAAGACCCGCGGCGGCGGCCAGCTCTGGGATCTTCGGGGCGACGGCGCGCGGTTCGTCGTGCTCGGGCTGACGCCTTGCGGCGCAAGCTGCGGACAAGCCGAGCCCTTCGTGCTCGAGTTGCTCTCGGATCGCTTCGTCAGGGCCGAGCACTCGCCCACCTGTCCCACCTGCATCCAGGACTTCGATCGCGACCGCATCCCCGAGTTCTCATTTCGGTTGTTGGCGCTCAAGGTCGCGCCCTGCTCGCGGGTGTCGTGTGGGCCGAGCTACGGGCTAGAGGTGGAGGTCCGCGGCATCGAGTCGTGGGAAGGGGGGCGCTACGCCCGCGATCTTCGGGATTTCGTGCCGATCTACTTCGATCGGCTGCGGCGAGCCAAGCGCGACGGTGAGCGAGTGATGCGCGCGAAGCACAAGGGCGGACGCTGTCCGCTCACTGCCCTCAGGACCGCCGCGGAGCTCTACGTGTATGGGCGCCTGATTGGTGAGAGCGAGACCGACGCCCTGGCGAGCGCCGATGCGGTCATGCAGGGCTATGACGTCAAGCCCTGCAGCACCGAGTTCGATCTGCTCGCGCCGCCGAAGCCCTGGCCCGTGCTGCGCTCGGAGCTAGTCGCCGCCGAGCTCCCGCTACTGAAGCTCGAGCGGCGACGCCCGCCCGCTCGCCCGTAGCTGGTCAGCGCTTCTTCTTGGGTTCGGGCCCCTTCGAGCTCTTCCCCGAAGGCTTGTCCGACTTGGACGTCTGCGCAGGTTTTGACTTGGCCTTGGGTTTGGGCGGCGGTGCGTCGTCGTCCGTCTCGTCGTCGTCCGTCTCGTCGTCGTCCGTCTCGTCGTCGTCCGTCTCGTCGTCGAGCGCCTCGTCCACGGCACGGCGATCCTCGTCGTCGTCCTCGTCGTCCCAGTCGTCGTCGTCGTCCTCGTCGTCCACCGCGGCGTGCCCGCCCGCGGGAGTCCAGCCCACGGGCAGACGGCGATTGAAGCTCCACCACAGCCCATAGAAGCCGAGCAGTGCGGCGGGGATGCTCAGGTACTGACCCATCGTCAGGTACGCGGTGGGCTCGACCGTCTGGTGCTCCTTGAAGAACTCGATGACGAAGCGACCGGGAAAGTACAGCGCGAAGAACAGGGAGATCAGCGCCCCGCGCGGACGGTCTTCCTTGAGCTTCTTGTCGAACACGTACAGAGCCAACAGCACGACCAGTCCCAGCGCCACTTCGTACAGCTGGCTGGGATGGCGCAGCGGAGGCTCGGGCACGCGATCGAAGCGCGGCAGTCGGACGCCCCAGCTCTGATCCGTGTGCTTGCCCACGATCTCCGAGTTGAAGAAGTTGCCTATCCGCACCAGCGTCGCGCCCAGCGCTGCCGAGAACGCGAAGCGGTCCGAGCCTTCCAGGAACGGGATGTGCCGCCGCTTGGTGAACAAGTACATGGCCAGGATGAGGCCCAGCACGGCGCCGTGGCTCGCGAGACCCCCTTCCCAGATCCTGAGCACCCAGAGCGGATCCGCCAGGGCCTTGTCCAGGTCGTAGAACAGGACGTGACCGAGGCGCGAGCCGAGCAGCACGCCGAGCACGCCATAGACGATGAAGTCCCCTGCGTCTTCTTCGTCGCCGCCCCCCCGGGTGATTTGCCACTTCAAGAGCTGGTAGCCCCCGAGGAACACCAGCACGAACAGCAAGCTGTAGTAACGGAGGGCGACCCCGCCGATGCGGAAGAGCACCGGATCGACGTCCCAAGTGAACGTAGGCACGTAGTTCAATCTCCCTGGGGCTCGATGCCCCGGCCCGAGCCTTCTAACGCGTTTCGCCTTGGCTCGCGAGCCCCGGGTTCAGCCGGCCCTGCCCGGGAAAACTCCCAGCTTTCCGAGGCTCAGAGCGACAGCCTCGGCCCAGCCTCGGTTGGCGCTGGGATTGGCCGGGCTCGGGTGCAAGATGGTCCCGATGCGGGGGCCGCCGCCTCCGAGCGCAGCCAGGGCCCGGCGCTCCGCGAAGCCACCCACGCCCACGACCAGCTCGGGCTCGAGCAGCGCGACGACTCGTCGGAGCGCGTCGTCGCAGAGCGCGAACAGCGCTTGCCGCTCAGCCTCTGGCAGCTTGTCGGGGGTCCGATTGCGGCCGCTCGCTTCCATGAACGCCAGCGGACAGTAGTTGACCACGAAGCATTCGCGAAAGAACGTTTCCGCGTCGCCATAGGCACTCTGGAAGTAGCTCCACAGCCGCTTGCCGCTGACCTCCGAGCGGGTGCAGGCAAAGCCTTCGATCGGTCGCTTGGGATGCTCCGGCACGGGTCGAGACACGGGCCCTTCGATGCCGAGAAACTCGCGAACGTGATGGATCTCGCCGAAGGGCACGCCGGTCTGCGCCATGCCGTAGGGTCCCGGGTTCATGCCCAGGAAGATCACCCGCTTGCGGCCCGCTCCCCACCTCTGGAGATAGCTCTCGTGGGGTGCGCGCGCGTAGCGCAGCGGATTGTAGACGTGGGTCACGGGGGAGGCGAACGTCAGTCGCTCCACGTCTCGACACAGCTTGCGACTGAGACGCACCAGGTCCATCGCGCCAGGCTACCTCACCGCTGGCGTTTCGCGGCCACGCAGTTTCGGATCAGAGCCAACCGAGCGCCAGCGCCGTCGTGAGCGCCAGCACGCCCCCGAGCGCCAACACGAGGGCTGCAGCGACGCGCGTGCCCGCGCGATCCATGGGCAGGACCACTGGTTCGGTTGCCGGGAACACCCAGCGTTCGGCGATGGCTGGCGTCGGTGCGGGACTCGCGGGGGACAGCACGGGGATGATGCGGGCGACGTCCTCGTCTTCGGGCTCGTCGCAGGGGATGATGGGCAGCGCACCGCTCGGCGGAGGCTCACTCCAGCGCTCGGGATGAAATGGGTCGGACAGCGGCCCCGCTTCTCGTGCGCTGTCGTACACGCTCGGCAACGTATGGCGCTGCGGCTCCGGCTGCGGCACGACGGCCGGCATGCCGACGATCGTGCCACCTGCGGCGAGTCGGAGCAGCGGCTGCTGGCTAGACGGGGCGGAGGTGGGCGCGTTCATGGCCCCCTCATTACGCCCCACGACCCGGTCTCCTTCCCCGCGCTTTTGCTAGCATGGCGCCGTGCACAAAGGCGCTCCCCTCGCGGTGATGCTCCTCGGGCTCGCCGGCTGTCCCGGGCCGGTCGCGCCGTCGCGCCCGCCGCCGCCCGCGCCGCCGCCAACCCCGAGGCCCCCGCCGCCGCCCGCGCCGAGCCCAGCGCCCCCGGCGCCTCACGCGGAGGGCAGCCTGGGAGCGAAGCGGCCGCTGGCGTTCGAGTTCGCCTCTCCGGTGGCGAGCTGGGTCATCTTCTGCCAGGCGCGCGGCGACGCGCCGGACGAGCCACTGGTGCGCACGCTGCTGCTCGCCAAAGGGGGCGCGCGGCCCATCGTCGAGCTCTTGGCGCGGGATCCCCGCGGTCGATACCTCGTGGTCGAGACCGCCGACGCCGTGTCGCTGCTCGACACCTTCAGCGGCAAAGCCCACGAGCTGGACCGCACGACCTTCGACTCCCGCGCCGACGAGTCCCGCCACGGCGAGCATCGCGCGCTCGCGTTCGATGCCGAAGGCAAGCGACTGGCGCGCCTCACGCGTTCCCCGAAGGGAGCCAGCGTGGTGCTGCGCGAGCTCGCAAACGGAACGGAGCGAGCGCTGCCGCTGGGACCCGGGGAGGTCTGGCGCATCGAGTTCGACGCCAGCGGGAGCTCGCTCGTGGCGCATGTGGTGACGCAAGACACGAACGGCGACGGTGCGCTCCGCTGGCCCGTACCCCCGCGCAGCTCGCCGCTCCCCTGTCCTGGGCCCCTGCCGACGCTGGTAGCGCGGGCGCAGGCTGGTGACGCCGTCGTCCCGCGGGTGCTCGACCTCGCGACAGGCCGCGTTCGCGATCGTCCCGAACTAGTAGCGCGCCTGGCGACGGCGGATGTCGTACGCGACGATCAGGGCAGGCTAGCGCTCGAGTCGTCGGGGGGCGTGGTGCCGCTCACCGACGACGCGTGCAAGGGCCGCGTGTTCGCCGCCGACGCTGTCCGGGCGCGGCTGCTGGTCGCCTGCGCTGGCCTGGGTGTTCGCGCCCCGGTGCTGGCAGTCTCGCGCAGCGGCGCCCGGTCGTTGGACGTGACCGTTGGGCACGTCCCCGTCGACGCACGGCCGGCCTGGGGCCAGCGACTCGTCGCGCTACACCCTGGCAGCAGCGCGGCGCTGTTCGACTGGGAGACGGACACGCTCCACCCGCTCGGCGCTGGCAGGTTGGTGCTCGCTCGCCGGGGCTCGGGCGCGCTGGTCAGGGACGGGCGTCGACTCGCCCACGTGCGCGTGGATGGTGAGCAGCTCTCCAGCACCCTGGTGGCGAGCGATCTCGACGCGGTGGGGGAGCTGCTCGAGGGCACCCACCACACGCTCGTGACCCCCTGGGTGGTCGAGACGGAGACGGGCTCGATCCTCGGCCGCGCCCCGGGGTTCCCGCTGGCGCTCGATGATCGGGGGCGCGTGTTGGTGGCCGAGGGCGGGGAGGCGGAGGGCCGGCTCGTGCTCGGCCCGCTGCGCTACCTGCCCCCGACCCCGGCTCACTCGGCCTTGGGTGGGAAGACGCCCTTCTGACGCGCCCGCTCGCAGCCGCGCTCGACAGCCGTCTCGCCGTCCTCGGTCTTGATCACCTTGAACTCGACGCGCCGGTTCTTCTCCCACGCGGCCGCGTTGCTCGCCGGGTCGAGCGGGCAGAACTCGCCGTAGCCCTGCGAGATCAGCCGACCTGCCGCAACGCCCCGGGACTCGAGCGCCTTGGCCACGCTGCGCGCGCGATCGCGGGTCAGTCGCAGGTTGTGTTCGTCGCTGGCGCGTTCGTCGGCGTGTCCGGCGATCTCGACGACCAGGAACTCGGGGTGAGCCTTTAGCGTCGCCGCCACCGCGTCCAAGATGGGATCCGATTCGGGCAGGATCCGTGCGCTGTTCGTCTCGAACTGCACCTTGTCGAGGATGATGATGTCGCTGCCCTCGATGATGACCTTGCCCTTGTCCGGGCAGCCGTCTTCGTCTTGGAAGCCGTTGAAGGTCTCCGGATCGTTCGGGCACTTGTCACGCGTGTCCGGAATACCGTCCTTGTCGTTGTCTGGATCCGGGCAGCCGTCTTCGTCCTCGAAGCCGTCGAAGTCTTCCGGATCGTCGGGGCAAGAGTCGACACCGTCCAGGATGCCGTCGCCGTCATTGTCTGGATCCGGGCAGCCGTCCTTGTCCTGGAAGCCGTCGCGGTCCTCCGGATGGTCGGGGCAAGCGTCTCTCGAGTCGAGGATACCGTCGCCGTCCCGATCGCCGTCGGAGCCCTCGGGGCAGCCGTCCTCGTCCTGGTCTCCGTCGAAATCTTCGGGCGTGTTGGGGCAGCGGTCGTCGACGTCCAGGATGCCGTCGTTGTCGTTGTCT
Source organism: Polyangiaceae bacterium (assembly GCA_019637295.1). Classification (GTDB taxonomy): domain Bacteria; phylum Myxococcota_A; class Polyangia; order Polyangiales; family Polyangiaceae; genus JACKEA01. The sequence continues at coordinate 1,026,820 of JAHBVX010000001.1, forward strand.
GGATCCGGACAGCCGTCAGCGTCTTGGAAGCCGTCGAAGTCTTCCGGTTCGTCCGGGCACTGGTCGACGTCGTCCTTGTAGCCATCGCCGTCCCGGTCGCCGATGCTGGGCTCGAACACGAACCCGAGCACCAAGCGGACGTCCGCGGCTTGGAAGCCGGTCGTGAAGATGCGACTGCCACCACCCAGCATCAGGTAGCTGTTGCGCTCCACGAACAGCTTGATTCCCCCCAGAAACTCCTGGCTGTGACGCTGCTTGGCATCCGAGCTGCCCCCGAGCAGGTAGCTGCCATAGGTCTCCGCCACCAGGTCGAGGGCGTCGGGGATGGCGCGGTACGACAAACCCAGGCCGAAGGTGGCGAGGTTTCCGTACTCGAGCTTGCCCTCGGCGAGCTGATCGCGGCCCGCGGCGTCCTGCTCGAAGCGCGGGTTCTTGCCGGCGTGTCCGCGGTAACCACCCTCGAGACCCACGCGGAACGCGCCTGTCCGTCCGAAGCGGTTCTCGAACACGAGGCGAGGCCAGTACCAGCCACCCGGATCGGCGCCCATGTCCCGTGGCGCGTCGGCGACCGGAACGCCGCCTTGCACGATCACCGCCAGACCCGGGCCCTTCTCGATGCGCGTCAAGCGGAGCTTGCCGTGCAAACCCACGGTGCTGATCTTCTGCGCGTCGAGCTTCTCGGTCGAGTACAGGGCTCCGTTCTGGCCGAGCTCGTTGGCTTCGTCGCCGGCCATGAGGATGACGGGCACGCTCAAGCCGACCGAGGCGACGTTGGCCAAGCCGTAGTTGAAGCCGAAGGTGCCCTGGAAGGAGTTGGTCACCAGCGCGTTGACGCCGCGATTGCGGCTGGTGGCCGCGCCGTTGGGGCAGTCCGGGATGTCGGCGTTGGGGGACGGGGTCTGGCACAGCTCCCGGTCGCGGTTGGTCCGCATCAGGTTGCGGCCGTAGTCGAGCACCAGGCCGAAGCTGATGTCGTTGGCACCCAAGATGTCCGTGCCATTGACGGACATGAAGCCCTTGGAGTCGACTGCGGGTCGGAACAGGTGGGTGTCCATGCCGTCCCCGTTGCCCTCGGGTACGCGCTCGTCCACTTGGGCTGCCGCCGAAGTGACGCTCAGCAGCGCCGCGACTGCACACAGCAACCCGACCCCCATCGCTCGCAGCCGCTCGTTCCGACGTCGCATGATCCAATCCTCTGCTGCTACGGAGAAACCCCGGGAATTCTCCGAGCTTGACGCGGCGGACGCTACCAGAGGGCATTTTCTCGTGTCAACGCGATGCGGCGGGCCCAAGTCCCCGGAGTTCTGCTAGTCTATTTCAGCCGTCGTGGCCTTGCGGGCACACACCCTCCCGGTCGTCTGGACCGCCTGCATCTTGATGGTGGCCGGGCAGGTGCAGGCGCAACCCTCGCCCGAGCCCCCGGGCTCCGCCGCGAGCGAACGTCGCGCCGCCTTCATCGGCGTCGTCGGCGCCCTCGCGCTGGTCATCGGGGTGGCGGGAGCCTACCTGACCTTTCGGACCCGTCGGGTCCGGCCGCCCGCGCGTACCCCGCCGAGGCTGGCGCCCTTGATCGCGCCGGAGCGCCGATCCCGCATGATTTGCCCGACCTGTCGCCAAGACTACGAGCCTGGCCATCGATTCTGCGAGCAGGACGGCAATCGCTTGGTCGACTTGCCGGACGACGGAGCGCTGCGAGGCCCGACCGGCGCGGTGTGCCCCACCTGCAGCCACGGCTACGATCCCGGAGTGGCCGTCTGCCCGTCCGACGGCGACGAGCTGGTGCCCTGGGCGCTCGCGAAGGCCGCCCCAGCGGACGCCCGCGACGGGGCAGACCACAAGATCTGCCCGACCTGCGGCAGCCGCTACTCCGGCGCCTCGGGCTTCTGCTGCGAGGACGGGACCGCGCTGGTCCTCATCAACTGAGCCGAGCAGCGCCTTCGAAAATCACCCTGGAGTCTGGTAACATCACGAGTCTAGCGGAAGCCACATGAAGATCACCTGTCACTCCTGCGGCGCGAAGTACGCGATCGCCGACGAGAAGGTTCGCGGGCGCCGCGTCAAGGTACGCTGCAAGAGCTGCAAGACCGCGATCGTGGTCGACGGATACTCGGCCGAAGCCGAGGGGGGTGAGTACGGCGGTGGCGGCGATGAAGAAGACTCCACTCGCGTGCACGCCCCCGCGTTCGCAGCGCCCACGGGCGGCAGCTGGAGCGTCAACCTGACGGACACCGACCAGCGTACGATGACCAGCGAGGAGATCGTGGCCGCCTGGCACGCCGGGGAGCTGCCCCAAGACTCCTTCGTGTGGCGGGAGGGTATGGACGACTGGCTCGGTGTCTTCGACGTGCCCGAGCTGGCCAGCGCGCTCAGCTCGGCGCCCGCGCAGAGCCCGTATGCGCCCCCCCAGGCGCCTTACGCCGCCCCGCAGTTCGCTGCCCCGCCGCCGTCCGTTCCCCCACCCGCCGCGGCCCCGTTCGGCGGAGGGTTTGGACTGTCAGCAGACCCTCAGCCAGCGCGGGTAACCGGCGGCCGCGCCCAGGTCGAGCGGGATCTGTTCGGAGCGGCTGCGGCAGCTGGCGGCGAGGCGGATCCCGGCATGGCCGTGCAGCCGGGAGCTACCGGCTACGACCAGCGCATGACCGGCGCACGCAACGAGAACAGCGTGCTCTTCTCCCTCGACGCGCTCAAGGCAGGCATCGGCCCCGCCGCTACCAAGAGTGCACCGGCCGTGTCCAAGCCGAGCGACGACAAGGCGAACCTCGACGATCTGATGGGGATGGGTGGCGGCGGCACCAACGCGCTGTTCGGCCTGGCCCAGAATCAGTCTCTCCTGAGCGCGCCACCGCCGCCTCCGGAGCCGCCGCCGCGCCCAGCGTTCCCCAGCGATCCGGCCCTGGGGGCCGCGGCGAGCATCGCCCCGGGCATGATGCCACCGGCTCGCAACAACAAGCTCGTCTTCGCGCTCGGCGGAGCGGTCGCGCTGCTCTTGGTGGTGGTCGCGGTGTTGGCGCTCGCGTTCATGGGCGGCAAGGACGACGAGAAGGTGGCCAAGGCCGACTCCGGCGAGAAGAGCGGCAAGAAGGACGACACCAAGAGCGGCGCCGCGGAGGCCGACGAGCCGAACAAGGAAGAACCGGCGAACAAGGAAGAAGCGACGAACAAGGACGAGCCGGCGAACAAGGACGAGCCCGCCGCGACCGACTCCACGGTCAAGAAAGAGGTCAGCGAGGAAGACAAGAAGCGCTTCGCCGAGGCCCAGAAGAAGAAGGAAGAGGAGAAGACCGCCGCCGCTGCCGCCGGGACGACGACTGCCAAGACCGAGGCCGTGGCGAAGAAGGAAGAGCCATCGACTGGGGTGGCCTCCTTCAACAAGCAGGCTGCCATCGCCGCGCTGAGTTCGGCAGCTTCCGCGGCGACCCGCTGCAAGCGCCCGGATGGGCCCACGGGCTCGGGTAAGGCCATCGTCACGTTCGCTCCGAGCGGGCGCGTGACCAGCGCGAACATCACCGGCGGCTCCTTCGGCGGCTCGCCCGTGGGTGGCTGCATTTCCGGTGTGTTCCGCAGCGCGCGCGTGCCTGCGTTCAGTGGAGACTCGGTCACGGTTTCCAAGGGCTTCAACATCCCCTGAGCCCCGCACGGTGACGCACCGGCCGGGCTGCGCTACGCGCAGCCCATGCATGTGTGTGTCACCGGAGCGTCGGCGGGCATCGGCGAGGGGTTGGCGCGAGCCTTCGCAGCGAGAGGCGCGAGCCTCTCGCTGCTCGCGCGACGTAAAGAGCGACTCGAGGTGCTGGCGGCAGAGCTCGGGGATGCCACCCTGGCGCTCGAGGCCGATCTCGTGGACCCGAAGCGGGCCGAGGCCAGCGTGGTGGCAGCAGAGGCAGCGCTCGGACCGATCGACGTGCTCGTCAACAACGCCGGAGTACAGATCGTGGCGGCCGCCGAGCGGACGGACCCGGACGCCGGCGAAGCGCTGCTGTCGCTCAACGTGGCCACACCGCTGCGGCTCATCCGCCACGTGCTGCCCGGCATGCTCGCGCGCAAGGGCGGCACGATCGTCAACGTCGCGTCGATGGCTGCGCTCTCTCCGGTCCCCGGGATGCTGTACTACAACGCATCCAAGGGCGGTCTCGCCAACGCGTCCGAGGCGCTCCGGGGTGAGCTGGCAGGCACCGGGGTCAACGTCGTGACGGTGTACCCGGGCCCGGTGCACACCGACATGGGTGCGCGCGCGATCGTGCGCTACGAACAGACCCTCGCGGCGCGCCTCGCGCCCTGGGGAACGGTGGACGAGCTGTCGAAGCTCGTCGTCGCTGCGGTCGAGCGGGGCCGCGCGCGCGTCATCTACCCGCGCTCGTACGCGGCGTCGCTCCACTTCCCGAATCTCTCGCGCTGGTTGTCGCTCAAGCTGGCGCCCGCACTGCGCGACTGACCTCGGGTGGCCGCCGGGCTAGGCTCGCGTCGTGGTCGTCATCCGCAGCTATCTACCCGGTCAGGACGAGGCTGCCTTGCGGCGCCTCTTCGTCCAGCTTCAGGACCATGAGCACGACTTGGTCGCGTGGGCGCCGACGGGGGAGCAGATCGCCGACGACTACCTGCGCTTCATGCACGACCGCGTCGCGTTGCACGACGGGCTGCTGCTGATGGCAGAAGAGGACGGGCAGGTCGTCGGCTTCGCGTGTGTGCTGCGCCGGGTCGAGCGCGAAGAACCCGACGACCCCGAGTCCGACCACGCCTACTTGGCGGAGATCTCCGTGAGCCCGGAGCGACGCGGTCACGGCGTGGGTAGCGCCCTGCTCGATGCGGCGGAGCGTGCGGCCGCGGAGCGAGGCGCTCGGACAATCCGGCTGGTCGTCGTCGCCGCCAACGACGGCGCGCAGCGGGTGTACTCACGGCGCGGCTACGAGCGCAGCCACGTCGTGATGACGAAGCGCCTGTTGCGAGGCTAGATCGTCAAGATCGACTCGGGGCGGTGCAGCACCAAGCCGAAGCGCAGGTACACGCTCGGATCGATGCTCTGCCCGTTCACGAAATGGAGCAGCGTGGCCGAGAGACCCGAGGGCACTGCCGCCAAGAGCCGCGCGCCCAGAGCCTCCGGGCTGTAGAATCGGCCGTGGTGCTGCCGGTAGTGCCAGGCGGCGCACAGCCGGGCGCCGTCGTCGTAGCTGGCCAGTTGCCCCGGCGGGACGATGCTGGGATCGAAGTAGACCCGATGCTCGTTGGCCATATAGAGCGGCAGGATCAGGCAGGCGCCGCGTGAGCCAAGGACACGATCCACCTCACTCACGAACTCCACGTCCGAGCTGCCCGCGAAGTGTTCGAAGGAGCAGTGCAGCGCGAGCGCGTCGAAGAACCCGTCCGCGATCTGCGTCATGTTCTGCGCGTACCCGCCGATGATACGGCGGCTCAGGTCCGTCTCGTACAACAGGTCTTGTCGATACAGGTCGAGGGCGGGGTACTCCGCCCGGAGGGCGTGCTGGATGGGGCTCTTGGCGGAGGCGACGTCACAGTAGCGGCGCGCTCGCGACAGGTCCATCAGCTCGAAGGTGAGCGCGTGTTCGAGAGCCTTCTCGCGGGCGGCGCCCACCTTGCGATAGTGGCGCGAGAAGCGCCGCCAGTAGTCGCGCGCACGCTGTCCGGCTTTGCCCGCGAGGTCGAGCTCGAGGGTTCGCAGGTTCGAGCGCCTGGATAAGGCCGCACACAGGCTGCGCCACAGCTCGTCCGGCGTGGCGCCGGTCGGCGTACCCACCGTGGGCGAGATGGCGCGCGGGGTCGCCCGTCGATGCCGCTCGAGCCCGCGACGAAACGCTAGCGTGTACAGCGGCTCCCGGAGCCAAGTGCTGGGCTCTTCCCAGGGCGTGGGCTCGGTCGTCGCGAGGGTCACCGAGGGCACCTAGCAAGGGATCAGTAGCGGCGCAATCACGCGTTGAGCGCGATAGGTCGGCTATGCTTCGAGCGCCGCTCATGGCCGCCGCCCCACCCCGCCCCTACTACGACCACGAGCCGGTCTATCGCGAGCTCCGCGAGCGTGGCGGTGAGGGCTGGGACGACCGGGCCGGCGCGCCCCCGAGCGACGACTCTTACCAGGGCCTGGACGAGCTGATCGCGGGGCCGTGGCTTCGGGGACGCGGCGCGCTCGCTGTCCTCGACGTTGGAACCGGCGGGGGTCAGGCGGCGCTTCGGCTCGCGCCGCTGGCGCGCCGCCTCGTGGGCGTGGATTACTCACCGAGCGCGATCGCGTTGGCGCGCAACAACGCGGCGGACGCGGGGGTGGCGGCGGAGTTCCGCGTGGCGGACGCCGCGAGCTTGGTCGAGCTCGACGCGGGCAGCTTCGATCTGGTGCTGGACAACCACATGCTCCACTGTCTGGTCGAGCCCGAGCACCGCGCCGCGTTCCTGCGCTCGGCGCGGAGGCTCCTGAGGCCAGCGGGGCTGCTCTTCTCCGAGACGATGAGCCGGCACGGCGAGCTCGACCTAACGGCCCTGGGCATCGACCCGCAAACGTTCGTCAGCGCGAGCGGAAGGCGCTTCTGGACGTCGCGTGAGAGCCTCAACGAGGAGCTTGCGCAGGCGGGCTTCACGCTGCTCGAGCAGCGCTATCGCCCGCAGACCGACCGCCCGGCGGCCGGCGATCTGCTCTGGACGCTGGCCCAGCGCAGCTGATGCTGCAGTGGCCGCCTGGTCAGCGGACCGTCGAGAACTCGATGCGCTCCGCGGCCAGCCAGCGACGCCACACCCGCCCCTTGATGGCGTCGACGGCGACCGTGCCATGGTGCCGGCTGTCGAAGGCGGACGAGCGCGCGTCGCCCAGCACGAAGACGTGCCCCTCGGGGACGCGAAGCCGCGCTGGCGTGGTCTCGGGCACCGGATCGATGGCGATGCGGTGCGAGCCGCCCAGCTCTTCTTCCAGTTCGTCGCCGCCGCAGGCGAAGGTCCCGGTACGCGTGAGCTTGGGCACGGCTCCGTTGACCTGCAGCCGCGCGCTCGCGTCGACGTCCACTTCGTCTCCGGCGATGGCCACGACCCGGTGCAGGAAGTCCGCGTCCAGGCCGCCCGCTGTGGCCCCCCGGTAGACGACTACGTCGCCGCGCTCGGGCGCGGACAGGCGATAGGCGGTCTTGTCGATGAAGACGTGATCCCGCTCCCCCAGCGTCGGACACATCGAGCCGCCGGCGACCTTGTAGGCCTCGAGCGACAGCGAGCGCACCAAGAGCGCGATGACGATGGGCGCCACGAACCACACCAGCCCGACCGCGATCAACAGCTCGACGAGCCCTCGGCTCGCGTTGGGCTTTCGTTCCAAGCGGGCAGAGTCCCACGCGCACCCGGCGTACCACGCGAGCGTGACCATCCCGCAGAGCAGCAGTGCACCGAGCCAGAACGCGGCCGCCAGGCTCCCGACCAGCCACACCGCGAACAGCGCCGCCAGCCACAACGCGCCACGCCGAGAGTGCCCGCGCACGGCGTGCCCCAGTCCGGGCGCGACCAGGGACACGCCGAGGGCGAGCCACGAGGGTGACGGCTTTGGGTCGTCCGACATGGGGGGAGCCTACTGCACAATTTCTTTGCGGCCCGCGGCGGGTCGCTGTGGCACATTGCCCCGGGTGATGCGTGCCGGAAAGACGTGGCTGGGCTGCCTGGGGCTAGCCGCGGCCCTGCTCGGTGTGGGTGGGTGTCAGGGCGACGCCGTCGGTTCCTACGGCGCGGACGCGCAGGCTGGCGCGGGCGGGGGGGCGGCGAGCGGAGGCAATACCTCCACCGGGGGCGCCGGCGCTACGTCCTTTGGGCCCGGCCCCCAAGGCGCGCTGCCGAGCGGGTACTGTTGCACTTCGCACGACCAGTGCCGGTATCGAAACTGCGCCGAGTTTGGCGGCGTGCGCATGTGCAGCGACGAGTGCAATCATCACCCCGGCTGCAGCACCGGCCCCGGCATGATCTGCGGCAGCGACGGCTATTGTCAGCCAAGCGGCACGCCATCCTGCATTCCCGCACAAGAGTGGCCCCTCGGTGAGCGGCAGATCGGCGACTGCTGCCTGGCGACGGGCGATGGTGAATCCGGCAAGGAGTGCATCGGCAATCGCTGCGTGGCCTTCGGCGACCTCAGCAACCCCTACATTTGCACCCGGGCCTGCGACAAGCCCGCCGACTGCCCCGTCAAGTACCAGTGCAACCTCGCGGGGTTCTGTTCGCCGCTCGCGTCCCTGTACGACTGCGACTGAGATGCTCCCTCAGCCCCGCACGAGGCCTCGGATGTGGTTCTCGCGCTCGGCGATCACCGCGCCGACCCGCTCGTGCAAGAACTCGGAGACGTGCTTGCCACCGAGCGGCGTGCCGCTCGCTCTCAGCCACTCCTCGAGGGCCGCGCGCATCCGCAGCGCCGACGGGTAGCGATGGGCCGGCGACAGCGCCATGGCGCGTAGCAGGATGCGCTCGAGCTCTGGCGGGTAGTCGGCGACCAGCTCGGAGGGTGGCCGGAAATCCCCGGCCAGCAAGCGTTCGATGGTGGCGTCCCAGCTGCCGGCGGAGAAGGGGCGCACTCCGGTCGTCACCTCGTACAGGCAGATCCCCAGGGTGAATACGTCGCTCAAGCGACTGATGCGACGGCCGGCGGCGTGCTCGGGCGCCATGTACGCGGCCTTGCCGTCCATCTTGGGAGGCAAGCTCTGCCCGTCAGCGCTGCGCTGGGCGCGGGCCACGCCGAAGTCCACGAGCTTGACGCCCCCGGTCACCGTCACGAGCAAGTTCTGTAGCGACACGTCGCAATGGACGAGGCGCAGCGCCCGACCGTGGTCGTCCTGCAGCTCGTGTGCCGCATGGAGCGCCGAGCAACAGTCTGCGAGAATGCGCGCTGCCATCCGCGGCTCGATGGGCTGTATCGGCGAGTCCCGGTGGGGCTTGAGAATGCGCGCCAGGCTCTCGCCGGTCACCCACTCCATGGCGATGTAGAGCACGCCGTGCTCGTCGCCGAGTCCAAACACGCGACAGACCCCGCCGTGATCGACGCTCGACGCGTAGCGGGCCTCGTCCACGAACAGCGACTGAAAGCCGCGGTCCGCCGCCAGCTCGGGACGGATCGTCTTGAGCGCCACCACGCGCCCGTCGCGGCTGTCCCGCGCCGCCCACACCCGCGCCATGCCGCCTTGCGCGATGGCGCACAGCAGCACGTAAGGGCCGAGCTTCTGACCGGCGGTCAGCTCTTGGATGGGTTGGGCGGCGGCGCTGGTCATCCCGCGTTCCCGTTCGGGGGGGCCGATCCTCCCCCCGCGGCGACCATCCGTCAAACCTTGCTGCTTTGCTGATTCCGCCCGCGTCGATCGGGGTTATGCCGCTCTGCATGACGCGATCCGAAGAGCTCATGTCCCGTGCAGAGCGTCTCCTCCCGGGAGGGGTCAATAGCCCCGTGCGCGCGTACCGCGCCGTCGGTGGACAGCCGCCGTTCATCGCGCGGGCAAGGGGCGCGAGGCTGTGGGACGCGGACGAGCGCGAATACATCGACTACGTCGGCTCCTGGGGCCCGGCCATCCTCGGTCACGCGGACCCTGAAGTCGTCGCTGCCGTCCAGGCTGCCGCCGCGCGCGGGCTCTCGTTCGGCGCGCCCACCGAGCAGGAGGTGACGTTCGCGGAGCAGATCCGGGACCGGTATCCGTCCATCGAAATGCTCCGCTGCGTGTCGAGCGGCACCGAGGCGACGATGAGCGCGCTGCGAGTCGCACGCGGCTTCACGGGTCGCGACGTGATCGTGAAGTTCGACGGCTGCTATCACGGGCACTCGGACGCGCTGCTCGTCGCCGCCGGCAGCGGCGCGGCGACCTTCGGTAGCCCCGACTCGGCGGGTGTTCCCAGGTCCGTCGTGGCGAACACCGCGTCGCTCGGCTTCAACGATCGCGACGCGCTCGGCGCCTTGTTCGCCGAGCACGGAGCGAACATCGCAGCCGTCATCGTCGAGCCGGTGGTGGGCAACATGGGCTGCGTGCCCCCCGAGCCCGGCTTCCTCGAGATGCTGCGAGAGCTCACCCGTGACCACGGCGCCTTGCTGATCTTCGATGAGGTCATGACCGGCAGCCGGCTCGCCCGCGGCGGCGCCCAGGGGCGGTTCGGGATCCTCCCGGATCTCACCTGCTTGGGGAAGGTCGTCGGCGGCGGACTGCCGCTCGCCGTGTACGGCGGCCGGCGGGACGTGATGGAGCAGATCGCCCCGCTCGGCCCCGTGTACCAAGCCGGCACCCTGAGCGGCAACCCCGTCGCCGTGGCTGCGGGCACGAGCACCCTCGAGCAGCTCGACTCGGGCTCCTACGCGACGCTGGAGCGACTCGGCGCGCGTCTCGAGGCTGGCCTCGAGCGCGCCATCGCGCACGCAGGCGTGGAGGCGACCGTGCAGCGCGTCGGGTCCATGCTCACGCTCTTCTTCCACCCCGGCCCGGTGCGGAGCTGGAGCGACGCCAAGGGCTGCGACCGCGAGCGGTTCGGCACCTTTCACCGCGCGCTGCTCGCCGGCGGCGTCTACTGGCCCGCGTCCCAGTTCGAGGCCGCCTTCATTTCGCTCGCTCACACGGACGCCGACATCGACCGCACCGTCGACGTCGCGCAGGGCGCCCTGGCTTCCGTGAGCCCACGCTGACGTCAGGGGAGCTTTGGCTCCTCCAGCGACTTGTTGCAGTCGAGCGCGCTCAAGAACTGCACGATCGACTTGATCTCTTCGTCCGTCAGCTTCTTGTCCGTCAGCACCGGGGTCAGGTTCTTGTTCTTGAGCCCGCCAGCGGCCATCAGGCGCACGGCTTCTTCGAGCGACGCGACGGAGCCGTCGTGGAAGTACGGCGCGCTCTTGGCGACGTTGCGTAGGCTCGGGATCTTGAACGCCGCCCAGTCTCCGTCCTTCTTGGTGACGGCCTGACGCCCGACGTCCACGTCCTCTTCCTTCTTGTCCTTGGTGCCGAGGCCAGTGTTGAAGTAGACGCCCTCTTTCACGCTGAATGCGCTCGAGAAGAAGGGCGGGGTGTGGCACACGGTGCAGCCCCCTTTGCCCAGGAACAGCTCGAGGCCGGCCTTCTGTTGCTGGCTCAGCGCGGAATCGTCACCTTTGGCGTACTTGTCGTAGGCGGTGTCGTCGCACACCAGCGTCCGCTCGTAGGCGGCGATGGCCTTGACGATGGTGGCGGGGGTCACTCCCTCCTTCGGAAATACCTCCCCGAACTGCTTCTTGTACTCGCTGATCTTCTCGATCTCGGCGGCCTTCTTGTCGAGGTTGTCCTTGCCCACGCCCATGTTGCCGCCAGCCCAGGCGGCGGTGGCTTGGTCCTCGAGAGACGCCGAGCGACCGTCCCAGTAGAACGCGCCCAGGTAGCCCACGTTCCAGATCACCGGGCTATGTCGCGGGAGCTGCTTGTTCAGCGCGCCGATCGCCTTCGGCTCCTTGCCGCCGTTGCCGTCCTCGTTCAGGTGGCAGGAGTAGCAGGAGCGTGAGCCGTCCGCGCTGAGTCGCTTGTCGAAGAACAGCTGGTGACCCAGGGCGACCTTGGCGTCCGTCTGCGGGTTGTCCTCTGGGATCGGCATTTTGCCGAGGTCGTGAGGCAGCTCCACCTTGGGCTTCACGTCCGTCGCCGCCTGAGTCGTCGTGGCGGGGGGTGGCGGCACCGCCTCGGGCTTCTTCTTGTCGTTACAAGCCGCGGCCCCACTAGCAGCAGCGATGCCGAGGGCGAGCGATGTCCAGCGAGCGTTCAAGGTCATTCCTCCTACGGCCCCGGTCTAACCCGAGCGCCGCCGCGTCGCAAACGCACGGGCCGTCACCGCGTCTGACCAACAGGAATCAGACTGGCTCCGCCCTGCGGCGTCGCTGCCTCCCCCGCGCCGTCAGCGCCCGACGACGTAGTCGAGGCGAACGCGCGCCGCGCGCCAGCCGACGCGGGCATCGATGACCTCGAGGCGCGCCTGCGCGAGCTCCGTTTCCGCGTCTGCCAGCTCCACGGAGGTGAGGCGCCCTGCGCGAAACTGCTCGAGTCGTGCGCGGTACGCCTCGCGCGCGGCGAGCAGTCCCCGGTCCGCCACGCGACTCGCGTGATGGGCTTCGCGCAGCGCGCGCTCGGCGCGTACGACCTCGGTGCGAAGGGCGTCGCCCAGGCGCGCGCGCTCGAGCTCGACGGCTGCCCGGCGAGCGTCCAGGGCGGCGCTCGACGCCGACGCGAGCGGGAGATCGTTCGGCGTCCAGCTGAGCTGCGCTCCGACGTCCCAAGTAGCGCGCCACTCGTCGCGCTGGGGCATGACCCGCGGACTGGGGTTGGCGTAGTAGGCGTTGGCGAAGGCGTCGAGACGCGGCAGCCCGGCTCCCCGGGCGGCACGCGACTGGTTGGCGAGCGACGACGCCGTGCGCTCGAGCGCGCGGAGCTCTGGGCGCTTGCGGAGCGCCTCTGCGGTGAGCGCCGCCGCGCTCTCGGCTCCCGGGTTCGGCAGCGGCCGAAACGGATCGTCTCCGATCCGCAGGACGCCGCTCGGCTCGCGGAGCATCGTTCGAAGCTGCTGCTCGCTGACGTCGACCAGCGAGCGCGCGCGTTCGCGTGCCAGCTCCGCCCTCGCCACCCGCGCTCGAGCGGTCATGATGTCCGCGTCCACGGCGCGGTCGAGCTCCCGCAGCGTCTCCGCTGCGGAGAGGTGGCGCTCGGCCTGCTCGACTCCCTGGTCGGCGACGATCTCGGCCAGCGTGGCGCGGACCCAGTCGTGGTACGCGAGCTGCCCCGAGGCGCTCGCTGCGCGCCGCCGCGCCGTCACCGTCAGCTCCGCCGCGGCGACTCCCTCACGCGCGGCGGTGTGACTCTGACCCGTGCGCAGCAGGTAGTCCGACAGCGGCACCACCACGCCTGCTTGCAGCACGTACTGGTCGAGGATGACCGGGAAAGAGAGGGCGGAGGCGGGCACGCCTACGAGGGGCGCTCCGGGCGGCAGGGGTCCCTCCCCCGCGGGAGTCGCGACGAGGTTGGCGCCATCGGGTCCGATTCGACCGCTGGGCAGGGGGGAGAGCCGCGTGTAGCGTGCGCCCACGGTCAGGCGCGGCAGGTAGCTCACGACGGCGCGCTCGAGCTCAGCCCGCGCGACGTCGGACTCGCGCTGACCGAGGCGCACCTCGAGGCTCCGCTGCCCTGCGAGCCGCCCCGCCTCCTGCGCCGTGAGCCCGCCGGGTCGAGCGACGACGGCTCGTGCACGCACCTCGAAGGCGTCGACCTCGAGCGCCGAGGTCGGCTGGGCGAGGGCCAGACTCGAGAACGAAGACAGCAACAGGACGACGGCGACGCGGACACTCATGATGACTCCTCCGGACGACGGGCGAGCCCGTTCATCACGATGCGCGCCAACTCCGTCGCCATCTGCTCACCGCCCGGGACGTCCCCGAACGGGAAGTGCTCCCCCGCGAACCGCCGCAGCATCTGCGGGGCCGTGCCGATGGCGAACGTGCTCATGACGAGCAGCGCGGGGTGGTGCTGGGTCGTGAGGCCGCCCTCCGCCATCCCGCTCGCGACGACCTCCGACAGCAGAGCCAGGTGTCCGCGCTTGAAGCGCTCGATCAACCGAGGGATCCGCTCACTGCTCGTCATGACCTCGCGCAGGACCAGACGAAAGATGTCGAGCTCCTGTTCGGAGGCCTGACCAATGCGCACGAACAAGCGGCGCAGGCGCTCCTCGACCGGCGCCGCGACGTCCACCGCGTCCCGCAGACCCTGAAGCATGGGCTCGTAGTGCTGCTCCACCACGGCCAAGAACAGATCGTCCTTGGTCGGGAAGTAGTAGTAGATCATGCCAATGTTGGTGCGCGCGCGGCGCGCGATGGCGCGCAGGGATGCGCCGTCCACACCGCGAGCCAAGAACTCGTGCGCGGCTGCCTCCAGCAGGCGCGGTCGAATGTCGCTTCGGGGTCGACTCATCAGGCTAACCTCTTGGTGAAGCGCAGGGACGCCATGGTCACCAGCGTGAGCAAGATCCCCACCATCCACAGCAGTTCGCTCGACAAGTCGTGGAAGGTGGCATCCCGCAGCGTGATCCCCCGCACGATGCGCAGGAAGTGAGTCAGCGGCAGCATCTCGCTCAGCCACTGGGCGGCCCTGGGCATGGCCTCGAAGGGAAACATGAAGCCCGACAGCAGGATGTTGGGTAGCAAGAAGAAGAACGACATCTGCATCGCCTGCTGCTGCGTGCGTGCCAGGGTAGAGAAGACCAGACCAATGGCCAGGTTGGCCGCGATGAACACGGACGCCAGCGCGTACAGGAGGACGACGCTGCCCACGATCGGCACGTCGAACACTACCCGACCCGCGAGCAGGATCAGCGTCATCTGCAGGTAGCCGATCACGATGTACGGCGCGATCTTGCCGATCATCAGCTCCACGTTGCGGATGGGCGATACGATGAGCTGCTCCAGCGTGCCGCGCTCGCGCTCCCGCGCGATGCCCATGGAGGTGAGCAACACCATCGTCATGGTCAGGATCACGCCGATCAACCCCGGCACGATGTACACGGCCGTGCGCAGGTCCGGGTTGTACCAGGTCGCGGTGGACAGCCCGATGGGCTCCGGTACCACCGCCTGTCCGCGCTGACTCAGCCGGGTCACCTGCAGCGCGGCCGAACGCGCGGCTACCATGGACGCGGCCGTGTTGGTGGCCGAGGCCACGGTCTGGGGATCCGAGCCGTCCACGATCAGCTGCACGGCGGTTGGCTTCCCGCGGGTCAGATCCGAGCCGTAGCGCGCGGGGATCACCACCGCCGCGCGCGCGTGGCCCGCCCGCAGGCTAGCCTCGACCTGCTCGTAGCTGCCGAGGCGACCAACGACGCGGTAGAAGCCGGTGACCTCGAGCCCGCGAACCAGGTCCCGCGAAGCCGCCGAGTGATCCTGATCGTAGATGATCGTCGGGATGTTGCGCACGTCCGTGTTGATGGCGTAGCCAAAGAGCAACAGCTGCATCACGGGCAGCACCACCATCATGGCCAGCGTGAGCCGGTCGCGCCGCAGCTGCAGCAGCTCCTTGCGAGCGATCACCAAGGGCCTCAGGATCACGCGGCTTCCTCCTGGCGCACCATGCTGACGAACGCGTCCTCGACGGTGACTCGCGAGGTGCGAACCCGCGCCACCGAGAACCCGTGCTCATCCAGGCACGCGCTGACCAGCGCCGCCGGGTCGTGCTCCGCGCGCACCGCGACCCGGAGCAGGTGGCCGTAGTGGGCCACCTCGTGGATCACGCGCTGGGCACGCAAGACCTCGGCGGCCAGCGCTGGGCGTTCCACCTCCAGCTCGACCACGGCTAGCCCGCGCCGCTCCACGATCTCGTCCGGCGTGCCGACGTCGAGCACCTCTCCGCGAAAGATGAAGGCCAGGCGATGACAGCGCTCCGCCTCATCCATGTAGTGCGTGGTGAGCAGCACCGTCGTGCCTCCAGCGGCCAGCCGGTGGATCTGCTCCCAGAAGTCGCGCCGGCTGACCGGGTCGACGCCGGCGGTGGGTTCGTCCAGGAACAAGAGCGGCGGCTGATGGATGGTGGCGCTGGCCAGCGCGACTCGCTGTTTCCAGCCCCCCGACAGCGTGCCCGCGAGCTGCTTGCGCCGCCCGGTCAGCCCCGCGGTCTCCATCACCTCGCGCACGCGCTGGCGACGACTCTTGCCCATGATGGTGTAGATGCCCGCGTAGAACTGCAGGTTCTCTTCGACCGAGAGGTCTTCGTACAGGCTGAACCGCTGGGTCATGTAGCCGATGCGCTGCTTGATGCGCTCCGGCTCGCGGGACACGTCGAAGCCCACGACGGTGCCTTCGCCCCCGGTTGGACGCAGGATGCCACAGAGCATCCGGATGGTCGTGCTCTTGCCCGCGCCGTTCGGCCCGAGCACTCCGAAGATCTCGCCGCGATTCACCTCCAGGTCGAGCCGGCGTACGGCCACCAGATCACCGAAGTGGCGACTGAGCCCGCGCGCAGAGATGATCACCTCCGGCAGACTCACGGGGACTCCGCCAGCAACGTGGCGAAGGCGGGGACCCCCGCGCTGAGTCGTTGCTCGGGGTCGACGATCTTGAGGCGCACCCGCACGACCAGGTTCGGTCGCTCGCGCTCGCTGAACGAGTAGCGGGGCGTGAACTCCGTGGTGCGGGAGACATGCTCCACGACCGCAGGGAAGATTTCGGGCGTGGCGTCCACGCGGATTTCTGCCGTCCGCCCGACGCGCACGCCGTCGAGCCTGCCGATGGGCACGAAGACGTCGGCGTAGGGATGTGTGAGGTCGCCGAGGGTGACGACTGGCGCGGCCGCGTTGACGATCTCGCCGGGCAGCACGTGCACGTCGAGCACTGTCGCGGCCAGCGGGGCCTCGAGCCGGTGGCGACGGAGCTTCTCGTCGTGCAGGTCCACCGTGAGGGCTGCCGCCTTCGCGCGGGAGGTGGCCACGTCCCGCTCGGAAGGCCGGGCGCCTCGGCTCAGCGCCTTGGCCTGCTCGTCCAGGGAGCGGCGTTCGGCGGCGGCGGCCGAGAGCGCGCTCTCGAGGTCGTCGACCGCCGCGCGGGTGCTCACGCCGCGCTCGGCGAGCTGGCGCTCACGCTCCAGGGTCCGCCGGAGCTGCTCCTCCCGGGACTTGGCCGCGGCTGCGCGCGCCCGGGCCGCCCGGATCTCCTCGCTTCGGGTGCCGCTCTCCACGACCGAGACCTGGGCCTGGGCGACGTCGGCCTCAGCCGCGCGGATCGCCCGCTGAGACGACTCGAGGGACTGCTCGAGGGCGGCCAGCAGCTGGCCCTGGGTCACCCGATCGCCCCGCTGGACCCGAACCGACGCGACCTTTCCCGGCAGCTCGAAGGCCAGCGTGCGCTCTTCCAGCTCGACGACGCCCTGTAGGGGCTCCGGACCGCCCTGGGGCGCGGAGCAGCCCATCAACCCCAGGAAAAGTAGCGAAACGAGATAATTACTTCTCATTCGACTGATAATGAAGCAGCCGCGGCCATTGTCAAGGCATCGGGCTCAGGAATCGAGCGTGGCGACACGGGCTACGCCCGCGGCCCCAGCGCCCGGACTCCTTCACGTGCGGCGCCGACCCAGGAACGGGTCAGCGCATGGCTGCCGTGAGCCGGCACGCCCCGGCCAGGTGGCTCGGCGAGGTCAGTTGAACAGCGGTCCGGCCTCGCAGATGTACGGCCGCGTGTTGCTCGCTCCGCTGTCTTCCCACGCTCCACTGGCAGCGAAGCGCACTCCTTGCGCGCCACCACCGCCGCCGCAGTTGGGTTGCCCCGGTACCCAGTTGGTGTACGGGGTCGGCTCGTTGGTGACCCAGCTGTACGCCCCGGCGTTGCAGGGGCCGCTCGGGATCGTGCGGCGCAGCCCGATCCAGGGCTCACCCGTAGTGAGCGCGCGCGCGAAGGTGTTCTCTTGCGCGGAGTGAATCGTCACCAGGTAGCCGCCAGCGGTCTCACATGCCGTGGTGGCGGTCGCGTAATTGGCGGCCGTGGTGACGGCCCAGTAGCAGTGGGTCTGACCCTGCACGGTGAAGCTCTGCGCGTTGTTCGGGAAGGTGCTGCAGTCGAGCCCCGTCGCGCCGCCGGTGCCACCGGTCGCGCCGCCGGTGCCGCCGGTCGCGCCACCGGTGCCGCCGGTCGCGCCGCCGGTGCCGCCGGTCGCGCCACCGGTGCCGGTCGCGCCGCCGGTACCACCAGTCGCGCCGCCGGGTGCCCGCCGGCGCCGCCAGGTGCTCGCCGGTCCCCACCAGTGCCGCCGGGTCGCCGCCGGATTGCCGCCGGTCGCGCCGCCGGTGCCGCCGGTCGCGCCGCCAGTGCCGCCGCGATCGCGCCGCCCCGCTCCGGCATACCGCCCATGCCCACCGACGCCGCCGGTGCCTGGTCGCGCCGCCGGTGCCGCCGGTCGCGCCGCCGGTGCCGCCGGTCGCGCCCGTCCCGCCGCTCCCTCCGGTCGTTCCGCCACCGATGCCCGCCGAGCCGCCGGCGGAGGCGTCGTCCGGGGCGAAGGAGAAATCATCGTAGTCGTTGGTACAACCCACCAACAAGGCAGCAACGACCCAGAGCGCGCGACCTGTCCGCATGGTGCGATTGTGCCAGAAACGCACGCCGGTCGCTACATTCCCTAGCGAGACGGTCTCGTCCCCGGGCGGAATGCCTCGAGGGATCGGGTCGGCGCGAGGCTCCGCGTGGTAAAAGGCGGACATGGCGGACCTGGTGGGCAGCAGCGAGCCTCGCGGACCCGACTCGGCCGGCCCCCTCGCGGACCC
This sequence comes from Polyangiaceae bacterium, assembly GCA_019637295.1. Taxonomy (GTDB): domain Bacteria; phylum Myxococcota_A; class Polyangia; order Polyangiales; family Polyangiaceae; genus JACKEA01. Next base: position 1,045,051 of record JAHBVX010000001.1, read on the forward strand.
GTCCGTGACCCAGTACGAGTTCTCTCAGAGCGAGAACCTGATCATCGGCCAGTGCGCTCACCGTGCCCGGATCTTCGGGATCCTGTGCGCGGTGAGCGGCGCCATGCAGCTCCTCGCCGCGCTCGGGGCGGCGTTCGGATCCGTAGAGCTCTCCACCCTGCTGTTCCTGGTGCCCTCGGGTTGCTTCAACGTCCTGCTCGGGATCCTGCTCACTCGCGCGAGCACCGCGCTTTCCAAGGTCGTGTCCACGACGGGGCAGGACATCACCCTGCTGATGGAGGCGCTCGGCCAGCTCAGCCGCGCGTTCGTCGTCCAGATCGCGGCGGCCATCCTGTTCATGCTCGTGCTCGTGAGCGTCTCGGTAGCCATGCTGATGATGTCCAAGGTGCTCGCGAGCTGACCGCGCGGCGGGCGCGCCGGCCGGTCGCGCTTGACTCACGGTCGGGTCGCGGACAGCTTTCGTCCATGGCGTGGCGCATGGGTCTCGTGGTCCTCCTGAGCGTCGGTCTGGGCGCGTGCAGCGCCAACTCCGGGGGCGACTCTGGCGCGGGCGGGAGCACGGGTACCGGCGCGAGCGGCGGTACGGGCGCGAGCAGCGGCACGGGCGGCGGGGGCATCGGCGTCGGTGGCTCGATCGGCGTGGACGCGGGCACGGGCGGGGACGGCGCCGTCGAGGTGTGCCAGGAGAGCGTGGACGTGGTCTTCGTGATGGACGTGTCCACGTCCATGGGGCCGTTCCTGTCCAAGCTGGCCAGCGAGATCGAGGCCGTCGATCAGGCGGCGCAGGCGCTCGGCTTGCCCTCGCCCCCGCGCTACGGCCTGGTGGTGTTCGTGGACGACGTGCTGTTCATGAACGGGAAGCAAGCGTACTCGAGCGTGGCGGCGCTCAAGGCGGACTTTCAGACCTGGAGCTCGTTCACCGCGAGCAACCAGCAAGTGGCCGGAGGCAATCAGAACAACACCTGGCCGGAGAACAGCCTGGACGCCCTCTACACCGCCGCCGTGGACTTCCCGTGGCGTCCGAGCGGTACGGTGCAGCGCCTCATCATCCACACCACGGACGACACTTTTTGGCAGGGGCCGGGGACGCAGAACGGCGTGAGCATTCAGCACAACTACGGCCAGGTTCTGCAAGCGCTGCAGCAGAACGAGGTTCGGCTGTTCAGCTTCGCGTCGAAGCTTGGAGGCTCCTGCAAGTGTCTGGACGTCTCGGCGGGTTGGTTCGGCCCGTACCTCGCCTCGCCCGCGCTGCCGAGCGCCACGGGCGGCGGCGTGTTCGAGATCCAGCAAATCACGTCCGGGCAGGTGTCGCTCAGCGCCAGCATCCAAGGCGCAGTCGAGGGCAGCCTCTGCGAACCCTATCCCACGCCGCGCTGACATGACCAAGATCGACAAACCCGACGAAGACTGGAAGCGGGAGCTGACGCCCGAGCAGTACGAGATCACCCGCAAGAAGGGCACCGAGCGCGCGTTCACGGGCCGCTACTGGAACGAGAAGGCGAAGGGCACCTATCGCTGCGCGTGCTGCGGGCTGCCGCTGTTCGACTCGGACACCAAGTACGAGTCGGGCAGCGGGTGGCCGAGCTTCTGGCAGCCCCTGTCCGACGACGCGGTGGAGACCGACGAAGATCGCTCCTTCGGCATGCGTCGCGTGGAGGTGAAGTGCGCCCGCTGCGAGGCGCATCTGGGGCATGTGTTCGACGACGGCCCGCGCCCGACAGGGCTGCGCTACTGCATCAACTCGGCGTCGCTGTCGCTCACGGCAGAGTCGGGCGAACCTGACGAGGAGTGAGCTCAGCCCGCCAGCCGCCGCGAGCGCTCGCTCGACGCAGAGCGCCAAGCCTCGATGCGCAGCCGTGCGTGCTCCGGCAGCGGTAGCCTCGAGAGCCGCGCCAGCAGGTGCGGGGTGTGGTCACCCGCGCGGCTTCGCGCTCCGAACACGTCCGCTGCCGCCTCGAGGGACTCGAAGGCCTTGTCGGCTTCTCCCTGTGCCCACTCCAGCCACGCTCGCGTGAGCAAGAAGTGCTGTCGCGGTTCGGCTTCCTGGATCTGATACGCCGCCGCTCGCTCCAGTAGCTGGGCTGCGCCATCAACGTCGCGACGCGCGAGCGCGACCTGCGCGAGCAGCACCGTCGCCTCGAGCAGGCCCCAGGGATCGCCCATCTGGGTGTAGATCTCCAGGGCGCGGGTGGCGTGTAGCTCACCCATGTCCAGATCGTCCGTGTCGATACCGACCATGGCCAGCAGCCGCTCGGACCCCGCTTGGCCGCGAGGATTGCGCAGTGGCTCGAAGGCGCCGAGCGCGTCCTTGGCGCCGACCTCAGCGCTGTGAAAGTTCATCATGCGATGCTCCACGTGAGCCAGCGACACGTCCGCCTGCGCGATGCCCAGGCGATAGCCCGCTCGCTCGAACTCGGAGCGTGCCTCGAGGGTCAGCCGCTGGGCGCGCTCCGTCACACCCTCGGAGTGCTCGAGCCAGGAGAGGAGCAAGAGGCACTGCCCTCGGCCGAGGGGTTGTGACAGCAGGGCGAAGTGGGACTCGCCGGCGGTGACGACCTCGCGCGCTCGCTCGTAGTTGCCGAGCAAGTACTCGATCTCACCGAGCACGGCTTCGCACTGCGCCTGGCCGAGAACGTGTCCGAGTCGCGTGAAGATTTCGTGCGCCGCCTCCACCAGCGCGACTCCCTCGGCGCTGGTCCCCCGTTCGCTCGAGAGGTGGCCGAGCAACCGCAGGGTCTGCGCCAGGTTCTCTTCGTCACCCAGCTCCTCGAAGCGCTCGCGCGCGATTTCGGCGTGGGTCGTCGCCTCGTCCGCTCGCCCGAGATGCCTCAGGGCCTCGGCCTGCCAGCGATGCTTGAGCGCCAGGGAGCGACCCTGTAGGTGCCCCTTGAGCAGCTCCAGATCGCCCAGGGTGGCCAGGGGTTCGCGAGCGCCGAGCCAAGCCGTGTCGAGGAAGGCGAACAGCAGCGCGGCGGCCCCGTCGGGCTCGCTGGCGTAGAGCAGATTGGCGACCCGTTGCCGCACGATTCGCCGGGTCGCCGAGGCTGGGTGGTGCACCAAGGCATCCGCCGCTGCCACGAAGATGGCCTTCGCGTCGGGTCGCGCCATCAAGCTGCTGAGCAAGTGTTCCTGCAGCAGCGCGTGGGGCCACTGGTAGCGTCCGGAGCCGCGAGGCAGGATGATCTCGGCGTTCTGCAGGCTGACGATGGCGTCGTCGGCGGGCAGACCCAAGACCGTGAGCAGGGTGTGCAATGAGCCGCGCCGGATGTCCGCACCTAGCGTGGCCACCGCGTAGGCCGCCAGGCGATGCTGCTCGGGCATGGCGGAGACGCGACTGTCCCACAGCTCCGCGGTCGTCTGCGGCCTGACGCTGAGCACGTCGTCCGGGACTCGGTACACGCCGCTCGAGATCTTCATGTTCCCAGCGAGCGCCCAGGCGTGCAGCTGTTGCAGAGCGAACAGCGGATTGCCGCGGCTGCGGCGGGCTGCTTCTTGGACCGCGGCGTCCTCCAGGGGCAGCGAGGCGCGGAGCAACGACGCGGTGGTCTCCGCATCCATGCTCTTCACGTCCACCACGATGCCGTTCATCTCTTCCCGCAGCGCTCGGAGTCGCTCGGCCGCCGGTGTGCCGAGCTGCACGTCCTCGGAGCGCACGGTGGCCACGATCACGATGCGTTGGTCCGGCTCCTCACGGTGGATGCGCAGCAGGCCGTCGAAGGTCGTCTCGCTGGCGTGGTGCAGGTCGTCCATGAAGAACAAGAGGGGCCGCCCGCGGGCGATTCGGCGGAGCGTGTAGCGAATCACCAAGCGCCGAGTCTCGAGGGTGTCCAGGGTGAAGCGGATCCCGGTTGGACCGACGGGCTTGTCGGCGGGCAGCGGCCGGATCCACTCGGCAGCGCCGGCCACCCAGGCGCGCCCGTTCTTGTCGTCGGTCCCGACCTTCCAGCGTGAGAGCAGGCTCTTCTCGATCGTGTCCCGCTCCGCACGCTCGAAGTTGAAGTACTGGGTCACGCCGCCGAGCATGCCGTCGAGGGGGCTCCGGATCGGGCGGTAGCGCGCGCGCAGCGGGATGATCGTGCCCTCTTCGTGCACCACCTCGCACAGCCACTCGGCGATGCGGCTCTTACCCACGCCCGCGGGGCCGACCAGGATCACGAGGCGGTGGGGGGCGCCCACGCTCTCGATCACTTCGTCGCAGGCCTCGCGCAGCGTGCGCTTGACGTCGTCCCGGCCGACCAACGGACTCTGGCGGATGCTCAGCAGGCCCGTCGATCGTTGCTGTGCGGGACGCAGCTCCGGCGCGGACCCGCGCGGTCCCCCGGTCTGGCGCGTCGTGGGCGCGGCGGGTCGGTCGTAGCGCGGTAGCTTGGGGAACACATAGGCCGCGGGGTTCGTGTCTGGGCTCGGACGCCACTGTGCCCAGACGCCGCGTGCCTCCGCCGCGAACTCCCAGCGATCCCACGGTCGCTTGGCGAGCAGGCGATGGGCCGCGGCGCCGACGCCCGGCGGCGCGGCGATCGCCAGCTTGAGCTCGGGGATCTTGTCGAACGCGTGAAGGCGCAGGAGCTCCTTCGGATCCCCCGTGAAGACGCTGCGTCCGGAGAGCAGCTTGTACAAGATGCAGCCAAGCGCATACAGGTCCGTCGCGCCGCAGACGTGGTGCATCTCGTGCTGGATTTGCTCCGGCGCCATGTAGCCGGGGGTGCCGGCCCCGGCGTGGGGCGCGAACTCCAGCGCTTTGGCGCCGTCGAGCCGCTCATCGTGGGGGTCTTGCTTCAGCCAGGCCAGGCCGAAGTCCAGGATGTGAACCTTGGGCGGCTCCCCTGGGACTTCCTCCACCAACACGTTGGATGGCTTCAAGTCCCCGTGGATGATGCCGCGCGCGTGTGCGTGGGCCAGCGCGCCCAGGATCTGATCGACCACCGACCAGATCAGCTCGAACTGATTGGGGACCTGCGACAGATCGTGCAGCGAGATACCGTCCGCCAGATCCATCGCCAGGTACGGCGTGCCATCAGCAAGCTGCCCGAAGTCGCGTGCTCGCACGATGCAGGGATGGTCGAGAGCCGCCAGCGCGCGGGCCTCCTTGTAGAACCACATCACGTACTCCGCCGCGAGCTTGCTCTCCGGCGGAATCACGCGCTTGAGCGCGACCTGCTGATCCGTGGCCAGGTCCCGACAGCGGTAGACGATGCCCATGCCGCCCTCGCCGATGACCGCCTCCACCTCGTAGCGGTCCGCGAGGATGTGACCCGGGAGGACGGCGGATGGCGTGGTCACCGGCGCGAGCTCCGGCGCCGAGACGCTCAAGATGGACCCCTCTTTGAGCGAGGCTGCGCTGGGGATGCTCGGCGGCGCGCTGTCGTCGTCCTCCGCCTCGGGGGCCGCGGGCATCCCGCTCAGTCGCGACGCGGCGCGGCTGCGTGCGCCCGCGTCCGAGCCGCCGGCGTCTGCCGGGTCGGGGGGCGGGCTGCTGGGCGCCGTCAGAGGTTTTTGATCCCCGTTGGCCATGGGCGGCGCGAGTGTAGTCCGAGCCCCGACCGCGTCGAGAGCTGGAGCCGGAAAGCCAAGTCTACCCGATTTCATCAATGGTTGTCTCATCTTGAAGGCAGCGCGCCCAGCCCGAGGTCCGCCCCACCGAACGGCGAACCCCCGAGGGCCCCGAGATCTGCCCCGAGCCCCGGCGAAGGTCGTCAGCGCTGCCGAGCTGCGTTAAGACCCGGCCAACATCCCATGGCTACTTTGCACGACCCGCCGCTCGCCCAGCGTGACCCCGAGATCGCCCGCCTGATCGCCGCCGAGGAGCTGCGCGAGACGGTCAAGCTCCGGCTCATCCCGAGTGAGAACTACGTGTCCCGCGCGGTGCTCGAAGCGTCCGGCTCGGTGCTCACGAACAAGTACTCGGAGGGCTACGCCGGCAAGCGATACTACGAGGGTCAGCAGATCATCGACCAGGTGGAGGAGCTGGCCTGCGCGCGGCTCAAGACTCTGTTCGGCGCCGACCACGTGAACGTGCAGCCCTATAGCGGCAGTCCCGCGAACCTGGCGGTCTATCTTGCGTTCTGTCAGCCTGGGGATCCCATCATGGGGCTCGGGCTGCCCGCCGGTGGGCACCTCACGCACGGCTGGAACGTGAGCATCACCGGCAAGTACTTCCAGAGCCACGCCTACGGCGTACGTCGGGACGACCACCGCATCGACTTCGACCAGGTGCGGAGCCTGGCGCGGGAGCACAAGCCGAAGATCATGTGGTGCGGAACCACGGCGTACCCGCGCATCATCGAGTTCGACAAGTTCCGAGAGATCGCGGACGAGGTGGGCGCGATCCTGTGCGCTGACATTGCGCACATCTCCGGGCTGGTCGCCGCCGGAGTCCACCCTTCGCCGATCGGCATCGCCAAGGTGGTCACCAGCACGACCCACAAGACCCTGAGGGGACCGCGCGGCGGCATGATCCTGTGCGACGCTGAGCACGCCAAGGCCATCGATCGCGCGGTCTTCCCCGGGCTGCAGGGCGGGCCGCACAACCACACGACCGCGGGCATCGCCGTGGCTGCGCTCGAAGCGCAGCAGCCGGCCTTCGAAGCCTACGCTCGCGCCGTCGTGGACAACGCCAAGGTGCTGGGCGAGGCGCTGCTCGCCAAGGGGGTCAGCTTGGTCACCGGCGGCACGGACAACCACCTCTTGCTGCTCGACCTCACGCCCAAGAACATCCCGGGCAAGGTCGCCGCCCAGGCGCTGGATCGCGCGGGCATCGTCGCCAACTACAACTCGATCCCGTTCGATCCCCGTAAGCCCTTCGATCCCTCGGGGCTTCGCATCGGCACGCCCGCCATCACCAGCCGCGGGATGGGGGCGGACGAGATGCGCCGCCTCGCCGACTGGATGGATCAGGTCCTGTGCGCACCCGACGATCCGGCCACCATCACGCGAGTCGCGGGCGAGGTGGAGCAACTCTGCCGGCAGTTCCCCCCGCCGGGGATCCCCCAGCGCTGAGCGCCGGGGGTTTCCTCCCGGCTGCATTGCCTCTAGTCTGGCCGGTATGGCAACTCGACTTCCAGCGAGCGCGTTCTTGGCGATCACGGCGGTGGCGTGGGCGGATGGCCGCATGCGAAAGGAGGAGGTCGCCGGGCTCATGCGGGCGGCCCGCGCGTGCGGCGTCGACGGCGAAGAACTCTCGCGGGTGGAGCGCGCGGCCGCCGAGGGCATCCAGCTCGAAGACGTGGACATCGCCGAGATGAACCGCTGGGAGCGCGCGCTGACCTTCGCGTTCGCCAATTGGCTCGCGAAGCTCGACGGGGTCGTCAACGCGGCCGAGCTGGCCACGCTGCGTGTGCTGGGTGAGCGGCTCGAACTCGAGCCACCGCGCCAGCAAGCGGCGCGCTCCGCGGTGTTCGACATCGCGGCGCAGCCCGAGGGCCATCGGCCGGAGCGCTTCGACTTCGCGCTGCTCGAGGAGAAGCTCGCGGAGAAGCTGCCCGGCTCCTTCCGGGAGTCCCTCATCCCGCCCGAGCGAAAGCCCTGAGCCCCGACCGACGAGCGTACGCAGTCGACGACTCCCCGTGTCCGTCGAGCTCGTGGGGGACGCTTTCCTTGTCGGTCCGGCGCGGAAACGGCGCGGCGCGCACGACCCCGTTAGTCGCCCTTCAGGACTCGGGCGACCAGCACGGTGACGTTGTCCGTCGCGCCGCGGTCGAGCGTCATCTGCACGAAGCGCTCACAGGCAGCGCTGGCGTCGGCCGCGTCGCGGAGCACCCCGGTGATCTCGTCGTCTTCCACGTGTTTGTTCAGTCCGTCGGTGCAGAGCAAGATGGTGTCGCCGAGCTCCAGCGGCATCTTGTGTACCTCCGGGACCAGCTCGTCCTCGCTGGTGCCCAGCGCGTTCCATAGGATGTGATGCAGGGGCGAGCTGGCCTCCAGCGGGGCAAACCCCTGTGCGCGCATCTGCTCGGCCACGGTGTGATCCGTCGTCAGCCGCGCCAAGAGGCCGTTGCGCAAGATGTAGCAGCGGCTGTCGCCGACGTGGGCAACGTACATGCGCGGCCATAGCAGGTAGGCCATGGTGAGCGTCGTGCCCATGTTGGGCGTCCCTCCCGGGAGCACGGCCGCCTCCCGGACCTCGAGGTTGCTGGTGGCCAGCGCGGTGGACAGCTGCTGGCGCACGCCCGGCAGCGACGCCCGCGGCGACTGCTCCAGGGATTGTGCGTGTCTGGCCGCCCAGGGCATCACGCTCGAGACGTAGTCCGCGATGGCTCTGATCGCCACGCGGCTCGCCACGTCTCCGCCGCCCTGTCCTCCCATGCCGTCCGCGACCACGAGCAGCCTGCCGGCCGAGCCACCCGCCAGCCAGTGGAGCTCGGACTCGGGCAGGCTCGACTGCTGAACCTCCAGCGAGCGGCTGAGCTCGGCGATCAAGAAGGCGTCCTCGTTCGCTTTGCGAACCAGTCCGCGATCCGTCAGCCCGCACGCGATCACTTTCGCGGACTCGGTGGCCATCACGGCATCCGGCGGAACGGTGGGTAGCTCGTCCATCGTGGGGAGTATCGCCCATTGTCGGTCAATTGAGCCTCGCGGGAAAGGGGGACTCGGCGTCAAGGGCCCGGGGGAAACTAGCGTGTCGCGAGACCCCCCGCTGCGCCGGGACCCTTGGTTAGCACCCATCCGGCACGAGCTTTGGCATGTCGCCGTGTTCGTCCACGACGGACCAGCCTCCGGCGCCGTAGACCAACGTCGCGCCTGCTGCCCGCATGCGGGCCCGCTGAAGGACCTGACGCACGCTGCAGCGCGGTGGACGCACCGCACCCGACAGACAGCTCGCCATGGGGGGAGCGCTGACCTGCGGTCCCGACTCGCTCATGCTCACCCACACCGCGCAGGCGCCCATGGACTCGGTGGATGCTTTGGGGGAACGAAACGAGTAGACCACCGTACCTTCGTCGGACAGATCCACCAAGCCGCTGTCGAGCGGCGAGCTGACGGTCAGGTTCGTGAGCTCCGAGTCCGCCATCGTCCCGCGGGCGAGCTCGGTGGCTCGTGGCAGGTAGGCGACCGCGTCGAAGCGCTTCAGATCGAGCACGCCGGCTGACGAGGGGGTGGAGGTGCCGGGCGCTCGAGACTCGTCGGCGGGGTCGGGCGCCGGAGCCTCCACGATGGTGATGGTGTCCCGATCGCCGAACACGAAGAGCGCGGTGAGTCCGAGCGCGCCCACCACGAGCGCGGTCAGCAGCGATGCGCCCAAGACCCACACCCACGCGCCGATGCGTCGCGAGGGCGGGGCGGCGGTCACCGTGAGCCCCGGTCGCCGCTCGGGCAGGGTCGCTGAGTAGCCGGCCCCGCCGGTGGTCGCACCGATGAGCGGGCTCGGCACCAGGGCCGCGTGGGGGGAGGGCCGCCCCGTGAGCGTCGCGAAGCTGTCCTTGGGTAGGAAGGGCAAGAGCTGCTGCAGCGCGTGCACGAGCTCCTCGGCGGATTGATAGCGATGCGACGGATCCTTCTCGAGCGCGCGGGCGATCACTGCCTCGAGGGCCGCCGGTGCGTCCGGGCGCAGCGAGCGAACCGGAGGCGGCGTCGCCTCGATCTGCTGCCGGAGCAGCTCGTACAGGCTACTGGCAGAGAAGGGGCGCGTCCCGGTGACGCCCTCGAACAAGATCACACCGAGTGAGTACAAATCCGAGCGATGATCCAGCGGCGCACCACGCGCTTGCTCCGGGGACATGTAGAACGGCGTGCCCAGCAAGGCTCCGGTGCGGGTCGCCTCGCTCACGCCCCCCAGCTCCGGCTTGAGCTTGGCGATGCCGAAGTCGAGCAGCTTGACGCGACCGAGGGTGGTGACGAACACGTTGTCCGGCTTGAGATCGCGATGGGTGATGCCCTGCGCGTGAGCTGCGCCGAGCGCGCCCAGCACCCAGATGGCGATCTGCATCAACGCGCCGAGGGGCATGGGTCGGTGGTCCTCGAACACCTGCGCCAAGGGCGCGCCGTCCAAGAACTCCATCACGATGTAGGGGCGACCGTCCGGCGAGCGTGCCAGATCCAGGATGCTGACGATCCCTTCGTGTCGAATGACGTTGACCGCGCGCGCCTCGGCGAAGAAGCGCTCCACTACGGTGGGTGAGCGAGCCGCATCGATCGCGAGCAGCTTGATCGCGACGCGGCTGCCGATCTCCGGCTGGACCCCGAGGTACACCTCGCCCATGCCGCCTTGGCCGATCAACCGAGCGATGCGATAGCTGCCGAGTTGCTGTCCTGCCAGCGGACTGAACGCGTTGTCGTACAGTCCTCCGCCGTCCTCGGTACAGAACCCCGGAGCCGGATAGCTGCGACCGCACTCGGAACAGACGAACGCCACGGTTGGCCCGCAGCCTACCAGGGAAGGGCGCGGAACCGGGCCAAACACTTCGCCTCGGCTCGCTCCGGCTCAGCCGCAGCGGCCCGACTTGCAGCGGTCCCCGCACTCGGCGGCAGAGCACAGGCACACCTCGGCGTGCAGCGTGCTCTGCTGGCACTCTGGGCGGTTCGGATTGGCGAGGCAGCCCTTGCACGCGAGGTCTGCCAGGCACGCCGTCAGCTGTCCGCCGCATTCGTCTTGAGCGCACTCGCGACAGTCGAGGTTTGCAGCGCCCGCGGTCCCCGCCGCGCCCGCGCTTCCGCTGCTGCCGGCGGCTCCCCCGCTTCCGCCGGCGCCCGACCCGCCGGCGGCGCCTCCGCTGCCGCCCCCGAGGTTCCCGTCGTCATCGCTTCCGCAGGCCGCCAAACCCAGCCCGCAAACCCAGACCATCAACGCAAGAGCTCTGGAAGTCATCATTGCGCTCGTTCTCGCAAGACACGCGCCAAGCGCGAACCGCTCAAAGCGCGGCGCACCTGCGTCACGAGCGACGCAGGTGCCCTCGGTCGAGCACCGAGTCGCGCGTCGCCGCCGACGCGGCGCGAGTTCGAGCCTCGTCAGCCGAGGTACCCGGCGACGTCGCCTACCGACGCTCGGCGCGCCGGATCGGTGCGGAGCAGAGCGCTGCACAAGGCGTCCAGCTCTCGCGGGACGTCGGGCAGGAGCAGGCTCGGTGGCGGCGCCCCCACCGTGCGCTTGCGAAGCAGCACCTCCTGAGCGTTGCCCGCGAACGGGGACTCGCCGGTCAGCGCGCGGAACAAGAGCACCCCGAGCGCGTAGGCGTCCCACGCCGCGTGGGGCGCGTCGTGGGATACCTGCTCTGGGGCCATGCTCGTCACGCAGGCGGTCCGTGCCGATGGCGAAACCGGCTGACCGCTGAAGCACACGTGGTCATAGTCGATGAGCACCACTCGCCCCGCGCACACCAGCACGTTGTCCGCCCTCACGTCGCGATGGACCAGCCCATTGCGGTGGAGCTCGCCGAGGGCGCCAGCGAGCTGCGGGAGACTCCGGCGCAAGCGGTCGTAGCCCCGGGGCCCGGGGCTCGTGAAGCGACTGCGTCCGGGCGCCTGCACCGTCTGGCCGAAGGCCAGCGGCAGCGAGCGGCTCGGCTCGCGTTCGTCAGGCGCCGGCTCGCTGTGGCCCCGCACGAAGCTGACGAGGTCGCAGCCTTCGCACAGCTCCAGAACGACGTAGCGAGGTGACCCCGACAGCGAGAGTTCGTGGACCTGCATCAAGTTCGGATGCCGAAGCGAGAGCAGTGCGGGCCATGCGTTGGGCGCCACCCAGCCGTCGTCGTGGAGCAGCTTGATGGCGACCGAAGTCCCGCTGGGACTCTGCGCGCGATGGACCGTGCCCGTGGCGCCACCGCCCAGGCGCTCAGCGAGCAGGTAGCCGCCGAGCACGCTCATGGCGAGCGCTGAAAGTCGTACACCGCGCCGAGCCCCAAGAGCCCGGTCAGCTCGTCGAGCGCGTCCAAGCTCTCGCGGTAGAGGGCGGGGTCGGCGAGATCCGTCACCCTCATCCGGTCCCGGTAGTGTCTCTCCACCCAGGACTGAAGCGCGGACAGGCGCGCGTCGTTCAGCACCACGTCGCTCGCGAGTCCTGCGAGCTCCGCCTCCGTCAGCTCTAGCCTCAGGCGCAGGCAGGCAGGTCCGCCGCCGTTCTTCATCGAGCCGCTCACCCCGACGAACGCGATCTCCCGAGCCAGCTCGCACTCCTCGCGGGCTCGCTGCAAGAACGCGTGGGCCGCCGCGCAGTCGCGGCTCTCTTCCGGGGCCACGATGACCAGCGCACCGTCGGTGGTCCTGACCAGCTCCGAGTTGAAGGCGTAGCTGCTCACCGCATCCCGAAGCGACAGCTCCTGCGAACGCGCGAGCACGACGCTGAGCTCGGCGCCCAGTCGCTGCGACAGCGACCCGGCGAAGGCATCGACGTCGACGAAGGCGGCCTCGTGTAGGAGCAGGACGCTCCCGTTGCCGACGGCGAGCACGTCGCTGTGAAACGCTCCGGCGTCGATACCTTCGGGTGCCTGCTGCCACAACAGGAGCCGCGACGGCTCGAGCAGCCCCATGCGCGCCACGGCGGCGCTCGCCTCGAGGGTCTGCCGAGCCGAGTGTCGTGACGGCTTGGCTGCGTCGCCAAGCGCGCTCCGGCCCCAACCGAACACGTGAATCCGGGCGCGGCTCGAGTGCAGCAGCAGGTGGTTGGCCGCGCCCTCGTCACTGAAGTGGGCAGCCGCTGGCAGCGGCGGGTGCACGGCGTACAGGGTCGCGTCCTGGAATATGGCCGAGAGTACCCGCTCGGTCGTCTCTGCTTCGAACGAACGATGGGACTGAGCCACGAGGTTCGCGACCACCAAGTGCAGCCGCCCGTCGCGCGAGTCGCAGGATGGAATCACCGTTGCGGCGTTGGCCGCCCACATGGAGGATGCGCTGCTCACCAGCGTGAGCAGGCCGGGCTCCTGCGCAGCGCGCTCGATCACGCGCTCGTCCGAGCCTTCGAACCCCAACCTGCGCAGCACCTGCACCGCGGGGCGAGGCTGCGGGGGAAGTACACCTCGAGTCGTTCCCAGTGCCAGCATGTGGCGGAGCTTGGTCAACCCCTCGAGCGCGGCGCGCTTCGGGTTGGACACTTCGCCCGCGTGGCGCTGCGCCGCGAGGTTGCCGCTCGCGAGCCCTGCGTGCGTGTGGGTGGGACCAACCAAGCCGTCGAGGCACAGCTCCGGCACTGGCTAGCCCTCGCTCGCCAACGCCCGGTCGAGGAGCGCGCCGAGGGCCGGTGGCAAACTCGCCTTCAGCGCCAGCGCGTGCTCTTGCCCGCGCTCGCTCATCTTCTTCCAGGTGCTGAGCAGGATGTGCACGACCTTGTCCTCGTCGTGCTTGGCCGCGAAGACGGCGAGCTCGCGCTCGAGAAAGCTCAGGCACAACGCGTCTTCCATGGTCTGCACGTCGGGGTACTGCTTGATCCCCTGCTTGAGGATGATGCGGCGCACTTCCGCCATGACGCGCTTGTCGTAGCCGGCCCGCGCCAGCACTTGCTCCGCTTCGCTGGCGTGGAAGCGCGCTGCTGCCTTGCGCCACTCCAGGTAGCCGGTGCGACCCTCCGGGAAGTCGTCCCGAGGAATACGGAAGCGCATCAGGTGCTGCGCGCGCGCGGCGAGGCGCAGCGCCTCGGACGCCTCTGGATCGAGGCGCTCCACCCAGCCGCTCAGCCACTCGGCGTGTACCAGCTGCCGCGGCCGACGCTGGCCCTCTACCAGCACCGTCGTCGGGTCCTCGGCGTTGAGCCGGTCCAGCTCGCGGATCGCGGTCTCGAACGACGACACGGCAGGGAGCGTAGGAGCCCCGCAGGAATACTCAAGGCGTTCCGCGCCCCCATTTGCAAATTCCTAGCAATTACGAGTAAATAGCTACGGACACTGGCTTGATGTTCAGTAATTGAGTATTACTGAACGCATGATCTCGTATTTGAGGATCCGCGGTCTGGCCCTCGCCTCCGACCTCACCCTCGAGCTCGGCGCCGGCCTGACCGTGCTCACCGGAGAGACCGGCGCCGGCAAGTCGCTGATCGTGGACGCGCTGACGTTGCTGCGCGGAGCGCGCGGGCGCGCGGACTTGGTTCGAGCGGGGGAGACTCAGGCCATCATCGACGCGCAGCTCGATCTGTCTGGAGCGGTGCTGCACCGCGCGGAGGAGTCACTGCAAGCACACGGGCTCCCGAGCGGTGACGCGGCCGCGTTGGTGCTGCAGCGCGTGGTCATGCGTAGTGGGCGGGGTCGCTGTTTGGTGCAAGGGCAGCTGGTGCCCAGAGCTGCCGCCGCCGAGCTGGGCTCGGGCATCATCGACGTGTGCAGTCAGCACGAGCACCACTCGCTGACGGCGGTTGGGCGGCACGGGGAGTTGCTCGACGCCTATGCTGGCCTCGAGGGGAGCGTGACGGCCTACTCGCAGGTCTGGCACGCGCTACGCGACGCGGAGCATGACCTCGGCCAAGCGAGCACGCTCGCCGCGCAGGCCGCGAGTCGCGAAGAGCTGCTCCGGCATCAGCTCGACGAGCTAGTCGAGCTGGACCCGCAGCCAGGCGAGTACGCCGCGCTCGCAGCGCGGCTCGAGCTGCTCCAGAGCGCGGCGCACTGGCAGAGCTTCGCCGCGGACGCGCGACACACGCTGTACGACTCGGACGACTCCATCGCCGATCGGCTGACTCGGCTGGCACGCACCGCCGAGAGCGGCGCGAGCCAGTCCGAGCGCCTCGTCGAGCTCGGTCGCGAGCTCGACGCCGCGCGCGTGTCCGTCGTCGAGGCCGCGCGTCACGCCAGCAGGCTGGCGGAGGACGTGGAGCTCGAGCCCGGCGAACTCGAGCGTGTGCAGGCTCGGGTGAACGCCATCGAGCGCGTAGCGGAGAAGCACCGGCTCGCGCCCGAGTGTCTGCCGGAGCGCTGGGCCCAGCTCGGCGCGGAGCTCGACGGCATGTCGGGCGTGACGGGCCGCATCGCCGAGCTGGCGGAGCGAGTCGCCGAGCTCGACTCGCGGGCCCGCGGGCTGGCCGCGGAGCTGTCGGAGCAGCGCCAGCGCGCACGCCAGCGGCTCGTCCGAGACTTGGAGCGCGAGCTGTCGGAGCTGTACATGCCCAGCGCGCGGCTCGACGCGCACATCGAGACCGACACCACTCGTCTGGGGCCTCGGGGTTTCGATCGCGTGGAGCTGTCGTTCTCCGCCAATCGCGGCGAGCCGTTGGCGCCGCTGGTTCGTGTCGCCTCGGGCGGTGAGCTGTCGCGGGTGCTCTTGGCGCTGAAGAGCGTACTGGCGTCCTCCGACGCCGTCTCCACGTACGTCTTCGACGAGGTGGATGCGGGCGTCAGCGGCGCCGTCGCCGAGTCGATCGGTCACAGGCTCGCCCGCGCGGCGCTTGCGCGTCAGGTCATTTGCGTCACGCACTTGCCGCAGATCGCGGCGTTCGCCGACGTGCACCTGCGGGTCGAGAAGGTCCAAGACGCTGGGCGCACGATCACGCGGGTGAGCCGCCTCGACCCGTCCGAGCGCATCGAGGAGCTCGCGGGCCTCCTCGGGGGTGCCCGGATCACCCAGAGCGCGCGGGCCCATGCTCGCGAGCTGCTCGAGGCCGCCCAGCAGCGGGGCGCCGCGCGTCTGGCCACGGTCGTTCGGCTGGTGCCGGAGGGGGGCAAGCGCCGCGGCGCGCGCACCCGGCGGGCGGGTTGACGCCTCAGCGGAGCGGTAGCGCGAAGTGCCAGCCCAGGGCCCGGGAGAGCTGACCGAGCACCACGTGGCCGCGCACGCTGCCGCCGCGCGCGTTCACCCGCGGGCTCGAAACGGCGATACCCGCGCGCCCCGGGGCGACGGCGACGATCACGCCGCTGACGCCGCTCTTCGCGGGTAGCCCCGTCGCGACCATGTGGGCGCCGGACTCGTCGTACATGCCGCAGGTCGCCATCAGCGAGACGACCTGCGCGACCGTGTCGCTTCGCAGGACTCGCTCGCGACTGCCGGGCAGGAGGCCGCCGGACGCGAGCAGCGCGGGCAAGAGCGCGGCGTGCTGCACGCGAGTGAAGAGCGAGCAGAGGGAGAAGTAGATCTCGAGCGTGTCGTCCACGCTGCCGCGGAGCACGCCATTGTGTTTCAGGAAGTACGCGATGGAGCGGTTGCGATCCCCGGTGGCGCGCTCCGAGTCGAGCACGGTCTCGTCGAGCGCGACCCGGGTACCGTACAGGCGCGCTGCCCAGCGCTGGATCCAGCTCAAGCGATCCTCGAGGGTTCCAGCGAGCTGTCCGCACAGCGCGATGGCGCCCGAGTTGACCAGCGGGTTGGCGGGGCCGGGTCCGTGGGTCTCGAGCCGGGCCACCGAGGCGAAGCTCGCGCCCGTCGGCTCCTTGCCCACGACCCGGAAGACTGCGTCCGGCCCGAGCTCCTCGAGCAGCCCGATCAAGACCACGAGCTTGGCGGAGCTCTGCAACGTGAACTCGTGGCTGTCCGCGTCTCCCGCGACGCACAGCTCGCCAGAGGCTGAGCGAACCGCCGCGCTCGTCTTCTCCAGGTCTACGTTCGCCAGCTCGGGGATGTACGTCGCGGGCTCGCCCTCGGCGCTGAGGCGCGCGTGCGCCACGGCCTCGTCCAGCGCGGTCTGGATCTCGCTCTGATGCGTCATGGTCGCATCAGAGGAGCGACTCGCGGCGAGCGCACGAAAAAAAGACAGGGTGGTCCGAAGACCACCCTGTCCTGTCACGGGAGGCGGTGTCGTTCAAAAGGCCGTGGCCGGTGGTTCGGCGAACTGCCCGGGGAAGGGATCGGCGTTGCGGCGGCGATTCACCTCTTCGTCGGTCCAGGGGAAACGGGAGCCGCGCTCCTGGAAGAACGCCACGCCGATGACGCCCACGTTGCGGTCATCGCCCTTCTGGGCGGCATAGGAGCCACGGACCGAGCCGAAGCGGAAGGCGGCGACAGTGTCGCTGCTGCGGCGGAAGCCGTCGATCTCCACGGTAGAGAACGGGGCGACGATGTAGCCGCGGTTCGCGAAGGTTCCTCGCCGACCGTTGATGACGTCGAGGCCGTCGACGGTGGCCACGGCTTCGAAGCGCCCCCCGGTGTTGTTCTTGATCTGGATGATGTAGCGCTGGTTGTGCTCGCCAATCACGTGGGTGGTGCCCCCGGAGGTGAAGCCCTCGAGCGGTCGGCCGGAGCTGTCGAGCAGTCGAACCGTGAGCGCGCCGTTCGACAGCCGCGCGGAGCCGTCGCTGAAGGAGCTGATACCGTCTCGGCGGGCCATCGCCTGGACCCCGGTCCGGTCGTTGTAGAAGAGCTTGGTGACCGCGAAGGGGGTCTGAGCCTCGCGGAAGAAGGGGGAGCTGCTCACCCGGCTCTCGCGGTTCTCGCCCCACTGGGTGCCGAGCCCGGGGCGGCTGTCCGCGTCCGTCGAGCGCTCCTGCTGAGCCTGCGGGCTGGCGGCGCCCGCGGAATCCTCGGCAGGTGCCTCGGCCTCGCCGCCGTAGCCGGGCCCGTACTCCGCAGGCGCGGTGCCCGGCGCGGAGCTCGCCTCGGGGGACTTCGCCATGCCCGGGTGCGAAGCGCTGCCGGTGCAGCCCACCGCGAAAAGCCCAATCATTCCAGCAATCGTCGCAAGCTTCGTGTTCATGGTCCGTCCTCCGTGTCGTGCCCTGAGACAACGAGCCCACCCACGGCGGCTTACAGCCCCGTCACGAAATCACGAGAGTCAGCCGATTCGCCCGGCGTGGGTGTAGACCCGAAACCCGTCCTGACGGGAGAAGCCGACCAGCGTCACGCCGAGCCTCTCGGCGGTCCCCACCGCCAGTGAGCTCGGCGCGGAGACGGCCACCACCAGGGGGATCTTCGCGCAGCACGCCTTGTGTACGATTTCGAAGCTGGCGCGCCCGCTGACGAACAACGCCAGGGAGGAGGCGGGGAGCAGACCGTCGAGCAGGAGGCGTCCGATCACCTTGTCCACCGCGTTGTGCCGGCCAACGTCCTCGCGAACCACGGCGAAGCCCGCTGGGGTCGCCGCCGCCGCGGCGTGCACGCCGCCGGTGCTGCGGAACACGGTCTGCCAGTCCCTCAGGTCGGACGAGAGGCGCAGGATGGCCTCCCGAGGAAAGCACAGCTCGCTCTCGACCACGCCACGCGCCTCGAGCAGCGAATCGATGGAGCGACGACCGCACACGCCGCACGCGCTCGTGGTGAGCGAGCTGCGGCGCTGGTCGTCATCGATCGACAGCGACACGCCGGCTGCCGGGGTCACGTCGATCACGTTGCCACGGGAGTCCTCATCGCCGCGGCTGCAGTGGGTCACCGTGCCCAGGTCCCCCACGCCGTCGATCACACCCTCTGCGAACAGGAGGCCGGCCGCGAGCTCCACGTCGTGACCGGGGGTGCGCAGCGTCACGCCCAGGGTGTCGCCACAAACCCGGATCTCGAGCGGCTCCTCGATCGCGACGCCAGCCGACTCCTCGCAACGGTTCCCGTCCGTGTCCACCCGCAGGGTATCGACCACCGCGCAGCCCGCGCGCAGCGCGTCCCGGGTCATGGTGCAGCAGCGGCGAGCTCGCCGTCGGCGGTGGCGTCCACGTGTCCACTACGGATGGGGCTCGTGACGTAGATGCGGAAGCGCACGTCCACCTCGTGGGGCAGGTTCCGACGTAGCAGCACGTGACTGGGCTTGCCGTGCTTGGCATCCACCGCCATCACCGCACGCTTCACCAGCTCCGGGATGCGATCGATGCGCGCCTCGGACAGTGGAAACAGGTTGTCCTCCAGGGTGCCGCTGCCTTGCAGGCGTACGGGGCGCGGCGGCTCGAGCTTGTCGTGCCGGTAGACGTACTGCAGCACGCGGGCCTCGTTGTGCGGATCGCGCGCCTGAAGCACGACTCGGTCGGGATGCACGTCTAGCTCGAGCGCGGCGATCTCCTTGCCCAGCTCGCTCTCGATCGCCGTCAGCGCGCGCGCCAAGGCCGTAGCCTCGAGCAGGGAGGCTGACAGCGGAACCGGCGCCGAAGCATCGGCGACAGGCTCGGCGCGACCCAGCGTGTCACAGCCCGCGAGCGCGAGGGTAGCCACCAGCGTGGCCAGCCGCCGGGTGGCTCGGGTCACCGCGCTCCGATCCGCTCGAGCCACGTCCACAGGATCCGCCGGCCGACCTCGAGCTGATCGACGGACGTCCACTCGTTGCGCTGGTGAGCCTGAGCCTGGACCCCGGGGCCAAAATTGACCGCCGCGATGCCGAGCGCCGCGAAGCGAGCGACGTCCGTCCACGCTTGCTTGGGCTCCACCGCCAGCACGCCGCTCTCCGCGAGCGACTGCACCAGGGGGTGCTCGCGCAGCGGAGGCGCCGCGGGGCTCTTGTCCGTGAACACCACCTCGGGCTCGGGGCCGAACAGCTCGGTCATCTCCCGCAGCACGACGTCGAGGCTTCGGTCCGGACCGAAGCGTCGATTGACGTTCAGCTCGAAGGTGTCCGGGATCACGTTGCGACCGCGACCGCCGGAGGCGAGGGTGGCCGACGTCACGTTGGCCCACTCGAGGCCATCCACCGTGACCCGCTCCGGCTCGAGAGCGGCCAGCCGGGTGAGCAGGCCCGCGGCTTTGTGGATGGCGTTGTCGCCCTGCCACGGGCGCGCGCTGTGCGCCGTGCGCCCCGCGAAGCGTACGGTAGCGTGCACCGAGCCTCCACACCCGAGCTGTAGCTTGTTGTCGCTGGGCTCGAGCGCGACTGCGAACTCCACTCGGCGGAGCTCGTCGTCCTGCTCGAGCACTGGCCCGAGCTCGTTCTCCGCGTAAGGTCCCTCTTCTCGCGCATAGAAAACCAAGGTCAGGTCTACGGCGGGTCGCTCCGTGGCGTGGGCGAGGGCGAGCATGAGCGCCAGCCCGCTCTTCATGTCCGCAGCGCCGGGGCCGTACAGGCGATCCCCCTCGATGCGCACCGGGCCGTCATGCACCGTGCGAACGACGTCGAGGTGACCCACCAGCGCGACCCGAGGCCCGCCGCTGCCGCGCACGAGCGGCACCACGATCGAGTCCCCGTAGCGGCGAATGGGAGCCGCCAGGGGAAGTGCGGAGACGCGCTCCTCGACGCGATCGCACAGCTCTTGCTCCTCTCCGATCGGAGAGGCAACCTCGCACAGCCACCTGAGCGTTTCCGCCAGCATCTCGTTCAAACCGCGACCTGGAAGTCGCGCAGCGCGGCGTTCAGGCTGGTCTTCTTGTCCGTGCTCTCCCGCCGCTGCCCGATGATGAGCGCGCACGGGACCTGAAACTCTCCCGCGGGGAACTGCTTGCTCCGCATGCCCGGGATGACCACGCTGCGCGCTGGCACGCGCCCGCGGTACTCCTTGGGCTCGGTGCCGGTCACGTCCAAGATGGCGGTGGACGCGGTGAGGGTCACGCCGGCGCCAATCACGGCCTCGGCTTCCACCAGCACGCCTTCGACGATGATGGCGCGCGAGCCGATGAAGCAGCCGTCCTCCACGATCACGGGCTGCGCGCCCGGGGGCTCGAGCACCCCGCCGATGCCAACGCCCCCGGACAGATGACAGTCTCGCCCGATCTGTGCGCAGGAGCCGACGGTGGCCCAGGTGTCCACCATCGAGCCCCCGCCCACGTACGCGCCGATGTTGACGTAGCCCGGCATCACGATAGCGCCACGCTCGACGAACGCCCCGTAGCGGATCGTGCCGGGGGGCACGACGCGCACGCCCGCGTCCGCGAGGCCTCGCTTGAGCGGGATCTTGTCGAAGAACTCGATGGGCCCGGCGTGACTGAGCTCCATCTTGGCGACGCCGAAGTACAAGAGTACGGCCTGCTTGACCCAGGCGTGCGTGAGCCAGTCCCCCGGGGCTCGTCGCGTGGCCACGCGCAGCGCGCCGCGATCGAGCCGGGCGATGGTCTCCAGCACCGCCTCCCGGTTGCGCGACTCGCCGAGCAGCGCGCGATCCGCCCAAGTGGCTTCGATGATGGCCTGTAGCTCCGCGTCGGTCATGGCTGGGGCATAGCGGGAGGGCTGCGCCGTCGCAAGCGGTCGCAGCGCCCGCACGGCGAAGTGTCCGTCAGCTGCTCCAAGAGAGGCGCGCCACGGCCGCCTCGTCGTCCCACTCGAAGCGGCCATCGACCATGTCGAGCGCCGCCGTCAGGACCGCCAGCGTCGGCTCGATCAACGCAGGCACCGCGAGCGCTGCCGGCGTGCCCTCGCGCGGCTTGGTGTCGAGGGTGACGCTGGGCGCGTCCTCGCCCGGCGCCACCAGCAGCTGCAGGCGTGCACCCGGGCGCCGTCCGGCGAGCAGAGCCGCGGCGAAGCCCAGTGCTCGGAACACGACGCTCGGGTTGACCAGCACCTGGTTCGGAGCTTCGGGGAGCACGACGGTCACCTCCAGCCGTCGCGCGTGCGCGACGCGCTCCTCCTTCTTGGTGGCCTCGCGGATCAGCTCGGAGAGGTCGACCCGCAGTGACGCACCCCAGGCCGCTTCGGCCAACAGCTCCACCAGGCCGCGGGCGGCCTCGAGATCCGCCGCCGTCCGCCGGACGACGGACTCGAGCCGCAGCCGATTCTTGGCGTACATGGGCTTGGGCACCGCCGAGGTCAGCGCGCGGTCGAGCTCCTGCACGCGGGGGGTGATGAAGTCCGCGAGGAGCTTGCTCGACTCCCGCGCAGGCAGGGCGTCCAGGATCTCCCGCGCGGATCGCGTGATGGTCGCGCAAGAGGCGTGCACCGCGGGGAGCACCGAGGACACCGCGCGGGGACCGACCCGCATGCTCGAGAGCAGCTGCTCGAGGTTGCGCAGGCTACCCATGGCGTCCCGCAGCGAGCCGCGCGCGAGCGCGATTCGACGCGGATCGACAGTCGACATGGTCGAGCCCATGGGGAGGGGGGAGTCAGAGCAGCTCGTGACCCGCGAAGAAGTAGCCGCACTCCTTGGCGCCGTTCTCTTCCGAGTCCGAGCCGTGGACCGCGTTCTCGCCCACGTTGCTGCCGTACAGCTTACGGATCGTGCCGTCCGCCGCCTTCGCGGGATCCGTGGCGCCGATCACGTCCCGGTAGTGCTGCACGGCGTTGTCCCGTTCGAGCGCGACCACCACGACCGGGCCGCGCGTCATGAACGTGCACAGCTCGTCGAAGAAGGGCCGTTCCCGGTGGACGGCGTAGAAGCCCTCTGCGGCGTCGCGGGTGAGGCGGGTCTGCTTCAGCGCGAGGACCCGGAAGCCCTCGTCGAGCAGTCGCTGCAGGATGTGCCCTTGGACGCGCTTCTCGACGGCGTCGGGCTTGACGATGCAGAGGGTTCGCTGATTGGCCATGATTTCACCGAAGCTGGAAGAAGCCCCCTGCGCGCGGGTCTCTTACGGCATGAGGCTGCCAAAATCAAACGAATTACAACACTTGCGCCAGAAGCTCCGAGCGCCTCCCGCGTCCAGCAGTCCGCTCCCGGCGGAAGCCGCGGCTCAGAGCATGCTCTTGAGCGTGACGCCCATTTCCGACGGAGTCGGCGCGACCTTCACCCCGGCTGCCTCGAGCGCGGCGATCTTGTCGGCCGCCGTGCCCTTGCCGCCGCTGATGATGGCGCCCGCGTGGCCCATGCGCTTGCCGGGCGGGGCCGTCGTGCCCGCGATGAAGCCAGCCACGGGCTTCTTCATGCGCGTCTTGATGTAGTCGGCCGCACGCTCCTCGGCGTTGCCGCCGATCTCGCCCATCATCATGACCGCGTAGGTGTCCGGATCGTCGTTGAAGAGCGACAGCACGTCGACGAAGTCGAGCCCACCGACGGGATCTCCGCCGATGCCGATGCAGGTGGACTGCCCGAGCCCGAGCGCCGTGAGCTGCCCGACCGCCTCGTAGGTGAGCGTGCCCGAGCGGCTGACCACGCCGATCTTGCCCACCTTGTGGATGTGTCCCGGCATGATGCCGATCTTGCATGCGCCCGGGGTGATGATCCCCGGACAGTTGGGGCCGATGAGCCGGGTCTTGCGCCCGGCGAGCGCGCGGCGCGTGCGGATCATGTCCATGACCGGGATGCCCTCGGTGATGCACACGACCAGATCGCACCCCGCGTCCGCCGCTTCGAGGATGGCGTCTGCGGCGCCGAGGGCGGGGACGAAGATGCAGCTCACCGTCGCCCCGGTCTGCTTCACGGCCTCCGTGACGGTGTCGAACACCGGCACGTTCACCGGCTTGTCACCGGGGCCGGGAGCGCTGAAGGTCTCTCCGCCGCGACCCGGCGTACAGCCGGCCACGATCTGGGTTCCGTACGCGATGCACTGCGCAGCGTGAAACTTGCCAGCAGAGCCGGTGATGCCCTGAACGACGACGCGAGTGTCTTTGCCTACCAGGATTGCCATCTGTCGTCTCCTCAGCCGCGGATCGCCGCGACGATCTTCTGCGCCCCGTCTGCCATGGTGTCCGCCGGCTGAATCGCCAGCCCGCTGTTCTGCAAGAGCGCCTTGCCCTGCTCGACGTTCGTGCCTTCGAGGCGCACGACCAGCGGCACCTTCAGGCCAAGCTCCTTGGTCGCGGCGATCACGCCCTCGGCGATCACGTCGCACTTCATGATGCCGCCGAAGATGTTCACGAAGATGCCCTTCACCTTGGGGCTCGACAGGATCATCTTGAAGGCGCGGGTGACCTGCTCCTTGGTGGCGCCGCCGCCCACGTCCAGGAAGTTCGCCGGCTGGCCGCCGTAGTGCTGGATGATGTCCATGGTGGACATGGCCAGGCCCGCCCCGTTGACCAGACAGCCGATGTCGCCGTCGAGGGA
The DNA here is from genome assembly GCA_019637295.1 of Polyangiaceae bacterium. Taxonomy (GTDB): domain Bacteria; phylum Myxococcota_A; class Polyangia; order Polyangiales; family Polyangiaceae; genus JACKEA01. The sequence goes on from JAHBVX010000001.1 coordinate 1,068,702, forward strand.
GACGTAGGAGAGCCCGGCCGCTTTGGCTTCGAGCTCGACCGGATCTTCTTCGTCCACGTCTCGCAGCTCCGCCCAGCCCGGGTGACGATCCGCCGCGTTGTCGTCGAAGTTGATCTTCGAGTCGAGGGCGACGACATCACCTTGCTTGGTGACGATGAGCGGGTTGACCTCACACAGCGAGCAGTCTTCCTTCTCGAACAGCTCGCACAGGCGCGTCACGATCGACACGAACTGCTTGAGGGTCTTCTTTGGGTCCGGGCTGCCGTCGGTGATGCGGAGGCCGAAGGCGAGCTCGCGAGCTTGATACGCGCCGAGACCGATCACCGGATCGATGTACTTGGTGAGGATCTTCTCCGGAGTCTCCTCGGCCACCTTCTCGATCTCGACGCCACCCTCGGTCGACGCCATCAGCGCGATGCGCCGCGTCTCGCGGTCCACGACCATGCCGAGGTACAGCTCCCGAGCGATGTCGAGCCCCTGCTCGATGTACAGCCGGCGAACCTGTTGCCCTTCGGGACCCGTCTGGTGCGTGACCAGCTGCATGCCGAGCAGTTTGCCCGCGACGTCCTTGACCGCGGAGGGTCCGTCCTTGACGACCTTGACGCCGCCGCCCTTGCCGCGACCGCCCGCGTGAATCTGCGCCTTGACCACGACCACCGGCGCCTTCGTCTCCGCGAGCAGCTGCTCGGCGGCCTTCTGCGCCTCCTCCGCGGTGAAGGCCACGACGCCCTTCGGAACGGGGATGCCGTACTTGGCGAAAATCTGCTTGCCCTGATACTCGTGAATCTTCATGGACTGCTCCGGCTAGGCTGCCTGCGGACCCGAGGACGGGGCACTGCTCGTAGATCAGGCCCGAGCGCGAAGCAACGGGCCCGACGCCCGCGCTGCCAGGCCGCCCGCCCGGGCGGCGTCAGAGCACGACGTCGAGCATCTGCAGGCGGGTCAGGTGGTCGTCGAGGACGCGGGCGTACTCGTCGATGAGCAGGTCGAGTTCGATCACCGCGTGCCCCGCGATCACGGTCTCGATGGTGCCGCTGAAGGGGAGCTCCGCGTCGGAGAACACGAGCACGCCGCTGAACGCCGAGCCGGGCTCGGGTGCGCCGTCCACCTCGAAGCGGATCGACTCGCGCGAGAGGGAGTTGACCTCCTTCAGGCGACCGTCGTCCAGCCGCACGTGCGTCGGCAGCAGGCGGCTTGGCTCGACCAGGTAGCGCCCCTTCTTGTTCTGCTCGATCAAGCCCTCGAGCTCGTCGAACAGCTGCTTGTGCAGGGGCGTGTCCTCGCCCTCGAGCAGCGCGTCCCGCATGCGCTTCATCGCCTTCTGGGTGATGATGATGTTGCCTCGCATCTCCGCGATGCGCTGCTGGTCGCGGCGGAGCTTGTCCGCCACCATCGTGAGCAGGTTGTAGTGAAGCGGGAAGGCGACGTCGCCGTGGCGCTCGCAGAAGTCCATCAAGCCCACGATGCTGATGGAGAGCACCGTGCTCGGCGCGCGCGTCACCGCGGTCAGGCGGCGGGGCAGACGCGTGATGGCGCCGAGCTCGCCGACCGGGGCGATGGGGCGGAGGCGGAAGCGCTCGCCGGACTCGTCCTCCAGGGCGACCTCGCCCTGGGCGAGGATCAGGAAGCGGTCTGGGACTTGCCCGGCGCGGAACAGCGTCTCTCCCTCCGGGACGTCTCGAGGCTCGAAGGCCCGCACCAGCTCGCTCAGGTGGTCGTCGGTGATGTTCGCGAACAGCGGGATCTTTCGCAGCTCGGCGGGCGAGATCGACATGGTGGTGGCCTCCCAGGGGCAGCGCGCCTCGAAGCTCGAGGCGGGGCCGGCGAGTATAGCGCGAACCCGACGTTGGGTCGTGCGTTTCGGCGGCCGCTCCCGGTCAGCAGCCGTGCACGCGCCACTCGTAGATCGACGGATTGGGGGCTCCGGACGAATACGCGCCGAAGATGCGCAGCCGGGTCGTCGAGACCGTCCCCGGGAAGGTGTAGTTCCAGTCGCCGGTCTGGCCGGTCACGGTGCCGATCGTCACCCAGGTGCTGCCCGTCCAGTACTGCACGGTGCCGCCAGCGAGCTGCCGGCCCGCGCACGCGACGCCGGTGTCCACCCAGATCCGCCCGATGGTCTGGGGGGTGGACCACGTGTACTCGAACCAGCCCGAGCCCGGCGAGGTGCCCGCGTCGATCCAGCAGTAGTTGCCGGTGGAGCAGCTGGCCTCGAGCAGCCCATCGTTCAGGCGGTTGGGGCCGTAACCGAGTGAGTTCTGACCGCCGCCGCTGGTCGTCGGCGTGGCGCTCGTCGCGAGGTTCGTGTTCGGGTTGCAGGTCGTGATGCACGAGCCGCTCTGACACACTTGGCCGCCACCGCACGAGATGTTGCACCCGCCGCAGTGGCTGGTGTTGTTGCTCAGGTTCACGCACGAGCCGCCGCAGTTCGTCGTGCCGCCGCCGCATACCAGCGTGCAGCTGCCGCCCTGGCACACGTGGCCGGACGGGCAGGAGTTGTTGCAGGCGCCGCAGTGGCCGTTGTCCGTGGAGGTGTTGACGCACTGGTTGCCGCACTTGGTGGTGCCACCCGAGCACACCAGGGTGCAGGTGCCGGAGATGCAGCTGTAGCCCGACGAGCAGTTGTTGCCGCACTGGCCGCAGTTGGCCGGATCGTTGCTGGTGTCGACGCACTGATCGCTGCAGTTGGTGGTGCCGCCGGAGCAGACCAGGGTGCAGGTGCCGCTCACGCACTGCTTGCCCGCGGAGCAGGCGTTGCTGCAGCTGCCGCAGTGTACCGGGTCGGACGAGAGGTTCGCGCACTTGTTGCCGCACTTGGTGAGGCCGCCGGAGCACACCAGGGTGCACTGGCCGCCCTGGCAGGTCTCGCCGGTCGGGCAGCTGCTGCCGCAGGAGCCGCAGTTGTTGGGGTCCACCGTAGTGTCCACGCACTTGTTGGCGCAGTTGGTGGTGCCGCCCGCGCACTGCACGCCGCAGCTACCCGCGCTGCACACCTGACCACCCGGACAGGCGTTGCCGCAGGAGCCGCAGTTGGCGGGATCGACGGAGTTGTCCACGCACTTGCCGCTGCAGTTGGTGGTGCCGCCCAAGCAGCTGAGCGCGCACTGCCCGACGCTGCACACCTCGCCCGCGCCGATGGCGCAGGTGTTGTCGCACGCTCCGCAGTGGTTCGGATCGCCCGTCAAATCCACGCACTTGCCGCCACATTCGGTGAGCCCACCCGAACACTGCGCGCCGCACGCGCCCTGGGAGCAGAACTCTCCGATGCCGCAGATGTTGCCGCAAGTGCCGCAGTTGGCGACGTCCGTCCCGGTGTCGACGCAGGCGCCGCCGCACTGGGTCAATCCTCCGCTGCAGGCCGAGCCGCACTGCCCCTGGGAGCACACTTGCCCGGGCAAGCACGTCTTGCTGCAGTCGCCGCAGTTGTTCTTGTCCACGTCGAGATCGACGCACACCGAGCCGCACTGCACCGCGGAGCCGAAGCAGCTCGCGCCGCAGATGCCCTGGGCGCAGGACTGGCTCAGGGGGCAGGCCTTGCCGCAGCCACCGCAGTGGTCCGGGTTGTTGAACAGGTTGGCGCACTCGCCGTTGCAGTTGGTCATGCCGTTGCCGCAGGCCACGGCGCCACCGTCGCCACCAGTGCCACCCGGGCCGCTGCCCGACGAGCTGGAACACGCGAGCACGAAGAAAGCGGGCACCAGCGCCAGAGCCAAGACGAGGCGCACTACAGATCGCGTCATGCTAGGAGAGTAGCGCGTCTTTGGGGCTGGCGACCCCAAGATCGGCGCGACCTCTGGGTAGGCGGCTATGCGCGCATGTGGGTGTTGATCGGTAACGGGCGCTGAAGTAGCTCCCAGAGTGATGTCGATCGCGACTCGTGAAGTCACCCTCACCCTTCCGGGCGCCCAGGACTTGCGCGCGGTCATCGATTTGCCCGAGGGCCCCGTCGAGGCAGTGGCGCTCTTCGCTCACTGCCTGGCCTGCGCGGGCGAGAGCGTGGCGCCCCTGCGGGTGGGTCGCGCGCTGGCGGACGAGGGCTTCGTGGTGCTGCGCGTCGACGTCCCAGGCCTCGCCGACCCGCGGCCCGATGCCAGCGCGGTGCGGTCGCGCGCCGACGCGCTGCTCGCGGGCGCGGCGCTGCTCCGCGCCGAGTACCGCGCCCCCGAGCTGCTCATCGGTCACGGAGACGGCGCCGCCGCGCTGCTGGTGGCCGCGGGCGCGCTGCCCGAGCGGCGCGCGCTGGTGACCATCGGCGCGCCCCTGGACCACGTCGAGCAGCTGGCGTCGGTGCCGCTGTCCTCCCTCGGCACGCCGGTGCTCGTGCTGCATTCCCCCACGGACGAGGTCGTGGGCATCGACCACGCGCGGCGACTCTTCGAGGCGGTCAAGCACCCGAAGAGCTTCGTGTCGCTCGATGGCGCCGACCATCGCCTGCTCGCACGTCGCGACGCCGTCTTCGTCGCGCGGCTGATCGCGTCGTGGGCGGCGCGCTACGTCGTCGCCGCGCCCGAGGAACCTCCACCGTCGCACGAGGCCCACCGGGTCGTCGTCGCGGAGACCCACGAGGGCCAGTTCACCCAGAGTCTGCTGCTCGGGCAGCACCGCTTCCGGGCGGACGAGCCCGTGGCGCTCGGCGGTCAGGGCAACGGCCCCTCGCCCTACGAGCTCTTGCTGGGCGCGCTGGGCGCGTGCACGTCGATGACGCTGCGGATGTACGCCAACATGAAGAAGCTCGCGCTGTCTGGCGTTCGCGTCGAGCTGCGTCACCAGAAGATCTACGCACAGGACTGCGCGGACTGCGAGACGAGGGAGGGGAAGATCGACGTGATCGAGCGCGTCATCGAGCTCGAGGGAGAGCTGAGCCCGGAGCAACGCCAGCGGCTGCTCGAGATCGCCAACAAGTGCCCGGTGCACAAGACGCTGCTCTCGGAAGTGAAGATCAGCTCGCGACTGGCCGACTGACATGGCCAGTCGCGGCAAGCCCTATCGGACGCTACGCGTGGACGGCTGGGAGATCCTCGTTGGACGCGGCGACGAGGAGAACGAACACCTGACCTTCGGGGTCGCCCAGCCGCGGGACCTGTGGCTGCACGCAGGCGGGGGAACGCCGGGCAGCCACGTGGTGATCCGCAATCCAAGCGGCGGCGAGGTGCCGCGGCAGATCGTGCAGCGCGCCGCCGAGCTTGCCGCGTGGCACTCCAAAGCGCGCAGCGCGAAGCTGGTCGAGGTGCACGTCTGCCGCGCGGCGGACGTGAGCAAGCCCCGAGGCGCCAAGCGCGGCACCGTCAGCATCAAGAGGGAGAAGCGCGTGAAGGTTCGCCCGGAAGGCGCGCGGCAGGTCGAAATGTCGGGTGAGGCGGACTCGGAGCGCGACGAGGTCGCGGGCTAGGCTCGACTCGTGCAAGGCTCGGCACGGTCAGAGCACGACTCAACCCGGCACGAGCTTCAACATCTGCAGCACCGGCTTCATGATGCCGCCGAGGCCTTCGCCCACGATGGCGCCCACGGCGATGGTCGTCAGCGTGAGAGCCCGCACCTTGAGCCCACGACCGAGCACGCCGAAGAGCAGCACGCCACCGAGGAAGAAGCCGAGGTCGTAGGCGATGGGCAGCACCAGGCCGAGGCCGAGGCCGATGGACGAGGGCATGAAGCGCTCGAGCTTGGGCCGGCTCTCGAGCAGCACGTACACGACGCCGATGGCGCCTGCGATCAGCATGGACTGCATGGCCCCGGCGGGCATGGGCGTGGAGCCGTCGAAGATCAGCGCTGTCGCCGCCCACATCTTGGCCACCGGGGCCGGCAAGCCTTCGCCTTCGAGCGACAGCCGGTGCGCGATCTTCGAGAACACCCAGGCGCTCACGAACGCGCAGGGCAGGATGGTGAGCGTCTGGGTCCAGAACTGCCAGCGCGCCGGGACTCCCAGCCAGCGACCGTAGGCCATGTCGCCGGTCAGGTTGCCGGCCTGAGCGCCGCTGCCCGCGACGAAGCCCGCGCCCGCGAGGTTCTGCGCCGTGGACGAGCCACCCGCGGCAGCGGTGACGCCCTGCAACAGCACACCCATCACCCGCGCCGGGTTGAAGGCGGTCTGCGCGGCGGCGCGCGTGGCGATCACGTTCTGGATGAAGCCGCCGACCACGATCAGGATCAGGATCAGGAGCACGTTCAGGCCCATGACCAGCGTGCCGAACGCGGTGGCGGTGCCCAGCGCCACGACGCACAGCGCGGCCAGCACCTTCGCCGACACGACCGGCGCCTCCGCCGCGACGGTGGTCTTGGCCGCGGGGCGGAGCAAGGACCTCATCGAGTCGACGATCACGCGCCAGTGAATGGCCATGCTCGTCAGACCCGTCGCCACCAGAAACCCGATGCCAGGCCACACGTAGCGATGCGGCGCCGCCGGCACCGGCGTGTGCGGAGCCATGATCAAGAGCACGATCGCGCCGAACAAGAAACCAACACAAGTGCGAAACCCCATCAGGTAGGCGCCGCCGATGGCGAACGGCGACCAGGCGATGGACGCGCCGAAGGCCGCGAGTCCGAACAGCGGAAGGTCCGACGCATACGGGAAGACGCCGAAGCCGCCGTCCTTGTTGCCCACCACCCAGATGATGCAGAGCAGCGAGCTGACGAGCAGGTAGATGGGCTGCTTCGGATCGCCGCGATCGACGAGCGCGCGGATGACGCTCTCCACCGCCTTCGAGCCCGGCCAGGGCAGGTTCTCCCGCATCACGAGCAGCTCGCGTAGTGGCACCACGAACATCAGGCCCACCAGGCTGGTCACGACGGCGAAGCCCGTCATCTCCCACAGCGTGTAGGGCGTACCGGTCATCACCTGCGCTGCGTAGAAATTGCTGATGAACCCGAGGCTGCCTCCGGCGCTGCCCATCGTCGCTACGATCACCATCTCCGTGGACGTGATCTTCTTGCGGGACAAGAAGAACGTCGCGAAGAAGAACAGCGCGGCGATGGTCGGACCCTCCTCGATCACACCGAAGGACAGGGTCAGGTACGAGTTGACGCCGCACAGCAGGACCGCCAGCACGAAGCCGGCGACCACCGCGCGGATGGAGATGCGTTCGGCCGGGGCGCTCACGGGGGCGGACGGTACTCCCCCTGCCGTGGCGGAATCGAGCCCCGCCGTGAAATAAGCGGGCTGGTCTGCGCGAAAGACCAAGCGTCGGGGACGAATCCCCGCTCGGAGGAGCGCACGAAAATGTTCGAGCTGTCGTCGAGTCAGTCCCTGGATGGGGTGGATCTGGTGGCCATCCTCTTGTCGGTGTTCGCGCCCGGGATCGGGCACGTGATCCTGGGTCAGAAGCTCAAGGGAATCGTGATCTTGGCGCTCGTGGTCGCGTCCTGCGGCGTGGGCTACCTGATCAGCGCCATCATCGCCCTCGACGCCTACTGCGTCGCCCGCGCGCGCAAGGTGCGCCAGGTCGGCGACTGGGAGCTGTTCCCGGAGAGCAGCCAGAGCCTCGGCCTGTGAGCGTGCGAGGGGGCGGGGGCAGGTGCTATCCTCGTCGGGTGGGAAATCCGAGACGACTGGTAGGCGCAGGCGCGCTCGCGCTCATCTTGCTCCTGGCGTGTGGCGGCGAGGACTTCTCCTCGGCCGGCAGCGGCGGCAGCGCGACAGGCGGTAGCGGCGGTAGCTCGCTCGGCGGCAGCGGGGGTGGAGTGCTGGGCGGCAGCGGCGGTGTCGCCACCGGTGGCGAGGCGGGCAGCACTGGCGGTGCGTCGTCCGGCGGCGGAGCCGGTGAAGCTGGCAGCTCGACAGGTGGCAGCGGTGGTAGCGGCGGCAAAGGTGGCAGCGGCGCGGCCGGAGGCGGCAGCGGCGGCAGCGCGACTGGAGGCAGCGGCGGCAGCGGCGCGACTGGAGGCAGCGGCGGCAGCGGCGCGACTGGTGGTAGCCCAGGAGGGGGTGGCAGTGGGGGTGGCAGCGGTGGCAACACCGGCGGAACCGGCGGAGCGCCGCCCGAGTGCACCACTGCGGCGCAATGCAAGCTGTACTCGAGCAGCTGCCCCTGCGTTTGCATCCCGCTGCCCGTGAACCATCCGGATCCACCCTGCACCGGCCCGACGGAGAACTGCGTCGCCGATCCCTGCCTCGGCATGATCCCGTTCTGCAGCAGCGGCCAGTGCTCGATGAAGGCCGCCATCGTCGACGCAGGGATCTGAGCCGGGCCGAGATCGGCGTTGGCTAGACGGCCGGCCTGGGCTACCTTGCGAGGGAGGATGCGGTTCGAACGCTCAGCGCTGGGGGTGTTCTTCACGTTGGCCCTCGCCATGGGTTGTGGGTCCGACGCGGACACGGCGCCGGGAGGCAAGGCGGGGAGCGGCGGTGCGGACGCGGGCACGGGGGCGAGCGGCGGCGTTGGTGGTGGCGCTGCCGGTGCGGGTGGCACGGGCGCGGGCGGCAGCGGCGGCTCGGCGGGCGCGGGCGGCAGCGGCGGCTCGGCGGGCGCGGGCGGGGCGGCGGCTCGGCGGGCGCTGGCGGGGCGCAGAGGTGGGCGGGAGCGCGGGCGCGGGCGGCAGCGGCGGCGCTGGCGTAACGGCGGCGCTGGCGGGAGCGCGGGCGCTGGCGGCAGCGGCGGCGCTGGCGGGAGCGGTGGCTCTGCGACGAGCGCGCCCCTCGGCGCGACCGTCAGCGGCGGCGTCGTGATGAAGAGCGAGAACTATCGCGCGGTGGTCACCCTGGGCGAGGGGCCCGGCGGCAACCGCGTGCTGAAATCACCGAGCTACCGCTTCAACGGCGGCTTGGTGGGCGCGGCGCACTGAGTCTGCGGTGGACGGAGATGAAGCATGGCACGTAAGCTCGGACTACTCGGGACCTCGGCGGCGGTGGCGGCGCTCGTCACCGCGCTCAGCGCGTCGGCGGCGGTGCCGAACCGCTTCACGCAGCAGGGGCGCCTGTTCGATACGCAAGGCAGTCCGGTGACGGGCTCGGTGCAGATCAAGTTCTCAGTCTACGACGCGAGCGTCGGTGGCGTGGCGCTGTGGACCGAGACGCAGACCGTCACCCTCGACGAGGGCTTCTTCTCCGCGCGCATCGGCGAGGTCGCGCCGTTCCCCTCCAGTCTGTTCGATGGCTCCACGCGCTACCTCGGTATGCAGGTAGGAACGGACTCGGAGATGACGCCGCGCCAGCCGCTGATCAGCGTGCCCTACGCGCTCATGGCCAACAACGCCGTGGGTGACATCACGCCGACCAGCGTCACGGTCAACGGCACTCAGGTCATCAGCTCGAGCGGCGCCTGGGTCGGGCCGAGCTCGGGCCTCGTCGGTCCCACGGGCCCAGCCGGCCCGGCGGGACCGACCGGCGCGGCGGGCCCACCAGGCCCGAGCGGACCGGCTGGTGCGACGGGGCCCGCGGGAGCTCAGGGTCCTGCAGGCGCGCAGGGTCCCGCCGGGCCCGCCGGAGCCGCGGGTGCCCAGGGCCCCGCGGGGCCGCAGGGCCCACCGGGTTCGCAAGGGCCGACGGGTCCTCAGGGACCCCAAGGCGCCCAAGGCGCGCAGGGCGTACAGGGGAGTCAAGGCGCCCAAGGTCCGGCCGGTCCCCAGGGCCCGCCGGGGCCGACGAGCATCGCGGCGTGTCCGAGCGGGTTCACCACCGTCAACCTCACACGGTCGACGCTGTGCATCTTCAACGACGTCTTCACCAACACGTGGCCGCAGTCCCAGGTCGACTGCTACGCGTTGTTCGCGGGCTCCCAGCTCTGCACTCAAGAGCAGGCACGTCGCGCGTGCGCGCAGGGCGGAGTCACACTGGCATCGTCGCGCTGGCTGCGCGATCGGGTCGGCGACGACACCGCGCTGGTCACCAACGGCACCAACTGCGCGAACTTCGACGGGACCGCCAACGCGAATACCGGAAGTGCTGGCGGGGCGTACTGCTGCCTCGAGTGGATGAAGTACTGACGCTGGCGCATGGGTGAGGACTCTCGGCTGACCTTGCCCATCTCCATCGTGCTGGCTGGCGCGCTGATCGGCGCAGGTTTGTATTTCGGTCTGCGCCAGCGAGCCGCTGCGCCCACGGCGCCGGTCGGGTTCGGCCCCGCGGCGTCCAGCGCGGCTCCGGTGCTGCTGCTGCCCGACGCACCGCCTGCCCGTAGCTCGCTCCAAAGCGCCATCGCGGCGCAGGTCGGCGCCCAACTCGAGAAGGACCGCGCGCGTATCGTCCAGCGATGCTGGCGCCCGTCCGTGGCGGCTGCTCAGCAGCCTTCCACCGTCACGTTGCCGTTGCGGTTCGCCTTCAACGCGGATGGCACGCAGCACCATCATGGCGTAGGGCAGCCGTCGTCTCCGCTGCGCCAGGACGTTGCCGACTGCGTGCGTGCGATGAAGCTGACGTACCGCGTCGAGCCCCCCGGGGACCTTGCGGGCGCGCAGATCGAACTAATGCTGCCTTGATGGGTCGGCTTCGATAGTCGTTGCCCCCGCCCCGGCATGCGAGTACCCCCTGGCGCCGTGCCGAGGTGGATTACTGCGGCGGCCGCCGTTGCCCTCGCCTCGTCGTTCGGTCGCGTGGCCGAGGGGCAGTCGCCAGACGACGAGCAGCGCTACTCCGTCTGGCAGTCCGACGAGCACACGCTGTTCGTCGCCAGCGCGAGCGATGTGGGCGTGATCTACGGCCGACCCCACGTGACCTTGGGTTACGGCGCGCCGTTCTGGCACTTCGTTGGGGTGGACGCCTTCGCCATCGCGACCAACGAGTTTGCCGCCGCGTACGTGGGCTGGCGCGCCAATCTGCCGTTCTTGGACGTGCAGATGGGGTATCGCGCGACCCAGCCCTACGATCGCCGCGAGCTGCCGGTGAAGGACAGCTACGTTGCGGACGATCTGCCTCGCCGGGATGGAGACGAGAACGCCACCTACGGCGCCGTGGAGCTCGAGGTCACGCCGCTGGCGCCGGTGCCAGGCGGGGTGGCGTTCGCGGAGCTGCACCCCATCTGGGTGACGGCGCCCAGGGATACGCGGCTGTTCGAGGAGGTGACGCGCACGGTCTACGTCGCGCCGTTCCTGATGCGCGCGCGGCTGGGCTACATCTACGACCTGGATCGGGTGAAGGCGGGCGCCATGGTCGAGCACGTCGTGCTGCCCGGCCGCCCGAAGGACGTGACCCGCGTCGGACCTCTGGTGCTGGTGTCGCTGGCGGAGCGTCTCGAGGGCTTGTTCACCACCACGGTCGTGGTGCGCAGTCCGGACTCCCTGGGGTTCTCCGGAGTGTACGGCTTTCTTGGCTTGCGCATGCGCTTCGCGCAGCGCTTCTGACCCAAGGCTCAGTCCAGCGTCGCGAAGGTGCGGGCGACGGCTCGCTCGACCAAGTCCACGCTCACCCCGAGCCGCTCCGCCGAGTCCAGGATCACGGCGACCTCGGCGTCGTGCAGCTCGCGGTCGGCCAGAGCAACGACCACCAGATCTTCAATCAGGCGCCCGCGACGATTGAGGCTCAGCTTCAACGCCAGGGTGTGACACAGCTCGGCGAGGCGGGCTTCGTGCCCCTCCGCGTCCAGCGCCAAGAGCTGCTCTTTCGCCTGCGTCACCCCGCGTTTGCCTACCAGCTTGCCGAGGGCCTCCCGCTCGCCTCGCTGAACGGTGCCGTCCGCGAGCGCCACCTTCATGCCCGCGAGCGCCAGGAACTCCTTCACGACGGGCGCGGAGTCGGACTCGTCGTGCAAGAACGTCGGGTCCATCAGCTTCACGATGGCGCCCACCTCGCGCTCGAGCTCCTTCTCGGACAGTAGCGAGCCGCTGCGCCCGAGCAGCCGGTGAAACCCCGCGGAGCTGCCTCGGCGACCCAGCAGCTCGTGATACGTCTCCGAGCGGGCGAACAGGTCGAGAGCCTTGACGCGTAGCGGACCGTACGGATGCGTGGACAGCCAGTCGGAGGCGTCGCTCTCGAGGCCTTCGGCGTGGACCGCCGTGTACTGCTCGGCTTGGAGCTCGGCGTGACGCAGGTAGCTCGCGCCGGACAGCCCGCTCGTCAGCTTGAAGAACGCGCGCACGGCGGCGTCGTAGTCGTCCGCGCACAATAGCCCGACCCGATCCGCCGTCAGCTCGGCGTAGCGGCACCAGGCGCACAGCCGCACCAGGTGAATGGGGGCCACCTCGTCGTCCTCGGCCAACACCGCGGGCGACAGTCGGAAGTGATCGAAGAGCACGTGGCCCAGCTCGTGCCCGAGCACGAAGCGGAGCTCGGTGGCGTCGAAGCGCTCCAGCGCCTCGCTCGTGAGCCCGAGCAGCACCGGGCCGGAGCTGGAGCGTGCGACGAAAGCGTTGATGTCTCGTGACGACACGCAGTAGAGCTCGATCTCGCCCTGCAAGGCGAGCGTGCGGCGCACCTGAGCGAGCGCCGCGAAGGGCTCGGGCGCCATCTCGGGGGTGAGCCGCAGCGCAGACAACAGCAGCGTGCGACGCGCCGCGAGGGTCTCCTCGCCGTCGTGCCTCTCGCTCAGCTTGCGGAAGCGCGAGTCCTTCATCAGCGCGTTTCGCATCGCGACCTCGCCGTCGAACACGATGCGCTCGAGCGGTAGGCGCGTCGTCAGCCCCGAGCGCCGCTGTCCCTCTGCCATGCGCGTGAGAGTGCCTGCGGCGGCCGGGAGGGTCAACGCGGGTTCGCCGGGTTTCGAGGCGTGGCAGCCGAGAAATGCGAGGGTTGCTTGTAGGCGGCCCCCGGGGCGCGGATACTTGTGCGATGCCGCCCGCCGACCCGTCCGCGGTTCCGGCCCCGGGAGAGATCCTCGGCGGAAAGTACCGCGTCGAACAGCTCGTGGGGTCCGGCGGCATGGGCGCCGTCGTGACCGCGATTCAGCTCGATCTCGGGCGGCGGGTCGCGCTCAAGATCATGCCGCCCCGCGCCGCCGAGCACCCGCCCGCTGTCGAGCGGTTCCTGCGCGAGGCCCGCGCCGCGAGCGCGATCCAGAGCGACCACGTCGTGCGCGTGTTCGAGGTCGCGCGCACCGAACGGGGCATCCCCTTCTTGGTCATGGAGTACCTGCCGGGGGTCACGCTGGATCAGGTGATCCGTTCCCGCGGCGCGCTGACACCAGCAGAGGCCATCGAGTACGTCCTGCAGACCTGCCTCGCGCTCTCGGAGTGTCACGCGATCGGCATCGTGCATCGGGATCTCAAGCCCGAGAACATCATGGTGCTGCAGCGCCCGGGTCAGGTCGGCGTGGTGAAGGTCCTGGACTTCGGGATCTCCAAGAGCGACTGGTTGTCCCTCGACTCGAGCTTCACCCCGAACCTCACCTCGACCACGGACGTGTTCGGCACGCCCACGCACATGTCCCCGGAGCAGGTGCGTAGCTCCAAGAGCGTGGATCATCGCGCGGACATCTGGGCGCTCGGCGTGGTGCTGTACGAGGCGCTCACCGGCGCGCCGCCCTTCATGGCGGAGACGCTGCCGGCGCTCTCGGCCATGATCGTGAGCGAGGAACCCGTCGCTCCGTCGGTGCGCCGTCCCGACTTGCCGCGCGCGCTGTCCGACGTGGTGCTCGCGTGCCTGGCCAAGCGTCCGTCGGATCGACCCCAGTCCGTCGCTGAGCTGGCCGAGCGGCTGGCACCCTTCGCCAGCGCGGCGAGCGGCCAACACGTCGAGCGCATCCGCGCCGTGGTTGGCGCCGCGCCCAGCGCCGCCGTGACGGGCAGAAGGCCGGCCGGGACCGACACGAGCTCGTCCTGGGGTACCACCCAGCGCCGCCGGCCGCGCTCTCAACGCTCCGTGATGTTCGGGGTGTTCGGCGGCGTCGTCGCGTTCGCCGCGGTGCTCGTCGCGTTGCTCGCGCTGAGACGCAGCGAGCCGTCGGTCGTGGGGGTCGAGCCCACTGCTGTGGCTGAACCCTCCCTCCCCGCCCGAGCCGTGTCCCCGGCGGCCGCCGAGCAGACCTCGGAGCCGCTGCCTGCGCCAGCGCCCACCGAGGACGCCGGGCTCGCGCCGCCGCCATCACCTCCCTCGACCACACCCGTCACCAAAGGCACAGGCAAGCGTCGTGATCCGCTCTCGGACCGCTTCTGAGCTCCACCGCCTTGGCGCTGCGCTGCTGCTCGGCGGCGCGCTCCTCGGCGTGGTGGGCGAGTCGGTGGCGCAGGTCTCTGCGCAGGATCGCACCACCGCGGATGCGTTGTTCGGGGAGGCCAAGAAGCTGATGGATCGCAAGCTCTACGAGCAAGCGTGTCCCAAGTTCGAGGAGAGCTATCGGCTCGATCCGCTCGCCGGCACGCTGCTCAACCTCGCGGTGTGCCACGCTCGCCAAGGCAAGACCGCCACCGCCTGGGCGGAGTTCCAAGAAGCGCGGGAGCTCGCGCGCGTTGGCGGACGCGCGGATCGAGTTCGGCTCGCGGACCGCGAGATCAAGAAGCTCGAGCCGCGGTTGTCGCGGCTCACCATCGACGTGCCCGCCGCCGCGCGGGTGGACGGGCTGGTCGTCGAGCGTGACGGCGGGCGCGTGGGGCAGGCCGCGTGGGGCACCGCCGTGCCGGTCGACCCCGGGCTGGTGCGGGTCGTGATGCGCGCTCCGGGCCACCAGGAGCGCTCCGTCGAGGTCGAGGTCGCCGAGGCCGAGCAGAAGTCCGTCTCGCTCGAGGCCCTCGAGGCGCTGCCGGCGGCGCCGCCGGAGGTCGTCCGAGACCCGGAGCCCGCTCCTCCTGTCGCCGCGGTCTCCTCCAGCGGGCAACGCACCCTGGGCTACGTGCTGGGCGGCGTTGGCGTCGTTGGCGTCGGGGTAGGCACGTACTTCGGGCTGCGCGCGATCTCGAAGGAGAAGCAGAGCGACGAGCGCTGTACCGACGCCGGATGCGACCAACGTGGGCTCGATCTGTCGTCCGAAGCGAGCACCGCCGCCACGATCTCGAATGTGGGCTTCGCCATTGGCGCTGTCGGTGTCGCCGCCGGCGCCTACTTCCTCGTCACCGCCTCGAGCTCTCCGACGGAGACGCGGGCGCGTTCGCCGCGGCTGACGGCGGGCGTTGGCAAGCAGGGCGCATCGGTCGTAGTACAGGGGGCATGGTGAGGCGCGGAGTCGGACTGGCGCTGTGCGGGTGCGCGTCGCTCTGGGCGTGTCACCAGCTCGCAGGCATCGACGACGACAAGACGCTCGTGACGGTCCCCGGCGACGCCGGCCAGGATGCCTCGCTCGACGACTCGGGTTGGGACTCGGGCGCGCCCCCCACGGGTTGGGATCCCAGGCCGCCACCCCGGCCGGCAGGCGCCGCGGCTCCCTCGGGCAAGGGTGTTCGTCGCTACTTCGCCGCGCGCAAGATCTATCTGGGCTCCGTCAGCCCCAGTACCCAGGCCGCGGACTCCAGCGGCTGGCGCAGCATCGGCCACGCCATCGACGGCGAGGACACCACGGTCGCGATCATCAACTCGCAGACCTCACAGGTGTGCAACCGACCGGGCGGCAGCTCGCCGGACTTGCTGGCGGACGGTGACGACGCGAGAGACAACGTGGCCGGGCGCTTGCTCGGCTACGGCGCGCAGATCCTGAGCTTCTCCTTCGAGGTGGATCTGCACAAGGATCTCGAGGTCGGCCGCCGAGCCACCTACATCTTGATGCTCGAGGACTTGGACCCCGGGGCGGACGATCCCTACGTCCGCGGCGCCCTGTTCATCAGCGTGGCGAGGAACCTACAGCTCGAGAGCCCACCCTTGTGGAACGGCTCGGACCAGTTCTGGCTCGATGCCACCACCGTCATCATCGATCAGGACGCTGCCGCGCCCGACGCGGGCGGCGCCGACGCGGGTGCGGTGGATGGTGGCGACGCCGCTCCGCCCAAAATCGCGTATCAACCGCGTTACGTTTTCGAGAACGGCTACGTGAAGAACAACATTTGGGTCAGCGGGGATTTCGGAAAATCGCCGCTCACGCTGCCGCTCTACACCTTCGATCCCGAGAACCTGATCGACGCCGAGACGGTCACGCTGGTGGTGGAGCTCTCGCCCAATCGCGACAAGGCGCCGCGCTCCATGCTCAGCGCCGTGGTGCGACAGGACAAGCTCCAGACCCAGTTCCTGCCCATCGCCGAGCGCCTGGTCAACTGCAACGCCACCACCGCGTCGCTGCTGATGGGCTTCGTGAGCAGCAGCATGGACCTGGCCAACGCGCCGCCCACCTTCGAGCAGCCTGGCTCCACCTGCGACGCCGCCAGCATCGGCTTCGCCTTCGACTGGGAGCTGGTGGCCGAGCCCGCCGGGCCGGCCTTCGTGCCACCCGCTCCGGGCTGCGGCGGTTGAGACCACGAGAGTCTTGCGAGGAGCCATCCGCGTGTGCTCGGCCCCCCGCAGCCTGTGGGTAGCGGCTCGCACTCTCAGCGAGCGGGCGTGAGCGTCAGCGCGATGGACGCGCGCACGGTGACGCCCCCTTCGGGCTTGGGCATGGTCACGCCGTTGATGACGTTCGCGACGCAGCGGATGACCTCGGTGTCTGGCACGTCTGCGCGGGTAGTCGTCTTCACCTTGCCGCTCGGATCGATCACCAGCGATGCGTGCACGGTGCCGCTCAGGCTGGGGTTTCGCGCGAGGCCCCGCGAATAGCACTCGCGAAACAGCGGGAGGCGTTGCCGGAGCACGCGCTGGATGACCTCTTTCCGCAGTCCCTCGCTGCTCTGGACGGGACCGAAGCGAATGGTCACCGGTTGGGGGCGAGACAGCAGGCTGTGGCGCAGGGACGGCTCGACGGGCGCGCCGTCGTCCGTCGCCTGCACCGGCAGCCCGTCGAGCTTCTGGTTTCCCAGCAACAGCGCGAACGCTGCGGCCTCGCGCTCGCTGGCCGCTGCGTTGGTTGGGGGCGGCGCGGGAGCGGGGGAGGGCACGACCGCCGCGTCCGGACCGGTGGCGGTCGCCGGGGGCTCGACCGGCACGCTCGCGGAGGCAGGTGGCGCGCGTGCAGGCTCGCTGGCCGCGCGCTCCTCGCTCTTCGCGCAGGCCGTCACCAGCGCCGCCGCCGCCACCAGCGCTACCAACCGGCTCACGGAGCGCCTCCGGTCAGGGACGGATCGAGGATGGGCAAGAGCGACGCCAGCTGCTCGCGGGTCACGGAATCCGGCTGCTCGGGCAGGAACAGAACGTCGCCGAAGCCTTGGCGCGAGCGCTTCTGATCGATGAACGTCTGCAGCACCAGCTCCCCCTCGGGCAGCAGCGTGGCGTCCTTGTCGAGCGCGCGGGTCAGGCCATCGCGCGGGGCGCGGTACTGCTGACCCGCTTGCAGCGGGCGGACCCAAGTTCGCTTCCCCTCGCTCTGCCGCAGCGCGACCGGGACCGTGGGCGCTCTGGAGACGAGCCACAGCTCGAGCATGCGCGGCTCGGTGCGCGTGACCCCCTGCGGCAGGTTGGGCTCGAAGTAGGGGTAGTACGCTCGCGGTGTGTCAAAGCTGATGCGCACCGTCTCCGACTGCAGGTTGCCTGGGGCCGACGGGTTCTTGGGTTTGTCTCCGGGCTCGTAGCGCATGGCCACGTAGTAGAACTTCATCTTCACGTAGTGAGCGAGCCAGGGGTCTGTCTCCGTCGAGCTGACCAGGCCGTTCTTCTTCAGCCACTGCCCGAGGGCCGTCTCGTCGCTGGCCGACAGCACGAAGGCGGTGAAGCTGCCGATGCGCTTCTGCTCGAGCACGGTCACGCCGGCGCCCCTGCCAAACCCCTGTCCGGTGCCCGCGCCGCGCCCGAAGCCGATGCTGCCCAGGCCTATCCCGGTCTCGAAGCGGAACTCGCGCCGCAGGCTCTCGAAGGGGCTGTGCTCCACCTTGGCGACGGTGGGGCGGGTCGGCGTGGGCACGACGAAGCCGAAGGGCTCGGCCGCGGCACGGAACGCCACCTCACGGATGAAATGCTGGTGGCGCTTCTCGGCGTCGAACACGATCAGCGTCTGCTCGTAGGACAAGCTCGGCCGCTGCGGACCGCTCAGCGTCTTACGCGAGAAGAAGCCACCGCACGCCTGCGCGGGAGGGGGAGCTGCCAGCGCGACGCCGAGCAAGGCGCCGAGCGCGAACACCAGCGAGCGGAGCCAGCCGACCATGCTGCGACCATACCACGGACCTCACTCCGCGCGCTCGGCCGGAGGGAACGACGGATTGACGCGACGCACCTCACCGAGTGGGGCGCGCTCCCCCCCATAGGCGTGGCCCGGGTAGAGCACGAGGTGGTCTGGAAGCGTCGCGAGCCGCTGGGTCAGCGTTCGCCGCATCTCGTCGGCGTCCCCTCCGGGCAGGTCGACGCGACCGCAGCCCTGCAGGAACAGCGTGTCACCAGCGATGAGCGCATCGGCGACCCGAAAACACGACGAGCCCGGCGTGTGTCCGGGCGTGTGCAGCCACTCGATGCTGACGCCGCCCACGGTGACGCGGTCGCCGGAGTCGTGCAGCTGCAGGTCGCTCTTCGAGATGCCGGTCACCATGCGCAGCCCGTCGGCCTCCAGCCGATGCGCGTGCACCCGGCAGCCTTGCGCCTCGAGCAGCTCGGGTAGGCCCTGCACGCCGAAGCCGAACAGCCCGCCTCCCACGTGGTCCGGGTGATAGTGCGTGGCGAAGGCGCCCACGAGCGACATGTCGTCCGCCGCGGCGACCTCGAGGATGCCTGCCACGTCCCACGCCGGGTCCACGGCGATGCACTCTCCGCTGTCCCGGTCTCCGACCAGATAGACGAAGTTCTGCATCTGCCGGCCGATGGTGCTCGACTGGCCCACGTCGCGTCCAACGAGCAGCTGCCGGAGATAGAGGGTCGCCACCCGGCGAGCAAAGCATGCTGCCGCTCATGCGCAATCCGGATGCGCAATCTGCCAACCTCGGGTTTGCGGGGCGGGCCCGGTGAGGGCCCCGCGCGCCACAATCAGGCCATGGTCGCGAGCCAGCGCGCCAGGCACGCTGCTTGAATGGGGGCAGGTGATGCGAGGCCCCCCCCGCCTGCTGGCCGCGGCCATCCTGGCCAGCTCCGTCGCGAGCGCCGCCGTGAGCGACCCCCACCCCGGAGTGCGGCTCGTGAACAACGGCTCCACCGCGATGGTCGTCGCCGACTTGTGCGCGCCCGGGCTCTCGGTGCGCGCTACCAGGTACTCCGAGCGCAACAAGACGGCGTCGGGCTGGGCCCAGTCCGTGGACGCAGAGGTCGCCATCAACGCGGACTTCTTCGACTTCCCGGGGTGGTCCTTCGTGGTGGGTCGGGCACGGGGCGCCGGGGAAGACTGGCCAGCGGACAAACAGCTCAAGGAGGTGCGTAGCTACTGGCAGTTCGGCGTGCGCCAGGCCGGGCTGGTCCCGAACGCCGCCTCCGAGCCGGGCTTCCTGATCACGGAGATCGTCGGCGGACACAACATCCTGATCGAGAACGGGGCCGGGAAGGGGCCCCTGTACGACGGGGACGCGGTGCTTCAGGGCGCGCACCGACGCACGGCCGTCGGTATCAGCGCCGACCGCCGCTACCTGTATTTGTTCGTGAGCAACACGCCCCTCAACGGCGACGGCATCGTGTGGAACATGGTCACGCACCAGGGTGAGGCCGCCGCGCCTCCCATCGCCTGGGCGACGAACATGGATGGTGGCGGCTCGTCGCAGCTGTACGTCAAGGGGCTCGGCTCCGTGATCTCGAGCACGCGACCGGTCAACAATCATCTGGGCATCTTCGCGAAGGGGACGGGGACGTCGTGGCACTGCAACCGCGCGCCGGAGGGCTGGCTCGACTCGGTGGACGCGAGCGCCGTGGTTGGCTGGGCGAGGGACGTCGACGTGCCCGCGAGCGCCATCGACGTCCACGTATACTGGGGTGGTCCGGCGCTCTCGGGCGCACCCGCCAGCGTGCTCCCCGCGAACCGGCACCGCGAGGATCTGTGCACGGCCATCGGCTCTTGCAGTCACGGCTTCTTGGGTGCGGTGCCGCTCTCCCTGCTCGACGGGCAGCCCCACGCGGTGCACGGCTACGGCATCGACGACGCGGGACTCGACAATCGCGAGCTGTCCGGCAGCCCCCAGACCTTGCAGGCGCTGGCCGCGGTGCCCGACGGCGTGCGCCGCCACGTGACCGACCCGGACAGCTACGCCGCGTGGCAGTTCGACGATTTCTGGCAGCGCCTGCCGCTGACGGACGCGCAGGTCGAGGCGCTTCCCACCGGCACACCGCTGCCCCAGACTCCCACGCTGGTGCAGGCGGACGATGGTTCGCCCGAGGTGTACGTGCTCGATGGCGACGCGCTGCGGCACGTGCCCGCTCCGTCCGTGATGTCCGCGTGGCGCTTCGCGTTCGATCAGGTCGAGCCCAGAAGCGCGGCCGAGCTCGCCGCGCTCGACAAGGGTCCCCCGTGGCGGGCGAGCCCCGTGCTGGTGCGACGCGGAGAGGGCGCGGTCTACCTCATCGACACGGAAGCGGAGCCACTCGGCGCGCCCCCGAGCGGCGGCTCGGGAGGCGGACCGCCGGTGTCGGGTCAAGGCGGCAGCAGCAGCACGTCCCGCCTGCGCTCGCAGGGTGACGAGAGCAGCTGCTCGCTGCACCCCCGGCCTAGTCGCGGCGGCGAGGGCGTGCCGTGGCTGGCGCTGGCGGCTGCGCTGTGGCTGCGGCCTCGAAGACCGCCGCGCGCCCGGCGGCCCGCGCTCGCCGAGCTCGTCGCCGTCATCTGCGAGCACGCCGCGCGCCTGCGCCGTACGGTGGCGCGCAGCAAGCGCTGACGCGAGCTGGTCACGGTAGCAGCCTGGCGACGACGTGATACGCGATCGTGCCATGGACGAACAGGCAGAGCAGAGGCAGCACGAGCGGGGTCACGGGTGAGGTGGCGGCTGTGAGGCGCCCCGAGGCGTCGAGGGTGAGCAGTCCCGGAACCGCGTCGAGCAAGACAGCACGCTCCGGCCGGACTGGGTCGACGAACGCGACGTGATCGCGCTCGCCGACCAGCGTCTCGGCTTCCTCGGTCTCGGTAGTGACGCTGACCCGGGTCGGCTCGTCGCGATAGCCCGGGCCAGTCTGCCGTGGATCCGGGAAGGAGAACTTCACCGCGCGCCGGCCTTCGCTGGCCTCGACGGTCGCCAGGGTCGCGGCCCCGCTGCGGAGGAGCCGCAGCACTTGGACGCGTGCGGTCAGCTTGACCAGCGCTGCGCCGAGCGCTGCGAGCGGCAACATCAAGAAGAGCAGCGAGTCGGCGCCCGACGGGCGCCGGGCGAGCCCCGCGACGCGGGACACCTCGGGCCGCGCGACCAAGTGCTCGACCTTCACGGCGTCGCCTGGCTGCAGACGGTTGGCGTCGTATCGAGCATAGGAGAGCCCGTTCAGCTCGAGCTCGCCCACCGTGTACCGGTAGCGCACCACGGCCAGCATCCGCCGATCCGTCTGCTGGGCACGGACGTCGGTCACCAGGCCGTCGCTGGTCCGGGTCGGGCCGCGAAACTCCGCCCAGGTAGCGGCCTCCGAGCGCAGGAAGAAGATCCACCCGACGCCGAACCCCACCAAGACGCCCAACCACGCCAGCTGCATCAGCGTTCCGCGTAGGAGCACGTTGATGCCCACGCTAGCGGGCACGCGGCGAGGAGGAGGGGGCGGGGTCGGCATCGAGCACCAGGCTGGATCGGCGGCGCCTCAGATCGTCCACTGGTCGTGGATCACGCCGACGAGTCGCCAGCCGTCCTCGACCGACTCGAACACGAAGCGGACGCTCTGCCAGTCCATGCCGTCGTACTTCGGATCGCTGCCGGGGTGATGCAGCTCGATGAAGCGAGCGCCCGGGTACCGCTCCGCGAGGTTACTGGGGGTGTTGCCGCTCCCGAGCTGGCGATCGACTCCGACCTGGGCGCGGCTCGGGTCCGGGATCGCGACGAAGCGGTCGAAGTACTGGCTGAAGGTGTACCGGATGGGGTGACCCGAGCCATCGTAGCTGCCCCAGGTTCGTACCTTGGGCTGGGTCGCCGCGCTGCGGATCTCGTCCGCGCTCAGGGTGACGTCTCCCTCGCTCACGAAGGCATACGGCGAGAACCGCACGCCCTTCGTCGGGTGCGCGTGGTCGGCCAGGCCGGCGAGGTCTCGCTCCGCGAGCATCCGACGCAGCAGCGGGACCAGCCGCTCGAAGCTGGAGCCCTCCGGCGCCCGCGGCGCTCGCGAGACCGGGCTGGGCGGCGCGGCGGTCGGGACGGGCTCGCGCTGCTCGGGGTCTTCCGCCGGGCCCCCGGGCGCAGAGCCTTGCGCCGGCGAGTGCGGCGGCAGGGGCGCGAGCGGTCCGAGGCAGGCCGTGAGCGCGAGCGCGACGCAGAACGGGAGTCGCCTCACTCGGGCGACTCCCCGAGCGCGCGCTCGAGCAGCTCCGGATCGCACGCCTCGGGCAGCGTCACCCGCAGCCGTGGCTCCCGAGCCATGGCGCGCTCCGTGGCGAACACGGCGCCTTCGTTGCGTGCCCACGCCCGGCGCGCGACGCCGTTGCCGACGTCCCAGGCGAGCATGGAGTCCGCGCGCTCCGCGGCGTTCGGCGAGCCATCGAGCACCAGGCCGAAGCCGCCGTTGATGACCTCGCCGAAGCCCACGCCGCCCCCGTTGTGCAGGCTGACCCAGGTGGCTCCGCGAAACGCGTCACCCACGAAGTTGTGAACGGCCATGTCTGCGCAGAAGCGCGAGCCATCACGGATGTTGGCGGTCTCGCGCCAAGGTGAGTCCGTGCCCGAGGTGTCGTGGTGATCGCGCCCGAGAACGACGGGCCCGCTGAGCTCCCCGCTGGCGATGGCGGCGTTGAAGCGGGCGGCGATGGCGCGCCGGCCCTCCGCGTCCGCATACAGGATGCGGGCCTGAGAGCCGACGACCAGCGCGTTGGCCTCGGCTCGTTCGATCCAGAGCAGGTTGTCGCGCAGCTGCTGGCGGGTCTGCTCCGGCGCACGCGCCTCGAGCTCGCTCAGCACCTCGCGCGCCAGACGATCGGAGGTGCGAAGATCCGTCGGATCCCCCGAGCAGCACACCCAGCGGAACGGTCCGAAGCCGTAGTCGAAGCACAGCGGTCCCATGATGTCCTCGACGTAGGACGGGTAGCGAAACTGGCCCGCCGCGTCGTGGACGTTCGCGCCCGCGCGCCCGGCCTCCACCAAGAACGCGTTGCCGTAGTCCCAGAAGTGCATGCCGCGGTCGGCGAGCAGGTTGATCGCGTCCACGTGTCGGCGAAGCGACGCCTGGACGGCCCGACGAAAGCCGTCCGGGTCCTTGGTCAAGGACTCCCGGGCGCGGTCGAGCTCGAGGCCCGCGGGAATGTAGCCGCCGCCGAACGGATTGTGGAGCGAGGTCTGATCCGAGCCGAGCTCGATGGGGACGTCGTGCTTGCAGAAGTGCTCCCAGAGATCGACCACGTTGCCCACGTAGCCGAGGCTCACGGCCTCTTTCGCTCGCCTGGCGCGCTCGATGCGCGAGAGCAAGCGGTCGAGATCGCTCTCGACCTCCATCAGCCAGCCCTGCTCGTGGCGCTTCTTGACCGCCGCCGGGTTGACCTCCGCGATCACCCCCACCGCGCCCGCGATCACGGCCGCTTTTGCCTGCGCTCCGCTCATGCCTCCGAGCCCGCTCGAGACGAAGACCCGCCCGCCTAGGCCCCCATCGCTCGCGCCCAGGTACTGACGAGCCGCGCCGAGCAGCGTGATGGTCGTGCCATGCACGATGCCTTGCGGGCCGATGTACATGAAGCTACCGGCGGTCATCTGGCCGTAAGACGTGACGCCGAGCGCGGTCAACTTCTCCAAGTCCTCGCGGGAGGAGTAGTTCGGGATCACCATGCCGTTCGTCACCACCACCCGCGGTGCGTTGCGCGATGACGGAAACAGCCCCAGCGGGTGCCCGGAGTACAGGACGAGGGTCTGCTCGCTCGTCATCTCCGCGAGGTACTTCATGGCCAGGCGGTACTGCAGCCAGTTCTGGAACACCGCGCCGTTGCCGCCGTAGGTGATGAGCTCGTAGGGATACTGCGCGACGGCGGGATCCAGGTTGTTCTGGATCATCAACATGATCGCGGCAGCGTCGCGACAGCGCGCCGGATAGGCGTCGATGTCGCGCGCGAACATGTCGTAGTGCGGACGAAAGCGGTGACCGTAGATCTTGCCGAACCGTCGGAGCTCGTCCGCGAGCTCGCCCGCGAGGGGCTCGTGCCAGTGCCGCGGCAAGTAGCGAAGGGCGTTGGCCAGCGCCAGGCGCCGCTCGGCCCGGGTCAGCGCGGGGCTGCGCGGCGGCGCGCGGTCGACGCCCTCGCGGTACGGAGGCGGGTTCGGCAGCGCAGCCGGGATGCCTTCGAGCAGCTGCCGGTGGAAGTCGCGCTCGCCGTCGCTCATGGGGCCCTCCTAGCGCGCTCCGGCGGCGGGGTCTAATGGCGCGACTATGGGAAATCAAAGCGGAAACGAGGCGGCTTTGCGGACCGCGCGGATGGATGCCATCTTCGGGGCCGCACGATGCGTTGGCTATCGCACATCGTGGTGCTCGTGGCGCTCTGCGTCGCAGCCCCCGCCTGGGCCCAGACCCAGGCCAAGTCGGTCCGCCACACGGTGAAGCGGGGCGAGACGCTGTCCTCCATCGCCGCGCAGTACGGCACCAACGTGGCGTCCATCTGTCGCTGGAACGGCATCAAGCCCACGGTGGTGCTCGCCCCGGGCCGGAAGATCGGCGTGCCCTTGCCGCCCGGGGCCAGGCCCCCGGTCGCGCCCGGGTCCAAGGCAGGCACCCAGCCAGCCGCGTCCGCGGGTGGATCGTGGAGCGACTACATCCAGACCCCCAAGCGCCCGGGGTACCTGACCCTCAAGAGCTACACCCAGTCTTGGGAAGGGCACGTCGTCACGCGCTCCGGCAAGATCCTGCCGGCAGCCCAGCGCGGCGTCGAGACCGTGCTCTCGTCGTGGCGCACCGACTCGGAGAAGCCCATCCATCCTCGCCTGGTCAAGTTGATCGTGCAGGTGAGCGACGTGTTCGGCGGACGTCCCATCCGGGTCGTCAGTGGCTATCGTGAGCCTCGCAACAATCACGGCAAGAACTCGCGGCACGCGCTGGGGCACGCCATCGATTTTCAGATCGAGGGCGTACCCAACTGGGCGGTGGTCGAGTACCTGCGCACGCTCGACCAGGTCGGGGTGGGGTACTACCCGAACTCGCACCATGTTCACCTGGACGTGCGGGAGCAGACTACACACTGGGTGGATGTCTCGGGTCCCGGGCAGCGCGCACGCTACGTGAAGCCGAAGGCCCAGCCGGCACGAGGCAAGCGGCAGGTCGCGCGCTCGACCGGCTCACGCGCCCGCTGAGGCGCGAGCGGAGTCTGGGCGCTCGAGGGGAGCCAAGCGAGGCGCCAGGATGCAGTGGCTGACCAACACCGCCATCGAGGCCGAGCGCGCCGGCACTCACTGGATCTTGCTGTTCGTGTTGGTCAACACGATCTTGACGCGCCACTCGAAGGTGCGGCGCATCGTCGTGGGCCCGCTCGCCCTCTTTGGTCTCCACTTGCTGCTGCTCCCCGTGCTGGGCGCGCTGAAGCTGCGCGGGGAGGACCCCATCGGCTACACGGGCGTGCGCCTCGCCTGCTTGATGCTCGGCGCGCTCGCCTCGGTGATGGCCCTCGGCTCGCTCACCTTCACGCAGCTGACGCCACGCTTGCGCATCGAGGTGCCGCGCATCCTGCAGGACGTGATCATCGGCGCTGCATCCGCCATCGCGCTGTTGGCCATGGCCTCGCGGGCAGGCATCCACCTGACGGGCCTGATCGCGACCAGCGCGGTGCTCACCGCGGTGATCGGCCTCTCGCTGCAGGAGACGCTGGGCAACATCGTCAGCGGTCTGGCGCTGCAGATGGACGACTCGATCCACCTCGGGGACTGGGTCGTGGTCGGCGGCGTCGAGGGCAAGGTCACCCAGATCCGCTGGCGCTACACCAAGGTCGAGACGCGAGACTGGGAGACGGTGATCTTCCCCAACAGCATGCTGATCAAGGGGCAGGTCACCGTGCTCGGGCGGCGGGAGGGGGAACCGAAGCAGTGGCGCCGCTGGGTGCGCTTCAACGTGGATTTCCGCTTCCCGCCCCCCAAGGTGGTGGAGGTGGTGACCGAGGCGCTGCACGCGGCGCCCATCCCGCGGGTCGCCGAGACGCCGCGCCCGGACTGCCTGGTCATGGAGTTCGCGGAGAGCTACACGCGCTACGCCGTCCGCTACTGGCTGACGGATATCGCCGTGGACGATCCCACCGACAGCGAGGTGCGAATGCGCGTCTTCTACGCGCTGCGCCGCGCGGGCCTGCCGCTCTCCATCCCCGCTCACGCGCTGTTCGTCACCGAGGAGACTCAGCAACGGCAAGGTGACAAGGCGCAAGAAGAGCGAGACCGTCGTACCCGAGTGCTCGGGCGCATCGATCTGTTCGAGCGGCTGACCGAGGAAGAGCGCGCGGAGCTGGCTCAGAGCCTGCGTTACGCGCCGTTCTCGGTGGGCGAAGCGCTGACGCAGCAGGGGGCAGAGGCGCACTGGCTGTACATCATCGAGACGGGTCGGGTTGCGGTACGCATCCGGGACGACTCCGGGCTCGAGAAGGAGGTGGCGCAGCTCGGCGCGGGTGAGTTCTTCGGTGAGCGCTCCCTACTCACCGGAGATCGCCGCTCCGCGACGATCGTGGCGCTGACACCGGTCGAGTGTTGGCGGCTCGACAAGTCGGCGTTCGAGCAGCTCCTCGAGCGACGCCCGGAGCTCGCCGACGAGGTGGCGGAGCTGCTCGCGCGCCGCCACACCGAGCTCGCGCGGGTGGCGGAGAACCTCAGCGCCGAGGCCGCCGCCAAGCGTCTGGCAGAGAGCCGCGTGGATCTGCTCGTCAAGGTGCGGCGCTTCTTCTCGCTGGAGAGCCGGTGACCCGCTTCACGCCACGCGCGCGACCGCCGGCGGCGGCGGGCTGGCGTGCTCCTGTCGCTCGCGCAGCTCGAGCTCGAGGGCGAGGTCCTCAGCCAGCGCCTCCAGCTTCCTGAGCGTGCGTCGCGACGTGCACGGCGGAGAGATCGCGACCGCGCCGACCAAGCCCCCCGGGGTCAGCAGCGGCATCACGAGCGCCTTCTCGGCCGGCAAGATCGCGCGCAGCCGGGGCGGTACGGTGCACAGCGAAGTGGTCTCGGTGACCTGCAGCCAGAGCGACAGCCACGCCTCGTCGTCGCCGTCGGGGTCAGGGCAGTGTCCCGCGACGGCGATGCGTGCCTCGTCCGCCGCGCGGTCGAGGGCGACGACGACGGCTGCCTCGGTCAGCTGCAGCGCGCGCTCCGCGAAATGCCGTAGGCGTTGCTCGCCGAGGGGCATTGGCGGACGCTCGAGGGTGACGTCGTCGGCGTCGTAGTCGAAGGGCAGGTCGAGGGACAGCACGGTGGTCGCGCGGATCCACACCAGAGCTCGACCCGAGGGGCCAAGTTCCGGGCAGCCGCCTCAAGAGCTGTCGAACAATCGACAGCTCTTTCATTCTGTCGCCGGGGAGGCACGCGCCTCCCCGCCCCAACGAAGTGAATTCGTTGGGGCCCCACCCCACGCGGGCCGGCTTCGCCGGCATGAACTGGGTCAATTCTTGACAGATCTTCAGTCCGCGTCGTCCAGCCAGGCGAAGAACCCCGCGTGCCAGCCTCGGAGGGCCGCGAGCAACCAGCCGGCGCGGGCGCCGAAGAAGCGAGCGTGCGCCGCGAGTCGGCTGGTGGTTGCCGGGGTCCCGAGCCCAGCAGCTAGCTCCGCGAGCAGTCGCTCCATCGGCGGCAGGGCGCGCACCTCCGCGAGCCGCGCCGGGTCGAGGGGCACCACCGCTGCGGTGCCCGCGGCCTCGACGCCGGCCGTGAGGGGCTCGAGCAGCGCGGGCGCGGACCACAGATCGAACCGGACCCGCGCGAGCGGCGCGGAGTGCTCGAACAAGGTGGGCGACGCTGCGCTCGGGCGCGTCGCCGCGGCGTAGACCCAGAGCGTGCCGGTGAGCGGCAACGGCCAGGGCTCGGGCAGCGGACACGAGCGCGTGAGCTGCCAGCCCTGCGGCAAGCGCAGGCTCCGCTCGAGCAACTCGGCGATCTCAGCGCGCCGCGCGGTGACGGTAGCGTCGGTCAGCAAGTTCGGGGTCTCGGAGCGTGGCGTGAGCATCACCTCGGTCCAGGCGGAGGCGCGCATCAGCTCCCAGCCCAGGGCCACGACCCGAGCGGCCAGGTCCGGCTCGCGCAGCTGTGCCAAGAGCTCCGCCGTGCTCCCTCGCAGCAGGACTCGGCCCGTGCCCTCCTGGTCGGGCCGTTCGCCAATGCTGACGTAGAGCTGTCGCTCGTCCGAGGGTACGGCGTAGCCGCCCACGAGCTTGGGCGCGCTGGCCACCGAGAGGCGCAGCACGCGCTCGTAGGGCACGAGCGGCACCGTCTCCGCGACGGCGGTAAACCCGCCGGTTGCGGGTGCTTCCGTAGCGGCACGCTCACTCAAGCGGAACAGCGCGGCGGCCACGTGGCTGACGTTCATGCGTCGCAGGCCACGTTAGCACCGACCCCGGCTGCCGTGATACCATCCCACGATGCACTCAGGTACTCGTCGCGTTGGGATCCTGGCGCTGTCGCTCGCGCTCGGAGCCTGCGGCAGCAGCAGCAGCGACGGGAGCGGCGGAACGAGCAGCGGCGGAGCGAGCAGCGGCGGAACGAGCAGCGGCGGAACGAGCAGCGGCGGAACGAGCAGCGGCGGAACGAGCAGCGGCGGAAGCGCGGGTTCGGCGGGCAGCGCAGGCGCCCAGTCGTTCGCGTGCGGTGCGCTAGCGACCTGCAGCCCGGGGCAGTACTGCGAGAAGTTCATGGGCGGCGCCTGCGGCGGCAATCCCCCGGATGACGGCGGCACCTGCCCGCCCAACTGCTCGCTCACCCAGTGCGGCTCTTCGAGCGAGCCCGTCTGTTTGTGCACGGGCTTCCAGTGCAAGGACATGCCCTCCGGCTGCCAGGACTGCAGCTGCCTCTCGAGCGGAGGCTGCAGCTGCAGTGAGGACGGCGGCGGGGTGTATGTGACCTGCGCGGCGCCCTGAGCCGGGCGGGCCCGAGTTGCTCTGGGGCTCGGGGGCGGTATCTTCCCGCCCGCCATGGCTCGGGAGCTCGTCGTCGCTGGTGTGCGGATCCCCGCGGCGGACCTGTCTGTGCGCGCGGTCCGCTCCAGTGGACCGGGGGGTCAGAACGTCAACAAGGTCTCCAGCAAGGTGGAGCTGCGCTTCGACCTTCGCGGCACTGCGGCGCTGACCGACGCGGTGCGCGCGCGCCTGCGGGTGATCGCTCGGAATCGTCTGGATGCCGACGGCTGCATCGTGGTCACCAGCCAGCTGTCCCGGGATCGCACCCAGAACCAAGAAGACGCCTTCGACAAGCTCGCTGCGCTGATCGCCCGTGCCCTGGTCGTTCCCAAGAAGCGCCGCGCGACGCGACCCAGCCCTGCGGCCCGCGAGCGGCGTCTCGACGACAAGCGCAAGCAGTCGTCGAAGAAGGCGGCGCGGCGCGGCCGCTCGGAGGAGTGAAAGCGAGGGCGGATTCTCCATGTTCGTGGAGAGTCCGCGGAGAGTCCGGGGCGCGCGGGATCGGCGGGCGCCCTCGGTCGTAGACTCGGGCATGCGCTCAGCGTCCAGTCTCGTCGGTTGGCTCGTCGTCCTGGCGGCGGTCGTCCTCTACGTGCGCTTCGTCCCCGCGTGGTGGTGCGGGCGGGACGCGGCCGGTGTGGGGAGCGAGTCGAGCGCGGCCCTCGCGCGACGGGTGGCGCGAGATCTGGAGCGCCCGCGCTCGTTTCACACTGGCAGCGCTCGCTTCGACGGCGAGTGGACCTTCGGCACGGCGCAGATGGCAGCGCTCGGGCTCGGTCAGGTCGCGCTCGCGGCTCCGGCACGACGCGCGTGGGCGGTCCTCCAGATGGACCGCGCCATCGAGGCTGCCCGCTCCGAGCCCGCGCGGGCCTTCGACGCGGAAGCCTGGTCCGAAGACCCGTTGGCCAGCCTGGACGGGGACAAAGATCACGCCGCCTACCTCGGCTACCTGAATCTGGCGCTCTCGCTGCGTCGCCGCCTCGGCCCATCGCCCACTGCTGGTCTGAGCGACGCGGTGACGGAGGCTCTACGCCGGCGACTGCGGCGCCGAGCGTGGCTCGAGACTTACCCGGGTGAGATCTATCCGGTGGACAACCTGGCCGCGCTCGCGTCCATCGCGCTCTATGACGCTGCCCTGCAGCGCGAGCCGGCTGAAGCGCGAAGGTGGCTCGCTCGCTGGGCCGAGGCCTCGCTCGATCCAGCGACGGGCTTGGTGGTGCAGGCCGTGGACGCGACCGGACGGCCCGTGGACGCTGCGCGAGGCTCGGGGTCGGCGCTCAGCGCGTACTTCGCCAGCTTCGCGGATCTGGAGCTGGCGCGGCGCATCGATCGCGCGGTCGGCGAGCATCTCTACCGAGAGGTGCTCGGCTTCGGCGTAGTTCGCGAGTACCCCGCGGGGGTCAGCGGGCGCGGCGACATCGACTCGGGGCCGCTGGTGTTCGGCTTCAGCATCTCCGCGAGCGGGTTCGGCTTCGCTGGCGCGCGTCTGTTCGGCGACTCGAGGCGTTTTGCGGGCTTGTATCGCACCTATCACTTGTTCGGTGCGCCGCGGGCGACGCACGGGGAGCTGTCGTTCGTCTCGGGCGGAGCGCTCGGGAACGCGATCCTGCTCGCGATGCTCACGCGAGCCGACGCCCCGGTGCTGCCATGAAGCGAGCCCTAGTCTCGACCTGGGCAGTCTTGGCACGATCAGATCACGATCGGCAAAGGAGGCCAAAACCCACGGAGAGCACCGGCGAGGCCGGCGCATGCTCGGTTACCGCATGGGAGCGCCGCGGGTTGTCGACAGGTCGCCTCGGTCACCTGACCCGTCAGAAGATCAGAAAGTGTCCTGGAATGTGCAAGCAGCAAGCGCTCAAGTCGAGCCTGGTGCTGGCGGGGCTGTCCCTCGGCTGCTTGCTGGTGCACGAGCTGCTGCACCGCTGGCTGGCGAGCCGGGACATCGTGGCGGTGTTGCTGTCGCCGGGCGCCCACAGCCCCCTGCTCAGCCTCGCGGCCGCCCTCGGGTTCCTCGGCTTGCGCCTGACCGTCGCCCTCGTGCTCGGCCCGACGCTGATCGTGCTCGCGGGCTGCGCCGCAACTCGCTGGTTGCAGCGAGCGCGGCGCGGACGCACCCTCACGCCGCGTGGCACTCGAAGACTTCATCCCGACCATCTCCGCCTTGGCACCCGAGCTGACGCTGCGGCAGATGCGCCCGCCGGACCGGAGTGAGCTGTTCGCGTGCGTCGGCGTCGCGGGTCTGGGAGTGAGCCGTCGGAGCTGGACGAGCGAGGTCGAGCTGAGCGAGAAGCGGCTCAACGAGCTTCGCGCCGAGGTAGTGCCCAAGGGCGATCCGGGCGCGGCCGGGCCGCGCGGCTTTCGCCGCCTACGCACCGCGGCGCCTCGGTTCGGACGCTGCACGGACTGCTGGCTGAAGCCCGGCCTGGAGCTGTGCAGCGTGTGCGGTGGTCGCGCCCAGATCTTCGTGTCCGACGCGGCTCGCCCGTGCGGGTGTACTTCCGGGTATCGCACCTGCGACAGCTGCGACGGGACGGCGCGAGCGGCGCGCGTGGTGGTGGAGTACTTCGAGGATCGGGCCCAGCCCTTCGCGCACGTCTTCTTCCCCGACGCGGGTGCAGCCGCGATCACGGCCATGCAGACCTTCGTCCGGCGGCGCCTCAGCGTTCCTGCGGCGCTGCGCATCCGGCTCGACGACGACTTTGCCAGTGGCGACGGCTACCGGGGCGGCAATCGTGGTGCGTTGGTGGCCGGCGCGCGCCTGGGCAGCGCGCTCGAGCACGCTCGTCACTATGTGGAGCGCCTGCGGAGTCTCCCGAGCATCGCCGCGATCGAGTTCGAGGCCCACGCCTGGCCCTTCAGCGTCTTGTCGTGGAACGCCGGTGCGGTCGCGTATGCGGCCTGCGACGAGAACGGCCAGGCCACCCTGCTGGTCTGAGCGGCAGCGGGACCTGGAGATGGCGCTGGCACACCTGCGGGCCTTCTGCTAGAAGGCCGGCGCTTCGCGCGTCGCGACCCTCGACGCGCACCCCAGGTAGGACTCGATGCTGACCGTCAACGACATATCCATGCGGTTCGGAGAGAAGATCCTCTTCGACAAGGTGAACGTCACCTTCAATGACGGCGAGCGCTATGGCCTGACGGGGCCGAACGGAGCCGGCAAGACCACGTTCATGAAGATCGTATCCGGGGACATCGAGCCACACGGTGGCAACATCAGCGTGCGTGGGCGTCTCGGGGTGTTGGAGCAGGACCACTCGATCTACGCGGACCAGCGCATCCTGGACGTGGTGCTGATGGGTAACGAGCGGCTGTGGGACGCGTTGAACGAGAAGGAAGTGCTCGTCGCCAAGGGAGACGCGCTGACGGACGACGAGGGCATGCGTCTTGGGGAGCTCGAGATGGTGATCGCCGAAGAGGACGGCTACACCGCGGAATCCGAGGCCGAGGGGCTGCTCCTGGGCTTGGGCATTCCTGCGCAGATGCATCGAGAGAAGCTCGAGACCTTGCAGGGCGGCGATCGCGTGCGCGTCCTCATCGCGAAGGCGCTGTTCGGAAAGCCCGAGACGCTCTTGCTCGATGAGCCGACTAACACCCTCGACATCGCCAGCATCCGCTGGCTCGAGAGCTTTCTGATGAGCTACAAGGGCGCCGTGGTGGTGATCAGCCACGATAGGCACTTCTTGAACGAAGTCTGCACCAAGATCGCGGACATCGACTACGAGACCATCATCGTCTATCCGGGCAACTACGACGACATGATCACCGCCAAGGCGGAGGCGCGTGGATCCCTCGAGCTGTCCAACGCGGCCCGGTTGCAGAAGGTGACCAAGCTGCAAGAGTTCGTGCAGCGCTTTCGGGCGGGGTCCCGCGCCAGCCAGGTCAAGTCGAGAGAGAAGCAGCTCGAGCGTGAGAAGACGGCGCTCGCGGATCTCAAGCGCTCCAACATTCAGCGGCCCTTCATCCGCTTCGACCAGGCGCGGCCGAGCGGGCGCACGGTGCTCGAGGTGCACAGCCTGACCCACGCCTTCGAGCACGACGAGCCCATCGTCGAGGACTTCAACCTCACCGTGATGCGCGGCGACAAGATTGCGCTCGTGGGTCCGAACGGCATCGGCAAGACGACCCTGCTGCGCCTGTTCCATGGCGAGCTCCAGCCGGACGCCGGCAAGGTGGACTGGGGCTACGAGACGCGGATTGGTTACATGCCCCAGGAGCACTCGGAGGCCATCGAGCGCTCGGAGCAGACGGCGCGGGACTGGCTGTGGAGCTTCAACGACAAGGCCGACGAAGAGAGCCTGCGGGCCCTGTTCGGTCGCCTCCTGTTCCGCAAGGACGAGCCCCTCAAGCCCACCAAGGTCTTGTCCGGCGGCGAGACCGTGCGGCTGCTCCTCGCCAAGCTCATGCTAGCCCAGCCCAACGTGCTGCTGCTGGACGAGCCGACGAACCACCTGGATCTGGAGGCCATCCGCGCCCTCACCGAGGCGCTCGACGTGTACCAGGGTACCGCCGTCTTCGTGACCCACGACCGCAACATGGTGGAGCGGGTCGCCACCCGGGTCATCGAGCTGAGCCTGGAGGGCGTGCGGGAGATCAGCCCCGACGCCTTCATGGAGGGCCGCTTCCTGGAGAAGCACGCGCTCTACCAGCAGCCCCAGGCCTGGTGACCGAGGCTAGCCTCCCGCGGCGGGATGGCGCATAGTCGAGGCATGGGGCATCTCGACTCGAAATTCCTTGGTGCGGGCCTGCTGGTCGGTTGGTTTGCGCTCGGCTGCTCGTCGGCGTCCGGGGGCGGCGGGGGCGGCGGTGGTGGTGCCGCCGTGGGCGGCGGCAACTCGGGCGGCTTCGGCAACTTCGGCAGCGGCGGTGGCATCTCCGTCGGCGGCAGTGGCGGCGGCAGCGGCGGCGACGGCGGCTTCGTGGGCGACCCGAAGACCTGCGAAGAGGCCGCGCTGGCCAAGACCTACATCGGCTGTGACTTCTGGCCCACGGTGGTTGCCAACAGCGTGTGGGACATCTTCGATTTCACCGTCGTGGTGGCCAACGCCGGAGACGTCCCGGCAGATGTCGTGATCGAGCGCGCAGGTCAGCAGTGGACCGGCACGGTGGCACCCAACGGACTGCAGAAGTTCTTCCTGCCCTGGGTGCCGGCGCTCAAGGGCGAACAGGGCAACTCGTGCGGCTCGGCGGTCCCCCCGCCAGCATCGGTGCGAGCTCCGGGGGGCGCGTACCATCTCAAGTCCAGCGTGCCGGTCACGGTCTACCAGTTCAACGCGCTGCAGTACAAAGGCGCGGGCGGTCCCCCTGGCAAGAATTGGTCGAGCTGTCCCGGCAATCAGTTCTGCGCACAGTACGGGCAGGCCATCGGTTGCTTCTCTTTCACCAACGACGCCTCGCTCTTGCTGCCCACGACGGCGCTCACTGGCAACTATCGCATCACCGGGCAGAAAGGCTGGTCGGTGGGCATGCCGGGTTACTTCGCGGTCACCGGGACGCAGGATGGCACCACGGTGAATCTGAAGCTTGGCGCCACCTCGCAGATCATCGCGGGCGGCGGACTGCAGATCGCTGGCGCTGGTCAGATCGTGTCGTTCCCGCTGGCGCGGGGTGAGGTTCTGCAAGTGGTCGGCACTCCCACCTCGGATCTATCGGGCTCGCTGCTGCAGGCCTCGGCGCCGGTGCAGGTCATCTCGGGCATGCCTTGTGTGAACCAGCCCGACGACAAGTCGGCCTGCGATCACATCGAGGAGTCCGTGTTCCCGGCAGAGACCTGGGGAAAGCGGTACTTCGTGACGGTGCCCACGGGCCCCAACGGCAACGCGTACGGTCACATCGTGCGCATCTTCGGCAACGTGGACGGGACTCAACTCAGCTATCCCTCCGGGACCCCACCGAGCGCGCCGACGACGATCAACGCCGGTCAGGTCGTGGACATCGGTCAAGTGTTCGGCAGCTTCGAGATCGTGGGTGATCACGAGTTTGCGGTCGGCTCCTTCATGCTCGGCGGAAGCGTGGTCGATCCCCAGGCGCCGGTCGGACAGCAGAAGGGCGATCCGTCGCAGAGTCTGGCCACGGCGGTCGAGCAGTTCCGCACCAAGTACGTCTTCCTCGCGCCGGATGACTACGACGTGAGCTACGTGGACATCGTGATGCCCAACGGCGCGCAGGTGGTGCTCGACGGCGCTCCCATCTCGGTCTCTCCCGTGGCCATCGGCACCGAGTTCGGCGTGGCCCGAGTCAAGCTGGGGGTCGGGGTGCAGGGCGCCCACCTCTTGACCAGCGACCTGCCCGTCGGGATCCAGGTGATGGGCTACGGCAATTACACCAGCTACCAGTACCCCGGCGGCCTGAACCTGACGGAGATCGCTCCCCCGCCGCCGCCGGTGCGCTGA
The DNA here is from genome assembly GCA_019637295.1 of Polyangiaceae bacterium. GTDB lineage: Bacteria > Myxococcota_A > Polyangia > Polyangiales > Polyangiaceae > JACKEA01. Next base: position 1,104,085 of record JAHBVX010000001.1, read on the forward strand.
TCCCCGTCATGTCCCGCCCGCGCGGGGGTGGTCCCGCGCGGCTGGGGGTGGGACTCTGTCCGCGTGCGTGTCGCGTGGGTCGTGCTTGGTTTGGGTCTGACGGCGCTGGGCTTTCTGGGCCTCGCGCTGCCGCTGCTGCCGGGCACACCCTTCTTCCTGGCCGCGGCCTGGGCCTTCGCGCGCTCGAGTCCGCGGCTGTATCGCTGGCTGCTCGGGCTGCCACGGGTCGGCCCCGCCATCCGTGACTATCGAGACGGACTGGGGGTAGCGCGCCGAACGAAGCTCGTCGCCGTGACGTTGGCGAGCGTGGCTGTCGGGCTGAGCGCCACGTTCGCCACGAGCGTAGCGCTCCAAATCTCGGTCGTGTTCGCCGGTGTCCTCGGCGTCGCGTTCGTGCTGTGGCGCGTGCCAACTCGTGAGGTCGTACTCGCCCAGCAGCATGAAGGCGCCCGCCGCTGAGGTGCAGCGGGCGTCCGGACCCTTAGCTCGACTTCTTGACGACCTCGACGACGCTCATGACGCTCGCCGCGCTCTTCTCGAGCATGACCTTCTCCTCCGCGGTGAGCGCGATCTCCACCACCTTCTCCACGCCACCGGCGCCGATCACGCAGGGGACGCCCATGAAGAAGTCGCGGTAACCGTACTCGCCCTCGAGGTAGGCGGCGCAGGGCAGCAAGCGCTTCTGGTCGTAGAGGTAGGCCTCGGCCATGGCCACGGAGGCCGCAGCCGGCGCGTAGTAGGCGCTCGTGCCCATCAGGCCGACGATCTCGCCGCCGCCCTTGCGCGTGCGCTCCACGATGGCATCGAGCTTGTCCTTGGCGATGAGCTGGGTGAGGGGTACGCCGTTGATCGTACAGTTCGACAGCACCGGCACCATGTCGTCTCCGTGCCCGCCGAGCACCATGGACCGGATGTCCTTGACGCTGGCGCCGGTCTCGCGTGCCAAGAACAGGTTGAAGCGGGCGCTGTCGAGCACGCCGGCCATGCCGACCACCTCGCTCTTGGGCTTGCCCGTGCGGCGCATCAGCTCGTAGACCATGGCGTCGAGTGGGTTGCTGATCACGATCATGAACGCGTTCGGACAGTGCTTCTTGGCGTTGTCCGCCACGTCACGGATGATCGGCACGTTGGTGCCGACGAGGTCATCCCGGCTCTGGCCCGGCTTGCGCGGAATGCCTGCCGTGATGATCAGGACGTCCGCACCCGCGCAGTCCGCCCAGTTGCTGGTGCCGGTGACCTTGGCGTCCGAGCCCAGGAGCGCGCTGGCCTGCTCCAGATCCAGGGCCTTGCCCTTCGCGAAGCTCTCTTTGGGCGGGATGTCGAACAGGATCACGTCGCCGAGCTGCTTCTGCACACACAGGTTGGCCAGCTCACCGCCGATGTTACCGGCTCCAATCAAAGCGATCTTCTTGCGTGCCATCGTCGAACCCTTTCTGACTGCGGGCGCCCGGGTGCGGCGCCGGTGTCGCGCGTGCGGACCTAGATCACAACCCCCCGCGCCGCAACGTCAGTCGGTCCGGGCGTACGGTTCGATGCAGCTGGGTTCGCGCTCGAGTCGGATGGGCGTCATCCGTTCGGGATGACGGCCCTGGATGGGACCGTAGAAGGCTCGCAGGCGGTCCATGTCGCGCGCCATGTCCCCGCTGAGCTCGAGGGTGGGACCGAAGCCGCCGACGCGCCGGCGGTAGTCGAGGAAGCTGCACACAATCGGCACCTTGGCGCGCCACGCGATCCAGTAGAAGCCGCTCTTCCAGTGCTCCCTGCGGCTGCGGGTGCCCGGGGGCGAGACCACCACCAGCAGGGAGTCGCGACGAGCGAACGCGTCCACCGTGGCGCCGACCAGGTCCCGGCTCTGGCTGCGGTCCACCGGCACCCCGCCCAGGCGAGTGACCAGCGGGCCGAGCCCTGGAGTCCGCACCACCGACTGTTTGACCATCCACTGGATGTCGAGACTGAAGCTCCACGCGAACGCAACGAGCAGCACGCCGTCGAGATTCGAGGTGTGGGGCGCCGCGATCACGACCGCCTTGCGCGCTTGCGGGCGCTCGCCCTCTGCCCGCCAGCCCAGCGCTCGGATGAGGTTCTGGCCGGCCAGGCGCTGAGACGTCGAAATCATGGGGAGTGGCGCGGAGACAGCTTAGCCGAAGCGGTCCATGCCAGCGCGCAATTGATGGTCGTCAGCGCCAATATCCAGGGTTCGCTTCATGTGTGGGCCCCAGCCGTTCCCTGCGGACAGGGCCGGTTTCAGCCGCCCGTGCGAGCGGCGGTTGACGCTGGCGCCGTGCTCGGTTTTCGTGGCACGGATGGCGAGGTCGTTGCTGCTGTTGTTCCTGTGTGTGGCGTGTGGCGGAGCGAAACCGGCGGCGACCACGCCCGAGACGGCGACCAAATCCACGGCGCCCGCCGTCGCGGACAACCCCGAGCCCGCGGACTCCAAGGAGAGCGAACCCCAGAAGGACGGCAGCGCTGGGGTCCCGACGGCGTGCGCGAGCCAGCGAGACGGGATGTGCCTACCGGACGGCAAGTTCGTCACTCGGCTGTGTCAGGGGAACTATCCGAGCGTCGCGCTGGCCCTGTTCCGCAAGTCGAGTCCGTTCACTCGCGGCTATCTGACTCGCAAGACTCGCGCCTGGAACGCGTCGGGGGGAGCGTCGGATGCGGGTGAGCTGGAGTTCGACGAGGAGGTGTTGGTGCTACGCCACCGAGCCAGTGACATGGGCGGCATGCAGGTGAGCGGCGCCATGGGCGGCTACGACGCGATCCGCTGGAGTGGTTCCTGCGTCACGCTGGCGTCCGAGGAGCTGACGTTGAAGCTGCCCCCCAAGGCGAAGACCTCCAAGGTGGAGTGGCGCTTCCTGGATACCAACCTGCAGGAGGCGCTCAGGACCGATCCCAAGGTGGACTCGGCCTACATCGCTCGCCGGCAGGAGTGCAAAGGCGCGACCATGGGGACCGTCAGCGCCAAGTGCGAGAAGGCGGACGCCAAGCTCAGTGAGGCCATCGTGGAGTACGTGCGCGGCGGCGGCGAGGTCCCGCCGCCGGAGAAGCTGCCATGATGCGAGAAGTGCTCACGGCCTGGCTCAGCAGCGAAGCTGGGCGTCGGGCCGTGGCCGAGGTCTCGGCGGTCGGCGCCGAGGGCGCCAAGCAGGCAGTCCGCTCGCTCTCCCGCGTGTCGCTCGGCTCGGCCGTGCTGCTACCCAGTGTGGGGGCCTTCGCTGCGGGAGCCCTCGTGGGCGCGTCGCTCGGCGTCCTCTTCGCGCCTCGCTCTGGACGCGAGACCCGGCTACGCCTCTCGCGAGCCGTGGGCGAGGGCTGGTCCCGCCTGACCGGTAGCCGAGACCGTGGCATCGTGACCATCGAGTCATAGGCGGGCAGTCGCCCGGAAGGAGACCTCAATGGAGATCAAAGATCGAGTTGCGCTCGTCACCGGCGGCGCGTCTGGGCTGGGCGCGGCGACCGTCAAAGCATTCGTAGAGCGGGGCGCTCGCGTCGTCATCGCCGACAAGGCGGTGGAGCCGGGCCAGGCGCTGGCCAAAGAGCTGGGCGATGCGGTCCGCTTCGTCGAGACGGACGTCACGAACGAAGCGCAGGTCAGCGCGGCCATCGAGCGTGCCGCGAGCGACCTCGGTGGCCTTCACGTGGCCGTGGGGTGCGCCGGCATCGGAACCGCGGGCCGCGTAGTCGGCAAGCACGGCCCCTTCGACTTGGGTCTCTTCACGCTGACCATCAACGTGAACCTGATCGGTATGTTCAACGTGATGCGCCTGTGCGCCGCCCGGATGACGACCAACGAGCCGAACTCGGACGGCGAGCGCGGGGTGTTGATCACGACCGCTTCCATTGCCGCCTTCGACGGTCAGATCGGGCAGGTCGCGTACAGCGCCTCGAAGGCGGGGGTGGTGGGCATGACGCTGCCGGTGGCTCGCGAGCTGTCCAAGTTCGGCATCCGCGTGCTCACCATCGCCCCGGGCTTGTTCGACACGCCGATGATGGCCGGGCTGCCGGCGGAGGCCCGCCAGTCCCTGGAGGCCACCGTGCCCTTCCCTCCGCGGCTCGGCCGCCCGCGCGAGTTCGCCGCGCTGTGTCTCACCATCGTCGAGAACCCCATGCTGAACGGCGAGACCATCCGCCTCGACGGCTCGCTGCGTATGGCGCCGCGCTGAAATCGGGTGAGGAGCGCAGCGGAGCGCCCAAGTCAACGCATGGTCACGAGCTCTTCGGCCGCCGTCGGGTGGATGGCCACGGTGGCGTCCAGGTCTGCCTTCGTGGCCCCCAGCTTGAGGGCGACGGCGAAGCCCTGCAGCATTTCGTCTGCGCCCAGGCCAATGACGTGGATGCCCACGACGCGTTCCTTCGGACCCGCCGTCACGAGCTTCATGCAGGTCTTGGGGCGACGCTCGGTGAGGGCGTGGTACATGTTGCGGAACGTCGTGGTGTACACCTTGACGCCGTCCTGCCCGTACAGCTCGCGCGCCTCGCTCTCGGTCAACCCCACCGCGCCGATGGGCGGATGGCTGAACACGACCGTGGGCACGTTGCGATAGTCGAGCTTGGCGGTCGGTTGACCGCCGAAGATGCGATCTGCGAGCTGGCGCCCCGCGGCGATGGCGACCGGCGTCAGCTGCACCTTCCCGGTGACGTCACCGATCGCGTAGACACGTTCGATGTTCGTGTTCTGCCACTCGTCCGCCACGACGTGTCCGTCGTCGTCGAGCGCGACCCCGGTGAGCTCGAGCCCCAGGTTCGTGGTCGCAGGCGCGCGGCCGGTGGCCCACAGCAGGCAGTCGATCCCCTCGAAGCCCAAGCCGCCGCCACCGATCAAGCGCAGGCTGCCGTCGGCGGCGGGTTCAATCCGCTCCAGCTCCGCGCAGGGCACGATGGAAATCCCAGCGTGACTCAGCTCCTCCATCAGCGCGTCGCGGATTAGCGAGTCGAAGGCCTTGAGCAGGTGTTCGCCGCGCAGGATCAGCGTGACCTGAGCGCCGAGGGAGCGCAGCATGCCCGCTAGCTCGACGGCGATGTAGCCAGCACCCACGATGGCGACGCGGTCTGGTCGGCGGGTGAGCTCGAAGAAGCCGTCGGAGGTGATGCCGTGCTCGGCGCCGGGCAGGTCCGGGACCCTCGGACGCCCGCCCGTCGCGATCACGACGTGGTCGGCGCCGACGCTCTCGGCGTCCACGCTCACGACATGGGGTGAGTGAAACCGGGCGAAGCCGCGGATGTGCTCGACGCCGGCCTCGGCCAGGTTTCGAGCGTAGATCTCGTTGAGCCGCGCGACGTAGGCGTTGCGCTTCTCGACCAGCGTAGGGAAGTCCAGCTCGGCCGGCGCGACGCCGAAGCCATAATCAGCGGCGTCCCTCAGCTGCTCGGCGAGCACGGAGGCGTTCCACATGACCTTCTTCGGCACGCAGCCCACGTTCACGCACGTGCCGCCGAGCCGCCCGGACTCGACCAGCGCTACGCTCGCGCCGTACCCCGCCGCGCGACGAGCCGCCGCTAGTCCGCCGCTGCCGCCGCCAATCACGAGCAAGTCGAAGCGCTTCACGGTCCGAATCTACAGCGACCTCTCGGGAGAGAAGCCTGCGAGAGTGCTTGACGCAGATTATGCGCTGTTGCTGCGGCCTTGCGGAGCGAGGCGCATGATCTCCGCGAGCGCGAGCTCGGCGGAGAACGGCTTCTCCAAGATCCGCACTGGCGTCCGCCGAGCGCGCAGCGCCAGCGGATGGGTGGGGCTGCCGGTCATGAACAGCATCCGCTCGCTCAGCGCTGGCTGGTGCGCGACCAGCCACTCGTAGAGATCGACCCCGCACTCTCCCGGTAGGCAGATATCGCTCAAGATCACGTCCACCTCGAGGCCCGCGTCGAGCTGCTCGATGGCGGCCTCGACGCTGAGCAGGACGGTGACCTCCAGGTCCACGAAGGCCCGGAGCAACGATCGGCCGATCATGGGCTCGTCGTCCACCACGAGCACTCGCACCCTCCCGTCCGAACCGTCCACCCGCAGACCAGAGCAGCGACGCGCCTCGGCGTCGCCTGGCCGAAGCGCCAGGCGGCTCCCCCCTGTCAGACGCGCCAGTTGCCGCGCTGACCTGCAGCTGCGCACAGTTCAGCCTCAAGTGGGGTGAGGGGCCCGCCGTTCTGAAGGATCAGCGATGAGCAAGGCGAGGCTCCCGACCAAAAGCATGCTGAAGGGCGAGGAAGGTCGCAGGCCGACCAGTCGGCCGCCGGCGGACGGAACCCTGAACTTGGTGGTGGATCCCCGAGGCCGGCTCAAGGCATGCGAGCCCCGGCTGGCAGAGCTGCTCGGCGCCAACGGCAGCGCGCGCACCCTGCACGAGCTGCTCGGCGTGGCGGCCCTGCCCAGCGAGCTGGGCAGGGCGCTCAAGGTCGCCCGCCAGGGGCGGGGATGTCGGGTCGAGGTGCCGCTGAAGCGCGTGGACGGGAAGCTCCGCGTCGAGTTCGAGGTCGAGCCGCACGCTGCTGGGGCGTGCCTCGTGCTCGAGCGGCTCGTGCCCGGAGAGCCCGGGGTTCGTCCCACGGTCTACGAGGTACAGCTCGGCGGTCGGGAGTTCGGGCGGCTGCGAGCCATCGGCACGCTGCGCGGCCGCGTGGCAGCACACGGCGTGCGCTGTCACGAGCACTTCGCGGCCTCGCCCGAGCCGTGCGCGGGCTGCCCCGCGCTGGCCCTCAAGGAGCAACCCAACACCAAGCGGGTCAGCGGAGTGATCGTGAGCGGGACCTTGCCGCACTGGGTCGCACACGCAGAGCGCAAGGACTCCCAGGTCTGTCGAGTCGTCTCGGTGCCGCTCGCCGAAGAGTCCGTAGGTGAGCTCTTCCAAGCTCGGGTGAGCCACCTGGCGGCGCGCTCCGGCCTGAGCGACCGCGAGCGTTCCGTCTTCGATCTGGTCTTGCTGGGACGCAGCTTCGAGCAGATTGGCTCCGTGCTACGCATCACGCCCCGCACGGTTCGCTTCCACCTGGGCAACATCCTGGCCAAGGTGGGCGCGGACTCGCGGGCGGACCTGTTCAGGGTCCTGCTCTGACTCCTCAGGGGCTGGGGATGTCGAACTCGTCGCGGGTGACGCCGTCCGGGTCGAAGACTCGGCCGGCGAGGCCCGAGGCGGTGATCTCCAGCAGGGCCATGTGGTGGAACTTGCCGTGGCTCTTGCGCTGCGCGCAGACGGGTCGATCGGCGTTGGCGTCGATGTCGCCGAGCAATCCTCCGCCGCCGCCCACCGTCAGATAGGTGATCGTCTTGGTCGGATCGCTCAGTGGGACTTCGAAGCGCTCGTAACCGTGCATGTGGCCTTGCACCACCAGCGCCACGCCGTGCTCCTCGAACAGGGGTTCGAACAGCTGGCGGGCGCTGCTGTTCTGGCTCTTGTCGCCACAGGTGATGAACGGCTTGTGGAAGTACACCACCGAGAAACGGTAGCCGGGCCGTGCCTTGGCCGCCGCGATCTCGCCCTTGAACCAGCCGAGCTGCTCGGAGGCCGCGTCCAGCGTGGCCTCGGTGTTCAGCGTGAAGAACGAGACGCCGCCGCTGTCCACGCGGTAGTACGCGTCGGTCCCTCCGAAGCCGGCCTTGTCGAAGAAGCGCAGGTAGTACTGGTCGTACTCATCGTCGTTCTCGAGTTCGTGATTGCCGATGGACGGGTAGAAGGCCCCTTGCCGCAGCATGGGGGCGAGCGCGGCGAACCAGTACACCCAGGTGTCGAAGCCCGAGGCGTAGTACTGCACGTCCCCCGCATGGATCGAGAAGTCGTAGTCGAGCTCGTCGGCGACCGCGAGCAAGCGCTTGGTGGCGTCCCCGAGCCCCGGGTTGGTGTCCGCCATGGCCAGCACGCGAAAGCTCGAGCCTGGCGCTCGGGCCGTGCAGAAGCGACCGGCGTGCGCGTCGGAGCCACCCACGCGGTAGCGGTAGCAGGTTCCTGCGGTGAGCCCGGTGAGCAGGGCCTGGCGATTGAAATAGGTGCCCGCCTCGTCGGCCGGGGCGTCGGCGTTGAAGGGCGCGTAGTAGGTGTTGTCGATGGTGAACGCGGTCGACGTCGCGGTGAAGGTCTGCGCGGCGCCGCCGGCTTCGGGAGTCAGCTCGACGTCCCTCGAGGCCGTGTCCGCGCACGCCTCCCAGCGCAGTCGCGCGCTCGTCTCGTCGATGCCCAAGGTCCAGGGCCGCTTGCTGATACCGGGCTTCGGGCACGCGCTGCCGCTTCCCCCGCCGCCGCTCGCCGCCGCTGGGGTCTCGCCGTTGCCACAGCCGACCGCGGTCAGCGCCACCAGCGCTCGTGCCCAAGTTAGCTTGCTCATGGCTGCAGCTTCGAACGATCGGGCCGTGCGCGCCACACTCAAAGGATGGCGCCCGTCAGCGCTGGCGCCATGCCGCCCCCAGCTCCCAGCGCGACAGCGAGCTGAGCTCGGGGATCTGAGCGCCGCGGATCCCCAGCTCACCCACGACCCCGGCTCGGAGCGTGGCCCCGAGCCGCCGGGCATCCTCCGGCGCGTGGGCCGGCGGGCGGCGGGCCAGGTCGGGGGCCAGGTGGGACAGGAGCGAGAGCATGGCCCCCCGCGGCCCCGGCGCGCCCCGACGCGTGAACTCGAGCAGCAGCGCGAACCGGCCGCTCCGGCGGCGCTGCGCGAGCTCGGCTCGGGGTCGCTCCACGGCTCTGACCTCGTGCCCGGGTCGCCCCATCAGCGTCGCCAGCTGCCGACCGATCTGTGCCAGCTGCGGGCAGTCCTCCGCCACCAGCAGCTCGGCCGGCGCGCCGGTCCAGGCGGGGCTGCCGCGCGGGGCCCCGGGGAGCCCGGACAGCCCCAGGTGCGACAGCTGCGCCGGAGCGATGGCGTCGAGCAGGGTCTGCAGGACGCCCGGCGCGCCCCACTCCCCCGCATCGGGTCCGGCGCGGAGCGTCACCCAGCCCGCCGTGCCCGCGTCGAACCGAACAGCTCCAGGCCGCGGCCGATGCAGATACTCGCCCAGCCAGGACAGCTCGGCCTCCCGGGTCTCGAACGCGCGGAGCGATTCGGACAGCGTCGTCGCGCGGCGCACCTCGATCCGCTCCAGAAAGGACGGACCGCGGGCGGCTACCGGACTTCTCGCCAGCAGCGCCCGTCCGGGCGACAGGGTGGCTCGAAATGCCCCGGTGCCGTCCGGGGTGCGGGGGGAGAAGCCCCGGGGCACGATGGCCGTGACCGGGCTGGCGAGTACGGCGGACACCAAGCGCGCGTCGGGGGTCGCGACGCGGATGGCGAGTGGGTCCGTCGGGTCCAGGGTGATCCGTCCGAGCTGCGAGAGCAGACCGACGCCGGCGAGCTGAGCGGAGCGGAGCAGTGACGAGAGCACATCGCGTGCGTCGAGCCCGAGCCCTCGAGCGGTCATCAAGTTGGGGCGCAAGCGCACCCGCGAGCCGCGCTCGACGCTCTCCGGCAGGCCGCTCGCCAGGGCAGGGTAGGCGCGCCCCTCGGCGTCGAGGGCGTACAGCGAGTCGGTGATGGCGGCGCCAAACAGCGCTCCAGCCATGTCGTCGGGGGCGTGGGGATCGATGCCGTCGACCGGCCAAGGCAAGACCCAGCGAACGACCCCGCCGGTCGGTGTGCGTCCCAGCGCCGACGCGGTCCCCAGCGCGGTGCTCGCGGCAAGGAACGTCCGTCGGGATAGCGCCGCCCTCATCGCAGGACCCAGACCGCGTTGGCGGTAGCCACCACGATGGGTTTGATTGATGCGGTGTCCTCGCGCGCGCAGGTCGCGATGGCGTGTACGCCGCTGGGAACGGGAACGCGCAGACGCTGCTGCAGCGTACCGTCGTCCCGCCAGGTGTGAACGAGCAGAGCGTCGGCCGAAGGCTCCAGCGTGTCGACTGTGGAAATCAACTCGGGTTCGCCATCGTCGTCCAGGTCGGCGATGGCGAGCTGCGCCCCCGCGCCGTCGAGCCGCGCCTGTCTGCCCGTAGCGTCGCGCAGCACGACGACGCCCTGATTGGCAAGTCGCGCGGCGCGTACGACCGTCTTGTCGCCTCGGCGCGTGACGTGTGTGCTGCCGGCGAGGGCGTCCACCTCGCCCGAGAAGCCCGCCGCGAGGGGCGCCGGGTCACCCACGATGCACGGGCCAATTTCCGCGCGGATGGCCAAACCGGTAAGGGGCGAGCATCCCCCGGCCGGCCAGGGCACGCGTCGCCCGAGCTTGAGTGGCGCGCCGGGCGTCGCGCTCAAGCGGATTGCGTCGAGCCGGTCGCTGATGCCGATGTCCGTGTCGCCGTTGGTCGCGATCCACGCGCTGCCCAGCGGCTGGCGTAGCGGCGTGCGCGATAGCGGTGACAGGTCCGCCCAGGCGAGGGTGCGGAGCGCCGTGAAGCGCTCCTTTCTGATTCGGCCGACGCGGATCCGGTGACGTCCGACGAGCACGATCTCTTGCGCACCGTCGGCGTCCGTATCGCCGCACGCCACCGCCAGGGGCAACGGCTCCTCTGCGGCGGCGCGGTCGATGCGCTTGGCCACTAGCGGCACGGCCGGCAAGAAGGCGCGCAGCTCGGCGTCGATCGTCACTTCGGTGAATGCGCGTCGACGGGGTTCGGGGTTGGGCACGCGCACCCGATCCCAGAAGCCGCGCGCGACTGGGTACAGTTCGGCGGTCACCCGCAACTTGCCCTGGCGGAGTTCCAGGCCGACGTGCAGCAGCGAGCCCCGATCGCTCGCCAAGGCCCGCGCGCGGCCGAGCGGGGCCAGGTCCGGCGCCGCCTCGACGCCCAGCGCGCCGGCGACGACCCGCGTGACGCGGCGCTCGAGCTGATCCGGTGGGGACAGCGCTGCGTCGCTGGTCGCGCTGCTGCCGACGGCCAGCGTTCCGGCAGGCAGCGGGTGCAGAGCTCGGCACAGCTCCGCCCCCACCTCGGCCAGCGCCCCACCGCGAGGCGGGGGGCAGCCCGCGTCCGCTGCGGACGCAGGGCGCGGCAGCAAGGCGGCCCCGGCCAAGAGCGCGGCGCCGAGACGTGTTCCCGAAGGTGCGTTGAGTCCTGCCAAATCTCGCTCCTTTGCGCTCCGAGGATAAACTGCAGCCTCTTTTCCGCCAGCTGTGATATCCGAAGCGGCGGATTGCTCGTTCGGCTACCCCCCCTGTTGCTGGCCCTCGGCCTCGGTGTCCTCGCCCTGCTGGGTCCGCGGCCGGCCGCGGCGCAGTGCGTGGACGAAGCGCTCAAAGAGCAACTGGTCGGGCGTCGCGCCTACCGGGGGGTGGTGCCGCGCCTGTTCAAGAAGGCTCTCCGGCACGAGATTTCGCCCATGGGCGGATGGTACGCGGGTGACATCAGCGATGGGGCACCGGTGTACGGCGGGGCATACACGTTCCACTTCAGCGAGTACCTGGGCCTGGAGGCGTCGTACTTCCGCACCAAGCAGCGCTATGGGTTGCTGGAGGCCATCATTGACCGGCAGCAGGGCCTCATCGCCTTCGTGGACTCGCCCGAAGAGGACATGCAGCTGTTCTTGGGGCACCTGATCTGGTCGCTGGCGTACGGCAAGGTTCGCTGGCTCGGCGGTGGGATCGGCCGCTATGACTTCTACCTCTCCCTGGGTGCCGGGGCCACGGATACGTCGTCCACCGGCGGGCTGGGCATCACGGGCTCCGGCGGGTTCGGCATGAAGTTTTACCTGCTCGACTGGTTGGCGTTCCGGCTCGACGCGCGCGACCACGTCCGCAACCACCGCGCTCCGCTCGGGGTGGACAAGGTGGTCAACGACATCACGCTCATGGGCGGCCTGAGCGTCTTCATCCCGTTCAAGAGCTAGTCGCCCGAGGGCTCGCGGGATTTCCCGCCCCAGCGCGGGCCGAGCGCGCAAGCTTGGGGGACCCCAGCGGCGGGCCCCGTGGTAGCATCCGGCCCCGTGAAGCCCAAGATTACGCCGCTCGGCCGGGTGCTGTTCGCGCTCGCCATCGTACTGCTCGCGCTCGCCGCCACCGCTCAGCCCCGGAAGGACAAACCCGGCAAGAAGGTCGAGGCCGACGCACCTGTGGCGACCGAGCCCGCGCCCGCTGCAGCGCCCGCCGCCACGGACGACCTCGGCGCGCCGCCGCCCAAGCCGGCGCCTGGCTCCGAGAAGGTCACGCCCTCACCGCTCAACCCGGCGGCGAACGAGTTCGCGGAGGCCAAGCCGCGCCCGCCGCCCGAGAGCTACGACAAGCTGATGGGCGAGATCGCGGCACTGCGCGGGCGGGTGGCTGCGCTCACCACGACGTTGTTCTCGAGCAAGCTGCGCGTGGAGATCGAGACGGACGATCACGACGCGGCGCGGATCACGAAGCTCGTCGTCACCCTGGACGACGGGGTGGTGTACGTGGCCCCGGCCCGATTCAGCGCCGAAGATGCCAAGGTCGTCTACGAGCACGCCGTCGCGCCTGGGCACCACGTGCTCGGTGTCGAGGTCGAGCGCACCGACGCGCGTGGCCGCGAGTACCAGAGCTGGCAGGCCACGAAGACCAGCATCGTGGTCCCCGAGGGCAAGCGCGTCGTGGCTCGGGTGGTCATCGAAGACGACTCGGATATGGCCAAGGACTTCCCCGAAGACCAGGACGGCACCTACGAGCTGAATTTCAAAGTGCGAGCCCGGGTCCAGTAATGCGCGTCCGGTCCCTCGTCTGGACTCTGGCTCTGTGCCTGGCTGCCGCCAGCGCCAGCGCGCAGGGCAAGGGCAAGCCGGCCAAACCCGCGCCCATCGAGCCCGCGCCCGTCGAGCCCGCGCCCGCCGAGCCCGCGCCCGTGGCGCCTGCGCCGGCAGCCGAGCCGGGCGAGGCGCCGCCCGAGCCCGCGTCCCCGCGGGACAACGATCCAGGCTCACCCGATACCCGAAGCCAGGGGGCGCGCGCCTATCAGAAGGCGCTCGAGCGCCGGCGCCTCGCGGCCACCACCCCCCTGAGCCGGCAGCGCCTGCGCGACGAGCTCGCCAAGGTCGAAGAGAAGCTGGCCGACGGGCGGCGTGACGAGGCCATCGGTGATCTGGTGTATCTGGTCGAGTCCCCGCGCTTCGACGCGTTCTCGTCCACCGAAGAAGGTCGCAACGCCCTGCTGCTGCTCGGTGAGTCGCTGGGCCGCGCCGGCGCGACCCAGCCGGCGCGGGGCTATCTGGTCAAGCTGCTCTCCGGCAAGACGAGCGATCTCTGGTACCGGCGCGCCGTGCGCGCCCTGGTGGACGTAGGGCTCGAGAGCGAGCAGCCGGACGCGGTCCTCACGGACCTGGCGGTGGTGACGAACGCTGCCCCGGAGGAGCTCCGCGGTGACATCGCCTACCTTCGGGGTCGCGTCGCCGAGAAGCGCGGTCGAGCCGCGGAGGCCCTGGCGGAGCTGCGCAAGGTGTCCCCACGCTCTCGGTTCTGGGCGCAGGCGACCTACCTGTCCGGCATGATCGAGGTGGAACGCGGCGCGTTCAAGAAGGGGGAGAACCTGTTCTGCAAGGTAGCCGACCCGAAGCTGACGCCGAAGGTGGCGCCGCTGTTCGGCGGCGGGGACTTCTTTCGGGTCCGTGACCTCGCGCGCTTGGCCCTCGGCCGGGTCGCGCACGAGAATTTCCGCTTCGATGACGCGCGCTACTACTACTACCTGGTGCCGCGCGACTCGGACCACATTCCGGAGGCGCTGTACGAGTCGGCGACCACCCGCTACGAGGCGAAGGACTACGACGGAGCGCGTGAGCTGATGAACGAGCTGCGTGCGCTCGACGTCAATCACCCGTACGAGGACGAGGCCTGGGTCCTCGACGCTTACCTGGACATGGCCACGTGCCGCTTCGACCGTGCGGACGCGAAGCTGAACGAGTTCCTCAAGCGCTACGAGCCGGTGCGCGACTCGGCGCGACGCATCGCTCGGGACGCCTCGGCCGTGAAGAAGCTGGTGGAGGCAGTGCGCACCGGGGGCGATCCTGCCGCGGCCGGAATCGGCGGGGACGCCAAGGGTCTGCGCACCCTCGGCGGCCTCTTGCGCGTGGACGCGAGCTACGGCCGAGCCGCGCAACGCATGGCGCAGCTCGACCATCAGCTGTCGGGCCTGCGCGGTGCGATCGGCGAGATCGACGAAGCGCAGCGCCGCCTGGCCACACCCAAGTCCGTGCGCCCCCAAGCCGCTGGATCCCTGGCGGATGCGCCGACGGAGAAAATGCGGCGCATCGAGTCGCAGCTCGCGGAGGTGCGCCGGCTGATGCGGGATGCCGAGCGCAGTCGCCGCGGCAAGAAAGGGGAGCTCGATGCTCTGGCCAAGCAGGCGGACGCGCTGGAGCTGCAGGCCAAGGCGGCGCGCGCGTCCCTCGCGCCCACTTCAGAGGCCAAGAAGGCAACCGCCACGACGGACCAGGAGCTGTCGAAGGTGCTGACTGACGATCGGGAGCGCGCCGTCGAGCTCTATGCGGCGGCGGAGGCCCTGCGAGGCAAGGTAGATACGCAGCAGCTCGAGCTCGCCAAGGACGCGCTCGTCCGCCTCGACCGTCGCCTGTCTCGGTTGTTGCGCCGCGCGCGCCTCGGTCGGGTCGAGACGGTCCTCGGCCAGAAGCGAGCCCTCGAGGTCGAGGTGGAGGCGCTGACCCAAGGCCTGCTGCCACAGTCCATCGTCGACTCGCTCGATGCTGCGCGCTACCTGCGCGACGACGAGGAGTACTGGCCCTTCGATGGCGAGGATTGGGAAGACGAGTACGTCGGTGGGGAGGGACTGCGATGAGGCGAACTCACCTCGCCGCGCTCGCCCTCTGTCTGTTCGCGGCCAGCGCCCACGCGCAGACCGGCGAGCCGGGCAGCCCGGCGATGGCGGGCGAGAAGAGCCAGATCAAGCCGGTGGGCGAGCGCAAGCTCGGGGCGCGCGCGCGCCCGACGCACAAGAAGCAGACCCAGAAGAAGGAGGACGCCGCGCGCGCTACCCGCGTGAGCCTGCAGATCCCCGAGCGGCTGCGCAAGGCCCTCGAGCGCAAGATCGACGCGCGCATCGCCTGGAACATCCAGCAGCAGAAGAAGCTCCGCGGGGACGCGCTGAAGCTGCTGCGCAAGTTCGTGGCCGAGAGCCCCGAGGACTCGGACGAGTTGCCCGAGGCGCTGATGCGGCTCGGCGAGCTCGAGTGGGAGGAGTCGAGGGATCAGTTCCTGGTCGACTTCAACGCGTGGGAGAAGAAGCCGCAGGAGCAGCGCGGCGAGCCACCGTCCCCCAACTACCAGGCTGCCCGCGGGCGCTTCCTCCGCGTGCTGAAGAACCACAAGACGTTCCGCAGCTACGACCTGACGCTCTACGTCGACGGGTTCCTCGCCAACGAAGAGGGCAAGTTCGAGGATGCGCTCGGCCGCTTCAACAAGATCCTCGAGTGGTTCCCCAAGAGCCGCTTCGTGCCCGATGCTCACATGGTTCGCGCCGAGTACGAGTTCACCAAGGACGCCCCCAACTACCAGACGGCCTTCGAAGAGTACGAGTTGGTGCTGAAGTACAAGGACAGCCCGCTCTACGACCTGGCGTTGTTCAAGAGCGCGTGGTGCCTCTGGCGCCTGGGTAAGACGGATCTCGCTGCGCGCCGCTTCCTGACCGTGTTCAAGGACTCGGCGGAGGCGAACGAGCGCGGCAAGTCGCGGGAGGAGATCGACGAGCTACAGCGGGAGGCGCTCAAGAACCTGGTCGCGGTCTTCGTCGAGGACGAGAAGAACCGCGCCGAGGACATGCATCAGTTCCTGGTCAAGGCGGGCGGCGACAAGTTCGCCGGGCGCATCGTCCGGGCGCTGGCCGAGGCGCTCTACGAGCAAGCCCACTACGAGCGCGGGATCGAAGCCTACCGGCTGCTGCTGAAGCTCGAGCCGATGAACCCCCAGGCGTACCGCCACGCGTTGGCGGTGGCGCAGGGCGACTCCACCATGGAGGCGTGGAAGAAGCTGCAGGAGGACTACCGCTGGATCATCGCGGAGTACGTGCCGCCGCGTCCGCCCAAGAAGGGGCAGAAGCCCGCGAAGGCGGGCGCGTGGACTCGGGTTCAGCAACCGGTGACCCTGGCCGCCGCCACCAAGGCGGTGAAGGCGCAGCTGCGGGACGACGCGGTGGGTCTGCACGCCAAGGCGCAGGCGGACAAGGTCAGCCGCAGCCAATACGAAGGCGCAGCGGGGCTGTACCAGGTGTACCTCTCCCGCTTCGGACACGAGTTGGACTCGTACGAGGTGCACTACAACCTCGCCGAGATCTATTTCTACCACATCGACAAAGAGGACAAGGCCGCGGACGCCTACCTGGCCGCGGTTCGACTCGACCCCAAGGGCAAGCTGAGCCGCAATGCCCTGTACAACGCGCTCGCCGCGCTCGAGCGCGCGCGTGCGCGAGAGTTCGAGGCTCGCCGCGCCGCCGGCAAGAAGCAGGAGGAGTCGCCCCTCGACAAGCAGCTCACCGAGGCGATGGAGTTGTACGTCAAGAGCTACCCCAACGACTCGGAGGTCCCCGAGCTCTTGTTCCGACAGGGCAAGCTCTACTACGACTACGAGGTCTACGATCCCGCGGTGCGGCAGTGGGGCCTCTTGCTCGAGAAGTACTCCTCGAGCCGCTTCGCGGTGGGCGCGGGTGAGCTGATCCTGGACTCGTTCAACAAGAGCAAGGACTACGAGAACATCGAGACCTGGGCGCGACGGCTCAAGACGGCACCGTCGTTCATGAAGCCGGAGCAACAGGCCAGGTTGAACACGCTGATCGTTCAGGCGGTGTTCAAGCAGGGGGAGCAGCACGCCGAGGCCAGTCGCCACGACAAGGCCGCGCAGG
Source organism: Polyangiaceae bacterium (assembly GCA_019637295.1). Classification (GTDB taxonomy): domain Bacteria; phylum Myxococcota_A; class Polyangia; order Polyangiales; family Polyangiaceae; genus JACKEA01. The sequence goes on from JAHBVX010000001.1 coordinate 1,120,830, forward strand.
CTTATCTGCGTGCGGCGACGGAGTTTCCCAAGGAGCCCAGGGCTGCACAAGCCGCCATCAACGCCCAGGTCGAGGCTCGGCGCGCGGCGGACCTGCCGACCCTGAAGGCCGCCGCTGCGCTGCTCATCAGCGACCATCGCGCGCGTCCGGAGGCCGCCCAGGGACTGTGGATCGCGGCGACCACCCACCAGGAAATCGGGCTCTTCAGCGACGCCGCTGGGTACCACGAGGTCATCGTGGAGAGCTTCCCCAAGTACGAGCATCACAAGGACGCCGCGTTCAACGCGGTCTTGCTCAGGACTACGGTCGGCGATCACGCCAAGGCCATCGAGAACGGCAACAAGTTCAAGAGGCTGTATGGCCGCGACGAAGCCGCCGACGAGGTCACCTTCCTGATGGGCAAGGCCCACGAGAAGGCGGAGAAGTGGAAAGACGCCGAGCGTCTCTACGCCGACTATGCCCGCGCCGCGCGCCGCCCCGGCAGCCAGGTCGAGGCCTACACTCGGCTCGCCAGTGTGCGTCTCCGCGCGGGCGACGTGAAGGGCGCGGACACCGCGCTGGCCAGCGCGCTCAAGACGTACAAGCAGCGCAAAGGGGCTATCGACGCGGATGGCCGCTATTTCGCCGCCAAGGCGCGCTACATGCAGGGAGAGCGCGTGCTGCAGGACTACGAGCGCGTGAAGATCGAGGGCGAGGTCAAGCAACTCAAGGAGCGTCTGCGCAAGAAGAGCGAGCTGCTCAAGCGTGCGGCCGACACGTTCCTGGACACCGCCGAGATGGGCGTCGCGGAGTGGACCACCGCGTCCCTGTATCAGATTGGCTTCACCTACGAGTCGTTCTCCAAGGCGCTGCTCAACTCACCGCCTCCTGACAGCCTGAGCGCGCAGGACAAGGAGCTGTATTCGCAACAGCTCGACGAGTTCGTCATCCCGATCGAGGAGCGCGCGCTCGAGGCGTACGAGAGTGGCTGGCTGAAGGCACGAGAGCTGGGGATCTTCAACTCCTGGACGGCCAAGATGCGCGAGGCGCTCGGGCGGCTGAACTCGGAGCTGTTCCCGCCGCTTCGAGAGATTGGCTTCGAGCTCCGCTCGAAGGGGCCCTCTGCGCTGCCAGCCTTGATCGAGGCGCCGCGCCGCACGAAGGCCCAGCGCAGCGAGGCCTACACGATCCCGTTGGAGGAGACCTTGGCCGAAAAGAAGGAGGCGGCGGCAGCGAAGCCGGCGCCCGAGGCCGAGGAGCCGAAGGCGGAGCCCCCGTCGGACAATCCCTACAAGCCCACCAAGCCAGGAGGGCAGAAGTGACTCGTCTAGGCGCGGCCGTCGCGGTGGCGCTGCTGCTCGCGGCCTGCGGAGGCGGAGGCCGACAGGAGGCCAAGGCGCCGGTGTTGCCGCCCGCCAACCCGGAAGCAGCCAGCAAGATGGCTCGCGCGGTGGCCACCGCCAAGGACGCTGGCGGCAGGAAGCGCGCGATCGAGCTGCTGCGGCAAGCGCTGAAGCTCGACCCAAACCTGTGGGAAGCTCGCTACAACCTGGGCGTGCTGCTGGCGGAGGAGGGTGAGGTCAACGACGCGGAGAAGGAGCTGGCGGCTGCGTTCGAGCTCGCGCCCAACGCGGAGGACGTCGTCGTGGCGCTGGCCGAAGTGCGACGGCGGCGCGGGGACGCCAAGGGCAGCGCTGCGGCGCTCGAGCCCTTCGTGAAGCAGCATCCGAAAGCCGTGTCGGCGCGGATCGCGCTGGTCAGCGCGTTGCGTGAGTCGGGCAACGTGGACGCTGCCATCGAGCACGCCCGCGAGGTGCTGGTGCGCCGGCCGAGTGATCCGAACGCGCTCGCCGAGCTGGCCATGTCGCACTTGACTCGCGGTGAGACCGACACCGCGGACTTGTTGGTGAAGGAGGCGCTGAAGGCGGATCCGAACAACGCCATCGCCGAGCGCACCGCGGGTCTGGTGGCGCTCAAGCGGGGTGATGACGCCGTCGCCTTCCAGCACTTCGCCAAGGCCAGCAGCCTCGATCCGAAGGACACCACCGCGCGCTTGAACACCGGCACCGTGCTGCTGCAGGCAGGGGTCTACGACAAGGCTGTAGAGGAGTTTCGCGGTGTGCTCGCGGTCAAGCCCGGTGATACACCGGCGGAGCTTGGGCTGGCGGCGGCGCTGCGGGGCCTGGGGGCGCGGGACAAGCCGGGCCCGTATCAGGAGGCCGAGCGCGTGCTCAAGGCCGTCTTGGCCCGAGAGCCCAAGAACCTCAACGCGCTGTTCAACCTCGCCGTCCTCTACGCCCACTTTCTCGCCAAACCCGGCGAGGCCAAGCCGCTGTTCGAGCGCTTCTTGGGCGTCGCGCCGGCGTCCCACCCCGCTCGCGCCGAAGCACAGAAGATGGTCGCTGCTCAGAAGTGAGGAGCCGACGAGGACTTCAGAGCAGGAGCGGGTGGCTGGCGAGGGCTTCGTTCAGCTGCACCAGCGGGCTCTGGGCGGGCAGGGACTTCGAGACCTCCTGAAGCTCCGCCTTCGCGGCCTGCAGCTGCGCGCGGTCCAGCGCCCGGAGCGCCTCCGCGACGGTCATGACGGCACGCAGCCGCTGAGCCTCGAGGGCCGGCTTGCTGGCGTCGAAGAGCTCCGGACTGGTCGTGCTCGAGGGCTCCGTGGACTCGACGTTGCCCCAGGCAGTCGTCTTGTACTTCACGACGACCGAGAGCGGCTCCGTCGACGAGGTGTGGGCCAGCTCCTCGCTGCAGGTTTGGAGCCGGAACAGGAAGACCTGCACGCCATCCGAGCTCAGATCCGTGGCCGCGTCGGGATCGAAGCTGGCGGTCAACTCCTGCTCGGCGCCGCGGGTGAGCGTGAAGTGCCAAGGCAGCTGCAGGCTCACGCTCACGTTGTAGAGCGCCACGCTGAGCATCTCGGGCACCATGGCGCCGACGTACTCGACCTCTTGCGACGAGCCCGCGTGCACGAAGTGCCCCCCTCCGGTGCGCGCCAGGGCGCGGAAGAAGCGATCCGGCAGCTCGGTCGCGGCGCCAACGCTGATGGCGCTCAGCCGGGCGCCTTGGGCCGTCAGCTCCGAGAGGGCAGTCGCCGGGATGCGCGCCGGATCGTCCTTGCCGTCGCTGAGCAGGAAGGCGCGGTCTCCTGCGCCGAGGACCAGCGTCGGATCCTGCAAGACCGTCGCTAGAGCGTCCGTGATGCTGGCCTCGCCGTCCACGCCGCTGACTTCGTCGATGCTGCTCGGGCTCGCGCCGGAGACCGTGCGCAAGGACAGCTGCGCTTCGCTCGGCAGGTGGGACGCGATCGCGTGTGCGACCTGCTTGGCGCGGCCGAGGGGCGAGCTCGGATCTTGTGCGTCACCCATCGAGAGGGTGTCGTCGATGATCAGCACGACGTGCTGGTTGGCTGGCGGAGGCACCGACGGAGCGTGCACCAGCACCAGCAGATCGAACTGGTTGCCGGCCACCTGTCGCAGCTGCGTCAAGACCGTGGGGGCAGAGGCGGAGCCGGGGACGAGCAGCCCGGTGTCGGCGGACGGCTCGGCGTAGTAGTTCAGGAAGTCCTGTACCCGGAGCAGCTGCGGGATGGGCGCGACCTGGGCGCGCATGAGCTCACCCGCGACCGCAGGGCTGGCAAAGCCGCCCGACTCGGCCACGGAGACGTCCACCTCGGAGCCGTGCCCCGTCATCTGCTCGCAGCCCGCGACCTGGTCCGGCGCGAGGGCCTGCTGCGCGGCCTGTGCCTGCTCCGTCCACTGACCAGTCGGCTCGTCCATGATGGGCCCCCCACCGAAGCTGCCTCCGAGCCCCAGGCCCGCGTCAGCCCCCGGCCCGCCGCCGACGGCGCCACCTCCATCCGGTCCAGCCCTCTGCTCGAGCTGCTCATCGCACGCGATCGCCAGCGCGCCCACCATGCCCAAGCCCAACCCGAGCTGCACCAGTCTCATACCGAGCAGTGTTGCACGCTTCGTGCCGCCCGGGATCACCGGCGGAAAACGCCGTCCGCCCACATCAGCCCACCGATCCAGCGGCCAGAGTGGCACAGCTGGGTGTGCCTCAGCGCTGGGCCAGTGCCCGCCAGTCCAGGGTCACGACATCCACGGCAGCGACCACGTCCGGAAGCTCCTGTCGCACCTCGGGCGGAAGCGAGCCCCGGTGAGCGCTCGCCAGCTCGACCACGTAGTCCACCCACGCGCCGTGCCCGGTCGCCCGCGCGAGCTTGAGGGCGAAACGATAGGCCTCGGCCACCACGGCCGGGTCGAGGGGCTTGCCCCGCCGGGCAGACGCGAGCAGCTCGTCCAGGTGCGGCTCGAGGATCCGTCGAACCTCGTCGAGCTGCCCCGCCGCGAGCGCGGCCTCTGCGCTCTCGCCCAGGATGGCGAAGATGCTCGCCGCGTTCGTGTCCAGCTCTGGCGCCTCGGGCGGGCGCTTCTTGTAGCGTGGGATCTCCGCGGAGGTGGTGACGTTGCGCGGACCTCGCGGCGCTTGCACGCCGCTGTGCAGCCAGAAGAGCTGCCCCCCAATGCGCACGCGACTGCCGGCGGCGAGCTCCCGACGGCCCGTGATGCGCTGCTCGTCCACGAACGTGCCGTTCGTGCTGCCCAGATCCTCGAGCACGACGCGACCTTGATCGAGCAGGACTCGCGCGTGGATCCGGCTCACGAGCGGATCGTCGTCGAACCTCAGGTGACAGCCCATGTCCCGACCGATCAAGAGCTCGCGCTCACCGAGCGGGGCGTCGCCGTTTGGGCAGCGCAGCCACCAGCGAGGGGTTTCCCGTTGGTCCGACATCTCGAAATCCGTCAGCTCGTCGCGGGCCGCGAGGCCGTCGAATCTGGATTGAGCCGAGTCATGCTCTGAGCAGTATTCCAGACGTCCGGCCCTGGGTCGAGGCCGGCGTTGCGACCCGCTTGCCCGCGCCGACCTCGGCCATGCCATGCTGCGACCGCTTGAGCACCGCCGTCCTGCAGCTTCCCGACGCCATGGAAGAGGTCCTCGTCGCCGGTCACCCGTGGGTGTACCGCGAGCGGATGCCGCCCGCATTTAGGGCCGAGTCCGGCGCGATGGTTCGGGTCCGCGCGGGTCGCTTCAGCGGCTACGGGATCTTCAGCCGAGGCGGGCAAATCGCGCTGCGCATTCTCTCGTGTCACGAGCCCCCGGACGCGGCTTGGGTCGCGGCGAGGATCCGCGACGCGCGCGACCTGCGCGCGCCGTTCATCGCGGCTGACACGACCGCCTATCGCCTCGTGTTCGGCGAGGGAGACCTACTTCCGGGTGTCACCGTGGACGTCTACGGCTCCTTCGGTGTGGTCGCGACCTACGCCGACGGTCTCGACGCTCTGGCTCGCTGGGCCGCGGAGGCTGCCACACTCGAGCTCGGGCTCGCGGGTGTACTCTGGCGCCGGCGAGCCGAGAGCGAAGGAGCGAGAGGGACTACGCTGCTCTCGGGGAGGCAGCCTCCCGGCGAGGTCGTGGTGAGCGAGCACGGGGCGCGGTTCGCGGTGGATCTGGTCCGGTCGCAGAAGACCGGACTGTTCCTGGATCACCGCGAGAATCGCCGTCGAGTGGCGATGCTGTGTGCTGGAAAGAGCGTGCTCAACCTGTTCGCGTACACTGGCGGTTTCTCGGTACATGCCGCGCTGGCGGGGGCTCGGCACGTGACGAGCGTGGACGTGGCTCAGCCCGTCATGACCGCGGCCATGCGCAACTTCGAGCTCAACGGGCTCGACTCGGCAGCGCACGAGTTCGTGGCCGAGGACGCGTTCGCCTGGCTCGAGTCGGCCCGCCGACGGGGTCTTCGCTACGACGTCGTGATCTGCGATCCGCCGAGCTTCGCCAAGCGCCGTGAGCAGCGACGCGACGCCCTCAAGGCGTACAAGCGCCTCAACTCGGCGGTGCTGCGGGTGGTGTCGGCGGGAGGCTACTTGGCTACCGCGAGCTGCACGTCGCAGGTCGAGCCCGAGGCGTTTCGACGGGTGGTGGCCGAGGCCGCGATGCGGGCGCGGCGCCGGCTTCAGCTGGTGCTCGAGGCGGGGGCCGGACCTGACCATCCGACACTGGTGGTGCATCCCGAGGGACGCTATCTCAAGTTCCTGCTCGGCCGCGTCACTTGAGCAGCTTGAACTCGATCCGCCGATTCTTCTGCTTGCCGGCCCAGGAATTGTTGTCGGCGATGGGCTCGTCCGGTCCAGCGCCCCGCGTCGCGATGCGACCGTCGGCGATCCCCTTGGCCACTAGGTACGCCTTCACAGCGTCGGCGCGAGCCTTGGACAGCTCGAGGTTGCGCTCGCGCGGGCCGTCCGTATCGGTGTGCCCGCTGATCTCCACGCGCACCGAGGGGAACTCGGCGAGCACGTCGTACGCCGCGTTCAGTCGCTTGTTCGAGGCGGGGCGGATGGTCGCCTTGCCCGTGTCGAACTCGATGCCCTCGATCACGCCGGTGAACTGCTTGATCTTCTCGGGTACCTCGTCCGGGCAGCCGTCGTCGTCCTGGTACTGATTGACCGTCTCTGGCTCGTTCGGGCACTTGTCCGCGTCGCCGAGGATGCCGTCCTTGTCCGGGTCCGCATCCACGGGGCAGCCGTCTGGTGCGACGCCGGCGGTGTCCGGGCACTTGTCCTGCTCGTCGGTGACGCCGTCGCCGTCCCTATCCCTCAGCGGGCAGCCGTCCGGGGCGACCCCCGCCTCGGAGGGGCATGCGTCCTGAGCGTCCATGAAGCCGTCCCCGTCGCTGTCGCGCACGGGGCAGCCGTCCGGTGCGGCGCCGGCCTCGTCCGGGCAAGCGTCCCGATCGTCGAGGAAGCCGTCGCCGTCCCGATCCGGACGCGGCTTCAGCGAACGCTTGCGGTTCAGGACGAAGGTGAGCGAGCCGATGACCTCCGGGTGGTGCGTCAACGAGCCGTCGTCAGCGCCGTTCTTCTGTGTGAGGTTGTCGCGCACGTCGAGGCGCAGCATCAGGAAGTCGTCGAGGGGCGCCTTGACGCCCAGACCGAAGTGGAAGAGTGGGTCCCCGTCGCTGCCCATCGCGTTGCTGCCGGCGCCCATGCGCCCGCCACCCGCCACGACGAAGGGGACTACGCTGTAGAGCGGCAGCTGCCCGACCAGGTGTCCGCGAAAAGCCCACAGGCCAGCGGAGTCATCGTCCTCGGTTCGGGTGGGCATCACCGCACCCTCGAGCTCAGCGCCGACGAAGGTCAGCGGGAAGTAGCCCAGGCGAAGCCCGATGTCCGGCGCGATGCTGCGGAATGCTTGGTGGCTCTTGTTCTCGTCGTGGAAGTTGTGGTCCTTGGACGGGAACAAGACGCCGCCGAACAGGCTCACCTCGAACAAGCCGTCCTCGGGCTTGTTCTCGCTCAGGTAGCCCGAGCTCGACGTGTCGAGCCCGCCTGACGTCGAGAAGGACGCCGAGGCGGCGGCATCGGATTGAGCTAATGCGGTCTCCGGGAGCGAGGCCAGCAATAGAACGCAGAGCCAAGTGGACTTCATTTTCATGGCGAATCTCCGAGGAGAGGCTAGTACGCCACCCCTGTTGACCGCGAGCGCGGTCTTGAACTCAGAGGTCGAACGCATACCGAAGGGATGCGCCCCCCAGGATGGCGATGGGCGGGTCAGTGCTGCGGAGGCGGGACATCCCGTCCCCGTAGCTGCGCACCCCGGCGTGCGCGGAGAGCGCGAGGTGGGGGCTGACCTGGTACCACTCCAGGCCCAGCGCACCCCCGAAGTAGAGGTTCATCGAGTCGGCATTGGTGTAGCCGTAGACGAACAGGACATCCTCGCTGACCTCCGCCATGCCTGCGCTGCCCTGCAGGTAGATGCCGAGCCAATCGGCGGGTCGCAGCGTGAAGCGCAGCCCAGCGCCAACGCCATAGTGCGCGTAGCCGCGGGGCTCGGGCGGCCGGGCCGCGTAGGAGGTCGTCGCGAAAGCGACGTCCGCTTCGCCGAACAGCATGAGCCAGGAGAGCGGCTCCACGCCGAGCTTGAAGTGGAACCAGGGCGACGTGGGCGACACGTTCTTCATGGTGCCGAGGTGGCTCAGCGCGCCGACGCCGGTCTCGATCACGATGCCTTGTGAGCGGGGCGGCGGCGGGGGTGCCTCGGGCTCCTCCTCCACCGGGCCGATGTCTCGGGAGCCCGGCATGCCGCGGGAGTCGAGCCAGGCCTCGATTTCCGCCTGGGTCATGTCCCGCCGCTGGGGCTGCTCTTCGGCCGCAGTGGCGAGCGCCGCCGTCGCGAGCGTCACTGCCCCTGCCATCAGCGAGCCCAAGCTGCGGTCTGCCACGAGGCCCACGTTAGCGCGTCCCCCTCAGCCCATGAAGTCGTTTCGCGTGAAGAGGGCTCGGAGGACGAGGCCCCCGGCCTCAATCGTTTCGCGCCCACCTTCACGGCGATCGACCAGGGCCACGATGCCGCCCACCGTCGCGCCAGCCTCGGTCAAGGCTCGAACCGCCGCGAGGCTCGAGCCCCCGGTCGTGATCACGTCTTCGAGCAGGACCACTCGCGCTCCGGGCGCCAGTGCTCGGTCCCCCTCGACCAGCTTGGCGCTGCCGTGGTCCTTCTGCTCCTTGCGGACGTACAGGGCCGGGAGGTCTCGACCGCGCTGGTGGCTGATGAGGCTGACGGCGCTGGCAAGCGGACAGCCGCCCAAGGCGACCCCCGCCACGGCGGCGACGGGGCCGAACGCATCCAGGGCCTCGAACATCAGCTCGCCGACGAGGGCGTGACCTTCTGCGGTGAGCACCGTCTGCTTGCAGTCGATGAAGAAGTCGCTCTCCTTGCCGGAGGCGAGGATCACTCGCTTCTGCTCGAAGCTGCGCTCCCTCAGCAAACTGAGCAGCCGCTGGCGACGCTCATCGGCCGTCACGCGCGACTGACCTTCTTCTTCTTTCCCCGCACGCTCTTGCCGAGTGCAGGGACGACCGGCGCGGGCGGGCGGTCCGCCGACCGGGTGTCCGGCGCCTTCTTGCGCTCCGGGCTGGCGGGCGCCGGTGCTGCCGCCACCGGGGCGGGAGCGGCCGCGGCCTTGGCGGGGACCGGTGCTGGGGCCACCGGTGGAGGCGCAGGTCGCTCGAGTCTGACGGGCTCGGGGACGCGCCGGACTGCGGCGACCGCTGCGCGCCGCGGAGCCGCCGGCTCCCCCTCGGTGCGGACTCGCCCGCGCACCAGCGCGCCTTCGGCGACCCCGATGCGAGGGGCGGTCAGATCCCCGACCACCCGAGCGCCGCGCTCGAGCAGCACCGCTTCGGCGCCCTGCAGGTCACCCGCGACCTGCCCGGCGATTACCAGCTGAGCGCCGCGAATGTTGCCCTCCACGCCGCCCTGCTCGCCGAGCGCGACGTCTCCGTCGACCTCGACGTCACCGTGCACGCGACCGCGGATTTCGATCGAACCCGAGCCGCGAATGTTGCCGCGGACCACCGTGCCTTGAGCAATGATCGAGGTGCTGGGCATCGGCCGGCTCACACGTCCATGTCGACGCTGCCCTTGAAGGACGCGCCGTCCGCGATGGTCAGCCGGGAGGCCTTGACGTCACCGATCAGGCGCCCGCCGGCCTGGATGTCCACGCGGTCCCGCGCGGTCGCGTTGCCGGTCACTTGACCGCCGATCGTCAGTGAACTCGCGGACACGTCGGCCTCGACGACGCCACCTGCTGCGATGTGCACGGGACCGGACGTGGTCAGCACGCCTCGCACGGTTCCGTGCACGGCTACTTCCTCGTCTGCCGTCAGCTCGCCTTCGATCGTCAGCCCCTCGCCAATCACACTGCCTGCCATGTTCGTTCCTGTTCTCGCCGTCAGCGCCCGCTGGCGAAGTCGAGCGAAAATTCCGTCTCGAGTCGAACGTCCACCGTCGCGCCCGGCTCGATGGTCACGCTGTTGCCCACCAGGTCGCCGCGCACGCTGGCCCCGGTGCGCACCTGGATGTTACCGGTGCAGCGGGCGTCCCCGCGCAACTCCCCCGCGATGTCGAGGGACTCCGCCGCGACGTCCCCCTCCACCCTGCCGCCGGCCGCGATTTCGGACCGGCCGCCCACGCTGACATCCCCCTGGACCGCGCCCTCGATGCGCAGCGCGCCCTTGCCACTGACCCTGCCCGCCACCTGCGTGGCGGCGCCAAGTACGCTCGTGTCCGAAGTCAGCTTTGCCATCGGGAGTGCGGGCGGCACGCTAGACCAAGGGGGAGGATTCGGCAACGGTGCGCCCTGGCTTTCCCAAGGGCGACGAGGCCGGCCCCGGAGCCCCCCTTGGGCGCCAGCGGCGCCCCTCAGGCGACGGAGCGCTTGCACAGGGCCCTGGCCGGCGTTAGTCTGCGCCCGTCACAGCGTTTTCGGTACCGCCTGCCTGCCTCTCGATCGAGACCGCGGAAAGTCAGTTCTCCGACAGCGACCCTGTGTAGCAGCGGCTTCCCGCTGCACCCGTCGTATCGCGGAGCGGCACCTCGAACGGCGGACGAGATGCACCCGGTGCATCGCTGCCGTGATTCGAGAGTAGCAGAGACAGATGAGCAACCGACTTTATGTAGGCAACCTGGCATTTCACACCACTGAAGACACCCTGCTTCGCGCGTTTGCCCAGTTCGGCGACGTGGCCGAGGCCAAGCTGGTCCTCGACCGCGAGACGGGTCGCTCACGCGGCTTCGCGTTCGTGTCGATGGCATCCGCCGAAGACGCGCAGCGCGCCATCGAGCAGATGGACGGTTCGGATCTCGACGGTCGCGCCCTGCGCGTGAACATCGCCGAGGAGCGGCGCCCGCGCAGCGGCGGTGGCGGTGGTGGCGGTGGCGGTGGCTTCCGCGGCGGCGGTGGTGGCGGCGGTGGCGGTGGTCGCAACGGCGGCCGCGGGGGCGACCGCGGAGGTCGCTGGTAGTACGGGGATCGAGCGGCGCGGCGCGCATTTCGCGCGCCGCGGCGCTCTCTTCCGTCGCCACACGTCGATGACCCGCTCGAAAGCGAGCCAGCTCCGAGCGCTCGAGCTCGCTGTAGACGCCGCGGGAGTGGCGTGGGCGGCAGGCTTTGCGGATGCCCTCGGCAAAGAAGGGCGGGCCGTAGCTGGGGGATGGCCGGGGACCCTCTCCGAGGCGCGCGCACGCGTGTCCCAGTGCGCGGCTGGTCGCGTGACGCCGGACGAGCTCGATCAGCTCACCCGCCGTGCCTACGACGCGGCGAAGCGCGAGTGGCTCGAGCGCGCCGGGCCTACGCCTGACGATACCGCCGAGTGAACGTCACTTCGCGCCAGCAGCGCCCGCCCGAGGAGCGCTCGCGTCGAGCACCTCCTCCGCCCGTTTGACGGTGCGGTACAGACCACGCGCATAGAGCAAGCGCTGCGCGGTCCGGCCCAAGTCCCCGCTCCTGCCGCGCGTGGCGAAGGCGAGCAACACGGCGGCGGAGACGCTCACGTTCAGGCTCTCCACGAAGCCCCGCATCGGGATGCGCACGCTGTCGTCTGCTGCCCGGGCGAGGGCCTCGGAGATGCCGTCGTGCTCGTTGCCCATCACCAGCGCGACCCGGGGAATCGTGGCCAAGTCGTCCGGGACCAGCCTGCCCTCGGGGTGAGTGGCCACCAAGCGATAGGCCTGCTGGCGGAGTGCGCCGATCGCCGACTCTGCGGTCGGGTGAGTCGTGACGTCCACCCAGCGTTCGGTGCCCTTGGCCACGTTGGCCGAGACCAGGAAGCTCTCGCTGCGGGGCACGATGTGCACTGATTGGACACCGAAGGCGTCCGCGCTGCGTAGCACCGCGGCGCCGTTGTGCGGATCGTGCGGCGCGTCCATCACCAGCGTGACGCTCTGCAGTCGATCGCCGATCACCTGCAGGAGGCGAGCGCGTCGCGGCTCGAGCACGAGCGGCTCGAGCACCTCGATCACGCGCTCGACGGAGAACGGCGCTGGCCAAGGGGTCGCGAGCAGAGGCTCCGGCGTGAACACGTCGGCTTCGTCGCGGCGCACGGCTCAGCTCGCCCGAGGCTGGCCGACGGCCTGCCGTACTCTCTCGACCTGCTGCATGAGCTGCTCGAACATGTCGAAGGTCAGCGCCTGGGGCCCGTCCGAGAGCGCCTTGGCCGGGTCCGGGTGTACCTCCACCATCACGCCGTCCACGCCGGCGGCCACCGCCGCACGAGTCATCGGCGTGACCGCAGTGGCGACGCCCGTGCCATGGGACGGATCCACGACCACCGGCAGGTGCGTGATCTGCCTGAGCAGGGGCACGATCCCGAGATCCAGCGTGTTGCGCGTCATGGTCTCGAAGGTGCGGATGCCGCGCTCGCACAGGATGACCTGGTAGTTGCCGCGCGCGACGATGTACTCGGCGGCCATCAACCACTCCTTCACGGTGCTCGACAGGCCGCGCTTGAGCATGACCGGCTTGCCCAGCTTGCCCACGGCCTCGAGCAAGGAGAAGTTCTGCATGTTGCGCGCGCCGATCTGCAAGATGTCGGCATACTTCGCGACCAGCTCCAGCGTCTCCGTGTCCTTCACCTCGGTGATGACGGGCATGCCGGTCTCCTCGCGAGCCCGAGCCAGGAGCCGCAGCCCTTCCTCGCGGAGTCCTTGGAAGTCGTAGGGGCTGGTGCGCGGCTTGAAGGCACCGCCGCGCAGGATCGTGGCGCCGTGCCTGCGCACGTGGTGCGCCGTCGTCAGCGTCTGCTCCTCCGACTCCACCGAGCAGGGGCCGGCCATCACCGTGAGCGACCCGCCGCCAATGGCCGTGCCCTGGAGCTCGATCACCGTGTCGTCGGGCTTCACCTCGCGGCTGACGAGTTTGTAGGGCTTGCTGACCGCGACCGCCTCTTGCACGCCGGCCAAGCGGTTGAACAGCGCCGGGTCGAGCGCGCTCTTGTTGCCGGTGACGCCGATGGCCACTCGCACCGCGCCGGGGATTTCGTTCGGCGTGAAGCCGAGGTCGCGGATGCGGTCGCGCACCGCCGCGATCTGCTCGGTGGTGGCGCTGGAGGACATCACGATCAACATGGCGGCAGGACTTATATCAGCGCCGGCGTGGCGTCGGCGAGAGCCCCTGAAATTTCACGCTCTTGCCCGGGTCGGCAACAGAATCGGCCGAAGCCGCTTCCGCGACTGCCGGGTGGGCATTATGTTGCACCCCTCAGGAGCAAACCGAATCATGGCCAGCCAAAACGTACACGTTTTCAACGACCTCAACTTCGAGCAGGAGGTCCTGAAGAGCGACAAACCCGTGCTCGTCGACTTCACGGCGACGTGGTGCGGTCCCTGCAAGGCCCTCGCGCCCATCGTCGACCAGCTCGCGGACGAGATGTCGGGCAGCGTCAAGGTGGGCAAGCTCGACGTGGATGAGTCGCCGATCACCGCCGGGAAGTACGGCGTCCGCGGCGTGCCGACGGTGATGGTGTTCAAGGATGGTGAGCGCTCCGCGCAGACCGTCGGCCTCACCACCAAGGCGAAGCTGAAGGAGCTCGTCGGCGCCTGAGTCGGCGCACGCGCTTCGTCATCGGCGCGCACGCGCTCAATGTCGTCTCTCACCTCATCGTAGCCGCGGCCCTCGCACGCTGGCTGTCGTGGCCAGCGGCCTTGGGCGCAGCCGCCTTGGTCGCGATGCTGGTCTCCGTCCGCTTGCAGACCCTGGGCGGCGCGCGCCGGAGGCCCGCGTGGTTGACTCGCTGCATCGACGAGCCCGTGTTCGTGCAGTGGGCGGCGGCGGCGCTGGGACTCTTCGCTATGATCCCGGGCGCTGCCCTGTGGGCCCTGCTCCGGGGCGCGGGGTACCCCATCGCGCTGACGGACGTCGCGCTGGCCGCGTTCGCGGCGGGCCTCGCGCTCGCTCTCTGGGGAACGTTCGTCACGCGCCGTCGGGTGACCGTGCGTCACCTCTCCGTCGAGCTCGAGGGGCTCCCGGACGCCTTCGACGGATACCGCATCGTTCAGCTCACGGATCTGCACATTGGGAACTTCGATCGGGTAGCCCAGGGTCTGAGCTGGTCCCGGCTCGCCAACACCTTGGATGCCGATCTGACGGTGGTGACCGGTGATTTGGTGACCACCGGCACGAGCTTCTATGCCGACGTCGCTCAGGTGCTGGGGGAGCTCGCGGCTCGAGATGGGGTGTTCGTCATCCTCGGCAACCACGATCAGTGGGATGGCGATGCGTTTCGTCGCGTGCTTACGGAGCACCGCTTGCGCGTGCTCGCCAACGAGTGGGTCGAGCTGCGGCGAGGTGACGCCCGGCTCTTGCTTGCCGGCTTGGACGATCCGTACGTCGGTCGCGCGGACTTGGATCGGACCCTGGCTGGTCGGCCCGACGCGGTACCGACGATTCTACTCTCCCACTACCCGGACTACTTCGAGCGCGCCACCGAGCACGGGGTCGCGCTGGTGCTCGCGGGGCACACCCATGGCGGCCAGATCGGCCTGCCGCTGTTCGCGGACCGCATCAACATCGCCACGCTGACGGGGCAGCGGGGACGCGGTTTGTTTCGACAGGGCAGCGCCTCGCTCTACGTCAGCTCGGGGCTCGGCACCACCGGCCCGCCGCTGCGCGTCGGCGTCGCGCCCGAAATCGCCTGCATCACTCTGCGACCACTCGCGAAGTCCGCGTGAAGGGCGCCCGGGCACGCGGAGGTCGCCAGAGGCTGGACGTTGCACTAGCATTGACGCCATGAAGCGCGACGCGCTGCGCAGACTGGTGCGATGGGGCGTCGTTGGCGTCGGCGCCAGCGTGGTCGCGAGCGTCTCGTGCGCGCGCGGACCCAACGGCCCTGGCGGGCGGGTCTCCCTGCTCGATCCCACGGGGCTCGGCGCGGCGTACCAGTCCCCTGCCGTCTGGCGCTATCACCCCCCGCGAGAGGCGCCCTTGGGCGCGCGTCTGGATCTGCCCGGCTCCAGCATCCTGCTCGCCGGCGACCGCGGCGAGCGCTGGCTGGCGAGCAGCAAGACGGGAGAGGTCGTCGCTGCGGCCCGCCTGGCGCCGGAGCGGCTGGTGGCCATCATCCAGCGCGGTAGCGAGTTCGCGTTCGTGGGCCAGTCGGGCACCAGCTACGAGTCGGCTTCGCCGCTCGGCCCCTTCCTGCGGTCCAGCGCGCCGCTGGACCGGCTGGCGAAGGTCGAGGCGGCCGCCGGTATCATCGTGGGCATCACCGCGCGCGGTGCGCTGGTGCAGAGCGGCGATGGCGGGGCAGTGTGGCAGCCCGTCGGCGCCGAGGGTGGCCGCTTCGTCGACGTCGCGCTCGGCCCTGGCGGCGCGGGACTGGCGCTGGCGGTGCCCGAGTCCCTGTACGCGACCCAGGACCGGGGTTCGTCCTGGCAGAAGCTCGACATCGCCCCCTTCGGCGCGCTGCGTCTGTCCGCGGACGGCAAGAGCGGGATCGCCGTGGACAGCGCGCTCGGACCTCGGCGCTGGGACCCGACGTCGAAGGCCGTGCTCAGCCCCATGGCCGCGATGCCGGCACGGCACCGCTTTCAGCTCACCAAGCCGCCCCCGCGCGGACCGGACGCCTCGGCGCTCGAGCAACGTCGCGCCGTGGTCGTCGCTGGCGAGTACCTCGAGATCGCTCAGTCGGGCGAGCGCAGTCAGCCCGGATGGTTGCTGTGGCGCGGTCGCTTCGACGGTGCTCTCACCAGCTCTCCTCTCGAGCTGGCCAAGGGCTGCAGCGCCGTGCGTTTGGCTGCGTTCGGGGACTCGCTCGCGCTCTTGTGTGCGACTCGCTCCCTCGGTGCTCAGCAAGAGCTGACGCTGCACCTGAGCGACGACCGCGGAAAGTCGTGGGCCAAGGACGCCGAGCCCATCGTCGGGCGCATGGCGGAGCTCTCGCTGGTCGTGGCGCGCGGTGGACAGGTCGCGCTCAGCGGCGTCTGCCCGCCGAGCGCTCGGGCCCGAGGCTGCAGCCCGTTCGGTGTCTACTATCGACGCAAGGCAGAGCGTGACGCGGGTGCGCGCGGCAAGCTGGCCCAGGCGGTGCGCGAGGTGCGCGCCGCCACCGACGCTACCACCGAAGAGCCGCCCGTCGAGGCCGAGCACGAGCTGGGGTTAGCGGCGACGCCCTCCCTCGAACGCACGGCGAGCGCCCTGGCGGTGTCGAGCGACGGCGCCGCCATCTACGCGCTCGGCAAGCGGACCAAAGGCACAGCCTACGGCATCTACGTGTCGCGGGACGGAGGTCGCAGTTACGAGAGCAACGACATCCCCGAGCTCGAGGCGGCGCCGTCGTACGATGGCGATGACGACGAGTACGGAGGTCGGTTTGCCCGCCCGGCGTCGCGGAGCGCCGCCAGCAGCGTCCCGCTTCAGATGTCCGCCGCGGACGACGGTACGATCTCGGTCGTGTTTCGCCAGGGTGGCCGCCTGGTGCTCGCGCTGGCGGACGCAGACGGTCGTCTCGTCCAGCTCACGCGGCCACCCGTCGAGGTTGCGCTGCTCGGCGCGTACGGGTCCCGCGCCCTCGGCGTCGCTTCGGGCAGCGGTCGCGCGTGGGAGTCCCTCGACGGTGGCGCTACCTGGGATCCGATCGGCAAGGTCCCGGTCGATCCGTGCCCGGGGGGAGGCGGCTGCGAAGCCATCGTCCACTGCGCGGCTCCCGGCTGCGTGGTGGGCTCGGAGCTCAGCCGGGTCGGCTGGCGTGGCCAAGCCGACGACGACCATGGCGTGCTGTCGCCGCCCGAAGACACTCGGCTGGCGTTGTCGGATCGCCGCGTGCGGACGGCGCTCAGTTGCTCATTGTCCGAAGGCGGCTGGCAGCCCTTGGTCGACGTTGGAGCTGCGCCCACGGCCGCCACCGCTGCCCTTGGAAAGGCGGCGTGGTTCGCCGTCGCCTCTGCGCCCCAGACCGCCTCGGCGCGGGTGGTGCGGGCGTTGATGGGCTCGAAGGGCAAGCTCGAGGCGCAGGTGCTGCTCCCGCCGGCGGCGCGCCCGGCCCAGCACGCGCTGTATGCGTCCACGCAGATCGAGGGTGCTGCAGCGCTGCGCTACCTGACGCCGGAGGCCAGCAAGCAAAGCCGCCTGACGAACGTGGAGGTGGTGTGGGAGAACCTGCTCGAAGGGCGCACTTACCGCGCCAAGATCGCCGACGGCGGCGCCTACTCGCCAGGCGACCACACCCCGGGGAGCGGCGCGGAGACGGCGCACGTCGATCTGCTGAGCATCACCGCAGGAGGTCTGTATCTACGGCTGCATCGAAGTCCGCGGGATGATCAGCCCACCTATTTCCTCGATGGCCGCGCGGTGACCACCGTGCCGCCCGTGTCGTGGCCCGCGACCTCCCTGTCGGCGCGTGTGACGGAGATGGTTCACGCCGGGTCCGGCAAACACGTGCCGGTTCGCCTGTACGAAGACGGGGCAGTCGTGATCGCCGGTCGCGCGACAGGCTCGTCGTACTCGTTCGAGGCGATGACGGCCAGCGTGCCCCGCGCCAAGGACTTCGGTCTCTCGCTGACGCGGGACCTCACCTACCTGAACGGCGCGCCGGGGCTGGCGCTGCTGCTCTTCGACCCCCAGGGCTCCGAGCGCAGAAATCAGTTCTTCCCCTTCGCGAGCGCGGGGGCCGCGCTGGGTCAGGCGGTGGAGCTGCCGACCCAGCTCGACTTGGCCGACCCGCCCAAGCGCTGCAGCGCCGTGGCGCGCAAGGACCAGCCTCGGGTCGTGGTCCCGTTCCAAGCAGGCAGCAGGCACCCCATCTTGGTTCAAGACGCGGTCGAGCCCATGAGGCTCCTGCTCAGCGCCAGGGCCGTTCTCCACGGCTCACCCGCCGACCCCTGCCTGGCCGCGCTGGATGCCGACCCCATCGTGCTCGATCCGGACGACGACACCGCCCGCGTCGAGCGAGCCATCGTGCTCCTGGACGACCTGGAGAACTCCTGGCTGTTCCGCTCGTCACCCGCGGCGGGCCGCTCGAGGGTCGAAGCGCGTGCGATGAGCTGTCGTTTCGATCCGAGCGCCGAAGTACCCTTCGAAGTGTACAGCGCGCCCGGTACGCAGCTCCGGCGGGGGAACTAGGAGCAGGTCTCAGAACCTCCCGCCGCCGGACCGGTCGATCCATCGCCGCTGGCAGCGTTGCGCGCCGCGGGGCGCTCCTCACGTATTGACGGTCCGTCGCTGCACGTTGTTGCCGACTCGCCCGCGCTGACCTAGTCCTTCGGCCACCATGATTGGTCGCTATACGCCGGAGGATTTCCGGAAGCTGTGGTCGGACGAGACTCGATACCAGACGTGGTTGAACGTCGAGCTCGCGGCGTGCGACGCGATGGAAGACGCGGGGCTCGTGCCGCGCGGGACGGCCGATGCCATCCGCGCCAAGAACCCGGCCCTCGACGTGGCCGAAATCGAGCGCATCGAGCAGACGACTCGCCACGACGTGATCGCGTTCTTGACCCACGTCGAGGCGCTGGTGGGAGAGCCGGCTCGCTTCCTGCACCGAGGCATGACGTCCAGCGACGTGCTCGACACGAGCTTCGCCATGCTACTGGTGCGCGCGACGGACGCCATCCTCGCGCGCTGTCGCGCGCTCGAGTCGGCGCTCGCCTTGCGCGCGAAGGAGCACGTAGGCACGGTGACCATGGGTCGCTCTCACGGCATCTTCGCCGAGCCCGTCACGTTCGGGATGGTGCTCGCTGGTCACTTGGCCGAGGTCCGCCGCGCTCGCCGGCGCGTGGCGGCCGCGCGCGTCGAGATCGCCGTCGGCAAGTTAGCCGGCGCGGTCGGCACCTATGCCCACCTGTCGCCGGCGATCGAGGCCGCTGCCCTCGAGCGCCTTGGCCTCGTTCCCGAGACGGTCGCGACCCAGGTCGTCGCACGCGACCGTCACGCCGCGCTGTTCGCGTCGTACGCTGGGCTCGCCGCGACCCTCGAGCGGCTGGCCACGAACGTGCGTCACCTGCAGCGGACGGAGGTGAGTGAAGCCGAGGAGAGGTTCTCCGTGGGCCAGAAGGGGTCGAGCGCGATGCCCCACAAACGCAACCCCATCCTGAGCGAGAACTTGTGCGGCCTGTCGCGGATCGTGCGCGCCGCCGTCATCCCTGCGCTCGAGAACGTGGCCCTGTGGCACGAGCGCGACATCTCGCACTCCAGCGTAGAGCGCATGATCGCGCCCGACGTCAGCGCGACCCTCGCCTTCATGCTCGACCGAGCCCGGTCCATCGTCGAAGGCTTGGTCGTATACCCCGAGCGCATGATGGAGAACCTCTCTCGGGCCCGCGGGCTGTTCTTCAGTGAAGGCGTGATGCTCGCGCTGGTGGACAAGGGATTGCTCCGGCAGCGTGCCTACGAGCTGGTTCAAGGGCACGCGATGCGCGCGTTCGCCGGGGAGGGTGAGCTCTTGGCGTTGCTCGCCGCGGACCCAGGCGTCACGACGCATCTGACCCACGAGGAGCTGGCGGGGTGCTTCGACCTCGAGCACGTCCTGCGGCACGCCGGCGCCGTTGTCGAGCGGGCGCTCGGCGAGGGCGACTGAAGCCGTGTACCAAGGCTCTCGCATCGCCGTCGTCGTCCCCGCCTACCGGGAGCAGCAGCGCATCGAGGTGACCATCGCCGGGCTTCCCAGCTGGGTCGATCACGTCGTGGTGGTGGACGACGCCAGCGACGACGGCACGAGCGCGCGCGTGCGCGCCTTGGCGGACACGCGGGTGACGTTGATCCGCCATGAGGCCAACCGCGGCGTGGGCGCGGCCATCGTCAGCGGCTACCGCGCAGCGCTGGCCCAGGGGGCGGACGTGCTCGTGGTGATGGCCGGCGACAACCAGATGGACCCCCGGGATCTGCCCGCGCTCCTCGCCCCGGTGGTGTGGGGACACGCCGACTACGTCAAAGGTAACCGCTTTCTGCACGTGGAAGCCGCACGGATGCCGCTCCCGCGCCGCCTCGGCAGCGCGGCTCTGTCTAGACTGACGCGCGCGTTGACGCGGCTCGACGTGGACGACACCCAGTGCGGCTACACGGCGCTCGGCGCGAACGCGGCGCGCGCCTTGCCGCTCGAGGAGCTCTGGCCCCGCTATGGCTACCCCAACGATCTGCTCGGCATGCTCGCTGCAAGGCGCCTGCTGGTGCGAGAGGTGCCGGTGAGGCCCGTCTACGCCGGTGAGGCGAGCGGCCTCCGCCCCTGGCATCTGGCCACCATCGCCTGGGTCGCGCTGCGCCGGCACGCCCTCGAGCGGGGCACGAGGAGCGCGGCATCGTCCCTCGGAGACGTCGCGATCTCATGACCCACCGGCGGGGACGCCTCGTGCTCTGGGTCGCCCTCGCGTTCGGCCTGGTGCCGCTCGCGGTCCTCGCCCACGGGTGGCTGACCTACCCGAGCGATCGCACACCCGAGGGTGCGTATCTGCGCGTCATGAGCGCGGTGAATCGCGACGCGCCCGAGGCGTTCTTCGCCTACCTCGAGACCGAGGCGCAGCATGCCTGCTACACCGTGCGCAACTATCGCAGCAAAGCGCGCGAGCGGGTGCTCGCGGCCTACCCGGAGCCGGAGCGTTCCACGCTCGCGACGCAGCTGCGCGACGAAGCGGAGGCGCATGATGGCGCGGACGTGTTCGCGCTGCACGCCCGGCAGCGGGGCTGGCTGGATCGATTGCGGCGAGATCTGTCTGGTGTGAGCGCCGTGGAGATCGTCGGTGAGCGTGCGACGGTGGTCACCGCCAAGGGCACGCGCTATCCGTTTCGGAGGCGCGACAACGGCATTTGGGGCCTGACGCTGTTCACCTCCGCGCTGGTTCAGGAGGCCGAGCGGGCGGCGAGGGACGCCGCGTTGATCGAGCGATCCGCCGCCGACTACGAGCGCGCGCGGCGGCTGGAGGGGGATGCGGCTGCTCCGCGCTGACTTGCCCTCGCGGTGACGACCAGGCCCCTGCTACGCTTCGCGTCGTGGACAGCGCCACCCTCTCGCCCGGGACCGTGATCGCGGACCGCTTTCGGGTCGTGCGGCTGCTCGGGGCCGGGGGCATGGGCGCGGTGTACGAAGTGGAGCACGAGGTGACGCTGCACCGGCGCGCGCTCAAGTTGTTGCACGGGGAGCTGGCACGGGAGCCCGAAGTCGTCAGCCGATTCCTGCGCGAGGCTTCGGCGGCGGGTCGCATCGGCAGCGAGCACATCGTCGAGACCTTCGACGCGGGGCGACTCCCGAGCGGTGAGCCCTACCTGGTGATGGAGCTGCTCGAAGGTCACACCCTCGAGCGGCTGCTCGCCGACGCCGGTGGTCGACTTCCCCTCACGCAAGGCCTGTCGATCGTGTCGCAGGCGGCGCGAGGCATCCACGCCGCGCACGAGGCCGGCATCGTGCATCGTGACGTCAAGCCGGAGAATCTGTTCGTCGTCCGCGGGCCCATCCCAACCGTCAAGGTCCTCGACTTCGGAATCTCGAAGTTCGATCCTGCGCTCACCGGCACGCCCTCGCTCACGGTCGATGGGCTGGCGATGGGCACGCCCCACTACATGTCACCCGAGCAGGTGCGCGGACAGTCCGACATCGGACCGGCCACGGACATCTACGCGCTGGGCGTCGTGCTGTACGAGACCATCACGGGCAAGAAGCCCTTCGACGCCGAGACGCTGCCAGCCCTGAGCGTCGCGATCCACGAAGGCGAGTACGCGCCGGTAGAGAGCTTGCGCCCAGGTCTCCCGATGGCGCTCGGCGGCATCGTGGCGCGGGCGCTGGCGCGGCAGCCCACGGCTCGCTTCCGCACCGCCTCGGAGTTCGCCGACGCGGTCAGCGACGTGCTCGCGGGTCTGGGCGCCGCAGCCCCCGAGAGTCACTCGCCTACGCTCCGGGTCGAGGCCGCCGCGCTGGCGCACTCCCTCCTGCCTCCCCCCGCTACCCGGCCCGCGCCCACTGCTGCTGGCACGAAGGATCTCGGTCACACCCAGCTGTCGCCGGGCGAGCCTCGGCGCTCCTCGGTCGCGTGGGTGGCCCTGGCGGCGGCGGCGGGGGTCGCGCTCGTCGTGACCGTCGTGCTGCTCTGGGCGCGTCGCCCCGCCGAGGTGACCGCCGCGAGCGCCGAGCCCTCCGCGGTCCCGGCGCCTCAGCCCAGCGCGCTGCCTGGCGTGGCGCCCGTGGTGAGCGCGCGTCCGGAGCCCGAGGACGCAGCACCGTCCGCGCTCCCGCCGTCCACGAAGCCCGCGCCCGGATCCGGCAAGAGGTCACCCGGCGGTGGTGGTACACGAGCAAAGGAGCATGGGCTTGGGACCGAAGATCCGTTCTAGCACCGTTGCGCTATGGCTCCTGGTCGTCGCGTCTTTCAGCCCCGAGAGCGCGGCACAGGGCTCGGAGCGCGATCGCAACGAGGCGCGTGAGCGGTTTCACCGTGGCCTTCAGCTCTTCAACCAAGGCGACGACGCTGGGGCGCTCGCCGAGTTCGAGCGCGCTTACGAGCTGGTGCCGTTGCCGTTGATCCAGTTCAACATCGGCCTGGTGCACGCCGCCATGGGCCGGCCGGTGGACGCAGTGGAGGTGCTCGACCGGCTCCTCGCCGCTCCGGCGGAGCTGGATGCGCAGAAGCTGGCGCGCGCGCGGACGGTGCGCAGCGAGCAGCTGGCCATGATCGGAGAGCTCGACGTCGTGTCGAACGTCGCAGGCGCCAACATCGAGGTGAACGGCGTGGTCCGGGGGCGCACTCCACTCCAGCGTCCGCTCCGGGTCGCCCGTGGGACGCACATCGTGGGTGCGGTTGCGCAGGGTCACCTGCCGCTCCGCAAGGAAGTCCGGGTGCCGAGCGGTGGCGTGACGCGGGTGGAGTTGAACCTCGATCCCGCGGACGGTCGCCTGGCCGCGCTCGAGCTGCGCGTCGTGCCGGTGGGCGTGGAGGTGCGGCTGGAAGGCCGCCGGCTGGCGACCACACCGCTTCCGGCGCCTCTGTCCCTGCCGCCGGGTCGCCACCGCGTCGAGCTCGCGCGGCCCGGCTACCGCAGCGAGACGCGGGAGGTCGAGCTGGGGCCCGGGGCCACGGGGCAGCTGACGGTCACCCTCGCGGTGGACTCCGGCGCGCTCGCGCAGCAGGGAGGCACCCTCGTGCTCGACGTGAGCGAGCCCAACGCCAGCGTCTGGATCGACGGCAGCAAAGCGAACCTGACGGCGCGCTTGCCTCACGGGCCCCACGAGGTGCGCATCGAGCGCGCTGGATTCCTGCCGTTCACGCGGGAAGTCAGCGTGCCTCGGGGTCGATCCATCGCTGTGCGGGTCGAGCTCGAGCCCACTCCTGCAACGCGCGCGGCCTACGTGGCGCGCACCACCAGTCAGCGCACCTGGGGTTGGGTCGCCACCGGCGCGGGCACGGCGTTCGTCCTCGGCGGCGCGGGGTTCCTCGTGTACAACGCGCGTGCCGACGCGGACGCCACGGACCACTACGAGTCCGAGGCGCGCAAACACGAGGCCGGTGGGGCGTGCGAGCGAGGGACGGACAAGCAGACCCCGGCTTGTCTCGAGCGCCTCCGATTGGCGCTGGACGATCTCGATGCCGTTCGTGCCCGTGAGAAGTTCGGCTGGATAGGGGTGGGGGTGGGCGTGGCGGCGGTCGGGGCGGGGGCGTACTTGCTGCTCTCGGGCGACGATCCGAATCGTTACGAACCCGGACCCGACAGCGACGTGTTCGGCGCGTCGCGCCTCGCCCCCGTCCTGTCCTTGACGGCGAATGGCGGTTTCCTCGGGGTTCGTGGCGGTTTTTGAGCGCGGTCAGGCTTCGCGCTATCCTGGCGTTCGATGAGGCGACGCCTTGGTAGCATCCTGGTGTTGGTCGGCGCTGGGCTCGCCTTGGGCAGCGGCTGCGGCGACACCAACGAAGAGCGCATTCGCGCCGCGACCTTGCTCGAGGGTTGCCTGATCAACAGCGATTGTCAGGCGCCGTTCGTGTGCGTGTTCCGCAAGTGTCACAAGCAGTGTGAGACTACACGCGATTGTGATGACGGCACGCGCTGCGTGGTCGGCGAGAGTGGGTTGAACGTTTGCCAGCCGGACACGCCCTGCAGCTACAACAGCCAGTGTCCGGGCTCGCAGGTCTGCGCCATCGACGGGGAGTGTCGCGATCAGTGCGCGGCGGATCGTGATTGTGTCGCCGAGCAGGTGTGCGTCACCGGTGTGTGCGCGGACACCGAGGAGCTCGACCAAGGGGAGCTGCCCGTCGTGGATGCGGGCCCGGCGGACGGCCGCCCCTGCTCCTACAACAGCGAGTGTGAGCTGCCCCTCGCGTGCATCAACGGTCTGTGCAAGATCGAGTGCTTTCAGGATCGGGACTGCACCTATGGTTTGGTCTGTTACCTGAACCGCTGCTCGCTGCCGAGCGCAGTGCCCGATGGCGGCGCGGCGGACGCGAGCAGCGGCACCGGAGGGGTGGACGCGTCGGCGGGAGCGAACGGCGTCGGAGGCAACGCCGGCGCCGGAGCCTCGGGCCTCGGTGGCGCGAGCTCGGGCGGCGCGAGCTCGGGCGGGACCGGCGGCAGCGGGTTCGGCGGGACGGGCGGGACGAGCGGCAGCGGCGGCAGCGGCGGCAGCGGCGGCAGCGGGTTCGGCGGGACCGGCGGCAGCGGGTTCGGCGGGACGGGCGGGACGAGCGGCAGCGGCGGCAGCGGCGGCAGCGGGTTCGGCGGGACGGGCGGGACGAGCGGCAGCGGCGGCAGCGGCGGCAGCGGGTTCGGCGGGACGGGCGGGACGAGCGGCAGCGGCGGCAGCGGCGGCAGCGGTCAGGGCGGCAGCGGCGGGACGGGCTTGGCGGGCGCCGGAGGCGTGAGCGTCGGCGGCACCGGTGGTGGGTGACGGGTCACAGCGGGTCCGGCTCGGCCTGGTCGGATGCGCCGTGTTGCTCGGGCTCGGCGCCTGCGGCCCCTCGGATGAAGCGCCGGCCGAAGCGCGCTGGAGGATGGTCTTCGAGCAACTCGACGGCGCCGTCATCTCCGTGCACGGGACGAGCGCGAGCGACGTCTGGGCGGTCGGAGGCGATCCGGGCACTGGCCCGCTCGTGCTGCACTACGACGGCGCGCGCTGGACTCGCAGGCAGAGCGGCGCCTCGGCAGATCTGTGGTGGGTGCACGCGCTCGCTCCCGACGACGTGTTCTTCGGTGGCTCGAAGGGGACCATCCTGCGCTTCGACGGCACCAGCTTCGAGTCCCTGCCGACCCCGTCGGACGCCACCGTGTTCGGGATCTGGGGGACATCCTCGAGCGATCTCTGGGCAGTGGGTGGCGATCCGCTGGTGGTCGGCAAGGCCTTCGTGTGGCGCTTCGACGGTCAGACCTGGGCACCTGCAGCCGGCATGGTGGACGTGCCGGTCAGCAGCTATTTCAAAGTCTGGGGCAGGAGCGCGACGGACGTGCGCATCGTCGGTAGCGACGGCGTCATCCTTCACTTCGACGGAGACGCATTCACCGCAGCCGACTCGCCCACGACACGGCGGTTGCTCACGCTGCACGCCAGTCCAGACGCTCCTTGGGTCGCCGTGGGTGGGCTTGGTGTCGCGGTAGTGCTCGAGGACGCGGGAGCCGGCTGGCAAGACGTGACCCCCGAGGAGCCGCTCAAGGCCATCATCGGCGTGCATGTGCAGGCTAACGTCGGCTACGCGGCGGGCAATGGTGGCACCGTGCTCGAGCGGACCGCGACCGGATGGAAGCGACAGTCACTCGGCTTCGACGTCTTCCAAGACTTCCACAGCGTGTGGATCGATGAGACCGCGGGCGTTTGGGTCGCTGGTGGGGACCTGGCGACCTCGCCGCTGGTGAGCGGCGTCTTGATCCACCGCGGCGAGAAGCCCCCCAGCCGTCAGCTCGACTGAGCTCGACGCTTCACGTCCGCGTAGCTCTGTCCCGCTGGCGCGCCGGTCTCCACGGGCAGAGCCAGCTTGCTCCAGCCAGGGGTCGATCGGCCGAAGGCGTCGCGTGAGCCCTCCCAGCCCGTGACCAGATCCGCCAGCTGCGTGTACCCCGCCTGCACCAGCATCTCTGCGGCGCGCCGGGAGCGGGCGCCGCTGCGGCAGGACAACAGCAGCTTGTCGGTCGTCGAGAAGAGCTGCTGCACGACGTCCAGGAACTCCGGATTGGGCACCATGCCGCTGTCCGCACGGTGCATGAGCGGCACGTTCAGGGAGCCAGGGATGTGCCCGGCCTCGAACTCGGGCTCGCTGCGCACGTCCACGCAGACGTACCCCGCTTCGATGAGCGCCTTCGCGCGTTCTGGATCGGCGTCTTCGATTCGCGTCACGGCCCTGGTCTACGCTCCGGCGGGTGGCGCGTCAAACGTCCGAGCCCCCCGGTCGCCCTGGCCTGCGCCCTGAGTTACTCTCCGGCGAGCGAGTACCGTCTTCATGAGCCGAGCCATCCGTGTCGTCCCGCTGGGAGGGTTGGGGGAAATAGGCATGAACTGCCTGGCCATCGAGCAGAGTGACGGGATCCTGGTCGTGGACTGCGGGACGAGCTTCCCGCAGGACGATCTCGGGGTCGACGTCGTCCACCCGAACCTGTCGTACCTGTTCGAGAACGCCGAGCGGGTGAGCGGTGTCGTGCTCACCCACGGTCACGAGGACCACATTGGCGCGCTCTCCTTCCTGCTCGAGCGCGTCGACGCTCCGGTGTGGGGGCCCGCTCACGCCCTCGCGCTCGTGCGCCGTCGCTTCGAGGATCGAGGCTTCGCTGCGGCCCGGGCGCGGCTGACCGAGGTGACGCCGCGGCGACGGTTCGGCGTTGGCCCGTTCGAGGTGGAGCCCATCCGGGTCGCGCACTCGATCACCGAAGCGACCGCGCTCGCGATCCGCACCCGAGCTGGGCTGGTCGTACACTCGGGGGACTTCAACTTCGACCCGGATCCCCCGGACGGCGAGCCAACGGACGAAGAGCGGCTCTCCGAGCTCGGGCGAGCCGGCGTGGAGCTGCTGCTCTCCGACAGCACCAACGTGGACGTGGAGGAGCGAGCCGGCTCCGAGCGCGAGGTGGGCTTGGCGCTCGGGCGCGTGATCGCAGCCGCGAGCGGCCGGGTGTTCGTCGCGTTGTTTGCCAGCAACGTGCAGCGACTCCGCTCGTTGGGCGACATCGCTCACGCTACCGGGCGGAAGATCTGCCTGCTGGGCCGGAGCCTGAACACGCAGGTGGACATCGCCCAGCGGCTGGGCAAGCTGAGCTGGCCCTCCAACTTGCTCATCTCCGCGGAGCAGGCCGCTACCCTCGCGCCCGAGTGCGTGCTCGCCCTCACTGGCGGCTCGCAGGCCGAGCCCACCTCGGCGCTTCGTCGCCTGGCCTCGGGTGACCACCATCAGCTGCAGATCACCGCGGGAGACACGGTCGTCATGTCTGCGCGTATCATTCCGGGCAACGAACGCACGGTGCTCGACATGTCGTGCGACCTGCTACGCCAAGGTGCGCACCTCGTCACACGCGTGACGGATCCGGACGTACACACGAGCGGTCACGCCGGCCGCTCGGAGCAGCGCCGCCTGATCGAGCTGCTGAGGCCGCGGGCCTTCCTTCCGATCCACGGCACGCTGCACCACCTGCTCCGGCACCAGGAGTTGGCGCGCGAGATGGGGGTGGCCCACACCTCGGTCACGGAGAACGGCGGTGTGGTCGCATTCGACCCGGAGCTGGGTCTGATGGCCGACGGCCGCGTCCCCCACGGTCGGGTCTACGTCTCGGCGACCGGCGAGGCGCTCCCTCCCGGCGTGCTCAAGCGTCGCGCCGAGCTCGCGCGCTCCGGCAGCGTCGTGATCAGCGTGGTCTTGTCCGAGACCGGCGAGCCTCGGGCAGCGGCCCGAGTCTCCTCTCGCGGAGTCGCGGGCCTGGACGACGCTCCCCGCGCTCTCGAGCGCGTGGCCCAGGCGGTGTCCGACGCGCTCGCAGGCAAGCGCCGAGGCCTGGCCGCCGACGAGCTCGTGCGCCGCGCCGCACGGCGAGTCATCGTCGCCGAGGGGGGCGCGCGTCCGGTGATCGAAGTGCACCTACTTCGCGTAGAGTGACGTAAGGTCGGCAGGATGACTCGGTCGAGCCTCGCCGCGCTGTTCGTGACCCTACTTTCGGCGGGCTGCGACCGAGACCGCGAGCCACCATCGCGCCCCGCTGTGGCGGCCCCGGCGAGCGCGCCCCGCGACACCTCGACGGTGCTCGACGACCCCAGCTTCCGCTTCCCGGGTGCGAGTCGAGTGGTCGCCATCGGGGACGTGCATGGTGACCTCGCTGCGACACGCCGCGCGCTGCGCTTGGCCGGCGCCATCGACGACAAGGACGACTGGATCGGCGGGGAGCTCGTCGTGGTTCAGACTGGGGACCAGCTCGACCGGGGTGACGACGAGCCCGAGATCCTGGATCTGCTCGAGGCGCTCGAGCAGAAGGCCCAGCGGGCGGGCGGACGGTTGTACGTCCTGAACGGCAACCACGAGGTCATGAACGTGGCTGGTGACCTGCGATACGTCACCGAGGACGGCTTCCTGGACTATCGCGACGTGAAGCCCTCCTCGGTCACCGTGGCGCGACAGCTCGAGACCTTCGAAGAGAAGATGCGTGGACGTGCAGCCGCCTTCCTGCCGGGCGGCAAGGAAGCGCTGCGCCTCGCCAAGCGCAACGTCGCCATCATCGTGGGCGACACCGTGTTCGCTCACGGCGGCGTCTTGCCTGGGCACGCGCGCTACGGCCTCGGTCGCATCAACGCCGAGGCGAGCGCGTGGATGCGGGCCGAGACGCGCCGTATCCCCCAGCAGCTCGACGGCCCGAGCAGCGTGATCTGGACGCGAGACTACTCGGAGACGCCCACCAGCGAGCGAGCCTGCGAGGCCCTCGGTCGCACCCTCGAGCTGCTGCGCGCCAAGCGCATGGTCGTGGGGCACACGGTGCAAGACGCGGGGATCAGCAGCGCGTGCGGTGGGCGCGTGTGGCGCGTGGACGTCGGCCTCGCCAAGCACTACGGGGGCCGCACGAGCGTGCTCGAGATCCGAGGCCAAGAGGTGCGGCCGCTGACCCCGGTCGACGCCGCCCCGGACGCTGCCAGCCCACCCAAGCCCACGCCGTGACGTTTGGGTCCGTGCGGCGCGGGAGCGGCGCGGCGCACGCGGCGCCAGGGGCCCGTGTTCGCCCGCTCGGGGGCGCGGTATACGGGCGTCATGACGCAAGGGACCGAGTCCTCGGATGTACCGGCTGCGACGCCATCGCTGAACCCGGCTGCCAGCAGGTTACTCGAGCAGATCTCGCGGCAGGGTCCGTTCGAGGCCGTCGACCTGTTGCTCGAGCACCCGGACGAGCTCGTGGTCAGCGTGCTCACCTTCGAGAACCCCGCGATCGCGGACGAGATCTTGTGGCTCCTGCCCGAGGAGCGCCGCAACCGCATCCTCGAGGCAGCCACGGCTGCCCAGCGCGAGCAGTGGTCGAGGAATCACTCCTTCCCGGAGGACAGCGTGGGTCGGCTCATGAGTCCTCCGACCGCCGTGTTGCGCCCGGATCATCAGGTGAAAGACGCGATCGAGCGCTTGCGCCCGATCGTGAAGAAGGCCCTCGTGTCCTACGGCTGGGTCGTGGATGAGCAGGGCCGGCTCGTGGGCGTGCTGGTGTTTCGCGAGCTCTTGTTCGCACAGGCCGAGCAGCGGCTCGACGAACTGATGGTCAAGAACCCGTTCTCGCTTCGTCCCGAGCTCTCGCTTCAGGAGGCCATGCGTGAGGCGCTCCGGCGGCACTTCCCGGTCTACCCCGTGTGCGACGAGTCGGGGCGACTGCTCGGCATCCTGCGCGGAGAGAACTTGTTCGAGCAACAGGCGTTCGAGCTCAGCGCACAAGCAGGCACGATGGTCGGTGTCGAGAAGGAGGAGCGGCTGGCGACGCCCTGGTCGCGTAGTCTCAAGTTTCGCCATCCCTGGCTCCAGCTCAACCTATTCACGGCCTTCATCGCCGCCGCGGTGGTGGGCGTCTTCCAGGACACGCTCGATCGTCTCGTGGTGCTCGCCGTGTTCTTGCCCGTGCTCGCCGGTCAGTCCGGGAACACCGGCTGCCAGGCGCTCGCCGTGGCGCTGCGTGGCATGACGCTGGGCGAGCTCGATCCGGGCAAGGCCCGCCAGGTGGCCATGAAGGAAGGCCTGCTCGGCTTGCTCAACGGCGGGCTGGTCGGGCTGACGGCGGCGGCCGGGATGCTCTTGTTCGCCAAGTCTCAGGGCCACCCGGCGGCGTGGACGCTGGCGCTGGTCGTGCTGATCGCCATGATCGGCAGCTGCACCGTAAGCGGGATCTCCGGCGCGGTGGTGCCGGTCACTCTCAAGCGTCTAGGGGCGGACCCCGCAACGGCGTCCAGCATCTTCCTGACGACCGCGACGGACGTCGTCAGCATGGGCATGTTCCTGGCGCTCGCGTCGTGGCTCATCCCGTGAGGGCGCTCAGCTGCGGGCGGGCACGGCCAGCAGCAGCGCCTCCTGCGTGCCCGGGGGCGCGAGCTCGCCATCGTCGAGCAGTCGCACGTCGAGCTCCCTGCCCACGCCGGCGGCGACCGCGACCCTCACGGCTCGCAGCGGCTCGAGCGGCCCGCCCGGGCTGCCCAGGGTCTCCGGCGAGCGGCTGGCGCTCGGGCTCTCTACGGCGCGGGGCCTGAGCACCTCCGGGATGCTCGGCACCGCCGGCTCCACGCTCGGCGCGGCGAGCTCCGCGCTCGGCGCCGCGAGCTCCGGGCTGGCCGCCACCGGCGCCACTGGCTCTCGCGCCGCGAACTCACGCGTGGAGTTGCGGGGTGCGGTGGGCTCCGGCGGCGGAACGTCGATGGGGGCGGGCGGTGGTGCGTCGGCTGCAGGCTCGCTCGCGCCAAAGGAACGGATGTCCATCACCATGGTCCGCTCCGCGCGCACCGTGATGCCCACGTTCACCGCGGTGGCTTCGTCGTCTTGGGAGAGGCGGGGGGGCTCGGGGCGCGCTCGCTTCGCCACCGGGGCGGTCGTCTCCGCGGGGGCGGAGTCCCGCACCGACTGCGCAGCAGCCTTGAGCAGTCCGGTGTCGGGGCCTTCGAGGTGGGTGATGTCATCGAGCGCCACGCGGTACGGCGCGGTCGGCATCATGGGGTTCTTCTGGCCCCGGGCGCTCCCTGACTCGACCCGCTCGGTGGACGGCGCCGCACCCAGACTCGGGACCGCCGGCTCGGCGGATGGAGCAGGCGCGATCTCGAGCAGCTGCGCGGCCCGGTCGAGATCGTCCGCGCGTTGATGATTGCCCTCGGCCGTGGCCGCTTGCACGGCGTGATGGAGCCAGCGCAGGGCCAGGTCGCGCTCTCCTCGGGCCCACGCCGCCGTCGCGGTCTCCACGGCCCAGCGCACGTCGGACGAGTCGTCCGCCCGCGGGTGCAGGATCTGTTGGATCCAGACCGAGCTCTGGCTCATCGAGCGCTCTCGAACAAGGTGGCGATGCCCTGACCCACGCCGATGCACAAGGTGCACAGGCCGACCTTGGCGCGGGGCCTCTGCTTCATGGCAGACATGAGCGTGGCCACGATGCGTGCGCCCGAGGCGCCGATGGGGTGACCGAGCGCGATCGAGCCGCCGAGCACGTTGACCCGCTCCGGATCTAGATCGAGGCCGCGCAGGCAAGCCAAGCTCTGCGCGGCGAACGCCTCGTTGAGCTCGATCACGTCGACGTTGGGGATGCGCAGGCCGGCGCGCGCGAGCGCCTTCTTGGATGCCGGGATCGGCCCCTCGCCCATGTAGTTGGGATCGAGTCCCACGGTGGCGCAGGTGACGAAGCGCAGCGCGGGCGTGAGCCCGAGCTCGCTCAGGCACCGCTCACTGGCGAGCAAGACGGCCGCTGCACCGTCGTTGATGGGGGACGAGTTGCCCGCGGTGACGCTGCCACCTTCCCGGAAGGCGGCCGGCAAACGCGCGAGCGACTCGAGCGTGCTGTCCTTGCGCACGCACTCGTCGCGCTCCACGTTGATCGGCGGTCCCTTGCGCTGAGGCACGGCGACCGGACAAATCTCGCCGGAGAACGCGCCTTGCTCCCACGCCGCGTGTGCCTTCTGCTGCGACGCTAGAGCGAAGGCATCCTGCTCCTCGCGACCGATGCCGTACTTCTTCGCGACGTTCTCCGCCGTTTCTCCCATGCTGGTCAGCCCGTAACGCTGCTCGAGCCTGGGGTTGGGGTAGCGCCAGCCCAGGGTCGTGTCGTAGATCGTCGGCGGCATGCGCGAGAAGGGCTCCTCCGCCTTGGGCATCGAGTACGGAGCGCGGGTCATGCTCTCCACTCCGCCGGCGATGACCAGGTCCGCCTCACCCAGGGCGATCAGACGCGCGCCCTCGTTGACCGCTTCCAGCCCCGAGCCACACAAACGGTTGACGGTGACCGCCGGGACGTCGTGGGAGACACCCGCGATGAGCGCGGCCATGCGGGCCACGTTGCGGTTGTCCTCCCCCGCTTGATTCGTGGCGCCGAACACCACGTGTCCGAGGCGCTCGCGAATCACCGGGTGTCGCTCGAGCAGCGCCTCGATCACCCGAGCGGCGAGATCGTCGGTGCGAACCGACGCGAGCGCGCCCCGATACCTGCCGATCGGAGTGCGAACGGCATCGACGACGAAGACAGCCTCCAGCGACATGCGAGGAGTCTAACTCAGCGCATCCGCGCCCGCGACACCCGCAATCGTGGCCGGCGATCGACGGTTGACTCTTCCCTACGGCCCGCATTTCCGTACCCTGTCCGGGCCATGCCGCCGCCCTGGAACATCTGGCCCTATCACCGCACCGGCTCCGCCGTCACCTTCCCTC
This sequence comes from Polyangiaceae bacterium, assembly GCA_019637295.1. Taxonomy (GTDB): domain Bacteria; phylum Myxococcota_A; class Polyangia; order Polyangiales; family Polyangiaceae; genus JACKEA01. The sequence continues at coordinate 1,153,440 of JAHBVX010000001.1, forward strand.
GCGACGAGGGCTGGCATCGGCTCCTCCCCGGCCGCATCGCCAACCCGGCGCTCTCGGACATGGAGTGGGTGTATCTCAACGCGCACGTGAACGAGGTCGGGGGTCAAGGGCGCTCGTTCATCGTGTTTGCCGCCTACTTCACCCAAGGGCTGCGCTTCCTGGTGGTGCGCGCCTTCGACCCTCAGGACGCGTACCTCGGCGCCTGGACCGGCACCGCCTGGGGTCTCTTGCGGGCGTCCCCCGAGCGCCTCGACCTCACCTTCAAGCACGGCGGCGGGACGGACGAGTGGAGCACGCGCACCGACGCCGGTGGCCAGGCGATTCCGTTCTCGTCGCGGCTGGTCGCCAAGGACGACGCGGGCGCGTTCTCGGTCGCCCTCGAGACGACGAACACCAAGCGGCCGTACGAGGCCGGTGGCCGTGGCTACCTTCCCTTCGGCCAGCGAGGCGCGTTCTACTACTACTCGCTCACCCGACTGCAGGTCAGCGGCACGCTGGAGCTGACGCGGCTGGATGGAGGCGGGCGCGAGACCGTGAACGTCGAAGGCGTCGGCTGGTACGACCACCAGTGGGGGCCGTTCTACGTCACGCCCATCCGCAACAAGAACCTGGAAGAGTACGAGTGGATGAGCATCCAGCTCGACACCGGCGACGAGATCCTGCTCACCACCGTGTGGGAGCCCCACGGCGAGACGCCGAGTCTTCCGGCCTACGGCGGCGCGGGGCTCGTGCGGGCCGATCAGACCTTCGACAAGCTCATCGGGTCACACCGCTGGAAGCGCACCCGCTTTTGGCGCTCGGGCAAGCAGCACGCGACCTACTCTGCCGGGTGGACCTTCGACGCGCCCGAGTGGGACACCCACCTGGTGATCAAGCCGCGTTACCACGATCAGCTCACGCCGCTGATCGACGCGCCGCCGCCGAACCTGCTCGGCACCGTCAGCCGCCTGCTCGAGGGTTGGGCCACGCTGCTCGGGGACTTCTGGGAGGGAAGCTGCCGGGTCGAGGGCACCTTCGGCGGCAATCCGGTGAAGGGTCTCGCCTTCGCAGAGCTCGTGAAGCGCTACGAAGATCCGGTGTTCCGGGTTCAGGTCGTGCGCAACGAGCCCGGCCTGTGCGTGCTCGAGTGGCGGGTGGAGAACCCAGACGAGCAGGTGCCGCTGAAATTCCGCTTCTACCTCGAGCGCGAGGACAGCAGCCCCATCCTGGACGAGTCGGATCTCGACGTGCCCGTCTACGTGCTCGACGACCCGAGCCTGCCCAAGAACGAGACGCTGGTCGTGCGGGTCGTGGCTACCAGCCAGGACGGCGCGATCTCCGGGACCGCCGCCACCACCCTGGTCTTGCGCTAGCGCGCCACGGCCAGCTCGTGGTCCAGCATCGCGTCGCCGTCGAACACGAATCTTCCGTCGAAACGGCGTCGTGCGATCAGGTGCGGTAGCCAGAGCGCGTCGTCGACCCACATCTCTGCGTAAGGGATGGCGTGCAGGGGCGTCCACAGGGGCACCGCCTCCGCGGTCTCCTCCGGAGTTCCGGACAGAGCCTCGGCGCGGAACACGGTGACGAAGATGCTGTAGCCATCCACGAACTGAAACGCGAGCGTGCCGCCCTCGCTCAACTGCGCTGGCGTGACCCGGAGCTCCTCTTCGACCTCGCGGACGGCGGCGTCGAGCGCAGTCTCGCCCGGGTCGATGCGCCCGCCGGGCCCGTTGATCTTGCCCGCGCCGAGGCCTCGCTTCTTGCGGATCAAGAGCACCTGGTCGTCGCGCAAGACGAAGCACAGCGTGGCCAGGTCCTTGGCGCGCCAAGTGGTCCAGTCGATGTCGGCGAGGCAGCGCATCGGCCCGAGCTTACCGCGAGGTGGCCCGTCGCGCTGACGCTTCAGTCCGTTGGCTCCGGCCGGCCACCGAAGCGAACGTACAGCGCAGGCAGCGCGAACAGGGTGGCCAGCGTGCTGGTCACGAGCCCGCCGATCACCACCGTGGCCAGCGGACGCTGAACCTCCGCGCCCATGCCCGTCGCGACGGCCATGGGTAAGAACCCGAGCGCGGCGACCAGCGCCGTCGTCAGCACGGGTCTGAGCCGCTCCGAGGCCGCGGCGCGCGCGGCCGCCAAGGGCTCCTCCCCGGCGAGCTGACGATTGCGAATCGCGGCCAAGAGCACCACGCCGTTGAGGGTGGCCACGCCGGACAGCGCCAAGAAGCCGACCGCGGCGCTCACGCTCAGATCCAGATCCCGCAGCGCCAGCGCGAAGAATCCGCCGGTGGCGGCGGTGGGGACGTTCACGAAGATCAAGAGCGCGGGCCGCATCGCCCCAAACGCCAGGTACAGGAGCGTGAGGATGACCATCAGCGTGCCTGGCACGATGAACGCCAGGCGCAGCGCGGCGCGCTCGAGGTTCTCGTACTGACCACCGTACTCGACGTAGTAGCCCGAGGGCAGCGGGACGGCGGCCACGCGTTGCTGGACCTCTTGCACGAAGCTGGCCAGATCCCGACCGCGCACGTTGGCCTCCACCGTCACTCGACGCCGGCCCTGCTCGCGGCTCACCTGCGCCGGCCCGTCGCTCAGCGCCAGGGTCGCCACGTCTCCCAGGAGCACGCTCCGCCCCTCCGCCAGCGGAATGCGGAGGGTCCGCATGGGTTCCACGTCCGCCGCTGGCTCCGTCGCCGTCCGCATCACGATGTCGAAGCGCCGCTCGCCCTCGATCAGCCGCCCGATCGTGCGCCCGACCCGCAACGACTCGACGAAGGCCAGCAGCTCGTCCGAGCGCACCCCATAGCGCCCCATGCGCACCGGGTCTGGGTGCACCGTGAGCATCCGCAGCCCCTTGGTGGGCTCGGTGCGGACGTCCGCGGCGCCCGGCACCTTGGACAGGGTGGCCGCTACCTCGTCCGCCAAGCGCCGGAGGGTTGGAAGATCGTCGCCGAAGAGCTTCACCCCGACGTCCGAGCGCACCCCGCCGATCAGCTCCTGTACCCGCATCTCGATCGGTTGGGTGAAGCCAAAGGCCGCACCCGGCAGCGCCTTGTGGACTGCCGGCGCGAAGGCGTCCGAGAACCCCGCCGCGTCCCGCGCGGTGACCCACTCCTTGCGCGGGCGCAGGATGACGAACACGTCGCTCTGCTCGACGCCCATCACGTCCGTGGCCACGTCAGGGCTGCCCGTTCGAGTCACGACCCGGGCGACGTCGGGGAACTCCAGCAGCGCCTTCTCCACCGCGGTGGTGCCACGCACCGTCTCCGCGATGGACACGCTGGGCGGGCGGGTGATCTGGATGGCGAGGTCTCCCTCTTCCAGTCGAGGGACGAACTCCGCGCCGCGGGTGCTGGCCACCAGCGCGCCCGCCACCAACAGCGCGCTCACGCCGCCGAGCGCGAGTCGGTGCCGCGGCGCGAGCCAGTCGCCGATGGGCGTGTACAGCGAGCGCAGGCCCCGCACCAGGCGCGGCTCGGCGTGTCCCCCACTCTTCAGCACCAACGAGCCGGCCGCGGGGATCCAGGTGAAGGTCAGGATCAGCGCGGTGCCGATGGCGAAGAGCACCGTCAGCGCCATGGGGCGGAACATGCGCCCTTCCACGCCCTCGAGCAGCAGCACCGGCACGTACACCACGCCGATGATCGCCACCGCCATCGTGACCGGACGCGCCACCTCGCCCATCACGCGGCCCATGGCGGCCCGTGCGTCGAGCTGGCGGGCTGCCATGGCGGCGAGCGCTCCCTCCACCACGACCACGGCGCCGTCGACCACCAGACCGAAGTCGATGGCGCCCAGGCTCAGCAGGTTGCCGCTGATGCCAAAGGCGAGCATCAAGCTGAACGCGCCCAGCATCGAGAGCGGGATGACCGTGGCGACCAACAGCCCCGCCCGCCAGTCCCCGAGCATCAACAGCAGCACCAGCGCGACGATGATGCCGCCCTCGAGCAGGTTCATGCGCACCGTGTGCAGCACTTGGTCCACGAAGGACGCGCGATCGTAGAGCGGCTCGATCTTCACGCCCTCGGGCAGGCTGGGCTCGATCTCTCGGATGCGCTCCTTGACTCGGCCGACGACGTCGTGCGCGTTGCCTCCAGAGATCATCTGCACCATGGCGTAGACCGTCTCGCCCTCGCCGTCGGCCGTGGCCGCCGAGAAGCGAGGCTCCGCGCCGTCCCGCACGTCGGCCACGTCGCGCACCAGGATGGGGCGCACCATGCCCTCGTCTGCGCGGGTGGTGATGACCTGATTGGCGACGTCGTCCGGGTGTGAGTACTGCGCCTCTACCCGCACGAAGGTGCCCTCCTCGGAGCGTTCGATCGCTCCCGCGCTGACGTTCGTGCCGCCGCCGAGCACCGCCTCCTCGACCATCGCAGGCGTGACTCCGGCGCTGAGCATCGCGCGGTCCCTCAGGCGCACCTCGACCTGACGCGTGTCTCCACCCCAGGGGTTCACCTCCACCACGCCGGACACCGAGCGCAGGCGATAGGCGATGTCCCACTGAAGCAGCGTTCGGATCTCCCCGAGCGAGTGCCCCGGCCAGCTCACGGTGAAGTGGTAGACCTCGCCCAGACCGGTGGTGAGCGGGCCGATCTCGGGGCGGCCGGCGGAGGGTGGTATCTGCTCGCGCGCGCTGGCCAAGCGCTGCGAGACCAGCTGGCGGGCGAGGGTCAGGTCCGTGCCATCCACGAACACGATCGTCACCGCGCTGATGGCGGCGCGCGACACCGAACGCACGCGCTCCACTCCCGGGATCCCGGTCAGAGACAACTCCACGGGCTGGGTGACCAGGCGCTCCACTTCGATGGGCGACAGGCCCGGCGCGGTGGTGAGCACCTGCACTTGGACGTTCGTCACGTCCGGCACCGCGTCGATGGGCAGCCGCAGGTAGCTACGAACGCCGGTGGCGATCAGGATGACGACTCCCAGCAGCGCGAGCAGCGGGTGAGTGAGCACCAGTCTGGCCAGATGACCCATGGTCTACTCGAGCAGCGCGCGCATCCACTCGCCCTTGAGCAGGATGGCGCCACGGGTGACGACTCGTGCATCCGCCGCCAGGCCGTCGGCGACGTAGGCCGTGCGGCGCGTGCTGACCGCCACGGTGACCGGCACGGCGCGGAACTCCCCCTTGCTGGCTCCCGGCACGAACACCGTGGGCACCGAGTCCAGCTCCACCACCGCGTCCCGCGGCACTGCGATCAACTCGGTGTCCCCCCGCGCTTTGCGCTCCAGAGTCACGTCCACGAAGGCGCCGTCGATCAGGTGGTCGCAGCCCTCGCCCAGCTCGACACGAAAGGCGACGGTCCGGGTGCGTCGCTCGACGGTGCCCGCGCCGCGTTTCACGCTGCCTCGACACGTCGCTGAGGCCCCCATGCCCGAGACCAGCGCGGCGGCGTCCAGCTCGACGCTGCCGGCCTCCGACTCGGGCACGTCGGCGCGCACGTACAAGCTCGTCTTGTTCACGATCCGAAAGCAGGAGCGCCCGGCGTCCACCTGCTCGCCGAGCTCGATGTCGCGGTGTACCACGGTGCCTGCGATGGGAGCCTTGAGCGTCAAGCGCTTGCTGCCGCCGCCGAAGGACGCGAGCAGCGAGCGGGCGCCGCTCTCGTCCGCGCGCGCCGCGGCGAGCTCGGCGCGCGCCTCGATGACGCTGCGCTCGCTGGTCGCCTTCTGCGCCAAGAGCGTCTCCTCCTGAGCCAGCACCTTCTCTGCGCGCACCTTGCGCGCGCGAGCCAGCGCCAGGTCCCGTGCTACGCGCGCGGCGTCGGGGGCCTCGAGCTCCGCGAGGACGTCGCCGCGACTCACCGTGTCGCCCTCGCGCACGGCGATCGACGTCACGCGCGCGGAGATGACGGCGCTCACGTGGGCGGCGCCCTCGGGGTCGCTCACCACCTCGCCACCGACGCCGAGCTCGGTCGTGGGCGAGCGCTTGCTCACCGCCAGAATAGTGACGCGTCCGTCGTCGATCAGCGCAGGATCGACGCGCACGATGGCCCGGGCCGACGGCGGCTCGGGCGTCGCGTCGTCGGTGCCGGGGCTCGGGTCTTTGCACGCCACCCCGAGCGGGAGCAACGCCAGGACCAGCACGCGTGCGAGTGGGCAGCGGCGGCTCACGGCGACCAACCTCCGTCCAAGCGCGAAGGCCAGCCCGTCAGCTGCCACAGCTCGACGTCCGCCCGTCGGACGTCCGCGGCGGACTCGGTCCAGCGCTCCTGGGCGGCGGACAGCTCGCGACGAGCAGTGAGCACCAGCGCGAGCTCCGCTTCGCCCGCCTCGTAGCGCCGGTTGGCCTCGCGCAGCGCCTCGCGCGCCGGTAGCACCGCGCCGCTCCACAGCGCATTGCGGGTATCACGAGCGTGATAGCGCTCGTGGTAGGCCAGCCGCGTGGCCAGCTCGATCTCCGTGCGCAGCCGGGCTAGCTCGGCGCGCGCGCTCGCGGCGTTCGCGCGCAGTCGAGCCGCTTCGAAGGCGGCCGGGTTGGCGGTGGGAAGGGGGAAGGAGACCCGCCCCAGGAATATGAGGTCGCCGGTGCCCTCCCGGCTGATGCTCGGTCCCACGGCGATGGGCGGAGCAGCCGCTGCCAGCGTGGAGCGCGCCAGCGCCTCGCTCGTGCGCGGCGCGCTCGCGAGGTGCGCCAGCGCCGGGCTGCGGGCCAGCGCACGCTTGACCAGCTCGATCTCGCTCGGCTCGTGCTGCGGCTCGGCCAGGACCAGCGGTCCGCTCAGCGTGAGCTTGCTGTCGGCGCGCAGGCCCGCGAGGAAGCGCAGCCGCACCTCCGCGACGTGCAGGCGCCCTTCGGAGGCCAGCACGTCGGCGTGGGCGCGCCCTCGGACGCTCCGCGCCAGACTCAGCTCGGAGGGTGGCGCACGCCCGACGCTGACGCGCGCCGCTACGATCCGCTCGAGCTCTGCGGCGTCCTTCTCGATCTGCATGCGCAGGGTGAGCAGCTCGCGCGCGGTGCGCGCCTCGACCCAGGCCAGCGCGGCGCGCGCGGCGGTGTCACGACGAACCACGTCGAGCCACGCGCGGCTCTCGGCGGTGAGGGCGCGCGCGTAGCCGCGACGCGCGTCCCCGAGGCCGGAGACGGCGATGTCTTGCCACGCGCCGAGCGAGAGCTCGAGCCCCGTGTCGGCGGGCCCCGAGCGGCGCGCGCCCGCCGAGAGCTCCACCCGCGGCGGCCCCACCAAGGCGCCGCCCGCCGCCCGGCTCACGCCGTGGTGGGCGGTGAGCGAGCTCCTCGCCGCGTGCACGGCTGGCGCGCTGCGCAGGGCGCGGCGCATCGCTTGCGTCTCGCTCAACCCCGTGGCCTGTGCCTGGCTGGGCGAGGGGACGGTGAGGACCAGGGCGAGGGTGCCCAGGGCCGACCACCAGCGTGAGAAGGGGGTGAACATCACTCGAAGCGTTACCGCTCGGCGACGGCGGCGCCGAACGGCAGGTGCATAGCTCGGCGCTGTGCGCGTCTGCAAGTGGGCGGCGGGCCGCGCGGCCCGGGAGAAAACCATTATCAGAGGGTGGCACGACCGCGTCGGATCGTGATCTGCTCCGGGCGTTGCATCGTTCGTGCCCAAACCGGTCCCGAGCGGGTAACAATCCGCTCATGGCAAGCCAGAGGGTCGTGATCTGGGGAGGTGGCCTCGCCGCGCTCTCCGCGGGCATTCACCTGCTGCAGGAGGGAGGGGGCGCCAAGTTCGACGTGACGATCCTGTGCATGGAAGACCGCCTCGGCGGCAAGGCCGCGAGCTACCGACTGCCGGACGGTCGCTACATGGAGATCGGCTTTCACGCCGTGTTCGGCTACTACCGCGAGCTACAGACGCTGCTCGCGCGCGCGGGTCGTCCGATCAACGACGTGCGGTACTTCACGTCGAACGACGGTATCCACCTGATGTACGAGCCGAGCGCGCGCGCCGTCAATCGCCTCGACATCCCCAAGGGGCCGCTCGACGTTCCGGCGCTCTTCAACAGCGGCTTCGTGCGCTACGAGGGCATGTCCTTCGCGGAGAAGCTCGCGGCGGCGCGCTGGATGGCGACGACCGGCGCGCGGCTGCTCTTGCGCGACGTCCCACCGGAGCTCGACGAGCTGAGCTTCACCGCGCACTGCGTGGCCACGGGCCTCGACCCGCGGCTCACGCACAAGAGCTGGTTCAAGTACGTCCTCGACCTGGCCTTCAACTTCCCCAACGAGGGCTCGGCCTACGTGGGCATGTACGGCTTTCAGCGCCTGATGGGGCCGGAGAACAGCGAGGTCTTCTATCTCAATGGCGCGCTGAGCGACATCATCGTGCGACCCATCGCCGAGCTCTATCTGAGCCTGGGCGGCAAGCTGGAGCTGTGTACCAAGGTCACCCGCGCGACGCTCGATCCGAGCAGCCACCGCGTGACCGAGTTTCACACCGCGCCGATGGCGCAGGGGGCGCCCGTGCCGGGTCAGCCGGACCGGGTCACGGTGACGCCCATCGGCGGCAGCTACGCGCTGGCCGAGGCGCCCTATCCGACCGGCGAGCCGGCGCCCCCGTCGAGCGCCGCCGAGCGCCGCTGGCAGCTCGGGCCGGACTTCGACCAAGTGGTGTGCACGCTGCCGGTGGACAGCCTGCGCCACCTGCTGCGCACGACGCCGAGCTTCGAGCGAGCGGTGCTCGAGGTGCCCGTGCTGCGCAAGCTCTGGGGTCTGAGGAGCGTCGCCTCGCTCTCGCTGCGCGTCTGGTTCCCCGAGAAGGTCATGCCGTCCGACTACAGCACGGTGGTGATGGGCACTCCGCAGCCGGCGGCCACCATCATCGACTACGCCAATCGGGTGCGCGAGCTCGCGTCGTCGCCCTGGGGTTCGGTCGTGGAGTTCGAGGGTCAGGAGGGCCTGCACGGCGAGCTGCGTGATCGCGAACTGGTCGAGGAGCTGCTGCGCACCTTTCGCACGCTGCCCTTCGTGAACGCCGGCAAGGTCGACATCCCGCGCGTGCTGGCCCAGTCCGACGGCCACCACTTCGAGTTTCGTCGCAATACGGCCAGCCACCTGCGCTACCTGCTGATGGAGCCGGGCCACTGGCGTCACCGTCCCGTGCAGGGCGATCGCCCCTACGAGAACCTCACCCTCGCGGGGGACTTCATCGCCGGCACCCAACCCACGGCCAGCATGGAGGCCGCGGTGCGCACTGGGCGGGTCGCCGCGAACTTGCTGCGCGCCGAGGTCGGGCTTGCGGCCGCGTCCCCCTGAGCTCGCCGTGCCACGCCTGGGTGGCACAGCCGTCGAGTCGTGACAGGCATGTCTCGCCCGGCGCGACTTCGGCGCGAAAGCCCCGAGCTTGCAGCGCGGCACGGTCGATGCAAAGGGCGGCGACATGAGGATCGCGTCGCGGAGTTCGTGCGCCCTGGGGCTGCTCTTGATCGCGTGCGGCGGACAGTCCGAGAGTGACCCCGCGGGGGGAGCCGGGGGCAGCGCCGGCGCGGGCGCGGTCGCGGGCGGCGGCGCCGGCGCCGTCGCCGGGACCTCCGGCGGCGGGGGCGTCCCACCCGGCGGCACTGGCGGCGCGCCCCCGTCAGGCGGCGCGCCCGGCATCGCTCCGGAGTGCACGGTGGACGGTGACTGCACGCTGTTCTCCGACTGTTGCTCCTGCATCGGCATACCGAGCGGCAGCGACGAGCCCTACGGCTGCGACATGGCCTGCGCCATCGACTCGTGTTCGGCGGCGGGTATCAAGCAAGCGCGCTGCGCGGCCGGTCGCTGCGTCGCGGGCTTCGAGTGCGATCCGATGAAGTCGGCGTGCTTCTCGATGCCTCCAGTGTGTCCCCCGGGGCGGGTGCCGAGCGTCGTGGGTGCGTGCTGGGGTCCGTGCGTGGACGTCACGCAGTGCAGCGGCGTGCCCAGCTGCGCCGAGTGCATGCAGTCCGACGCGGCCTGCGTGCAGCTCGATCTGCAGGGCGGCGATACGAGCCTCTCCGCGCACTGCGTGAAGGTGCCGGACGCGTGCAGCGGCAACGCCACCTGCCAGTGCATGGGCACCAGCGTTTGCGTCGCACCCTACTCTGCGTGTCAGGACTTCTCGGGCATCAAGGGCATGGCCTGCAGCTGCCCGAACTGCTGAGGCGCCGCGGCCCGACGCCACCGCGTCGGACCAGCAATCCAGAGGCGATGCTCAGCGGCGCGGCGGCGGCGCTGCGAAGCGCGCGTCGGGGAATGCGTCGGGCTGCGGGCGCACTGGACGCGCGAGGTGTCCGCCGAGATCGATGCCGCGGGCCCGTAGCCCGGCAGCGTCGTCGTAGCGCACGGTGAGCACGCGCGAGGGCGTGCTGCGCGCGCGTTCGAAGCGCACCTGGGTCACGCGGCTGACGCGATCTTCGCCCCAGCCCGTGCCGATGCCGGGGTCGGCGCGGCCTGCGCTGGGCCTGGGCGGAGCAGGCTTCGCGCGCCCGGGCGGCGCTGCGCTCGCGCGGGGCACCGAGCGACGATGCTCTCGTGCGATCGCCGGCTCGCTCCGCTCGTCGAAGATGGCGACGCCGATCACGCCGACGTTCTCGGGTGTGCCCAGCTGGGCGGAGTAGCTCTGGCCGGGCGACGTGAAGCGGAACGCCGCGACGTGGTCGAGGCTCTGGCGAAACCCCTCGATGCGCACGGAGCCGAAGGCGGGCACGATGTAGCCCCGCTGCGCGAAGCTGCCGCGCTGGCCGCTCAGCACGTCCCGGCCGTCGACGGTCACGACGGCCTCCACCCGCCGGCTCGTCGGGTTGTTCACCACCACGCTGTAGCGGTCACCCTGCTGGCCCAGGACGAAGGTCTGCCCACGCTGCGAGAAGGTGGGCAGGCGGCGCCCGTCGGGCGACTCGAGGGTCAGCGAGAAGGCCGGCGGGGGCGGCGGGCGGGGGAGCCAGGGGCGGCGGGCGTCGGCTTCGGCGCTGGAAAAGAGCGCGAGGCCCGCGGCGAGCCCCGCGGAAACCTTCAGCAAACTGCGACGGGACAGCGGGGCCATGAGGGCTTGATACGTGCCACACCGCGGGAAGATCTGGGCAGCGTCAGCGCGCCATCCACACCGTGAGCCGGCCGTCCCGGTCGCCGGCCACGAGCACGCTGCCGCTCTCGTCGAGGGCGAGGTCCTCCACCCGGCCCTGGGCCTCGAGCACCACCCGGCGAGGGCCGCCGACCTCGGCCAGCTCCAGGCCGTCCGAGCCGCCGCGGGCGAGCCACTGGTCGTCTCGGGTGAACTCGAGCTGCTTGATCCAGTCGCCGTTCTTGAGCTGCGCCACGACCTTGGGCGGCTCGCTCAGCTCCCACAAGGTCGTGGTGTTGCGCGCGCCCTCCTCCGCCAAGCGGGCGCCGCCCTGGGAGAAGGCCAGCGCGTCGCTCTCGCTGTCATGGCGCACGAGCTGATGGGGTTGGTCCGGCGCGGTGACGTCCCACCACCACACCGACCCCTGCACCCAGGCGACGGCCACACGTCGCCCGTCGCTCGTGAGCGCCAGGCTCTTGACGTCGATGGGAGGTCCCGGAACGACGACCTCGCGCCGCGCGCCGGAGTGCAGATCGTAGACGCGGATCACGCCGTCGCGGTGACCGAGCGCGAGGAAGTGACCGCGAAAGACCGCGGCGGTGCTGCGCGACTCGTGCACCTTGGGCGCTTCGATGGCGGTCAGCTGCTTGGTGGCGAAGCTGACCACACGATCGTCGCACACCACGTGCAAGCGCCCGCGCACGAATCCGAGCCCGGTGTGTACGACCTCCGCGCACGGCTCCGAGCGCCCGAGGGGCTTGCCGCTGTCGAGCTCGTACAGCGCGACGTGGGTGCGGGAAGCGAACGCCACCCGCCCGAGCGCGCGGCTGACGGCGACCGCGCGCGCGTAGCCGCCGGACGCGGCCTCCCACGCGAGCTTCACGCGCTCGGCGCTCTTGCCGTCGATGACCGCCGACGCGCGCTTGACCACGGGCGCTGTCGGGCGCGGTTCGGCCACTGCGGGCCGCGACGCCGAGCCGGAGCCGCACGCCAGCGCCAGCGCCGAGAGCAGGCCCAGGGCTCGCCGAGTCAGATCCATGGTCGCGAAGGTCACACACTAGAGGAGGGACGGTCCAGCCGAACCGCGCCGCGGGCGTGCTCTTCAGTGGGTCAGCATGACCAGCGCCACGATCGCGAAGCCCAACAGGACCGCCGCCAGGGCAGAGAGCACCACCAGCGGCCAGGTCCGGCGCGCGGTGGCGCGGTCGACCTCGTCCACGGTGCTGCCGGCCCGCTCGAGGTGAGCGAAGAGCGTGGCGCTCGAGCGCCGGTTCTCCAGCAGCAGCAGCGCGAGCGCCAGCAGCGCCGCCGCGGCCACGAAGCCAGCCGCGACCAGCTTCGCGCGGCCCTGACGCGTGCGCTCGACCGCGTGGCGGGCCGGACCGCCGTCGACCCAGGGCAGATCCGGCGCCGACAGGGTGGTGGCGAAGGTCTCGCCGTCCGTCACCAGTGGCCAGCCGACCGCGGCGGGGCTCGCGAAGTCCGGCTCGCTCGACACCAGCACGTGGCTCGCGCCCGCCGTCGAGACGCGCCACGACCCGAGCGAGCCTCCACGTCCGTCGGGCTTCAGCTCGAGCGCCGCGTGCGCGAGGCGGGTCGACGGCGTGAGCAGCGCGACGTACGCGACGTCGCGCTCGATGGGAGCACGCACCGTGACACCCTCGGGGCCCGGGCGCGCGTCGAACGCGCCGGGGAGCACCGCGAGCGGCGCGGTCATCGAGCCGCTCGCGTCACCTGCGAGCGCGGACACGCGCACCGTCTGCGCGTGGTGAACGGGGGTGAGCGTGAGCGTGGCGCGACCACGCGCGCTGGTGACGGCAGAGCCGACGTCGATGCCGTCGAGCGCGACCGTCACCCGCGCGTCGCTCACGGCCGCGCCGTCGCGGGTCACCTCGAGCACCAGCTCGTCGGCGAAAGGAACCGCGAACACGCCGCGCCGGGGCGCCGCGCGCACCTCGAGGGACCCCTCGGTCGCGCCTTGCAGCCAGCCTCCGCGGCTGCGCAGCTTGGCGGCGAAGGCTCGCTCGGTCACCTCCGCCCGGCCCTGCGCCAGCAGCACTCCGTCGGCGTGCACCTCGAGCTCGAGGGGACCCTGACCGCCGAGCTCGGTGACCAGGTAGACGCGCCCGCGGGCGTCCGACGTTCCTCGAAGCTGCACGCGCTGGCCCTGGCGAGCGAGGGAGAGCGTGACCTCGCGCTGGGCCAGGGGCGCTTCGAGATCGCGGATGCGCTCCACGAGCTCGAGCTGAACGGCCAGTCCAGTCGACTCCGTGGGGCCGCCGGACACGCGGGCGAAGCGGTACGGCTGCAGCGACGCGGGTCCGAGCGCCGCGAAGCCGAGGACCGCCACCGTGAGCAGCGGCAGGCCCAAGAGCACGAGGCGCAGCAGGCTTCGGGAGCGCTTGGGGGACACCGCTTGCAGCTATAGCGCGGCCCAGCCCAAAGACGGTAAGGTTCGCCGCGACGATGCCAGCCTCCACAGCCAAGAAGAAGACCAAGAAGACCCCCGCCCGCGCGAAGCGCCGAGAACGTCGCTTCGTGCCCAACTCGCTCGAGAGCTCGAAGCTCTCGTTGATCGGGGGCGGCGCCGGCGCGCTGGCGCTCGGCGCCGGGGTGTACGGTCAATGGATCCGCGAGCCCGCGGTGAGCTACGCGACCTACCTCGTGGCCGGCGGCGCCCTGGTGCTCGGCGCCGCCATGTGGTTCGGCGACGTCACGGCGCACCCGGTGCGCGTCGGGGACGCGGGGGTGGCCATCGAGCGGGGAACCGAGCTCAGTCGCCTGGCCTGGTGCGACATCGAGCGCATCCGACTCGAGGGGGACAAGCTGCTCATCTCGGGTGAAGGGCTGACCCTCGAGCTGCCCATGAGCGCGCACAAGGTCGCCATCTCGTGGCTCCTGAAGGAGGCTGCGGGCCGGGTGCCCGACGTCGTGGACGTCAAGGGCAGCGTCGTGGACGGGCTGCCCGAGCCCCGCGACACGGACGGCGAGCGCCTCGAGGTCAAGGACGTGCAGGTCGCCGGGCGGCGCTGCGCCGAGAGCGATCAGCTCATCACCTTCGAGCGGGATGCGCGGCTGTGCCCGAACTGCGGGCAGGTCTACCACCTCCGGCACGTACCCAAGAAGTGCGTGACATGTGACGAGGCGCTCGGCAGCAGCGCCATCGGAGCGTGAGGAGAGCATGTCGGACTCGATCGAGCGCATCGCGGTACTGGGGGCTGGCACCATGGGCCGCGGGATCGCGCAGCTGTGTGCCGAGCGGGGTCTCTCGGTGGGGCTGTACGACGTGTCGCCCGAGGTGCTGCAGTCCGCCCAGAGCGCGGTGCGGGCCCAGCTCGAGCGCGCGGTACAGAAGGGGAAGTCGAGCGCCGAGCAGCGGGACGCGGCCCTGGCGCGGATCAACGCCACGACGGAGCTTCCATCCGCGTGTCGTGACGCGCAGCTGTTCATCGAGGCCGTGCCGGAGCGCATGGAGCTGAAGATTGCCTTGCTCGACGCGGTGAAGGCCGGCGCGCCGCCGGCGGCGCTGTTCGCGTCCAACACCTCCAGCCTGTCGATCACCGAGCTCGGCCGCGGGATCCGTGAGCCGGCCCGCACCGTGGGCCTTCACTTCTTCAACCCGCCGCCGGTCATGCCGCTGCTCGAGATCGTGCGCGGGCTGGGCACCAGCCCCGAGGCCATCGAGCGCTGCCTCGCGTTCGCGCGACAGATCGGCAAGGAGCCCATCGTGGTCAACGACGTCCCTGGGTTCGCGTCCAGTCGCCTGGGCGTCGCGCTCGGCGCGGAGGCGATCCGCATGCTGGAGGCCAAGGTGGCCAGCGTGGCGGACATCGATCGCGCCATGGAGCTCGGCTACCGACACCCGATGGGTCCGCTCAAGCTCACGGATCTGGTCGGCCTCGACGTGCGTCTGGCCATCCTCGAGCACCTGCAGCGCGAGATCGGCGAGCAGTTTCGGCCGCCGCCGTTGCTCCGGCAGATGGTGCGAGCCGGCCGTCTGGGCAAGAAGACGGGGCTCGGCTTCTATCGTTGGACGGACGACGGTCCCGTCGCGGTGGAGTGACGAGGTGCGGGGATGAACGAAGACGCTCAGGTCAAGGGCTACACGCTGCTGTCCTACGTCACACCCATCCAGCGGGATCGGGGCGCGCTGTGGGCCAAGATCGAGTCGAGCTTGTCGCCCGAGTCGCGGCAGTTCTTCGGCGGGCCCATCTACGCCAACAGCTGGTATCCGCGCCGCCAGCTGCATGAGCTGATGAACGCCTACGGCGAGGCCGTCGGTGGTGACACCCGCGAGCTGCGCGAGCTCGGCGCCCTGGCCGCCCGCTACCAGCTGCACCTGATCTATCGCATGTTCCTGAAGTTCGCGACGCCGGCGCTGGTGTTCAACCGCGCGGCGAGCGTGTGGTCGCGGCAGAGCACCCAAGGGACCTTCATGGTGGTCGAGGAGGGCGAGCATCACCTCATCGGGCAGCTCGACGATCCCGATCTGCCCCGCGGCATCCCGGAGGTGATGGCGGGCTGGAGCGACACCATCATCGCGATGCTGGGCCGCACGCCTTACCCCACCACCTGGGAGCAGGTGTCCCTCCGACGCTGGCGCTTCAAGGTGAGCTGGATCCCGCGCTAGGAGCCTGTCGGGAAGAAGAAAGCCATGGTTCGCAAGCGGCGGCGCTGCCGCCGGACTTCGATGTGCGACCGCACCCTCACATCGGACTGGCAGCGGTCACCTAGCTGTTTGCGGGGCGCTCCACCCACCGCGACTCGCTGGGGACACGCAGCGAGCTCGGGCCGGGCGGTGTAAACTACATGATCGCCGGTCGCGGCGCGGTTCACTCCGAGCGCTTCGCGCGGTTGCGCGTGCTCGGGGGGAAGCTGGAGCTGCTCCAGATCCTGCTGGCGTTGCCCGGTGGCGCGGAGGAGATGGAGCCGCGCTGGCGACCGCATCGACCAGCACCGGGAACTTCTTCACGAAGCGCGCGGCTTTTGCCCGGCGGTACGCCGCGTCCTCGCTCATGCGCAAGACGTAGACGCAGTAGGTTTGCAGGCTGGCGCATGCCTTGTTGCGGTAGATGCCCCGCGACTCGACCTCGCCCAAGTGGGCCAGGAGCGCCGCGAGAGCGACATTGCTTCGGCCCACCCAAGCGCGAACCGAAGCGTGCAAGTCCTCGTCGCTCAAGTGCTCGAAGCCGTGGGTGTCTTGGGGCGAGATCGCGGGTGGGCGCGCGGAGCGCTCGGTTGAGTTCACAGCCATGAAACCAGTGGATTGTGTGTCCATGACGCACTCTACACCTCGAAGTTTCGGCCCTCTCAGCGCCACGAGGAGAGCCTTTCGAGCATGCGAACGCGTTTGGTGTCGTGTTGCTCGCGATGCGCGCGCAGCGTGGCTACGGCACGCGAGCACGGGGCAACGAGTGCGTCGATCGGTCACGGACGCGGCAGCAGCCTGTGCCAAGTCATCGGCCCGCCAGCCTCGGCCGCGGCAGCGGCGGGTCCGAGCGGGGCCCGTTGGTTCCAGCCGTCGTTGATGAGGCTTTCCATCGACCCCGAAGTGTGTTCCATCATGGGGATGGCACCCTCGAGCATTGTTGGAGCGATACTCGAAGATCCACGGGTGGAGCGGACGCGGCGTCACGATTTGGACGAGACCCTGGCGATCGCGGTGCTCGCCGTGCTCGCCGGTGCAGATGGGTGGGAGCCGGGTCTTCAGCGCGCTCGACCCGGCGAAGTCTGCTGGGTGCTTCGAGCGCATGGTCGCGGAACTGGCCGGCAACATGCTCGATCAGTTGGTGGCGATCGACGGCAAGACCTTGCGGCGGACGTTCGCTCGCGACCGCGGCCAGAATCCGTTGCATAGGGTTACGGCATGGGTGGCCGAGCGAGGAGTCCAGCTAGCCAGGTCGCGACCGAAGCGAAATCCAACGAAATTACCGCAATCCCCGTGCTGCTCGATGCGCTCGATATCCGCGGTGCCACAGTGACCATCGACGCGGAAGGCTGCCAGAAGAAGATCGCGAAGAAGATCGTCGACCAAGGAGGCAACTACCTGCTCGCGCTCAAGGGCAACCAGCCGCTCTTACATCAGGAAGTAATCGCCTACTTCGAGCATGTCCCACCAGGTACATCAGGAACTGCCGGACCTCGAGCTCTCCTGCGGCGGCCGGCGGTGGTACGCTACGAATGTCCGCGCGCAGGCGACGTACTGCTTGCACGTACCTCGGGCGTAGTTGCGAAGCTGAAGGGCCTCGATCATCTGGTCACGAAGCTTTGCCATGGCGATCTCCTTGGTTGGTCCGGCGGTGAGGCCGGGGTTGACCAGGATCGCCGCGACCGAGGAGACGCGCATGCCACACGTCGCTGCGCGCGGACCTTCTACGCCTTTCCGCCGCTCACCGGCGTGATCGGCACTGCGCCCATGCGCAGCAGGACAGCTGCCGCGGAGCGGCTTCGTTCAACGCGGTGAAGTTTCCGGTTCTGTTGACTTCCCGAGCGCAGGATGGCGACTGACGGCTCGCCCAGCGAGGTGCCGCTCGGGCCCGGCGCGATGTGCGGAGTCTGCGGAGTCTACCCACCTTGACCCGCGAGGAGTGGCGTGCAAACCTCTTAGGGTGGGAGATCAGGGGTTTGGCCGGATGCTGCGATGCAAAGCCGGCGGGGTGGCGACGGGGCTGAAGACGGCGTTCGTTTTCGCGGGTGGGTTGGGAGTCATGCAGTGGCACCGATGGGACGGACCCGAGTGCCGCGAAGAGTGACAGCGATGCGGGGGGAGCGACGGATGGGGAGGGCACGAGTTCCGGGGGCACGAGTTCCGGGGGCACCAGCGCGGGGGGCACAAGTTCCGGGGGCGCGAGCGCGGGAGGCACCAGCGGAGGGAACGGGCAGGACGCCTCTAGCGGTGCAACCGGAGGAACACCTGATGGAGGGGCGAACTCCGGGGACGGCTCGAACGGTGACGGGGACGTGAGTGGCGACTGCACCGCTTGTGCGAAGACGCAAGCGGGAGCGTGTCAGACAGCGTGGGAGGGCTGCTACGGGGACATCGAATGCCAAAGCGTGCTGGCGTGTACGTACGGATGTGGTTTGGACGGTACAGGTGCTTGGAGCGCAGGTCTTCGACGTGTCGCAGGTGGTGTAGTTCCCCGAACACGATGCGTGCGTGCAGCCCGCAGGATTTGCCCCTGGGCACGAGACCGGCGGCGCGTTGCCGCTTCCGCCCGATCCGCCGCCGGTACCGGCCAGACCGCTACCGCCGCCCGCACCGCCGGTCCCTCCCGCACCGCCGCCTTCGACGCTGGCGTCCCCGCTCGGATTCGCGTCCGTGCTCCCCCCGCATGCCGCGACGAACCCCAACGCGCTCCCCGTCAGAGACAACCGGAAGCGGGTTACCATTACCAGCTACTCCAGGCCACGCCGTACGTCGTGCTGGCGAGGCCGTTCCAGGTGCCAACGTACATCTTCAGAGTGTAGTCCTTCTGCACGCCGGAGGTATTGTTGAACGCGACGCCTTCGACAGCCACGACGCGCTGTTCCAGCGCTTGCGCAAGCTCGCCGACAAGCGCGGCTACGGTCACAAGCGCACGATCTTTCTCGCCGACGGCTCGGAGCACATCTGGCGCGCGCAAAAGAAGTACTTCCCGGACGCCGAGCCATGTGTCGACTGGTTCCACATCGTCGAGAAGCTCTGGACCGCGGGCGAATGCCTGCATCACGAGGGCTCCGCCGAACTGAAGGCATGGGTCGCCCAGCACACCCGGAACCTGCGTTACGTCCGGGTCGGCGCGGTCCTCGCCGCCTTGAGCGCAGCGCTCGCAGCAACTCCCAGAACGGGACCCGGGAACAAGGGCAAGCGAAAGCGCCTGGCGGCAACTCTGAACCACCTGACCCACCAGCGACACCGGATGCGCTACGGCCGCTTCCGGCGGGAAGACCTTCCGATCGGCAGCGGTGTCGTGGAAGGAGCGGTCCGCAATCTCGTCGGGATGCGTCTCGACGGTCCCGGCATGCGGTGGGGCCGTAGCCGCTCGGAACTCGTGTTGCACCTGCGGTGCATCCTGCTCAACGGCCAGTGGGGGGAACTTTCAGAGTACCTCACCCGCCGCGGACTGGCGCCGCGCAGCCCGTGCCGGCGCGCCCCCACGACGCGGTCTCATGTGACCAGCGGGAGGCGGCATGAACGCCCTGCGATCCGGGATCTGCACCCAAATGAATCGCTTCGATGAAGCGGCCAGGCTCAGCGTGCGTCCTCGCCCTGCCCCGGTCGTGACAGTCCCGGCAACGACCGCGACACTGCTGGTCATGGACCGAGCAATGCAGGCGACGAGCGACGGACTTCGGCGCGCGGTTGAAGCAATTGGCGAGTCAGGGTGAAACCCCGCCGGGAACCGCCGAGGCAAAGGTGCCCCAGGCTCGCCTTTGACACAGCGCCTGGCGGAGCGTAGGCTCGCGGGCGGACTGGTGCGTACCCCGCGCGGCTGGGCGCTCGATACGCGGGTGCCCATCCTGGCTGCTGCGGCAGCCGCGGAGCCTGCCACGCTGCGCACGGACTTCGTGGCCACCTACTCGCGGCTGACCAACGTCGTGTCCGTGGTCGGTGGTCGCGCGGTGGGCAGCGAAGCGGCACTGAACGACGTGGTGAGCTTCCGCGATGGCGAGCCGCCGCTGCACGTCCAGCTCACGCGGTCGCTGCCGCCCGTGCTGCAGGCCGCGACCTACTCGGCGCGGCACGCGCGGGTCTGGGTCCTCGGCCACCAGTCCGCGCCGGGCAATCAGGGCAAGGCGCAGTGGTCCCTGCTGCGCGTCAACCCCGCGACCGGCGAGGTGGACGAGCCGGACCCGCTCCCCGAGCTCCAGAGCTACGAGCGCGCCTGGCTGCGCACCACGGCAGAGGGACGCATCGTCGTGGTGGCCACGAGAAGGGCCCATCACGTGGTGCTCCTCGTCGACGTCGAGCCGTTTCGCGACGACGCGCCGCTGCGGCGCCTGGGGAAACGTCCCGGCACCGGCGAGGTGGTCAGCCTGCCCCTGGTCCGGGACACACGGGTGAGCGCGGGCATCGCAGCCGTGCGCGCGGGCAAGCCCGTGGTCGTGCCCCGCCACCTCGCCGACCTCGGGCGACTGCCTGCTATGCTGGTGGCGGATGACTAGTCGCTGGCTGCTGCTGGCGGGGGCGCTGCTCGGCTCGAGCTGTTCTTGCCAGAACGACGAGCCCGCGAGCGGCAGTCCGGACGCCAGCGCCAGCGGCAGCGGCGGCGCGGGTGCTGGTAGCGCGGGGACTAGGTGGCGCTCCGGATGCTCCGGGTCCCGACGCAGGCGAGTGCCCGCCGCTGTCGCCCCCGCCGGACGTGCCAGCGAACTGGAAGCGCTTTCCGGGGCTGCCCTGCAAGTGCGACGACGTGTGGGTGTCGCCCGAGCCCGCCAGCATGGATCCGCCGCCCGTGTGGATCACCACCCCGCCGGGCGTGCTCGAGCTCGAGCACAACTGGGGGGATCCGGCGCGGCGGATCTTCTCGGGCTCGGCGGTCGGCGGGGCGCACCAAGGCACGCAGCACATTTCGTTCCAGCGCGGCGTCGCCGAGGACGTGTACGAGCTGGTCTGCGCGCTCGCATCGCCTACGACCGCGAGCTCTGCAGTCGAGTCACGCGACTGTTCGCGGACAGCGTGCTCGGCTTCTACCGTCGCACGATGCGTGACGTGCACCGCGTGGGCAAGGGCCAGAGCGGCGCCATCACCGTCGTGCAACGCGTCAACTCCGACCTCAGGCTCAACCCCCACCTCCATCTCCTCGCCCTGTACGGAATCTTCGTCGAGACCGACGACGGACAGCTCACCTTCCACCAGCTCCCCTTGCTCGAAAACTCCGACGTCGCAGATCTCTTGCACACCGCCCGCCTTCGCATCCTCGCCTTCCTCGAGCGACGTGGCGTCATCGAGCGAGGTCCCGAGCCGCGCCTGGCCGACGACGGTTTCGCCGAGCGCGAGCCGGAGCTCGCCGCCCTCGCCACCGCCGCCGTCACCGGCAACCCACCCGCAGGGCCCGAGCACCGCCAGCGTCCCCCCATCGCCCTGTCCGAGCACGGAGCGCGTTTCGTCTCCGGCCTCTCCGCGCGCGAGGACGGCTTCTCCGTGCATGCGGCCACCACCGCTCCCGCCGACGACGCACACCGCGGCCGAAACGGTGACGCGCTTCCTTCGCAGACTGGGAGAAGACCCGGAGCCTCCTCCCATCGCACCTGCTAGGCGGCCGCCGTTCTTCACGAGCCCGGCCCTGCGCCGCAAGCTCGGCGCGGTCGACGGAGACTCCCGCGCGCAGATGGAGATGTTCGGCGGGCAGTGCGCTCCCAACCGGTCGCGTGCCGGGCGGACGTGTGCCGGGTAGTCTCCGCGACGGGGACCTTGGAGGGCTTCGCACCAAAACGGAGGGGTTCAGCGGAGGGGTTCAGCCGGCGAACCAGCACGGCGCAGCCCGTTGCGCGCCCGTTGGTAGCCCCCGTTTCGCCGGTCAGACGGGCCAGCTTTCCAACTACCCCCCTTCATTCCACCTATGCGCTCAGGTCGACCCAACCCTGGGCATCGGGAGAGAGATGCTGCGGGCCTTCGGTTCTCGCCTGACGCAGCTTCACTTGAGCGAGCTCGACGTCAAGGCACACCACGAACCGCTGAGCATGGCGACGGTGTGGGCAGTGCGCGAGATCGTCCGACTCATCCCAGATTGCCCGGTGATCCTAGAATCCGTCGTGAAGGTCGCTGCGATTGACAGCGAGCTGGCGATGGCTGCGAAGTGCTTCGACTGTTGAGCGCTCGACGACCTTAGGCGTCCGCCGCCTGATCCCCCGCCGCGCGGATGCGCGTCTCGCCTTGGCGCTTCGCGATCCGGCGCGTGGCCGCTTCTCTGCGGCCCCTGCGAGGCTTCCGGGCGCCCGGGGCGTAGTGACGTAGCGAAGACGCCGTGAACCCCGGCGACGTGAGAGCGGCTACTCCGTGGCGTCTTGCAGTCTTGCACGGAGTGATGCTGCAACCGGCATGCAAGCACCCCCGGTCGTCAATATTGGCTGGTTCGCTTCTCAGCCAGCGGAGTGCAGACGCGTCGGCCATTTCCACCAACCCTCTTTCCCAAACCTCGCGAGCGCATCCTCGAACGTCGTCTCGTGCCGCACCATGGAGTAGAAGTTGGGACGCACTATAGAGGTTGGCGCGACTCCGTAAGCGAGCGTTATCTCGGCAGCTTCGAGGTTCGCGGCGTCGTCCATCCGTTGAAGAAGTCCGGCCCTTTTGTTCCCGAGGGCGGCGTCAAGGTCCTTGAGCGCATCGCAAACATACCTGGCAAAGTCTACGACTTCCTCACGCGACGGCCAACTGGCGTTGTGTATCACCTTGTTCCGAAACTCCGCGCGTTTGCTTTGCAGGAACGGGAAGGCGCGGCCCGTCTCCTGCAAGTAGCACAAGGAAATCATTCCTGCGCGGCGCTGGTCACGTCGATTGGTACTCAGAAGCCGACGGACTTCTTCAGCGGGCACTCCACGGGCGCTTAGGTTCGCTTCAACGAAGAACTCGAACGACTGCTCCAACGCTGCAGCGAAACCGGAGACACACTCGCGGAGATACCCATCGAGAAGCGCGAGCGCACCGACGTCGAGCAGAAGCTCATGCGGAGCTTCGAACACCAGTCGGTATTGGGAGTCATGACCGTTCGGGCAGGAGACTGAGTGAATGCCAGTGTCGCTGATTTCGCCGTAGGCCCAGACCCTCTGCCTAGGAGCGCCTGCATCTCTGTCGCACTCCAAGCATGGGAATGGGATGCGCATGGTGTCCTTGTCGGCCTAACTTACCGACCCTAACCGAGGGCTGCAACGCTCTCGATGCAGCGCTGGGCACTGGTAAAACGCGTCGGAGACGCGGTTTCGGTCCCGAGCGGCTGAGCCTCCACCGCTCGACCCCGCCCCGCAATTCCGGTACTATCATCCCGTGTCTCCCGGCGGGGTCTCCGAAGCGGATGCTGTCGCGCAGCTTCAGGCTGCCACTGCGGCGATGACGCGACTGGCGGAGCGGGCGCGGATCGCCAACGCCGGTTTGCGTGCTGCTGTCGCGAACGCACGGCTGGCAGCAGATCGGTCGCGGCGGGAGCTCGAAACCGTCCGCGCGGGTTGGGAGGGGGAGCTCGACCGTGCTCGCGGGCGGATCGAGCAGCTGCGTGCCGCGCGGGCGGTGAACCCCGGTGCGACGGGTGGTGCGGGTGAAGTCGCCGCGCGCGTAGCTGCCCTGCGCGCCGTCGTGAGCGCTCTGGAGAGCCAGGGGGTTGAGACGCTCTCGAGCACTGGCTCGCGCGCGACGGGTCTCCAAGAGTCCCTCAGCACGCGGCTTACGGCGTGCGAGAGCGCGATGGCCGAGGTGAACGAGGCTACGGACGTGCTCTTGACCGACGTCGACGACAAGGCGATCGGCGTGGAGGAGCGCCTCGCGTCCTGGGCCTCCAGTGCGAAGACGAGCACCGAGACTCTGCTCGGCGCGCTGAGCGGCCTGTCCGAGCGCTTTCGCGGTCGCGTGGAGTCACTCTCGGAGCATCTCGACGGTTCCGTCAACGAAGGGTCGGTTCGGGTTGAAGCGACCTTTCTCTCGCAGGCGATTCAGTCGCTGGAGGCAGCCGCGCTCGGGGCGCGAGCAGCTTCTGCATTGCTCTCGAAGGCAAGGGATGAGGGAGTGGGTGAGTTCGACGGTGCGTTGAGCGGAGTGCTCGGCAAGATCCGCCCGATACTCGACGTGATCCAGACCATCAAACCCGTCCTTGAACTCGCTAGGACGATGCTTTAGCCATGCTCGACGACGATCAAGAAGCAGCGTGGAAAGTCGAGTTGGACGCTCTGGCCGAGACGACAGCGGGCTTCGACACGCTCGCGTTCGGGTGGGCAGGGAGCAGCCCGGAGACCGCCGCGGGTGGCCAGGGTGCTCACGACCTCGGGTTCGCCCTTGGTGGCTTCGGTGTCGGCGAACTCGGTGTGACGGGGGAGGCAGCGGCGTCGGCCACGCCAACGGAGTTCACCGAAACCGTCGAGCGGGAACTTGGTGTTGCGTTGGACGGCGTCCAGCAGCTCGGTAGCCTCGCAGACGAAGCGATGTCGGAAGCGGATTCGCTTGCCGAGTTCTTGACCGCTCTGTCCGAGGAGGGTGAACGCAGCGCCGCGTCGCTCTTGCGTGTGCAAACGTCGGTCGGCTCTGCGCTCGACGAGTTCCAGGAGGTGTTGTCGGAGGATTGTGCGACAGCGACGGACGCTTCGCTCACCGGTGCCGCTGCCGCCGTGAGCGAGGAGCTGACCAGCAGCCTCGACGGCGCGATGGACGGGTTGGCCAGCAACGCCGACAGCGACATCGCGCGGTTCATCGGCGAGGCGACGCTGCTCGGCAGCGATCTGGGCGACGACTGGAACTCGCTGCTCTCCTCCGCTGCGACGGACATTCGGGATGCTTTGACGGCGCGGCTACGGGAGGGGGTCTCACGCGCAGTCGGCAACGGAGTCGAGTCCCTCGCGCAGGATGTCGCCGAGGCGGCGATCACCATGTCCGTTGGGTCGCAGATCACGGCGGCGCTCGGACCGGCGCTGCCCATGCTGGTGGCGGCCAAGAAGGCTGTGCAGGCCATCAACACATTCAAGGGGTTCTTCGGCCTATGAGCGACGACCTGCAGCGGTTGCGCGTCGCGCGGGAGCGGATGAACGCGCTCCTACAGCGAGCTGCGGCTTCGGCTGCTGCCGCTGAAGCGGCCCGAGCACGACTCGGCGACAGCGTCGAGTCGTTGTCCTCGGAGGCAAGCCTGGCGGTCGCTGCCCTGCGCCGCCTTCATGGCGAAGTAACGTCGGAGCCCCAAGTCGAAGCCGTTCACGACGGTACGCCCATGCAGCTCGCGAGCACGGCTGCCAGCAGCGAGCTCGCCCGGTCCGTGACCGAGGGGGTTGCGGACGTCCGGTCGAAGCTGGAGCTGGCGCGAACAAGCGCAGCTCACGCGCTAGAGCTGGCCCACTCCGCGTCCAGTGCGCTGACCTCCGGGCTGACTGACCTGACGTCGGCAGCGGACGGCCTAGCCGGAAGCGTCAAAGACGCCAAGAGCAGCGCCACGGACGCGCGCGGCGCGGTCGTGGAGGCGGTGGAGGACTCGACTTCGGAGCTGCGCGGCGCGCTATCGGAAGCAATCGGCAACTGCGAGGGAAACGGGTCGGAGTTCGGCGGCTTCTTGAGCGGCATGCTGACCGGAACGGTGCGTTCGCGGGTACTGGCACTCGTTGCGTCCTCGAGAAGCACCGTCGAGCAACAAGTGCAACGACGCACGTCGCAAGCGGTGGAGGAGATCGTGGCCGCCCTGCTGGACGCCGCGGGAACGCTGCGCACGAGCGGCCAAGACATCGGAAGCCGGACCAGTGAGTCGCGGAGCCTGTTCGATCGGCTGTCGAGTGTGTTCGAGTCTGCGTCCGCACAAGTTCCCGACGTGCTGACGGAGGAAGAGCAGCTCCGGCGCGAGCAAGAAGAGAAGGAGAGCGGAGGCGGAGATGTCTGAGGTGGCGGGCCTCACACTACAGGGCGCACTCGAAGCGTTCGAGGCCGCCGCCGACGAGCTGGAGCGTCAGATCGCGCCGCTAGACGAGGACGAACTGACGAGTGTGCTGGAAGAGCTGACCACAGTCACCGAGGGTTGGAGGAGCACGGCGGACGCGATGAGCGCGGCGGGTAGCTCGGTGCTTGTCGAGTTGGCGGAGATCCGGGCGCAGCCGGATGCCGAGAGTGGGCCCGATCCGGCGCGCCTGATACTCACCGAGCTGGCAGCCCTCGAGAGTGAAGCAGAAGGCGCGCGCAGCGCCATCGAGTCCGCCAAGGCCGCTGCAGCGGACGCTGTTGCGCTGTTGACAGAGCGAGCGCTGGCCGTTTCGACTGCTGCTGCATCGCTCGAGCAACCGGGGCAGCGGCTCGGCGGCGATGCGATTCAACGGATCGAGGGCGCACAGCAACGGGTCGCGGAGCAGACGGCCAGCACCCTGGCGTCGCTCACTGACGAGTGCGTGACGCCAGCGCGGTCGAATGCGGTCTCGTGCGCCGAGTCCGTGGCGACGATCGCCGGCGACGCAGTTTCGGCGTTCGAGCGCAATCGCAGCCGTCTCGATGGCGACGTCGAGCGCGTGCTGGAAGGCACCGAGGCTCGCTCCCAGCGTGAACTGCAGGAGGTTTCAGAGGATGCATCGGGAACGGCCACCCGGCTGGTCGCTGCCGTGGCGACCGTTTCTGACGCGCTGCGCACCGCAGACGAGTCGAAAGCACTCCTGCTGGACGCCGTGGGCTTAGTGAACGGGGGCGCGCAGACGGTCATTGATCTGCTGCGCGAGCTCGATGAATTGTTCCGCAGTCGTTAGACCGCTAGCTCACGCCCAGATCCCGGGCATGGGACTGGAGCTCCACCCAAGCGTTCTGCAGCGTGCCGCGTTGGCTTCGCGCCTTGGACAGCTCCTCGTTCAAGGCTACCGCGCGCAGCTTGAGGTCGCGCAAGCTCTCCAGTTGTTCGGCGGAGTTTCGCTCCAGTCCGGGAGCGACGTGCTGGGCATAGTGGGCGTCGATGGCAGCTTCCCAGTCCTCAGTGCGCGTCTGGATGTAGCGTTCGAGCTTGCCCCGATGTCGCTCGAGCATCCGCTGCACCTCGGCGCGAACGTAGCCCTCGAGCGCTTGACGCTGCGCCGTGACGCCCTTGGTGCGCTCTTTCCGTTGAAGAGCGATGGCTTGGGAGATCGCGATGGTGATGAAGGTGAACACGAGGCAAAGGAACAGAAGCGCGCCTCCCCATCCCAGCTCTCGCGTACCCTTCTCCTTCCCAATGATCAGCGAGAGAGGGACACCCGCGAGCATGACTACGCCCATCACCCCAAATCCAAGCGACCGCACCCGCGTGAAGGCCATCCCCACCATTCCCGGGATCTCCACGACTTGTTGTGGCGGTGGCCGTCCACCCAGCAGGACGTCCGTTTCGGGACCGCCGCGCGGCTTGGGTAGTTCCACGGTCGAGGCATCTGGACCGCGGGGCAGAGTTGGCACCACCGCCTCCCGGAGGGCGGTTTCAACCCCCTCGGTCGTCACCTGCGTCCAGCGATCACAGGACTGCTGCGCGTACGCCACATACCGGTGCCACCAGTCGGAGCGCGCGGTAATGGTCACGTCCTGGGCGAAGGCGGGGGGGACGGGACCGGGGACCGGCTGCATGTGCACGCCTTCCCGCTCGAGTGTGGTCGCCGCAGTCGCCACGCACTCGTATGTGATGTGTTCGAGCTGTCGTCGCGTGCGCTCCGTCCAGTCCTTTGCCACCCGCTGGGCAGTGCGGTGAGCCTCGCGGCGCGACTCTTCCGGCCGACTCTGCCCGCTGGCGGCGGCACGGTTGGCCCGCTCGATCTCCTCCGCGAGGGCCAGGGCGTCTCGTTGGAGTTGGCCCACACGCGAGTCGAGGTCGGCCGCCGCCGCCCGGCAGATCGCGAGGGCTTCCTCGTAGGCCGGCGCCCAGCTTTGGTCCTCCGGGATGGCCTTGACCGACTCGAATAGCGCGCCCACGCGTGCACGGATGCCCTCCTTCAGCTCTAACCGGAAGGGGAAGTCGAGCACCGCCTTGAGGGCCCGCGACGGTTCGTTGGTTCTCGTAGTACCTCCCACGCGCGCGCTCAGTTGCCGAATCGCATCTGCGCTCGCTTGCAGCTTCGAGTCTATGGTGTCGTGATGATGCCAGCCAGGGTATTCTGGACACTCGGATGGATCAATCCAGCGCGGAGCTCCAGGCCCTCGTAGGGCGCGAATTGGGTGCCTACCGGCTGACCGGTGTGGTCGGACGGGGCAGCAGCGCGCTGATCTTCCGCGCGGAGAACGTTGTGCAGCCGCAGATCCGGCGAGCGCTGAAGGTCGTGTATCCGGAGCTGATGGAGTACACCGACATCGCCGCGCAGCTGATGCGCGAGGCAGCGGTGCACGAGAGCCTGCATCACCCGAACGTGGTGCGCTTCTACGGGGTCCGGATGGAAGGGCGGTATCTCGTGATGGAGCTCGAGTTGCTCGAGGGCAAATCGCTCGCCGAACTGTTGGAGGAGCACCGCGCGAGTGGGACGCCGCTGGATTCGGCCAGGGCCGTACGGATCATCGCGGAGGCAGCGCGCGGCGTGTCCGCAGCGCACGCGCGCGGCATCATCCACCGCGATCTGAAGCCCCCGAACGTATTCCTCTGTGACTCGGGCGCGGTCAAGGTGTTGGACTTCGGTATCGCAAAGGCGACCGAGGACGCGCTGACGACGTCGAAACGCGTCACCGAGTTGGGTACGACACCGGGCAGTCCGGGATACGTCGCGCCTGAGTTGCTTCGGGGCCTGACGCCGACTCCAGCATCGGACGTCTACTCCCTCGGGATCTGTCTGTACGAAGCATTCGCCGGTCACCACCCGCTCCGACCCCCAGGAGCGAATCCCCCGCTCATGGAGCTACTGCAATCGGTGCTGCGCGACGACATTCCGCCATTGGTGACAGTGGCGCCGAGTATGCCTTCGGCGGTGACCGCGATAGTCACGCGGGCAACAGCGCTGCAGCCGGAAGCGCGGTACGCGGATGCGGGTGCGCTTGCTGGTGAGCTCGATCGAGTGACGGCGCACTACGACGTCGCTTCCGTAGCTGCACCCGCGAATGTCGACGCGACGCGCTTCGCGCTCCCCATCATGGGGGCCCCGCAGGGTCCCGCGTCACCTGATGAGCGTCTCAACGGCGCAGCGAACGCGCCCCGGCGGGATGGAGGCTCCGGCGTACTCGGAGTGGTACTGGTCGCCGTCGTGGGACTCGGCGTCCTGTTCAGCGTTGGTCTTGGCGTGTTCGCAACCGCTTTCGCTTCTCGGGAGACCAGCACTCCACCACGGCCCCCAGGGCAGCGCGCACAAGCGCTGGCACATGAGCCAGCCCCACTGCCCGCGCCGCTCCAGACTTCAGAGCCGCTCGCGCCTCCGTCCGCATCGTGTACGGACTGTGGGCGCCCAGGCACCGAGTGTCGCGAGGATCCGGATGGTACTCCGAAGTGTCGACTTCGGCCCGCGGCTCGCTGGAGAGTTCAGCCTTGGGCCGTGCACAGCAGGACAACGGTTGGACCCCACCCGGGGCTGTGTGTGTCCTCGGGTACTCAGTGGGCCTGTGAGTCCCGCGGCTATCGCAGCGGCAGTACGATCTACTTCTACTCGAATCCCGGCCTGATCGTGACCACCGAGGACATCGAACGACGTGGGCTAGACATCCGCCTCGTGCTGAGTCGCAACCAGAACGTGAACGTGATGCAGAAGAGCGTCTCGCTCCTTGCCGGCAGTAAGCTGTTCATCGGGGGTATCCGCTACAGCCTGCCGCACGCAGAGTACACCGCGGGCGTACTAAAGCTCGAGTACGCGGGCGAGTAGCCCTTGCTGGAGGATGAGCAAGAGGTCGGCATGGACGAATCTGTTTCGAGTCTCGAACCCCTCCTGGGTCGCACCCTGGCGGGCTATCGCCTGACGTCGATCCTCAGCGTTGGGACCAGTGCCGTGGTGTTTCGCGGGGAGAACGTTCTCGAGCCCACGATCGAGCGCGCGCTCAAGGTCGTCCGCCCGGAAGTTCTGGAGCAGACGGACCTCGCCGCGCGCGTTCTTCAAGAAGCCGGCGTTCACGAGCGACTGCACCATCCGAACATCGTTCGGTTCTACGGCGTCCGCGTGGAGGAAGCGCTCCTGGTGCTGGAGCTCGAGCTCTTGAAGGGAACTTCACTCCGCGAGCTGCTAGCGGCCAAGGGCAGACTGACATCTGACAAGGCCCTTTCGATTCTGGGTACGGCCGCGCGCGGTGTCGCGCTCGCACATTCGCTGGGCGTGGTGCACCGCGACCTCAAGCCCGCGAACATCTTTGTCTGTGAGGACGGCACCGTGAAGGTGCTCGACTTCGGCATCGCGAAGACCGATGACACGTCGCTGGCCATCGGGAAGGCGTTGACCCAGGCAGGGACTACGCCGGGCAGCCCTGGATATGTGGCGCCGGAGCTGCTTCGCGGTCTGCGCCCGACGCCTGCCGCGGACGTCTACTCTCTCGGCGTCTGCCTGTACGAAGCGCTGGCGGGGCAACACCCCTTGCGACCTCCTGGTGCGCGCCCGTCGCTGATGGATCTGATCCGGGGGACCCTGCAGGGCAACCTCCCGCCCTTGGGCGTCATAGCGCCCGACGTCAGTCCGCAGCTCTCCACCATCGTCGCTCGAGCCACCGCGCTCGACCCGTCAGCCCGGTATCCAGACGCTGCCGCGTTGGCCGCAGCGATGGAGCTTGCG
The DNA here is from genome assembly GCA_019637295.1 of Polyangiaceae bacterium. Lineage (GTDB taxonomy): Bacteria > Myxococcota_A > Polyangia > Polyangiales > Polyangiaceae > JACKEA01. The sequence goes on from JAHBVX010000001.1 coordinate 1,183,718, forward strand.
AAGAACCACGAGTCGGAGCCGGCGGACAACCCGGTAGTCGCGTCGGAGCATGATGCGACCCGGTTCTCGCTACCGACGATGGAGTCGGGCGTCCGGGCGCGCGCCGAGGCCGGCTCCAGACCCGAACAAGACTCTGTCAACCAATCAGCGCGAGCGCTGTGGTTCAGGGTCGGCGTGATCGTTGCTGGTCTGACGGTTCTCCTGGGCGGACTGGTGTCGGTCGGCATCGCCGCTATCGCAATGAGCCAAGTCTCGAAGCCCGTTCCTGCCGCTGCTCCGCCCCCGCCCGCCGCTGGTCCGCCCCCGCCGAGGGCTGCTGTTCCCGGTTGCCCCGACTGCACCCGTTCAGGCACAGAATGCGTTCCGGGTGCAGCACCGGAGTGTCGACTGGCACCCGGGGCCCGCTGGAGGCTGTCCGGCTTCGCTGTGCCATGGGTCGACGACGAAACGGATGTGACGCTCTGCGTTCGCGCGAGGGGAACTGGCTGGGGCTGCGCCGAGCATGGAGAGCGCCACGGTAGTGAGTTGCGATACCCCTTCGGTAGCTCAATTGTCGTGACCACTGAAGACATCGAAGCTCACGGCATCGACATTCGCGTGGACACCAAGAAGAGCGAGCGGGTCCGCGCCGAGAGCATGACCGTTCGACGGCTCGCGCGTCCGTCGCTGTTCGAGTCCGGGATGCGCTACAGTCTTCCGGACTCCACCTACTGGTACGCAGTGGTGAAGGTGGAGCCCTACTAGACCCCAGTTGCTTGCTCGGCTCCTCTCGCCCAAGGGCGAAGAGCTGACTCGAGCGTGTCCGCTCACTGGCCGGAGGCGTCGTGCTCCAACGCGGTGGAGGCCGCGTGCAGACCGTCGATGACGTGGTCTGCAGCGAGTCGTCCCCACTCGTGCAGGGAGCTGCGGTCCACGTCTTGGATCCCCAGCTTGCTCATGGATTTGTCGAGTACGGCGACTTCGGTCGGTGCGAGTTCTCCGTCGCTGTAGGCCAGCACGTAGCCGTCTCTCAGCAACTCGAGCAGAGTGCCGGGGTCAATGCCTGGCCCAACCCTCTCGAGTTCTTCCTCGATGTCAAAGGGGTGAGAGGTTTCTAGGGCGGCGCGCAGGCCAGCAACCTGCGACTCGGCAAGTCCGCTCCGTCCTACCGCTGCTTGGAGCAGTTGCCGCTCGGGATCGACGATCTGCCCGTCAGCGCGTGCAACGCACACCATCAACCGCAAGTACGTTTCGCGTGGGTCCATGGCTAGAGGTCCCATTCCTTCGACTTGTCCTTCAGAACCTTCTGAGTGGCCTGGATGTCGTTCAGTGCCTTGAACGGGGACGAGTCGGCGATCTTGACAATGGCGTCGAGCGTCGCGGACACGGCGCCAAGGCTTTCCGATTCGAGCGCCGCGTCGAGTCGGGTGAAGAGAGCGTCGAAGTTGCGACGACGTTCGTCGAAACTCCGATCCAGGTAGCTCATGAGAACTTCGCGCACCGCTTGGACCCGTTCCACTTCCTTGCGCGCCTCCGCGTCAATCCGCGTCTGCTCGGTCTTCTGTTCGCGTATGGTCTTTATGCAGTTCGCGACGTGCTTTATCCCCTCCACCACCCGCCCTAGATCACTCTGCAGTGCCACTGTGCCTTCCGCCGCCACAGCGCCTGCCTTGGTTAGTCCTTTGTCGGTCATTGCCCCTCCGCGGTCAGCGGCCGGTACCGTTTGAGCAAGACGGCCGTTTGTGAGTTGAGCTTCCCCGCATCATTGACCACGGGTACCCGAATGATCTGCGAGATTGCCTTGGCCAGTGCCATGGTCTTGGAGAACTGGGCGACGTGTCGTTCGGACTCGACGTCGAACGAAACCACGATAGCTTCAAGTCCGCTCATGCTATCCCCCAGTCGCGCGTCCAGTCGGGTCACGAGCTCGCTGAGCTCTTCGACCCGGGTCTCGACGCGATGACTGAAGGCAATCAATAGCTTCATTCTTGCGACGGCGGTGTCCACTTCGCCTGCATACGCCTTTGCCTTCGTTAGCGCTTTCTGACCCTGGGCAGCGAGGACGAAACCAGTCACTAGGAGCGTTGGCCCTACGACGACGCCGCCCAGCACAACGCTCCCGAGCGCCATGCCACCTCCTCCCGCTGCGAGCGAGCCGCCGCCCAGCCACGCATTGAGTGCACTCTTGGCCGCTGCACCCGACAGCCCGGAGATGGCAGCGCCTGTACTGGCTGTGCCGAAGGCTGACACCGCGGCCGTAGTGGCCCCAGCCGCGCCAGAGCCGGCACCGATCGCCGCGAAGACGCCCTTCGCGGTGCCCCCTGCTTCCAGGTATTGCGCCTTGAACGCCTCCACTACTTCGGGGGTCACTTTGACTTCGCCGATCGCCTCGAGGGCTTGTAACCGCGCCCGCTGGTCCATGCGCTCTAGACAATCGAAAAGGCGACCGAAGCTGACTCTCACGACCTCGCGCTGCTGTTCAGCGTAGGCGTCGATCCGCTGACGGAGGTGGTCCCGGGCCGAGTCCACGAGCCTGACCTGCGCCCGGTGTCGCCGCTCTGTGGCTCGCTCATCCTTGCTGGGTTGGGCATCAAGAAGGGGAAGGACGGCATCGACGCGATGGGGGAGGCCAAGCGGGTCGGCAAAGCCGACCGCCGATGAGGATTGGGACCAGAAACTGCGCCATCAGATCAAGGATACATGGCGGCCGTGCGGGCTCACGCGGGGCTGATCGCGCCATCGGCTCGACGGCCGTTCGTGGCTGGATGGTAGAGCGAGCGCTCGTCGAACATCCGGGCGCGTTCCGCCTTGCCC
>JAHBVX010000010.1 GCA_019637295.1 Polyangiaceae bacterium
ACCCCAGCACCACCCCATCCGTGAGGTCGTATCCGGTTCTCGACCCGGTTCTCGACCCCAGCCCACTCCCCGCCCTACGGTCCCGTACCCGAGAACTGGACAGGTTTTGGCAGTTCGATTTTCCTACGCGCACGCCTGGGCGTCACGGAGGTCCTGACATCTTTTCTGCCCCCGCTCACCGCTGCCCACCTTCCCGAACCCGGGACCGAGCTGCGGGTGGCGCGACCGTTCGGGGCCGTCGAGGCCGACAAGGGACTTTACGATCTCTATGCGCCGTGCGACAGAGTCGTGGTGCGTGCGAACCCGGAGCTCGACGAGTCGCCCTCGCTGGTCAACACGGACTGCTATGCGTCCGGCTGGCTGCTCGAGATCGACCCGCCCCTACCTCCTCGGCGCCACGGAGTACTCCGAGCGGGACCGCCGCTTTCGCATGCCGACGGTTCGACGGCGGGAGGGCTCGCCGTGATCCTCCGCTCCCCTCTGCTCGTGACCGACACGTGGCTGACCGACGCGCCCGATCGAACGGTCGTGCACGGCGCGTTGACGCTGACGCTCTACCTCGACGATCCGCGCCGCTGGGCGCTGGAGCTCATCCCTCGCCTCTTCGACACCTTCGTCCATCGGATCAATCCGAGTTGGCTCCAGTGGTACCGAACCTCGCAGGAGTCGAAGTGGCGACTCATCGAGGATCTCGCGGAGATCCGCGAGGCGATCGTCGCGGGCCAGCTCACCGGTCGCGTGCGTCACCTGCTCGAGGTGCGCGTCGCCGACAGCCCCCACGCCCCGCGCGTCGGCTTCCTGTATCGGGAGGTCGACGCGCGACACACCTCGGCGGTGGCCTACGCGCAGCTCGTGCTCCCGTTGGACATGGATCCCAACGAGCTGTTGGCCCTCGCCATCGAGGTGGGCCAGGAGTTCCCGATCGTGTCGGGGATCGGTGGGTACGGCTTCACCTGGAACCCGGAGCTCCCGAGGAACGCGTTTCGGGCGATCCACAACTACTGCAAGCGCTACCGCGGCATGGACGTCCAGACGCCCGAGCCCACCGCGTGGCTAGCGCGCACCGGGCTCCCCGGCACGAACTGGCTGACCCTGCTCGGTCCCGGGCTCCTCGCTGGCGAGACGCTGGACGTTCCAGAGGCCGCCGAGTGGGCAGGAGATGTCGCGATCCTCGCCCTCGCGCACGCGACACTCGTCCGGGCGGGCGAGCGCCCCGTGACCGGCGACGTCAACATGATGGAGCACCCCGCCACCCTGTCCGGCGTCGCTCGCTGGCTCGCCCCGTTCGTCCTACGCAACCCTCCGCCGTTTCCGGGTACGTTCAGCGAGAACGAGGATGAGCTCGACGCCACCGCCGATTGGATGCACCGCTTCGAGACCCCGGAGCTCTGGTAATGGGAAAACCCGCGCCGCACACCCCGGTCAACTTCGTGAAGGCGGGAGGTTCCGCCTTCTTCAGCGCGCGATGCATCGCGAAGCTCACCAAGCAGGGCTACGAGATGGGCGAGTTCGGCACGTACTCGTCCGTGGCCGAGTACCTCAAGCAGTGTCGCGCGAAGCGGAAGGCTTTCGAGGCGGCGATCGCGAACGGAACGCCTCCACCTACCAACATGTCGCAGCGCGAGTTCCAGCTCGGCGAACCATGGAACAACGGGACGAATCCACACGCGTTCAACTCCGGACACCAGGTCCAGGCGGGCACACAGACCGAGGGAAGCGCGCGAAGCATCCCCGGACACGGCCCGAACGCCGCTAACCCCTCATCCGCAGGACGCGTTGGCCGTGCTGGCGATAGCCCCTGCCTCACGACCGTCGATGGGCAAACGACCACTGACTATCCGTGCCGCGCCGAGTGCGGAGGCGGCGTTCACAACCGTGGTGGCGACGCCAACCGGAACGCCGCGCTGGAGTACAACCAGGCTGACGCCAATGGCGCCAGCCCCGGCGGAGCGTATGCCAACACGCCCGGCGCGGAAGGCCAACGGCAGGTCATGGAGGACGCACACGGGCGGACGACCCAACAAGAGCACGTCCGACGCAAGGAGAGCGACCAGCCCCTCAGTGAGCGCACGAGCGCCGGCCACGACGTCCAGCAGGCCGCTTCGCAGCTGCCCGCCACCCACGCGGACGGTGCAGGGCCGACTGCCGCCGCCCCCGGCACCAAGGCTCCTCCCAGTCAGCAAGTCGACGGCGGTTCCGCCGAGCAATGCCTACGCCGCTTCCACGAGATGGCCGCCGAGGGCATGCGACAGGAGTATGTGAAGAACGCCGCCGACAATCAGGCTTTCGCCGATCAGGCCGAAGCGAACGGCACCCTGCAACCCGGTGAGCGACCGGTGACGCCTGAACCAGGCGACAGGCCGAAGTGGACCGTGAAGCTGCGCGCCAGGACCTTGAGACCGCGAAGCAGCTGCGCGCCAGCGCCACAACTCCGGCGGAACAAGCCCAGGGGGACCAGCTCGTCGCTGACGCAACGCGAGAGCGAGATCGGACCCTGGAGCGTGCGCGAGCCATGGACGCCGACTGTGCGGCTCGCGTGGGTCAACGCATCGCCTCAGGTAGCCCACGCCAGGATCCGCGCTGCCCGGCCGGCGGCACGGGGCTCTCCGGAACTTCTCGCTCGGGGGCCCCGCGCCCCACGAGCCTGTTCGGCTGATGACGCTATCTACATAGGGAGACCAGGAGATGGACTACACGGTCGCAGGAGTGTTCTCAGGCGTGAGCGGCACCTCGATGGAAGACTGCGTTGCGCTCGCCGGCCGCTTCGAGGGGGAGCTGGGCTATCGCCCGCCAAACCTGGAGACGTGGGTGGTGCGCATGAGCCCGGGCCGCATCGAAACGATGTTCTGGGGACAGCGCAAATGGCTCTCGGGGATCTGGCGGGGACCTTCAGGAAGAATCTACGTGTCCGACATGGACAAGGTTCTTCACCATCGGGAGCCGGATCCCGACGCATCGAGCACGGCGGCCTGGACCAAGCACGAGGCCGCAGGGAACATGATGGGGATCCGCGGCATCGACGACGACTACGTGATGTCGTGGGGCCTAGCCGAACAGTCGACGCCGTGTGTCATGTTGTGGGAGGGCAGCGCGTGGCGCCGCGTCGGTGCACCCGAGTTCATGATCTGGGACGTGCACGGGAGCCGACGCGACTTGATCTTCGCGGTGGGTGATGGGGGACGGATCGCGCGGTGGGACGGTACGCGATGGACGGAGATGAGCACCCCCGCGACCGGTACGCTCAATGCGGTCTTCTGCGTGGACGACGACGAGGTCTATGCCTGCGGTCGAGACCGAGAGCTGCTAAAGGGTTCCTCCTACGGCTGGACGAAGGTGCTCGACGCCGAGGTGGGACTTCACGGCGTGGCCAAGTGGCGGGGGGAGGTTTGGGTCGGCGCGGCGATGCCGATCGGACTGTGCAAGCTCGAAGACGACGGGCTCGTCCAGGTTGGTCCGGTGCTCGCCACCAACTTCGATGTCCGTGGCACCCTGCTCTTCACCACGAGCGAGCACATCGCGGAGAGTCCCGACGGGGTCGGCTTCATGGCCACACCCATCGACAACTTCCTCGAGATCGTCGCGAACGATCCGCCTAGCTGGCGCTGACGGGGGCGGGGCTCAGGACGGGGCGCGGGCGCTCACCAGGACGACGCTGCGCTCGCCCTCGTCCGAGCTCCCCGTGACGATGCAGGTCGAGCCGGCGGGGTCGCCGCGCCGCAGAGCCTCGATGCCCAGGGTCACGGCCGTGGCCATCGTGGCTGGGCGTGGGCGGAACGTCGAGAACACAAGGAAGCCCTTCTAGCGCGTCACGAGCCTCCGCTGGCCATGTCAAGGCGCGCGCGTTATGCTGCTTGTGTTACGTGCGTAAGAACGAGGTTGAACCATGATGGTCAAGAAGCTCTCCGCAGTGGGCAACAGCCTGGGCCTCATCATCGACCGGCCGATCCTCGAGCTGCTCGACATCACCAAGGACACCCCGCTTGAGGTCAAGACCGACGGGGAGGCGCTCATCATCCGCCCGGTGAAGAAGGCGCCGCTGATGGATCGGGCGCTGGCCTCCGCCGACCGGCTGATGGACGCGCACGAGGAGACGTACCGGAAGCTCGCCAAGTGAGCGAGGTGCCCAGCGAGATCGAGTTCCTCACGGTCGAGGTGGTGCTCGCGCTTCACCAGCGCCAGCTCGAGCGGTTCGGCGGCGGCGTGGGCCTGCGTGATCGCGGCCTCCTGGAGTCGGCGGTCGCCCAGCCGCAGACGTCGTTCGGGGGCACGTACGCGCACGAAGGCCTGTTCGCGATGGCGGCGGCGTACCTGTTCCACATCGTCTCGAACCATCCCTTCGTCGATGGTAACAAGCGCGCGGGGTTGCTCGCCGCGCAGGTATTCCTCGATGTAAACGGCGTCACTCTCGAGCACGACTCGGAGGCCTTCTACGCGCTGACCATCGGCGTTGCGGAGGGGCGTATCGACAAGCCCGCCGTCGCCGCCGAGCTCGAGCGCATCGCGAAGTCTAAGCCGGCAACGTAGCCGCTCTGCGGCGGCGAGAAATCGTCACTGGCGTGTCCCAGTTCTCGCGCCGAGCCCGCGTTTGCTCCACAAGATGCCAACGCTGCCACTCGTGCCGGTCCCCGTCACCGCGATATCCTCACGGCCTTGGACGCCGAACCCGACCTCCCTGACATCCGCGAAGACGATCCCCGCTGGGTGCGCTGCGCAGTCTACACTCGGCAGTCGGTCAGGCGCCCGGGCGACGACCCCGCCGTCACGTCCTGCGCGATCCAGCGGACGCTCTGCACCGAGTTCATCCGCAACAAGACCTGGGAGTTCTGGTACCCAGTCGCCGAACACTTCGACGACGAGGGAGAGAGCGGCGCGACCCTCGAGCGCCCGGGGCTGGCGAAGCTGCTTCGGCGCGTCGAAGAGGGTGACGTCCGCCGCGTCATCGTTTACCGCGTCGATCGACTCACGCGGAAGCTCGTCGATCTCGCACGGCTTGCCGAGTTTTTCGAGCGCCACCACGTCGGTATCACCATCGTCTCCGGCAACATCGACGCCGACGCCGGCTCGCTCGCGGGGCTGCAAGTGAACATGCTCGCGACCTTCGCCGAGTGGGAGCGCGAGATCATCCGCGAGCGGATCGCCGATCAGCGCGGCGCCATCAAGGCGCGCGGCGAGCGGTCCGCCGGGCGCGTGCCCTTGGGCTACCGCACAGACCGTCTCACGAAGCAGCTCGTGATCGACGACAGGGCGGCCGTCACCGTGCGCTGGTTCTTCGACGAGGCAGCGAAAGGCACGACGACGAGCGACCTCGTCGCGAAGGCCAACAAGAAGCAGCTTGCCGGCAAGGTAGTGGACGTCGCGTACGGCGCTGCGCCTCTTGACGAACCCCACCTACGCAGGCCGTCGCCCCGATGGCGCGCCGGGCATGCACGAGCCGATCGTCGCGCCGGATTCGTTCGAACGGGTGCAGACGATCGTCGAGGGGCGGCGCACGCGGACACCAACCAAGCGGGGCGAACGCGGCACCGACGAGCAGACGGCCATCGAGCAGCTCGACCCGTTCAGGCTGCGCGGGCTTTTGACTTGCGGTGCGTGCGGCAAGGTGATGTCCCCGGCGATGCGCTGTCACTTCCTCCAGCGGTCCCCGCCGTGCCGCCTGCGCTGCCGGCGCTCGGTGGCGCATCCTTGGAGTCCGAGCACGCGCAGCCGCAAGGGGTGAGCGCGAGTGGGAGCAGCCACGCGCGCATCAGTGGTTGACTCCGTACACGTTGGACTCCCATTCCGGAGGCCTGGTTCGGACGCCGACGGTACTCGGAGTGCCAAAGCCGAGGGGCATGGGATCAACGATAGCGCGGCAGGTGCGGCGGTGGCGGCGGTTGCGCGCGGCGCGGGAGGGGCCGGCGCCGTGAGCGAGTCATTCGCCGGCGTCCGAGGGCGCGGCGGCGTCTCCCGCGGCGTCCATCTCGGTGCCGGCGTCGGGTGGGGGCCCGACGGGAAGCGTGCGGACCAGGCGGAAGCCGCCGCTGCCACCCCTGCTGCTGCGTTGACCCGTGAAGAAATGCGCCGCGGATCGGCACGAACGCGCGGTTGCGTTGGGTCCACAGCTTCGCCACAGGACCTGACCCGTCGGAAATCCGTTGGACTCATCGGGGTCGACGAGCGGCGTTGGACCGTGCCCGATGCCGTTGGTGACGTCATTGCTCCACTCCCACGCGTTGCCCGCCATGTCGAAGAGGCCCCAGGCGTTCGGCTCCTTGCTCCCTACTGGGTGCGTCGTGTTGCCGGAGTTGAAGCAGTACCAGCCGATCTTCTCCAGGTTGGGGTCCGCCGCGCACTCGAGTGTTTTCGGGTACTCCTTGATGGGCCCCGAGTAGAAGGCCGTCTTGGTGCCCGCGCGCGCCGCGTACTCCCACTCGGCAGCCGTGGGGAGGCGGTAGCCCTCGCACTCGTACGGAGACGGAGCGTTCATCGTGACGGTGTCGCACTCCCTGCCTTCGCCCATCGCGCCGTCGCACCCCGAAAGTACGTAGCAAGCAGCGAGCGCTGGCAGGTGCTGCTCCGAGAGGAGGTTTGCGTACGCGGCCGCTTCGTACCAGTTGACGTTGCCCACGGGGCAAGTTGGTTCCAGGCAGTCCCCCGCCGAGGTCGGCCCCGGGGGTTCGCTCGGGTTGTCGAGCCCTTGATCGACCCACTCTGCCTGCGTGACCTCGTACTGTTGGATCTCGAACGACCGCGTGAGCGTGACCTTGGCCTGATCCTCGTCGTAGGCGCCGCGCCCCCACTCGTCCTTGGGCGAGCCCATGATGAAGCAGCCTGCCGGAATGCGGCACCAGCCATCGACGCAGGACTTCTCTACCTTGACGTGGTCACAGTCGAGGTAGGGCTCGACGCCGCCGGTGCCCCCGCCCGACGTGCCGCCGGTGCCTGGTGTGCCGCCGACCGCGCTGTCGCTTCCTCCAGCGGTCCCCGCCGTGCCGCCCGCGCTGCCGGCGCTCGGTGGCGCGTCCTTGGAGTCCGAGCACGCGCAGCCGCAAGGGATGAGCGCGAGTGGGAGCAGCCACGCGCGCATCAGTGGTTGACTCCGTAGGTGGTCGCGGACTCACCAACCTTCAGGTAGCGGTTGTCGAACTGTCCGTAGTGCGCCAGCGCAGCCCCATCGAACGTGGGCCAGGCCATGGAGTCGGTCACGGAGTGCGCGCACTTCGTGCCGCCGCAGCCCTGGCGATAGATGGCGAACAGGTCGTCCAGAGAGGTGCGCTGTGCTGGCGGAGCGGTGTGAATGCTCCAGAGGAAGTTGTTCCAGTCCCATTGCACACCCCGTCCGTTGGCCAGGCACTCGGACTCGAGCCAGCGTACGGGGTAGGTGCAATCGGTGGCGACGGGTGGAGGCAGCGTGGTTCCGAGGAAGTGCACGTCCTTGTAGTACACGAACGTGCAGCCGCTCCCGCTGGCGTGGTTCATCAGCTTGCTCGCGTAGAAGTGCGCAAAGGCTTCGACGTGCGCGGTGGTGGTGGTCTCGCGGGACTGCAGGCAGTGCAGCTGGTTCGAGCTGGTAATGTGCTCGCAGCCGCATTCCGGCGGCGCCCCGTCCGTCTTCCACGCGCCGTAGTCTCGATAGAACACCCCCGAGCCGAAGCCGTGGATCACGTGGCCGAGCTCGTGACCGATCGTGTACTTGTAGTCGGTCGTCATGATGTACTGACCCGTGAGGAGCTTCTTGTTGGACCTGCCGAACTTGATGGTTCCGGCGCCTGCGCAGGCGTAATAGCACTGGCCGTCCGCCTGACAGCAGTCGTCGTACAGCGTCACCGTGGTCGTGTTGGGTGCCGCGGGGAAGCCGTTGTCGGGTGTGACGAGGGCCAGACCCATCACCGCTGCCGTGTTGGCGTAAGCGAGGGGGAGGTGGCTGAGGTGGAAGTGGAGGTTCAGGGGGCTGGTGTTCGCGCTCGTCTTCACGAACGCGTTCGAGGTCGACGTGTAGCTCGCAGCCCCTCCGGTGCTGGGCACCGACTCGATGTCGATCTTGGACTCACCGCTCCGGAGCGTCGTGAACACGGTGAGCAGGTAGCTCCCGGTTTCCGCGAGCTGAACGAAAGGAGTGCAGCCCAGGGAGTTCAGGTGCCCCGCGAAGATGACCTCGGCCGTGTCGACGCTCCAGACCTGGGCAGACGCGAAGCGGGCCGGCTCGATGTTCCAGTCCTTGCTGGTCAGGTGGTCTTCGCCGAACCCCGAGTCCACGAATTTCGCCAGCCAGCTCCCGCAGAGCCGAGCCCGGTTTGGTCCAGGCGGGGGGATGTCGTACGAGTGGGTGGCGCTCGGGTCCGGCATCGAAGCGGGCCAGGGCTCGTTCGTGTCCGAGCCGCCCGAGTAGCGGATGGTGCCGCCGCCCGCGCCGTTCGGGGGCAGCCGGTCAACGGGGACGTAGCGATCGGTGACCCAGACGTCCCCGGCCACGTCCAGCAGTTCGGCGGCGAGGCTGTGAAGCCGTCGCCGCTCCAGCCGGGGGTCGCGGGGGTGGCGGAGGTCGCGGTAAGCGTTGCCAATGCCGTGGAACGTGACCGTGCTCAGCGCGTGGTCGAACGCTGCCGTGAGTCTTTCGGAGGTCACGGACAGCCGCTGCCCGTTCACGGTCACGCGTCCCTCCGCAAAGATCGTCGCTGGCGCCGAGTGGCTCCGCAGCGGAAAGCGGGCCGCTGCGATCGGGATCGTCCGCTGCTCTCCGCCGCGAAGGACGTAGGAGCCGTAGCTGCGGTTGGAGCGGCGCTGATCGAGGCCGAAGCCGACGAGCGTCAGCGAGACGTTCAGCGTCTCGCGGGTGGTGTTCGTCACCAGCAGGTTGACGAAGTGAGGCATCCGATGGGTGCCGCGAAGGTCGGGCTCCTCGAAGTGCACGACGATCGCTGGCGCGGTGCCGTACTCGTCTTGCTGCACGGGCGGGTCGCGGGGCGGGACCTCGTCATCGGGATGTGGTCTGCAGCCTGGCGCCGAGAGCAACAGGACGAGCACCACGAGGACGAGTCGAACCGTCTGGCACGCTGCGTGCGTGCGTGCGTGCGTGCGTGCGTGCGTGCGTGCGTGCGTGCTGTGCATACGTTCGTTCGGTGCTGCCCTCATGATCGACCCCTTTCGGCTTCCCTGCCAGCCACTACGTCGCAGGGTAGCCGGAAGGGACGCGTCCCGCAATGCCACGAGGGTGCGTTCATCGACGAAGGTGGCCCCGCTCGAGTGGGTGGCGCCAGTGCAGCGTCCCTCGGCAGGACCGCCCGCGTCGAGTCCAGTGAGGCGTGCATTCATCCTTGTCTTCCGATCGTTCGTGGGAGTGGCGCACGTGCACGGCGAGCGAGCGCCTTCGCCAGCCTGTCGAGCATCTCCGAGCCCTGTGCGGTGCGCGACCTCTATCGACGGAGGTAACTTCCAGTCGCCCGCGAACTCACCCTGGGCGCGACTTCAGAAGACTTGCCCCCGGGATCGCGCGTGAAGTCACCGTGGGCGCGACTTCAGCCGACTTGCCCCAGGCATCGCGCGTGAACTCACCGTGGGCGCGACTTCAGCCGCGAGGGCCGGTGCGAAACGGCGGACGCTCCCGCTCGACGTCAAGCCTGCAGCTTCGCGAGCAACGCGTCGACGGACGGCGCAGTCGGCGAGGACAGCCGGACCGTGAACATCTCTCGAGGGGTGCCCTCACGCTGCAGGGTGACCGCTGCGCCGTAGAGCCGCTCCGCCAGAAGAGCTCCCCCACCCCGCGTTCAAACGCGTCGTGCGCTGGACCGATCTGGACCGAGAGCTGAGCCGCTTCGCACGGTGAATTCGTCCAGCTAGCGAGGGCGATTTGGGGGTTTGACGATGGCGGACTTCGGCGCGTGTGCCCTCATGCTTGCCAGGTCTCGACCCGGAGTTCACTCATCCTGCGGAAACATCGAGAGGGGGCAGATCAGCATCGATGTCCAGGAACTCTACGAGCACTGGACCGAGCTCAGCGAGCACAGCGATGAGTCGCTTCGGCGCGACACCCGGCTCCGTGAGCCGAACCCCGTCTGTGGTGCGCACTTCGTGACCTTCCAGTTCGAACTCCTTCGGAACGCTTGGGGGAGGAGAAGAGTCCGACGGCATACCGGTAAGCATCTGCTCGACGTATGCCTACGTCAAGTGGCGGGCCAAACCCGTTAACCGTCTAGTCCTCCATTCGTCGTGCCCGTCGTGGTTAGCGTCGGCGCACACCTGACGGAACGAGCAGCCAGAGCGCCTGGCGCAGAAGCTGGTCCTCCGTCAAAGGCCACTCGATCGAAACGCGCTCGATTGCTCTGCCCGAGCGCTGGACGCTGGAGTCCTTCCCTTTCAAGAAGCAGCCCGGAGTCTCGCAGAAGCTGATCCGGGGCTTCGCCGAGCTCGATTTCATCGCCAAAGCCGAGAACATCGTGTTGATCGGGCCGACCGGCGTCGGCAAGACAGGACTGGCGTCGGGGCTGCTGCTCAAGGCTCTGCAGAACGGTCACCGAGGGCTCTTCGTGCGCGCCCAGGACCTCTTCGACGACATGTACGCATCATTGGCCGATCGCTCGAGTCGCAAGCTCATCGACCGCCTGGCGCGTGTCGACGTGCTGGTGATCGACGAGATGGGCTATCTGAACTTGAAGCCCGAACAAGCCAACATCTTCTTCAAGTTGATGGAGGAGCGCTATCGCCGTCGCGCCACCATCGTCTACGTTACTTGGAATCAACCTTCTGCTGTCTTTCGAGGTTGATCCAAGGTGAGGCATGGCGATTCATGATGAGCAGATTCGCTGGGAGCGTTTCCCGCAAACCAAGCGTTGTGCTGAGGCCAAGCAGTGGCTCGAGATTCAGCACATGCTCGGGCTCGCACCCAACACGATCGAGGCGTACGGGCGTGGGTTGGAGGACTTCCTCGGTTGGTGCAAGCGCACCAAGGTCAAGGTGCTGTCGGCAAGCCGAGCAGATGTCGCGGCCTACGTCGGCGACTTGCGCAAGCGGCCCGGTCCGCATGGCAAAGGCGTCGTCGCGCTGGAGTCTGGATCGGGCCTGTCCAACGCGACGATGCAGCAGCGCCTCACGGCCGTACGGCTCTTCTTCGACTTCCTGATCGAGGAGGGACGCCGAGATGCCAACCCCGTGGGGCGCGGGCGGTACACGGCCGGCAAGGGGTTCGGGGGCGGCGGGCGCGAGCGCGGCCTGCTGCCTCGACGCAAGCGGCTGCCGTGGATCCCCTCCGAGCAGGAATGGCACCGCCTGCTCGAACATGCGCGGCAAGACAGCGTGCGCAATCGCTGCATGCTCGCGCTGGCGTACGATGCTGCGCTTCGCCGCGAGGAGCTCTGCCGACTCGATTCGTCGGACCTCCAGCCCGCTCATCGGCTGCTGCGTATTCGTGCAGAGACGAGCAAGAGCAGGCAGGACCGCGTGGTGCCGTACTCAGAAACGACGGGCGTCTTGCTGTCGGCGTACCTCGCGCATCGGCGTGATCTCTCGCGCAAGCGTGGGCCGCTCTTCCTGTCCGGGCCAAGGGCGCCACCCGTCCCGCGCACGGCCGCTGCAGCGCCGCCCGAACAGCTGCAGTTGCCGTTCGGAGTGGCGAGCAGGTGAGGTCTGCGCGCGAGCGACCTCACCAGACGCGAAGGTGCGCCTACCCACCGCCTACCCACTCCCATTCGACCTCGCCTCCGCACCGGCCCGCGCGCGCACCACCCCAGCACCACCCCATCCGTGAGGTCGTATCCGGTTCTCGACCCCAGCCCACTCCCGCCCCACGGTCCCGTACCCGAGAACTGGACAGGTTTTGGCAGTTCGATTTTCCTACGCGCCGCTGGCGCTACAACGGCGTGATCTACTACGCCCCCGACGACACCGCCGTGTTCGTCCCCAAGCAGCGCGGGATTGATCAGACCTTGAACTTCGCACGCACCGGCGCGTGGTTGTTCCTGATCGGCGTGCTCGTGCTGCCGCTGGCGATCAGCGCGGCCGTCGTGCTAGTCGCCAATCGCTGACGGCGACCCGAACGCCCCCTCGCGCTGTCACGCCTTCGCGGCCCGCTTGCCCCGGTCGATGTCCGCCTGCGTGACGTTGATGGTCATCTTGTGGAACAGCGTCGGGTACACGGGATTCCAGAGTGCGTCGAACGTGCGCCCCGCGTGATCCGCCGCGGCCACCCGCGGGGGCAGCGTCACCGTCATGGTGACTGGTTGGTCCGGCATGTCCGGGCGTTCCACGACGACCTCGAAGACGTATTCGTCGCCACTGCGATGCGTCCTGGACAACACCCGCCCGCGAACGGGGATGCACCCGCGCAAGACCGAGAGCCTATACCTGCGGCCATGTCGGACCAGAGCGACGCCCCCGAGGACTACGGCGCCACCCAGCGCGGCGAGCGCGCCAGCCTGCAGCCCGTAGCCGTCCCACGCACGGGTGAACGCGATTCCGAACACGAACAAGGAGCCAAATGCCATTTTGAGGCCTCGTTCACTGGAACGACTCGGCACGCGATGCAGCATCGTGAGCAGCGCGCGCTCCATCGCAATGGGAAACGAACGTGGGCACTGCACGAGCTTGGGGCGATCATGGACGTGTCGCGCGATCGCGACGAGCGAGCTGTGCCGTCGCTCGCTCTCGTGAACGAGGACGTTCACCGCGCCCGTGAGATCCCCTAGGTGCTCCAGCGCGTGCGCTTGGTTGACCGCCGCGGCGGTGCGCATGCTGGCGTGAACGGGTACGGCCCCGGGGGCCCTGCCGAGCAGCTGCACGACTCTCTCGTAGTCCCCTTGCTTGTTCGCGAGCCCCGCGGAAGATAGGCGGTAGCAGGAGTCCGCCAGCAGATCGGAGCTGTTTGGGGCCATGCGATCGAGCCACGCTCGCGCGTCGTCGAACGCATCGGTGGCGACCGAGCCGTTGACCATGACGCTGAAACCGAACGCACGCAGAGGCGACGCCCACAGCGCCTCCGTCGTCGCCTCCCAGTACCCCCGACGGGCCAGGGAACCCGCGTCCGACCCGCCGACGCGCCGCGCCGCAGCGGCGACCGAAGACGTGATGTGCAGCAGCTCGTGCGCGGCCTCCGGATCGTGGGGCTCTTGCTGCACTCGTTCGAGCCGCTCGACCCAAGCTCGATGGGCCCGGGCGACTTCCGTCGTGAGGACCTCCGCGAACTCGATCACGCCCGGGGGCGTCACCCACGGGTCGTCGAGTTGCTGGCGGAGCTGGTCGAGGCGCGCTGACTCGGGCAGCTCCGCGCTGCGCCCCAGCGACACGACCCGTACCTCGGGGACGGCCTGTTCGCGCCCGCAGCTCGGGCAGCGCGCCGTGGTCGCTCGATCCCCCACGACGATGGGCTTGCCGCAAGAGGCACGGCCGCACCCGAACGTTGGGATCATAAGGGCGGCGCTCCTTGACCGCCGTCCGGTACCCAGCCTCCGACATCGGAGCGCGGAGACTACCAGAATCGACTACGGGAACGCGAGCCCAGGTCGTGTAGCATGGCGCCATGTGCACGCTGCGATGGGCGACCGGCTTGTTGATGCTGGCCTGCGCGCAGCCGCGGGGCCCCGCGGCGGAGGACGGTTCGGCGCACGCACCTCGCGGCGTGGGTGCTGCCGCGGGCAATGCCGTCGCGCCGGATGCCGAACCGCCCACGCGGGGGCAGCCCGGCCTCGAGGACACGAGCTGGGCTCCGCCCGAGCCGAGCCGCGCCAAGCTCGGCGTTGGGCAAGGCTTTCGTTGCGAGATCGTGAAGGACACGGCAGCGTGCGTCGCCACCCAGCTCTCCTTCCACTGCCCTGGGGATCAACCTCCGGGTCCCGTGCTGGCGCGTGTCGACTCGGTGGTGGAGGTCGGCGCGGGCGAGCGACACGCGTGCTTCGTGGATCGCGCTGGACACGTTCACTGTGCCGGGCTGAACGAAGCGGGCGGGCTCGGGGACGGCACCCGCCGAGGTGGTGAGCGCGTTCATGGGAGAGGTGGACCGCTCTCTGCGCTGGCGCGCGAAGCGCGAGCTCGACATCGCGAGCGTGTCGCAAGCCCACCCTGGGGCCGTAGTCGCCGTGCAGAGGACGGACAGTGCCCTGCGATTGAACGTCCACATGCACGCCCTCGTGCTCGACGGCGTCTACGTGCACGCAAGCGATGACCCGCGCTCTCCGCTCGAGTTTCGCGAGCTCGACACGCCCACGCACGCCGACATGGCCGAGGTTGCCGCGCGCACCGCGGCCCGCGTCGAGCGCATTCTGCGCGCGCACGGCCGGAGCCTCGACCCCGAGCTCGGTGACGACACGCCGCTCGAGCTCGTCTTCGACGAGCCCGGCCTGGCGGCGTGCTACGCCGCCGCCGCGCAGGGCGTCGCGGTGAGCGGTGACCGGGCCGGCAAGCCGCCGCTCCGCCTCGTAGCGTCGCTGGCCCCCCCGCGCGCCCGCGCGCCGCCGACGCGACCGACGAGCCCATCGCCGAGGTGCGCGGGATCAACCTCCACGCCGCCCAGGTCGTGGACGGCCGGGACCGCCGAAGAGTGGAGCGTCTTTGTAAGTACATCACGCGCCCACCAGTCGCCCAGGACCGCCTCACGGTAACCGTTCAGGGGTGGGGTTGAGCGGGTGAGGCGCGCCGTGCGATTCCGTCCGCATGACCAACACCACGAGCGCCCAGGATCTGGGCCAGCGTATCGAGCAGATGATCACGGAGCACATCACGGCGAGCCGTGCCTGCGCGCAGGAGGCTGTCGTCCGCGCGTTCGCGACGGCGGCAAGTTCGAGCCGGCCTAAAGGCGCTCCTCGCCCGGCCCGGCCGGCGTCTGGCAAGAAGCGGCCCTCAGCCGAGATCGCCGCGCTTGGGGAGCGGTTCTACGAGGTGGTATGCGCGAAGCCGGGCGAGACGATGGCAGTGCTGAGGGCCGACGTCGGCGCGTCGGCGCGGGAACCTTCCCGGTCAGTGGCGCTGCTTCGCCGCGCTGGTCGCGTTCGCGCAGTCGGCAGTCGCCACCTCACGCGTTATTTCCCGCTGTCGGGTTCGTGAGGCTGGCGCTCACGCCGTCGCGTTGGCGAACAGGGATGGCGCTTCCGTCTTGTCGTGCTGCGCGTTGCAACACGCGGTGAGAAACCGCAGGACGTTTTTGTTCTGCTTGCGGGCAGTGTGGGCGACAGTCATCAGGTTCTCCGCGAAGACGTTGCCGCGCTCGCTCTGGGTCCCGAAGGATCGCTTCCTCCACAGGACGAAAGCACGGATCTCTCGCTCGCCATGATTGTTCGTAGGCTCCACGCCCTCGGTCTCGACGAAGGTCCAGAGCGCAGCCTTGTGCGCCAGGATGTCGGCGCAAGACCCCGACTAGCCCGCGGTCTCCGAGCCCGAAGCGCGTTGGATCAATGCCTCCATCTGCTGCCGGACGGGACCCATCCGCGCCACGAATTGGTCGCGGTCGAGCTTGCCCGACTTGAATTCGTGCCAGTAGTCGAAGACGAGTCCCGTGTAATCGAGCAGTTCCTTGCCAAACTTGCCGGCTGGCCCGTCGCGCTCCGAGAACGACACGAACTTGCGCAGCAAGTGGGCCCAGCAAACTTGCCGGCGCTCCATCGCCCAGAATCCGAGTGCCTTGGCGCGGTCGCTCACCAAGATCCCGTGCAGCGCGCCGTACAGCGGTTGGAGCGTCGCCTTGGCATTGTCGGCCACGATCTTGAACACCGTGACCGTGGCCGAGGCGAGCACCCACAGTGCCATCGTCACACCGGCCTGCGACCAGCTCGTCCCATCCGTGTGCTTGATGTCGGCGTGCTGAACCCGCGTCCACGCTTCGTCCACCGCGGGCTGGACGGCGTCGCTCACGCGCGCCTCCACGGCGCTCAAGGCTCCGAGCGATACCTGGACGCCGAGGATGTCCGAGAGCAGCTCCACCGCCCTGCGCCGGCTCAGGTGGTAGAAGCCAGTGAGCAGCGCCATCACCGCCATCAGCCGGGGGCCGAACGCCGAGGCCGGGATCACGCCTCCGTCGTATGCGGCGCGCGTCCGGTAGCGACAGCATGGGCACGTCACAGCATGTCGGCGCCACTCGGTTGTGTATGGCTCGAACGGTGGGATCTCGGTCTGCTGATAGCGCGTCGCCGACGGGTCGGGAACCCGCGGAAGTAGTTTCCAGCAGTTCTCGCACTCCGGAGGGAATAGGTCGACGAACCTGCTGACCTTGTCCTCGGGCACCAGCTGACGGTGTGAACCGACGTGGCCTTTCTGCGCGCCGCGCTTGCTCTCCTTGCGCTTCGCCTTGTCCTTGTTCCGACGCTTGCGTCGCTCGTCGGGTGTATCCGTGGACGGAGGCTTGTGCGAGTTGCTCGAATTCTGCCCCACGCGTGCGAGTAGCTCGGCAACCTGTCGCTCGAGCTCCGCGATCCGCGCGTCGCGCTGCCGAAGCTGAGCCTCCTGCTCCTCGATCCGGTCGTCGCGCCAGTCACGCTCCACGAAGAGCGGAATGCCCGAAGCCTGGCCTCATGGAAAGCACAATTCGCGAATGGAACGATATCGATCACTTACGCGTGCGCCGACCCGGCGTGGCCACCCCCGTGAACGGTTACCATCGCACCGGGCGAGACGGTTCACCCCCACGTGCGTGGGGACGACGGAGGCACCTAGGCTCGCGCCAGCGCCAGCGACCGGTTCACCCCCACGTGCGTGGGGACGACGTGACACGAGGGTCCTCCTTGGATGCACGAGGAGCGGTTCACCCCCACGTGCGTGGGGACGACCGGGCCTCGCTCGTCACTGGGCGCGCCGTCTTCGGTTCACCCCCACGTGCGTGGGGACGACTTGTTTTGGTTCGTTTGTTCATGCTCTGTCCTCCGGTTCACCCCCACGTGCGTGGGGACGACGATGCAACGCCAACGTGCGTACCGCCAGATCCTGCGCGCGCTCATCGCCCGGCCGCGTCGGGTCATCCCGTCTCTGGTCGGCAAGCTCTCGCTGGCCCCGTCCGCCCTCGCACCGGGTCTGTACGAGCGGCTCATGGTTCGCTCGGTGGCGCGCGGCTGAGGGCCCCCCTCGCCGTGGGAGCGCGCCGGCGTTATAGGCGCGGCTCGGCCATGCACCCCATCTCCGTCGAGCGCGCGTGGACGCACAACCTGAAGGGCGTCAGCCTGCGCCTCGAGCCGGGGACGGTGGTGGTCTTCACCGGGGTCTCCAGCGCGGGCAAGAGCAGCCTGGCGCTCGACACCCTGTACGCCGAGGGCCAGCGGCGCTTCGTGGAGAGCTTCAGCCCCTATGCGCGGCAGTTCCTCGAGCGCCTCGAGCGACCTCCGGTGGATCGCCTAGAGCCCATCGCCGCCGCGATCGCGGTGGATCGCTCGGCGCCCGTCAAGAGCTCGCGCTCGACGGTCGCCACCATGGCGGATCTCGAGCCCTACTTGGCCGCGCTGTTCACCCGCGAGGCGCAGCCCGTGTGCCCGGTCCACGACGCGGAGGGGGTGGCGCTCGATGTTGCGGGCGCCGTGGGTCGCGCGCTCGGGCTGGGCGTAGACCGGGCGGTGCTCACCCACCCCCTCCACGTGCGCAGCGCGGAGCACTACCTCGAGGTGCGCGACAACCTCGCGCACGACGGCTATCGCCGGGTGTGGCTCGCGGGGCAAGCGCGCGAGATCGACACCGTCAAGCCGTCGGAGGTGCTCGGACCCGAGCTCGAGGTGGTGCTCGACCGGGTGAAGCTCGCGGCGGTGGACGCGTCGCGACTCGCGCAGGCCATCGAGCAGGGCTGGCAGCGGGGCAAGGGTGTGGTGCACGTACACACGCCGAGTCGAGACCTGCTGCTGCGCCAGGGCATCTCGTGCCCCGAGTGCGCGCGCCCCCTCGAGCCGCCGCGCGCGGGGCTGTTCTCCTACGAGTCGCCGCTGGGCGCGTGCCCAGAGTGTCGCGGATTCGGGCGCACCATCGGCATCGACTTCCAGAAGGTCATCCCGGATCCCGAGCTGACGCTGAAGAAGCGGGCGATCCGACCTTGGGCCGGCAAGAGCACGACCTGGGAGCGCGCCGAGCTCGCCAAGCTGTGCCGGCGTCACGACATCCCCATGGACGTGCCGTGGAACCAGCTCGCGGCCGGGCACAAGCGCCTGGTGATCGACGGCGACGGCTCCTTCGACGCCGGGCTGTTCCCCGGCGTGCAGGGCTGGTTTCAGTGGCTGGAGACGCGCACCTACAAGATGCACGTGCGCGTGCTGCTCTCGCGCTACCGCGCCTACGAGCTGTGCACCGAGTGTCAGGGGCAGCGGCTCAACCCCACCGCGCTCTCGTACCGCGTTGGCGGACAGACGCTCGCCGAGTGGCACGCGCTCGAGGTCGGCCTCGCCCGCACGGCGCTCGACGCGATCAGCCCCAAGACTGGGCAAGGAGCGCTGGCCAAGTCCGAGCTGGCTACGCGCTTGGCGTACCTCGAGCGCGTGGGGCTGTCGTATCTCACCCTGGATCGTCAGGCGCGCACCCTCTCCGGCGGAGAGGCTCAGCGCGTCACCCTCACGCGCGCGCTCGGGACCTCGCTGCACAACGCGCTGTTCGTGCTGGACGAGCCGACGGTGGGGCTGCACCCGAGCGACGTCGCCCCGCTCGCGCAGATCTTGGGCGAGCTCGCGCTCCGCAACAACGTGGTGGTCGTCGTCGAGCACGACCCGGCGCTGATCCTGGCGGCGGATCGCGTGGTCGAGCTCGGGCCCGGCGCGGGTCCCGCGGGTGGACACATCACGGCGCGGGGCTCGCTCGCGGAGGTGACGGCGACCGGCGGCGCTACCGCGCGAGCGCTCGCTGGCGTCGGCGAGGCGCGGGCGAGCGGGCGGGAGCCGAGCGGCTGGCTCTGCATCCACGGCGCCAGCGAGAACAACCTCCGCGACGTGAGCGTCGAGGTCCCGCTCGGGGTGCTGACGGCCGTCACCGGCCCGAGCGGCTCGGGCAAGAGCACCCTGGCGGTGGACGTCCTGTACCGCGCGCTCGGGCGGCACTTTCGACTCAAAGACGTGCCCGCGCCGGGCCGACATCAGCGGATCGATGGCTTGCAAGTGCTTCGCCGGGCCGTGTTGGTCGATCAGTCTCCCCTGGGACGCACGTCGCGCGGCAACGCCGCCACCTACACCAAGGCGTGGGACGTGCTTCGCGCGCTGTACGCCGCCGAGCCCGAGGCCCAGGCGCGCGGGCTGTCGGCTTCGCACTTCTCGTTCAACGTGGCCGGAGGACGCTGCGACGCGTGCGCCGGTGAGGGCTACGAGACGGTGGAGATGCAGTTCCTCGCCGACGTGCGGCTGTCGTGTCCGGTGTGCAAGGGGCGGCGGTTCCAAGAGGTCGTGCTCGAGGTGCGCCATCGCGGGCGCAGCATCGCCGAGCTGCTCGAGGCCACGGTCGACGACGTGCTCCAGAGCTACGCGGCGGTCGCGGCCATCAACCGCGCGCTCGGCCCGGCCAAGAAGCTCGGGCTCGGCTATCTGGTGATCGGGCAGCCGCTGTCCACGCTCTCGGGCGGGGAGGCGCAGCGGCTCAAGCTCGCGCGGGCGCTCGGCGACGACAACCGCGGCGCCGTCTACGTGCTCGACGAGCCCAGCGCGGGGCTGCACGCGGACGAGGTGGCGCATCTGCTCGCGGCCTGTGACGCGATCCTGGCGGGCGGAGGCAGCGTGGTCGCGGTCGACCACGATCCCGAGCTCATCGCGCGCGCGGATCACATCATCGATCTCGGTCCGGGCGCGGGCCGCGCCGGTGGCCGTGTGGTCTTCACGGGCAGTCCCGAGCAGGCGCTGGCTGCCGACACCCTCACTGCCGACGCGCTGCGAGCGCGAGCGACTCGCGCGCTGCCGGCGGCGAAGCCCTCGCGGGGTGAACCTGCGCGAGCTGCGATCGAGGTCGTGCGCGCGCGCGAGCACAACCTGCGAGAGGTCAGCGTGAGGGTGCCGCACCAGGCGCTCACGGTCGTGACTGGACCGAGCGGCTCGGGCAAGAGCACCCTGGCGTTCGACGTGATCTTCGCCGAGGGGCAGCGGCGCTTCGTGGAGACCCTCACGCCCTACGCGCGGCAGTTCTTGCCCACGCTTCCGCGTCCGGACGTGGACTCGGTCAGCGGCGTGCCGCCCTCCGTCGCGCTCGAGCAGCGCACGGCGCGCGCCGGCGGTCGCTCCACCGTGGCCACGGTGACCGAGGTCGCCCACTACCTGCGCTTGCTCTTCGCCAAGCTCGGC
This sequence comes from Polyangiaceae bacterium, assembly GCA_019637295.1. GTDB lineage: Bacteria > Myxococcota_A > Polyangia > Polyangiales > Polyangiaceae > JACKEA01. Next base: position 20,178 of record JAHBVX010000010.1, read on the forward strand.
ACACCGCACTGCCCGAGCCACGACAAGCCCATCACCACGACCTCGCGCGACGCGCTGCGAGCTCGCTGCGCGGCGTCTCGCAGCCGTCGGGAGCTGCTCGCGCCCGTCGTTCGCGCGAGGAAGGGGCTCTACCTCGATGTGTTCACCGCCGCGGCGCGTGACGGCATCGAACTGGCCTATTGTGATGGCGAGCTGGTGGCGACGGACACTCCGCCCCGGCTCAGCCGCAGTCGAGAGCACACCATCGATCTGGTGATGGCCAACCTGTCGCCAACCACGGCGCCGGAGCCGGAGGTGTTCGAGCGCGCCCTTCGCTGGGGCGCGGGCTCTATCAAGCTGAGGGACGCCAAGGGTCGAGAAGAGCTGCTGTCGACGATCAGCGCGTGCCCGGACTGCGGTCTGTCCATCCCCGAGCTCGACCCGCGCTGGTTCTCGTTCAACACGCTGCAGGGGCAGTGCGAGCGCTGTCAGGGCGAAGGTGTGGTGAGCCGCGTGCGACGCCAGCGTGGCCGCCAGAGCAAGGCGGTGGAGGTGTTCGAGCTCTGCTCGACCTGCGCTGGCGCGCGCCTCGCGCCCATACCTCGCGCGGTACGCCTGCTCGGATCGGGCTACCCCGAGGTCGTGAGCAAGTCCGTGGGGGCGCTCAGGCGAGAGCTGCGCAAGTGGCGCTTCGCCGGACGCGCGGCGGAGGTCGCCAAGCCCATCTTGCGTGAGCTCGAGCGACGGCTCGAGTTCTTGGACGACGTTGGGCTCGACTACTTGTCGCTCGATCGCTCGGCCAAGACGCTCTCCGGCGGTGAAATGCAGCGCCTTCGTCTCGCCGCGCAGCTCGGTACGGGGCTCACGGGCGCGTTGTACGTGCTCGACGAGCCGACCATCGGATTGCACGCGCGGGATACCGGCCGGCTGTTGCGCAACCTACGTCGCTTGGTCGACACCGGGTCCACCGTGCTGGTGGTGGAGCACGACGCCGAGACCATCGCTGCGGCCGACTGGTTGGTGGATCTCGGTCCCGAGGGGGGCAGTCGCGGAGGCCAGGTCATCGCGCAAGGTCCGCCCGCGCAAGTGCTCGGGAACCACGACTCGCCCACGGGCAGGGCCCTGTCGAGCGCGCCCGTGCTGCGCCGCGGCCGACCCATCCCGGCCGCGCATCCTCGCGTGCTGCTCACGGGCGCGAACGCCCACAACCTGCGCGACGTGGAGGTCGGTTTCCCGGTCGGCCGCTTGACGGTGGTCGCGGGCGTGAGCGGCTCCGGCAAGAGCACGCTCGTGCGGCAGGTGCTGCTGCCAGCGCTGCGCGAGCGGCTCGGGCTCGTCACCGAGCCGCCCCTCGGCCGCTTCAGCGTCTCGTTGGCTGGGGCCATCGAGCGGGCGGTGGCGGTCGATCAGAGCCCCATCGGGCGCACGCCGCGCTCGGTGCCGGCCACGTTCCTCGGCATCTGGGACGTCATTCGCAAGCTCCTCGCGCTGAGCCCGGACGCGCAGGTGCTCGGCTTCGACGCGGCGCGCTTCTCGTTCAACACGCCCCGCGGTGGGCGCTGCCCGGCGTGCGAGGGGCAGGGCGTGACCACCCACGAGATGAGCTTCCTCCCGGACGTGGTGACGCCCTGCGCGGTGTGTGAGGGCCATCGCTTCGAGCCTCAGACCCTCGGGGTACGCCTGCTGGGGCTGAGCGCAGCGGAGCTCTTGGAGCTGACGGCGGAGCGTGGCGCGGAGGTGTTCCGCAATCACCCGCAGGTCAGCGGCCCGCTGCGCACGCTGGTCGATCTGGGCGCGGGCTACATCCGCCTGGGTCAAGGCTCACACACCTTGAGCGGCGGCGAAGCTCAGCGCCTCAAGCTCGCCGCGGAGCTGACCGCGACCGCGCGTCACCAGCCCACGCTCTACGTGCTGGACGAACCGACCACAGGGCTGCACGTCGCGGACGTTCAGAAGCTCGTGACGGTGCTCGACCGCTTGGTCGAGCGCGGCGACACGCTCGTCGTGATCGAGCACCATCCAGAGGTCATCGCGGGTGCGGACTGGGTCATCGAGCTCGGCCCCGAGGGTGGCGACGGCGGGGGCCGCGTGGTGGCTCAGGGGCCACCCGGCGTCGTCGCCAAGCGCAAGACCGCGACGGGCGTCGTGCTGGCGAGGTTGCTGGGCGCGGGCGCCGCTACTCGCGCGGTGGGAGACGCTTCTGCTTCGGTCCCGGCGGCGCCGCGTGCCCGCCGCGCTTGAGCGGACGGTCCCGGCGTTCGAACCCTGGACGCGTCGCCCGCTGCGGCTCGTGTCGGGCGCGGCTGATGGGGACCCCGCGCCCGCGCAAGCGAAGCAAGGCGCCGTCGTCGAGCAGCGCCAGCGCGATCTCCGTGGGAAGCCAAACCAGCGTGCGGTTCGGTTGCACGTCGATGCGGCCGATGCTCTTGCCCGGGATGCCGAAGTCCCCCGCGAGGGCGCCGACGATGTCCTGCGGACGGACCCCGCGTCCGCTGCCCATGGGCAAGAACAGCTCGAGCTCCTCCCCCGGCTCGACGCGCGGCCGAGTGTCGTCCCGCGGCGGTCTGGGGCCCGGCGCTGGCCTGTCGTCTCGTGCGGACCACTCGGCACGCGCGGGTCGCTCCGAGCGCACCGGACGCTCCGAGCGCACCGGACGCTCCGAGCGACCCGGGAAGGACTCGCGCACACGCGCCCAGGCCGGCGGACGCGGATCCGGAGTCGAGGTGACGTCCACGCCGCGGGCGTCGGCGAACGCGCGCAAGAGCGCGCCGACCACGACCGGGGCTGGGGCACGCGACAGTAGCTCGCTGGCGAGCGCTTCCACGGCGGGTGGCATCGGAACCTCTAGCTGGGTCTCGATGTCCGCGGTCAGTCGCGCGCGCCGCTTCTCCACGATCTGCGCGTCGGACGGGGGCTCGACGCGCTCGATGCGCGCGCCGAGCACTCGCTCGAAGGTGCGCACTCGGCCCATCTCTCGTGGTGTCACCAAGCTGGTGGCCACGCCGGCGCGCCCGGCGCGCCCGGTTCTCCCGATGCGGTGCACGTAGCTCTCGAGATCCGTCGGCAGGTCCAGGTTCACGACGTGCGCGAGCTGGTCTACGTCGAGGCCGCGGGCGGCCACGTCCGTCGCGACCACCACGTCGAGCCGACCCGAGCGCAAGCGGCCGAGCACCTGCTCGCGCGCGCCCTGGGTCAGGTCGCCATGCAGCGCGTCGACCGAGACGCCGCGGGCTGCCAGCGTCGCGGAGACCTCCGCCGCCCCCGCTCGGGTGCGCGAGAACACCAGCGTGCGCTCCCCCGGCTCGATGGCCAACAGCCTCGCTAGCGCCTCGGCCTTGTTCAGCTGGGGGACGAGCAGGTAGCGCTGGGTGATGTGCTGGGTCGAGTGCGCTCGCTCCTCGACCTCGACCTCGACCGGATCCGTCAGGTGCTTGCGCGCGATGGACCGGATGGGCGCGGGCATGGTCGCCGAGAACAACACGAACTGGCGCGTGGGCGGCGTGGCGCCGAGGATGCGCAGCACGTCGTCGATGAAGCCCATGCGCAGCATCTCGTCGGCCTCGTCGAGTACGAGCACCTCGAGCTTGGACAGATCGAGGGTCTTGCGATCCAGGTGATCGAGCACGCGACCCGGTGTACCCACCACCACGGACACGCCCCGCGACAGCGCCGCGAGCTGGGGGGCGTAGGCCACGCCGCCATACAGCGTGACGATCTTGACCGGCAGCTCGCGCGCGTAGCTGCGGAGCGCCTCCGTCACCTGAACCGCGAGCTCGCGGGTGGGCGCGAGCACCAAGGCGCGCACGTGCGGCCCGGTGTCCTTCACGCGCTCGAGCAGCGGCAGCCCGAAGGCGGCCGTCTTGCCAGACCCGGTGCGCGCCTTGCCCACCACGTCCCGGCCCGCCATCAGCGCGCCGATGGCGCTGACCTGGATCGGGGTCGGTGTGTCGAAGCCCAACCGAGTGACGGCGGCGACGAGGCGCGGATCGAGTCCGAACTGGTCGAACGAGTGGGAGGCGAGGGTCATGTCGAGAGGGCTCAGCGATCAGGCTCCGGCCCAAGACGCCGAGTCGCTACTACTGCACTCCGTGGCGCTGTGCCACTAATTCGACGACCCCCGCGCGCGGGCGCGGGCGACTCCGCCGCCGGGTCAACTGGCGGGTGCGGCCGCCTGTTCGTCGTCGGGCTCCTCGGCCCGTGGAGCGACGCCGCTCGGGTACGTGCTGCGGATGAGCTTTCCGACGGTGAGTCCCTGCACCACGATCGAGAACACGACGATCACGTAGGTGGCCGTCAGGACTGCGTTGCGACCCTCGAACTCCGGCAATTTCATGGCCAGCGCCACGCTGATGCCACCCTTCAGACCGCCCCAGGTGAGCACGCGCACGGTGCCCCGATCGATGTCCCGCTTCAGGCGCAGCACCGTGACGGGCACGAACACGCCGAGGAAACGCGCCAGCAACACGGCTGGGATCAGCACCGCAGCGACCCACAGGTACGAGGCGCGCGAGTAGTCGATGGCGAAGACCTCCAGGCCGATGAGCAGGAACAGCACGGCGTTCAGCAGCTCGTCCAGGAAGGTCCAGACCACGTCCAGGTTCTGCGAGGTCTGCGCGCTCATGGCGGTGAGCCGGCCGCGGTTGCCGATGAACAGGCCTGCCACCACCGCGGCCAGCGGCGCGGAGAGGTGCAACCGCGAGGCGACGAACCCAATGCCGAAGACGGTCGCGACGGAGATCAAGATCTCCAGGTTGGGTTCGTCCAGGGTCTTGAACGCGCGATAGCACGCGTAACCGGCGACGAGACCCAGCACCACGCCGCCGACGATCTCTTTGAGCAGCACGGTGGTGACGCGTCCGGGGCTCATGGCCTCGTCCGCTGCGGCGTCGCCGCCGGTCATCATCGCCACGCCCACGCCCACGAGCACGGTGAAGACCACGACGCCGGTGCCGTCGTTGAACAGGCTCTCGCCGATGACCTTCATCTCTAGCTGCTTGGGCGCCTTGGCGGCCTTCATGATGCCGAGGACGGCGATGGGATCCGTCGGCGAGATCAGCGCGCCAAACACCAGGCACCAGATGAACTGGATGTCGACGCCGAACGCGCGGAACAGCGCGTAGGCGGAGCAGCCGGCCACCGCGGTGCTGATCAACACGCCCACCGACGCGAGCGAGAGGATGACGGAGAGGCGCTTCTTGAGCTTGCCCAGATCCGTGTGCAGCGCCCCTGCAAACAGCAGGAGACTCAACATGCCGCTCAGGACGGTGTCCGCGAAGTTGATCTCGAGCACCATGGCGCGCACTTGCGCGCCCACGTCCCAGCTGGGGACCAACGCGTCGAGCGCCAGCACACAAAACGACGCGAGCAGCCCGCTGACCAGGAGACCGATGGCGAACGGCAGCTTGAGCAGGTGGTGGTTGAGGAAGCCGAACGCCGCGGCGAGCACGAGCAGGACAGCGGCAGCGTCTAGCAGGGCCATGGTCCAGCGCTTAACCGCGCCCTGGACGACCGTCTACCCGAGTTCGGCCACGGACTAGCGCTGGGGTAGCTTCAGGCGCCCCTTCTTGGCCGGAGCGGTGCTCGTGGGCGGGGGCGGTGGCAAGGTATTGGCCGGCGGGGGCGCGGTCGTGGCCGGCGGGGGCGTGGTCGTGGCTGGTGGCGGCGCGGTCGTGGTCGTCGCGGTGGGCTTCGGCTTGGTGGTCGTGGTGGGCTTGGGGGTCGCCGGCTTGACGGTGCTGATGGGCGGCGGGGGTGGCTCGTCGATGACGGGAGGCGACTCGATGACGGGGTCGGACGCTACCACCGGCGCGACCTCCACCGCCGGTCCGGTCGGCAGGTCCAGCGGCTGTGCTGGGGCGTCGCTGCTCGACTCGCGGCCTTGAACGACCAACACCACCACGATCAAGCCCCCGAGCAGCGCGAGCAGTCCGACCAGCCCTCCGATCAGCATGCCGTTGCCACCCCCGCCGCGCGCCGCCTGGGGCGGCGGCGCATGGTGGACGAACGGCGCACCCGCAGCGGGTCGCTGCGCCACGTAGGGTGCGGGCGCGTACGCGGGAGCGTAGGCCGGTGCCGCCACGTGAGGCGCCGGAGCTGGCGCCCCCGCTACCGGGGGAAATGCACCGGGTGCGGCGTCGAAGAGCGGCGGCTCGCCCGGGACGGTCTTGCCGGCCTTGGCATACTCGGGGCTGGCCTGCGGCGGATCGAGCGGCGCGTCGTCCGCCGTGACCACGGTCCCACCGGCGCCCCCCGCGGGCCGCGCCCCCGGCGTCATCGCCGCCGTCGGACGGGCGGGGCTCTTGGACTGCTCGTCGCTCATACCCTAGCTCACTCGTGGATAGCGAATTCTGCCGCCGCGCGCCAGCGCGGGCGTGGCCGCGCGGGAATTTGTCAGCGTTTTGCCTGCTCCACGGCCGTGAGCACCGCCACCTGGATCGCGAGCCGCCGCGACGGCGCGATCTGGCTGCCGTCCACCTCCACGAGCTGGAAACGATCCCGGACCCGGTCCCCCACCGTCTTGACCTCGGACTGCTCGATCTGCACGCCCTGCTCGTGCAGCGCGCGCGCGAGCGCGAACAGCAGGCCGGAGCGGTCCCCGGTCTCCACCTCGAGGGTCGTCAGCTTGCCGTCGGCGCCCTCGTGAAAGCGCACGGTCGTCTCGACCGCACCCTTGTCGGGCGCGGGGGAGAGCGCGAGCAGCGTGGCTGCGTCCACCCGGCCCTCGCACAGATCCGCGAGCAAGCGATCGAGCTCGCCCACCTCGTCGGCGCCGAGGGGCTCGTCCCTGCGCTCGGGATCCGCGCGCCGAACCCAGAACAGATCGAGCGCCTCGGCGCGCCCCGCCGGCGTGCGGCGCGTGTAGGCCTCCGCGTCGAGCACGTCGATCCCGCGCAGCACGAGCGCCGCGGAGATGGTGGCGAGCAGCCCCGGCCGGTCGTCCGCCACGATGCACAGCGCGCTCGACGCGCCGCGAGCTGGCTCCATCAATCCCGCATGGATGATCGCGGCGCCGCGGTCGCGCACGACGGTCGCATGCACGGCGCTGGCGTCATCATCATGGGCGGCGCGATACGCGCTGGACATAGACTCGCGAAACTCGCGAACGAAGGAGGTAGAAGGCGGTCGAGGGTGCACGGCGCTCCGGGGTCTAGCAGACCGTACGTTGCCACAGTGTTTCCTCGCGCGTACGACAATGCTCGAGAGCAGCGATTCCTTGCCGGTCCGACGCGGGCACGAACGGGTCGACGACCTGAGTCGTGCCCGATGGCGGCGGGTGCCGTCAGTCGTCCACCGGGATTTGAGCGTATCCCCAGAGCTCATCGAACTTGGCGCGCACCCAAGGATCGAGTGAATCCGCGAAATCGCGCGGCAGAGCGTTCGACCGGATGAGCTGAATGACGTCGTCCAGATCGCGGGGACGGTCAGGCGCGGTCATCCCGCTGGCGAGCTTCAGCTCGAGCAGCTTGGGCAGGGTGAGCGTGGCAGTTCCGCCGAGGTCGAGCGTGACCGAAGCCGGGTCCGGAAAGCGCACGGGCTTGGGTTTGCCGTCGCCCGGGTAGTCACCGGTGAGCAGGACGTCGATCTTCACGTTGTGCTCGGTGTCGCGCATCCCCGTGGACCCGGGGAAACGCTCGACCCAACCGCGCCCCAGCCAGCGCTGCTTGAAGCGGCTCAGGCCATCAGGAGTGAGCAGCACGTCGACGTCCTGGGTCAAACGCGCGTGCCCGTGCGCGGTGACCGCGAGCGCCCCGCAGATGGCGTAGGCGATGCCCATCTCGTTCAAGGTGGCGGCGAGCCGTCTGGCTGCGCGCTGGATGTCTGCGTCGCCCATGAAGTACCTTCGAGCGAGCTCGAGCCCGGACTCGTAGTTCTGCCGAATCTGCTCCGCAGTCAACACTCCTCCAGTGTACTCGTGCCCCGATGCAGCGTCGAGCTGTCGAGCGTGGGCGGATCGTCGAACAGGTTCGTTGTCTGTCGGTCGGTGACTTCGAGCGCTCCGCGTCCGCCGGTGACGTCGATGAAAGACGAAGCCCGGGCACGCCCGATGCACGGCACTGCGATCCAATGTCGAGCAGCGGCCGGATCTGGCTCCAGCGTGAACTCTCGGGTGTGGTGGCGGCGGTACTGCTGGTCCCACTCAGCGGCGGCTGCGGACCCGCGCCGTCGGTCTCGTCGGCCGTCCAGAGGGCCGAGCCGGCCGCATCCACCGCCCGGCCGCGTGGGTCGACGCCCGAGCAGCTGGCTCGCGCCCTCGAGGACCACGAGCCGGCGGTGCGGGCCATGGCGTGGCGGACGCTGTGGGGAATGGTGGTCGACGACGCCGTGGAGACCTCCGAGCTGACGCCAGCCCTCGCGGCGCTGGCGCGGTTTCTCCATGGTGGTGCGGCGGCGGACAAAGTGCAGGCCGAGCAGCTCATCGAGCTGGTGGGGCAGCGCCGGAGCGCGGACGGTGAGCCCTTGCGCCTGCGTCACATCGTGCTGGGGGTGAGCGGCGTCGCCGGTGAGCCCTGGTCCGCCGAGCTCGCGAAGCTCGAGCTGTCCGCGGCGCTGAGCATCGGCACGATGCACGTCACCGCGGCGCTGTACGACCTGGGACACTGGCGAGCGCAGCTCTCGCCTCCGGAGATCGGACGGTATTCCGGCGGAGCGCTCGAGATCGTCTACCGCGTGTCGCCGGGGCCACGCTTCGTGCTGTCCGCGGTGCGGGTCGAGGACGACGGCGCCAAGTCTGGGGAAGCACCGGGCGTCTCCTTCACCCACCTGATCGGCCAGGTGGCCCGGCGTGGGCCGCTCGTCGAACGCATCGCTGCGATGGAGCGCGCACACCACGACCGCGGTCACGCGCTCGCCCGCGTCGTCGTCCAGCTCGACTTCGACGACGACGCATCGATGGTCGCGATGCTGCTGCGCGTCGAGCGGGGCGCGCTGTATCGCATTGGTGAGGTCGGTTTCGAAGGCAATCGCCGGCTCGCGCGTGCAGCGCTGCTTCGCCTGGTGGCACTGCGGGAGGGCGACCGCTACGACTTGTCGGCGCTAGAGCGCGGTCAGACGCGTCTGCGCAGCCATCCGCAGATCGCGCGGGTGGCGACGAGCACCCGACAGGGCGCCTCGCCCCTGAGCATGGACGTGCTCTTCGAGGTAGAAGAGCGAGGAGACTGAGACGATGCCGAACAGCGTAGTCACGGCTCCTAGAACCGATACGCGAGCCCGACCCCGAGCCGGAAGTCCCAGGAGCTCTGGACGGTCACGTCGTACTTGGGCGGATCGTCGAACAGGTTCGTTGTCTCTACGCGCTCGCGCCAGCCGCTCTCCTGAGTGAGATTCTTGGCGGCGCGCAGATCGAGAGGGATCTCCAGGCTGTCGCTGACCTCGATGGCGAGGCCGAACACCATCGTGAGCATGGTGGAGTTCTGCTTCGTCGTGCTGATCGAGTTCTCCAAGTCCGACCGCAACTGCGCGCTCGGATTGCCGTCGGTGACTTCCACCGTGCCGTCCACGGAGCTGCCCGAGACGAACTCCGGACCGATGCCGAGCCACACGCGGCCGAAGGTCACTGGCGCGATGCCTTCGACCAGGAGCCCCCACCGCAGACCGCTCGTCGTGACCTTCTCGTTCACGTTGAAGCCGACGCCGTTGATGTTGTAAGTGAGGTCGCGCTGCAGGGTCGCGCGGTCGTAGCCAACGTCGAGGCGTAGCCCCAAGTGTTGCAGGATCCGGGCCTCGTAGTAGAGCCCCGCGCCCCAACCAAAGCCGCCGGCGGCGCCCGCGAAGCCGAGCGCGTCGTAGCCGGGGTCGACGTCTCCGGGCGTGGTCCACAGGCTACCGCCCACGCGAAACGCCAGCCCGATCGAAGACTCGAAGTCGCGCGGTTCGGACGGCGGCGGCGGCAGGGTCGGCTGCTGCCCGTAGCCCGGCGGTGGTCGTTGTCCGTACCCGTAACCCGGTTGCGGCGGCCCGTAGCCCGGCTGGCCGTACGGCGGCGGCCCGTAGCCCGGCTGGCCGTACGGCGGCGGCGGCCCGTAGCCTGGCTGGCCGTACGGCGGCGGCGGTCCATAGCCGGGCTGACCGTACGGCGGCGGCCCGTAGCCGGGTTGCGGTTGGGGCGGTGGCTGTCCCGGTCCGGCAGGTGGCGGCGCGCCCTGGGCAGCACTCGGCAGCGCGATGAGCGTCAACGCCAACGAGAGTGCGACGGAAGGAATCGAGGAGCGCACGGTGTCTCACGAAAGTGGAACGCGCAGACGACGCTTCCGAACGATAGGCGGGGTCGGAGTGGCGGGCAAGGCAGCGGTGGGGTTGGCAGATGCGTGACGACGTTGTCTTCGCCGGGCTCTTTCGGCATTTCCGTCGAAGCCCTGGCCTGACGCGCCCATGGATGCGAACATGTGTCCCAACTCTCCCCGAGAACGCCACGATGAAGACTCGCGCTGTCTGCTTCCTGGGCTGCCTGGCTTGGTTTTCCGTCGGCTGCTCTGCGGAGCTCGCGACACCCGGGGTGAGCGAAGCGGCGGAGGCCATCGTCGGTGGAGTGGACGACACGGGCGCTACGGCGCACCCGTCCGTCGTGTTCATCACCCACGGTGCCGGCGCGTGTACCGCATCCCTCATTGCGCCGCGGTTGATCCTCACGGCGCGTCACTGCGTGTCACAGAACGTCACCCAAGGGATCGGCTGTGACATCTACGGCAACTCGCAGAACGGCGACCACGTCGGCAACACCTACACCGCGAGCAATCTCAAGGTGTACGTGGGCCTGACGCCCGGCGGCACGACGTCGGTCGCCTCGGGGCAGCAGATCTTCCACACCCCCGGGAAGAACCTGTGCAACAACGACATCGCGCTGGTGGTGCTCGACAAGGCCGTCGCACAGCCATCGCTGCCCATCCGGATCGACCACCCGCCCTCCATCGGTGAGCTGACCACGGCGGTGGGCTATGGCGCGGTGAACGACAACCAACAGGGCTCGGGCAAGCGGCGCCGGCGCGAGAACGTGCGCGTCATCAGCTTTGGACAGGACTGGAACGAGCTGAACGGCGTGGGCGAGTTCTCTGTCACCCAGTCGGTGTGCTCCGGGGACTCGGGCGGCCCGGTCTTCTCTGCGCAGGGCGCCGTGATCGGCGTGGCCTCCCGCGTCTCGCAGTGCAGCAACCCCGCCGCGTCGGCCAAGTACGTACGGCTCGATCACCACAAGGCGCTGATCTTGGAGGCGTTCGCGGCCGCCGGGGCGACTCCGGTGCTCGAGGCCGTGGCGCCGCCCGCCACGCCGCCGAAGAAAGACGTCGGGCAAGGTCCATGCACCACGGGCGCGGAGTGCACGACGCTCATCTGCAAGCAGGGCAGTGACTCGTACTGCACGAACATCTGCAACAGCGTGCCGATCTGCGCGGCGGGCACGGTGTGCGCGGACGGGCAGGTCAACATCAGCGGTCAGGTCGTCACCGAGAAGCTGTGTCAACCGATGCCCAAGAACACCCCGTGCGAGCAGTGCCGCGCGGGTAGCTGCGTGAACGTGGCTACATCTTGCTACAACAACCCGTCCTGCAACTTGCTCTTGGCCTGCGCGGACGGCTGCACAGACTCGGCGTGTCTTCAGAGCTGCGTCTCCACGCACCAGTCGGGTCAGCTCGATTTCGAGGCGCTGCAGTTCTGCGCCTGCAGCGCGTGTGAGACGGAGTGCTCCAACTTGTGTGCAGAGGAGCCCGTCGGGACGGGTGGCTCGCCCGCGACTGGCGGCAGCGGCGGCACGGCGGGGTTCGGCGGAGCGCCGAGCGGCGGCGCGGCCGGAAGCGCGGGCTCGCCCACCGCGCAGCCTACGTCGTCGAGCAGCGGCGGCTGCGCGGTCGGCGCCGGCTCCAGCGCGCCGTCGACCTGGCTCGTGGTCCTCGCGTTCGCGGCCTTGCTGCGCCGGCGTCGCGCGCGCTAGCTCGCCGTAGCTCGGGCTACTCGTTGGGCTGCTGCGGCGGCCAGGTCGGGAAGGGGAACGTCGGCATCGGCGGGAGCTGCGACGGTAACGCGGTGGGGAGCGTCGTGGGGATGGGAAACGGGAACGCTCCACCTTCGGCGCTCGAAGCGTCCGCGCCGCCGTCCTTCTTGGGCAGCGGCTTGTGAGTGCCGGTCGGCTTCGTCGTGGGGGTGGGCGTCGGGAGCGGGTTCTGTGGGTTGGGGTTGGGCTGGGGAGTGCTCGTGCCCTGGGCCGTGATGGTCGTCTCTGGCGGCGGATCCCCCAGCGGCACGACCTCGGGGCCGTCCCCCTTGTTGCTGCGGAGGAACACGACGAGCGCGATGACGCCGCCGGTGACCAAGAGCCCCGCGAGCAGCGCGAGCAGCGCGCCGCTACCGCCACCGCCTCGCCTGGCCGGCGTCGGCGGGTACGCGGCGGGGTAGGGGGCTGGCGCGGCTGCGTGCCCGGCCGTGGGCGCCGCGGTGCGAGGTGCCATCGGCACCGCGTGCTGCTCCGCGGTGTGTCGTGCGAGCTCGGCGATGAGCTCCTTCGAGGCCTCCTGCGTGGACCCTTGGGGCGGCTCCTGCATGTCCGGCGTGCGCGGACCGGTGACCGCAGGCGCGGCGGGTGGCGCCTCGTCTTCCGGTGGCAACGTCTTGGGCACCGTGCTCTTGCGCGGGGGATCGGCCGACGTGACCGCGGCGAGCGGACCCAGATCTTCCGTTCGCGATTGCTTGGTCGGCGGCGCCGGCGGCGCGGACGAGACGCCGGCCGGAGCGGGGGTGGCCGCCAGTCGACCGGCGACGGACAGGTCCCCCGCGAGCCCCGCCAGCGCCAGGCGCATCTCGAGGGCGCTCTCGTAGCGCTGCTCCTTCAGGGGCGCCATCGCGCGATGGACGACCCCGCCGAGCGCGCCAGAGACGGTCGGCGTGTGATCCGACAGGTGCTTGATCTTTCCTTGCGCGACCTGCGCCACGATACTGGCGGCGTCATCGCCGTAGGCAGGCCGCTCGCCGCTGAGCATCTCGTACAAGATCACGCCGAGCGAGTAGATGTCCGCGCGGTGATCGACCTTGTCCGCCGAGTAGAGCTGCTCGGGGGCCATGTACTCGGGGGTGCCCATGACGGCTCCCGGGCGAGTCAGGCCCTTCTTCTGGTACGCGCTGTCATCGAACAGCTTCGCGATGCCGAAGTCCAGCAGCTTGAGCACTGGCCCTCCGGTAGACGGCGTGATGAAGACGTTGTCCGGCTTCAGATCCCGGTGCACCACGCCGAGCGCGTGCGCGGCCTCGAGGCCCGCCAGCATCTGCAGCGCGAAGTCGATGGCCTGGTCCTGCGGCAGCTTGGAGCGGCGGTCCAGCAGGTTTTGCAGCGACTCGCCGTGCAGCAGCTCCATCACGATGAACGGAGAACCCTGGGGAGTTTGATCTACGTCCGTGACGCGGGTCACGTGGGGGCTCTGGATCCGCGCCGACACCCGCGCCTCCTGAAGAAAGCGCGACGAGAGACCGGGCCGCTTGGCCAGATCCGCGTGCAAGAACTTGAGCGCGACGTTGGTCCCGAGCAGCTCGTGCTCGGCCTCGTACACGGTCCCCATCCCGCCGTCGCCTATCAGGCGGACGATGCGGTACTTGCCGCCAACGACGTCACCGGGCTCGGGTCGCATTGGCCTCGCTTGAAAAAACCGTCATCGGCAGCTCGGAGCGAGGAGGATAGCGCGCGCTCCGCGAATCAGGATAGCACTCCGAGCAGGGCCGCGAGACAGTACGCGGTCGCGGCCGCGGTGATGGGTACGGTGAAGTTGTCGTCGAGGTTCCGGCTCACCAGCTCGGCCACGCCAGCGGCCAGCGCGCTGCCCAAGCCGATGACCATCAGCGCGCCCAGCGGCACGGAGGTGTGCCAGAGCGCGATCACGACGGAAGCGGCCAACGTGCCGGTGATCACGAACGCCAGAGAGCCCTCTAGGGTGCGGCCGTTCACCAGCGGAGTTCGCCCGAAGCGACGACCGATGACGCTCGCCGCCGGATCCGCCACGCCGAGGATGGCGACGGCGACGCTGCACACCAACGGCTGCTGGACGAAGGCGATCAGGAGCAACGCGGTGCCGTACCAGGTGGACGAGTTGACGCGGTGCCTTTCGTGCGGATGCGCCACGCGTTTGAACAGCCACATCAGCGTGTCGTTCGCGCGCGGGCTGACTCGGCGCAGCCCCTCGAGGAACCAGAACGTGCCGGCGAACACAGCCGGGGCGATGATGAGACCGCGCAGGGACAGCACCTCTTCAATCAGCAGCAGCACGATGACCGCCGAGGTCAGGTGGAACGCCGAGCGCGACAGGTTCTTGGGTCGCAGGCTGGGCACGGGCGCCGCCTCGCTGCGCAGCGCCGCGGCCAGCGCCTCGTAGGTCGGTACGATGCGGGCACGGAAGGCCAGCCAGGCCTCGCGCCCGGAGCCCGGTGCGGGCGCGTGCTCACGCAGGTGCGTCGACAGCTCCTCGAGGCGCTCCCGCAGCCCGCCGGCACACTCGCCGTACAGCTCCGACGCTCGCAGCTCGATCTGCGTCAGCCGCTCCCGCAGCGCGGCGGGGGCGTCCCGCCAGCCCGAGCGGTCCAACCCGCGAAGCACCTCGTACAGCTCGAGCGCGAGCTGGCGCCCATCGACAACGACCGCAGAAGTCACGACACCAGGGCCGTACTCCCAAACCGAGCCGCGGGCAATTGCGCGCGGGCCAGTGCGGCAGAAACGTAGGCAATTTCCAGCGCCGGACGCGCGCCGCCCGAGTGGTAAGCTCGCTCGCCAATGGCCTCGCTCTCTGTTGGTGGCGCGGTGCTGGTGGCCCTGCTCGCCGCGGGGTGCGGCGGCTCGCCAGCGCCTGCCGCGGCACCCGGCGCCGGGTCGCGCGCCACCGACGAGGATGCGCGCCTGCTCGCTGCCGCGACGAGCGAGCTCGAGCGCGGGCAGCCTCGGGCGGCGATCGCGCTGCTCGAGCGCGGGCTCGATGCCGCGGACGCGCGCGGCGAGCGCCAGGAGGTGGTTCGAGCGCGCCTGCTGCTGCAGCTCGGGCGCACCCACCTCGCGCTCCGGGAGGGCGCGCGGGCCGCCGAGTACCTGGAACAGGCATCCCGGCTCAACGCGCGGCTGTACGGGCCGACGCACACCGACACCCTCGACACGCTGGAGCTGTTGGGTATCTGCGCCGACCTGTTGGGCGATCACCGGCTGGCGGAGCGACGCTTCCGAGGCGTGCTCGAAGCCTGCGAGGCCACCGGTCGCGCCGATACGACGGATTGCCTCCGGGTGCGCGTCAACCTTGCGGTCAACCTCGAGCTGCAGGACCGACTGGAGGAGGCCGAGCGCGCGGCGGCCTCCGCGATCAGCGCGCTGGAGCGCGCCGATGACTCCGAGCTGCTCGGGCGCGCGGTCCGAGTCCTGGCGGGCATCTACCAGCGCCGTGGCGATCTGCTGCGCGCGCGGGAGGCCTACACGCGGGCCATCGGCCTGCTGTCACCGATCCACGGCGCCGACAGCCCGGAGGTGCAGGGCCTGATCCGACAGCGCCAAACCGTCGAGGGCCAACTCGAGCCGTGAGCCGAGACCACCGAGTCTTTCCCAAGCGTGCGGCGCTCGTCCACCGCAGCCTCGCCCTGTTGCTCACGTTGGTCGCGTGCATCCCGATCGTGCTCGTGTTCGAGAGCGTCCCAGCGCTGCTGCTCGCGCCGGTGATCGGGGGCGTCTACTACCTCGTGTCGACGCGTCGGTACCGCCGCCGCGCTCGGATCGCGGCGCGCCCGTTCCCGTCGCCCTGGCGCGACGTGTTGCTCCGGCGCGTCCCGTTCTACCGCGGGCTGGGCGAGGTGGACCGACCGCGCTTCGAGCTCGACGTCGCGCTCTTCCTGTCGGAGCAGCGCATCATCGGAGACCACGGGGCGACGGTCGACGACGAGACCCGCGTGCTCATCGCCGCGTCTGCGGCGATGCTGGCGTTCGGTATGCCGGAGTGGGAGTGGGACGACCTGCGCGACATCGTGGTCTATCCCAGGGCGTTCGACGATGGCTATCGGCAGTCCCACGACGCGCAGATCGCGGGCATGGTGCACCACCAAGGGCCCATCTTGCTGTCCCAGCGGGACGTGAAGCTGGGCTTTGCCAAGCAAGATGGCCACAACGTGGCGCTGCACGAGCTCGCCCACGTGATGGACTTCGCGGATGGTCGCGCGGACGGCATCCCCGCGGACATCGACTGGGTCGCCACGGCGCCGTGGATCGAGTTGGTGAGCAATCGACTCGAGCGAGTACGCCGCGCTGGGAAGTACCGCGCTCTGCGCAGCTACGCTGGCACGAACGAGGCCGAGCTGTTCGCCGTGGCGGTAGAGGCGTTCTTCGAGCGCCCCGCCGCGCTCAAGGAGCGCGACCCAGATCTCTACGCGGCCCTCGCGGACTATTTCAACCAGGACCCTGCGGGCTGAGCCACGCTCGATCGTGTTGCCTTGTCGGCCAGACGCGGTCGCGGCGCCGTGGCCGCGCGCCCCTGGATCAAGCCTTGCTTCGACGCCGCGCCAGCGTTGCCCGCAGCAGCGGGAGCATTGCCAGGTCCTTGTCGCGACCCGCCGCAGCCTTCACCTCGATCAGACGCTCGAGGGACAGCACGCTGACCGTGGAGTCGCCGATGGAAAGCTCGACGGTGTCAGCCACCAAGTCTTGGTACTCGAGATCGCCCAAACTGCCGAGAACATCCAAGATCCCCAGCGTAGTCATCAGGAGCTTGTGACCGCGGGACCGCAGGTGGGACTCGTTCGGAACCAGTTGGCGAGGGTCGCCGCGGAACACGGCCGCGAGTTCCCGGAGGGCCGCCAGCAGGCGCGCGACGTTCTCGTCGTCCCGATCGTAGAGGATGTCCAGATCGAAGGTGACCGCCGGGGCTCCCTGGAGCACCCCTGCGGTCATGCCGACTACGATGAAGCGCACTTGGTGGCGACGGAGCAGGGCGATCAGCTCGAATGACTTAGTCGGTGTCGGCATCGCTCATCAACCGAGAGAGGGACACCGCTGTTTCGTACATCACGACAAGCCGCTCCTGCGGCGTCAGAGCCAACATCAGATCGATCTGCGTCAGGTCGACGCCCGCCGCATCGAATGCATTCTCGTTGATCTCCTCGATCTGAGTGTCGGCGCTGGCGGTCGAGTCCATGGGCTCGAACCTATCATGCCACGGCCGACCGGTGATCGCAGACGGCCTTGATGCTCGGCGCAGACCTGTTACCGTGTGCGAGGAGCACGTCGATGCAACACAGAACATGGCTCGGAGTCGCGGTCTTCGTCTTCTTGTGCGTCGCATCAGGCTGCGACGGCGCGGAGACCTCGTCGTCGCCCACGGGGGCGACCGCCGTCCTGGGGGCGGCCTGCACCGAGGCGGACTTCAACGCCAACACGAAGCCGTGCTCCGCCTCGGGCGACATGGTGCTCGAGTGCTACGGGCTCGGCAGCGATCCCTCGGTCCCGCCGTACACGTGGAACTTCGACAAGGACTGCAAGGCCGACGGGAAGGTCTGCGTCTCGGGCACCTGCGCGCAGGCAGGAGGAGCCCCCAACGCCGGCGATGCCTGCACCGAGGCGGACTTCAACGCCAACACGAAGCCGTGCTCCGCCTCGGGCGACACGGTGCTCGAGTGCTACGGGCTCGGCAGCGATCCCTCGGTCCCGCCGTACACGTGGAACCTCGACAAGGACTGCAAGGCCGACGGCAAGATCTGCGTCTCGGGCACCTGCGCCGCGACCCTGTAGCAGCAGCCAAATCCGGACACTTGGGCGCCCTGCCGACCCTGGGCCACGGCGCCAAGAGTCAGTCCATCGAGCCCATGCGCTGCAACTCGATGAACGCCGTCAGCGGAAGCGGGCAATGACCACGGTGATGTTGTCGCTGCCGCCCGCCGCGTTCGCGGCCTTCACCAACTCGCCGCAGATGCGCTGGGGCACCGAGCTCTCCAACAGGAAGTGGGCGAGCTCCTCGTCCGATACGTGCTTGCTCAGGCCGTCGGTGCACAGCAGGAGCTGGTCGCCGGGTCGCAGCTCATAGCGGGTGATCTCGGGTTTCACGTCCGTGTCGGCCCCCAGCGCGTTCCACAGCACGTTGTGCAGGTGGGATGCTGGCTGTACGGGCCCTAGGCCCGCGCTCGCGGCCTCCTCGGCGAGGGTGTGGTCTCGAGTCAAGCGGTGCAGTTGCTTCTCGCGGAAGAGGTAGCATCGGCTGTCCCCTGCGTGCGCGACGTACAGCCGTGGCCACAGCACGTAGGCCATGGTGACGGTCGTCCCCATCCGTGGGTGCGCGCCACCCCTGCCGACGCCCTTGACCTGCTCCTCCCCCGCGTGGAGTGCTCGGTCGAGGCCGGCACGGATCTCCGGCAGGGAGACGTTCGTTGGCGCCGCGCGGGACTCGAACTGGTCCGTCCAGGGCATGTACGAGACCATGTAGTCGGCGATGGTCGCGACAGCGACGCGGCTAGCGACGTCACCGCCGCCCAACCCGCCCATGCCGTCGGCAACCACGAGCAGGGTGCCACCCACCCCGGTGCTGAGATGGGGCCAGTGACCCACCGGCAAGCTCGAGCCTCGCACCAGCAAGGCGCGTTCGAGCGTCGCCATCAGGTAGGCGTCCTCGTTTCTACCGCGAACCCTGCCCTGATCCGTCAACCCGAAGCACTCCACCTGGGGCGTCCTGGCCTGGGGTCGAGTGGCCTGCGGCGCGGTCGTCGCGAGCTCGAGCGATTCAGTGTTTTCCATCGGGCTTGTCCTCCGGTTGCGCGTGCTGCGCGGGGCTAGGCTCGAGCAGCTGTGACTCGACATCCACGAGCTCCCCGTCCACGTAGGTGCGCCGCTCCCTCAGCCAGACCTGGTCCAGCGGAACGCCGCGGATCTCCTCGTACTCGCGCGCGGGACGGTCTGCGGGCTCGTCCTCGGCCGGTCGCTCGCGCTCGGCCTCGGCAGGGAGCAGGAGCCCGCCCGAGCCACGCACCGGCGTCTCGGTGTAGACGCCCCGGGCTGGGTACGCTGCGATGGGAGGGCGCACCCGCTCGAGCCCGAGCTCGTCCTCCGACCAGCTGGGTGCAGCCACCTCCGTCGACCACCCGGCTGCGGTCAGCGCCCACCCGATCGCTGCGACCAACCCGAACGCCAGCCCGAGGCCCAGCCACGAGCTCACGGAGGAGTCCTTGGGCGGGGGCGAGATGGGATCTTCGACTTGACTCCAGCCATCGAACCTCACGGCGCGCAGACCCTCGCTGCTGTTCAGCAGCAGGGCTTGGCGCAGGCTCTCAGCGTTCCTGAAGCGTCTCATCGGGTCCTTCTCGAGGCAGCGCCAGATGACTGCCTCGAGCTCGCGATCGGCGTCCGGCCGCAGCGCGCGCAGCGACGGAGCCGGATCCGCCAAGACTCTGGCGAAGCTCTCCGCTGTCGAGTCTCCATCGAAGGGCAGACGACCCGTGAGCAGCTCGAACAACACCACCCCGAGCGACCACACGTCCGAACGAGCATCCACGGCCTCGGAGCCCGTCGCCTGCTCCGGTGACATGTAGCCCGGAGACCCCAGGCTGTCGTCGACGTTGGCGCCTCCTAGCTCCGAGTGGAGTCGCTTCGAGATGCCGAAGTCAACGACCTTGAGCAGGGACTGACCCTGCGGTCCTCGATAGAGCACGAGGTTGGCAGGCTTGACGTCGCGATGGACGAGTCCCACCTGGTGAGCTTCGGCCAGGCCCACGCAGGCTTCCATCACCAGGTCGACGGCCTCCGCGATCGGCAGCGCGCCCCGCTCGGAGAGCACGCGCTCGAGGGACTTCCCGCGGAGCCACTCCATGACCATGAACGGCTCACCGCTGGGCAGTTGGCCGCGATCGTAGACCCGCACGACGTTGGGGCTCTGCAAGCTGGCCGTGAGCCGCGCCTCGTTCACGAAGCGCTCCGACAGCGCTGTGTCATGGGCGAGTTCGGGGCGTAGCGTCTTGATCGCGACGGTACGGCCAAGGGTCGTGTCGAGCGCGGCATAGACGAGACCCATGGCGCCCGAGTCCAGGATGCGAACGATGGTGTAGCGGTCTAGAACGGAACTCCCCGGCGCCAGCGGAGCTGCCGCGCGGGCCCCGCCCTGCGCCGTGCGCGCTCGAGCCGCTCGGACCGGCAGAAGATCGATGGATGCTGACGCCATGGTGAACTCTTGCTCCGGGCGCCGCGCGTCGGTCGCGGGCTCCCGCGCTCCAAGCTGTGCAGCGAACGTGCCACGCCGCTCGACCGTGAATTCCTCGTGTCGGCACGAAAGGAACCGTGTCGCAATGACTCGTTCGTGACGAAGGGGCACGCACGGGTAGGCGTGGCCCACGGCCAGGTGTGGCGCGCAGCAGGTGAAAGCTCCCAGAGGTTCCCGTGAGCACGCCGGTTGCATCACGTGGCGCTCAAGGACTCGAGCAGAGTTCATTCTGACAGGAGACATGGCGTCATGCGCATCCAAATGCTTCAGACGTTACCCGCGGCAATGGTCTCGCTCGGTGCGCTCGCCGGCTGTGGGAGCGCCGACGACACCGGGCTATTCGAGGTGAGTGCTGCGGCGCGAGAAACCGAGCAGGCACCGACGAAAGCCCCGACGGCCGTCGCGCCGGCCGACGCCGTCATCCCCGAGCCCGACGCGCGGTTGCTAGTGACGGTACGCGAGGTGAGCGTTCACGTCGATGGGTGGCACACCGTGTTCCTCGGCGCGCACCAACTCGACCTGTTGGACACGTCGAGGAGCCCCGTCCCCCTTGGCACAGCGCCCGTGCCCGAAGGGGAGCTGGCGCAACTGCGACTCGTTCTGGCCGACAACGTGATCTACCAGAAGTCCTCCGGTCCAGCAGCGGTGCGGTGTCCGTCGTGCTCCCAGAGCGGGCTGAAGCTCCAGCTCACTCCGGACTCTCGCGTGGTCGCGGGCGGACGTCTGAGCGTGACGCTCCAGTTCGCGAGCAATCGCGTGCTGTGGGCCAATCCGCAGGGTTACGTGCTCTCGCCGGTGGTCGAAGCCGAGGTACGTTCCGAACCTTGAGTTCGGCCCGAGGCGGGGCCAAGCAGCTCTACGAGGCGATGAACGCTAACGGGTTTGACCATGTGCTCGTCGTACCCCGCGGCTAGCGCGCGCGCGCGATCCTCGGGTGAACCAAATCCGGTCACGGCGATCAGGCGGAGCCGCTCGCCGCCCGGGCTAGACCGCAACGCTCGAGCCACCTCCAGGCCGTCCATGTCCGGTAGTCCCAGGTCCACCAGCGCCAGATCCGGCGACCGTTCATGTGCTCTCGCGAGGGCCTCCGCGCCCGTCTCGGCTTCGCGCACACGATGCCCGAACAGCTTGACGACTTCGGCAAGCATGTCTCGATTGTCCGCCAAGTCCTCGACGATCAGCACGTCGAGAACCCTGGGGACCGGCGTCGAACACGTCGTCTCCTGCGCATCGATCGGACGAGCGGTCGCCGCCGACCGCGGCGCCAGAGGAAGGCGCACCTCGAACTCGCTTCCGCGCCCCCGCCCTTCACTGCGCGCCTCGACTCGACCACCGTGCAACTTGACCAGTCGCTGCACGATGGTCAGGCCGATGCCGAGCCCGCCGCGTCGTTCCACCCCATCGCCAGCCTCTTGGAAGAAGGGGGTGAAGATGCTCGCCAGCGCACCGTCGTCGATTCCGATGCCATTGTCGCGGACCGTGACCACCGCTTCGCAGCAGTCCATGTCGTTGCGGACGACGAGCTCGATTGCGCCGCGCTCGGGCGTGTACTTGATGGCGTTGGTGAGCAGGTTCACGAGGATCTGCTCGAGCCGCGTCGCATCGGCGCGGATGGGCGTGGGCTCGGAGGGAAGCTCGAGGGTCAAAGCGTGCCGCCGTTCGTCCAGCGCCGCCCGCACACTGGTTGCCGCGCGGCGGACGACGTCTCTCAGATCGAGGTGCAGAGGCTCGAGCAGCATCTTTCCGGCACCGAGGCGAGTGAGGTCCAGCAGGTCGTCTACTAGGCGGCTCTGGTGCGTCACCTGCCGCTCCGCGATGACCAAGGCGCGCAGCGCCCCAGGATCCGTTTCCTTTCGCATGCGTATGACTTGAAGGGCGTTGGCGATCGCCGCCAAGGGATTCCTGAGCTCATGCCCGAGCATCGCGAGGAACTGGTCCTTGGCTCTGCTCGCTCGGCGTAGGTTCTCATCCGCTTCCGCGAGCCGGCGACCGATCCGCTCGGCTCGAGCGCGGGCGCGGAACTCCGACCAAGTGACCCCGGTGAAAAGAAGGGTGACGAGCACGCCGACCACCCACACCATGCGCACCAGAGTCTGCTGGCCCGCCCCGTCGAAGCTCGAAGTGCTCGAGAATCCGAGCCGCAGACTGCGTCCCCCCACGTCCAGCGTGTGAATCGACGCGAAGTGTGCGTCGTGCGCCAGAGGCCCGGTTCGGAGCAGTAGGGATTCGCTCGCCGTCGCTGAGCCGGCGTCGTGGACTTCGACATCGACTGACGCGAGGCTCGGGTCCAGGGCTTTGCGCAGCAGCTCCTCCGCGCTGAAGACGCTGACGACGAAACCGCGCACGGCGCCTGCGTCGGGGCCGACGAACTGCGCGGGCCCGAGCACCGGGAACACGAAGGCGAGCTCGGAACCGGGATGGGTACCGGGCAGCTGGATCCGGGCCACGGCCGAGGTCCGACTGCGGCTGGCTCGCGCCATGGCGTCCGGGAGATCGCCGAGCTCTGCCAGGTTCGAGCTGACGCCGAGAGCGCCCACGTCAGTCTTCGACCACGCACGCGCGACGGCACAGCTCCCGCTCCCCCGTTGCCTTTCGCACCAAGCGAGCAAGACCGGAGGGAGGTCATGGGTGGTCAGGTTGCTGGTTAGACGCTCGAACTCCGCTGCGTCGATGCTGGAGCTGGCACTCAACACGGCAGCCGCCGCCGAGACCGTCGCCTGGTGACTAGCCAGACGCCCGTCGAGGGTGGCCACCGCGCGCTCCACCACGTCGTCGAAGCGCGCAGCGCGCGCCGAGTGCACGACACGCGACACGACCTCCGTGAACCCGGCGGTCGCGAACAATCCAACCAGCAGGACCAGTATGGGAGCCCACCCGCGTGAGCGCGTGTGTTCGAGCTTGGCCGCGAGGCGCTGAAACGTCGCGCGCGAGCGACTCTCGGAGCTCATGACTCGCCTCGAGGCGACCCCCCTGCGCTGCGCTGCAGGGGGAGGTACACGACCACGCGCGACTGCCTCCGGTCGTTCTCGACCTCGATTCGGCCCCCGCGGGCTCGAACCGAGCCCATGGCCAGGGCCAAGAGCACGGCAGCGTCTCGTTGCTCCGTCGGACCGGTGAACCAAGGCGCCTCGAGGTCGCGTCGCTGACCCGCGAGCGGGCACGGACCGGGAAGCGTGAGCGCAAACACACCGCTCAGCCCGTCTCGGGTCGGCGTCACTTGTGACACTTCCAAGCGCACTACGCTCGAGCTGGGCGCCGTGTGTGCGGCGAAGCCAACGAGTCCGTACACGATGGCGTGCAGGGAGGAACGCGGGATGGCGACGGTAAGGTCGGGCGCGGCGCACAGGTCGATTTCGACTCCCCGCGCCGCGGCTACGGGAGTCAACGCGCGGAGAACCAGCTCGACCTCGAGGGTGCAACACGCGACGTTGCCGTTTGGGGCACCCCCAGCCAGAAACTCGCGGACTTGGGCGGCCATCGCAGCGATCCCGTCGGCTTGCGCCCGTATTTCGCGGGCAGCGGCCGCGATCTCCCGGTCCTGGGGCCGGGTCAACTCCAGCAGCGCGGCGCGCCCCACCATCAGGTTGGTGCAGTTTGCCACAGCGTGCAGCAGGCTCGCGGTCAGGCACTCCAGCAGCGCGGCGTGCCGATCTCCTTCGCGGACGGTAAGAGGAGGAAGCTCCCTTCGGTCCGCCCGAAGAGGTGCCGTCACCGACGCTCACCCGTCCGCGAAAGCGGGTGGCGCGCACGGAAAGTGCATGACCCCCGACCCATGCACGGCGCTGAGAACACCCCCGGGAATGTCCTGCTAGTCGAGGACGATGCGGCTGCGAGCGACATGGTCGCGAAGCTGCTGCAAACCGCGGGCCACGAGGTGACCGCAGTCCCCAACGCCGAAGCGGCGTTGGACGCCGTAGCGCTGGCGCGAACCGACTTGGTGCTGGCTGACGTGCAGCTCGGTGGGATGGACGGGCTCGAACTCTGCCGGGCGCTCGCCGATACGAACCCCGAACTGCCGGTGATCGTGCTCACGGGATTCGGTAGCCTGGAGACTGCCGTCTCCGCCATCCGCGCGGGGGCGTACGACTTCGTCACCAAGCCGGTAGAACTGGAGACCTTGCTACACGCGGTGGGGCGCGCCATTCGGAAACGCACCTTGGAGAGGGAGCTCACGCAGCTTCAGTGCATCATCCATGGTCCGGAGGTGAGCGAGCTGATCGGCTCGAGTTCCGCCATGGAACGCGTGCTCGACCTGATCCGACGAGCCGCCGACAGCGACGCCACCGTGTTGGTTACCGGCGAGAGCGGCACGGGCAAGGAGCTCGTCGCGCGCGCCCTGCATCGCTGCGGCGCGCGCGGGGACGCGCCGTTCATCGCCGTCGACTGCGCCTCGATCCCGGCAACGATGCTGGAGAGCGAGCTATTTGGACACACCCGCGGCGCGTTCACCGACGCGAGGAGCGACCGCCGAGGGCTCTTCTCTCAAGCAGATGGCGGGACCCTATTCCTCGACGAGATCGGAGAGATGCCGCAGGAGATGCAGGCCAAGCTGCTGCGCGCGCTGCAGGAGCGACGCGTGCGACCCGTCGGATCGGACACGGAGCTCGAATACGACGCCCGGGTGGTCGCGGCCACCAATCGCGACCTCGAGACGGAAGTCAGCGAGAAGCGCTTCCGTTCGGACCTCTACTACCGCCTCAACGTGGTTCGGATCGAGCTGCCGCCGCTCCGCGCGCGAGGTTCTGATGTGCTCGAGCTAGCCGGGTTCTTCCTCGCCAAGGCGTGTGAGCGCTCCGGCAAGGGGATCGACGGCTTCGTTCGCCAAGCGGCGGAAAAGCTCCTGGCCTACGACTGGCCCGGGAATGTGCGCGAGCTGGCCAACTGCATCGAAGGAGCCGTCGCCCTGGCGACCCAGGACAAGATCACCCTCGACGATCTGCCCGCGAAGATCCGAGAGCACCGTGGATCCATGTTGGTGCCTTCGAGCAACGACCCCAGGGATCTGATCCCGATGGCCGAGCTCGAGAGGCGGTACATCCGGCGAGTACTGGCCGCCGTGGGCGGCAACAAGACCCAGGCCGCCAAGATTCTGGGGCTGGAACGCCGCACGCTCTATCGGAAGCTAGAGCGCTACGGCGCCGAGGGGGACAACGGCTCGTCGACTCAGAAGTGCACGCCCGGACCCGCCACGATCTGGTAGCTCGTTCCTACCGTCGTACCATCCCCTTCGAGCACACGAGCTTCGGCCTCGGAAATGGTGCCCACCTCTTCCATGTAGGCGAGTTCGCGTAGCGGGACCGCACTGCGCGACAGAAACAACACTCCTGCAGCACCGCGAACTCCCAGCGAGAGCGCCTGAGAGACGAAGTAGTCCACGCCGAGGCCCAACCGCGCGTTGGCGCCGTCGATGTCCACCCCGCGTTTCGCGCCGCGCAGCGCGTCGTTCAGTCCACCGAACTTGGAGTAGCCGCCAGCGATCATCAGATGTCCCTCGATCCGCCCAAAGGGAACGCGCAGGCCGAGCTCGGCGTCGAGGTTCCAGAGCTGGTGGCCGCCAACCGTACGCTCGGCTTCGGAGTCCTGGAGCGCGATTACCCGACCGCGCACGCCGAGGGTCAACGTCGACACGCGGAGTCCGACGCCAAGATCCGCGGCGGGCCCGCCAGCGGCCGTCGGAAGCAGCTCCGCCGTGAATCCGTTGGCCCGCTTTTCGGCCACGAAGGTCGTCAGGTCGACCGCACCATAGCCGATCCCACCGTTCAGGTACCCGTGTGTGTTCATGGGACGAACTTCGTCCCGGGGCCTGGACGGTTCGTGGTCACCGTCTTCAGCCGCATCGGGGGGCGCCGCCGCTACGGCGCCCCCCGTGGTGAGCACGGCCAACACTCCGAGCATCGAGTGGATCGGATTACGGAACGTCATGTCACTGCATCCCGTCACGGCAGGTAACCGTGATCGTGCTGCTGGCTCGGACGGTGACGTCGAATCGGCCAATGGCGTGGCCGACGGCCTTGGAGGACTCGCCCAGGCAGGCGAGGGACTTGCCGCTGAGCTCCTGCAGCTTGCCGCTCAGAGCCTCGCCGGACTTGCCCAGGCGACGTGCGGCCTCCAGCGCGAGCGATCCATGGGTCTCGGCTGCGGAGAGGACCGCCGGCAGGTTCGCCTTCAGCGTCGCGACCAACGGCTCGAGCTCCGGGTTTGCGTCCAGGTCGACCAGCACCTCGACCAGCGGCGGGTCGCACTGAGCGTTGGCCGCCACTTGGGCACTGCACGCCGCGTGGCACTCGGCGTTCAAGTCGCAGTTGGGCCGCGTGAACTCCGTGGTGCAGACCGGGTCGCTGAACGAGCTGGTGCAACCTCCGAGGCAGTGAACGTTGGTCCCGCACTGCACCGGCTGCTCGACCTTGCAGCGACCACGGCAGGTTCCGTTGCACGAGGACGCGCACTTGCCCATGCAGTTCGGGTCGTTCTCGGTCACGCGACCGTCTTGGTGAACGCAGGTTCCCTTGCACTCGCCCACGCACGTGGACTCGCACTTGCCCATGCAGTTGGCGGGCCGATCCGGTCGGCCCAGGCAGTGAGCCTCCGCCGAGCAGCTCGCTTCGCAGACGACGCTGAGCTTACCGGGCTCGCAGCGGGTCTCGACGGAGCCAGGATCACACGGCGCATTCACGGCGCACTCGGCGTCGCACTCGGCTTGTGCGTCGAAGTCCACGCGGCATTCGCCGCGGGACACCGCCAGGGCGATGTGTGCACCGACGGTGCCCGCCGAGACCAGCACGTCCTCGACTGCTCGGCCCGCCGCGTCGCAGGCGCCGGTCCCAGCTTCGTTCGAGACGCGCGCCGAGGGGTCGTCGAGCGCGGACCATGTGTCTGGCGCACCCAGGTCCGCAGCGATGCTCGCGCACGCCGTCAGCAGCGCCGAGTGCGCGCTGTCGGCGATGGTGACGAAGTCGCCCGCCGCTCGCATGAAGATGCGTACGGTTGGATCGACATTGACGTCGGCGGCAAGCTCTTGCCCGGGCTGGAACTCGTCACACCCCTCGCTGCCCTCTCGCACCAGCGGCGAGTCCGGCGAGATGCAAGCGCTGACTGCACCCACAGAAACTGCTCCGAGAAACACGAGGCGTCCAATGCGTTTGATGGTCATGGTCTGCTCCAGTGCCGCGCGGACGCGGCGATGAGTGCGCAGCTGCCGCCCGCACTCAGGCGTGCGGGCCGCTGCGCTCGGGGCCTGACCAAGGGAGAGCAAGCCGCGTGCCTCGGAACGAAGTGCCGTAAGCGCCGGCGATCTCCGGCTTGGTCGGCGTGAATCGGTTGTCGATCCTCAGGAGGCGTGCGTGCTCGAGCGCACGACACGTGTCGTCTTGACACGCTGCAGCGCACGGGAGCCAAGCCCCTCGCGGACTACTTCAACCAGGACCCTGCGGGCTGAGGCCGCCGTCGATCATGCGCTCTTCCAGGGGGACGTGCTGCTCGTACTCGTCCAGGAACATGAGCGTGCCGGGCTCCGCCCGGTCGATGAACAGCACGCCGTCGAGGTGATCGCACTCGTGCTGGACGACGCTCGAGGCGAGCCCCTCCCAGGCGAAGCGGAGCTCGTGGCCGTGACGATCCAAGGCGGTCACGCTGACTCGCCGCGGACGCCGCACGCGTCCCCGCAGCCCGGGGACGCTCAGGCAGCCCTCGTACATGGTGACTGCGTCACGCTCGTCGAGCGGGGCGCCGAGTGAGCCCACGAGGGCCGTCAGCACGGGATTGACGAGGACCGTGAGCGGGATGGACGGCAGCCCCGGGTAGCGACGATTGGCGCGCACCTCGAGCACGGCGATGCGAACCGGCTCGTGCACTTGCGGGGCCGCGATGCCCGCGCCACCTGCGTCGCGCATGGTCTCCACCATGTCGTCGATCAGGCGCTGCACCTCCGGCGTCGCGAGCGCCTCCGGTTGGAGCTCTCCCGCGCGCTGCCGCAGCACGGGGTGACCAGCGCGCGCGATTTTTCTGAGCGTCATGCGCGCTACTATCCAGCCTGGCAACCCGCGGCGCAAGGTGGCGCAGCTCAGGCCGAGCTCGATGCCGCTGCCCGGGCGCCGACGCGCCGCTCGTGCTCGAGGAGCTGCTCCTTGAGCAACAGGCCGCCGCCGTAGCCGACGAGGCTGCCGCTCTTGCCGATCACTCGGTGGCACGGCACGATGACCCAGACGGGGTTCTTGCCGTTGGCGGCGCCGACTGCGCGCACGGCCTTGGGGTTGTCGATGGCCGTGGCGATGTCGAGATACGACGCGGTGCGACCGAAGGGGATCCGCGCGAGGGCGCGCCAGACGCGACGCTGAAACTCCGTGCCTCGTAGGTCCAGCGCCAGCTCGAAGCGCTGGCGCTCACCCGCCCAGTACTCCGCGAACTGCCGCCGAACCTCGGCGAGCGCGCCGGGGTCTCGGCGCCAGTCGGGAGATCGCTTCAGCGGCCGGTCGGGCTGCTCGAGCTCGAAGTGCACGAGGCCAGCGTCGCTGACGGCGGCAAACACTCGACCCAAGGCGATTTCCCATTCGTCGTATCTCATCCTGCGTCTCCCAATGAATGCCACAGACCGATCACTGCGTAGCCGCGCCAGGGGCGCCATGCTTCGGCGACCGCCTCGGTTTGCTCCGCGCTGCCTCGGGTCAGCCCCAGGGCCCTGTACAGACCCAGGTCCGTCGCCGGGAAAGCGTCGCTCTCCTGCAGCGCGCGGAGGCACACGATGTGGGCCGACCAGGGCCCCACCCCAGCGAGCGTGGTCAGCGTCCGCACTCGATCGTGAAGGTCGCCGTCGCCGGCGCGGAAGCCTTGCGCATACGCGCGCGCGGCGCCGACCACCCAACCGGCCCGGGTCGCCGTCAGACCGATACCCGCCAGCCGCGCCTGCGCCAGAGACTCGGGCCTGGGGAAGGTCCGGCAAAGCGCCGGTGGGCCGGCGACGCGGTCGCCGTATCGGTCACAGAGCCGCGACAGGATGGTCCGCGCTGCCTGCACACTGATCTGCTGCCCCACGATCGCGCGCACCACGGCCTCGAACTCGCTCCACACCCCGGGGAGCCTGAGACCGGGATGCCTCGCGAGGTGGCCCGCGAGGCGCGGATCTCGGCGAAGTACGCGGTGGATCTCCGCGGGCGACGCGTCCAGGTCGAACACCCGGCGAATGCGCTGGACGACGGGCAGATAGTCCTTCGCATCCTCGAGGTGAATGGTGGCCGTCAGGGCTTCGTCCGAGGCCGCCCGGGCGAGGGAGAACCAACCCCGGCGTTCGCCGACGCTGAAGCTGCGGTGGTAGGTGTCTGCTTCGACCTGCTCGACCCCGGGCACGGCACGCGCCCCGAAGAACGCGAGTAGCCCAGAGAAATCGAAGGGCGGGCGGTAACGTAGCTTCACGCTCAGTCCGCTACCCGTCGGCGCGCTGGCCCGGCGCACCTCCGAAGGGGTGAGGTCGAACTGTCGCTGGAAAGCGTCGTTGAAACGCCGCCGCGATTGAAACCCGCTGGCGACGGCGACGTCGATCACGGGCAGCGCGGTCTCGCCCAGGAGCTGCTTGGCAAAGAGCAGGCGATGATTGAGCGCGTACGCCTGTGGAGACACGCCCACGTGTTCGTCGAACAGGCGTCGCAGATGGCGATCAGTGACGCCCAGGCGTTCGGCGAAGCTCGCTAGGGGCTGCTCGCACAGCTCCCCCTCGTGGATCAGCCCCAGCGCACGCTTCACCGTCGTGACGGTGCCTTGCCAGCTCGGGCTGTGAGGCGCCGTCTCCGGGCGGCACCGCAGGCAGGGGCGGTAACCCCCTCGCGCCGCCAGCGCCGCGGACGCGAAGTACTCCACGTTTCGGCTGTGAGGCTGCGGCGCTGGGCAGACCGGCCGGCAGTAGATCCCCGTGGTCTTCACTGCGACGAAGAAGCGTCCGTCGTAGCGCGCGTCTCGCGCCCGGCGGGCCCGCTCGCATTGTTGGAAGCTCAGCGCCATCGCCCGGGCAGTGTAGCCCCGCGGCGCGCCGACATGAGCCGGATCCGGACATGCATGCGCAGGCGACCTGCCGGACGGTGCCGCCCGCCGCTCGAGCCGCTCAGCGCTCGAAGCCGCGAGCGCCGATGAACTCGCGCAGGATGGACGTGGGCGGGACGTGGTCCGGGTAGATGCTGACGAAGCGGTCGAGCAGCGCGAGCAGTCGGAATGCGGTGGTGTAGGCCGGGTCGGACTGGGAGACCTCGAGCAAGTAGCGCTCGGCGAACACCTTGAGCACGCTCGGCTCGTAGATCAGAGAGGAGTCGAAGACGACGTCCGCGTGGTGTTGGTACGGGAAGATGTACTTGCGCTCCCCGTCGCGCACCTTGCTCCAGCGCGCGATGTTCATGGCGGCCGTTGCGCCTCGGGTGTGGCGGTCCCGGACGATGCGGCGCAAGAGCCGTACGTCGCTGACGTGAACGCGAGAGAGGCGGTCGAAGGGCAGCTGCGTCAGTGGACAGACGAACACTCGGTACACGCTGTCGCCGGGGAGGTTGCCCAGCAGGTTCGGGTTCAGGCCGTGGATCCCCTCCAGCAAGAGCACGCTGTCTTCGGAGAGACTGAGCTCGGGCCCACCGCTCGGATCGCTGATGCCAGTCTGGAAGTCGTAGCGGGCCGTCTTGACGCGCTGCCCATCCACGAGCGCCGTCAGGTGCGCCTGCAGCAGATCGGCGCGCAAGGCGTTCACGGTCTCGTAGTCGTAGTCCCCGCCCTCGTCCCGAGGAGTCAGGTGGCGGTCCACGTAGTAGTCGTCCAGGCTCAGGCCGATGGGCTGAATGCCGTTGACCTGAAGCTGGACCTGCAGCCGGTTGATGAAGGTCGTCTTGCCCGAGGAAGACGGGCCCGCGATGCAGATCACGCGGGCCGAGCGCCCGCGCCTCAGGATCTCGTCCGCGATGCGGCTCAGCCGCTTCTCTTGAAAACCCTCGCTGACGCGGATCAGCTGCGAGACGTCGCCGCGGATGCAGGCCCGATTGAAGGTGCCGACGCTGGTGATACCCAGCGCATCGAGCCACAGATCCTGGTCCTTCGTCGTGGCGTGGGTCTGCAGTGATGCGCGCTCCGCGCCCAGGAGCTGCGAAGAAGACACCTTCGGGGGGACGGAGCGGAGCGTCTCGTCGCCGTCGTCGGGTCTAGGCGGGTCGGCGTACACCATGAGCAAGCCGTCGTTGTCCGCGAGCACTCGCAGGCCCACGCCCAGGTGCTCGCTGCGCGCCAGGACGGGTCCGAGCCGCAGCGCGTACACCGAGCCGAAGGACACCAGCGGCACCGCGGGTTCGCGCCAGATCTCGAGCAATTGAGCGAGATCGACCCAGCCCGCCTGCTCGAAGTGGGAGCGAGCTTCGTCCACGGACCACCACTCTTCGAGGAGTGTCCTGTCTTCGCGTACGACCTGCTGCATCTCGCGCTCGAGTCGCGCGGCGAGCGCGTCCAGGGCTTGGGCAGGCGGCTTCATCAAGCTCACGCGCTGCGCGAAGCCGACCGAGTGACCGAGCGAGACCTCGAGCCCGAGCCGATGGGCCGCCTCGAGCAGCACGAGCGCCTGCGTGCGGCGAAACACCCGGTGCCCCTCCCAGTGCTCGAGAGTCAGCGGGTCGACGGTACAATCGGACGCGATCGGCGTGCACAGGGAGACGGCCTTGCGGTCGACCAGCGCCGCCACCACCAGCTGACCATCCACGACGTGGGGCACGATGGCGTCGAGCCGCGTGCCGGTGCGCACCGTGCGACGCTCTCCGAGCAGCGTCACGTCCACGCCGGCGCGACGCGGGAGCGAGCGATCTCTCAGGAGCGCGCCCACGCTGTCCGTCATCTCGACGAGCTTCTCGGCGACGTCCGTGAACAGCGACTGCACTAGCCGCAGCGCCAGAGCAGGCTCGTTCTGCGCCAGCTCGAGGAATCGGTCGAGTGACAGCACGGCGACCCGCAGAGCCGTGGTAGCGGTCACCGAGGCTGCGCGGGGACGATTCGCCACCAGCGCCAGCTCGCCGAAGTGCGCGCCCCGGGCGACGCCGCCGATCTGCATGCCTCGTCGGGTGATGCGCGCGCGTCCGGCCAGCACGAAGAACACCGCCCGGTCACTGCCGTCCTCG
The DNA here is from genome assembly GCA_019637295.1 of Polyangiaceae bacterium. Classification (GTDB taxonomy): domain Bacteria; phylum Myxococcota_A; class Polyangia; order Polyangiales; family Polyangiaceae; genus JACKEA01. Next base: position 52,447 of record JAHBVX010000010.1, read on the forward strand.
CGCAACACGTCGGCGCCGGGCTCGAACTCGAGCTCCTCCAGGTAGCTGGCCAGCGCAGCGCGGTCCGCCTCGTCCAGATGCGCGAAGACCGGGCCGGCGTCCTCCAGATCGCGGGCGTCGGGCGGGTGACTCGGCGGTTTGGACGCCGCGTTGGGATCGCCGTTCACGGGAGCCCCTGCGCACGCTCAGCCGCCATCGGGTCCTCCGTCCGCCGCGCCCGCCGGGGTCCCGCAGCCCGGTGGCACCGTCAGCCCGCCGTCACCGTCGTCGAGGTCGACGCCTTCGGCGCAGAAGTTCTCCGGCCCCGCGCCGTGCATCCGTTCGTAGAAGTCCGCGAAGACCGCGGGCTCGAAGCAGCTCGCGCGCAGGGTCGCGCCCCAGCCGGCCGCTGCCCAACGCGTGGGCAGCAGCGGATCCGGAGAGATGATCACCCGGCGCTTGGAGTCGTTCTTCGCGCACACCGCGTCGAGGGGCAGGGCGTCCACCCACTGTCGCGCAGCCGCCACCTCGTCGTCACAGTCGGTGCAGGAGTACAGAACGATCACCGCGCCGTGCTCGAGGGCGTGGACCCAGTAGCCGCGGGGCACCGGAGCGTCGTAGCTCTTGAACGCCGGCCAAGCGGGGTAGTGTGGACCCGAGGACGGAGGATTGGTCGCGTAGTCGAGCACCGAGCACGTCGCCACGTGCGGGGACGCGAGGATGGGGTGGTGCTGCATCACTGCGTTGCACGCGCTGCCGTCCACCGGCGTGGGCTCGTAGCTCACGTCCGGTGCCGCGTCGGTGCCGGGACCACCGCCGGCGCCGGCTCCGCTGCCCTCGGCCCCCGAGCAGGCCACCGCCAGCAAGGCGACGTAGGGCAGCGCGCGTAGGTGCGATCGCAGAATCACGGCGCATGCTACCTCGCCGAGGGCAGGTCTGCACAGTGCTTGCTCCCGGCTCGCTGCGGGGACACGGTCCGGAACCCATGTCAGGAGTGTTGATCATCGCCGAGCGCGCGCTGCCCGATCGCGGGGGGCTCGCCGTTGCCACGTCCCGAATAGCGAGGCTCGCGCATGCTCGCGGCGAGAAGGTGCACATCGTGCGCCCGAGCTCGGACGTGGAGCCCGGCGCGCGGGGCCGGCGGACGAGCGACGGGGTCGTGGATCACCCGGTAGGGCGTCTGCCCTCGGAGGACGAGAGCGCGATGGCCCTGCTCGCTCATGCGCGCGACGTGCTCGAGGAGAACGCGCTCGACCTCGTGCACGGCATCTACGCGACGCGCGCAGGCTACCTGGCCACCATCCTCGCGCGGGAAGCGCAGGTGGGGTCCATCGTCAGCTTGCGCGGCAACGATCTGGACCGCGGGCTGCTCCGGGCGCGCGATCTTCCGTTCCTCGAGCACGCTGTGCGCTGTGCGGACGTGGTGACCGGCGTGAGCAACGCGCTGTGCCGCACGGCCGCCGCCGTGTTCGAGCGCCCCGTGGACTACGTCCCCAACTCGGTGGACGCGACGGCTTTCGCTCCAGCCTCGCCGGACCCGGGATTGCGACGGGAGCTCGGCCTCGCGGAGGGCGCCGTGATCGGCTTCTCCGGGGAGCTGCGGGAGAAGAAGGGCATACGCTTCTTGCTGCCGGCCTTCGCGGACGTGCTCCGGCGCAGGCCCGCCTCGCTGCTGCTGGTTGGCGGCGTGCGCAGCGAGGCGAAGGACGCGCTCGAGGCTTTTCGGCAGATCGCGCCCGAGGCGGCGGCCCGGCTGCACCTGGTCCCCTACGACCGGGACCCAGCGCGGCTCAGCCGTCTCTTCGCGCTGTGCGACGTGATGGTGTTCCCGTCGCTCTTCGAAGGTCAGCCCAACGCGGTGCTCGAGGCCATGGCTTGCGCCCGGCCTGTGCTCGCGACGGCGGTCGGCGGTCACCTCGATCTGATCGCCCATGGCAAGACGGGCGCGCTCTTGCCGCTGTCCGAGCTCAGCCAGCTTCCGCGCGCGATCGAGGAGGTGCTGGATCTACCGAGCGAGCGTCGCGAGACCTTCGGCAAGGGCGCGCGAGAGCGCGTCCTCGGCGAGCACGGGTCGGTCAGCGAGAGCACCTCCTGGTCTGCGCTGTATTGCCGCGCACGAACGCTCACCCAGCGCCGCCGGCGCTATCATTGAGAGCTGCCCGCGCGACGCTCAAGAGAGCGATGTCGCGTGAGAGGCGATGCGCCAGGATCGTAGAGCGCGGCGCCGCCGCCGAGATGGCACGGAACGCACGCCTGACACGCCCGCACGAACTCGAGTGCGGACTCCGAGACCACCCGGCGGTCGAAGTGGCTACCCACGCGCCGCCTCCGGCGGAGGCCAGACCGGCTCGTCGATGTCGAGCAGCCACGCCCAGCGCTCGCGTGTGCGGCCGAGGTGGCGGACCAGATGGGGCCAGAGCTCACGGATCTGCTCCGGCGAGGTGAAGAGCCATACGTCACGCGTGCTGGCACGCGCGACGCCCACGTCAGTCCCCTCGGGCTTCGTGCCCGGGCGTCACCGCGGCGCGCACATCCAAGGCGAGACTGCAGGCGTCGATGTCCCGCGCCAGCTCGGCGCGGCTGGCCGCGGAGAGCCAGCTCGGGTCGACGGGACGGCGCAGGCGCAAGAGCAGCTTGTCCCGCGCGAGATCGACGAGCCCCACGCGCACCTCGTGCGGCCGCTCGCCGTCGAGCTCGGCGGGGACGCGCGAGTCCCCGGGCTCGTCGAGCACGACCAGGAGGAAGCTGGCGCGCATCGCGCGCTTGGCCCCGGCGAGGGGCGCGCGATCGAGCTCTCTCCCCATGGCCTCGAGTCGCTCGAGAGACGTCGTGTAGGCGACACGCTCGGCCCACGCGGCCTCGAAGATCGGTGAGGCCGCGAGGGCGTCGTGCAGCCGCGCGACGTGAGCGGTGCGGCGCATGGCGTCGCCGTCGGCCACCCGGGCGGCGCGGGCCTTCGCGCGCAGGCGCTTCTCGCTGCGCTCCGCGGGCGGGCTGAGCAAGCACAGGGTGAACGCGTCTGGGTAGGAGTCGACGGCCGTCACTGCGGTCTGCGCGGGACTCTCGAACCCCGTCAGCGGGCCACGAATGTAGAGCAGCGGTCGGGACAGGGTTCGATCGAGTGCTCCCGAGGCGGTCAGCTCGCTCGCGATCTGGTCACCCTCGTACTTGCCCGCGAGCTGCCTCAGCCAGGCGTTGACGCGCGTCGTCGTCTCTCGCTCCCGCTCGGTCACCGACGAGACCTCCTCGTGCAGGCGCGCGAGCAGCGCGGCGCGCCCGTCTTGGGTGTCTCGCTTCGTACGTCGGAAGGAGGACACGAGGCTGACGCACACGGTCGCCACGACGAACAGCAAACCGAAGCGCAAGAGCGCGGTGGAGCGCGCAGCGAACCGAGCTCCCGGACGGGGTCTCCGCCCCGCCAAGCTACGCTCGATCCGCGCCGCGAGCTCGGCTGGCATCTTCTTGGTGACCAGCAGCGTGGGCATGAGGGTCAGTCACCCTCCGGAGGCGCGGGCTGCCAGCGCTTCACGTTGCGCTCGATCAGCCCCAGCAGCTGCTCACCCGTGACCCCGAGTCGCTCGGCGGTGTGCCCTGCCAGTGAGGTGGTGGCCACGCCGGGTACGAACTGATAGGTAGCGCGTCGGTCCTCGCCCAGCTGAACCTGCAAGAACCCGAGATCCGGGATCTTCTTCTCGTGCTCGAGTCGCGCGGCGAACGCGAGGAAGTGCGTGGTGATGAAGGCCTGCGGCCGCAGCTGGTGCAGCATGCCCACGACCAGCTCGAAGATCTCTTCGCCCTCCGACGGGTTGGTGCCCGAGCACAGCTCGTCGAGGAGCACCATGGCGCCGGGGGGCAGGCTCTCGAACAGCTCGCGGATGCGCACCAGCTCAGTACCCAGGCGACCCTCGGCTTGATCGGCCTTCGCCTCCTGAATCAAGGAGACGACGAGCCCGGAGCTCGGCGCGATGGCTCCCCGACTGGCCGGGATGAACAACCCCGACTGAGCCAGGAGCTGAGCCAGCGCGAGCGATTGCAGGAGCCGGGTCTTGCCTCCAGAGTTGGGCCCGGTCACCAGGGTGGTGCTTGCGAGCTTACCCGTCTGCACGCGACAGGGTACGGGCTCGATACCGCTGATCATGAGCAGTGGGTTGAACAACCCCTCGAGATCGCGGGGCGCGTCCGGCGACACGAACTCGGGCAGACAAACCGAGAGGCCGTGCTCCGCTGCCTGATCCGCGAAGCCCAGCGCGCCGAGGTACAGCTCCACGTCGCCGAGCAGCTGCACCAGACACACCAGCTCTTGCTCGAGCCCGGTGAACACGGCGTCGATCAAGCGCGCCATGACCTCACCGTCCCCGAAGCGGTAGCCGCGCAAGAACAGCTCCAGCTTCGCGAGCCAGCGGCGCCAGGCTGGGCTCACGAAGGGGTTGTCCGTGTCCTCCTGCACGTTGATGATCTCGAAGCCGCGAATGCGGCCGTCCGCGCCGATGCCGACGTTCAGACTCAGCGTCGCCAGGCGCTCGTCGTAGCGCAAGAGGTCCGATAGCGAGCGGAACGGCTCTCCCGCGCGCACGGTCTGGGCATAGCGGGCGAGGGCGACGAGGCCGGGGCTGGTGCCCGAGAGCTCCGCCATGCGATCAAAGATTTCCTTGACCGTCGCGAGCACGTCGAGCTGGCGCCGCACGGGATCCCAGTCCCGCGCGCCGCCGGTGTTCTCGAGCTGCGCCCGCAGCCGCCAGAGCTCGAGGTACAACATCTCGAGCTGGCGCCGCAGCGACGGCGTCGTGTGTAGCTCCGCCAGGATCCCGCGACGGAAGCCTACCGCCTCCGGGCTGCGCGGAGGACGCGCGAGCACGCGCACGAGGTGGCTCGTGATCGGCTGCAGCTCTCGCTGCCCGATCTGGATCTTGAAGCAACCCGCGACGAAACGCGACAAGAACAGGTCGTTGACGAAGCCCGCGGGCTGCCAGCTCGAGGCAGGCAGGGTCGCGCGCTCCAGCGCTTCTTCGAACACGCCGCCGCTCGTGCCGCCCGCGAACGCCAGATTGAGCGCCAAGCGAGTCTGCTCGACGTCGATCCGGAGCCGCGGCTCGGGCTGCAAGAGATCCGGGATCGAGGAAGCCATGGCGACAGGCCAACATAGAACGCGTCGGGGTCCGGCGTCATTGGGTTGGTGGTGAGGAAATCTTGGGCGGCGCGGCGCTCAACCCTCGAGCAGCCTCCGGTACCCCCGCACCAGCTCGGCGCGCCGGTGGTCCCAGGTGGCGCCGTGTTCGATGGCCACTCGGGCGCGATGGCCCAGGGCCTGGCGCAGCGCACCGCTCGCGGCCAGCTCTTCGAGGCGGCCGGCGAGCAGCCGCGGGCTCGAGGCGCGGGCCAACAGGCCGGTCTCGCCGTCCGTGATGATCTCCCGCAGGCAGGGCAAGTCCGTCGCGAGCACTGCGCGCCCGGACGCCATGTACTCGAACACCTTGATCGGGCTCGAGCCCTGCAGTCTGTTGCGCCGATCCCGCGGCAGCGGCGCGACGCACACGTCGCTCTGTTCGATGCGCTCGGCGAGCTCGTCTCGGGCGACGGCGTGCTCGAAGCTGACGCAATCGCCGATCTTCAGGCGCCGTGCTCGGCGCACCAGCGTACGCCGCCAGCGCTTCTGTCCGAAGCCCACGACGTCGAGGCGTACGTCTCGCGTGCGACTCACCCGGCCGACCGCCGCGAGCAGGTCGTCCAGACCTTGCCAGGGGGCGAGGGTGCCGGCGTACAGCAAGCGCAATACGCTCGACGGTGGAGGGGAGCCGGTGAGCCGGGGATCGGCGCCGTTCGGGATCACGAGGGGCTCCGGCCCCGGCCCGGCCCGCAGCCTCAGGAAGCGCGCGGTGGCGTGGGATTGAGTCACGACGGCGGCCGCGCGCCCCAGCACGGCTAGCTCGAGCTGGCGGAGTTTGTACTCCAGGGTCGGGGCCTCGCGCAGCGCGGGATAGTGGTAGCGGAGCTCCACGCTGGGCAGCCCGTTCACTTCGAACACCGCGGGGACCGCGCGCGTGCTGAAGGGCGTGGTCAGAGCGCTGCCCTCGAACGGCCCCCGAAAGTGTACGAGGTCTGGCCGCAACGCGATCACCTCGCGACGCACCCGCTCCGCGAAGGCCAGCGCGCGGGCGAGGAAGTTGTCCTCGACGATGCGGAGCGGTCTCAGCTCGACGCCATCGGGCGCTGCATCAGAGCTGGTGGGCGGCAAGGTGAGCAGCGTCACGTGCGCGCCGGCGCGGGTCAGCCCTCGCACGAGCTGTGCGATGCGCGTCCCCGACCCCTTGCGATTGGGGAACGGATCGAACGCGGCGTACGCGACGCGCAGACCCGCGAGCGGTCGCGTGGGATCGCTCATGCCAGCACCGCCCGGGCGAGGTCCGCGGGGTGGTGGTATGGCGATGCTTGGCGTCCGGGCCGAGAACTCGAGAACAGCTCGCGCGCGCGTGCTTCCAGCGCCTCGGGGTCATGGCACAGCTCCGCGACGGCGCGTGCGCGTCGGTGCTGATCGTCGAAGCGGCGCGGTCGAGGCACGGCCAAATGCGGGATACCGAGCGCGCGTGCCGTGTAGGTCAGGTGGTAGCCTGCCGGGCCAACGACCACCCGCGGACGGATGCGCCCGAGGTCGAGCCGTGAGCGCTCGCCGTGCCACAGCCTGGCCACCGCGCCCCTCGCGAGCAGCCGGCGCGCCAGCCGCCGTCCGAAGCGAGCGAGGGCGTCGTCGTCGGCGATCACCAGCACGTCGAGCTTGGGGGCGCCGTCGTCGAGCTCCCGGCTTGGAAGCACCACCGGCCCGAGCGGCACCGCGCCCTGGGGCAGCCACTCGAGCTCGGGCTCCAGATCCACCACCCGATCATAGCGCCCGAGCGCCGCGACCACCGTCGGCAGCGCTCTCGGGTGATGGAGCCGCGCAAGCAGGGTGGTGCGCACGCCCCGAGGGAGCGCAGACAGCTCGCCCAGGATGCCGCTTGGCAGCGCGTCCACGATCAAGTGCGCGCAGCCCCGGAGCGCGGACTCGACGCTGGCGCGAAGTCGCGTGGGGTCAGCCGTCCGCTCGACGGCGGTCGCGTCGGCGCCGAGCTCGCGAGCCAGCCACACGCGATCCGAGCGCACCAGGACGCGCGCCGGCGTGCCCGCGTCGGTGAGCGCAGAGGCGAGCGCGGAGCCCCGCAAGGTGTGACCCAGTCCGCCGCCCAGGGCGTACACCAGCGCCGTCAGCTCCCCTCCCAGGGTTCGTGGCCCGCGTCGTCGTGCCCGCCTCGCTCGTCGAACAGCTGGTAGTCGTACTCGTCGTAGGCGGCGTCGTCGTTGCCGCCGGAGAAGTACCAGTAGAAGTAGGGGTCATCGCGCAAGAACGCGAAGTGGCCGCGAGCCTGGCGATCCCGTAGCGCCTGACGCAGGCAGGGCACGCAGCGCGGCCCCGCGGCGGTGGCGCGGATGTGCACGGCGCAAGTCCCGCGGCCGCACGCGGAGCAGCGGGTCGTCGCCGCGTCGCGACACGGGTGATCGAACAGTACCCCGGTCTTGCACTGACACCGCATGCGGCGTCACTCGAAGGTCTGGTTGATGGACAGCGAGAACTCGCCCGAGCCCTTCTCGTCTCCCTTGCGATCGAGCAGCGTGAGCGGCCCCTTCAGCTCGACGGAGGTCGCCCAGGTGACGTCCGGCCGCAGCACCAGATCGCCCTTGAACTTGACCCGCAGGCGCATGCCGCTGCCGATGTCCTGGGTCAGGGTCATGGTCGTGTCGAAGGTGGCGTGCGCGGCCTCGGACTTCCGCAGGAAGAACTCGGCGCCGTCGAACACCGCCTTGCCGTCGTCCTTCAAGCCCAGGGTCTTGAGCAGGGCGTCGGACGACGGCGTGAGCTTCTCCTCGAGCTTGACCGGTCGATCCGGCAGGAACGCACCGTCGTTGCTCTTCTCGAACACGCCACCGAACTCGTCCTTGATGAGCTTCAGCGTCGTGGACGCGACCTTGCTCCCTCCGCCGTCCACGGCGCCCAGGTTGCCGTCGTCGTAGCGGGTGACGACGTAGCGCGAGCCCGCTAGGGGGCTCACCGACTTCTTCTCTGCACCGGTTCCCTCTTGCGAAGTCGTGTACAGCTCCTTCACGTCGATCTCCGCCCGCGTGATGCGGAAGTCGTCGGAGGACTTCACCAAGAAGACGCTCTCGGCCGTCGTGGTCTCGCGCACCACCTTGCCGCTCATCGTGAACTTCATGTTCGTCTTGCGGGTGACGGTCGCCTTGGTACCCGCCTTGGGCACGACGCGGGTGAACGTGACCTCGCCTGCTGCGGCGACGGGCGCCACGCCCGGCGCGACGGGCTGGGTCTCGGTGCTGGGCTTGTCGGACGACTTGCACGCCAGCAGCGCGGCAATGAGGGTGAAGGCACCTAACAGCGGGGAGCGAGCGGCCATGACGATTCCTCCTGAGCGGTCCGGGACGCTAGCAAAGCTTGGCCCCGGGCGAATCGCCCGAGATGGCCCCCGCGCTCCGCCGCCAGATTCCTCGGACTTTCCGGGGGGGCGCTCACAGGAGCCGCCGGGAAACCCGAAGGGCGGACTATCATCGCCGAACGTGCTCGGCACCGGAAGCGATCCCCTGCAGCTGCAGCTCACCGCCGCGCCCCACCAGGCGCTCGCGCAGCTCGATCACCTCGCTCGCGACTCCGAGGCCAAGAAGAAGGAGCGCTCCAAGTGGGGGAGCCGCGCGCTGTGGAGCTTTCTCTTCTTGCTCCTGGGCGTGCCGATCGCGTTCTTGGGCATCACCTTCCTCGCCGCTGTGTTTGGCGCCGTCCTCGAGTCCCAGCTGCCCGACTACGAGCTGACCGCCCTTTTCAGTTTGCTTGGGGTCGGCGCGGGCACGGTGTTCGGTCTGCTCGTGCTCCTGTGGTTCATCTACTGCCTCGTGCGGCGCAGTCGCGTGACGGCTCGCCACCTCGAGCCCGAGAAGCTCGCCATCGCGCGACGGGCGCTGGAGGTCTTGGGGCGCGACGCGAAGCCCGCGGCGCCGCTGCACTTGTTCGTGTCGTTCGCTGCGCACACGACCGCTCGAGCCACCACCCTGCCAAACCGCGCAGAGCTGCGCCGGCACGACTGGCTTCGTATCGACGCGGTGCTGATGGACGGTACCCGTGCGCGGCTCGTCGCCGCGATCCGCGCCACCGAGCGGAGGCGGTCGAAGCCGCGCTACGTCAAGGTGAAGCGAAAGTTCGTCGATCTGGTGGAGCTGCGGCTGGCGGATCGGCGAACCGAGGAGCTGCCCGCTGACGCCGGCCAGCGGATCCTGGGGCGCATGGGCTATGCGTTTCCGCGTCTGACCAAGCACCGGGCGGGACCGCGCTCCCTGTTCCTGCGCTTCGCCACGAGCCCGTGCGTGGAAATCAGCGGCCGGGGCTCGAACGTCACCGGGCGCGAACAACGGCTCGAGCCCGCGAAGCTCACGGCCGCGCTCCTGCGGGGCTATCGAGCCTGGGCAGCGCTGCGGCGAACGCCCCCGCCGACTGGCCAGGCGCCCCCCGGGGCTGGCGGCGCTGGCCGCGGCACCTCGGGCACGGCGATGATGCCTGTCGTGCCGGGGTGACCGCCGCTCTGGGCAGACCTCGAGAGCTGTCGAGTGATCGACAGCTCTTTCATTCTCTCACCGGGGAGGCACGCGCCTCCCCGCCCCGCCGAAGTGAATTCGTCGGGGCGGAGCCCCACGCGGGCCGGCTCCGCCGGCGCGAACTGGGTCAACTCCGGACAGCCCTTCAGTGGCAATCCGCCGACTCGGTCGGCGTGGACTCGCCGAACAGCACCTTGCGCGGGCCTTCTTGGATCATGTCCGCGAGCAGGTCGCGCTGCTCTGCGGTGAGCAGGGTGAGCGCGGTCTGCGTTCGCTCCGAGGCTCGCGCCATGCGCTTGCGCAGGAGGGCGGTCTTACTGACGCGCAAGCTGTCGAGCGCAGAGCGGAAGTCTTCGCCCTCGAAGGCGTCCACCAGCGCCAACACCTCGGCGCGGCTCGGGCGCAGGCGTTCCGTCTCGCCGAACAACTCCTTCTGCATCTCCTTCAGCTTGTCGACCTGAAAGGTGGAGAGCATCAGGTAGGCCGCGGCGCGGTCGAAGCCTTCACGCATTCGCTTGCCGCCCCGTCCTTGGGCGAAGCGCTCCTCGACCTGCGCGCGCAGGGCCGTGCCTACCGCCTTACGCTGCTCGGGCTCGAGCAATGCGTGCACCTCCTCCAGCGCGTTGGCGCTCTGCACCAGGCGCGCCTCGGCCGTGCGTACGGCCTCGTCGACGGATTCGTCGAACTGCGCGGTCCGAGCGTTGCCCGAGCGAACCACGTTCACCGCAGACGCGCGCATCTGCTCGCGCACCTGACGCCGACTCACGCGCTCCTCGGTCAGCTCGTTCGTGATCACGGTCAGCTGGCGAGCCTGCTGCGGCGTGAGGCTGCCATGCTCGCGGACGGTGCTGATCACCACCCGCACCGGATCGCGATAGCGCTCGCGCGCCGAACTGACGAGCTCCTGGGCAGCGGCCTCGTCCTCGCGGGAGGCGCGCTCGTCCACGCTGGCCGCGCAAGCGGCGACGCCGAGCAAAGAAATGGCGCCGGCCCCCAGGAGGAGACGGCTGGTGCGGCTTGGGACCCGGAACTTTCGCTGCATGACCCTCAGTGTAGGGCACCGGGCCGCGGCGACACCCCCAAAGGCGCCTGGGCAACACTTCTTCACACTGACTCACGGACATTGCTCGGCACTTGTGGGCTCGGACTCGGACCCCAGACAGGTGTAGAGTCCGCCGCGCCTCGCCATGACCCGCGCTCAGAGCATTCGCCTCGTGGCCAGCTTCGACCTGCTGGAGTCGCTCCGTTCCCGCAAGGCCGTGGTGCTCTTGGCGCTCTATCTGCTCGGAGCCCTCGGCGCGTCGGCGATCTTCATCCGCGTGCTCAGTGTGATCCGCGAGCGGCTGGAGGAGCAGGTGGGTCAGGCGGTGGACGTGAAGGAGCTGATGGCCAGCCCCGGCATGACGCGCTTGGTCGGCGCCTTGGCTGGGGACGCCGACGTCGCCGGCGCCATCGTCACCATTCCGCCGCTGGCGCTGTTCTACGGCTGGCTGGCCATGAACTTCGTACCCTTGCTGGTGCTCTTCACCTCGGCGGACGCCGTCGCGGGCGACGTATCCAGCGGCAGCGTGCGCTATTCCCTGTTCCGAACGGATCGCTTCAGCTGGGCGTTCGGCAAGCTGGTCGGTCAGACGACGCTGATGTCCCTCGGGGTGCTCGTCGGCGCACTCGGCTGCTTCGTGATGGGCCTCGTGTGGCTGGACGGCATGCCGGCGGGTGACACCGCCCTGTGGCTGCTGCGCATCTCGGGGCGCGCCATCGTCTACAGCTTCGCCTACCTGGGGATGGTCATGTGCGCCTCGCAGCTCACGCGCACGCACGCGCGCGCGGGCGGTCTCGCTCTCGCCATCATGTTCCTCTGCTCCCTCGGGGGTCGAGTGTTGTCCGCCGAGCCCATCGAGGAGTCAGCGCCCGAGCTGTTCGGTGCGTTGGTCAAGCTCTTCCCGAACGGCCACCACCTCGCTCTCTGGCACCCGGGGCTCGGTCAGAGCCTGGGCGCCATGGCGGGCCTGCTCATCATTGGCCTGGGCTTCTTCGCGCTGGGCTTCTGGCGTTTTTCGGCGAGGGACGCATGACCTTCGCCCTCACGCTACGCGGGCTGCGCAAGAGCTACGGCCGTACCGTGGCCCTCGACGGCCTCGACGTGCGCGTCCCGAAGGGCGCCATCTGCGGCTTCGTGGGGCCAAACGGCGCGGGTAAGACCACGACCTTCGGCATCATCGGCGGCTTGATCCGCCCGGATGCGGGCGATGTGGACATCCTCGGTCGGGGAGCCCTGCGGCCGCACGAGACGCCCGGCACGCTGACCATGCTGCCGCAGGACTGCGAGCTCAGCCCGCACGTCACCCTCACCCAGCTGCTCACCCACTACGCTCGCCTGCAGGGCATGACGGCCGCCGAAGCCGCTCGCGAGGTAGAGGAGAGGCTCGCCGAGGTCGCGCTCGCGGAGCGCGCGGCAGCGCGCATCAAGACTCTGTCCCATGGCATGAGGCGCCGCGTCAGTATCGCTCAGGCGCTGCTCGGCAAGCCGGATCTGGTATTGCTCGACGAGCCCACCAGCGGACTCGACCCGGAGCTGGTGGTGCGCATGCGGGAGGTGTTCGCGTCCCACCGCGGCAAGCGCACGCTGATCGTCAGCTCGCACAACCTGCTCGAGCTCGAGGCGCTGTGCGATCACGTGATCTTCATCGAGCGCGGGCGCTGCACCCGGAGCGGCTCGATGGCGGAGGTCACCGAGCAGGGCCTGGTGATTCGCTACACTCTCGAGAGCGCGGTGGAGCTCTCGGCGCTCGCGGCGGGCCACCCCGAGCTGGAGATGACCTGGGAAGGGACCAGCCTGGTCGTTCGCGGCTCGGGCAGCTGGACCGCGCCGGCGCTCAACGCCACGGTCGTGCCCTACTTGTTGCACGCGGGCGCCGGCCTGCTCGAGATCCGCCGCGGCAAGTCGCTGGAGGACGCCTACCTCGCAGGCAAGCTCGAGGCCGAGAGCGAGACGCCGGCGAGTTGAGGCTCGGGGCCAGACGCGCGAAAGGCCGGGGGCGCCAGCGTGGCGCGACCGGCCTTTGCAGCACTCTGGAGCGTTGGCTCCAGACCGGAGCGTCAGCTCCAGACGTTGGGCGACTTGCCGTCCCCGGGCGGCGAGAGGTTCGACTCTCGGTCGCCGAGGATGGTGGCGTTGCGATCGATCCAGCGGGTCCGGCCGTAGCTGTTCAGGTTCTTGTTCAGCACGACCTGGAAGCACGCCGCGTTGCCTTGACGCGCGATGATCGTGGACCACGCCAGGAAGAAGTTCCAGATGCGGAACCAACGCTCGCCATAGGCGGCGACGACGGCTTCGCGGTTGGACAGCCAGTTGTCGTGCCAGCGGCGGATCGTCCAGCCGTAGTGCATGCTGACGTTCTCGACGCTGTGCGTCTCCCAGCCGGCCTTCTCCATGAACTTGAGCATGGCCGAGGGGCACAGGCTCGCGTCTGCTCCGGGGAAGATGTACTTGCCCATGAACATGATCCAGATGAAGTCCTCCGCGCGGAAGCCGCGTCGCAGGCCCGTCCACTGCAGCAGGAACAGGCCCTCGTCCGTCAGCAGGTCGCCGACCTGCTCGTAGAAGGAGAGCAGGTTCTTCACGCCCACGTGCTCGACCATCTCGAGGCTGACGATCTTGTCGAACTTCTGGTTCGGGATGTCGCGGTAGTCCTTGCACAGGATCCGCGCGCGGTCCTGCAGGTTCCACTCCTGGATGCGGCGGTTGCCGAAGGCGGTCTGGTTCTCGGAGATCGTCACGCCGGTGGCGTCGACGCCGTAGTGCTTGGCCGCGTGGCGGGTCAGCGTGCCCCAGCCGCAGCCGATGTCGAGCAGGCGCTCGCCCGGATCGAGCTGGAGCTTCTTGCAGACCAGGTTCATCTTGTTGTCCTGAGCCTGCTCCAGCGACTGGCTCGGGTTCTCGAAGAACGCGCAGGTGTAGATCATGCGCTCGCCGAGGAACCAACCAAAGAAGTCGTCGCCACGGTCGTAGTGCTCGCGCACGATGCGCTCGTCTTGGGCCTTCGAGTGGATGACGGCCTCGGGCACGAAGTTGGTGAGCGCCCACTTGAAGTGGCGCGCGGTGAGCGTGTTCTTCACGAACAGCTCGCGGTTCTCCAGAAACTCGTAGATGTCCCCCGGGATGTCGATGTCCCCGTCGAAGTACGCCTCGTACAGGTCTGCCATCGGAATGCGCGAGTTGGCATACTTGCGCGCGAGCTTGGGGTCGTTGAAGACGATGTGATCGGTCAGCTTGGCCATGAAGTCCCTTTGGTTCGAGCGGCGGAACCTAGCTCGACATCCGTCAAACACCCTCATGGTTTCTTCAATAAATGCAGAGTGGCCGTCCGTTCAGCCTCGGCGAGGCGCCGCGCAAGCTCGGGGAGCACCTGCCCCGCGTGGGCGTCGACCCGCAGGCTCGCCGCCGGATCCCCCCGGGACACCCCCAGATTGACGATGCCAATGGGCAGACCCCGCTCGTGGGCCCGCCGGACGAAGCGAAACCCGGAGTAGACGGCGAGCGAGGAGCCCACCACCAGCAGCGCCTCGGCCTGGTCGAGCAGGTCGAAGGCCGCGTCCACCACCGACCGGGGAACCCCCTCCCCGAAGAACACCACGTCCGGCTTCAGCGCTCCGCCACAGGCGGGGCAGCTCGGCGCGCGGAAGGTGAGCAGCAGCTCGGAGGGCACCTCGGCGTCGCCATCCGGCGCCTGCTCCGCGAAGGTCTCGCTGAAGCCTGGGTTGGCCTCGAGCATGCGCTGCTGGACGTCGCTGCGGGGCTCGAGCCGCTGACAGACCAGGCAGCGCACCCGCGACAGGGCACCGTGCAGCTCGATGACGCGTCGACTTCCGCTGGCCTGGTGCAGGCCGTCCACGTTCTGGGTGATGACGCCTGGCATGGCCCCGAGGTCCTCTAGCGCCGCGAGCGCGCGATGCGCGGGGTTGGGCCGCGCGGCCGCCAGGCGTGGCCAACCGACGAGGGACCGCGCCCAATAGCGGGCGCGGGCCGGCGCGCTGTGCAGAAACTCGCGGGCTTGAACGGGGTTGGTCGCGCGGCGGCGCGTCTCTGGACCGCGGTAGTCCGGGATCCCGCTCTCGGTGCTGCAGCCCGCCCCGGTCAGCGCCGCGAAGCGACGACCGGCGAGCAGAGCCGCCAGGTCCTGCGGGGAGCCGCTCCGTGACACCCGCTCGTTTGTTCGTGATACCTCGGCGGCCGTCAAGCCGATGACGAACGCCCTGTCTTGCTCTATCACTGCTCGGGATGGCTCGACTCTCGGCCGTGCTCGGCAACTCACAGCGCCTCGACGGTGGCGCCATGTTCGGCAACGCCCCCCGCGCGCTGTGGCAGCGCTGGTCTCCTCCGGACGATCAGAATCGCATCCGACTCGCCTGTCGCGCCTTGCTGCTCGAGGAGGATTCGGGGCGCATCGTGCTGCTCGAGTCCGGCATCGGCGCGTTCTTCTCGCCGGCGCTGCGCGAGCGGTTCGGGGTCGAAGAGGAGCGTCACGTGCTGCTCGAGTCGCTGGCCGAGCTCGGGCTCAGTCACGCTGACATCGACGTGGTGGTGCTCAGCCACCTGCACTTCGACCACGCTGGCGGGCTGCTCGAGGCGTGGGAGGACGGAAAGCCGGCGTCGCTGCTGTTTCCCAAGGCTCGCTTCCTCGTGTCGCGGACGGCCTGGGAGCGAGCAGTCTCGCCCCACTCGCGCGACCGCGCGTCGTTCATCCCCGAGCTGCAGCCGCTGCTCGAGGCATCGGGTCGGCTCGAGCTGATCGACGGTGAACGCTCGGACACGCTGGGTGCGGACTATCGACTCCACTACTCGGAGGGTCACACCCCCGGGCTGATGCTGACGGAGGTGGCGAGCGCCGAGGGCTGCGTGTTGTTCGCCGCGGACCTGATCCCGGGTCGCGCCTGGGTCCATCTGCCTATCACCATGGGTTACGACCGCTTCGCCGAGCGCTTGATCGACGAGAAGGAGCGGCTGCTCGGCGAGCTGCTCGGTCGCGACGCTCGACTGTTCTTCACGCACGATCCGGAGGTGGCTCTCGCGCGTCTGACGCGGGACGACCGCGGTCGCTTCGGCGTTCGGGAAGAGATCGCCGCTCCGCAGCGGCTCGCGCTCTGAGCGTCAGCGGACGCGGGCGCTCCAGGGGACGTCCGCGACGCCGGCGAGGTGGTTGGCGCGGCGAGCCAACGTGAAGAGCAGGTCGCTCAGTCGGTTGAGGTACACGATGAGCTCGTGCCGTATCGCTCGGGTCTTGCTCGCGGTAAGCACGCGTCGCTCCGCGCGTCGGCATACGGTTCGGGCGAGGTGCAGCGCGGCCGCGCCTTGGGTCCCGCCCGGCAGGACGAAGGTCTTCAGCTCGGCGAGCCCAACCTCGGCCGCGTCGATCGCGTGCTCGAGACGCGTCACGTCATCGCTGGAGATCAAGGCTAGCTTCAGTTTGTCTTCCTTGCCCGCCGCGGTGGCGAGCTCCGCGCCGATCGCGAACAGATCCGACTGGATCTGCTCGAGTACGGTGTCGAGCTCCGAGGCGAGCGCTGCGCTGCGCGCCAGGCCGATCACGGCGTTTACCTCGTCCACCGTGCCGTAGGCGTCCACCGACGCGTCGTCTTTGTCCACGCGCGCACCACCAAACAGACCCGTCTGGCCTGCGTCACCGGTGCGCGTGTAGATCTTCACGCCGAGAAGATCTCCTGAATCTCGGTCTCGATGGTGGCCCGAGTCACCTTCTTGGCGAGGGCGAGCTCTTGGATCAGCAGACTGCGAGCTTGATCGAGCAGGCGCCGCTCGCCGAAGGACAGGTCTTTGTCGAACTTGAGGCGGTACATGTCGCGCAGCACCTTGGCGATCTCCGCGGGTAGACCGCTCTTGAGCATCTCCGTGTAGGCGCGGAAGCGACGGTTCCAGGGCTGGACGTCGACCGCCACCTCGGGCGCGCGCAGGATGTCGATGATCTTGTCCGCTTCCCGCTTCTTCATCACGGGTCGGAGGCCGACCCGCTCTGCGGCGTCCACGGGCACCATGACCTTCAGACCCGTGTCGATGATCTTGATGACGTAGACCTGCGCTGGGTGACCGCCGAGGTCGCGCTGCTCCACGCCGACCATTTCCCCTACTCCGTGGGCCGGGTGCACCGCCATCTCCCCGCTCTTGAAGGGACGACGCGGCTGCGTGCTGACCTGGGATTCCATCTATGCTCCTGCTCTGCCCCGGGGGCATCCGCCCTCGAGGACCGCGCCTCCTACCACCGTCCCGACTTCGGGGTCAATCGGCAAGTTGAGCCATAAATGGGTGAAATCACTTCCTGTTTTTCGCAGGGTGGCCGAGCTCCAGGATTTCCGATACCTCGGCGCTGACCGCGGCTTTCAGGCCCTGGGCCAGGGGTCGAGCCGCCAGCCGGGTGCGCAACACGAGCAGGGTACTCGTGCCGCTCGTGCGCGGCGCCTCGCTCGGCTCGTCCAGCGCGAGCAGCCGGCCCAGCGAGTCTTGGGCCAGGTCCTCCCAGGCCTCCCTCAATCGCGAGGCCGCGTCCGGCTCGGGCCACTCGCCGGCGAGGTACACCGTCACGTCCAGCTGCTCGGGGGAGACGGGGCGCGCGGTGACGCCCAGCGCCGTGGCCGACTCGAGCAGCCCGCGCGCTCCCTTCGCCCAGCTCGTATCGAACGGGCCCGGCGCGTAGAAGGCCACGGGCTCCTCCAACATCGCCGGCGGTAGCTCCGCGAGCGCGGCGCCTCGCAGCGCGGGCGGACTCTTCTTCAACCTGCCCAGCGCGAAGGCCTCGGCCGCGCGCGCGGGCAGCGCAGAGCCCACCGAGACCGCGATCCACTCGTCGTCCAGGAGCAGCAGAGTCTGCGGCGTCTGACCGATCACGCCAGTGACTCGGCGCAGACGGGAGTGCGGCGACGCCACCTTCGGTGTGGTGACCAAGCGCTCGCTGAAGCGCTCTTCGACCGTCGCTCCCGCAGGCGTCCTCGCGAAGTACACCGTAGCGAAGTCGAATCCGGCCACGACGGCGTGGGTCGTGCTCTCCAGCGCTACGCCGCTGCTCTGGGCAAAGGCGCGACGCTGCTCGCTCGGAATGACGAGCTCGAGCGCGGTGCGGAGCTCCCGCGAGCCCAGCAGCGCGTCCGGGCGCACGACCACCATCCAGCGCAGCCCGGCGGCAGGGACGTAGTCCGTGAGGGGCCCCGCGTGCAGGGTGGCCTCAGGCGCCGCAGCCGGCGGCCGAGGCGCAGGGGTCTGCCCCCCGCAGCTCGCGATCGCGAGAGCCAGCCCGGCGGGCCACAGCGCGCGCCAGCGAGTCACGGCGCGACGCGGATCCGGCAAAAGCGCCGCTTCTTCGAGCCGACCCGCACCAAGTGCTCGCTGCCCGCTGACAGCCTCGAGTACGGATCGCTGACGCGGCTGCCATCGAGCTCGACCCCGCCCTGTTGAATCAGCCGACGCGCCTCGCCACCCGAGCTGGTGAGCCCCGCGAGCTGCAGCGCCTTGGCCAGGAGCAGCCCCTCCCCCTCTGGCGCGAGGGTGATCTCCGCCACGTCCCTCGGGACTCCGCGCCCGAGGTAGGTGGCCTCGAAGGTGTCGCGCGCGCGCTCGGCTGCCTCCTGACCTTGAAAGCGGGCCACCAGCTCGAGCGCCAGCGCAGACTTCGCGGCGAGCGGGTCGCCCGCCGCGCGGATGGCCTCGATCTCCGCGGTGCTCTTGGCCGAGAGCAGCTCGAAGAATCTCCACACGACCGCGTCGTCGATCTGCATGCACTTACGGAACATCTCGGTCGGAGGTTCCAGCAGCCCGATGGCGTTGCCCGCCGACTTGCTCATCTTCTTGCCCACGACCGCGCCATCCTGGAGCCGCGCGTCGATACCCTCCAGGATGGGAGTCGTGATCACGATCTGCGGCGGCAGGCCGTAGCGTTGCATCAGGTCGCGGCCGACCATCAGGTTGAACAGCTGGTCCGTGCCGCCGAGCTCCACGTCGCTCTCGAGCGCGACCGAGTCGTAGCCCTGGAGCAGCGGGTAGAGGAACTCGTGCAAGTAGATGTCGCGATGGTTGTCCAGCCGTTCGCGGAAGTCCCGGCGCTCCAGGGTCCGTGCCACGGTGCGCCGAGCGGCCAGCTCGATGACCTTGTCCAGCGACAGCCCGGCCAGCCACTCGCTGTTGTAGCGGACGGTGGTTCGCCCTTCGTCCAGCACCTTGAATGCCTGTTCCGTATAGGTTTTTGCCGAGGCCAGCACCTCCTCGCGCGTCAGCCGCGGCCGCATGTCGTTCTGACCCGTCGGGTCGCCGACCATGGCGGTGAAGTCGCCGATCAGGAACGTGACCTCGTGGCCCAAATCCTGGAACGTCTTCATCTTCTGCATCAGCACGGTGTGACCGAGGTGCAGGTCCGGACGGGTCGGATCGAAGCCGGCTTTGACACGGAGGGGTCGCCCGCTCGACAGCCGCTCGAGCAGCTCGGCTCGCTGATGAAGGTCCACGACTCCGCGTGCGATCTCGGCGAGCTGGTCTTCGGGACTCACGGGGCCCTCATAGCGCAGGCGAGGGTCCGCGACCAAAGCCCGCGCAGTCGGCGCGATCAGTCGTCGTGGTTGTCGTCGTCGTCGTCGTCCACGAGCGCGATGTGGCGGCTGTTGTTGACGAGCTCCTTGAGCTCCTTGCCGACCTTGAAGAACGGCAAGCGCTTGGCCGGCACGGGCACGGGCTGACCGGTGCGCGGGTTGCGCCCCGCGTAGGGCTTGTAGGGCCGCACGGTGAAGCTGCCGAAGCCACGGATTTCAATACCTTCGCCGCGCTGAAGCGCTTCGGTCATCGCGTCGAACACGCAGTTGACCACCTGCTCGGCGCGAGCCTTCGTCAGCTCTCCGCGAGCCGCAATGGCCTCAATCAGCTCGCTCTTGGTCATCCCCATGGGTGGCTCCGCCCTTCGACGATCTGCCTGATGGTTTTTCCTAACGCCTCAATTGTCAACGCCTTTTCAGCGAGGGGTCAGCTCGAGGGCGTCGAGGTCGAGCCCTGCACCGGACAGCTCGAGCCGCAGCGCGCCCCCCTCCTCGGGGCCTGCTCCAGGGTCGACCGGTGTCATGAAGCAAGTGCCTGAAATTACGTTGATTTCATCCTCGCGTCGGGCGCCGCTCCAGGTCGCCTTGACCGTCACTTTGCCGCTCTCTCGGGGGTGCCACCACAGGCTCAGCCCGGCCCTCGCCGGCGGGACCGGAGCCAGCGAAACGACCGCTCCGCCCTGCTCGTCGCCCCACACCCGCAGGACCCGACCGTTGGTGCAGGCCCCCCCGGGCGCGGGGTGAGCGCTGCCGCGAATGACCGAGCGCAGGGGCCACAGGGTCTCCGCCTCGATCCGGGCCGACTCGGCAGGTTGCCACCGCGCGACACTCGGAGGACCTCCCCCGAAGTCGTGTCGATAGACGAACGCCGGCGGTCGGCCGAGCGCGTTCCACAGGCTGCCGTCTTGGGTGTCCCCCCGCCGGCGCGCCGTCACCCAGCCCTGGTTCGGATCGCGCTGGCTCGGATCCTGCGCGAGCAGGTAGCCATGGTCGGTGTCCACGAAGAGCAACCCCCGGGGGGCAGCCGCCGCCAGGGCCGCCGGCTCGAACAGGGGTCGGCCACCCTCGCGCTCTCGCAGCCCGACGTGCCCGTAGCTGGCGCGCACGGCGAACCCGAGGAGGCTGACGGGCAGCGCCCAGCGCGCGACTCGGAGTCGGAGCAGCGTCCAGCCGAGCAGCGCGTGCTCGAGCGGCAGGACGTCTGCGAACAGACGCGCGCCGCCCCCCGGATAGCTGCCGTCGAAGTAGAACGGGGCGTAGCCGATGACGATGGCGACGACGCCCAGGCCGAGCAGCCGCACGGCTGGCAGCCGCAGCCCGAGCACCACCCCCAAGAGCAGCAGCCACGCCAGGGGCTCGGCGTTGCCGACGTCGAGCGCGTGCCACAGCAGCCGGCGCCCGGTGGTGCCCAGCGCCTCGAGTGGGCCGTAGCCGCCGTCCAGGTAGCGGCTGACGAACTCGCCGTGCTCGAAGCGGCACCCCACGTCGTCGCCGAAGCCATAGCGAAAGCAGCCCGGTGGGCTGTCCGCGAGCGCGTAGTAGCGCCGCTGGCTCGACTCGAGCCAGGCGCCGGTCAGCGCGCGTTGGTGCGCGAGCAACAGGGTGACCCCAGGCACCAGCCCGATGGCCGCCCGCCACCAGAACGCTGGCCGTGACCGCGCCGACACCAACACCAGCAACAAGCCGACCGCGGCGGTCACCGGTCGCGTGGCTGCGAGCCAGCCCAGACACAGGCCGGCGGCGAGGCCCCAGCGAGGTCGCGACAGGCTCGCGAGCAGCGCGGCGGCCAGCAGCAGCGCACTGGACCCATGCGACATGGTGTCGGCGGTGTGGTAGCGCAGCGCGCCGCAGCACGCGGAGAGCGCGGCGGCCAGCAGCGCTGCCCGCGGGTCGTCGAAGCACTTCAGCGCCAGCTCGTAGGTGACCACGACCAAGAGCGCTGCCAGCACGGGTCCCAGCGCCAGCGGGTGCCCGAGCAGGAACGCGAGCGCCAACAACGCGGGGTAGCCGGGCGGGAAGATCACCCCGAGCACGTCTCGATCCGGCGGCGCGATCAGGAAGCGGCCCTGGTGCGAGCCCAAGCCCCCGACGGGCTCGAACACCAGCTGTCCCGCGGCGAGCATGCGGCCCTGGAGGTAGTAGGCGGTGGCGTCGATGATGCGGGGGCCGCCGCGCAGATAGACCACGATCCAGAGCCACGAGAGCAGAGCGGCGCCGAGCGCGAGCGCCCAGACCGTGCGTCGCGGGTGGGTCGTCAGCCAGGCGACGACGAGCTGTCGGCGCGGCTTGGGCTGCAGCGCCACCGCCGTCACGAGCACGGCCAAGCCGAGCGCTCCCCACGCCGTCGCGTCGGGAGGCGTGCCGAAGCTCGACAGTCCCGGGTTCACCCGCCGTCAGTCTCCCTGGATGGCGAACACGTGGTAGAGCACGTGCTCCCCGCGCAGCGCGTGGATGTCGAGCTCGAGGGACTCGCTGACTGCGCTCTCGGGGATGCTGGCGCCGAGCTCGCGCCAGCCCTCGGTCGGCTCCAGCTCCAGCTCGATGGGTTCGTGCCCGGCGATGGTCAACGTCACCGCGCTGCTCTGCGCGGGTGCCACGCGCAGCACGACGCGCAGGGCGCGCTGAGGACTCAGCCCGCTGAACCGAAGGCGATGCCGGCTGCCTTGGGGCGCGATGCGCCCTGCGTCCCACACGTCCCGGGCGGGCAGGGCGGGGTGGGCCAGCAGCTTCATTTCGATGTAGCCCGTGGCGTCCAGCTCGTAGGCGCCCTCCGCTTCGCTCAGCAGATCCGCGACGTCGACCGCGGCCGCGACGCGCTCGCCCTCGCGTATTTCGAACGGAGCGCCGCTACCTTCCAGGGCTTCCCAGCGCGGCCGGTAGAGGACCTTCGACGCGCCGCCGCAGATCACGTTCCCGGTCACCGGCACTTCGGCGATCACGTCGCCGAACCAGAGCGGAAAGGTGCCCCACCAGGAGGGGTAGATGGCCAGCAGGTCCGGGCGCTCGGCGGCGGGCATGCGCTCGAGGAGCTCGATGGCCGCCCCCACGTGCTGCCGAGTCGCGCGAGCGAAGGGCAAGCCACGGAATCCGCCCAGCCCGATGATGTCCAACGCGGGGCGGTCGGCGAGGTAGGGGATCGCGCCCGCGTCGCCCACCAGCACTCGCGCGGGTGGTGGCTGCATCGCGCTCAGCAGCCGGCCGGTGCGTACGTGCTGGTCGCGGATGTTGCGCGAGGCTCGACCAAAGAACCACAGCTGGTCGCGGAACTTGGGGCGTTGAAACCAAGCGAACGAGCCGACCGCGGCGACCGCGGCGACCACCGTGCCCCAGCGCAGCCAGCGACCTCGGGCGCCGAGCGCCGGCCGGTGCGTCAGCAGCACCGCAGTGCCCACGACCGCGGCGAGCAGGATCCACGTCAGCGCGGGCATCGTGTAGCGCTCGTTCTGCCAGCGCACCTGCCCATTGAGCGCCACGATGGCTACCCAGCCAATCGCGCTCGTGATGAGCAGCGCGCCGACGCCGCGGGTGCGCCGGGACAGCAAGGTGACCGCCGCCAGCAGCAAGGGCAAGAATCCCAGGCCGCGAACGGTGGACAGGTGGTAGTCGCCGACGCGCATGAACTGGTAGCGGACGTGAAACCACCAGGCGTCCCATACCTGGGCGCGGGACAGGTGGGGATGGTGCAGCTCGAGCTTGACCAGCGCACCCGCGGCGGTGGTCTCCCCGGTCAGCGCCAGGTTGGCGAGAGACTGAGCGCCGATCACCAGCGCCCCCGGCAGACCCGTCGCCAGCAGGGTGACCAGCGCGCGGCGGGCTCCGCGCCTGCGCCAGTGCACCCAGGCCGCCGAGGTGCCGAACAAGAACACGAGCACCGCGGCCTCGGGTCGGGTCGCCACCAGCAGTGCGCCCCACAGCCCCAAGAGCCACGCCGGCCCGGACCCTGACGGTGGCGCCAGGCCGGGAGGCCCGCGCAGCAAATCGTCCCAGGCGACCAACGCGGCGGTCCAGAGGCCCAGGAACAGGGCGACCTCCATGCCGCTGAACAGCGACCAGTCCAGTACGCCGATGCCGAGGAGGGCCGGCGGCACGAGGTAGCTCGTCCAACGGGGGAAGTCCCGTAGCAGGCGCCGCGCTCCCAGCAGCAGCGCGAAGGTGCAGACGCAAGCCACGATGCCGGCCCAGACCATCAGGCTGAGCTCCCGGAAGCCGACCCAGTAGCCGAGCGCCAGGACCCAGGGGTACAGCAGGCTGGTGCCGCCGCTCGAATAGCCGTTGCCCTCGCTCCACTGGAACGGATACCCGCGCGCCGCGGCGCGCGCGAAGTCGAAGTGGATGAAGACGTCGTCCAGCGGCGCCGACCACTCGCCGGCACGCGCCAGCGGCAGATCCGAAGTGAGCGTGGTCTGCGCCCGGATCGAGGCGTAGAACAGGCACGCGACGTAGAGCGTCAGCGCGCCGGCGTACAGGGCGTAGAGCAGCGGTTCGCCCAGCCGGCGGGCCTTGGAGCTTGTCTCGGCGGTCACCAGTCGCGGCGCAAGATACGCGGGTTCGCCGGGCGGCGCGAGGCTCCCGTCGCTGCCCGGGTCGGCGGCGGCGCAGCCTGGCGGATCCGGGGTTGCGGTGCGCGGGAGGAAACGCTCTACTACCCGCCTCTCGCGCTTCCGGTGAGCCAAGGCGAGCGGAGCCCCACACCTAAACGCATGCGCTGGTTCGTCGAAGTCTCCCGTGTGGGGCAGGAAGCGGAGGTCGAGAAGTACTGCTTGGACGCCAAGCAGTGGCAGGCGGCTCTGCAGGAGGTGCGTAAGCGTCGCGGTGACGCCGGCCCGCTGTCGAAGTTCTCCATCGAGCTGCTCGATGACGGTTACCGTGCCGTCGATTCCAAGCAGAAGCTGCGCTACGTCGTGGCGAAGGCGCCGCTCGACGCGCCGCTCATCGAGCCTCGGGTGGTCGAGCCGCCGCCCAACACCCTGCCGCTGGCGTCGGCGGCGCCGCTGAGCGAGCCGGCAGCCACCGATCCGATGCTCGCGCCACCGTCGTCGGACATCCCGTCCACGGAGCCGATGCTCATCACGCCCGCGGAGCCTCCGCCGAAGGCGCCCGAGCCCGAGCCCGCCCGCAAGCCGTCCCGTCCGGTGCTTCGCGTGCCCGACGACGAGGTGCCGCGGCCAAGCGCGGCCCCGGCTGCATCGAGCGACGCACCCGTCACGTCGGCGCCGGAGGCGACGCGGTCGCCGCCCATCGAGCCGAAGCCCGAGCCGAAACCCGAGTCGAAGCCCGAACCGCCCCAGTCGCCGTTCGAGCGCGCGGCGTCGGGTGCGCAGCCGCGGCCGTCCACCCATCCGACGCAGCGCAGCCTCCAAGCCGCGACCGCGCCCGCTCACCAAGTCCTACGCAAGCGCGAGGACGAGCCGACCGAGCAGGCGCCGATGTTGTACCGGGAGTACGCCTACGCCGTCGAGCCTGGCACCACGGTGAGCGCGGCCAAGCTCCTGCTCTGGGAGCAATACGCCGAGCTGACGCGAGCGATCCGTGAGCGCACCGAGCGCAAGTACATCCAGCTGGCCGTGTTCGATCACGTCTTCGAGCGACGTCCAGAGCGAGCGCCCCTCGCGACTTTGATCTGGAAGGACTGGCGCGGTGATCCGCTGGTGACGACCAGCGAACCGTCGTCGGCGCGCTCTAGCGTGCAGCCAGCGGCGCCTGCACCTGCGCCCGCGGCGTCTGCGCCCGCGGCGCCTGCACCCGCGGCGTCTGCACCCGCGGCGTCTGAACCGGCCGCCGCGCCGAGCGTCCCGCCGCGTCCCGACTGGCAGCCTCCGGCGAGCCCCAGCGTCGCTCCGCTCACCGCGGCCCGGCCTTCCTCCCGACCACCACCACCGGCGCCGAGCGAGGCTCCAGCGTCGGGTCCGGCGGACGGTCCGCCCTCCGTCGACTTCGGACCCGCGGAGCCCGTCAGCCTGCCCCCGTCGGAAATGCCGCCCGAGGAGCCGCCGCCGCCCGCGCAGGAGCCGGCGCCGCCCGCCGAGGAACCGGCGCCCGTCTCCGAGGGTCCGTCGGTCGAGGTGGGGCCTGCCGAGCCGGTGAGCATTCCGCCCTCGGAGCTCGGCGCGGCGGAGGCGCCCCGCACGAAGCGCTCGGAGCGCCCGCCCGCCGGGCTCCCGAGCGAGCCCCCGCCGCCCTCGTCACGTGCGCTTCAGCGCGGCAAGCGACGCGCCGACGAAGATCTGATCGGGGAGTTGTTCGAGAGCATGCACGAGCTTCACTTCATGCCCGACATGGTCAGCGGCGTGGAGTTCGTGCTGGGCGTCATCCAAAAGATGCTGCCCAGCGATGCCGTCATCGTGCACGTGTTCGACATCAACTCACGTGACTTCATCGTCGTCCGGGCACTCGGTGCGCAGCCCGAACAGTTGATTTTGCACCGCACGGCGGACACGCACCCCTTCTTGGTGCGAGCCATGCGTCGCTCGCGCACCACCCTCGTGGGCGCTCCTGACGAGGCTTACCTGGGCAGCCGCTGGGACAAGCTCGGCAACGTGCCAACTGCGGCGGCCTTCGGTCCCGTCCAGATCGGTGGTCGTTACCTGGGCGCCATCGAGCTGGCGAACCCGAGCGGCGGCGGAGGGTACTCGGAGAACGAAGCTCACGCCCTCGACTACATTTGCGAGCAGTTTGCCGAGTTCCTCGCGGCGCGTCCGGTCGTGCTCGACGCAGAGGTCGTGCTGCCCAAAGGCTGAGATCGACGTCTGGTCGGTCCGACACGGGGACGATTGGGCTGCGGCCGCCGCCTGCACTACGCTTGGCGCCGATGTCCGAGCGTCCTCGTCGGGAGCGGCTCCTGCCGTTCTTGTGGATACCCGCCGTGGTGGTGGCGCTCATCGTGCTGCTCGGCGTCACCTTCCGCAACAGCTTCCAGCTCGAGAAGCTGCGCGAACAGTCGGTCGTGGAGGCGACGCTCACCCTCGCCAACGAAAAGGCCGACCGGCTCGACAAGAGCCTCATCGAGCAAGACAACGCGGTGCTCGCGCTGGTGGATCTGGAGGAGCGCTTCCGCTTCGGAGCCGACTGGCTCGCGGTCGCGGCGCGCCAGACGCCGACCGTGCGGGGGGTCCTGCTGGTGGACCTCGCCTCACAGGGCCGCGAGATCGTCGGGTTCGCCTCGCGAGCACCCGCGCCCGAGGCCGAAGACTTTCGCCGCAGGCTCGTGTACGTCTTGCTGCCGGAGATGGACCTGGGGCGCGAGCCTCGCGCCGAGCTGCGTCACTTGCACACGACCCACGCGGGGCAGAGCTACCTGCTCAGCTACTGGCAGCGGGACCTCAAAGGGCGCCGCCACTTGCTCGTCGCGTGGCATGACGTCCCTCGCATCGTGCACGACGTCTTTCCGCGGCTCTACTCGGATCGCGACCCGCACAGCCGCGTCAACGTCGTCGATGCTGATGGGCGCATCGTCTTCGGCCCGTCCCTCAGTCGCGGAGGCTTCACCCTCGGACGACGGTTCGACACCACGCTGTACAAGTGGCGCCTCAACGTCACGCTGATCTCGGCGGAGGGTTTGACGGCGGCGGTCGCCCGTCGTCGCAGGCTGGAGATGGCGCTGGTGGGCTTGTCGTGGCTCGTCGTGATCGCGGGGCTGACGGTCGTGCTCGTGGCGGCGGCACGCGAGCGCAAGCTCTCCAACTTGAAGAGCGACTTCGTGGCCAACGTGTCCCACGAGCTCAAGACACCGCTGTCCCTCGTGCGCATGTTCGGCGAACTGCTCCAGAGTGGGCGTGTCGAGAACGAAGAGAAGCGAGCGCAGTACTTGGACATCATCGTCTCGGAGAGCGAGCGGCTGGCGGCGCTGATCGAGAACGTGCTGGACTTCGCCAAGGTGGAGCGCGGCAAGGCGGCCTACGACTTCACCCGCGCCAACGTGGGCCAGGTGGTGCAGCGTGCGGTGGAGGCGTGCCGGGTGCGCGCCCAGCGCGGCGGGGTCGAGCTCGTGCTCGACGTCGACCCCGACGTCGACGACGCGCTCTTGGACCAGCGGGCCGTGGAGATAGCCGTGATCAACCTGGTCGACAACGCGCTCAAGTACGCGCCCGAGAGCGAGCGCGTCACGGTTCACGCGCGTCGCGTGGAGGGTGAGCTGCGCGTCGAGGTCACCGACGCCGGACCGGGGATCCCCGCCGAGGATCGCAAGCGTATCTGGGAACGCTTCGTGCGCGCCCAGACCGCGCAGGATGGTCGAGTGCGTGGTAGCGGCATCGGTCTGGCGCTGGTCAAGCACATTGCCGAGGCTCACGGCGGCAGGGCATGGGTGGAGCCCGCGGAGCCGAAGGGCAGCCGCTTCGTGCTCGCGCTCGGCTCCAGCTAGCGCGCGGGTCGGTCAGTCCACTTCGCCGTCGTTGCTGCGGCCCTGGAGCTTGAGCAGCTCTTGGTCCGTCAGGTAGAAGCTGCCGGCGGTGGAGCGAGGGGCGGGGTTGGGTGCGGCCGCGGGCGACGGCAGCAGGCTAGTGGCTGCGGCCGGGGCGGGGCCGCCGGTCGGCTCGGCGGGTAGGTCGAGGTCGTCGCCGGTGCTCGGGTCGAGGGCCGGATCCGCCGCCGCCGCAGGGCTCGCCTCGGCCAGCGCCACGGGCAGCTGCACCGAGTCGAGCAACGCGTCGTAGGTCTGCCGTGCGTTGGCGAAGGCGTCTCGCTCGCTGGCTGGCAGCACGCGCATGCCATCCAGGTTGAGCGACTCGGGATCGATGAACTGGCCGTTCTTCTTGACGGAGAAGTGCAGGTGGGGGCCCGTGGAGCGACCCGTGGAACCGACGTAGCCGATGACCTGCAGGCGCTTGACGGTGTCGCCGACCTTCATGCCCTCCACGAAGCGCGACAGGTGCGCGTAGCCGGTCTCGTAGCCGCCGGGATGCTCGATCTGAACGAGGTTGCCGCTCGCCCCCGCGTAGCCGATGAAGCTCACCGTGCCGAACGACGACGCGCCGATGGGGGTGCCCGTCGGAGCGCCGAAGTCCGTTCCGTTGTGGGGCATGACCTTCTTGACGACGGGGTGCATGCGCTTCGGGTTGAACTTGGAGGTGATCGGGGCGGTGGGGATCGGTTTGCGCCAGCCGCCCTCGTAGGGGGAACGACCCTTCGCGTCGAAGTACCCCCGCGAAGTCGGCCCGCGGAAGTAGTAGATCCGCTGGGATGACGCCCCGCTGGTGACCTCGAGCGCCTCCACGCCGGCGTAGCGCGAGAACTCCCCGAGCACGCTCACCTCCTGAACGACGACGCGGATGCGGTCGCCGCGCTTGAGCTCCTCCAAGCTCATGTGCCCCTCGAGCGCCTTCGAGAGCACTGCGGCCAGGCCCGGTTCGAGTCCGGCGCTCTGCGCGTCCGCTTCGATGCCGCCGCCCGCCACCGCGAAGGCGACCTTGATCTGGTTGCGCTCCACCTTCAGGTCGAGCTTCTTGCCGCTGAGTAAGCCGCTCGTGCCCTCGCGGGCCTGGTAGATCTCTTCCTTGCTGACCACGTACTCGAAGGCGCGCAGCCGCTTGCTGCTGCGCTCCACGAGCGCGACGAAGGTGTCGTTCCTGTCGCAGCGATCGAGGTTCTTCAGGTCCTTGAGCGCTGTGAGCGCGCGGTACGCCTGCGCCTTCTCGAGCCCGGCGTCCTGTACCGCCTTGAGGAACGGCGACAGCCCGATCTTGCCCTCGATCACGCGCAGGCTCGGATCTTCCTTCGCATCCGCGATGCGCCAGGGGCCTGGAACCTTCACGCGCTTGGGCTTGGCGACGACGGCGCTCGGGGCCGGCTCGGACTCTGGGCTCTGGACGGCGACTGGTGGCTCTGTCCCTGTCGGATCCCACGGCCGAGGATCGAGGCTGATGCCGAGCGCGATGAGAGACGCGACCACAGCGAGGCCGAGCAGCGCGCCGAACAGGGCGACTAGGTTGGGCGAGAGCTGCGGCCGGCGGCTGCCGAGCACGGCGCTCGCCGCGCGAAGGGACGGGGGCTCGTGGTCCCCCCGCAGCGCGTCGAGGCCCGGGTTCGCGGTGTACTCCGCCTCCACCTCGACCGGGGGGCCGAGCCGCGCATCGACCGCCCGGGCCCGCGCCAACAGTCGGGCCTTCACCGGGTGCAGGCCGCGATCCCTCGCGTCCGGCTCCGGACTCGGGGCGAGCGCGTCGGCCTCGGCGTCCACGGCGGTCGAGCCCTCCGCCGGCGCGGGGGAACTCTCGCGAGGCGGTGGCGGGGCGGGCTCGAACTGAGGCTCGAGCTCTCCATCTTCTCGGGCGAGCGGGTCGACGACGAGGCCGACGTGCTGCGCTCCGTCCGGTTGGAGTCGGGACGCCACGGCCTCGGGGCCTAGCAGCGAGGAGGGGTAGGGGCAAGCCAGTCCGGGTTTTGTCGCCCGGAACCCAAGCGTCCGTTCAGGGGTTTTCGCTCGCCGCGCGTCGGGCTTGGCCCCCGCTCGGTATTCCACCACACTGCGCGGCCATGGATGACCATCTGAAGCAGCTTCTGCTTCTTGGACGCGAGCACTACCAGAAGCGCGAGTACGACAAGGCCGAGTACTTGCTGAGTCAGGTGGTCGAGCATGCCGATCAGTTCGCGGACATCCATCACATGCTGGGGGTCATAACCCACAGCCGTGGGGACTTCGCACAGGCCGAGCACCACTTCGAGCGCGCCGTCGAGCTGAACCCGAACTACACGGAAGCCGCGCTGAACCTCATGGTCACCTACAACGACCTGGGAAAGTACGAGGCGGCCCGTCAGATCTACGCGACCATCCGCAATCGAGGCGAGGGTCAGGAGCAGCGGCCAGACCCGTTTGCCAAAGGCAAGATCGCCAACATGCACGCCGAGCTCAGTCAGGCGTATCAGGACTTGGGCATGACGCTGGACGCCATCCGGGAGCTGGAGAAGGCCACCACGCTGTGTCCATCTTTCGCCGATCTGCGCACGCGCCTCGGAACCCTCTATCGCGACAGCGGCGATCTGGTCCGAGCGCGCGAGCAGCTCGAGGAAGCCAAACGAGTGAACCCCAAGTACGTGCAGGCCCGGGTGTTGCTCGGCGTCATGAAGCTGTCTGCGGGTGAGAACGACGAAGCGCGCGCCGAACTCAGCACCGTGCTCGAGCTGGATCCCGAGAACAAGAGCGCGCAGACCTACCTCCGCATAGCCGACGCGCAGAAGGCGAAGAGTGAGGCCCCGCCGGGGGACGAGTCGCCGCCGACCTCGTGAGCCAGCCACCGCCGCCCGCGCCGGGACCCATCCGCCGCCTGTGGGCGAGACTGCGGGGACACGGCAAGAGTCCACGTCGGACTTCGCTCAGCGTCTTCGTTGGGCTGTTCATCGGCGCGCTGCCCGTGTACGGCCTGCATCTGCCGCTGTGCCTGGCGGTGTGCGTTCCCTTCCGGCTCGACGCCGTGACGGCCTATTTGGCGGCCAACATCAGCAACCCGTTCGTCGCGCCCTTCTTGTTGCTGGCACAGCTGCAGACCGGCGCGCTGGTCTTGGACGGCCGGCTCGCGTCTCTCGATCGGGCTCAGCTCGAGACCCTCGAGCTGAGCGGGGTGCTCGGCTATCTAGTGATCGGTGTCCCCATCGTTGCTCTCGCGCTCGCGTCGGTGGGGGCGGTGGTCACGCGCCTGGTCGCGGGCGAAGGGAAGGCCGAGGTGCTCGCCCTGGAGGCCGCTACCGAGCGTGTCGCTCGCCGGTATCGCGAGGCGCCACGTCGGGATGCCACCTACGTCCGCTTCAAGCTCGCGAGCGACCCGCTGACCCAAACGCTGGCGGAGCTCGGCGAGGTCGGTGACGTTCTCGACGCGGCTTGCGGCCGCGGTCAGTTCGGACTGCTGCTGCGCGAGCTCGGCGCGGCGAACTCCGTGCATGGCGTGGACTGGGACGAACGGAGGCTGGCCGTTGCGCGGAGCGCCGCCGGGCCGGGGGACTCGTTCACGGTCGGGGACCTGCTCGAGGTGGATCTGCCCGACGCGGATACGGTGCTGCTGCTCGACGTGCTGCACTACCTGCCCGCCTCGGAGCAAGACCGAGTGCTCGCGCGTGCGGCGCGCGCCGTGCGACCCGGAGGGCGCCTCGTGGTGCGCATGCTCGACGCCGCCCGTCCGGTCGCGGCCGCTTGGGAACGAGCGAACATCCGGCTGGGATTTCACCGCGTCAAGACGGTGGCGCCGCGGGCGGCGCGGGACCTCGCCCGCGCCCTGCGCGACCTCGGCTTCGACCCCGTGACGGTGGAGCAGTCACCCGCGCGCTGGGCTGCCCCGGTCGTGGTCGCCGTGCGACCCGGGTGACCGAGGTTCGTGGTCGCTCTCGTCGATCAGCTCGTCGCACTCGGCGTCGAGCACGCTGCACAACTCCTCGAGCGCGGGAGCGACGGCGTCACGCACGGCGACCCGTCGTCCGCTGAGGGCCTCGACGCTGGTCACTCCGTGGGCGCTGATCCCACACGGCACGATCAGCCCGTACAGCCCGAGGTCCGTGCTCAAGTTGAAGGCGAAGCCGTGCATCGTCACCCAGCGCGAGATGCGTACGCCCACCGCCCCGAGCTTGGCCGGCCGCTTGGCTTGCTGCCAGCCGTCCCAGCGGGTTGGGTCGGCGGCGTCCACCCACAGCCCAATCAGCTCGGGCACCGGCCCACCCTGCACGCCGTAGCGGGCGGCGAGGCGTCGCATGGTCTCGGTGAGATCGCCGACGTAGCGCCGCACGTCCTGCCGGTCCGGCGCCAGCGACACGATCGGATAGCACACCAGTTGGCCTGGGGCGTGCAGCGTGACGTCCCCGCCGCGACCGGTGTCCACCAAGTCGACCCCTCGCGCGGCGAGCGCCGCGGCCGGCACGAGCACGTTCGTCGCGGACGCGCCGCGGCCCAGGGTGACCACCGGTTCGTGCTCCACGAACAGCACGCTGTCCGTCGCTTCGCCGCGCTGCCGAGCGGACTGGAGCGCCGCCATCCGCTCGTGCACCGGCCCGTACGCGCGACGACCGAGCCAGTGAGCACGGAGCCGGCGTCGCATCTCACTCCGGAACGTGGCCGCCGCTGTCCCGCAGTTCGTCCCGAAGTCCGTCGATGTTCTCCACGAACGTGCCCGCCAAGTCTGGATCGAACTGCGAGCCGGAGCAACGTGTCACCTCGTTGATCGTGACCTCGTGAGGCAACGCGCGTCGATACGCGCGGTCGCTGGTCATGGCGTCGTAGGTGTCCGCGATCGAGATGATGCGCGCGATGAGTGGTATGCCCGCCCCCTCGAGGCCCAGCGGATAACCGCGTCCATCCCAGCGCTCGTGGTGTAGGTACACACCGGGGATGACCGGCTCGAGGAACTTGATGGGGTCGAGGATCTCGCGCCCGAACACCGGGTGCTTCTTGAAGATCTCGTACTCGTCCTGCGTCAGCTTGCCGGGCTTGTTCAGGTTCATCACGCACCCCACCTTGCCGATGTCGTGCATCAGCGCCGAGTGGCGGACCACCTCGACCAGCTCTTCACTCAGTCCGATCCAGCGAGCGAGTGCCACCGCGTAGAGTGCCACTCGCTCCGAGTGTCCGGAGGTGTACCGGTCCATCTTGTCGATGGTTTGCGCCAGGCCCTGAATGGTTTGCTGAAAGGTGGCCTGCAGATCCTCGTACAGCCGAGCGTTCTCGATCGCCGCCGCCGCCCGCGACGCGATCAAGCTCAGCAGCTTGCGCTGCCCCTCGTCGAACCTGCGGCTTGGGTTGACGGAGACGACGGCCAGCCACCCGATGAGGCGATCCCGCATGCGCATCGGAACGATCGCGAGGCTCGATGGGTCCGGGGCCGGGGCCGTGGCGAACAGCTCGAGCGCGCGGCTGCCGTGTTCGACGACTGGTGCGCCATCCGACAGGCGCTGCACGACGCGGTCCACGTCCAGCCGACCTGCCCGCTGCACCTCATCGTGCTCGGGATTGCTCTCCTGCCGGCGCTCGGCGAAGCTCCCCTCGCCGTCCTCCACCCACACCGAGGCGATGTCCGCGCGCACTTCGGCCAGAGCGCTCTCGAGCAGCGTGTCCACGACGGCCTCGAGCGACAGACTGGCCGCGATCGCCTCGCTGACTTTATATAGCGACAGCGCCTCGCGCAGCCTCAGGTTCTCCGCGGCCAGGCGCCGCTTCTCCAGCCCTCGCTGCACGATGTGGATGATCTCCTCCACTTTGAAGGGCTTGAGGATGTAATCGTAGGCGCCACGCTTCATCGCGTCGATGGCGGTCTCGACCGTGCCGAAGCCCGTCATGATGACGGTGACCGTGTCCGGGTGTGCCTTGGCGACCTCCTGGAGCAGCTCCAGACCGCCCATCTTGGGCATCTTGAGGTCACTGATCACGAGGTCGTAACGAGCTCGTCCGAGCTCGGTGATGGCGCTGGTGCCGTCCTGCGCAGTGCGCACGACGTAGCCTTCCATGCCCAGGAAGTCGGCCAAGATATCGCGGATGAACTTCTCGTCGTCGACGACGAGCACCCTGGGAGGTTCAGCGGGTGAGTCGGGTTGCGAGCTCATTTCAAGGCAATCACCAGCCTATCAGAAACCCACGGCTGGCCTCACCCCAGGTCAGGGGAAAACTCGGATTTCCCGAGCAGCGAGGCGAGCACCGACTCCAGGTCCCCAGGGAGCGGGCACCCAAGCTGCGAATCGGGCTGGCGCAGCCGGACGTCGCGCACGTGAAGGAAGGCGCGGTCTAGCCCATGGCGCTCCCAGAAATGCCTGCGTGTGGCGTCCTCGTCCGGGTGCGGGTCACCGACGATGGGATGGCCGATGGCTGCCAGATGGCGCCGGACCTGCTGGCGCTGCTCCGCCTCGACGACCACCTCCAGCACACTGTGCCCGGCTCGGACCTCCAGCCGCCGGTAACGGGTGCGGGCCGGCTTGCTGCGGCCGCGATGCGTGACCGGGCGGTTGATGACCCCCTTCTTCGAGGTGATCCCTTTGGCCAGCGCCAGATAGGTGATCGCGCCGACCCGCTGCCTCGCGCGCAGCGCGCCGTCCGGGCGCGCGGCGAAACACGCGACGCCGCTCGCCTCGGCGTCCCCGGGCGCGATCGCGACCGCGTCCTTCCAGCCAGCTCGCTCACGCACTAGCCATAGCCAGCAGGGCTCGCGGCCCCGCGTCGGTGTCAGCGTCGCGTGTGGCGGCTTCGAGACGACGAGCAGGTCGTCGTCCTCGTGCAGCACCTCGAGCGGCGCCAGCTCCGCGGGCAACAGTCCCGCGAACGTCTCGACGGACTCGCTCAGCGGGATCATGTCGAGGGGCTCGAGCGTCGCTGCGCGCAAGCCGAGGTCCGCCAAGTGGGACAGATCTCGGCCGAGCGTCGCGGGCTCGCAGGAGACGTACGCGAGTGCTCGCGGTCGCAGCGCGCCGAGGGCGAGGCGCAGCGGCGGAGCGAGGCCCTTGCGCGGAGGGTTCACTACCACTGCGCTCGGCGGCGCCGCGTCCCAACGGGCGAGCAGCTCGGTCGCGTCCCCCACGCGCACGTCGAGTTCGAGATGCTGCTCCTTTGCGGCGACGGCTGCGGCCTTGGCCGACGGCGCGAAGCTCTCGAACAAGGTGACCTGCGCGCCCGCCTTGGCGAGGGCGAGACCGATTGCGCCCGAGCCGCCGTAAACGTCCAGGATCCGCGCTCCGCGCAGGGAGCCGAGCTGCGCCGTGAGCCAGGCTACCAGGCGCGCGTGGAGCCAGGCCGCTTGCTCGCGATGTGCTTGGGTGAACGCGCCCGGCACCGCCAGGTGCAGCACGCCCCCGATGGTGTCCCAGGCGGCACTCGCGCCGGCCAACGGACGTGGCTCCGCGCCCAGGACCGTGCGCGACCGACGGGTCGCCAGCGAGACCCCGGCGAGGGTCGGCTCAGCCCGCATCCACGCCCGCGCCAGACCCGCGAAATTCACGGCCTTCTGCTCAGGTTCGGCGACGAGGGTGAGCAGGACCTCCGCGCGCTCGCCGCGGCGCGCTTCGCGCAGATCGACCGCATGCACGACGCCGGCGGGCAGCGCGCGCAGCTCGCGTCGAAGCAGGGAGGCCACCCGTCGCAGCGCGGGCGACAGCACTCGGCAGTCGGGGATGTCCTCCACCTCGTGACTGCCGGCTCGGTAGAGGCCGAGCGACGCGCCCGGCCCAACCACGAGCTTGGCCCGGGAGCGATACTCCACCCGCCGGTCGGCGCCCTGAGCGGGAGCGACAGTCACCGAAGCCAGCGAACGGTGCCGAGCCAGCGCTTCGAGCACACGAGCCGTCTTACGCTCGAGCTGGGCCGAGTACTTCAGCGCGAGCAACGGGCAGCCGCTGCAACGCTCGCCGTGCGGGCAGCTCACGAGCTCGGCGACATCAACCTCGCTGACCAAGCAGTCCACCTAGCACGCGTCGAGGTGGATCGGGGTCGTGCGACTTCAAGAAGGCGAGGTTCAGACCGTTGATCAGGGCGTGCGCAGCGATGGCCCCGAGCAGCGAGCCGCTGAGCTGGAAGATCGCGCCCAGCAGTAGTCCGATGATGGACGCCCAGGCGACCCACACCCACCGGCTCGGCCCGCGGATCTGGTGTACGAAGCCGAACAACAGCGCCTGTGGGACCAGACCCAACCAGGGCATGAGCAGGCTACGAAACAGGAGCTCTTCGCCGATGGCGCTCAAGATGGCCAAGGTCGCGATGGCCGCGACGCTCATGCCTCGCGCGAGTGGTCTCAGCTCCGTGTGCAGGCGACGTGCCCAGCTGAAACGCCCGACCATGGCCCGAGTGCTCATGACCACGAGCAAGCCCACCGCCACCCCCAGCGCCACGCTGTACGCGTGGCTGGCCGCGTGTCCGTGGGCCAGCCAAGGCGCAGGGTGAAACCAGGGAGACCCCGAACCCCACACCACCACCACCACGGCGGAGACCGCTCCCAAGAAGGCGTACGCCGCCGCGAACCCGGCCCACCGCTGCATGGCGCCGGGAGCTTAGCCCAGCGCGCCGGGCAGATCGACCGGCTCGGCGAGTCCCGAGCGCCGGGGAGTGGGCGAGCGCGGTGGTTTTCCGTTACAGTGCGGCGGTGGCGACGGACGACCCGCCCGAAGTGTTGGAGCGGTTCAACGGCAACCTCGAGCTCGTCGACGTGATCGCCCGGCAGCTCGGGCGCACGTTCGGCCGTGCGCTGGAGATCCAGGACCTCGTCAGTTACGGGCGAGAGGGCCTGCTCGATGCCGCCCGGCGCTTCGATCCCGGCCGTGGGGTGCCCTTTCGGGGCTACGCGAACTTCCGCGTCCGCGGCGCGATCATCGACGGAATTCGCGCGATGTCTCACCTGCCGCGTCGGACTCACGAGAAGCTCTCGGCGTTCGCGGCCGCCAATCGCTTCAGCGAGGGGGCGGCGGAGGACACCCTGGGCGCTCCCTCGCCGGAGGCGGCCGAGGCCGCGCGGCAGCTCGACGAGCACCTGGCTGGGATGGCGACGGCCATGGCCGTGGGCCTGGTGGCGCGGGTCGCCTGGGGAGACGAAGGGGAGCAGCTCGCCGTGTTCGGCGGCGACAACCCCGAAGAGGCCGTCGCTCGGGCCCAGCTGTTCGGCGCCATCCAGGCAGCGATCCACGAGCTACCGGAGCAAGAAGAGATCCTGGTGCGGCGCCATTACCTCGAGGGTGAGCGGTTCGATCACGTCGCGGGCGAGCTCGGTCTGTCCAAGTCCTGGGCGAGCCGGCTCCACACCCGCGCCATGCTGCGCCTCTCCAAGCGCCTGGCCAAGGTCGGCTGACGTTCCCCCGCAACTGGCCCGCCGGGCGGCCGAGTCGTGGCTCATGTCGTCACCGATCGCTGGATTTTCCCCAGAAGCTCGCGTCTTCGTCGCCCCGTCGCCCCCCGCGGCAAGCTCACCCAGTCCCGCGGGCCCGCCCGCGCCGGACTTCCGCCGTGTGCTCGAGCGCATCGGCCGCGAGGTCGACTCGGGGGAGGCTCTGGTCAAGCGGGCCCTCACCGGCGGAGCCGGGGCGGACGCGGCCGAGCTCATCGCGCTGCAAGCCGGCATCTACCGCTATACCGAGGCCGTGGATCTCGCGTCCAAGCTCGTCGACCGCGTGGGCTCCGCGGTCCGCACCACGCTCCAGAGCCAGGGCTGACGCCCCAGCCTTTGGCGGCCGCCGGGCTAACGGGTAATGATGGGGTGATGCCCTCGGAGCGCGTGCTGGTGGCCATGAGCGGTGGCGTGGACTCGTCCGTGGCCGCCGCGCGCCTGGTCGCCGCCGGGCTGGACGTGGTGGGGGTCACGCTGCATCTGTGGGACTACCCGGACGACGGCTCGGTCAAGGGACGCTGCTGTGCGCCCGAGGACGTGCACGACGCTCGTCGGGTCGCGGACTTTCTTGGCATCCCGCACTACACCTTCGATCGCAAGCAGCGCTTCGCGGAGGAAGTCGTCGACCCCTTCGTCGACGCGTATCTCGCCGGCATCACGCCTAGCCCGTGCGTTCGATGCAACCGGGGGGTCAAGCTGCGGGAGCTCGGAGCGCTCCGGCGGCAGCTGGGGGCAGCCAAGGTCGCGACGGGGCACTACGCGCGGCTCGAGCGGACCAGTCGCGGTCCAGAGCTGCTGCGCGGCGCCGATCCAGCCAAAGATCAGAGCTACTTTCTGCACATGCTCGGCCCCGAGGTCCTCGCGTGGCTGGATTTCCCGCTGGGGAGCGCGACCAAGGCCGAGGTCCGCCAAGAGGCGCTGCAGCTGGGTTTGCCCGGCGCGAGCAAAGGCGAGAGCCAGGAGCTGTGCTTCGTCCCGAGCGGCCGCTACGATGCGTTCGTGGACGAGCGCGCGCAGGGCCGCATCCGACCGGGACCGCTCTTGGACGACCGAGGGCGCGTGGTCGGCGAGCATGACGGCGTCCACCGGTTCACGGCCGGACAGCGCAAGAACCTCGGTGTCGCGCTGGGCTACCGCGCCTACGTGCTCGAGGTGGACGGCGCCAGCGGCAGCGTCACCCTCGGTCGCCGCGAGTCCGCTCGGATGAGGGAGCTTCAGCTGGCCTCCGTGTCCCTGCGCCACCCCGAGCCCCGGCCATTTCGCTGTGACATCGTGCCGCGCTACCGTGCGCGTCCAGCGCCGGGCTGGGTCGAGCCGTCCGCGGATGGCCACGCCCGCGTGCGCTTCGACGAACCCCTCGAGCTGGTCGCGCCGGGTCAGTACGCCGTGTTCTACCACGGCGATCGAGTGCTCGGCGGCGGCGTGATCGCGCGCACGGGTCCCGACGCCACGTGTGCTCTGCCCGAGGTCGAGGTACGACCATGACCCGCGTCCTGCCGATGCTCCTGGCCAGCTTGCTGCTCGCCTGCAACACGGGTGAGGGTGAAGGCGAGGTCCAGAGTGACCGGCTCTACATCGAGAGCTGCTGGAATGGTCCGTTCGATCTGAAGCCGACGTTCTTCGGAGCCAACCCGTACCGGAACACCGTGACCATCCGCGTCCAGCGTGGGGACAACATCCAAGAGGTCTCGGATGGACTCCTCGTGCTGGTCAACGACGTGGCTGGCATCCGCGGCGGTCAACTGCGCACACCGCTTCGCGTCGGCATGCCTCCGGGCGTATCGCCGCCGGGCGTGCCCGTCGTGTACGACCCGGACCCCCCGTTGGTGCACTTGGTGCTTTACCTTCACGACACGTGTCACGCGCAGAACTCCGCTCTGTACTCCATCGACGGCAGCATCGAGTTCAGCGCTCTGTTCAGCGGCAACCCCAACGAAGAGAGCGCTGACGACCGCCTGACGGAGGCCAGCTTCTCGGCCAGCTTCGCCGACCCTCGACACATCGGACCCGACGGCAGCATCAGCGCTGACCAGACGAGCACCGTAACCGGTTGGTTTCGATTCTTCTTCGAGCGCGGGCAGCCCGCCCAGCCTTTCCCGTGACGTGACCGGTCGCAACTTCCGCAAAGGCGCATTTCTCCCCCGGGTGACACCCCGACCCGGCCGCTCTGGCTGCGAAAGCCGCTTCACGGTCTCGCACATCAGCCCACAGCATCCTCCAGGGCTGAGCGCAGCGGGTTGAACTGAGCCGCCGCGACCGCTACGCTTCCCGAAAGATTTTCATGACTTCTCGTATTGCCTCGCGCCTGCGAACCGGGGCCGCTCTGGTCGCGCTCACCTTTGCGGCGCCCGTGTGGTCGGCGCCGAAGTCCTTCGGCCAGGCCGACACCGCATGGCACACCGCCGATCTCGAGAAGGCGATGCAGCTGTACAGCGACGCGCTGGCGGAAGGCGGGCTCGCTCCGAACGAAGTGGTGATCGCCTACTCCCGCATCGGCACCGTCAAGGCGGCCCTGAAGGACACCAACGGGGCCTTGTCCGCGTTTCGCATCGCCGCGGCGATCGACCCCATGTTCGAGCTGCCGGCGGACAGCGGTCCCGCAGCGAAGAAGCTGTACGAGCGGGCACGCAAGGAAGCGGCGGACTTCGGTGGTGAACGCCTCGAGCTGACCATCACCGCGCCCGAGACGGTCCCAGCGCAACGGCCCTTCAAGCTCGAGACTTCGATCCCGGAAGGCTTCGCCGTGCTCGTCGCGGAGGTCGTGGTCACCATCGAAGACCCGACGACGGGGAAGAAGTGGAGGCGCAAGGCGCCCGCTGAGGCCAAGGTCACCTTCGAGTTTCCGAAGCGGGTAGCCATCCGCGGCGCCCGACTGAAGATCACGGCGGCCGCGGTGGATGGTCAGAACAACTCGTGGACCGTCGCCGAGTCCAAGCTCAAGGTGGAGGGAGTGCGCGAAATCGACGCCATCAGCGACGACCCGATCGACGATCAGCCCCGGAAGAAGCCCGAAGCAAAGTCGAGCTTCCTCTCGCTCGAAGGCCCGCTCCCGTGGATCGTGGGCGGCGTCCTGCTCGTGGGGGGCGTGATTGTCTTCGCTGCTACCCGCCCACCGGATGAGGTCAACGTGGGAGCGCCGAGCTGGAAGTAGATGGCAAACGACCCTGCACATGGAGGTCCGCCTCGCCCATCCGTCACCGGCACATCGCCGAGTGAGCGCGAGCGCAAGATCGCCGAGGGCAGCGACTCGCTGCCGAGCGGGGGCACCTACTTCCTGGGCAGGTACCGGATCGTGGACGAGATCGGGGTGGGCGGCATGGCCAGCGTGCACCTGGCGCGGGCCGACGGTCCGGGAGGGTTCCAGAAGTGGGTCGCGATCAAGCGTATTCATCGCCACCTCGCCGAGGACGAGCAGTTCATCCGCATGTTCCTGGACGAGGCGCGCATCGCGGCGCGAATCTCGCACCCGAACGTCGCGCAGGTGTTCGACCTGGGCAAGCATCGAGACACGTACTGGATCGCGATGGAGTACCTCCACGGCGAGCCGCTGCGCGAGGTGATGCGCGCCGTCGAGGAGGCGGCTGCACCGCAGATGGGGCCGCTGCTGGCTGCCAAACTGGTAGCGGACTCCGCCGAGGGCCTCCACGCCGCTCACGAGCTGAGGGACAAGGAGGGCAATCTCCTGAACCTGGTCCACCGCGACGTCACGCCCCACAACCTGTTCATGACCTACGACGGCGCCGTCAAGGTCGTGGACTTCGGCATCGCCAAGGTGGCGGGCCGGCTGGCCAACACGCGCGCCGGCACGCTCAAGGGCAAGTTGGCCTACATGAGCCCCGAACAAGTGCGCGGGGCCGCGATCGATCGTCGCACGGACATCTTCGCGCTGGGCGTGGTGCTCTGGGAGCTGACTACTGGGCGCCGACTGTTCCGCATGGACAGCGATCTGGAGACGCTCGAGCGGGTGCAGGCGTGCGTCGTGCCCCCGCCCTCCAGCATCGTGCCGGACTACCCCGTCGAGCTCGAGTCCATCGTCATGCGGGCGCTCGCGAAGGACCTCGAGCGTCGCTTCCAGACCGCTCGGGACGTCTCCCGCGCACTTCAGCAGTACCTGATGCGCGCCGGCTCTTTCGTCGGTCCAGAGGAAATCGGCAAGTACGTCAAGCACGTGCTAAGTGATCGCTTTCAACGGCGAGAAGCCCACTTGCAGTGGGCAGCCGAGGTCACCCAGACCATCTCGCTCGAGCAACTGGAGGGCCGCAGTGGAGCGGTGGATCTCGAAGAAGTCAGCCTCCTGTCCTTCCGTTCGGACGTCAAAGAGGTTCCCCGCGCGCCCAAGCCCCCGG
Source organism: Polyangiaceae bacterium (assembly GCA_019637295.1). Taxonomy (GTDB): domain Bacteria; phylum Myxococcota_A; class Polyangia; order Polyangiales; family Polyangiaceae; genus JACKEA01. Next base: position 93,746 of record JAHBVX010000010.1, read on the forward strand.
CTTCGGGTCCCAAGCCCCCCGCGATGACCCAACCGCTCCCGGCTGCGGGGGCACGCATCCCACCCGCCTCCCCTCCCATGTCGAACCGAGCCCCCGGAGCTCCGCCGCCACCCTGGCCCTCGTCTCCCGGTCCCGCCCCGCCCCAGTCCCGGCCGCTCCCGAGCTACGAGAGCACCGGCAGCGCGGATCTGCTCGAGCCCGATGACGACGACGAGATGGCGCGCACCCGCGTGACCGGCATGGGCGTGGGTATGCTCATGGCCCCGACCCCCGCGCCTGCTCCGAATGCACGCAAGCAGACGATGCTCGGCCTGGGCGCGCCAGCGCCACCTCCGCCGCCTCCCAACTCCGGACTGCCACGCTTCGGCTCCAGCCCGAGCGCGTCCTCGTCGCCCTTCGAGATGCACGACTACGCATCCGAGGACGAAGACGCGGTCACCACCGTGCTGTCACCACCCTCCGAAGAAGAGGAGGAGCACAACACGATCAGCACGGTGCACGAGCCGCCCAAACCGTACCGTCCTGCCGAGGCCATGCCGAACGACGCGGTGGTCGTGGCTCCGGGGCTGCTCTCGCAGGAGACCCAGCCGCCGGCCATGTACCCGCAGCACATGCAGCCCATGCCCGGGCAGATGATCGCGCCGGGGGTGCCGTACGGGGCTGCGCAGGGCTACCCCGGCACGGAACAGCCGAAGGAAGGGCGCTCGAGCGTGCTCGTGGCGGTAATCGCCGCCGCGACCACGTTGATCGCGCTCACCCTCACGGCGCTGGTGGTCCTGAAGCTCACCGAGAAGCCCCAGCCAACGCAGCCCGTTGCGATGGCGACGCAGCTCGCGCCCACGGCGCCCGTGCCGCTGACCGCAGCGCCCCCCGCCACGGTCATCCCGACCATGACGGCCGCGCCAGCGCCCACTGCCGTCGCGCCCGTCGTCGCCGATCTCCCGGTGGACCCCAGCAAGCTCCCCGCCGAGAAGACCGCGGCGCCCAAGCCGCCCCCCGTGGGCACTGCGCCTCGCCCGGTCGCGACCGGCTTCAAGTCCGTACCCACCCCCGCCACCGCCGCGGCGCCAACGCCCGCCACCGGCAATGAGCCCGGTTTTCTCACCATCATGTGCGATCCCGCCTGCGACAGCGTCAGCGCGGGCGGACGTAACCTCGGGCCCTCCCCGGTCGTGCGCCGGCCGCTCCCCGCCGGGAATCACTCCGTGGCGCTACGCAAAGGTGGTACTTCCAAGTCCATCGGTGTGACGATCCGCTCCGGCGAGACCACCTCTCGGCGCGTGACCATGGATTGATTGATGAGGAGAGTAGGGAGCATAGCGCTGGCGCTGACCGGCGGTTTTCTCTGTCTGTCGTCGTGCGCTGGCAAGCCGGACGTGTCGATCGAGCTGCTCGACGCGTGCGTCGGGTCCACCGGTCTCTCGTTTCGCGAAGGGGGCGCGTACACGGAGTTCGTCGTGTTTCGCAATGGCTGCCCGCCGGACGCGCAGCTCGCCGCCGGCGACACCCAGGGCGCCGTGTTCAAGCGCACGGTGGCGGCTGACGCGGGTCTGCCCACGGTCGGCGATCTGGACAAGATCAAGTACGGCTTCGCCGCCCTGGTGAGGAACCAGAGCTGCGGTGTCGTGGGCTTCGGCTGCACCGAGGCGAACATGGACAACGTGCGAACGGTGCGCATCGCCGTCTGCGACTGGTCCGCGGAGACAGCCGACGGCAAGCCCACTTGTGGCTGTCAGCTGCTGAGCGGTGCCGGCTGCCCCGCTCCGCTCACGTGCAACAAGGGCAGGTGCGAGAGCACCGGGGACTGCGTCGTCGAGGACGAGCCGGGCTGTGATCTCAGCCTGGTCGCGTCCGGACCCCTCCTCGCCACGGATTCGTCCACGGTGGTAGCCGGCGGCCCGGGAATCACTCCGACCCCGGACGGCTTCGTGATTGGCTATCGGGAAGGCAGCAGCACCGGGGCGGCCGGACACGTCAAGCTGATGGGGCTGACCGACTGCGGCCAGTTGGTGCAGTCCGCTCACGTCGATCTGGCTGCCGCTGGGCTCGCCTGCGCGGGTGGCGGCAGCGACGATGGCGTGGGCGTCGCTTTCTCGTCCGGCGCCGGGCTCGCGGCGGCGAGTCTGCCGAACTGCGGTAGCGGCGGCGGTGTGTTGCTGATGCCCTTCGACGCCAAGGGCGCGCTGCACGCCAAGGCCGCCGGTCCCCGCAATGCGGCGTTCCACAAACTGCGCATGGCCTCACCCACCGGCAGCGTCGCGCCCAGCTCGTCGGCGACGGACTTCGAGCTGGTGTATCGCATCGAGAACGACAGCGGTGGAGGAGAGCTGCAGCGCGTCGTGCTGTCGGCGCCTGCGGGCGAAGCCGGCCCCGAGTTCAAGGGCGTTCCGGTTCAGTTTCCGCTCGGCAACGAGGACATCCTCTTCGGCCGCGTCGTGAGCAGCGCTCAGGTACGCGCTTTCGCCGGCTCCATCCCGTCCAAGGCGGGTGTCGTGCTCGCGCTGGGTCCGAACTCGGCGGACACCCTCGACACCCGGGGTGAGGTGCAGCTGCCCGACGCCAACTGGACGGCCAGCACGGCCTGGGCCGACAAGGCCGCCGCGATGGTGCCCGCCGCGACGGGTGTCACCTGGAAGGCGGCGCAGCTGGCGGGCGCAACCGTCGCCGAGATCGCCACGGGTACCGTCGGCAGCGGCAGTGTGCAGGGCGGCGGGATGGCAGTCCTCGGCAACAACCTGATGATCCTCACGGCGACGAGCCAGGGGATGACGGTGCATCGCGTCACCGGCGCGCAAGGCACGCTCGGGACGTCCGCGTCGGACTCGGTGCCCATCCCGCTGGGCGCGGGTGCGCTCACTGGCTTCGATGGCCAGCGGGTGGCCGTGGCAGCTGCCCGCACCCGGGTGGCCGTGGCCTGGGTGAACGCCGCTCAGATCAGCTCGGGCACCATCGGCGGGTGGGCGCTGCTCAAGTGCGCGCAGTGAGCACTTCGTGAGGAGCCTGGTAGACGAGCGGTTCCGACGGGAAGTGTCGCAGTTCGCGCTGTGCTTCACCTGTGAACGCTGCGCGCACTTCGACCTGCCCGCCCAGCGCTGCGCGCACGAGTACCCGAGCGAGCCGCACCGGCAGCGGCCGCTGCAGGCGGCGCTGGAGGTCGTCTTCTGCAAGGAGTTCGAGCTCGAGTGAGGCGCTCACACCCGCCCACGCTGCTCACCGTGCTCGAGCGCGCGTTGCGCCAGGAGTGTGGTGTAGAACCGGGGGATCGCATCCTGGTGGCCGTCTCTGGCGGAGGGGACTCGCAGGCGCTCCTGCACGGCCTGGCTCGTCTGGCGCCGAAGCTGCGCTTCCAGGTGATGGCGCACGGGGTGGACCACGGACTGCGCGCCGAGGCGAGCGCCGAGCTCGGGCTCGCGCGAGACACCTGCCAGTCGCTCGGGGTGCCGTTCTCTCAGTCGCGGGTGCGCGTCGATCCGGGCGGGAACCTGCTGGCTCGCGCTCGGGCACGCCGCTACGCGGCGCTGCGCGCGGCGCAACTCGAGACGGGCGCGCACTTCCTCGCGACCGCACATCACGCGGACGACCGCGCGGAGACGGTCCTGCTCCGGTTGCTGCGCGGCGTGTCGCCCTCTGGGCTCGGTGTGTTGCCGCCGCGGTCGGAGGATCTGCTCAGGCCGATGATCCGGGCCCGGCGCATGGACGTGCTCGCTCATCTGAGGCGGCACGATGTGCCCTTCGCCTCGGACCCGTCCAACGAGAATCGTCGCTACCTGCGGGTTCGAGTCCGCCTAGAGCTCTTGCCCTTGCTCGAGCAGCTGTCGCCTCGGATCGTCGAGCACCTCACGGCGCTCGCGGACGCCGCAGCGGAGCAGTCCCCGGTGGTCTTGGTCGACGGCGAGGGTGACTCCATGACGCTGTCCCGAGCGCAGCGCACCGCCCTTGCGCGGCTCCTCGGGCGTCGGGCGCCGGGCGCCTCGGTCACCCTGACGGGTGGGCGCCAGGTCCGGCTGGCCGCCGACGGAACGCTGCGCGTCGGCGCAGCACCAGCCCCGGGGCTGCCAGGGGCCAGGAAAGTGATTAAAGGATGATTCCATTGTCTTTGCACTCGCCCGCCCCCGCTGGGCCCCGCGCCCTCCGCCCGGCCCACGAGGCTTCAATCGACGCCATGGCCGTCGAGTGGCATGATTCAACCTCTTATCGTCGGATTCTCGAGGTCACTCAGTGAAGCAGCCCCACAAGACCCTCCTCCTCTGGGTCGTACTCATCGTCGCGTTCCTGGCCATCTGGCAGTTCTTGAGCCCCGCGGGGCCTCAGCGGCAGCCCATGGCGTTCAGCGAGTTCATGTCGCTCGTCAAGGCGCCGCGCGAGCAGCGCCACGTGGACGCGGTCGAGATCAAGGAGCGCGAGTACTCGTTCCAGATCAAGAACCCCGCCAGCAAGGGCACCCCCGAGCGCGGCATCAGCATCGGACCCGAGAGTGACGAGATCGTCGCCGAGCTACTCAAGAATGACGTGAAGGTCAGCTTCCAGAAGGACGAGACCAACCCGTTCCTGACCACGACGCTGACGATCCTGCTGCCCATGCTCTTTCTGCTGGTGCTGTTCTACCTCTTCATGAGGCAGCTGCAGGCCGGTGGCGGCAAGGCCATGAGCTTCGGCAAGAGCCGCGCGCGCCTGCTGAACGAAGCGCAGAACAAGGTGACGTTCGCCGACGTGGCCGGCATCGACGAAGCAAAGGACGAAGTCGAAGAGATCATCGCGTTCCTCAAGGACCCGAAGAAATTCCAGAAGCTCGGCGGTCGCATCCCCAAGGGCGTGCTCATGATGGGCCCGCCGGGAACCGGTAAGACCTTGCTCGCGCGGGCCATCGCGGGCGAAGCCGGAGTGCCGTTCTTCAGCATCTCGGGCTCGGATTTCGTGGAGATGTTCGTGGGCGTAGGCGCGAGCCGGGTGCGGGACCTGTTCGAGCAGGGGAAGAAGCACGCGCCGTGCATCATCTTCATCGACGAGATCGACGCCGTCGGGCGCCACCGGGGCGCCGGTCTCGGCGGCGGTCACGACGAGCGGGAGCAGACCCTGAACCAGCTCCTGGTCGAGATGGATGGCTTCGAGTCCAACGAAGGCGTGATCATCATCGCGGCCACCAATCGGCCCGACGTGCTCGATCCGGCGATCCTGCGCCCTGGGCGCTTCGATCGGCGCATCACCGTGCCTCGACCCGACGTCCGCGGCCGCGAAGGGATCCTCGGCGTTCACACCAAGAAGGTGCCGCTCTCCTCGGACGTCAACCTGGCCATCCTCGCCGCGGGCACTCCGGGCTTCGTGGGCGCCGATCTCGAGAACCTGGTCAACGAGGCCGCGCTCTTGGCCGCCCGTCAGGACAAGGACGCGGTGGCGATGATCGACTTCGAGCTCGCCAAGGACAAAGTGCTGATGGGCACCGAGCGTCGCAGCATGGTCATGAGCGAGGCCGAGCGTCGCACGGCGGCCTGGCACGAGGCCGGGCACACCCTGGTGGGAATGCTGGTGCCGGGCAACGACTCCGTCCACAAAGTCAGCATCATTCCGCGCGGAGCCGCGCTGGGAGTCACGCAGTTCCTGCCCACCGAGGATCGCCACCTCATGACGCGTCAGCAGACCCTGGCGCGGATCGCGATGGCGCTCGGCGGCCGGGTGGCCGAAGAGATCGTGTTCGACGAGGTCACCACGGGCGCACAGGACGACATTCGCCGCGCCACCCGGCTGGCTCGAGCCATGGTGTGCGAGCTCGGCATGAGCGCGAAGCTCGGTCCCGTCGCCTACGGCGACAACGACGAGAACGTGTTCCTTGGCCGCGAGTTCGCGTCGCGGAGGGAAGACTACTCGGAGGCGACCGCGCGGGAGATCGACACGGAGGTTCGCGGTATCATCGAGCAGCAGCACCGGGTGGCCAAGCAAGTGCTCACCGACCACCGCGACAAGCTCGACGCCGTGGCCGAAGCGCTGCTCGAGCGTGAGACCCTCGACTCGACGGAGATCCAGGCTGCGGTGGAGGGGCGAGAGCTGCCGCCTCGCGAGAAGGTCGTGATCCCGAGCTGGTCCGACAAGAAGTCGCAGCAGCAAAAAGAGAAGAAGCGTCCGGCCAGCATCTTCGGTGCGCCCAAGCCGGCCACGGGCTGAGCTCAGTCCGGATCGCACACGCCGCTGCAGGTGTGCACGGCCTTGCCGTCGGGTCGCAGGAACAGGTCGAGCTGCTCTTTGGCGGCCTCGAGCTCGCGCAGACCTTCGTGCGCCGCCGTTCCGTCTACCGGCGGCACCGCGTAGAGCCCCGGCAACGGATCGTATCCGAAGTCGTACTCGGCCAGCGCGGAACCGTCGAAGGGCGAAGCGACCTCGGCCAGCGCGGGCACGGCTCGGGGCGCCGGCGACAGGCTCGACAAGCCGAGGGCGCGCGCGTGAAGCTCGCCAGCCAGCGCGTTCACCTCCGAGTCCCCGATCGCGATCTGCAGCAGCACGCGCCGCGCGGCGGGTGAGCCCGGCAGCGTGTCCGCGAGCACGCGAGGCGCATAGGTCAGCGGGTCTACCCGGTCGAAGCTGAGCTGGATCAAGCTGACGAACTTCTGCTGGTCCACCACGTCCGGGAACACGTTGCCGACGAAGATCATGAAGGCCGCCAGCGGGCGCGCCCGAAAGGTGATGAACGAGAGGTTCGCGCCGCCGACGCCGAGCACCGCTCGCTCGACGGACGGCGAGAGCGCGATGTAGGTTCCTCCCAAGATGTGCCCCATGCTGTTGCCATAGAAGTAGAGGGCGCTCGGGTCGTAGGCGGGCTGCCCGGCGACCTCGAGCTCTGGCAGTGAGAAGAGCGCGCCCTGGGCGACCGCCGCCACCACGAGCTGGTTGGCCATGGCCTGGTGCGTGCGATCCGTGAACGCCAGAGACTGCTCAGTGTCCGTCACGATCTTCTCGACGACCTTGAAGCGGTCCTCCTCGCTCATGCCGACCCAAGACGTGGCCACCACCACGAAGCCCTTCTCGTTGGCGATGCGCGACGCCGGACCCTTGGCCTCCTCGAGTGAGCCAAAGAAGCCGTGCCCGTACTGCATCAGGCGCGCAGGCGGCGTCCCTGCGGCACGCGTCGTCACGCTCTTGGGCACGAACACGGAGAACTTCGCCGTGGTCAGGCCGTTGGCCACGACCTTGCCGGCTGAGTCTCGGTGGAGCTTCGCGTTCGGCTCGTTCACCTCGAGCACCAGCGGTACCGAGACGTGCCCGTCGATCCGCCGGCCGAGGTGGGGCTCCGGATCGTCCGTCACCTGGTCGATCTGGAGGGACGGCGTCTGGGTGGACAGCCACTCGAGCACGAGCGAGCGCACGGCCTCGAGATCTCCGCTGACGTTCGGCTGGCTGCGTACGGTGAAGTCCCAAGCCAATATCAAGGTCTTGCGCTCCACCCCGAACGACTCGAGGATGGGGAACACGTCCGACTCATAGCGCTGCGCGAGTGGGCCGAGCAGCGGGTGGCTGCCGCTCTTTCGCTCCCGGATGCGGCGGAAGCCCTCCGGCGGCGCGAGCGCATTTCCGCTGCGGTCCGTCAGGCCCTGAAGGGCTACGACGTAGCGATGCCCCTCCTTCAGTCTCTCGAGCGGTCGGAGCGCCAGCGTGCGCCGGTCATCGTGCTCGCCGCGCGGATCTACCTCGGCAAAGTGTCGCACGGCCTGCCCGGTGGTGGCGTCGAGCACTAGTGTCGTCGAGCTGGGCGCCAGGGTGGCGTCGGTATCCTGCGTGTGGAACGTCAGCCGAGCGTCGTCCACTCCGCGGGGGAACAGCGCCAGAATTTGGCTGCCCGGTGAGAACCCGTCGGCGGGGTGCAGCGCGCTGAGATCCACCCGACCCCCGTCATCGCGCACCAGCTGCGCCGCGCTGGGAATGTGGACCCGGCGACCGGAGGGCAACGACGGATCTGGAGTCGTCATCACGTCCGACGGAAACGGCAGCAGGCAGTCGAAGTCGGCGGCGATGGGGTTGCAGCCTTCGGCGATGGTGAGCGGCGGCGAGCCGCCGAGGTCGCCTTCCTCACCGCACCCCAAGAGCGCGCAGGCGAGCAGCGCGGTCCACGCCTTCGCGGCCTGCGGCCACGCGCTCACGACTCGGCCTCGGCAGCAAGATTGCCCGAGGCGAGCAGGTTGCGTGCTCGCTCGAGCAGCACAGCTCGCTCGTTCAGCTCGGGTGTCTCCACGACCTCCTCCAAGAGCTGGTTCAATACCACACCCAGGGGGCGTCCCGGCGCCATGCCCAGCTCCGTCATCAGGTCGCGCCCGTTGATGGCGAGGTCGCGCACCGAGAGCGCGGCCCCCGCCGCGAGGACTCGCTCGACGTGGTCCTTCAGCGCCGCCAGGCGGGCCAAGTCTTCGGTGGCATCACGCCCCTTGCCCAGTACGTCGGCACGATTCAGCGAGTACAAGTCGTCGAGCAGCTCTGGCGAGACCCGACGCACCCAGCGACGGACGGCGGCGTCGGACCACGACTCGTCGTAGCAGATCAGGTGGTGGCGAACGAGGCCTACGATCCGCGTCCGCTCCTCGTTGGAGAAGCGCAGACGACTCAGGATCGGATCGCTCATCTCTGCGCCGATGCGCTCGTGCTCGTAGAACGTGTAGTCCTTCGTCTTCTCGCTGAGCGCCCGCGAGCGCGGCTTGCCGACGTCATGCAGCAGACCCGCGACGCGCAGTATCGGGTCCGGCGGGCAATGATCGAGGCAGCTCATGGCGTGACCCCAGACGTCGAAGGCGTGGAAGCGGTTCTGCTCGCAGCCCACCGACTCGAGCAGCTCGGGAGCCGTCGCGGCCAAGAGCCCATGCTCCCGCATGACCTCGAAGGCCCGGCTCGGCAGCGCTGCCTTCATGGTCTTGAGCCACTCGTCGCGAATGCGCTCTGCGCTCACCCGCCGGTAGCTGCCGAGGGACGGCTCGATGGCGCGCGCGGTGTTCGGCTCCAGATCGACCTCCAGCGTCGCGACGAAGCGCGCGGCGCGAAGTACTCGCAGTCCGTCCTCCGCGAAGCGCTCGCTCGGCTCGCCTACGGCTCGCAGCACGTGCTGGCGCAGGTCGCTCACGCCTCCGAACGGGTCGATCAGCATGTCCTGCAAAGGGTCGAACGCCATGGCGTTGATGGTGAAGTCTCGGCGCGCGAGATCCGCCACGATGTCGTCGACGAAGAAGACCGAGTCCGGACGGCGCCCGTCCGAGTAGGTCGTCTCGCCGCGCAACGTGGTCACCTCGTAGCCGATCTTGCCCACCATCACCGTGACGGTTCCGTGCTCGATGCCGGTGGGGATCACGCGCCGGAACAGGGACTGCACTTGCTCCGGCCGTGCGTCCGTCGCGACGTCCCAGTCCCGGTCCGTAGGTGCGGGCGTGCCGCGCTGGCTGGCGAGCAGCTGGTCCCTGACGCACCCGCCCACGACCCATGCGCGAAACCCGCCCTCCCGCAGTCGCGCGCACAGGCCGCGGACGTCTTCGGGCAGGGAGCGGGTCAGTCCGGAGGTGTCGCTCACTCGCCCCAAGGATTGACGATGCTGGGGTCGCCGCCCGCGGGCTTTGGCTTGGGCTTGCCCCCCGTGCTCGGCTTCTCCGGGGGAGGCTTGGCCACGGGCTTGCCCGGCGTCCACTTGCGCACGGTCGGCTTGATCTCGGTGACTTCGAGCCGGATGGAGCGGCGTCCCTGCGTGTCGTCGATGTCGAGTGACTGGGTCGTGTAACCCTCACGCTCGATGCGAATGGACGCCGTCTCGCCTGGCCCCAGCTCGAGTACGACGGGAACCGATCCGAGATCCTCGTCTCCGCGGAAGACCTTCGCGTCGATGGGCTCCACCGCGAGTACGACTTGCTTCTTTCCCGGCGGGGGAGGCGGCAGCTCGGCGCTGGGCGGCGGCGAGGCCGAGGCCTCCTGCGCCCCACTCGACGCCGTGCTCTCGCTGCCAGCCGCGAAGATCAGGATCACGATCAGCATCGCGGTGAGCACCCCGGCGACGCCGGCGAGCAGCGGCCACTTCGAGCGGACGCCGCCCAGCTCCAGCGGCGAGGCCGGGACGGGGGCCGGCATCCCGGCGCCCTTCTTGAAATAGTCCGCGGGGACGTTGAATCCGCCCGAGCGGTTCATCATCTCGGGCACGGCGCTCGGGATGGCGCCCGCCGTCAGCCTGTCGAGATCTTCGAGCAGCTCCTGCATGGTCTGATAACGCTGCTCTGGACGCTTCGACAGGCACTTGAGCACGATCGCCTCGAGACCCGGCGGGATCTCCTGGGGAGCCGGCACCAGCGCCCGTATGGGCACGGGCGCCTTGTACATGTGCTGGGTGAGGATGCCCATGAAGTTGTCGGCGTCGAAGGGCACCTTGCCGCTAGCCAGCTCGTACAGGATCACCCCAAAGGAGTAGATGTCACCGCGGTGATCCACCGGAGCGCCGGCCGCCTGCTCCGGAGACATGTAGTGCGGCGTTCCGAACACCGCTCCGGCGCGGGTGAGCTTGCCTTCGCCCCCGGTGGACACTTTCGCGATGCCAAAGTCGAGGATCTTGATGAAGTCTTTGGTCTGCCCACGCTCGATCAAGAAGATGTTGTCGGGCTTGAGGTCGCGGTGAACGATGCCGGATGCGTGCGCCGCCGAGAGCCCCTCGGCCAGCTGTCTCGCCAGAACCAAGATGCGGGCGACGGGCACCGGCTGCCGCTCGTCGACCAGCTTCGTGAGCGGAATGCCGTCCAGGTACTCCATCACGAAGTAGGTCGAGCCGTCCGGAAACACGCCGAAGTCGCTGATGTCGATGATGTGCGCGTTGCCGATGGCCGACGCGGACTTCGCCTCGTTCAGGAAGCGCTCCGTGACCTCGCGGTCCCGCGCCAGGTCCGCGCGCAGCACCTTCATGGCGACCTTCTTGCCGATGATGGTGTGGCGACACTGGTAGACGACGCCCATGCCGCCCTCGCCGAGCACGGACTCGACCTTGTAGCGACCGTCGATCGTGCAGCCGATGTACGGATCCGCCTTCGGGATCACCGGCGTGCCGTCGGCTCGGGTGATGCTGCTGATCTCGGCGTCGTGCAGCGACGCCGACGGGGTGATGGTCACGGTTCGGAGCTCGCTAGGCCCCGGCAGCTCCAGCCCGGGGCTGACCGCGGTGACCGCCTCGGTGAACTCGCCGGACGGCCGTCCGCCGAAGACCTGGGTCGTCGCGTCCGAGCTCGGGGGCACCGACTGCTCGACGGGCCTCCGGGGCGGTGGCGGGCCGGGCTTCTTGGGCGGGTCCTCGGTCATGCAGTAGCTCCAAGAAAATACGGAATCGCCAGCGGAACGACCAGTAATACGATGAAGCTCGCCTGGCGATCTTTCAAGCTGGCCAGGGGTTCACCCGGCCGGGGCGGAACAAGCAAGCCACGGGCCCGCCGACGCCAGCCGGAAAACGATGTAATTTCGTGGCTCACCCGGTCAAAGGCGAGGCGTCCACCCCGCAAACGTTGCACCCTCGAGCCCCCACCGCCACGCCCCGACGTGAGCGGGAGTTCAACTACCCCGGGAACACTGCTACAGACTCCGCCGACCCATGGCCTTCCCGCTCGAGCTCGCCGTCCGGTACATGCGCTCGAAGAAGAGCGGGTTCGTCTCGGTTGGGACGGCGTTCGCCGTCATTGGCGTGGCCCTCGGGGTCGCGGCCCTGGCCACCGTGATCAGCGTCACGGGCGGCTTTCGGGCGGAGTTTCGCGAGAAGGTCCTGGGCGTCAACGCCCACGTGTTGATCCTCAAGTATTCGAGCGACTTTCGCGAGTACCGCACGGTGATGGAGCAGATGGAGTCGGTGCCCGGCGTGGTCGGCATCGCTCCCTTCGTGATCGACCCCATGATGGTCACCCACGGCGGCAAGACGGCCACGGGCGTGCTCCTCAAGGGGGTGGATCCCGAGTTGATGCCCAAGGTGTTGGATCTGCCCCGCCATATCGTGGAGGGCGATCTCAAGGGGCTGCGGCTCGCTTCGGCCAAGCCGCCGGAGCGCCGGCGTCGCTCCGTGCTCGACGATCTGCCGGACGAGGTCCCGCTGCCGCCGGTCACGAGCGCGGAGCCGGGCGTCAAGGCGCCGCTGCTCGAGCAGATTCAGAAATCCATCGACGAAGCCGAGGCCGCCTCCGACGCGGGGACGCCGCCTCCCGAGGCCCCGGTCGCGGCGCCTCCGCTCGACCCGGACGCGCCCTTCGGCAACGTCGAACCCGATGGCGGCTACCAGAGTGACCTCCCGGACGAGGATCTGCTCCCCGCAGACGTGGATCCGGATCCCTGCGCGAGCCCGGAGGCGGTCAAGCTGCTGCCGGGGATCATCGTGGGCAAGACGCTGAAAGAGAACCTCGGGCTCGAGCTCGGCTCTTGCTTGCAGGTGACCAGCCCGACCATCGGCTACGTCTACTCCAAAGGCGCGATCCGCGCGCCCGTCGCCAAGCAGTTTCGGGTGATCGCCGTGTTCGACGCCGGGTTCGATCAGTACGACTCGAAGCTCGTCTACACGGATCTGTTCGAAGCGCAGGCGTTCGGGGACTCGGGCGACAGCGTCACCGGCATCGAGATGAAGGTGGCCAACATCGACGACGCGCGCGCCATCACCCGCTTGGTGGACGAGCAGCTGGCGGACGGCATCTATCACACCATGGACTGGGAGGAGCTGAACCACGGCCTCTTCACCGCCCTGCGCATCCAGCAAATCCTGATGAGCCTGGTCCTCGCCCTCATCATCGTGGTGGCTGCGTTTACCGTGATCGCGACGCTGATCATGGTCGTGCTCGACAAGAAGAAGGAGATCGCCGTGCTCAAGGCGATGGGAGCGACCAATAGCGCCCTATTGAGGTCGTTCCTGTATCAGGGCGGGATCATCGGGCTGGCTGGTACGGCCATCGGGCTGGGGCTGGGCGTGTTGGTTTGTCGTGGCCTCTTGGTCTACAGCTTCCCGCTCGATCCAAAGGTGTACTTCATCAGCAAGCTGCCGGTGCAGGTACACCCACACGAGTTCGTGATGGTTGGGCTGTTCGCGGTGCTGGTGTGCTTGATGGCCACTGTCTGGCCCGCGATGTACGCGGCGCGGCTCAGGCCTGCGGAAGCGTTTCGCGAGCAGCAGTGACCGCCGTGCGGCGCAAGAGCGACAGCAGCCGCGCGACCAACTCGGGTGCGCGGAAGGGCTTGCTGACGAAGTCGTCCGCGCCTGCCTCGAACGCCATCACCACGTCGCTGGTCGACGAGTGGCTGGTGAGGAACAAGATTGGCAGCGTGCGCCATGCCGGGTCGCGACGCAGTCGGCGGCAGAAGTCGAGCCCGTTCATCCCGGGCAGGTTCCAGTCCAAGATCACGGCCTGCGTCGGGTTCGCGCGCAGGGTGTCGAAGGCGTCCTCCGCGCTCGACGCGGAGCGCGGCACGAAGCCCTCGCCGCGCAGCAGTTGCTCCAGCATCTGCTGAAGCGCCTCGTCGTCGTCCACGATCAGCACGTTCGTGTTCGGCGGGACGCGCACGGCGAACGCGGGTATCCGCACGCTCGGCGGTGGGATGGTCGGCGGCTCCTGTGAGTTGGCGAACTTCCAGAGTCTGGCCCAGTCGTGGCTCGAGAACACGGCGCGCAGGCCGTCCCCGCGGTCCACGCAGCATCCGGCGACGGAGGTGGTCTCCTCGCCGACGCTGAAGGTGATCATCACCCACTCGCCGTCGCGCAGCGCGAGCAGGTCGTGTACTTCGATCTCCTGCTCGTCGCTGCCGGCCTCCAGCACCAACGCGAGCTCCTCGAAGCTATCGAACGAATACAGCACACCGCGCACGAGTGGCCCGAAGCTACCTCACCGCTCGACGTTCGGCGACACACTTGCCGCCGGAGGCCGTTTTGCCGAGCCGCGGCGGGTCACGGGTCGGTGCGCCGGAGCGTCCAGAGCGTGAAGAACAACGCCAGAGCCAGCAACATGAGGGTGGCCCCGAACTGCGGGAGCATGGCGGCAGGGCTGCCGCCGAGCAGGTTGCGGATGTGGGCGCGAGGCCAGGGCAGCGCCAGCGCGCCGGTGCCGGCGCCCAGGAGCCAGTCGCCCGCGAGCAGGGCGAGTCTGGCGCCGCCGCCGCCGCCGAAGCTGGAACCCAGCGCGAAGAGCAACGAGTAGCACGCGCCTCCGAGCGCGCCGATCCAGCTGCTCGTGAACAGGTCCCGGGCCAGCTCCGGGTCCGCAGGGAAGCGCGTGACGACGACGGCGACCGCGGCGAGCAGCGCACCGAAGGCTGCCGCGATCGCCGTGTTCACCAGCATCAACCCGGTGCCGAGTTGGCGGCGACTGCCGCCATGGCGGGCGTGGACCCAGACCGCGTCGCGCAGGCTGCGGCTGCCGGTCGTCGCCGTCCACACCCCGTAGGCGAACACCGGCAGTACGATGCCGAGCGCGATGCCGGCCAGCGCGCGGTCCGTCGCGATCAGCGTGGCGGCACGGCGCTCCAGCAGCGAGCCGAGGAAGACGGCGCACAGCGCGCCCGCGCTCAGCGCCAGGACGCTGCGCGAGTTCATTCGCGCCAGACCCAGCCGCGCACCGTGGCTCAGTGAACTCACTCGGCCCGCTCCGCTGGTGTCGAGCCGGCGACCGCCGGCGTGGGAGGCTCCGGCGCGGGCACGGGGGCGGGCGCGGGTCTCGCGGCAGCGTACGCGCGCTCGTAGGCGGCGCGCCACAGGGCGGTGCTCGCCGCGCGGGCCTCGTCCAACGACGCGGGCTCGCTCTCGATGGAGAGCAGCCCTGCATCGCTGGCCTGCGCTGCGCGCAGCACCGCCATGGACAGCTCGGCGGCTGAAGGCCCGGACACCCGCAGCTGCTGGGGCCGGGCGATGGTGTCCAGCGCGAGCCCGCTGACTGCCTCGGCGGTGGTGAGCTCACGCGCTAGCCGCTCGGGGTGCGTCGCCCGCACCAAGAGCGTAGCCTGCGAGCGGGGGGCGAGCTCGAGGGGCAAGGGCACGCCAGGTCGTCGCACGAATCGACCTCGATCCAGCAGCACGACGTCGCCGCCCAGCGCCTGCGCGTCGCGCACGCTGTCGGTGATGCACACCACGGTCGTCGTTCGCGCGCGCTCGGTGACCCGGCCCAACACCGCCGCCCGGTCGAGTCGAGCGATGGACGCCAGGGGTTCGTACAGTACGAGGGCCTCAGGCTCGGGCAGCGCAAGCGCGAGCTCGAGCGCGACGGCGCGGCGCTCGGATGCGCGGGCGCCCAGCCCGCGTCCCGTGCGGAGTCGCTCGCGGGTTTGGGCGAGGCTCTGGGCCGAAAGCCCGTGGAGGTCTCGCCAGCGGTCGAGCAGATCGACGAGCTTGCCATCCCACGTCGGCTCCTCGGCGAGCAGCGACCCGATGCGCGCGCGCACCGCCGGGGAGTCGAACGGGGAGCGGCCGCGGAGCGTCACGCTGCCCCGACGCGGACGACTCTCGCCGGCCAGCAGCGAGGCCAGGGTCGCAGCGCCGTCCGCCGCCGTGCCGAGCACGACGGTGAGGCCGCCGTCGAGCTCCAGGCTCGCGCCCATCAGCGCCGGAGCGAACACTCGATCGAGTCGCAGCGCGGTCATCCAAGCCGCCTTCCTAGCGCGACAGCGTGCTCCAGTGCGGCCGACAACACCGCAGGGAGGCTGGGGAGCTGGGGGAACACCTGCGCGAGCAGCGCCGGCAGGAACACGACCGCCATCAGCAGCAGCCGGGGATGAGCGTTACTGAGCGAGCGGGTGAGGGCCACGAGCAACACGCTGCTGGCGGCGAGCAGACCCAGGTAGATCGTGCAGCCAGCGCCGATCGCCAGCTGCGCGAGCGCTGCGCGAACCGAGCGGGCGTGGGCGAGGGTCGCCGCGGTGAGCAGCAGCGCCCACGGCCACAGGGAGAAGAAGACGCGGCGGCCGGTCGCCAGCCAGCGGGCTCGCTCCAGAGCGCGAGCGGAGAACCCGCGCCAGCGTGCCAGCTGGGCAATCGCATCGTCGTCCGCGGAGGGCGCGCTCGTGGCGCTCAGGATCAGCGCGCCCGCGCCCAGCCAAGAGAGCCAGCCCAGCGTGCTCCGCAGGGTCGCGTCGGTGGCGGCGAGGTTGTCGCTGCTGGCACCCAGCCCGACGAGCAGCGTGGCACCCAGACCGATGAGCCACACGAGCACCGTCCCGAGCTGGGCCGTCAGCCGGCCCCTGAGCCGCTGCTCCGCGAGGCCGACGAGCGCGGCGGCGCGGGCCCGCGTGTGCGGGGGAGGGGGTGCAGGTGACGTGCTGGCGGGAGGCAAGCGGCTGGCAGCATAGCCCGGGACCGGCGCCCTAGTCCTGGGTGAGCTGTCGGAGCACCTGGCGCGCGACCAGGTCCGACGGATCGAGCGAGAGCGCGCGCTCTGCCGCACGCATCGCTGCGTTAGGCTGGCCGCGGGTCAGCTCCGCGACGGCGACCCAACCGAGCGCGCTCACGGCGAGCTCGTCTTGCGCCTCGGTCAGGGGCCTCAGCAGCGCGATGGCACGGGTGGGCATGCCCCGGCGCAGCTCGGCGCGCGCCTCGAGCACGATGAGTGTCGGCTCGTCCGGGAAGGTGGCGCGCGCCTGGCTGACCACGTCGTTCGCTTCGTCGTGTCGACCGAGCTTTAAGAGCGCCTCGGCCAGGCCAGCGTGGGCGGCGGGTTGTTCCGGAGCCACCTCCACCGCCCGCTTGAACTGCTCGCGCGCGTGCCGATACAGGCCCGCGTCGAAGTACAGGCGCGCGAGGTTCAGGCGGGCGGGGGCGAAGCCCGGGTCGATGGACAGCGCCTCCATGTAGTGCTTGCTGGCGCGGTCGACTCGCCCCTCGCGCTCCTCGAGGACGCCGAAGCCATGGTGGGGCTGCGCGACGTCGGGGTTGAGGCGCCTGGCTCGCGCGAGCAGGCGCCGTGCGCGCTTGAAGTTCCCGCGCTGCACCTCCACCAAGGCACGGTTGACCACGGCCTCGACGAAGCGAGGGTTGTACTCGAGCGCTAGGTCGAAGCGGGCCTCTGCGGTCTCCAGATCGCCGGCGGCGAGGGCCTCGGTGCCTTGGTTGTTCAGGTCGATGGCCTTGGGAGGCAGGGGCGCGGCGCCTTTGCAGCCGACCGCCAGCACGACCAGGGCGAGGAGCGTCGGGACCCGTGACCACATGGGGGCCTGGTCGGCCCGAACGGCGCCCAGTTGCGTGGCTGCTAGAGAAATCTCCCAATTTCGTCGGATCGTGCGCTCGAGTGTTGCGAATTGGCCGGCTTCTGAGGATGCTCCCGCGCATGGCCGAGGATCCGAAGCGAGATGAGTCCTCCGACGAGCGCGACGACGACTCGCCGGCGAGCGACGATCCGGGGCGTACGAGCGACGCAGGGGACCCGGTGGGGGGCAAGGCCGACCAAGACGAGTCGGACGAGGACGAGGACGAGGACGAGGACGAGGACGAGGACGAGGACGAGGACGAGGACGAGGACGAGTCGGACGAGGACGACGAGCCGCCTCCGCCGCCCAAGCCAAGCAAGGCGAAGAAGCCAGCCGCCCGCGAGGAGTCGGCGTCCCCGCGTCGCAAAGTCATCCCGGCCAAGCCCGCCAAGCGCCCGCCGCGCCCCCAGCTACCGCCGGAGAACGTGATCGACACGCCCAGCCGGCAGACGCTCGGCATGATGGGGGCGATGGCGCTGGCCACCTTGGTCATGTGGGGCTCGGCCAAGCTCGCGTGCAACGCGCACCCCGCCCAGACCCGAAAGCCGCGCGACGTGACGACGGCAGAGCTGGCCAAAGACCCGAAGGGCGCCGCGCTGGAGATGGCCCAACGCTGGGCGGCGTACGACTTCGGGGGCGCGCTCGAGCTGGCGTCCGGACCTGCCGCCGAGGCGATCAACCAGGGAAAGAGCGCCTGCGAGGCCAACGCGAGCCAGTGCGAGGCAAAGCGCAAGGCAGTCGAGCCCGACCGCGCCCTCGCGACCGCGGAGCTGCTCGCCCGCGAAGGGACCGTCGCCACGGTGCGGGTCACCGGGCTCGGCGGGGCCCTCGAAGGCAAGACCCAGCTCTATGAAGTGGAGCTGAGCGGGCCTACCTGGAAGGTCGCTCGCCCCACGGACGTTGCACCGACGCCACCGACCCCTGCGCCGCCCCCGATGCTCGAGCCGGCTGACGCCGGTGCGGGCGGCGATTGACCTCCGCGTGCGGCGGCCTCAGCGCTTGGCGGCGCCCAGCTCTGCGAGCCACGCCTCGAGCGTGGACGCGCGCGGGACACCGCTTTCGACACGACGCACCTGGCCCTCCGCGTCGATCAACACGAAGGTCGGCAGCAGGTTGATGCCGTAGGCCGAGGCCACCGAGCCGTCGTCGAACAGTACGGTGTAGGGGATGTCCCAGGAGCGCTTGACGTTCGCCGCCGTCTCGGCGCTCTGATCGACGCTGATGCCCACGAAGCGCACGGGCGTCTCGCGCTCGGCGCGCGAGGCTTCGGCGAGCATCGGCGCTGCCTGGCGGCACGCCGAGCACCAACTCGCGAAGACCTCGACCAGCACCGGGCTACCGCGCAGCCCCGACAAGCGCACTCGTCCGCCCTCGCCGCCCACGGCGGGCAGATCGAACTCCCTGGCGGCGCTGCCGACGGGGGGCCCCGATGGCTTGCGCGAGACGAGCATCGCGACCCCGAGCAGCGCGATCACCACGAGCACCCAGAACAGACCGCTCCGGCCCTCGCGTCGTGCACCGGGGGACTGTGCACGCGCGTTCATGGAGCGAGCACCCTGCGCCCGAGCAGCCAGCCCGCGAGTGCGAGCACGGCCACCGTGGCGCCGTGTCCGATCCACAAGTGCCAGGTCTCGCCGGCCGGGCAAGCGATGCCGATGGCGGTCGCGCCGGTCAGGCCGCCCACGAGGCCGACCAGGCTCCCCGACAGAGCGGGTGAAAAGGGATCCGTGCGCCGCCAGATGAACAGCGTCCCGGCGGCGGCGATGGCGCCGAACAGCAGCGCGTGCAGACCGCAGCCGAGGGCGCCCCCCGCGTGGTCGCCACGGAAGAACTCCCCCAGCGGCAAGCGGGAGCTCGCCGCCAGGGTCAAGTAGCCGATGAACGCCAGCGGCACGCCCAGCGCGACAGCGAGCCAGAGCCCGCCCGCCGCTCGCCGCCCCGGTCGCGCGAGAGCCAACCCGACGACTGCGGTTTGCACGACGCCCCAGCCCGCCGCACCGAAGAAGGCCGTGTGCCCTGCGCTCGAGGGACGCTCCTTGCCGAGCGCGATCAGCGCGAGCACGACCACGACTCCGGCGGCGAGCGCCAGGGTGAGGGCGACCCGCGCGCCGACCGAGGGTCCGCGTCGCGGCGACAGCTCGCTCGCGCACGCGCGCCGGATCTCGCCGCGTAGCTCGGGGCGTGGCTCGGGCAGCTCGGGCCAGGCGAGGTCGGGCAGGGCTTCTTCGGCGCTGGGCTCGGTCATGGCTAGCGCTTGAACCTCTCCAGCTCTTGGCGCAGGAAGTTGTAGCCCCGGTGGACTCGGAGCTTCACCGCGGTGGGTGAGGTCCCGAGCACCTGGGCTGCCTCCGTCATGGATAGGCCGGTCAGCTTCGTGAGCACGATCGCCTCGCGGTAAGTCTCCGGCATGCGCTCCAGGGCCCGATCGAGCGCTTCGGACACGTCCACCGGGACGTCAGCGTCCTCGCTGTGCGGCTCGGGTAACGTGCCGTCACGGCTGAGCTCCTCGCTCCTACTCTTGGCCGCGCGCCGCTCGTCGTAGAACGAGCGACGCGCGATCGCGAACACCCAGGGGAGCACGGGCGCGCCGCGCAGATAGCTGGACCGGGCGCGATAGATCTTGGTGAACGTGATCTGGAGCAGATCTTCGGCGCGCTCCCGGTGGCGGGTCAGCCGCAGCAGGTAGCCGAACAGCCGAGGGGTCAGCTGGTCGTAGAGCGCGTCGAACGCTCGCGCGTCGCCGTCCACGTAGCGCTCCATCAACCCCTCGAGAGACGGCTCGCTCTGCGCCACGCGCGCTACCCTAGACCAGAGCCGCAGGGCGGGGCGAGCGGGGCCCACGAGCCACGCCTCGAGCTGGAACGCAAAGGCTGCCGACACGCCCTGGCATACGGCGCGCGGCAGCCTCTGGTTTCCCCCCGCGGTCAGCTAGATCAGCGTCTTGAGGTCCAGCATCTCCTCGACGTCGGGCATGATCACCAGCTCGACGCGGCGGTTCTGCTGTCGGCCGTCCTCGCTGTCGTTCGACACCGCGGGGTCCGTCTCGCCATAACCCGCGGCGTGCAGCTTGTTCTCGTCCAGCGCGCCGCCGCCACCCTTGGCGTCCTGCGCGCGCACCAGGAAGATCACCACCTGCCGCGCCCGCATCACGCTGAGACCCCAGTTGTCGCCGAAGCGGCCGCCCTTCAACGGCTTGTTGTCGGTGTGTCCGGCGACCTGGTAGTAGCGCGCCGAGAGGGACTTGTCCGTGCGGATGACCTCGGCCACTGCCGACAGGACCTGCTGCCCCTCCGGCTTGAGGTCGTCCTTACCTGAGGCGAACAGCACGTCGCCCGGCAAACGGATGACCATGCGGTTACGCCGGATCTCCACCTTGAGGCCGAGGTTCGTCAGCTTCTGCAGCCGATCACGCAGCAACTCGAAGCGCTGCCGGATACGCTCGAGCTGGGCAGCGCGTGCCTGGTACTCCGCTAGGGCGCGCTTGAGGTTCTCCAGGTTCGCGGCGAGCTGCTCCTTCTCGGTGCCCGTCGCCTCCAGCTCGCGATTCAGCTCGTCCAAGTTGACGCCCATGCGCTTGAGCTGACTTGTCAGATCGGCGACGCGCTTCTGAACGGCGGCCAGCTCTTCGCGAGTCTTCTGGTGAGCGGTCTGCTCTTCCTGGTGAGTTCGGTTGAGCTGATTGTACTTCTCGAGCTGGGCCTGCCACTCGTCCTCCGAGTAGCCGCAGCCGAGCACCGAGAACAACGACACGAACCAAATGAATCTGATGTTTCGCACTTAATTCCTCCAACAACAGCCTGGCTAGAGCGCCAACCTTCGAAGAGTGGGCGCAGCTTTTTGGCTCCAGCCGAGGGCGTCAAGGGCAAGCGCGCAGGTTGCGTGGTGCAGGCCCGCAGAACGTGCGTGAACGCGTGTTTTCGCGGGAAGATTGTAGTTCCGACGCGGGACCGGCGAGGGTTTGCCCCTCAGGGCTGCACCGTGAGCTCCTCCCAGAAGCCGGAGGGCTTGCCCCCGTCGACCAGCCGGAGCGCCCAGCCGCCGGGCGCGAGCGCGGTGAAGACCTCGTAGGCGACGGAGAGGTTGGCCAGCTCACCGGCCTTCAGCTCGGCCAGTAGCTGCTCGGGCACTTCACCTTGGCCGCGCTCGCCGCGAATCGGCACTCGAGCACGACACTCGCGTCCAGTCGCACGGAGACCTCACCCGGTGTGGGGACCCACTCGGGCGCGAGGCTCTGGGAGCGCGACACGCTGACGCTGGCCAGAGGGTCGGGAGCGAGGAGCTTCTCTCCGTCGCTGCGGACCAGTTGGCCCTCGAAGGTCGGGACGGTGTCGCCGGTTGCCTTCACCGGATCGTCTCCCCCACGGGACATTCGAACGGTGAGAGCGAGTAGTTCAGCGGGTCACCCTCCGCCGTGAACTCAGCCGGGGCGCCGCTGCCGCACTGCGCTGAGAGGGTGCCGCAGGAGGCGTACTCGACCGGAGCAAAGGCGTGCGTCGAGTCGGGCTCGAGGGTGCACTTCGTCGCTGTGCACGAGCCGCTGGTGTTCGTGTCCGAGTCGGTCGAGGGCCGGCAGCTTGTTGCGGGTACGGAGATCCGTGTGAAGTTCTTCACGAGCGAGGTTCGCGCCGACGCGGGGTGCAACTGGCTGTCGGCGGACTATCACATCGAGGGGGTCGTGCTCCACGTATCCGGGTATGGCGCCACCACGAAGGGATGCAGTTCCGCCCGTCACGCGCAGGACGACTGGTTCCTGAAGGTCCTTGGCTCACGCCCCACCCTTGCG
Source organism: Polyangiaceae bacterium (assembly GCA_019637295.1). Lineage (GTDB taxonomy): Bacteria > Myxococcota_A > Polyangia > Polyangiales > Polyangiaceae > JACKEA01. Next base: position 115,710 of record JAHBVX010000010.1, read on the forward strand.
CTCGCGGAGCCCAGGCTGGTCATGAGCACCGCGGACGAGCGGCTCACCTTCCTCGATCGCGAAATCGCGAGTCCGGATCGGCCGCTCGCAGGCACCCACTGGGTCGGTGATGGCTCGAACGACGGAGTGACGTGGGGCTCCTCGCCGAACGCGCAGGACGTCAGCGTGTGGTTCGACCCGAACGGCAGCGTCGAGGTACGCACCAAGTGTCAGATTGGGGCTGGGAGCTATCAGGTACAGGGTTCGAACCTGACGTTCGCAGGCTTCAGCTATGACGGCGCCGCTTGCGCGAACGTGAGTGAACAGAGACTCTTGGAGGACGTGCAGCTCGTGCTCGATGGCTCCTCGGTTTCATTCGCCATAGAAGAGGTCGCCCTCGAGATCACCAAGGGGAAGTACACGCTCCAGTTCCGCGCGGACGAGGGATGAGCTGGGTTCGCGAGGGGAGAGCCTCGTCCCTGGCTTCGTCGCCCCCTCCGGTCACTGACGACGCGCGAGCGGCGCCCCGAGCGACATACTGGACTGCGTAGCGCAGCATCTCGGCGGCACCAGGCTCCAGCCGAGCGCTCGCGAGGACCAGGCGACGCTCGCACTCGAGCGAGAACTCGACGTCGCCTTCGGCCTGGGCGTACAGCGCGTGGTCTACAGCGTGGCGCTGCAGGACCGCACCCTCGTGACCGAGCTGTGGAGTCACGGCGGGCCGGTCTGGGGTCGCGCGTTCCATTGGTTTGCCTACCCCGCCGTCGCCGCGGTCGTCAAACGCATGTACCGGACCCACCATCCACGGGAGGTCGCCGCGTCGAAGGAGCTCTTCCGCACCACCTTCGACCAGCTCGACGCCATTCTGCGGCGCCAACGATACTTCGGCGGCGACCGGCCGAACCGCCTGGACGTCACGAGCGCCGCGCTGCTGGCGCCGCTGTGCCGGCCGCCCGAGCACCACATGGCCTGGCCCGAAGCGCCGGCGCCGCTGCGCGAGTTCGAGACCAGCCTGAAAGGGCGCCCGACCTGGGAGCACGCCCTGCGGATGTATCGCGACCACCGCCGCTCCAGCGCGGACGCATGATCGCCGTTGCCGCGCCGGACCAGCAACGAGACGAGCCGTCGCGAGGCGCTAGGAGACGATGCGGGTCGCTCTGGCACACGCCGCGGCGCGCCCCAACAACAGCTCGCGCTCGCGCGTGTTCTGCGCCAGCGACGCGGCACCCGCTCCACCGCCAGCGCCCGCTGCGCCCTCGCCGCGCCGCCGACACCGCTGACGCCGAGGCAGCCGCCGGTTCCGCGTCGGACCAACCAATGGCTGGCCTCGCTGCCGGCGTACTTCCGAGCACCACGCGGCCCATTGACTTTGCCCCGGACGCGCGGACTACACTGGCCGGGCGTGAAGCTGCAGCCGGGGACCGAGATCCACATCAGCAAAGGGCAGTGGCGCGCGCTGGCAGCGGGGTTCGGTGGTCTCGTGCTGTTGATCATCGGCTCGTCGATCTGGCTGACCATCCGCGGCGGCGAGGCGATGGCGCCGGCCCGCGCGCGCAACGACCAGGCCCTGGCGGAGTTCCTGCGCGGCCACCGCGAAGGCAAGGGCGTCGCGCCGACCGGCACCTCGAGCTCGAACAGCGCGGCGCTCGGCCTCATCCGGCGCAGCACCGCCCATCGCATCACCCGCCACAACTCCGTCGGTGTGGGTCAGGCACAGTCGTGCTACGAGATCGACCTGACCGGGCCCGGCCTGGAGGGGGCCATCGTGCTCATGATCGACGGCAAACGCGACGTGCCCGCCGTCACGTATCTCGCGGAGTCCTCGGCCTTCTGCAGCTGCCGGAAGAGGTCGCACCTCGTCTCGCTGGGCTGCTGAGCAGCCCACCGTGCGCCCGTCTCAGGTCAGGGCTGACAGCCCTCGATGCTCCCCCCAAAATTAGTTCGAGGCCGCTCCGAGAAGGAGCGACCTCGAGGGTTTGGCGATTGGGTTCTCGGTTCGAAGAAGGCGCCTTGGCGAGCCTCGGCGCGAAGCGAGCTACTTGGTTTCCCAGCTGATCCACAGGCCGGTCATCCAGTCCGCCGACTCCTTGAAGGCGCCCTTGCCGGAGCCGGTGACCGCGGTGGTCGGGCCGTTGGCGGCCAGGCAGTCGTCCAACGTGAAGCCGAAGCCGTCGGTCTTGTTGTTGGTTCCGCCGGTGAACCACGCGGCCTCGTCGAACGCGGGCGACTCCTTGCTGTCGTCGTCCGTGGCGCTGACCAGCGGCAACGCGAAGAACGAGTTCTGCACGCTCACCCCAGGCGAGGCCAGGGTGCCGAAGTTGTCGCGCACGTCGATGCTGGCGTCGAAGCCGAGTACGACGTTGTTGTCGAGCATGCCCTTGATGCCGCGACGCAGCACCATGCCGTACATGCTGCCGCCCGCGTAGGGCTTGCCCAAGCCGCACATGGTCACGTTGATCATGGTGGACTCGGTGTCGATGGTCGGGTTCGCCTTGTCGCTCGTGCCGTCCCACTCGTAGCCGTTTGGGTCCTCCGAGTTCGGGTTCACGTGCCGGCCGAAGGCGTTCGTGACGGTGCCCTTCCAGCCGTCGTCGGTGTCGAACATGTCGTCGCCGCCGTTGTTGCAGACGAGGTTCTTGGCGCTCACCGTGCCGCCGAACCACTCGAAGCAGTCGTCGTAGGTGGAGTTGACCATGACGTTCTCGATCACGGTGCCGCTGCCCACGCTGCCGAAGGTCAAGCCGTTCAGCTCGTCGCCGGCCGCGACCTCGGAGCCCGAGAACTCGATTCGCACGAAGGTCATCACGCCGCTCGAGTCGGTGGGGACGTTGCCGCCGTGCTTGTTCTCAGGCGCGTCCTTGTTGGTCACGCCCTCGATGGACAGCTCGCCCGAGACGTTCGGGGCCTTGCCCAGGAGCGAGATCCCGCCCCAGTTGCCGGGGCCGCGAGAGCCTGCCGGGAGCTGACTGGTGAACAGGATCGGTGCGTCCTTGGTGCCCTGCGCCATGATCTTGCCGCCGCGGTTGATGAACAGCGCGCCCTTGCTGGGGCCGTCGCCCTCGATGCGCGTGCACGGTTCGATCTCGAGCACGCCACCATCGACCACGCGAACCTCGCCCTTGATCGTCCAGACTTTGTCCGAGGTCAGCTTGGTGGTCCCGCTGATGCTGCTGGGGATGTCTTGTTTGGCCTTGCCGGCGCCGGACAGATCGCAGGCGGGCGCGCCGCCGGTGCCGCCGCCTCCACCTGCGACCCCGCCGGTGTTGCCGGTGTTGCCCGAGCCGCCGGTTCCGCCGGTTCCGCCAGCGTTCCCGGTGTTGCCGGAGCCGCCGGTGTTGCCCACGTTGCCGGTCCCGCCGCCGCCCGGATCGTCGTTGTCGACGTCGTCCCCGCAGGCGGTGAGTACGGCTGCTGTGGCCGAAAGCATGAACAGTCCCTGAAGAATTCGCATGATGATTAGACCTCCTTGGCGCCGGGACTGTGCCTCCCGCTCGTGACTGGGGAATGAGCGCTCGGCAACAATGTCGTGTCGGGTTCGCGACGCCCCGCGCGTCGCGTGTCAGTAGCTGTAAGAGGCGCCTACGACGAACGTCGTGCCTTGCTTCCAGCGCTCGCGCACCGAGAACTCGTCGCTCGAGTCCTCGCCTTGAGTGACCAAGTACTCCGCGTTGAGCACGTTCTCGACGCTGGCTTTGACCTCGAAGTGCGTCGCGAGCCTCTGAGCCACCACGACGTCCACCATGTGACGCGGGTGCAGGTAGGCGTCCGGGATGCCTTCGGTGCCCACCTCGACGATCTGGCGGCCGGAGACGTTGTACAGCACGCGCGCCTGAGTGCCTTGCTCGTTCGCGTAGTCGAGGGACAAGTTCAGCACCCACGGGGGCTGATTGACCAAGGGGCGCGAGAGGGTGGTGAGGGTGCCCACGCCCGTTTGCTCCAGCTCGATCCGCGAGTAGGCCAGGGTCAAGTTACCGATCACGGTGAACTCCCGTAGACTGCGACTCAAAAAGTCGAGCCCCTTGCGCGCGTCGAACTCCACGCCCACGAGGTCCGCGCCGGGAGTGTTGCGCCAGGACTGATACGGCACCGCGCCGCTGGTCGCGAACAGCGTCGGCTCGATGGGGTCTTCGAAGCGCTTGTAGAAGAGGGTACCGGCGAGCACCTCTTCGAGCTTGGGGAAGTACTCGAAGCGAAGATCCGCGTTGGTGATCTTGGTCAGCCTCAAGTCGGCAAACCCGTTGACGGTCCTGCCTCCGAAGAAGTCGTCCCAGGTGAACGGGGCGAGCTCCCGGAGCTGGGGTCGCGCGAGCGTGCGCGTGACGGCGCCGCGCACCTTCACCTGCTCCGTGGCCGAGTAGATCAAGCCGGCGCTCGGGAGCAGATCGGTGCTGCGCAGATCGGCGCCCTGAACGTTCTGCTGGATGCGCAGCGGGTTTCTGGGCTCGATGGTCTGCACCGTGCGCTCGAGACGCTGGCCGACTACGGCGCGCAGCTTGCGGTGCACGTCCGCTTCCGCCATCAGGTAGCCGGCGTACACGTTGAGCTCGGCGGCGTAGGCGTCCGCGCGCTGGGTGTTCTCGTCCAGGTTGTAGGCGTCGCTCGAGACCGCAGAGTCCGTGAGCAGTGAGTCCGGGCAGGAGGGCTCGAGACTCGGGCAAGAGAACACCCCGTTCGGGGCGCCGAAGTTGGGGCGGAAGAAGAAGCGGCGGGCCGCGAAGTCGCGCGACTTCTGGCTGACCAGGGTGCCGAGCTTCACCTTCGCGTCATCGAACGGTTGCTCCCAGTTGGCGCCCCCCACCAGGGCACGCTCGGCCTGCTTGGAGAAGAAGTGACGCGTGGCCTCGGGGCTCGACGCGACGGAAAGGTCGCCGCTGTCCAGCTTCAGCATGACGAAGTCGCGGGTGTCGGGCTGGTCTCGGGTCGCCAGCGAGTACATCCCGAACCAGTCGAGGGCGGCGTTGCCCAATTCAGGGAACTGGTGGACGCCGCTCAGGCGCCCGGTGGTCAGGGCGCGGGAAATGTACTCCAGCCGCACGCCCGAGGCGTCACGCCCTCGATCGCGCACGAAGCCGTCCGCGAGGCGCGTCTTGTCGTCGGCCAGCTGGCTCCTCAGGCCCAGCAAGCGCAAGCGGTGGTTCTTGCCGGGGTCGTAGGTGAGCACGCCGAGGGTCGACCACTTCACGGACTCCTCGCTCTGACGCACAGCGAAGTCGATGGACTCCCAGTAGCCCCGGGGCTCGGCGGAGTTCGCGACGAAGTCGCGAACCGTGCCGCTGCGCGACTGCCAGCCGCGACCGTAGGACACCGCTGCGAGCACCCCGAGCTTCTGACCCCTGCCCAGGTCGAACCCGTCTCCGCCCACCGCCTTCACGCTGAAGTTGGGCGGCGTGAACACGCCCTCGCGCCACGCCATGCTGCTGTTTAGGCTCGGACCGCGGCGGTTCAGCTCGTCGGGCAGCACCTGGCTGCCGTCGGGCTTCTCTGCGAGCGGCGTCAGCCGATAGCGCCGGGGCACGCTCGAGCGCAGCTGGCGCGCGCCACCGTCGAAGCCCAGCCAGTCGCTGCGGCTGCCCTCGTAGTCGAGGCGATCCCGAAAGGTGGTCTCGGTGTTGAAGCCCAGGTCGAAGCTCGCGTTGAAGAAGAACTTGCTGGGGATGGCGCGGGTCTCGAGCTGCACCGAGCCACCGGCGAAGTCGCCGGGCATGTCCGGGGTGAACGTCTTGGCGATGGTCAGGTTGTCGATCACGAGCGACGGGAACAAGTCGAGCGGCACGGCGTTGCGATCGGGCTCCGGGCTGGGGATCGGCGCGCCGTCCAGCAGCGAGTTGCTGTAGCGCTCGCCCAGGCCGCGCACGTACACGTACTTACCGTCCACCAGGGTTGCGCCAGGGATGCGCCGCGCCGCCTCGGCGGCGTTGCTGTCCGGTGTCTTGCCGATCTCCTGACGCCCCAGCCCATCGCCCATGGCCGCGGACCGCTGGCGCTTCAGCATGACCCCCGCGAGGCCGGCGCGATCGACCTCCGCCTCCACCTCGATCACGTCCCCCTGGTCCTCCTCGGGCTCGAGGGTGGCGTCGAGGCGGGTGACTTGGCCTGCGGTCACCGTCACTCGCTCGAGGCGACGTGGCTTGTGCAGCTCGTAGAACACGCGCAGCGTGTAGGTCCCGGTGGGTAGCTCCAGCCGAAAGCGCCCGTCCAGATCCGTGTACACGCGCGTCTTCGTGCCCACGACGGTGACGGTTGCCTCGACCAGGGGCTCGTTCAGCTTGGTGTCCGTGAGCACGCCCCACACCACGCCGCGGCCCTTGGGGGGCGGACGCGCCGGATCTTCCTCGTCGGCGAGCTCGTCTCCGTCCGCGGTCGCGTCGACCGCTGGCTGCGCGAGGGCAGCGGCGGGGTGCAGGGAGCCTGCAAGGATGATCAGGGATACGAGACGAGATCGAGTGGACATGGGGGCCTCGGGGCACACCTCTCCCGACCCGCGCGTCGGGCGCGAGCAGAGGGGCGTGAGCGGCTACTTGACGACCGGCTGGGTGAGAATCGCAATCGAGCGCGCGCCGGCGGCGCGCGAGAGATCCATCGCTGCGACGGCGTGGCCGTAGGGCGCCTCGTCGTGAGCGTCGAAGTACAGCACCTTCTGCTTCTTGGCCGCCAGCATGCGCGGCAAGCGTTCGGCGATCTCGGCCTTGGCCAGCACGGTCTGGTTCACCCGGATGGTGCCGGCCTTGTCCACGGTCATGACCAGCGGCTGGTTCTGTTCGCTCGGGGGCGGCTTCTCCTTCTGCTCCTGATCGTCCTTGGGCGGAAGATTCAGCCAGAAGGTCTTGGTCATGAGTGGCGTGACGACCATGAAGATGATCAAGACCACCAAGGTGACGTCCACCAAGGGGGTGACGTTCACCACGGGTTTGGGACCGTCCTTGCCGCTGCCACCACCGAGGCTCATGCCCATGGGTCTGCTCCTACCGTCCTTGTCTCGTGTTGTGCAGGTCTGGTCTGGCCGAGCTCTGGCGAAGCTGGATTCGTCCGGGATTCTGCAGCGTCCTTCGGCAGCGGTGATCTGGCAAAGGCTCCGCGCTTCTCCCGAGCAAGACGCAGCTGGCGCCGGCGTCGCCGGTCGTTTCTGTGGGTATTCGTCGCCATTGCTGATCGTGATCTGATCGTGCCAAGACTGCCCAAGCCGAACCTAGGGCCAGCCACCTCAGGTGGCGCCCGCCTTCTTGGTCTCGAGCACCTTCAGGCTCAGACCTTTGAAACCAATGCCCTGCAACAGCGCGAACGTGTCCCGCACCTTCTTGTAGGGCACGGCTTGGTCCGTCTTGAGCAGCAGCGCGCGCTCGGGATCTGCGTCGTGCAGGGCTTGCACCTTTGCGCGCAGGTCGCGCGACTCGATGCGCTCGTCCTCCAGCACGAGGACGCCGTTCAGCGCCATCGTCACGTTGATGGGGTTCATGTCCCTTGGCTTCTCGTCCGGCTGCAGGATGCTGGGCAACTCGACGTGTTCGCCTTCGTTCAGCGACGGCGCGATGACCATGAAGATGATGAGGAGCACCAAGACGACGTCCACCAGCGGTGTGACGTTCATCTCGGGTTCAGGCAGCTTTCTTGTGCTCGACGAGCTCAGGCTGACGCCCATGACGGTTCTCCATTTCGTCCAGCAACTCGCTGGCTGAGCGCGTGAGGGCGCCCTCCACCGTGGCGACCCGCGCGGACAGATAGTTGAAGAAGAGCACCGCGGGGATGGCGACCATCAGGCCGAAAGCGGTGACGATCAGCGCCTCGGCGATGCCCGCGCTCACCGCGCCCAGACCGCCGGAGCCCGTGGTGGCGATGCCCTGGAACGCGCCGATGATGCCGACGACGGTGCCGAGCAGGCCCACGAAGGGCGCGACGGAACCCACCGACGACAGCACGCTCATGCCCCGGCGCAGGTCGTGACCGATGGCGTCCCGCTGTCGCTCGCCCTCGTTCCTCGCGAGCTCCACCGGGCTCACCTTGCCGGCGCGGTCGTCTCGACCCGTCACGTAGCGCTTGATGATGCCGCCGAGCATCCGCGCCAGCGCGGATGATTTGTATTCGTCGGCGATGCCGGGGATGCTGTCCACCTGCCAGGAGTCGATCAGGGGGCTGATTCGCTGCACGAAACGCAGGGAGTCTTTGGCCGAGCGCGACAGAGCGATCACTCGCTCTACGACCACGCCGATGCTGGCGATGCCCATGAGCAAGAGCACGCCAGCGATGATTTTGCCGAGGAGCCCGGTCGAGGCCCAGATGTGTGCGAGATCGAATGACATGGTGGACGTTCCTGGTCAGGTCTTCAGACGGAAGGGAAAGCGCGCGATGCGAAAGACGGAGACGGCTTGACCGTCGAGGCGTGCGGGGGTGCAGCGGCCAGCACGCACGGCCGCCAGCGCCACGGCGTGCAGCTCGCTCGGTCCGCGGACGACGCTCGCGGTCGTGATCGCGCCGCCCTCGCTGACGACGTACTTGACGATCACCGTGCCCTCCACGCCTGCGGCGCGCGCCGACTCGGGGTAGCCTGGCGTGGTGATGGTGCAGCTCGGCGGGGTGACGTTCTCCGAGACGCGGATGGGCCCGGCGGGCTTGGGGGGTGGCGGCGGAGGTGGCGGCGGAGGTGGCGGTGGCGCCACCGTCTGCACGGGCGCCGTCACGGGCGCGCCGGTGCCGCCGCCGGTGGCGTACGGATCGCCGCCGGTGGGTCCGTCGCCGGTCGGGGTCGTCTCCGCGGGCTTCGAGTCGGGGATCTGATCGGGCGGCCTGAGCGTGGGCAGGCGTGGCCCGGGCCGCGGTGGCTCGGGCTTGGGCTGCTCGACCACCGCCTCGGGCTCCGGCTCCGGCTCGGGCTGCTCGGGAGCCGTCGCCAGCGCGACCGTGAGCGGCTCTTCCTCCGTGACTACGACGCCGCTGGCGGTGAGCGCGACGGTGATGGCGACTCCAAAGGCGCCGACCGAACCGATGGCGTAGCCGATCGCGAGGCGCCGGCGCCGCACTGGGTCCTTGCTGCCTGTGGTCCAAACCGTGAAGTCCATCGCCAGGTGCCGGGAGAGTCCCTCGCTCCAGTGACGCCCGAGTGTCACGTGAGAAACTTGAGCGTGAAACCAAACCTTCGACGATTCGTCGCCGAACCCGCTCAGGTTCGCTCCGAGTTCGTCACGCACGCGCCGACGCCTTCGTGCTGGATCGCTACTCGCGCGTCACTGTTCAGTCACAATGCTCCGCTACTCAGTCTGCGAATGGCCGCCATCCTGGTCATCGAGGACGAGTCCGACATCCAGGAAGTCCTCGAGTACAACTTGAAACAGGCTGGGCACGACGTAACCACCGTCGCGTCCGGTCAGGAGGGGCTGCGTCTGGCGCGGGACCGAAGCCCCGATCTCGTGCTGCTCGACCTGATGCTCCCGGACGTGTCGGGCACTGACGTCTGTCGAGCGCTCAAGGAGGACTCGCGAACCCGCGCCATGCCGGTGGTCATCCTCACGGCGCGGGACGACGAGATCGACCGGGTGGTGGGCTTCGAGCTCGGGGCGGACGACTACGTCACCAAGCCCTTCAGCGTGCGGGAGCTGATCCTCAGGATCCGCGCGATCTTGCGCCGCAACGAGGGAGCCCCGCCGCAGCCGAACGTGATCGAGTTCGGCCAGCTCGAGGTGGATCGGGACGCCCATCGGGTCTGGGTAGCCAAGGAGGAGCTCGACCTGACCGCGCTCGAGTTCAAGCTCCTCCTCACGCTGTACGATCGGCGAAATCGCGTACAGTCCCGTGGCGCTCTGCTCGATGCGGTGTGGGGTATCGACACCCGCATCAGCGCGCGCACCGTGGACGCCCACGTCAAGCGCCTGCGCGAGAAGCTCGGAGCTGCTCGGGACTACGTGGAGACCGTGCGCGGGGTGGGCTATCGCTTCACCGAGGAGCCCCTGGGTTGACCGGCGACGGCGCCGACCGTCAACTCCGCCCGAACATCCGCGCTGTCACCTGCCTGTCACACGACCGGGCTACACCCCCGCCGACTCCCAAAGAACGCGCCGAGGCTCCCATGGCCAAGATCGTCGTCGTCGAAGACGAAAAAGACCTGCAAGACTTGCTCACCTACAACCTCGAGCAGGCGGGCCACACCGTGGTCGCCGCGGATCGGGGCGCCGAGGGAGTGCGCTTGGTGCGCGAGCAGCGACCGGACGTCGTGCTGCTCGACCTGATGCTGCCCGACATCTCCGGCACCGAGGTGTGCCGCACGATCAAGAACGATCCGAGCTGCCGGCGAACGGCCGTGGTGATGCTGACGGCGCGCGGCGAGGAGGTCGACCGGGTGGTGGGCTTCGAGCTCGGCGCGGACGACTACGTGGTCAAGCCCTTCAGCGTGCGCGAGCTCCTGCTACGGGTGCAGGCCATCCTGCGCCGGAGTCACCCCGCGGAGCCGGGCTCGGACGAGCTGATCGAGTTCGGCGTCCTCAAGGTCGATCGCCAGGCACACCGGGTCTGGGTGAGCGGTGAAGAGATCGAGCTCACGGCGCTCGAGTTTCGGCTGCTGATGACGCTCTATGAGCGGAAGAATCGCGTGCAGACCCGCTCGGCTCTGCTCGACGACGTCTGGGGTATTCAGGCGGACATTACCACCCGCACCGTGGACACCCACGTCAAGCGGCTCCGGGAGAAGCTGCTCGGAGCGCGGAACTACGTGGAGACCGTGCGCGGCGTCGGCTACCGTTTCTGCGGTAGTCCCGACGAGGCCGTGGCTTGACGCTAGGTGTCCGCACCAAACTCTTTCTGATATCCCTCGGGTTGATCGTGCTGACGGTCGCCCTCGGCTATGCGTACGTGCATCGCACGGTGGAGCGTGAGCTGACCCGCGAGGTGCAGGCGGAGATCGCGATTCGCGCGCGGCTCGCGGCGGCCGAGGTGGAGCGGCTCGCGCCGGCGTTCGAGGATGTTGCCGCGTGGCAGCGGCTCGCCGGCACGCTGGCGGAGCTGTCGTCCGGTCGCGTGACCCTCGCGCGCGCGGATCGCCGGGTGCTCGCGGACTCGGCGGGCGAGAGTCTTCTCGACCTCGGGCCCGAGTTCGAGGGGGCCCTCGACCTCGGCCGCGCCCAGGCCATCCGCGCGGACGCCGCGGGTACTCGCACCACCTACGCGGCGGCGGCGTTTCGACGGGAGGGGCGCCCCGCCGGGGTCGTGATCGTGTCGGTTCCGCTGTCGCAGGTGGATGCCGTGCTCGGGCGGGTTCAGCGGCTGCTTGGCGTGGCGGCCCTGTTCGGGATCGCGCTCGCGGTGGTGCTGAGCAGCATCGCGGCGCACCTGGCGTCGCGCACCGCGCGCTCCCTGACCGAGTCGGCACAGCGCATGGCCGCGGGCGACCTGGCCACTCGGGTGCGCCCGACGGGGCGCGACGAGCTGGCCGAACTCGGCAACGCGCTCGACCACCTGGCCCAGAGCCTGTCGTCCTCGTTGGAGGAGCTGAAGCAGCAGAACGCACGGACGACCGGCATCCTCACGCGCATGCAAGAGGGCGTGCTCTTGCTGGGTCCGGACGGGCGCGTGGGGCTCGTCAACCCCGCGCTGCGGGAGATGCTACTGCTCGGTGCGGACGCGGTGGGCAAGACTCCCCTGGAGGTCATCCGGCATACCGAGCTGAAGCAACTGTTGGATCGGGCGCTCCACGATGGTCAGACCGTGACCGCCGAGATCGAGGTTGGCGGCTTGAAGCCGCGCCGGCTGCTGGTGCGGGCGGCTCCGCTCGAGGGCGACCAGAGCGGCGTCTTCGCCGTGTTCGTCGACGTGACGGAGGTGCGCCGCCTCGAGTCGCTCCGTCGCGACTTCGTGGCCAACGTCTCGCACGAGCTTCGCACCCCCGTGACCGCGATCCGCTCTGCGGCGGAGACTCTGCAGCTGGCGCTCGAGCGGGATCCCAAGTCCGCGGCACGCTTCGTGGACATCGTGGACCGCAACGCGGTGCGACTGCACGAGCTGGTCGAGGACTTGCTCGACCTGTCCCGCATCGAGTCGCGGCAGTACAAGCTGACCCTGGAGCCGCTCGAGCTCGAGCCCATCATTCGACGCACGCTGGGGTTGTTCCGAGATCGCGCCGAGAAGAAGGGGATCCGGATGGCGGTGGACGTGCCGGAGGACCTGCCGAGGGTGGAGGCCGATCGACGCGCCCTCGAGCACGTGCTCACGAACTTGATCGACAACGCGGTCAAATACTGTCAACCAGGCGCCTTGGTCACGGTGCGGGCGTCGGTGGTGGTGGGGGGGAAGGTCCAGCTCGCGGTGCTCGACTCGGGGCCGGGCATCGACGAGAAGCACCTCCCGCGCCTGTTCGAGCGTTTCTATCGCGTGGACGCGGGACGCTCTCGCGAGCTGGGCGGCACCGGACTCGGTCTCAGCATCGTCAAGCACCTGGTCGAAGCGATGGGAAGCAACGTCATCGTCGACAGCACGGTCGGCGTCGGCACCACCTTCCGCTTCTCGCTCTCCCGCGCCGCACCGGCCTGAGCGTCACGGTAGCTCCAGCGAGGCGACGATGTCGGCCCACACCTTGGCTCCGCGGGCCGCGGAGTCTGCGGACCCCACGAGCAGGACCGTGAGCAGCTCGGGGCCCAGGGGGGCGACGAGCAGCCAGAGCTGAACGCTGCCCCCGTCTTCGGTCGACCTGGCCTCGAGCACGAGCACGCGTGTTCGCGCGACGGCGTGCTCGCGCTCGGAGGTCACGCGCGAGTCGAGCTTGTTCGCGTGCCGGCGCGCGGCGTCTCGCAGCGACTCGCTGGGCTGGCGCGGGTGTTTGCCGATCAACACCGCCAGCTCGCCGTCCGTCAGCTCGTAGCCCCCGTAGTCCGTCCGCCCGCCCTCGAACGCCTCCGGGAGCGTGAGCGCTGCGCCCCAGGCTTGAACTCGGCCCGGGGTGGTGCTCGAGACGGCGTCAGGCTCGGGGCGCGCCGGGGCCGATCGCTGGCAACCACCGAGCGAGAGCAACAGGACCAGCCACCAGAGGGTCGAGCTCACGCGGCCAGTGTACGGCACTGTCCGGCTGGTGGATTGCCATCATTTCGTCGCTTTGGGCGCGAAGTTTTCTATAGCTCGACGTAATCGTCATCATTTCGTCACGCTCGGCGCACTACAAGCGCGGCATGTCGAGTCGCTGTCTGTCCTGGTTGCTGCTCCCGCTGACCCTGACGCTCCCGGTGCGGGCGGAGGCACCCGCCGCCGAGGCGCCACCGCCCAAGGCGCTGGCTGCGGGCAAGCAGGGCTCGTTTCAGCCGGGCCTGTTGCTGCAGAGCTGGGTGCACGCGGTGCGCCAGGACGGCGAGACCGCGTGGGGGTTTCGGCTGCGGCGCGTGGAGCTCAAGGCCAAGGGCGACGTCCTGCCGGAGCTGCTCTCCTACAACGTGATGTTCGATGTCGCGAAGGTGCTCGAGTTCGAGCGCACCGAGCTCGCCGTGGCGGGGCAAGAACCTACGCCCAGCGAGCCGGGCAGCGTGGAAGCGGCTCAACCCGTCAGCAACGTGTCGGTGCTGCAGGATGCGTCCTTCACGTTTCACTCGGAGTTCGTGAACGTCACCGTAGGGCAAATGAAGAACCCGCTCTCGTGGGAAGGCTACAACTCGGCCAGCGCGCTGCTCTTTCCCGAGCGCGCCTTGGTCTCGCGTCAGTACGGCGACGCGCGGGATCTCGGTGTCAAGCTGGACAGCAAGCTGGGCGAGCACTTCTACTACTTCGCCGGTCTGTACAACGGAGCGGGCCTCAACCGGCGCGATGACGATCGACAGAAGGACGCCGCGCTGAGGCTCGAGGCGTATCCGGTGAAGGGCATGATGGTGGGGGTGGTCGGCTACGCCGGGATCGGTGAGCGAGGCGAGTCGCAAACGCGAGACCGGGTGGAGGCCGATCTGCGCATCGAGCTGTCGAACGCGCTGCTGCAGGTCGAGTACCTCCGCGGCTGGGACGGCCCGACCTCCGCCACCCGAGTGGAGGGCCACGGCTTCTACGCGGCCCTCGCATACACCTTCTTCGGCGTGCTGCAGCCCGCGGTGCGCGTGGGCGGCCTGGACACGGACCTGTCGCAGGATCTGCCCGCCGGCAAGAGCGACGAGGTCTGGCACTACGAGGGTGCGCTCACCTATTTGCTCCAGGGCAATCAGGCCAAGCTGGCGCTCTCCTACTCGTTCTTCGACTTCGACGACTCGCCGGGCCGCGGCGAGCTGATCGCCCTGGGTCAGGTCTCGTACTGAGGGGCATTGCGCAGGGCGGCAGTCTCGAACTCACTGCATTTTGCACTGGCCAAGGCCGCTGCTCTCGCGCATTTCTCGATGAGACCGCGTTGGCCCATCGCGTGCTTGGGGCGCGAGCATGCCCCCCGCCTCCGAGCCGAGTGCTGAGACCAAGAGCCCGCTCATTCCGCTGATGATGCTGGTCATTCCATTCGTCCTGATGGTCATCTACGGCTTCTTGTCGGGCTGAGGGGGCCAGCCACTTGCGCGGCCGAGGGAACGGTCGCACCCTTGGTCCTGCTTGGTTCGCGCCCGCGCCCTCACCATTTGGCTCCTGCTCGCGACCGTCGCGTCGTTGGCGGCGATCGTGAGCCAAGGTGCCGTCCGCGACTTCAGTCGCGCGCCCGTGGCGGACCTCCCGGGCCTCGAGCTCTTGGCCGGGGACGATCTGGGCAGCGTGCTCGAGAGCGTCGAGCGAGCCGTCGCCGACCCGATCGCGGCTGTGCCGCCCGGGTGGGACGTCCCCGTGCCGCAGGTGACGGGCTGCGAAGGCGAGCCCCTCGCCCAGCTCGGACTTCCGGCTCCCGCTGACCGTGTCGCGCCCGCGCTCGCTCGTGGCCCGCCGTCCCGGGCCTGAGCGGCAGTGCGCTTCGGCGCATCGCTCAGGCGCTTTCGGTCTGGCTTGGTGCGGCTTCGGCCGCTCGACCGCGGGGGCATCCGAGGACAAGATGAAGACGATCCGTGACAGCCGCGTATGGCTGATTGGTTTTCCGGCCGAGCGGGCGGCGCCGCTGGTCGCTGCGCTCGAGCAGCGCCAGATCCCTCACCGGCTGATCGGCCACGGCGACACCTTGCCGTCGACCGGCGTTGCGCTCGTGCACTGTGCCCGTGGTCCGGCGCTGCCCACGGTCCTCTCGCAGCTGGCGGCGCGGGGCGTGTCGGTCATCCTGGCCCTCGAGACCCCCGACACCTTGCTCGCGCTGCAGGCCGGGCGCGTGGGGGTGCTCGACGTGTTCGTGCTGGGCGGCGAGCCTGCCCCGTGGGAGCGCTGGCTCGCGGTGCCTTCCGCCTCCGGCGCGCGGCACCTGTGGGTGTCGCGCTCGCGCGGGATGCAGACGGTGCTCGACGTGCTCCTGCGCTGCGCTGCGTCCGACTCTCCCGTGCTGCTCCGGGGTGAGAGCGGCACGGGCAAGAGCGCGCTGGCGCAAGAGATCCACGAGAGCAGTCCCCGCCGCCAGGGAGCGTTCGTCGAGGTGAGCTGCCCCGCGCTGCCCCCGGAGCTGCTCGCTGCGGAGCTGTTCGGACACACCCGCGGTGCCTTTACGGGCGCGGTGCGGGACCGTGAAGGGCGCGTGGAGGCCGCCGACGGTGGCACCCTGTTCCTCGACGAGATCGGCGAGCTGACGCCGCCGTTGCAGGCGCAGCTGCTGCGCTTCCTGCAAGATCACGCCTTCGAGCGCCTCGGTGAGACGCGCACCCGCAACGCGAACGTGCGCGTCGTCGCTGCCACCAATCGGGATCTCGACGCCGAGGTCGCGAGCGGCCGCTTCCGGCTCGATTTGTTCTACCGCCTGAGCGTCGTAGACGTGCGCATCCCCAGCCTGCGGGAGCGCCCGGAGGACCTGCCCGGGCTCGCCGAGCACCTGATCGAGCAGGCTGCGCGGCGGCTCGGTCGCGCGGCTCCCGCGTTGTCGGAAGATGCGCTCGGGCTGCTCTTGGCTCACTCGTGGCCTGGCAACGTGCGCGAGCTCTCGAACGAGCTCGAGCGCGCGCTCGTGCTGTCGACCGGCTCGGTGCTCGAGGTGGATCACCTGAGCGAGCGGATTCGCTCGGTCGCGCCTCGCGCGCCTCAGCTGGGTGGGCCCTTCACGCTGGACCAGATCGAGCGCGAGCACATCGCGCGGGTGCTCGAGCGCGCCCACAGCTTCGAAGCAGCCGCAGCCGAGCTGGGCATCGACGACTCGACCCTGTGGCGCAAGCGCAAGCGCATCGAACGCGGCCTGGGAGCGCGTCGCAGCATCCCCGCGCGTCAGGCCGAGCGCAAGGCGGTCGCTTCAGCTCGGCGGCACTGACGAACGGAGGACGGCGCGCGCCAGGCGCTCCTGGGCCATGGTGTCGGCGATCAGGTAGGTCGGCTTCATGGCCTTGGCGGCCCGGTCGGCGATTTCCAGGATCGTGTCGTAGATGCGCATGACCTGCGCGCGGGACTTCTCCGCGTCGTAGCCCTCGATCTCGGTCGCGACGTTGATCAAGCCGCCGGCATTGATGGCGTAGTCGGGCGCGTACAGGATCCCGCGCTGCATCAGGTCGTCCCCGTGGCGGGGCTCCGCGAGTTGGTTGTTGGCGGCACCCGCCACGATCTTGCATCGGAGCTGGGAAATCGTGGTGTCGTTGAGCGCGCTGCCGAGGGCGCAGGGCGCGAGCACATCGCACTCGGTGGAGAAGATGCCATCGAGGGCCACTACCTGCGCGCCGAACTCGCGCTCTGCGCGCGCCGCCTTCAGCGGATCCACATCGGCCACCGTCAGCCGCGCACCGAGCGCGTTCAGCTCCTTGCACAGGTGATAGCCCACGTGGCCGATGCCCTGCACGGCCACCTCGAGCCCCTCGATGGAGTCCCGTCCGAGCACGAACTTCACGCACGCCTCGATGCCGCGTCGCACGCCGAGGGCCGTGAAGGGGCTTGGATCGCCGGAGCCGCCCCGCTCGGGCTTCACGCCGGTGACGTGCGGGGTCACGCTGCGAATGACCTCCATGTCCTCGATGCTCGTGCCGCTGTCCTCCGCGGTGATGTAGTGCCCGCCGAGATCGCCGACGAACTTGCCGAACGCGCGAAACAGCGCCGAGCGATCGAACTCCGAACGGGGACGGATGATGACGCTCTTGCCCCCGCCCAGGGGGAGCCCGGTGATCGCCGCCTTGAACGTCATCCCGCGCGCGAGCCTGAGCGCATCGACGATGGCCTCCTCTTCGGAGTCGTAGTGGATGAAGCGGCAGCCGCCGAGCGCGGGGCCGAGGCGGCTGTCGTGAATGGCGACGATGGCCTGCAGCCCCGACGCGGGATCGCGGCAGAGGTGGAGCTCACCGTAGTCGTACTTGGCCAGCAGATCGAACACGCCCATGGGCTACCTCCCGTATCTCTTCGGGTTTCTGGTGGGCCCGGAACATAGATCAGCTGCCCCCCGCCCGGGGGGTGACAAGCGATCGACCGAGCCGGCTTGAGCCGGACCCCAGCGGAAAGTATGCTTGGCCAGCGGGCCGGAGCCCGGAGGGCACGATGATGAATGGCATGCGAACGCTGGCTGCAGTGGTGGTCTCTGGGGGCCTTCTCGTGGGGGCGTGCTCGGCGTCGAGCAGCGGGGGCACCGGCGGCGGTGGCGGCCAGGGGGCGTCGAGCTCGGGCGGCACCGGCGCGGGCAGCGGCGCCTCCGGCGGCGCGCCCGCTGGGGGCAGCGGCGGCGGGATCGTCGTCACCGACTCGGGCAGCGGCGGCGGCGTCAACAACGACTCGGCCTGCTCGGCCATCGGGCAGAAGGCGGAGAACAAGCTGCAGCCTGCCGACATCGTGTTCGCCCTCGACAACTCGGGCAGCATGAATCAGGAGGCGCAGTTCGTGCAGACGCACATGAACACGTTCTCCACGGGCATCATCCAGTCGAACATCGACGCCAACGTCGTCATCATCGCGGCCGCGTCCAACCAGAGCAACGGTGTGTGCATCGCACCGCCCCTCGGCTCCGGCCAGTGCCCGAACGACGACAAGCCTCCGAACTACCTGCACGTGAAGCAGAGCGTGGGCAGCACCAACGCGCTGTCGATGATCGTGAATCTATTCTCGCAGTACCAATCGATGCTGCGCCAGGGCGCTTCCAAGCACTTCATCGTGGTGACCGACGACAACTCGAGCATGAGCGCGTCGGCGTTCGACCAGGCCATCGTGCCGTTGCTGCAAGGCGTGGACCCGCTCTACACGAAGTACGTCATGCACGCCATTTATGGCTTCACGAAGCCGAACAACCTGGCGTGCTTCGCCAATCCGCAGAGTGACCCCTGCTGCGACAAGGCGCTCCCGGGCAACGTGCTCACGGCGGACGTGGGCAGCGTGTATGCGACCTTGATCCAGCAGACCGGCGGCATCGCGGGCAACCTGTGCTTGCAGGACTTCTTGCCCGTGTTCCAGGCGGTCAGCCAGTCGGTGGTGCAGGGAGCGCAGCTGGCCTGCGAGTGGAACATCCCCCCGCCGGACGGCGGCAGCCTCGACCCGACCCTCGTGAACGTGGAGTTCACCGCCAACGGCAGCACGCAGAAGCTAGGCTACGTCGCCTCGCCCGGGGACTGCGCCAACGTGCAGGGAGGCTGGTACTACGACAACCCCAGCGCGCCCACCAAGGTGCTCGTCTGTCCCCAGACCTGCCAGGTGATCCAGGGCGTACCCAACGCCGAGGTCCAGATCCTGTTCGGCTGCGCGAGCGAGCCGGCCGTTCCCAAGTGATCGGTACTGCCTGCGCGGCAGTGAAGTAGAGTCGGCGCCGTGGCGCTGACCGCAACCATGTACCGCGTGGACGTCACGCTCTCGGACGTGGACCGCGGCGTGTACGAACAGCTCGAGCTGCGGCTGGCGCGGCACCCCTCCGAGAGCGTTCGCTACTTGATCTCGCGCCTCTTGGCCTACTGCACGAGCTACGAGGAGGGCATCACCTTCAGCAAAGGCGGGCTCTCCGACTCGGATGAGCCTCCCGTGTCCGTGTGGGATCCAACGGGCGTGCGCACGGCGTGGATCGACGTGGGCGCGCCCTCCGCGGAGCGGTTGCACAAGGCGAGCAAGTCGACGCCGCGCGTCGCGCTGTTCTCGCACGTCGCGTTGCCGCTGCTGCGGCGCGAGGCGGCTGGGCGCACGGTTCATCGACTGGAGCAGATCCAGGTCTGGCAGCTCGAGCCCGCGTTCCTCGATGCGCTCGGCGAGCGGGTGGGGCGAAACACACGCCTCGAGCTCGTGCGCACGGATGGTCAGCTATACGTCACCGTGGACGGCGAGGTGCTGACCGGCAGCATCACACCGGCGACCTTGATTACTCCTGGGATCGCCGGCTGACGTCGACGAGCACGGCGCCGCCCAGCGCCACGAACGCCGAGAAGTGCGGCAGCTCGAGGTCCGTAGGGCTGCCAAAGGTCTGCGGCTTCATGCGGTATCGACTACCGACGCTCAACCACAGCGCGTAGCCGCGAGAGTACAGGGCGCCGGTCACGCCCAGCTCGGCGACACCGGTCGAGCGAGACGCGGCGCCGTCGGTGCTTCGACTCGAGACCCAATCCACGCCCAGGGACGCCCGCGCACCCAGCTCGTGGCGGGTGTCGAAGGGAGCACCCCACGCGACGCCCGCGTTCATGTCGTAGCCGAAGGTCGGGCCGGCGGGTGCGGAGCCGAACCGCGCGCTCTCGCTGAGCACGAACGCGAGCGCACCAGCGATGCCGACGCCGACATCGAGCCGAGCGCCGACCAGCGGTGAGAACGGCGGGGGGAGCACCTCCGTGTGCGTGCCGAGGCTCACCCCGCCGTGGGTGAAGTGGCGCGCCAGCTGCGGGGGCCTGCGCTTGCTGGCCGAGTCCGGCGCGGGGACGGCTCGCGCCTCCGGTCCGGGTCTGGGCTGCTCCGGGTCGGGAGGGGGCGGCGGCGGGCCTCGTCGTAGCCGCGTCTCGACGGCCTCGACCACAGCCTCGGCGGAGCTGGGGCCGGGAGCCACCCGCAGGATCTCCGCCGGCGGACCGTCCCAGATGACCCACAGCTGCGCGTCATCGCAGGCGACCACCAGCGTACGCGGCAGCTCGGACTCGCCGCGGCCCGCGGCCAGGGTCAGATGGATGCGGGAGGCGAGCTCGTCCGCCTGCTCCTCCAGGCGATCGCAGGTGATCTTGACGACGGGCCCCCCCGAGGCCGCCTCGGCGGGGCCGGCGAGGCCAGCGAGGGCCAGCAGGATGGCGAGCGCCGCCGTGGTTCGATTTGCCCTCACGCCGGACCGATCCTCGCACCCGTGCCGAACGACTAACATACTACGACCTGCCCATGTCCGAGGAAGGCTACTTGGTTCCCACAGCAGCGCCCGACGAGCCGCTGCCGCGCGAAAGCGTGCAGGACCTGGTGCATCCGAGCAGCGCAGAGCTCGTCGCGCTGCTGTATCGGCAGGTGGCCGTGCTCGCGGGGCCCCGGCAGGAGCTCGACGATCTGGTCCAGGCAGCCGCGGAGCGCGCGCTGAAATCGCTGCACCGCTTCGATGGTCGCTGCGCGCTCTCGACATGGACCTACACCATCGCGTATCGGACGATCCTGGACAGCGACCGCTGGCACGCGCGTTTTCGTCGACGCTTCGTGTCGAGCGAGGCGCACGAGCTGGCGCGAAGCGAGTCAGACTGGGACACGGGCCAGGCCTTTCTCGAGCTGCAGCGAGCCCGCCGACTGCACGTGGCGCTCGCCGGGCTGCCCGCCAAGAAGCGCGCGGTGATCGTGCTCGTGGAGTTCGAGGGCATGGCGCTCAAGGACGTCTCCGCCATCGTGGGCGCCAATGAACGCACCGTGCGCTCTCGCCTGCGGGACGCGCGCAAGATGTTGGCTCGCGACCTGGCTCGGGATCCTCTCTTCGGCGGAGGTGAGCCGTGAAGCACGAGCTGTCGCCTGCCGACCAGCGCATGCTCGCGGCAGCGCGCCTGGCCTGGCGAGCCGCCGTGCCCACGGATGTAGACGTGGAGCAGGCGGTGAAGCGCCTGACGCCGCGGCTCGAGCGAAAGCGGCAGCACCGGCCGCTGCGACACGCGGGCAGACTCGCGGTCATCTTCGTCGTGCTGGGCGCCGGCCTGGCCTGGGCTGCAGGTGGGGGCAGTCGGTTCAGCGCGGCGGGCAGCCGGCCGCTCGAGCCGCTGCACAGCGGCGGCGCGCGGTCCGCCGGTGGAGCCGTGAGCCTGAGCGCACGACTCGCAGCAACGCCCGCGCCTGCGCTGGCGGAGCAGGCCCTCAGCCCTCCGCTCGAGCCTGCGCTCGAGGCGCCCAGCGTGGCTCCGCCGAGGCCCACCCGGGCAGCGCGAGGAACGCCACCGCTAGCCGCACCGTCGGGAGCGAACGCCAGCGAAACGAGCACCTGGCGTCGGGTGCGCGAGGCCCTGACCGAGGGGGACGCCCCCGGGGCCGAGGTCGCGCTGTCCGAGCTCGGAGCGAGCCAAGACCCGGACACGCGGGTCAAGGCGGAGCTCGGCTTGGCGCAGCTCGCGCTCGCGCGTGGCGACTGCGCTCGCGCGAGCGCCATCGCGCAGGGGATCCTGGCCCGCAGCGCGGACGGCACCATGCGGGCGCGGGCCCGAGACGTCATCGCTCGTTGCCCGACGCGGTGAACGACGGTGGCGGCAGGGCGAGCGTGAGTGAGTTGGTCATCGACACACCGGCGCGTCCGGCTCACTCCGGCACGTTGGGCCGCCTTCCTGTACGGGGTCGAAGGCGGTGCCGTCCTTGACGCAGTACGAGCCAGCGAGCTCGCCCTGGCCGAAGCCCAAGTCGTCGCGCAACTTCACGCAGGAGAAGCCAGACGGGCACTCGCAGTAGCGCGCGCCGACGGTCGGTCCGTCGCAGCGACAGGAGCAGTAGACGGCGCTGGATGCCGGCCGATCCGTGTCCCAAGCGGCGACCGGAACGGTGACCGCGTCGCCGACGGACGTCATGCACGAGCCGCTGCCATCCTCCTGCCCTCGGGGACAGGTCACGCGACCCTGGAAGTGGTTGACGAGACAGACCCGGCTCTCGCACTGCACCGACCTGGACTCCACGCCGACCTCCTTGATCGAGTAGCCCGCGAAGTCGACGCGCGCTTCGTCCTCCGGCACGCACGGATCGCCCACGCCACCGGTCTGATCGCACCCCAGGCACAGGGCGACCGCCCACACTAGCTGTTTCATGTTCGAGTCCTCCGACGAGCGCACTCGCGCCCTCTCTCGTTAGTCGCGCGACCACAGCCGAGTGAGCGCTTCGCAGCCGCGGCACGCGCTCGGGCGCCAACTCTGCTAAGGATGGTCGGGTGAGTTCGGGAGCTAGCCCATCACCCGACGCCAAGGACGAGCTGCTGGGCAGCGTGCTCGCGGACCGCTACCGGCTTGACGAGCTGCTCGGGGAAGGAGGTATGGGGCGAGTCTACGCCGCCGAGCACGTGCTGATGCGCAAGCGTCTGGCGGTGAAGGTGCTTCACCGGGAGTTGTGCGAGGTGCCCGAGGTCGTCGCGCGCTTCGAGCGCGAGGCGATGGCGGTCGCGAACATCGAGCACCCGAACGTGGCCGCGGCGACGGACTGCGGCAAGCTGTCGGACGGAACCTTGTTTCTCGTGCTGGAGCTGGTGGAGGGCACCAACCTGAGAGACGAGATCGCCCGCGGGCCGCTGCCCGTGGCGCGAGTGCTCCACATCGTTCGGCAGATCGCGTCGGCGCTCGGAGCGGCGCACGCCCTGAGCATCGTGCACCGCGACTTGAAGCCCGAGAACGTGATGCTCGTCACGCGCGGCGCGGACTCGGACTTCGTCAAGGTGCTCGACTTCGGCATCGCCAAGCTCCCCGTCGAGGCGCAAGGTCGGGGGGCTCCCGCGGCCGCGCCGCTCACGAGGGTGGGGGTGGTGTTCGGCACACCCGAGTACATGGCGCCCGAACAGGCGCTCGGTCAGGCCGTGGACGGTCGCGCGGACCTGTACTCGCTCGGGGTCATCGCGTACGAGATGCTCGCGGGCGTGCGCCCCATCGCGGCCGCGAGCGACGTGGCCATCCTGGGTCGGCAGCTCGCCGGCCCCCCGCCTCCCATCTCGGAGCGTGCGCCGGGGGTGGTCGTGCCGCTCGCGGTCGAACAGCTCGTACTCGAGCTGCTCGCTCGAGAGGCTGGAGCTCGCCCTGCCACCGCGGAGGAGCTGGTCGCTCGGCTCGACGCGCTCGAACCCCTGGACGCCAACGAGGCGCTCGAGACGCCGCCCTCGCGGCGCACCGGCCAGCAGTTCACGGAGCCCGAGGCTGCGGCGACGGCCGTGCTCGGCACGGCCGCGGAGCTGTACGCCGCCGCGCCCCCGCCCGTCGAGGCTGCTGCGACGGAGCAGGAGGCGAGCGCTTCGCCTGCGAGCGCGCCGGTCGCTGAGGGCTCGCAGGCGTCAGCGTCTGTGAGGCTGGGGTTGCCGCCGTTGCATTCGCTGCGGCACGCCCTGCGGGACGTGCCCCCCCGCGCGCTGCTCGCGCTCCCGCTGCTCGCGGTGTGGCTCGTGCTCTTGCTCGTGGTCAGTTGGGTCGTCCTGGGGCGGGGCAAGCCCGCCGCGGGCGTCGCGCCGGGCGACGAACCGCCCGCGCAGGCGGCGTCATTGGACGACGGCGTGATGAAGGAGCTCGAGGTCGCCAAGCAGCAAGGCCACGCCGCGCTGGCAGCCCTCGCGGAGCGTCACTCGGCGCACCCCCTCGTGCTGCTCGAGCTGGCGGTGAGTCACGCGGAGCGCGCGGAGCACCCCGCCGCCGTGGCCGCGCTAGGACGCTCGCTGAGCGCGGACCCCACCCTGGGTGCGGAGCCGCGCGCAGCGCGGCTGCTCGAGGTGGCGGTGCGCAAGCGCGAGAGCTCCGAGGCAGCGTTCTCGTTGCTCGAAGGACAGATGGGCGCCGCTGGCGCAGCGGTGCTCTACGACCTCTCGATCGATCAGAAGGTCAACGCGGCCACGCGCAGCCGCGCTCAGAAGTGGGTCGTGCAGTCAGCCGACTTCATTCGGGTGGCGGCCCCCAGCGTGGAGATCGCCGCCCGACTCCGCTACGCCAAGTCCTGCTCGGATCGTCACGCCCTGCTGCCACGCGCTGGCGAGGTCGGTGATCAACGCGCGCTGGCCTATCTCAAGATCCTGAAGGTGCGCGGTGGTTGCGGTCGGCGGGGTCGGGACGATTGCTTCCCCTGCCTGCGCAAGGACAAGGCGCTCGCCGACGCCAGCCTCGCCATCGAGAAACGGCTCAGCGGCGGACGGTGAGGCGCGCCCTGCGCTCGCGTCAGCAGTTCGAGCAGCAGTCGCCGTAGTACCAGCACATGGCGTCGCAGTGACATTGGCCGCCGCCGCTGCCGCCCGCGCCGCTGCCGCCGCTGCCACTGCCGCAGTTGGAGCAGCAGTCGCCGTGGTAGCTGCACTCGGCGTCGCAGTAGCACTGTCCGCCGCCCGCGCCGCTGCCGCCGCTGCCGCTACCGCCCGCGCCGCTGCCGCCGCTGCCGCTGCCGCAGTTGGAGCAGCAGTCGCCGTGGTAGCTGCACTCGGCGTCGCAGTAGCACTGTCCACCGCCCGCGCCGCTGCCGCCGCTGCCGCCCGTTCCGGCACCGCCGCTGCCCGCTCCGCCGCCGCCGCTGCTGCCGCCGCTGCCGCTGCTGCAGTTGGAGCAGCAGTCGCCGTGGTAGCTGCACTCCGAGTCGCAGTAGCACTGACCAGCCGTGGGATCGCCGCCGCCGCCGCTGCTGCTTCCGAGCTTGGTGGCTCGGATGGCGTGATAGCCGGTGGCATGGAGCGAGCTGGTTGGGCGCGAGCGAAACTGCATGTCGTCGGCGGTGTTGGCCTGCTCGATCACGCAGGCCTCGCTCTTGGCGCTGTTGTTCCAGCCAAGGAACATCACGATGTGGCCTGCGCCGTTCTTGCGATACACCAGCGCGTCCGCGGGCACGAGCTCATCGAAGGAGCTCAGGCTCGTCCAGTTGGCGGTGTCTTGCACGAAGTTCGCCGTCGTGTACGAGGTGCCGAGCTGCCAGCACATGGACACGAACCCCGAACAGTCCGTGCGATAGCCGTTGTAGTTCTTCGTCTGGCTGTACGGCACTTGGGCGTCGTACCACTCGAAGCCCCGCTCGATCGCGGCGCGCCGCGCGCCCTGCACGCTCGCCAGGATGGTGTCCCGCGACAGGCTGCAGCCGCTCTTGAGCTCGTGTTCCGAGGTGTCCCCGACGTCGCCGACCTCGGTGCTCGGCTCCGGGACCGCCGCACAGCTGATGGCCACGATGGATCCGCCCACTGCCTGGAGTGCTCTGAGGATGCGCATGGGGACCGCTTCAGCAAGCCTCGTGCCGGGGCACGGAGCGCCAGATCCTCCGGGGATTTTGCCTCCTGTCCCGCGGTCGTCCGGATGATCCGGCTGGACGGCCCGGACGGACTCGGCGCCCGAGCAGTACACTCGACGGCGCGATGCACGACGACCCCGACGCACGCTTGCAGGCTGCCGAGGCGCCCGACGAAGGGGTCATCGAGGCAGCCGAGATGACGCGGCCCCACGGCAAGCAGCCCTACCACGACGCGATCGCGCCCGAGCTCATCGACGATCTGCACCTGGCCATTGGCAAAGGGCTGGCGCTGGTGGGAGCGGACGAGGGAGCGCCACCGGCGGCGTGGCTCGAGGCCATCGCGCGCTACCTGGACGACGCGCGCCACGGCAAGCGACGCTCGCCGTCGGACCCGACCGAGACCTCGCTCGCGCTCGGATGTCTGCTCGGGCAGGCCGTGTGTCGCGAGCTGGGCTGGGGCTGGGCACACGTGCGTCGCACCCGGCGGCCGGGCATCCTCGTCATCTCTCCGGACCGGCGCTACGCCCTCGCGCCCCGGGCCATCATCGAGCACGCAGCTCAGGGCAACGCGAATCTCCGCGAGCTCGCCGCGCGACTGCGCACGGGCGAAGCGCTCCCGCGGGCCAAGCCCGGAGAATATTTGCGCGTCTCGGTCGGTCCGACGCGGGCACGGTGATTGGATGGCCGTGATGCTCGGCGAGCAGGCGTCACGAGCTCAAGGGCAGCCCGGCGTGTTCGTGATGGTGGCGCCATCCGTAGAGAAGTAGAACGCCCGACGCACGTAGGCCGACTCGAGGTTCGGCTTGTCCTGCACGTTGACGGGCACCAGCGCCGACCAGAGCCACTTGGCTTGCGAGGTGGTCAACACCGGCCCCCACGGTCCATCCCCGTGGTTCGCGATCTCGACCGCAGCGGGCCACGCCGAGTCGTCGAAGGTCTCCGACGTCCAACCCGTCACCTCGGACGTCGAGACGCGCCAAGACGAATCCGTGACCACGAGCGCCGTGGGCGCGCCATCCACGGGCAGGATGAGCTCGCCGATGATACCGCGGTCGTTGCCTGCTTGGCTCGAGGTGTTCGTCCCCTTCACCGCGATCACGTTCTTCTTGCTGGGATGGACGAAGAGCGAGACATCGATGGTCACCGCGGATTGCCAGTTGTTGGTGGTCCCAACGCTGCTGCCGTTGACGAACACCTCGCACTCGTTGTCCGCCGTGATGCGCAGGGTCACCGTGGCGGTCCCGCTCGTCGGAATGGTCGCGCAGGCGGGATCGGCGTCGGGGGCTGCATCGACGGGAGCGTCCGCGCTCGCGTCCGCAGCGCCGGCGCTGCCGCCGGTCGAAGCGTCCGCACCCGCAGCTCCACCCGTCGCGCCGGAGCCGCCGGTCGCGCCGGAGCCGCCGGTCGCGCCGGAGCCGCCGGTCGCGCCGGAGCCGCCGGTCGCGCCGGAGCCGCCGGAGCCGCCGCTCCCTCCTCCATTGGCCTCGGAGTCACCGCCACATGCCATCGCTGCCGCCATGGGAACGACGACTGCCGCGAGCCAACGGAGCAGAACCAGTTGTTTGACCATGGCGCATCCGACGCCGCTCACTCGCGGCAGTCAAGCGCCTCGACGAGCCATCGCGCACCGCGACGCCCGTCCTACAAACGAGTTGCAAACTGCATGACACCTCGAGCACGAGTGATCACTCTCACGGCGACTCCGTCACCGCTACTCTGCACCGCCACTCGTCACCGACGCGACGCCGAATCGAGCCGGGCGCGCAGCTCGACGGCTTGCTCGGCGAGCTCCTGCGCCCTCGCGTGGTCGAGCAGCGCGAGCGCTCGCGCACGATGGCGTGCGCCCTCGGCGTCGTTGCCCTGGGCGTCGGCGAGGCGAGCGCGCTGCTCGAGCAGGAGCGCGGCGAGCACGACCTTGTCGCTGCCCCCGAGCAGGAGCGCCGCCGAGCGAGCGTCGAAGCGCTCGATTCCCCGAGGTACGCCGAGCGCCTCCTCGGCG
Source organism: Polyangiaceae bacterium (assembly GCA_019637295.1). Lineage (GTDB taxonomy): Bacteria > Myxococcota_A > Polyangia > Polyangiales > Polyangiaceae > JACKEA01. The sequence goes on from JAHBVX010000010.1 coordinate 142,981, forward strand.
GACCTCAGCTCGGCCTCGGCTTCGGCGAGCTGAGAGCTCGAGCTCAGCTTAGCGATGCGGGCGAGGGCCTCGCCGAGCTGCTGGATCAAACGGCCGATGTAGTCCTGGCGAATCACTCCTGGACCCTAACACCCGCCGCCGCCCCCGGGCCTCGCGGGCTCAGAAGCAGGGTCCGTCGTGCTCGTGGGCGCCGCGGGACAGTTCCTCGGTGCGGGCTGCATCAAAGAGATCGTGGGTGACGCTCTTGTGGGTGGGACCGCGGGCGATCGGGCAAGGTACCGAGCTGGGCTTCAGGCGCCAACCCGTCGTGAACAGCTCGCTGGTGCCGTCCCCGGTCCAGCCGGTGAACAGCTGATGGAAACACTCCAGGGTCTTGGTGGCTGCGCCCGAGCACGCCTCGAGCTCCACGCAACCCGTGGGCAGGCCTCCGCAGCCACCGGCGCCCTTGTAGTACAGGTTACCACTGGCGGACCCGCCGGCGTTGTTGATGGGGCTCTGGAGCTGCGTCATGACCGTGGCCGCGCCGGCACAGCCAGAGACCTGAAACTCCGCCAAGGTGTCGTTGTTCAAGAACACGTTGTCGTGCAGCGTCGCGATCGCGTTGTTGGCCAGGCAGACCTTGCTGCGGATGCCGGTCGAGACCGCCGAGACCTGCGCCATGAAGATGTTGCCGCGAATCACCGCGCCAGTGCCGCTCTCGAGGTACACTTGCTCCACGAGCTGGTTGTTCCCAGGAGTGTGGCTGACGATGGTGTTGTGCAGGAGCTGCACGCCGCTGCCCTGGATCCAGACTCCGTGCAGCGCCGGGTGCCCGTGGCCGGAGTGGATCATGTTGTTCTCGATGCGTGCGCCGTTGCCCTGGGCCCACACCCCCGAGGTCGAGGTAGCGTCGCCGCTGTAGATGCGATTGCGGGCGACGACACCGGCGCCGAACACCCGCACGCCGCACCCACGGCTGCCGTTGTTGGGCAGCGTCTCGCCGCGGATCGAGTTGCCCACGAGCTCCGCCGGCGTGTGCAGCACGACGCCGCCGGCCGAGATCCCGAACAAGGAGTCATCCACTCCCGTCCCGGACCAGATCACGTTGTCGGCTATGGGGTTGCCTCCGGCCTCGGTCATGGAGGCGTTCTCGAACACCCTCAGCCCGATGGAGCCGTCGTCCTGACCCGAGCCGCTGCCGCCGTGGATCTCGTTGCCCTGGAGCTTGGGCTTGCTCGAGGCGCCGCGCACCAGCACACCCACGCTGCCGTAGTCGGCGACCGAGCCGCTGCCGCCATGGATCTGGTTCTGAGTGACGTCCGGGCTCGCCTGTTCGATCCACAACCCGGTGCTGGCGACGTTGTCGAGACCGCCGCCGCTGCCGCTGCCCTTGGATGCGCCGCCCTGGATGAGGTTGCCCGTGATCCGTGGCGCCGCGCCGCCATATACGCCCAGCGCCTTGGACCTTGCGGCGGGCGCGCCAGCTGGCCAGCCCAGGATGGTGAAGCCTTCGATCGTCACGCTCGCGTCGACGGCGCTGCCAGAGACGCGCAGGCTGTCGACCTGCTTGGAGACGTCGCCATTTCGGATGGTGGTCTCGTTCACCTTGTCGAACGTGGGCCAGCCCTGGCTGCCCGTTCGAGTCCAGGTGGCGCAGTCGTAGCCGCCGTAGAGAGACACCGGCAGATCGAGCAGCAGCGACGTGTCCGAGTAGAGGCCCTTGCACGCCTTGACGGCGAAGCCAGCGGGCAGCGGACTGCCACCGGCGTCCAGCGCGGTGGCCGCCCGGAGCGAGGAGAGGGCACCGCCAAGAGTGGCCTTGGGGAAGCACGGCGAGCAGCCGCTGTTCGAGTCGTCCCCGCCATCCACGGACACGTACATCACGTTGCCCGGGCACACCGCGACGCTGGCGTCGTCGCTCACCCCTGCGTCGCAGTCGACGATGAGCGGCGCGTCTGCCTCGGCGTCCCCGCTAGCGTCGATGGACGCGTCCGTGCCCGCGCCGCCGGACGAGCCGCCGGTCGCGCCGACGCCTCCTGTCCCTCCGCTCGGCGCGCCGCCCGCGCCGCCCGCGCCGCCGGTGACCGAAGCGTCCGCCTCATACAGCGTACGCTCCTCGTTGCCGAGGATCGCGTTGCACGCGCCCAGCGCGAGCACGACCAGGGCTCCGCCGAGGGCGCGCCTCAAAACCGACCTCGCACGCCAAAGGGAACGAGCCCGACGACGGCTCCTTGTTCCTGGCTCGGACGATCCGTGAACCAGAGCACGGCTCCGGCGGCGACGGCCGCGCCGCCGGCGATGAACGCGATCGTGGCGACGTTGCCGCGGGCGATGGCGCGGTCGCCGGCCTCTACTCCGGGTTGGTCGCAATGATCGGCCTTGGGACCGAGCTGGCAGCGCTCGTCCGCGTCGCGCTTGGCGCTCAGGCTCGCCAGGCCGAAGCCCGCGCCCACGCCGAGACCAACGACGCCCACGCCAGCCACGCCCAGCGCGACCACTCGCTGCGTGGACAGGGGTCGCCGCTGGTCAGCGCTCGGCTCTGGCCGGGGCGCGAGCGCTGGCGCCGCTGTCGGGCGCCGGGTCTCGAAGCTGACGTTCACGGTGACGGCGCCGCGAAACAGCTCCACCTCTTTGGAGAATGGAGGTTGGTTCGGCGCGGTCGCGGCGATGGTGTAGCTGCCCGGATCCAGCGCGATGGGGTTGCCCCACTGCTCGCCCGGCAGCGGCGCGCCGTCCAGGGTGACCTGCACTCCGGTCGTGGCTGGCACGACCACCGTCAGCTTCGGGACCCGCGGCTGCAGGGCGCTGATGCGCGCCTGAGCCAAGGCGCTGCGGTCGTCCTTGGACTGCTCGGCGAGGGCCAAGGCCTCCTGAAAGACACGCAGCGCGCTGGCGGTCTTCCCGTGTCGCTCGTGGCAGTCGGCCAGGTTGAGCAGGGTGCCCACGCCGGGCCTCAGGCGATAGGCCTCGTCGAACTTGGGGCAGGCCTCGGCGTACTTGCCTTCCAGTACCAGCTGGCGTCCTTCGGCGAACAGCTCGTCGGCGCGCTGCGCGTTCGAGTCGCCGAGCGCGGGCGCCGTGACGAGCAGCAGGCCGAGGAACGAAGCGCGGCGGAACATGGGCGTCACAGCGGGTTGGCCATCGGATCGTCGACGCTGGGCTTGCGAGGCTGCGACGGCGACGGCAAGGGTTGAGGTGGCTTCGGCGCTGCGGGGATCGCAGGCCGCGGAGCTGGAAGCCGGACGACGAGCGGCGCGCTCGATGGCCCAGCCACTGCCGTGGCTGACGGCGCCGGTGTGGCCGCGTCCGCGGTCAGCGTGGCGGGGTCGTGAGCCGCGACCTCCGGCGGGCGGTCGGCGGCCGGTGCCGGGCTCACGCTCGGCTCGCTGGCCACCTCCGGGGCGCCGGCAGCGACGGGCTCGGCCGTGGGCGCAGGCGCTCGAGCGCTGGCCAGGCTGAGCCCGACGCCCGTGGCCAGTAGCCCCGTGGCCACGACGCCCCACACCCAAGTTCGACGCCGGGGCTCCGTCGAGCTCCGCCCTTGAGTCTTGCCCCAGGTCTGTTCCGTGACGGCGAGCTGAGGACCGATCGGGGCGGTCTCGGTCTCGTTGGCCCTCGAGTTCTGGGTGGGAGCATCGGGTACGAGGGAGCTCGGCGGCGCGCCGTCCGCGCCCGGCAGCGACGGAACTCGCACCACGATGTCCGCGGCGCTCGCACGACCCGGCGCCGCGTAGGGTGCGAGCGCGTCCTGCAGCGCGCTCACGGTCTGAAATCGGTCGTCGGGACTGCGCCTGAGGCACCGCAGTACGATGGCCTCGAGCGGAGCCTGGATCTCGGGACGAAAGCCGCGCAGCGGCGGCGGGTCGTCGTTGGCCACCATCATGCAGAGCTCCATCATGGTCTCGGCGGCGAAGGGTACTCGCCGCGTGAGCAGCTGGTACAATGTGGCGCCCAGAGACCAGACGTCCGAGCGTGCGTCGACGGTGCGCGACGAGCGCATCTGCTCGGGGGACATGTACAGCGGCGAGCCGAGCACCGCCTGGGTGCTGGTCTTGGCCAGCTCCACGCTGTCCTCCCCCGCGAGGGTGAACTTCGAGATCCCGAAGTCGAGCACCTTCACGCAGGCCTTCCCGCTCGGGGTCTTGATCAGGAACAAGTTGGAGGGCTTGATGTCGCGGTGGATGATGCCGTGGCCGTGCGCCTCGGTCAGCGCCTCGCAGGCCTGGCAGACGTACTCCACCGCGTGGGCCACCGGCAGCGGTCCCTCTTCGAGGACGTCGCTCAGGTCCTTGCCCTCCAGGTACTCGATCACGCTGTAGGGCTCGCCGGAGTCGAGCTTGCCGTAGTCCGTGACGCGCGCGATGTGCTCGCCGCGAAGCCGAGCAGCGGCGCGCGCCTCGCGCAGGAAGCGACCGCTGGCTTGCGGGTCGTCGAGCACCTCACCGCGCATCAGCTTGATCGCGACCTGCGTGTCCAGCTCTCGGTGCCGGGCGGCGAGCACGACGCCCATGCCGCCGGCGCCGAGCTCGCGCTCGATCACGTACTTGCCGGCGATGACGTCGCCCACGCTCGGAACCGCGCTCACCTCGGCAGCAAACGTAGCGAAGCTCCCCCCGGACGACAAGCCAAGGGCGGCGGGAGGCACCAGCCCGCCTGGAATCCGAAGAGGTTCGAGTGCTCGGGGGCGATCGGGTGTGCACTTCGCAAGTCGAGGTCGTGAGGGATGATGGTGGACCCAGCGGGAGGCTCGAGCTGACTCGCTGCTGTCCGTAAGTCGCTGCCGCGACCGGCTCGGCGTTGCGCGCGTCGTAGCGCTCGAGGTCGAAGTTGCGTCGGAGCACTCCGGCTCCGGGTCCTCCCGGGTAGCTGCGCGTGCCGCCGCCGGTGGCGAGATACTCCCCCTCGGCTTCGAGTGAGATCGCGGCGCCCAGCACCAGGGCCGCTGGCCACGGCGCGCGGCGCTGCGCGCCGTAATCCTGGGGCAATCCGGTCAGGCTCAGACTCGGATGATGTCCACGTCATACTTCATGACGACCGGGTCGGCGGTCAAGAGTGTCACGCCCTCGCACTGGCATTGAGCGACCAATAGGCGATCGAAAGGGTCTCGATGATGTCGAGGCAGCGTCGCGACGCGCAACGCGTGGTCATGCGTGATGGGAAGCCCTTGGGTCCCCGAGGTGGCCATGCGGGACGGAACATACGTCTGCGGCGGTTCCGGTAGGGGAAGCTTGCCCATCGCATACTTGATGGACATTTCCCAGGAGCTGGCCGCCGACAACAACAGCTCGTTCCCCTCGTCCTCGAGCAACGCCAGAGTCTGAGCGCCAAAGCGCTCGGGCTGCGTCTGCAGCCATAGCCAGCAATGGGTGTCGAACAACAGCCTCATCGTTCGAAGGCCTCGAGGAGGTCTTTCGGCAGCGGAGCGTCGAAGTCCTCGGGAACAGCGAATCGCCCCTGGTCCAGGCCGAACCGGCGACGTGGACGCAGGATGTATGGGACGAGCCGAGCCACTGGCCGGTCGCCCTTCGCGATCACGATCTCCTCGCCAGCCTCGACCCGCGCCAGCAACCGAGACAGGTGGGTTTTCGCCTCGTGAACGTTGACCTTCGCCATCCCTCCACCTTGACTTAGTTCACGACTAAGTCAAGGCGCAACGCCGAACCGTGCTCGTGCGCGCCCAGGGCTGCCGCCGGCGGAGAGCTGCAGCAGCTCGAGCCGAAGGGCGTCGGCATCATGGCCGACGACGTGCTCGCGGGAGCGCTTGCGGGGCTGGCTGCGCGTGGGCTCGCGCGGTGATCACGGGAACAACGTCTGGAGCGCCGCCAGCGTAGCGGGACGCCCTCGGTGCGCGCGTCTCCCAGTTGATAGATGCAGGTCCGATTTGCCCGTGCGCTGCCCGGCGTATCCCGTTTGGGAGGTGACGGGCGGCTGCGAGCCTAGCGCGAGCGCGCGGGGACCCTCACTCCACCGCTCCGCGCGATGACGCGTCGACCGGCAGCGTGAGATCGGTGAAGCTGCGCTGTTCGTCCGCGACCGGGCACCGCGTGCTGCAGTGCTCGCCGTCGGGATAGAAGTCGGCGTATTGCGGCGTCAGCGTGAGGGGCGCGAACGACTCGTCGCCGCGGATCGCTTGGATCTCGACGACCTCGGGCTGGCTACGGCGGTACAAGAGCAGCTCGTGGTGCGTCACGGTGGTATTGCACTCGCTACCGACCCCGATCCCGTCGGGCGTGGGCGTGACGTGGGGGGTGCATCCAGTCGCGAGGACCGGCTGGACCTGGAGCGAAACTGAGTTTCTGACACACACGCCGGTGAAGCTGCGAGTCGGCCAATCGGACGGGAGCGGCGCGATGACTAGGCAGCGGTCTTCTTCCTCGACGCCGTTTTCGACAGTCCGGATGCGGAGCTCATACGCTTGGGGGGTGCCGTCTTCGAGCACGAAACGGAGCGTCGCCGAGCTGCTGCACACGCTGGGCTGGCTTGGACACGGTGCGTCACACGCGGGCAGCAGGAGAGCGAACCCGGCGAACGAGGGGCGGAGCTTTCGGATGAGCATGGATTGAGGTGAGCAAGCTACGGATGTGGCAGCCTACGTGGAGCAGGGGTGAAACCTTCCAAACCCCTGGAAGCGCCCCGGGCACCCCGTGCGCAGCTCTACCCGCCCATCGCGTTCATCGCGGCCCTGGGAAGCCCCCGCCACCGGTGCCCGGGGCTGGTTCGCGGCGGCCATCCCCGCGTCTCGTCAGAAGAGTCTTCCTTGGGCGGCGTCGCCCCAGCGCTCGAGGTAGCGGCCGAGGCGCAGCTTCTTCTTGGTGTTGAGCGAGCTCATGAAGCGGACGGTGCCGACGATGGGCCGCTCGGGGAACCAGGGACGATCGAAGCGGCCCAAGCACCAGAAGATACCGCTGTAGGAGTTGGGGTCGCGGCCGTCGAGGGCGTACTTGTTGTTCAGGTGGACCATCGATGTCAGGGCGGCGCGGGGTGACGAGGACCACTCGAGGATCTTCTTTCCCCACAGCATGCGCAGGTAGTTGTGCATCCGTCCGGTCGCGACCAGCTCGCGCTGGGCGGCGTTCCAGAGCTCGTCGTGCGTCGCCGCGCGCTCGAGCTCTTCGAGTCCGTAGCACGGATCGCGAACGTCCGACGCGTGGGCCTCCAGGGTCGCGCGAGACCACGCGGGTAGCGACTCGTAGCGATCGTAGTCCGCGCGCTGCGAACAGAAACCGTAGCCGAGCTCGCGCCAGGTGACGAGCTCGTCCAGGAAGCTCTCGCTCGGCTGCGACATGCCCCAGAACCCCTCGCGCTGACCGGCGGCGCGGGCACCGAGCGCGCTTCGCGTCCAACCCTCGCGCGACGCGAGCTGCGCGAAGACCTCGTGCACCGACAAGTGCCCGAAGTGTAGGTAGGGCGACAGCCCGCTCTCGGCGTCAGCGTCCGGGTGACTGCGCTCGGCGGCGTAGCGCGGGAGGGTCTCGTCCAGAAAGCGGGTGAGGCAGCGCCGTGCGCTCCGCTCTCCGCCGGCCACGGCAGACGGCACGACGGCGTGATCGATGGGTAACCGCGCGAGCTCTTCGCGACTGTCCGCTCCCGCGAGCTTCGCGGCAGGCCAGCGCCGCGTCACTCCGCTGGGTAAAGCGGCGAGGCTGGGTAGGCGCAGGTTGGCGAGCGGATCCGCCGTTGGAAAGTCGCTCAGGTGCGGGGGCAGCGTCTTCTGCAAGTACCGTCGAAAGTCGTAGGCGCGCAGGAACTCCCGCTCGGTCGCGCGCAGGGGCAATAGCCCATTGCCATCCACGGACTCGACCAGGACGTCCACGCGTGGTGCCGCCGCTTGCAGCATGCGCGGCAGGAAGAAGCACGGAGACTCGTCGGTGACGATCACCGCGGCTTGCTTGCCGAGCGCGGCGAGTAGCCCCGAGCCCGCGCCGGGCTCGGGCTCCAGGTACGGGAAATAGTGAACCGGCGTGCCCGCGAAGCGCGCCGCGTTGTCCCGCATGCCCTGGAGCACGAAGGCGTGCAGGCGGTCGCTGGCCCAGGCGTAGCCCGCGCGCAGCGGCTCGAAGACCAGTAGCGGCTTGTCGAGCCGGTGGGCCCAGTACAGCGCGCGCTCCAGCGCGAAGCTGCGGCGCGTCCGCCGGCTCGCGGTCATCCAGTACAAGACGTACTCTCTCCTGGCGCCGACGGAGGCCTCGCCCCGCCGGCAAATGCGCAACCGTGGTACCTCGCGTCTAGCCAAGCCACGGCATGTATAGGCGCGCTCCCGCCCGGCACCAGCCCCCGCCGGCTCGAAGTCCCCCGGCGCCGCCACGCGAGGTCAACGATGGTTCAACGCGTCGCTCGACCCTCGGCCCCCGCGCCGCTGGACAGCGTGGGGCGCCCTGGGCAGGCTCGCGCTCCGCGTGCAGGAGACGGCCTCTTCCCTTCGACGACGACTCGAGCTCGCCGCGGAGCTGCGCCGCGAGTACCACGACGTGATCGAGGGGCGCGTGGTGGAGCCTCGCTTTCCCGAGTGGTGTGAGCGCCGCGGTTGGTCGCAGTTCCTGCTCGGACTCGGAGACGAGCAGGTCGCGTTGATCGAGCAGGTTGGTCTGCCGCACGCGGTCGAGAAGCTGCGCGCCGTCCCCGAAGAGCTCGCCTGGCTCTGCGGGCGAGTGCGTAGTTTGATCGAGCAAGTTCCCCTCGCGCCTCTGCTGTCGTCGGAGCCGCTCGAGACCTGTCACGTCGCCCAGCGCAAGCGCCCCCAGATCCGCGCGCTCGTCGAGCTGTGCCGGCGAGAGCTGCCGCGCCCGCGACGCGTGGTCGACGTGGGCGCGGGTCTTGGCCACGTCACGCGCGCCCTCGCCGACGCGCTCGGGGTCGAGGCGTTCGGAGTCGAGCTGCTCGCGTCGCGCGCATCGCGAGCCCAGGCGCTGTCGGGCGGGCGCGCCTCCTTCGTCGTCGCGGACGCGTCCTCGGGCCTGCCCGTCGAGCCCGGAGATCTAGTCGTGGGTCTGCACGCGTGCGGCGGGCTCGGCGACACGCTCTTGACCCAGGCCGCCGCTGCCAACGCGCACGTGGCGCTGGTGTCCTGCTGCCTGCAGAAGGTGGCGGGCGAGGTCAGGCCCGCGCTGTCGCGCCAGGGTCGCGCGCTTGGCGTCGAGTGCTCGCGGCGCACCCTCGGGCTCTCGAACGTATCGTCGGCGGACGCTGGCGAGACCATGGTCCGCATCATCCAGAGTCGCGCCGTGCGCCACGCGCTGCGCCGGGCGCTCGAGGCGCGCGGCCTGGACGTGCCCGCGGGGGAAGAGACCCGAGGCGTCCATCGGCGTCAGTTTCGTCGCGGCCTGGCGACAGCGCTCGGGCTGGCCCTCGGTCATCGCGGGCTCCCGCCGGCCACGGCCGCGGAGGTCGCGCACTTCGAGCAGCTGGGCCGCCAGGAGTACGGCGTGATTCGCCGCGCGAGTCTGCCCCGCAGCGCGCTCGGCCGGCTGCTCGAGCTCTTGGTCGCCCTCGACCGCGCCGTATTCCTCGAAGAGCGAGGCCACCGGACGGCCCTCTTGGCCCTGGTGGCCTCCCAGGTCACCCCGCGCAACCTCACGCTGCTGGCGTGCGCGGGCGGGTCGTGAAGGCCGCGCGCGCCACCGGCTTGGGCTCACGCGCAAGGGCTGATAGCGTGAGGGAATGGGGCTCGACGAACTCGCACAGCATCTCAGCAATCCGGCGCACATCGGTCTGAACGAGGAGCTGGCCAAGAAGCTCCGGGTCGCGTCGGCGGACGCGACCCGCGGCCGCCTGATGGCCCAGCTCGAGGGGGACCACGCGCACCTCGGCGTGTACCTGCTGGCGTGCTTCGTGGTGGACGACACGGACTTCTGGGGCGACGGCGAGATCTACTGGTGGTCGATCCCGGCGCTCGTCACCAGCGGCGGCAAGGTGCACAAGGATCCGCTCGTGGGTCTCCCGTCGGGCGCCCCGCCGCACAAGTGCGGCTCGCTGGAGTGGATGACCAACCTGTCCCTCGCCAAGCCCCCGCTGCTCGCCGTGATCCCGCCGAGCGACGAGGTCGAGTCTTGCGTGATCCGCCTCGCCTTCTACGACGACGATGGCGCCAAGGCGGATCTGCCCAAGGCCCTGAGCGCGGGGCTCGAGGCGCTAGCGGAGGTGTCGAGCGCGGAGCTGTCCGGCTCCGACCAGATCATCTTGCCGGTGCGTGACGCGATCTGGAAGTCCTTGCGCGCGGAGCAAGACGACATCCTGGTCGATCAAGACGTCGCGCTGCGCCGAGGCGAGGTCGTGCGCTTCGGCCGCGGCATGATCGGGTCCGTCGTCAACGCGATGGCGCGCATCTACTACTTCGTGCGCGACGAGAAGCAGACGCAGCAGTTCGGACCGGTGGCGCTGCACAAGGGTCAGACCGAGACGGTCAAGTTCGATCAGCCCATGAAGTCCGGCGGCAGGCTGGCGTTGTTCGCGCGGGGCGCGGACGTGAGCTGCGCGACCTTCGGCGATCTGAACACGGATCTGCCCTTTCAGAACCGCATCATCGAGGCCCGCAACGAGGTGAGTCTGGAGTCCGGGTTTCACGTCACCGGCACCGGGCCGGCCAAGCTGGTCGCCTTCTACACGCCCGCGTGAGGGTCGTGGCTCCCGGATCGGGACCGCTGGCTTGGCGGCCTGGCGCGGACCGCGTATCGTGGCTCGACGTGTCTCGCTGGAGTCGCTTCGGGATCGTGCTGTTGCTGTTGGCTGCGCCGGCGGTCGGGCAGACGAACAGCAGCGGCGACGTCGAGGCGGCGGAGCACATGGCGGGTGGGCGCTGGGCGGACGCCGCGGAGATCCTGCGCGAGCTGGTGGCTAGTCGACCGAGCGCGACGCGCCTCTTCAACTTGGGTCAGGCCGAGCGCAACCTCGGTCGGCTCGCCGACGCGCAGCGCAATTTCGAGCTGGCCCACGAGCGTGCCCAAGTGGAGCGCATGCCCGCGGTGGAGGGCGCGGCGAGGGCGGCGTTGGCCGACCTGAAGAGTCAGGTGCCGAAGCTCACGGTGGAGGTCGAGCCGGCGGGCGTCAGCGCGGAGGTCCGCATCGACGGCGCGCCGGTCACCTTGGCCAGCGATGGCAGCGTGAACGTGAACCCGGGAACGCGGCGGCTCATGGTATCGGCCCCGGGCTTCGAGACGCACGAGAGGACGGTGTCGCCCCGGGCCGGCGGCCAGCTGCGGATCCGGGTGACGCTGGAGCGTGTGTCCGGGTCGGGCGGGACGCCAGCGCCGGCACCGGGCGCTCCGGACGAGGGCGAGTCGCGCAGCCTGGCGCCGCTGGTCGTCGGCGGAGCCGGTGTGGTGGCGCTCGCGGCGGGTGCGTACTTCTTGGTCCGCGCGCAGAGCAAGTGGAGCGACGCCGAGGAGCAGTGTCCGACCGGCACCTGCCGACTGGGTAGCCAAGAGGCCGTGATGGAGCACCAGTCCCTCGTCGATGAGGGCCGATCGGCCAGCACCCTGGGCTGGATGCTCACGGGCGTGGGCGGCGCCGCCCTGGCCACGGGGATCGTGCTGTGGACCTTGGACGGCGAGCCCCGCGAAGCGACCCTGGGCGTGCGCCCCACGGCAGGTGGCGCGGCGCTGTGGCTGAGCGGCGCGTTGTTCTGACTCGATTGCGCTCCCGCGCTTTCGCGTGAATGCTCCGAGGCGTGCGGAGTGCATGGCTGCTATCGCTCTTGCTCGGTCTGGGCTGTGAGCGCGGCTCGAGTGAGCCGATGCGCGTGGCGTCGGGACAGACCTCGCCCGCGGTGAGCGCGCGCGCCGAGCCGGAGTCCGCGGAGCCCGACGCCGGGCCGCCGGAGACGCGCGAGCAAGCGGCGCAGCGGCTGGCGCGTTCGCTCATCATCTTGGACGGTCACATCGACGTGCCGTACCGACTGCACGAGGGCAGGGATCGCGCCGGCAAGCTCACGGAGAACGTGCTCGAGCGCACCGAGGGCGGAGACTTCGACGTGCCGCGGGCGCGAGCGGGCGGCCTCGACGCGCCGTTCTTCAGCATCTACGTGCCGGCTCGGTACGAGAAGAACGGCGCCAAGCGCTTCGCGGACGAACTGATCGACATGGTGGAGGGGGTGGTGGCCGCGAGCGCCGGGGCGCTCGTCATTGCCAACAGCCCCGCGCAGGTCCGCCGGTTGAAGGCCGAGGGCAAGCTGGCGATCTTGCTCGGGCTGGAGAACGGCTCGCCGGTGGAGGGCAAGCTCGCCAACGTTCAGCACCTGTTCGCGCGCAACATCCGCTACATCACGCTCGCGCACTCGCGGGACAATCACCTGTCGGATTCGTCCTACGATCAGCGGCGCACCCACCGGGGGTTGAGCGCCTTTGGCGAGAAGGTGGTGGCGGAGATGAACCGCCTCGGGATGCTCGTGGACGTGTCGCACCTGTCGGACGAGGCGTTCTTCGACGTCGTCCGCGTCTCCAAGGCACCCGTCATCGCCTCTCACTCGTCCTGTCGGCACTTCACGCCGGACTGGCAGCGCAACATGAGCGACGACATGATCCGCGCGCTCGCGAAGAACGGCGGCGTCATCCAGATCAACTTCGGCTCGGACTTCCTCGATGGCGAGCTGCGGCTGCGCAACCGCAAGCGTGGCGCCGAGCTCGGTGCGCTGCTCGCCGAGAAGAAGCTCGGCCCGAAGGACGCGAGAGCGAAGCCCATCGTCGAGGCGTTCTGGGCGAAGGTGGATGACCGCTACTCCACGCTGGACAAGGTCGTCGATCACATCGACCACGTCGTGAAGCTAGTGGGCGTCGAGCACGTCGGGCTCGGCTCGGACTTCGACGGCGTGGGGGACTCGCTCCCGGTGGGGCTCAAGGACGTGTCCGAGTACCCGAACCTGCTCCGCGCGCTGCTCGAGCGAGGTTACTCGGAGCCCGACATCGAGAAGATCTGTTCGGGCAACGTGCTGCGCGCCTGGGAGCGCGCGGAGGCGGTGGCCGCCGAGCACCGCTGACGCGTGTCAGCTGGGCGCCCGCTTGAGCACGCGGGCGTCGAACACGAAGAAGCCGAAGGGCACGAGGGAAGCCACGAAGGCCGCCGCCCACTTGCGCCAGGGCCACTCGTCCTCTGCCGCGACGCGAAACAGCGCGACGACGTACACCAAGAACGCGAGCCCGTGCAGCATGCCCACGACTCGCACCCCGAGGGGCCAGCCCGCCGCGTACTTCAGGGGCATGGCCACGAACAGGAGCAGCAGGAAGGACCACCCTTCGATGTGGCCAACCAGGCGAAACTGTTGCAGCATCGGCATCGAGACGGGTGTGTGGAGCGGCCTGGCGGACGCGTCAACGAACTTCGGACCGTGTAAGCCGCGGCTTTAGCGAACGTTGTCCGAGTGGCTTCTGGACTCTTGGAGAGTGAGATCATGAAAACTTCGGCGCTTTGGCTGATGGCAAGTTGGGCGGCGCTCGCGGTCGCGTGCAAGGACAAACCTGCAGAGAACCCGCCCCCGAGCTGCCCGCCGGGCACGGGCTGGAACGGCGCGGCCTGCGTCGCGATGACGGGCCCTGGCCCCGGACCCACGGCGACCACCACCGCGACCACGCCGCCTCCGGACAACACCACGCCGCTGCCGATCCCGACGGTGCAGCCGGGCCCGGCAGCCACGCCGATCGATCCGACCCTGGCCGCCGCCGCGGGACCGGCGATCGATGCGCTCGCCGCCCAGCACGCGCAGGGGATGAGCGTGGTCACCACCGTCGCCGGCAACTTTGGTCCGGGACAGACACTGACCGTCGACTTCCAGGCCGACCCAGGGCGCTGTTACGTCGCCTTCGCGTCCGGTCTGCCCGGCGTCACGGAGGTGGATCTGCAGATCTCGCCCGCGGTGAGCATGCCGGGCGTGCCGGCGCCCATCCTCGCGCAAGATCAGACGACCGGACCCACCGCGGTGCTCGGCGCGAAGCCCAACTGCTTCAAGTGGGCAGCGCCCATGGGCGCGCCCATGCGCCTCACGGTGCGTGGTACGCAAGGCCAAGGCGTGATCGCGGCGCGGCTGTACATGAAGTGAGCCCGCGTACTGCCGCCTGACGGTGCTATGCTCGAGTCATGGTACAGGCGCACGTCACCCCACGCCGGCTGTCTCGAGCCGAGTATGACCGGATGGCGGCGCTCGGCTTCTTCCGTGACGAACGGGTGGAGTTGATTCGCGGTATGGTCGTGAAGATGTCTCCCATCGGGCCGCCGCATGCCAGCGTCGTCGACCGACTCACCCGCCTGTTCGTGCGTGCGCTCGGGGAGCGTGCGCGGGTGCGTATCCAGCAGCCGTTGATCGCCTTTGACGAGTCCGAGCCCGAGCCGGACATGGCGATCGTGCCCGAGGGCAGCTACGTCGAGCGCCATCCCGATAGCGCGTTCCTCGTTGTCGAGGTCGCCGAGACATCGCTCGACTACGACCGCGACACCAAGGGCCCGCTATACGCGGCGTCCCATGTGGACGAATACTGGGTGGTGGACGTGGCGGCGCGCGCAATCGAACTGTACACCGACGCCGATGGTGGTCGATTCACGCGCGTTCGGCGCGTCGTCTCAGGTTCGACAGCGACACCCCTTGCGTTCCCCGACGTCGTGGTCGACGTCGCTCAGCTGTTCGTCTGAGCGCGCCAGCCGCCCTAGTCGCGACCGTACAGGCTGTCGCGGGACGCGGGCTTCTTCGCGCTTGCAGCGGGCTTGCGGGTGGTCTTGGGCGGCGCGGCCTTCGGTGCGGTCGCGACCGTCGGCGCGCTGCCCGCGTCCGGCGCGCCCGTGAGCGCGGCCTCCGGCGCGGGGGCTTCACGCGCAGGAGCTTCGGGCGCCGGAGCGATCGCCGCCGGTTCGGGCTGCTGCGGCGTCGGTAGCGCCTCGCCGGCAGCCGACGCGGCCGGCGGCTCGGCGCGCCCCGCGACCAGCGCGACGACCCCGAGCACCAGGGCGATGGCGGCGCCCGCAGCGTACGGCCAGCGCGCGCGTCGCGGAGCGAGGGACGACGGCGCGCGGCTCAGCGCCGTGCCCACCTGCGAGCGATCCGTGCCGTCCCCGCCCACCGTCGTGTGGGCGCTGACCTGCCCGCTCGAGCCGAGGCTCTGCTCCATGGCGTCGGCGCGACTGATGCCGGAGGCGGAGCGCTCGATCTCGGCGACGCGGAGCGCTCGGTCCCGCACTGCCGAGCCCGCGTGCGCGCGCACCCAATCGCCCACCTCGCGACTCGCGAGCAGCCCTCCGGCGCGTTCGAGGGCCTCGGCCATCTCCAGCGCGGTCGGGAAGCGGGCTGCGGGATCGCGCGCGAGCGCCCTGAGGACCACGGCGTCCAGCTCGGCCGACACCGCCGGGGCGTAGTGGCTCGGTGCAGGGATCTCGAGCCCCAAGACCTTGCCCACGATCTCGGCGGGATCGGCGCCCTGGAACAGCCGCCGCCCGGTGAGCGCCTCCCACAGCACCACGCCCGCCGCGAACACGTCGGTCCGCCGCGTGACGCCCGAGGAGCTGAGCTGCTCGGGCGACATGTAGGCCATCTTGCCCTTGATGCGCCCCTCTTCCGTCGTCTGCAGGCGACCGGCGGCCTTCGCGACACCGAAGTCGAGCACCCGCGCGACGCCGTCCGTGCCCACGATGATGTTTTGTGGAGAGACGTCGCGGTGAACCAGCTCGAGCGACTCACCGCGCTCGTCCCGCGCCTCGTGCGCGGCGTGCAGACCCGACAGCGCGCCCGCCGCGATGTGCGCCGCCATCGCCGGTGGCATCTCTCCGCCCTCGCGCCGCGCCGCCTTGATCAAGTCCGAGAGGGAGACGCCCTCCACGTACTCCATGACCAAGAACACTTCCCCCGCGGTGGCCACGACATCGAGGGTGGTCACCACGTTCGGGTGGCGAATGCGCGCCGCGAGTCGCGCCTCGTCCAGGAACATGGCGACGAACTCGGGATCCTTCGCCAGGTGCGGGTGCAGGCGCTTGACGGCGACGGTGCGCGAGAAGCCGACCGCGCCCTCCTGGCGACCGAGGTGGACGCGAGCCATGCCGCCGGCCGCGATCTCGTCGTACAAAACGTAGCGCCCGAGGCGCACCGGAGCCGCCGCCGCGTCGCTCAAAACACACCCCGCAGCCCGAGCTCGGCGCCGCGCCCGCGGGCGACCACCGACGCAGAGACGCCCGGAGAAGAGCGCTCCTTCGAGCCGCTGAGCAGCAACACCGTGGCGGTGGCCAGGCCGGCCACTCCGACGCCGAAGCCGATGGTGCTGACGAGGCCCAGGGTCTTGGCGGAGTCGGCCGCGTCCAATCCCTGCTGGTCGCAGTCGACGCCACGGCAGTGGTCTGCGATGGTGGACTTCTTCGAGAACACCAGCGCTCCGGTCACGGATCCGACCAGCACACCGGCGACGCCAACCCCGCCGACGACGTAGGCCAGAGTGTTCGACGAGCTCTGCGGGCCGGCGTCTTGCTCGGGACCCTCGGCCACCGCCGGCGCGTCGCGCCGCGCTGAGGCTGGGCTCGTGTCCGAGCTCGGGAGCTGGAGCGTGACTTCACGCGACTCGCCGACCGCGAGCGTGACCCGCTGCTCGCTCCGCGCCTGTCCCACCTGGACGACCACGACGTGCTCGCCCGGATCCACCGGCAGCGCGAGCCCGATCGAGGCCGCGCCGATCTCCGTGTCGTTGCGCCGGACCGTCGCGGACTTGGGCGCGCCCGCAGGGAGCTTCAGCGTGAGCCGAGGGACCTTGGGCCCCAGCTCCGCGATCGCCTTCTGCGCCACCTGCTCGCGCCCGCGCTGGCGCGCTTGGTCCGCCGGCGGCAGCCGCGCGAAGAGCGCCATGTAGTCCTTGTAGCGCGCGAGCGCCGACGCGAGCTTGCCGGCCTGAGACTCGCACTCGGCGGTCGTGAACAGCGTACCCGGCCGCGGATCGAGCCTGTGACTCTCCGCGAGACGACCGCAGGCGGTGTCGTAGCGACCCGCTCTCATCTCGTCGAGACCCGTGTCGAACAGCGCCTCGGCCGCTGCGATGTCGTCCGCGCGGGCCACCGGGCCGAGCAGCAGGGTGCTGGCCCCAAGGAGCGTGGCGAGCCGTGAGCGCATCAGCTCCAGCTTACCACCGGGCGGAGTGGGGCGAGCCAGAGTTGAGCCCGGGGCACAGCTCTGTCACCCTGAGCGCGTGCGCGCCGTTCGGCTCCTGGCTCTGCTGCCCCTGGTGGGGTGTACCTCCCTGGCTGGGATAGATCAGGACTATCGGTTGGCTACGGACGCGAGCGCGGGCACGGGTGGCGCGAGCGGGGGCGTCGGTGGAGCCGGCGCCGTGGCGGGCGGGGGCGGTGTGACGACGGGTGGCGCCGGTGGCGCCGCGGGTAGCGGAGGCGCGGGCGGTGGCCTCGGCGGCACGGGCGCCGTGGGGGGCTGCGTCGAGCTGACGGGCGCGTTCCCGCAGACCGGGCTGCGCGACGAGTTCAATCGGCCGGACGGTCCGCTCGGGACCGCGTACTCCGTGCAGTCCTTCGGGTTCGCGATCGCGCAGAACCGCGTGGTCACCACTCAGGATACCGCGCTCGCCGAGCTGAAGGACCCGATGTGTCCGAGCCAGGAGGCGTACATCACCGTGTGGAGCGTGGACGTCTTCGCGGAGGAGCTGTTCCTGCGCCTGCGCTCCCAGGACACGTCCGACTGCAACACCGTGGAGGTGGTGTACTTCCCGGGGGAAGGCAAGCTCGGCATCTACTCGTGCGTGCTCACGTCCACCAAGGAGTGGAGCGAGGTGGCGGCGGTGAACATCGCGCTGTCGAACGGGGCCAAGCTCGGGGGTCGCGTGTCGAGCGCCGGTACGGTCTACGCGTACGACGACGGCAACGAGGTGCTGCAGGCGGATCTGACGCATCTGCCGTTCGCGACCCAGCCCGGGCGCATCGGGTTCGGCTGGCTGCACGGCTCCGGCAGCGGCGTGCTCGACGACTTCGGCGGCGGCAACCCGCCCTGAGGTGGCCTCAGCGTCGCGCCCGACGCGGCGGCCGCGGGGGCGCCGCGGGCGGGTGAAGTACCGCGCGGACGCGGCGCTGCCACTCGCCGAGCATCTCTTCGTGCATCGACGCGAGCTGCCGTTCGGCCAGCGCCAGGTCGGCGAGGTTCGACTGCACGATGGACGCGAAGTCGCCCAAGTGCTTGGGTTGATTGGAGTACAGATAGAGCAGCAGCAGGTGCTCCAGCGTCGCGACGGGGGCGCTCGTGCCGAACACCTTCACGACGCCGGCCTGGTCGATGGCCGTGGCCTCGGGGTCGCCCGCGGCCGCGAGGAGATCGACCTCGACGCCGCTCTTGCCATCCACGAACACCACCATGGACTCGGGCTCCTCACGCGAGCCCGTGGGTGTGCTCGCCTCGAGTCCAGCGCCACGGAGCGCGTCCCAGGCTGCCGGCGCGTCGTCGAGCAACACCGCCACATCCAGGTCCCGCGTCATCCTCGGCAGCCCGCGGACCGCGAGCGCGGTGGCGCCGATGACACAGTACGGGACCTCGGCCCGGTTCAGCGCGGCCAGCGCGCGGCGCACCGTGGCCGCGAGGCCCGTGCGCTTTCCGGATTTCGGATCCGTGACCAGGAGGTCCACCCCGATCACTATACTACCGTCCCCTGTCCGCACCAGCGACGTCGTCGATGGCGGCCAGCGCCTCCTCGAGCGCGGGAATGACCGCCAGGTCTTCGGTGCGACCGGCGGCCCGCTGGCTAGCGAGGATCCGCTCGAGCTTCAGTACGCGCAGGGGTTCAGCACGCGCTGAGCTCACCACAGGAAGAGACACGAGCGTCACGCCTGCCGGCGCACGCGCTTCATGCGGTTGATGAGTCCGTTGGTGGAGGCGTCGTGGGTGGTCACGGGCGCGTCGCCCTCGAGCTCGGGCAGGATGGTCTTGGCGAGCTGCTTGCCCAGCTCCACGCCCCACTGATCGAAGCTGTTGACGTTCCAGAGCACGCCTTGCACGAAGATCTTGTGCTCGTACAGGGCGATGAGCGTGCCGAGGCTGCGCGGCGTGATGCGGTCGACGAGCAGGGAGCTGGTGGGACGGCTGCCGGGGAAGAGCTTGTGAGGTAGCAGCTGCGCGATGGCGTCGGGGGCGAGGCCCTGGGCCGCGAGCTCCGCGCTCGCCTCCGCCGCGGTCTTGCCGCGCATGAGCGCCTCCGTCTGCGCGAAGAAGTTCGCGAGCAAGAGGCGATGGTGGTCGCCGATGGGGTTGTGGCTGTGCACCGGCGCGATGAAGTCCGCCGGCACCAGGCGCGTGCCCTGGTGGATGAGCTGATAGAACGCGTGCTGCCCGTTGGTCCCAGGCTCGCCGAACACGATGGGACCGGTCGCGTAGTCGTCGATGACGTTGCCGTCGCGATCCACTCGCTTGCCGTTGCTCTCCATGTCCCCCTGCTGAAAGTACGCCGCGAAGCGGTGGAGATACTGGTCGTAGGGCAAGATGGCGTGCGCGGCGGCGCCCCAGAAATTGCCGTACCACACGCCGAGCAGTCCCATGAGCGCCGGGACGTTGCGCTCGATGGGCGCGCTGCGAAAGTGCTCGTCCGCCGCGTGCGCGCCTGCGAGCAGCTCCTCGAAGGCGTCCATCCCCACCGTGGCCGCGATGGACAGACCAATGGCAGACCACAAGGAGAAGCGACCTCCGACCCAGTCCCAGAACTCGAACATGTTCTCGGGATCGATGCCGAAGGCGCGCACCGCCGCGGTGTTGGTGCTGAGGGCGACGAAGTGCTTGGCGACCGCGTCGGCGTGGCCGAGCTCCCGGATGAGCCACGCCCGCGCGCTCTCGGCGTTGGCCAGGGTCTCTTGGGTGGTGAAGGTCTTGGACGCGACGAGGAAGAGCGTCGTCTCCGGGTCGACGCGGCGCAGCGTCTCGGCCAGGTGCGTGCCGTCGACGTTGGAGACGAAGTGAGCGGCCATCCCTGCGCGCCAGTAGGGGCGCAGCGCCTCGGTGACCATCATGGGACCGAGATCCGAGCCGCCGATGCCGATGTTGACCAGCGTCGTGAGGGGCTTGCCCGTGTGCCCGCGCCACGCTCCCGAGTGGAGGCGCTCGACGAAGGCCCGCATCTTGGCGCGCACCGCGAGCACGTCGGGCATCACGTCTCTGCCGGCGACCAGCACGGGGGCGTCCGGCCGACCACGTAGCGCGACGTGCAGGACGGCGCGCCCCTCGGTCTCGTTGATGGCCTGTCCGCCGAACATGGCCTCGATGCGCTCGCTCAGGCGCTGTTGCCGCGCGAGATCGGCGAGCAGCTCGATCGTGCGCTCGGTGATGCGGTGCTTGGAGTAGTCGAAGAGCACCTCACCGAGGTCGAGCGAGAAGCGCTCGAAGCGCCCCGGGTCGGCCTCGAACAGCTCCCGCACGGCGACGGCGGCGAGCTCGGTCTGGTGCGAGGCCAGAGCGCGGAATGCGGGCGACTTCGTGAGCGTGGACATGAGCGCAGCTGACCTCGGAACCCGCTCGGCGTGAAGGGGGCTGGGTCACGCGCCGCGCTCGAGCAGCGCGGGGCAGGCGTACAGCGCGCGGCACAGCGCCTTGACCCGCGGGGAGCGCACGCGCCAGTCCATGCGGTTCATCACGTAGCCGAAGGCGAGCTCGCGCACGGGATCGCAGAAGCCGAGCGCCCCGCCCATGCCCGCGTGGCCGAAGGACTCGGGGTTCGGCGCGAACACGTCCTCCTCTTCCTTGAGGAAGCCCTGGGACCAGCCGAGGGGTTTCTGCAGCACGCGGTCTTGCTCGGACCAGCTCTGCCGGCGGTGCAACGGCGCGAGCGTCTCGGGGCGAAAGTAGCGGCGCCCGTCGAGGCTGCCGCCGAGCGAGAGCGGCAGGTACGCGCGCGCGACGCCATCCGCCGAGGCCGTCGCGCTCGCCCAGAGCAGCGCGGCGCGGCGCACCGGGGGCTCGTTGTACGCGAGCAGGCCGCGCGGGCCCACGCGCGGGTTGAGGAACGCGCGGCGGCCGACGGAGCCGGGGGCGAGGGCGGCGCGCATCACGCGGGCTTCGTTGGAGTTGCCCGCCAGCACGCTGCCGAACATGCGGGCCAGCCGCAGGCCTGCGGGGGGCGGGTACAGCGTCGCGATGCGCGCGTCTTCGCTCGCGGGCGTGCCCAGGCGCGCGTCCGAGCCCACCGGCTCGAGCAGCTCGCGGTGCAGGAAGTCGCTCAGCTCCTCCCCCGCGACGCGGCGGAACAGCTCCGCGGCGTACAGACCGAAGGATTGAGCGTGATAGCCCTGCTCCGAGTCGGGCTCCCACGCGGGCTTCTGCTCCTCGAGCGCGCGGCGCACCCGCTCTGTGGCCGCGGGCTCCAGACAATCCCGAAGGGACAGCGGCGCGTCGAGCCCGGCGAGTCCGGCGCGATGATTGAACAGCGCGCGCACGGTGACGCGCTCCTTGCCTGCGCGCGCGAACTCTGGCCAGTAGCTCGCCACGGGCGCGTCCCATTCGAAGAGGCCGCGCTCCGAGGCCAGGTTGAGCGCCATGGCGACGAGCCCCTTGGTCACCGAGAAGACGACGATGCGCGTATCGTGTTGCCAGGCGCGCCCGCTCGCGACGTCCGCGAGGCCTCCCCACAGCTTCGCTACCCGCCGACCGCGCCAGTACACCACGACGCTCGCGCCCAGCTCGTCACCGTCCGCGAGGTGCGCCGCGAAGCGACGAGCCAGGGGGCCGAAGCCGTCCGCGATCGTGCCGTGGGCTGGGGCGGGGACCGACGCGGGGCTCATGCGCGGCAGCGTAGTCTAGGCCCCCCCTGGTGTCGCTTGCGGAGCGTTCTCTTTGCGGAGCGCTTGCCGCGTCCGCGCGCGGTGCGTAGGATCGCAGCATGCCGACAGCCGAAGAGCTCCGGGCCTACGCTCGGCGGCGTTGGGATCTCGTCGCCGCGGAGAAGCTCCGTCATGGTGCCGAACGCTACCGTCGCGGAGGGCCCCAGGCTGCTCTCGCCGCCGCACGCCACCTCGCGGAGCGCTGGAGCGAGCTGCACCCGGAAGGCCCCACGCCGGCGTCCCGCCAAGCAGACTTCGAGCACCACGTCGCGTTGAAGGTCAAGCTCGATCGGACGCGCCATGTCCTCGCGGGACGATGAGGTCTATGCGGCCCTGGCCCGCGCCTTCGGCAGCGTCGGCCTGCGCTGGTACCTGTTTGGTGCCCAAGCGGCCATCATTCACGGTGCCGTCCGCTTCACCGAAGACATCGATGTCACGGTGGATCTGGCCGGAGCGGCGACATCCGTCCTGGTGACGGCTCTGCGAGCGGAGGGCCTCCTCCCGCGCTTCGAGGACGACGAGTTCATTGCGCAGACGCGGGTGATCCCGGTCACGCACGAACCCACGGGTGTGCCTGTCGACGTCGTGTTGGCCGGACCCGGCATCGAAGACCTGTTCTTCGACGGCGCTCGCCCGACGATGATAGGCAACACCGAGGTGCCGGTCGCGCGCGCAGAGGATCTCGTCACGATGAAGATCCTCGCGGGACGTCCCAAGGACATCGAGGACTGCACCGCCATCATCGCTGCCGGGGCCGACCACTTCGACGAAGAGCGGACACGCAGTCTGCTCGGCGTTCTCGAGCACGCGCTCGACCAGAGCGATCTGCTGCCGGTGTTCGAGGAGTGTCGTCGGCGCGCGGCCTTGGCTCGACGACGCCCGAGCTGAGACCGTCGCCGTCGCTCGCTGCCATCACCCCCGACCCTGCCCCCCCTCGTGTCGCTCACGACCGGCGGCGACGCAGGCCGAAGGCGAGCAGCGCGAGCGCCGCGAGCGAGAACGAGCCGGAGCCCGTGCCCACCGCCGACACCGCGCAGCTCGAGCTCTTGCTCGAGGTGGGGGCCGACTCACCGTTCGCCGTGAGCGAGCCACCCTTGCCCGGCGCGGAGTAGTTGTAGCCCGTGGGCACGCACACGGGCGCCTCGGGAGCGGCGCACATGGCCGACGACTTGGTGCCGATCGGCTCATCGCCGGGCTCGGGCGGCGCGACGGGCGTGTCCGCGCAGTCGAGCTCGGTCTCGCAGCTCCAGCCCGACGGGCACGCGGCGCTCGTGTCACACGCGATGCTCTTGGGACGGCAAACGTTCTGGAACTCTTCTTTGCACGCGCCGGTGCAGTCCGTGTCGGGCATGCAGTCGAAGGCGCAGGGGAGCTGCTCCTTCACGCACTCGAAGCTCGCGGGGCAGTCGCTGTTCGTGCTGCAGCTCAGCGACACGGCCTGACAGGTGCGGTTGTTCGGATCCGGCTCGGCGCAGCCGGAGGTGCCGTCGGAGCTGCTCCAACACGGCACGTCTTCGTCCGAACAGCGCAGAAAGTCCGGGCAGTCTGCGTCGGACTTGCACGCGATGGGCGCGCGCTCGCAGTAGCCGAACTCGTCCTCCACCGGCACGGAGGGCGGACACTCTTCGCTCGGGTTGCAGCCCGGGACAGACGCACCTTTGACGCAGGTCATGCCGTCGCCACAGTCGGTGTCCTTCGCACACTCTTGGGCGGAGGCGCTGCCGGACAGGAACGAGAAAGCGAGCAGGGACGCGATGCTGACGTGGTGGACTCGAATCATTGAGGGAACCTCCACCCGCTGGTCTTAGCAACGAGCGGGCCAACGACGCGCCCGCCGCGAATGCCGTTTTTGCCTTGAAGACGCGAGTCTGCGCGGCACACCTTGGCACGCCCGGGTGCGGCGGTGATCAGGCTGGGCGCGCCTGCAGATCGCGGTCGGCGTCGCGCAACCGGCCCCGATAGGCTACCAAGGGGGCCCCGTGTTCCTGATCGACAAGCTGCTCCTGGTCGCCGGGGTCCTCATGATCCTGGGGATCCTGTCGAGCAAGTTCTCTGCTCGTGCGGGACTGCCCGTACTGGTGATGTTCCTCGGCCTCGGCATGCTCGCGGGCTCCGAGGGGCTGGGCAGGATCCCGTTCGAGAACTTCCAGATCGCGCACGCCGTCGGGACGGTCGCGCTGGCATTCATCCTCTTCGATGGTGGCCTGCGCACGCCGAAGCAGCGCCTGCAGCTCGCGTGGAAGCCCTCGGCAGTGCTGGCGACAGTCGGTGTGCTGATCACCTCGGTTTGCACGGGGCTCGCCGCCACTCACATCCTCGGGCTGTCCCTGCTCGAAGGCCTGCTGCTCGGCAGTATCGTCGGCTCGACGGACGCGGCGGCGGTCTTCGCGTTGCTGCGATCCGCCGGGGTCCATCTCCGCGAGCGACTCGCGGCTACCTTGGAGATCGAGAGTGGCGCCAACGACCCGATGGCCATCTTCCTCACGGTCGGGCTGATTCAGCTGCTGTCCGTCGAGCAACCCGCAGGCGCGGGGCTGCTGTGGCTCTTCGGCCTGCAAATGGGAGTCGGCTTGGCCGTGGGTCTGTGCGTGGGCAAGCTCGCGGTCAGGCTGGTCAACCGCATCGAGCTTGCTGCGGCGGGGCTGTATCCGGTGCTCACGGGGGCGTGCGGTGTGCTGGCGTTCGGCCTGGCGGCAGCGCTGCACGGCAGCGGCTTCTTGGCCATCTACGTGGCTGGGATCGTGTTGGGCAACAGCAAGCTCGTCTTTCAGCGCGGCACCCTGCTGTTCCACGACGGGCTCGCGTGGGCGGGTCAGATCGCCATGTTCGTGGTGTTGGGGCTGCTGTCGACGCCGAGCGCGCTGGTCGAGGTCGCGGTGCCGGGCTTGCTGGTGGCTGCTGCGCTGACCTTCGTCGCCAGGCCGCTCGCGGTCGTCCCGCTCCTCTTGCCTTTCCGCTTCACGTGGAGGGAGCTCACGCTGGTGAGCTGGGTGGGCCTCAAGGGGGCCGTGCCCATCATCCTGGCTACCTACCCGCTGATCGCCGGGCTACCCGCAGGTCCCGGGATTTTCAACGTCGTGTTCTTCGTCGTGCTCGTCTCGGCGCTCGTGCAAGGCGGGACGCTGCCCTGGGTCGCGCGCACGCTGAGGCTCGAGCAGCCGCCACCGCCGGCGCCTCCTCTCTCTCTCGAGATCACGTCCCTGCGCGACGTGGACGCGGAGATCGTCGAGTACCAGGTCACGCACGCCTCGCCGGCGCACGAGCGTCAGCTCAGGCACCTGGCGCTGCCCGAGGGCGCCGTCGTAGCGATAATCGCTCGTGACAAGTCCGTCATCCCGCCCCGCGGGTCCACGGAGGTTCGCGCTGGCGATCACCTGTTCGTCATCGTCAATCGAGAGTCCCGCAGCCCGGTGGACGCCATCTTCGCGCGCCAGCAGCAAGAGAAGGGCGCGCTCGTCTGCGGCGAGTTCCCCTTGCGCGGGACCACGACCGCCGGCGAGGTAGCCGACATGTACGGTCTGCTGCGGGATACTCCGCGAGACGTCACCCTGGAGCGGGCGATCCGCGAGCGGGCGCCGGAGGTCACCCTCGACACCGTGGTCGACATCGGCAGTGTTCGGCTTCGCGTGGGCGAGGTGCGCCAGGGGCAGATCGTGTCCGTGAAGCTGCGACCGGGCGATGCGCCGCCGCCGGACGGTCACGATGCCGGCGCAGCGGGCGAGGCGAAGCTCACGCCTTCCGCGAGCTCTGCACGAGCACCGGACCGGCCGAACCGCGAATGATCTTGTCGGCGACGCTGCCGAGCAGCAGTCGCTCGACGCCGGCGCGACCGCTCGTGGTCAAGGCGATGAGGTCATCGCGACCGCCCGCGTAGTCGAGGATCCACCTTGCAACGTCGGGCACGACCGCCGCCCGGATGTTCCAACGACTGGACCTGCGCTCGGACAGGTGGTGCGTCCACACGCGCTCGAGATACCCCACGGCGTGCTCGCGCCGTGCATGGGCGCGCTGGAGGTTCACGTCTGGAGGCACGGCGCGAAGCAGCCGGCAGTCCGCGCCCCACAGCATCGCGAGGCTCGACGCGGGCGCGATGATCCGCTCGGCGGCGGACGAGCCGTCGAGTGGAATGACGACGCGGCGGGGAACGGCGGCCTGCGTGCGCGGCCGCTGGCCGGCGCGCGGGCGCACGAGCAGGACCGGCACCGTCGCGCGACGCAGCAGTTCATCTGTGACGCTGCCAAACCAGGCGCGGGACGCTGGCCCGCTGCCGTGGGTGGCCATGACGATGAGGTCGACGCCGTGGGCTCGCGTGTGAGTGACGAGGCGATCGACCACTGCTCCGCGCAGCAGCACCGAGCTAACCCGGACCGGATGGCTCGCGCGAATCCGGACCACTGCGCGCTGAAGATGCGCGCGCAGGCGTCGCTCCAGGCGCAGCCGGTGCGCGGTGGCTGCCCACTCGCGCGGATCGACCACGCTCGCGAGCTCGAGGCGCGCGCCAGCGAGCGAGGCGATGCTGACCGCCAAAGGGAGCGCTTGGTCGGCCATCGCCGAGCCGTCGAGCGGGGCCAGGACGCGGCGGAATTTCACCTGCGTAACCACGGCGGCCAACCCTATTCCGTCACCGGGGCGTCGTCGACCCGCTCCGCCTCAGAACGCCTTCGGCGCGAAGCCGGGGGTGTTCAGCACGTCCATCAGCTCGTCGCCGACGGCGAGGACGAGCACGCCGCAGCGCTCCGCGAAGGTGACGACCTCCGGCTCCACCGCCAGCGAGGCCAGGCAGCCGAAGAGCCGGCGCGAGGCGTACTCCGGGAAGAACTCACGGAGCTCGGGCAAGCCGGTCACGAAGGCGCTGACGTGACGCGCGGTGAGCCGGCTGCGGGTCTCGCACGCCAGCCACGCCGACGGCGACGAGCAGAGCGCGTCGACCTCGCGGGTGCGGCTGGGATCCGCCGGGTGGCGGCGCTTCACCCGCAGCGCCGTCTCGAGCGCGCAGCCCGGCGGTAGCTCGAGGTAGGGCGCCGCGATGCGCGGTAGGCTGGGCGCGACCAGATCCTCGACCAGGGTGCCGAGCCGATTGGACATCTCGCCCCAGCGCCGATTCCAGTCCCGGCGCTCCTCGGCGCGGGCGCGCTCCGCTTCCACGCGCTCCTCGGCGCGGGTACGCTCCGCTTCCCGGCGCTCCTGATCGCTGCGCTGCCAGAGGGCGGCCATCTCGCGCTTGAAGTCGACCATCTCGCGGCCGAAGCGATCGACGGTGCGCACCATCTCGGTCATGGCGACCTCGAGCGCGGTGGTTCGAGCTTCGACGGCGGGGGTGGTCATGACGACACCGAACACATCAACGGTAGCATGCCGGGTTCGACTGCACGGCCCGTGCCGCAACGCGAAGCCGGCGAATGGCGAGAAAACCGCGCGGCGCGAGGCTGGCGAGCGGGTGGCGGGCGGCGGCGGGCCGCCAGCTCAGAACGCCCTCGGCGCGAAGCCGGGGTACCAGCACAAACCATCAGCTTCTGTCGCGACGGCGAGGACGGAGCTGACGCCGTGATAGCCCGCGAGCAGACGACTCGGCTCCACCGCCATGAGGCCAGGCAGCTGAAGAGCTGGCGCGAGGCGTACCCGGAAGAACTCACGGACCCGGGCAAGCCGGGTCACGAAGGCGCTGACGACGCGCGGTGAGCCGGTTGCGGGTGCTCGCACGCCAGCCACGCCGACGGCGACGAGCAGAGCGCGTTTCGACCGCGGGTGCGGCTGATCCGCCGGGTGGCGGCGCTTCACCTGCAGCGCCGTCTCGGCGCGCAGCCCGGCGGTGGCTCGAGGTAGGGCGCCGCGATGCGCGCAGCAGGCTGGGCGCGACCAGATTCTTTCTGGACCAGGTGCCGGAGCCGATTGGACACGCCCTGCCCCAGCGCCGATTCCAGTCGCGGCGCCCTCGGCGCGGGCCTGATTCTGCGCTGCCAGAGGGCGGCCATCTCGCGCTTGAAGTCGACCATCTCGCGGCCGAAGCGATCGACGGTGCGCACCATCTCGGTCATGGCGACCTCGAGCGCGGTGGTTCGAGCTTCGACGGCGGGGGTGGTCATGGCGACACCGAACACGTCAACGGTAGCATGCCAGTCTCGACTGCACGGCCCGTGCCTGACTGCGACGCCGGCACATGGCGAGGAAACCGCGCGGCGCGAGGCTGGCGAGCGGGTGGCGGGCGGCGGCGGGCCGCCAGCTCAGAACGCCCTCGGCGCGAAGCCGGGGGTGTTCAGCACGTCCATCAGCTCATCGCCGACGGCGAGGACGAGCACGCCGCAGCGCTCCGCGAAGGTGACGACCTCCGGCTCCACCGCCAGCGAGGCCAGGCAGCCGAAGAGCCGGCGCGAGGCGTACTCCGGGAAGAACTCACGGAGCTCGGGCAAGCCGGTCACGAAGGCGCTGACGTGACGCGCGGTGAGCCGGCTGCGGGTCTCGCACGCCAGCCACGCCGACGGCGACGAGCAGAGCGCGTCGACCTCGCGGGTGCGGCTGGGATCCGCCGGGTGGCGGCGCTTCACCCGCAGCGCCGTCTCGAGCGCGCAGCCCGGCGGTAGCTCGAGGTAGGGCGCCGCGATGCGCGGCAGGCTGGGCGCGACCAGATCCTCGACCAGGGTGCCGAGCCGATTGGACATCTCGCCCCAGCGCCGATTCCAGTCGCGGCGCTCCTCGGCGCGGGCCTGATCGCTGCGCTGCCAGAGGGCGGCCATCTCGCGCTTGAAGTCGGCCATCTCGCGCTTGAAGTCGACCATCTCGCGGCCGAAGCGATCGACGGTGCGCACCATCTCGGTCATGGCGACCTCGAGCGCGGTGGTTCGAGCTTCGACGGCGGGGGTGGTCATGACGACACCGAACACGTCAACGGTAGCATGCCGGTCTCGACTGCACGGCCCGTGCCTGACTGCGGCGCCGGCGAATGGCGAGGAAACCGCGCGGCGCGAGGGTGGCGCGCGGGTGGCGGACGGCGGCGGGCCGCCAGCTCCGACTCGAGTCGCGGCGGGCGCTCACCCGCCGTGGCCGCGGGTGAACGACATCAGCAAAACGGACGAGGCGGGTGTAAGGTCGCGGGGCGCGGGGGCGTTCTTGCCCCTGGCCACGACACCGTTTACTTGGTCACGACAGCGTTTCCCCGGGTGACGACCGCGTCGCCCCGGGTCACGACACGACTTCCATCATGCGACCCATGACTTCTTCCAGTCTGCGTTTCGCCTGGGCCGGCGCGCTGCTCTTCGCGCTCGGCTGCGGCGGGACCAAACCACCGGCGCACACCAAGGACGAGGCGGCCATCGACCGCGACTCGAGCAGCAAGCAGCGCGAGAAGGTGAGCATCACGGTCTACAACCAGAACTTCGGGCTGGTGCGCGAGATCCGGAAGGTGCCGCTGGGCAAGGGCCGGGTGTCGCTGGAGTACCAGGACGTCTCGGCGCACATCCAGCCCGAGACGGTGCACATCAAGAGCCTGGATCGGCAGGACGCGCTGGAGGTGCTGGAGCAGAACTACCGCTACGATCTCTTGAGCCCGCAGAAGCTGCTCGAGAAGTACCTGGGCAAGACGGTGAAGGTGTACCGCTTCAACGAGAAGACGGGCACCGAGGACGCCTTCGACGCCGAGGTGCTGGCGGTGGAGCAGGGCACGGTGCTGCGCATCAACGGCGAGGTGACGTACAACTTCCCGGGCCGCTTCGCGTTCCCCCAGGTGCCCAAGAACCTGATGGCCAAGCCCACGCTGGTGTGGCTCTTGACGAGCGGTCTGCCGGAGCAGCGCGTGGAGGTCAGCTACCTGACGCAGAACCTGACCTGGAAGGCCGACTACGTGATGGTGGTGGGCGACAAGGACGAGCGCGGCGACTTGACGGGCTGGGTGACGCTGACCAACGGCAGCGGCACGAGCTACGAGAGCGCAGAGCTGAAGCTGGTGGCCGGCGACGTGCAGCGAGTGCGCCAGGCCATGTACGAGGAGCAGTACGAGCTGGAGTCCATGAAGCGCGCCGAGGACTCCGCCGGGCGCGACCAGTTCCAGCAAGAGAGCTTCTTCGAGTACCACCTGTACACGCTGGGCCGAAAGACGGACCTGCTGGACAAGGAGCAGAAGCAGGTGACGCTGCTCGAAGCGCGCGACGTCGGCATCCAGAAGAAGCTGGTGTTCTTCGGCGCGAGCCACTTCTACCGCAGCAGCTACGGCGAGATCGCGCAGAACCAGAAGGTGGGCGTGTTCCTGGATCTGAAGAACACCAAGAAGAACGGCATGGGCATGCCGCTGCCCGCCGGCATCGTGCGCGTGTACAAGGCCGACAGCGCCGGCGCCAAGCAGTTCATCGGCGAAGATCGCATCGACCACACGCCCCGGGACGAAGAGATCCGGATCAAGATGGGCGAGGCCTTCGACGTGGTGGGGGATCGCAAGCAGATGGAGTGGCGCGCCCTGGGCAACTGCGTGAGCGAGTCGTCCTGGGAGATAGAGCTCAGAAACCACAAAGACGAGGCCATCCGCGTGGACGTGGTGGAGCCCATCGGCGGCGACTGGGAGCTCGTGCAGCAGAGCCACAAGCACACGAAGAAGGACAGCAACACCTTCGTGTTCGACGTAGCCGTCCCTGCCCGGGGCAAGACACAGGTGACTTATCGCGTCCGCGTACGCTGGTGTTGATCATGACGAACCAAACCGCTTCTCGACTCACCTTCACCGCGCTGCTCGCCGCGCTGGCCGCCCCCGCCGTGGCCGCGCCGGCCAAGAAGACCTCCGGCGCCGATCAGCGCAAGGAGGTGAGCATCACGGTCTACAACCAGAACTTCGGCCTGGTGCGCGAGGTGCGCGACCTGGAGCTCGGCCAAGGCGACGTGGCCCTGGAGTTCCGCGACGTGGCCGCGCGCATCCAGCCCGAGACGGTGGCCATCCGCTCGCTGTCCGCCGCCACCGGCCTGACGGTGCTGGAGCAGAACTACCGCTTCGACCTGCTCACCCCCGCCAAGCTGCTCGAGAAGCACGTAGGCCGCAAGGTGCGCCTGCACCGCTATAGCGAGAAGCTGGGCAAGGAGGACAGCTTCGACGCCAAGCTCCTGAGCGTGGCGGACGGGCAGCCCGTGTACGAGATCGGCGGCGAGGTGACCTACGGCTTCCCCGGCCGCGTGTCGTTCCCCAGCGTGCCCGACAACCTGATGAGCAAGCCCACGCTGGTGTGGCTCGTGGACAGCAAGCAACCCAAGCAACGCGTGGAGGTGACCTACCTGACGCAGAGCATGAACTGGAAGGCCGACTACGTCTTCGTGATCGACGACAAAGACACGACGGGCGACCTGACCGGCTGGGTGACCCTGACGAACCAGTCCGGCACCAGCTACGAGGGCGCGAAGCTGAAGCTAGTAGCCGGCGACGTCCAACGCGTCTCCCAACCCTCCGGCCGCGGTCGCTCCGTCGTCGTATCCAGCGCCCCAGCCGCCGACCGCGGCTTCCAACAAGAGAGCTTCTTCGAGTACCACCTGTACACGTTGCAGCAACCGACGGACGTCTTGGAGAACGAGCAGAAGCAAGTGACGTTGCTCGAGGCGAAGAGCGCCAAGGTGCTGAAGAAGCTGATCTACTTCGGTCAACAGTACTGGTACCGGGGCCAGTACGGCGAAATCCAAAAGAACCAAAAAGTAGGCGTATACCTGGACCTAGAGAACACCAAGCAGAACAAGCTAGGCATCCCCCTGCCCGCCGGCATCGTGCGCGTGTACAAGGCAGACAAGAGCGGCGCCAAGCAGTTCATCGGCGAGGATCGCATCGACCACACGCCGCGGGACGAAAAGATCCGCATCAAGATGGGCGAAGCCTTCGACGTGGTGGGCGATCGGAAGCAGATGGCCTGGCGCACCCTAGGCGGCTGCCAATCCGAGAGCGACTGGGAGATCGAGCTCAGGAACCACAAAGACAAAGCCGAGTCCGTCGAAATCTTCGAACCGATAGGCGGCGACTGGACGATCCTGCAGTCGAGTCATACTCACAAGAAGCGCGACGCGTTCACGTTCACGTTCGACGTGAATGTGCCTGCGCGGGGCAAGGTGAAGGTTACGTACAAGGTTAGGGTGCGGTGGTGTTGAAGGGGGTGTTGGTGCGGCGCGGGGACGGTGCTGCGCACTAGCGCGCATCCGCCACCACGTCCCGCACCCTTGCAACCGCCGCCTCCAAATCCCGCATCACGAGCTGCGCCTCCAGCCGCACCACGCGATACCGGAGCCGCTCGAGCGCAACGCTCACGTACTCACGCTCCGCGGACAGTCCATGCGGAGGAAGAAAGGGCTCGCTCAAACCGAAACTGCGGAATCCCCCAACACCGGATCACTGCGGTCGTCGCTTCGCTCCGATTCGGCGCCCAAGTGCTCCGGAACGGATGCCCAAGTCGTCGGAATGCGTGCCCAAGTGGAGCGGAATACGCAACTGGGAGCTTCCAACTCCCGCCCCTCGATGGCGGCAAGTCGCAGGTCGTGATCGACGGCTCGATGTTCGCGTCGATCCTCGCCGGGATCGACTTCACGGCAGCGCGGCGTGGATGGTACCGGCGGCCTGCCATTGAGAAGGTGCGAAAGGGGATCGACACGGATCTCCGGGTATGATCTGTACTCGTCTGTGGACGAGTTGGAGAGGCTGCGGCGCGAGAACGGGGAGCTGCGCGAGCTGACCCGGAGCCTCACCGAGAAGGTTACCGGGCTCGTCGCAGAGCTCGCGGGTCTGAATGACCGCGTTGCGGAGCTTCTCGCCGTAGCGCAGCGCAAGCTTCGAAAGCCTTCCGCTGCCACGGACAAGCCGCCCGCCGCGGCACCCATCGTCGAGGCGGACGCGCAGCGCACCTTCGAGGAGCGGCCAAGGGCCCCCGAGAGGACCGCGAACGAGCCGCCGCCCAAGAAGAAGGCGAGGCCGACGGGGCGCAAGCCGATCCCGAGCCACCTCGAAGCCGAAGAACACGAACTGCGCCCCGACTCGTGTACCGGGTGCGGAGGCGCGGCACTGGACGTTGTGGATCAACTCGTCGAAGAGAAGCTTCACGTCGTCAAAGAGCACCAACGACGGCGCGTGGTGAGTCGCTACACGTGTCGCTGCCGCGCGTGCGGCAAGCGCACGACGCTTCCCTCCCTTCCTGCGCCCTACGCGCGCTCCAAGGTCACGTGCCAGTGGCTCGCGTGGCTCGTCTACCAGAAGTTCTGGCTGCTCACTCCGCTCGACCGCATCCGGCGCGATCTCGCCGAGCGCGGCGTCCCGATCGCGATGAGCACGCTGGTCACCTTCATCGAGCGCGCGGCAGACTTGCTCTCGGGCATTGATGGACTGCACTGGAAGCAGCTGCTCGCAAGCTCGTGGATGGCTACCGACGGGACCGGCCTGAAGGTCCTCGTGCCCAAGCTCCCGGTCGCTCACAATGGCTAAGTCGAGCTGTATCGAAATCGCGAGGTCGCCGTATTCCAGTACGAGCCAGACAAAAGCGGCGACGCAGTTGCTGCGAAGCTCCGCCCCTTTCGCGGGACGCTGACGGCCGATGCCGAGCATCGCTTCAATGTGGTCTACGCCTCAGGCCGAGTGCTAGAGGCCGGATGCAACGCCCACGGTCGCGGGAAGTTTCGGGACGCCGAAGACACGCAACCCGTACTCGCGGTCGAGGGTGGGGCGTTCCTCGGCGCCATCTACGGCGAAGAGGAGAAGGCCCAGAACCTGGGCCTCGTCGGCGACGCTCTGCGCGAGCATCGACAGCGCTGCATTCGCCCCATCGTCCACGACTTCAAACGCTGGCTCGACGCGGTGCAGCCCACACTCCTGCCATCCGAGCCGCTGGCGGCGGCCATCCGGTACTACAAGAACCACAGCGACGCGCTCTTCCGATTCGTCGACGACCCCGAAGTCCCGATCGACAACTCGCCGACCGAGCGCGAATTCCAGAACGTCGCCAAGCTACGTCTCAACATGCTTTTCGCCGGCAGCACCGAGGGCGCACACCGTGCTTGCACCCTCCTCGGGATCGTCGCCACCTGTCGCGCGCTCAGTGTCCCCGTCCAGGCGTACCTTTCCTGGGCCTTCGAGCGCCTCGGCACCCACCGCGACGTCTTCGCGTTGCCGCTCGAAGCATGACCCCAGCGGCCTTCAAGAAAACGCTGGCCTGACCCCCACGCACGATTCCTTACGCTACGCATCCCGGCGTCGCTGATCGGTCACACCCGACGCTGCTTGCCGCCATCGGCGACGTCGCGCATCCGAGCTGGCGCGCCTCGTGCGTGGGCGTCTATCGGTTGTGGCGCGACATGGGCTACGCCGTCGGTGCGCTGCTCGCCGGTGTGATCGCGGATGCCTTTGGGCTCGCGGCGGCGACGCTCACCATCGCCGCGCTGACCTTCGCTTCGGGCGTAGTAGTCGCGCTGCGCATGCGCGAGACTCATGCGGCATGAGGGCTCCTCCAAGCCCAGGGCGAGCTGCGTCGAGCCCGAGGCGCCTGCTCGGGGGCCCGGGGCTGTCGTCGTCGACGCGCGCTCGGCTCGCGGTCAATGGTGCTGGTGTTGGGAGTGGCCGCCCGACGAGTCGGGCGCGGAGATCGACGCGGCGCGTGCGGGGCCGATGCGCAGGACGAAGGGAATCGTCACCACCACACCGCGACGCTGCAGCTGGGCCCACAGCTTGTACAGGCCCGGCCGCGGGAAGACGGCGTGCGCTGACACCTTCGATGCACCGCCTGCATCGTCGAGGGCGTGTACGTGGACAAAGTCCTCACCGTCCGCGCTGAGCACCATGAAGTGGGCCTTCGCGCCGAGGTAGGGCTCGAGGTCGGCTACCGGCAGGCCCGTCTCCGCGTCCGCGGCATCGAAGCGCAGCGTTGCGCCTTCTCCAGCACGAAGCTCCCCCTCGCTTCGCAGCGTCAGCTCGAGACCACCCGCGCGCTGCTGGCGAGGCGACTCCTGTAGCGGTCCTGCGGTCACGTGCACGGCGCCTTCTACGTGCACACGGTGGCGATCCACGATCTGGCCCCGGCCCGGCTGCTGGTAGTCGACGACGAGGAAGTACTCGCCGCCCTCCTCGAAGGTATGCTCGAAGCGGAAGCGGTCTCCATCGGCGGCCGGATGCACGTGCGCGAAGTGACGGAGATCCGTGGAGATGATCAGCAGGTGCATGGGCCTCTCGTGCGAGGGCATCAGCTCGGGACCGGCCCGCCCCGAGTCATCCCGGACCGTCAAGTAGAGCGTCACCGGCTGACCGGCTGGTGGCGGCGACGGGCTCGTCTGAACCTCGCTGGTATACAGGCGTCTCTCCTCGTGATGTATTCGGCGGGTCGTGGTGACCGCGGGGCCCTCTGAACGAGAGCACCCGGCGAGGACGCTGGATACGCCTGCCACGACGAGCAGCGCGAGGACGGTGAGGACTCTGGTGTGGCGGGCCCTGGTCGGGATCATGGTCACGATTCCTTCTGGTTTGGGTCACTGCACCCCAGAAGACGCACCTTGCGTCCCTCCGTTACAGGACGGCGCGGCGTTCTCCCGACTGACTCCGGGGCCCGCCGGGCTGCTCCAGCCGGATTCGCGGGGCTGTAAGAGCGAGCACGGTGCTGCGTCACTAGGAGTGAAGCCGATGAACCCAGCCAAACACCAGGAGCGGCACACCTGAGCGACGCCATCCCGATGAGGCGCCGCGGCCACCGACCTTCTCTGAGGACAGCCATGCATACCCACGACCACGAACGACACCCGCGCACGCAGTGCACTCATCCAGCTGCGCCGAGCGTGGCGCCCTCGACCTCGAACGGGCCGAGCTCAACCGAGCTCGAGTACACCTGCCCGATGCACCCGGAGATCGTGCAGAAGGGACCGGGTAGCTGCCCGATCTGCGGTATGGCGCTCGAGCCGAAGGAGATCACGGCGGAGGAGCCCGAGGACCACGAGCTAAGGGACATGACCCGTCGCTTCGTGGTCAGTGCCGCCCTGTCGCTGCCTCTGCTAGCCGTGGCAATGGGGCACATGCTCATCCCCGCGGTCAACGCCGCCGTGCCGGGGCACGTGCGAGTCTGGATCGAGTTCGCGCTCGGCACGCCCGTGGTGCTGTGGGGCGCCTGGCCGTTCTTCGCGCGCTTCGCCGCGTCGCTCCGAACCCGGAACCTCAACATGTTCACGTTGATCGGCCTCGGCGTGGGCGTCGCGTACCTGTACAGCGTGGTCGCGCTGCTCATGCCGGGGGTCTTCCCGGCGCAGCTCAAGGACGCTCACGGCATGGTCGGCGTCTACTTCGAGACCTCAGCGGTCATCACCGCGCTGGTGCTCCTCGGGCAGGTCCTCGAACTCCGAGCGCGCAGCCGCACCGGGGCCGCCGTGCGCGCGCTGCTGGGATTGTCACCGAAGACAGCGCGCGTCGTCAGCGAGGACGGCGAGGAGGAGGTGCCGATCGAGCATGTCGTCGAGGGCGACCGCTTGCGCATCCGGCCCGGCGAGAAGGTGCCCGTCGACGCCGTCATCCTCGAAGGCGAAAGCGCAGTCGATGAGTCGATGATCACCGGCGAGCCGATCCCCGTCGACAAGAGGCCGGGAGACACGGTCATTGGTGGCACGCTCAACGCGCAGGGATCGCTCGTCGCGCGGGCCACGAAGGTCGGCAAGGACACGCTCCTCGCGCAGATCGTGCAGCAGGTCGCCGACGCACAGCGTTCTCGCGCGCCGATCCAGAAGCTCGCCGACCAGGTCTCCGCGGTGTTTGTCCCGGTAGTCATCCTCGTCGCACTGGTCGCGCTGGCCTCGTGGTGGCTCTTCGGTGGCGACGCTCGCGCGCTCGCAGTCACGAACGCCGTCGCGGTGCTCATCATCGCGTGTCCGTGCGCCCTTGGCCTCGCGACGCCGATTTCGATCATGGTCGCCATGGGGCGCGGCGCCTCGGCAGGCGTCCTCTTCAAGGACGCCGAGGCGATCGAGACCCTCCGCAAGGTGGACACGCTCGTCGTCGACAAGACCGGCACGCTCACCCTCGGCAAGCCGCGCCTCGTCGGCGTTTGGGCGGCCGAGGGAATCGTCGAGAACGACGTGCTGCGGCTCGCAGCGTCCCTCGAGCAGGCGAGCGAGCACCCGATTGGTGCGGCCATCGCGCTTGGCGCACAGCAGCGCGGGTTATCGCTCGCCAAGCCAGAGCGGTTCGAGGCGATGTCAGGCAAGGGGATCCGCGGACAGGTCGACGGTCGCGACATCGTCGTGGGTACGACGAAGCTCTTCGGCGAGCTTGGCATCACCGACACGCCTGACGCTGCGACGCTCGACGAGCGCCGCGCTGAGGGCCAGACAGCCATGCTGGTCGGAGTAGACGGAACCTTCGCGGCGATCGTGGGCGTGGCTGATCCCATCAAGGAGAGCACCCCGGAGGCGCTCGCCGCGCTCCGGGCCGAGGGCGTTCGCGTCGTCATGCTCACGGGCGACAGCGAGAAGACCGCCCAGGCCGTGGCCTCGAAGCTCGGCATCACCGAGGTCGTCGCCGAGGTCCTGCCCGGGGAGAAGGCGAAGGTGGTCGCCCGGCTCAAGAGCGAGGGGCGCTTCGTCGCGATGGCCGGCGATGGCATCAATGACGCCCCGGCCCTCGCGACCGCGCACGTCGGCGTCGCCATGGGCACCGGGACGGACGTCGCGATGCACTCCGCGCAAGTGACTCTCGTGAAGGGTGATCTGCGCGGCATCGTCCGCGCCCGGACTCTCTCGCGCGCGACGATGAAGAACATCAAGCAGAACCTGTTCTGGGCGTTCGTCTACAACGCGGTGGGTGTGCCCGTCGCCGCAGGCGTGCTCTACCCCTTCGTGGGGCTGCTCCTCAGCCCAATGCTCGCGGCGCTGGCGATGAGCGCGAGCTCGGTGTCCGTGATCGGCAACGCGCTGCGTCTGCGAAGTGTACGGCTGCGGTAGCGGGAGCGAAGCAGCGGCCGCTCCGCAGGGTCCCCAAAAAACCACCCATCGCGGGCGGACGCGAGGCGGGCGCGGAGCGGTACGATCAACCCATGAAGCGCATCGCACTCAGTCTGGCATTGCTCCTTGGTCCGGCCGCCTGCGGTGGCGACGACGATCCGAAGTCCTCCGCTTCAGGCGGGGCGTCGAGCGGCGGGACGTCGAGCGGCGGGACGTCGAGCGGCGGCGCGGCGGGAGCCGGCGGCACGGCGAGCGGCGGCGCGGCGGGAGCCGGCGGCGCGGCGAGTGGTGGCGCCTCGAGCGGTGGCGCCTCGAGCGGCGGGACCGGGGGACTGCCGAGCTACGCCGACATCAGCAAGCCAAAGATCTACGAGAAGGTCGATGATGGCGGCAACGCCAGCGCAGTCGCGTTGGATCCGAGCGGGACCCCGCACGTCGCGTACCGCAGGAGCACCGGCGTCGTCGCGCTGGCCAAGCGCGGAACCTCGGGCTGGGCGATCGATGAAGTCACCGGCTCTTCCCACTCGGGATCGTTCATGGCGCTCGGGTTCGCTTCGGACGGCACTCCGCACATCGCCTTTCGCACCGCCGACAAGCTCCAACACGCGTCGAAGGGGGTGTCCGGGTGGACCGTCACCGAGGTGAGCACGGTGAACACCAACGCGCGAGTGGACATCGCGGTGGACGCCGCGGGCGGGCCCCACCTGGCATTCCAGAACCTCTCCGGTCCGCAGCTGGGCTACGCAAAATGGAGCGGCTCCGCCTTCGCCACGGAGGCCGTTGGTACCCAATCCGGAGGCGCGCTCGAGGGCAATGGCCCCTCCATCGCCGTCTCGCCTACGGGTGTGGTGCACGTCGCGACGGGCCACGGCTCCGGCGCGAGCAGCGTCGGAAATGTCGCCATCCCGAACGCGACTACGGGCTGGGACGTCAGCGCGTTCGACGCCACGCCGCCGGCGAGCGGCAAGTACGACGCGACTGACGTCGCCTTCGATGCCTCCGGCGCGTTGCATGTCATCTACGTGCGCGAGGGCGGCATCCTACGCTACAACCTGCGCACGGGTACGACCTGGGGAACGCCCGTCGCCAACGCAGGTCCGGTCGGCAACGCCCGGCTCGCTGTCTCGGCGGACGGCGCCGCCTACGTGGTCGGCAAGCCCTCGGGTGCGAGCTCGCTCTACATCCAACGCGTGGGGACCACGGGCATCTACCAAGTGTACCTCTCCACCGTGCTCGATCCCGAGTCTCCGGATCTGCCGAGCATCGCCGTGGACGCCAGCGGCGCGCCGCACGTGTCGTTCAAGCGTGGCTCCCTGGCGTTCGTCAGCGTGTGGTACGCGTCGTACTGAGCCCACGCCGCCGCCGCGTCGAACCGGCATCAGCGCCAGTCGCGTCCGGAGCGCGGGCCCGCGCAGGTCGCCGGCGTGAGCCGCAGCTGGGCCTCGAGCGCCGGCGCCCGCGCCGCAGGCCGAGGTCTCCTTCACACACGGTCGAGCGTGGCGCCAGACTCTTGGCTCGGTTCGCTGCTCGGTGCGGCGCGGGAACGGCGGGATATCGCTTCCGGCCCAGTCGCCGCTCGGGCATGGTTCGCGGGATGACCGAACCCAAGTGGTACTGGGCGGAGGCCGACGGCACGCCGAAGGCGGCCAACCTGGCCACCCTGCGCGCGTCGCTCTCGCTCTCGGCGCTGCCGCCCTTTGTGCTGGTGTGGCACACCGGGCTCGGCGAGTGGCTGCCGGCGTATCTGATCGGCGACCTGGCCAGGACGCTGGGTGTCGACGCGGTGGAGCCCGGCGACATCGATCCGTCGCTGACGGAGCCGCCGCCGGCGCCCGTCGAGTGGTACACCGAGTGCTATGGCGGCGCGCCACCCGCGTCGCTGACCCACGCGGTCGCGAACCTGTCGGCCACTCACGACGTCAGGACCGGGCAGCGCTTCGACCCGCAGCAGATGAAGACGTTGCTTGGGAAGAGCAAGGCGCTGCCCATCGGCGCGTTCCGCAACGTGGACGACTACCTGCGGCACATTCGGGCGCTGCGCGCGCAAGGCTGACCTCGCCGCAGAAGGGCGGGGGCTGACGCGAGAATGGGCATACACTGGGCGCGTGAGCACGTTGCCCCCCGCAGTACACGAGTTCGTCGACGACATCGCGCGCTGGCGGCGAGCGGTCGCGAGCCGAGCGCCGTCGTACCATCGGGTGCTCCACGAGCTCGTGGAGCTACTCGAAGGCGACACCTCCGAGGCGCGCGCGCTGGCCGAGCGCTTCGCGGAGACCTGGGCGCACCGCGCATTTCGCGTCTTCTACGACCGCCCGTTGCTGTTCCTGGCGTCGCTGCGGCTGGACGCGCTCGTCGACGGAGACGAGCACCCGCTCTGGCGCGCGCTCGGCGCGCCGGCACCGGAGCTCGAGTGCGTCACGCGGGAGCGACTGCTCGCGTCGCTGGGAGGCGAGTCCGTCTGGCGCTCGCTGCGCTCGAGGAGCGTACAGACTAACGAGACCTCACGAGCGGTGGCGTGGCGGTGGCCCGCCGAGCTCATGGGCGCAACGGGCGAGGGGGCCCGGCCGCTCCGGTTGTTCGAGGTCGGGGCGGCGGCCGGGCTGAACCTGATCGCGGACCGCTTGTCCTCCCCGTGGAAGCGTGCGTCGGGCGAGCTGCTCTGCACCACGAACGCCCCTCGCGTGCTCGAGCGGAGCGGCATCGACGCCAGCCCGCTCGACGCGTGTGCCGCTGACGACGCCGCGTGGCTCCGGGCCTGCGTCTGGGCCGGCGAGACGGAGCGCCTCGCGCGACTGGAGGCTGCCATCGCGGCGTTTCGCGCGTCGCCCGCGCGCGTGCAGCGGGGCGACGTCACGGAGGTGCCGGAGCGATTGCGAGCCCTCGGCGCCGCCCGCGAGCCGCCCGCGCTGGTCTTCGCGTTCCAGACCATCGTGCGGGACTACCTCGATGACGCAGCTCGCGCCTCGTACGAGCGCGGGATGCGAGGTTGGCTCGAGGACGCTCCCGTCGCGACGGCGGTGTGGACCGAGCTCGAAGCAGACCACGCCGATCCGAGCTTGCCCGTGACCTTGGTCGCCCACGCTCGGGATGACGGCGGCGTCCGAGACTTCGTGCTGGGCAGCACCGGCCCCCACCCTGCGGTCGTCACCGTGAACGACGAGTCCGCGCGCGACTTCGCGCGGATCTTTCGCTAGCGGTGGCCCCCTCTGATACCATCCAGCAAGATGGGCGGAGCGAGCGAGGGAGCGAGAGCGAGATGAGCAACCGATGAGTCCAACGGCCTCCAGCGACTCGACGCCCCGTGGACTGCCGCTGCCCAGGGTGTTCGAGGGCCGCTATCAGCTGCGGCGATTGCTCGCAGCGAGCGTGAACTCGGACGTGTACGCCGCCGAGCACCTGCTGACACGACGGGCCGTGGCCGTGAAGGTCCCGCGGCCCGGCTCCAGCGCGGAGTGGGCGGCCCGCTCGCGTCGCGAAATGGAGGTGCTCGCGCTGCTCCGGGGTACCGGCGTGGTCGAGATGCTCGACGCTGGCTTCTCCGGCGAGGCTCCGTACATCGTGTTCGAGATGCTCGAAGGCCGAACCCTCGACGGCATCCTCGCGGCGCGGGAGAAGCTCGAGTTCTGGGAGGTGCTCGAGCTCGGAGTCGCGTTGGCGCGGGCGCTGGAGCACTGCCACGAGCGCCTCGTCGTTCATCGCGACGTCAAGCCCAGTAATCTCTTCGTGGGCTCGAGCGGCGGCAGTCAGTTGAAGCTGCTCGACTTCGGGATCGCGAAGATCTTGGGCGAAGGTCCGCACGTGGACGCCAAGCTGACCCAGGAGCACGCGCTGATCGGGACCCTCGAGTACATGCCGCCGGAGGCGCTCTTGGCGGGCGAGGTCGATCAGCGCGCGGACATCTACGGCCTGGGCGTGACGCTGTACGAGTGCCTCACGGGCTCCGTACCCTTCGAGGGCAGCCTCGGGGAAGTGCTGCTCAAGGTCTCCACCACCACGCCGCGCCCGCTGTCGGAGCTGCGAGACGACGTCCCCGACGCGTTCGCCGCGGCGCTCGATCGCTGCCTGCGCCGGGAGGCACATGAGCGGTATTCGACGATGGCCGAGGTGCGTTCGGCGCTGGAAGCCTGCGTTTCGCCAGCCGCCTCTGGCGCGCGAGCGCCGGGTCCGGCTCGACGCCGGGAGGACACCGCCGCGGACGCCCGAGCGCCGATCGCTCCGGGCGAGGTGGCCGCACAGCGTCGCTACCCGCGCGCGCCCTACGCAGCGCTCGCGCGCATCACGACGGCGTCGGGCTCCCACCTCGACGGCCGTGTGCAGGAGGTGTCGGAGGGAGGGCTGCAGTTCGTGGGCAGCCGTCCCATCTCGCAAGGCGAACAGGTGAGGCTGCGCTTCCCGCTGCCGGCGACCGGTCGCATCGCCGAGGTGGCCGCGACGGTCCGCTGGAATCGCGCCGCCCGCGGCAACAACGCCACCGGGCTCGAGTTCGAAGACCTCCCCGAGACCGCACGCGACGAGCTTCGCCGCTACGTGGAGCTGATGTCGTGAGCAGGCACCGCTGATTGGTGATTCACCGGTCAGACGAGGGGGTTTGCTGTCTCGAGCGCGGCGAACCGGTTGAAGTCACGGTCAACGGTCCAAAGCTCGGAGACGCCGTGAGAGATGCAGAGGGCGGCGATGCGTGCGTCGTGGACTTTGGCACCCGTCACCTGGGAGGCTTGGAGCAGGCCTGCCAACGTTTCCCAGTATCCTTCCGCTTCGGTGAGGAGCCTCGAGTTGGGTGACCCCAACCACTGTCGAGCTTGCTCGAGCGCCAGTTCCATCGGAGTCGGTGTCTTGTAGATTCGAGCGTTGGTAACGGTGGCGAGGAACTCGTGAATGCAAGGCCAGGGCAGCGCCCAACGCGCCTCTCCTTCAGCCAGCTGACGGACTACTCGCTCGGCCCCGTCGTGGAACGGCGAATCCGTTCGGTGCGAGTACACCAGGATGTTCGTGCCGACGGCGATCACGCGCCGCGGCCTTCGTACGTCAGGTCGCGTAGGGCGAAGCGTGGTGTTGCGCGCGCGGGCGGCCGGGTCGGCTGCCGCGGAGCCCAGTCGCCGTCGCCGCGTCGGACCGACCCGAGGCTGCTCGAACGGGGCGCAGGGTCGTTGCGCGGTCCGGGGAGATATGTTAGTGAGCACTAACTCACTATGCCCCCGACCCGCACCCGCCGGCCCGCCCCCGAGCGGCGGCGCCAGATTGCCGCTGCCATGCTGGACATCCTCGCTGCCGGCGGCGCCCGTGACCTGACCACGCAGCGCATCGCCGACGCCGTCGGCGTCACCGACGCAGCCTTGTTCCGTCACTTCCCCGACAAGGACGCGATGGTGTCCGAGGCCATCGACCTGTTCGTTGCCCGCATGTCGAGCAGCTTCCCCGAGGACGCTGCGGAGCCGTTGCCTGCCTTGCGCGAGTTCTTCTCGCGACGGCTCGCGATGGTCAGCCAGTACCCCGAGATGATGCGCCTCGCGTTCAACGATCGGCTCGCGGAGGTCGCTGGGATCGACGGAGCGCGCACGGTCTCCGACATGGTGGAGCGCTCCGTGGGGTTCGTTCGCGACTGCCTGCTACGGGCACGACGCAAAGGCGAGATCAGCCAGGACGTGTCCGTCGACGTGTTGGTCTGGACCGTCACGGGTGTGCTGCGCGGCGCAGCGGGGGCACGCGGTGGGGGCGCCACCACTACGCAGCTGTCACCAGAGCAGGTCTGGACGGACCTCGAGAGGTTGCTGCGGGCCGAACCAACGACGTCGCGGGCTGCCCGCAAGTTTGTGAAGAAGAAGTAGTACCGAACAGGAGTTGCTCATGACCTCAAGCTCACTTCGCACCGCGTATGCCCTGCTCGCGCTCGCCGCGGCGCTCACGTCGTGCAAGTC
Source organism: Polyangiaceae bacterium (assembly GCA_019637295.1). GTDB lineage: Bacteria > Myxococcota_A > Polyangia > Polyangiales > Polyangiaceae > JACKEA01. The sequence goes on from JAHBVX010000010.1 coordinate 186,525, forward strand.
GCATCCGCAAGAGCCCGGCGCCGACCTTCACGCCGACCACGCCGGGAGCGCCCCCGCCACGGCCGCAGCCACCGCGGCGCTACCGCCCGCTCAGAACGCGGTACAGGCCGAGATGCGTCTGTTGCACGAGGCCACCCGCGACTGGGTGTCGGCCATCGCCAACAACACGCTCGAGGCGATCCCAACGGGCATCCACAAAGTTCACCAGGCCCGCACGGCGACCGAGAAGGCGCTGGAGAAGGGCGAGTACGAGCTGCCCAAGAAGGGAGGCACGCTCGACGACTTCAAGAAGCAGGACGAGGAGTTCCACGACGAGCTCGTGGCGCTGCTGAAGGCGTCCAAGGCCAATGATCTGGCCGCGACCACCAAGCAACTCGGCGTCGTGCTCGAGGGGTGCACGAGCTGCCACACCAAGTACCGGTTCTGACGTATCCGGCGGAGCTGGCGCGAGCATCTCGCGCGGTCCGACTTGACGTCGGGGGCACCCCCAACTACGTTGTTGCAGCTGATTCGTATTTAGGAATTATGAGCAATAACGTAGACAGAACCGTCGAGCGTCGGCTCGAGCGCATGCGGGCGGCCGTCCAACGGGCGGGCGTCAAGCTGACGCACCAACGTCTCGAAATTTTTAATGAAATCGTGGCGACGGGCGAGCACCCGGACGTGGACACCATCTACCGCGCGGTGCGCCAGCGGATGCCCACCGTGTCCATCGACACGGTCTACCGAACCCTGTGGATGCTGCACGACCTGGGGCTGGTCACGACCCTCGGCCCCCGACAAGACGGCGTCCGCTTCGACGCCAACCTCGACCCCCACCATCACTACGTCTGCGTCCGCTGCGGGCTCGTTCGTGACTTCGAGAGCGACGAGCTCAGCGCCCTCGAGATCCCCGCTGGCCTGACGCAGCTCGGCAGCGTCGTCGACGCCCGCGTCGAGGTGCGGGGGCTGTGCGCGCAGTGCCAGGACGCAGGAGCACCCCACCCGACAGAGAGAAGGAGTACCCCATGACCGACCCGAAGCAGACCCCCTCCGGCAAGTGCCCCGTGCTGCACGGCGGAAACACGACCTCCGGCGCGAGCGCCACCGAGTGGTGGCCCAAGGCGCTGAAGCTGGACATCTTGCATCAGCACGACCGCAAGACCAACCCGCTGGATCCCGACTTCGACTACCGGCAGGAGCTGAAGAAGCTCGACGTCGACGCGCTCAAGCAGGATCTGAAGGCGCTGATGACGGACAGCCAGCCCTGGTGGCCCGCCGACTGGGGGCACTACGGCGGCCTGATGATCCGCATGGCCTGGCATGCGGCCGGCACCTATCGCATCGCCGATGGTCGCGGCGGCGGCGGCACGGGCAACCAACGCTTCGCGCCGCTCAACTCGTGGCCCGACAACGTCAACCTGGACAAGGCGCGCCGGCTGCTGTGGCCCATCAAGAAGAAGTACGGCAATCGGGTGAGCTGGGCCGACTTGATCATCCTGGCGGGTAACATGGCGTACGAGTCCATGGGCCTACCGATGTTCGGCTTCGGCTTCGGTCGCGAGGACATTTGGCACCCGGAGCAGGACGTGTACTGGGGCTCCGAGAAGGAGTGGTTGGGCTCGACCCGCTACGAGGGCGAGAGCCGCGAGTCCCTCGAGAACCCCCTCGCCGCGGTGCAGATGGGCCTCATCTACGTCAACCCCGAGGGCGTCGGCGGCAAGCCGGATCCGCTGCGCACGGCCCAGGACGTGCGCCTCACCTTCGCGCGCATGGCGATGAACGACGAAGAGACCGTGGCGCTCACCGCCGGTGGTCACACGGTGGGCAAGGCCCACGGCAACGGCGACGCCAGCGCGCTGGGCCCGAACCCCGAAGCGGCGGACGTCGCCGCGCAGGGACTCGGATGGCACAACCCCAAGGGCAAGGGCGTGGGCGCGGATGCCGTGTCGAGCGGCCTGGAGGGCGCGTGGACGACGAACCCGACGCGCTGGGACAACGACTACTTCCGCTTGCTGTTCAGCTACGAGTGGGAGCTGAAGAAGAGCCCCGCCGGCGCGTGGCAGTGGGAGCCGGTGAACATCAAGGAGGAAGACAAGCCCGTCGACGCGTTTGATCCCACCATCCGTCGCAACCCGATCATGACGGACGCGGACATGGCCATGATCAAGGATCCCGAGTACCGCAAGATCGCGGAGCGGTTCTACAAGGACCCGGCGTACTTCTCGGAGGTCTTCGCGCGCGCGTGGTTCAAGCTCACCCACCGCGACATGGGTCCCAAGTCTCGCTACCTGGGGCCCGACGTGCCGAAGGAAGACCTCATCTGGCAAGATCCGGTGCCCGCCGGCAACACCGGCTACGACGTGAGCGCGGTCAAGGCGCGCATCGCGCAGAGCGGTCTGTCGATCGCCGAGCTGGTCGCCACCGCGTGGGACAGCGCGCGGACCTTCCGTGGCTCGGACAGGCGCGGCGGCACCAACGGCGCGCGCATCCGCCTGGCTCCGCAGAAGGACTGGGAAGGCAACGAGCCGGCCCGCCTGACGCGGGTGCTCGGCGTGCTCGAGGGCATCGCCCGGGACACGGGCGCCAGCGTCGCGGACGTGATCGTCCTCGCGGGCAACGTCGGCGTGGAGCAAGCGGCCAAGGCCGCGGGCTTCGACGTCCAGGTGCCCTTCACCCCGGGCCGCGGCGACGCGACCGACGCCATGACGGACGCCGAGTCCTTCGCGGTGCTCGAGCCCATCCACGACGGCTATCGCAACTGGCTGAAGAAGGAGTACGCCGTGAGCGCGGAAGAGCTGCTACTGGAGCGCACCCAGCTCATGGGCCTGACGGCGCCCGAGATGACGGTGCTCGTCGGCGGCATGCGCGTGCTGGGCACCAACCACGGCGGCACGAAGCACGGGGTGTTCACGGACCGGGTGGGCGTGCTCACGAACGACTTCTTCGTGAACCTGACGGACATGAACTACGCCTGGGCACCCGCCGGAGGCGGCACCTACGAGCTGCGCGAGCGGGCTACCGGCGCGGTGAAGTGGACCGCCACGCGCGTGGACCTGGTCTTCGGCTCCAACTCGATCCTGCGGGCCTACGCCGAGCTCTACGCGCAGGACGACGCCAAGGAGAAGTTCGTCCGCGACTTCGTGGCGGCTTGGACCCGGGTGATGAACCACTAGCTTGGTTCGTGCTGTCGGTGCGACGCGGGCACGGCGCGTGCGTGGCAGCTCAGGCGATGTCGCTCGCGTCGTGGCGCTCCGGTACGCGCTCGTCCTCCGGGCCCCAAACCCGGTTCACGCGCGCGCCGCGGCGCACCGCGGGGCGCTCCTGGATCTCACGGGCCCAGCGGGCGACGTGCGTGTAGGCGCCTACAGCGAGGAACTCCTGCGCGCCGTAGAGCTCCCCGAGCACCAGGTTGCCGTACCAGGGATAGCTGGCGATGTCGGCGAGGGTGTACTCGTCGCCGCACAGAAACCGCCGTGACGAGAGGTTCCGGTCGAGCACGTCGAGCTGACGCTTGACCTCCATCGCGTAGCGATTGATCGCGTACTCGAGCTTCTCGGGAGCGTAGGCGTAGAAGTGTCCGAAGCCGCCGGCCAGGAAGGGCGCGGCCCCCATCTGCCAGAACAGCCAGGACAGGCACTCCGCGCGCTCGCCCGGCGCGGTCGGCAGGAAGGCCCCGAACTTCTCCGAGAGGTACAGCAGGATGGCTCCCGACTCGAACACCCGCGTGGGCGGCGAGGTGCTGCGGTCGAGCAGCGCGGGGATCTTCGAGTTTGGGTTCACGGCGACGAAGCCGCTGCCGAACTGGTCGCCGCCGAGGATGTCGATCAAGTGTGCGTCGTACTCCGCCCCGGACTCGCCGAGGGCGAGCAGCTCCTCGAGCAGGATCGTGACCTTGACGCCGTTGGGCGTGGCCACCGAGTATAGCTGCAGGGGATGCTTGCCGACCGGCAGCTCCTTGTCATGGGTCGGACCCGCGACGGGCCGGTTGATGCCGGCGAATCGGCCGCCGCTCGCTTGGTCCCAGACCCAGACGCGCGGTGGTGTGTACGGTGTGGTCGTCATCACCGGCGAGGGTCTCCGGCTTTCCCCGAGTTGGCAATGGCGGACGGAGGTCGTGCTAGCCTCGGCGCCGACGCATGACTGCCCCGGTCCGAACCGACGCCCCACCGCTCACGTTTCGCCGCGTCTTCATCGCCAATCGCGGCGAGGTCGCGGCTCGGGTCGCGCGCACCTGCGACGCCCACGGCATCACGCCGGTGTTCGCCGTGTCCGAGGCAGACCGCGATGTGCCCTACGCGCGCGGGCGAGAGACGGTGTGCCTCGGGCCCGCGCGCTCGGCCGACAGCTACCTCGACGCCATGCGCGTGGTGCAGGCCGCCAAGCAGGCCGGCTGCAGCGCCCTGCACCCAGGCTGGGGCTTCCTGTCGGAGAACCCGCGCTTCGCCGCGCTGTGCGAGGCCCACGGCATCACGTTCATCGGTCCGCCGCCGCACGTCACCGCGCTGATGGGCAAGAAGACCCCCGCCAAGCGCGCCATGGCCGAGGCGGGGCTCCCGGTCATACCCGGTAGCGACGGAGTGCTCGGGGACATCGCCGAGCTCGAGCAGCTCGCAGGGCGGATCGGCTTCCCGCTGTTGATCAAGGCCGAGAGCGGCGGTGGCGGCCGAGGGATGCGCATCGCGCGCTCGCCCGCCGAGCTCGCCGAGGCGTTCGCGTCTGCGCAGCAGGAGGCGCAGGGCGCCTTCGGCGACCCGCGCGTGTACGTCGAGAAGCTGATCGAGGGCGGGCGCCACGTGGAGATCCAGATCTTGGCGGACCGCTACGGCAACGTCGTTCACCTGGGGGAGCGTGACTGCACGGTGCAGCGCAAGCACCAGAAGCTGCTCGAAGAGTCTCCCTCGCCGTCTCTGGACGACACGGCGCGAGCGCGCATTTGCGAGCTGGCAGCGCGAGCTGCCGGGGCGATCGGCTACGTGGGCGCCGGAACCATGGAGATGCTGTTGGATCAGGACGGCGAGCTGCGGTTCATGGAAATGAACACGCGGCTACAGGTGGAGCATCCCGTCACGGAGATGCGAACCGGCGTGGACCTGGTGTGGGAGCAGCTCCGGATCGCCGCCGGCCACCCCCTGGGCTACACCCAAGCCGCCATCGCGCCGCGCGGTCACAGCATCGAGTGCCGCATCAACGCCGAGGATCCCGACGACGACTTCCGGCCGTCCCCCGGTACCATCACGCGCTGGCAACCGCCCCCGGCGAGCGACGACCTGCGCATCGAGACCCACGTGGCGGCCGGGTACACCGTGCCGCCCCACTACGACAGCCTGATCTGCAAGCTGATCGCCCACGCTCCTACCCGCGCGGAGGCCATCGAGCGCCTGCTCGGCGGCCTCGCTGAGCTGCGCTGCGAGGGCATCCGCACGACCGCCGCCCTGCACCAGCGGGTGCTCGGGAGCGCGGAGTTTCGTGACAATCGCTACGACACGCGCGCCATCCCTGGCGTGCCGTGAGGCGCGCTTCGGCGGGCTCGACAGACGCCTCGGAGTCGGATTACCCTCCGCCCATGTCGAGGGCGGCAGTCGGCGTCGTGATGTTATTTGCGCTTCTGGCGTGCAAGGGCACGAGCTCCTCTTCATCCTCGGGCACGAGCAGCTCCGCCAGCCCGGAGTCGAGCGCCGGCGAGGAGCCCGTGGGCGCGCTCGATGGCGTCACGCCTGCAGAGCTCGCGGCGCGCGCCAAGGCGGCCGGCTACTCAGAGGAAAGCACGAACGACGACCGGGACGATGGCATGGTCCATCACACGCTCGAGCTCGAGAGCGACAAGAACTACGCTTACGTCACCTTCGTCGACCTGGGCGTGGAGTCGGAGAAGAGCCACGCCGCGGCGATGGGAGAGAACACGGCGCTGGTGGTTCACTTCGACGAGGCGCCCAGCCAGGTCACCGCCCCCAAGCTGCGCGACGACATCTTGGCCGCGAGCCCCCTCGACGGGCTCGCTCCGGACGCGCTGAAGCAGGCGCTCTCGAAGCTGGGCTTCAAAGTGTCGCAGACGTGGAAGGACAGCGAAGACGGCGTCACCCGGACCCGCGTGATCGCGGATCGCAAGGGCGACGACGCTACGGTCTGGCTGTTCGACTTCCGCGCAGCGAAGGGCGAAGGCCGCGTGGCGGTCGGGACGCGCCGCTTCCTCAACGTCATGGCGTGCTACGACTGCACCAAGCGCAAAGAAGGCCTGCTGACGGACATGACCCACCGCCGCCGCGCTCGGAAGCTGCTCAGCCAGCTCACGAAGCCGTGATCGACCCCTCGGGGACCTCGGGGACCTCGCCTGTTGCATGATCGGCGCCGTGTAGGCACGATCGGCGCATGAAGCTCCGTCACGGCCTGCTGGGTCTCGCGCTCTTGACGCTCACGGGGGCCGCCGCCGCGGACCTGCCGCCACCGGACGGCACCAAGTTCGTCTCCTTCGAGTTTCGAGTCGAGAACCTGACCGCGTTCACGGAGCACGTGCTCCTGGCCTACCCGTGCAGCAGCTCGAACGGCATGCCCGTCGCGGCCCATGTGCGACTGGAGGAGGGCAAGGTCGTGCGCGTCGGACGTCGCGGCGGCAACTGCAAGCTCTACTCCATGAAGAAGTCCGCCTACGAGCAGTGGGCGAAGAGCTACACCGCCGGCGGGCAGTCGCAGGATCCGGCGCTCGAGGCCCTGTTCAAGAGCGCGCAGGTGGTGGAGTGCGCGGGCAGCCCGACCCTCACGTCGTCGCTGCCGTCTACTGACCCGCGGGACGTGGTGTCCGAGTCGCTGCGCGCGGAGAGGATCGACGACCGGGTGTGCCGCGTCACCACCGTGGCCGCCAAGGATGGTCCGCCGCTCGCGCCGCCGCCGACGGCGGCGACGGCGACGGCAACGGCAACGGCAGCAGCGACCGCGACGCCCGCCCCCGCGGAGCCGCCGCGCGCACCCAGCGACGCGCCCGCACAACCCGAGGCCAAGTCGGGCGGCTGTGCGGGCTGCTCGCTGCCCGCACGCGCGCCGGCGCCGTCCGGGTGGCTAGCGGCCTTGGTGCTCGCCATCGGGCTCCGCCGCGTCCGCGCCCGCCGGCCGGAGTGACGGTCGCACGGCGATGTCGCCGCTCTCGTGTCGCGCGGTGCTCGTGGCAGCGCTGGGGCTCGTGCTGTTCGCCTCGCGCACCCAAGGCCCGTATCACTTCGACGACTGGCTCACGCCCGTGGGCGATCCGGCGAGCCAGTCCTTGTCCGCGTTCGCGTCGAACCTCACCCGCACCCTCAGGCCGCTGTCCAAGCTGACCTTCGCCCTCGAAGCCAGCCTGGGCTTCAGTGACGCGCCCGAGCTACGTCGCGTCGTCTCGGCGCTGCTTCACGCTGCGACGAGCGGGCTGCTCTGCGCACTCGCGGCACGACTGGGCGCGGGGCTCTGGGCTGCGACCATCGCCGCGGGCGTGTACGCGGTGCACCCCATCCACGCCGAGATGGTGTGGGCGCTCGCGGGGCGAGGGGCGCTGCTCGCGACGCTGCTGCTGGTGGCGGCGTTGCTCGCTCAGCTCCGGGGCCGCCCTTGGGCGGCCGCCGCCGCGCTGCTGGCGGCGTGCCTCGCGCGGGAGACGGCCGTGTTCGGGCTCTTGCCCCTGGCTGCCCTGGAGCTCGCGCGACGCCCTGCCGGTGTCGTCGCCGCGCTGCGGCGCCTCGAGCCGAGCGCGACGGCGGTGCTGCTGGCCCTCGCGTTCGTGGTGCAGAACGCGCGCTACCGTCAGCTAATCGAGTACAGCGCCCGCGGTCGGCCCTGGGCCTACAGCAGCGTGGGACAGCTCGAGGCCATCCCGCATGGACTGTCGCTCTACGCAAGGCCCGGCGCGCTATCGCTCGATCACGGCGTGGCGCTCACGCACAGCACAGCGTCGATCGCGTTCTGGCTGGGGCTGCTCACGTTGTTCGGCCTCGTCGCCTTGACAGGTTGGGCCGCACTCCGCAGACGCACGCTGCTCGCCGTGGGCTGCAGCTTCATGCTCGCCGCGCTGCTGCCTACCCAGTCGGTCGTCCCCAAGCTCGATCCGCTCACGGAACGGCCCTTGGCCAGCGCGCTAGTGGGTGCGCTGCTGCTCGTGGCGCTCGGGCTCCGCGCCGCCCTCGCTCGGCCGCGCGCTCGTCGCCTGCTGGCCGCAGGCTGCGCCATGGTCACCCTCGCCCTCGCGCACGCGACCTGGTCGCGGGGCACGCTGTATCGCTCGGACCTGGCGTTGTGGCGCGACGCCGCCGCCAAGTCCGTCAGCAACCCCCGGCCCCACTACAACCTGGCCCACGCACTGCTGGATGCAGGGCGCCGGCGGGAGGCCGCCGAGGCGCTCCGGCGCGCGCGCTCGATCGATCCCTTCGACTCGGAGCTGCGCGCGCTTGCGGCGCGCGTGGAGGAGGAGCTAGCGTCCGCCCCCGAGCCATGAGCTTCCTCGACTTCGTGTTGCGGTTGAGCGCTGCCGCTGGTGTGGCGGCCTCCGCGGCGCTCGTCGTGGCCGCGCCGTCGGAGGCCAGCGCCGTGTTCGACTGCTTGCCCCCCATGAACTGCCGAGGGGTCCAGCAGTGCTGCAAGCCGCCCCGGCCCGAGCTCTTGCTCCAGATCGCACGCGCCGAGCTGCGCAGGGATTTCTATGCATCGCGGAGCAACCGCGACGAGGCCTTTGGCAAGGGCGCGTGGGACTCGGGGCACCACCTCGAGCAGGCCTTCGAGGCCTACGTCTCGCAGCATCAAGACCGGGCCGCCAAGCAGCGGCTCGGTATCAGGAGCAACGTGGTGTTCGACGACGTGCCGACGTTGGTCACGGACGGCGAGTGCAACATCTCCGTCGAGTCGACCAAGGCGCCGCTCTCCATCCTGGACATCCCCAGGGTGTTCGACGACGCGGACCACCCGCTCACTCGCGCCAACGTGTGCAAGGAGGCGGTCGTGGCGGCGATCCTGCACGAGGACGACCACCAGGACCGCTGTCGGGCGAAGAAGGCGGGGCTGCTCCCGCCGTCGAAGGAGCGCAGCTGGGCGCGGCGCGAGCTCGACGACCACGCGGACGCCGAGCAGCAGGCCTACGCCCGTGAGGCAGATGTGCTCCGACGCTACCGGAACCAAGCCCGACGGCGCTGCACCGTCGCCAAGCTCCTGTCCGCAGACAAGTTCAAGGACGCGAAGAAGAAGCTCCAGGCGCTGAAGGCCATGCGACAGCCGAGGACCTGGTGAGCGCCGCGCTGCTCTTGCGCCGCGCGGCTCGCAGGCCCTCGCTGATCGCCGCGCTGGTCCTCGGCGTGTCGGTCGGCAGCCATGCCTGCGGAGGCGCGGGCGCTGGCCAGGGTGCACAGAGCCCGGGCAGCGCCGGCCCGGGCGGCGCCGTCGCCGGCCAAGCGTGCGTCGATCAGCTCCCGCTCGAAGCCTGCGTGGACTACGCCCTCGAGCGCGAGGCCGTCGTCGAGATGCTCGAAGAGATGGAGGCGGCGCGAGACCAGCGCAGCGTCCCCGTGGCCGAAGAGGCGCTGTCGAGCGGCGATCCCGTCGTCGTCGCCGCGGGCTTGCGACTGGTCGGTCCCTTCGTGGACAAGGATGAGCGCGCGGCGGCCCTCGTCGCTCCTCACATCACGAGCCCGTACCTCACCACCAGCGATCTGGCGGCCGCGGCCCTGTCGCGCACGCAGAAATACGGAACGCTCGGCAGCCAGTACCGGCAGGGCCACGGTGACCTCACGGAGCTCGACCCGTGGGCGAAGGCGGCCCCCGTCGCGCTCGGGGCGATGGGCTTCCCCCAGCGGTATCCGTCCGCCACGGCGTACCCCCCGGGAGACTCGCCCACCAGCGCGGGCTTCGCCAGCAACGACCCAGTCGACGCGGTCCTCGCTCACTATCGCGGCGCTCTGAGCGTGGAGCCCATCGCGGTCACGGAGCTCGAGACCCGGCTGCAGGCCCAGAGCACTCAGGGCTTCGAGGCGGTCGGCAAGCAGATGCAGGCGCTTCAGGAGGAGTACTCCCGCACGCAGGATCCCAAGCTGCTCGAGCGCATGCAACAGCTCGGTCAGTCCCTGAGTACGAAGGCCCAGCTCTCTCTGAGCACCGCCGTCTTGCCCTTGGGCGAGTCCCGAGCAGACGCCCGCGCGTTCGTGGTCGAGCAGCTCGGCGAGGCGCCCGTGCGCGTGGTCGTCGTGTATCGCGAGGTGCTCCTCGCCCGCTCCGTGGTGCTCTACCTGTGGAGCGCGGCCAAGTACCCACCCATCCCACAGCTGCGCAAGTCGCTGCGGCCGGTCAGCTTCTGACCTGCCGAGCTCGCGTCGAACCCACGAAGGCTTGGCGCGCGCCGCCGAGTCGTGTTGAGGTGTGCCGACGCGATGCCGGCTACCAAGACTCGCTGCGCCTGGGCTGGGAGCGACCCAGCGTACGTCGCGTATCACGACACTGAGTGGGGGGTGCCCGTCCACGAGGACCAACTACTGTTCGAGTTCTTGGTGCTGGAGGGGGCGCAAGCCGGTCTGTCGTGGCTCACCATCTTGAAGAAGCGTGACAACTACCGGCGCGCGTTCGCTGGGTTCGACCCCAAGAAGGTGGCGCGCTTCGGTGACGCGAAGCTCGCGCAGTTGCTCGGGGACGCAGGCATCGTCCGCAACCGACTGAAGCTCACGTCGGCCGTGCGCAACGCGCGAGCGTTCCTCGACGTACAGAAGGATTTCGGCAGCTTCGCCGCGTATCAGTGGGGCTTCGTGGGCGGCGAGCCAGTGCAGAACAGCTGGCAGTCCACGAAGGAGCTGCCCGCGCGCACGGAGCTGTCCGACACCTTCAGCCGGGACCTGAAGCGTCGAGGATTCAACTTCGTGGGTTCGACCATCATCTACGCCCACATGCAGGCCGTGGGCATGGTCAATGACCACGTGGTCGGCTGCTTCCGGCATCGGCAGGTGGCCAAGCTGGGCAAGGGGCGGCGCTGACACGGCTCGTCGTGAGGCTGAAGTGGTAGCCGCAGTAGGCACACGTCAGCGGCGGCGTCGCGGGGCCCGGCGCGCCGCACCCGGGGCAGAGGTTCGCAGCGAGCACGAGGGCCATGATAGCGCACCCGGCGTCGGCGCAGGGTCGCGCTGCTCAACGGTAAGCGTCGCGGCCCGGACCGTTCGCCAGCGTGGCGCACAGCTCGATGGCGCGGCGAAGCTGGCGCGCGCTGCTGCAGATCCCCGGCCACGTGACGCGCACGCGCTGGGCGTCGACGCGGATCCAGGTTGGCCCGAGGCGGTCGACGAGCTGGAGCACTTCTCGCGTCATCGCCCGCGCTGCCCAATCCGGAGCTCTCCCGTAGAGCTGGTAGCCCTCCGGCAGCACCACACCAGAGGCGGGCTGCAGGTCGCGGGAGCGTGCCCTCGACTCGCACGTCAGCTCGAGCTCAGCGATGCGCCGGCCAGCGAGCTGCGCGGTAGCCAGCGTGTCGTAGCCTTCCCCTCGCTCGACGATCTTCACCCCGATGGGCACGCCGTCGAGCTCCACCGTGAGCACGGGCCAGTCGTCCTTGGTCTTCACGGTCCCGCCGAGGGAGCGGGCGACGCGCCTCCAGGTTCGGCGCAGCTCCCGCGTCCCGTCGGCGAAGGCCGCCGCGGCCCAAGCCAGCGCCTCGAGCCGCTCGTAGTCGTGCAGTAGGATCGCCGCCTTCACCACGACGCGGCCCTTGTCGAGTTGAAAGCTGAACCCGTCGCGCGCGACGATGCGCTCGCGCACCACGCGGTTCAGCCACACCCGCGCCACGTCGGGGTCGCTGGCTTTGACCGTGAAAACGTCATCGAACCCGCGGTCACCGATCTCCACGTCCTGAAACCCGAGCGCGGTTCCGAGCGCGCTCAAGGGGCTGATGGGATCCACGGTGATGGACAGCTGCTCCGGCGCTCGAGCGCTGGCGCGCGCGCGGGTATACGTCGTGCTGTTCTCGCCGCCCGTGTCATAGTGGTCGAGCTCCACCCTGACACCCTCCAGCGTCGCGACGATGCGGCGAGGAATCGGGGGAGACCAGTCGCTCTCCGCGGGGGTGAAGGTACCCCCGAGCTCCTCCGCCGCGTACCTCCACGCGACGTCCGCCGCGGCCCGCACCCGCTGTTGGTGTCGCCACGCCCAGATCAGGAGCCCGATGAATGTCAAGACGGCGAGCCCGAAGAAGGGTTCCATTCACCGGATCCTGTCACGGGGACGGTGCGTGGCGAAGCTCCGCGTGCTCATCGCGGTGGATACAGCAACTTGGCCTACGGTTTGGGCGACCATGGCCGCCAAACCGCGGATCTTCACGACATCGTTCGCGAGCGTGTACCCGCTCTATCTGCAGAAGGCTGCGAAGGAGGGGCGGACGAAGGAAGAGGTCGACGAGACGATCACGTGGCTCAGGGGCTACAGCGATGAGCGGCTTCAGCGCGCCATCGACACCGAGGTCTTCGAAGCGTTCTTCGCCGCTCCCGCGGCGCCCGAGGCAGCTGCTAGTTCCGCAGCACGATCTGGAACTTGGCGCGCTCTCGGAACAGCTCGGGTCGACCGAAGTCGATGCGTGCGCGCAGGGTGCGCGGCTTCTCGGACGGCGTCGCGCTGAACGCGCAGGTCAGGCGTCGCTCGCAGTCCCGCCGCTTCGACCCGGGCTCTTCGCCGCCGCCCGAGTAGTTACAGATCCAGATCCCCCTTGCCCGGTGGTGCAGGCAGACCGCTCCACGCTGCGTCCATCCTCGAGTAGCTCGAGCCGGATCGAGCCGTTGGGCAGCTCCTTGGGGCCGACCCACACGGCGTCGAAGTAGAGGTGCAGACTGTTCGTCTCCGGGGGGTAGGGCATCTCGCCTTCGAAGCCCCGGCTTGGATCTCCGCGAAGCTCCCAGCGTCCGAGCGTCTCGCCTCGCAGGTTCGCGATCAGGACCGCCACGACGATGACGGTCGGTACGAGCACGACGGCGCCGAGGACCACGCCCATCACGAACCCCGGCCGCCGTCGTCGGGGTACTGGCGCTTGGGGCTGGTCAGGCACTCGCACGACGGATACTACAGACGTGGTCTCGTGGCGCCGCCTTTGTCGGCGAGACGCGGAACCGGAGAGGAACGCCTAGCGGCAGCCCCTTGTCGCCGCGCCGTGGTCGCGACAAGCTACGCGCCATGTCGCGAGCTTGGCTCTCTCTCTGCGTGGCGCTCGGATCCGTGGGCTGCTCGTCGTTGCTCGGTCTCGGAGACTTCGAGGACCAGCAGGATGCCAGCGCGGGAGGGACTTCGAGCGGCGGCGGCGGTGTCGGAGGAGGCAGCGGAGGTAGCAGTGGAGCGGCGGGAGCGGCCGGGAGCGGAGGGACACCGGCGGTCCACTGTGCACCTTGGAACTCGGTCAAGCAGCTCGTGTTCCAGTTCCCGGCCAACACGCAGACCGAGAGCAGGATCTTCGGGGGCCCGACCGTGGACCATGCCCTCGCGCTCACGCGAGTCGCTGGCCAGTGGTCCGCACGCCTGATCACCAGCCAGGGCCCCGCGGAGCAGACGACCTTCTCCGACCTGGAGGCGGACGTGGCGACCTTCAACCAGGCCACGGTGACGCTGCATGGCATGGTGGGCGATGTGCCGACCTCGCGGCCCTTCACGCCGCAGAACAACCAGCTCGAGCCGGGTGTCGACGTCGCGCTGCCCACGGATCCAACCTGTCCGGAGATCATGCGCAACGTGTTCACGGTCGGGGATCAGCACGTCCACTACGCAGCCGTGTGTCGCAACAACCCGGAGACCTTCTCGCGGATCTACACCGCGTCTTCCGGTGCCGCCGGAGTCACCGTCGTCGCCGAGGGCGCCGCCGGAGGGTACAGCAACCCTGAGTTCAAGCTTCAGGGTATCAGCGTGGACGACACGGGTGCCTCCGTGGACGCCGTCATAGCGGCCGGAGACCAGCTCGGTTCGGCCATGACCTACTACCTATCGGGCGTGGGCTTCGTTCCTGCGCCCCTGAGCCCCGCCTTGCCTGGCGGCGGAGTCGCGCACGTCGGGGCCGCGTCGCAGGCTGGCACTACGCCGGGGTTCTTGCTCCTGGTGGCGAACGTCGCGGTCGCGCCGCCGAGCGCCGCCCTGTTCGCGGGCGTCGTCACCACGCCAACCGACTTGGACAACCTGACGAAGGTCGATGTGGAGCTGGGCACCACGCTCCCAGCCGTCGGCAAGATGGCTCATGATCAGAACTACGTGTGGATGCCCATCGCAGGGGGTGGCACCCCGGAGGCGAAGGCCATCTTCCTGGCCCGCGGCACGGGGGAGTTCCGCGGCATACCCACGCTGTTCACGCCGGAGACAGGCGAGACCGTGGTCGGCGTGCAGCTCGCGCGGATCAAGGAGCTCACGGGTTACGTCGCGCTGGTGACGGTCCAGACCGCGACGAACATCAACATCTACTCGCTGCGGCTGGCCTGCTTGTGAGCTGACGGCCGGAGCCGAGACTCCCGAGCAAGACGCGCGCTCAGAACGCGCCGGTCAGGCCGACCCCGCCTCCCGACGTCCCGACGAACGGCACGACCCGGGGCCGCGTAGTGCGGCGCCGAGCGCTCGCTTCAGCGCCGGAGTCGGCGACCAGGAAGTAGATCCCCGCCCCCAACGCGGCGACGCCGACCCCGACGCCGATGGTCGAGAGCAGCGCCTTGGTCTCGGCCGCGTCGATCTCCTTGCGGCCGGCGGGCGTGCACTGCTTGTTCGGGCACAACGCGGCGTCGTTCTCCGCGGCGTTGGCTTGGGACTGCGCAAGGGCGCCGAACGTCACGCCGGTGCCCAACGCCACGACGCCCACACCGGCCAGGACGTAGCCGAGGGTCTTGCTGCCTGCGGGAGCTCGGTCCAGCGTTACGTCTCCGCCAGCCGACCCACCTGCACCGGAGTCTCCGACCCCATTGGCCCCGGGCTTCAGTGGGGGGATGGCGACAGACTGCGAGTCCCCGTCGGGGCCGACCGTGACGCTGCCTCGGTACGGCTCGTAGCCCGGAGCGGTCGCTTCGATGGTGTGCTCACCCGGATCGACGGCCACGGGCACACCGAAGGCCCCGGCGGTCAAGACGACGTCCCCGCGCTTCACCTCCAGGCCCGGCGGTCGTTCGCCGGGCAGCGTGATCGTCAGCCGGGAGAGCTTCGACTCCAGCCGCTCGGCCCCCTCCCGTGCGCTGGTCTCGTGCGCGGTGCGCCCGGCCGTTCGCGCGGCCGTGATCGTCTGGCGGAAGAGCGCCCAGGCCGACGCGGTCATTCCTCGCTTCTCGTAGCAGAGCGCCAGGTTCAGCATCGTGCCGGGCGACGGATCCTCCCGATTGCTCGCGTCGAAGCGCTCGCACGCGCCGGCGAAGTCTCCCGCCTCCATGAGCCTTCGTCCCTCGACGAAGAGCGTCTCGGCGAGCGCCTTGTCTCCAGCGAGAGCTGGCGCCCCCAGCGAGAGCGCGAAGGCGACGGCGGCGAGGCGGACCCAGCGGAGACTAGCGTTCATTCAGATCGACCTTTGGGGGGGGAGGCGGAGACTTCGCCGTCGGCGGCGTCGGTGGCGTCGGTGGCGTGGGGGGTGTGGGCGGGCTCGGGGGCGTGGGCGCGACGACCTTGACCACTCGAGAGGTCTTGATCGGCTCCAGGGCGGCGGGCTGGGCGCTGGCGGTGGGAGGATCGGCTGCTACTTCGATCTCGGGGCTCGCGGTCGGAGCGACGGTCTCGCTCGCGACGGGGAGCGACGAGGCGGCCAGCGGCGGCTCGCCCGCGGCAGTCGCCGGCACGTCCGGAGGTGCGCGACCCGAGCGCGACAGCACCAGGGCCACCACCGCGAGCGCGAACAGCGGCACCCCCACCAGCAGCGCGACCAGCAGCGGCGACGACCGCTTGGCGGTGAGGTTGGGGTTGGTCGCCACCTGCGCGAACTGCTGGTTCGCGGTCGAGGCGGCGACGTGAGGAGATGTCGGGCTCAGCGGGGTGCTCGGTGCGCGTGGTGGCAAACCGGGAGAGAGCCCCGAGAGCCGCGCGATGCGCTGCACCACGGGCTGGGCCGAGGCGGGGGCGAAGGGCGCGAGGGCGAGGGCGAGCTCACCCACGCTCTGGTAGCGCTGGTCGAGGTTGCGAGCGAACGCGCGCTCGACGACGGCGACGAGCCCTGGGTCCAACCCCGGCCGCGCATCGTTCAGCGGACGCGGGGTGCCCGTTGCGATCTCCACGACCAACGCGGGGAAGGTGTCCGCGTCGAAGGGGAATGCGTTGCACAGTAGCTGATAGAGCGTCACCCCCAGCGCGTACACGTCCGTGCGGTGATCCACCGAGCGCGACTGGCGAATTTGCTCCGGCGACATGTACAGCGCACTACCCAGCGTGGCTGTCGTGCGCGTGAGCTGGTGGTCTCCTTCGTTCCTCGCGTCCATCACCTTGGAGATGCCGAAGTCGAGCACCTTCACGAACGGAGAACCGTCGGCATGCCGGGTCACGAACAGATTGGCGGGCTTGATGTCCCGGTGCACGATGCCGTGGGAGTGCGCCTCCGCGATCGCGTCGCACGCCTGGAGCACCAGATCGACGGCGTCCACCGGCGCCATGGGGCCGTGATTGTCCAGGAGCTGGGACGCGTCCTCCCCCTGCAAGAACTCCATCACCATGTAGGGAGCGCCGTTCTCGAGGGTGCCCACGTCGCTCACCTTCGCGACGTGGGGACTCTTGATCCGCACTGCGGCCCGCGCCTCACGCAAGAAGCGCTCGGCCGCTTCCTCGTGCTCGGCGAACCCGGGCAGTAGGAACTTCATCGCGACGCGCTCGCCGAGCGCGACGTGCGTGGCTTCGAGCACGACTCCCATGCCGCCCTGCCCAATCAGGCGCTCGACGCGGTACTTGCCAACCAAGACTTCGCCGGGTTGGATGGAGACGAGGGGATCCACGCGCAGATGGTGCCGCCAAGCCGTCGCGGCGGCAAGGCCCACGCCGTTCGGGCCGTCACGGCGCGCTGACGCTGCCGCTCGCGGGGAATGCGGGGGGCGGCGGGAGCGTAGGAGCGCTCCATGAGAGCCCCACGCTACGGTAGGCTCCTGACGGCCGCGTTGTCCGCCGTGTGGTTGGGCGCCTGCGCGGGTGCCGAGCGTGTGGCCACTCAGCCAGCGCCCGAACAGCGCACCCTGACGGTGCTGACCTACAACGTCAACTACGGCCTGCAGGGTGACGAGTCGGGCGTCGGTGCCATACGCGACGCGAAGGCAGATGTCGTGTTACTGCAGGAGACGACGCACCGTTGGGAGGCTGCAATCGAAGCCCAGCTCGTGGACGAGTACCCGACCCGTAGATACCTGCGCGCGCCGGTCGCGGGCGGCATGGCTGTGGTTCGGGCGGAGGCGCCCTCGCCTTCCTGGAGCAGCGCGGCTACAAGAGCGCCCGCGGCGAGTTCGGCGGCGAGAGCGCGACCTGGCGCTGGACCACGAGCGTCGGGACGGTTCGTGCCGAGCTCGACCACATCGTGTACGGACCCGGACTCGAACCGCTGTCGGTCAACGTGGTCGCCGCCGGTCGTTCGGACCACCTGCCCGTCATCGGTCGCTTCGTCCTGACCAAGGGTTCGGCCACGCTGTTGTAGTCAGGCCGAAACCAGGTGCCGAAGGAGCGGGCGACGGACAGCTTGGCAAGCGTGCACGAACCGCTCTCGAGCCTCCTGCCCTGTAGGGCCACGGCCGTGCTAGCAGATCGTCCGTGACGCTTCTCTCCGTTCGCGGCGTGAGCCTGAGCGTGCCAGGCCGACGGCTGCTTCGTGACCTGGAGCTGAACGTGCCGCACGCGGGCTGGGTCGGTGTCGCGGGGCCCAGCGGTTCGGGGAAGACTCGGCTCCTCCGCGCCATCGCGGGGCTCTGCGACGCGGACGCCGGCGAGTTTCGCTTGCGCGGCACGGACCGGCAGGAGATGGCGTACCCGGAGTGGCGGCGCCGGGTGAGCTACGTCGGCCAGCGGGCGGTGTTCTTGAAGGGGACGGTGCGGTTCAACCTCGAGCGCCCGTTTTCCTACGCGTCAGTCGGAGCGCGCTTCGACGTCGCGGCGGCGGCCCGAGAGCTCGAGCAACTGCGGCTTCCTCGGACCGTACTGGAGCAGGACGCGCGAAGTCTCTCGGTCGGCGAGCAGCAGCGTGTGGCGCTGCTCCGAACCGTGAGCATCGCGCCGGATGTCGTGCTGCTCGACGAGCCCACCAGTGCGCTCGATGAAGAGAGCGTGTCCGCCGTCGAGACGTGGCTCAGGGCTCGCGCCGAGGCGGGCCTGTCCGGGGTGATCGTGAGCCACGATGCGACGCAGCTGACTCGACTGACGACCACGCAGCTGAATCTGACGGACTTCTCGCCAGGGGTGCTCGGTGCCTGAGCGAGGCGCGCTGCCGATCGGGGTCGCCCAGCTCGGTATGGCCGCGCTGCTCGTGCTGTGCGCGGGCGCCGTGAGCGTCGGCATGCGCCTCCGCCTGGAGCGCACACTCGCAATCGCGTCGGCGCGCACGGTGCTGCAGTTGTCCCTCGTCGGCTATGTGCTCGCCTGGGTATTTCGCGTCGAATCCCCCTGGATCTTGGCTGGCGTCCTGCTGATCATGACGGCGGTCGCCGGACACGCCGCCGTCGCGCGGTCGACCCGACGCTTCGCTGGCGCAGGGGTGGGTGCGTTCCTGACGTTGGTGCTGACGGGACTGGTCACGACCTTCACCGTGACGGGCGTGATTCTCGGCGTGCGTCCTTGGTATCACGCTCAGTACGTGGTCCCGCTGCTGGGCATGGTGCTCGGTAATTCGCTCACCGGCGTGTCGCTCTCCCTGGACACGCTGCTCGCGGACCTGGACGAGCAACGAGACCGCGTCGAGATGGAACTCGCCCTGGGCGCGACGCGCTGGGAGGCTGCGCGAGGTCCGCTGCGAGAAGCCGTGCGCCGCGGCATGATCCCGATATTGAACAGCATGACAGTGGTGGGGATCGTGTCCCTGCCGGGCATGATGACCGGGCAGATCCTGGAGGGGGCGGATCCTCTCACGGCAGTCAGGTATCAGATCGTGGTCATGTTCATGATCGCCGCCGCCACGGCGCTCGGCTGCATGGGGCTGACCCTCTTCGTCTATTCCAGGCTATTCAACGAGCGCCATCAGCTTCGCACCGAGCGTATCGAACGGGCAAAAGGCGGTTGATGCAAGTGCTGGCGGGATCGGGCTCGAGCGCTTTCTCTTCAGCTGGCGTCGGCGAAGACGCTGAGCGCTAGCCAGCCCGGGAAGGCGCGCTTCAGGGCGGCGTTCCCCTCCAGCACCACGCTGCGCTCCCGGATGCATTGCCTGAGCGTGCGCCTGCCCAGCCAGACCTCAGTGAGCGTTCTGACGTCGGTGTCCACGCTCAGATCCACCTTGAACCCGGGGTTCTTGAGGCAAAGATCGATCACGGTCGCGCTGACGCACAACCAGAACCGTCGTTCGCCTTCGCGGGCGTCCGAGAACCGAAACAAGACGACCGTCCGGACCTTCGGTAGGTTCTCCGCGCGCAGGCGTCGCTGCATGTCCCACATCAAGAGTTTCGGATCGAGGTGGTCGTCGGGCAGACCCCGGTTTGCGAAGCGCTTTCCCCAGAACCCGATGCCCTCGAGGATTGGCCGGAGTTGCTCACCCGCTTCGGTCAAGGAGTACTCGGGTCCAGCTCGGCCTTCTCGGCGCTCGATGAGCCCGACGTCCTGAAGCGTACGCAGCCTCTGCGACAGCAGCGTGCGCGACATCAGCGGCACGCCGTGCTGCAGCTGGGAGAACCTCGTGCTCCCCATCAGCAGCTCGCGCACCACGAGCAGCGTCCATCGCTCCGCGAGGATCTCGAGCGCTTGCGCGATGGGACAGAACTGGCCGTAGGTCTTCATACGCGCATTGTGCCGCCCCTCGCCCGGTCCCGGTGGTCCATTTTCCGTACTGGATGCCACACTCCTGGAGCCGCAGGTTCGGATCGCCCCACAGGAGGACTCCGATGGCCCAAGATTGGAAGCAAGTAGCCCTGAACCTCGGCACAGCGTTCGGCGAACGTGCGGCAGCGTTCGACCTACAGGACCGCTTCGTCGCAGAGAACTACGCCGATTTGAAGCGCTCGAGGGTGTTCTCGATGCTCGTTCCCGAGACCCTCGGTGGCGGGGGCGCATCCTTCGCGGAGGTGTGCGAGTTCCTGCGCGAGCTCGGTCGCCACTGCGCCTCCACGGCGCTCGCGCTCTCCATGCATCAGCACTTGGTCGCCGCCACGGTGTTTCGCCACAACAAGGGTCAACCCGGCGCCAAGCTCCTCGAGAAGGTCGCCGCGACCGAAGCCGTGCTGGTGAGCACGGGCGCAACGGATTGGATCGACTCCAACGGCTCCGCCGAGCCGGTCGAAGGCGGCTATCGCGTCAGCGGTCGAAAGCTGTTCGGCAGCGGCTCGCCAGCAGCGGACGTGATGATCACCAGCTTCGCCGCCGACCGCGAGCCAGAGGGACCGAGCGTCATCCACTGTCCGGTGCCGCTGACAGCGGAGGGTGTCAGCCGTCTCGACGACTGGCACACGCTCGGGATGCGCGGCACCGGCTCACACACGGTGGTACTGAAGGACGTCTTCGTGCCGACCGAGGCGGTCGCGCTCAAGCGTCCGAAGCACCAGTGGCATGCCGCGTGGGACGTGGTGCTCGGTCTGGCACCGCCCATCTACATGGCGCCCTACCTGGGCCTGGCGGAGGCGGCCGCCGCGCAGGCGCTCGACCACGCCAGGACCCGGGACAAGTCGACTCCCGCGCTGCTCGCCGCGGGACAGCTGGAGAACGCGCTGACGACGGCGCAGCTCGCGTGGCAAGACATGCTGCGTCTCGCCGGCAACTTCGACTTCTCGCCGAGCATCGAGGGCAGCAACGCCCAGCTCGTGCGCAAGACGCTCGTCAGCAACGCAGTGAAACAGACCGTCGAGCACGCGCTCGAGCTGGTGGGCGGAGCGGCCTTCTATCGCCACCTGCCCTTCGAGCGGATGTGGCGCGACGTTCAGGCCGCGAACTACCACCCGCTTCCCGAGAAGAAACAACACGTGTTCAGCGGCCGCCTCCGGCTCGGAGCAGAAGCTCCCTGGGACGTGTGACCGTCGGGCGAAGGAGACCGTCAAGCTCGAAGCCCGGCGAAGACTGCAGCGCGCATGAGGTCAGTTGGGTCGAGCTGACCAGAGTGACCCCGGTTGAGGAGCAGGCACGACAGCCCCGGAGCCGAGCGGTGGGTGCACGGCGAGGATCGACACTTGAGTCTCCGACAGCACTCGCGGCCTTCGCAGGCTGACCACTCCGGCTCCAAGCCCCCACCTGGCGTGCATGCCCAGCACGACCAGATCGTAGCCGCGCTGACACTCTTCGAGCACCGCATCGGTAGGCGAGGCGTGCTCGACCCGTCGTACGCGAACCGGGCCCCCGGCGAGGTCCAGCTCCGAGAGGGAACGACCCTCATCGTCGGGCGACACCACGTGCAGGAGAGTCAGGCTCGTTCCAGGGCTCCGCGCGATGCGACGAGCAAGGTCGACCGCTGCCAGATCCTCGGGACCGCCGGCGTGCGCAACCAGCACGCGCGAGAGCTTCCCGAGTCCCACGTCAACCAGGACTCCAACTGGGCAGTGTGCCCCGGCGACGACCTCGCTCACGGTGCCGCTCAGCCGTCCTTCGAGCAAGAGCGGCTTGTGTGCTCCCAGGAGAATGAGCGAAGCCTGTCTTGCTTCAGCTGTTCGGCAGATGTGGACTGCTGGCTCCGCCGAGGCGAACGCGAGCGGGCGTACCTCCAGCCTCAGCTCCTGCGCGCGCGCCAAGAGTGGCGCCAGTGGCCCTGTGCTCTGCTCGTTCTCGCTCCGTCGCAGCTCCACCGAGGGCCGATCCGTTGGATTCCAGAGGTGAAGCGCCAGCAGGTTTGCTGGCTCATCGCGCTCACCCATCAACGCCGCGGCGACCGTGGCGAGGCTGGGACCCACGGTTGCATCCGAGACGCACATCATCACGGTGAACGGCGGGGCATCGTCGGCGCTTGCCTGTGCCGGCTCGACCAGGCGGTCGCGAGCTATCTCGTGGTCCGGGTAGAACCAGCGCAAGATTGGCGTGGTGGCAAAGGTCGTGACCAGCGCCATGATCACCAACATCGTGAACATCGTCGGTGAGATAACGCCGAGGTCCAGCCCGAGATTGAGCACGATGAGCTCCATCAGCCCTCGGGTGTTCATGAGGATCCCGATCGCGCCCGCCTCCCGCCACCGCAGCCCGGTCAGTCGCGCGGCCAGCGCGCTGCCGCCGAACTTGCCGGCGGTGGCCAACAGGATCACGAGGCCGGTCACTAGCCATTCTCGTGGTTGACTGACGAGACCGATCTCCGTGCGCAGGCCGCTGTGGGCGAAGAACAGCGGCAGGAGCAGTACGATTGCGACGGTCTCGAGCTTGTCGGCGAGCGCCTCCGCGAGCTTGCCATCCTTGGGCAGGATGGCGCCAAACATGAAGGCTCCAAAGAGAGCGTGGATCCCGATCAGCTCGGTCACTGTGCTGGAAAGCAGCAAGAAGAGCAGCGTGATCGCGACGACGGTGGGCGTCAGCCCCTCACGGCTGGCGACTCTGGACGCGAGTCGACCGAGGAAGGGCCGCGCGACGAACAGCATCGCGACGATGAAGGCGACGGCAAAGCCCGAGGTCCACACTGCGTGCACGAGACCTTGTGCGCGAGCCACCGCCACGACAAAGGCGAGGATGCACCATGCGGTAACATCATCGATGGCGGCGCAAGCGATCGCGATGGCACCAACCCGCGACGTGAGCAGGTGGCGCTCCGAAAGGATCCGTGCCAGTACCGGAAATGCCGTCACGCTCATGGCGGCACCGAAGAACAGGACGAAGGAGACGAACGGGACCTCGGGAGACGAGTAGGAGTCGTAGAGCCACCACGCCGCTCCGGCGCCCAGCGCGAAGGGGAAGATGATGCTGGTGTGGCTGATTGCGATCGATGAATGCGTCCGCCCGCGCAGCAGCTTCGGGTCGAGCTCGAGGCCGACCAGAAACATGAAGAGCACGAGCCCGATCTCGCTCAGCATCCTCAGTACCGGCAGTGAGGTGGCCGGGAACAGCCCTGCCATTCCCTCGGGCCAGAGCCAGCCCAAGAGTGATGGCCCGAGTACGATGCCCGCCAACACCTCCGCGATGACGAGCGGTTGACCGAGCCAGCGCGTCACGAAACCAAGCCCCCGCGAGACCACCAGGATGGCGGCGATCTGTACGAGCAAGAGCGTCAGCGCATTGAACTCGAGGTGCGGCACGGGCTGGGGCTCAGTAGACGCTGGCCCTTTAAGTCCCCTCGCCGCGCAGCGTCAAGGTTGCGCGCCGGTCTGGCCCTGAGCCACCAAGCGCGCCGAGTTACGCCTCAGTTCACCTCAGAGGACCTTGGCACCGCTTGGTGCCTCGACTGGCTACCTTGGTCGTCGATCGGGGAAACGCGAGGGAAAGCCCGCGAGAACGAAAGGTAGACTCAATGAACGCTCTCAATCTCCTCAGGCGAACGAAGTTGGCATCTTGGGCGCTGGTCGCCGTGGCGCTGTGCGCCTGCGGGGGGTCGGGCGACGATCCCGCAGGCGGGACCGCTGGCGGCGCCGGGACCGGCGCGACAGGCACCGGCTCGGGGGGAGGGAGCAGCGGCACGACCTGCGCGACGGCATGCGACCACCAGGTTGCGACCCAAACCGCGTGTGGGGTGACCGTGACCCCTGCCACCCACGAGCAGCGTCTCTCACGCGACGTGGACCTGGCCGCGAGCCTCGTTCAGTCAGGACAGATCGATGACGCGATGGCGATCGCGCGCGAGGTCGAGGCACAGCTACCCGCGCTACAGGACGCGCCCGAACAGGCGCGGTTCGGTGTGGCGTGGGTGCTCTACGTGGTGGGGGACCTGGATCGAGCGCGCGGGGTGCTGGCCACCCTCGGCACACCGAGCGCCCACAGCCCGGGCGGTGCGCTCCCGTCGCGAGTCCTGCTCCTGCGGGGCGCGCTCGCGCTCGACGGGGGTGACATTGAGTTGGTGCACGCGAGCTGCGAGCAGCTCGACGCGATCGCGCACTCCAACTTCGAGCGAACCTACACGCGGATCCAGCGTTTGCTCGTGGAGCTCGCGAGCGGTAGATATGAGGCAGTGCTCGGCGGGGTCGATGAGATGCTGGCAGCAGCTCGCGACCTCGAGCGCGTGGATCTCGAGGTCGCCATCGAGACCGCGCGCGTCCGAGCGCTGGCGGAGCTCGGCGAGCCGCCGGACCCCAGCAACGCGGACGAGCAACCCACCTCCCGGCTGGAGGACATGTTCGCGCTGGCGGTGCTTCACCACCGCTTGCTCTGGGACGCTGACGCTCCCGCGCCAACCCTCGCGCTGCCCGGGCATCCCGAGATCGCGGCGACAGCGCACCTGACCGAGGCCACGCGGTTCCTGGCCGCCGGCAAGGCAGCGCTGGCTGCCGAGCCGGCTCAGGCCGGGGCCGCGCTCGCGCGCCAGTTCGGTTACCGCGTGGTCGAGGCAGACGCGACGTCCCTGCTTCGGGAAGCGCGCTTCGTGGCCGGGCAGCTGGACGATTGGCGCTCGCTCGTTCATCGCCCGCCAGCCGTGGAGCTCCCTTCCCATGCAGATCTCTCGCGGGTCGAGCTCGCCGTGACCGGTGACGATGGTTTCGACCTCGGTGCGCTCGACTTGCTGGCACACACCGCGACGGAGCGTGCGCGTCGCCGCGCCGCGGCGCTGCTCGGCGAAGAAGCCCGTCTCGACCTTCGCGACGCGGCGTTCGTCGAGGCGGCGCGGGCCATCGCGGGCTGCCACGTCCACCACCGCGCGTCGAATCCCGCCGGCGGACAGGCGAGCGGCCCCGTCCTGGATCTCGATCCGCGGCGCCGCCTGGTCTGGGTCTCGCGGCGACGGATCGCGTTCGCCCGGCGCCCGCTCTTGTGGATCATCCTCGACCTGCTCGCGACCAGCCCAGCCCCGGTCGACAAGGAGCGCCTGCTGCGCGAGGCCTGGAGTGTGGATGTGTAACACCCGCTCCGCCATGACGCGCGGGTGCACACGGCGATCTCGGCGCTGCGCAAGGCACTCGGCGAGGACAGCGGCGCGCCCATCGTCGTGGGTTCGACCGAAGGCTACAGCATCGGGCCGACGTGGCGGGTACGCCGCCTATCACCCGCTGAGTGACCTGTCCCCGGGCGCCCGTCCTAGCAGGCTCGCTCCCGGGCCGCGGGTGGCCGCGTGAGCTTCGTGCTCAATCGAGCACCCTGCGTCCCTGGATGATCCGGACGAGAACGGAGATCACCGCCAGCACCAGCAGGAGATGCAGGAATCCTCCCAGGGTGTGAGAGCTGAGCATCCCCAGTGCCCACAGCAGGAACAGAACGAGCGCGATGGTCCACAACATGATTGCCTCTCTGCGGCGCTGGCGCCGAGTTACGGTTGAAGCCTAGAGGTCAGCAGGCGTGGCTGATGTAGTAGGTGAGCTGCTCGAGCGCGTGCCCTTGTACGGTCAACTTCCGCTTGACCAAGTCCCCGACGGAGACGATCCCGTGAAGCCGCCCGTGGTGCAGGACGGGCAAGTGGCGAAGGCGTCGACTGATCATCAGCTCCAGACAGCGGTCGATGTGCTCAGCCGAGTCGACCGTGCAGTCGATGGGGGACATGATCTCGGCGACGCGGGTAGCTCTGGACGTGCGCCCGTGCAGCGCGACCTTGCGCAGGTAGTCGCGCTCGGTGACGATGCCAGTGAGGTGCTCGCCGTCCATCACGAGCAGGGAGCCCACCTCGTGGTGGACCATGTCGGCGATGGCCTCGAACACGAGCGCGTTCGGTGCGATGGTGTAAACCTGTGTGCCCTTGTAGCGAAGGACGTCGATGACTTGGTCCATGGGTGCCGATGAAGCAGCGAACGTGCCAGCCTGCAGAAGCGCTGCATTGGTGCGCGGCTGGTGCGCGGTCGGATGCTCCGCGCCTAGCGAGGAGCGCGGCGAAATGAAACGCGCGTGGCAGTTTGCCCCACGCCGATTCAGGCGGCGCGAGCGCGATGGTCGCACGCCGTCAGTCGAGCTGCGCAGCGTCGCGCTTGCCGCTGGCATCGCCGGGACATGGGGTTCATCCGGCGCTTCATGACCGTCATCGGACCGGTGAGTTCCGCCTTCGACCTGGCGACCTTCGCCCTTCTCCTCCACCTGTTCTCCGGTCGAGAGCCCCTCTTTCAGACGGGGTGGTTCGTCGAGTCGCTGGCGACGCAGGTGCTGGTCATCTTCGTCATCCGCACCCAAGGCAATCCGTTTCGCTCTCGCCCCAGTCGCGCGCTCGCTGTCACGTCACTCGCGGTGGTAGCGACCGCGTTGCTCATTCCCTTCACCCCCGTGGGGGGGCTGCTCGGCTTCGAGCCGCTCCCGCCGATCTTCTTTGTCATTCTCCTGCCGCTCGTTGCAACGTACCTCCTAGCCGTCGAACTCGTGAAACGGTGGCTCTACCGGCGATACTCGCTGGCGTAGAATCCTTGCCGCGGTGTCCGAGGGAGAACCAACGTGTCTTCGGCTGCGCCACCCAAAGCGCTGCCGCGCTGTCCGGCGGATGTACGCGGTCCGTGACTTCAGGCGCGGGCGCCTGGGTCATCACAGCAACCCAAGCACCCCCAGACCGAGGTGCGTGCCGTTGCCGTAGGGCGTGAGCAGCCATGTGCGTTGGCGCGCGGGCGCGGCGCCCCCAAAGCCATAGTGCAACAAGCTGGGCAAGAGATAGCCCGAGCCGATGCCCACCGCCGCGCCAACGAACACGTCGGAAAAGTAGTGATTCTTGGTCGTGATGCGCGACGTAGCGACCCAGGTCGCTGCCGCCAGCGCGCCGACGCAGGCCACAGGATCGCCCAAGCCCCCGTACAGCTCGAGGTGCTGGTGATGCACGCAAGTCAGACCAGCTCCGGTGAACGCGGCCAAGGTGTGGCCACTGACGAAGCTCTGGCCGTCTTGCACGTCATCGCCGCAGGCTGGATCGTAGTCGGGATCGGTCGCGCAGTCGTCGACGTATGGACGGCGGCGCCCCACGCGCTTCTGGGTCAGCGTCGCGATGGCGCCGCTGAGCGCAAAGGACTGCCAGTCGATCAAGAGCATCTGCATTGCGACATCTCCGCTTCCCCGGGCGCCCCAGGCGATCCCGACGTCGATCACCGGGTAGGCGAAGAGGGCGTAGAAGGCCATGTCTCCGGTAGACACCAGCTGGTAGCGGGCATCGCGATCGCTGACGGTCAGCGCATCGACCACGGCGTCGTCAATCAGCACGCCTCCCCTCGGGCCGTCCTTGTTCTGCTCCAACCACAGCGTGTTGGCAACGAACGCTCCGGTCAGTGCGGTTGCCGCGACGCCCTCGAGCAGGCGGAACCGTGGCCAATCGTCGTTCCAAACCACGGGTTCAGCGGCGGGCGCGGAGCTACAGACGAGCCATGCGGCCAAGAGCGCGCGTGCGCGCACAAGGGCGCGAGGCCGGAGGCCGCAGCGAACCCTCGGTCGGCCCCCCGCCGAATACATCTTCTTGCGGAGACGGAGGGATTCGAACCCTCGGTACCCTTGCAGGTACACATGATTTCCAATCATGCACCTTCGACCACTCGGTCACGTCTCCTGGCCCGCGACAGCGACCCTTCAGGATCGTGCGCAGGTGCGGCTCAGGCCGCCGGCGGAGAGAGTGGGATTCGAACCCACGGTACCCTTGCGGGTACACCTGATTTCGAATCAGGCACCTTCGGCCACTCGGTCATCTCTCCGCGGCGGAATCTGACAGTCGATTTCGCTTCTGTCAATCGGGTACGGCACGGGAACGATGGCGCGCAAGTGGTGGAAAATGCGCCGTTCTGTCGGGAAGACGCGGAAGCGTCGAGCTGGGTTGACACGGCGCGTCATCGTGCGCACTCAGGTGGGGTCCGCAAGGGCGTGCGTCTGCGTCGGCCGCGCCGAACTGGAGTGCCCGTGTTCGAGCCGTTGTTCAGCCTTCTCGGTCCCCTGGTGTCGGGAGCCCTCCTGGTGGCGGTGCTGGCCGCGCCGTTGCTCGTCGCCGTTCCTCATCTGGCGCGGCTCGGCGCGTGTCGCGTGGTCGCAGCTGCCGCGGCGCGGCTCGCGGAGTCGGTCGATCCCACCCGTCGATTGCTGCGCTGACCAGGCGGCGCACCGGTTCGGCGTCGGCAAACGCTCCAGCGTCGCGCCGTTCGCTCACTGCCAGGGCAGCTGCCCGTGCCACCAGGCCCAGTACAGCATCGGGCCGAAGCAACACACGACGCCGAGCCAGAACACGGCGTAGGCCAAGAGGCCTCTCGGGTGGGTTCGCACGAGCACGGGGTAGGCGAGCGCCATGACCGCGACCGCCAAGAGCGCTCGCCACGAGTGGCTCTCGAGCGCGCGATCGAGCGCGCGCCCGCCGCGCCGCGGTAGGGCGCCCTGGAGCGCGTTCCGGAGCAGCCCGCCGCCGAGCAGCAGGGCAGGGATGCCGAGCAGCATCACCACGAACGTAACGCGGAAGAGCGGAGGGGCGCCGTCCACCGGTGACACGATACCCGAAGTTCAACCTCGCTTCACGTCACGATCTCGCACTGTGGTCGCTGTTCGCGCAAGCGCGCGACGGCGTCGACCGGAAGAGCGTCGCCGCTGAGCACCACCTGCTCGAGCGCGGTCATGCGGCCAAGCTCGCTGAGCGCTCGGGCCGTGATGCTCGTACCTCGGAGCTGCAGCGTCTTGAGACGCGGCAGGTGGGCCGCCAGCCAGGCGATCCCCTGGTCGCCGATGCGGGTCTCCTTCAGCCGCAGGTGCTCGAGCTTGGCGAGGGGAGCGAGGTGAACGAGCCCGGCGTCGGTGATCTCGGTGGCGCTCAGATCCAAGCTCGAGAGCCCGGTCAGCGCGCCCACGACGCGCAGCACGTCGTCAGTCACGTCCGTCGTCTGCAGCGACAGCCTCGCGAGGCGGGGCATGCGCGCGAGCGCCTGCAACTCCTCGGCGCGGACGTGGACGCCGTGGGAGTGAACGGCGTCCGCGTAGAAGTGGTGGCGACGTCCCATGAACTCGATCGCGAGCGGCGCGTCTGGCGCACGGGCTCGGAGCTCGCGCACCGCCGCCGGCAGGCCGTCGTGTGGGCCCAAGTCGCGCGCGGGGGCGTCGTGCCAGTGCCCCGCTCCGAGCTCGGCGTTTCGCTTCGGGTGCAGAGGGTAGTGAATGCGGTTACTCGGCTTGCTCGCTTCGCCCACGACCAGCAGCACCACCTCGTCGTCGCTGTCGTTGATGAAGGTGTGTGCGAGGCCCGTCCCCGCGGGAAACCCGACCGCGGTGCCGGGATACACGGCGAATAGCTCGCCGTCGATCCAGACCTGCGGGCAACCCTCGACCACGAACACGAACTCCTCCTCGTCGCTCTCGGCGTGAGGCCAGGAAGTGCGTCGGCCCGGCGGCAACCGCTCGTAGTGAACACCGATGCGGGTGAGTCCCGTCGCGCGGCCGAGCGGCGCGCCCACACTGAGCAGCTCGTCGCTGCCCGGGTACGAGGCGTCGTCCTGTCCGACGACGTCGCGCCAGTGCTTGATGAACGAGGGTCGGTCGGTCATGCTTCGGCGTGCCATGGCGCCGGCTCGGCGGGTAGCGCCGAGGCGTCTTGCGCGCAGGATCTTCAGCTCGAGCGGCGAGAGAACCACGCTTGCTGGTGCCGCCCGCACTCTGCGCGGCTGGGACGACGTGGGACGCCTCGCTGCTCGCGTTGCCTTACGCTCGGCGAACGTCACGAGAAGCTGGTCGTCCGGCATCGTCGCGTTCTCGCTCGCTCGCGACCCAAGGTGGGTCGTCGTCGCTCGCGCTCGCGCGAAGAACGTCTTGCGCGCATGTCGACTTGGCTGGACAGCATTTTCGACGCACCGCGCGCACGGTCCGCAGGTGGATGTGGATGAGCGCGCGACGGGCCCTGCGCGGCGCGCTGGCGCGCTTTCGCGTCCGCGATGACTTTCGTGTCGCTCACGACCGCGATCGCCGCGCAGCGGCCGGCTCAGAGGCGCCAAATTTCGCGTGCCATGCGAGGGCATGCACGAAAGCACTCTGCGCGAAGCGGTTCGTCCGCTGTCCCACGCCAACGTCGTCACCCTCCACCGGCCCTTCGAGTCGTTGATCGAGACGCAGCCCACCGCCATGCAGCACGCTGGCGACGTAGGCCCAGGGCCGGTCACGGCCGCTACGCCGACCACGCCCGTCACGTCCACCACGCCCGCGACGCCCGCGACGCCCGCGACGCCGGCCACGTCCACCACGCCCGCGACATCGATGGTCGCCGACTACGTGCCGGCGCTGCCGACGCGCGAGCTCATCGAGCGCGTGCGCGCGCTGCTCGCCGACCAGCGGCGGGCCGAGCGGCTGCTCTGCCGCTACCTGGCGGATCTGGCCGAGCGGGTCCGGGGCCGCAGCGATCCAGAGCTCGGCGCCTACGCGGACGAGCTGCATGCCGCGAGGTGCTGCTTTGGTTTTGGGTGTCCGGCAGACGCGGGAACGGCTCCGGGTCGGGTTTGCGCTGCGCACGCTGCCCGCGATCGAGCGCGCGTTCGTCGATGGCGACCTGTCGTACTCGCGGGTGCGCGAGGTGACGCGCGTGGCCACGACCGAGACCGAGCTTCAGTGGCTCGAGCTCGCGCAGCGCCTCGACATGCGCGCGCTCGAACGCCGGGTGGCGGGAGTGGAGGAGGCCGCGCGCATGGCGGCTGGAGCGATGACGACTACAGCGGCATTCCAATGCATGGTCATGCCCGTCAGGGTCATGTCGAACTTCGCGGCGAGGTCTGAGATCTACGCTTCCGCACGTTCGAGCTGGTCCAGGACGCCACGCCGGGTCGCATCCGAGAGCGCGGCGAACGAGTCTCTCCGCCCAAACCTCAATAGTCCGGTCGCAGGCTCACGCGTTCGAGCTCGCGACTGACGGCCCGCTGGAACATGCCGGGACCGACCCAGGAATAGACGCAGATCGCCAGCCAGCCGAACTGGGCGCCGGAGGCCATCATCGGATAGCCGTGTTGCTCGGCCAGGCTGGTCAGGAGGCGGTAGAAGACGAACGCGCAGATCAGCACCGTGATCTGCCGGCGGTCCCCGAGGCCGCCCATGTACGCACTATAGCGCCACCACAGCCCCAGCCACAGGCTCTGCCGAGCCTTGATCGAGGCCGACAGCGTGAGCGCACCGTGCTGATCCGAGTTCGCTCGCAGCGCCCACAGCGCATGCTCCCGGGCGCCTTCGACGGAGTCGCCCGGGTTGGAAAGGGCGAACCGCCGCTCAACGCATGCCCGGATCCTCCTCCAAGACGTGGCGTGCAGCACCGACGTACTGGAGATCTTCCAGGGCTTGCGCGACGAGCCTGCCTCCGCCCGCCGAGCCGATGCGTATGCCGCGCTGATAGCGCGAAATGGCGCGAGAGCATCGTTGGTCGTATCGCGTCGCTGTCAGCTCGGCGTCTCGAAGCAGCACGAGTGCGCGATGGCGCTGCCCCAGAGCATCGGCGGCGTAGGCCCAAGCGCGCAACGCGACAGATGCTGCAAAGGGGGGAGCGTCCAAGGCCCGGCGGGCCCAGCGCTCGACTCGCGCCCCGGAGGCATCTCGCGACCCCGACCGCAGCGCCGCAGCCTCGGCGAGGGCAAGGTGCGCCGCGAGCGCGCCGGCGAAGTACGTGCGCATTGGGAAGAATGCCGCACCCTCGCGCAGCGCCTGCCGCAGTCGCGCGTAGACCTGCTCCGGATCCCCCCAGAACAGATCCGCATACCCGGAGAAGAGCTCCTGGATCAGGTGATGAAACCGTGGCGCCGGCTCGCTACGGCGCCGCTCCCGCAGTCGGCGCCGCGCCGCGTCGTGTGTGACGCGATCCCCACAGTAGAAGGAGTGGACGACGCGGTGGATGAGCGTGTGCGCCTCCATCGCTCCTTGTGCGTCGGGGCATGCCGCTTCGAACTCGTCCGCTGCGACGCCTAGCTCGAAGACGCGCTCCGCGGACAGGAGCGCTCCGCAGCGATTGGACAGGATGAGCAGGTGAGTGTGGGTCCGTGCGTGGCCGGACTGCTCAAGTTGCCGCGCGACCGGCTCGAGGTCTCGCGCAGCCCGCACGAACTCTCCGCGGCGCATGTGCTCGAGCGCAGTGACTGCCGTATCGAGCGCGGAGACCTGAGGCTCCGATGCCAGGGGCGCTGCCCGTGCGCGAGCTGCTCTCAGGTATCGACGTGCCAGGGCGGCTTCGCCCCGCTGCGCATCGGCTGCGACCGCCAGGAACGCAAGCACATAGTCTGACAGTGCACCGTTCTCCGGTTGCCCGCCGGCGTCCGCACGGTCCCGCACCCGGTGCGCGAAGCTGACTGCCAGCGTGGGGTCTTCCCAGCTCAGGAGCAACGCGATCTCGGCGTTCCGTGAGCGGTCCTCGCGCGCTCGGGTCGTATCCAGCGGCTCGTGCAGGGCAGCCCGCGGGGTTGGAGGGCCGGCGATGAAGAAGCGCGTCGCCTCCAGCAGCGTACCCAGCCGTCCCCGGGCGAGCGGCCTCGAGCCCGACTGCACGAGCATCCTGTTCAGCGCTCGCACCCCACCGTCGATGTCACCCGCCATCAAGAGCGCGTAGGCCCGGTCGAACGCGGAGCTTGCGTTCGCGTTCGTGCCGAGCACACCCACGGCGTCGGCGTAACGACCCGCCCGTACCAGGGCCGTCGCGCGGTGACGCCGCGCTTCCGCACGCCGCGCGGGCGCGCTCGCGCGTTCGGCAACTGCCCACAGGTCCGCCGCAAGTGCGTAGGCCATGCGACCCGTCGCGCGATCCGCCTCGATCTCCGCTCGGCTGGCAGCTTCCTCGGCACGGCCCGCGCCAAGCAGGTGCCGGACCAGGCGCAATGCATCCGCGTTGGGTTGCGCCAGCAGTGCGTTCACGAGCGTCTCGTGGCCGCGACGCACACCATCGTCTCCGAGGGACTCCAGCACGGCGTCGCGGGCCATGTCGTGGTGCAGGTCGAGCAGCCCCTCCGAGAGCGACCTCCCGGACCGGCGGACGATGGCGAGCGACGCCAGATCCCTCGCGGCATCGTCGACTCGACCAAACGACACGCCCATGGCGCGGGCGAGCTCGCTCAGCGTGATCCAGGAACTGGTGGCCGCCAGCACACCGAGCAACGTGCGATGTGTCGGGGGTAGGGCGCCTAGAGTGAGAGCAAGCGCCGCCATCGGGCCACAGTCCGCCTCGCGCGCGTTGGCGGCCATTCTCCCTGCGACCTCCGCCAGGTAGGCGCGCCCTGCGCACAGCTCCCCCACGGTCTCGGCCTGCTCCCGCGACAGTGCGCCGCCGGAAGCCCGAATCGCGATTTCGGCCAGAGCGCTCGAGTCGAGAGCAAGCACCTCGGTGGTTCGACAGTGGCGCCACCTGCGACACCCTTGTGCCGCCGGAGCGTCGGGAGTGTCCGAACGAAGTGTCGCGACGAGCTTCACTCGTTCGGGCGCCATGGTGCAAAGGTGCTGCAACAGCGCCATCGAGTCGCCGTCGGCCCACTGCAGGTCGTCGATGCTCAGGAGGAGCGTCCCGGAGTCTCGAGCGACGACCGACAACACGCGAACCAGCGCGCCGAAAGCCTCCCCCCGGTTGTCGGAGTTGGTGCCGGGAGTCTTCGCGTCGAGCACCGGGAACAGCTTTGCGGCGCGGGCGAGGTCCGCCGAACACTCCGCGAGAAGCTCGCCCTGACCGAGCATGCGCGCCAGCGCGTCGACTATCCCGTCGAGCGCGTTGAACGGGATCATCTCGTTCTGCCGCGCGCGGGCGTGCAGCACTACGCCGCCGCGCGCGCGGACGTGGTCCTCGGCCCAACGCAGCAGCGTCGTCTTTCCCACGCCGCTCATGCCCTCGAAGATCCATGCGCCGAACCCGGGGCCGGCGGCCAGCCGCTCCGCCACCGCGCCGAGGAGCTCACCTCGACCAATCAACTCGGAGTGGCCGATTGATGTGCGCTCGAGCCGCGCTGCTCGCCCACCGATGGCAGGAAGAACTCGGGCTGCCAAGTCCGTCAGGGACGGCCGGGTCTCGGGTGGTTTCGCGAGCAGAGCGTCCACCGCGCTCGTCAACGCCACCGGTAGCTCGGGGGCGACAGTCGTCAGCAGGGGAGGGCGCTCCAGGACATGACGCATCAGCACGCCCTGTGGAGTATTCGCCACGAACGGCGGGGCGCCGGTGATCACCTCGAACAGTGTTGCTCCTAGCGAGTACAGATCCATCGCCACGCTCGGTGGCGCTCCGTGAACTTGCTCCGGAGCCATGTAGGTGGGCGTACCCACCACCTCTCCGCCGGGCGCGGACAGTTCGGCCAGAATGCCGAAGTCCACCACCACGGTGGTTCCGTCTTGCTCGACGAGGATGTTGGAAGGCTTGAGATCTCGGTGGACGAGCCCTCGGGCGTGCAGATGCGCCAAGGCTTCGAGCAGCCCCGGGAGCGCCTTGGCCAGTCGGTCCAAGACGAACGACTCCCCGCTAGCCCGCGGCCCGCGACCGAGCTCGTGCACGTCCGACGTGACACCGCCCGGCCAGGTGTCTGCGACCACCGTCGTGGCAAGCGGCGCGGACGATTCTACGGCCGCTGGGTGGCACCCAGGACGACACCATGTGAGCAAGTCCACCCCCGTGACGGCCCGCATCGTGAAGAACACGCCAGCCTGGTCTTCTCCGAGATCGTAGACCGGCACGAGGTGGGGGTGGCGGAGCTCTGCGACGGCGCGGAACTCCTGCTTGAGGCGCGTCCACGCACGGGCAGCGTCGCTGCGCCCGGGCCTCGGAGACCCCAGGCAGCGCTTGCGCGCGACCGATTCGCCGCGAACCGCGTCGTACACGAGGTCGACCGACCCCATACCGCCCTCGCCGAGGCATCGCTCCGTTCGATAGCGGCGAGGGTCCCGGTTGGGATCGCTGGCCGACTCGGCTGGCATGTGCCCAGGGTAGTTCGTCGCGGCGTTCGGCGAAAGGTGGGCCGAACCAACTCGACGCGTCTCCGGACGAAGTCGCGTCGGGCCAGCCAGGGTCACGTCCGGTAGTTCGGTGCCTCTTCCGTGATGATCACGTCGTGTACGTGGCTCTCGCGCAGACCGGCGCTCGAGATGCGGATGAACTGCGCCTTCGTGCGTAGCTCGGCGATGGAGCTCGAGCCGGTGTAGCCCATGCCGGCGCGCAGGCCGCCGATCAGCTGATCGAGGATCTGCCCAAGCGAGCCGCGGTGAGGCACGCGGCCTTCGATGCCCTCGGGTACGAGCTTCTCGTCCGCGGTGCCCGACTGCCCGTAGCGATCCCGGCTGCCGCGCTTCATGGCGCCGAGGGAGCCCATGCCGCGATACACCTTGTAGCTGCGGCCTTGGTACAGCACGAGCTCGCCGGGGGACTCGTCAGTGCCCGCGAACAGCGAGCCCACCATCACCGATGAAGCTCCGGCGGCGATCGCCTTGGTCACGTCGCCCGAGTACTTGATGCCGCCGTCGGCGATGATGGGAACGCCATAGCGATCCGCGACCTCCGCGCAGTCTGCCACGGCGCTGATCTGCGGCACGCCGATGCCCGCCACGATGCGCGTGGTGCAGATGCTGCCGGGGCCGATCCCGACCTTGACCGCGTCCACGCCGGCCTCGATCAGGGCGAGGGTGGCCTCGGCGGTGGCGATGTTGCCCGCGATGAGCTCTACCCCTGGGTGGCGCTGCTTGGTGGCGCGCACCGTGTCGAGGACGCCCTTGGAGTGACCGTGGGCGGTGTCCACGACGATCACGTCCACGTCCGCCTCCACCAGCGCGTCCGCCCGCGCCTGCGAGTCCACCCCTGGCCCGATGGCGGCGCCGACGCGCAGCCGACCGCGCTCGTCCTTGATGGCGGAGGGGTTGCGCTCGGCCTGCAAGAGATCCTTGATCGTGATCAACCCCACCAGCTTGCCGCCCTCGACCACCAACAGCTTCTCGATGCGGTGCTTGTGCAAGAGCTGCCGGGCCGCGTCGGGCTTGACGCTCGGCGGCACGGTGACCAGCTCGGTGGTCATCAGCGCGCTGACGGGCTGCGTCAGGTTCTTCTCGAAGCGAATGTCCCGCGCCGTGAGGATCCCCACCAGCGTCTCCCCCTCGACCACCGGTACGCCGGACACGTCGTGACCGTGCATCACGGTCAGCGCTTCTTGCAGGGACTGCGAGGGACGGACGGTGACCGGATCGGTGATGATGCCGCTCTCTGCACGCTTGACCCGATCGACCTCGTGGGCCTGATCCGCGATGGGCAGGTTCTTGTGCACGATGCCGATCCCGCCTTGACGCGCCATGGCA
Source organism: Polyangiaceae bacterium (assembly GCA_019637295.1). GTDB lineage: Bacteria > Myxococcota_A > Polyangia > Polyangiales > Polyangiaceae > JACKEA01. The sequence continues at coordinate 222,819 of JAHBVX010000010.1, forward strand.
ATTGCCGTGCGCGCTTCGGTCACCGAGTCCATGGCGGCGCTGACGAGCGGGATGTTCAGCACGATCTTGCGCGTCAGACGGCTCTGCACATCGACCTGCGCGGGCAAGACTTCGCTGTAGGCGGGCACGAGCATGACGTCGTCGAACGTCAGGCACTCGCGGAGCGATTTGTCCAACATGGCTCAGCCTACCAGACGGCCCCGGGGGCGGCCAGGGTCGGCGCGGGCCCCGCGACCACCGGCGGGGGGGCCAGGGGCGGGGGCCCAATCTCCCGGGAGCCAACGGCCGTGACTCATGCTAGAACGCCTCACGCTCGCGGCACGGGAGACTCACGCATGATGCGCCTACGGACGGCAGTCGCTCTGGTATCGATCTTCGGGGTTGGTTGCGGCGCGCAGCCGGACGGTCCCGACGACACGACGGGTCACCTCGCGCAGCCGATCGTGGACGGGTACGTGGACGACGCCGACAAGGCTGTCGTGGGGCTGGCCATCAACGGCGAGTCCCTCGGCTTCAACTTCTTCTCCGGGCACTGCAGCGGCTCGCTCATCGCGCCGAACCTGGTGCTCACGGCGCGGCACTGCATCGCGCTCACGCAGGGTGGCGCGCAAGGCGGCGGCATCATCTGCGGCCAGACGAACTTCGGCCTCCAGGGTCCGGGCGAGGTGTTCCGGGTCACGACCGAGACCGTGCGACCCACCGCGGACGGGCCCTCGTTCTACAAGGGCACCGGCACCGTCGTGGTCCCCGAGAACTCGACGGACATCTGCGGTCACGACGTGGCGCTCATCGTGCTCGAGGGCGCCGGCATCCCGGCCAGCGAGGCGACCCCGATCATCCCCAAGATCGACGCGACGCCCATCACGAACGACGCCTACTCCGCCGCGGGCTACGGTCTGACAGATCCGAACGACAATGCGTCGAGCGGCACGCGCATGCGCGTGGACGGCAACTTCGTCACCTGCGCGGGCAGCGCGTGCGCGTCGCAGCTCGGCGGCGATTCGGTCAAAGACTCGGAGTGGCTCGGCAACAGCCGAACCTGTCCGGGTGACTCCGGCGGGCCGGCCCTGGACAGCGAGGGTCGCGTGATGGGCGTCCTCTCCCGCGGTCCCCAGGGCTGCTTCGCGAGCGTGTACGGCGACGTGGCCTCGTGGAAGGACATGATCATCGACACCGCGCTCGCCGCGGCCGAGAGCGGCGGCTACGATCCGCCCTTCTGGGCCACGACCGGCTCGAGCACGCCGCCGCCGCCGCCCGTCACGGATCCGCTGGGCGAGTCCTGCACCGAGCCGTGTCGCAACGAACATCCGTGCTACATCAGCGGCGGCAAGACGACCGGTATCTGTGTTCCGCTCTGCGGCGCGGGCTGCCCGGACGAGTACGGTTGCGACACGAAGTTGGGCGTGTGCTTGCCCCAAGCGGAGCTCGACGCCCGCAGCAAGGGCGACGCGGACAGCAGCGGTGGCTGTGAAGCCGCCGGCCCGGCGCGCCCGGTGCCCTGGGTGGTGGGTCTGGTCGGCCTCGCGCTGCTGCTGCTCGGGCGCCGCCGGCGCTGAACGAAAGCGCCACCCTTTCGCCTGATTCTGGCGGCTTCTTGTGGAGCCCGAGCGGCCCGCGGCCGTGTTACGGTAGGGCCGCCATGGTGAAGAACGCGGACGACCTCCGGGGGCTGCTCATTCAACTGGATCGACGCTTCGATCAAGCCGACGACGGCACCTTCTTGGTCAGCGTGGGCGCGGGGCAAGCCCCCGTGGCCCTGCTCATCGCGCATCCGGTGCTCGTGGCCCAGGTGGGCGTGGGACCCGCGCCCAAGGGCGACACCGAGCTGGCCGCGAAGGTGTTTCGGCAGCTGCTCGAGCACAACGCCATCGATCTGCTGCACGCCTCCTACGCGCTAGAGGGTGACGACATCGTGCTCAGCGCGGCGCTAGAGCTCGAGAGCCTGGACATGAACGAGCTCGAGGCCGTGCTCGCGGACATCGGCATGGCGATGTCCAGCCACGTCTCTGGTCTCAAGGCCATGATCGAACAGAAGGTCTGACGGAGTCTCCCCATGGGAATTTTTGCGCGCCTCGCTCGACTCATCAAGAGCAACCTCAACGATCTGATCAGCCGCTCCGAAGAGCCGGAGAAGATGCTCAATCAGATCATCTTGGACATGAACGCCCAGCTCGGGGAGGCGAAGAAGCAGGTCGCCTCTTCGATCGCCGACGAGAAGAAGCTCGCCAAGCAAGCCGAGCAGGAGGCGTCCACCGCGGCCGAGTGGGAGCGCCGCGCGATGATGGCGATCCGGGCGGGGGACGAGGCCCTGGCGAAGGAGGCGCTGGCTCGCAAGAAAGAGCACGCCTCGCTGGCGGAGCAGTACAAGCTGCAGTGGCAGAAGCAGAAGCAGGCCGTCGAGCAGCTCAAGCTCGCGCTCCGCGCCCTGAACACCAAGATCGAAGAGGCCAAGCGCAAGAAGAACCTGCTGATCGCCCGTAAGAAGCGGGCAGAAGCCCAGAAGCAGATCCAAGAGACGATGCACGGGCTGCGCAACGCCAGCGCCTTCGAGGCGTTCGAGCGCATGGAGGGGCGCATCAACCAGATGGAAGCCGAGGCGGAGGCGACCGCCGAGCTCAACGAGGAGTACTCCGGAGACATCCTGGCGCACAAGTTCACCCAGCTCGAGCAGACCGCGGGCGCGGACGAGGATCTCGAGGCCCTCAAGCGCAAGATGGGGCTGCTGCCACCGGAGCCGGAGCCCCAGCGCGAGGCCATGCGCGTGGACTCTCAGATCGAGGAGCTGGCGGACCTGGATCCGGCAGAGCAGGAGGAGCTCGCTCGCGCGCTGGCAGAGCTCGAGACCGAGGAGCGAGAGCTCCGGATGAAGCGATGACGCGAGCGCACGCGCTGCTCGCCGCGCTGGTCGTCTCGGTGAGTGGCGTCGCGCCTGCGTTGGGCAGCGAGGCCTCGCTCGACGCGATGCCGCTGCACGGCGAGAAGGTGCGCGTCGACGGCGTGTTCAAGGAGTGGAAGGGGCGCATGACGCGCCTGTCCCACCAAGTGCAAGGCACCGCGATCCGCGTGGAGGGCATGGTCGGCTATGACGACTCGTTCCTGTACGTGGCCATCGACGCGGCGGACACCAAGCTCGCGCGCACCGAGGGCGCCGGCAGCGGCGAAGACCACGCGTTGCTCATCCTCGGCTTCCCGGACGAGAGTGGTCAGCTCAAGACGCGACGGTTGTTCCTCTACCCGGGTGACCCGGGGAAGGTCGCCGGCGTGGTCAAGGTGGACGGCAAGGTCGTCAGCGGTGCGACGCTGGTGGAAGCGCCGAGCAAGGGCGGAATCACGTTCGAGGCGAAGGTGCCGTGGTCGGCGTTCCCCGAGGCGAGCCGCGTCCGCGTCGGGCTACGGGCGGCGCTGCGCTACACGGACGCCGCCGCTCCGGGTCGCATCGCGGGCGTCGTCGCGACGAGTCCAGCGACAGCGGGCCTCAGCCTGCCGCGTCTGCCGCTCGAGGCGGAACAAGGCCTGCAGGCGTCGCTGCTCGGGCCCAAGCGTCTGGGGACGAAGCCCGCCTTCAGCGCCCTGGTCAACGTGGCCGGCGACGGGATGCTGGAGCAGGTCGCGGTCTACGGCAGCTACCTGACCATCACCGGGCCCAAGTATCGCGGCGGCAAGCAGTTCTACTTCTCGGATCTCTCCGCTCTGGCCGTACCGCGGGTGCTCGTCGCCGACTTCGACGGCGATGGGCGCTCGGAGATCGTGCTCGTGCGCAGGCTCGGCAGCAAGGAGAAGTATCGCGACGTGCTCGAGGTTCGCCAGGTCGGCGCGGACGAAGTCCCGACCCTGATCTTCTCGCACGAGATATCGATCGTGACCAAGGATGGTCGCATCGAGAACGAGCTGAGCGTGACCAAACACGGCGGCAAGGCCGCGCTCGTCGTCGCGCAGGGCAAGTCGAGCGGCTTCGAGCCGGACACCTACGCCGAGCCCCGCGCCGGCGACATGCCGCCCACGCTGCTCCCATGGGAGAGCGTCCAGAGCCGCACCTACGGCTGGAGCGGCTCGGGCTTCGGTTTGCTGGACGAGAAGGCGGGGGCGCCCAGCGCCAAGCCGAAGAAGCCCGCGGTCAGCGAGGGGCCACCGCCGCCGCCACCGCCGCGCCCTCCGACGGCGGACGAGCTGCAAGATCGACTCTACGCCCTCTACCGCAAAGACCGCGGCGTTGGACAGAAGGCTCCGCGCTTCGACTTCGTGACGGACGTCGCCGGGGACGCCGCCATGGAGCGAGTGCTCGTGCACGATCGCGACATCGTCGTGTTCGGCAAGGGGTACCGCGGCGGCACGAGCTTCGCGTACATCACCGTGGGCGTCGCCGACGCCAAGGACATCTTGGACGTGACCGCGCGCGACGTGACCGGCGACGGCAAGGCCGAGATCGTCGTGCGCGCGGTGCTGCACGCCAAAGCCAGCAAGGAGCTGGGCGGCGACGTGGTCACACGCCACGCGCTGTTCGTCTACCGGGCCACGGACACGGGCGTCGGTCGCGTGTTCGCTGCGGAGACCGGGCGTGCCCTGGGTGAGAATCGGATCCTGGGCGCGGTAGCGTTCTTGCCCTCGGCGCGCGGACTGCGCATCGAGCTGCGGGCTGGGCGCGCCGTGGGCTGGACGGAGAAGACCTACCCGTTCCCGACCGACACGACCGCCGCTGGTGGACTCGAGCCCCTGCTGCTCCCGTGGGCCGGTCAGAGCGCCCGGGTCTACGTGTGGACCGGCAGTCAGTTCGCGGGCCAGTGAGCTTTCAGCCCAGGGCCTTGCCTATCGCGTCGCGCAGCTTGGTGCAGCAGGACTCGTAGCGGATGTCCGCGTTGCCGGTGGCGTCCACGTGTAGACGCACGTCCGAGGGCGCCTTGTGGTGGACCGGACAGCGCACGGGCGCGAGCAGGCCGCCGACGTTGCGCCCCATCTCCGTGAGCGCCGAGACGACGCGCTGGTCGCTGACGCTGGCGAGCGGCACGTCCCGACCGCGAAAGTTGACGGTGACCGCCACCGGGACCGGCGTGCTCATCCCTCTTTGCCGTAGGTCTGCGCCTGACGCTCGGCGACGGCGGCGATGTGCTCGGCGAGCTCCGGGTGCGGCGCCACCATCACGATCGCGACCTTGGACCGCCACAGGCTGTTCTCCTCCGGGCCCAGGGCTTCGTGACGCACGACCTTGCCGGGCACGGTGATCACGTGACCCTCCTTGACGAAGCAGCGAATGCTCAGGTTCTGGCCGACCTCGAGGGTGGCGCGCGTGAGTAGCAAGAGCCCCGTGGCGCTGCCGTCATGCGTGATGGCGCTGCGCACGGGACCCTCTCCCAAGTCGAGCTCGGCGCCGAGGTATGCGTTGTGTCGGGGGGCGATGCGTCGGTCTTCCGTCATGGCTACCGCCGGAGCCTACACCGCGCGGGCGAGGCGGTCAGCGTCGTGGGGGTCGCCGCTCGGTCAGGCCCAATTCCCCCAGGAATCGACCGACCTTGCGGAAGGCGTCGGCCCTGCCCACCTGCAGCAGGTGGCCGCCGGCCCAGGAGTGCAGCGGGACGCCGAAGTGGTGCGCGAGCCGGCGGGCGTGCTCCACCGGCGTGATGCGATCTGCGCGGGCGCCGATCACCATCAGGCGCTCGGGTGGCAAGCGCGGCGGGCGATGCACCGGGCTCACGATGCGGTGCACGGACTCGAGGGCGGCGTGCTGAAGGGCGGTCTGCTCGTGGTCCTTGCCCAGGCGGCCGTGGTAGCGGGCGAAGTCAGCCACGGAGGCGAGCGGGATGATCGGGATCGCGAAGGCGAGTTGGTCCTCCAGCGTGGCGGCGAGCGCGGTGCTGTAGCCCCCGAGGCTCATGCCCATGACCCCCACCGCGGGGTGCCCTCGCTCCGAGAGGTAGCGAACCAGTTCGCGCAGGTCCGTCATGGCCTGACGAAAGCCCTCGTTCGTCATGCGCGGATCGCTCGACGGGAACGGCGGGGCAGCGCGTTTCGGATCCGCGCGGGGTCCGTGGAACGGCAGCACGAAGAGCGCCACGTCGAGGCCCATGCGCATGAGCCACTCGATGGGCCACACGCGCTGCTCCATGTTGAACGCACCGCCGAGGTAGCCGTGGATCAAGATGGCGACCGGTCGTGGCTCGCCGCGGGTGAGCAGCCGCGCGGTGGCGACGTGATTCTGCAGAAAGCGCCCATAACGAGGCTCGAGCTCGGGCAAGAAGGTGTGCTCGATGCTGGGCCAGCACAGGTCGAAGACCCGATCGCCAGCCGTGGTCCAGCGCACCACCCGCTCCTGAGGTTCGATGGCGCGGGGCGACGGGAAGAAGCCGCCGTCCCCCTGCTCGGGGTACAGGCGCTTCATCTCGTCGAGCGCAGCCAGCCTCGCGCCGTGCCCCAGGGACTCGGCGGGGTTCTTGCGGCGCCGGCCCGCGGAGGCGCGCTCAGCCGCGAGCGTCACGGCGCGATCCACGGCGACGGCGGCCGATGACACGAGCAGGCGGGCGGAGCGCTTGAGCACGACGCCGTAGTCTAGACTCCCGCAGCCGGCTTGCCCAGCTTGCCGCCCGAGAACGCTTTGGTGAACTCCAGCCGCTGTTCCACCGTACCGAGCAGCACCAAGGATGCTTCTTCCGCGAGGACGCTGCTGGCCGCCGGAGAACTCTCGGACTGATCCCCGCGGCGGATGGCGATTACGTTCATTCCGGTCTTGGCGCCGATGCCGCTCTCCATCAGCGTCTTGCCTGCCAGGCAGGGGGGCACCGGGACGACGAAGAACTCCACCGCCTCCCCGATCAACACCAGCTCACGATTCTGCAGCACGCTGATGAGCAGCTTGGCTGCCAGGCCGCTCTCGCTGAGCACGAAGTCGGCGCCCGCCCGGTGGATCGCCTCCAGGTTGCGTTCGTGCGTCACGCGGCTCACGATATGGGACTTGGGGTTGAGGCGACGGCAGTACACCGTCAAGAAGATGTTCGCGGCGTCGTCATGAGTCGTCAGCACTACCGACGGAGCCTTTCCGATCTCGGCCTGCCTCATGACATCGAAGTTCGAAGCGTCGCCGATCACGACCTTGTCGGCGAGGCCCTCGAGCTTGGAGCGCAGGCCCTCGTCCTCCTCGACCACGGTCACGTCGATCCCGCGCTCCTTGAGCGCTTGGATAACGGAGCGACCCACCTTGCCACCGCCGATCACGATCACCGAGTTGTCATTCGCCTGATAGATCACGAACATGGCGTTGAGCTCGTCAATCTGGTCCTCCGTGCCCACCACGACCGCGACGCTGCTCTCCTCGAGCACCGCGTCGGGCCGAGCGGGGCGCAAGCGGCCCCGGTCCCAGTACGCCACGATGTTGACGCCGCACAGCTCGCGCAGGCGCGTGTCGCGCACCGTGCGCCCGGCCATCGCCGTCCCGCGCAGCGGCAGCTCAGCGATCAGCAGGTCCTCGTAGCGTCCGACGACGTGTGCGCACAGGGCGCCCGCGTTCACCCGGACGGCCAGCTGCTGGCCGAGCCGCTCCTTCAGCGCCACCACGTGGGTGGCGCCGGCCATCTGCAAGATGTCCACGGCGTTCGGGTCTTCGGCGACCGCCGTCAGCAGAGTGTCCGGCGCGTGCTCGCGCATCGTCAGCGTGACGTTGGTGTTGCCCGGGTCACTGAGGTTGGCGACCACGAGCCGCGCGTGCTCGGCTCGCGCGTTGCGCCAGGTGTCGACGCTCTCGGGCTCTCCCACGAGCACGCGCACGCCGTCGCCGTGCAGCGCCACCGCACGCGTCGGATCCGGCTCCAACACCACATACGGGATCTGCCGCACGTCAAGCCGTAAGATCAACGCTTGTGCGATGGAGTCGTACTCGCACAAGATCACGTGATCCCGCTCGTCCTCGGGCAGCTCCCGCGGCGCGCGGAAGCGCAGCTGCGCCTCTAGCCACGGCGCGTAGAAGTTGCGGATGAAGGTGAAGGGCAACACGATCAGGAGCAGCACGACCCCCGTGAGCAACACGAGGATGCTGAAGGCGCGGCCCAGATCCGTGTGGAAGGTGATGTCCCCGAACCCGAGGGTCGTCATCACCGTCAACGTCCAGTAGAACCCGGTGAGCCACGAGTGCTCCTGCCCCTCGTAGACCATCAGCGCGTGGAACGTCAGGCTGTAGGCGACGATGGTGCCGATCAGCACCAGCACGTAGCGATAGAACGCCTTCAGGTTCTTCCGCAGATCGCGCTGCTGAAGCACCGCCATCATCTGCGACGTCAAAAACTTCACGGCATGACTCCGGGCGGTCCGCGGCCTCTTTTGCGACGCGGGCCGCCGCCGCGTCAATCCGGGGCGCTCGTCGGCCGTCGGCGCTGGTGACAAAAAGCTTGAATTTTCAGCAGTTGCCCGCTCGCGGTCACCACTGATACCGCTTCTGCAGGCGCATCCGCAGCCGGATGGCCACGGCGTTGAGCGTCAGCATCACGACCAGGAGCACGACGATGCCGGCGGCGGCGTTGGTGTGGAATTCACTCTGCGGACGGGACACCCAGTTGAACACCTGGATGGGCAGCGCGGTGAACGGGCTGTTGAGAGAGTCCGGCAGGAAGGCGACGTAGGTGAGCGCGCCGATGGTGATGAGCGGCGCGGTCTCGCCGATGGCGCGCGCCATGGCCAGGATCACGCCGGTGAGCATGCCCGGCAGACACATGGGCACGATCACCCTCGACAGCGCGGCCCACCTGCCGGCGCCGAGCGCCCACGCCGCTTCGCGGACCGATGCCGGAACCGTGCGCAGCGCCTCCCGCGACGCCAAGATCACGATGGGCAGGACCAGCAGCGACAGCGTCGCCGCGCCCGCGAGCAAGCTGCGCCCCCACTCCAGCGCGCGGACGAAGAGCTCCAAGCCGAGCAGCCCATAGATGATGGACGGCACCCCCGCGAGGTTGGCGATGTTCAGCTCGATGAGGCGACTGAACCAGTTCTGCTTCGCGTACTCTTCGAGGTAGATCGCGGCGCCGATGCCGATGGGAACCGTCATTGCCGCCGTGAGCACCATCAAGCACAGCGTGCCGACGAAGGCGGGCAAGATGCCCGCTTGCGCCGCGTGGCGTGACGGGTAGCTGCTCAGGAAATCCCAGTGCAGCCGCGGTAGCGCGTCCCCGAACACGTCCCCGAACAGCACCAGCAGCGCGAACAGCGGCAACACCAGCGCCGCGAGGGACGTCCCGATCAGGATGCGGTCGAACAGATCCCGGCGGCTCTTGACCCGCTCGATGCCCAGCGCATCCCGTTCGACTCTGGGGGGGGGTGTTGACATGGGCGGGCCTCAGGATTGACCGCCGGCGGTGAGCCGGCGGCGGAGCGAGCTCGAGAGCAAGTTCAGGACCAGGGTCATCAGGAACAGACCGAGACCCACCGCGAAGATGGTGCGGTACTCGGTGGTGCCCGTGGGGGTGTCGCCGAGGCTGACCTGCACGATGTACGCGGTCATGGTCGCGATGGGCACCCGTGGATCGAGGGTCAGCGTGGGCTGCTGGCCGGCGGCGATGGCGACCACCATCGTCTCCCCGATGGCGCGCGAGAAACCGAGGATCACCGACGCGCCAATACCCGAAACGGCCGCGGGCACCACGACTCGGAACGTCGTCGCCAGGCGACCGGCGCCCAGCGCGTACGCGCCCTCCCGGAGACTCGGTGGCACGGCGAACAGCGCGTCCTCGCTGAGCGAGGCGACGATGGGCACGATCATGAGCCCCATCACGATTCCCGGGCTGAGCGCGTTGAAGCCCGCCAGGCCGGGTACGACCCGCTGCAAGAGCGGCGTCAGGAACGTGAGCGCGAAGTAGCCGTACACCACGGTGGGAACCCCAGCCAGCACCTCCAGCGCCGGCTTGAGGAGCTGCCGAGCGCGGGGCGTCGCGAACTCGCTCAGGTAGATCGCCGCGAACAATCCCGTAGGCAGCGCGACCGCCGCGGCGATCGCCGTGGTGAGCAGCGTGCCCGTCAGCAGCGGCCAGATGCCGTAGTGCTTGTCCGCGAACAGCGGGGTCCACTGGGTGTCGCCCAGGAACTGCCAGGGAGACACCTCGGCGAAGAAGCCCCAGCTCTGCGAGACGAGCACGAACACGATGCCGGCCGTCACGAAGATGCTGAGCGCGCCACACACCAAGAACGCGCTGCGGGCGACTCGCTCGCTCCAGGGCTCGCGACCGATGATGGAGACGTCCTTGGACATCGCGCGCTTCAGGAGCCTTCGAGCAGCTTCTCGATGGACACGCCGATTTGCGAGCCCTTGCCGCCGAACAGCGAACCGGTCACGCGCTTGTGAGCGCGGGCCTTGGCGAGCTCGTAGCCGCGAGAGGGGAGCGGGATGTAGTGCACGTCCTTGACCAGCTCCTCGCCCCGGGTCATGTAGAAATCCACGAATTTCGCGACGATCGGCTTGTCCAGGGACTTGGTCGAGACGTAGATGAACACCGGGCGGCTCAGGGGCTGATAGGTCCCGGTGCGGATCGTCTCCATCGTGGGCTCCGTCGGGGCGTCGCCGTTGTCCGCCTTCTCGTCGTCCACGGGGATGGCGCGCAGCTTGCTCTTGCTGTTCTCGTAGTACGCGAAGCCCAGGAAGCCGAGGGTGTACGGGTCGGCGGCCACGCCCTGCACGATGACGTTGTCGTCCTCGCTCGAGGTGAAGTCACCTCGGCTCGAGTGCTCCTTGCCCACCACCGCCTCGGTAAAGTAGTCGTAGGTTCCGGAATCTACGCCAGCCCCGAACAGGCGAAGCGGCTTGTCTGGCCAGCCCTCGCGGACCTCGCTCCACTTGGTGACCTTCCCCTGCGCCTCGGGCTCGAAGATCTTCTTCAGCTCCTTCACCGTGATGTGCTTGGCCCAGTCGTTCTTGGGGTTCGCGATGATCGTGATGCCGTCGAAGGCGATGGGCAGCTCGACGTACTCGACGCCGTGCTTCTTGCAGAGCTCCACCTCGCTGGGCTTGATCGGCCGAGAAGCGTCCGAGATGTCCGTCTCGCCCGTGCAGAACTTCTTGAAGCCGCCGCCCGTGCCCGAGATACCGACCGTGACTCTCGCTCCGGCGTTCTCCTTCTGGAACTCTTCGGCGACCGCCTCGGTGATGGGAAACACCGTGCTCGAGCCGTCGATGCTGATGACCTCGGCGCTCTTCTTGCTGCAGCCGAGCAGCAGGGCGACGGCTGCGCAGGCCGCGAGGGCGGAATGCTGGGTAGACATGGGGGGCTCCTGTTCTTGCCTTGGCGCCCGGCAACCTGCTCGGACCCGGCGTCCGCGTCGTGGCGACTTCGTGACAGCTGAGAAACATCTGCCCGGTCTGTCACTCGTTTGTCACACAGAAGTCGTGGACTCGCCCCGCGCCGGCCCTGCCCGGCTGCTAGACCCAAGCTTGCCTCCAACCGAGCACGATGCCCTATGATTGCGTCCACCGAACTACTGCCCATGGCTCGCCCCGCTGAGTCCAAGTCGCAGGGCCGAGCCGAGCCCCGCCTCGAGTCCAGACCCGACGCTACCCGAGGGGTGGCCCTGGCGGCGGCGCCCATCAAGATGCGAGCCGAGCAGCTGCGGGCGTACTTCGGAGCGACGGAGGTGTTGCACGGTATCGATCTGCCCATCGTGGATCGCAAGGTCACCGCCATCATCGGACCATCGGGCTGCGGGAAGTCCACGTTCATCCGCTGCCTCAACCGCATGCACGAGGTGGTGCCGGGGGCCCGCGTCGCGGGCCGAGTCGTATTGGAGAAGCAAGACGTCTACGACAAGGCCGTCGACCCGGTTCGCCTGCGCCGACGCGTCGGGATGGTGTTTCAGAAGCCGAACCCGTTTCCCACCATGACCATCCGCGACAACGTGCTCGCAGGGCTCAAGCTCAACGGCGTGCGTCCCGCCGATCCGAAGGCGTTGGTCGAGAGCGCCCTGCGTCAGGTCGCGCTTTGGGACGAGGTCAAGGACGGCCTCGACCGCTCCGGGACGAGCCTGTCGGGGGGCCAGCAGCAGCGGCTGTGCATCGCTCGTGCGCTGGCCCTCGAGCCCGAGGTCCTGCTGATGGACGAACCCTGCTCGGCCCTCGACCCCATCGCCACGGCCCGAGTGGAGGAGCTGATCCACGAGCTGCGGGAGCGCTACACCATCGTGATCGTGACCCACAACATGCAGCAGGCCGCGAGGGTGGCCAATTTCACGGCCTTTTTCTACATGGGCGAGGTCATCGAGCACGACGAGACCAACGTGATCTTCACCCGGCCTGCCGAGAAGCGGACCGAGGACTACATCACGGGTCGCTTCGGCTGAGCGGGGCTACGAGCGCGACAGTCCCCGCGCCCTTGGGCGACGGCGGCGGAAGGTGCTATCACGAGCTGAGCCCCACCGGTTCAGCTCATGGACTTGAGACACACCGACCGAGAGTACGAAGCCGAGCTACGAAAGCTGCGCGAGTCCATCCTGCTGATGGGCGCCAAGGTGGAGGAGCTGGTGGGCACGGCGCTCAAGGCGTTCACCACCCGCGATGGCCCGCTGGCTCGCCGCACCATGGGGTTGGACCGCGACGTGGATCAGCTCGAGCTCGACATCGACGAGCTGTGCCTGCGCATCCTCGCGCGCCGTCAGCCCGTGGCCTCGGATCTCCGCTTCATCACCACCACCATGAAGCTGGTGACGGATCTCGAGCGCATCGGCGATCTGGGGGTGAACGTGTGCGAGCGCGTGACCGAGCTGGTCGAGGAGCCGCCGCTGACGGCGGTCGGAACCATCGAGAAGATGGGAGAGGTAGCTAGCCAGATGCTCCACGACGCCCTCGACGCCTTCGTTGACTCGGACGCGGAGAAGGCCGAAGAGGTCATCGAACGTGACAGCATCGTGGACGCCACCTACGCGCAGCTCTTCCCAGAGCTCGTCAACGTGATGATGGACGACCCGCAGTGCGTGCATCGAGCCACGCGGCTGCAGTCCATCGGCAAGTACATCGAGCGCATCGCGGACCACTCCACGAACGTCGCCGAGATGGTGGTGTTCATGGTGCGCGGTCAAGACGTCCGACACGCTTGGGTGCTCAGCCAAGGCGAGAGTTGACGCCCCTCGCGGTCGGGGATGTCGGTCTCCTGTCGGTCCGACGCGGCCACGACGGCTGAGCGCGCCAGGGCACGGCGGGGTCCGTGCCTGTCACCAGGTCGCGAAACGTGCTTGAATTGCGTCAGTGAAGCGCCGTCTTGCTGCTCTGCTCTGGCTGCTGGCGGGGTGCCAGTCGGTGCTCGGGATCGAGGAGGGGAGACCACTGCAGGACGCGGGCCTCGAGGCCGCGACAGACGCCGCCGTCGACTCGGCCCTGCAGGACGGCGCCACGGCCAAGTGCCCGAACGACTGCGACGACGGGGACCCTTGCACCGCCGACGTGTGCAGCCTCGCGGGTTGCGAGCACAGCGTCACCCCGGGCGCTTCTTGCAGCGATGGCAACGTCTGTAACGGCGCCGAGATCTGCGACGCCCAAGGCGTGTGTCAGCCGGGCCAGCCCCTGGCGCTGGATGATGGCAACAGCTGCACTACGGACGTGTGCGATCCGGCGAACGGCGTCAGTCACATCCCGGTGCAGCACTCGCCGGCCAAGATCTGCGCCAACACTCAGGCTCAGTGCCCCGCGGGCTACTTCCGGAGCAAGACCCTGATCTGCGATCCCGAGTGCGGGACGAACTGCCCCTACTGCGTGAACGGGTTTCTGTGCGAGCGCGCGTGTCTCGCCACGGTGCAGGCGTGCTGCAGTGACAACTGCGCGACGGCGTGCCCTAGCGGATACACCAAGACGAGCGAGTTTCAGACCACCACCTGCGGCTGCGCCACGGTGGCCGGTCCCGCGGTCGTGTGTACCCGCAGCTAGAGGTCGGCGAAGAATCGACCTCCAGCGACAGCATGAAGGAGCCGTCGAACCCGCGACAGCTCTCGAGGGCTAGCCTCCCGCGTCGAGTCGCATGCGAACGGCGGCCAGGGAGCGCGCGAGCCCCTTGAGCTGCGCTTCGAAGGCCTCGCGTGGGGCGTCCGGTGCGAGCCACCCCTCCCGCAGCGCGGTCTCGGTGAGCTCTTCCGTCAACACCAGCTCACCAGCGCCGGCGGCGCCCTGCAGGCGCGCCGCGATGTTGACGGTCTGACCGAAGTAGTCCAACACGCCGTTGGCGGTTACCACGTAGCACGCGCCGGCGTGCAGGCCGATCTTGAGCGTCACGCCCGTGGCGTCTTCGCTCCCGCGTCGAAACGCCGGAAACCGAGCGTGCATGGCGGCGGCCGCGCGCACGGCGTCCGCCTCGCTCGCGAAGGCCGCCATCACGGCGTCGCCGATGGTCTTGACGATCGTACCCGAGAACTCGGCGATCACGGCGCGGAGCAGCTCGAAATGATCCTGAACCACGCCAAACGCCTTGGCGTCGCCGATCGCCGTGTACAGCGCCGTCGAGCCGGTCAGGTCCGTGAACAACAAAGCGACTCGCGCGATCCGCAAGGTCAGTCCCGGCCGGAGCACCTCCCTCGCGAACTGGCTACGAAACGCCGGCAGCATGCTGATGTCGTGGGCGGTGGCGGCGTCCCCTGCGAAATCCACCCGCTCGAGCTTCACGTGGCGCTCGCGCGCGTGACTGCTCCGCACCCGCAAGAGCGCGCCTGGCCTCACGTCGGCCTGCGCGGGCTCTAGACCCGCCTCGCTCGCGACTGAGTCGAGCCCCTCGGCGCCATCGTCGTGCACTCGCAAGATCGCGGCCGGCCCGCCGCGAACGAAGAGCCGGTAGCGACCCGCGCTCAGGGGCGCCGCGAGCTCCACGGTCTGCTCCGGCGGCAAGATGGCCTGGACCAAGACATGCGGCGTCCGAGCCGGCCCACCGATGCAGTAGGGCCCCTCGTCCACGGTACGTAGCGAGTCGGGGGGACGAAACGTGGCCTCCACGGCGCGGTCCAAATCGAGATCGTACGAGATGTCGCACAGCTGGCAGTGCGCGTGCGCTCCGAGGGCGGAGAGCGCGCGCATGCGCTCGGACGCGGTACGACAGCTCGGGCACACCAGATCCCACATCAGCTCGAGCACGCCGGCGCTCACCCCCTGCAAGCACGCCTCGAGCACCGCGCGGTCGGGCAGGCCCCAGCTGCGCGCCAGCTCGTAGGGCCGAATGCGATCGACGCGTTGATCGGCGCCCGTGCGGATCAGCTCGACCAGCTTCTGCGCAGCGACGAGCTCGTCGCCGCTCGTGCTGTCGAACAGTCCCTTGGCGAGCCGGTCGAGCCCCTCGGCGTCGATGCGCGAGTCGTCGCTGGTCAGGACGCCGCCACCACTGGCTTCTTCGTCCATGCGCTCGACGAAGTTGGCCAGGCGCCCGACGAAGCGAGCGACCTGCAGCCGCACTATGGGCGCGATCACGCCGAACTTGGGCACCACCGCGACGCGCACGGTCACTCGCGTGCCGTCTCCGCTGGGCTCCAGGATGAAGCGATTGTCCATGGTCCGGAGTAGTCCCCGGCGCACGATGCGCTTGACGCTGAAGCGCTCGGGCTCGACCCACTCGTAGGGGCGCTCCTCGTACTCGAGCGGAAAGCCGCCGGACACGGTCTTGACCAGGTAGCGAGCCGCCGAGTCGTCGTCGTTCGGCGACAGCTCGATGCGGCCGAGCCCGATGACGCGATTGACGCGCTCGGTATCCGTGATCAATGGCCAGAGCGCGCGGGCGCTGGCCTTGCACTCTACGCTGCGCTCGACGGCGATTTCACCCACGCGGGGAGCCTACAGGATCTTCAGCCGCGGTCCGCTATGGAGTTGCCGTGGCGCAGCCCAGATACTCGCCGCCACCGCAGGCGCAGCTGCACGGTGGTTTGCCCGCGCACTCGTAGTCGCAGGGGCAGATGCACGAGTCGCTGAGCGCCTTGCAGTCCGCTCGATCGAAGCACTGGCAGGCCGAGAGCCCCTCGCAGGGCGGAGGCGCGCACTTGGGTTCGCTCACCGTCCAGGCGCCGTAGACGCACTGCGCTTCGAGACGCGTCGAGCCGTCCGCGCACTGCTCGTACCCGCAATACTGCTGCCCGGAGCCGCACGCGTCGCTCGAGCCGCAGGCGCTGCCCGGCTCGGGCACCTCACTGGGGCAGGGAGGGGGGGGCGGCGGGTTGCAGGACGCCGGAGTCGCCATCCACTGCCCGTCGAGGCACTGAGCCATGAAGTCGGTGCAGCACGGGTTCTGGTTCGGGTACGCACACCACGAGCCGCTCGGCAGCGAGCAGCTCGCCCCATTGCTGGGGAAAGAGCTGGGACAGCCCGCCTGGGCCGAACCGCCGCTGCCGCTCGAACCCCCCGTCGCGCCAGCGCCCGCGGAGCCGCCGCTCGAGTCCCCGGAGGTGCTACCGCCGCAGGCGGCGATCCCGCTCAGGGCCACAGTGATCAGAAAGGGTGATCGGAGTCGTCGGTGTTGGGCCAAGAGGTGCCGTCCTAGCGGCACAGTTGTGCCGGATGCGAGTCAGTATCCCCGTCAATTATCGGTGTGCCAGCGTCAGTTGCACAGTTCGTGCCGGAGCTAAACGTGCCAACGGCGTAGCACGAGATTACGATTTCGTAGCACCGACACCCGAGGTCTGCTACTCCGCACGGCGATGCGTCCCGACTCGGGCTTTGCCCTGCTGGCAGCGCTGGCCGTGACGCTGGTCGCAGGGCTCGGGCGGGCGCACGAGCTCGAGCCGCCCAGGGCGCTCCACCAACCCACCGCCCCCTGGCCTCCCGGTCACGAGTCGCCCCACGACTTGGTGGTGCCCTTGCGGCTCACCGTCGCCGCCGATGGCAGCGTCGAGGCCGCCATCGTGGAGGTGAGCCTCGGCGAACCCTTCGACTCGATTGCGATTCGGACCGCGCGAACCTGGCGATTCCGTCCGGCAATAGGTCCCAATGGCGCGGTGCGCGCCATCGTGCGGGCAGTGGTGCGTTTCGTAGGCGAGCCGCGAGAGCCCGGCAAGCCGTTGGTACACCGGCACGCTCCTCACGGCGCACCGCATGTCCATCCCCCAGTTGACGCCGCACCGGACCAGCCCCTCGAGGTGCTCGGACACGGCGAGGAGCAGCACCAGCGAACGGTCCGCGTGGAGGGACAGCGGCGCGCCCGCGCTGCTTCCGAAGTGGAGCGCTCGCGCAAGGTGCTCTCGGCCGCGCCTCACCGCACGGCGAGCGACTTGCTGAGGACGATCCCCGGAGTCTTCGTCACGCAGCACAGCGGCGAAGGCAAAGCGCATCAGATCTTCTTCCGCGGCTTCGACTCCGTGCACGGTCAAGACTTGGAGATCTGGGTCGCCGGCGCGCCTGTCAACGACGTGAGCAACGTGCATGGCCAGGGCTACGCAGACTTGCACTTCTTGATGCCCGAAGTGGTCAAGAGCCTGCGCGCCGAGCCGGGAGCATTCTCCCCGCGCCAGGGAGACTTCGCGGTCGCCGGAACCCTGCGCTTCGAGCTGGGCTTCGACGAGCCCGGCACGACCGCCTCCGCGACCGCGGGCACCTTCGGCTCTCGCCGTGGTTTTGTGGCGTTTCGGCCCGTGGGGCAGCCTGAAGACAGCTTTGGCGCGGCGGAGGTGTACCGAACCGACGGCTTCGGCGACGGCCGAGCGGCGGAGCGCGCCTCCGCCGTGGGTCAGGTGGGCACGCCGCTCGGTCGCGACTCGTCCCTGCGCCTGATGGCCTCCACCTACGCCGGTCGCTTCGGCAGCGCGGGCGTCGTGCGGCAGGATGACCTGGAGAACGGTCGCATCGACCGCTTCGGAAGCTACGACACCAACCAAGGCGGACACGCCAGCCGAAGTCAGTTCGTGGCGGAGCTGGAGAGCGGTGGCGACGACTGGCAGCTCTCGGTCGCGCCCTACGTCGTGCGTCGTTCGATGGAGCTTCGTTCGAACTTCACTGGCTACCTGCAAGACAGCGTCAATGGGGACGCCACGTCGCAGCTCAACGACGCGACCACCCTCGGTCTGACGGCGTCGCTGCGTCGCCGGGTGGAGATCCTGTCGCGCCAGGACAGCGTCGAGGTCGGCGTCTTCGGCCGCAGCGACTTCATCGAGCAGGCCTACCGGCGGGTGAACGTGCAAGACGGGAGTGTCGTCGCCACGCCGGTGCTGGCCGACATTCGTGCATCTGGCGTGGGTGGCTACTTCGATGCAAGCGTGCACCCCATCGAGCGGGTCGCCTTGCGCGGCGGCATGCGGGCGGACGGGTTGTCCTTCTCGACTCGGAACCATGAAGCCGTGGGGGGCGAGACGCGCTCGAGCCAGGGTGTCCACCTCGGCAACAAGCTCACTCTGGATGTCGCCCTGCTCCCGGGCCTGAGCACCCAGGTCAGCTACGGAGAAGGCTTCCGCTCCCCCCAAGCGCGCAGCCTGGCCAACGGCCAGACCACCCCCTTCACGCAGGTTTCCGCGGTGGAGGCGGGCGTGCGCTACCAGGACGGCAAACGTCTCCGAGCGTCCCTCGCCGCCTTTCGCACGGGCCTCAGTGAGGACGTCGTGTTCGACGAGACGACGGCGCGCAACGAAGCCGTGCCCTCAACCCTGCGAATCGGCGGCGTGGCGGACCTCGTCGCCGAACCCGTCACGTGGTTCACCTCCGCGTTGGGTGCGACCTACACCCAAGCTACGTTTCAGCAGGACGGTGGGCCGCGAGCGGAGAAGGGCGCGTTGGTGCCCTTCGTCCCACAAATGGTCGTGCGCACGGATGTTGCGGTGCGTGGGGAGCTGGCCCACGTGGGCAGGCGCTCACTGCTCGGCAAGGTGGGCGTTGGCACCAGCACCCTCTACCGCCGGCCGCTGCCCTTCGGTGAGTTCGGCGACGACGTCCTCTTGGTCGACGCGCAGGCCAGCGTGCGTCTGAGAGAAGTGGAGCTGAAGCTCGAGTCCTTCAACGTGCTCGGTGCGCAGTGGAACGACGGCGAGTTCGTGTACGCGTCGAACTTCGAGCGGGCCGCCGCGCCGTCGCTCCTACCGGCACGTCACTTGACCGCGGGCGCTCCGCGGACGGTGATGATGTCCTTGTGGGTATACCTATGAAGTCGCATCGAAGGATGACGGAGCGCCGTTTGGGGCCACGGCCCGTCGCGCTACTCTGCTCACTGGGCTGCTTCCTGGGCAGTCCTGCCCTCTTGACCCTGCCGGGCTGCAGCAGCCAGAGCGACGCCACCAGCGGAAAGCGCGTGACGCTCGCCACGCAGTTCAGGTCCGTGGATGTCACCGCCGCGGGCTTCACGACGGGCGCGGGCTACGGCGTGGTGCTGACCCAGGCATTGCTGGCGACCGGGCCGCTGTACTACTTCCAAGGCGCGCCCATCGAGGCGCGAGGGCCCGCGCTGTCCGTAGTGAGGTCGGCCTTCGCGCACCCGGGTCACTATCAGCCCGGGGACAACAACGGCGAGATGCTGAGCGAGTGGTCCGTGGACTTGCTCGCCGGTCCTGCGGACTTCCCCGCCGGTCGAGGAGTGACGGGCCAGTATCGCTCGGCGACCTTCAGCTTCGGTCAAGGGAGCGCAGGCCCGGTCTCCTCCGCCCTCGACGGCCACGTCGTCTTGGTCGAGGGCAGCGCAACCGTCCTCGGTCAAGAGCGCCCCTTCGTCGCCTTCGCGGATGTCCAAGACCTGCTCGACGCCACCGGCAAGCTGGTCGTCGAGGGCTGCGCCTTCGAGGAAGCCGAGGTGCGCGCGAGCGGCACGGTCGTCGTCACCGTCAACCTGCCTCTATGGCTCGATCAAATCGACTTCGCCGCGGTGACGCTGGACGCGTCCGGCACGGCGGTGCTCGAGCGTGGAACCTCCCCACACAAGGCGTTCATTCACGGACTACGCAAGGCGGCGGCCTACCGCTTCAGCTACGAGAACTGACTCAGAGAGAGCCAACCCGATGAACAGCAGATACTCTGGACTCGTTGCCTTGCTCCTGCTGCCTGCTTGCGGCTTCGATGACGATCCGGCCGGCACTACCGGCAAGGCGGACTTGGCTTTCACCACCTACGGCGAGGAGTTCGTGGAGGACGGCATCCCCGCTGACGAGATCGAGGACGGTTGGGCGGCGAAGTTCGACAAGTTCCTGGTCGTGCTCGGCGACGTGCGCGTCGCGGACGACAAAGGCAATGAAGGGGCGCGGTTGAGTGCTCTGACGCTGTTCGACATGACCAAGCCCGGCCCCCACGCCGTCGGTACGGCGGCTGGCATCGGCGCCAAGCACTGGAACCGCGTCGGGTTTCGCATCCCCGCGGCGACTGCCGATACCACGCTTGGCTCCACGGCCACCCAGGCCGACCTCGACCTGATGAAGCAGGCCGGATACGCCGTATACGTCACGGGCAGCGCCACTCGGGGCAGCGACACGAAGACCTTCGCCTGGGGCTTCACGGAGAGCACTACCTATTCGGAATGCACCGCCGACATCGATGGCAAGGAAGAAGAAGGCGTCGTGCTCGCCAATGGAGCCAAGGTCACCGCGGAGCTGACCATCCACGGTGATCACTTCTTCTACGACGACCTGTCCGCCGAGACTGCCGTACTGCGATTCGACGCCATCGCGTCTGCAGACACGAATCAGGATGGTGCGGTGACCCTGGAGGAGCTGGCTGCGGTCAAGCTGTTCGACATTCCCGCGGGCTCGTATCAGACCGGCGCGGCGAACATCGACGACCTGCGTGGGTTCATCAGCGCGCTAGTCTCCACCCTGGGACACTTCCGGGGTGAGGGTCACTGCACCCCCACCGTGGAGTAAAGTGCGTGGTCAGCGTCGATGAGTGACCGTCAGGCGAGCACAAGAGCGAGCTCCGCGCCGGCGTTCTGCTCCACCACGTCGCCGTGAGCCATGATCAAGCGAGCGATGTCCCAAGTGAGGATGCGCGCGACGCTTGCGTCGAACGCGGCTCGGTCCTTGACCAACATGCCCCACATGCGGCTCTTGGCCAGCTGGCCGTTGGTGCCCATCAGGGACATCACCAGGCGCGTCATCAGACCCTCGGGGTGGAGCACGTTGAACACCAGGTCACTGGTGATCAGCGTCCCCGACGGCTGGTGAAAGAACACGACCTCGTTCATCTTGGGTGCGCCCTCTACCAAGACCTGAACGAGCTCGCCGTCGACCCCAGGCAGCGGGTCGCCCGAGAGAAGACCTGGTAGCGGCAGGTCCGGCCGCTTCTGCGCCAGGCCCGACGGCGCGAACAGCTTCGCGTCCGGGAACTGCGCGAGGGCGTGCCCCACGAACAGGTGGTGGTACAGGTTGGGCGCGATCACTAAGCGCACCGGGCCGATGGCAGCGACCGCCGCCTGCGTCTCCGGAGCCATCCGGACCGGGGAGTGCAGCAGGACGTCGCCGGACGCGAGGCGGACCACGGTCATCCGCGTGTCGAGGCGCGCGCCGGCGGGGAGCTTCACGGGCGCGCTGACGTGCCAGATGTCCTGAGCGAGGGGAACGAGCATGGGCGAGACCTCCGGAGCCATTGATAAACCAACTTGACTACTTGGTCAAGTCTGCTTTACTAGCTGTGATGGCCTCCCGCCGAGCCGCCGAGTCCCTGCAGCTCTTGGAGCAGACCAAGCAGGCCTCGACCCTGCAGCTATTATTCAAGTGCGCCCGCCTGGTGAACGACGTCGCGGTGTCCCGCGGAGCGCGCCGCGGCGCGCGGGTTCAGCTGCGCGCGGCCCACACCTGGCTCCTGCCCCACGTGGATCTCGACGGTACTCGCTCCACCGAGCTGGCGCGCCGCGTCGGCATCAGCAAGCAAGCCGTCGGGCAGCTGGTCGACGATCTGGTGCAGCTGCGCGTGCTCGAGCGGGTCGCGGACCCGAGCGACGGTCGCGCCAAGCTAGTCCGCTTCACGCCCCATGGCCGGCGCCAGATCCACGCCGGACTGGCCCTGCTCGCGGAGCTCGGAGCGGAGCTCGAGAGCCACGTGGGCGGCAAGCGAATGAGCGCACTGCACGACGCGCTCGCGGCCATCCTGGAGGTGCTGGCGCGGTCCGACGTGCGCTGACGTCCTTGACGTGCTCCCGTGACGTGAGCGACGCTACCGCGATGGCAACGAAGAAGACGACAAAGAAGGCTCAGAGCACCCCCAAGAAGCGGGGCGCCAAACGAACCGCTCGCGCTGCGGCGTCCAAGGCGCCCGCGAAGAAGACCAAGAAGAAGACCAAGAAGAAGGCGCGCAGCGCCGCCAAGCGAGTCGCTACCCGGGCCAAGAAGGTCGCGCGGCGCGTCGAGAAGGCCGCCAAGAAGGCCGTGCGTCGCGTCAAGAAGGTCGTCCGTCGCGTGAAGACGCGCGCCCGCAAGCTAGCCGCCGAGGCCACCGCGCCGGCACCGCTGCCCACCGAGATCGAGCCGCCGGGTCCTGGTGCCACGGGCAACTCCGGGCGCACGCGCGGAGCGTCGCGCGCCGGAACGAGCAGGCGCCCTCGGCGCGTCTCCCCGCGCGTCACCGGCGGCGTGAACCTGCGCTGAACCTGCGCTGAACCTGCCATCGGGGCCCGGTCCCCGCACGAGGCCTGGCCATGACCGACGCCGTCATCTTCTATCACAACCCCATGTCGCGGGGCCGCATCGTGAGCTGGCTGCTGGAAGAGGTGGGTGCTCGGTACGAGGTTCACCTGCTCCGCTTCGACCGCGCCGAGCACAAGGCCCCGGAGTTCTTGGCGCTGAACCCCATGGGCAAGCTGCCGGCCATCGTTCACCGCGGCGTCGTGGTCAGCGAGACCCCCGCCATCTGCGCGTATCTCGCGGACGCGTTTCCGGAGGCGGAGCTCGCCCCGCGCCTCGACGATCCACTCCGGGGCAGTTATCTGCGCTGGCTGTTCTTCGGCGCCGGCTGCCTGGAGTACGCGATCACCGACCGCATGTTCGAGCGCCCCGCGCCCACTCAACCCGGCACCCTCGGTTATGGAACGTTCGAGGCGGTGATGAACACGCTGGAGGCTGCCTTGTCCCCCGGCCCGTTCCTGCTCGGGGAGCGCTTCAGCGCCGCGGACGTGGTGCTCGGTTCTCAGATCGCGTGGGGTGTCTCCGCCGGAGCCGTGCCGCCGCTCCCGACGTTCAAGGCCTGGCAGGCGGCCTACAAGACGCGGCCCGCGTTCCTGCGGGCGGTGGCCAAGAACCGCGAGCTGATGGCGCAGCTCGGCTCGAGCGGCTAGCTCCCTTACCCGCCGTCAGTCGCTACACCACTTGCAGGCGGCGTCTTGCGAAGTGCCAGCCAGGCACGCGCTGCAGAAGGCATCCTCGCTGCAAGCCGCACCCTGACAGGCGACGGTAGCGGGCGCCTCCGGGCCGCCGATGAAGCTCGAGAGCCAGTCCGTGTACTTGGTGCCCGCCGACTCACGGCCATAAAACAGGTCGTAGGGGTGCAGGCAGTGTACGGGCCCCGGTGACAAGTAGTAGCGGAAGTTGGGCGTGCCGGCGCTGATGTCCGCGAGAGACTGGAGCATCTTGGGCGACCAGTCCGCCTCTGCGCCGCCCATCGCCGTGTAGTAGCCGGTCTGATCCTTGTCGAAGGCCGTGGTCTGCTGGGCGAAGCGAGCGTTCGGGAAGTCGGCGGCGATCGCCGTGTAGAGCTCCACGATGTCGAGGGTCAGGATGTCCTTGCCCGCCAGGCCGGTCACGAACGTGGGTAGCTGCGCGTTCCAGCTCGGGAAGCTCTCCTTGAAGAAGGACTCGCTCACGATGCCGCAGCCCGAGTCCGCGACGAGCCGGAGCTTCGCGTCCGGGTATTGCTTGGCGATGAACGCGGCGTGACCGATGGCCCCGTAGGCGCCGGCGCTGCAGCCGGTCACCAAGATCTCCTCTGGCTGGTAGCGCTCGTACACCCACGCCAGCACCGTCTGTGCGTTGGTGAAGCCGTTGTGCCGGATGGTGACGTCGGCCGAATACTCCACGGTGGCGTCGCCCCAGTGCACGTCCCCGGTGCAGTACGGAATGTGGATCAGCGTCCACCCTGCCACTGGGTTCGACGCGTCGTCGAGCTGGTAGATGCCCCGGTACTGCTTGCCCTCGAACCGCGCCTGCAGCTCGGCAGCGCTCGGCGCCTCGGCCGTGAAGATGGCGTCGGCGATCGAGCAGGTGAAGGCGTTCCAGCACGCACCGCCACCTTGGAAGTCGATCACCAGCTTCTTGGGGTCGCCTCCCGCCGCGGCGAAGCGGAAGGGTGTGCCCCGGGAGCAGATGGTGGGCGCACCGGGTTCGACAATCTCGAGCGTGCCCGGCGCCGGGATCGCGGGGCCGGCACCGCTGCCCCCGGAGCCACCCGAGCCCTCGGCGTCGTCGCTGCACCCCCCGGTGACGAGCGCGGTCAGGAGCACGAGGGTGGTGGCCAGTCGCGAAGGCAGGTGCATGGCCCGAGCTTAGCGCGAACCGGCCCGCGTCGCGCGACGCAACTCAGGAGGGGGCGCCGCCGGTGAGCGCGCCGCGCACCGCTCGCAGCAGCGACTGCGCGGCGAAGGGCTTGGGTAAGAAGTGCTCGTCCGGGCGTACGTTGGGCGCCGAGCCGCCATGGGTGGCGACGTAGCCGGAGGTGAACAGCACCCGCAGCTGGGGGCGGCGCTGGCTCAAGGCATCGGCGACCTGCCGGCCGTCCCCGTCCGGCAGACCCATGTCGGTGACCAGCAGATCGATCTCGCTCAAGGTCGAGTCGGTCACCTCGAGGGCCTCCCGTACGCAGGACGCCTCCAGGATCCGGTAGCCGTTGCGCTGCAGGATGCGCACCGCTGCCCGGCGCACGACGGCCTCGTCCTCGACCAGCAGCAGCTGCTCGGTGCCCTGCAGCAGAGTCGGCCCCGGAGGCGGCGTACTCGAGGCGAGCGCCGAGTCCGTCGCCGCGAGCGGGAGTAGGATCGAGAAGCGGGTGCCTTGTCCCGGCGCGCTGTCGACGCGAATACTGCCTCCGTTCTGCTGTACGATCCCGTACACGGTCGACAGCCCGAGGCCGGTGCCGTGCGCCTTGGTCGTGAAGAAGGGCTCGAACACGTGACTGCGCGTGGCTTCATCCATGCCACAGCCCGTGTCGGAGACGACGAGCTGCAGGAAGCCCTTGTCGCCGAGCAGTTGGCCCGCGGGACGCGTGGCTACCTCGAGCGTCCCTCCATCCGGCATCGCGTCTCGGGCGTTGACCACCAGGTTCATGAGCACCTGCTCGAGGTGACCAGGGTCGACCAGCACCTTGCCCGCGTTCCGTGCGAGGTCGAGGCGTACCGTCACACGCTCGCCGAGCAGCGTGCGGACCAGCGCCAGCGCGGAGCTCACCGCCTCGTTCACGTCCACCGGACGAGCTCGGACGGGCTGCTGGCGGCTGAAGGTGAGCAGCTGCCGCGTGAGCTTGGCGCAGCGCTCGGTCATGCCGCGGATCTCGCGCAGATCTTCGCGCTGGCGATCCCCCGTGGTCGGATCCGCCAGCAGCAGATCCGTGAGGCTCATGACCACCGTGAGGTAGCTGTTGAAGTCGTGGGCGATCCCGCCGGCGAGCTGGCCGACGGCCTGGAGCTTCTCGGTGTTGCGCATGCCGGCCTCGAGCTCGGCGGTGCGCCGTCGGGCGCGATGGGCAGAGATGGCGAAGGCCAACTCGGTGGCCAGCTGCGCCAGGAGGCGCGCGGCGCGCTCGTCGAAAGCGTTCTGCCGTCGCGAGCAGACGTTCAGCGTCCCGAGCGAGCCCTCGTCCCCCGGCAAGGGGAGGGAGATCACCGAGCCGAACTCCCGGCCGCGCTCTTCGTCGCGCCCCTGCTCATCGTGGAGGCGCACCCACGCCAGGTCGTAGCCACCCTCGTTCATCGCGATGCGGCACACCTCGACCAGCAGGTCCTCCTCGGTCTTGGCGTGGATCACCGCGTGGTTCGTCGCGCTGATCAGCCGCAGCTCCTGGTTGGCGCGCTTGAGGTGCTCTTCGGCCCTGACGCGGTCGGTGACGTCTCGGTCCACGCCGCGATAGCCGAGCAGCTTGCCCTCGGCGTCCAAGACGGGGACCGCCCGGGTCTCGAGCCACAGCAGTCGGCCGTCGCGGTGACGGTTGAGATTCACGAGGGACCGGAGCGGCATCGGGCGCTCGAGGTGCGGCTGGAACAGCTCTCGGACCCGCTCCGCTTCCTCGCGCGGCATGAAATCGAAGGGTGTCTTGCCCACCACCTCGCTGGGCGGATAGCCGAGCAGCTCCTGCACGCTCGGGCTCGCGTAGGTGTAGACCCCCGCCTCGTCGACCTCCCACAGCCAGTCGCTCGTGGTCTCGACTAGCGCACGGAAGTGCTCTTCTTCTGATGGGCGTTCCGCCATGACTCAATCCGACGATCAACTCCTGAGTATGCCAGCTTCTGACGCAGCGTGGGATTCGGGTGCGGTTCGGGTCGAAACTACCCGCTCGGGTCAGTTTCACCGCGGTCCGACCTCGGGGCCACGACAGAAAGCGGCACCACGGAGCTGAATACCTCGTGGCACGCGTCCTGCAAACTCGGTACGCACCATGAACGTGAGCGCCGCCCCCACCGCCGAGCAACCCCGAGACCTGACCTCCCTGTGCGCGATGGTGCGCGCCGCCGCCTTCCGGCTCAAGCGCCGCCTGCCTGCTCACATCGAGGTGGAGGAGCTGATCGGCGCCGGCAATCTGGGGCTGGCCAAGGCCCTCGCCAACTGGAAGGGCGGCGAGCCGAGCCTGTTCGACGGCTACGCGCTGCGCTGCGCGGTCGGGGCCATGCTGGACGAGCTGCGCGCCGCCGACCCGCTCACGCGCACCGAGCGCGGCCTGGCCGCCAACCTGGCCGCCACCGAGCGCAAGCTCACCCGGCGGCTCGGGCGTCAGCCCGAGACCGAGGAGCTCGCCGCCGAGCTCGGTATTTCGCCCGCCGAGTTCGCGGTGCTGCGCTCGCGCACCACGCGCACGGGCCGGGTGAGCATGGGCGCGGGTGACTCGCTCCTGCCGGTGGCCAGTCCCGCCCTGCACCCCGAAGCGGAGCTCGAAGAGCACCAGCGCGCCCTGCGCTTCCGCACGGCGCTGGAGGTGCTGCCGGATCGGCTCCGGACCGTGCTGGACCTCAGCTGTGGAGACGACCTGACGTTGCGTGAGATCGGCGCCCGACTCGGCGTGACCGAGGCGCGGGTCTGCCAGCTCCGCAAGGAGGCGGTCACCCGCCTCCGGGTGTCCTGCCGCGATACCCAGCTGCCCCCGCCGCCGGCTCAGGCGGCCTGAGCCTCACGAGTCGCTGCTCTCCCCCGACTCCAAGCGCTTGATCACCCGGCGAAAGTTGGACGGATCGACGCCCGCGAGGCGAGCCGCCTCAGCCACGTTGCCCGACGCCATCGACAGCGCGCGGGCCACGTAGCGGCGCAGGAACTCGTCGCGCGCGTCGTTCAGAGGCACCAGCGCGCCGTCGCCGCCGGGCGTGGACAGGCGAGGCCCGGACTGGCGCAGCTGCTTGGGGAGCAGCGCGGTCGTGATGCGATCCGTGGAGCACAGCACCAACGCGCGCTCGATGACGTTCTCCAGCTCGCGGACGTTACCGGGCCAGGAGTGCTCGGAGAGCAGCTCGAGCACCTCCGGCTCGACCGAGGGCCGGGGACGCTCGAGCCGCTCGGCGTGCTTGCCCACGAAGTGCGCGACCAACCCCGGGATGTCCTCCGGGCGCTCGCGCAGCGGCGGGATCTCGACCGTCAGCACGTTCAGGCGATAGAACAGGTCTTGGCGGAAGCGCCCGGCCTCGACCTCCTTCGACAGATCCCGGTTCGTCGCGGCGATTATGCGCACGTCCACGCTCTTGGACTCGCTCGCGCCCACGGGACGCACGGCGCCCTCCTGCAGCACGCGCAGCAGCCGAGCTTGGGTCGTCTGGGCCAGCTCGCCCACTTCGTCCAGGAAGAGGGTGCCCCCCGACGCGGTCTCGAACAGGCCGCGACGGGACGACGTGGCCCCTGTGAACGCGCCCTTCACGTGACCGAACAGCTCGCTCTCGAGCAGCGACTCGGTGAGCGCGGCGCAGTTGATGTCCACGAACGCGTGGCCGCTTCGCCGGCTCTGGCGGTGGATGGCGCGCGCCACGAGCTCCTTGCCCGTCCCGCTCTCCCCCAGCACCAAGACGGTCACGTCCGCGGGCGCGGCCGCAGAAATCAACGTGCTCACCTGGCGCATCTCCGCTGAGTCGCCGACCAGGCCCTCGGCGCGCTGGGCCGCGGCGAGCTGGCCCTCCAGGAAGCGGTTGCGCTCGAGCAGGCGCTTGTGGGCCACCGCTCGCCGCATGGTCGGGATGAGGGTGTTCTCGGCGTCCGCGGGCTTGACGAGGTAGTCGTAGGCGCCCAGGCGCATGGCCTCTACGGCAGCGGTCACCGTCGCCCGCCCCGTCATCAGCACGAACGCGACGTCGGGCCAGCGGGACTGAGCCTCGGCCAGCAGCTCGAGGCCCGTCTTGCCCGGCATGAACACGTCCGTCAAGACGACGTCGACCACGTCCTGCCCGGCGTCGAGTCGGCGCAGGGCCTCCTCCGCGTCCGAGCAGACCTCCACGGCAAACCCCGCTCCGGACAGCGATCGAGCGACTGCCCGCCGGACCAAGGGATCGTCCTCGACCACGAAGATCCGACCCAGCGCCGACGGCGTGGAGCTTGGTGAAGGTTCCGACACCCTAGGGTCATAGTGACCTGGCTCGGGGGGTTGCTGCAACCGCGTCGCATCAGAAAATACCTACAAATCCTCGATCATCCGCCTCGGCCCGAATCCTGCAAACCGGGAATTGTCCACCGACCGTACCCGGGAGGCGTCATGCAATCGACCCACATTGAGCCGCGCAGCAACCCAAGCCCTCCCTCCAGCTCTGGTGCCATCGATGGACGGCGCGTGATCGATGGCCGCTACGAGCTGCGTCGCTTGCTCGCCGCGGGGGGCGGCGCCGAGGTGTTCGCCGCCGAGCATCGCTTCACCAAGCGAGCCGTGGCCGTGAAGCTGCCCTTCGAGCGAGCGCGCTGTGAGCGCGTGTACCGCGAGATCGAGGCGTTGTCCCGGGTCAGCGGCGGCGGCGTCGTGGAGCTCCTCGACGCGGGCGAGGCGGACGGGCGCCCGTTCATCGTGTTCGAGCTGCTCGAGGGGCGTACCCTAGGCGGTCTGCTCGCCGCGCGAGGCAAGCTGGCCATCCAGGACGCGCTGCGGGTCGGACTCGAGCTGTCCGCGACGCTCTCGCGCTGTCACGCCGCGGGCGTGATCCACCGGGACGTCAAGCCCAGCAACGTGTTCACCACGCTGCAACCCTCGCGGCAGGTCGTGCTGCTCGATTTCGGCATCGCCAAGCTGATGAGCGACGCGGATCCCGAGCTGGCGCTGACGCGGGAGACGTCGTTGCTCGGAACTCCCGAGTACATGGCGCCGGAGTCGCTTCTGGCGTCCCGCGACGCGGACCACCGCGTGGACGTCTATGCGCTCGGGGTCGTGCTGTACGAGTGCCTGACCGGAGCGGTGCCCTTCGACGGCAAGCACTCGGACGTGCTCTCGAAGATCTCGATGACGGCCCCGCTGGCCGTGAGCGAGATCCGTCGAGAGACGCCGCCCGACTTCGCGCGCGTCGTCATGAGGTGCCTCAATCGACTGGCGGCCGACCGCTTCCCGACGATGGAGGCCGTGCACTCCGCGCTGCGCGCGTGCGGCACCCTCGGCGCGGACGCCGTACACCTGCTCGCCGGCGTGGGCTCCGGCGCGAGCGGGCGGGAGGAACCCGTGACCCTGGCGGACGCGCCCGCCTCGATTCAGAACCCCGCGTCACGCCGCAAGCACACCCGCGTTCCCTACACCGCGCTGGCGCGGGTGCGCTTGGACGGCGGCCACGTGGACGGGCGGATCGAGGAGATCTCCGAGGGCGGATTCCAGTTCGTGGGCGAGCGCGCCATCGAGCGCTCGACCTACTGCACCGTGAGGTTCGCGCTGCCCGCCAGCGGCCGCATGGTCGAGCTGCCCGCCACCAGCCGCTGGAACCGGACCGTTCGCGGGCTCAACGCGACCGGCCTGCAGTTCGAGGCCCTCTCCGACGCAGCGCGCGACGAGATCGCCCGCTACGTCGCGCTGATGAGCGGCGCCGTTCGCTAGCTCGAGCCCGTGGTGATGAGTGTCCCCCCTTCAGCAATCCCCCCAGGTGCCGTTATGACGAGTATGGCGAGTGCAAGAGTGATCGGAGTCTCGGAGAGCGTCGAGCGACACGATACGCCGAGTTCGCTGCGGGCGCCCGCGGCGGTGCTGGTGGTGGATGACGACGAGATCCTGCTGCGGGGCGTGACCCGCATGCTCCGCGCCAAGGGGTTCGTCGTCTCGAGCGCCAACAATGGCCAGGACGCCCTGAAGCTGGCATCGAGCCAGCGCTTCGACGTGGTGCTGAGCGACATCTCCATGCCCGAGCTCGACGGGGTGCAGTTGCTCCGTCGCCTGCGGGACGTGGACATGCACGTCCCGGTGGTGCTCATCACGGGCGAGCCCACGGTTTCTACCGCCGCGGCCGCGATGGAGTATGGCGCCTTCCGCTATCTGACCAAGCCTGTGGACCCGGATTCACTGCTCGCCGTCGTCGAGCGGGCCGTCAGCTACCACCGCATGGCTCGCATGAAGGAGCGCGCGGCGGACCTGCTCGGCGTCTCCGCCGGGCCCGGCGACCGCGTGACCCTCGAGGTCGGCTTCGCGCGAGCGCTCGAGTCCCTGTGGATGGCCTTCCAGCCGATCGTCGAGGTGCGGACCCGCAGCGTGTACGGCTACGAGGCGTTGATGCGCAGTCGCGAGCCGAGCCTGCCGCACCCGGGCGCCGTGCTCGACGCCGCCGAGCGGCTCGACACGCTCGACGTGCTCGGTCGCACCGCGCGCGAGCTGGCCGCGGCGCCCGTGGCTTCGACTGAAGCCGCCGGGTTCCTCTTCGTGAACCTGCACGTGACCGATCTGCTCGATCCCACGCTGACCTCGCCGGACAGCGCGCTGTCCAAGATCGCGTCTCGGGTCGTGCTCGAGATCACCG
Organism: Polyangiaceae bacterium; assembly: GCA_019637295.1. Classification (GTDB taxonomy): domain Bacteria; phylum Myxococcota_A; class Polyangia; order Polyangiales; family Polyangiaceae; genus JACKEA01. Next base: position 253,772 of record JAHBVX010000010.1, read on the forward strand.
AGCGCGCGGCGCTCGACAAGGTGAGCAACATCCACGAGCGGCTGACTGCGCTTCGGCGTATGGGCTTTCGCATCGCGGTGGACGACCTGGGCGCCGGCTACGCGGGGCTCACCAGCTTCGCGCTGCTCGAGCCCGAGGTGGTCAAGCTCGACATGTCCCTGGTGCGTGACATCGACAAGAGCTCGACCAAGCAGAAGGTGGTCCGCTCGATGACCAGCCTGTCTCAAGACATGGGCATGCTGGTGGTGGCCGAGGGCGTGGAGACCCCGGCCGAGCGCGACACGCTGGAGGCCTTGGGCTGTGACCTGCTCCAGGGCTACTTCTTCGCCAAGCCCGGGCCGCCGTTCCCCGGCGTGAGGTGGTGAGTCATGGCCCGCTCGAACTCTGCCGCGCCGTCCGCTCCCGCTCCCGCTCCCGGCTCTCGGGTCGCGACAACCGACGCGCGGGCCAAGGCCGACCTGCACCTCGCGCGGACCGTCCCGGAGATGCCCGCGGTTCGCGGCTCCGGCGTGGGCCCCGTCCGCATCGAGACGCGGCCCGCGACGCCCGCGGCTGGCCGGAGAGCAGCGGGGCCGCCGCCCCCCGCGGTGACCCGGCCCGAGCTGCCCGCGGCCGGCGCGGTCCGGCCCAGCCCTCCCCCCCGCGCGCAGGGCCTCCCCGCCATGCCGGCCGTGCGCCCAGGTGGCCGGGGCATGCCCCCCCGCGCACCGACTCGCTCCGAGATGCCCGCGGTTCGCGAGCTGCCCGTCGAGCCGACCTTCGAGCTCGAGGGTGATCGCATCACCCGCATCAGCGACGCGCCCGCGGCCGTCAGCGCTCGGGACCGCTCGCTGCTTTTGCGACTGGACGGCACCTTCGGCGGCGAGCTCGTCAGTCTGGGCACCGAGGCCGTCACCATCGGCCGGGATCAGGACAACACCCTGGTGGTCGACGACGCCGGGGTCAGCCGGCGCCACGTCAGGATCCGCTGGCTGCGCGGCCGCCACGTGCTCGAGGACGGCCAGTCCAAGAACGGCACCTACGTGCGGGGTCGGCGCGTGAGCGAGGCCGCGCTCGCTGACGGCGACATCATTCAGCTCGGACCCCGCGTCTGCTTGCGCTACACCGTCACGGACGAGCTGCACGAGCGACTGCTCCGTCAGCTGTACGAGTCCAGCACCCTCGACGCCCTCACCAACATCGGGAATCGTCGCTACTTCGAGAGCCGGCTGGCGTCGGAGCTCTCCTATGCCAAGCGTCACGGCTCGGAGCTCTCGGTCGTCATCTTCGACATCGACCACTTCAAGCGCGTCAACGACACGCATGGGCATTTGGTTGGCGACAACGTGATCCGTCACGTGGCCCGGATCGCGCGCGAGGAACTGCGCAGCGAGGACGTCCTGGCGCGCTACGGGGGCGAGGAGTTCGTCGCCCTGCTCCGGCACACGGATCTGAAAGGGGCGGTGTGCGTCGCCGACCGGATCCGCGCTACCGTCGCCGTCTTGCCGATAGGAGCCGAGCGGGTCTCGGTCACCGTCAGTGGGGGCTGTGCTTCCCTCGCCGAGCGTGAGCCGAGCGATGGCGCTGCGCTCTTGGCCCGCGCGGACGAGCGCCTGTACCTGGCCAAGTCCGGTGGGCGCAACCGCGTCGTGGGTCGGGACGCGGGCTGAGAAATTCGCACGCCAGGCCTCAAGAGTCTGCACGAGCTTCCGTTGAACAGAGCATGACCACGCAGCACACGGCCCTCATCGTCACCCTCTTGATGGCGACGCCAGCGCTCGCCCAGCAGCCGCCCAGCGTCACGCGCCCCACCCTGGTGGGCGGAGCCGCCACTCAGCACGCGGGCTTCACCACCGCGGGCAACGAGGGAGCGACCTGGAAGCTCCCCGGAGGACCTACCGTGCGCGCGGAGCCCAACACGGCGCTGCGCGTGCTCCACAGCCCCCAGCCGCTGATGCTCGGCCCCGGCGCAGCGACTCAGGGCTACACCGTCGTGCTGCGCTCCGGCCGCTTGTTCATCGACGTGCCCGAGAAGGCGAAGAGCGCGGTCGTGCTCGCGGCGCCGCGAGGCCTGACGGCGATCGTCAAGAGCGGTAGCACCGGCGTCTCGGCCGAGCCCGAGCGCACCTCCATCGCCAACCTGCGCGGCGAGCTCAGCACGTCTCAGGGCGGAGGCGCGTATCAAGCGCTGGCGACAGACCGGGTGCTGCGCATCGGCGCCGACGGACTCGTCCTGAGCGACATGACTCCCGCGCCCGGCTGGGTGCGCGGCGAGCGCATCCTCGTGGCCGCGTCCGGTCCCGCACGACTGTCCCGCCTCAGCTGGCAGCCCGTCGAGAGCGCCGCGGGTTACCAGATCGACGTCGTGTCGGCGCAAGGGGGCCTGGTCGCGAGCACGCAGACGACGGCCGCTCGCTTGGGTAGCTCGATCCCGGGGCTCGAGCCGGGCAGCTACCTCGTGCGCATCGCTTCCCGCGACGACGCGGGGCTGCCCAGCAGCCGCGCTTTCGAGGCGCCGGTCCGGGTGCTCGGGTGCGAGTTGCCGGAGGGGGCCTTCGTGGACGAGCGAGGCACGCTGCGCCTCGGCAAGCAGCAGAAGGCCAGGTTCGTCGGCGTCGAGGGGCTGCAGATGACCTACGCCACGGACGGCACCTTCGTGCGCGCCTCCGGCCAGGTAGGGCTGTTCCGGGGTAAGCCGACGACGGCCTACTTCCGCTTCCCGGACAGCTACGAGCTCACCCAGGTACAGCTCGCCCCCCGTGACCTCGCGGCCAAGGTAGAGATCGGACCCTCGGCCGCGGTCTGGCCGCGCGACAAGCTCTCGATCCGCATCCGCGCGGTGAGCACGGCCGGCGAGCAGGTCCCCGCATGGCTCGAGCTCGCCCCCACGGTGCTGCTCGGTATCGACGAGCTGGACGTGAAGTTCACTCGCAACGGGCCCTGGCTCGAGGCCAGCCTGCCGCCGCAGTCCGGCCCGGGCCCCTGGGTCGTGCGCGTGGAGGTCACCGACCAGTTCGGCAACTACCTCGGACGCGACTTCCTGGAGGTGGCGCACGCACCGACCAAGCAGGCGAAGAAGCCCCCGAGCTCGGAACAGAGAGTGACCCAGCGATGAAAGGTACGCACCCGATGACGACCGCACACACGCAAGCCAGAGACGTCCAAGACGTGGCCGCCATTCGACTCCTCTCGGAGGCACCGGGCCTCGAGAATCGCCGCAACCACGCGCGCTTCGGCGTGGAGCTGGACGTGACCTTCGCCAGTGACCACAACTTCTACCAAGGGTTCACCGAGAACCTCTCGGTGGGCGGCATCTTCGTCGCTACCCACACGCTGAAGGCCGTAGGGTCGAAGGTGGAAATCTGCCTCTTCGTCAACGGAGACAGCGAGCCCATTCGGTGCTCGGGCGAGGTGCGCTGGGTGCGGGTGTACAACGAGCACAACAACGTGCCGCCGGGCATGGGCATTCGGTTCGTCGACCTGCCAGACTCCGCGGCCAGCGCCATCGAGGCCTTCCTGGCGCGACGCGACCCCATCTTCTACGACGACGAGTGACGGAGGTGTCGCAGGCGTCCCCTTAAACCGAGCGGCCGAGCACCTGCTCCGCCAACTCGGTGGCTACCGCGTCCGGATCGTCGTGGCCGACGACGACCGTCGCGAGGGGCTCGCTCGGGGGCTCGTACACCAGCGGGCCGTGCACGTCGTCGTACGCGCCCCGGCCGTCCCGCGCGCGACAGACCTCGACGGGCGTCGCCACGTGGATCTCGAAGAATCGCTCGCTGCCCACGTGACTGCGGATGGCCTCACGGTCGGTAGCGAGCGGTGAAGCAAACGCGAAGATCGCGATCAGCCCCGCGTCCGCCAGGCGACGGGCCAGCTCCGGCGCGTGAGGTGGGCTCGAGCCTCGCGGGCCGCCGCGGTGGCCCCGCTCGTCCTCGGGGTCGACGACCAGGGCCACCTTGCCCAGATCGAAGAGTCGACGCTCGAGCGCGTAAGCCAAGCGCGACTTACCGGCGGCGGGCAGCCCGGTGAGCCAGACGACGGCCCCTTGCTGCTCGAGCCGGTCCCGCCGTTCACCGGAGCCCACCAGCGAACGCGGCAGCGCCGTCTTGCCCGCCTGGCCCGTCGCGTCCGCGGCGCTGGCGCCCTCGGCGATCATCCCGGCCGCCACCGTGTTGTTCGTGAGCGCGTCGATCAGCACGAAGGCGCCCGTCTTGCGGCTGTGGGTGTAGGCGTCGAAGTAGATGGGGCGGTGGCACGCGATCGTCACGCGGCCGATGTCATTCAGCGCCAGGTGCGCCGCGGGGACGGGCTTCAGCGTCTCGAGATCCACCGCGTGCTCCACGCGCTCGACGTCGGCGCGGACGATCTGCGTCGTGTGCTTCAGGAAGTAGCTGCGCTCGAGATCCAGGGGCCGCTCGCTCATCCACACCAGCGTGGCGTCGAAGCGACGACCCACCCGCGGCGCCCGCGTGGGAGCGACCAGCATGTCGCCGCGGCTGATGTCGATCTCGTCTTCGAGTCGCAGGGCGACGCTCTGGGGAGCCGAGGCCTCCTCGAGCGCGCCCTCGTGGGTATCGATCGCCACCACCCGACTCTGCTGCCGCGAGGGCAGCACCATGACCTGATCCCCCGGCCGCACGCTGCCGAGGGCGATCTGCCCTGCGAAGGCGCGATAGTCCAGGTTCGGGCGCAGCACGAGCTGCACCGGGAAGCGCAGCGGATCCGTCGCGCTCACGCCGGGCAAGGGCACGGTCTCGAGGTGCTCGAGCAGCGTGGGACCCGCGTACCAGGGGGCACGCTCGCTGCGGGTCACGACGTTGTCCCCCGCCAGGGCGCTGACGGGTATGAACGTGACGTTGGTGAACGAGAGCTGGTCCGTGAAACCCGTGAACTCGGCGCGAATTTGCTCGAAGACGGTCTGATCGAAGGCCACCAGGTCCATCTTGTTCACGCACACGAGCAGCTGACCGATGCCCAGCAGAGACGCGATGAAGGCGTGGCGCCGGGACTGCTGCAGCACGCCGAGGCGCGCGTCGATCAAGATGATGGCCAAGTCCGCGGTGGACGCGCCGGTGGCCATGTTGCGCGTGTACTGGACGTGTCCGGGCGTGTCCGCGATGATCAGCTTGCGCTTCTCGGTCGCGACGTAGCGGTAAGCCACGTCGATGGTGATGCCCTGCTCCCGCTCCGCCCGGAGCCCGTCCGTGAACAGCGAGAAGTCGATCTCCGCGCCCTCTTGCTTGGAGGCGCGGCGCACGGCCATGAGCTGGTCCTCGTACACCCCGTGGGCGTCGTGCAGCAGCCGACCGATCAGCGTGCTCTTGCCGTCGTCCACCGAGCCCACGGTGACGAAGCGGAGCAGCTCCTTCTGCTGGTGACGCGCGAGATACGCCTCGATGTCGCTCGCGATCAGCTCCTGCTCGAGGCCCTCCAAGGCGGTCATCAGAAGTAGCCCTCGCGCTTCTTGGTCTCCATGGAGCCGTCCTCGTCGAAATCGATCAGGCGACCCTGTCGCTCCGAGAAGCGGGTCAGCAGCATCTCTTGGATCATCTGGGGCAGCGTCGTGGCGCGGGACGCGACGGCGCCCGAGAGTGGATAGCAGCCCAGCGTCCGGAAGCGGATCCACTCCACGCGCGGCTCCTCGCCGGGCCTGAGGCGCATGCGGTCGTCGTCCACCATGATCAGCGTGCCCTCGCGCTCCACCACCGGGCGGGGCGCGGCCAGATACAGCGGCACGATCGGGATCCTCTCCAAATGGATGTAGAGCCAGACGTCGAGCTCCGTCCAGTTCGAGAGCGGGAACACCCGCACGCTCTCGCCCTTGGTGATCTTGCCGTTGTACAGGCTCCACAGCTCGGGGCGCTGGTTCTTTGGATCCCACTGGCCGTAGCGATCCCTGAACGAGTAGATGCGCTCCTTCGCGCGGGAGCGCTCCTCGTCGCGGCGCGCGCCGCCGAAGGCCGCGTCGAAGCCGCCCGCCTCGAGGGCTTGCAGCAGCGCCTGCGTCTTCATCACGGTGGTGTACTTCTGGCTGCCGTGGTCGAAGGGGTTGATGCCCTCGGCGATCCCTTGCCGATTGGTGTGCACGATGAGCTCGAGACCCCGCTCGGCGCAGTACCGATCGCGAAACTCGATCATCTCTTTGAACTTCCACGTGGTGTCCACGTGCAAGAATGGGAAGGGGGGCTTGCCCGGATGAAACGCCTTCTGGGCCAGGTGCGCCATGACGCTCGAGTCCTTCCCGATGCTGTACAGCATGACCGGGTGATCGAACTCCGCGGTGGCCTCACGGATGATGTGAATGCTCTCGGCTTCGAGCAGCCGCAGGTGACTGAGGCGCGCCGCGAGCGGGGCCGCTGGGGCGGGGCGAACGGCTGTGGGCGGGGGCACGACGGGCGCTACTTAGCATCGTTTGCGCGCTGAGAGGACAGATCCCTCCGGCTCACCAGGCCAGCTCGACGCCCAGGTTGACGGGGGCGTCCACCACCGATCCGAGCCGCGCGAGGTACTCGTCGCGCGGCAGCTCCCAAGCGCCCATCGATCCGAGGTGTGGGGTGAGAAACTGCACGTCGAACAGCTCGACCCCAGCGGCGAACAGGCCGCGCACCGCCGCCACCAGCGCCACCTTCGACGCGTCCGTCACGCGGTGGAACATGCTCTCGGCGGCGAACAAACCGCCCACGGACACGCCGTAGAGTCCCCCCACCAGTCGGCCATCCTGCCAGACCTCCACGCTGTGAGCGTGGCCGGCGCGATGGAGCGCCGCGTACGCGGTCAGCATGTCGTCGATGATCCACGTCCCCTCGTCGCGCTCGCCGCAGGCTCGCATCACTGCCTCGAAGTCGCGATTGAGCGTGACGGTGAACGGCGCACGGCGCAGGGTTCGTGCCAGGCTCCGGGAGACGTGCAGGCTGTGCGGGTCGACGATGGCGCGCGGATCCGGACTCCACCACAGCGGGGGGAGCCCCACGTCGTACCACGGGAAGATACCCTGCCGATAGGCGAGCAGCAGGCGGGGCAAGGACAGATCACCGCCGACGGCGAGCAGACCGTCGTCGTCCGCGGTGCTCGGATGCGGGAAGCCGAGCGGTCCGCCGGGGAGGAGTAGAGCGGGCCTCCGCCGCCGGCGCACGGCTCAGCCTGCGCCCGCTGATCCGCTCGCCGACGCGCTGGCCTTGACGGACACGTTCACGCTCACCGAGGCGTCTGCCTGTGCCTTGAGCGACGCGGCCACGCAGGCTCCCGCCTTGAGCGCGCCCTCGCCACCCGCCTTGACCACGGCCTGGACGCCCTCGATGGACGCCTTCACGTTGGCCGCGGCCTTCTCGAGCTTGGCCTTCATGCCCAGCGTGACCTTGAGCAGCGCCGGCAGGTTGTTCTTGATCGCGGCCTTGAGCTGCGCCGCGGCCTTCGCGTCCGCCGCCCCCGCGACGTTCACCAGCACCTGCGCGGGGATGCAGTCCACCTTGCCGCTCACCTGCGCGTCGCAGCTCGCCTCGCACTCGGCGCTCATCTTGGGTGGCTTCACCTCGCCGCTGCAGCGGGGCTGTTCGAACTCCACGCTGCAGCTGCCCTCGCAGGTCCCTTCGCAGCTCGCGGTCGCCTTCAGCTCGCACTTCGCGGAGCAGGTCCCCTTGCAGGTACCGCTGCAGCTGCCCTTCGCCTCGCCCTTGCACGTGCCGTCGCAGGTGCCCTCGCACTTGCTGCCTTTGGACGACGCGCCGTCGCAGTTGCCATCGCAGGTGCCCTCGCATTTGCCGCTGAACTTGCCCTCGCAGGAGCCCTCGCAGGCGGCCGTGCACTTGCCCTCGCAGCGCGCGCCGGCCTCCGCGTGGCAGCTGCCCTTGCACTGGCCGCTGCACTTGCCGCTCAGCTTCCCGCCCTCGCACTTCACCTCGGCCTTGCCGGGCTCGATGCTCGCGTCGCACTCCGCGGCGCAGTCCGCCATCGCCGACATGGACGCGGAGCACCGCGGCGGAACGACCTTGACCTGGAGCTTGCCGCTCGCCTTGGCCTTCACGCTCCCGAGCGCGCTCACCGCCGCCTGGCACGCGGCTTCGGCCTTCTTGCCGGGACCCTCGCTCTTGGGCTCGATGTCCTTGTCCGACGCGCCCAGATCCCGCGCCAGCCCGGCGCACGCGGCGGACACCTCGGCCTCGACCTCCGCGGCGAGCTCGGTGAAGGCCGCGCCGGCAGCGAGCGCCGCGCGCACCTTGCCCTCCGCCTCACCCTGGAGCCCGAAGCTCGCCTTCATGGCGGCCTCCGCCGAGTTCGGGCACCCGCCTCCGCCCGGAAACCCCGGCAGGCCGCAGCCCGGCGCGACGAACACGAGACCCACCCCCACGATCAGAACCGAGCGAATGCTGCCGTACATCATCGACTTCGTCCTCCAGAGGCCGCCATCTTGCCGCCGTTTCCGCAGTCCAGCAAGGGCAGGCCCGAGGCGGGGCCCGAGCACACCGTCGGCGTCTAGCCGAGGTGGACCCACGGCCAGCGCTGGTCGACTCCGCGGTGCTCCGAGTCTGCCGCGCGTTCGACGTCGTCCTGGCGTGAGCGAGCCGCGCGCGTACCGGTCCACGCTTGCGCCCCGGCGCGGTCGGGTCGACGCTGCGTCCATGTTCGAAGAGGTGGCCGAAGGCGTGTACACCACCCACCGCCCGCAGCGGTTCTGGGGACTCGAGACCGGCACGCGCATGAACGTCGTGCGCATGAAGGCTGGAGGCTTGTTCGTCCATTGCCCCGTCGAGCTCGACGACGCTACGCGGCGAGCCGTAGCCGAGCTCGGCGAGGTGCGCGCCATCGTGGCCTCCAGCCTCTTTCATCACCTGTACGTGGGCCAGTGGATGGACGCCTTCCCCGACGCCCTCGCCTGCGGTTGCCCAGGTCTCGATCGCAAGCGTCCGGACCTCGGCTTCGATCGCATCATCGGCGACGACGTGCCCGACGAGTGGCGTGGGGAGCTCGAGCAGGTCTTCTTCTCGTCGCGTTTCGAGCGTGAAGTGGTGTTCTTTCACCCGCGGACACGGACCTTGCTCACCGCGGACGCCATGCTCAACCTGTCCGAGCACCCCTCCCTCGTCACCCGAGCCTGCGCATTCGCCATGGGCAACACCGCGCCGGGCAAGGGTTACCTCGAATACGTCGCGGTCAGGCACTACCCCATCGCGCGCAGGCAGGTCGACCGCATCCTGGAGTGGGACATCGATCGCGTCGTGCTCGCCCACGGCGGCCTCGTGTATCGCGACGGCCGAGAGGTGCTGCGCGAGGCGTACGCCTGGCTCTGAGGGTCCGTCGAGATGATCTAGTCTCGACTTGGGCAGTCTTGGCACGATCAGATCACGACCCTGGGAAGTCCCTGACGAGGGACGCTCGGCAAAGGAGACACGAGTCTAGTGAATCGTGCGGACCAACCCGGAGTCGATGATGCGTTCGTCTGCCGTGACGAGCGGCACACCGAGGGTGCGCGCCGTACCGACGATGATGCGGTCAGCCGGGTCCCAGCCATGCATGGCTGCGGCAATGATCTCTCGTGCGATGGAGGGCGTCACGGGGCACACGACCACACGCGGTGCAGCTGTCGCCCGACTCAACCAGTCTTCAATGGGCAATTCGAGACGCACACGGCCCGCTTCGATCAAGAGAGCAATTTCCCACAGGCTCGCGTCGGATACGCCCAGCGGATGCCGTTCGTCGTTTCTCCTGATGATCCGGCGCTGAGCCACAGAGAGCCGCTTCGGTTGCTCGAACCACCACAAGAAGACGTGCGTGTCGAGCAAGGCAATCATCGCCGGGGCCTGGTCCTTTTCGACTTCCCGCGGCGCTCCTGGGAGAGCAGAACTCCCGCCGGAGCGTTCCACGCCGACCGGGGCGTGACGGGCGTGATCACGTCACCCAGGAGTTCAACTGTGCCATGCAGGGTGTCCTGCGGAGACGCGGCGTTGATGGTGGAGCCCGGCGTGACACGGGCGAGTGGCTTGCCACGCTTGGTCACGAGCAGTGTCTCGCCCGTGCGAGCAACATCCTCGAGCAGCGCGAGGCAGCGGGCCTTGAACTCCGATACGGCCACAGACTTCATGGTCATCTTAGTTGACTACTTTGCGGGTCCTCGCGCAAGCGCAGAGCTACGCTGCATGCCCTAAGGCCGCTCGTGCCCGGCGAGGGCGTCGGCCAGGCCGACGACGTGCTCGGCGCCGTGGGGCACCTCGATGCTCGAGCCGCGAAAGCTGTGTCCGATCGGCTCGGCCCGGCCCTTCAGGCAGCCCGCGAGGAACGCCTCGGCCACCGCGTTGAAGCTGGTGCGGTTCTCTGGCCGCGCGAAGCCGTGACCCTCGTCGGGATAGAGCACGTAGGTGACCGGGATGCTCTTGGCCTTCATTGCCCCCACGATCTGGTCCGACTCGGCCTGCTTGACCCTCGGGTCGTTGGCCCCCTGTCCGATCAGGAGCGGGCGCTCGATCCGCTCCACCAGCGTGAGCGGGGAGCGCTCGACGAGCAGCTTGCGACCCGCCTCGGTCCGACTGTCACCCACGCGTGAGAGGAACTCCTCCTTGAAGGACTCCCAGTAGGGCGGGATGGACTCGAACAGGGTAATCAGGTTGGAGGGGCCGACGATGTCCACGCCGCAGGCGAACGTCTTGGGCGTGACGGTCAGGCCCACCAACGTCGCGTACCCACCGTAGCTGCCGCCCATGATCGCCACCTGCTCCGGCCTGGTGATGCCCCGGTCGATGGCCCACTTCACCGCGTCGACCAGGTCGTCGTGCATCTTGCCGCCCCACTCGTGGTTCGACGCGTTGACGAAGCTCTTGCCGAAGCCCGTGGAGCCGCGGAAGTTGACGCTGAGCACGGCGTAGCCGCGATCCGCGAGCCACTGGTGGTACGGGTGATAGCCGAAGCGATCCCGCGCCCAGGGACCGCCATGGACGAACAACACCAGCGGACTCGGCGCGTCGGCGCGCTCCTGGCTCACCATTCGGCGAGCCTTGGGCAGCGTGAAGTAGCTGGGCAACTGCAGGCCATCGCGCGCTGGGATCAGCACCGGAGTCATGCGCGCCAGCTCGAGCTTGTCCAGCTCGGGGCGCTCGCTCATCAAGAAGGTGGCCTTCTGGCTGGGGCGATCCCACAGGTAGTAGCGCGCGGCGGCGGTATCGAGCGTGAAGGCGACCACCCAGCGCTGGTCGTCCAGGGACTGACTGGTGATCTGGAAGTCGCCCGCGGCGACCTTGCCCAGCGCTTCGAAGTCCGAGACGATGCTGGGGTCGAGCACCACCCAGTCCTTGCGCAGGTGCTCGCTGGCCGCCGCCCGGGGCATGCGCGTCGTGGGGTGCGCCAGCACCTCCACCACGTCGGCCTTGGGGCTCTCGGCGATGACCTCGGATTTTCCGCTCGCCAGGCTGACCCTCGCGAGCACGCTCCGATCTCGACCGATGCTGGTGGTCCAGAAGAGCTCCTTGCCCGCCGCGTCCAGCCCGAGCAGGTTCGTGTTGCGCGTGTCCTCGAGCGCGATCGTCGCGAAGGGCGCCCACTTGGCGCCCTTCTTCTGCAGCACCGAGTAGCCGCCGCCCTTGACGCTCGCCGTGGCGAACCGGAGCGCCAGCTCGTCGTCGGCGACGTAGCTGGCCTTGCCGTCGTTCTTCTCGACCAGCGTGCGCTTGCCGGTGGTCAGATCCACGCGATAGGTGTCGTGCCACTTGGGATCGCGGTCGTTGATGCCGAGCAGCAGCTCCGTGGGCTTCTTGGGGCTGGCTTGGACGATGCGAGCCTGCACGCCCTTCATGGGCGTCAGATCGAGCGCCGCGTCCGTGGCCAGCGCCACGCTGTACAGTCGCCAGTTCTCGTCGCCGCCCTCGTCTTGAGCGTACAGCACGTGCTCGTTCGTGTACGCCCAAGCGTGCACGCGAATGCCGCGCTTCTTGTCGGCCGTCACGGGCCTCTTGCTGGCCAGATCGTCGAGCGGCGCGACCCACACGTTGAGCACGCCGTCGCGGGGCGCGAGCCACGACAGCCGCTTGCCGTCCGGGCTCAGGCGGGGCGAGGTGTGTTCGGGGTTGCCGAACAGCACGTCCCGGGGGATCAGCGGTCGCGGCTGAGCGGGCGGCGCGACCGTCGGCGCGGGCTGGGCGACGGGGGGCGTGGGCTCGGCCGCTGGCGGAGCGCCTGCGCAGCCGACGAGCCAGCACGATGCGACGAAGAGCGTGGTGCGACGCGACATGGCGCGGACGATGCGACAAGCGACGGCGGGTGTCGAGGGCCGCGGCTCAGTCATCGAGCTCGGTCGCCTCCGCCTCCTGCTCGATGATGGGCTCGAGCAGTCCGAGCAGGCCGTTGTGCTTGATCTCGAGGATCAGCGCGAGCTGTCGTCCGAGCTTGCCCCGCGGCAGCCCCTGCCGGCTCATCCACACCAGATAGGCCTCCGGCAGTCGGTACAGGGGCTCGCCGCGAAATTGCCCGAAGGGCATCGTCGCGCGCACGAGCTCGCGCAAGACCTCGGGGTCCGACTCGAAGCTCTCCACCGCCGGCCGCTACCTGTCCGCCGCCTGACGCAGCAGGCGCCCGACGAAGCGCGCGATCTCGCGCATGCCGTCGACGCCGAGCTGCGCTCCGACGGCGGAGTTGTAGTTGGTGGTGCCGTTGATGTCGTAGGTGTAGCGGCGTCCCTCGGCGTCTTCGACGAACTCGATGCCCGCGACGTCGATGCCTTCGGCGGCGCACAGCCGGAGGTAGCTCTTCACGAGCTCGTCCTCTGCGGTCAGCGGCGAGGGCGTGAACTTCGCGCCGCCGTCCGCCGGGCACACGTCCGGCGCGGCGCTCGGCAGGGCGCAGCCGTCGTCCGGGCACAGCTCGAAGCCGTCCCGGGTGTCGCTGCGCAGCGCGTACAAGAAGCGGCCGTCCACGATCTCGACCCGGGTGATGAACGGCTCCTTCGGCGCGATGTACTGCTGCAGTAGGACCTGACCGCGGGGCCCGGGGTCGAAGGAGCCCGAGTCGAGGTGGGCCTCGAGCTCGCGAGCGTCGCGGAACAGCGAGATGCCGAGGCCCTTGCCGCCCTGGTTGTGCTTGGTGATGAACGAACCGTCGAAGTCGCGGGCCAAAGACAAGAGCTCGGCGCGTCCGACGGCGAGCACCGTCCGTGGCGTCCGAATGCCGTGGCGGCGCAGCGCGAGGTCCTGGCGCAGCTTGCTGATCTCCAGACCGAACGCGCGCGAGCCGTTCACGACGCGTCGCCCGTAGTGCTCGAGGTAGGCGAGCCACTCGATGGTCAGTCCGACGCTCTCCTCGTGGCCGCGGGTGTGGGACGACGGGCTCATGCGGTTGACGTAGACGCCCGGCTCGGGCGCCGCGCCCGGGTCGAGCTTGCCGTGGTGGACCTCGATCAGCCGGTAGCGCAGCCCCTCGGCCTCGAGCCCGGACCGAAGCCCGGGCAGCCAGTCGGGGTTCTCGTACAGGATGTGGACGTCCGCGCTCGTCATGGCTCGGAGCCTGGGGCCTGCGGGCCCGCGCGACAAGCGCCGAGCGGAGTCGGCTTCGCGCTCACGTGTCGGCGAGGACCACGCAGTTTCGGCCCGAGCGCTTCGCGCGATAGAGCGCCTGGTCGGCGCGGTGCTGCAGCTCGTCCGTCGAGCTCGGGCCGATGGCCACGGCGCAGCCTATGCTGACGGTCACGCGGAAGCGCTGGCCGTCGTGCTCGAACTGGTGAGCCTCGATGGCGCGGCGGATCCGCTCGGCCGCGACCCCCGCCCCGGCGAGCGGGGTGCCTCGCAGGAGCACCACGAACTCCTCGCCGCCGACGCGGGCGACCACGTCCTCGGTGCGCACGTTGGCCTGCAGGAGCTCGACCAGGCCGACGAGCACGGCGTCACCCGCGGCGTGCCCCCGGGTGTCGTTCACCTGCTTGAAGTGGTCCGCGTCGAGCGCCACCAGGCTCACGGGAGTGCCGTGACGCGCGCAGAAGGCCAGGTCCCGCTCGAGCTGCTCCACGAAATAGCGCCGATTGTGCGCGCCGGTCAGCGCGTCCCGCACGCTCGACTCGTACAGCTCTCGCGCCATCACGCGCAGCTTGGCCTCCGCGTCCGTGCGCTCCGCCTCGTAGGTCACGGCGATGAACGCCATCACCGCGACGTAACAGCAGAACAAGAGCGCCTTGCCGGCTGGCGGCGCGCCCACACCAGCCACGAGCCAGCCCGAGCTGAACAGGAGGCCCATGACGGTGATCTCGACCATGAGCACGAGCGCGAGGTACTTCGCCGCGCGCGCGCCCAGAAACAGCGCGGCCACCATGGGGATGGTCGGCAGCACCCCGAACACCGGCGCGTCGAGCCCTCCGGAGCCGACCGAGATGAGCGGCAGCGCGGTGGCGGTGGCGACGATTGGGAACATCGCCCCGGCGCGGAGCGAGCCGGTGAGCTTGAGCACGAACGGGCCGGCGAGCATCGCCAGCTCGACCACCCCCAGCATCAGCCAGAACCCGAGGGGCGGCGTGCGGCCCAGGCCGACCCGGATCACGGCGCTGAGCAGCGCGAGCACGGCCGCGCCGTGACAGGCGATGACCATCACTCGGGCCCGCCGGACGGCGTCCGGCCCGGGCTGGCTGTGCACGCCAAAATAGCGGAGATAGCGCTCGCGCCAGCCCTGGGCGGTCGGGCCCAGGGAGGGCGCGTCGACGGGGGACGAGCGGGTCGCCCCACGGCGCACCGTGGGGGCCATCGACGCCAACTGCAACGACTTCGCCGCCATCAAAGAGCGTAACGGACGCTGGACGCTGGAGTTAAGGAGTCAAGGGGGGCTGGCCGTGGCTCCCGGGTCGAGCAACCCCCGCCTCAGGAAGGCCAACAGTGCCCGGCGCTCCGCCGCCGACAGCTCGAAGGCGCGGGCGTCCGGGTCGAAGCTCGCGGGTCCGACGCCGAGGCCCGGCCCGGAGCCGTCCCGGTAGAAGTCGACCACCTGCTCCAGGGTTCGGAAGGCGCCGTTGTGGAAGTAGGGCGCGGTCAGCGCCAGGTTGCGGAGGGTGGGCGTCTTGAAGGCGTGGGCGTCGCGGTCCAGCCCCGTGATCGCGCCTCGCCCCCGGTCCGGGTCGAGCCGTGCGACGCCCGGGCCCGCCGGGACCCCGAGGGCGCTCACCTCGCTGCGGGTGAAGCGCGGCGGCAGTGCGCCGCTGGTGAGCGGCAGGCGATGGCAGCGGGTGCAGCGCGCGTGGCCGAACAGCACGTCGAAGCCGCGCAGCTCTTCCGCGCCGAGCGCGGCCTCGTCGCCCCGCACGAAGCGCTCGAACGGCGTGTCGGCGAGCACCAGGGTGCGCTCGAACTCGCCGAGCGCCGTCTTCACGCTCGCGGCGTCCACCTCGACGCCGAACGCCGCGCGCATCCGGGCGGTCAGCTCGGCGTCCTTCGACAGTCGCGCCAGGATCTCTGGCCAGCGGCCCTGCAGGTCGCGCTCCACGGCGAGCTCGATCTGCCGCTCGAGGGTGCTGGCGCGGCCGTCCCAGAAGAACATGGGCTCGAACGCCACGTTCCACAGGCCTGGCACGTCGCGCGCGAGGGCCGAGCCGTCAGCCGCGCGAGGGCGGACGGGGCCCGACGACAGCGCGTGACTCGCTCGGTGGCAGCTCGCGCAGCTCATCGTGGCGTCGCGGCTCAGCCGCTCGTCGAAGAACAGCGCGCGCCCGAGCGCGGCGCGATCCGCGCGTGGCGGCGCGCCGCGCAGGCGAGGGAACACCGCCACGCTGATGGGCTCCTCGTGGGCGACCTCGGCGCTCGGGCGCGCCGCCAGATACGGCGCGGGCACCGCCGCCCCCCGCGCCGCCAGGAGCTTCCGCAGCTCCGCGCCGAGTCGGCCGCTGAGCATCAACCCGCGCAGCTTGTTGGTCAGACGCGACTTCGGCGGCTGCGCGTCGAGCCAGGCGTCGAACGCCGTGACCGCGTCGAGCAGGCCATCCGGAGCTGCTTCGCGTCCGACCGCCGCATCGCGAACCCGGCGGGCTGCTGCGACCAGGGCTCGGCCGCCGTCGACGGCGTCGATGCGCTCTTCCTCGAGGCTCTCGCACAGCGAGCCATCGAGTATCTGGCCCCAGCGGAACACCCCGCGGCTCAGCGCGAGGGCGATCTCGGGCTCCCGCAGCGCCATCACGCGCGCCTCGCTGGGCGCCACCGCGACCGCCGGCCGAGTGCGGGTGAGCGCTGCGTCCAGCGCGTCGAAGTCCGGCGGCGAGGCGAGGAGGGCGTCACGCAGGGCGGCGAGCCCCAACTCCGCCGGCACCTCCTCGGGCTCGTCCTGGGGCGGCTCGAGCTGCGAGCCATAGGTGAACAGCGCCGACAGCGGCAGCAGCCGACGCCAGGCTCGGCGCAGCTCGAGATACGCCGCCCACGCCGCGTCCCGGTCTCGGCGGGTCGCCTCGGCCTGCAGCCGCGAGAACGCGCTCACCACGGCCTCTGCCTCCCCGGTCAACACGGGACGCAGCGCGCGCTCGAGGGGGCTCGCCTCCCGAGCAGCGACCGCCGCGCTCGCGCTCGCGGCTGCCCCCGCGCTGCCGGCGTCGTGGCGCTCCGGTGACGAGCGGCACGACGTGGCTGCCAGCGCGACGAGCAGCCAGACGCCTGCACGCGAATGCACGCGGAGGGTTGTAGCGCGAAACGAGGCGGGGCCAACCGCGCCTCTCCCGAGCAAGCAGCAGCAGGCGCCAAGACTGCCCAAGTCGAGGCTACTCCCGACAGCCGCTCCCGCGTCGAATCAACAAGGGTTTGCGGTGCTTGCATCAAAATCAGCGCGCATCGCTCACCCGGTCACCGTATGCTTCCGGGCGGAGGCTCCGTGTCGTGATCCGTCGTGCCATCGTCCAGGCTTCGGTGCTGCAGGTGCTGCTGTTCGCGAGCGGCTGCTCGTCGTCCGGCGAGGAGCCCGGCGAGCCCGCCGTCCCGCGTCCGCCGGACGTCGAGGCCCAGGCGGCGCGCGCGGCGTGCGAGTACGACGTGGGAGCGCCCCCGTCGAGCACCCTCGGCGAGTCGGATCCCATCGGTAAGCGCATCCCGGTCGATCACATCTTCTTGTTGATGCTCGAGAACCGCTCCTTCGATCACTATTTCTCGAAGCTACCCCAGTACGGCCAGCCGGACGTGACGGTGGCGGACGAGTCGTTCACCAACCTCGACCAGAACGGCGTCGCCGTCGCGTGGCACAAGACCGACGAGTACTGCATCGAAGACCCGGCACACGGCTGGGCCGGCAGCCACCGCCAGTGGAACGCCGGCAAGAACGACGGCTTCGTGCTCGACAACGAGCCCGGGGGTGCCCGAGCCATGGGCTACCTCGACCACACGGATCTGCCCTTCTACTACGAGCTCGCGACGAAGTTCGCGATCGGGGACCGCTACTTCTCGTCGATGCTCGGTCCCACCTGGCCCAATCGCATGTTCTTCTACAGCGGCTCGAGCCACGGGCTGACGAAGAACACGCTGCCCACGGACGTGAACGCGCCCAGCATCTTCTCCGCGTTGATCGAGCGGCGCGTGGAGTGGAAGGTGTATCGCTCCAACCTGCCCCCCGCGGCCATGTTCCTGAGCACCTGGCTCGACAGCGTCAAGGGTTGCTCGGATCCCGAGGCGGGCGCCTGCCGCCTCGCGGAGATCGAAGAGCTGTTCGGGGATCTGGCCAAGGGCAAGCTGCCGCCGGTCACCTTCATCGATCCCGAGTATTCCACCGGCATCTACGAGACGAGCGAGCATCCGCCCGGCAACCCGCACTACGGGCAACATTTCACCTGGCGCATCGTGGACGCGCTCACCAAGAGCCCACTTTGGAAGCGCTCGGTGCTGTTCATCACCTACGACGAGCACGGCGGCTTCGCCGATCACGTGCCGCCGCCGTCGGCTTGTCACCCGGGTAACGGCGAGCCGGAGGACACCACCTACGGCACCTTCGATCGCCTCGGGTTCCGCGTGCCGCTGATCGTCGTCTCGCCCTACGCCAAGAAGGGCTTCGTGTCCCACGTCGATCGGGACCACACGGCCGTGCTGCGCTTCGTGCAGGCGCGACACGGGATCGGCGCCTTCAGTCGGCGTGACGCCAACTCGGACGCGCTGATGGACCTGTTCGACTTCGACGCGCCGCCCCACCTGGTGCCGCCCCAGTTCCCGGAGCCCGTCATCGATCCGGTCAAGGTCGCCGAGTGCGAGCAGGCATTCCCCGGCGGGAAGTAGCCGAGTAGTATGACCGTCCCATGGAGGGACCGGACAGCCAGGAGCCGAAGCGCACCGAGGACGACTCGGTGCCGCCGAGCGCGCTGGTGCCCAAGCGGCGCACCTGGCTCGTGCTGCTCATCGTGCTGCTGGTGCTCGGTGGGGGTGTCACTGCGGTCGTGCTCCTCGTGCGGGGCGCCACCGACCCGATGACGGTGCTCGTCGCCGTGGAGCTCGAGGGCCCGTGGTGGCACGGCAGCAAGCCGAGCGCCATCATCGCCGACCGCGTCGCCGAGCGGCTCGAGGCGCTGGGGTTCAAGCCGCTGAAGGCGGGCGATCCGGAGCTGACCGCGCTGCTGGAAGACGCGGAGTCCCCGGAGCAGGCGGCGAAGGCCGTCGGAGCGGCGTTCGTGATCGGCGGCCGCCTCGAGCCACAGGTGATCGAACATCCGCTCGAGCGCGCCTACTTCGAGACGCGCGTGCAAGGCACCATCACCCTCACCCCGGTGGGCGAAGCGGCCGCGGACGTGGGGGAGGTCAGCAGCTGGTCCGGCGCTCCGGCGCGCGAGACGGCGCTCGAGCTGCTCGCGCGCGCCCTCGCGGACAAGGTCTTCGACGCCGCCATCCCCGCCATCATGGCCGATCCACGCCTCACCCAGATGATCGCGGGCCCCGTCGAGGACAAGGCGCGGGTCGGCCTCGCGCGGGGCTACGTCGAGCTGCGTGCGAAGTCCCTGTCCACCGCGCGCGCCGCGTACGACGCCTTGCCCCTCGAGCGCAAGGCCAAGGAGCTGTCGCGTCACGAGGTGCGCTATCACGGCGCGTTCGACCGCAACGTGGCGCTCGCCGCGGTCTCCGAGAAGGGAGTGCTGCTGCGTGAGGTTCGCTGGCGTCCTTTCTTCTCGCCGGGCAAGAACGAGCTCGCGTACCACGACGAGCTCGAGCGGCTCTTGTGGCTGTCGCCCGACGGCGCCCGCGAAGAGGTCATCTTCGAGGGCTACAACATCTTCGGCTACCCCGACGCGGACGCGAAGGGTCAGCGGGTAGTGTTGATCGAAGACTTGTTTGGTGCGGCGCGGGCCATCACGCTGCTCGAGGGCACGGCAGCAGCCAAGCGGCTGCGCGTGGACGGGCGCCGTTGGCCCGGGGAGCCCAAGGTCTCGCCGGACGGCTCGCGGGTGGCGCTGTGGGATCGCGCCTGTCGTCGCTGCCCGGCCCGCCTGCTCGTGCTCGCCCTGCCGAACGCCGAGCAGCTGTTCGCCAGCGAAGAGGGAGAGACCTCCCTCGCTGGCTTCACCTGGCTCGGGCCCAGCACCATCGCGATGCTCGAGCGTCCGGCGCCGGCCAAGGGCAGCGACACCGACGACGACTCCGCGCACGCGAGCGCCCGGGGCGAGCAGCGGCTGGTGGAGGTCGAGCTGTCCACCGACCCGGTGCGCACCGTGGTGCTCCACACCTCGGTTGCCGGTGAGTCCTACGGCCCACCCACGTGCAGTCGCGACGGACGCTACGTGGCCATGACCCGCTACGGCGACTACGCCGCCGGCTTGGCGGTGTTCGACCGCACCGAGAAGAAGCTCTCCGTGCACTCGACGGACGTGCGCGTCGAGCGGCCCGTGCTGTCCCCGGACGGCACCACCGTCGCCTTCCAGACCAGCGGCGACATCGCGCTGCTCGCGCTCGCCGACGGCAAGCTCACGCGACTGACGCGCAACCCATTCGTCGAGCGCTATCCGCTGTTCTCGCGGGATGGCCGCCGCGTGTGGTTCGAGTCGCAGAGCCGCGACCCCAGCTTCGATCGCAAGAACCTGGGCGTCGCGGCGTCGGTCACGCTGCCATGAGCCGAGACGGCGAGCTCGAGGCGGAGCCAAGCTCCGTCCACCACGCGCAGATCGCTCCCGAGCCCGAGCTCGAGCCGCCGGTGCTCTCCGGCGAGACGGAGCTGTTCTTCGGCATGCAGGGGGATCGCTTGCGGCGGCGCGCGCGCTGGGCCGGCGTCATCCTGCTGCTCTCGCCGCTCATCCCGTACGAGACGGTGGACGACGTCCCCCAGTTCTCCTGGCAGATCCTGAGCGAGCTCCCTCCCGCGGCGATCCTCGCGGCCTTCGCGCTCTCGCTCGCGGGGGCGGCCATCGGGGCGGCCTCCGTCTGGGCCAAGCGCTCGGTAGTGCTGGCGTTGGTCGCGCTCACGGCGCTCGCGGTGGCCATCCTGGTCGGCACCATCGGCGCGGGCCGCGCCGCCTGGGACGTGCTGCCTCTGCCGGACAGCCTCACGGATCGACCGCTGTCGCTCTTGCTCGGTATGGCCATGGCGGGGGCTGGGCTGAACTTGGCGTTCAAGCCCCACACGCGTTCGATCGGGCGCATCCTGCTGGCGTCGGCCTTCGTCGTGCTCGTCGCCTTCTACCTCTGGCCCACGCGGGGAGAGCGACCCATCGGCACGCTGTTTGGACTCTTGCTGCTGCTCCCCCAGCTGCCGGGGTTTCGCTACGTGCTCGGCTACGGGCTCATCCTGGTCGTGCTCTGCTTTCCGGCGCTGGTCGCGGTGCTGTGCGGGGTGCTCGCGCTCACGCCGCCGTCGCGCGAGCCGCGGCTGCTCAGCTGGGCCATGACCTTCGGGTTTCCGGCGCTGCTCGCGCTGTTCGTGTTTCGCTCGCTCCTCCTGCACTTCGGGGACTCCAGTCTGCCGGGCACGGTGGGGAGCGTCGCGGTGCTCGCCGCGCTCCTCGGCGTGGGAGCCGCCTCCATCGAGCGGATCGGTGAGCTTGCGTCCATGCGCTTCGACGATCCGGAGCGCGGCTCGGGCTGGTCCACCCGAGCCGTACTCCTCGGGTGCGCGGCGGGCGCCGGCTCTTCGCTCGCCGTCGCGATCGTGCTCGCCCTGCCGCCCAAGAAGGGCGTCGCCTGGACCTTGGGCCCGCCCTCGGCCGAGCGTGACCGGCTGTTCGGCGAGCTGCTCCCGAGCTGGAGTCGCATGCGCGCCCACTGGGACCGAAGCTTGAGATCCGGCAGCAGCGCCGAGCAGCTCGTGGAGCTCAAGGCAAAGGAGCGCGAGATCGAGCAAGCGCTGGCCGTCGTGGAGCCCGACGTCAAGCTCACGGTGCTGCGGCTGCTGCGTCAGTCTCGGGATCTGGATCTGGCAGGCAGGCGCTGGTTTCGTCTGGTCAGCGACGTCAACGAGGCCAATCGCCAGGCTGGCTACCCCTACTACGTCGATCCGTCCTTCGTGATCCGCAGCACGCGGGATGGTCTCGACCGTCGCGTCGCGCTCAGGACCTACCGCATCGATGCCGTGCGCCCGGTGCTCGCCGGTGGCCAGTCCTTCGCCACGCTGCACGTTCGTCGCCTGGCCGGCAGCGGTGGGCACGAGCGGCTGCTTGGCTTCTCTCGCGACGTGCAGCCCTTCGCTCTCGTCGTGCTCGACGAGATCGAGCCCGAGGTCAGCGAGTGGCAGAAGCTCGGCACCCTATCGCCCCCGCTGTGCTCGAGTTCCGCGCTGGCCTCGCCCGCAAACCTCGCCTGCGGCCGGGCGCTGGCGCGTGTGCTCGACACGGGCAGCCTCAACGGCGCGCTGGTCGCCGTCACCGAGCGGCACGAGCTCCAGCACCAGATCGACGGCCCGCACCTGCCGCTCGCGCCAGTGGTCCGCGATGCGCTCGCGGGCTACGCGCCGCCGATCCGGGAGCGGGTCAATCGCGAGCTCAGCGCCTACCTCGCCGAGCTGGCCACCCCAGCCGGTCCGGTGGAGCTCGGTCTGGTCGCCTTCTATCGCATGAGCCTCGGGCGGCCCGGCACCTTTCAGCACTTCATCGCGCTGCTCGCGGTCTCGTTGCTCGCGGACGTGCCCGTGAAGACCTTGCGCTCCGACGCCGAGGCCCTGGACGCCGAGTTCACCAGGCTGTTCGCCCTCGACCGCGCCGCGCTCACCGAGCACGCCCGGCGCGCTTACCGGCGCGGGTTCGGCGTCGCGCTGGCGGACGTGACAGCCGCC
Organism: Polyangiaceae bacterium; assembly: GCA_019637295.1. Classification (GTDB taxonomy): domain Bacteria; phylum Myxococcota_A; class Polyangia; order Polyangiales; family Polyangiaceae; genus JACKEA01. The sequence goes on from JAHBVX010000010.1 coordinate 275,912, forward strand.
CCTTGAAGCAACATGGACGACGCGCAAAGCCTCGCCCGCGCGCTCGCAGCGCGGATCGGCGCGCGGAGCGGCGCGGCGTACCGCGTCTTCGACTTGCCCGCGCGGGCGCCCGGAGAAGTGCCGCGGGCGGGAGTCGGCGTCGAGCACGGCGGTGCGGTCCGCGTGGTCGCGCTGGTGAGCGCACTCTCGATCGGGCGGTCGGTCGTACATCTCGCTGAGCGCGACGGGGTGGCCAGGCTCGTCGCGGCGCGCGCCGGGGGCGACCGAGACACCGGCGCTCTGGCCGCGCGAGTGAGCGGCCCCCTGGTGAGCGGGATCCTCGAGCGCGTCCCGGTGAGCGCGCTCGACGTCGGTTACGCCCTCGCGGTGGGCCTCGAGCAGACGCTCCGCGTGGATGGCAGCTGGTTTTGCCTCACCACCTACGGCGAGTGGAGCGAGGGTCCGTCCGGCTCGGGGACGACGGTCGAGGTCGGCGGAGCGAACGCGTGGCCGCGCTTCGCGTGGGTGGCGCAGGAGCCAACGGGCGTGACCGTCTCGGTCCCCGGCGCGGCCTTGGGGGCAAACCGGCCGTCCTGGTCCTTCGCGGCGCCTGCCGAGGTCGGGTCAGCGTTCGGCGAGCTCCTGATCGCCGTCAAGCACGCGCTGGAGGCGCGCGCGGCGTGGCGCGCGCGACCATTCCCGCTGCGCGTCGCGGGCGAGCGAGTCGCGGAGGTGCTTCGCGACGCGCGCCTCGGGCCCGGCGAGCTCCGGTACAGCCACGCCGACCATGGCGACTTCCCAGTGAGTTTCCCGTCGATGACGCTCTGGCGGGTCGACGCGATCGGCGAACACGTCTGCGTGAAGCTCACCGAATCCGAGTCTGGCGTTGCCATCAGGGCCGGTCGCTCGCGCTTCGTCGCGGCGGACCGGGATGCGCTCGAGGCGATCCTCGCGCCGCTGGTCGACGCCGTCCGCGAGGCCGAGTCCCGGCTCTCGCCGGACAAGCTCGTGCCGGGGCAGCTCTACCGCGTGCTCCTCGACCTGCCGGGCGCGCCGCCTGGCACGGTCCTCTGCTTCGAGCGCACCGAGCACGTCGTGTGCGACGGCTTCGACATCTACCACTTCCAGGTGCCGGCGGAGGCTCGGGCGATCGCGCTGTATGCCATCGACCCAGCGGTGGAGCAGGCGCTGCCAGAGCTCGAGCGCTATCTCGAGCGCGCGTGAGGGGAGGGCGCGGTGCGCAGACCGCGGCCTCAGCTCACTGGTAGACGAAGGTGCCGCGAAGGTCTTCCGTCTTGGAGATGGGCGTGCCGCCTTGCTTGATGCTCATCGCGCGGAACTGGTAGAGCATCCCGGGCGTGAGCGCCGGCGCGGTCTCGGGCGAGCCGCCCGCCGTGCCGTAGTCTACCTCCACGTTCTTGGAGCCAGTGACCTTCGGCAGGCTCAGATGCTCCCAGATCTTCGTACCGTAGGCGTCGAAGACCACGAGCTGGTAGCTCTCCTCGCCCGAGTCGTCGACCCAGATGAAGCGCGGTGTGCCGCTGACCACTTGCTCTCGGTCCGGGGAGACGACGTCGAGGGCGCCGGTCACCTTGAAGCTCTGCGGCATCGCGGTGTCGCCCGCCACCGTGATCTCCACGATGGCCGTGCCGCCGATCGCCGTATCGGGATCGCGCACCAAGAAGTCGTTCTCGAACGCCGCGAGCACGACGTAATTGCCGTCCGGGACGCCCGAGATCGAGAACGCTCCGCTCACCGGCCACGCGCGCAGGCCGGGCGGAGCCTCTCCCCGGGCGGCGTTGGGCACGAAGGTCTCACTCACGACCAGGATGACGCTGGTGTCCTTGCCCGCGCCGGGGTTGACGATGTCGACCTTGCCCGTGACCGTCGACGTGGCCCGATCGGCGGTCGCCAGATCGATGCCAGCCGTGTTCTCGCTCGCCACCACCGCAGCGGTAGTGGGTACGAGCTGGAGTCCCTGCTTGTAGCCGCTCACGGCGACCGTCCCGGCGGGGACGTTGAACACCGTGTAGCTGCCGTCGAAGTCGGCGACTCCCGTCACCCCTCCGCCCTGGCCCGCGGTGCCTCCGGCGACCACCAGCGTGCCACGGGGCGCGTCGCTCAGCACCTTGCCGCTGATGCTCCCGAGCCCGGTCGAGCTAGCGAGCGGGAGCATGCCGATGTCCGTCGCCGCGCCTACGACGACCAGGGGATCGCCGCTGGCCGAATCGAGCGCGACCGGAAGCGCGATGCGAGGCGCCGACGGAAACGTGAGATAACCCATGGCGTCGGCGCGCAGCGTGACGTCCTTGGCTCGAGGGACGCCCTCCGCGTTGCGAGGAACCCGCACTCGCAGACTGTACTTGCCGTCCGGTCCGCTGACGGCGACGCCCGAGTCGGCGGCAAAGTTGGCGTCGCGTGCGACCACCAACGCGCCCTCGATGGGCGCATCCGTCCCCAGGTCGAACACGCGACCCTCGACGGACACCGGCGCGAAGCAACCCGAGTTGCCACCTTCGATCAGCTCGCACACGAGCCCGAGATCCTTGTCGCAGCCGGTGTCGCGGTCGTTCGAGCAGAAACACTTGGGCTCGCTGCCGGCCACGGCCTGGCACTCGAGGCCGTCCTTGCAGCTGGATGCGTCGCCAATCGTGCAGGTGCCCTTGGGTCGTTCCTCCTCCTCGTCGTCATCGCCGCAGGCGACGCCGAACATGGGAACCAACAGCAACAAGGGGAGAAGCCGGCGAAGGAGCATGGCTGAGTACCTCCAGACGCTGTTGAGTGGCGGGCGCCTCGGCCGATTATCAGCGGCCATCGGCCCACAGAGTGGGAGACACACCTACCTATGCTCCCGGAGGGACGCGCGCGCCGCCGATCAGAACCCGAACGGCAGCTCCATGGCGCGGTGCTTGCGGAACGCGCGGTCGCCGCCGCCGATCTTCCTCTCGGCCAGCTCGTGCATGAGCAGGTTGAGGGGCCAGTAGGCCACGTTCTGGATCCAGGAGTGATCCAGCCCGAAGTCGTAGCGCCTCAGGATCGACGGATAGGCGTACATCGCGCGCCACGCGCGGACCCAGCCGGCGCGGAGCTCCTGGCGAGTGAGCTGCTTGGGCTCGAAGAAGGGCGCATCCTGATCGTGGCCCGGCGTGAGCCACCAGCGGTCGCGGGTGAGGCGCCCTTCCTCGCGCAGGCGACGGTAGAGTCGGGTCCCGGGGTAGGGTGTGAGCAACGCGAACAGGGCCATCGTCAACTTGGACTCGACGCAGAAGTCCACGGTGCGGTCGAACGCGTCCGCGGTGTCGTCGTCCAGCCCGAACACGAAGCTGCCCCACACCGCGATGCCGTGGTCCGCCAGGATGCGCACGGTCTCGGCGTATTGACTCGGCTTGTTCTGGCGCTTGCCGGCGTGGCGGACGGCCTCGACGTCGACGGACTCGAAGCCGATGAACAGCGCCTTGCAGCCCGCCCGCGCCATCACCTCGACGTTCCTGACACGGCCCAAGGTAGCGAGCGATGCTTGCGCCACCCAGTGCTTACGGAGAGGCACCATCGCCTCGAACAACTCGTGACTGTAGCGCGTGTGGATCATCACGTTGTCGTCGCCGAACAACACGCGTGGCCCCACTCGCTCGAGCTCCGCGATCACTTCCGGCACCGGACGGAAGCGGAACGTCGTCCCGTTGTAGGTGGAGACGCTACAAAACTCGCAAGGGTACGGACAGCCGCGGGTGGTTTGTACCACGTCGAAGGGGACGTACTTGACGGATCGCGTCAGGTGGCGCTTGGGCTGCGGCAAGCCGTCTAGACTCGGCCATCCGTCGTGCTTGTACACGCCGCGGGAGAGCAGCGAGGTCGAGCGTCCCAACTTGCGCACCTTGGCGTCGGCGAGCACCTTCTGCCAGAGCCACTCCGCCTCGCCGGACACGATCGCATCCGCATGCCCCAACCCCTCCTCGGGCAGGGCCGTCACGTGGATCCCACCGAGTACGACTTGGCTCCCGCGCCGTCGATAGGCGTCGGCGATGGCATAGGCGCGCGCGGCTGTCTTGGAGTTGACGCTGATCCCGACCAGATCCGGCGCGTCCGCTTCGGCGTCCAGCTCGAGCGGCTCCAGTCCGTCGTCGCGAAAGGTCAACTCGACATCGTCGGGGGTGTGCGCAGCCAACGTGGCGACCCACAACGGCTTGATGTACGTGGAGTCCTCGTTCGAAGGCGCGATGAGGTGAACGTGCATCCAGAGCAGGGGATGCTATTCCGACTCGACGCGGCTGTCAGCCGCTCGGCTCAATGGACGATTGCAGCCTCTCGCGCGCCGAAATACGGTGCTGGGTGATGCAGTTGCCGCGCGCGCCGAGCTGGCTGGCGGTCGCCGCCGCGGTCACAGCCTGCGGTGAGGGCCGCCTGACCGTGCCCGAGCCTCCCGACATGGAGGCGCTGGTCCTCGCCTACGAGTCGCCCCAAGGTCGCTTGGACGAAGCGGTGCTGGTCGACGCGCTGCTGTTCGCGACTGCCCACGTCGAGACCGTGCGTAGCATCGGCATCGATCGAGAGCTCCTCGACGCAGTGAGGGTCACCTTCGAGGCCGAGTACGAGCCCGCCAGCTCGGCGCTGGTGGAGGTCGATGGTGAGCTGGGTCGCAGTCAACTGGGTCTGTCCGCGTTGAGCGAGGGTTACCTCAGGGCGCGCCGGGTCTGCCGCGGCTGGCAGAGCGAGCCCATCGTCGACTCCGAGCTCAACGGCAGCGTCGTACTAGCGGCGACCTTCACGGCGGACGGGCCGGACCCCGTGGTGTGGGGCGAGGCGACGGAGTGCCGCTACGGGTTCGACGGCCGCCGGGTTCGGGTGGGCGGCGCGACCCGCGACGACGGCCGCGCGCTCCGCCTGCACATCGGCCGTGGGCTCGGGTTCTCCGACGTGGGGCGAGAGCCGGTGATCTTCGACCTGGATCTGGACTTTCAGTTGGATGACTTCACCGCGCGGCTCAGCGCAGACTTTCGCGTGACGGCGCTCGACGAGGTGGAGGTTCGCGTCCCCGAGCCGGTCATTCCGTCCGCAGAGGGGCACATCATCGTGCAGTACTGGGGCGGCGCTCTGGTGGGCGTGCGCGCGAGCAACGGCAACTTCGTGTGCGAGCCAGGTGCGCTGAAGTGCGTCGCCGAGGACGGCAGCGAGGTGTCGCTGCCGGGGCTCGGTCCATGAAGCGACGACTGGCGGGTGGTCTCGCTGCCGGCCTCATCACGTGGACCATCGCGTGCGGCGCGTCGCCATCGCCGTCGACCGACGAGACGGCGTACACCCTGCCTCGGGGAAGCCTGCGGGCTGGACTTTGGAAGCTGGAGTACAGCGCGGTCGACTCGGTGACCGCCGGCACCTACTGGTGGGCCTGGTATTTCGGCATCATCAACGGGCACGTGAAGTGGCGCGCGCTATCGGCAGGCGACTTTGCGGTTGCGGCGAGGTTCGGCGCGCTGCACGTGGCAACCACGAACCTGGGCGCGCTCGACAACGACCTCGGAGACGGGAGCCTCACCGTCGCGACCGGAGAGCTGACCGGGACGTGGCGAGCCGGGCCGGCGCTCACCGTCAGCCTGACCCCGGTCTACACGAAGGTGTGGATCGACGGCGAGATCAACGTGGACGCCTTCGATGGTACGGCCGCGGGCGCGGTGGACAACCTTCAGCTCGTCACCACCGTCGAGCGGCGTCTCGACAGGCGAGCGGCGCTCGGGCTGACGGGTCGGTATCTGGTGTTCCAGAACCTGACCGGGCGCGGGTTGGTGCGCCTTCAGCCGGACGCGTACACCCACGTCGATCTGCACGGCGGCGGCAAGCGGGATGCCTTCGACTTCCCCCACGCCTGGAGCCTCGTCTTGCACTCGCGGCTCACCTTTGGCCGCTTCAACCTGCGCCTGGGCATAGGCTACGGCAACCACAGCGTGCCGGCGCTCAACTTCGTGCGCAAGACGCCCGGTGTCATCCCGGAGCTCGACGCCTACTGGGTCTTCTGACCGCGGTCACGGCGGCCTCTTGCCGGCGCGCTCGCGTGGGCTACGCTGCGGGTCCCGTGAGCGAGTCCGACCGTACGGTCATTGCCGTGAGTGATCTGCACTTGTCGCCGGGTGGCAATCCGCGGGTCCCGGACGAGCTCGCAGCGTTGATCGAACGGAGCCCCCACACGGAGCTGGTGGTCGCGGGGGACGCGCTCGACTTGTCGATGCTGCGCTCGACGGAGGACTCGGCCCGCTTCGTCAGCGACACGCTGTCCGCGTCTCCCCGCCTCACGTCGGCGCTGCGGGGGCTCGTGAGCGGCGGCGGCAAGCTGACCATCGTCGCGGGGAACCACGACGCACCCCTGATGCGGTCGGACGTGCAGCGTGCCTTCCGTGAGGGGCTCGAGCTCCCCGGCGAAGCACCCGTGGCGTTCGAGCCGTGGTTCATCCGGCGACATGGCGCGCACATCGAGCACGGTCACGCCTTCGATCCCGACAACGCGCCCGCGCATCCGCTCGCCAGCTGGGCGCCACGGAGCGAGCCCGTCGGCATCGCGCTGACTCGGCGGTTTCTCGTGCCCAGCGGTGCGCTGTCGTTCAAGCACGCCCACCAGACGACCCCGCTCGGCGGCCTGCTCGACTGCTTCAAGCGCTACGGCTCCAAAGCGCCCAAGATCGTGGGCCAGTACTTCTGGACGGCCGCGCAGCTGTGCTGGGAGGCGCGCTCGCAGACGCTCCTCGAGGAGGAGAAGCGGGTAGGCCGAGCCCAGCTCGCACAGTTCGCTGCGCACCACGACCTGGCGGTTGCCAGCCTGTCGCAGTTGGTGGCCGGCTTCCCGGCTCCGCGGCACCAAAGCCCGAGAGAGCTCTTCTTCCGTCTGTACTTCGATCGCACCCTGCCCACGGCGTCGCTCGTGGTGGCGCTGCCCTTCGCGCTCGCCGGCAGCACGATCATGGCGGGCGTGGCGGCGGCGTCCTTCGCGGTGCTCGCGGCATCCCTCGCGGGCGGGGTCAGCCGTTATGACGGCGACCCAGAAGCGCGGCTGCTCGCGGGCGCCGAGCTGGTGCGCAAGACCACCGGAGCCAACCACGTCGTGCTCGGACACACCCACCGCGAGGAGGCTCACCCCGGCTACACCAACCTGGGCTCCTTCGCGTTCTCGCACAAAGACGCGCACTCGCACGTCGTGCTCACTCCGGACGGGCTCGTCGAGCGGCGGGTGGTCGGGGCCGCGGGGTGACGCTCAGGGCTTGATGACCTGCGTGCCCGGCGGCGGCTTGAACTCGAACTCCCCCGCCGCGACCTTCTCGTTGATGCTGGGCGAGAGGAAGGTGAAGCGGTTGCGGTTGCCCTGCGCGTCGAGCAGCAGCACCCGCCGGACCTGATAGGTGTTGCCGTCGACGTAGAGCACGATCTTGTTGTACGCCGGCGTGGGCTTCTTCGGGATCCCCTCGAGCACGTGGCCGCCCTCGAACTTCATCTCCGCGCTGCTGAGCTTGCGGAGCTTGAACTCCTTCTTCAGGTTGCCCCCACCCACCAAGAAGGCCAGCGCTGCAGGGTACTGGCTCTTGTCCATGCTCTGCTCGTACATCTGCTTGTTGTCGGCCTCGTAGACCTTGATGAGCTTGCCGTCGGACACGACCCGGTTGCCGTTGCTGGTGTAGCGCCAGCTCATCTTTCCGGGCTTCTGGAAGATGACGGTGCCCTTGCTGTCCTTCGTCTTGTTGTACGCCTTGACCCAGTAGCGCTGCTCGAAGCCCGCCTTGAACGTCTGCGACTTGTCGTAGAATTTCTGGACTCCGTCGGCGACTTCGTTGGCCGATGGACCGGCAGGGGCGCCCTTGGCCGGGGGTGCCTTCTTGGGCTGAGCCGACGCGCCAGCCGGCCCGAGCGCGAGGGGCGCTGCGAGACCGACGACGAGCGAGAGGGCGAGGTGGGACAGCTTCATGAGGATTCGATCCTTGTGGTCGGAACGTGCGGGCGAGAGTTTGCTTGCACCGTCACGCTCGGACAGACGTCGCGGGCGGCGAAAGATTCGCAGAATCCTCACGGAAATCCAGCGACATGCGCCGTTTTACGTCGGCGCCTCGAGCGGCATTTGCCAAGAACCCGGGGGTATTGGCCGGGTCGCGGGTGTTCAGGACCAGCTCGGCCTTGGCACGCGGCTCCTGCGACGCCGCCCCAGCGAGGCGAGCAGGCGGGGCGAGACCCCTTGCTCCGCGAGGCGCTCTTCGAGTGGGCCGAGGCGCAAGTGGGTGACCGCCAAGGCCAACGCATCCGCCGCGTCCGACGGCGGCGTCTCGGGTAGCGCGAGAAGCGCGCGGATCATCAGCGCGACCTGACGCTTGTCCGCTTGCCCGCCGCCCGCGACCGTGCGCTTCACCTTGGCGGGCGCATACTCCGCGATGCGCAGCCCAGCGCGCGCGAGGATGAGCAGCACGACCCCGCGCGCATGCCCGAGCTTGGCCGCCGCTTGTGCGTCCTTGTGAAAGAACAGAGACTCCACGCTGCCGATCTCCGGCGAGTGCTCCGCGATGATCCGGTCGAGCTCACGCTCGATGACGGGCAGCCGCTCCGAGAGCGGCCGCTTCCCGTCCAGACGGATGACCCCATGGTCCACGTGGGTCAGGCGATTGCCCGAGCGGCGGACCAGACCCCAGCCCAGCTTGAGCGTTCCCGGATCGATGCCTAACGCGAGCACTGCTGCACGCTCTATCAGGTAAATGGCAGGATGGAAAGAACTCGCCTACCGTGGGGCCGTGGGTAGTCGCGATCCCGACGTCCTGATCATCGGCTCCGGACCCAACGGGCTGGTGGCAGCCTGCCGCCTGGCCATGCGCGGTCTCTCGGTCGTCGTGCTCGAGGCCCACCCGCGACGTCCGGGGGGCGCGCTCGGAAGCCAAGAGTGCACGCTGCCAGGCTTCGTGCACGACGTGGGCGCTGGGTTCTTTCCCTTCGGGCGCTCCAGCCCGGCGCTGCGCGAACTCGAGCTCGAGCGGCGCGGTGTGGTCTGGCACAACGCGGAGATCGAGAGCTGTCACCCGGGGCAAGACGGCAGCGTGGCGTCGCTGGCTCGCGAGCAAGGGCTCGGGGCGTGGCCGCTGTGCGATAGCCCGCGCGACGCGGAGCGCTGGCGACGTCTCTGCGAGTGGTACGCCAGCGCGGAGGGGCCGATCCTCGACGCGCTGTTCTCGCCGCTGCCCAGCCTGCGGCCCGCCCTGCGGCTCGGACTGCGCAACGGCGGGCGCCTCGCGAGGTTGATGCTGAGCAGCGCTGGGGGCCTTGGCCGCCGACTGTTCGAGTCGGAGGCGGCGCGCCGCGTGGTTCCGTCCCTCGCGCTGCACGTGGACGTCGGTCCCGAGGATGCCTTCGGCTCGGGACTCGGCGCCCTGCTCGGTCTCGCCGCCACCACGGGCGGGTTCGCGGTCCCACGCGGGGGAGCGCAGTCGATCACCAACGCGCTCATCACGCTGCTCGAGGAGCGCGGGGGCAAGCTCGTGCTCGGCGCTCGCGTCGAGAAGGTGCTGGTGTCCGAGCGCACGGCCGTCGGGGTGAGGCTCGCGGACGGCCAAGAGCTGCGCGCCCGGGACGCGGTGATGGCCGACACGTCCGCGCCGTCGTTGCTGCTCGATCTGGTCGAGCAGCAGTGGTTGCCGCGGCGGGTGCTGCGCAGGATGCGCCGCTTCCCGCAGGGGTGGGGCACGTTCAAGGTGGACTTCGCGCTGAGCGAGCCGGTCCCCTGGTCAGTCGAGAGCGCCCGTCGGAGCGCCGTCGTGCATGTCGGGGAGGACGTCGCGGATCTCGTGCGCTTCACCCGCGAAGTGCGCGACGGGAAGCTGCCCGAGGCGCCCTACCTGGTCGTCGGCCAGCACAGCTTGGTGGATCCGACCCGCGCGCCCGAGGGTAGGCACACTCTCTACGTCTACACGCACACGCCGTCGGTGCTCGCGGAGGGCTACGACGCGGTACGCGAGGGCTTCGCCGATCGCATCACGGAGCGCATCGAGCGACTGGCCCCGGGCTTCGGAGGTGCGGTGCTCGAGCGCGCGCTCCACGCGCCGAGCGATCTCCAGCGGGAGAACGCCAACCTGCGCGGAGGGGATCTGGGCGGAGGGAGCGCCCGGTGGACCAATCAGCTCGTGTTGCGCCCCATCTTCCCCTACTTCCGCTACCGTCTGCCCGTCTCGAGGTTGTACCTGTGCTCGGCGTACACGCATCCGGGCACGGGCGTGCACGGGATGTGCGGGTGGAACGCGGCCGGCGTGCTGATGGGGGACATCGGGGCGTGAGGCCTAGTCCGAACGCGCCAACGTCCGCGAGCTGATGGTGCCGTCCGGCGCGCGGAGCCCGAGCTCACAGCGATACGAGGGCGGTACGGCCGACGCCTCGACGGCCACGGAGACCAGGGTTCGCCCGTCGCCGAGCTCCGCCAGCTCGCCTCTCCACTCGAGCCGCGCCACGTCCCCGCTCCACGGATCCGCGACCAAGATGGGCTCCTCGAGCTCGTAGGCGGCGCCGTCCACGTGAAAGCACCGGAGCCGACCCCCCGGCGCGATGGGCAGCGCCCAGTAGATACTGAGACCCGAGCCGAGCTCGAAGCGAAAGTCGAACTCGACGTCGACCTCGCTCCACTCGATGGTGACGGCGTCCAGCTCGTACTCACCGACCCGGACGGCGTGCTCCAGTCGGAGCCACACGCTGCGTGGCATGAGTGCGAGCAGGGTATCGCGAGGCGGCGCCGCGCGCTATGCTTGCGTTCATGCGAGGCTCGACTGGACTCGGCGTGATGGTGCTCTTGGCTTTCGTCGGGTGTGGCGGCGATGACGACGACGGCGGAACCGAGGCCGACAGACGCGGCGTCGGGGCCGCCTGCGGCGACAGCACGGACTGCAAAGAGGCCGGACAGACCTGCCTGCCCTTCAAGGGCGGGTATTGCGGCGTGGCGGACTGCACCGCAGACGTGGACTGTCCGTCGGGCTCGCGCTGCGTCGCCCACACGGACGGCAAGAACTACTGCTTCCGTGTGTGCTTCGACAAGTTCGACTGCAACCGCAACCGCCCGGCGGAGCACGCCGCCAACTGCTCGGCGAACATCACCTTCGTGGAGAGCGGCAAGTCGGAGAAGGCCTGCGTGCCCCCGTCGTCCTGATCAGACGGCGTACTTGCCGGGGGCCGGTGCGTCGAGCGTCACCGGGCGCTCGTCGCCCCGCTCGACGCGCTGAATCAGCTCGTCCACGCACGCGAACAGGCACTCGTTGTCCCGTCGCTCGTAGCTCTCGAGCGCGTGCGAGTATTCGTCGGCTCGAGCGAGGAAGGGCTCGATGGCGTCGCGGTCCAGCTGCCGCGCCCACGCGCCATAGCCCAGGTGCTCGAGGTAGCGAGCGTTCAGCTCCTGCTCGTACTGGCGCTCCACCGGCACGCTGAGCATGGGCACGTGCAGGCTCACCGCCTCGCTCATGAGCGAGAAGCCGCCGCCGGCGATCACGGCGCGGGCGGTGCGCAGATCATCGACGAAGCCCGTCTCCGAGAACGAGCACAGCGTCACGTTGCCCTCCGAGCCGCTGCGCCCGAGGCCGTAGACCCGGAAGCGATACGGCAGCGTGCGCAGGGTGGGTAGCAGCGTGTCGTTGCTGGCGGAGGTCTGGTACACGAGCACGTGGCTGCCGGGCTCGCGGGCGGCTGCCAAGATCTCCGGGCGCAAGATGGGCGGCACCAGAGTCGTGCGCTTCTTGCGCACCTTGGGGAAGAAGAAGCTGGTCACCAGGTAGTGATAGGCGCCCGGGAGCTTGATCTTCACCGCCCATTTGGCGAGCCGAAAGTCGAACCCCCGGCTACCGGCGACGTCCTTCGGGTGTTTGCAGCGGTTGATGACCTGCATGTTGTCGATGCTTACGACCGGTAGCCGGTGGTTCAGGCCGTAGAGCGCGGCCCAGCTCTCGAAGTCGCTGATCACCAGCTCTGGAGAGAAGCCATCCTCCACGACGCGACGATACACCTCGACGTTCTGCTTGATGCCGCGTGGGGCGCTCTTGAGGTTCTCGAACAAGCTCTCGGAGCGATCCACCCGATTGCCGAAGTAGCGCAGCGTCAGGCCATGGATCTCCTCGATGCTGACGTTCGCGTGTCCCGCGAGGCGCTCCACCAGGAAGCGGTGCGCGCGGCCGGAGACCACGACCTTGACCTGATGACCGGCCGACAGCAGGTGCTCGAGCACGACGCGGCTGCGCGTGGCGTGCCCCATACCCTCCCCGACCACTCCGTACAATATCCGCATGGCGCACGCGAGGGTAGCCGGCACTTGGCTCGAGGGGAAGCGACGCGCTATGACGCGCCGGTGGCGGAATCGAAACAACTCACGACCAAGCAACGGCAGCACCTGCGCGCCCTGGCCCACCCGCTCGACCCGGTGGTTCAGATCGGCCGGCAGGGTCTGACGGACGGCGTGGTCACCGAGCTCGGACACGCGCTGCGCGCGCACGAGCTCGTCAAGGTCAAGGTTGGGTCCGAGTGTCCGACGCCCGCGGCCGAGCTCGGGGTGCAGCTCGGCGAAGCGGCACGCGCTCAGCTGGTCCAGGTCATCGGGCGCGTGGTCGTCGTCTACCGACGGCGCGAGAAGAACCCCAAGATCGAGCTGCCCCAGCCCACGCGCAGGCGCCGGGTGAAGGCGGCCAGCTGACCGCTTTGCCAGCGCCGTGGCCCGCGGTAGGCTCGGTTCATGAGCGTCGTCGTGGTTGGAATGGATTTCTCGGAGCTGGGACAACACGCGCTGAACGAGGCGCTCGCCCTCGCCGGCCGTCGCGCGGGCGCGCACGTTCACGCCGTGCACGTGGCGTCGGGCCTGGGGCCCATGCTGCGCATCGATCTCCCCGATGACGTGCGCACGGTGACCGCGACGGACGCCGAGGCGTTCGTGAAGAGCGTCGTGGGCAAGCACGTCGCTGACTGGCGCGCGGGCGGTGGAGAGTTCGCAGGGGAGGTCGAGACCCACGTACGCGTCGGTGCGCCGTCGGACGAGATCGTGAAGCTGGCCGCGGAGGTTGGCGCGGACATGATCGTGGTCGGCACCCATGGCCGAAAGGGTGTCACACGGCTCATCCTTGGCTCCGTGGCCGAGGCCGTCGTGCGTAAGGCCGGCTGTCCGGTGCTCGTCGCGCGCCACAAGCAGCATGCACCGGGCGAGTCGCCGGAGAGCGAATGAGCGATAAGCTCAAGCGCGTCCAGAGCGCCACCAACTTGGCCTGGATCGATCTGGAGATGACCGGCCTCGATTGCCAGCGGGACGTCATCATCCAGGCGGCGCTGATCGTCACCAATCAAGACCTCGAGCCCCTCGAGCGGTTCGTGTGCGACGTGTGGCAGCCCAAGTCCGAGCTCGAGAAGATGGCGCCCTTCGTGCGGGAGATGCACACCGTGACCGGGCTGCTCGGGCGTCTAGAGAAGTCGAACAAGGACGTGCGCTTCACCGAGAAGCTGCTGCTCGAGCGGGTGGCGGGCTGGTGCGCTTACCCGGCCGTGCTGTGCGGTAACAGCGTGGGTCAAGACAAGCGCTTCATCGAACGCTACATGCCCGGCCTCGATGGCTACCTGTCCTATCGCATCGTGGACGTCAGCTCACTGAAGGTGCTGGCGCGGCTGTGGTACGGCGAGGACGCGGTGTACAAGAAGCCTGAGACCGGCTCACACGACGCGCTGTTCGACATCGAGCAGTCGATCTTGGAGCTGTCGCACTATCGCCAGCGCTTCATGCAGCCTTGAATTGGGGCCTCGCCGGCGCGGGTACGTCGCGCCTCGGCGGGCCGGGCCCTCACGCCGGACGTGCGAAGCGCCGGGAGGGGGGGCTCGCGTCGATGCGGGTCTCGAGCTGGTGGGCCAAGCGATGAAAGTCGCTGCCCGGCCGCACGTAGCGGACGTCCGTCTCGAGGTTGGTCGGGTCGACCAGCTCGCTGAAGGGGACGTACTGCAGATCCAGCTGTCCGGTCACGCTCACCATGTGCCCGTCGAGGCCCTCGTCCACCAGCGCACGATAGGCGCCCACCCCCAGCTGGCTGCCGAGCATCACGTCGAAGGCGTGCGGCGCCGCGCAGCGCGACTCGTAGCCGAGCTGTACGCCGACCAAGCGCTTCGGCCGCCCGGTGCGCTGTTCGAAGCGGGCAGATGCGCGCTGGGCGACCAACTTCCCGATGTCGATGCGGCCGAGCGAGACGTGGCCGTGCTCGTCCCGCGGGACCCCGTCCAGAAACGATCGAGGCAACAGCTCCGCGAGCCCCTCGGCCAACACGATCGTGCCGTAGTGCTTGCCTCGGCGCTCCCGAGTCAGGACGAGATCGACGATGACGTCGCACAGCGCCTCGAGATCGAGGCGCGCTTGGGTGGACTTCGTCCCGTCCGGGTTGGTGGTCTCCTCGTCGATGGCCAGCGCGCCGGTCACGTCCTCCACGCCGACCACCAAGTGAGCCTCGCCCGCGAGGGCGACGCCGTAGGCGAGCCAGCTCGACTTGCGCCCCATGGTCTCCACCACGAAATAGCCCTTGGTGGCCATGGCGTCCGCCCTCAAGTTCAAGAGCTCTTTGCTCATCACGTCGACCGCGGTGAAGAAGCCAAAGGTAAAGTCGATGCCGCGGTAGTCGTTGTCGATGGTCTTGGGCAGGTGAACGATGCGAACTCGCGGCGCGTCCGGCGGGAGCCGCGACTGGAACAGGTGAAAGAAGTTCGCGCTCTTGAGGGTGTCGTCGCCGCCGATGCTGATCAGCGCGTCGATCTGGAGGGAACGGAGCGCGTGGTACACGCTCGAGAGCTGCGCCGTCTTCTCCGGGTCGTCCAGATCCGCAGGCGAGCGGACGGCCTTGCCCGGGTTGGTGCGGGCAGTCCCGATCAAGATCCCGCGGCTGTTCCGCAGCCCCCGCAGGTGGTGGTCCGCGAACTCGAAGTACTGCTCGCCAGCGAGCAGCGGACGGCTGGCGTCATAGCCCACCAGGTTCGAGTAGCCATTGAGGAAGCCGAACACCTGGCGTCCGTTGCGGCGAAACGCCATGACTGCCGCGGAGATCACGGCGTTGGCAGCGGGCGCAGGGCCGCCAGAGAAGAGGATCCCCACGCGTTCGACGGGCAAGGCTTCGGTCATGCGGACATCAAAGCACTCGCCCCACGCGGCGACAACCGCGTCGCAGCGCCGCCGCGGCGCCGCCCCGGGGTCACTTCGGTGTCACGGCGCCGTGTGCGTCCGCGCTGACGACGATCGCGAGCTGGTGCTTCTCGTTGTCGAAGGTGAGGATCACGTGATCCGGGGCCACGGTGACTCGCGGGTTCTCCAGCTTCTCGCCGCTGAACTCGAAGCTGTCCATGATGAGCGCCGGCGGCTGGGCATCGAGGCTGCCGAGGGGAGCCACGCGGGAACGGAGCCCGCCCGCGTGGGTCTCGTACACGACGGCGACTCGGTCGTCGAAGGAGGTAACGGCCAGGAAGCGCTTGATGCGCTTCTCCGTGAAGGCGACGGCGTCGCTCTTGCAGCCCTTGGGGCTGCAGTCGAGCCGTCCCACCTGAAACCCGCCCTCGTCGCGCTCGACCCAGTGGCGTAGATAGCGCGCGGGGCGACAGTCGGGTCCCCACTCGTTCGTTCGTACCCGGGGCACGCGGCCCTTCACCGGCGGCGACCACGCGCCGCCGTCCACGAACCAGACCACTCGCTCTTCGCCCTGCAGGCCGTGGGCGACTCCGCTGGTCGGCGTGGCTTCGCACACGTCCACCCGCGCCGGGATGGTGCCCGCGAGGGTCACGGGCTCGCCCTCGAGCACCGCACCTGCGCCGATGCGGCGCCAGGAGAGCTTGCGCTCGCCGTCCTGCTCGTGGAGGTAGCCGAACTGTCCGGCCACCATCGTGGCCTGGGTCGTGGGGTCGAGCTCGAGCTTGGCCTGAGCGACGGCAGCTCCCCCGTCGATCTCCACCAAGAATAGCTCCTTGCCTCGCGGCTCGAGCACGTGGCCCTTGCGCATGCCCGCGCGCAGCTTGATACGTGCCCCGTCGAGCAGCGACACGGCGCCGCGCTCGTCGCCATCTTCTCCCGGGAAGTTGCCGACGACCGCCGGCGGCTCAGACAGATCGAGCAACGTGAGCTCACCGCTCGCCGCGGGGCCCTTCACGTCGCTGCACTCGGCCGATTTGCCGCGCTCGGTCACGCGACACAGCCGCATCGGTAGCTCCGAACCCCGCCGCGCGCCGTACACGAGCCAGGCTTGCCCGCTCGGCGTGACGCCGCTGTCCGCGAGATAGTGCTTGGCGGAAGCCAACGCCGGCAGGTCGCGACGCAGCGCCGGTGCGAGCCGATGGGCGGGCGCGGCCACGTCCGGCACGTCCACGATGGCGACGCCCGCGATGCGCGCGGCCTCCCACACCTCGTCGGCCTTGCCGAAGGGGTGCCCCTCGGTCGGGAACTGACACGGCGCCGTCTCGTCGTCACCGCAAGACAGCTCCGAGCGCAGCAGGCGCGCGAGCAGCGCTTCCTTTCCAGAGCCGTCCAGCGACCGGTACAGCTCGCTGGCATGGGGTGCGCAGCGCGCGGGCCACCCCTCGCCCTCGGCGCTCGGACGAAGCTGCTCCGCGAGCTCCACCTCACGCAGCCGCAAGAACACGTTCTCGCCCTCCTTCACCGGCTCGCCGATCAGACAGCGGGACAGCGCGCTGAAGTGGCGATTGGCCTTGCCGCCACCCGCGCTCACCGCGACGACCGCGACGGCCACCACCAGCGCGACCACGACGCCGACGCCGATGAGCAAGCCAGGCTTGATCGTGGGCCGCTGCCGCAGCGCCTGCATCATCTGCTCATCACGCGCGTCGCTCATGCGATCATCCTCCGTGCGGTTCGCAGTGAACACGAGCTGCGAAAGGAAGCAAGGGGGGGGTGGCTCGGGTTCGCAGCTGCACTGCGGGTGCACCGCGTCTAGGCGAGCAGGCCCACCGCGTGCGCCGCGCGCCACGCGACGATCCGCAAGTGACCGTCGAGCACCGGGCGATCGCTCGCGAGCAAATCCCGCAGCAGGACCCAGTGCAGCGGGGCGTCGCTCGGCTGTTCGGTCGCGACGTCGAGGGCCAGCGGGTACACCGCCTCCGGGGTCAGCCCCGGCGAAGGGTGATAACGTCCGCCCAGCTCCCAACACTTGCGGCACTCGATGCCGTGCTCGCTCGCGAGCCGCTCGAGCACGAAGTCTCTCGCGGCGCCCTGTGAGCTCACCCCTCGGGGCAGCCGCCAGGCCGGGGCGACCCACAGCGCGCTCGAGCCCGTGAAGGCCTGGACCGCGGGAAGATCGTGGTCGAACACGCCGAGGTAGACCTGCTCGCGGTCTCGACGCAGCAGCGCCACCGCGACGGTGCTCGGGCTCGTGGTGCGCGGAAACACGTACTCGCGCTCGACGCTGGAGACGACCTCGCCGGCGGCGTTCAGCTCGGCGAAGCGCCCGCGCCGCACCCCCAAAAAACCGCTCGACCGCTCGCCGCCGACCGCGCGGAAGCGTCGCCGTCGCCGACCTGCCGCGAGCGAGTGCGCCTCGATCACGTTCTGGGGTGGGGGGCTCGATAGCAGCTCGAGCGCGTCCCCGATCCAGGGGCCGACGGAGCGCTTCAGTATGGACGACAGGAGCGCGTACACGTTCAGCTCGAGCCGCGCGTCCGGCAGACCGCCCACCTGCGCGGCGCGCAGCACCTGCTCGGCGCTGATGGCGCGCACGCGCCCGCTCGTGCTCGCCCCCGACACGTTCCCGAGGGGCTCCTCGACGAACACCGGCTCGACCCGGGCGAACACCGACGAGACCTGCTCTTGCAGGCCTCCGGGTGAGGGGTAGTACTGGCTTCCGTCGAACAACTCGAGGACGCGCTCCGGCGCGATCTGGGCGTCTCTGGACAACAGCGCCTCGGCCGCCTGGCCCAGCGGGAGCTCCCGGCGCAAGGTCGTGAGCGGCTCGGTGACGTAGCCTACGGGGCGAGCGCCCTCGAGCGAGGACTGCGCCGCCTCCGAGCCCTGCAGCACCGGTCGCGGGTAGCTGCGCCGCGCCAGCACCATCACGTCACCGTCCAGCTCGAAGAACGGCACCACGTCGATGGTGGGGTGGGGTCGATATGCCAGATCGTACACCTGTCCCGTCACCGTGCACTCGAAGTGGGTCAGCTCGAGGAACGACAGCTGCTCGGTGTGCTCACGCTCTTCGAAGCGGACGCCCTCGTGCGGCGGCACCTTCTCGCCCGCGATCAGGTAGTTGGTGGCTGGAAACGGCAGCCGCTGCCCGTCGAGGGTCGTCACCCGCGCGCGGCCAGCGAGGCGATGCTCGATGATCCACGGGTTGTGGATGGGCGTGGACGCGAGCACGCGCAGCCCGAGGGAGGCGAACACCGCCTCGAACCCGGCCTGCGTCAGGTAGGTGTACTCCTCGAGCACCTCGCTGTCCCAGTCCGAGCGGTAGTCCTTGCGCAGCAAGAACTCGGTGCTGAGGGTGTCCTCGACGCGGAACCGGCGAAAGCCGTCACTCGCGTCCTCGAGCCTCTCGTAGGCGAACCCCGGCCGCTCACTCAGCTTGCGAAACTCCCGCGCGAAGCGCTCGAACAGCCTCGCGCTGCTGGCGATGACGGGATCGTCGCTCGCGTCGTCCCCGTCGTTCGCCGGCAGTTCCAGGATCACCGGGCCGCGCCCGGAGTCCAGAAAGTCACGCACCACGAGCACGCCGTAGGTATCGAGCTGCGCGGACTGGACCGCCATCGCGCGCGCCGCCGCGTCGCGGTCGTAGCCGTTGAACGATGTGACGTGGTGCAGCACCGACGAGCTGAGCACGCCGTCGAGGCTGCCCGGGTCGAACACCCGCGCGGCGACGTCGCCCACGACGAACGACAGGTTGGGCAGGACGTGACGCTCCCGCGCCAGCGCTACCATCTCTGGGCTGATGTCCACCCCGATCACGGTCAGCGCCGGGTACAGCGCGGCGAAGGCGTGGCTGCCGGTGCCCGAGCCCATGCCCATGTCCGCGATGCGCCCCTCACACAGAAAGTGCGCCGCGGTGAGCGCCACCTTCTGCCGCATCGACGCATCCATCCCGGCCAGATAGCGCTCGTACGCCCCCCGATCCCCTCGGTGCTGCTGCGCGTAGTCCTGCATCCGGCGCCCCAAGATAGCCCGGGCGTCAGCAAATTTGTGTGACTCGCGGCTGACTACTGTCTATGCTGACTGTCATGGGCGGAATTTCATCATTGTCTCTGGGAGCGAGCTTGGCGGCCTCTCTGGCCATCACCGGTGTTGCGGGTGCTCAGGAGGCACCGCCCCCCGGGGCGTCGGCCGAAGGCGCCGGCGGCGCGCGGACGCATGACGGCTTCTTCATGCGGCTGGGCCTCAATTTTGGCTACGCGAGCATGACCGAGACCAACAACTTCTCGAACGCCGAGCTCGAGGTCAGCGGTCCGGCGGTCGGCTTCGATCTGATCCTGGGCGGCACCCCCGTCCCGGGCTTCGTCATCGGCGGCGGACTGTTCGGGCTCACCTCCAGCAAGCCCAACGCCAAGGTCGGCAACGTCGAGGGCGAGCTGGACGGATCCATGCTCTTCGCCGGCATGGGGCTCGTGCTGCAGTACTACTTCAACCCGAACGACGGCTTCCACCTGCAGGGGCTCCTGGGCTTCGGTGCGCTGGACTTCGTGAGCTCGTCCGGTCAGAGCGGCGGCAACGACCCCACGGGCCCGTTCTTCGGGCTCGGCCTCGGCTACGACTTCTGGGTCGCGGACCAGTGGAGCATTGGCCCCTTCGTCCGTGTCTTGATGGCCATGACGAGCGTGGAGGCTGGCAGCGCGAAGGCCGAGCAGTCCTACTTCTCACCCACCATCGGCGCCGCCTTCACGCTGCACTGACCGGGCGCTCGCCTCAAGAGCTGTCGAGTTATCGACAGCTCTTTCCTTCTTTCACCGGGGAGGCACGCGCCTCCCCGCCCCGCCGAACTGAATTCGTCGGGGCCCCACCCCACGCGGGCCGGCTCCGCCGGCGCGAACTGGGTCAATTCTTGACAGCCCTTCAGCGGTGCTGATCCTTGTCGATCACGAAGCGGATCAGCGCCGCCGCGTGCCCGCGCGCCAGATCACTCCAGCCGAGCAGCTCGCTCGTGGTTCGCACGATGGCGATCCACGAGTCGGCCTCTTGCGCGGCCTCCCACAGCACGCTGCGCACTCGGTCGTGAGGTAGTTGCGCCCGCGCCACCTTGGGTAGGCCGTTGCGCACCAGGGACGCACAGTCCGACAGTACGACGTTCAGCTTCTCGGGCGTGGTGTTGCGCAGCGCGCGGTGCGCGTGGCTGACCAGGCGCGCGACCCGCATGATGTGGCGCTCGCTCATCTCCGCCGCGTGAAAGGCCAGCCAAGCGCGGTCGATCGCCGCGCTCTCGGACGGGTCCACGTCGCCCCGCGCCACGAGGCGCTCGAGCTGCTCCGCGAGGGCCCGGGCTCGACGCATCCAGCCCGGCGCGTCCGGATCCACCGGCACCAGCGGGCGCATTTGTGCCGAGTCCGTGCCGGAGTCGGGCCCGTCGAGCCGAGCGAGCTCGAGCAGGTCCGCGCTCGGCGGGGCGAACTGAGTCATGGCACCGAGGCCGTCGGCGTGCGCCGGTTCGTCGTCGTCCGGCCACTGGCTCACCGTCTTGACTCTTGTCTCGTCTTGGCTCGACACGCTGCGCTGGGTCTATAGCACCAAGCCGAGAGTGCCTCACCTGAATCCGCGCGCGCCCCCGCTTGCCCGCGGCGGAGCTTGTCGGCCCGGCGCGGGCACGGCACGGCGCCGCACGACGGCCGCTGCCAAGTGACCGAGGTCAGAGCACGAAGGAGAAGCCCTGCTTCTCGAGCTGCTTGTACCGCTGCCGGTCGAAGCGGTAGAGGCGGGCCGCGCGATGAGCCACGTCCTTCTGGACCTCGTCCGTCTCGATCAACAGCTCCATGGACAGGATCTTCTTGCGAAAGTTGCGCTTGTCCAGCTCCTGGTCGAGCACGGCCTCGTACAGCGTCTGAAGCTCAGTGAGCGTGAACTTCTTCGGCAACAGCTCGAAGCCGATCGGCGCGTAGCGCAGCTTGCCGCGTAAGCGCTCGATCGCAACGTCGATGATCTTGCGGTGATCGAAGGCCAGCTTGGGCAGATCGTCGAGCCCGAACCAGCCGACGTTCTCCGCGTCCGTCGCGGCGCGGACGACGTGGTCGAACAGGTTGACCAGCGCGTAGTACGCGACGGTCACGACGCGCCCGCGCGGGTCACGGTCGAGCTCGCCAAAGGTGTAGAGCTGCTCGAGGTAGACTCGCTGCACGCCGGTCTCCTCGGCGAGCTCCCGCAGCGCGGCGTCATCGAGGGACTCGTCCATCTGCACGAAGCCCCCGGGCAGTGCCCAGCGGTGCGCGAAGGGCTCGAGCTGCCGCTGGATCAAGAGCAGCTTGAGCACCTGACCGTCGAGTCCGAACACGACGCAGTCCACGGTCAACGCGGGGCGTGGGTAGTCGTAGGTGTAGGGCATGCCAGCGGCGGGGATGCTATCGCTCTAGCCTCGTGTTGGGCAGTCTCGGCACGATCAGATCACGATCCGCCAGGGAGGCCAAGACCCACGGAGAGCACCGGCGGAGCCGGCGCATGCTCCGTCGCCGGACGGGAGCGCCGCGCGTCATTCGACAGGCTGCATCGGCCACCTGATCCGTCAGAGCAGCCAGGACGTCCTGGAAAGCGCGGGCAGAAACCGCCCAAGTCGCGTCTAGCGTGCCGCGGGATGGTCCGTGCTGGGGTCGGGCACATCGAGCCGCACCGGGTACGTCTCGGGATCCCGCAGGCGACGCACCGCCTCGGGCAGCCGCGCGATGTCGTCGCGCGCGCGCTGACGGGCCGACTCGAGCGACTCCTGGTGCACGAGGTGACCGGCTCGCAGCACGGGCACCAGCAGATCGCGCTCGAGGGTGCTCGCGGGAGCCACGCGGTCGCCGCCGAGCTCGCCGCCCGCGAGCGACCGCTCCACCCCCAGCCGGCCCGGGAGGCTCGACTTGCCGCTGTCTCCCGCGCGCTTCTGCACCGCCCGCCAGCCCGCACCCGAGCGGATCGCGCCCAGCTTGTACACCAAGCCGAGGGAGCTGTGCTCGCCCCCGGTCACCAGCCGAGTGCCCACGCCGTACACGTCGATGGGCGCGCCGGACCGGACCAGGCGCTCCACCGCGTACTCGTCGAGGTCGTCGCTGACCACGATGCGCGTATCGAACAGGCCCGCCGCATCCAGTCGCGCGCGCGCGAAGCGGCTCTGGGCGTCGAGCTCCCCCGAGTCGATGCGGACGCTGCTCAGGCGCTGGCCCCGCGGCGCGAGCGAGCGCGCGGCGCCGATGGCGCGGTCGAGGCCGCGTGCGGTGTCGTAGGTGTCCACCACGAGCGCGGCGTGGCCCGGCAGGGCGGAGACGTAGGCGTCGAACGCCTCCTGCTCACTGTCGAAGCTCATCACCCAGGCGTGGGCCATGGTACCGACCAGCGGCAGGCCGTAGCGCGCTGCTGCCAGCACGTTCGACGTCGCGTCCGCGCCGCCGATGGTCGCGGCCCGCGACGCGAAGACCCCCGCATCGAAGCCCTGGGCTCGCCGCGCGCCGAGCTCGATGACGCTAGAGCTCCCTGCGGCCTGCGCCATGCGCGCCGCCTTCGTGGCGATGAGCGTCTGGAATCCGACCGCGTTCAGCAGCGCTGTCTCCACGAGCTGCGCGCCGAGTAGCTCCCCCTCGACGCGCACGAGGGGTTCGAGCGCGAAGGCGACGCGACCCTCGGGCATCGCGTCGACGTCGAGCTCCAGCTTCAGCGTCGCGAGGTAGTCGAGGAAGCGAGGGTCGAACAGCGCGCCGCCGTCGAGGGCGCGCACCGTGCGCAGGAAGGCGAGCTCTTCGTCCGAGAACGCGAGCTGGGCGAGCTGCTCGAGCCAGGTGCCGAGCCCGGCGCTCACGGCGTAGCCCCCGCCGTAGGGCGGGCGGCGAAAGAACGCGTGGAACACCACCCGGCGCTGGTGACGACCGAGGGTGAAGTGCGCCTGAGCCATGCTCAGCTGGTACAGGTCGGTGAACAGCGACAGCCCGCAGACCATAATAGTGTAATATCAACACTATGAAGCGCCGGTCAAGGGCCGAACCGGCAGGGCCTTGACTTAGTGTGCTGTCAACACTAAGTTGGTGTTCGCATGACACTATCAGGGTTCGTCGCTGCGGCCGGCTCCACGGTCGGCGCTCGCCACCGTCACGCGGACCGGCCGAGTCAGGACGCCTTCGCCCTGCATCGCTTCCCCGGCGGGCTGGCGGCGGTGGTGGCGGACGGCTGCGGCAGTCGCCCCCGGAGCGAACTGGGCGCGGCGTTGGGCGCCCGCATGTGTTGTCGAGCGCTCGAGCTCGCCAGCCGGCGCAGCCCCAGCGGCCCCGAGTTGGTCGCCGACGCCCTCGGGAGCCTGCTCACCCGGCTCGGTCGTGTGCTGGGCAGCCTGCCGGCAGCGACCGAGCACGAGGTGTCCGACGCGTTCCTGTTCACCTTGCTGGGCGCGGTGGTGACCGAGAGACAAGCCGTCGTGTTCGCGCTGGGCGACGGCATCGTGGCGCTCAACGGGGAGGTATTCCTGCTCGAACAGGACAACGCGCCGAGCTACCTCGGCTATCACCTGTTGGACCGCACGGCGCCCGCGGCACGCTGCTGGACGCTCGAGACCGGAGCGCTCGAGTCGCTGCTGCTCGGCAGCGATGGGCTGGGCGAGCTCGGCGCGCTCGACGAGCTGTGGACCGAGCCACGCTACGTCACCCGACCCGACGCCCTGCGCCGTCGATTGACGCTCGCCAGCCGGGATGCCCAGCACATCGACTGGGAGGCGCGACGCGTGCTCCGGCAGCCCGCGCGGCTGCGGGACGACGCCACCTGCGTCGTCGTGCGGAGGTCGCCGTGAACGTCCAGCTCGCCACCGGCACGCTGGCGCTCGGTCGCGTCGCGCTGCTCGGAAAGGGCGGCGAGGCGGACGTCTACGATCTCGGCGACGGACGCGCCCTGAAGCTGTTCAAGACGGCGTCGCACCCGGACGTCGCTCACGACCCGGAGGCGGCCGCCCAAGCCGAGGCGCGCCTCGACGAGCACCAACACAAGCTGGTCCAGTTCCCGACCGGGCTGCCCGGCTCGGTGGTCGTGCCCAAAGAGCTCGTTCGCGCCCGGCGCGGCAAGCGGATCCTGGGCTACACCATGCGCAAGATCGAGGGCGCGATGCTGCTCGCTCGCCTGTCCGTGCCCAGCGTGCGGCAGAGTGAGGTCGACTCCGGGCAGGTCGCTCGTCTGTTCGCCCAGCTCTCGGAGATCGTGGGCCGACTGCACGATCGGGGCGTCGTGATCGGCGACTTCAACGACTTGAACGTGCTCGTGCGTGGGGCAGAGCTCGCCCTGATCGACGCGGACTCCATGCAGTTCGGACCCTTCGAGTGTCGAGTCTTCTCCGAGCGCTTCGTCGACCCGCTGCTGTGCGATCTGACGGGCGGGAACGTCACGCGGGTCAAGCGCCCGACGCCGAGCTCGGACCTCTACGCCCTGGCCTGTCTGCTCTTGCAGTCCCTGCTGTGCGTCGGGCCCTACGGCGGCGTGTACCTCCCGGCGCAGGGCGCCGCCAAGCGTCTCGCTCGGCGCATCACCGTGTTTCACCCCGAGGTGCGCTATCCCCGACCTGCGCGGCCCCTCGCGAGCCTGCCGGAGCCTCTGCTCGACTACCTCCGGCGCGTGTTCGTCGACGATCTCCGCGCCGAGCCACCCGCCGGCATGCTCGACGGTTTGCGCTTCCGGACCTGCGATCGCTGCGGCGCGGAGCACGCACGCAGCAGCTGCCCGAGCTGCGTCGGCGCGCCGCTCCCCTCGGCGAGCAGCCTGCTCGCGCGGCGGCTTGGGCCCGCGGCGGCGCGCGCGCTCCAGGGCGCTGCGGCTCCCGCGTGGCTGGACGGAGATCACGTCTTGCGCCACGGGCGCTTCGGACCCGAGCGCGTCGGCACGGTCATCGGTCGCACGGCGCGGCTGTTCTGCGGCGCGCACTTCGCGGTGGGCGTGTATTTCGCGTCCACCTTGCTCGTCGGCTTCTCGTTCGACGTCGAGCGGGGTGGGCTGCGGGACGATCTCGCGCTGCCACCCGTGCGGGGCACGCTGGTGGACGTGTGGGCTACCCTGAGCGAGAGCCACGCCTTCGTCTTCTTCCTCGAGCACCAGGGTGGGCTGCGCCGCCGCCGCGTGGTGATGCTCTCGCGCCGAGGCGAGGTGTGCGCCACGTTGGAGGTCGCCGACCAGGACGACCACTGGCTCGCCGGCGCGCGAGGCGCGTGCGCCGTGGCGGACCAGCTGCTGGTGCCGACGGACGAGGGCGTGGTGCGCGTCGGCCTGGGCGCGGGTGGCCTCGACGTTCTCGCCCGCTTCCCCGAGACCCGCGAGCTCGTGGACGCCGCCGGCGCTCTGCGCGCCACGCCCGAAGGACTCATCTGCATGCGCCATGACGGCGCCTGGCTCTTGCAAACAAGGAGGACCTCATGACCCGCTTCCAATCGCTCCCCACCCCCAAGCTGTTCGACCCGAAGAACGCGGACGAGTACCGGTACTCACCCGACGCGCAGGCGGTGTTCGAAGCCGCGACCACTCATCGCGCGGTCCACTCGATCCGACCGAGCGCGTCCGACGACGTTCGGGTTCACCTGCTCCTGATCGACGTGCAGAAGGACTTCTGCTTCCCCGAGGGCTCGCTGTTCGTCGCTGGGCGAAGTGGCCGCGGTGCGCTCGACGACAACCGGCGCATCGCCGAGCTCATCTACCGAAACCTCGGCTGCATCAGCGAGATCACCACGACCATGGATACCCACTTCGCGTTCCAGATCTTCTTCCCGTCCTTCTGGCTGACCGAAGCTGGGGTGGCCCCCGCGCCGCACACCGAGGTCAAGACGGAGCTTCTCCGCTCCGGGAAGCTGCGGCCGAACCCGGCGATCGCCAAGTGGCTGTGCAACGGGAACTACGGCTGGCTGCTCGAGCAGGTGAAGCACTACACCGAGCAGCTCGAGCGCGGCGGCAAGTACGAGCTGTACCTGTGGCCTCCTCACTGCCTGCTGGGCAGCGACGGGCACGCCCTCTCCGGCGTGCTGCAGGAAGCGCGGCTCTTTCACGCCTTCGCGCGCAGCGCGCAGTCCTGGGTGGAGGTCAAGGGGGGCAACCCGCTGACCGAGAACTACTCCGTGCTGCGGCCGGAGGTGCTCACTCGTCACGACGGGGCCGTGCTCGCGCAACGCAACACGCAGTTCCTCCAGACGCTGCTGGCGGCGGACGTGGTCGCCATCGCCGGGCAGGCCGCGAGCCACTGCGTGAAGAGCTCCATCGACGACCTGCTCGACGAGATCCTGTCGAAGGCGCCCGAGCTGGCCCGAAAGGTCTGCATCGTGACCGACTGCATGTCCGCAGTGACCGTCCCGGACGGGCGCGGAGGGCTCGCTCTCGACTTCACCGCCGACGCCGAGCGCGCGCTTCAGCGCTTCGCGGACGCCGGCATGCACCTGGTGCGCTCGGATCAGCCCATCGAGACCTGGCCCGGCGTCCGCGCGGCGCTGGCCGCCTGAAGCCCAACACAGCACGAGGAGTACAGCCATGACCAAGAAGAACGAAAAGCCCACGCACCCACTGCTCGACGACGCTCACCGGGAGGGGCGTCTGTCGCGCGCCGCCCTCGACGTGCTGCAGCTGCCCGATCTCGGCGCACAGATCCAGGCCGGGCTCGGAGTCAGCGTGGACGACGTGGACGCCAGTGAGGTCCTGCTCGTCACCTTGATGCCAGACGACTCGAGCTCGATCCAGTTCGCGGGCAACGCCGGCGCCCTGCGGGACGGGCACAATCTGGTGCTCGACGCCCTGGCTCAGTCTCGCCAGATGGAGGACGTGTTGGTCCATACGCGCTACTTGAATGGCTTCGTGCTGTTTCCGTACGTGACGCTGTCTAGCGCGGTGCGCATGGACGGAAAGAACTACCGTCCCAACCAGGGCACTCCGCTGTTCGATCAGACCCTCGTCGTGCTCGCGACGGTGGCGGCCAAGGCTCAAGAGCTTCAGAACGCGGGCGTGGCGGTGCGCACCGTCACGCTGCTGCTCACGGATGGCTCGGACCAACACTCCACCCGCGCCACCGCCGCGGACGTGCGCGCGGTGGTACAGGACTTGACCCGCGACGAGCACCACGTCATCTGCGCCATGGGCATCGCCGACGGCAGCACGGACTTTCGAGCCGTCTTCTCTGACATGGGCATCCCGGATCGCTGGATCCTCACGCCAGGCAACAGCGCCAGCGAGATCCGCAAGGCATTTCAGGTCTTCTCTCAGTCCGCCGCGCGCGTGAGCGCCGGAGGGCTCGGCGGGTTCATGAACTGAGTCGGGTCGCGGGCCGTCGCGCGTGATACTCTTCGAGTGAGACTCGGAGCCCGAGCCCGCGCCCCGAATCCGCCCCATGTCCGACACCGACCTCGTCGTCGAGAGCACCGCGCAGGGCGGGCTCCTCGGCTTGCTCGAAACAGCCCAGAGCGCGCTCACCCGAGCGGGCACCCCGATCGGCGTGTTGCGCCTGGACTGGCAGCCGGACGCCGACGCACCCCGCGACATCGCGGTGGGTGTCGAGGCGGAGTACACGGGTCGAGGAAGCCTGGCTCGGCTCGAGCTGCGCGTCGCCCAACGGCTCGCCAGAGCGCCGGCGGACTCGCTGTTGCGGAGCGCCCTGCTCGAGCTCGGCGGCGTCGCGTACACCAGTGTCTGCATCACTCGCGGCCCGCGCGAGCTCGCCGACGTGACCGTTCACTTCGGTTCGCGAGTTCGCTTCCTGTCCAAGTGCACCCTGCTGGTAGCCGACGCGCTGTCCGAGGCGGATCGGGGGTGCGTGGTGTCGGTCCTCGAGGCGCTCGGCGTCCGGCACGCCGAGCGCGAGGGCTCCCTCTCGGCCAGCGCGACGCAGCTCCGCGGCGCGCTGAGCGCGGACGCGCAGCTCGGCGCGGTGACCTGCGCGCTCGACCGGGACCTGGGCGTGCAGCTCTACGCCTCGACCCTGCCCTCGACCCGCTCGGTTCAGCTCTCGATCCAACCCGAGCCCGAGGCCAAGGGCGTGCGCCTCGAGCTCGTGGGCGTCCGCCGCGCCGAGCCGAACGCCAAGAGCCCCGCTGGGGACGCGACGGCGCTGCGAGAGTTCCTGAAGGCGCGGTTCGATTTCGAGCTCGGCGCCAAGCGCTGGAGCATCGCCAACGCGCACGGCGAGCCGGACGAGGTCGAGCGCCGCCGCGGCCCCATCCCCGACCGCGGTCGCATTCACTTCTCGATCAACTGGGGCCTCAAGCGTCGCTGAAGCCGCGACCCGTCACTGCGCCGTGACGCTGCCGAGCATGGTGGTGTGGAACGCGCAGTAGTACGGGAAGGCGCCCGCGACGTTGAAGCGCAGGCACAGCTCGGCGCCGTTCGCGATCGTCTCGTTGGCCTTGCCGTCCGCGAGCGCAGGTGTGCCGGTGGTCACCGTGTGAGTGAACCCGCTGTTGTTCGTCCATCGGACGATCTGTCCCGCGTTCACCGTCGCCGCCGCGGGTGAGAACGCGAAGCCGGAGGTGATGTCCACGGTCGCCGCCGGTCCAGCGCCGGTGCAGGCGACCTTCTCTACGTCCGGGGTGCCGCCGTCGCCGCCGCCGGAGCCCGCGCCGCCGCCCAAGCCCGCGCTGCCGCCGGAGCCCGCGCTGCCGCCGGAGCCCGCGCTGCCGCTGGAGCCCGCGCCGCCGCCGGAGCCCGCGCTGCCGCCCGAGCCGCCGGCGCCACCGGAGCTGCCACCCGAGCCGCCCCCGGACCCGCCCCCGCCTCCGGTCGCGCCCGAACCCCCCGAGCCTCCCTTGCCGCCGTCGTCATCGTCGTCGCCGCAGCCCGACAGGAACAAGCAGGAGCCGATGGCGAGAACGGTGAACGAGCCGAGGAACGAACGCATGGGGAGAGCCTCCAGTTGGAACGCCGATGCTGAGCGGCCTCGGCGCCGAGCGCAAGACCCGAGGCGGAAATTCTGCCTGAGAGCGCCCCATTTCGCTTTCGCTC
>JAHBVX010000011.1 GCA_019637295.1 Polyangiaceae bacterium
GCAGCGCAGCGGGCGGCGCGGCTGGCATCGGTGGTTCGGGCGGCGGGGCCGCCGGCAGCGGCGGAGCGGCCGGGAGCGCGGGCGCGGACGCGGGTACCCCGCAGTGCACCACGCACGCGGACTGCGACAACCAGGTGTACTGCGACGGCGTCGAGCAGTGCGTGGCGGGCGTGTGCGTCGCCGGGGCGAGCGTGGTGTGCCAGCAGGATCAATTCACGTGCACGACGGCGGTCTGTGACGAGACGAGCAAGGACTGCAAGACCGTGTTTTCGGACACGACGTGCTCGGACAACAACTTCTGCAATGGCATCGAGCAGTGCGATCCGAGCGCGACCGGCGCCAACCCCGCAACCGGCTGCGTCGCGGGTACGCCGCCGCTGTGCGACGACGAGGTCACCTGCACCGTGGACAGCTGTGATCCGGCGCAGGGCAAGTGCGTGTTCACCCCCAGCAACGCGGCGTGCTCCGACAACGTCTTCTGCAACGGCGACGAAATCTGCGATCCGGCCACGGGTGACGCGCAGACCGGCTGCCGAGCGGGGCAAGCCGTCAACTGCGAGGATGGCATCGGCTGTACCGCGGACAGCTGCAACGAGGCCGAGAAGAAGTGCGACCACGTGCCGAATCACGCGGCCTGCACCGACGGCGTGTTCTGCAACGGGGTCGAGCAGTGCAGCCTGACCCAGGGTTGCGTGCCCGGCACGGCGGTGAGTTGCCCCAACACGGACGGTATCACCTGCACGGTGGAGGCCTGTGACGAGCAACTGCAGTCCTGCACCTCCACGCCCACCAGCTCGCTGTGCCCGTCCGGGCAGGTCTGCCTCGCCGCCAACGGCTGCGTGATTCAGGCTTGCCAGACGAACGCCGACTGCTCGGACAACAACGCATGCAACGGCGTCGAGACGTGCGTCGAGAGCGGCGGCAACAAGACCTGTCAGCCGGGTACCCCGGTGAACTGTAACGACGGCATCGCGTGCACGGTCGACTCCTGCGAGCCGTCCACGGGCCAGTGTACCAACACACCGTTCAGCGGCTTCTGCGGGGACGGCAACGCGTGCAACGGCATCGAGACCTGTCAGGCAGGCGTGGGCTGCGTGGGCGGCACGCCGCTCAGCTGTGACGACGGCATCGCCTGCACCGCCGACACCTGCATCCCGTCCCTCGGATGCATGCAGACCCCCGTGGACAGCGCCTGCTCGGACGGGCTGATCTGCAACGGCGAAGAGGTGTGCCACGCCACGCTGGGCTGCCAGCCCTCCACCGGGCCGCTGCAGTGCCCTCCGGACGGCATCTCCTGTACGTCCGAGTCCTGCGTCGAGGGCGTCGGCTGCGTCTCCGCCCCAGACCACTCCCAGTGCCCCTGCGGCGAGACCTGCTCCCCGACCCAAGGCGGGTGCGGGAACTTCTGCACCATCGGCACCTGTCAGGGCAAGGTCTATCAGTGCGGAGACTGCCTCGACAACGATGGGGACTGCCGCATCGACTCCGCCGACGAGCACTGCATCGGACCCTGCGACAACAACGAGCAGGGCTTCCACGGCAGCATCGCCGGACAGAACAACGCGCCCTGCAAGATGGACTGCTACTTCGATCAGGACACCGGCGCTGGCAACGACGACTGCTACTGGAGCCACAAGTGCGATCCGCTCTCGGTCGCACCGAACTACCCGCCGAGCGGTACGTCCCAGTGCTCCTACAGCGCGAACGCCAACATTCCGGGTTATCAAGGCAGCTGCGCCACCGCGTTCGCCACCCAGAGTCAGCAGTGCCTGAGCTACTGCGGGCCGCTGACGCCGAACGGGTGCGACTGCTTCGGCTGCTGCGCCATCCCGGGCGTGGGCTACACGGTGTATCTGGGCTCCGAGCATCCGTCGAACACCCCGTCCTGCAACCTGGCCAACCTGAATGATCCGCTCAAGTGCAAGCCCTGCACGCAGGTGCAGGCGTGCATCAACACGTGTGAGAACTGCGAGCTGTGCCTGGGCAAGCCCACCTTGCCGCCGGAGTGCACCGAGCAGACCTGTCCGGGGGGGCTGCAGAAGTGCGGACTGCCTGGTCAGGCTTCGTGCCCGGCAGGCACCTACTGCGTCACGGGCTGCTGCCAGCCCGTGCCTCAGTGACCGGGTGACGTCCACCCGCGACCGGTCCTGACGCCGGTCGCGAGGGCGTCGCGCTCGCCGCGGTTTGGCCCTATGCTGCGCGCCCATGAGAGCCCAGCTCGCGATCTGTCTAATCCTGCTCTGCGCTTGTGAGTCCAAGCCCGACGCGGCACCCGAGCCCGCTCGCAGCGTCGAGCGCGCGTCTGCGCCCACCCTCGCGGCGCGGCCCGCGGCGGTCCCCACGGTGACCGGCACCGTGCCGGCCACACCCCCGGCCTTGCCCAACGCCGTGCCCGCGCCGGACGACGTCGCGTCGCCGCCCAAGGACGCCAAGAAGACCCCGAGCGGTCTGGTCACCAGGGTGCTGACCAAGGGCACGGGCAAGCAGAAGCCGAAGCCCGACGATCGGGTGAAGGTGCACTACTCGGGCTGGACCCGCGACGGCAAGATGTTCGACAGCTCCGTCGCACGCGGCGAGCCCGCGGTGTTCGGGGTGGGGCAGGTCATCAAGGGCTGGACCGAGGCGCTGCAGCTCATGGTCGCGGGCGAGAAGCGACGGCTGTGGATCCCCGCGGAGCTCGCCTACGGAGAGCGGCCCGGGTTCGGGCCCGCTGGTCAGCTGACGTTCGACGTCGAGCTGCTCGAGGTGCTCGAGACGCCCAAGGCTCCGGACGCCCCGAAGGACGTCAAGGCCGCGCCCAAGGACGCCAAGAAGACGGAGAGCGGGCTGGCCTACAAGCAGCTTGTCAAGGGCAAGGGCTCGCGCAAGCCGACCCTCACGGATCGCGTGAGCGTGCACTACACGGGCTGGACCACCGATGGAAAGATGTTTGACAGCTCCATCCCCCGTGGCGAGCCGACCACCTTCCCTGTGGGACGTGTGATCAAGGGCTGGACCGAAGGGCTGCAGCTCATGGTCGAGGGCGACAAGATGCGCTTCTGGATCCCGGCGGAGCTTGCCTACGGCGACAAGCCCACGCGTGCAGGCGCGCCGGCCGGGATGCTGGTGTTCGACGTCGAGCTGCTCGCGATCCCCTGAAGGAGGCCAGGTCGTGACCCGTCGCTTGCTCGTCACTCCGGCGTTGCCCTACGCCAACGGCCACATCCATCTCGGTCACCTGGTGGAGTACCTGCAGACCGACATCTGGGTGCGGTTCCAGCGCATGCGTGGGAGCCAAGTGCTGTTCGTGTGCGCAGACGACACCCACGGCACGGCCATCATGATGCGCGCTCGACAGGAGGGGCGCACTCCGGAAGCCGTGATCGCGGACATGAGCCTCGCTCACCAGCGGGACTTCGCGGACTTCCAGATCGAGTTCGACCACTACGGCAGCACCCACTCCGAAGAGAACCGCCTGCTGTGCGAGCGGATCTGGAAGGCCATCGACGATGCGGGCCTGGTGACCGAGCGTGAAGTCACCCAGCTGTTCGATCCGAAGGAGGGCGTGTTCCTCGCGGACCGCTTCGTGAAGGGCGGTTGCCCGCGCTGCAAGAGCCCCGATCAGTACGGGGACAGCTGCGAACGCTGCGGCGCCACCTACGCCCCAGCCGAGCTCATCGAGCCGAGGAGCACGCTCTCCGGCGTGGCGCCCGAGGTGCGCCAGGCTTCCCACTTGTTCGTCCAGCTCGAGCAGCTACACGGGTTCTTGCAGGAGTGGACGCAGCAGGGCGGGCACCTGCAGCCAGAGATCGCCAACTACCTGGCCGGTCACTTCTTGTCCGAGCCGCTGCGAGACTGGGACGTCTCCCGCCCCGCTCCCTACTTCGGCTTCGAGATCCCCGGGCACCCGGGTCACTACTGGTACGTCTGGTTCGACGCGCCCATCGGCTATGTCGCGTCTACCTGGCAGTGGTGCAAGCAGAACGGCGCGTCGCTCGAGAGCTACTGGGAGTCCGGGGACGTCGAGATCGTGCACTTCATCGGCAAGGACATCGTGTACTTCCACACCCTGTTCTGGCCCGCGATGCTGAAGACAGCCGGCATGAGCCTGCCGAGCCGCGTGCAGGTCCACGGCTTCCTGACGGTGAACGGCGAGAAGATGAGCAAGAGCCGTGGCACCTTCGTGCTCGCACGCACCTTCCTCGAGCACCTCGACCCCGCGTATCTGCGCTACTTCTACGCCAGTAAGCTCGGCACTCGGCCCGATGACTTGGACCTGAACCTCGACGAGCTGGTACAAAAGGTCAACTCGGATTTGGTGGGCAAGGTGGTCAACTTGGCCAGCCGCTCGGCCAAGTTCGTGGGGGAAGGCACGCTGTCCGCAGAGTACCCGGACGACGAGGGGCTGTTCGCGGCTGCCGCCGAGCAGGGCGAGGAGATCGCACGCGCCTACGAGAGCTGCGACTACGCGCGCGCGATGCGCCTGGTCATGTCGCTCGCGGATCGTGCGAACGAGTACGTCGATCGCCGCCAACCGTGGGTGCTCGCGAAGGATCCGGCACGCGCCTCCGAGCTCCGAGACGTGTGCACTGTGGTGCTCAATCTCTATCGTCAGCTGGTCGTCTACCTCGCGCCGGTGCTGCCGAAGCTGACCTCGGACAGCGAGCGGCTGCTGGGTGCGCCGCTCAGGGCGTGGGAGGCGTCGAAGTCTCCACTACTCGGCACACCGGTCGCCCGCTTCGAGCACTTGTTGCAGCGTGTAGACCCGAGCAAGGTCGCGGCCATGATCGAGTCGAGCCGCGCCGCTCAGACCGCCGACTCAGCGCCGGCGCCCGCGCCTTCGAGCGCCGATGATGGCGCGGCGCTCGAGGCGGAACCCCTGGCCGGC
The DNA here is from genome assembly GCA_019637295.1 of Polyangiaceae bacterium. Classification (GTDB taxonomy): domain Bacteria; phylum Myxococcota_A; class Polyangia; order Polyangiales; family Polyangiaceae; genus JACKEA01. Next base: position 4,868 of record JAHBVX010000011.1, read on the forward strand.
CCCTGCACCATTGACGACTTCGCCAAGGTGGATCTCCGGGTCGCCCGCGTCGTGCGAGCCGAGGCGGTGCCCGAGGCGAAGAAGCTCCTGAAGCTGACCCTGAGCCTCGGCGGCGGCAGTCAGCGCACGGTGTTCGCGGGCATCAAGGCGGCGTACGCCCCGGAGGCGTTGGTGGGCCGACTCGTGGTGGTGGTGGCCAACCTCGCGCCCCGGAAGATGAAGTTCGGAGTCAGTGAAGGCATGGTGATCGCGGCGGGTCCCGGTGAGACGGACGTCTTCCTGCTTGCCCCGGACTCGGGCGCCAAGCCCGGACAGCGCGTGCACTGAGCTGGCCCGCTCAGGGAGCGACCTGGAGATAGCCGCGTTTCATCAGGGACTGGATGATCTCGGCGGTGTGCAGATCCGTCACCTTGCTGCGGTCGAACAGGACGGCCAAGGACGGCGAGTTGAGCGCCATCTGAAGCACGTCGAGGTGCTGCGGCTCGAGCTCGTGCAGCGGTGCCTCGAGCGGGGTGCGTAGCACCACGCGGGACTCGAGGGAGGGCAGCTTGTCGAGCAACGCGTTCAGCTCGTCTTGCTGCCGGAAGCCCTCCATCAGCGCTTCCTGCACGCTCACGTCGAGCGGAGACGCGAACTGCTGCTCCGCGGGGGGCTCGAGCTCGAACATCCCCTCCGTGAACCCGAGCATCCGGTAGAACGCTTTGGCCGGCATCAAATCGGGTGCGCCATCGATCTCGGCGAAGTGGATCACACCTTTGTCGAGGTAGATGCGCGCGAGGTAGGTCTGAGTGCGGAGCACGAGTACCCCCGACTTTCGCGAGCTGCCGAACAGCTGCAGCAAGTCCGGTAGCGGGATCTCTTCGAGGCTCCCGCTCATGCGAGGGGGCTCGCCCTTACCCCGGCTCTGTTCCTCACGCTGCGCGGCGACTCCCTCGAGGTCGCGCTTGGCGGAGGCAACGGAGACGTCGCCCGCGACCGTCACCACCTTGAGGATGCTCGTGCCGACGAGCACCCGATCCCCCTCTCGCAGCACGGCGGACTGAATCTTCTCGCCGTTGACGAAGGTCCCGTTGGTCGAGCCCAGATCTTGGATCGTGATCACCCCTCCGCGCATTTCGATCTGCGCGTGACGACGTGAGACCATCTCCTCGACCAGCACCATGTCCAGATCGCTGGAGCGGCCGATGACAATGGGGCGGCCCTCGTCGATCGGGAACTCGCCCCCTTGGTACTTGCCGGAAATGAAACGCAAAGCCAGCCGAGAACTCGGCGAGCCAGAGCGAGGCTGGTGCGCGTGGTGTGCCGCCATGGTCGTCAGCCCGCGGGCGCGGGCTCCCGCCCCTTCGAGCCACGGGTGCGTCGGTCCCCCACCCGCCGCTCGTGGAGAGGGAGGTCCCCCGGTCGCCAGGCACCGTGGGGGTCACGGCCAAGATTGAGCGCGTCGCGCTGGATGCTCATTGGGGGTGCTCGAGGGAGCCGACCGCCCCGGCGGAAGAACTTCCCGACCGGACCGTGCGGTCCCAAAAAGATAGGGCCTGCGTGGAGATAGGGTCAAGCAAAGGAGCCGGGTAGCCGCCGAACTGGGCCCTCAGGCGGGCTCCGGCTGGGGCGGCAGCGGCTCCGGCCCCTTGCTCGCGGACCGGGTCGCTGCCGGCTCCCCTGGGCTGGTGGCCGCCGGCAGCGTGATGGAAAACGTCGCTCCCGCACCCGGCGGAGACACGACGTCGATGCGGCCGCCGAGATCCTCGATGATGCGCTGGCTCACCGCGAGTCCGAGGCCCGTCCCTCGATCCTTGGTGGTGAAGAAGGGAACGAAGAGGCTCTCGAGCGCCGTCGGTTCGATCCCAGGGCCATCGTCGCGCACGGATATCTCGACGCCGCGCTTGGTGCCTTGATCCGGGGCGGCGTCCCCTTGCAGCAGCGTCGTCACCCAGACGTGACGGGCCCCCGCCTCCTGCGCGTTGCGCACGAGGTTCATCAATACTTGGCGGAGCTGCTCGGCGTCTGCCCGAACCTGGGGCAGCGCAGCGCCGAGCTCCAGCGTGACCTGCGTCTCGCCTTCCCGTTCAGTGGACAGGACCTGGAGCGTCCTCCGAACCACCGCGTTGACTTCTACCGTGCCGGGGTTGCCCTTGGCGGGTCGCGCGTAGCTCAGCACCGAGCCCACGACGCGGTCGAGTCGGTCTACCTCCTCCAAGATGATGCCGATGAACTCCTCGGCGTGCGGATCGAGCCTCTTGCCATCCACTGGCTCCGCGAGCAGCTGTGCCGCACCCTTGATCGCGCCGAGCGGATTCTTGACCTCGTGCGCCAAGCCGGCAGCCATCTGTCCCAACGCCGCCAGTCGATCCCGCTCCTGCAGCCGGCGGTACTGTCGCGAGTTCTCGATCACCACCCCGACCTGGATGGACAAGGACTCGAGCAGCGCGACGTCGTCGTGAGAGAATGCGTCGCGCACCCGGTCGTCCACCACCACGAGCAGGCCCACCAGGTTGCGCTTCTCACCGCGGATGGCGCAAATCACGCCATCCCTGAAGGCGCCCAGGGCCTCCGCGGCCGCCAGGATCTGCTCGTCGCGTTCCAGCTCTGCGGGGGGCGTGTCCGGGCGGCGGTCCGCTAGCGCCTGTGCGAGCTCCTCCAGCACCAGGGACGCCTGCCGGTCGAGTCGCTCGACCAGCGCCCGGGCGGTCACGCCGTCCACCCGCGGGAGCGCCGGAGGTCCGAACGAGAGCCCGAGCTCGAAGTCCGAGCCCAGGGGCTCCCGCAGATAGAGCACCGCGCCGGTGGCTCGCCGCGAGGCCTCGAGCTCGGTCATGACGACTTGCATCATCTCGCTCACCTGCAGCACGTGCACGAGTTGGCGACGTGCGTTCTGAACCGCGCGCTCGAGGTCCACCCTCTCCAGGAAGAACGCGCGGTGAATGTACTGTTCGACCTTGTCCCGCAGGGGCTCGAACAGGACCAAGATCACGATCGAGGCCAGGATCGCGTTCAAGTACATGGTGTTGAAGCCGCCCACGAGCACGACGAACACGTAGAAGATGCCGGCCAGACAGAACGCGAGCGCGGTGGACACCACGAGCTGGCCCAGAATGTCGTACAGGTCCACGAGCCGCTCGCGAATCATCGACTCTGCCAGCACGAACAAGAACACGATGGAGAGTACGGCGCCGACGGGCGGCAGCGGCGCGCCGATGAACCACAGGAAGTCGGCCAGCGTGAAGGCGGCAGCCAGCGCGCCAGTGAAGACCAAGAACCGCACCCTGCGCTGGGTCGCGCGCGAACGACTACGCTCGCCGCGCAGCGCGAGCGAGTACAGCCCCGCTGCGAACAGCCCGAACACGTAGAGCATGACCGCGCCGCGCACGAGTCCGTGGCGATGCAGCGGCGAAAGAACGAGCACCAGCATGGGCACCATCAGCACGCCGGCGACGCGGACGAGCTGCGAGCGCCGCTCGAGCCGGGGCACGATGACCTCGAACAGGTTGATCGCGAGCTGGGGCAAGAGCACCGCTAGGATGGCCGTGAAGCGCACCCAGACGTCCGCCTGCACGAAGTGGTACAGCCACTGGGCGATGTACCAGAGGCCGATGTCGGCAGCGAAGGCCGCGAAGAAGAGGTCGGCGCTGCGCCTGCGGCCGCGCAGCAGGATCGATACGGCGATGGCCAGCGCGAGCGCTCCGCAGAACAGCGACGTACGGGTGCGCAGGTCCATCAGTCAGTGCCCGACGCTACCCGTCGGGACGCGTCAGCCTCCGGACGCGGACTTCTTGTCTTGACTCGACGAGCCCGAGCCCGGCTCCTTCTCGCTGGTCGAGCCTCCCCCGCTGTTCCGGGTCGGGTCCGTGAGCCAGGGAGTTGGCGCGGGCCGCGCCGGGTCCGTGGGCTCGGCGAGCCACGGGTAGGGGGTAGGGCCAGTGGGGTCGGCGCCCTCGGAGGACGCGTTCTCCAGCGGCGGCCTCGCGTTCATCGACGGGGCGCTGCCCGGCGGCGAGTCCACCTCGGTGGCGAGATCCAGCTGCTCTTCGGCGAGCTCGGCTTCGTCCACCGGTTGAATGCTGCACGACAAGGCCAGCAGGGCGATAAGGGGCGCTACGCGTCGGGTCACAGTGCTTCCTCCGAAGAGCTGGTCAGCCCATACTGCTTGACGAGCTGGCTGAGTCGGGGCCGCTTCATGCCCAAGAGCGTGGCGGCTCGCGTGATGTTTCCCCCGGTCTCGACCAGGGCTCGAGCGATGCAGTCTCGCTCGATGTCGCGCTTCAAATCCGAGAGGCTGCTGCCCCCGTGGCGGATCTCGCGATACGCGACACTCGAGACGCCATCCGTCGTTGCGCTCGCGGAGTCCCCAGTCGGGGGCGGGATCGCGGACAGTCGGCGGCTCTCCGCGGGGGCAGCAGGCTGCTCCGCTACGCGCCTGAGAGCCTCGACGTGCTCGAGCAGATCCGCAGCAGCGATGACGTCCCCAACTGCGAACAGCGAGGCTGCGCGCAGCGCGTTCTGCAGCTCGCGCACGTTACCGGGCCACCGATAGCGGCCGATCAACTCCAGCGCGCCGGGATCGAGCGCCTTCAGCGGTTCGCCGCGCTCTCGTGCGATCCTCTCCAGCAGGGCGCGGCACAAGACCGGGAGGTCGGCGGCGCGCTCCCTCAGCGCCGGCAGCTCCAGCGTGATGCCGGCCAGGCGGTAATAGAGGTCCTCGCGGAATTGCCCGGCCTCCACCAACTGCCTCAGATCGCGATTGGTGGCGCACACGATGCGGACGTCCACGGCGATGGGCGAGGTGCCGCCGACCCGCTCGAAGGAGCGCTCTTCGAGGACGCGCAGCAGCGCGACCTGGGTGCGGGGCGAAATATCGCCGATCTCGTCGAGGAACAACGTGCCCCCGTGGGCGCGCTCGAAGCGGCCCTGGCGCCGACCCGTGGCTCCGGTGAAGGACCCCTTCTCGTGCCCGAACAGTTCGCTGAGCAGCAGACTCTCTACGAGCGCGGCGCAGTTGACCTTCACGAGCGGGCCGCTGGCTCTGCGGCTCGCGCGATGGATGAGCTCGGCGACCAGCTCCTTGCCGGTGCCGCTCTCGCCCGTGATCAGGATGGTGGAGTCGGTTGGTGCGACGCGCTCGGCCGCGTCGAGCAGGGCTCGCACGCGAGCGTCGCTGCCGACGTAACGCTCCTCGCCGCCGGTCTTGCCGCGCGAACGCGGGACACTGCGGGGCTCCACGCTGGGCGGCGGCTCGTCCACCTCTGGGCGTAGGCGCTCGAGTCGGTGCAGCCGCATGAGGTCGGGCCGCGCCAGGTAGGCGTCCCGCAGGTTGCCGTCGAGCTTGTTGGCGATTTCGTCCCGCAGCAGGCAGGCGCTCTGCACGTGCGCCAACACGGCAGGGGCGTCTCCGCTCGCGAGCGCCAACTCGGCGCGCAGGACGTGAGCCTCCCGACACAGCTCTTCGTCGCCAGACTGGCGGGCCGCCGCGATGGCGGCGTCTGCAGCCTCTACGCTGGGCTGGCCCGCGGCGCGCGCAGCGAGCGCTTCGAGTAGGCCCGCTTCGGCGCGATCGTAGTCGGAGGCGCACAGCGCCTTCGCCTTCGCTATTTCGGTGCCTGCGCGGTCGACGCTGCCCTCGTCCAGCGCGATGCGCGCTGCGAGGCGGTGACACTCGCCGAGCTTGTCGCCGTCTGAAGCCTGCAGCGCGGTGCGCATCGCGGCGCCCAGCTCGCGCTCTGCCTCCAGCGTGCGCTGCCGAGCGAGGTGAAGACGCGCGGCGGCCAGGCCGATTTCGGTCAGCCGGGAGGCTGGCGCGCCGGGCCCGAGCGACTGACGCCCGAAGCGTAAGGCTTGCTCGGCCTGCTCCCACAGCCCCAGGCGCAGCCGAAGCTCCACGAGGTTGGCGATGTCGCGCGAGAAGTTGAGACGATCGCCCAAGCGCCGGTGCACCGTCGTCGTCCGCTCGAGCAACACGAGCGCCCGGGCGTGCTCGTGGCGCTCGATGGCCAACACCGCGAGGTTCGAGAGGGCGAAGGCCACCGCGCGGGGCTCTCCGCGGACCTCTCCTTCGGCGAGCACGCTATCGAGGAGCAGCTCCGCCTCCTCGCGGCTGCCGCGGGACAACAGCGCGATGGCGCGGTTGACCCGGGCGCGAAGCTCGGCGGTGGTCGCGCCGCACGTGATCGCGTCGCAGATGTCTTCGGCGAAGTGCCGGTCAGCCGCGTCCCACTGGGCTCGGGCGAGCAACAGCTTGCCGAGCACGTTGCGCGCCGCCAGCCGCAGCAGCGGCGGCTGCGCGATCGCGGCCGCGAGGTGCGCTGCGGCGTCGTGGTCGCCACGGGCGTACGCGGTCTCGGCCAGCTCGACGCGAGCGGCAGCCCGGGCGTCATCGTCCTGTGCGACCCGCTCTGCGCGCTCGAGCGCAGCGCGGGCCGACACCAGATCTCCCCGGGCCAGAAACGCGCGACCGAGCACGAAGCTGGTCCGAAACTCGTCGCTTGCGGTCGCCGCGGGCCGCGCGAAATCGAGGGCGACCTCGACGTCCCCGAGCTCCAGCGCGAGCTCTGCCACCGCCAGCGTGCACTCGGGCGGCGCGGCGTCCGCCGACAGCATCGCGCGCCAGCGGCCCCACAGCTCGCTGCGGCAAGCGGCGTCCCCGGCGGCCGAAAGTGCCCGACGCATGAGCGCGTCGCGAGCCCGCGCACTGCAGGCCAGCTCCGCGGCCCGACACAGCGCCCACGGATCGCGCGGGAACACCTGCTCTAGCGCCGCAGCCACGCGTTCCCGCGGCGCGACCACGTCCGACCTCGTCCCGGTGGTCTCGATCAACTCGTCCCGTAGCTCTACCGCGCCGCGGTCGAGCAGCTCGTCGAGCGCTGCGGGCTCGCCGAGCGCTGCGACGAACTCGAGTGGCCAAGGTCGTGCCGCGAGGACCAGGCTCCCAAGCAGCTCGTCTGCACTGCCGGACAGCGGCAGCGAGTGGGGGCGCGGTCGCTCGGCGCGGCGCAACAGCTCGTCGAGCTCGGCGAGGGTGGCGTTGCTTCCGAGCCCGCTGGCCTCCAGAGCGTTCCACAGGCTGGAGCGCGCGAACTCGTCGGCCTCGGCGGAGATCTCCACAGTGCGCGCGCCGCGCAGGGGAAAGCCAGGCCGCGCTTCGGTGAACAGCAGCAGATGGCCGCGGTGGTCGAGGTCGGCGACGAGCCGCCAGACCTCCGAGTCCCAAGCGCCCGACGTCCCGGTCACGATCACCACAGCGGCGTCGCGCTCGAGCGCGCGGCCGATTGACTCCGCCATCACGAGGGGATCGTCGGAGCTGTCGAGGTCGAGCCGACGGGCCACGTCTCGGGCGGTGCTCTCGGTGCGGGTCGCGGTGCGCACCACGGTCCGTCGCGCGGCGCGGGCGCGGCGTGCTGCGTGGTGTGCCAACGCACTAGCCGTCGCCGAGTCCGCGACGGTCACGACGGTCGTGCCACGTGAGGTCGGATCGCGCAGGAGCCCGTCCAGCGCCTCGAACCCCGACGGAGCGCCTGGTGACAACGGGAGAACCAAGGCCGCCAAAGTGCCAAAACGCTACCGCGGGCCTCGCCCTCGGGCAACGCTGGGTCGCCGAATTTTCAGCGGGGCCCGCCACCCGGCCGTGTTCTCGGAGCACTGGAATTCAGCCTGCGGGAATTGGCGCGCAGCGCTCGGGCCACGTCCGCCTGCGCTCGTGGCCTCGCCTCGCCCAGGGCGCGAGCGAGGGGGAGCTGAGCGAGCCCCGCGGCCCGGTAGAGCGCCTGCGCTCGCTCGAATCCCTCGAGCGCCGCCAGGTTCGCGGCGACGGTGCCGGGATCGCCGCGCCGCACGGGCCCCGTGAGCGCCCGTGTGAGCCCCAGGGCTTGCAGGTTCTCCACCACGCTCCGGTGCAGCGGCAAGAGCAGGGAGGGCGCGACCGAGCGCGGTACCCCCGCGCCGCGCAAGACCTCCTCGGCCGCGGCCAGCAGGCCCACGGTGCCGCCGGCGACCAGGACGGCTGCGGCGTGGTACGCGGCGCGATCGAGCCGAGCTGCGGTCCAGGCGTGGCCGTCCAGCTGAACGGCCAGCCACCGCCCGGCGCGCCGAGCCGCCACGTCGCCGCTGACCAGCACGTACACGCCCGACAGCGTCGGCGGCCGCCGCGGGTCGGCGACGCTGATCAGCGGGTGCGCTTGACCGATCTTCACCCCGACGCGGCGCAGCGGGGCGAGCACTTCAGGGGAGGCCGCGCCCGCGACGTGCAGCACCACCGCGGGCGCGCACACGGCGCGAGCCGCCGCGAGCCGCTCCGCCCAGCCGGCGAGCTCCGCGTCGCGAACCGCCAGCACGATCAGCTCCGCGGCGAGAGTAGGAACGCGGGCGCCGCGGCCGGGGTACGCGCGGACGTCCACGCCTCGGCGGCGCAGGGTCGCGTGAAGCAGCGTGCCCAGCTTGCCCTTGCCGATGATGCAGACCTTCATCGATACAGGTCCCGGCCCAGGGCGTGGTCGAGCACGCGCCTGGGCACCAGCGCCGCCAGTCGCGCGCCCTCGGGCTCGCTGCGCAGCAGCGCTCGGACCTCTGTCGACGAGACGTCCGGTAGGATCGCTGCCGGCGCCTGGGGGTGCGGATGGCCGACGCGGCCTACCACCAACAGCGGCGCGAGGCTCACGACGTCATCGAAAGCGTGCCACTTGGGGGCGTCGAAGAGCACGTCCGAGCCGACCATCAGGCGCAGGGACCAGTCTGGGTGTTCGGTCGAGAGGTGGCGCAGGGTCCGGAGGGTGAGACTGGGGGCCTCCAGGTCCTGCTCTACGTCGCTGACCGCGACCTGCGGCAGCCACCCGAGCGCGAGCTGGGCCATGGCCAGTCGATCCGCGAACGGCGCGAGCTGCTTGTCGAAGGGGTGCCTGAAGACCGGGACTACCAGTATGCGATCGACGACACCCAGCCCGAGCACGTACGCGCAGGCCAGCACGTGCGCGACATGCGGAGGGTTGAAGCTGCCACCGAACACCGCAACTCGCATCGCTCAATCCTTCGACACCTGCAGGTGCGCGGCCCCTGTGGCGAACAAACGCTCGTGGCGGATCTCTCGGCACACGCTGTCGTACAGCGACAAGTACACGCCGTCCTCGCGGTCCTCCAGCAGTAAGATGCCGAAGTCTCCGAGCGGACCCGGCGCGACGAACCAGCGTGAACCCACGGCCTTGATCAACGGATCCGCGCTCTTGCCGAACACCAGCACGGTGGCCGAGGCGATGTCGTCTTCGTCCAACTGGGCCTTGTCGTGGATCATCACCACCACGCGCCCGGCCAACAGCTCCACCAGCCGCGAGCCGTCTCGGGGCAGGGACTCGAACGCGCGCAGTGCTTCGCGGTCGCGCTCCGCTCGCAGGAACAGCTCGATCTCCCCGTGGGGAGCCTGAGCGCAGCGGGCCGCAGCGCGCTCGAACAGGCTCTCCTCCGAGGCCTCGCCGCCCACGAGCGTCTCGGCCCAGCTCCGCACGATGCCGTCCAGCCCTGGGTCCAGCCCGAGGTAGACGATGCGGTCCGCGCCAGCTTCTCGATGGAGAAACCGCGCCGCGCGCTCCAGGGCTTCGATGCGGTCGTGGGCCGGGCCGAGCACGCCGAGGCGCATGACGAGCACGCTACCGCGTTCCCGGACCCGACGAAACCCGGTGCCGGCCCCGGGCGGCAGGACGACCGCCGGCGCGCGCGCCCGACGCTCGATTCGGCGTATGCTCGCGGCCCAGACCCATGCCGTCGCGCGTGAAGCCACCGACCGACCCCGTCCCCATCGAGCACGACGGTGAGCGCTTGACCGCTCAGCGCGGCGAATCGCTCGCGAGCGCCCTGCTCGCGCACGACCGCGTGCTGCTTGCCCGTAGCCCCAAGCTGCACCGTCCGCGGGGGCCCTACTGTCTGCGCGGGGCGTGCGACGGCTGCCTCGCGCGGGTCGACGGCGTGCCCAACGTGATGACGTGCCTGCGGCCCGTGTCCGGCGGCGAACGCGTGGAGACTCAGAACGTCGTCGGTGTCCGAGAACTCGATCTGATGGGTGCGACGGACTTCTTGTTTCCGCGGGGGCTCGACCATCACAAGCTGTTCGCCGGGGTGCGCGGCGTATCGGCGCTCGTGCAGCGATTTGCCCGCCGCGTCGCAGGGCTCGGTGTGCTCCCGTCTCGGGCCGGCGAGGTGCGTGAGGCGCGGCACGAAGAAGCCGACGTGCTGATCGTGGGCAGCGGGCGCGCCGCCTGCCGTGTGGCTCGCGAGCACGAGACCGAGCGGGTGGTGCACGTCGACGACGCTACGGTCGCCGGCGGACGCGCCGCTCTGATCGAACCGTCGTGGCGCAGTGACCCGGCTCTCGCGCGGGTGCGCACCCTCACGACGGTCCTCTCGGTGTCGCGCGAGCCCGAGCCGGGGCTCTGGGCGCTGTTGCTCGGGCCCGAGGGGCTGACGCTGCTCCGCGTCCGCGAGGTCGTGCTGGCGACGGGTCGTCACGACCCGGTGCTCCCGTTCGAGAACAACGACTTGCCTGGCACCTTCTCCGCTCGCGCGGCGCTGGCGCTGGTGCGCGCGGGGCTCGTGCTCGGACGTCGTGTCGCGGTCGTGGGTAGCGGTCCGCTGGGGGACGCACTGTGTCTGACGCCCGGCAGTGAGTGGCTGCGCGTCGCTCCCGAGACGCTCCGCGGCGCGGCGGGGAGGCGGCGGGTTTCGGCCATCTTCACCGAGCGCGGCGGCAAGACCGAACGTCGGTCGGTCGATGCCCTGGTCATCGACGGACCAGGGGCGCCGGCGTTCGAGCTCGCCGTTCAGGCCGGCGGGAGCGTGGTTCACGCCCCCCACGGCTTCGTGCCCCAGGCCGACTCGAGCGGAAGGGTGGCGCCGTCGGTGCGCTGCGTCGGCAGCGTGGTCGGGTCCGATTGAGCGTCAGTCTTCGAGCAGCAGTCCGAACAGCGCGAGCCCGCCGGCGACGAACACCAGGTCGAAGATGGCCATCAGTCGCAGGTAGTCGCCGAGCTCCGCCAGCGATGCCCCGCCGAGCAGCTCGCGCGTGCCGGCGACCGAGGACAACAGCACCGGCGAGAGCAGCGGGAACAGCACGACGGCGAGCATCAGATCCCGCGCTCGCGTGCGCACCGTCATGGCACCGAACAGCGTGCCCGTGGCGGCGATGCCCGGAGTCGCGAACAGCGCCATCAGCAGAAATCCGGGACCCGCTTCCAACAAGTCCACGGCGAAGAGCAGACACGCCAGCGGGATGACCACCAGCTCGATGGCGAACAGGAACAGCATCAAGCCCGTGGCTTTGCCGGCGAACAACGCGCTCGCGGCGATGGGCGACACGACCACGCCCGTCAGGGCTCCCTCGTCGCGCTCGCGCTGCCACGCGCGTCCGAGGGACAGCACCGCTGCGAACGCGATGGCTAGCCACACCACCGCGGCGACCACCAGTCGCTTGCTGGCCGCGCCCGAGTAGAGCGAGAAGGACGCCATGACCACGATGAGCACCGCGAAGAACGTGCTCGTGGTCACGACCTCGCCGGTCCGTAGCTCGATGCGCAGGTCCTTGTCCACGATCAGCCGGACCTGGGTCCACCAGGTCGGGATGCGGCGCGGCAGAGCGATGGGCGGCCGGGCGAGGTCACTCACGTCGCCCCTCCATGCAACGGGCGAGGCCGTGTGCGCGCGCTCATCGAGGCGAGCTTAGGACACAATCGTCCGCCCTCGGCGTCACGTTTGAAGGCCCTGGGGCTCGCGGGCGCGGGGACCGGTCCTTTTTCGCGCAGACGGTGGGTGACATCGGGCCCCGGTTGGGTAACTTAGGCGCCCCGGAGCCGCCAACGGTGGAGCGGCGGACGGTCACCACGAGGAACACGACATGGCCGAGGTCAAGATCGAGCACATCTACAACTGCAGCGAGGACACGTTTTGGGGCAAGCTGTTCTTCGACGACGAGTACAACCGGCAGTTGTTCAAGGATGCGCTGCAGTTCCCCGGCTACGAGGTGGCGTCGCAGAAGGAAGACGACAAGCAGATCCACCGCGTGATCAACGTCGTGCCCAAGCTCGGTCCCATGCCCGGCCCAGTCAAGAAGCTGATCGGGGATGGACTCGGCTACACCGAGGATGGCACCTTCGATCGCGCGACGCGCCGCTACCGCATCAAGATCACGCCCAACAAGCTGGCAGACAAGATCAAGATCGAGGGCGTGCTCTACACCAAGCCGGCGGGCGACAACAAGGTCAACCGCGTCTTCGAGTGCAAGGTGGACGTGAAGATCTTCGGCCTCGGCGGACTGGTCGAGAAGCAGGTCATCGGTGACATGGAGGTGAGCTACGCCAAGGGCGCTGAGTTCACCAACAAGTACCTGGTCGACAAGGGCCTCTGACCGGGGTCAAGCGGACTTGGCCGCGGCCTTGGCGTCGCGAGCCCTGCGCTTGCTGGCCGCCCGGTACTGATCGAGCAGCCGCGGAAGCGGGTGCTGCTGCAGCCGTGCCTTGTACCCTTCGTCCTTGGTGCGCTTCTCTGCCTCGAGGATGGCGCCGATCAGCTTCTCGCGCGAGCCGAAGTCCTTCTTCACGGCCGACAGGACATCGTGCAGTCGGAGGAGCTTCTCGTTCGAGACGCGCGACAGACCCTTGACCTCGTTCATGCGGTCGAGCCACAGCTCAGCGGTAGCGAGCTTCTGAACGGCCTCGACCAGCTTGTCCTTGGATTCGAAGCGCTCCTTCACGAGCGCCAGCGGCGTCTTCTTCATGTCCGTCTCCAGCCGGGCCTCGGCTTTGCGAGGCGGGCGGGCCTTTTAGCAACCACCGGGGGCACAAGCAAGACCCGATGACCCGGCCGCGCCCGGTCCGGCCCGGGCGCCTCCGGGGGAACCCGCCGGGATTGCGCGCCGGTCCGCCCGGAAGTGTGCTACCGGACGCGCCCATGCCGGGTCCGCGCGTCCGCTTTGCCCCGTCGCCCAGCGGCTACCTCCACATCGGTGGCGCGCGCACGGCGCTGTTCAACTGGCTCTGGGCCAGGAGCCAGGGGGGCACCTTCGTGCTGCGCATCGAGGACTCGGACCAAGAGCGCTCCAGCCTCGACTCGGTGCGCGCGATCCTGGACGCCATGCGCTGGCTGGGGCTCGACTGGGACGAGGGGCCCGAGGTGGGCGGAGGCTCGGGTCCCTATTTTCAGAGCGAGCGCAAGGCGCGCTATCGCGAAGCGGCCGACACGCTGATCCGCTCGGGCCACGCCTTCCGCTGCTACTGCACCAAGGACGAGCTGGACCGAGCCCGCGCCGACCTCAAGGCGCGGGATCCCAAGGCCCAGTTCGTCTACCCGGGCACTTGCCGGGACCGCCAGGGCGAGCCTGACCTGCCGTTCGTGGTGCGATTCCGCGCTCCTCGCAGCGGCGCCACGGAGTTCGTCGACAAGGTGTTCGGCCCCGTCAGCACCCCGAACGACGTCCAGCAAGACTTCGTGATCGTGCGCAGTGACGGCTTCCCGCTCTACAACCTGGGCTGCGTGGTGGATGACCACGACATGGGCATCACCCTGGTGGCCCGCGGGCGAGACCACATCGGCAACACGCCCCAGCAGGTCCTCCTGTACCAAGCCTTCGGCTGGAGCGTGCCCGAGCTGGCCCACCTGCCCATGATGCTCTCGCCGAAGGGCGAGAAGCTGAGCAAGCGTCACGCCTCGGTCAGCGTCTCGGACTATCGGCAGCGGGGTTACACACCGATGGGCGTGCTCAACTATCTGGTGCGTTTCGGCTGGTCCCACGGGGATCAGGAGATCTTCACTCGAGACGAGCTGGTGCGGCTCTTTTCCTGGGAGCGAGTGAACAAGAGCGACGGCAAGTTCGACGAGAAGAAGTTCGCGGACGTGGCCTTCGAGCAGCTCAAGCAGCCGCGCCTCATGCCGGACGACGAGTATCGTGCCGCGGTTCGCCCGTTCCTGGGCGAGCGTGGGCTCGACCCGGTGGACGACGAGCGCCTCGCGCGGGCGCTGCCTACCATCCGGGAGCGCGCCCACACGCTGGTCGAGGCCGCCCACGCGCTCGACTACTACTTCCGTGACCCACCCGAGCTCGACGAGGCCGCCCGGAGCAAGTGCCTGACCCCTCAGGCCGCCCCCCACCTGCAGGCTGTCGCCGAGTGGCTAGCGGCGGTGGAGCCCTTCGACGTGCCGACCCTCGACGCGGGCTTCGCCGCCCTCGTCAAGCAGCGCGGGCTCGAGATGAAGCACGTGGCTCAGCCCGTCCGAGTCGCGCTCACCGGTCGCACCGCCAGCCCGCCCCTGTTCGAGGTGGCAGCGGTGCTCGGACGCCAATCGACCGTAGACCGCCTGCTTCGCGCCGCGGAGATCGCCCGCTCGGGCTAGCCACCAGCCGCCATGGACACGTGGACGTGGGCGAGCGCGCCGGAGCTTCTGCTCCCGCTGATGCGCCTGAAGAGCATCTCCTGGTTCGACTCCCTGCTCGGCTATCCGCCAATCAAGGCGCTGCTCCCGATCCCGATCCTGCTGGCGCTCGCGCCCGCCGTGTACTGGTTCTTCAAGGACACTTGGCGGGAGCTGGACCGGGAGGCGGCGGCCGCCCGGGCCGCGCGGGCCGACAGCGGCGAGCTCGATCTTCGGCCGGCGGCCTGCCTGACGATCGTGGCCGTGGTGCTCACTCTGCAGGAGTACTACGGGGGCCGGCAGTTCTACGACACCACCCTGAGGCCCTGGCTGGTAGAGCTGGATCGCGGGGGCGCGACGTGGCTGAAGCTCGATCGCTACGACGAGCTGTACGGCTACAGCTGGTGGGCCTTCTCCCGCGCCCTCGGCTACGTGCTGGTGCCCCTGCCGCTGTGGAAGCTGATGTTTCCGAAGGACAGCCTGCTGGACATGGGCTTCCGGTTCAAAGGCCTGCTCAGCCACTTGTGGATCTACGGGCTGTGCCTGGCCGTCGTGGTCCCGGCGATGCTGATCGTCGCCTCCCAGCCGGACTTCGGCGGCTACTACCCGTTCTACAAGAACAGCTCGCGCAGCTGGTTCGATCTCATTTCCTGGGAAGTCGTGTACTTCATTCAGTTTTTGACACTGGAGATGTTCTTCCGGGGTTGGATGGTCGGCGCCCTGCGCAAGAGCCTCGGCTCGGGAGCCATCTTCGCCATGGCCGTTCCCTACTGCATGATCCACTACGGCAAGCCGTACCTCGAGGCTCACGGCGCCATCGTCGCCGGCGTCGTGCTCGGCTCCCTCGCCATGAGGACCCGCAGCATCTACTCCGGCTTCCTGGTCCACATCACAGTCGCGCTGCTGATGGATCTGCTCGCCCTCTGGAAGCGGGACGCCCTGCCCACGACGTTTTGGGCGGCGAGCTGAAGTTTTTTCTCCGTTTCCCAGGCCGCGCGCGCTATTTCAGCGCCAGCCTTCGTCCCGGTGACCGAAAAAGGAGCGAGCGTTGAACGACTCGAACGACAGCGAACCG
Source organism: Polyangiaceae bacterium (assembly GCA_019637295.1). Classification (GTDB taxonomy): domain Bacteria; phylum Myxococcota_A; class Polyangia; order Polyangiales; family Polyangiaceae; genus JACKEA01. The sequence continues at coordinate 20,313 of JAHBVX010000011.1, forward strand.
CTGTGGTCCGTCCAGAGGAGCGTGCAGCTCTACCAGATCAGCGGCTGGGGTGATCCGTACTTCACGGTCAACCTCGACGGCCAGGTCGTGGTGCGACCGGATCCGACCCGAGACACCACCGTCAACTTGTACGACCTCACGCAGGGGCTCAAGGATCGCGGTCTGGACTTGCCGCTGCTGATTCGCTTCTCCGACATCGTGGGCCACCGCATCCGCTGTCTGAACGAGGCGTTCCAGCAGGCGATCAAGGAGCATGACTACGCCGGCACCTACCGCGGCGTGTTTCCGGTCAAGGTCAATCAGCAGCGTCACCTCGTCGAGTCCATCGTGGAGGCCGGCCGGCCCTGGCAGTACGGGCTCGAGGCGGGCTCCAAGCCCGAGCTCTTGATCGCGCTCGCGGCGATGCAAGACGTCGGCGGCCTGATCATCTGCAACGGCTACAAGGATCAGCACTACATCGAGACCGCGCTCGTCGCGCAGAAGTTCGACAAGACGGTGATCGTGGTGCTCGAGCGCGCGGACGAGCTCGACACGGTGCTGCGGGCCAGCGAGAAGCTCGGCATCAAGCCGATGCTCGGCGTACGCGCCAAGCTCACCGCCAAGGGCGTGGGGCGCTGGGCGGACTCGGCCGGAGACCGCGCCAAGTTCGGACTATCCACCAGCGAGATGGTGGAGCTCGTGGATCGCCTGGCCGAGTGCGACATGCTCGACTCCCTGGTGCTGCTGCACTTCCACATCGGCAGCCAGATCTCGAGCATCATCCCGCTGAAGAACGCCATCCAAGAGGCCGCGAACATTTACGTGGAGCTGGCCAAGATGGGCTGCCGCATGGGCTACCTGGACGTGGGCGGGGGACTCGCCATCGACTATGACGGCTCCAAGACCGACTTCCACGCCTCCAAGAACTACGGCCTGCACGAGTACGCCGCAGACATCGTCTCGCACGTACACGCGGCGTGCACCAAGTCCGACGTCGCCGTGCCCACGCTCGTGAGCGAGAGTGGGCGCGCGGTCGCTGCTCACCACTCGGTGTTGGTCTTCGAGGTGGTGGGCACGAGCGAGGTGCGCTTCGGCGTGCCCCAGGAGCCTCCGCCCGAGGCGCATCGCCTGCTGAAGGACATGTTCGAGACCTACAAGGGCATCAGCAGCAAGAACGTGCAGGAGTCGTGGCACGACGCGAGCCAGGCCAAAGAGGAAGCGCAGAACCTCTTCAAGTACGGTTACCTGGGGTTGCGCGAGCGCGCGCAGGCCGAGCGGCTGTTCTGGGCCTGCTGCGAGAAGATCCAGGAGCGGCTGCGCAAGCTCAAGTTCGTCCCCGAGGAGCTGTGGCACCTCGAGCAGACGCTGTCGGCCATCTACTACTGCAACTTCAGTCTGTTCCAGTCCGCCCCCGACATCTGGGCCATCGACCAGCTCTTCCCCATCATCCCCATTCATCGCCTGACCGAGGAGCCGACGGTCACCGCGCGGCTGGCGGATCTGACCTGCGACAGTGACGGTATCATCGACCGCTTCATCGACGTCGAGGACGACAAGCACGTGCTCGAGGTCCACGAGTGGAAGAGGGGTGAGCGCTATTACCTAGGGATGTTCCTGAACGGCGCGTATCAGGAGATCCTCGGGGACTTGCACAACCTGTTCGGCGACACCAACGCGGTGCACCTGCGCCTGACGGACGACGACAACTACGAGGTGCGCCACGTCATCAAGGGTGACAGCATCGCCGAGGTCCTGCGCTACGTGGAGTACATCCCCGAAGACATGATCGAGGCGGTGCGACGCCAAGCGGAACGCGCGGTGTCCAGCGGGCGGCTGACCAACGAGCAGATGCGCACCATGATGGCCCACTACGAGTCCGCACTCCGGAGCTACACGTATCTGACCGAGAGCGAGTGAGGGGCGCGTCTTCGGTGTTGGCCCGGCGCGGGAGCGACAGCGGTCCGCAGCCCGGGTGGGGGCGTCACTCCACGACGAACTCGACTCGCCGATTCTTGGACCGCGCCTCGTCGCTCGTGTCCTTCACCAGTGGGCGGTCCGGTCCGTAGCCCTCGGCGCTCAGGCGGTTGGGCGCCACGCGGCCACGGTCGATCAAGTACTGACGGACGGCCTGCGCGCGCTGGCGAGAGAGCCTGCGGTTGACCTCCTTCGGGCCGGTATCGTCCGTGTGGCCTTCGACTCGTACCTTCACGTCCGCGTTGGCCTTGATCATCAGGGCCACCTGGTCGAGCAGCGAGTGGGACTCTTCCTTGATCTCGGCTTTGCCGTGCTCGAACGTGACCGCGTCCAGGATCTTGAACTGGCCATCTTCGTAGATCACGCGGGGATCGCCGCTGTCTGGGCAGCCGTCGTGGTCGTCCACGCCGTTGATGGTCTCCTTGGCATCCGGGCACAGATCGTAGCGATCCGGTACCCCGTCCCCGTCGCTGTCCAGGTCCTCCTCGGGGCAGCCGTCGGTGTCTCGGTCGCCGTCGCGGTCCTCGGGCACATCAGGACACTGGTCTTCGTCGTCGGGAATGCCATCGTTGTCGCGGTCATGGGCCGTGGGCCTGAAGCGTACGCCCGCGAACACACGGAAGGTGGGGACGCCGTAGCCCGGGATCAAGCCGACACCAGGGCCCGCGGTGAGCTCCCACTCGGGGGTCGGAGCGTGGCGCAGATAAGCGAAGCCCTCGAGCGGTAGCTCTTCCGCATCGCTCGAACGCAGGCCCACCCCGCCGTTGAGCTCCAAGCCGATCTCGGTGTTGCCGGTGATCCCCCCGAAGCGATAGCCGACCGCTGCTGCGTACGCCAGCTCGCTCCCGGCCTGGACGTTGCCAAAGTCCGCGTCTTCTCGGAACAGCACGCCGAGGTTGAAGCCGACGCGGATCCCGTTGATGAAGCGGTGGTCGAGGATGGCCTTGGGCAAGAGCTCGAAGCCGTCTCCCGTCCCGGAGAAGTCTCCGGTGTGCGTGGGAACGCGCACCTCCGCGGCCAAGGCGAGGCCAACGCTCTCCCGATCGTCGAGTAGTCGCAGCTTGGGTACGACCCGCAGCTTGCCCAGTCCGGTGCTCGATGGATCCGCGTCCCCGCTCTGGAGCACGAACGCGGGCAGTCCGACGCCGATCGCCAAGGGACCGGTGAGCGTCACGGAGCCGAGGACGTCGACGCCCAGGCGACCGCCGACGAAGCTCGCGACGTAGTCGCCCGAACCGTCGACGACGACGAGGGGTCGGTAGGCGTAGTTGAGGAACAGCCCGAGCTCGAGCGGGTCCTGGCCGGGCCGCACCGCCGAGCCTTCTGCGTTCACGAACCCGTCGTGCGTGACGGCGGGCTGAAAACGTTCGGCGCTGACTTGCGCCATGGCGGGCGCGGAGAGCCCGAACAGCGATAGGAACAGGAGCGTCGCGTTGATGGGGCGCATGGATCCTCGACCAGGTTCAGCGACGGCGCGCGCGAGTGCGGCGACGCACCACGAGCGCCAGCCCCAACGCGACCATCAGCCCGAGGTGGCGGGCGGGTAGCCACGGAGCCTGCGCCGCACGGCAGGCGCACGCGCCTCCCTGGATCTCGTCCTCGGGCCCGAGCGAGAGCCCGGCGCTGCCGGCGCTGCCGGTGCTGCCAATACAGCGGCCGTCGGGTCCACAGCGCCGGCCAGCGCCGCACGAATCGTCGCTGTCGCAGTTGGCGCACTGTCCGCCGGCGCAGTAGCGCGTGGCGCAGTCGGCGCCTTCACTACAGGTGCCGCTCGGCACCAGCAGGCAGCGCCCCTCGCTGCAACGATGCCCGCTCGGGCAATCCGTGTCCAAGGCGCATGGCGGCGTCAGCACGCACTTGCCAGAGACGCATCGGCCGCCGTTCGGACACTGGGCATCACTGGAGCACGAGCCTGGTGGAACCGACAGGTCCGGTATCCCGTCCTTGTTCGAGTCGGCGGGAACGCACGGGCCAACCGTGCCCACCTCGAGATCCCCAGCGCCGAGGGCAGCGGTCTCGTTCGTGGTACGAAAGTACAGGTTGACGTCGCACGCCGGCGTGACCCCGACTTGGGAAAGCGTCACCGAGAGCTGGATGTACCCGTGCGCATCCTCGCCAACCCGGATGGGGTCGAGGTGACTGCCGCTCTCGCCGCCGATCTGCGCCGGCGGCACGTTGACCGTCTGGAATCCGCCGGCCTGCCATGCCCACACGTTGGAGATGGAGCCATTGCCGCGGGCCGCGAGCACGTACTCGTAGCCCCCGTTGGAGGCGTCGGCGACGAACCGTGCGTCGATGTCCGTGGCCGCGGCGCTGCCGCCGGTCGAGGGGTTACGGTCGTTGTCGAGGAACACGTACGCCGTCACGTTGCCACCGGGACCGTTGGTGTCCGAGACGTACACGCGGGCCCAGAAGCGCGCGTTGTCAGCCATGGCGTAGGCGGTACGTATGTCGATCGCGCGTTCGGGGGGATTGAACTCGGCGAGGCCGTCGCCGGCGACGTCCTCCGCGCCCCAGGGCCAGCCTGGCTCCCCGGTCTTGTCGATGGCGACGAGCTCGGCCAGCGACGGCCCCTGCCGCCCCGGGCCCCAGGTCTGCCCCGAGGCCGGCGCGACTGCCAGGAGCAGCGTCGCAGCCGCGTACTTCGTGATCCCGAACCGCATGCGGCGTCAGTGGCGTCTAGTCTGGCTCGTTATGACGGTCGGTCGAAAGCCGCCGCATCCCTCAGGCGTTTGCTGGACGTGGCCCGGACAAGCCCGTACGATCATCTACCGGGCTCTGGTCCCCCGTCCGATGGTTCGCCGCTTCGCTCTCCGTCTGCTCGTCCCCGCTGGGGTCCTGGCGCTCATGAGCCAGAGCTCTACCGGTCGGGCCGACATCTACAAGACCGTGGACGCGGACGGCGTCATTTCCTTCACGAGCGCGCCCAAGGGCAAGGGAAGTGTGCTCGTCGCCAAGGGTCAGAAGAAGGACAAGCTGCCCGCGTTCATGCCCCAAGACACGTCCCCGGAGCGCTTCACGCGCTACGACGTGCACATCCGGCAGGCGGCCACGCTCTACCAGATACCCGAGGAGCTGGTGCGTGCCGTCATCAAGGTCGAGAGCGACTTCGACCCGCGCGCGGTGTCGAAGGCCAACGCGCGTGGGTTGATGCAGATGATCCCGGCCACGGCGGAGCGCATGATGGTGACGGACGTGTTCGACCCAAGGCAGAACGTGTTCGGCGGCGTGCGCTATCTGCGCGTGCTCGCGAACTTGTTCAACGGCGATCTCGAGCTGACGATCGCCGCCTACAACGCGGGTGAGGGTGCCGTCATGCGGCACGGCGGCATCCCACCCTACGAAGAGACACGCATGTACGTGGCCAAGGTGCTGACGTACTACCGGCACTACCGCGCGGTGAGCCTGACGGCTCGCTGAGCGGCCTGGCGCGCTACCTCTTCGCCGGCGTGCGGGAGCGCCTCTTGGCGTAGCCCGCCAGGGCCTGCTCGAGTTCGTGCTGGACCCGCTCGACGAGCTCCGGCGGCTCGATGACCCGCGCCCGCGCTCCCCACTCGAGCACCCAGCTCGCGACGGGGTTGAGGTTGCCCACCGTCATCGTCAAGCGCACGCCGCCGCCGGCCACGGACGCCAGCTTCTGGGTCGCGTGCACCTTCCGCATGCGTACGTACTCGGCGGCCTGGGCGTCGAAATCCACCACCACCTTGCGCTTCTTCTCGCTCTTCCACACCCCGAGCTCGCCCTGGAAGTACTCGCCCACGTCGAAGCTGGCGGGGAGCTCGAACCGCTCGGTGACGGAGCACTCGGTGTCGCGCATGCGGTCGAGGACGAACGTGCGGACTTCGCCCCGGGCGACGTGGTGACCGACGCAATAGATGGCATCCCGATGCAGCACCATCGCGTAGGGATGGAGCGTGATCCGCTCCTCCTGGGCGCGGCTGCTGCTGCGGTACGAGAGGGTGAGCGGGCGCAGATCGCTCACGGCCTGGAACAGGTCGTCGAGCTCCTCGGTCTTGTCGCCGTAGTTCTTGGGCGCGAAGGGCAGGTACAAGAAGCGGTCCTCGAGCCTGGCGTCCGCGAGCCCCGCGTTCGGCCCGCGGCCCGGGCGCTGCGCGAACGCGAGCAGCTTCTTGGTGGCCAGGTCGATCTCGTCGAACAGCGCCGAGCCTCGCATGGGCTCGAACAGCCGCCGAGCGGCGAGGATGGCATAGGCCTGGGTGCGCCTCAGCTCGACCTTGCGCGGGATCTCGCTCGCGCGGATGCGCCAGAGCAGCGCCCCGCCAGCGCGGGAGGGGGAGCTCTCGAGGTCCAGCTCCCGCTCCACCTCTTTGAGGTAGCGCCGCATCGTCCGGGGGCTGACCGAGATCGCGTCGGCCAGCTCGTACAGGGACACGCCCCTGGGGTGCTTGGTGAGCAGCTCGCGCAGTCGATCCAGGCGACGATGCTGCGTGAACCGACCTCGGGGCCGCCCAACCTTGGCCATCAGACGACTCGCTACGGTCGATCCCCGGCCCGAGTCAAGTCGGTGGGGCTCGGTGGCAAGGGCAGGCCCCCGAAGCTCCTTGAGGGCGCCCCGGTGGAGGTGTAGTCTTGATGGCGTGTGTGCTCGGGCCACCTTCCCTCGCGGACGGCTGGACGCCCACATGTGCGTGACGGCGGTCGCGCGGGAGCCTAGCCAATGAACGAGAACCCATTCCTTCTCAGCCGGCTCGCAGCGCGTGCGGGCGCCGCAGCGTTGGTTGGTCTTGCCGCTCTTGCGGTAGCGGCGCGCCCCGCCTTGGCCCAGCCCTACGACTGCAACTCGCCCAACCCCGCGATGTGGCCGCCCCCGGCCAAGCCCTACTTCATGGTCGTGGTGGACACCTCGGGGAGCATGGCGGCGTGTACCAACCCACAGACGGCCTGGCCCCAGACCTGCGCGGACGTCGGCGGTGGCGTCAACAACTCGTGCGGCTGGCAGCCCTTGCGGGTGAACGACGCCAAGTGCGCGCTGCGGAACACCCTCTGGGCCTTCGCGGGCGAGGCGAACTTCGGGTTGGCGTCCTTCTCTCGCACCCTCACGGGCTGCCCCTCCGCGTGCAACTGGGGCCAGGTCTGGAACAGCACCTTCTGGTATCGCTACGCCTACAACGGCTGCGGCTTCGGGGGCACCGCCTGCGGCGGCGCCAACATGCTGGTCGGCATGCAGCTGGATGCGACGCCGACGCCGCCCAGCAACGTCCCCTCCATGGTCGAGTACATGGATCACAACTGCGGCGACAACAAGGAGCTGTTCGCCTACGACGCCACGCCCATCGGCGCGTCGCTGCAGAACGTTCGGACCTATTTCCAGAGCGGGCTCCCCGGCTTCCCGTCGCCCCTCAACGCCCAAGATCCCGCCTGCCGCTCCCTGAACGTCATCCTGATGACGGACGGCGGCGAGACCTGCAGCGGTGACCCGGTCACCGCGGCTCAGCAGCTCTACACCGGCTTCACCAAGGACGGGATCTTCAGGCGCATTTACACTCACGTCATCGCCTTCAACGTGGATGCTCCAGCGGATCAAACCCTGCTGAACAACGTGCACAAGATGGGCCAGTGCGGGACCACGACCGGGGCCTGCGCGAACGCCGTGAGCGCCATTCAGGCCAGCGACGAGGTGTCTCTGTCGCAGGCCTTCGCCACGATCATCTCCGGCGCGGTGAAGCCGGAGACCTGCAACAACGCGGACGACAACTGCAACGGCTGCATCGACGAGGGCTACGCGCGGTACTGCAACGTGAAGCCCGCAGGGCAGTGCTGTACGTGGGGCAACCCGACGCAGCGCAACACCTGCCTGACGAACTACCAGAACTCGATCACGCCGAGCAACCCGCAGGGGAACGTGGCGCTCTTGCCGTGCACGACGGTGGCGCAGTCGCAGAACCCGGCGACGTGGCTGTGCTTCAACCCGGGCGAGCTGTGCGACGACGCGGACAACAACTGCAACGGGCAGACGGACGAGACCTTCAACAAGTGCGGCAACCCGCTGAAGTGCCCCGGTCCGGAGCTGTGCAACGGCGAGGACGACGACTGCGACGGCATCATCGACAACGCGGCGGGCAGCGGCGTCCCCTACAGCGCGTGTCCCAACCAGTGCCAGCCGAGCGCGGAGATCTGCGACGGCTGCGACAACAACTGCAACGGGATCGCGGACGACGGGGTGGCGGACATCCCGTGCGGCTTCTCGCCGCCGGGCAACTGCGCGGGCGTGCGCACGTGCGTGAGCAAGGGGGTGGCGGTGCCGGTGGGCGGGTGCGTCGGGCCAACCGCGCCGAAGGGCTTCGGAGCGTGCTCGAACACGCCGCAGCCGGAGATCTGCGACGGGCTGGACAACAACTGTAACGGCACGGTGGACGAGGGGATCGCGCCTGGGGCGTGCGAGATCCCTGGTCAGCCCGGGCTGAAGTACCAGGAAGACGGCTTCCCGCTGAGCCAGTGCAAGAAGGGGATCTTGCCGTGCAACGGGACGTGCAGCGGTTGGACGGGACCGAGCGCGGAGATTTGCGACGGCATCGACAACGACTGCGACGGGATCGTGGACAACAACATCCCGGGTCTGGGTCAGGAGTGCGGGCTGGCGACGGGCCAGTGCAGCAAGGGTCAGACGGCGTGCGTGGGCGGAGTGATCGTGTGCCAGGGCGGGACGCAGCCGCAGCCGGAGATCTGCGACGGCCTGGACAACGACTGCGACGGGACGACGGACAACGCGCCGATGGTGGACCAGCCGAGCAACCCGGGTTGCTGGAGCCTGCCGGCGACGGGGTGCAGTCCGACCTGCAGCCACCAGAACGTGTCGTGGTGTCCGCCGGCGGGCGGGACGTGCACGGGGACGGGTACGCTGAGCACGCCGTGCCAGACGGGTACGCTGGTGTGCGACGGAGCAAACCAGTGGAAGTGCCAGGGCGGAGTGGTGCCGACGGCGGAGGTGTGCGACGGGGTGGACAACAACTGCAACAGCCAGGTGGACGAGAGCCTGGGCGCGCCGGTGGGCCAGTCCTGCGGGTCGAGCGTTGGGGAGTGCTCTCCGGGCGTGAACGTGTGCGTGAGCGGAGTGATCCAGTGCCAGGGCGGGCAAGGTCCGACGCCGGAGGTGTGTGACGGACTGGACAACGACTGCGATGGCGACATCGACAACGGCATCCCGCTGGGTGGGGCGTGCACGCCGGTGTACGACACGAACCTGTACCCCGGGGATCGGACGAAGGGCGTGTGCAAGCCGGGGGTGCTGGCGTGCGACGGGCAGGGCGGGACGGTGTGCGTTGGCGGCGTGGGCCCGAGCGCGGAGATCTGCGACGGAGTGGACAACGACTGCGACGGCCAGGTGGACGAGCCCGGGCCTGCCCCGGACGGGATCAACGGGACGGAGGACCCGCTGCAGCCCGGGGTGAAGATCGGGGACGCTTGCGGGACGAGCGTTGGGGAGTGCAAGCCCGGGCAGTACGCCTGCGCGGGCGGGAAGTTCGTGTGCCTGGGCGGAGTGGGTCCGAACCCCGAGGTGTGCGACTGCCTGGACAACGACTGCGACGGCCAGGTGGACAACGAGCCGGCGGCGGGTTCGCTGTGCAGCACGGGCAAGACGTGTGTGGCGGTGGCTGGAGGGAACTGCCAGTGCGCGGAGCCGTGCGCGGGCGGAGAGTTCCCGTGCCCGACGAGCTTCGAGTGCAAGAACGTGACGAAGAGCGGGACGGGTCAGGCCCTCGGTGACTACTGCGTGAACGACGGCTGCGGGGACTGCACGACGAAGACGGTGAAGGACCAGCAGACGGGGGTGACGCTGTGTGGTCCGGAGGGAACGGCGGGCAGCAAGCCCGAGTGCGTGTGCAAGGCGAACAAGTGCCAGCACCCGTGCGCGAACATCCAGTGCCCGACGGGTCAAGAGTGCGCGCTGCAGGGGTCGAGCGCTGGGACGTGCCAGCCGACGGGCAACTGCTTCTTCTTCGGCTGCGACGCGGGCGAGGTGTGCAACGGCGGGGTGTGCGTGGCCGACCCGTGCACGCCGAACCCGTGCCAGGCGGACGAGGTGTGCAAGCCGAACGCGACCTTCAGCGAGCCACGCTGCGTGGGGTCGTGCGCGAGCGTGACGTGTCCGACTGGGCAGCAGTGCGTGGAGGGACAGTGCGAGGAGACGGGCTGCGCGCAGGGCTGCGCGCCGGGCGAGGTGTGCCAGCCCACGGGTGATGGCGGCTACGCTTGCGGCCCGAACCAGTGCGCGACGGACGCGGGTCAGCCGTGCAGCAACGGCGCGTGGTGCAACCCGGCGACGGGCGCGTGCGGCAACGAGCCCTGCGAGGGTGTGGTTTGCCCGGTCGCGCAGCTGTGCGCCGAGGGTCAGTGCATCTGGGCGCCCGAGGGCGGCGCGGGCACCGGCGGCAGCGGCACCGGCGGCAGCGGCACCGGCGGCAGCGGCACCGGCGGCGCCGGACCGGACGCGGGCCTGGGCGGCGGAAGTGGCGGAAACATCAGCGTTCCGACCACCGACCCCGAGCGCGGGGTCTGGGGCCTGGCCACCGGCGGCGGCGGCTGCGCCTGCCGCGCGGCCGGGACCGACCGGCGCACGCCGCTCGGCGCGGCCTTGGCATTCGGCGCTCTGGCGGTCGCTCTTGGCTTCCGCCGGCGACGCCGAGGTGCTCTTCTAGGAGGCTGAGGCTCTTTCTCGAACGGGACATGATGCAGAAGCACACAGTGCGAGCGACCAGTCGGCGCAGGCTCGGGTTCTGGGCGGCAGCAGCGGCCAGCGGGGTGGCAGCCTTGGCCCTGTGCAGCCCACGATCGGCCGCAGCGCAACCCTACGACTGCAACTCGCCCAACCCTGCGATGTGGCCGCCGCCGGCGAAGCCCTACTTCATGCTCCTGGTCGACACGTCGGGCAGCATGGTGGGGTGCACCAACCCCTCCACCTCGAACTACCAGTTTCCGAACTCGTGTCCCAGCACCGCGCCGCAGAACTCCTGCGGCATGGAGCCTACCCGCATCAACGACGCCAAGTGTGCGCTCCGGCAGACCGTGCAGGCGTTCGCCGGCGAGGTGAACTTCGGCCTGGCGACCTTCCCGGTCAACCTCGCGGGCTGCGGGAACGGAGCGTGCGTGGACACCTGCACGGCGGCCAGTGGCTCGTGCACGCTCTCCGGCGGCGTGGGTACCTCCGGCGAGTACCACGCCGGCAACGGCTGCTCGGTCACCGGCTACACGAACACGAGCGATGGCGCGAGCTGCGGCAACTTCCCGAGCTGCGGTCCCGCCGGTCCCGCCGCCCCCAACTTGGCCAAGGGCACCTGGCGCAACGGCGGCAAGATCGTGGTCGACATGCTGCGCGACACCACCCCCCCCGGAGCCAGCAACGTGGCCACCCTGCTCGAGTGGTTCGACGGCAACTGCAACAACAGCCGAGAGCTGTTCGCGATCGGGGGCACGCCCATCGGCGGGTCCCTGCGCACCATTCACCAGTACTTCCTCGCCGGTTGGAACTCCGGCTGGCACACGACGAACTACTGCGCCAGCGGGCTGTCCTACACGAGCCCCACCCCCATGGACCCCGCGGACCCGCAGTGCCGCAACTTGAACGTCATCCTGGTGACGGACGGCGACCCGAGCTGCGGAGACACCGTGGCCTCGTCCGTCAGCGCGGCGCAGGCGCTCTTCCAGCAGGGAGTCACCTTTGGGGGCAAGAACTTCCCCGTGCGGACCCACGTCATCAACTTCGCTGGTGGCGTCCAGTCCACCACGGACCAGATCGCGGCGGCGGGCGGCACGGTGGCGTCACTCTCGGCCAACAACGAGGTCACCCTCGCGCAGGCGCTCTCGACGATCATCGCGAGCGCGGTGAAGCCGGAGACGTGCAACAACGCGGACGACAACTGCAACGGCTGCATCGACGAAGGTTACGCGCGGTACTGCAACGTGAAGCCCGCAGGGCAGTGCTGTGCGTGGGGCAACCCGACGCAGCGCAACACCTGCCTGACGAACTACCAGAACTCGATCACGCCGAGCAACCCGCAGGGGAACGTGGCGCTCTTGCCGTGCACGACGGTGGCGCAGTCGCAGAACCCGGCGACGTGGCTGTGCTTCAACCCGGGGGAGCTGTGCGACGACGCGGACAACAACTGCAACGGGCAGACGGACGAGACCTTCAACAAGTGCGGCAACCCGCTGAAGTGCCCCGGTCCGGAGCTGTGCAACGGCGAGGACGACGACTGCGACGGCATCATCGACAACGCGGCGGGCAGCGGCGTCCCCTACAGCGCGTGCCCAAACAATTGCCAGCCGAGCGCGGAGATCTGCGACGGCTGCGACAACAACTGCAACGGGATCGCGGACGACGGGGTGGCGGACATCCCGTGCGGCTTCTCGCCGCCGGGCAACTGCGCGGGCGTGCGCACGTGCGTGAGCAAGGGGGTGGCGGTGCCGGTGGGCGGGTGCGTCGGGCCAACCGCGCCGAAGGGCTTCGGAGCGTGCTCGAACACGCCGCAGCCGGAGATCTGCGACGGGCTGGACAACAACTGTAACGGCACGGTGGACGAGGGGATCGCGCCTGGGGCGTGCGAGATCCCTGGTCAGCCCGGGCTGAAGTACCAGGAAGACGGCTTCCCGCTGAGCCAGTGCAAGAAGGGGATCTTGCCGTGCAACGGGACGTGCAGCGGTTGGACGGGACCGAGCGCGGAGATTTGCGACGGCATCGACAACGACTGCGACGGGATCGTGGACAACAACATCCCGGGTCTGGGTCAGGAGTGCGGGCTGGCGACGGGCCAGTGCAGCAAGGGTCAGACGGCGTGCGTGGGCGGAGTGATCGTGTGCCAGGGCGGGACGCAGCCGCAGCCGGAGATCTGCGACGGCCTGGACAACGACTGCGACGGGACGACGGACAACGCGCCGATGGTGGACCAGCCGAGCAACCCGGGTTGCTGGAGCCTGCCGGCGACGGGGTGCAGTCCGACCTGCAGCCACCAGAACGTGTCGTGGTGTCCGCCGGCGGGCGGGACGTGCACGGGGACGGGTACGCTGAGCACGCCGTGCCAGACGGGTACGCTGGTGTGCGACGGAGCAAACCAGTGGAAGTGCCAGGGCGGAGTGGTGCCGACGGCGGAGGTGTGCGACGGGGTGGACAACAACTGCAACAGCCAGGTGGACGAGAGCCTGGGCGCGCCGGTGGGCCAGTCCTGCGGGTCGAGCGTTGGGGAGTGCTCTCCGGGCGTGAACGTGTGCGTGAGCGGAGTGATCCAGTGCCAGGGCGGGCAAGGTCCGACGCCGGAGGTGTGTGACGGACTGGACAACGACTGCGATGGCGACATCGACAACGGCATCCCGCTGGGTGGGGCGTGCACGCCGGTGTACGACACGAACCTGTACCCCGGGGATCGGACGAAGGGCGTGTGCAAGCCGGGGGTGCTGGCGTGCGACGGGCAGGGCGGGACGGTGTGCGTTGGCGGCGTGGGCCCGAGCGCGGAGATCTGCGACGGAGTGGACAACGACTGCGACGGCCAGGTGGACGAGCCCGGGCCTGCCCCGGACGGGATCAACGGGACGGAGGACCCGCTGCAGCCCGGGGTGAAGATCGGGGACGCTTGCGGGACGAGCGTTGGGGAGTGCAAGCCCGGGCAGTACGCCTGCGCGGGCGGGAAGTTCGTGTGCCTGGGCGGAGTGGGTCCGAACCCCGAGGTGTGCGACTGCCTGGACAACGACTGCGACGGCCAGGTGGACAACGAGCCGGCGGCGGGTTCGCTGTGCAGCACGGGCAAGACGTGTGTGGCGGTGGCTGGAGGGAACTGCCAGTGCGCGGAGCCGTGCGCGGGCGGAGAGTTCCCGTGCCCGACGAGCTTCGAGTGCAAGAACGTGACGAAGAGCGGGACGGGTCAGGCCCTCGGTGACTACTGCGTGAACGACGGCTGCGGGGACTGCACGACGAAGACGGTGAAGGACCAGCAGACGGGGGTGACGCTGTGTGGTCCGGAGGGAACGGCGGGCAGCAAGCCCGAGTGCGTGTGCAAGGCGAACAAGTGCCAGCACCCGTGCGCGAACATCCAGTGCCCGACGGGTCAAGAGTGCGCGCTGCAGGGGTCGAGCGCTGGGACGTGCCAGCCGACGGGCAACTGCTTCTTCTTCGGCTGCGACGCGGGCGAGGTGTGCAACGGCGGGGTGTGCGTGGCCGACCCGTGCACGCCGAACCCGTGCCAGGCGGACGAGGTGTGCAAGCCGAACGCGACCTTCAGCGAGCCACGCTGCGTGGGGTCGTGCGCGAGCGTGACGTGTCCGACTGGGCAGCAGTGCGTGGAGGGACAGTGCGAGGAGACGGGCTGCGCGCAGGGCTGCGCGCCGGGCGAGGTGTGCCAGCCCACGGGTGATGGCGGCTACGCTTGCGGCCCGAACCAGTGCGCGACGGACGCGGGTCAGCCGTGCAGCAACGGCGCGTGGTGCAACCCGGCGACGGGCGCGTGCGGCAACGAGCCCTGCGAGGGTGTGGTTTGCCCGGTCGCGCAGCTGTGCGCCGAGGGTCAGTGCATCTGGGCGCCCGAGGGCGGCGCGGGCACCGGCGGCAGCGGCACCGGCGGCAGCGGCACCGGCGGCAGCGGCACCGGCGGCGCCGGACCGGACGCGGGCCTGGGCGGCGGAAGTGGCGGAAACATCAGCGTTCCGACCACCGACCCCGAGCGCGGGGTCTGGGGCCTGGCCACCGGCGGCGGCGGCTGCGCCTGCCGCGCGGCCGGGACCGACCGGCGCACGCCGCTCGGCGCGGCCTTGGCATTCGGCGCTCTGGCGGTCGCTCTTGGCTTGCGCCGGCGACGCCGAGGCCCCTCGAGAGACGAAACGGTCGACGGCATGACTGAAGGAGACGCGCGATGAAGTGGCTAACAGCAGCCCTGGTCTCGAGTACGGTGCTCGCGTTGGCGGTAGCGCCGGCCTGCACGACCTCGAGCTTCTGCTTCGAGGATTGTGACGGTGACGGCGGCAAGGGGACCGGCGGCACAGGCGACGGAGGTCTGTGGGACGGCCAGGTCATCGACGGCGCGTCAGGCGACACGGGCGTCATCGGCATCGACACCGGCACGGGCGACGCGTGCGTCGCGACGAACAACGGCGTCGAGATTTGTGATGGTATCGACAACGACTGCAACGGAGTCATCGACGACGGGTTCGACTTCACCAAGACCCAGAGCTGCGGCACCTGCGACAACAACTGCGCCCTGGGCGCGAGCGCCCCGGTGAACGTCGTGAACCCGAGCTGCGACCCACCGTCGACCACGGACGGCACCGTCGCGGGCACCTGCAAGTGGGAGAAGTGTGCCCAGGATTTCTACGATATCGACAAAGGCAAGCCGGGAGAGATCCTGGGCTGCGAGTATCAGTGCCCCTGGAACCCGGACGGTACGGTCACCGTGGACACCGGCGGGTCGGAGGGCTGCGGACGGGACGACGACTGCGACGGCTTGATCGACGAGGACCTGAACACCTGCGACGACATCGACAACTGCGGCAAGTGCGGCAAGCCCTGCGTCATCCCCAACGGGACGGCCAAGTGCACGACGACCGCGCAGCAGGGGCAGCAGTGTACCGAGGCCAACACCAAGTGCGAGATCGCGTCGTGTGACGCGGGCTACCACGACGCCGACAAGGCGGCGGGCAACGGCTGCGAGTACCAGTGCACACCCACCGGTCCCGAGATCTGCGACGGCATCGACAACGACTGCGACGGTAAGATCGACAACACCGACGACAGCCTCGAGGTCGACGACCCCAACGTCGGCCAGACCTGCCAGGGTGGGGTCAACGGCATCTGCGCCGACCCGGCCAACGCCGGCGTCAAGAAGTGCATCGGGGGCCAGATCAGCTGCTGCGACGTGGGCTCGAACAACGTCAGCTCCACCAACCCCAACCTGCCGGTCACCGGCCTCCGCAACGGCGTGTGTAGCGCTCCGACTGGCCCCAAGGTCATCAAGCCCGGGGACGTGCAGGAGACCTGCAACAACAAGGACGACGACTGCGACGGGGTCGTGGACGACTCACCCATCGACCAGGGCGGAACTTGTGGCAGCACCGTCGGCAGCTGCCAGGCCGGTACCCAGCAGTGTCAGAGTGGCGCGCTGGTGTGCGTGGGCAACACCGTTCCCGCTGCCGAAATCTGCAACGGCCAGGACAACAACTGCGACGGCGTGATCGACGGCATCATGGTGACCCCGGTGGTCGCGTGCACCCAGGACGCGCAGTGTTCGGGCAGCGCCAGGTGCATGATCCGCTCGGGTCCCACGGACCGCGTGTGTGCGCTGCGGCCCACGGACGTGGGCACCACCTGCGACACCTTCCCACCGCCGCCCGCGGGTTACACCTCGCCCTGCCAGGCGGGCACGCTGGCCTGCGTGGGTGGCGTGAAGGTGTGTCAGGGCTCGATCAAGCCGAACGCCGTCTCCGACACCTGCGGCCAGGACACCAACTGCAACGGCGTGTACGAGGGACCGACGCCGCAGCAGATGCAGACGGACGTCAAGAACTGCGGGAGTTGCGGCAACGACTGCGGCCAGATCTCGCCCGGCGGCCACGGCGTGTGGGCGTGTCAGGCCGGCCAGTGCGTGCGCACCGGCTGCGAGGCGAACTACATCAACTGCGACGGCAACAACAACGACTGCGAGCGCTTCTGCACCTTCGTGTCGGCGAACGAGCAGTGCAACGGCATCGACGACAACTGCAACTGCCAGGTGGACGAGAACATCACCGCCGTGCCCAGCCCGGTGTCCGTCTGCGGCGTCGCGGCGGCCGCGAATGATCCTGGGTGCCTGCCCCGCCACCCCACGACCAACCCCACGGGTGTACAGGTCAGCTGCAACAACGGCGGTTGGCAGTGCTCGTTCACCAGCGGGTACTGCTCGGGCAGTCCGCCGGACTGCTCCACCACCGTGGACACCTGCGACAACAAGGACAACAACTGCAACGGCGCCACGGACGAGAGCTTCAAGCCTCCGATCTTGAATCAAGGTTACGTGGGCCAACAGTGCGCGAGCGACGACGGCCTCCCCGCGCCCGGCCACGGTCAGTGCCGGACTCAGGGACAGTTCGTGTGCACGAGCGCTACCACGACCGGGTGCAACGCTACGAAGAACAACGCCGCCGCGGGCACGGAGCTGTGCGACGGAGTGGACAACGACTGCGACGGCCTAGTGGACGAGCCCTTCACCAACAAGGGCACCAACACCACGCACTTCGTGCGGCCCGCGGTGACTCAGCTCGCGACCAACCTGTGGATGACGCAGTACGAGGTCAGCCGCCCGGGGGCCACCAACGTCAATCCGGGTAACGGCAACGGCTACCAGACCGCGGCACCGACGGGCGTCACGCTGGACCGGGTGCAGGGCTGCTCGGTCGCGGGTGTCATCCCCTGGTTCAACGTCACGCCGGTCGAGGCTCAACAGGTCTGCGCGGCGCGCGGAGGCCGGTTGTGCTCCACCGGGGAGTGGCAGACCGCGTGCCGGACGCCCAGCAACGCCTGCACCTGGGGCTACAACCCGCGCACGGGCTCTCCGGCTCCATGTACGCTGGCTGGGACGTATACAGCGGGCACGGGCCGAGTGTGCAACATCGGGCCCTTCGACTTCGACGGCAACCCGGTCAACGGAGTCACCAACGGCCTGTTGCCGACGGCGTCGGCGTCGCTGCAAAACTGCTGGGCGGACTGGGCCGGCAGCACCGGCAACACGGCGGCGTTCAACAACATCCGCGACATCACCGGCAACCTCGGCGAGATCGTCCAACACTCGGGCACGAACTGCGGCGCCGTGAACAACACCTGCGTCTACAAGGTGATGGGTGGTGGGTTCAACACGGCGGCGGAGAGCGGCGCGACCTGCAACTTCACGTTCTACAGCGTCGACAAGGACTTCAAGCTCTACGACGCCGGCTTCCGCTGCTGCTTCACCAGCAACCCGACCCTCTGACCCGATCGGGTCGAGCCTGCGGCACGAGTCCGGGGGGTTTCGCTCCCCGGCTCGCTCGGGCACCATGGCGAGGATGTCGAAGCCGCGGAGGTCCGGATACCGGGTGCTGGCCCCAAAGGAGGTCCGCTCGGACGACCGCGAGCTCGCGTACGAGGTGTTGGTGGGGCTGTCCGAGCACCCCAAGCGCTTACCGTCGCGGCTCTTCTATGACGACGAGGGTAGCCGACTGTTTCAGCGCATCATGGCGCTCGGCGAGTACTACCTGACGGACTGCGAGCGCGAGATCCTGGAAGCACACAAGGGAGACCTGGCGGACGTGGTCGCGGCCGAGCCCGTCAACGTGGTCGATCTCGGCGCCGGCGACGGAGAGAAGACCTTCATCCTGCTCGACCACCTGGGCAAGCGCAGCATCGAGCATCGCTACGTACCCATCGACATCTCCGAGGGAGCGATGAGTGCGCTGGTGGAGCGCGTGACGGCGCGGCTGCCGCACCTGGACGTCGAGGGCATCATCGCGGAGTACTCGGATGGCCTCGAGGCGCTGGCCCAGGCCGAGTCCAGCCGTCGCAACTTGGTGCTGTTCTTGGGGTCCAACATCGGCAACTTCGATCGTGCCCGATCGCGCGCGTTCTTGCGCCGGCTGTGGAACGCGCTGAACCCCGGCGACTTGCTGCTGATCGGCTTCGATCTGAAGAAGGACATCGACCTGTTGCTCCGCGCGTACAACGACCGCGAGGGCGTGACCGCCGCGTTCAATCTGAACCTGCTCACGCGCCTGAACCGAACTCTGGGAGCGCAGTTCGACATCGACAAGTTTCGACACTTCGGCACCTACGACGTGTTCAGCGGTGCCATGCAGAGCTATCTGGTGAGCCTCGAGCGCCAGTTGATCGAGATCAGCCAGCTGTCGCTGGCGTTCCAGTTCGAGCCTTGGGAGCCCATTCACACCGAGTACTCGTACAAGTACCTGCGCTCGGACGTGACCACCCTGGCCAAGGACACGGGTTTCTCGATCCAGGCGGAGTTCTTGGATGACAAGCGCTGGTTTCTCGACTCGCTCTGGCGGGTGGAGAAGGCGCCCACGGCGATGCCGAGCTAGTCGAGCCTCGGAGTACGGGCTTGCCGGTCCGACGCGGCGGCGGTGAGGGGCGAATTCGGGCCGATCCTGGGCTCCCTTGGCCGCCATCGCTGCTAGGCTCGGCCAATGGCACGGAAACTCGGCTCGGTTCTCGCGGCATCTTGCCTGACTCTGCTCGCTGGCAGCGCCAGCGCCCAGCAGCTTCGCTTCACCAAGACGACCACCGGAGGGCTCGCGGTCACCGGCAACACCCTCGGGCTCAGCAAGGCGCTCGACCAGAACGGCCCTGGCACGCGGGACTCCATCGGGACCTTCATCGCGCTCGATCCCACCAGCGTGGACAACGTCCCGCTGAGCTCATCCAACCCCTGGCCCGCGGGCACCACCTGGGACTGGACCAAGAACGGCTCGACCAACACGCTGTCCCTGCCTGCCGGCGCCACGGTCGAGTACGCCGAGCTGATCTGGGCTGGGAGCTATCAGTACGTGACCGACGTCAGCGCGCACCTGGGCACAGCGGTGACGCTACGCGCGGGCGGCGCGTCGGTGTCGGTCCCCCCGAGCACTGCCACCGCGCTGACCATCGCCCAGCAGTCCACCACCGGGTTCTTCGCGAACTACTACATGCGCTCGGCGGATGTGACCAGCTTCGTCGCGTCTCAGGGAGCCGGGGCCTACACCGTCTCCGGCGTGCCCGCGACGGAGGACACCACCATCAACAGCCTCAACGCCGCGGGTTGGACGTTGGTCGTCGCCTACACCGCGAGCGCGTCGCCCGCGCGCAACATCAGCATCTTCGTGGGCGGCAGCTTCGTGGACGAGAACTCGCAGCAGGACTACACCTTCAGCGGCTTCTGCACTCCACCCGCTGGGCCGGTGGAGGGGACCGCGATCGTCACCGCCCTGGAGGGCGACGCGAACCTGACCGGGGATCAGCTGCTGATCGGCCAGACCACCGGCGGCAGCTTCGTGAACCTCTCGGCCCCGAACAACCCGGCGAACAATTTCTTCGCGTCACAGATCAACGGAGCGAGCGGCCAGCTGGACACTGGCGGCAGCTTCGGCACCGTGAATCACGACGCCGCGGGCGGCGTGAACGTGTCCGGCGCTCGGCAGGGTTGGGACTTGACCACGGTGCAGCTCAGCTCTGCGGACGGCAAGCTCGCCAACGGCCAGACGAGCGCCGTGCTGCGCAACATCACCACCGGTGACTCCTACGTGCCGGTGCTCGGCGCGTTCACCATCGACGTGACCGCTCCCGACTTCTCCGACGGATCGTCGCTCCTCACCAGCACCCAAGTGGTCACGGACGGCGATACGTTCACCGTCACCGCGGTGATCAAGAACTCTGGCGACGTCCCCGCGGACATCGAGTTCGTGATGCCGCTCGACTCGGGCCTCTCGCTGGCGGGCTACACCACCGACGGCAACAGCGGTGACATCGGCGGTCAAGCGGTCAGCGGCGGGATGCTCTCCACGGGCGTCGCCGCCGGGACGATCGCCTCCGGCCAGTCGCGCACGGTGGTGCTCACCCTCGACGTCGTCGGGCCGCCCGCGACGGGCTCGGACTTCCCGGTGGAGGTATCCTGGAACTACAGCTACGTCAGCTGCGTCGGCCAGCCGGCGATCAGCGCGGTGTGGCCCATGCCGTCCGCCACGGTGAGCTACGAAGCAGCGGCTCCGGACGCGGGGGCTGGCGGCGCCGGCAACGCGGGCGGCGCCGGCGGCAGCGCCGGCGCGGGTGCGAGCGCGGCCAGCGGCGGCGCCGCCGCCACCGGCGGCGGCGGCAAGGGCGTCCCCGACTCGGGTGACGACGGCAGCTGCGCGTGCAGCGCGCCCGGCGCGGGTCGCTCGACCGGCGCGTCGCTCCTGGCAGGCTTGGGGATGTTGCTCGGCCTGTGGCGCACGCGCCGTCGTCGCGGGTGAGCGGCAGTCGCTCGGCGAGGCCTGCGCCTGTCCGAGGCGAGGGTAGCTGAGCCCGAGCGTCCGCTCAGCGGACGATGCGCTCGAGGAGCAGCGGACTGGGCTTCGGAGCGGTCTTGCCCAGACTGAAGCACGAGCGCACGCGCTCCACGAGCTTCGCGCCGTCCTTCTTGCTCTGCACGTGCAGCCACGCCAGGACCTCGCCGCGCTTCACGCGGTCCCCGGGCTTCTTGTCGAGCACGATGCCGACCCGGTGGTCGACCGCGTCTTCGGCGCGCAGGCGCCCCGCGCCCATGGCCACGCTGGTCAGGCCGAGCTCGAGCGCGTCGCAGCGGCTGACGTAGCCGCTCCCGGTCGCGGGGACGGGCACGCACAGCTTGGCGCTGGGCAGCCGAGTCGGATCCATCACGACCCGGGGATCGCCCCCTTGAGCCTCGACCATGCGGGCGAAGCGCCGAAGGCCCCGGCCGCTGGTGAGGGCCGCCTCGAGCATCCGCCTGGCCTCCGCTGCCCGTCGCGTCACGCCACCGACCAGGAGCATCTCGGTTCCGAGCACCAGCGTCAGCTCGCGGGTGTCCTCTGGTCCCTCGTTCATGAGCACCTCGATGGCTTCGCGCGTCTCGAGGGCGTTGCCGATGGTGCGTCCGATGGGGACGTTCATGTCCGTGAGCAACGCGACCACACGCTTGCCGGCGCTCGAGCCGACTCGAACCATGGCGCGAGCCAGCTCGCGGGCCGCCTGTCGATCCTTCATGAACGCCCCGCGACCAACCTTGACGTCGAGCACGAGTCCGTCGATGCCCTCCGCCAGCTTCTTGCTCAAGATGCTGGCCACGATGAAGGGGATGAACTCGACCGTCCCGGTGACGTCGCGCAGCGCGTAGATGCGTCGATCCGCCGGCGCCAGCCGGGCGGTCTGCCCGATGATGCACAGGCCGAGCTCGCGCACCTGCCTCTCGAAGCGCTTGGCGTCCAGATCCACGCGGTAGCCCGGGATGGCCTCGAGCTTGTCGAGGGTGCCCCCGGTGTGCCCGAGGCCCCGACCCGAGATCATCGGCACGCTGACGCCGCACTCGGCGACCAAAGGCGCGAGGCACAGGCTGATCTTGTCGCCCACGCCGCCGGTCGAGTGCTTGTCGACCTTGGGCGCGCGCACCGTCGGGAGGCGGAGAACGTCCCCGGAGTGGAGCATCGTCTCGGTCAGCGCCACGGTCTCCGCGTCCGTCATGCCGCGCAGGAAGGCCGCCATCAACCAGGCGCTCATCTGGTAGTCCGCCACCTGACCGCTCACATAGCCGTCCACCAGCGCCTGGATCTCCGCGCGGGTGAGCGCGTGTCCGTCACGCTTCTTGATGATCAGAGCGACCGGGTTGATGCTGGCCATGGCGACGCGAGCTTAGCCCGACTCGCCGGGAGCACCCAGACCCGACCCGCCGCCGCCGCGCCGGGCCGGCAGCACAAAACACGAAGGCCCGAGCCTGTCGGCCCCCCGGGCACCCGAAGGTGCCGGACGTTGCGCTACCTAGTCGAGGTCGATGCTGCCCCAGCCGTTGAACGGGCCGTAACCGACCATGTTCGCGAGCTGAACGGAGGCGTCGAGCAGGCCGACGAAGTTGCGGTACTGGTTCAGGTAGTACGCGCTGCGTAGGATGGGCTGGTCGTTGGCGTCCAGCAGGACGGTGACCTGCCCGAAGCTGTCCAGCGTGGGGTTGTTCGGGCCGCCCTGAACCTCGTAGGCGCGAGCGAGGATGAGGTTCGCGGTGCGCAGCATGCGCGAGCCGATCCCCTTGTCCACGGTCCTGCCGTCCACCACGTCGTCGCCGTACTTGCGAGCGATGTAGGTGAAGCCGCTCTCCGGGTTGTAGAAGCGCGCCTGCTGGGCGGTCGGGACGTTGAACTCACCGAACTGGCCGTCGACCCAGATGCGCATCTTGTTGGACAGGTTCAGGTCGCCGTTCAGCCGCGCGAAGATGTGCCCGAAGATGAGCGTGCCGACCTGCTGCTTGTAGCCCACGTTCGGGAACAGCAGCCGGGCGCCCGCCGGGCGGGTCGGGTTGTCGCCGAACAGGTTCGTGATCTGCACCGGCGCCGTCGAGATGGCGCTGCCGCCCTGGACGAAGGGCGCGATGGTCTCGAAGTCACCCGACAGCACGCCGCCCAGCAGGCGGTCGATGGCATCGGGCATGTCGGTGCGGAAGTTCACGTTCACGTTGCGGCCGTCGAGGTAGTTCTCGCGCGAGATGGTGAAGAACACCGCTCGGCCGTCGGTCAGGGCGCGGGAGGCGTCCGACTTCTCGAACGTGTAGCCCGCGTGGTTGACGTAGCTCTGGTAGTCCCAGGAGCCGCCGCCGTAGGGACCCTGCTCGAAGTCGGGGTCGATGTAGCGCCCGGTGGAGGCGTCCACCAACAGGCTCTTGGACCCGGCGTTGCCGCAGTCCGAGTCGAGCAGCGCCCGAACCTGACCCGGACCGACCTCGCACGGACCGTACGAGCCGATCTGGGGCATGAGGAAGGCCCGAACGATGGCGTTGAAGATGTCGTTCGAGGCCATGGCCTGAGGACGGTTCCAGTCGTCCGAGTCACCCAGGATCTTGTAGATGCCGCGGTTGATCTCGTCCACCTGCTTGGGCGAGTAGCCCTGGCTGACCGCGAAGGGCTCGTCCGGCGACACCAGGGCGCCGAGGCGGCCCACGTCGATGGCCATGCTCCAGTGGAACGCGCGCAGGCGCTCGTAGAAACCACGCGAGATGCGCGAGGGGATGCTGAAGTACGCCCAGTCGCGGCTCTGGCGCCGGAAGTAGGTGAAGGGGTACTGGTAGTCGAACTTCTCGATGGTCGACTTGGTGACCTCGTAGATGTCCGCGCCGGCGTCGGACGGGTTCGTGTGGGGGTACGAGTTGCTCGTCACACCCCAGCGGTAGGGCCAGCGAACCGCGCCGGGAGCCGTGCGGGCGTCGGGACGCACGCGCCACTTGAGCAGATCATCGGACACGCTGGCGGTGCCCGGCTTGCCGTTCTCGAAGTCGTACCAGGACGCGTAGTCCTTGGGCGGGGCCGCGCACACCTTGCCGTGCACGATGCGCCACTGCGCCGTCTCGCGCTCGTCTCCGGTCGCGTCACGGCAGCGGGCGGGATCGAACGCCTTGAGGCGACGGGCCTGCTCCGTGTAGTGCATGCCCTGCAGGAAGGCGTTCTGGAAGCCGAGCGCCGAGGCGGGCACGGTTGGACCGCCGGTGACCGGGATGGGCTTGTTCAGATCAGGGTTGGCCCACACCACCAAGTTGTCCTCGGTCAGCTGAGTCCAGTTGCGGTACGCGAACGGCAACGTCTCGGCGTCGGAATAGTGGTCCGGATCGAACACCTGCAGGACGCGGCCATACAGCACGTTCATGGCGAGCATGTCGTACTGACCCAGACCCACGGTCTCGAAGAACCGCTCGTTCTGGTACTCCATGGTGGAGGTGTGGGCGAAGTAGCTGATGCCGGGGCGCGACTCGGCGCCCTGGCCGAGTTCGTCGTCCGTCTCCGGATCGAGGTAGCGCGGGCCCATGCAGTTGTTGCCGTCTGCCTGCGGGTTGCCCTGGCAGTTCTGCGCCGAGCCGCCGGTGCCCTCGCCCGTCAGCGCCGACTCGTTCGTGCGGAGCTGCCAGTACTGGGGCAGGAAGTTCAGGCTGTCGTAGGACGACGCGAACTGGTGGAGCATACCCAGGGAGTGACCGACCTCGTGCAGCTGGATGCCCTTGTAGGTCTCCTTCCAGAGCTCGGTGTAGATGAGCTCGGCGCGCTTTTTCGACAGCGTGAGGGCGTCCGCCTCGCCGTACTCCGGCATGTTCGCCTTGATGTTCGCGTCGCTGTACTTCTCGTAGAAGAAGCGGGACACGCCCTGCACGTCGATGTTGCCCACGTTCTCCGCGTAGATGTCCGGGAAGCACACGCCCCGGGCCGCCATGCGCAGATCGATGAGCTGCTGCAGGTACTCCGTGCGGGCGTGATCCATGCCGCGCAGCGGCGAGACCACGTCCATCACCTCGCTCAGGTCGGTAGTCTTCGGGTTCATGCCGGCGGCGTCCAGCACCCAGTTCGGGGTGACCATCTGCGCCTCGTACACCGAGCCCCGCACCTTCTCGGCGATGGCGTCGTACTCGAGATGGGAGGTCGAGGCCGGACCGAGGCCCGCCATCGTCTGCGACGCCATGCGCGTCAGCTCCTCGAGCTTCTGCGAGGGCTTGTCACCCTTGAGGGGAGCGCCCGCGACCTGCTGAGCGGCGTGGGTCGGGTTGATCGAGTCCACCCGGCGGTTCAGCTCCTCCTTCGTGAAGGTGTCAGGTACCCGCCCGTCCTGCAGCCGGCGCTGATACAGCTCGGCGGGGGTGCCGTTGGTGATGTCCTCGAAGGTCAGCTCGCCGTTGGCGACCATGATGATGTCGCGCACCATGGCGGCGGCGTAGGTGGCGGAGCGGCCCATGGTGGTGGCCGACGCGCCCACGATCATGCCGCTGAGGGGATCGGCGTTCCAGTTGGCGATGCCGCCCCAGGGAGCGCGGGAGGCGTAGGGCCAGTAGTACAGGAAGTTGTGGCGCAGATCGCCAACGCGAGCCTTGTACCCAGGCTTGCCGCAACTAGGGTGATCGTAGTCGCGCACGGGGTTGTGGCAGGCGACCAGGACGTCGTCCTCGAGGCCGTCGGGGCCGCCGAGCTTGGGCTTCTCGATCAGCCAGGCGCCGTAGGAGACCATCTCGTGGCTCTGGCTCAGGTCGCCGGCCTCGAAGTACAGCGACTTGCACTGCTCGCGATTGCCGAACTCGGTGCGCCGGCACTCGACCTCACGGGCCTTGGCCACGCTGAAGCGCATGAGCTGGTTCCAGCTCTCGATCATGTCCTCGGTGGTGCCTGACGAGATGCGCTGGCCGTTGCCGTCCACCGGATCGGTGAGCTCGGCGGGCGTCTCGCCGTTCATCCAGTAGCCCACCGTCTTGATGCGGCGGTTGCGCACTGGAATGGTGCACCAGCTCTTGGCGCTGCACTGCGCGCCGTTGGTGAGCGCGCGCTCGGTGACCCGGCCGTCCTGGCCGACCACAGAGCTGAGGGCCGAGCACTGCACGTTCGTGCCCGGTCGGTCCCCGATCTCCGAGGTGATCTCCGGATTGCACGGAATGGTGCAGGACTTGGCGCCCCCGCCGTTGGGCACCAGGATGCAAGCGCCGCCGCCGCACTGGTCGTCGCTCTGGCACGAGCCACGCAGCTGGTGGGCCTGCTGCCAAATGTTGTGGGCGTGCGCCTTGCGGCTCATGCCGGGATCCGTGTAGCCGTACTGCGGGTCCCACTCCACCCGGGGCGGCGTGACGATGCCCATCGTGTAGCTGCTGCCGAGACCGCCGGGGTTGCCGATGATGTCGAGGTTCGCGTAGGTGTTCTCGAGGGGCTCGTAGTCGTCCGCCGAGGGGACGCTCTGCACCTTCCAGAATGAGCTGCGCACCACGGCCTCCTGCTTGTCGCAGGAGTTGACCGCGGAGCCGGTGTACAGGCCCATGATCAAGCAGGTGGGTACGTTCATGCCCCACATGCGCATGGAGTCGGGCTCGACCCAGAACTTGTTCGTGATGTCGAAGTAGCCCTGCTCCGGCACGAAGTTCGGTCGATCCGGGTGGTTCGGATCGTTCACGTAGTAGGCGACGGGGGTGACCTTGATGTCGCCGAAGATGCGACCGAGGAACATGTCGAACCACAGCGGGCTGTCGACGATGTTGATCGACCAGTCCACGCGGAAGTGGGTACGCTGGTTCCACACGCGGTCGGAGGTGTTCTCTTCGATGATGTTCAGGTCTTCGCCGGTCTGCGGGTTGTACGCCCGCTTGACGTCGAAATGCTTGGTGATGGGGTAGGCGGCCACGATCAAGCCGTCCGGCGCCTTCTTGCCGACGGGACCCTTGCCATCCGCGCCGTCGGAGACCTCGTAGGCGCGACGCGCCACGAGCAGGTTCTCGGTGATCTCGAAGCGGATGCGATCGACCGCGCTCCAGGAGCCGATGCCGACCATGGACTGCGCCTCGGAGCCGTCCACCACGAAGTTCCTCCAGAAGAACTCGGGGTCGTCGGACGGATCGGCGAGCTTGCCGACGAAGAAGTCCTTGGACAGCGCGTCGGACTGGACGCGGTTGATCGGGTCGCGCTCTTCGGCGCAGCCCACCGCATTCAGCGCGATGAGTGAAAGGCCCATGCCCAGCCTTCTCGTCCACTTCAGGTCCATGCCCATCTCCTTACCTCTCACTTTCTCACCGCTGTTTCGAAGCGCGCGCCCCCGCTGCGCGCGCTCCTCGACAAAAGTCTGAACCGACGCCACTCAAGCAAGAGCCGAGCCAGGGAGTTGCGAGCGCTAAACCTGCAACAAATGGCGTGGGCCGTGCCGGGTGGGAAGGCGGCGCGGACGGTAACCGTTAGAAGGCTAACTCGCAACGACAATGTAGCCGCGCGATGACGCGACGCGTTATCGGCTCGTGCGCGTGCTGACTGCTCGGGCGTGAGCCTCGAGACCCTCGGCGCGGGCGAAGGCCTCGATGGCGGGCCCCTGAGCCGCGAGCGCCTGGGCCGAGTACTCGATGACCGAGCTCCGAGACACGAAGTCGTACACGCCCAACGGAGACGCATAGCGCGCGGCCCCGCCCGTGGGCAGGACGTGGGACGGGCCGGCGACGTAGTCTCCGGCAGCCTCGGGGGTGCAGGGCCCGACGAACACCGCCCCGGCCCGCAACACCCGCCCCGCGAGTTCCCGCGGCTCGCCGACATGCAGGGCGACGTGCTCGGCCGCGAGCTGGTTGGCCAGCTGGACCAAGCGCGCTCGGTCGGCGACCAGCAGGGCCAGCCCGCGCTCGCGAAGCGAGGTCTCCGCGATGGCGTGGCGCGGCAACGTCGCCAGCTGCTGGCCGAGCGCCACGACCACGCGCTCGACCAGGCTCGGATCCGTCGAGAGCAAGATGGGGTAGGCGGCCTCGTCGTGCTCCGCTTGGGACAGCAGATCGGCGGCCACCCAGTCGCCGCGGGCGGTGTGGTCCGCGATCACGAGGATCTCGCTCGGACCGGCGATGCTGTCGATGTCGACCTCTCCGAACACCAGCCGCTTGGCCGCCGCCACGTAGAGGTTGCCGGGCCCCACGATCTTGTCGACGCGTGCCACCGACTCGGTCCCGTAGGCCAGCGCGGCGATCGCCTGCGCGCCCCCCGCGTTCAAGAGCTCCGTGACGCCGGACAGGTGACAGGCCGCGCGCACCTCGGGCGAGGCGTCCGGCGTGGCCACGACAATCTGCTCCACGCCGGCGACCCGGGCGACCAGCGCGCTCATCAGCACGCTCGAGGGGTAGCGCGCCTTGCCGCCGGGCACGTACACGCCGACTCGGCCAAGGGGTAGCACGCGGCTCGCCAGCCGCACGCCCTCGGCGTCCAGCTCGAAGCCCTCGAGTCCCACTCGCTGCGCCTCATGGTAGCGCGTGATGCGATCCCGAGCCAAAACCAGGGCTTCATGCACCTCGGGCGGCAGCTCGGCCAGCGCCGCCTCGCCGCCGTAGTCGCGCTCGACGAGCGGGTCCGGGGAGCGGCCCTCGAAGCGCTGCACCAGCTCTCGAACCGCCCGGTCGCCGCCCTGACGAACCGCCGCCAGGATCTGCCGGACGGCGGGCTCGACCTGGCTGTGGTCGCTGTCGCCGCGGCGGACGAGGCCAGCGAGGGCCGCCTCGAAGTCGCGTGACCCGTCAGTGAAGACGCGCAGCAGGGGCTCGGTCACGTCCAGTGTCCGGCCTTCAGCGCTGCCGGGTCGTACTGTCGGATCTTGGGACCGAAGGTGTCTCGGAAGACTTGCTCGTCGTCCATGTCGAGATCCTCCTCCGCGAAGCCGTCGGCGACTTCCATGCCCAGCGCCAGAATCCGGATGAACAACGCGAAGCTCGACGCGCACAGGCGAGGCTTCCAGTTGTCCGTGCCGCTCATGGCGGAATACACCGGACAGTCCCCCTCGGCGTCCGGGCTCGAGACGTCCAGAAAGTACGGGTCGCCCAGCAGGGCGCTGTGCCCAACGATGATCCAGCTCGGTCTCCAGCCCGGCGCCGTTGGCTTTTGGACCAACGCCCCCGCGTCATCGAGGCAAAACCCGCGTTGCTCGTCCAGCAGCCTGGCCGACGGCACCAGCCTCACGCGCTCCGACGGGGTGCGGGTCTCCACGTCCACGGGATCCGCGTGGAGCAAGAACTCTCGATACCGCCGCGGGATGCGCAGGCTGGCCTTGAGCCTGTCCACGAGCTCCGGGTCGGCCTTGCCGAACGTCACCGGCACGGCGCGCTGCTCGAAGACACCCTTCAGGGAAGACACCGCTTCGGCCAGATCGCTATCCACGTCGCTACCTCCGCCCGAGCCCTTGGCGGGCCGGCACGTCAAGTCCAAGTAGGCCGGCCGAGCTTAGCCCAAGCGAGGCGCCACGCGAGCCCCGATCTGTCGGTTCGAGCCGGTTCAAGCTCGGGCATCGCGGCGACGCCGGTTGCGTCCGGCTCGGTGTCGCGCCGCCAGCGCCACGTAGTCCGGGGCGGGGGCCGCGGGGTGCGGGGTCGGGACGGCGCTCGCGACCGCCTCGGCCAACAGCGGACCGAGCCGGGAGAGCTCCGAGGGCGCGACCGAGCGGCCCTCGCGCAACATCTGGTCCGAGGCGGCGGCCAGCTCCGCCACCAGAGCCCCCCGGGCGTGGCCCCGGCGGACCAGGTCCCGGTAGCTGCGCGCCAGGGCGTCGGCGTCGAAGCGGTGCTCACGGACCAGCTCGGAGGCCACTCGCAGGATGCTCTCCGGACTGACCAGGCCGTCCTCGCCGAGCACCAGCGCGGCTTGGAAGTAGTTGAAGAACGGCACCACTCGGGCGCCGTACTCGTCGAAGCGGCTCGGCGGTGACTGTCGGTCGAGGTGGATCAGGATGCGGCGCACGATCGGGGCCCGCACCAGTCGATCGAACGCATCCAGGCAAAGGCGCGCCTGATCCGCATACAGGTGTCCCTTGTGGAGCACGCGCACGAGCTCGGAGCGAGTCACGTTGCCGGCGCACACGTCCGCGTACAAGGAGTACACGAAGGCGTCCGCCTCGGCGTCGTCTCCCACCAGGATTTCGCTGCAGCTCACCGCGCCGTCCCGCCGTTGATCCGCCACGCGGGCTGCGAGCAGCATGGGCAGCTTGTAGCCGAGCTGGTCCTTCAGCGCGCGGAAACGCAGGCGCACGATGTTGCTCAGGTTCGGCTTGAGCGTGAGCTCGTCCCAACGCACGCGATCGATGAGCAGCTTCTCTTCCAACCGTCCCCGCATCTGGCGCGGACTGCCGCTCAGGATGTGGACCCGGGCGCCGGCTTGGGACAACTCCCGGAGCAGGGCCGCCGCGCCGGGCACGCTGCGCTTGCGGTCAGGGCGCTCGACGGCGGTGCGCACGAGATCGCGCAACGTATCGAACTCGGTGCGCAAATAGGTCTTGTCCAAGTCCCACCGCGCGATGAGCTTCACGCTGGCAGACCTCGACTCGCCGCTCGGATCAGGAGGCCCAGGCACGGCGCGTGTCCGTCAGCGTGTCGACCAGATCATGCGCGCCGGACTCGCGAGCCGTCTCGATGGCTTGCTCGATGTAGCCCAGGGCCTCTCGCTCGCGGTGACGCCCGTGAGCGATGTCGGCCAACCCGCCCAGCACCTTGGCCCGATCCGTACCGCTCGGGCCGGCGTAGTCGAGCGCCTCGCGGAGCACTCCCTCGGCGTCCGCGAAGTTCCCGGCGCGGGTCAGGGCCGTCCCCAGCTTGCGCGCGAAGATGAGCACGGCGCGCATGGGATCGTCGAGCTCGCCCCGCGCGATCTCGCGCCGCGCGATCTCGAGCCCACGGCGCAGCGACTCGACTTCGGTGAGCACGTCCCCGCGGCTCGCCGCGCGGTCCGCGACCTGCTCCAGCAGCAGCAGCGCTTGAAAGGAGTCCTGCGCCTCGTAGGCGTGGTGAGCCTTGGCCTCGAGGGGTGCGCCGACGTCATCGCACACGCGCAAGGCCTTGGCGTGCAGCTCGCGCCGAACTGCGGCAGGCAACCCCGCGAGTACGAGCTCGCGCAGCAACGGGTGTGACGTGGACACGCCGTCTCCCTCGAGCCGGACCATCCCCGCAGCCTCCAGGGCATCGAGCGCGCTGGGCACGTCCGTGTTGGCGGGCAAGAGCTCGCCGATGATGCCCGGCCGGGTCTTGTCGCCCAGCACCGCCAACGCCTGCAGCACGCGCCGTGGTTCCGGCTCGAGCATGTCGAGCCGCAGCGCGACGAGGTCGCCGAGGCGAGCGGGCGCGTCGTTGCCGCCGTCGATGGCGAAGCGGGTGAGCTGCTCCACGTAGAGCGGCAAGACGCCGCGACCGGAGTCTTCGTCGTCCACCACGGGCGCACCCGGGACCCGGCGCAAGAGCCGCGAGAGGGCTGGGGGCGGGAGCCCAGCGAGCATCCTCGCGGCGTGGCTGGCGCCCCAACCCGACTCGAAGCCCGGCACGTGGCTACACACCATCAGCAGGGGTACCTCGGGTGGCTCGCCGATGGCGTCCGCGAACGCGAAGCGACTCGGCGGATCGACCCGATGCAGCTCGTCGATCGCCAGGATGATTCGGTGGGCAGCGTGGTCCTCGCTCGCACGGCGGATGGCGTGACGTAGCGCCTCCGCCACCGAGTAGCGTCGCTCCGTCGGGCTGCGCTCGCCGTTCTTCTTGCCGCCGCTCGACACGTCGTCGAGGCCTTGCTTCGCGTCGGCCGAAGCGCTCGCGAATCGGAGGGCCGCCTCCTTGCCGTCCGCGACGCCGAGCAGCGCGAAGATGGCCTGGCGCACGCTGTGGTACGCGGCCTCCGACCAGTACGGATCCGGTTGGACCCAGACGAAGACGTCTCCGTCGGTGACCGCCCGATTGGCGAACTCTTGCAGCAGCCTGGACTTGCCGCTGCCCAGCTCGCCGACGATCCGCGCGCCCGCCGCGGTGGTGCCGCCCACCTGCTGGCGTCGGTCCTCGAGCCACGCCAGGTCGTCGTCCCGGCCCAGGAAGGGCAGCGGAAACTGCGAGGCGTCGGGCGCTTGGGTGACCGCGGGCAGGCGCGCCCCGCACTCGCAACAGAACCGAGCTTGGGGCACGACCATGCTGCAGCTACCGCACACCGTGGTGGCGCCGGGCACGAGCGACATGGGTGGCAGCGAGCTCGAGCGCTCGGGGGGCAGACTGACAGCGAGCTCGAGCGCGTGCTTGAGCGCGTCTGCGAACTCGAGCGCGTCCTGGTAGCGCGCTGCTGCGTCCTTCTGCAGCGCCTTCAGGCACACCTCCGCGATCGAGTCGGGGATGTTTCGCTCCGGCGCGACCTGCCTCGGGTCGGGCACCGGAATGGACAGGTGCATCATCACCACCTGGGTGGGATTGTCTGCTTCGAACGGCAGCCGGCTGGTGAGGAGCTGAAACAGCATCACGCCCACGGCGTACAGGTCGCTGCGCCCATCGATGGGATCGCCGCGGCCCTGCTCGGGCGCCATGTAGTCTGGCGTGCCGCACACGATGCCGGGGCTGGTCACGTTCGTGGCTTGTTCGTCCTGCTTCAGCTTGGCTAGGCCGAAGTCCACCACCTTGACGAAGTCGCCCCCTCGCCGCAGCGGCTCGATGATCACGTTCTCGGGCTTGAGATCCCGATGCACGATGCCCAGGTCGTGCGCTTCCCCGAGGGCCGCGAGCACCTGCCTGAGGACGTCGACGATGCGGGTGAACGGAAGCGGCCCTTCCTCCCAGGCGACCCGGGCCAAGTCCTGCCCCCGCAGGAACTCCATCACCAAGTAGGGCTGGCCGTCGTCCGTGCGCCCGAAGTCGAACACGGAGATGGAGTTGGGGTGATTGAGCTGGCTGGCCGCCCGCGCCTCGGTCATGAAGCGAACCGCGGAGTTCTCGTCCGCGAGCAGGTGCGGGTGGATCACCTTCACGGCGACGGTGCGGCCCAGCACGCTCTGCTCGGCGCGATAGACCCTGCCCATGCCGCCGACGCTGATCAGGTCCAGGACGTGGTAGCCGCCCGGCAGGGAGCGGCCGATCAGCTTGTCCTCGGTCGCGCGGCCCACCGTACCGACGGGAAAACCACACGCGGGACAATAGTGGTGTTCCGTCGAGCAGCTCGTCTCGCACTGCGGACACGGGCGCATGATGGGGGCGGAGCTGGCCATCGGGGAGTCTCGCCGGCCCATGGGCCAGCGGGGCACAGTATCGGCCGCTTCTGCGCCAAAGGGAAGGCCCGCTGCAGGGGGCGGGGCGAGGCCGCGGTGGCGAGCCTCACGCACTTAGCCCAAATCGAGCGCTTGCATTAGACTGCCCCGTGATGTCTGCGGTGCGCGTCCCCCTAGGCGAAATGTTGGTCGCCGCGCAGGTGATCACGCGCGAGCAGCTCGAGGAGGTTCTCGGCCTGCAGAAGCAGGATGGACGACGCCTCGGCACCCTGCTCGTGGAGTCGGGAGTGGTGACGGAGACGCAGGTGACGCAGATTCTGAGTCAGCAGCTCAGCGTCCCCTGGGTATCCCTCTATCACATCGACTTCTCTCGACAATTGCTGGACCTCGTGCCGCGCGAGCTGGCCGAGCGACACTGTCTGGTGCCCATCTTCGTGCGCCGAGTCCGGGGTCAGGGCAACACGCTGTACGTGGCGATGGACGATCCCGCCAACCTGCAGGCTCAAGAGGAGGTCTCTGGCTACGCCGGGCTGCCTGTGCGCGCGATGATCGCGCCGCCTTCGGACGTTCGCTCGGCCATCCGGGTCTACTATGGTGGGGTCGAGGCCGAGGTGGAGCTCGCCGAGCCGCCCGGCGCGCCCGAGCCGCCCGCGCCGCGATCCGAGCCACCGGCGGCGGCCCCGGCCTCGTCAGCGGAGGCCGCGCCCATCGCTCCCGCGTCGGGCCAGACCGCCGTCGCGCCGGCGAGCGCCGCGCCCGCGCCCGCCCTCGAGGTGTCCGACTCGGAGCCGCAGCAGGCCGCGACTCGAGTGCGCCGGGAGACGCCACCGCCC
The DNA here is from genome assembly GCA_019637295.1 of Polyangiaceae bacterium. Lineage (GTDB taxonomy): Bacteria > Myxococcota_A > Polyangia > Polyangiales > Polyangiaceae > JACKEA01. The sequence continues at coordinate 54,255 of JAHBVX010000011.1, forward strand.
GAGAGCGGACCGATCTCGGCTCACGAGGTGCGCATGCCTCGACCCATCAAGGGCGGAGCCAAGCGGCTCGTCACCTTGACGCTGCTCGACGGGACGCAGATCAACCTGCCCGCGCGCGGCAGCGCCGCTCCCAAGCCGGCGAGCGAGGGCGACCCCCTCACCGCGCGAGACATGGTCGCCGCCCTGCGCGCGGTAGCGCACGGCGCGGACGCGACGGAGGTGCTTGGCGAAAACGTGCGCTGGGAGGCCATGTTCGCCGCCCTGCTCAGCCTCCTGCTCAAGAAGCACTTGATCGCCGACTGGGAGTTCGTGGACGAGTACAAGAAGTTCTGACCGGGTCAGCGGATGGCACCGGCGCTTCGCAAGGCCGCGATCTGCTCCGGCGTGAAGTCTGCGCCTCGCAGGATCGCGTCGCTGTGCTGCCCGTGGGTGGGGGCACCGGTGGCATCGATCGCGGCATCCGTGACCGGCGTTCGGTAGTAGCTGACGCGTCGACCATCGACGTCGCCGTCGAAGAACGCTCCCCGCGCGACCAGGTGCGCATCATCGCGCAGCTCCTCGGGGCGGAGGACCGGCTCCACGCAGCAATCGTGCTCCCGGTTGAAGGCCTCCCACTCGGCGCGGGTACGCGAGCGAAACACCTCGCGATAGCGCGCGACCAGCTCGGCTTGGTGCGGCCCCGGCATCAGCGACGTCAGGTCGGCGGGGAGGCCCGTGGCCTCGCACAGCCGCAGCAAGAACTTGGGTTCGAGCGACCCTACGGTCACGAACTCGCCGTCCCGCGTCTCGTACGTGCCATAGGGTGCGATGCCCCCCGTGAGCAGCTCGCCGCCTCGCGTTGGTAGCTCGCCGCCGAGCAGCTTGGACAGCGCCACCGTCGCGAACGGGATCACCGAGTCGACCATGGCGATGTCCAAGATCTTCCCGCGCCCCGTGCGCTCGCGCTCCATCAACGCCCCGAGGATGGCCACCACCGACCACAAGCCACCCGACACGTCGGCGAGCTGGAAGGCAGGGACGGCGGGCGGGCCGTCGGCGGGGCCCTGCAAGCCCAGCACACCCGCGCGTGCGAGGTAGTTCAGATCATGTCCGGCGCGATCCCGCAGCGGTCCCGTCTGGCCGTAGCCCGTGAGGGCGCACACCACCAGGCGTGGGTTCTCAGCGAGCAGCGCATCGTGTCCCAAGCCGAGTCGAGCCAGCACTCCAGGTCGGAACTGCTCGAACACCACGTCGTAGCTGCGGACCAACTTGCGGAAGGCGTCGGCGCCGGCGGGGTTCTTCAGGTCCAGTCCCAGGCTGCGTTTGCCGCGGTTGAGCGCGTGAAACGCCGCGCTCTGGTCATGGACCAGCGGAGGGGTGTGCCGGAGGTAGTCCCCCATGCCGAGGTCCTCCACCTTGTCCACGCTCGCGCCGAGGTCCGCGAGCACCAAGGTCGCGAAGGGGCCTGGCAGGAGGCGCGTCAGATCGAGGACGCGCACTCCGCCGAGCGCGCTCACGCTCCACCTCGGCTCGCGCGCCCGAGACGCGCCCGGTGGGCATGGACCCAGGGCGCGAGCGCGTGACCGTTCGCTGCCGGCGCCGCCGGCTGTGAGCTCACCGCGCGGTGGTGGGCGAGGGCGGCCAGCGCCGAGGCGAGCTGCTCCTTGCTCGGCTCGTGGCCGGAGGCGGCGGAGAGCAGCTCGTCCTTGTGACGGTCGATGAACCCCGTATCGTAGCGGCCCGCCGCGAACTCGGGCTGCGTCATCAGTCGCTCGTGGAACGCGAGGTTGGTCCGGATCCCGCCCACGACGTACTCGCCGAGGGCGCGTCGCATCCGAGCCAGCGCCAGCGCGCGCGTGGGCGCCCAGGTGGAGAGCTTCGAGACGAGCGGGTCGTAGTAGCTCGAGATCGTGCAGCCGGCGTAGGCGCCGCCGTCGTCCCGCACTCCGGGCCCGCTCGGGGTGCGCAGGGTGTGGATGACGCCGGGGCTCGGCAAGAACCCAGTGGCGGGGTCCTCGGCGTAGATCCGACACTCGATGGCTGCACCACGGCGGACGACGTCCGATTGTCCATAGCCCAGGGCTTCCCCGTTCGCGATCCGCACCATCTCGCGCACCAAGTCGATGCCCGTGACGAGCTCCGTGATCGGATGCTCGACCTGCAAGCGCGTATTCATCTCCAGGAAGTAGAAGGACTGGTCCTCTGCGAGCAGGAACTCGAAGGTACCGGCGGAGAAGTAGCCGACCGCTTGGGCGCCTTTGACCGCGAGCTCGCCCATCTTGCGCACGGTCTCGTCATCGATGGCCGGGCAAGGGGTCTCCTCGACGACCTTCTGATGGCGACGCTGGATGCTGCAGTCGCGCTCGAACAGGTGGACGACGTTGCCCTGACGATCTCCGAGCACCTGGATCTCGACGTGACGAGGCTTGAGGATCGCCTTCTCGATGTACACCGTCTCGTCGCCAAAGCTCTTCCGGGCCTCGCTGCGCGCGCGGTCGAGGGCGGCTTCGAGCTCCGCCGCGGCTTGCACCAGTCGCATGCCCTTGCCCCCGCCGCCGGCGGTCGCCTTGAGCATGACGGGATAGCCGATGCGGGCCGCCGTCGCGCGTGCCTCGTCGAGGGTGCCAGCGCCGCCTCCGGGCACGACGGGCACGCCGGCCGCCGCCATCTTCTCGCGGGCGGCGGTCTTGAGGCCCATCGCCCGCATGGCGCTCGCGGGGGGCCCGATGAAGGTGATCCCCGCGGCCTCGCAGGCTTCGGGCAACGCCGGGTTCTCGGACAGGAAACCGTAGCCTGGGTGCAGCGCGTCACAGCCCGAGCGGCGCGCCACGTCGATCAGCCGCTCGACCCGCAGGTAACTCTCCGCCGCCGGCGCCGGGCCGATCTCGTACGCCTCGTCGGCCACCCTCACGTGCAGGGCGTCGCGATCCGCCTCGCTGTAGACCGCGACTGGCGAGACATCCATCTCGCGCAGCGTCCGCGCGACGCGCACCGCGATCTCTCCTCGATTGGCGATCAGCACCTTCTTGAACATCGACGGCGGCCATAGCCCGAGACGGGTGCAGCGGGAAGGGAGCGGGCCCCGAGTTGCCTCCGGCGCGCGGACCGGACACAATCCCTGCCATGCGTCCCGTTCTTTTCTTGGGGTTGTGCGTGCTCACGGCTTGTGGCGGCGACACCGGTGGTGCCGCGTCCGGCGGGGGAGGCAGCGGAGGCGGCGGGACCGACGGCGGAAGTGTCGGGGGCGCTGGTAGCGGCGGAGCAGGGGGTGGCAGCGGGGGCAGCGCCGCGGGAGCCGGTGCAGGCGGAAGCGCGGGAGCTGCCTCTGGAGGCAGCGCCGGCACAGCCGGTTCCGGCGGCGCAGGGAGCTCGCCGGAGTGCACCCAGGCCTCCGACTGCAAGCTGTTTCAGGACTGCTGCTCCTGCCAGGCGGTGCCCAGCGCCGAGCAGCCGCCCATGTGCAAGATGGCGTGCACCACCGAACGCTGCGACGCCCTCGGCGCCTCGGCCAAGGACGTCACCTGCGTCGCCGGGCGTTGCGTCATGGGCTTCGAGTGTGATCCGAAGGACGTGACGTGCAAGATCGCGGTGCCCCAGTGCCCGCCGGGCCAGGTGCCCGAAGTGTCGGGCAGTTGTTACACGCAGCAGTGTGTACCGGCAGACGAGTGCCGTAGCGTCGCCAGCTGCGCGGATTGCGCTCAGACCGATGCGTGCGTCTCCTACGTGGCGCAGCTCGGTCCGCAGCATCACTGCGTCAGCGTGCCGTCGTGCGGAGCCGCGAGCTGTGCGTGCTTGGGTCCGACGGTTTGCGTAGGCGTGTTCAATGCGTGCAGCGACCAGTCGGGCGTCGAGGGCGTCACTTGCGGCTGCCCGACCTGTTGATGCGTCGCGGGCGTTGGCCCTGAAGCCGAGTCAAGCAGTCAGTGCGCGGAACAGCGTCGTCGACGCGTAGCGTTCTCCCGTGTCGCAGAGCACGACCACCACGCGTTTGCCGGCGAACTCGCCCCGCTGGCACACGTCGATGGTCGCCGCCAGCGCGGCTCCGCTCGAAATGCCCGCCAGGATCCCTTCGCTTCGGGCCAGCCGCCGCGCGGCGCCGAGCGCCGCTTGCTCGTCGATCACACACAGCTCGTCGATCAGCGAGGTGTCGAGCACTCGCGGCACGAAGCCGGCCCCGATGCCCTGGATGTTGTGGCCCCGCGCGGCGCCACCCGAGAGTACGGCCGCGCCCTCGGGCTCGACGCCGATCACGCGCACATGAGGCGCGCGAGCCTTGAGCACACGGCCGACGCCCGTGATCGTCCCGCCGGTGCCGATGCCCGCCACGAAGGCATCGACGCGACCGTCCAGATCCCGCCACAGCTCCTCGGCGGTCGTGCGCTCGTGCACGCGGGGGTTCTCGGGATTGTCGAACTGTCTCAGCAAGACTGCGCCCGGAGTCGAAGCTCCCAGCACCTCGGCTTGTTCCACGGCGCTTCGCATCAGCGTGCCCGGGGTGAGCAGCACCTCTGCGCCGTACGCGCGCAGCAGCGCCACCCGCTCCTGGCTCATGGCCTCGGGCATCGTGAGGATCAGGCGGTAGCCCCGCGCCGCGGCCAGCATCGCCAGCGCGATGCCCGTGTTGCCGCTGGTGGGCTCGATCAGCGTGGCGCCCGGGGCGAGCTGGCCCGAGCGTTCGGCCTCCTCGACCATGGCTCGTGCGATGCGATCCTTGACGCTACCGGCGGGATTCTGGCTCTCGAGCTTGGCGAGCAGCTCCACGCCCAGCTCGCGCGACAAGCGTTCGAGCTTCACGAGCGGGGTCTCGCCGATGACGTCTACGATGCCGGAGTAGAGCATCACACCTGCCGCCTCTGTACCACGACTGGATGGTGGGGGGGGCCGGCCGCCGGTCCTCACCCGAACTGGCGCAGCAGGTCGTAGAGGATGGCCAGCACCGTGACCGCGATGAGCAGGAAGAGGCCGCTGCGGAGCCACCTGGCAGGCAGTCGCGCCGTCGCCAGGGCACCGAGCTGCGCGCTGACGCTCGCGCCGATGGCGAGCACCATCGCAGCGCCGAGGTGGACGTGGCCTTGGCGCGCGTGGGCGTAGGTCGCGGTGGCACTGGTCACCAGCAACACGAGCAGGCCGGTTCCCGCGGCTTGACGGATCGGGAATCCGAAGCCGTAGAGCAGGGCGGGCATCAAGGCGACTCCGCCGCCGACGCCGAGCAAACCGCTCAGGTAGCCGAGCCCGAGCCCGACGTAGGCGACGACCGGCGCCGAGACCCGTGAGAGCGGCACCGCCGGGAGGTCCACGTAGGGCGGGAGCCGAACGCGCGCGAGGGGTCCGCGTCGTACGTAGCCGAGCACCTCGACGCCGTCCTTGGCGCGCTTGCCGAGGCCAAGCGCCGAGCCGACCAGGAACACGATGTACGCGGTGTAGAGCACGACGACGACCAGCGGGAGCCGGCGACCGAGCAGTTCGACGTCTCCGTGCAGCGCAAGCACCTGCACCGTGCGCGCGCCCGCCACGGCTCCGAGCGCGCTCGGCACGAGCATCAGCAGGTCGAAGCGGAGCTCGCCTTGTTTCAGCCGGCGGTGGCGGAGCAGGCTGACCGTAGCCGTGCCGACCATCTGACAGAGTCCGCAGCCGATGGCGACGGGCAACGGGAAGCCGAGCACGACGGTGAGCAACGGCGTGAGGAGAAACCCGCCGCCCACGCCGAACAGACCCGCCACGAAGCCCACGCCGACGCCAAACAGCGCCAGGGCCAGCAGACTCACCATGTGTCCGTCGACGTCCAACGTCTTGGCTCAGATCGAGTAGTCAATCGGAGGCGGAACCGCCTGCGACGCTCGCCGCCGCAGGCGCGCTTGCCACCAGTCGAAGGCGCGAAACATCAGCACGCCCCAGCCGAACGGGACGAGCACGCAGGCGAGCGCGTACGCGACTGTCGAGCTCATGGCTCCCCCTGCCGAGCGGCCTCGAGGTGCTGCATTCTGCTCGGAGTTTACGCGCGGACGAGGCCCGGGCGAAATCCCGCGCCAGCTTTGCTATAAGCCGCGCCGAAATGTCCCAGGAGGTCGTGATTGGCGTCGCGGAGCTCGACCGCCGCCTCAGGCGGGCGGTGGAGCAAGCCTCCGGCCGAGAGTGGGTCGAGGGCGAGGTGGGTTCGCTCCGGCTCGCGCCCAGCGGTCACGCCTACTTCACCCTGAAGGACGAGGCCGAGGACGCGGTGATCGACTGCGTGGCGTACCGCAACACGGCGTTAGGCGTCCGGCGCCACCTCTCGGACGGCGCCAAGGTCCAGGTGTTCGGTCGAGCGACGGTCTGGGCCCCGCGCGGCAGGCTCCAGCTCGTCGTCGATCGCGTCCGCCCGGTCGGCCGCGGCGCCTTGCTCGAGGCGCTCGAGCGCCTGAAGCAGCAGCTCGCCCAGGAAGGTTTGTTCGACACGGCGCGGAAGCGTCCGCTGCCGGCGTCGCCACGGGTCGTCGGCGTGGTCACCAGCGGTCATGGCGCGGCCTTCGCGGACGTGCGGACGGTCGCGTTCCGTCGCGGCGGGGTTCGGCTCGTGCTCGCGCCGGCGCTCGTGCAAGGCGAGGGCGCCGCCGAGAGCATCGTCCGCGCGCTCGATCTGATCGAGCGCTACCCAGGACTCGACGTGCTCATCGTCGGGCGCGGCGGAGGGTCCACGGAGGACCTGATGGCGTTCAACGACGAACGAGTGGTGCGGCGTGTGGCCGGCGCCACGGTCCCGGTGGTCAGCGCCGTGGGCCACGAAATCGACGTCACGCTCTGTGATCTCGTCGCTGACGTGCGCGCGGCGACGCCGTCGCAGGCTGCCGAGCTCGTGATACCCGACGCGTCGTCGCGACTCGCGGCGCTGAAGGTCGCGCGTGGGCAGCTGCTGCGCGCCTGGCTGGCGGGCCTCGGCGTTCGCCGCTCCACGCTGGTGAACTTGCGCCTGAGGCTCTCGGACCCGCGCTTCCTGCTGGCCGAGCGGCAACAGTCACTGGACGAATTCCGTCATCGCCTCGAACGCGCTCACCGGGCTGGGCTCGCTCGCCGCCGCGGGCGGCTCTCGGCAGCAGAGTCGAAGCTCCTCGCTCGTCACCCGCGTACCGTGCTGGCTGCGGGACGGGGACGCATCGGTCCCCTCGCAGAGCGGTTGCGGTCACTCATGACCTTGCACCTGGCCGGGCACGGTGCGCGGCTGAGGGAGCGCCGGGTTGGACTCGAAGCGCTCTCTCCGCTCGCCATCCTGGAGCGCGGCTACGCCATCGTGACTCGGTCCGATGGTCGAGCGCTCACCCGCAGCGACGACGCGCGCTCGGGCGAGCGGCTCGGTGTGCGCTTGCACCAAGGTCACCTCGGTGTCGAGGTAGTCGAGGTGCTCGTCGACGACGAGGGCGGCACGTGAGCTGCGACCGAGTGGCGCTGATCGGGCATCCGGTTGCGCATTCACTTTCCCCCGCGCTACATGCCGCGGCCTACGAGGCGCTCGGGCTTCACATGCACTACGAGCTCGTGGACTGTCCCGACGAGGCGTCGGTGCACGCGGCGGTCGACGCGCTGCGCGGCGGCCACTACCTCGGGCTGAACGTCACGCTGCCCTGGAAACGAACCGCGCTCTCTCTCGCTGACGAGCTTGGACCGTCGGCCCGTCGCGTGGGCGCCGCCAACGTGCTGGCACGAGACGGTGAGCGCGTGCTGGCGCACAACACGGATCTGCTGGCGCTGGTCGAGCGCCTGCGGGTCCACGGCATCGGCCGCGGACCCGCGCTCGTGCTCGGCGGCGGCGGGGCGGCGCTGGCGGCCACGGCGGCCCTGACGGAGCTGGGAGCCACGCCCTGGGTGCTCGCGCGGCGCTTCGTCGAGCGCGGCGCGCGCGCTCTCTTCGCGCCGCTCGGAGCCAGCGCGATCGCGCCAGGCGCGGCGCTCGACCCCGGGGCGCCGTTTCGGGTCGTCGTTCAGGCCACCAGCGCCGGAATGTCCGGAAGGAGCCCGGGCGAGGACATTCTGGGCTGGATCGACTGGGACCAGGTGGAGCCCGACGCATTGTGCCTGGACGTGGTGTATGTTCCCGCGCGTACCCCGTTCCTGGAGGTGGCACGGGGGCGCGGGAGGCGCAGCGAAGGTGGGCTCGAGATGTTGATCGGTCAGGCAGCGCATTCCGTCGCGCTCTGGACGGGGCGGACGCCGCCCGTCGAGGCCATGCGCCGCGCCGCGCACGTCGCCCTGGGCCCGGAGGCCGAGTCGTGAGCGAGTCGACGGACCGCATCGAGCCGTGGCCCGTGGTGCACACGGCTGGCGATCTGGACCGCTCGCTGCGGGAGTGGCTGCACACCAACGGCACCGGGGCGTACGCGATGAGCACCCTCGCCTTGATGCACACCCGCCGTGAGCACGGCATGCTGGTCGTGACGCTCGAGCCGCCGCTCGGTCGCTACGTCGTGCTCAGTCACGCGGAGACCCAAGTGACCATCGGCGCACGAACCCATCGTTTGTCGACCCACCAGTTCCCCGACGTCGCCCCCACTCCGGGCTATCGACTGCTCCACAGCTATGCCCAAGATCCATTGCCACGCTGGCGTTTCAAGCTGGGCAAGCACTTCTTCGACCGCACGATCTGCCTCGCGCGCAACAAGAACGTCCTCGTGATCCGCTACGAGTGGCACGGCAAGGCCCCTGTGCTCTTGAACGTGAGACCCTTGTTGCCGGTTCGGCGCGCCTGCGAGCTCACGCACGAGCACGGCGCCATGGTACAGCGCGTGACGCTGCGCTCCGGTGAGGTGGAGATCCAACCGGTGCCTCACGTGCCACCCGTCGTGTTCGGTCATCGTGGCATGTTCATGGGTTCGCCGGACTGGTGGCGGCGGTTCGAGTACACCCACGACCGCGCGCAGTTTCGCGAGTGTGAGGAGGACCTGTGGACCCCGGGTACCTTCGAGCTGCGCGTTCGCCCCGGTGAGCCCTGCTACTTGGTCACGGCGCTCGGTGAGCTGCCGGAGGAGTCCCCCTCGGAGCTGATGGCGGAGGCCCGGGAGCACCTGCTCTCCCTCGATCCCGGGCCCGCGCACGCCCCGGTGGTGCGGCAGCTCTCGGTGGCGGCGGACTCGTTCTTGGCCCGGAGCGAGTCAGGCACGTACGTGATCGCCGGCTACCCCGCGCTCGAGGTTCCGACGCGGGATCACCTGATCAGCCTGCCCGGGCTGACGCTCTGCCGCGGGCGCACCCAGGACGCAGCGGCGCTGCTCTGCACCGCCGCCAGCGAGCTCCACGCTGGCCTGTTGCCGAACTTCCTGCGCACGTCGAGCGCAGCGCTGCATCCCTGCCCGGACGCCACCTTGTGGCTGTTCGAGGCCACCAAGCAGTTCGTTGCCCACGCCGGGGTCGATCACCCCGCGCTGAGAGCGACGCTGCTTCCTGCGCTCGTGCGCGCGTTCGTCCGCATGTCCAGACCCCGCGGGCAGTGGGCGTGGTGTACCCGCGAGGGACTGCTCGTCACCGACCATCCCGACCAGCCCGCAACCTGGATGGACGCCGTGTATGAAGGGCGGGCCGTCACGCCGCGTCGCGGCGTCGCCGTCGAACACCAAGCGCTGTGGTGCAGCGCCGGCGCGCTGCTGGCCCAGCTCGCCGACGCATACGAGATGGGCGCCCTGGCGGACACGGCACGGCAGGTCGCGGACCTCGCGGCCGAGGCCTTCCGGGGGCGCTTCTGGTGTAACGAAACCGAGTATCCCTTCGACTGCATCAGCCCGGAGGGCGACACCGCCGAAGCTTGGGCCGATCCGGCCATTCGACCCAACGCGCTCGTAGCCGTCGCCGTGGCGCCCGCGCTGTTCGAGCCCTGGCAGGCCCGCTCGATCCTGACGCGAGCCCGGGACGAGCTGGTGACGCCGCGAGGCCTGCGCAGTCTGTCGCCGAGGGATCCAGGCTACCAGGGCGTCTACTCGGGCACGCCCGAGGAGCTCGAGACTCAATACCACCAGGGTACCGTGTGGAGCTTCCTGCTCGGGTCCTATGCGCGCGCGGCGGCCGCTCAGCACTCGGACGACAGCGCGCTGCTGCGCGAGCTGAGCGAGCTGCTCACGTCACTGGTAGCGGACTCCCCGAGCCTCGGACACGTGGCGCAGCTGAGCGATGGCGAGCCGCCTTACCGCACGCGCGGGGCTCCCGCGCAGGCGTGGAGCGTGGCAGAGCTGTTGCGCGGGCTCACTTGGGAACTCGGAGTGACGTAGATGGCGTCGCGTGACCTGTCGATGCTCGGCTACCGGCGCATCGTCATGCTGCTCGTGGCGTTGGTCATCGTGCCGACGGCGCTGATGCTTGCCGCAGGCGCCGTGCTGCTCATCCTGGGCGAAGCGAAGGTCAACCTGCTCATGGGGATCCTGATCATCGCGCTGTCCGGGGCTTCCGTCACCGGCGTCATCTTGGTGTGGGTCTTCGTGCGGCGTGAGGCCAACCTCTCTCGCCTGCAGAGCGACTTCGTGTCGAAGGTCAGCCACGAGCTCCGAACGCCGCTGACCTCGATCCGACTGTTCACCGAGACCCTCGCGCTACGTCGGGGCGACACCGCGGCGGAGGACAAGTGCATCGAAGGGCTCGCCAAGGAGAGCGTGCGCCTTCAGGAGCTCATCGACCGGCTGCTGGACTGGGGGCGCATGGAGAGCGGCCACCGTGAGTTTCGTCTCACCCCGGTCGACGCGCGCCGGGTGGTGGAGGACGCCGCCGACGCGTTCGCCCCCGTGGGCGAGCGCCGTCGAACCGAGCTGACCGTGGACCTACCGAGCGACCCGGCCATGATCCGGGCAGATCGGGCCGCGCTGCTCGACGCCCTGTTCAACCTGCTCACCAACGCCCACAAGTACGGCGGGGATCCGCCGCGCATCCGGGTCACCGTGACGAGCACGCCCCAAGCGGTTCGGATCGCCGTCTCCGACGACGGGCCGGGCATCGCGCCCGCGGAACACCAGCGGATATTCCAGAAGTTCTACCGCGTGGATGACCGCTTGTCGCGGGAACGCGAGGGGTCCGGTCTCGGCCTCGCCATCGTCAACCACGTGGTGCGCGCACACCGTGGCCACGTCGAACTGGACAGCGCGCCGGGCGAGGGTAGTACCTTCACCCTGGTGCTTCCCCGCCATACGGAGGAGGGCGAGGATGACTGAGGTCAAGCGTCGCATCCTGATCGTCGAAGACGACGAGAGCATCACCCTGGGTCTGCAGATGAACCTGGAGGCCGAGGGCTACGAGGTCGTGGTCGCCGCGGACGGCGACGCAGGGCTCGAGGCGGCGCAGGCGCACGACTTCGCGCTGGTAGTGCTCGACGTCATGCTGCCCCGGATGAACGGCTTCGAGGTCGTTCGTCGACTTCGCGCCGAGGGGCATCGGGTGCCCGTCGTCATGCTCAGCGCGCGAGGGGCCGAGATGGACAAGGTCATGGGTCTCGAACTCGGCGCGGAGGACTACATCACCAAGCCCTTCAGCTTGGCGGAGTTCTTGGCGCGCGTCCGCGCCGTGCTGCGGCGTGACGCCATCGCGCGCTCACCGGAGGCGCGGGTGATCGCCGCCGGGGCTCTGCAGATCGACGCCGAGACCCGCGAGGTGCGACGCAACGGCGAGTTGGTGGACTTGACAGCCACCGAGTTCGACCTGCTGATGTGCCTGGCCAGAGCGGGAGGCAAGGTGCTCTCGCGTGACGAGATCCTGTCGCAGGTGTGGGGGCCGGGGCATCACGGTACGCTGCGGACGATCGACAACTTCGTGCTGCAGCTCCGCAGCAAGCTCGAGGTAGACCCGAGCGCGCCGCGCCACCTGGTCACGGTGCGCGGCGTCGGGTATCGGTTCTTGCCGTCGTCGTGAGGTTCAGTTGTACCAGGTGCACTGACCGGAGACACAACCGCAACCCTTGACGGCGGGCGCGCTGCACTCGCAGGTGCTGATGCCGCTGGATACCGCGGGATTGAAGCAGAGCTCTCCGCCGCAGCCGCCGGACGTGCAGTCCGCGTCGGAGCTGCAGGCGTCGTTGCTGTTCTTGACGCACGCGCCGCTGGCGGGGACGCGCTCGTCATCGCCGCAGGCGAGCTCGATGCAAGCGCCGCCGGGCTCCGTACAAATTCCGCAGCTCGCGTTGCAGCACTCCTGCCCGGCGGTACACACGTTCTTTCCGCAGACCTCGCCCGCGCTCTCACACTGAGCGTACGCCTTCTGACAGTCTTCGAGGCTGGCGAACAGGCTGGGGCAGTCACTGCCTGCGCAGGAGCAGCCGCCGAGGGGTTCGCAGGTCTCGCCGGTCCAGCGATAGCCGAGCATCATGTCGCACTGGCCCATCGCCCTGGCGTTTTGTCCCTCACAAGCGTCGCTGCACTCGACCTGGATGCAGGCGCCGCCCGGGTCGACGCAGATCCCGCAGCTCGCGTTGCAGCACTCCTGACCGACTCCGCAGGTGACGCTGCCGCACGCCACGCCTGCGCCGCCGCCGTCCTGGGCTGGCTCGCACACCAGCTCGATGCAAGCGCCGCCCTTGGGCGCGCAGATGCCGCAGCTCTCGTTGCAGCAGAACTCGCCTGCCTGGCAGCTGTTGCTGCCGCACGGCTGGCTATCCGAGCCGATGGGGACCTCGCTCGACGAGCAGCCACCGCCCTTGGCGCCGGCCAGGAGCGGGACCGCGAACATCACACCGAGACCGAGAGATCGCTTGAAGAAAGCTGCTAGTCGCATCACGAAAGACCCTCCTGCTTGGTCGATGTAGGTGAGTGTCCGAGCGGGTGGCTGTCCGTCACGAAATCGACGCGGCTCAGCGACACGAGGCGCTCACTCGCGCCCGCAGCGGCGAGGAGGGGTGAGCCTCGAGGAACTTCTCCGCCAGCCGTCTCGCCTGATCACGCTGCCCCGCCGCACACGTCCCGAGGACGCGGGCTGCCTCGCGCTCGGGTGTCAACGCGCCACCCGGGAAGGTGCGCTCGTGCTGGTCGAGCGCAGCGAGGGCCGTGCCGGGGCGTCCCGCAGCGAGCTCGCGTTGTGCGTGGCTGAGCAGCTTGGACTCGCGCTCCAGCTCATCCGCCGCGCGCGCGGCGGGTGGGATGGCTGACGCGGTGGAGGCGCGTTGCGGGCGCCGCTCAGGAGCTCGGGGGGACTGCTCGACAGCAGGGGGAGTGTCCGCGGCTGCCGTCGCCCCGGGAGTGGGGGCCGAGCTGGGCTCTGCGACGGGGAGCGGAGCCGGGGGAGCGACGTTCGTGGCGGTCGAGCGCGACGGATGCTCCGCCGGCTCGGCTGACATCGCCGCCGGCAGCGCCACCAGCAGCCCTACACCCACGCCTCCCGCCAGCCAGGTCAGCAGGCTGCCGACCGTCGCACCGCCCGCGCCCACGCCCGCGCTCGCCGCGGCGCCCGCGGCGGTCGTGCTGGACGCCAACACCGCGCTGGTGCCGAGGGCGCTGACCAGGGCGCGGCGGACTCGGGCTCGGTCCGCTGGGCTCGGTCCGTCGTGCTGGCTGCCCAGCTCGATCAGGCTGCGGGCCGCGTCGCTGAGCTCCTTCACGGTCTGCTCCGAGCGCGCAGGCGCGCTAGCGTGGCGTCGAAGTCTCGTCGCGCCGCCCGCAAGCGCGAGTACACCGTGTTCAAGTTGACACCGAGCGCATCGGAGACCTCCGGCGCGCTCATCTGCTCGAGATCCATCATCACGAACACCACGCGACGGTCGTGCTCCAGGGACTCGAGGATGGCGTGCAAGAGCCGCACCGCGTGGGCGCGCGCGGTCGCGTCCTCGGGCCCCAGCGCGTCCGGATCCCAGAGGCCTTCGGGCAGGGGCTCGCCAGCCCGCTTGCCGGCGCTGCGGCGATGGCGCTGCGCCACGCGGAGCGCGATCCCGAACAGCCAGGTCCGCAGCGTGGACCGCGCCTCGAACTCGGCCAGACGCCGGTGGACGACCACGAACACGTCCTGTGCCGCGTCGTCGAGCGCCGACTCGGGTACGCCCAGCCGCCGCAGGCTGCGCCAGACGAAGTCGAAGTGGTCGTCATAGAGGACATCGAACGCGGGGACCGGCGAGCAGTCCGGCTGGGGAGGCGCGGGCCTCGCCGCGGCCAGACTGGTCATCTCGGGTGAGTGCCCCGAGCCCAGGCGTTCCGTCACGGAAAGCGTACCTCCGCGCCAATCGCCGCCCGGCCGCCCGCGCGTGCGGGCCGGTGAACGACTCCCACGTTCTCGAGCACGAACTCCGGTCGCCCCACGGGGACGACGAGCTCCGCGCCGACCCACACCCCGAGCCCGTCCGTCAGCGCCTCGACCCCGCGCAGCCCGGCCAGCCCGGCGACCCAGAGCGCCGACCCGGAGCCGGGCTCCGTTACCCCGAAACCGGCTCCCGACAGCCGTCCCACCTCGACGCCAAGGCAAGGTGCGAGCAGCACCGGCGCCGCCGCCACGTCGTGGCAAGCCGACAGCCCCCCGGTCGTGAGGGTGAAGGCGCCGCCCCGCCCGCCGCCCACTTCCGTTCGCTGCTCGAGCAGCACGGTCAATCGCGCCTCCAAGGTCGTGCCCCCCAGCGCGGCTCCCACGCTGCCGGCGATCCCCGGCGCCGGCGTGGGGAGCGCGCCGACATCGCCGGCGACCCCCAGCCCCAGCCGTGCTGCCCAGCGCGACTCGCGGGCTCCCTCGGCGGGTCGTGGCCCCCGGGGCGGCGCCACGGGCGCCGCGGGCGCCGCGGCCGGTGGTGTGCTGTCCAAGGCGGCAGGCTCGGGCGTCGGCTCCGGGGGAGCGGGCTCCGGCGCTGTCACTGCGGGGTTGACGGCGAGGGCCAACAGCAGGGCAGCCGGCTGCGCGAGCTCCTCGCACTGCCCGGCGCGCAGGCGCCTCCGCCCAGTCCCGTCGCTCGTCACCGTCTCCAGCTCCAGCTCGAACTCCCCCTCGGCCGCTCGGATGCGTCCGCGCGCGAGGATGCGCTGTTCCGACTCCGTCTGACCCAGCAGCGCGGCCGCCCGGGACAGCACGTCCTGTCGGGTCGGGCAGCCGTCCGGCGCCGACCACTCGAGCTCGATGGGCTCACCGGCGCGAGCGGGCCCGGCGGTCAGCCACGCGCCCGCTAGCAGCCCAAAGCAGCGAGTGAGACGGTGCATGTCGGCTCGTCGAAGCATGTGCCATGCCGTGGTGTGGGCGACAATGACCTGGCCGATTCCGGGTGGCGAGCCTCACCGCCGTGGCACAGTCCCGGACAGAGTTGGCGCGGCAACCGCGATCCGCTTGGTGCGCGGCGTTTTGGCCTGCTCCCGGGGTGACCCGCCAAAAAGGTGGTAAGAGGGGCCCGACGTGGACCAGAACCTCCTCCGCTCCTACTTCGCGACCGTCTACGAGTTGCCAGTCGAGACGGGTCTGCTGCGCGGCTCGATGGATGGCGAGATCGTGCACGATCCGTCCAAGCTCCCCGAGCTGTTGCAGAAGAGCTTCGCGGTGCTGACGGCCTACAACCCGCGATCGATGCTCCTACCCCGGCGCGTGAACGAGGGGCGTCACCAGGTGATGCGCGACTTGCTCATCCTCGGCTGCTACCGGGTCGAACACTGCGTGGGCTACGACGAAGAGCCCGAGGGGGTGTGGCGTGAGCCCGCCTGGCTCGTGCACGGCATCGATCGCGACGAGGCGATCTACTTTGGGCGGACCTTTCGCCAGAACACGATCTTGTACTGCCGCGACGCGCGCCCGGAGCTGATCGTGACCGACCCCACCTGTGACGAGGTCGGCAAGACCTACCCCGGAAACTGGCGCGTTCGGCAGTAAGCCGGCTGCAAACTCGCGCCGCACCCGATTCGGATTGCGATTTCGGGCGGCCGGGGCCATGTACTGCCGGCAATGCGTAGTCAGTTCGACGACGACGGACCCCGTCCGGACGTCACAGAGGTCGTGGGTCAGGTCTCCGAGGCGGTGCGTCGCAACCTCAAGAACCTCGGTCCCATCGTGTTTGGTGTCGTGGTCTTGATCCTCGCGGCGACGGGCATCTACAGCGTCGGCCCAGGCGAGCAAGGGGTCGTGCGGACCTTCGGTCGGGAGTCGGGCAAGACCGGGCCGGGGCTGCACTACCGCCTCCCGTTCGTACAGAAGGTGGACGTGGTCAACGTCGAGCAAATCCGCCGCATCGAGGTCGGGTTTCGCGCCGAACAACGCGTCCAGCACGAGGGGCTCATGCTCACCGGCGACGAGAACATCGTGGAGGCGCAGTTCATCGTGCAGTACCGCGTGACGGATCCCAGCAAGTTCCTGTTCCGGATCTCGGATCCCGAGGAAGCGTTGCGCGCCACCGCCGAGGTCGCGCTGCGCAGCATGGTCGGGCGCACGACCATCGACGAGGTGATCACGGTTGGCCGCGAGAAGGTGCAGAGCGACACGCGCACCTGGCTCCAGCAGTTGATGGACAGCTACGAGAGTGGCCTGAGCATCACAGAGGTCAAGCTGCAGGCCGTGGACGCGCCGGACGAGGTGAAGGACGCCTTTCACGACGTGGTCCGCGCCCGCGAAGAAAAGGAGAAGGTCATCAACCAGGCCCGCGGTTACCAGGCCGACCTGATCCCTCGAGCCCGCGGCGAGGCACGCAAGATGGAGCGCGAGGCCGAAGGTTACAAGGAGCAGCGGGTGCTGCAGGCCAAGGGTGACGCGCAGCGTTTCGACTCGGTCTACGCGGAATACAAGAAGGCGGAACGGGTGACTCGGGAACGCCTATACCTCGAGACGATGGAGCGGATCCTGAGCAAGATCGACAAGAAGACGGTGGTCGATCGGGATCTCTCCCGGAGCGCGCTGCCGCTCCTGCAACTTGGACCGGCCGGGCAGGGTCCCGCCGTGGGAGGTGCGCGATGAAATCCAGTATCGTGTTCGGGCTGATACTCGCGCTATTCGTCGGGTTCTCCAGCATCTTCGTCGTGGACGAAGGCGAGCTGGCGATCGTGACGCAGTTCGGTGAGTACAAGCGTACGGCGGATTCGCCGGGGCTCTACTTCAAGACGCCCTTCGTACAGACCGTCACCCGCATGGAACGCCGCATCATGGGCAGCGACACGCCGCCCGCGGAGTACTTGACGCTGGACAAGAAGCGCCTGGTTGCGGACCCCGTCACCCGGTGGCGCGTGGTCGAACCCCTCAGCTTCTACAAGACGGTGCACGACGAGGTGGGCGCCAAGGCCCGGCTGGACGACATCATCAACTCCGAGATGCGTCGCGAGCTCGCCAGCCACAACTTCGGCGACATCATCGGCAACGCGCGCGATCCGATGATGCAGCGGGTGGCCGCCGCCGTTCGCGAACAGACCAAGGAGTTCGGCATCGAGGTCGTGGACGTCCGCATCAAGCGGGCGGACTTGCCGAAAGAGGTGCAAGAGAGCGTGTTTGCTCGCATGCGCGCGGAGCGCGATCGGGTGGCCAAGCAGTACCGCTCGGAGGGCGAGGAAGAGGCGCAGAAGATCCGCGCGGACACGGACAAGGAGAAGACCATCCTGATCGCGCAGGCCTACGAGACTGCTCAGAAGGCTCGCGGCGAGGGCGATGCAGAGAGCACGAGCGTGTACGCGGAGGCGTACGGCAAGGATCCGGAGTTCTACGCCTTCATTCGCAGCCTCGACGCCTATGAGAAGTCGCTCGGCGACCAGACCTCACTGGTGCTGTCCTCGGGCTCGGATCTGTTCCAGTACCTGTCGAAGGCCCGCAGGTAGACAGCGACCCGGCAGGCGCTCGCTCGTGCGGGCGTCAGATCGCGCCGCGGCGCGCCCTCGCCGGGCGCACGTAGGGCTGCTCGACCACCAGCGAGTACCACTCGCCGCGGCGCCAGAAGCGGCCCGAGATCTCGGCCGCGCCGCGGGCGCGGGCGCCGATCACCAACCCCACGACCTCGCCCGCGCTGGTGGCGGGCCGTCCGCCGGCGTGGGTCAGGATGTCGCCGTCAATCAAGCCGATGCCCAGCGCGCTCACCCCGGTCATCGCCAGCCCGGCCGGGCGCTCCGCGCGGGCCTGCACCGGAATGGCGGCGGGGCGCACCCCAGCGCTGGCCAGCGCCAGCACGCGGTCCGCACGCACTCGGATGCCCTTGGTTGGCGCGCTCGGCGCGCCCTTCGGGCGAGGCGTGGTCAGGACCGTCGGCGGCGGCGTCGAGAGTCCATCCGTCGTCATCGCGCTCGCGGCCGGCTCGGCGCTCGGCTCCACGAAGACGTCCGGCGGCGCTGGCGGTGGCGGCACTAGCCAGGCGCTGCTCTTGGCCAGCTCCCGGCCGAGCTGCTGCGCCACGCGCTCCGCGAGAGCAGCGCCGAGCGCGGCTGCCAGCGGCAGCGTGAGCAGCAGCGGTAGTCCCAGGGCGGCAGCGCGCATCGCGCCCATTGTACGCACCCGGCCCGCGACGGGAAGAGGCATACTCGGGTCATGCGCGTGACGCCGACCGCCATCAAGGATGTCTGGTTGGTGCAGTGCGTCCGCCACGGCGACGAGCGCGGCTACTTCCTGGAGACCTTTCGCCAAGAAGTGCTCGCGGCGGCCGGATTGGACTTCGGGTTCGTGCAGGACAACGAGTCACTCTCGCCCGAGGTGGGCACGGTCCGCGGACTGCACTTCCAGGTCCCGCCCAGGCCTCAGGGCAAGCTCGTGCGCGTGGTCCGCGGCGCGGTGCTCGACGTCGCCGTCGACGTGCGCTCTGGCAGCCCCAGCTACGGCCAGCACGTCGCGGTGGAGCTGAGCGCGGAGGCGTGCAACCAGCTGTGGGTGCCTCCCGGCTTCGCGCACGGCATCTGCACGCTGCTGCCGGACACCATCCTGGCGTACAAGGTGACCAGCTACTGGTCAGCGGAGCACGAGCGGTTCTTGCGCTGGAACGATCCGGCGCTCGGGATCGACTGGCCGGTCTCGGCTGACCGCGCCGTCCTGAACGCGCGGGATCGAAGCGCCCCGTGCCTCTCGGAGCTGGAGCCCTGGCCTCAAGCGAACCTGAAGTCGTAGCGCTTCACCGCGGAGTACTGGGGCGGCCAGTCGCTCGGGAACCCGAGCGCCGAGGCCGCGTGTCGCGTCCAGTACGGGTCGTACAGGTGAGCGCGGGCGAGCACGCACACGTCGGCGCGCTCGGCAGCGATGATGCTATTGGCGTCCCCGTAGCTCTGGATGTTGCCTACGGTCATGGTGGGCACCTGGGCCTCCAGCCGCACCAGTTCCGAGAAGGGCGTCTGGAACAGGCGGCCGTAGCGGGGTCGCTGCTCGGCGACGGTCTGGCCTGCGGAGACGTCCACGATGTCCACGCCGTGCTCGCGAAACGCCCGCGCGATGCCGACGACGTCATCGAGGGTCGTGCCGCCGTCCAGCCAATCACACGCGGAGATGCGCACGCTCATCGGCCGCTCTGCAGGCCAGATGGCGCGCACGGCGGTGAATACCTCCAGCGGATAGCGCAGTCGGTTCGCCAGTGAGCCACCGTACTCGTCGTCGCGCTGGTTCGTCAGCGGCGACAAGAAGCTGGCCAGCAGGTAGCCATGGGCGCAGTGCAGCTCGAGCGCGTCGAAGCCCGCCTCGATGGCCAGCTCCGCGGCGCGTACGTGGTCGTCCAGCACTCGGGCGCGATCGGCGGCGTCCATCGCCTTGGGCACCTGACCGTGTGGCAAGTAGGGCAGCGGTGAGGCGGAGAGCAGCGGCCAGTTGCCTTCGGCTAGCGGCTGGTCGGGCCCCTCCCACAGTCTCTGAGTGCTGCCCTTGCGTCCCGCGTGCCCGAGCTGCAGCGCGATCTTGCTGCTCGAGAAGCGGTGTACGAACTCGGTGATCCGCCGCCACGCCGCCACGTGCTCCGGGCGATACATACCGGCGCATCCCGGGCTGATGCGTCCCTCCGCCGAGACATCGGTCATCTCGGCGATCACCAGCCCCGCGCCGCCCACGGCGCGGCTGCCGAGGTGCACGAGGTGCCAGTCGTTCACGGTACCATCCTCCGCCGAGTACATGCACATGGGCGAGACCGCGATCCGGTTCTCGAGCACCATGTCCCTCAGCTTGAAGGGAGTGAAGATCGGCGGCGGCGCCGGAGCCCGTGGTAGCGCTCGGCCTGACTGCAGCTCGGCCTTGCCCGCCACGTTCTGGTCCACCCGGTCCGCCAGCGCCGGATCCCTGAGCTTCAGGTTCTCGTGGGTGACCCGCAGGCTGCGAGTCAGCATGCTGAAGGTGAACGTCAGCGCATCCAGCGGCAAATAGCGCTCCGTGTTCTCGAACCAGCCGAGGCTCACCTCCGCCGCGCGTTGGATGCTCTCCACCGCCGAGCGCCGCTCTGCTTCGTACGCCGCGAGGGCGTCGGGGACCCTCGGGTGAGCGAGTAGCGCGTCGCGCAGCGCAATCGAGTCCTCCATGGCGAGCTTGGTCCCGGAGCCGATCGAGAAGTGCGCCGTGTGGGCCGCATCCCCGAGCAGCACGACGTTGTCGAAGTGCCAGTGCGCGTTCTTCACGGTCGGAAACTGGCGCCAGATGCTGCGATTGGCGAGCAGGCGATGCCCGCCGAGGCGGTGGGCGAAGAGGCGCTCGCAGTACTCGAGTGTGTCCTGCTCGCTCGCCGTGTCCAGGCCCGCAGCGCGCCAGGTCTGCTCCGTGCACTCGACGATGAAGGTGCTCGTCCCCGCCTCGTAGCGGTAGGCGTGAACGCGGAACAAGCCATGCGCGTTCTGCTCGAAGTAGAACGTGAAAGCATCGAAGGGAAACGTCGTTCCCAGCCACACGAAGCGGTTCGGGCGGAAGTCCACGTCTGGTTCGAAGCGAGCCTGGTGAGCGTCACGTATCGCGGAGTTGACGCCATCGCAGGCGACGATCAAGTCCGCCCCGCTGAACTCGCCCAGCTCGGGCCCTGCTTCGCGGCCAAACTGCACGTCGACCGAGAGCTCCAGGCAGCGCTCGGTCAAGATCTCGAGCAGCGTGCGCCGGCTGAGGCCCGAGAATCCGTGGCCCGTCGAGCGGATGACTTCGCCGTGGATGAACGTATCGATGTCGTCCCAGTGGGCGAGCTCGCGCGTGATGCGCGCGTAGCTCTCGGGGTCTTCCGTCGCCAGGTTGCCCATGGTGGCGTCGCTGAAGACCACGCCGAAGCCGAAGGTCTCACCGCGGCCGTGCCGCTCGTACACTTGCACCGCCGCGTCGGGACGCGCCTTCTTCATCAGCAGCGCGAAATAGAGGCCTGCGGGTCCGCCGCCGATACACACGATTTTCATGGCTCACCTACCGAGGGGCTGGCGCAGGCGCGCGAGTCCGCGCTCCGTTTTACTCACCGCGCGTCGCCGCGAGCAACGGCGCCGGGCTGGGGAAGCCCGCGAAAAATCCGCGCGGGGCGGGAAAGACCGGTCGCGCGTCTCGACGCGGCGCGGCTTGACGACGAGCCGCTGCTGTCCCAGAACGAGGGGACCATGCCGTTCTCCAAGCTCATCCCTTCGGCCCTCGTCGCCTGCGGCCTGCTGCTCTCGGGCCCCGCCTTCGCGGTCGCTTCGGACGCCTCCACCCTGTGCGGTGGCGGCAAGAAGGGCCAAGACGACAAGGACAAGGATCGCAAGAATCCTCAGCCCGCCTGCGGCGACATGAAGAAGCCGAAGGACGACGACGACAAGAAGAAGAAGAATCCCGCCTGACGCGGCGCCGTCATCGACGGCGGGCGTCCCATCACCGAACGCGGGCGCGCCGCCGTCGCCGCGTCGCGCCGACCGCGGTCAGCAACAACACCAGCGTCGCGCTTTCTCCGCCGCCGCCTCGCGTGCGACAGCCGCACCCGCTGTCCGAGCCACCCTTCGCGCCCGCCGCACCAGCTGCGGCGCTCGTGTTGCCGGCGCCGCCCGAGCTCGAGCCGGCGCCCGACCCGCCAGAGCCGCTCGCCGCTCCGCTCCCCGAGCCGGCCGCGCCGCCGGCGCCGGCGTCCGGCGTGCTCGGTTCGAAGGTGAGCTCGAGCTTCAGATCGAACGAGAGATCCGACGAAGTGGCGTTTGCTTGTTTGACCAGCGCGGTCACGACGTTCTGTCCGCTCACGAACACGCTGCTCGGCACGGGCGTGCTCGATAGTTCGTTGTCCTGCGACGCGGCGCTCGCGTAGGTCCCGAACTCGAGGCCAGCCACGTACTTGGAGAGGACCTCGCTGCCATTGATGAACACGACCACGCCGTCGTCGTGGATGACCTCGAGCGCCGCGCTCTCGATCGCGCCTTGCAGGGAGATCGTCTTGCGAAAGTAGGTGGTCGCGACGTTGGGTGACCCCTGGTAGATGACCGTCGCTTCGTCGCCGTCGCCATAGCCGAGCTCGGCCTTGCCGGACGCCCAGCCGCTGTCATCGAAGGCCGCGGTGGTGACCGTCGGCCCGGGGTCAGGACCCTGGTCGAGGTATCTCCACTCGTCCCCGAAGGGGATCACCGTCTGCGGTCCCACGTTGCCGATGGTGAAGCCTGCGTTGCTCTCGTCTTCGATGCTGGCTTGCGCCGTGGAGCGCACGCGCACGAGCGCGCGATCCGTGGTCACGTTCGGCACCGTCCAGGTGAACTGCCCGGTGTTGGCGACGCCCGTGGCGATGGTGGCCCAGGAGCTTCCGTCGTTCGCCGAGTACGCGAGGTCGACCTGGGGTATCGTCCCGACCGTCGCCCAGCGGATGTCGAAGGCCTCCCCCGGCTCGAGCGTCTCGCCGCCGTCGGGCTCGGCGATGACCAGCGCGTTGCCCTTCACCAGCGTGAACCGGTCGGTGATCTGACCGTCGTGTCGGATGTTGAACAGGCTCAGGCGGTTGTCCTGTACGTCCAGGATGCAGGAGCCATGCTGCTTCTCGCTGAAGTACATCAGCGGGTGGTTCGCCGGCCCGGAGATGCCAGCGCCGCCGTGTCCAGCGACGACGTAGACCGCGCCCGCGTTCGCCGTCGTGGTCGCGGGCTTCTGGTAGGGACCGCTGCCGAGGGGCCTGCCGTCGCCGCTGTCCTTGAGCTTGCCGGCCGCCGTGGATGGCGTCTCATAGGCGCCATCGATCAGGTAGGAGCGTTCGTAGATGTGCGAGTGCCCCGCCAGCACCACATCCACGCCGCCGGCCTCGAGGATGGGCAGCGCGTTCTCGCGCATTTGGCGCAGCTGCGTCTCGGTGTCCGAGTCGTGGCTGCCCTTGGTGTAGGGCGGGTGGTGCCAAAAAGCCACGACCCAAGGCTGCGTCGTGGCGGCGATGTCGTTCTTGGCCCAAGTCAGCATCGCGCCGTTCGGCGAGCGATCCGTGTCGTGCGAGTCGAGCACGATGAAGTGTACGTTGGCGAAGTCGAACGAGTAGTAGGCCTCCGTCCCGCTCGGCAAACCTCCGGCCTCGCCGGCCTTGGGCAGCACGTAGGCCGTGTAGTACGGGCCCGTCTGCGTGCCCGAGTCGGAGGTGGCACCTTCGTGGTTGCCCATCGTGGGCCAAGTGACGGTGTTTCGCAGGACGGTCGGGTACACCCCGAAGAAGCGAGCCGTAAACTCGCTGGTCGTCCCGGTGTTGTACGCCATGTCCCCGAGGTGCAGGAACAGGTGTGGGCGGTAGCGCCCGACATGCGCGAGCATCGCGTTCTGCACGTTGGCTTGCGGTGTTCCTCCCGTGCCAGAGTCCCCCACGACCCAGGCTCGGAACTTCTTCGTGGTACCGGCCGTAGGTGCCGTCTCGAACCAGTGCTCCGAGTCGCCACCCGCCAGCGTCACGCCGCTCGTGCCCACGCTGTAGTAGTAGCGCGTGTTCGGTGTGAGCCCGGTGATCTTCACCTCGTGCTGCGTGCCCGCCGCGGCAGTGGCGGTCTGAGTCAGGCTCGTCGGGCTCGAGCCGTAGCGCACCACGCTCTCGCTCGCCTGCGTCGTGGTCCACACCAGGATCACCGAGCTGGGCGTCGATTGTTGCAGGTAGGGGCTCCGCTCCAAGGTCTGGGCCCACGCCGGGCTCCCGAGCGTCAGACCCAGTGCCGTCGCGGCCAGCCAGACCCTGGGCTTCATCCGCCACCTTCCGGGCTCGACAGTTCCCGAACGAGCGCTCGGGCGGGTTCGTACTTGGGGCTGAGCCTCAGCGCGTGGCGCGCGGCCCGCAGCGCCTCGTCGCGGCGCGCGAGCGCGGCGAGCGCGCGTGCGCGTGCGGTGTGGTGCAGGGCCGTGGAGCGCGCCCGCAGCACCACGTCGAGCTCGGCGAGGGCCGAGCTGCGATCCGCACGCGCGGGCCCTGGCCGACCCGCCTGCTCGTGGATCTCGGCGCGCAGCAACAGGTACTCGGCGCGCACGCCGGCGCTGGCGACCAGCGCGCTCGCGTGAGTCAGGGCCGAGTCGAGCTGACCGCGGGCGCGCTCGACGCGAATGAGCGCCAGGCGGATGACCACCGCTCCGTGAGCTCGCTCCAGGCCGTCCAGATAACCTCGCGCGGCGCGCTCCAGGTTGCCTCGCTGTTCGTCGAGCTGTCCCCGCGCCAGAATGAGCTCGGGAGACGGCGCCAGCGCGACGGCCCGATCGTAGTCGCGCCACGCCTCCTCCGGGCGCCGAAGCGCAAGCAGGAGCTCCGCGCGAGTGCGCAGCGCGAGCACGGACGGCGCTCCACTGCTCGAGTAGCGGTCCAGGTCGAGCAGCGCGCGCTTCGCGTCGCCGCGGTCGCGCCAGAGCTGTGCGCGCTCGAGGTACAGCGCGCGGGATGTGGGCTCGAGTCGCTCCACCGTCTGCAGTTCGCGTGCAGCCTGACCCAGCCTTCCTAGGCGGCGAAGCACCGAGGCCCGCTCCAGTCGCAGGGCGGGGTCGCTCGGGCGCTCGGCGATGGCGCGCCCGAGCCGCTCGAGATCCGCGCTCGGCCCCGCATGCGCGCTCGCGCCGGCTGCCAGCGTGATGATCGCGAGCCCGAGCAATGCCGATCGCACGAGCGCAGTGTACCAGCGATTCGAGCCTGCGTCTCGGACGGCGATCTGGCGGCATTGGGAGGGCGCTGGGGCTCATGCCATGGGCCCAGCCACCCCCGCGAGCAGGTCCGCTAGCACCCGGCGCTCGTCGGCGTCGGTCACGTGCTCGAGCGCGGCGTTCTTCTCCGCCACGACCGCCGCCACCAGGAGCGACAGAGCGCCGCGATCCCGAGCGGCGCGCGCCAGCAAGGCTCGCACCTCCACGCTGGCGCCGAAGGTGACGCATCGGGTCCTCCGATCGTAGGCTATGGCTTCGTTCGACGACTCGAGCCCCAGCTTCACGGCACTCGAGCCGACGCCTCCCAGCGCGACACGCAGCGCGTCGAGTCCGGCACGCTCATCGTCGCTCGGCCGAGACGCTCGCTCATCTTCCCCGCTGCGACCGAAGAGGCGGCTCAGCCACCCGCGACGCGCCGGGGGCGGCGCCTCAGCGTGCGCCAGCCCCACTGGATCGGCGCCAAGCTCACGGAGCAACCCGGGAGCCCGCTCCCGCAGCACCTCGACCAGGCTGCCCGTCCGGGGCAGCACGAAGGTCCCCAGCGCGAGGGGGAACTCGCCGTCGGCGCTGCTGTGCGCGCAGGCCACCCACACGCAGCCGTGCCTGTGGACCTCTTCGATGACCGCGCTCGCCGGCAGTGAGTGACCGAGCGCGTCGACTGCGTGCAGGTCCGGCGTTGGCGCGCCGAGTAGAGCCAGCGTCCAGTCCATGCGCTCAAGGGCCTCCGGCGGCGCATGGGGTCGCGCGGCCTCGGTCAGGTTCTGACAGGCGTGCAGCAGGAAGTCGTCCAGCGCGGCGGCATGCGTGGTGACGTCACCGGCGACGAGCAGGTGGCCGGCGATGGGAATGCGCGCGTCGATCGCGGCATGGACGACCGAGCGACTCGCGGCGTGCAGTTCGGCCTTGCTGCTCGTGTCGACGACCAGGGAAGCGTCGCCGCCGGGCGCGGGAAGCCACAGCCAGCCGGCGATACGGAGCCCGGTCAGTCGCGCCAGACCGAACTCTGCTGCCAGAGTTGGACCCTCGGGTGCCAACGCGGTGCGCAGGGCCAGCTCGGCGGCGCTCCAGACGTCGCGCACCGCGCGATCGGCGTGTGGGCGACTCGCTGGCCTCCGGAAGCTCGAGTCAGGTCGCACCCGCGGGTCGTCGACCGCGGCCAAGAGGGGCCACGGCAGCTCGGGAGTGAGCTGACACAGCGGCCTCCGGCCCACGCTGAGCGCGATGCTCGAGCCCCGGCCATCGGCCAGCGCTGGGCGGATGATGCCGATCTCGCCCGGCTGCTGCTGGTCGCTCGCGGGCACGACGAGCATGCACTCTGCCCGCTGCTCGGTCGAGAGCCTGATGTCCTCCAGCGGCGGCTGCTGGCGGCGCTCGTCGTCCTCGCGCTCGCGCAGCAGTTGGCGGGTCGCGCGCGCGAGCTCGACAGCGCCCTTCAGCGCCTCGGCTTCGCTCTCGGTCAAGCGCAGGACCGGTCGTCGACGCTGGCGCGTGGGGTAGGGCGGTTCGAGCTCCGTCCAGCGCCACTTGCCGTCGAGCAGAGCCTCGAGCGAGTGCCAGCCGCCCTCGATGTCGGGGAACAGCGGTAGCCCGCTGAGCTTCTTGCCGATTCCTTGTCGGCCCGCGCGCTGGCTGACCAGCTCACGCAAGGCGGCGCGTGCTCGTTCGGGTGGGTCGGCCTCTTGACGCACGAGGCGCACCAGATGGTCGAGCAGCGAACGAGTGACTCGCCGCGTCAGCTCTGTACGAAACGCTTCGCCCACATCCGTGGACTCGACCCGCGCGACGATGCTCAGCGCCAGCGGCCCCTGGATTGGAAAGCGCGCGGAGCCGCCGTCGAGGGTCAGCACGGTCAGCGAAGGCGAGTCGCCTGTCGCTAGTTCGGCCTCACCCTCGGCCTGCTCCTCGCCGAGCTGCGCGAGAGTCCTCCGCAGTCTCGGATCGATGGCCTCCCCCAGCAAGCGAGCGGGAGCGAGCGGGAGCGAGCCGCCACGCGCGCGTTGAAGGGTGTCGAGGGCGTCGGTCACGTCGCGCAGGACGAAGCCGAGCGCTGCCAGGAGCCGGCCGAGGGCAGCTCCGACGGGAGAGTCGAGCAAGAGCAGCACGGGCTCGTCCAGATCCGAGCGCACCGACCCCGCGCGCCAGCTGTGCCAGCGCATGCGCGAGGTCCACAGCTGCCCGCTCGCGCGGACCAGGGCTGGGAGGGCGCTCGGAGCGCCCTGCGCCGTTGGCCACGCGAGGGTGGGCGCCTGCAGCTCGACCGCGAGGGTGTGCGCGCCATCGGCGGCGAGCAGCGCGGCGGCCAGTGCGGTCAAGCGGCGGTCGGCGCTCCAGCCGGCGGGGTCGCGCTTCAGTCCCTGAGAGACCAGCGTGAGGCTCGCCGCCTCGATGACCTTGCGCAAGAAGGGGTAGCCCTCGACGCGCAGCCCGCCGTTCGCCGCCACTAGCTGCTCATCCGACAGCTCCGCGCGCCCCACGACGTTTCCGGGCAGCTCGGGCCCCTCCAGCAGACACAGCTCGTGACCCTCGATCTGTACGACGACGCGCGCCGCCTCGGGCGACGCGGCGCTCGGTAGGCGCAGAGAGACGACGACACGAGTGCCATGAGCGGTGCCTGCCTTGCGAGCGTGGGGGCCCTGCTCGTCCGCGCCCGACGGCGGGGTGTCGACGTCGACCTTCGGGCTTCGCCTCAGCCGCTCGATGACGCGCAGCGCCTCGGCCCGCTCGCGCCGCGTGCCGAGCTCCGAGGTCGCCAGCGCGGCGCCAGGAAGCAGCTCGGCCAGTGCCCGCTGCTCGGCGGGTGTCGACAACACGACGGGTCGCCAGTCGGCGGTAGCGAAGCCCGGAGCGGCATCGAGCACCGGCACTTCGATGGGGTGAATGGCGCCGAGCTCGGCGAGGCTCACCAGCTCGATGGTGCCCGCCCCGTCACACATCGGCACGAGCCGGACCCCCAGCGCCCGATGATGCGCGTCCCTCGCCAGCGCGGCTTGCCGCGACTTCTCCTGCGCGCACGCCCCGAGCCCGGCGATGGCTCGCAGGAGGTAGGCGCGCAGCGCCGGACTCACGCTCTCCGGCGTGCGGGGCGCTCGCTCGAGGTTCGCCCGGGGCGTCTCGCCGAGGAGCGAGTCGATGATGCCCGTCACCAGCTCGATCTCCGCCGGCAAGAGGTAAGGTGCCGGGCGCCAGCGCACACGCGTCCACGTCGGATCCGGCACGACCCGGTCGTCCTCGAGGGCCACGAGCACATCGCCCACGCCCGAGGAGCGCGGTGTGACGCCGAGCTCGACTCCGGCGTGCAGGGCGATGAGCCGCGAGCTCGGGTGCGGCGCGACGAACCCTCGAGCGGAAGGGGACTCGAAGCGCAGCACCGGCCACGTTCCCCGGTCGAAGGACTCGTGTCGTTCCCGCTCGAGCGCCGCGCGAATCGGCGCGAAGCGTGCTTCGGCGTGGTCGTTCCGAGCCAACGCGCGCGCATAGGGGATGAACTCGACAGCGTCACCGATCAGGGGGCCGAGGCGCCTGCGCTCGCGCGCGGTGGCTACCAGGACCGGGCGTCCGTCCGGGGCGACGCCGAGGTTGGCATCCTCTGGCTCGACCCAGGCCAGCGCGCGGCGAGTGCGCGCGTAGGCAACGAGCTCGTTGGTCGATGCCAAGCGACGGCCACCCGCCAGCGGCCAGATGGCCAGCGCGAGCAGCGGTGCGAACAGCTCGTCGCAGTCTTCGCCCAGCGAGAGCCCCAGGGCCTCGGACACGCTCCGGCGCGCTAGCAGCAGCGCAGCAACGCTGCAGCGCGGCCTCGGATCGGGGTCACGCTCGAGCGTCTGCCCCAAACTTGCTACGAGCGCGACCGCCTCGCAGTAGGCGTAGCCGATGGCCTGGCAGAGGCTCCGGTCGCGCTCCACCGCGTCATAGTCGAAGGTGGCGCGCAGCCGCCCCGGCCATCCGATGGCGGCGTCCAGCTTCACCCCGGGCATGATCGACTCGAGCTCGATCTGCTCGAGCACGCGCTCTTCGACGGTCAGCAGCGCTCGGGCTGGCGTATCGTCCAGTCGCAGCGCCACCTCACCGACGATGCCTTCGAAGTAGCCCTCCGCCGGCCGCAACGGGGCCCTCAACCAGCTGCCGTCGGCCTCCGGCAGTCGGGGCTCCTGGGGCGGGTGCTCGAGCGCGCGCCGGCGTCGCTCGGCGCCCAGGCGCGCGCGCTCTACCAGGGCAGAGGCGTCGACCATGCCTCGGGTGGCGAGCGCTCGCTCCAGGTAGCGACCGCGAAGTCTCAGCACACCCGTCAGCCACGGGGCGAGCTCGGGGTCCACGGCTTCGCTCCCGCTGACCACCGGGATCGCGCGCAGGTTCACATAGCGAGTCAGCGGTGCTGGCAGGCCGGCCCCGTCTCGGAGCAAGGGCAGCTCCAGCGCAGCGGCGAGCTGATCGTGCAAGCCAACGCCCAGCTCCGTCGACGACGCGATGGCGAGCACCATCGCGCCCAGCGCGTCTTCGAGTGAGTCTCGGTCCTGGGTGTGCAGTCGGAGCAGCCTGGGCTCGTGACCTGCAACGACGTGCAGAGCGAGCTCGCCGAGCAGCCGCTCACAGGCCGCCGAGCCCCGCGCTCTGGCGTCATCCACGATTGCGGCGTCGTCCCGCACCCGCGACCGGGAGGCGTTGGTCGGCAGCTCGTGCGCATCGACCACGAGTCGCACGGGGACCTCGCGCCCGAGCCGACCGCCATGGGGTGCAGGTTCGAACGGGAGCGTCTCGAGGTGCACGCCGAGTTCGAGCATGTCGAGCCGCGCCTGCTCCCCCGCGGGCAAGAGCTCGAGCAGCGCACGTCGCGCGCCATGGATCCCCTCCACGACCATGCTCGCCAGCACCGGCGGCGAGGTCGCAGTCTCGACGCCGCTCAAGCGCACGTCGAGGTGCCGGGTCGCCGCGGACAAGAGCGACAGCTCGCGGTGGCTCGGGCCACCGAGTGCGCGTCGGACGACATCGACCCCGACGCGCTTTCTCAGTCGAAATCCGACGGACGCGGGGGCGTTCGGGGCGGCGCCGTCGCTCACGAGCTCGGGCGCCTTCGGCTCGCTGTCGCGGGCGAGCTCGGGTGTGAAGCACACGCGCCACACGCGGGCGTGCTGCGAGCCCACCAGCTCGATGCGCCGCGGCGGCAGGCCGAGGGCGGCGTTGACCGCGAGCGCGAGCAAGTACAGAGGACGTTCGCCCTCTACCGGACCGGCAGAGAGCAGGTGATCCAGTAGTCGCACCATGCGCTCGGCGCTCGGTGGTGCGGCGTTCCAGCGGATGTTCACGTCGTCGGCGTCGTGGTCCAGCTCGATCTCGGTGGCGCCGGCGGCGACGGCTGCTCGCACCAGTTCGCACAGGTACAGGTGCGCGTCCGACAGCAGGTGCTCTCGCAGCTTGAGCACCGCCTTGCGCGCGTCCACGCGCAGTGTGCCACGCCGAATGGCTCCGCGCGTGTCGGTCATGGTCGCGGCTCCCGCGCTGCGTGCAAGAGCAGAGCTTCGTTCCGTCGGGCCGGCGTCGTGCCCTCCGCGTCGAGCAGCACCAGTCGCGTCAGCAGGTGCCCAGCGACTCGCGCGTCCGTAGACGCGTGCTCGCGCGCCAGACGCACCAGCGCGTGATCCGCGTCGAGGGCGAGGGTGGTCCCGCGGGTCCCTCCGCCGAGCAGTCGGGCCGACTCGAACACACAGGGCAAGGGGTCGCTCACGAAATAGCCGACGTGCCCGCAAGCACGCCCGACGCGCGTCGTGAGCACCGCCGAGCGAGCTGGGTAGCCCGCCGCTTCGAGGCAGCTCTCGATGGCGCCGAGCAGGGCGGCGTCCGACTCGCGTGACTCCACGGGCGCGAGCGCGACGAACACGTCGTGGGCGTTCGCCACGGTGCGCTGCCCAAAGTGCTCGGCGAACGTACGTCGTGCCAAGTCATCCCGCAGCCAGGCGACGGGTCGCCCCGCGTTGGCCAAGAGGGCAGTGAGCAAGTCGGGGCGGGTCGCCAACAGCGCCGGGCGGCGCCTCGGGCGCGCGCGCTCCAAGGTCGCCAGGGTCGCCACCCGCGCTGAGGCGCTGGGGTCGCACAGGGGCACCCAGAGCTCGTCGTCGCGCAGCGTGAATGGCGCGGCTCGACCGAGCGCGAACAGCTGCGCGTGCTCCTGGGCCGGCTCACCGGCCGCGGCGGCGCGAGCGGCGGTGGCCAGTGCCTCCACCAGGGCTTGCCGCAGCTCCGTGCGCGCCACTCGTCGCAGCTCCGCCAGCACCGAGTCGAAGGCGGCGTCGCGTCGCACGTCGTCCCGACTCAGGGTGTGTGCCAGCCGCGCGCTGTCGACCTTGAACGTGAGTTGCTCGAGGCCATCGAACGAGTTGTGGGTCGCCAGCAACAGCAGCCCCCGGCTGTAGAACGCTGCCTCGGGCGCTCGGGCGCCCGCGCCCAGGACCAGGGTCGCGCCGTCCCGTTCGACGCGAACGCTCACCAGCGCGTCGACCGCCATGGGCGCGTCGATGCGTTCGAGGTGGGTCTCGGTCGATCGCGGCGTGCAGAGTTCGATGGGGACCCGCGCGTGACCACACCAACGCCTCAGGGCCGTTCGTACCGCGGCCACGTGCGCCGCGAACGCGTCCGAGTCTGCGCGCGTCGTCAGCGTGACCCGAGTTCCGTGGCCGTCGGTCCCGCCCAGCGGCGCTAGCTCCCAGCTGTGGTCCGGAAGCAGCCGCAGTCGATGGCGCGCGCCGTCGCGCCAGGTGTCGACGTTGACTTCTTCGGGTGCGATGGCCAGCACTGACACGAAGCCGACGCCGTACTTGCCGATCGCGCCGCTGTCGCCCTCCTTGGTCGAGGAGAACAGGGTGAGTAGCGCGCTCTCCATCGTGTCTGCCGTCATGCCCGTGCCGTCGTCGAGCACCGACGTCAGCACCGTGTCGTCACCGCCGCGCGTGACCTCGACGCGGAGCCGGGTGGCGCCCGCGTCGATGGAGTTCTGCACGAGCTCTCGCAAGAACGCGTACTTGTCTGCGAACTGGCGCACCATGTCGGCGACGACGCCGGTCGATGGTGCGTCTCGCGCAGCCCGGCGCTTGCGCTCGCTGCGGTAGGCCATCGCCACCGACCATACGCGCGCTCCGGCCCAGGCGGCTAGCACTCGCGCGGCTGGGCGCATCAGCGCGTCAGCGCGCCCGCACCACCAGCGGCTGCGCGCCCACGCCGATCACGCCGTCCGCGTCCCAGTAGCGCGCCTCGGCGAGCCCGACTCCGGTGGGCTCGAGGGAGGTGCGGGCGTCCACGAGCACCCACTCTTGCCGGGGATAGCGCTGTAGGAAGACGGCGACCTCGGGGTTCGGGTAGGTGAACTCACGCGCATCGAGCCGCGCGCTCAGTCCGTTGCCCGAGTCCGCCGCGACCAGCACGCGGCCCAGCGCCGACAAGGGGCGCTCGTCGATCAGCGCAACTCGCGAGCGCATCCAGGCCGCCAGGTGACCCGAGCCGTACTCGCCGGCGGCGACGCGCAGCTCCATCGCGGTGTGATACCCCACGGGCTCGAGGAAGATCGGCAGCACCAGCGCGGAGCAGTCTTCTGGCGCAGGGAAGGGAGTAGGCTCCCCTCGGGCGACCTCGAGCGCCGCGTGGCCCAGCGCCAGCCCGCGCGCCCGCGCCACGAGCTTGCCATCGGCGTGCAGCGCCGCCGTGAACGTCCGTGCGGTGCGGCCGTCGCGCTCTACGCTCACGCTGGCGTCCAGCTCGGCGATCGGGACGGGACGGAGCAGCTCCGCGACGATGCGCGCGACGGTGCACTCGTCCCCTGCGGCCGCCTCGATACACTGCCCGAGTAGGGCGAGCACAGGGCCGCCGTGCTGGTGCACCGGGCTCCACGGGCCCCGGGTGCTGATCGTCGCGACGTAGCGGCCGCCGCCGCGGTCCAGGTAGAACGGATCCCTCGACACCCTCAGCTCCGCCCCGGCCTGGCGCGAAGGTGGCCATTTCGCGTTGGTCGTGGCGTGAGGGCGACGCGTCGCTTGACGGAGCAGGAGCGCACGGCCAAAACGGCGAGACCATGGCAAGCAAGGTCAACTGCGTCAAGCTCGGGCACGAAGCCGAGGGGCTCGAGAAGCAGCCGTTCAAGGGAGAGTTCGGAAAGCGCGTGTTCGAGAACGTCTCGGCCGAGGCCTGGCGTCAGTGGCTCGAGCACTCCAAGATGCTGATCAACGAGTATCGCCTCGACTTGACCAGCGAGCAGGGCCAGAAGGTGTGGATGACGGAGTGCGAGAAGTTCTTCTTCGGAGAAGGCTCCTCGCTTCCGGCAGAGTTCGTCCCCGGCAAGGAAGGCTGACCGTGCGCGTGGTCTGCTTCGCCCTCGCTGCGTGCGTCGGCTGTGGGGCCAAGCAGCCCCCGCCGCCCATGATCGAGACGCAGGAGACACAGGTCGGAGGCTCAGACGGCGAGGACGGCGCCGAGCGAGCTCAGGTAGCTCCAGGGCCCGCCGCCGGGATCCCGTCGGGGCCCTCGGAGCCGCCACGCCCGCTGGAGGTCGGCCCGGCCCCGGGGGCGGGCGCCGAGCCCAAGCTCACCCTGGACGCGCCTGGCGAAGAGCCTCGCAAGGTGTACAGCCACAAGTACAAGGCCGGGGCGAAGTACTCCTATTTCATGGCGTCTACCGCGAAGGTCAGCGGCATCGCGCTGCCGATCCCGGCCATCCGGGTCGATGCGCCGATCGAGATCCGGATCGTCAGCGTGAAGGACGGGCACGCGAAGTTCTCCTACCGAGCCGGTCCGTTCAAGACCGGTCAGTCGAGCGGCGGTGCGCTCGGGGGGGTGCTCGGCGCGCTCGGAGGTGGCTCGATGCCCGAGCGCATCGTCGCGACGGGCGTCGCCTCTCCCCAGGGATTCGTTCGAGATTTCGTCGTGGAGGAAGGCGGGGAGGGGGACGGCGCGCCAATGGAGGTGGGCGACGCGCTGCCGGAGCAAGCGATCGGCAAAGGGGCCCGCTGGACGACCGAGGTCGTACTCGATGACAAGGACGGCCCGGTGCAGCAGACCGGCCGTTACGAGCTCCTGTCCGCCCAGGGCAACACCCTCGAGGTGAAGGTCCAGCGCGAGCACCGACCGCTCTCGGGCGGCTCGGACGCGCCGGGGAGCGGGACCACCAGCGGAGCGCTCACGCTCCGGCTCGGTGAGTTCTACGCGACGGGCAAGATGACCATGAGCAAGGCGTTCTCCATCAGCGTGCCCGGCGTCGATTCGAGCGCCATGCGCATGCAGAGCGACGTCGTGATCAAGAAGCGGTGAGCCCGCGCTACTTCAGGAGCATCTCGAACAGCTCGAGGTTCTCGCGCTCGTTCTCGTCGATCTCCCCGTCTGCCGCGATCATCTCACGGGCGGCGTCGAGGAAGAGCTTGCGGTGTTCGCGTGGGATCCGGTTCGGGTCCACCTCTTCGGGCTTGGGCGGAATGGATAGCCAGGACTCGACCTGCTTCGCTTCATCCGGCGAGAGCGCGAGCTTCTTGACCATGCGGTGAACGAGCTTGCGCTCCGCGTCCCGGACCTCGAGGTCCGCCCACGCAAAGGAACACACGAACTTGAGCAGCAGCAGGCGTTCGTCACCCTTCAGATCCTTGAGCATGGCGGGACAGTAGCGTACGCGCCTTCGGAGTCGCAATCGCGTTTGGGGCGGCTGCACGCAGCTTCCGAGGCCGAGCTTCAACCCGCGAAGATCCAACCGGAAAGCGCGCGAGAGGCGGCCACCGTGGGGCTCGACTTTGGCCTCGGGGGACCAGGTTTGCTAAGCGTTGGTCCCCGCCGCGAGGCGGGCTGCGAGTCATGGTCCGTCCCGTTGCCGTCATCGTCGCCGCGATCCTGATGTCCCGCCCTGGGATGCCCAAGGACGAGGCTACGCGCTTCGCGACGGTGCTGAAGGAGGTTGCGCGCCAGCACGGCTTCGACCCGCTCACGGGAGTCGCGATCGTCCATTTCGAGAGCAGCTGGTATCCCGAGGTCGTCAGTGGCGATGGTGAAGATTACGGCCTGGGACAGATCCGCGCGCGCTACATCGGGGCTTGTCGCCAAGACGACGATCCCCTGACCGAGCCGAGCGAGGCGTGCCAAGAGGTCAAGAAGTCCCTGCTCGATGCGGAGACCAACCTGCGCCTCATGGGGCAGATCATCACGGACAATCGCAAGCTGTGCCGCGACAAGACGGGCACCGCCCACTTCCACCAGTGGCTGGGCAGCTATCAGGGTCTCAACTTCCCCAAAGAGAACCGCTGGTGCCAGGCGAACGAACGCACCCATCGCGTGGTCGAGTATCGCAAGCAGCTCATCGCCCAGCTCGTCCACGGCAAGCCGGCCGCGCCGACGAAGCCGAAGGCCCCGACGAAGCCCGCGGCCAAGCCGAAGGCCCCGACGAAGCCCGCGGCCAAGCCGAAGGCCCCGCCGAAGCCCGCGGCCAAGCCGAAGGCCCCGAGGAAGCCCGCGGCCAAGCCGAAGGCCCCGACGAAGCCCGCGGCCAAGCCGAAGGCCCCCACGAAGTCGCGGCCGAAACCATCCTGACTCCCCCTGTTGGTCCGGCGCGGAAGCGGTGCCGAGCCGCCGGACGCGCTCTGGCTCTGCATCGACCGAGCGGCGTGCTAAATTCCTCAGGCTTTGGATCTCACGGCGATGCTCGACAAGTGCCGACGCGAGCAGTGGCACATCCGGGACCTGGACTTCAGCGGGACGCCGCGGCCGATGAGTCGCTCGGATGAGATCGCCATCGTGCAGTACTTCACGGACATGGCTGGAATCGAGCGCTTGGCCGGCGCGCTGTTCGAGCAGCAACGCAAGAACACGAGCGACGTCGTACTACGGGACATCTTCGAGTCTTTCGTGCGGGACGAGGTGCGCCACGCCCACGCGGCGCAGCTGCTCGCGGACTACTACGACGTCCATCACTACAAGACGTATCAGCCCAACCCAGCGCTCACTCGCTTCACGCCGCACTTCGTCGCGGCCGTCAAGTACCTCTCCCCGGAGATCGCGAACACGTACATCACCAGCGGCGAGCTGATCCTGGACGTCGCGCTGCTGCGGTCGATCAACGACTACGTTGGCGACGAGATGAGCGAGCGGGCGATGGAGCTCATCAACCGCGACGAGTCTCGCCACATCG
Organism: Polyangiaceae bacterium; assembly: GCA_019637295.1. Lineage (GTDB taxonomy): Bacteria > Myxococcota_A > Polyangia > Polyangiales > Polyangiaceae > JACKEA01. The sequence goes on from JAHBVX010000011.1 coordinate 90,253, forward strand.
CCGTGGACTTTCACATGGTCGAGGTCTACTCGTCGCCGGAGTATCAGGAGCTCAAGCGTCGGCGCCCAGCTCAGCCGCTGCGGGTGCGCGCCCGGGCCGCGTGGGCGTTTCTCAATGTGCTCTACTACGGCGCGCCCTTCTTCAAGGGTGTGTTCTTCGAGCCCATGCGCACGGTCGACCCGAGCGGACGTCGCATCCGGGAGGCCTTCAAGCGCATCCAGATCCTCGGCGTCAAGGGCGAGGTGAGGAAGCACCCGTTCTCGCGCTTCATGCTCGGTCTGCAGGACGCTTACAACGAGCACGCGCTAGCCCGCTTGCTGTTCGGTCGCTTGATCGAGCGTATCCTCGGTGTGGACGCGGCGCTGATCGCGCGCTTGTACTCGACGGACGAGGCGCGGCGCGCAGAGCGACAGAGCTTCGACGAGATGGCCCAGGAGGCCTTGGCCGCCAAGCTCGCCTGAGCGAGGGATCTTCGTGAAGACCGACACCGACCGCCTCGTGGATCTCGAAGTCCGCTACACGCTGCAGCAGGATCAGCTCGACAAGCTCAGCACGGTGCTGTGGGAACACCAGCGCATCATCGAGCGCTTGCTCGCGCGCCTCGAGCACCTCGAAGGCGGCGAAGGCAGCGAGACCAGCGGCGATCTCGCGGACGACGTGCCGCCGCACTATTGACCCGTGTCGTCGCTCTCCAAGGCGGGCTATGCTCCCTGTCATGTGGAAGCGGCTCGGGGTAGTGGTGGCGCTCCTGCAGCTCGTCGGCTGTGGCGATGACGATCCCGTCGCGAGCGGATCTGGCGGAGTCGGCGGCGGCGCGGGTGCGTCCATGGGTGGCAACGCCAGCGGAGGAGCAACGGCCTCGGGCGGCAGCGCGGGCTCGGGCGGCGGCGGCGCGGGCGGCGCAGCAGGTGCTGGCGCCGGTGGTAGCAGCAGCGGGGGCGCGGGCAGCGGCGGCGGGCCGACTGCCTGCGACTACCAGGTCGGCACGAGCGGCGTGCTCGTGATCGAGGCCGAGGCCCTGTCACTGTCCGGCAGCTGGCAGATCGCCAGCGCGGAGCCGGGCTTCACGGGCTCGGGCTACATCGTGTGGACGGGCGCGAGTCAGAACAACAATCCGGGGCAAGGGCTGCTCTCGGCCGCGCTCCAGTTCGACACCGCGGGGCGCTACCGATTCAGGTTTCGCAACCGCATCGGGCAAGGGACCAACACCACCGAGCACAACGACACCTGGCTGCGCTTTCCAGACGCCGCCGCTCACTACGGCATGAAGCTGAGCAATGGTCTCGAGAGTCGACGTTACCCGAGGCCCTCCTGCGAGGACGCGAGCTTCATGGCGCAGCTCGAGTCTCTGGCGCAGGTGTCCTCCGCGGGTTGCCCGAACGGCACCTCGGCGGACGGTTGGCTCAAGGTGTACTCCTCGGGTGCGACCAACTGGTCGTGGTCGACCAACACGAGCGACAACGACGCTCACCCCTTGTTCGTGGAGATCGCCGCGCCTGGAGTATTCACGCTTCAGCTGTCGGCTCGCGCGGATCATCACCTGCTCGATCGCATCGTCATCAGCCGTGAAGACGTGGCCAGCTCCGTCGCGGAGGACACGTCCCTCGGCGCGACGGCGTGTCCCTGACAGCTGCCCGAGTAGGCGTCGCACCTCGGGGATGGCGCAGGGACGGCCGACGGTCGGAAGCTCTGCTCGCCTCGACTGCGTCGCGCCCGTTCCCGCGTCGGACCGACAAGGGTCTCTTCAGATGGGGCAGGCGCAGGAACCGCACACGCAGATCCCGACGCTGCAGCACTTCTGTGACGACGTGCAGCACAGGGATTGGCACGCCGTAGTCCCCGAGCCGCACGTGTAACCGCAGCTGCCGTTGGCGCAGAAGGGCGTCGAGTTGGCCGGACCCCCGCAGGCGTTGCCGCAGCTGCCGCAGTCGGTCACGCTGACGTTCGTGTTGACGCAGCTCGAGCCACACTTGGCGTACGGGGCGTTGCAGGTGAACCCACACGTCCCGCCGGCGCAGCTCGGGGAAGCGTTGGCGGGGGCGCTGCAGGAGTTGCCGCAGCCGCCGCAGTGGCTCGTGTTGTTGCCGGTGTTGACGCACGAGCCGCCACACATCGTCCCGCTGCAGGAGGACTTGCACACCCCTCCTTCGCAGGTCTGCCCACCGGCGCAGGTCGAGCCGCAGCCGCCGCAGTGTGACGGATTCGTCTGCGTGTTGACGCAAGCGGTCCCGCACTTCATCAACCCCGAGTCACACACGAAGTCACAGCCGCTCTGGGTACAGACCGCTGACGCTCCCCCAGGCGCCACGCAAGCGTTGCCACAGGCGCCGCAGTGCAAGACGCTCGACTTCAGGTCTGCGCAGGCATTGCCACACTGGGTGAGCCCCGAGCCGCAGTCCAGCGCGCACGCCCCCGAAACACACTTGGCCTGCCCGCCACTCGAGCCCTGGCACTGCGTGCCGCACGCGCCGCAGTGCTGCACCGAGCTATCCAGATCGACGCAGGCCCCACTGCAGTTCGTCTTGCCGGGGGAGCACTCGGTCGAACACTGCCCCGCGTTGCAGAAGAGTCCGCCCGTGCAAGGCTGGTCGCACTGGCCGCAGTGGGCCGGGTCACTCTGCGTATCCGAGCACGTGCCGTCGCAGTCGAGCCACCCCCACTCGCAGGAGATGCCGCACACGCCGCCGGAACATGCAGCAGAGCCCCCGATCGGTGTCGGACACGTCTTGCCACAGTCGCCGCAGTGGAGCGGATCCTGGTCCGGATCGACGCACGTCGCGCCGCAGCGGGTAGCGGACCCGCAGGTGAAGTCGCACTGCCCGCTCACACACACCGGGGTGCCGCCGCTCGGGGCAGCGCACTCCGTCGCGCAGTCCCCGCAGTGTTTGGCATCCGACTGCGTGTCGACGCACTTTCCCGCGCAGGTCTCCCGGTCGGCAGCGCAACTGCCCGCTCCGCCGTCGGCCGAACTCAGCTCGTCCAGGTCGCTCAGCGAACAGGCCTGCAGCAACGCCGTCAGCGTCAGGCACAGCAGACCCACTCGCCGCAGCCACAACACATCGTGAAGTGTGCGGGAGCAACGGACGACGGTCAACCGCGCAGGCGCGTGCCCGGCGCGCCCGACGCGGGCAGGCCCCAGGTCGACTAGTCGCGAGGTTTCAGTTCTGCGTCGCGGGTAGCAGGATCCCGAGCACGTAGCTCTTCTCGTTCAGGTATCGCTTGGCCGCCGCCTGCGCGCGAGCGACGCTCACCTTCTCCACCAGGGGCGAGATGTCGGGAATGAGCCGCGGGTCGTCGCCGTAGCGGTAGGCCCGCTCGAGCTCGCGGAGCCAGAAGGTGTTGCGCTCGAGCTCGACCTGATGCGCCTGGCGCCGAGCTGCCTTCGCCTTGTCCACGAGGTCTTGCTCGACGCCGTCCTGCTTGAGCTTCCGAATCTCGTCGAACACCACCTGCTTGAGCTTCTCGACGCTGTCCGGCGCGCAGCCGAAGGCGATCTCGAAGCGATACAGCGGGCGCGGTCGGCGGCTGATGGCGCCCCCCACTTGGACGCCGTACACGCCGCCGAGGTCTTCGCGCAAGACCTGGCGCAGGCGATAGCGCAGCACCTCGCCGAGCATGGTCATGTCGTTGTCCGTGTCCCGCGTCCACTTCTCCTGGCCGTGAAAGGTCAGCGACAGGCGTGCCTTGGGCTCGTTGCCTTGGCGCACGGTCTTGGTCTGCACCCCCGGCGGGAAGGAGACCTTGACGTCCCGCCAGCTCTCCTTGCGCTTCTTGGTCGGCAGGCTGCCCAGGTAGGTCACTACCAGCCGCTCGAGGCGCTCGAGCTCGATGGCGCCGACGAACACGAAGGTGAAGTCCCCCGCGTCCGCGAAGCGGTCGCGATAGATGCCCAGGGCCTTGTCGAGATCGATCTCCCGGACGACCTCGGGGGTGACCGGGCGTCGTCGCAGGTGATCTCGAGTAGAGAGCGCGCGCAGGTCCTCGAAGAACGCGGTCTCGGGAGACAGGCGCCGATTCCTCACGCCCTCGAGCAGTCGCGCTTGCCACGCGGCGAACGCATCCGGATCCCGGCGCGGCGCCACGAAGCCCAGGTGCACGAGCTGCAGCAAAGCCTCGAGATCCGAAGGAGCGGCCTCTCCGTTCATGCCCTCCTCCAGCTCGCTGATGAAGGAGCTGGCCGACACCAGCTTGCCCGCGAGGGCCTTGCGCAGCGCCACCGAGTCCAGTTGACCGATGCCGCCCTGGCCTACGACCTCAGCGGCGTAGCGGGCCGACGAGAAGTCTGAGTCCCGTACCAGCGAGTGCCCTCCCGGTGAGAACGCGCTGACGCGCACGCGGTCGTTCTCGAAGGTCGTCGGTTTGACGATCACGCGCACGCCGTTGCCGAGCTTCCACTCGGTGACGCCGAGCTCGGCGATCGTCTTCGACTCGGCCACGCGACCCGGCTCGGGGGCGGCGGCCATCAACGGTGCCGTGGGTGCGTCGTCGACGAAGGGGCGGATGTCCTGCGACGCGACCTGCTTTTCCAGCTGCAGCAGCCCGGCCGCGCTCGGCTTGGGCATCGTGGTTGGCCCCGCGACGGTGATGACGCGGCTCGGGGTGCCCAGGGTCTTCGACAGGGCGTTCAGCTCACTCAGCGTGAAGGTGGGCAGGAACTTCTCGACCAGGGCCAGCTCCGCCTCGCGGCCCGGCATGGCCTCGCCCTCCAAGAAGTTGCGGACGATCTCGGCGGCGTACGCGCGCGAGTCGGTCTTGTCGCGCTCTTTCACCGCCTGTTGGAACTGCCTCAGCAGTGTCGCCCGGGCTCGCTCGAGCTCGGTCTCCGTGAAGCCGTGCCTCTCGACGCGAAGCACTTCTTCGAGCAGCGCGGCGAAGCCACGCTCGACGCCATCTTCCGTCACTGTGGCGGCTTGGCGGAAGCCGTCGGCGGTTCGCAACAGGCGGCTGGTTGAAGAGCCTGCCGCCAGGAACGGGGCTCCCGGTCGGCGACGCACTTCGTCGAAGCGTGCGTTCAGCATGGCGCTGAAGAGCTGCTCGCCGAGCACGCGCCGGTAGTCCCGGGCGCTCGCCTGAGGGCGGCGCGGGAGCTTGCTGACCACCGCCACGCTCGTGCTCGTGAGCTCTGGATCCGTTTCGATGCTGACCAAGGTGGTCGAGTGAGGCGGCAAGGTGACGCGCGGGCGAGGACGCGGCTTCGGCGACGGCGCGAGCGTGCCGAACTCCTGCTCGATGCGTCCGGCGACCGCCTTGGCATCGAAGTCGCCCACCGCGACCACGGCCATCAGATCCGGTCGATACCAGTCGCGATAGAACCGCAGGAGCAAGTCGCGGCTGGCCTGCTGAATGACCTCGGGCTTGCCGATGGGCAAGCGCCTGGCGTACTTCGAGCCCTGGTAGAGCACCTCGGCCTGCTTGTCGAACAGCCGGCGACGCGCCCCGCGACCCAGGCGCCACTCTTCGAGCACCACTCCGCGCTCCTTCTCGACTTCTTCCGGGTCCAGCGTCATCCCGTCCGCCCAGTCCCGAAGCACGCTGATGGCCTGCGACAACACCTCGGCGTCGTCGCTCGGAACTTGCAGCGTGTAGACCGTCTCGTCGAAGGACGTGTACGCATTCAGGTCCGGCCCGAAGCGCACGCCGCTCTTCTCCAGAAAGTCCACCAACTGCTGCTTGGGAAAACGGCGGGTGCCGTTGAAGCCCATGTGCTCCAGGAAGTGCGCGAGGCCCTGCTGGTCGTCGTCTTCGAGCACCGAGCCCGCGTCGACGACGAGCCAGATCTGCGCCCGCTTCTCGGGCTTCTTGTGCGGGAGCACGTAGTACACCAGACCGCTATCCATGCGCTTGAACGTGATCGCCGAGTCGAGGGGTAGCGGTGAGTCGAGCGGGTCGACCGCGCCTTTCACCGGCTCCGCCGAGCCAGCGGGCTGCGAGGGCACCGTCGTATGCGGAGCGGGGCCACACCCGACGCCGACCGCGACGACCAAGACAAAGAAGACGAGACGCAATGTCATCCGTCCTCCGTACCGCCGAATCGGTCGCGCGGCCAGCGCGGGGCCACCGTTACGCCCGACGCGCGACGCCACGAATGCTCGGCCGGACGATGGGCAGCGCCTTGCGCACGCTCTCTCGCTCCAGTGTCTCGATGTCAAGTCCAGCGCGGGCGATGGCCAGGTCGGTACGGCGGGTGACGTGGCAGCCGTCCGCCAGGAGCTTCCACACGGGCTCGAGCCGGCGCTGCCAACGATGGCGGCTGCTACCCTCCTCGGCGGCGACGTGTTCGATGAACACCAGTCGCCCGCCGGGGCGCAGCACGCGTCGGGTCTCGGCGAGCACCGCAGCCGGATCGGCGACGCTGCACAGCACGAGCGTCGACACGAGCGCGTCGAAGCTCCCGTCCGGGAAGGGCAGAGTGTGGGCGGGGGCGCCCAGCACCTCCACGCCGCCCCCGCCGACTTCGACGCGGTCGACCAGTCGGCGGCGCATGTGGCGATCCGGCTCGGTCAGCACCAGGCGCGTGACGTTCGTGCCGTAGTGCTCCAGGTTGACGCCCGTGCCGGCGCCGATTTCGAGCACGTCGCCCGTGAGAGGCGAGAGCAGCTCGGCGCGCCACGCCCTGAGGCATGCCTCCTCGCTCTGTCGCATGAAGCGGTCGTAGATGAGCGCTTGAAACCGGGACATGGCGGGTGCTCGAGCCAGCCTCAGAGCCTGCCGCGGTCGCGAAAGTACTCGATGGCGTCGCGCAGGGTCTCGTCGAAGGGTCGGTAGCTCACGCCCAGGTCGCGCTTCGACTTCGCGTTGTCGTAATACGCGGGCAAGAGGGCGTACTCGAAGAAGTTCCTGGCTACGAGCGGCTCGGTGCCGGTTCGACGCGCCCGCGCCTCCATGGCCGTCACCGTGGCGCGCGCGAGCCTCTGCGGAACTCGGTAGTAGCGTGTCGCTTTGCCGGCGGCGTGGCTGATCGCCGTCATGAACTCCTTCACGCTCAGGTTGTGGGCCGTGGCGATGTAGCGCTCTCCGGCACGACCCTTCTCGGCGGCTGCCAGGTGGGCGCGCGCCGCGTCGCGCACGTCCACATAGCTCGCTCCACCGTCCGTGTAGAACGGCATCCCGCCCTTCAGCGTGTTGATGATCAGCCGCCCGCTCGGCGTGGGGGCGATGTCCCCGGGTCCGAGGATGACGCCCGGGCAGACCACGCGAACGTCCAGATCCCAACGCGCGAAGTCCTCCGCCAACTCCCGGCTCAGGTACTTCGTACGGCTGTAGGGGAAGTCCAAGTCCCATGCCTCGTAGGCGGTGGTCTCGTCCCCGAGCCGTCCGCTCGGTGGCCGCCCCAGGGACACGATGCTCGCGGTATACACCACCCTCTCCACCTTTGCGCGCCGCGCGGCCTCGAGCACGTTGAACGTGCCGGACAGATTGACGCGGTACATCGCCGTGGGATCCGGCGCCCAGGACTTGTACACCGCAGCCGCGTGGAACACCGTGTCGACGCCGGTCACCGCCTCGGTGATACGCGCTCGGTCGAGCACGTCCCCGGTGACGAGCTCCACGTCCAGGTCGTCGATGTTGTCGGTTTGCTCGCCTGGCAGGAGCAGCACGCGCGCCTCGACGCCGCGCTCCACGAGCTGGCGCACGACGCTGCTACCCAAGAAACCCGCGCCGCCGGTGACCAGTGCCTTCTTCATGGCTGCTCCTCCTGTCCGCTACAGAGTTCGCTCGAACTGCATCGCCATCACCGCTTCGCGCGCCTGGCGGCCCACCATCTCCGCGTCCCGCTGAGCGGTGGCGAGTGCATCCGTGAGGGCTCGCAGGTGGTCCTCCTCGCGGGACAGCTCCGAGACGTAGCGCTCGCGCAGCCGCTGTTCGTCGCTGGACTGGCCGAGCGCCTTGAGGTTCTCGCGCAGGCGCTGTTGGTCCGCGTGGATGTGTTGGATCTCTGCTTGACGCGCCTCTGTTTCCGCGCGGAGCTCCGCGGCTCGAGAGAGCAGATCGGCGACCTGCTCGAGGGTCGCCCGGACGTCCTCGTCCAGGTACCGGCTCTGATACCAGACCTGGAGCTGCGCTCGATCCACGCTGAGCAGCGCCAGACGCTGCACGTCGTCCCCCCGCTCCTGTACCGAGAAGGTGTGCTCGCTGCGCGCCGACACGTCGAAACGAAAGCGGTAGTAGCTCCGGGTGGTCGCCACCGGCTCGGGCGTGTCCACCAGCTGGTGTCCCGTCTGGATTGGATGCTCGAGGAACAAGTCGATGGCGTCGTCGGTCTTGTTGCGGACTCGGTAGATGGACTCGGTGACGATGTAGCGCTGCAGGAAGAGCGTGCCGTTCTGAATGGTGGAGCGGTGTACGGCGCGTTGGTGACTCCGGTGGTCGAGCGCGATGGTGCAGCCCAGCTCCACCGAGTAGGGCATCAGGCGCTCTTCCTTGGGCTTGAGGGTCTCGAGCATGGCCTCGCCGAGGTAGCGTTCACCCTCGAGCACGGTGACGGGCCCCCCTTCCAGCGTCAAACCCGTGGTGTTCTCGAACAAGATGGCGCTCATCGGGTTGCTCTCGCGCACCGAGCGATTGAAGAGTGCGACGCGCTTTCCGCCGAAGGCGGTGGACAAGATGGGGACCAGCGCACTCTGGTTGCGCTTCACGGTCACCGGCCTCTCGATGGCGTACTCGAAGAGATCGCCTACCTTCTCCGTGCGCGTCTGGACGGCCATGGACTCGGACCGCGCCATGGTGCGTGGTGGCGCCTGCCGTGGCGCAGACGCCATGGGTGGGGCGGCGGGAGCAGGCCCGGCCTGCGGTGGAGGCGGTGCGAACGCGGCAGCCTCGTACAGCGCGTCCTCGATGACGGGCGGAGCGTAGGCCTCCTCTACCTCGACGCGAACCGTCGGGCGGCGCCGGTAGCGCGGTGAATACAGATCGTGAATGAACGACACCGGCAAGCCGGCGACCAAGCTCAGGCGCACGTCGTTCCAGTCTTCGTCCTGGGTGTTGTCCACCAGCGCCCAGCCCTGGATGAGCGGCTTGTCTTCGGACAGGATCACTCGATAGGAGGTCTTCCACACGGGGGTCTCGACCACGTAGCTGGCCACCAACGGGCGGGTTCCCTCGCCCCGCGCGAAGATGGTGAGCCGCTTGAGGTCCTTCTTCTTCGCGCCAATGAGGATCTCGAGCAGGTGTCCGAGGTCTTTCTTCACGCTGTCGTCGAGCAGGCGCAGGCTCTTCAGCTCGAGCAACTCGAAGCTGCGCAGGCGCTCGCCGTCGCACAAGAGCACCAGGCGGTGAACGTGCAAGCTCTCCTGCTCGACACGACGCCACACGGTCTCTACACCGGCGACGGTGCCGGCGACGCGCTCGGAGCCGATCTCCACCTCGACGTGGGACCCCTTGAGCTGCTCGCACAGGCCGCTCAAGCTACCGCCGTCGGGCAAGCGAAACGCGACGTCTTCGAGGCGCTTCTCGGTCGGCTGCGTGGACTCGTAGCTGATGCTCGCGATGTGGCCGCCGCCCAGATCGAGGACGGTGAGGGACTTGAGCACGTCGTTCATCTCGGCGGACTTGAAGGCGAGATCCACCGAAGCATCGTCGGTGACCTCGCCCTCTCGTTCGAAGAAGCCGACCCCGTGCTTGAACAGCACCACCTTGCGGATGGGGAGCATGGCCGGATGATGGCCAATCGCGCGCGAGCTGGAAAGGAGCCAGGCAAAAGTGAGCAAATAGGCAGGCTTCGCCCCTGCTCCCCGGCTGTCCGGCTCGGGGGCTTTGCGCTATCCTGACGCGCCGCATGTCCGATTCCAAGAAGGACGAGATCAGCCAGGCCGACACCGCCTTCGTCCTTCGCGAGAGCGAGGTCGCGTTGATCGACGAGTCGGGCAGCCTGCAGAGCCAGCTCGCCACCCTCGAGGTCAGCTCTTCGCCGGGCAGCCCGGCCCCCGCACCGTCCAAGCTCGCTTCCCGCTACGAGATCCTCGCGCTGCTCGGCGCGGGAGCCATGGGCAGCGTCTACCGCGCACGGGACGCCGAGCTCGACGAGCTGGTCGCGCTCAAGATGTTGAGGGCGGACCTGATCCAGAGCGCCGCCATGCTGGAGCTGTTCCGGCGGGAGGTGAAGCTGTCCCGCCGCATCGCGCATCCCAACGTCGCGCGCGTGTTCGACATCGGCGAGCACGATGGACGCAAGTTCCTCACCATGGAGCTGATCGAGGGTGAGAGCCTGCGCGAACTCTTCGAGCGCGCTGGGCGGTTCGACACGAGGCGTGCCATCGAGATCGGGCTCGGGATCTGCGCCGGGCTCGAGGCGGCTCACGCCGCCGGCGTCGTCCATCGGGACCTGAAGCCGGACAACGTGATGATCGTGAGGGTGGATGGTCGGCCGGTGGTGATGGACTTCGGCATCGCGCGTGCGGTGGCGAGCGCCGGGGACGCCACGGCAACCACCGGTACCATGGTGGGGACCCCAGCCTACATGGCGCCCGAGCAGGTGGAGGCCGCGCGCGACATCGACGGCCGCGCGGATCTCTACGCCTTTGGCGCGATGCTGTTCGAGCTGGTGACCGGGAGACTGCCGTTCGAGGGCGACAGCGCGCTAGCGGTGGCGGCCAAGCGCCTGACCACCGCAGCTCCCGATGTGCGGGCGTACCGCCCCGAGCTGCCCGAGGCGCTCGCGTTCCTGCTGCATCGCTGTCTGGCTCGCCTGCCGAGCGAGCGCTTCGAGTCGGCTCGCGAGCTGTCCCAGGCGCTCGCGGAGCTGCAGTCCATCGCGCCAGCGGAGCCTTCGCGCCCCGCTCGGCGCAACCCCACGCACGACCTGGAGCGGGATCGCAGCGTCGCGGTCCTGCCGCTGTTCAATCAGGGTCCAGCGGAGGACGACTACATCGCTGGCGGGCTGACGGAGGACCTCGTCGACAACTTGAGCACGACCCGCGGGCTGCGCGTGCGCCCGCTCGGCACCGCATCCCGGTTCGCCGGTGCGGAGGTCGACCCCTGCGAGGCTGGGCGGGAGCTCGGCGTCGAGGTCGTCGTCAGCGGCTCGGTGCGGCGACGGGGAGCCGGCCTTCGCATCACCGCGCGGGTCGTGAGCGTGGCCGATGGGTTTCAGCTCTGGATGGAGCGCTTCGACTGCACGACCGCGGAGGTGTTCCGCGTCAGCGACGAGCTGACCGCCGCGGTCGCCAAGAGCCTCACCGTCTCCGCTGGCGCGGCTCCCCGCGCCGCGGCGGTGGATCCCATCGCCATCGAGCTGTACCTGCGCGGCCGAGCCCAGGCGGGCAAGTTGGGTTACACGCCGCTGCTCGAGGCGGTGCAGCTGCTGCAGGAGAGCCACGAGCGGCTGCCGGAGGATCCCAAGATCCTGGTGGCGCTCGCGCGAGCCGTCGCTCGACTCAGCTTCTTCGTCACGGACCCCTCCGACGGCGCGCGAATCGCCGAGCAGATGGCGGGTCTGCTGCCCAAGGTGGAGTCCCTCGCGCCGGATCTCCCGGAGGCCAACTCGGTCCGGGCCTACATTCGCTTCTCGGAGGGCGACTTTGCCGCTGCGTTCCCGCTGGTGATGCGCGCGCTGGCGAAGGCACCCGCGCTGGTCGAAGCGCACGAGCTGCGGGGACGGATCCTGGTCGAGACGGGACCTGTCGAGCGGGGGCTGGAGTCCCTCGAGCGGGCGCTGTTCCTCGACCCCTCACTCGAGAACATCGCGATCGAGCGGGCGCGAGTCCTCGGGATGGTGGGTCGGGCGCCTGAAGCCGAGGGAGTCCTGCTGGCGAGCAGCGACACCTCACACTCGGTGGCCATGACGCTCGTGGCGCGCTTTCTGGCTTGGGGTCTCCCGATCCAGACCTCGCTCGACGTGGTAAGGCGAGAGCTCGCGTCGGGCCCGGCGGCGGGTCCGCGGATGCTGCTCGCCTTCGCCCTGGACGTACTCGAGCAGGGTCGTGTGAGCCCGGAGGCGCAGCAAACCCTGCATCGGATCGCCGACACACCCGGGAGGCCGCCGCGGGGGCGCGCCTTCATGTATCAGATCCTCACGGAGCTGCACTTGGCGGTGGGCGAGATCGACGCGGCGATGGACGCGCTCAGCCTCGCGGTGGACGCGGGTTTCATCGACTGGGTCTGGTGCGAGCGCTGCCCTCTGCTCGAGCGCGCCCACGCCCATCCCCGCTTCGCGACCCTCGCCCGGCGCATCCGGGAGCGCGCCGAGGTCGTTCAGCGACTCGAGCTCGCGCCGACGGACTCGATGGTGTCGAGCTCACGTCCGCTGGGCTGACCGTTGGGTGCATAGTGCAGTGATCGCGAGTCTCCTCCAAGGGTCGGGCCTGGTGTAGCCTGCGGGACATGAAGAAGTCCGGCACCCTGCTCTCGATGGTTGCGCTGCTGTGCGTCCTGCTCGCCTGCAAGATGATGGGCGGAGGCAAGAGCTATCCCGACTCGACGGATGGCCTGAAGCAGCTCGCCACTGACCTGCGCAGCGCCGACGCCGCTGAGGGCGCCAAGCTCGGGAAGGACCTCGCCTTGCCCGATCCGAGCGCGTTCTTCAGCGCCACCTTCGGCGCCGAACACGCCGCGAAGCTGGCCTCGGACTACGCCGTGGACGTGCCGAAGCTGCCGACCATCAACGGCTTCTTCAAGATGGCGGAGTCGAACGGCAAGACCGAGCTGCTGATCGAGCGCCACACCAGCCCGGACGACGACGAAGCCAACGCTCTGCAGGAGTCCGCCTTGCGGGCCATGAAGACCCCGGTGGCGCTGTACACCATCAACTGCGTCGAGCCCGGAAAGACGATCGGCTCGAGCCTATGGTCGTTCGCGTACGTGGATGGCAAGTTCCGCTACCTCGGCAAGCTCAAGGCGCTCAAGCCCGGGGCGAGCCCGATCGACGAGCTGAGCAAGAAGGACGTCAAGGCCGCGCTGGGTGGCGGAGGGGAGTGAGCTCAGGGGGTGACGGGCTCGATGCGCCGCACCCGTGACGTGGCCATGTCCACGAGATAGAGCTTCTGGTCGGGCCCGAGCGCGATACCCGCCAGCGTGTTCGCGGGCAGGCCCGTGTCGAGCGTGCGCAGGGGCTGCCCATCTCGCGCGAAGGCGTGGATCTTCCCCGTCGCGTGGTCCGAGACGAACAGCACGCCGTCTGCCAGCGCGAGGCCGCTCGGGGCCTCGAGCTGGCCCGGGGGCACGACCTCCGTGAGCGACGCACCGTCCATCCGCTTCTTCACGAAGAAGGCGTCCTGGATGAACAGGTCTGCGGCCTCGCTGCCCGTGTTGGTATCGAGCACGACCACGCGCTTGTTCCCCGTGTCGGCGACGTAGAGCAGACCAGTGGCCTTGTCGAGCTCGACGTGGCTCATCACCTCCGGTACGCGGGCGAGCTGCCCGTCCACGTAGCGATGGAGGGTTCCGTCCGAGTGGTCGTCGCCTCCGGGCGGGTGCGGCGCCATGAAGTCGTAGCGGTCGATGGCGCCGCTCTGGCCGTTGAAGCACCAGTACACGTTGTCCTTGTCGTGTGCGATGCCCATGCAGTCCGGCGTGCCGTGGAGCATGTCGAGGTGCGAGCCGTTGGGGACGAAATTGTAGCCCGGCGGTGTGGAGTGGTTCTTGGCGAAGATGTCTGGATCGCTCGACCACAGGGTGGGGCCCATGTAGTCCACCACGTCGTCTTCGAAGTTGCCCGTGCGTGCCTCGCCGCAGGTAGCGAAGGTGTCCCCAGGGCCGAACGCGATGCTCGTGGCCCGGCGCATGAAGTGCCAAGCGTTGGTGTCCTTCTTCCAGACGCTGGTGGGGGCGGGACCGGTAGCGTCCGTGATGATCACCACGCTGCTCTCCAGCGACGTGCAGCCCTGCTTGATCGTCGACGTGCAGGGAGTGCCGTCGTAGACCGGTCGCATCACGGCCCACAGCTCGCCGGGTCGCGCGGGGTTGAAGTCCAGATCGGTGGCGACGCGATCCAGCGGGGGCTCCCACAGCTCCACGTAGCTGACCCCGGCCGGGCTCCCGTCGGCGCCGAGCTGCCAGCCCGGGGCTGCCGCCGCGCCGCCGCCGCTGCCCCCGCCCCCACCCGCGCCGGCCCCACCGCCGGAGGCCCCACCGCTGCTGCCCCCGCTGCCACAGGCCAGAGCCAAAAGTGCCGAACCCACGAGGAAGGAGCGCTGATACATGACGGCGGTCAACCTGGAACGAAACCCAGCGTAGCGCAAGGCGCTTTGGCAACGCGGCCCCGGTGACGCGCCGAAATCCCGGGCTCGCCGGGTGAGCGCGACGTCGCGCTGGAGTATGCGCGAGCCTCGGGTAAACTCCCGCCCCCTGAATCGCTGCCATGCCAAACCATGCCTTTCCCAACCGGATCGTCCTCCACGTCGCGGGCGTCGACCGTCCGGGAGTGACCTCGCGGCTCACCGGCATCATCGCGAACGAGAACGCTCAGCTCGTCAACATCGGGCAGAGCGTGCTGCACGGCTACCTGACCCTGTCGGCCATCGTGGACATCCCCGAGGAGTCCAACGCTCTGCGTCAGATCCTGTTCGCCGTGAGCGAGCTGGGGTTGAGGCTCGAGGTCAGCGCCTTCCAGCCCGGAGCTAGCGCGCCTCCCCCGGCGCGCGTCCCTGGACTGTGCGTGACCGCGCTGGGGGATCTCGCGGATGGTGCTGCCGTCGCCCGCATCACCCGCGAGATGGCGTCCCGCAAGATGAACATCGGAGAGATTCGCTCGCTGAGCGAGGAGGGCCTCTCCGGGCTCGAGCTGATCTGCGATCTCGACGCCAGCACGGAGCTCGGGACGGCTGAGCTGTCCGACCTTCGCGGCAACTTCCTGCGCCTGGGCAGCGAGCTCGGCATCGACATCGCCGTACAGCGCGATGACATCTTTCGGCGCAACAAACGGCTGGTCTGCATGGACGTGGATTCCACCTTCGTCCGAGGCGAGTTCATCGACGAGCTCGCGGGGTTGGCCGGGGTGAAGGAGCGCGTGGCGGAGATCACCGCCCGCGCCATGCGAGGCGAGCTCAACTTCCAGACCGCGCTCACCGAGCGCGTGAAGCTGCTCGAGGGGCTCAGCTTCGGTCGGGCCAAGGAGCTGTCCGAGCAGGTCGAGCTGACCCCGGGGGCGGACCGTTTCGTGAAGATCCTCAAGAGCCTCGGCTTTCGGGTAGGACTCGTGAGCGGCGGCTTCGACTTCTTCGTGGACGAGCTGAAGAGCCGCCATGGTCTGGACTTCGCGTTCTCGAACGAGCTCGAGGTGCAAGACGGCGTCATCACCGGGAGGCTGCAAGGCAGCATCGTGGACGGAGCGCGCAAGGCGCAGGTCTTGAAAGACATGGCGAAGGTCTACAAGGTGCGTCTCGAGCAGACCGTCGCGATCGGCGACGGCGCCAACGACATGCTCATGCTGCAGCAAGCGGGTCTCGGGATTGCCTTTCGCGCCAAGCCGAAGCTCCAGGCCGTCGCGGACATGAGCCTCAACCACCATGAGCGCCTCGATACGTTGCTGTTCCTGATGGGCTTCACCTCGCGGGATCTGGCGAGCGTCTCGTGAGCGCATGATGGCCGGACGACCCCGAGCCCTGCCGCTCGTCGCTTCCGGGGAGGAGCTCGACGGCGTCGCCCCGGTCGCCTTCGAGCGCGCTGCGCGGCGAGCGACCCCGGGAGACTCGGTTCATCGGGGTCTCGTTCGGGTGGCGCTCACCATCGCCGCTCACGCCGTGCAGCAGTGCGTCGCTCCGGGGGGCCGAGGCCCGCTGCAGGCCGCGCTGCAGCTCGCCGAGCAATGGGCGGACGGGGCGGCCAGCGAGGCCGCGGTCAAGAAGGCCCGCAGCGAGGCGTTCGCGGCTTCCGTCGCTGCCGAGCGACTCACCGTGGGCGCCATCGCGGAGCTGCTCGGAGCCGCCGCTACCAAGCGACACACGGCGATCGACGTCCACGCGGACAGCACCGTGCTCCGGCACGTCGGACTCGGGGCGTACTACGCGACCAGCGCCGTGCTGTGCGCGCTCGATGGCGTGAGTGAGCCCAAGGCGCTGTGTCACGCGCTGCCCCAAGCGGCCGGCGCCATCGCCTATCATCTCACCGCCCTCGGTCCGGCGCGCTCGCAGGAGCTGCGCAGTCGCGCCCTGGAGCAGGCGAGCTGGGAGGCCGAGCGACCTTTCGCGCCGGCGCACCATCCGGCGGAGGCCATCGCGCTGCAGCTCTTTCACGAGTATCTCGGGGCGGGCTGGAAGGACCGCAGCGATGGCCTCCGGCTCGGCTTCGCGGAGCTGGCAGAGTGGGCTCTGCCGCCCCAGCTGCGAGCCAGCTGAGCGAGCTTGGCGCTGGTCAGCGAGAAGAGCCCCGCGAACGAGCGTCACGAGAACGTCACTGCCTCTCGGCGTGTTCGGTTTGCGACGCGGGCACTGTTGGGTCAGGCTCGCCGCCATGACAGTCTCGCGTAGAGATGCGCTTCGTGCCCTCGGGTTGCTCAGCGCGTCCTCGGCAGTACCTGTCGCCGGCTGCGGCAGCGACCCCGAGGAGCCCAGCGTCGAGGAAGACGACTTGCCCCGCTACTCCCACGACGGCAGCCCTGGCCCCGCTGCGCTGTTCAGCCACGCGGTCGCCAGCGGTGACCCCCTGTCGGACGGTGTCATCCTCTGGACGCGAGTGAGCCCCGAGGCGCCGGGCCCGGTCGAGGTGTGGTGGGAGATCGGCGTCGATCGCGCCTTCCGCCAGCGGGTGCAGGTGGGCACGGTCACGACGGACGAGCAGCGCGACTACACCGTCAAGATCGACGTGCGCGCGCTCGAGCCCGGCAAGACCTACTACTATCGCTTCTTCGCGCTGGGGCGCGGTTCGGTGGCGGGTCGCACGCGGACCGCGCCGGTGGGCGACGTCCAGCGGCTGCGCTTCGGCGTCGTCTCCTGTTCAAGCCTGGCTCACGGCTACTTTCACTCCTACAGGAACCTCGCGCGCCGCCTGGATCTGGACGCCGTCCTGCACCTCGGAGACTACATCTACGAGTACGGCAACGCGGCCTACGGAGGTGTGCGGCAGTACGAGCCCGCGCACGAGATCGTCACGCTCGAAGACTACCGAACGCGCTACGCGCAGTACCGGCGGGACGCCGACTTGCAGGAAGTTCACCGCCAGCACCCCTTCATCGCCGTCTGGGACGACCACGAGTCCGCCAACGACTCGTACAAAGACGGCGCCGAGAATCACCAGCCCTCGACCGAGGGTGCGTGGGACGCGCGCAAGGACGCCGCGATCCGGGCGTACCACGAGTGGATGCCGATCCGAGACGGCGAGGACGGCCGCATCTGGCGAAAACTCTCGTACGGCGACCTCGTCGACCTCGTGATGCTCGACACCCGCCTGTGGGGTCGCGACAAGCAGCTCGAGGGCACCGTGCTCGGCGGCCCGGTGGTCTCCGATCCCGAGCGTACCCTGCTCGGACTCGATCAGGAGGCTTGGCTCGCGGAGCAACTCGACGCGTCCACGGCCAAGTGGAAGCTCATCGGCCAGCAGGTGATGATGGCGCACCTCAAGACCACGGGTGCGCCCAACTCGGAGGGCGGCGGAATGGTCGTCAACTACGATCAGTGGAACGGGTACGACTCCTCCCGCAGCCGCTTCTTCGATCTGCTCGAGCAGGGCAAGATCGACAACGTGATCGTGCTCACCGGGGACATTCACAGCTCGTGGGCCTTCGATCTGACCCGCGACCCCAACAACCCCTCAGCCTACGATCCGGCCACGGGCATGGGTTCGCTGGCGGTGGAGTTCGTGACCCCCGCGGTCACCTCGCCTGGCTTGCCGCCGCTGTTGGCCAGCGCGCTGTCCGGTTTGTTCTCGCAGAATCCGCACATGCGCTTCGCCGAGGCGACGCTGCGCGGGTACATCGTCTTGGATCTGACGCCCAAGCGGGCTCAGGCGGCGTGGTATCACTTCGACGACGTCGTGGAGCCCAAGAACGCGAAAGAGACCTTCGCCGTCGCGTTTTCCACGGAAGATGGGCGCAACACGTTGCTCGAGGACGCCGCCGCAGCCAAGGCGCCCCAAGGCCCGCCGGCCGCCCCCTGAAGGGCTGTCAGGAATTGACCCAGTTCGCGCCGGCGGAGCCGGCCCGCGTGGGCGACGAGTTCACTTCGGCGGGGCGGGGAGGCGCGTGCCTCCCCGGTGAAAGAATGAAAGAGCTGTCGATTATTCGACAGCTCTCGAGTCAGCGCTTGCGCGCCATGAGCACACCGTCCCCGATGGGTACCAGGCTGATGCTCACCCGCTCGTCCCGGCCGAGCTTCGCGTTCAGCGCGCGAATGGCGAGCGTGTCGGGCTCGTGGTTGTCTGGATCGGCGACGTCGCCACCCCACAGGGCGTTGTCCACCAGCACCAGGCCGCCGGGCCTCAGCAGGCGCAAGCACAGCTCGTAATAGAGATCGTAGTTGCCCTTGTCCGCGTCGATGAACGCCAAGTCGAAGCTCCCCTTGGCGCCCTGCTCCACCAGCGCGGTGAGCGTCTCCACCGCCGGCGCCAGCCTGAGGTCGATGCGCTCGGCCACTCCCGCGCGCTGCCAATGCCGCCGTCCGATGTCGGTCCACTCGCGACTGACGTCGCAGGCCACCAGGCTGCCGTCGGGTGGCAACACTTGGGCGACCGCGAGCGCGCTGTAGCCCGTGAACGTGCCCACCTCGAGCACCCGCTTGGCGCCGATGAGCTCGGCGAGCAGCGCCATGAACTGCCCCTGCTCCGGCGAAATCTGCATCCGGCTCATGGGCAGCCGCGATGTCTCTTCGCGCAGGTCGCGCAGGACCTCGCTCTCCCGAAGGGAGGTGGCGAGCAGGTAGTCGTAGCTGCGGTCGTCGAGTGCGAGCGTGCGGGTCGACACGTGGTCAGTGTGCCACGGTCGCGCCGCGCTCGCCGAGGGGGAGCAGCCGACCGAGGCCAGCCTTGGCGCGCGCGCCCAGCAGGGCCCCCGCCTCGGGGCCCTTCTCCCGCAGGATCTGCAGCAGCTCCGTCGTCGCGCCCCAGGTGGCGCGCGCCGCGGACGGCGCCTCGCTCGCAGCCCGCGCCACCCGGGTGGCGGCGCCGCGAAGCGCTCGGCTCGAGGCGATGGCGGCGCGACGATGCGCAGGCGTGGTCAGTCGGGCCCCGACCTCGTGCACGAGATCCGCGCTGGTGCAGCCGGCAAAGTGCTCGGGCTTGTACAGGCTCCGGCCCAGCCGCGGGTGCCGGTCGAGGTAGCCGCGAACCTGCTCTTCGGTGATGCCGTACTGCGCCAGGGCATCGTCTACCTCTTTCTGAGCGACCTGCTTGGCCTTGAACAGGTACATCTGCACCCGTGAGTAGAAGTTGACGGCGCCGTCGCCGCTCGTCTCCACCGCGCAGTAGATGCTTCCGGGATACTTCTCCGTGATCAGCGACTGCACGCCGTCGCTGACGCCCGAGCTCGGCATGCAACCGAAGGGCTTCACGCTGAGGGTCATGTTGGCCTTGTTCTTGACGACGTTGAGGATCAGCTTGCCCACTTCCATGTGGCCCTCTCCGCCGCGCAGATCGTTGTTGTAGTGCGGCGCGGCGACGTCGGCGACGTCGTCCATGTCGGGCATGTGGTAGCCGTACAGACCGCCAGCGTGCGCGAAGGTCTGAAACACGGCGCGCAGAGCCTTGTCCGCCGCCCACAGACCGACGCGGCGGGTGAACACGCCACCTTCGTCCAAGTCCTTCAGTCCGTACTTACCGCCGTCGGTGCCGCGCAAGTTCGCGCGGTTCTCCGTGTCCCAGCGTACTTCCCAGATGTTGTACAAGATCCAGGCAGTCACGAGCTGGATGTCGCACTCGCTGCCCTCGCTCTCCAGGAAGCGCTGCAGGGCGTAGTTGCCGTCCCCCTCCGTGGTCATGGCCCAGAACTCGCCGATGATCGCCGTGCGCGGGCGGATCCGGAGCCGATCCACCTTCACTCGGCCCAGCACCTTCCTGGCGCGCAGCAGCGCGAGCAGGATGTTGTTGCCCTGCTCGAGCGCGTCGTAGCAAGTCTTCTTGGCCTCCGCTAGCGCCCGGTCCGTGGCGCCCGGCTCGACCTCGTAGGGGCGCAAGCGATAGCCGATCGCGTTGAGCACGTCCCCGGTCACCAGCGCCTTGAGCAGCGCGTAGAAGAACGGCGGCGCGAGCTCCAGCCCGCTCTCCTCGCCGGTCGCCTGGCTGAGGCCGCCCTGCTGCTGGAACAGCATGACGCGGAAGCCGTCGAACCCGGCGTCGCGCAGCGCTTTGCGGTACTCGGTGACGTACATGCCGAAGCGGCACGGTCCGCAGGCTCCCGCCGTGAGGAACACGAACTTGTCCACGATGTCCGCCGTGCTCATGCCCTTGTCGTCGCGCAGGTGGATCAAGAACTTCACGAGGTTACCGACCGTGAAGTAAGTGGGGTTGCACTGAGCGCGATTGCCGAACTCTTTTCCGACGCGCAGCGCGTCGTTGTCCGGGCAGTCCATGGCCAGCACATCGTAGCCGAGGTGCTTGAGGGCGCCCTCGACCAGATAGTCGTGAGCCATGGTGAGCCCGCCGACGAGCAGCGTGACCTTGGACTTCTCGCTCTTGGTGAAGCCGAGGTTGGCCATGTCCTCAACCCAGCGGTGCTCGTCCTCGATCCCGAGGCGCGCGCGCTCCTCGGCCTCGAAACGCGACAGCTCCGCGTCGAGATCGAGCTCGGTCTTGGGGGCCAGCGGCAGGCGCTTGTTCGGTAGCAGGTCGACGTGCTGGGTCATGGCGCTCTCATCCTCCTCGCGCGGCAGCCGCAACTCGACTGACGCGAGCGTCAGTGTACGCCCCCGAGCGCGGGGCTCAAGGGGCTTGGATGACGTTCAGGTACTTTTCTAAAACATCAATGAAAACATGTTGATAAACCAGTTGCGGCCCGAGCTCGCCCGCCGGGGCCCCGGCGCGCCGTCCGACTGACACGCGCGTCTCGCGCCGCCGGGCCTCAGCCGACCAGGCCAGCGATGGTGCCGCTGACCTCCCCGAGCGTGGTGCCGCCGCCGAGCGCGCCCATCACCGTGCGGTTGCGCGCGAGGCGCGCGAAGTGGGGCGACCTTCATCCGCCTACATTGGCACCTGCGAAGCCGCGACCGGCTCCGTCGTGCGACGCGACGTGTCGCAGTAGGGTGGGGCCATGAGACGGACTTCCCCCGCGGCGCTGCGCAATCGCGGTCCGCTGCTCGAGGTGCTCGAGGACGTGCTGCCGCCCGCGGGCCTCGTGCTCGAGGTCGCGAGCGGTAGCGGCGAGCACGTCGTGTTCTTTGCGTCGGCGCTGCCGGCGTTGCAGTTTCAGCCGACGGACCGCGACCCCGAGGCGCGCGCCAGCATCGCGGCCCACCTCGGCGAAGCGAACCTACCCAACGTGCGAGCGCCGATCGAGCTGGACGCGGCCTCCCCGCGCTGGCCGATCGCGCAAGCCGACGCGCTCCTGTGCATCAACATGATCCACATCGCTCCGCTGGCAGCCACCCGGGGACTGTTCGCGGGCGCGGCGCGGGTCCTGCCGCCCGGCGCGCCGCTCTTGACCTACGGCCCCTATCGCTTCTCCGGTAGCTTTACCGCCGAGAGCAACGCCGCCTTCGATCGCTCGCTGCGCGCGCAGGACCCGGCTTGGGGCGTGCGTGACGTCGATGAGCTGTTTCCGCTGGCGGTCGCGCACGGCCTGCACCCCGAGCGGACCGTCGCGCTCCCTGCGAACAATCACGCGCTCGTGTTCCGTCGCGTGTCGCCCGCTGCATGACGGATCCGCGTCTCGCCCTGTGGTACAAACCCGAGCCCATGGCTGACCTCGCGGCCTCGCGCGCCGCTCTGCTGGTCGCGGTCGCGGCGAGTCTTGGCTGCAGCCGCGAGCCCTCCCGACCCGCGCCCCCGACGGGCCGCAGCGTTGCGGGGCGTGTCGAGCCGTCCGCGCCCCCCCGTGTTTCCGCGTCGCCAAAGCCCACAGCGGATGCCGCCGCTCCGACCGTGCCGAGCGGGCCCTGTCCGCCGGACATGGTGTTCGTCGACGCGGCAGTGTGCGTCGATCGCTTCGAGACTTCGCTGGTGGACGACGCCACGGGGCGCTCGCTGAGCCCATACTATCCGGTACTGAGTCAGTACGAGGGCTACCTGCGCGATCAGAAGTACCTCGCGAAGAAGCTCGAACGGGCTCACGACGCCGGAGTGAAACCTCCCGTCGAGTTCCCGCCGCTCGAAGACTTCCAGCGCAGCGGTCGGTTCGTCGCGCGGGCGGTGTCGCGCGCGGGCGTGGTGCCGAACGGCTACCTCACGCGCGACACGGCCGCCGCGGCGTGTCGCGTCGCGGGCAAGCGGCTGTGCACCGCGCGGGAGTGGCGCACAGCCTGTCGCGGGAGCCTGGGTACGAAGTACCCCTACGGCGAGCGCTATCAGCGGTCGCACTGCAATCTCGGACGCGGGCGTCACCCGTCGCGCATCCTGTTCGGTCATCCATCCGCGAGCGTCGTCGACCCTCGGCTCAACCTCACCGAGCTCGACGGAGCGCCGCTGCTGCGCCAGACCGGAGAGTCGCCGGTGTGCGCGAGCCCGTGGGGGAAGGACGCAGTCTACGACATGGTGGGCAACCTCGACGAGTGGGTCGACGACGCGAAGGGCGCGTTTCTGGGCGGTACCTACTCGCGCTACACGGCTGCTGGTTGCGACGCGGTCGTCAGCGCACATCCCCCGGGCTATTTCGACTACTCGACCGGCGCCCGCTGCTGCGCCGCGCCCGAGAGCTCCGCCCCGGGCGACGCGGGCGCGAGCTACGACCCGCGCGGCGAGACCGAGCGCGCCGAGCGGCTGATCGACGAGCGGCGCTACGCCGAAGCGCGCGCGTTGCTCGCGTCGCTCGAGCCGCGAGCCCCGGGCGAGCCGCGGCTAGCCGCGCTCTACGCGCGGGCCATCGATCGCGACCCGGGTTTCGCCATGCGCGCGCGCGAAGTGGACGAGGCGAGCGGCTATGACGCCATCAAGCACCTAGGTGGAGGCAGCACCATCACCCTCCGGTTCATCTCGGGCGAGCGCGTGGTCGGCGCGTTCAAGCCGGCGCAGACCCGTGGCCAGAGCGACTACGTCGCCGAGATCGCGTCCTGGCGCCTGTGCGTGCTCCTGCGCTGCGCCTTCCATGTGCCGCGCAATGAGCCCGTGCGGCTGCGCGAGCGTACCTTCGACGCGCTCTACGGTCGCGTGGACGACGACAAGCAGCGCGCCTACCGCGACAAGAACTTCGCGGACTTGGCTTGGGTGGAGGAGCCCCCCGGCGAGCGGTGGCTCTTCGGTGCGCTCGAGGACTGGGTCCCCAACCTGGTGGAGCTACCCATCGAACACGTCCACGTCTACCGCCGGTGGCTCCTGGTCGAAGCCAGCGGCGGCGCAGCGCTGGGCGGGCTCGATACTCCGGCGATCGACGCCTACACGTCGAAGGAGGCGCGCGGATCCGAGACCCATCTGCGCATGATGAAGAAGCAACTGCGCGGCATGACGCGAGCGGAGCTCGCGCGCGAGCTGAGCCAAATGCTGGCGTTCGACTTTCTGGTCGGCAATTGGGATCGGTTCAGCACGCGCGAGGCGTACTACGGCACGAACTGTCACGTCGCCGACGGTCGGCTGGTGTCGATCGACAACGGTGCGGCCTTCCGCGACGCGCCGCACCCGCAGTCGAGCGAGCGCATCGCGCTGGTCGAGCGATTCAGCCGCCAGTTCGTGACGGCGCTGCGCGGGATGAGCGAGTCGGTGACGCTGCGGCGGCTATTCCCCGAGGCAACCCGCGCGGAGCAGGTGAAGTTTCGCGCCTTCTGGCGGCAGCGCGCGGCGCTGCTGACGCGCATCGCGTCGCTGGAGGCCCGCCACGGCTCCGAGCAGGTGCTCGCCTTCCCCTGAGGCGCCGCGGGGAGTGCTGGTGATGGATAAGAAGGCGCTGCAGAGACAACTGCTCGAGCTGCTCCGGGAGGAGCGAGAGGTGCTCGTCGCGGCGCAAAAGCACGCTGCGGAGGGCGCCATGCACGAGGAGAGTCGCGCCGAGAGCGACAAGGACATGCGCGCGACCGAGGCCTCTTACCTCGCCCGGGGACAGGCGCTGCGCGTGGCCGAGCTGGACGTGGAGATCGCCCGGATCGCAGCGCTGCAGTTGCTCGCTGCCGCGCCCGGCGCCGCGATCGCGGCGGGCGCGCTGGTCTCGCTGTCGTCCCCGCGGGGGAAGCGGCAGGTCTTCTTGCTGCCCGCGGGCGCGGGCAGGCGACTCGTGTCTGAAGGCGCTCCGATCAGCGTCGTCACGCCCGCGTCTCCACTGGGGTCTACCTTGCTCGGCGCTCACGAAGGCCAGGACGTGGACGTCGAGCTGGGCGACCGGGTGGAGACCTACCGCATCCTGCGCGTGACGTGAGCTGGTCGGCGACTCAGCTCGAGGTCTTCAGCTCGAGCTCCTCCCAGCGAGCCAAGAGCCGATCGGCTTCTTCCCGGGCGCGCTGCAGCTCGAGGGCCAGCGCTTCCACGTCGACCCCGCCGAGGTAGGTCTCCGGAGCGGAGAGCTTCTGCGCCAGCTCGGCGTGCCGCGCTTCGGCGCGATCGATGGCGTCGGGCAGCTCGCCGAGCTCCCGCTCCTCGGGGCGGGAGAGCTTGCGCGCAACCGCCGTGGGCTCTCGCTTGCGCGGGGTGCCCCGGGGCCTGGTCGACTCGGTCGAGGCCGCTCGCGCTCGCGCGCGATAGTCGCTGTAGTTGCCGGGATAGTGGACCACCCGCGCGTCGCCCTCGAAGGCCAGGATGGACGTCGCTACCCGGTCGAGAAACCACCGATCGTGAGTGACGACGAGGGCGGTGGCCGCCATGTCGCACAGCATGGTCTCGAGCGCGGCCAGCGTCTCGGTGTCCAGATCGTTCGTTGGCTCGTCGAGGATCAGCAGGTTGGCGGGCTCGCGCAGCAGGCGCGCCAGCGCCACTCGGGCGCGTTCGCCGCCCGACAGGGACGACACGGGTTGGCGCTGTTGAGCGCCATCGAAGCCGAAGCGTTCGAGGTAGCTGCGGGGCTCGATGGGCTGTCCCGAGACCTCGATGCGGGACTGATCCCCCGCGACGTTGTCGAACACGCTCTCGGCGTCCGTGAGCCCGCTGCGGAGCTGATCGAAGTACCCGAGCTTGGTGTTCTTGCCCAGCACCACGCTGCCGCTCGTGGGGTCGAGTTGGCCGAGCAGCGTGCGCAGCAGCGTCGTCTTGCCGGCGCCGTTCGGTCCCACGATGCCGATGCGCTGCCCCTGTGTCAGCGAGAGGGTCAGCCCATCGACGAGCAAGCGTCCGCCGAGCTCGACGCGCAGGTCGCGGGTCTCCAGGATGGTCTTGCCGGCGCGGACGTCGTCGAGGGTGAGCCGGGCCAAGCGCTCCACCTCGGGACGCTCGACCGCGAGCGCCGCTTCGGCCCGGTCGATACGCGCTTTCTGTTTCGTCGTTCGCGCCTTGGGCTGACGCGCCAGCCAGGCGAGCTCGCCCCGCAGGAAGTTCTGGCGGTTCTGCTCGGTTCGCGCTTCGAGCTCGAGCCGCTCGGCCTTCTGCTGCAGGTACAGGCCATAGCCGCCGTCGTAGGAGTACACCTCGCCGCGGCTGACCTCGACGGTGCGGGTCGCGACCCGGTCGAGCAGATAGCGATCGTGGGTGATGAGCAGCAGCGCGCCGCGAAAGCCGTCGAGCAAGTAGCCCTCGAGCCACTCCACCGTGTCCGCGTCCAGGTGGTTGGTCGGCTCGTCGAGGATCGCGAGATCCGGCGCCGCGATCAGCAGCCGCGCGAGCGCGACGCGTCGCTGCTCCCCGCCGCTCAGGGTGGAGACCGGCGAGTCGGGACGGGCAATGCGCAGGTGCTCGAGCAGCGACGCGATCCGGTGAGACTGCTCGAAGCCGCCGAGGCGCTCGACCTCGTCTGCCGCCTGTGCTTGCTCCTCGATCGCCGCGTCCAGCACTCCGTCCCGCCGGTCCACCTGCGCGCTGGCGCTCTCGTAGCGGGCCATCGCTCGGCTCCAGGCTTCGAGCCCGCTCGACACCGCCGCGGTCACGGTCGGGTCCCCATCGAACTCGGGGACCTGGGACAGGTAGAGTACCGCGCTGTCACGGCGGCGCGACACGGAGCCAGCGTCGGCCGGCTCGACACCCGCCAAGATCCGCCCCAAGGTGCTCTTGCCGGCGCCGTTGCGGCCGACGACTCCGACCCGTTCGCCGGAGCGGATGGTGAGCGATGCGCCGCGCAGGACCGTCGTGGGTCCGTAGGCCTTCACCAAGCCGTGAGCGCTGAGGACGGGCATCGGGGAGCCCAACCTAGTTCACCCCCTCGGATTTGGCGACGGCGACGCGACCCTTTTCGAGATTGGCCAAGTCGGGTCTAGTCTGCCGACGCCATGCGAGCTCTCGCCATCGCGCTCGTCGCCCTGTGCGGCTGCACGCCGCCGCGGAAGGACTCCGTTCATCCGGTGGTGTGCGGCGCCGAGGTGGCAGCCGACGTAGCCGAGCCCAGCGACCACGACCTGCGACGGGCGGCGGCCGAGGCCCCTTACGTCGTACGCGGCCGGGTGCGGTTCGCGGGGACGGCCGTGGCACGCCGCGGGCAACAGCAGCGCTCGTACGTGTACGTGATCGTGGACGCGCTCGACTTCCTGCGCGGGGATCCGTGGCAGATCCACCCGCGCTACCGCCGCAGCTTCCCGCTGCTCGAGGTCGAAGTGCCCAGCGACGGCGACGGCGTTGCCGAACCGCGCGTGCTCGGCAGCCTGCGCTGTCGCGAAGAGGAAGTGTACTACTTCTTCATCGCGCCGCCGACGACCGACAGCCAGAGTGGCCCGGCGCCGCCGGCGCCCGTGCAGCGCTCGTTCGGAGCGTTTCACGTCCAGCTGCTCTCCATCGTGCCCGAGCGAGCCGCGGCGCGGGTCGAGGCCGCGGTCGGCGGCGCTCAGGCGGCGCAGCCGTAGTCGGCGCGAGGCGCGTCGAGGTCGCCTCGGAGCTGAGTCAACGCGCGGGTACGCAGTTGGCTCACCCGCGACGCGGTGACGCCGAGTCGCTTGCCCACGGCTCCGAGCCGCGCGTCGGCGAGACAGGTCTGCTCCACCACCGTGCGCTCCCGCGCGGGCAAGCGACGGATCGCCCGACCGATGCGCTGCCAGGTGTCCCGCTCGATCACCAGCGACTCGGGGCTGGTGTCGCGGCAGTCCAGCGGGTCGGCGTCGAGCGAGTCCACCCGGAAGTCCGCGGCGGACCGCTGCTGTTCGACCGCCTCGGAGGCCACCCCGAGCTCCCGAGCCACGTCGTCCGTCTCGGGCGCTCGACCGAAACGCTGTGACAGCGCGCGCTCGGCTCGCTGCATCGCGCGCACCCGGCGTCGCTCCTGGCGGGAGAGCGCGTCGTGGCCGCGGAGCTGGTCGCGGATCGCACCGCGAATGCAGCGCTCGGCGTACAGGCGAAATAGCTGTTCGTCGCCCTCGAAGCGACTGGCCGCCGCGGTGAGCCCGAGGTTGCCCGCGCCGATCAGGTCGTCCACGTCGACGCGACCTCCGACCGAGCGGGCGATGGCGCGGGCCATGCGCTGAACGAGGGGGAGCAGCGGAAGGATGCGGAGGGTGTGGGGGCTTCGTGCGTTCACGGCGGGGCCAGCTAAGCAACGGCCATGCCGGCGCGGATACTCTGCGATTTCGGCTGGATACCGCTGACGTTGACGCGCCGGGCCGGGTCAGGATGACCCGGCAGACGTCAAACCGACACCTGCGGAGCTACGGCTCGAGTGGTGGGACCGAGACTACCTCGAACGCGGAGGCAGGCACCTGCTTGAGCGGCGCGATCTCCGCGTTGCTCCAGCCCGGGTTCGCCTCGCCTTGGAAGTAGAAGTCCGAGCCGTTGTCGGCCAGGATCATGCCGTACTTCTTCATGGCGGTGAGGATGACCTGCGCGCTCGGAGGCGCGGACGAGATGTCGAAGTCCGCCTTGAGGCGCACCCGCAGACCCATGGGCGGTGCGTTCGCTTCGTTCTGGCACCCGCTGGGCACGGCGAAGTGCGTCGCAGGGGCGACATACTTGTTCATGGTGCACGACAGGGTGAAGCGGAGAGCGTGCTCCACGGCGCCAGCCACGACCTCGTCGTAGCGGAGCAGTCCAGGCAGGATGGGGAGCCCCGCCGCATCTGCGCTGGTCCAGCCCTTGGGCCGCTGGCCGTAGCTGTTCTTGGTCAAGTCCCACTTCGCTCCGTTGCCGCAGTGCCAGCCGTCGCTCTGGTGCTCGCAGGCGTAGCCCTCGTACAGCGCGCAGCTGCCCTGCTGCACCACGAGCACGTGGCAGTCGCCGCTGCAGTTCGTCGGCTCGCCGCCCTCGATCGCGATGGTGCCTGGACCCGGAAACGGATACGGGCTCGGGTCGCTCTCGTTCGGCCACCAGTCGAATGCGACGTTCACGGCGGGCTGCGTCGCCGGCACGACGTTGAACGGGATCCCGTACAAGACCGAGCCTCCACCGGAGCCATAGTCCGGGTGGATGTTCTTGCTGCCCACCAGCGCTTGCACTTTCTGGGTCCAGCTGGCGTCCACCGGATCTTGCGACACGTCGCGGTTCCACTCGTCGTCGGCCGTGAACACCGGGCAGCCTCCAACGGTGGGTACGGCGGTACTACCGCCTCCGCTGCCACCGCTCGCGCCGCCTACGGCGCCGGTCCCACCCGCGCCGCCCCCCGCCGACGTCCCGCCGCTCGAGCTGCCTCCGCTGCCGGAGCTTGCGCCGGCGCCGGCCGCGCCTCCGCTGCTCGGGCCTTTGGCGCTCGAGTCGCTGCCGCAGCCGCTCGCGAACACCCCGCACAACACACACACCCGGGCGATGCTCGCCGCACTGGAGTACTGCCTCATCCCTGCAGGGTATCACTCATCGCGACGCGAAGCGCATCCCCGCCGAGGTCCTCGGGCTGCCGAGCAGCCGGGTCCCGAGCGCTGCCAGGATCAGCGCCGCCGCGACGGCCAACACGTGACTCCACGGCGAGCTGAGCAGCGGCGGGCGCAGCAGGCTCCAGCACAGCCCAAAGGGCAGCACTGCGGCGCTCGACGCCAGCCAGGCGCGCGCGCCGGTTGGCGGCAGCCGCAGGCGCAGCGCGAGGAGCAGCACGTCAGTGAGTAGCAGCGTGATCCCCAGCGCGACCGCCGCTCCGAGCCCCACCGGCAGCCACCCGAACAGCCCGAGCGCGCTCCCAGAGCCCAGCGCCACCCGCGCGATCAGGAGCAGCACCATGCCAGCGATGGGGCCGAGGACGGTGGGCACCAGCCACGAGCCGAGCTTGCGGGTGGCCGCTCGCTTCACGACAGGCACTCGACTTCGTCGACGATGGCGGAGCTCACCTCGTCGAGCGTAGCACCCTTCTCGGCCACGCTCGCTAGCGCGCCGTCGTCCAGGCTCAAGGTCGCGGCCGCGACGCTGTCGGCGGCCGTGTACATGCGCGTCAGGCTGGCGACGTGCTCGGCCAAGCGTTGGTCGACCCTGGCCATCACCGCACCAGCGGCGGCGCTGGCCTTCGAGCGATCCAGCCTGGCCCGCGCACGACCGAGGCGGACCAGGTTTCTCCAGGCCAGCTTCGCGTCCTTGACGCTCTGACTGTCGAGGAGGGACTCGTCGACGTTGCGCCGCAGCTCGGCGCCGGCGCGCAGGGTGCTCCGCGACGGGTCGCTCACGCTGCTCGCCAGATCGTCCAGGGCGTGGGCGATGGGGTCGTCCGCAGGGATCAACAGCGGCGCGGTGCCCAGCACCGCCGCGATGACCACGACCACGCCCCGCACCAGCGGGTCCGCTCCCGCATACAGCGTACTCACGGTGCCAGCGACCGCGCCGGCGCCCAGGGCGACGCCCAAGTGCAGGAGCCGACCGTTCACATCGCGGACTCGCAGCGTCCGCTCCGCGAAGGCCAGCCCCAAGAGCAGAGCGCCGGCCAGCGCGGCGGAGTACTCGGCCAACACTCCGGCGGAGAAGGCGCCGAGGGCGCCCGACGTCACGGCTACCGCGGAGGGAGCATGGCTCGCCCCCAGCGCGAGCAAGACCCCGAGGCTCACGGTGAGGCAAGCCCCGAGGAGCAGACCCAGGCGCCCGGCGAAGGGCATGACCCCGAAGGCGACGGCGCTGGCGACGAGCAACGAGAGTGCGCGCATGGCGGTTCTCCTCAGAAGGCCGACCGGGACAGGTTGGCGCTGTTCTTCTCGGCGCTGGTCTTGCTGGCTTCCCGCGCCTTGGGCGACGCGGCGGGGGCGGCGAAGGCGCTCTTGGCCTCCGCCACCTCGGCGCGCTGTCGCTCCAGCGCAGGTCGAGCGGCCTGGGGAGCGGCCGCCGCGGACTGCTCGAGCTCTGCCAGGTTCTCGTCGAGCAAGCGCTGGGCCGTCGCCGTATCTCCGCGGGAGAACGCCTCGGTGGCGGCCAGCTGCCGCAGCGAGGCGAGCGCGCTCGTCGCGCTGGCGAGCACGGCACCGTCCCGTCGCTCGAGCACCAAGCGGCGGTCTCTCTCGCCGGTGACCCGCAGCGCCGGCAGGATGGCCCTGGCCTGGTCACCGCGAACGTGACGCCAGCTCACCTGCGACGCGAGATCCAAGCGCTGGCCGTGCTCCGCGTCGGCGGTCAGCTGGACGATCACGCGCCGCTCGTCGCCCGCGAAGAGCGAGCCGATGCGCAGCTCCACTTCGTCACCCAGGACGTTGGCGTCGGCGCCCACGGCGCGCACGAAGCGCATGCCGGCAGGCAGGGTGAGGCGAGCCCGGGCATCAGTCACCACGGTGGTCGCCGTCTCGTCCAGCTCACGCTGCAGGAAGCCGGCCAAGGCGACGGCGTCGCGTACGAAGCCGAAGTTGCCGCGCCCGGCGCTCGACACGGCGGCCATGTAGCCTTCGTCGAAGTCCAGGCCGATGCCCAACGCAGAGACCGTCACCTGCTCGTCCGTTGCCGAGCGGGCGATGCTCTCTGCCTCGGCGCGGGTGCTGTCGAGCCCGTCGCTGACGAGCACGACGCGGCGCACCCGAGACCCGGACGCCCGCGACAGCTCGCGTACGCCGGCGCGCAGCGCTGGCGGGATGTTGGTGCCCCCGCTGGCCTGGAGGTCGCTGATGTTGTGGAGCAGTTCTTGCCGGACTCGTCCCACGCGGGCGAGAGACTGGACCAGTGAGTGGTTCGAGTCGTAGCGAACGAAAGCGACCTCGTCGTCGTCACGCATGCGCTCGATCAACGTGCGGACGCTGCGCTTCGACGTCTCGATCTTCTCTCCCGACATCGAGCCGGAGGTATCGAACACGATCGCCAGGGAGAGGGGAGCGCGCTCCTCGGCGACCATCCGCTCGTCGTTGGCGCGCAGCCGCAGCTCCGCGAAGATGTCCTCCCGGCCGCCGCTGGGAGTCAGCTCATGGCTGAGGGACAGCGTGCCACGAGCCCCCGGCCCCGAGAATTCGGCGCCGTTCTGGCCAGCCAAGAGCGCTTCCCCGAAGGTGGTCTTCGCCACCGGGGAGCGCGCCAGGACCAGGCCGCCGACCGCCAACACGACCGCGCTCGCGGCCACACCACGCCGCGCGCGCGGCGACCCTAGAAGTCGTCGAAACCAGGACATGCTCTCCTCCAATCAGGGACCGCAGCTCAACGCCCACGGTGGGCGACTCGTGACAGGGCTGGCGGTCAGAGGCTTGGTACGCGCTGCCCGTCCGGAAGATCTCGAAAATGTCAGGGCCGAGCCCGGCGCAGCACGGGCTGGTCGAGATCGAGCCGGCCGTCCTGGATCGGGTAGCGTACGTACAGCTCGGTGAGCTCGCCGGCGGGATAGCCGCGAGCGACGACCTCGTAGCCGCTGGGGCTGGCCCGCAGCTCGTACTGGAAACGGTGCGGACCCTGGATGGCGAAGCGCGCGCACTGCCAGCCCGGCGCGCGCCACGCGCTCGGGTCGGTGCTGCCCGCTCCCTTGGCCAGAGCCGACAGCGGCTCGGGGGTGGGGGGCGCGCTCGGGCACACCTGCGGCGGCTCGGCCTCGAGCG
Source organism: Polyangiaceae bacterium (assembly GCA_019637295.1). Taxonomy (GTDB): domain Bacteria; phylum Myxococcota_A; class Polyangia; order Polyangiales; family Polyangiaceae; genus JACKEA01. The sequence continues at coordinate 122,217 of JAHBVX010000011.1, forward strand.
CCGCGGACAGGTTGAGCCCCAGGATGCGCAGGGAGCTCATGGCCTCGTTCTCGATCACCTTCGCTCGGTAGGTCTGCAGGTCGCGGATCAAGAGCTCCGCGCAGCGCGAGACGTCGATCCCCGAGACCTTGGGCGGCTGCCGCAGGATGGACAGGGCGACCTCGACCGCCGGCCCCTTCGTCTTCTGCTTCTTGGCCTGCTTCTCGAGCGCATCGAGCAACGGCTTGCAGGTCTGGTTGGCCTCCTTGCGCTCGGCGGCGTCGAGCGGCGAGACGCCCGGTGGCGGCGAGGAGCCCGCGGGCAGGTCCGCCGGCGCCGCCTCGGCGCTCGTCGCTGCCGCAGCCTCGGGTTGGTGCGGCGCGGCAGCGTCGAGGTCCGATCCGGCGGGGGCAGGGGTAGGTGCGGCGCGCGTCTCGGGCGTGGTGCTCGCGGCCGACCCGCAGGCCCACACCCCGAGCGCGGCCAGCAGGCACCCGAGCCTCGTGCTCTGCAGAGCGACGCGCCACGACGTCATGGCGCTACTGCAGGTACGGGAAGTTGACCCGGGCGGCCGCGAGCAGCGCCGCGCGGGGGATGGTGCCCTCTTCGTCGACCGGGTAGTTGTCGCTCTTGATGTTGAGCGAGCTGGTCGCGGTGACGTCCGCTTCGCCCTCGACGTGGTACCGAATGGAGGGGCTCGACGCGGTGGCCCCGAGCAGCGGGGGGACCAGCTGCCAAGGGATGATGACGGGCGCGTTCACCGGCGTCGTGTGCTTGGCTCGCAGCCAGATGTTAGGACTGTAGGCCAGCGGGGGTAGCGCCCAGCGGTCTTGGATCGTCGTTCGGACCCGGACGTTGCGGATCTGGACGTCGAACTTGTTCGCGTTGTGCACGCTCATCACGATGTTCATGCCGATGCCCATCAGCCCGGCCGACTGAACTTGCGCGTACTTGAGCTGCATGGTCGGTTTCGACACGCAGCCGGGCAGCCAGACGAGTGCGGTGCTGCCGACGATGAACGAGCGGCGATCCATGGTGCGAGCTTAGTCCAGCCCTCGGGTGTTCACAATGCAGCCGGAAAAAGTCGGGTCAAGTCCACGGCCCGCGCTATGTTCGCGGCCATGAAGCTCTCCGCCATCCCGGCGCTGCTGCGCGACGTCAACGGCGCCAACGTCAACGTGATCCGAACCGCCTGGGACGTGCTCGCGGCGGTGCCCGGCGGCTCACGCATCTTCTCGCGCATGGTCGGCCGCGCCGCTCCCTACACCGCGACCATCGGCGCGACCGTGCGCTCGCTCGGGCTCGGTCACGCGCAGGTCGAGCTGCGGGACCGCCGGGGGCTGCGCAATCACCTGCGCAGCGTGCACGCCGTCGCCTTGGCCAACCTGGTGGAGCTGGCCGGCAACATCGCGCTCGCCTATTCGCTGCCCGACGACGCACGCTTCATCGTCAAGCGCATGACCATCGACTACCTCAAGAAGGCGCGCGGTACGCTGCGCGCCGAGTCACGCTGCCCCGTCCCGGCGGACAGCGAGCGGTGCGAGCTCGAGGTCACGGTGGACGTCTTCGACCGCGCCGGCGAGGTCGTGGCAACGGGGATCTTGCTCAGCGTAGTGGGGCCGAAGACCCGCCCGCGCTGAGTGAGCGGCCCGTTGGACCTAGGGCTCTAGGCGGGCCCGTTCGTGCGCGCCGATCACGGCGTGGACCGTGACGACCCCCGCACCAAACACCCGGCGGACGCTCTCGGGCGCGACACGGTCCGGCGCGGGAGACAGCAGAAACAAGAAGGTGTCACCTTCGCGACACGCGAGCTCCGCGAGCGCGGTCGACCCGGCGGGCGCGAACAGCGGAAGCTCGCCTCCCGGACGGCTCCCGAGGGCGGCCGGGTCGCCGCGCAGAAACTCGTCCGGCGCTACGATCACGTAATCCTGGATCCCCTCGCTGCCCTGCAGCGTTCCGGTGAAGCGCACTCGAGCGCTGAGCACGTGGCTGGCCAGCCGTGCGGCGGGCTCGAGCGCCGCGCTCGGTGTCGCGCGCAGCGCCCGGGCCGCGCCCCCCGCGCAGTCCGCCGGGTGACGCGTGTCTTCGCGCCGCGGCGTGCACGCCGCCGCCAACAGGCAGAGCAGGAGCGAGTACTTCATACCTTCTTCTGCCGATGGCTGCCGAGCAGCCCCTCGGGTCGCAGCACCAGCACCACGACGATGATCATGAACGCGATGGTCGCCTGAAACTCCGTCGAGACGTAGGCGCCTGCCAGCGCTTCGGTCATGCCCAGCAGCCACCCGCCGATGATGGCGCCGGCGACCGAGCTCATGCCACCGAGCACGGCGGCGGCGAAGGCCTTGAGCAACGGGGAGAACATCATCGCCGGGTCGAGGAGCAGCTTCGGCACCACCAACAGGCCCGCCATCGCGCCCAGCAGCGTCGCGATGCCCCAGGTGAGCGCGTGCACCCGCGCCACGCGGACACCCATCAGCTCTGCGGCCAGCTCGTTCTGCTGCACGGCGCGTAGCGCGATCCCCGCGCGCGTGAAGCGGAAGAACACGGCCAGGAGCACGGCGGTCGCCACGGCCGCGCCGATGATCCAGGCGTCGTGCACGCCGAGTCGGACGTCCGCGCCGAGGGCGATGCTGCGGGGCTCCGCGAAGAAGTGGTGGAACTCCTTGACGTCCGTGCCCCAGATCACGCCGGCGGCGCCCTCGACCACCATCAGGCAGCCGATGGTGACCATGACCACCGCGTGCGGGCCGCCCTGTCGGGCGCGGTAGAGCAGGCCTCGGTAGGCCAGCGCGCCCAGGAGGAACGCGGAGACGAGCGCGCTCGCCATAGCCAGCGGAAGGCTGAGGCCGAGGCGCGTGGCCAGGTGGTAGGCGACGAAGGTGGAGAGCATGGCGAACGAGCCGTGGGCGAAGTTCAAGACCTCGCTGCTCTTGTAGATCAGCACGATGCCCACCGCGAGCAGCGCGTACAGGCTTCCCGCGCTCAGGCCGTTGATCAGATCTTGTAGCAGGCGTGTCACGAGTGGACCCTCAGAACGGCCAGGCCTTGAAGTAGTACTTGATGCGCAGCCAGCGGCCTCGCATGCCCATGGGCTCGAACAGCAGCACGGCGATCAGGATGACGCCCACGATCAACACCTGGAAGTCTCGGAATCCCGCCAGGGCGTGGGGCAGCAGCACCAAGAGCGCCGCGCCGAGCACGGAGCCGAGCACGGAGCCGAGGCCCCCGACGACGACCATGACCAAGAGCTCTATGGACATGATCAGCGTGAAATTGCTGGGGTTGATGCGATCGAACAGGTGCGCATACAGCGCGCCGGCCAGCCCCGTGATGAACGCGCTCAGCGCGAACGCGAGGGTCTTGGTGCGCACCAGGTTCACCCCCATCGCTTGCGCGGCGATGTCGTTGTCGCGCACGGCCACGAAGCTGCGACCCACGCGGCTTCGCGCCAGGTTGTAGACGCCCAGGATGGTGAGCACGGCCACGGCCGAGCAGAGCAGGAAGTAGTGGCGAACGTCGTTCAGGGGCAACCCGAAGAGCTCCGGCGCCGGCACCCCCAGTCCCATACGACCGCCCGTCACCGAATCCCAGCGGCCCAGCACCTGATCGATCGCGACCTGGAAGCCGAGGGTCGCGATCGCCAGGTACGGTCCCTCGAGGCGTAGTGCGGGGATGCCAATCAGGAATCCGCACACGCCGGCCACCGCTGCCCCGCACAAGACCCCGACCAGCAGCGGCGCGCCTTGGGTGTAGAGGATCACGTGCACGTAGGCGCCGATGGCCAGGAACGCGGCGTGCCCGAGGGAGATCTGACCCGTATAACCCACGAGCAGGTTCAGCCCGAGCGCCGCCACCACCATCAGCGCCAGGTTCGCTCCGATGAACACGGCGAAGGTCGAGCCCCAGAACGCCCACGACAACAGGCACGCGATGGCGGCGAGCGCGGCGGCGCGCGACTTGGGTCCCTCCAGCAGGGACAAATCCTCGCGATGGTCCCGCTTCAGATCCCGCGTCACGGCGGCGGAGTATACGTGAGAGCGGACGGTGTGCGGGCGGGAAGCGATCCGTGGGTATACTGCCTGGGCGATGATGCTCACCCCGAAGCAGGGAGCGCCGGCAGAATCCCCAGCACAGCCCCCGGGGCTGCCCATCGCTGCGCTCTTCTTCGAGCGCGCCCGGCGCCACGGCAGCCGCGTCGCCCTGCGTAGAAAGCGCCTTGGGCTGTGGGAAGAGCTGTCCTGGTCGGACTACGCCGAGGGGGTGCGGACGGTCGCCGCGGCCCTGATCGAGCTCGGGCTGCGGCCGGGCGAAGCCGTGGGGCTCATCAGCGAGAACCGAGTGGAGTGGCTGATGACGGATCTCGGAGTGCTCGCCGCGGGGGGCGTCACCTGCGCGCTCTACACCACGAGCGCCGTCGAGCAGGTGGCGTACATCGTCGGCCACGCGGAGCTGAGCCTGCTCGTGGTCGAGAACGAGGAGCAACTCGACAAGGTGCTCGAGCTTCGAGGCTCGCACCCGCTCGCTCGCGTGGTGGTGATCGACCCCAAGGGGCTCTCGCGCTTCCAGGACGACGGAGTGATGACCTGGGATGCCTTCATGCAGCTGGGCGCGGACGCGCTCGAGCGGACCGAGGCCGAACGTGAACGACGACTCGCCGCGGTGACGCCCGACGACCTGGCCATCCTGGTGTACACCTCCGGAACCACCGGGCCGCCGAAGGGAGTGATGCTGAGTCACAGGAACCTGGCCTGGAGCAGCCGCGCCATCCACGCGCTCCTGCAGCCGCGCCCCGAAGACGAGCTGCTCAGCTTCCTTCCGTTGTGTCACATCGCGGAGCGCACCATCACGGTGATGAACCAAGTGGTGAACGGCTCGGTCGTCAGCTTCGCCGAGAGCCTCGACACGGTGACACAGAACCTCGCCGAGGTGCGCCCGCACGTCTTCTTCGCCGTCCCGCGCATCTGGGAGAAGCTCTACAACGGTGTCGAGCTTCGGATGCGCGACGCGAGCGTCGCCAAGCGGCTGGCGTACGCGTGGGCGGTAGGGGTTGGGCGTGCCGTCAATCGCTGCCGTCAGGCCGCTCTAGCGGAAGGTCGCGACCCGGACGCGGCCGTGCCGCCGGCTCTACGCGCGCGCTACCTGCTCGCGGACCGCGCCGTGCTCCTTCCGCTGCGGGAGAAGCTCGGCTTCGATCGGCTGCGCTTCGCCATCTCGGGTGCCGCCCCCATCTCTCCGGACGTGATCGACTACTTTCAGTCCATCGGCGTGCCGCTGGTCGAGGGCTACGGCCAGACCGAGAGCTCGGCGCTGATCACGGTCAATCCTGCCGGCCACTCGCCCCTCGGAACCGTGGGGCTGCCGGTGGGGGAGCTCGAGCTGCGCATCGCCGATGACGGGGAGATCCTGGCGCGCAGCCCCGGCGTGATGCTCGGCTACTACAAAGAGCCCGAGGCTACCCGGGCGACCATCGACTCCGAGGGCTGGCTCCACACGGGGGACGTCGGCGAGCTCGACGCCAGCGGGAGGGTGCGCATCACGGATCGCAAGAAGGATCTCATCATCACCTCCGGCGGCAAGAACATCGCACCACAGCTGATCGAGAGCAAGCTGCGCACCAGCCCGTTCATCCACGACGCGGTGGTGATCGGTGAGCGACGCAAGTTCGTCACCGCGTTGATCATCTTGGACGAGGACAACCTGGTGGACTGGGCGCAGAAGAATCGGGTTCAGTTCGGCGCCTACGCGGAGCTGGCCAAGAGCCCGGAGGTGGGCGAGCTGATCCAGACCGAGGTCAACGCCGTGAACGAGACCCTGACCCACGTCGAGGCGGTCAAGCGCTTCCGAATCCTGCAGCGGCGCCTGGATCGCGACGAAGGCGAGCTCACCCCCACGCTCAAGGTTCGTCGCAAGATCATCGAGGACAAATATCGAGCGTTGATCGACGAGATGTACCAGGGTTGAAGCCGCGGCTCTGCCTCCCCGCTCGACTCGTACGCGTCGCGCCGTTCCCGCGCCGGCCCGACAAGGAGAGCGGACCCCACGAGCTCGACGGGCGCGGCAGCAGTCGGTGCGCAGAGGCGAGCCAGCACAGCCTCAGTGACCGGTGAGCGCGAAGATGACCTCCAGCAGGATCATCAGCGCGATCAGCACCTCCAAGCTCACGCTGCGCACCATCGAGACCTCGTCCTTGAGCGCCGTGTAGAATTCCTGGAGCAAGCGGTGCTTGTGCGCGACGCGATGCTTGAGGTCCGGCAGCGCGAACCGCTCGTTGGCCTTGGTGTAGATCCGAGCCAGATAGGCGTCCGAGACGATCTTGAGCGCGCTGTCCACGCGCTCGGTGAAGGCTGCCAGCTCCAAGCGGCGCCGCGAGAGCCGCCGGACGGTGGAGCTGAAGGGGCTGTAGAGCGCGACCCGCAGCGCCGACCGATCCAGGTCCCGGTGGGCGGCGCTCAGCTCACGGTCGAGTTGGGCGTCGTAGTTCACCAGCTGCGCCAGTTGCGCGCGCGCCAGCTCGATGACTTCGGGGACGTCGCGCTCTCCGCCGGGCTCCAGCACCAGCGCGCACGCGGAGCCGATCACCACCAAATCGTCGGCGCGATACGCGTCGGTCGTGCGCAGCAGGTCCTGCCGCTGTTGCTCGCTGGCGAGTCCGCCATCGCGCTCGCAGGCGACCAGCTTCGGCAGCTCGGCCCACTCGAGCAGCACGGAGGGTGGCAGAGCGGGCTCCAGCTGCTCGATGAACACGACCACATAGCTCTGAACGGCAGCGGGCGGGTGCCGTCCGCTGAGCGCCGGCCCGATCTTCTGAGTGATGCCTTCGTACTCCGCCTCCGCCAAGGTCGAGAGCGCCACGGACTCTTGCAGCGCATCGGCCAGCTCGGCGACGTCACTCAGGGTCGTCAGCTCCGGGATGGGTAGCTCGAAGGTGACGGAGATCGTGCCGTAGTCGAACAGGCGAGCCGACGCGCTGCACAGCACCTCGGCACCGGCGACATCGAGCCGGCGTGGGCCCAGCTCGACGCACAGGGGCAGCGCCGACTCCTGCAGGGCTCCGAGCTCGCGACGCGGAGGGCGCCGGAACTCGACGCTCGCCCGGCCTCGCTCCGCGGAGAGCAAGAGCGCTCTGGCGTCCTCGAGCGACACGCTGTCGGATGCGTCGAAGGTCCTGTAGGCGAGCAGGCTGCCGCGTGCGACCGTCGGCGCGCTAGCGTTGGCTTGGGACTGTGACGCCATGCGTTTGGCGGGCGAGCCTATCACTACCCTGTCTCGGCTGGCGATGGCGCCCGCTCACGGGGTCAGGGCCAGGGTCGCACTCCAGGTCCGGAGCGCGCGCTCGGTTGCGAAGGGGCCGAGCTGTGAGGCGCGCTCGCTCCGCGCGTGACCGACGCCGAGCCGCACGGGCAGCAGCGGCAGTGCGACGCCGAGGCTCGCGTCCAGCTCGAACACTCGCTCACTGCCGGAGGGATCGTGCGTGATTTCCTCCTGCACGCGATCGAGACCCTCGTGCGAGCGATAGCTGCCCAGCGCCGCCGTGGCGCGCGCGTCGAGCGGGGGCAGGCTCAGCTCGGCGCCCAGCCGCGCGGAGGCGCCCCAGCCGTAGGCGTAGCCGTGCTTGCGCAAGATCGACTTGGGTCGGTCTCCGGGGCGGAGGTTCGCGTCCGCCCACCGCCCGTACGCCAGCGCGTTGATGCCGGCGAAGTCCCCGCTGAGGCGACCCGTGAGCGAGACCTCGGCCGGCCCGGCGCGAAACGTCGCGTCGATGCCGGGGCCGGGCAAGTGAACGATGCCCAGGCGATCGTTGTGGCCGTCGAGCACGCGGAAGCGGTAGCGGTACCCCATGGCCAACCCGAAGGTGGCCGCGGCCCCGTCGCCGCTCAGGTCCAGCGACTGGGTGTGGAGTCCGAGCAGGAGCAGATCCGAGAGCAGATCGACCTCGCGCCCCCGGGGCCCCGCGCCGGCGAACAAGGACAGGCGAGCGACGTCCGCTTCGTGGAAGAAGAAGTCGAAGCGCCCCGGTCGGCCCTCGCCGGGCAGCGTGGACAGCCGTCCGCCGAGGGTCACGCCCTGCAGCGTCGCGCTGCGGTCGTCCCACGCGTGTCGGCGCAGCTCGTAGCCGACGGCGAGGCGCTTGCCGATGGCGGTGGCGAGCCCGCGCTCGTCGTAGGGACCGGGTACGACCTCCGACTCGCCGTAGGCGCGGCGCTTGACCCAGACCGGGAAGCCGATGGTCGCGGCCACGGCTCGCTGCCTGCCGCTCGCCCCCGGCGGCAGTCCGCTAGCGTAGTGCCACAGCTTGGCGGCGAACTCGCCGATCACCATGCCGGCGCCTTGAGTGACGACCAGGTCGTTCACGCTGACCTTCTCGCGGAACTCCAGCAGGAACTCCCACGCGAAGGAGGTGCCGAAGGCGTACGCCGCCGAGACCCCAACGCCGTGCCCATTGGCCCGCGGCAGCCCGTAGAATGCCGCTCCGTTCAGCGCGTGGCCCAGGAAGTTGATCGGGAAGTGGTTGTTGTCGTAGCGCCAGGCCTCGAGGGTGAAGCGCTGCTCCCAGCTCGGGAAGTCCCAGTCTGCGACGTTGCGGTTCTTGTCCAGCCAGTACCAGACCGTGCCCGCGCCGAGGAAGGACAGCTCTTCAGCAACGGTCAGCAGGTGGCCGGGTCGTCGGCCCTCGAGGTGTCGCAGGTAGCCGTGACCCGGTTCCCGCACCCGCCCGTCGTGATCCAGGAAGGCGCCGAGGGGAGCCTGCTCGAGTCGCTCCTCGGCTGCCGTTGTCGCTTGCGCCCACAGGTGCAGGGCCGAGGCGAAGGCGGTCACCTGGCGCCACCTCGAGATCATCAAGGCCACAGCTCGGTCCACACACTGCCGTTGATCTGGTTGTTGGTGAGCAGCCAGTAGCGAAAGCGCAGGTACAGCTCGCCGTCGACGGCGCCGGGTGACGTCCAGAACTGGTCCAGAGGTCCTTGGTGCGTCAGTCCGCTCATGTCGTACACCGCTCGGCCCAGACACTTGACCGGGGTCTGATGGAACAGGGAAGACAGACCCACGGTGCTGTTGATCACCACGGTGCCGCGTGCCCGCGCCAGCGCGGTGGGCAAGTGAATCACGTCCACGTGGCGCAGACGCTCTCCGAGCCGGTGAGCCGCTGACAGCTCCGTGAGCAGCGCGCGGTAGTCTCGATAGGGTCGATCCAGGGGATGATCCTTCACCACCAGCACGCAGTCTTGCGGCGCGTGGCGAGCAAAGGACTCGACGACGGTGGCGATGAAGTCGCGCACGTCCGGGAAATCCGAGTCTCGGACGGCGGCGTCCAGGTGAACCTGCAGCGGCACCAAGAAGAAGGGTGGGAAATCGGCCGAGGCCAGGCGCCGATCGAGCTCGTGATCCCGGACCCCGTGCCAGACTCGGCGCGCGCCGCCTCGCACCCAGCGAGCCGCCTGCCGGAGCGGGCGGATGTCTCGATGGTGGCGATAGTGCGGATAGCGCGCGCGACCGAGGGCGTGGGCGCAGGCGTAGAGCGTGGCGTACAGGGCTGCGGGCGCGAGCGTGTTGCCCACGGGTCTCGGGGGAGGCAGCTCGGTGGGAACGAGGGAGCGATAGAAGTCCGGGTCCTTGGGGATCCCGGAGCGCCCGCCCACGCCACCCTCTTCGACGGTCACGAAGTCGGGCCTGAGGTAGCCCTCCTCGAGCACGAACGCCCGGAGCCCGAGCGCACGGCTGCGCAGGATGGCCAGCTCGTGCAGCGGGCGCGTGTCGCCGAACACGACGATGGCGTCGATGGCGTGCTCGCGGACGACCCGGTCGAAGAACGCTGGCCACGCGTCGAAGGGGTCGCGGAAGCGAATCACCCCCGGCCCCGAGAAGAACAGGTCGTCCGCCGCGTTGAAGTTGACCTTGGTCAGCCGCGCGCCCCGCTGCTCGAGGAATCGAGCGAGGCGACGGAAGCACGGGCCGGCGGGCCCCTGGAGCAGCAGGACCCGCTGGCCGCTCAGCGCGTCGAGTGGCGATGGCGAGGCGCGGGAAGCAGCCGGCGGGTCGCGCCGTCCAGCGCTGGCCTGGCGGCCCCCATTCAGCCTGGATCCCGACATGGTTAGCCGAAGTCGCGCCCCGCGAGGACCGAGCAACGTGGCCCGGGCACGACTGGCGGCGGAGATATCAGTTTTTGCACGCGCCGAACACCGGTTTGCCGATTTTGGGGCTCGGCAGCGCGATTGTCATAAAGTACGGTCCAACTACTCGATGGTCGAGAGGAGGACGACGTGAACTTAGAACGATCTTACCGGGTCATCCCGATGGTCATCGGATTGGCCTGCGCCTCGCTGACGAGCGTGGTGTCGACGCCGACGAGCGCGCAGGGCAAGCCCTCCGCAGCGGAGCAGAAGAAGCGGGACGACGCGCGGACGGCGTACACGAAGGGCGAGAAGGCGTTCAAGGCCGGCGACTTCGCGGGCGCCTTGGAGAGCTTCAAGAAGGCGGACGAGATCCTGCCCACGCCACACGCCCAGTTCTGGATCGCGCAGAGCCTCGACAAGCTCGAGCGCGGCGCGGAGGCCATCGAGGCCTACAAGCGCGTGATCGCGAACGAGAAGTTCGACAGCTTGGGCGCGGAGCGAACGGCTGCGGCGAAGGACCGGCTCGCCGCGCTCGAGGCCGCCGCCGCGCCGCCGCCGACCGAGCCGACCGAGCCGACCGAGCCGACCGAGCCGACCGAGCCGACCGAGCCCCCTCCGGACATCGAGCCCGAGCCGGACCCGGACTTCTACGACCCACCCGCCAAGGCGGCGCACCAGCCCATCGAGCTGGGGCTGTTCGGTGGTGCGCTGTTCGTGTCGCGCGCGCACAACCTCCACGAGGAGCGGTTCTTCCGCCGCTCCTACAAGCGACCTGCCGCGCTGATCGGTCTGCGCGCCGGGTACTTCCCGATCAAGTTCATGGGTTTGGAGGCGGAGTACGCACACGGCTTCGGTGGCGTGGAGCCCGACGGCTCGGCGGATTTCAACATCGCGCGCGCGCACGTCGTCGCGCAACTCCCGGCCGGCGGGTTCGTGCCCTTCGCCCTGGTGGGCGCCGGCATGCTCCACGGGACCTCGGACGCTCAGGGCTCCGACACGGATTTCCTGCTCGGGCTCGGCCTGGGAGCGAAATACTTCGTGACGGACATGATCGCCCCGCGGCTCGACCTCCGGCTCGACGCGCACCAAAAGGAGGGCGGCGGAATGGCGTTCTCTCCCGAGGTGCTCCTGGGGCTGAGCTTCGCCTTCGGGAAGTGAGCGCGCTCAGTTCGCCGGGCCCACGACCACCGTCGGTACGTAGTGCCAGCGTGAACCTTCCTGGCACGCCAGCCGCGGGGCGTCGGGGGGGCGTCCGGCCGAGGTGATCGTCAGTTGGCGACAGCGCCGCCCGCTAGCAGCGAAGTAGGGGGCGGTGGCTTGCACCGTGCTGTCCTCGACTTGCTGTGCAGCGCCTGACGGCAGCGTGTCGAGCAGCTCGAGCACGCGTCGCTCGACGCTCGTCTTGGCCGGCACGACGCCACCGCCCGGAGCATCGACCCCGGGCTGCTCGCTCTGCGCGGCTCCGCACCCAACGGACGTGGCCAGCAGACAGAGCACGCTGAGCCCGCACAGCGTGCCACTACGCAGGCGCCAGCGAGTCATCGCCGCCACACTTACCACGGCGCGCACCGGCCACAATCCCGGGATGCTGGGGGGGGCGGTTTTGACACCCGACCGGGCCCGGTCACCCACGCGCGGGGCCTGGGCTTCCCGCAGGCGCGCTTGACGACCCCCGATCCACTTGCTAGCTGCTTGACCACTTGACTTCAGTCTGCTGGCTGGGAGGGCAATCTCATGAATCTGTCCTTGGTACGCGCTGCCGCCTCGAGCGATGACGACAGCGACGAGCTCTTGCGAGAGGCGCGCGCCGGTCTAGAGGCGCAGGCTCGCGCCCTGCGACACGTGGCTTCGCGCTTGGACAGGGAGTTCTGCGCCGCCGTCGAGTTGATGCTGAAGTGCCGCGGCCGGGTCGTCGTGTGCGGCGTGGGCAAGTCTGGGTTGATTGGCCGCAAGCTGGCCGCGACCTTTTCGTGCTCGGGCACGCCGAGCGCGTTCTTGCACGCCGCCGAGGCTTCGCATGGGGATCTGGGCATGGTCACCCGCGCGGATGTCATGGTGCTCGTCTCCAACAGCGGCAGCACAGGCGAGCTGGTCTGGCTCTTGCCCTACTTCAGAGAGCTCGGAGTCGCGCTGATCGCGATCGTGGGCGATGGCCGGTCACCCCTCGCTCGCGCCGCGGATGCAGTCCTCGACGTCTCGGTGGACGCCGAGATCTGTCCGCACAATCTACTGCCCACCACGTCCGCGTTGTCCATGCTCGCCGTCGGCGATGCGCTGGCCGTCGCGCTGATGAACAAGCGAGCCTTCACGGCGGAGGAATTCGCTCGCTTCCACCCCGGTGGCGCGCTCGGTCGGCGACTGAACGACCGCGTGGCGGACTCGATGAAGACCCGGGACCTCCCGCTGGCAGCGGCGGACGTCACCGTGCGCGAAGCGCTGCTCACCATGAGCGCGGGGCGCTGTGGCCTGGTGGTGATCGTGGACGCCGAGCGCCGACCCGTCGGTATCGTCACGGACGGGGATCTCCGGCGGGGCCTGCACTCCCGCGGGGACCTGCTCTCGCTGCCCCTGTCGAGCGTGATGACCAAGCCGCCGGTGACCATACGGCAGGACGTGCTCGCGCACGAAGCGAGCGAGCGCATGCGCCGTCTGCGCATCAAGGCGCTGGTCGTCGTGAACGAAGACGGTCGGGTCGTGGGCATCGCGGACATCTTCGATGAGTGACCCCTGGCCCGGCAGCGAGCCATGAAGCTCTTCGGGCGCGAGGTAGGCAGCGATCGGCCGCTGTTCCTGATCGCGGGGCCCTGCGCCATCGAGCCCGGCTCGATGGCCGTGGACATCGCCGGGCAGCTGCGGGAGATCGCCGCGCGTCACGAGCTGCTGTTCGTGTTCAAGGCCAGCTACGACAAGGCCAACCGCAGCTCGGCACGCTCCTACCGCGGCGTGGGCATGGCGGAAGGCTTGCGCGTGCTCGATGAGGTCAAGCGGCAGGTTGGCGTGCCGGTGCTCACGGACGTACACGAGAACACGCCCATCGACGAGGTCGCGGCGGTCGTGGACGTGCTGCAGACGCCGGCGTTCCTGGTGCGTCAGACGGACTTCCTCCTGCGGGTAGCGGCGGCGAACAAGCCGACCAACGTCAAGAAGGGCCAGTTCCTGGCGCCCTGGGACATGCGCCACGTCGTGGACAAGTGTAGGTCCGTCGGCAACGAGCAGATCATGGTGTGCGAGCGTGGCGTGAGCTTCGGATACAACAACCTCGTGGCCGACATGCGCTCGCTCGCGGTGATGCGGCAGACGGGCTGCCCGGTCGTGTTCGACGCGACCCACTCGGTCCAAGAGCCTGGCGGTCTCGGTGACCGGACCGGAGGGCAGCGCGAGATGATCCCCGTGCTCGCGCGGGCCGCCGTGGCCGCTGGCGTCGCGGGCTTGTTCATGGAGACGCATCCGAACCCCGACGCTGCGCCCAGCGACGGGCCCAACATGTGGCCCCTCGGACGCATGGCTGAGCTGCTCGAGGTGCTCGTGGAGCTCGACCGGGTGGTCAAGCGCAGGCCCTACGCGGAGCTCCCTCCCGCGCCGAGCGAGTGACCGACCCACAGCTGCTTCGTTGGGGTAGACTCGCCGGCGGTGAAGCTGGCAGCGACGACCACGCCCCTGGTGCCTGCTCGGACGCGCTTCGGCATCATCATCCCCGCGCGCTACGGCTCCACGCGGCTCCCCGGCAAGCCGCTGAGGGACCTGGCGGGCAAGCCGCTGGTGGTGCGCGTGCTGGAGAACGCGCTCACCGCTGGAGCAGACTTCGTCTGGGTCGCGACGGACGACGCGCGCATCGCTCGTGCTGTCCAGGCAGCCGGCGGCACGGTGGTGATGACGCGCGCGGACCATGTCTCGGGAACCGATCGCCTAGCCGAGGCCGCCCTGGCGCGCGCGCTGCCCGACGATACCATCGTGGTCAACGTGCAAGGGGACGAGCCACTGCTCGAGCCCGAGCATGTGCAGAGCGTGGCCGCCGCGTTGGCTGCCCATCCTGAAGCGGGGATTGCGACGCTCGCCACCGCCGTCGGTGGTGGCGCCGAGTTGTTCGACCCCAGCGCGGTGAAGGTGGTGACCGATGCGCGCGGCATGGCGCTCTACTTCAGCCGTGCGCCGCTGCCCTGGGCGCGTGATCACTTCGAGGCCGGCCGGATTGCGACTGAGCTGCCCGACGCATCGGCCTACCTCCGTCACGTCGGCTTGTACGCCTACACGGTGGGCACCCTACGGCGACTCGCTGACTCGCCACCGGCGCCGATGGAGCGGCTCGAGTCTCTCGAACAGCTACGCGCGCTGTGGCTCGGGCTGGGGATCCACGTCACCGTCACCGCCGACCCCCCCCTGCCCGGGGTGGACACCGAGGCGGATCTCGAGCGCGCCGCGCAGGTGCTTCGGGCTCGCACCGCCCACGAGGCCCCGTGACGGTCGCCGGAAATGGCGATCCGCGGCACGCGTGCGTCGCTGTGTTCTCGCTGGGCGTGTATCGCTTACGGGGTCTCCGGGCGGCCCTCGGCGCCGAGCGGCTCGTGCTTCGCCCGAGGGATTCGCAGGCCGGGCGCATCGACGCGGTCGCGGGCTGGGGACACAAGCCGACGGCGGACGGCGCCCGCGCCTACGCGGCGCGGCACGGGCTGCCGTACTTGGCGCTCGAAGACGGCTTCTTGCGTTCGGTTGGTCTGGGACGGCGCGATCCGCCGCTCTCGCTCGTGGTCGATGACGTCGGCATCTACTACGACGCGCGCCAGCCCTCGCGCCTGGAGGCGCTGCTCGCGCGCGCAGACGCCAGCGACCCGCTGTTGGACGCCGAGTTGCTCGAGCGCGCTCGGCGCTGTCGCGAACGCATCGTGGAGGCCGAGCTCTCCAAGTACAACGCGAGTTCGACTCGGACTGCGCTGCCCTCGGACGACCCTCGACCCATCGTGCTGGTCGCCGACCAGACGCGGAACGACGCCTCCGTCGCGCAGGGTCTGGCCGACGCGACCACCTTCCACCGGATGCTCGAAGCGGCACGGCAGAGACACCCCGGTCACCGCGTCGTGGTCAAGGTGCACCCCGAGGTCTCCTCCGGTAGGAAGCGCGGCTACCTGGCGGACCGGGCCCGCTCGCTGGGCGTCGAGCTCTGGGCCGGGCGCGCTACCCCCGTCGCGCTGCTGCGACGGACCAGCCACGCCTACGTCTGCACGTCGCAGCTCGGGTTCGATGCCCTGCTGGCGGGGGTGCCGGTCACCTGCTTCGGGGCGCCATTCTACGCCGGCTGGGGTCTCACCACCGATGAGCGGCGGATCCCGCGCCGTGGTCGCCCGCGCAGCCTCGAACAGTTGGTCGCGGCGACGCTGCTGCTGTACCCGATCTACCTTCACCCCCTGTCCGGCGAGCGTTGCGACGCCGAGCAGGTGATCGAGCACCTGGCGCTGCAGCGCGAGCAGTTCGCGAGCAACGCTCGGGCCTTCTTCTGCTTCGGGTTCTCGCGCTGGAAGCGCCCCTTCGTCCGTCGCTATCTGGGCGGCCCGGACAGCGAGGTGCGCTTCGTCGCGTCCTGCAGCGAGGCGGTCCGGAAGGGGGCGAGCGCGTCGTCGACGCTGGTGGCGTGGGGCTCGCGGCGCCCGGCCGAGCTGTCGGAGTTGGCCGCCCGCATCGGCGCGGAGGTGTGGCGAATGGAGGATGGATTCTTGCGCTCGGTCCGGCTCGGCTCGGAGCTGACGCCCCCCGGCTCCCTCGTCCTGGACTCCCGCGGGATCTACTACGATCCCCGCGCCGCGAGCGACTTGGAGACGTCGCTTCAAACCGAGAGCTTCACCCCCGCCGAGCTCGAGCGCGCCGCGCGCCTCCGCAGCCGGATCGTGGAGCACGGCCTGAGCAAGTACAACGCCGCGACGCCGGGGGCGCTCCGCACGCGGGCGCGAACCGACCAACCCGTGGCGTTCGTGCCGGGGCAAGTCGAGGACGATGCCTCGGTCACGCTCGGCAGCCCTCATGTCCGGAGCAATGAAGCGCTGCTCCGCGCGGTGCGGCAGGCGCGCCCGGGGTGGCACGTTCTGTACAAGCCTCACCCCGACGTGGTGATCGGCAACCGCCGCGGACACGTCGAGCCCGGCGGCGCCAGACTGTGGGACGAGCTGGTCGAGGACGCGTCCGTTGCCGCTTGCCTCGCCGTCGCCGACGAGGTGCACACCATGACGTCCCTCGTGGGCTTCGAGGCCCTGCTGCGCGGGATCACCGTCGTCACCTGGGGTCAGCCCTTCTACTGCGGTTGGGGGTTGACCCGGGACATGCATCCGCCGGAGCGTCGCGGCCGACGGCTCAGCGTGGACGAGTTGGTGGCCGCAGCGCTCATCCGCTACCCGCGCTACTACAGCTTCCGCGCGCACGCCTTCTGCTCCCCCGAGGACTTCGTCGACGAGCTGGTCCGGCTGCGCGACCGCCGAGCGGCCTGGCTCGATCGCGCACCCTGGTTGCTGCGGCGGGCGCACTCGCTCGGGGTCAGCGTGAGGGAGTGGGGCGCGGCTCTTGCTCGCTCCGAGCGCGGCTGACCGCCTCATTTTGGGCCGGCCACGGCTGCGAAGCTCGCTCACCGGCCCGACTTGCGTTGCGGCACCAGCGCAGATCGGGTTACACGACCCGCTCGGCGCGCCCGAGCGCCGAGTCCGTTCGTCCGAGGGAGGCTCGAAGCCGTGAAAAGAGCGATACGTCGAAGAGATCTGGGATTGATTTTCGTCAGCACCGCCCTGTGCGCTCTCGCCTGCGAGAAGCGCGAAGCTGGGGGCCAAGGCATGGGCAGCGGGGACAAGCCCGCACAGCCCAGCGCCCAGGTACCCGGCGTCACGGACACCACGATCAAGATCGGAAGCTACGGTCCGTTGTCCGGTCCAGCGGCTCAGTGGGGGACGCTGCTGCGCGGCATGGAAGCCTACGTCGCCCACCTCAACGAGAAGGGCGGCATTCACGGCAGGAAGCTAGAGTTCATCTACCGCGACGATCAATACAACCCCTCCAAGACACCGGGCGTCGTGCGCGAGCTCGTCGAGAAGGAGAACGTGTTCGCGATCGTCGGCGGGATCGGCACCGCGAACGGTCGCGCCGTCGCGGACTACCTGGAGCAGAAGGGCGTGCCATTCTTCACACCCGCATCGGGCGACAAGTACTGGTCCGAGGGCGGCAAGAAGAACGTCTACACGGTGTTCCCCAAGTACGAGAGCGAGGGCCAGACGCTGGGCGACTACGTCGTGAAGACGATGAGTGCCAAGAAGGTGGCGGTGCTCTACCAGGACGACGACTTCGGCAAGCAAGGGCTCGAAGGCGTGAAGAAGGGCGTCGCGCGCCACGAGGGCGCACAGGTCGTGGTCGCGGTCTCGACCCAGCCGACGGACACGGATCTCAGTGGGCAGGCGAGCCAGATCGCTGCCCAGTCGCCTGACGTGCTGGTGCTCTATGCCGCGCCCAAGCAGGCCATTACCTTGGTCAAGACGCTGGATGCGCAGAAGAAGAAGCCCCCGCTGGTGACCAGCTTCGTGCTCAGCGATCCGGTGCTGTTCAAGCTGGCGGGGGAGGCGTGGGAGGGCACCATCACCGCCGCCGCGTCGATCCTGCCCGACTCGGACGATCCGGCGGCCGCGAAGTACCGGGAGATTCTGCAGAAGCATGGCGGCGAGAAGGCGCCGCCCGGCACCTTCACCATGGCGGGCTTCCTCTTCATGCAGCCGCTGGCCGAGGCGATGCAGCGCGCGGGCAAGGAGCTGACGCGCGAGAAGCTGTACGAGGGTTTCAACGCGCTCTCAGGCTGGCAAGCCGGCGGCCCCCATTGGGAGGTCGGACCCCTGGGCCCGCCCATCACGTTCGGCGCCGATCGGCGCCTGGGCTCCGATCAGCTGTACCTGGCCAAGGCGCAGGGAGGAAAGTGGCAGAAGCTGACGGAGTGGCTCGAGCCCCCGAGGTGAAGCCCGAGCCCGCGCTCTTGCAGGTGCAGGGCGTCGGGATCCGGTTCGGCGGCGTCCAAGCGCTCGCCGACGTCTCGTTCGACGTCCCGCGGGGCGCCATCGTCGCGCTGATCGGACCGAACGGCGCCGGCAAGACCACGCTGTTCAACTGCATCACGGGCGTGTACCGCCCCGACGCGGGGACGGTCATGCTCGCGGGCCGGCGGCTGAGCGATCTTCGCCCAGACCAGGTAGCGGAGCTGGGTGTGGCGCGGACTTTTCAGAACATCGAGCTGTTCGCGCGCATGACCGTGCTCGACAACGTCTTGCTCGGCCGGCACCGGCACATGCGAAGTGGCACCATCGCTGGCTTGCTCTTCTCCCGGCGCGTGCGCGACGAGGAAGTTGCCCAGCGCAAGCGTGCCGAGGAGATCCTGGACTTTCTCGATCTGCAGTTCGCGCGGGACCGCTTCGTGATGCACCTGTCCTACGGCGTGCGCAAGAAGGTGGAGCTGGCCCGGGCGTTGGCCCTCGAGCCCAGCCTCCTCTTGCTGGATGAGCCGAGCGCAGGGATGAACGCGGAGGAGAAGGAGGACATGGTGCACGCCGTGCGCGACATCCGCGACGAGATGAACGTCACGGTGACCCTGGTGGAGCACGACATGGGCCTGGTGATGGGCATCAGCGACCGGGTGGTGGTGCTGGATCACGGGCTGAAGATCGCGGACGGCGCGCCCGGTGACGTAATGAAGGACCCGGACGTGATCCGCGCCTACCTCGGCGACGACGAGGCCACGCACGGCGCCATCGGGGCCGGGCTGACATGAGCGACGCGCCGCTGCTCGCCTGCCGAAACCTGGAGGTCTTCTACGGCAAGTACCTGCAGGTGCTGCGCGGCGTGAGCGTGGACGTGCGCCCCGGCCAGATGGTAGCGGTGCTCGGCCCCAACGGCGCCGGCAAGACCACGCTGATCCGCACCATCATGGGCCTGATCGAGGACCAACCCGAGCGCGGGCAGGTCACGCTCGACGGCCAACGTATCGACTCGTGGGATACCGGGCGACGTGTACAGCATGGCCTCGCGTGCGTGCCCGAGGGTCGCGAGGTGTTTGCCGAGCTGAGTGTGCGCGAGAACTTGGTGATGGGCGCGTGGGTGCGGTCCGCGGCTGCGATCCCGGAGGGGCTCGAGCGGGTCTACTCGCGCTTTCCTCGCCTGGGCGAGAGGCACAAGCAGCTCGCTGGCACGCTCAGCGGCGGCGAGCAGCAGATGCTCGTCATCGGTCGGGCGCTCATGAGTCGACCTCGAGTGTTGCTCTTGGATGAACCGTCCCTCGGTCTTGCGCCGCGAGTGGTCGCGGAGATTTTCGCCATCCTCGTGGAGCTGGTGGCAGAGGGGATCGCGCTGCTCTTGGTCGAGCAGAACGCGCGCCTAGCGCTCGCTCACGCCCACCAGGGCTATGTGCTCGAGTCGGGTCGTGTGGTGCTGAGCGGCAAGGCTCAGGAGCTGCGGGACAACCCTGACGTGCGCGAGTTCTACCTGGGCGTGAAGCAGGCCGAGTCGGTCAAGGGCTTCCGCCGCTTCAAGCGTCGCCGCCGCTGGGCTTGAGCCCGCGGTGCAGGCGCTTGCACCCTCCGGCTGAGGCCTGCGCTCGCCGGGGGCAGCCGGCGACCTGCACGGGCGTGTCCGAGTCGCTGGCCGAGGCCACGATCTCCCCGTTCGCCACGCCGTCGAGGCTCAGCTCGGCGAGGATCAGAGCGTCGCTTCCGGTGGTTCGCTCAGTCTCGGACGCTTGCCCGCGCCGGGCAAGCTGGCCGGGAACTGACGGCTGTCAGCTGCGACAACTTGCCTCAGCGACGACGCCGCGGCGAGCGGCCATCTTTCACTCGCGTTCAACCGGAGATCATCATGCACCCTCATCGACTGGCTCACCCTGCCGCCTTGCTCATCTGCCTGGCGCCCTTCGGCTGCGGCTCTTCGGACGCCGAGAGCGGTGGAGCTGCGGGCGGTGGTGGAGCTGCGGGCGCTGGCGGCGCCGGCAGCGGTGGGCTCGGCGGAGCGGGAGCCACCGCGAGCGGGTATTCCGCGAAGCTCGTCAGCGCTGAGCCAACCGTGGGAAAGAGCCGCTTTGAGCTGGCGCTGACGACGCTCCCCGATGGTCAGCCGGCGACGGGTCTCGGCCCCGCCATCGACATCGCCCCGGTGATGGACATGGGCGGCCACGCGCACGGTTCCCCCGTCCCCTTGGATGCCGTCCAGGAGAGCGCGACCGCCGGCACCTACGACATCGAACTGTTCTTCTCCATGGCTGGAGAGTGGAAGCTCGACGTGACCGTCGGCGACGTCGCGGCGGGATCCTTCGCCGCGAATGTGCCAGCGCCGCCTGGGCCGGACACGACGCACGTGTCGCTGAAGAGCGAGAAGGACACCATCAAGACCCCGATGGGCCACGACAAGCCCCGCAACTGGTACCTGTTCCGAGATGGACTGTCGGCAGCGAGCGGAAAGCACACATTCACGGTATTCCTCGCGACCGTTCAGCAGGACGCGATGCAGTGGCCCCCGGCGACAGTGGGGTTGAAGCTCGTGGACGGGGCCGGAGAGGAGCAGCTCGTCGTGAACAGCCTGGAGGTGCTCGGCTCCGTCGACGGGCAGAGCTGGGCCGCTCTGAGCTGCGACGCGCTCTCGCGCTGCAGCGGGACGCTGGAGGGACTGGCCAGCGGCGTGCAGGAGATCTTCGTGAAACTGGCCGTGAACGGCAGCGCGTATACGACCGATGGCGCCGCGCCCGGCGCCGTCGTCAACAACGAGTTTGCGACCTTCGTGGTGACGGCGCCATGACCGCGCGGACTCAGCCGACCGCCACCGTATGGCGGTTGTCAGGTGCGACAAAGCGCCGCAGTGCTCTGGGCGTGGAGCCGCACTACACCCGGCTCATGCCTACTGCCGCTCACGCTCGCGTTTTCGCTGTCGCGGTCGTCCTCGGCGCGTGTGGGGGTGAGCCCCTGGCTCCCCAGGGCTCCTTCGACGCCTCTTCCAGGACGGGCACCTTCGAAGCCACCTTCTCGTCGCTGCCGGATCCGCCGACCACCGGGACCAACGCCCTCGGGTTCGAGCTGCGGAAGGGCGGCGGTTCGGTGGTCGATGCGATGGTCACCCTCGAGCCGTGGATGCCCGCCCACGGGCATGGCTCCTCGAAGGCGCCGCTCGTCACCAACCTCGGTGCCGGCGCCTACCGTGCCGAGGACATCTATTTGACCATGCCCGGACACTGGGAGCTCACCATCGAAGTAAGCGCCGGCGGTGAGCGGGATCTCTTCGTCCTCGACTACGACGTGAAGCAGTGATCCTCGGGCGTGTCCCACTGCTCTTTGCGCTGAGCCTGCTCACGAGCGTCGTGCTCTGGGCGCCCAGGGTCTCCGCCCAAGCCTGCTGCACCGCGACCGCGTCGAGCCAGCTCGGTGTGGTCGGGCGCTGCTATCGAGGCGTCTTGGCCACGCAGCTCGGCTACGATCGCGCGTTTGGCAGCTTCGCTCGCGACGGAACCTACGCGGGGCTGGATGACGCGAGCGTCCAAGATCTGACGCTCACCCTCGCCGCGGGACTGCGCCTGTTCACTCCCGCGCTGCAGGTGTACACGACCCTGCCGTTGCGCCTCCAGCAGCGCTCCTTCAGCGGGGTACCCTCCGAGACCAGGGTGGGCACCGGCGACGCCACAGCCGGGTTGCGAGCCATATTGGTGGACGATCTGATGGCGGGGATGGACTTCGGGCAGCCGCGCACGCTGCTGCCCTTCGTCGAGCCGTTCGTCGTCGCCCGGGCGCCGACCGGTCGGGCGCCCAGCGAGTCGAACACGGCGACTCAGGCAGACGTCATGGGCGACGGCGCCTGGGCGCTCGCCGGCGGAGTGGTGCTCACCAAGTTCGTCACGGTCCGGCAGGCCGTCTCGGCGAACGCCTCCTACGGCCATCGCTTCGCACACTCCGTGTCGGGTGCTGCCGGGGTCGAGCGCCGCTTCTCGCCGGGCGCGGAGATCGACGTGAAGCTCGCTTATGTGGAGGTCCTCGACCTGTTTTGGTCCTGGTCCCTGTTCGCCACGGTGAGATGGACCCTGCCTGCACGGAGTGAGGGGCAGACCGTGGACGGTAGCGAGTCACGACGGGTCAGGTTGGGCGCGAGCGTCTCGCACTACCTGACCTACCCCAAGTGGCAGCTGATCGGCGCAGTGGCGTTCGACCCCCCGGTGTCCGACCTGAGCCAGGGTGTTCCCTATGCCGGGGCTACGGCGACGCTGAGCATGCAACGCAATTTCACCTTCTGAGCCATGACTCGACGCCAACCGCTCACGTTCTTCGCCGCCCTGCTGCTCGCGGGCTGTCACGGCAACGCGCTCGGGGGTGCGGACGAGGGCAACCTGGTCGCTGCGCGCAAGGCCGTCCCCGACGGCACCAAGGTGTTCAATCTGTACTGCGCGTCGTGCCATGGCGAGCATGGGGTCGCGCCGGGCGTCGTTCCGGTCATGGGGCCCGGAGCCCTGCGCTCGAGCTTCGGCACGGGCCTGGATCTGCTGCGCTACCTGGAGGCCACGATGCCCCCCGGTCCGAGCGCTCGGGACCTGTCGCCGGCGGACTACGTCGCGGTCACCGAGTACCTCCTGCGCGTGCAAGGGGTGGCCGTTCCAGAGCCGTTCGACGCGAGGTCGGCCGCGAGCGTGCAGCTGCGCGCCCGTTGAGACCGTCTACTTCGGCACTTCGACCGTCGCGCAGCCGAACTCCACGTCGATCTTGCCCTTGGGGTCCGCTTGGATGGTCTGGCAGGTCGAGTCGCAGACGTGCACCGTCGAGGGGTTGGCGTCGTTGTCGTAGTACCAGCCGCCCTGTGGCCCACAGTCGCTCTTCGACCCGACCTTGCCGACGGTCTGCGGCTGCTTGCCGTCACCCGTGAACACGACGTTGACCTTGCCCTTTTGGAACACCTGACCGTCCGGTGGCGGCGGGATGGTCCAGCCGCAGTCGAGCTTGGATGACCCGATCACGCCGTTGGCGAGCTCGCTGAACACGGGCAAGAAGTTCTGCAAGCAAAGATCGCCGCTGACGCCCTGGGTCTGCCCCACCAGCTGGGCGTACACCGAGCCGACCTGGGCCGCGCTCGGGCACTTGGTGTAGCTGTAGATGGCATACACCTTCCATTGATTCGGGCCTATTTTCTGCGGGTCGAGCGCGTTGACCTGAGTGGTGAAGTCCGCGGCGCTGAGCGACGAGTTGTCGTCCGTGACCACGGTGAAGATCTTGACGGAGTTCGGACGCAGCAGGTCTTTCCAGTTCGAGTAGGTCTGTAGCATCAGCTGCAGCGCGTTCGTGCTGCCCACGGTCTGAAAGATGTGCGCGAAGTCGGGCAGATTGGTGTCGTTCGGACAGTTGCCGGAGCCGAGCGGTGCCGCGATGCAGATGCCCTCATCCGGGATGGGAGGAAAGGGGGAGGGCTGGTACTGCTCTGCGATCAGGATGATGCGAATGTCGACGCCTTGTTGCGTGATCCCCGCGGAGAACTTGTTCATGTTCTCGCGCACCGCGTTGGTCTCCTCGACCATCGAGCAAGACGTATCGATGGCCCAGATCACGTCCGCGGGGAGCACGGCGTTGTTCGCTTCCTGCGAGACGCCCGAGCACGTCTCGCCGCCTGCGCCGCCCGCGCCCTCGCCACCGAGGCCGATGCTCGCGCCCGCGCCGCCCGCGCTCACCGCCCCGCCGCTACCGCTGGCTGCCGAGGTGCCCCCCAAACCTCCCTCTCCGCCGCTGGCGGCCGAGCACCCTGCTGCCCAAACCAGCGCTCCCGCAAGCCCGATGTACCGCATGACCAGCAATGTACCCCCGATGTGCCGAGTTCGCACCTGGCCACGACTGCCCTTGGATCGCCGCCAGCGCCCGTCGTAGACTGAGGGGTGACGCAGCGATCACGCACTGCGTCGGAGCTCATGACCGCGCCCCTGACCAATCCCGTCCCCTCGGACGCCCCGATCCAGCCGGGGGACGTGATCGCGGAGAAGTACCGCGTGACCTCCGTGGTCGCTACCGGCGGCATGGGCATGGTGTTCGAGGCGGTCCACCTGCAGCTCGGGCACCAGGTGGCCATCAAGGTGCTGCTGCCCAGCGAGCTGACGCAGGACAACAGCGCCGTCGCCCGCTTCCTGCGGGAGGCTCGGGCGGCCGCCAACCTGCAGAGCGACCACGTGGTGCGCATCCACGACGTGGGCACGCTGCCGAACCAGCTGCCCTTCATGGTCATGGAGCTGCTGCGCGGGGAAGATCTGCGAGCGCTCGTTCGGCGGGAAGGGCCGCTGCCCGTCACCGACGTGGTCCGCTACGTGCTGCAGGCGTGTGACGCCATCGATGAGGCTCATGCGAACGGCATCGTCCATCGCGACCTCAAGCCGTCGAATTTGTTCCTCACGTCGCGGCGAGACGGCTCTGGCTCGGTCAAGGTGCTCGATTTCGGCATCTCCAAGGCACAACCAGGCGTCCCGGGAGGCACGCTCGAGCTCACGACATCGAGCGTGATGATGGGCTCCCCGCTGTACATGTCCCCCGAGCAGATCCGCGACGCTCGCGCCGTCGACGGGCGCACCGACATTTGGGCGTTGGGCATCATCTTGTACCAGCTGCTCGCGGGCCGGCCTCCGTTCACGGGGGACAGTTTGCCGTCGGTGTGCGCGTCCATCGCCGCAGATCCCCCGCTGCCGCTCACGCGTCCGGACGTTCCCCTCGAGCTCGTGGCCATCATCGAGAAGTGCCTCGCCAAGCGTCCGGAGTATCGCTTTCAGACCGTGGCAGAGCTGGTTCAGTGCCTCGCTCCGCTGTCGTCGGAGCAGCTGCCGCTGCGCGCGCGAGGCGGTACGGTAGGGCCAACGACCGCGGACGAGGGCCAGGCGCGATCACGGCCCTCGGAGCCCACGATCGCGACCGGGTCGAAGTCCCATGCCCTGGTAGACGCGTCGATAGCCTTCGGGGGGCCAGTCACGAGTCTGTCGAGCGGTCCGGTCAGCTATGGCAAGCTGCTCTCGAACACCGAGGTGCTGCGTGCGCCGCCGTTTCGCACGCCGGTGGAGTCCGCCGAGCAGCTCGCGGCTACCTTCGCGCAGCCTCCGCGCCGGGGCCTGGCAGCGGTCGCGGGCGGTCTGGCGCTGCTGTTGGTCGCGCTCGTGGCCGTCTTGCTGTTCGTAGAGCGCAAGCCGGCGCGGGAGGCGCCGGCGGCCGGGGCACCCACCGCGACCCCGGAGACCTTCACTCTGGTCGTGAACTCGCAGCCCCCAGGGGCCCGGCTGTATGACGGTGATCGGGTGGTCGGCGATACGCCCGTGACGCTCACGCTGGACGCGGTCGCTCTGGCGAGCACGCCGAAGCAGCTCAGGCTCGCGCTGCCGGGACACGTCGACGTGCGCTGGGTGCAGGGCCCCGCGCGCGGCGAGGTCACGGTGCACCGAGAGCTGGCTCCGTTGGCGGCCGCCGTCCCCGTCCCGCCGTCGGCGACCGCGGATCGTCCGGTCAACCGACCCCGCCCGCCGCTGCCCAAGGCGTCGAGCCACCCGGTCATCCCAGGGGACATCAAGACGGAACGCTGATGGGTCGTCGGCTGGCCAGGCTCGTGGCGGCTCTACTGCTGTCGCTCTCCGCGCACGCGCGGCCGGCGACTGCCGACGACCTGGCAGACGAGGCGGAGGTGCGCTTCGATCTCGGCAACAGCGCCTACGGGCGAGGGGACTTCGCGGACGCGCTCGCGCACTACATGGCGTCCAACCGCCTGGTCCCCAACAAGAACGTCGTGTTCAACATCGCACGCACCTACGAGCGGCTCGGGAAGTTCCCCGAGGCCTATCGCTACTACTCGATCGTCCTCGACTCCGAGAGAGACAAGAAGGCGCGAGCCCGTGTCGTCGCCGCGCTCGAGAAGCTCCGGCACTCCGTCGGCGTCCTCGACATTCGCACCGAGCCGCCGGGCGCAACGATCTACGTCGATCGGATCGACCTCGGGCCTCGGGGTGAGGCCCCGCGCACCCTCGGGCTGGCCGCGGGCCGCTACAAGATCATCGCGGTGAAATCCGGCTACGAGACCAGCGAGCAGGAGGTGAGCGGGGTTGCGATTGGCTCGGTCACCCAGATCGCGCTTCGCCTGCGCCCGATCCTCGGCGTGGTGGAGGTCAAGGGCGCGTCCGCCGGTGCCGTGGTGCGCGTCGCGGACGGTACCTTCGACGCCCGCTGCGTCGTGCCGTGTGTGCTCTCCGCTCCACCGGGGCTGCGCGAGCTGAGCGTCGAGCGCCCGGGCTTCCTGCCGACTACCGTCCGCGTCCGCGTAGTCAAGGACGAGCGCGTCACCATCGAACCGACCCTCGAGGCCATCACCGGCGCGCTGGTGGTCAGCAGCGACGAGCCCGGCGCTTTGATCGAGGTCGATGGCAGGCCCGAGGGCTTCACGCCTGCCATCGTCAAGGTTCCCGTGGGCCGTCACACCGTCCGGGTCACCCTGGCGGGGTTTCGGCCTGTCGAACGCTCGGTTCACGTGGCCGCCGGCGCGCAGCGCCGCATCGACGTCTCGCTGCAGACTCGCGAGGAGGTGGTCGCGGCCTCGCGGCAGGCCGAGAGTCTGGACGACGCGCCGAGCTCAGTGTCCGTGATCCCGCTTCGCGAGCTGCGCGCCTTCGCACACCCCACCATCGCCGAATCCCTGCGGGGTACCCGCGGCGTCTATGGCTGGGACGACCGTGCCTACGCCTCACTCGGCGTGCGCGGGCTCGGTCGCCTCGGCAGCTACGGCACGCGGCTGCTGGTGCTCGCGGACGGGCATCCGACCAACGACAACTGGATTGGGTCGTCCTACGTCGGTTACGACGCGCGGACGGACCTCGGCGACGTCGAGCGCATCGAGCTGGTGCGCGGCCCGGGCTCGGTGCTCTACGGCTCGAACGCGTTCACGGGCGTGGTCAACCTGGTGACGCGAAGTCCCACCGTCACCAGCGTCGAGGCCGGGGTCGGTACGCACCTCGACGGAGTAGCTCGCACTCGCGTCCGCGGAAACGTCGTGCTCGGCAAGGACGCGAGCATTTGGACCAGCGTGTCCACCGCGCGCTCTCGAGGACGTGACTTCTTCTTCCCCGAGTACGTGGCGGACACGCCGCCGGACGTCGCCGGGCACGCCCGCGGCGTGGACGGGTTTCGCTCGGGCACCGTCGCGGGACGTGCCCAGTACAAGGCCATCACCGCGCAGTGGTTCCTGCATCGACACGACAAACGCCTCCCGGCCGGCGCTTTCGAGACCTTGCTCGGCGATCCTCGCACCACGCAGCAGGACGATCGTGCGTTCGTCGAGCTGCGCGCCGAACCGCGCGTGGGCGAGAGGGTGACGCTGCTGTCCCGCGCGTACCTCAATCACTACCGCTTCGATGGAGCCTACGCGCGGGACCCGGCCGATGGCGGGCTGGGAGTGGACCGTTTCCGCGGTTCTTGGGCCGGGCTCGAGCAGCGCCTCGTGGTCGAGCCCACGCCGGGCGCGCGTTTCACGGTTGGCGCGGAGGGTCAGGCCCACTTCCAGGTGGAGCAAGAGTCCTTCGACGAAGGGAGCGGCACCTTGCTCGACGACACCGCGGACGGTGGACGGACGTTCCAGGTCGGCGCCGCCTACGCGCTCGCGGACGTCGGCGTGTCACGGGCCGTCCGAGTCTCGGCGGGCGCCCGCCTCGACGCTTACTCGACCTTCGGGCAGTCGCTGAGTCCTCGGGTCGCGCTCGTCACCCGGCCCTACGCCCGAGGCGTCTTCAAGGTGCTCGGCGGCAAGGCCTTCCGCGCGCCGAGCGTGTACGAGCTGTTCTACGATGACGGGGGCACGACCCAGATCGCCAGCCCGGATCTCGAGCCCGAGAGCATCTACTCGGTCGAGCTGGAGCACACGCATCGGTTCTCTCCCACCGTCAGCGGGAGCGTGAGCAGCTACGCGAACTACGTGACGAACACCATCGGACTGACGGGCTCGGGCACGGCAGCGGACCCCTTGGTGTACGAGAACGCCGCGGAGCCCATCGCCACCGTGGGCGCGGAGCTCGAAGTTCGCCGCGAGTTCAAGCAGGGCCTCATGCTTGCCGCCAGCTATGGCGTGGGGGTCGCGCGGTTCTTGCGCGACGAGTCGAGTGGTGCGCTGTTCTCCCTCGAGCGAAGTCAGACCCGGCGTGAGGTGTCCAACGCTCCACGCCACCTCGCCTCGCTCAAAGCCGCCGTGCCCGTGCTGGCGAAGGCCGCCTCGCTGGCGAGCCGCCTCTCGGTAGAAGGGCCGCGCCTCGACCGCTTCGAGGATCCGGCGGACCCCGCGCAGGGCTCGACGCGTGCGTTCGCGCTCTGGGACTTGGTGCTGACGGGGTATGAGTCGAAGTACTCCCTCAACTGGGCGCTGGGAATGTACAACGCGTTCGACGCCCGCTACGCGCTGCCGGTCAGCGGCGAGTTCCGGCAGTCACGCATCGAACAGAACGGGCGCACCTTCCTCGCCTCCGTCGACGTCGCGCTGCACTGAAGCCCAGGGCGCACGGGGACGAGAGGCCTTCAGCTGCCCAACAGCAACGACAGCCCTTCGTGGGCGACGACGGCCTCGGTGGCGCGGGTGTGCTCGGCGAGCCAGCGGCTGGCGCGCTGCCCCACCTCGTCCAGGGCGTCGTCCGTCCGGTCTGGGTCGTGATGGAAGAGGGCCAGTTGCCTGGGCTCGGCCAGCGCGCCCAGATTCAGCACGTCGTCGACGACCGAGTGCCCCCAGCCGCGCTTCAGGGGCATGTCTCGGGCCAGGTACTGAGAGTCGTGAATCAAGAGGTCCACGCCGTCGGAGAAGCGCGCCAGACGTTCGTACAACTCCGAGCTGCGCTCGCCGACCAGCTCGTTGTCCGTGAGATACGCCAGCGATGCTCCGCCCTCGTCGTCGACGCGAAACCCCTGAGCAACGCCCGGATGGTTGAGGGCGATGCGTCGCACCGTGGCGGAGCCGATGCGCCACACCTCTTCGGCTGGACGGACGAAGTCGACCTGCGCCGGAATGTCGCTGGCGCTGACTGGGAAATGGATGTCATCGAAGATGGTGCGCTGAAATCGCTCCTGGGCATCGCTCGCCAGGGGATAGATCGAGAGCTGGGTCTCCGGGCGCCATAGCGGGGCAAAGAACGGAAAGCCGAGAATGTGGTCCCAGTGGGTGTGGGACAAGAGCAGGTGAGCCGTCACGCTTCGACTGCCCGCGAGTAGCTCGTTCCCCAGCGTGCGGATGCCCGTGCCCGCGTCCAAGATCAAGCGCGTGCCGTCCGCGAGCTCGGCGCTCACGCACGACGTGTTGCCACCATAGCGCACGGTCGTTGGGCCCGGCGCAGGTACCGAGCCACGCACGCCGTAGAACGTCACCCGCATGACGAGGCGGACTCTACCTCGACCCGACGGGGTTGACCATTGCTCCAGATCGGCTCGATTGACCGCGATTGGTGCTACCGTCTCAGCCCGATGACGCCGCTCGCTTCACGCGCGCCCGCCGTGGCCGGGCGCTTTTATCCGGGCAGCCCGGTCCAAGCTCGCGCACAGCTGGAGCAGCTGTTCCCCGAGCTCAGTCCAACGCCGGCCCTCGGGCTGGTGGCCCCCCATGCAGGCTGGCTCTACTCGGGGGCAATCGCGGCACAGGCCTACGCGCAGGTACACGTTCCGGATACGGTCGTGGTGCTGTGCCCCAATCACACCGGTCGCGGCGCGCGCCGAGCGCTCTGGCCCTCGGGTGTTTGGCGTCTCCCCACCGGTGAGGTAGCGGTCGACGACGCCGTCGCCGCGATCGCCGCCGAAGAGATGGAGCTGGTCAACGACCCGGATGCGCATGCTCACGAGCACGCCATCGAAGTGCACCTGCCGCTGCTCCAGTTCTTGAACCCGAGCGTGAAGATCGTGCCCATCGTCCTGGGCGGGCACACCTTCGAGGCGTGTCGACGGATGGGGGAGGGACTGGCACGCACGGTGTCGCGCTCGGGTCGAGACGTGCTCATCGTCGCGAGCAGTGACATGTCGCACTACCTGCCGGCTCCCCACGCCCAAGCCCTGGATCAGCTCGCCATCGCGCGCATGCTCGCGCTGGATGCGGTCGGGCTCTACCAGGTGGTGCAGGAGCGCGAGATCTCGATGTGCGGGTTCATCCCCGCCTCGGTGATGCTAGTGGCCACGGTCGCCCTGGGTGCGGTCCGCGCCGAGCTCGTTCGCTATGGGCACTCCGGAGAGGTAACCGGGGATGACTCGTCGGTCGTCGGTTACGCCGGTTTGGTGGTTCGCGGTCTCGACGGGCGGCGCCCGGATTGATAACGTACAGGCCATGTCCGCGCTCGCTCCCGGATTGTTGGTCGCGGCGCCACCGCTCGGGGATCCGAACTTCGATCGCTCCGTAGTGCTCGTGGCGGCGCATGGGGACGAGGGCGCCTTCGGCTGGATCATCAACGGACGCGACGTGATGACGCTGGCAGAGCTGCTGCAGCGCACCGAGATCACCGACCGGCGGCTCGCTGTCCCCGGGGTCGTTCGACTCGGGGGGCCCGTTTCTCCGGAGCAGGTCTGGCTCGTGTACCGAACCGAAGACCGGCTCGACGGCGTGGAGGGGCAGTTCGAGGTTGGCTGCGGCATCACGGCTACGGCATCCCGGCGCGTGCTCGAGGCGTTGGCCGACGGGTTCTGCCCGCGCGACATCGTCGGCTTCGTTGGCTATGCCGGGTGGGCCCCCTCGCAGCTCGAGAACGAGATCCGCGGTGGGGCTTGGCTGCCCACGGACGTGGACGCGGGTGTCGTGTTCGACGTGCCGCGCGACGAGGCCTGGACCGCCGCCTACGCGCGTGTGGGTGCTACCCCCATGGCGTTCACGTCACGGACCGTGGGCTCAGCCTGATTCGCCGTGGACCAGCGGCACGAACAAGCACGGGATGTCGTCGCGGAAGGTCACCGCGTGCGGGCCGTCGCGGACGCCCACGCGCAGCACCTGGCGAGTCCTGTCCCCCACGGGGATCGCGATGCGTCCTGCGGGTGCGAGCTGTTCGAGCAGCGCACCCGGCACGTGGTCGGGCGCCGCGGAGACCAGGATGGCGTCATAGGGGGCGTGTTCGGGCAGTCCAAGGTAGCCGTTGCCCGTGTGAATGGCGACGTTCGTCACGCCGAGGGAGGCGAGCGTGCGTCGGGCCCGCTCGGCCAGTTCCGGCAAGAGCTCGATACCGTGGACCTCTCGGCACAACATCCCGAGCAGCAGCGCCGCGTAGCCAGAGCCGGAGCCGACTTCCAGTACCTTGTCCGCGGGCTCGAGCGCCAGCGCCTCGAGCATCACCGCGATCATGGAGGGTTGACTGATGGTCTGGCCGTGGCCGATGGGCAGCGCGCGGTCGTCATAGGCCGCGTCGCGCTCGGCCCCGGGTACGAACTCGTGCCGCGGTGCCGCGAGGAAAGCCTCGAGCACGCGCGGATCGGCGGCCGCGCCCGAGGCGCGGAGGTGCCTGACGAGGCGGGCTCGCTCCGCTTGCAGCCCTGGCTCGTCCGTCATGCGAAGGGAGCGTGCCTCCGCGCGCTGGGGCTGACAATCCTGCTCTGGGTACTCGCCAATCCTGCCGGCGCGCAGCCGGTCGCCCGCTGCTCTCCCGAGATGGCGCGGGTCGGCCAGTACTGCATCGATCGCTGGGAGGCCTCGCTCGTCGACCTCGCTAGCCGCAAGCCCCTCTCGCCCTACTACCCAGCACATCCTGCCACGCTGCAGCGGGTGTATGCCGTCTGGCAGGTGGAGAGTCGCAGCTCCGGCGTGGAGCAGGCTCGAGCCATGCCCCTGCCTCCTGTCCCGCCGTGGCAGCGAGCAGAGTTTCAGCCCGTCGCCGTCTCCAGACGAGGGGTCGTGCCCAATGCCTACTTGAGCTACCCCGTCGCGCGTCGTGCCTGCGAGAACGCGGGCAAGCGCCTGTGCACCGAAGACGAGTGGCTGCGGGCTTGTCGGGGCAGCGCGGCGGCGGCTCGGTACGTCGCGGGCCGCTGCAACGTGTTCCGCTCGCTGCACCCCGCGGTCGTGCTGCATGGGCACGCCTCCTTCGGCCACACGGATCCGCGTCTCAACCTGGTCGTCGACGCCGTGACCGGGCCGCTGCTCCGGACGACGGGCGAGCTGGTCGCGTGTCGCAGCGGCGATCCGGGCGAGGAGATCTACGACATGGTAGGCAACCTCGACGAGTGGATAGCCGACGACAAGGGGGTGTTCCTGGGGGGGTTCTACGCGCGGTCCACGACTCGCGGCTGCGACGCGAGGATCGCGTCCCACGCTCCTGCCTACTACGACTACTCGCTCGGCACGCGCTGCTGTCGGGACCTTCCGTCAGGCCAGCCGGCGGCTGCCCAGTAGCTGCGTCAGTCGGTGGTGGGCCAGCTCGAGGGCGGCGCGGGCGCTGTCCAGTGGCGGCGTGGTCGTCCAGCGAGACCAGCCAAATAGCAGCAGGCGCTCCTGGGGGTCTTGTGGGTTCTTCAGCGTGCGCAGCGCGAGAACCGAGTCCCCGTCTTGCTCCCAGGACACCAGTACGTCGCGTCCGGGGGTATTGGATAGCACGCGTCCAGACAGCTCGACGCCGGGTGCCAATCGGCGATGGACCTCTCCGCCGGCCGGGCCGATGGGCTCCCCCTGGCCCAGCCAGGTGCCGAGCGCGCTCTCGTCGGTGAAGAACACGTGAACCATCTCCGCGCTCGCGCGCACCGGTGCCACCAGCCAGGCGACCTCGCGTCGCGCCCCGGCGTGGGCCTCACAGAAGTGCGCGAGGGTGGCGAGGGAGACTGCCCACGCGGAGCCCGACCCCTCGTACTCGTCCAGATCCTCGATGTTGCTCGACGCCAGCGTCACCCCACCGTCGGCCACCTCGAAGGTCACGTCCGTATCGCGCCATGCGAAGCGGACGCGATTGGGCGCGTCGAGCTCGAGCACCTCGACCTCCACCTCGGCGGCGAGCGCCGGCCAGGACATGCGCAGCCGCTGTCCGGGCGCGACGATCCCCTCCACCTCGTCCGCCTGCCAACCCGCGAGGCCGCGCGCATCGCTCAGCGCGCTCCAGGCGATGTCGCGGGGTGCGTCGACGGGTTGAACGAGGTGGAAGCGCGGCATTTCAGCGTAGAGGTAATATTCCAGTATTGGCGCTCGAGATCCAGTGGGGGGCCAGCGTCGGCCGGTACCCGGGTCAACTCCCGGTCGCCGAGGTCACTCCGGTAGTGTAGAACACCGACCTGCTCGCCGCGCGGCTCGGCGCCCTAGCCAGAGCCCGAACGGAGAGCCCCAAGGAGCCCACTCATGGTCCGTCGCCTGCTCGCCGTGTCGGTCGCTGCACTCTTCTCCTTCGGATGCTCGGCGGCCCGAGACGACGAGCCTCGCTTCTTGATCAATCAGCAGCCCATCGCCGGCGGCGAGCTCGATGAGACCACACTGACCGTGTTCGGCATGTACACCCAGTCCGGCCAGGGTGGCGGCATGTGCACCGGCACGTTGATCGCGCCGAACCTGCTGCTCACCGCGCGGCATTGCGTGTCACCGAATTTGGGTGGCACCGAGTACGTCATCTGTGGACAGTCACCCTTCGGCGCCCCCTACCCCGGCTCGAACGTCTACCTGACCAACGACGTCAAGCTCTCGCAGTACTCGTCAGGCTGGATGCAGGGGGCTCAAGTGCGCGTGCCGTCGGAGGGGGTTGACACCTGCGGCTTCGACGTCGCGCTCATCATCCTGGCCAGCAACTCCAAGGTCGCGCCCGCCATACCTCGCATCGATGTCGAAGCGCAGGTCGGCGAGACCTACTCGGCCGTGGGGTACGGGGCGACGGGGAGCGGATGGGGCGGGTCGCGGCGGATCCGCACCGGTCTCACGGTCCAGTGCACTCCGGGCAACTGCCCGGTCTATAGCGGCGTGCAGTCCACCGAGTGGGGCGGCGAGACGGGCGTGTGCCAGGGAGACAGTGGCGGGCCCGCCTTCGACGCGGACGGCAAGGTGATCGGTGTCGTCTCGCGCGGGCTACAGGGGTGTGAGTCGCCGACCTACGGGGGCGTCTGGGCCTGGCGCAACTTCATCACCGACGTGGCGAAGGAAGCGGCCGAGCTCGGCGGCTACGAGCCACCGTTCTGGGTCCTCTCGGGCTCGAGCGAGTCCCCGGAGCCCGTGGAGCCCACGCCCACCGAGCCGACCGAGCCGGTGCAAGGTCGGGAGTGTAGTGAGCACGTCGGCTGCCCGAGCGGCTTCGGCTGCTATGATCCTGGCACCGACGGGCCGGCGTTCTGCGCCGAGCTGTGCGACGCGACCACGACGTGCTCCGCCGGAACCCAGTGCCTCGCCGTGGGGGGAGGCGCTCAGGTCTGCACCCCGCCCGCCGGCGCTACGGACGCCGAGCAGTCGGCTGGTGGCTGCACCGTCTCGTCGGGCAGCTCTGACGGCCCGCTGCGCCCGGTGCCCTGGGTCGTGGGGGCAGCGCTGTTCGCGCTCGGCCTGCGCCGCCGCCGTCCTTGAAGCGACGGCGGCTGGGTGGACCGGGTGGAGCCGAGGGGGATCGAACCCCTGACCTCCGCATTGCGAACGCGGCGCTCTCCCAGCTGAGCTACGGCCCCGGTGAGGGAGGCCCGGGAGGGTAGCCGGGAGGGCTCGCGTGTCAACGACAATCTTCCTTCGAGCGCCGATCGCTGGAGTGTTGACCCCTGAAGCGTGGTGGTTATGTTGCACCCCGACTGAACGGCCCGACCCGGACGAGAACTCTAGCCCGGAGGCGTGCGCCGCAAGTTGGGAACGGTGATGCGTTCGCGAAGTGCGCGGCGACCCGCGTCCCCTGCGAACAAGGAATCTAGGGAGAAGGCTCATGGGCAAGATCATCGGCATCGATCTCGGGACGACGAACAGCGTCGTGGCGGTGATGGAAGGCAAAGAAGCCAAGGTCATCGTCAACGAAGAAGGCTCACGCCTCACCCCGTCCGTCGTGGCGTGGGATGACAAAGGTGAGACGCTGGTCGGCACCATCGCCAAGCGCCAAGCGGTGACGAACCCGGAGAACACGGTCTACTCCTCCAAGCGCTTCATCGGGCGTCGCTACGAAGAGGTCGAGAAGGAGAAGGGACGAGTCCCCTACGAAGTCGTCCGTGGCGACAACGGTGACGCCTGGATCGGCGTGCGTGGCAAGAAGATGGCGCCTCCGGAGGTCGCTGCGAAGGTGCTGCAGAAGCTGAAGAAGGCTGCGGAAGACTACATCGGAGAGCGCGTGACCGAGGCCGTGATCACCGTGCCCGCCTACTTCAACGACGCTCAGCGGCAGGCGACCAAGGACGCCGGCAAGATCGCTGGTCTCGAGGTGCGCCGCATCATCAACGAGCCGACGGCGGCTGCGCTGGCCTACGGCCTGGACCGAAAGACCAACGAAGTCATCGCGGTCTACGACTTCGGCGGCGGCACCTTCGACATCTCCATCCTCGAGGTCGGTGACAACGTCGTGCAGGTCATCGCGACCAACGGCGACACCCACCTGGGTGGAGACGACGTCGACATCCTGGTCATGGAGTGGCTCATGGCCGAGTTCAAGAAGGACACCGGCATGGACGTGTCCAGCGACAAGATGGTGATTCAGCGCCTCAAGGACGCGGCAGAGCAAGCGAAGATCGAGCTGTCCACCAAGCAAGAGACGACCATCAACCTGCCCTTCCTCACCGCTGACGCGAGCGGACCGAAGCACCTACAGAAGCAACTCACCCGCGCCCGCCTCGAGCAGATGCTTCGGCCTCTCATCGACCGCACGATGGAGCCCGTGAAGAAGGCGCTCGACGATGCCAAGAAGAAGCCCAGCGACATCGACGAGATCGTACTCGTCGGCGGCTCGACGCGGATGCCGCTGGTTCAGGAGACCGTCAAGAGCTTCTTCGGCAAGGAACCCCACAAGGGCGTGAACCCAGACGAGGTCGTCGCCGTGGGCGCCGCGGTTCAGGGCGGCGTGCTCGCCGGCGACGTTCAGGACGTCGTGCTGCTCGATGTCACCCCGTTGTCCCTGGGCGTGGAGACCTTGGGCGGCGTGATGACGGTGATGATCCCCCGCAACACCACCATCCCCACGCAGAAGAAGGAGATCTACTCTACTGCGAGCGACAACCAGACCAGCGTGGAGATCCACGTGCTCCAAGGTGAACGGGCCGAGTCCCGCTTCAACCGCACGCTGGGCAAGTTCCACCTCGAAGGTCTGCCGCCCGCGCCCCGGGGCATGCCCAAGGTGGAGGTGACCTTCGACATCGACGCGAACGGGATCCTCAGCGTGACGGCCAAGGACATGGCTACCGGCAAGGATCAGCGCATCACGATTACTGCGAACAGCGGCATCGATGACAAGGACATCGACCGCATGGTCAAGGAAGCGAAGGAGCACGAGGCCGAGGACCGGCGTCGTCGCGAGGAGATCGAGCGCCGCAACAAGCTCGACAGCCTGTGCTACACCCTCGAGAAGCAGGTCGCGGACAACCGCGACAAGCTCGAAGGGGTGGACCTGTCGGCTCTCGAAGGCCTGATCAAGGAAGGCCGCGACGCGGTCGAAAAACAAGACGACGCCAAGGTGCAGGACGTCCTCGGTCGACTCGAGAAGGAAGCCCACACCATGGCCGAGAAGCTCTACCAGGCAGCGGGGAGCGGTCCGAGCGCCGGCGGCGGCAACGGATCTCCCTCGGCTGAGCCAGCGGGCGAATCGAAGAAGAAGGGTGACGTCATCGACGCCGAGTTCGAGGAAACCAACTGACTCCACCCAAGCCTTGGAGAATCCCACTCGAGCTCAGGTCGTCATCGTCGGTGGAGGTCCCGCGGGGATCTCCACCGCACTATTTTTGTCGCACGCGGCTCCGGAGCTGAGGGAGCGCATCGTCGTCCTCGAGAAGGAGCACTACCCGCGGGAGAAGTTCTGCGCGGGTGGCGTGGGCGCCCGCGCGGACAAGCTGCTGTCCAGCATCGGCGTGACAGTGGACGTTCCCAGCGTCGCGCTCAACGGAGTGGCGTTCCGAGCCATGGGACGGACGACTGTCGTGCGGGACGGGGACATTGGGCGAGTAGTGCGACGTATCGAGTTCGATCACGAACTGGCCCGGGTCGCGATGGAGCGGGGGATCTCCGTGCTGCAGGGGGTGCGCGTCGAGCACGTGCGCCGCGTTGGGGAGCGGGTCGAGCTCGAGACCAGTCGTGGCAAGCTGCGCCCGAGCGTGGTAGTCGCCGCCGATGGGGTTGGCAGCGTCGTGCGACGGGCTCTCGGTTTCGTGTCCACGACCTACCACGCGCAGGCGCTCGAGATCGACACGGAGCCGGTGGAGAGCGACCTGCCGCGGGACGTCATTCTGTTCGACGCCAGCCACCGCGAGCTTCCCGGCTACTACTGGGATTTCCCGACGTTGGTTGCCGGCAAAGAGATGGTGTGTCGCGGCGTCTACCTGCTGCGCTCTGGCGAGCAGACGCCGAAGGTCCAAATCCAGGACGTCTTGGCGCAGGAGCTCGAACAACGTGGACTCTCGCTCGGGCGGTACCGCAAGAAGCGCTTCGCGGAGCGTGGCTTCGAAGCGCACCGACCGACGGCGCAGCCGGGCGTCGTGCTCGTGGGCGAGGCGGCCGGGATCGATCCGGTCACCGGGGAAGGGATCGCGCAAGCCATTCAGTATGGCGCCACCGCCGGTCGCTACTTGGCGCGCTGCCTCCGCGAAGAGCGCTTCGAGATGTCCGATTGGAGCGAGGTCGTCGCTGCGGACAGCGTGGGGCGAGATCTGAGGGTGCGCGAGAAGGGCGTGTCGCTCTTCTACGGGGACATCCGTCCGAACGTGGAGCACTTCCTGCACTCGAGCCCCGAGTTCGTGAAGCTCGGCCTGCAGCACTTCGCCGGAAAGCCCTGGTCGCGCGCGGACATGGCCCGAGCAGGCATGCTGGCTCTGGGCCACACCGCGCGCTGGGCCGCGTCCCGAGCGACGGGCTTGGGGCGGCTACCGTGACATCCGGCGCAGGCCAGCATTCCTGACACTAGCGCCTTGGTTCGCCCGTCCGGCGCGTGTATGGATGCGGGCGATGAAGACGCTGTCTCGAGGGTTCTGCTTGGCTTCGACGGTTCTGGTCCTGGCGTGCGGCGGGGGCCAGCGGCCCGTGGTCGTTGCACCCGACACGGGCCCGGGAGCATCCACGGACACGGGGGAGGGGGGGCAGCCCGATCTCTCGCCGGTACCCGCTCCCGACGACCTCGTGCTCATCGGGCGGGTGAAGCAACCGGGTGCGCTGGCGGACCTGGTCCAGGACTGGGCGCGGCTCCCCTTCGACTGGCGCAAGATGTTCGCCTCGAAGGAGCCGGACATGAGTCGGCTGCTGCACCTCGACGCTCCGCTCGAGTTCGCCGTAGTGCTCGACCCCGCCGGTCGCGGAGACCTGCCTCAACCCTTCGCGGTCGTCTCGGTGGGGCTGCAGTCGCTGGCCCAGGCGCTCGAGTTCTCGCGCGCGCAGGGGGAGTCCGTTCGCCAGCTCCGCGCGGGCGTCTATCGAGTTGGGGCGGGCGGGGTCAACTGCGTCGTCGCCGCCTCCGTCGGGCCTGCACCCGCGCGGCTCGTGTGCGGGGATCGGGCCGAAGACATCGACGCGCTCGTACCCTACGCGACGCGCGGGCTGCCGAAGGAAGACCTCGGCGGGTCGGATGTTCGCATCGAGCTGCGGGCTGAGCCCATTCGTCGCCGCTTCTCCCAGCAGCTCCGGCAGGCCCGCAGTCTCGCCACGCCGTTCGCGCTGCGTTCACTCTCGGTGGACGACCCCCGAGTGGACCGGCCGCTGGCGGACACGGTGCACGGCCTAGTCGATGAGCTGCTGGCGCTGGTAGAGGACGTAGACCGCTTGGTGATCGACGCGAAGGCCGAGAGATCCAAGGGCTTCGTCGATGCGGAGTTCGCGCTCACGTTTCGTGGCTCGAGCTCTTGGACCGTGGGCACGCTAGTGGATGCCGGCTCGCGAGTAGCGCCGGCGCCCGAGCTGTTCTGGCAGCTCCCCCACGACTCCACGACCGCGAGCTACAGCGTGCCGGGGGATCCCAAGCGCTCCGAGGGTATTCGCCGAACGCTGGCGGAGCTCGCGGATGGCTTCTTGGCGTGGGGCAACGCGCCCAAGCGTGCTCGGGACGATCTGGTCAGTGTGCTCAACGAGGCGTGGAGCATCGACTCGAGCTACGTCTACGCGCGAGGCGAGGTCGCCGACCTGCCGCTTCCTGCCGACGCTGCCGGTCGCAAGCGCGAGCTGACCCGGCGGGGAATCGGCTGGCACGTGATGGCCACCAACGAGCCTGCCAAGAAATACAAGGGGATGCTGGACAAGGTGGTGCGCACGTACAACGATCCGGCGCTGCGCAAGACGGTCACCAAGACGCTGGACGTCAAACCCGCCGAGCTTCCAAAGCTGGTGTCCCGCGTCGCTCGCGGTCTCCCGGGCGGCACGACCTACGAGCTCACCGTCCCCGGGGAGATGTTCAAGGTTTGGGAGGACGGCAAGGACAAGCCCACGGTAGGCAAGCCTCTGACCGCGGTCTTGGTCTTGGCGGGTGACGCCAATCGCTCGTTCGTGGCGGTCGCGCCGGACGAGAAGACAGCCATAGAGAAGCTGTCGGGCGTGATGAAGGGCGGAGGCAAGACGCTGGCTACTCGCGAAGGCCTCGGCGCGCTCAAGCAGGATCGGGCAGTGTCTCAGGGCTTCCTGAGCCTGCTGACGTTCGTGGGCTCGGCAAAATCTTCCCTCGGTGAGCGCCTGGGCGCTGACGGTACGACCAAGCTCGACAAGCTGGTGGGCAGCATGCCCCACCGCGGCATGACCCCCATGCTCACCTCGCTGAACGTGGAGCGGGGCAGCACCCCCAAGCTCACCTGGCGCATCCGCACTCCTCGCGGGGTGATCGAGGACCTCGGGGCCCTCGGGATGGGGGCGGGCGCGATGCAGGTCGGATCTCGGCGCTGAGTCCAGGCGCTGCTGCCGCCAAAAACTGGCCGGCCGGGCCCGATCCGTGACACCCATGTCGCAGGATGTATGCACGGCACCGACACCTCGCCCTCCTGACGGCGCTCCTGACCCTGGTAGCGAGTGGCCCCGCCCTCGCCTGGATCGAGACCACGCTGCGGTCGGACGTGGTGACAGTCGACGTCGACCCGGACGGGCAGGCGACGATCCAACACGAGCTCGTGATGCGCATTCGGGGCGGGCCGCTGAAGGGCTTCGAGCTGGACGGAGTGGACGCCGACGCTGCCGTGCTGGCCAACGCGACGGTGGTTCCGGTCACCGGCGCGACCGCGGCGGACACCCTGCCGCTGCTGCTCGAACGACGGGAAGATGGCGTGCTGCGCATCGACGTAGACCACGCCCGTGGGTTGCGGCGCGGCACCTACCTCTTTCGCTTCGGCTACAAGACGAATCTCGCGGCACGCGGTCTGATCGAGGCAGACGGCTCGAGCGTCGCGATCCGCTGGGTCGGACCCCGCCTCAGCGATGGGCTCGACTCGGCGCGGACCGTCTTTCGCTTGCCTACCGCTCCTGAGCCGCCGCGCCTCCCGAACCCGGAGACGGAAGCCATGAACGAGGGAGGGGGGGTATTCTTGTCGACGCTGCGTCGAGGTGCCGACAAGGACGAGCTGGAGGTCGTGCGACCGCACGTCGCCAAGGGCGAGCCCGTCGTCTGGCGGGTGCTCGCAAGTCGGCACGCTTTCCCGGCGCACGGCGCGGGAGGCGATACCCCGCGGGATCGACCCATGCCCACGGTGACGACCCCGCAGGAGCGGGTGGTGTTCGGCTCTGTGCTCGCTGGCGTCGCGCTGTTGATGGCGCTGCTCGTGTTCTTCAAGGAGCGCAGCGCGAACCTGGCGGCGACGGAGCGCAGCGCCCGGGCGCGCGCCCTGATCCCGCTACCGGGGTTCGCGCGGGCGGCCCTCGCCGGAGCCGCACTCGCGGGCGCCGTGGCCATCGCGTGGAAGACGGCCTGGCCAACGGCGGCGGGCGTGCTCTTGGTGCTCGCCATGGCGCTCGGCACTCAGCTCGGACCACGGGAGATCCCCGCCTTGCGCGCGCCTGGTCGCTGGCTTCCTCTCAGCGACGCGGACGCTTTTCGCAAGGAGCGTGGGTCCGCCCCCGGCCGCTGGCTCGATGCGGGCACGCTGGCAGGGCTGTTGCTGTTCGTGTTGCTGCTGGTCGGCGTTCTGGCGGTCGCGGCTTGGCTGTTCCCACGGTCGCCGTATCACGCACTGTGCGCTGCGCTCGGCAGCGCAGTGTTGCTACCCGTCTTCTGCACGGGGCGCCAGGCGGCGCTGCCACCGGACCGTGCTGTCGCTCCAGCACGTCCGCTGCAGAACATCGCGACGCGGCTGAGGGAGAACGCCCAGCTGAAGGTGGTCCCGTGGGCACGGATCCCGAGCGGTCAGTCGGAGCCGGACGAGCTCCGCCTGCTCGTGATGCCTCGTCGGGCTCAGCTGGGGCTGACCGCCATCGAGGTGGGAATGGACTACCACGTCACCGGTGCCGGGGTGCTTCGGCTGCCGTGGGTGATGATTCGGGTGACCGAGGGGACGGAGGCGCATCAGGCGCTGCCGCGGTCGCTGAGGTGGACGCGCGGGCGCAAGGCCGAGGAGCGGGTGGCGTTGCTGCGTCCGGCGCTGCCCACGGCGGCCAGCTGCCTCGAGCTGGTGGCGGAGGTGGCCGCTGCGCTGACCGAGAAGCCCGCCCGAGCGCGTCGTCAGCCGGCCATCAAGCTCACGAGATCCGCGGGCAGCGGCGCGGTCGCGGCGAACTCGGCTAGCGTCCCGTCTCCGGCCCACGCGACGTGAGAGGCATGTAGCGCGTGCCGCGAGGCTTGCCGGCGGGCGGCTGGGCTGCCGTACAGCACGTCCCCGAGTATGGGCAGCCCGGCGTGCGCTAGATGAGCGCGGATCTGGTGTCGGTATGCGCGACTGACCCGTACCTCGAGCAGTGTGCGGACGCCCCGCTCGATCACGCGGAACTCGGTGCGCGCGCTGCGCGCGCTGCGCGGAGTATCCCCGGAGTAGACGCGTACTGCCGCGCCACCCTTCGGGTCCGGACCGATGGGTGCATCGATGACGCCGCTTTCCGGGACGTTGGGAGCCTCGACGATCGCGAGGTAGCGTTTGTCGATGGCGCCGGCCACGAGCGCACGGCGCAGAGCATCGAAGGCGCTCGGCCCCCGCGCCGCCACGACCAGTCCGCTGGTGTCGTTGTCCAGCCGATGCAGCATCCCTGGCTCCCTGGGGGAGTATCCCACCAGACACATCTCCGGGTAGCGCGCGATGAGCGCGGAGGCCAACGTGCCGCCTTCGCCCCGCAGCGGTGCGCAGGGCTGCCCGGCGGGCTTGTCCACGACCACCAAGTCCGGTCGCTCCAGGAGCACCGTGAGCGGCGCGTCAGGCTCGACGGGAACGCTGGCGCCGCCATCCAGGTGGACGTCGACTCGACAACCGGGGGCCGCGGGCTGTCCTTTGGTGGCGACTGTGCCGTTCACCGTCACGTGGCCTCGCGCGAAGAGCTCCGCCGCGCGCCGACGGCCGAGACCGGTGACGTTCTCGACCACGAGCTTGTCGAGCCGCTTGCCGACGTCCCGGGTGTCGACGACGAAGCTGATGTCGCGATTCACCACAGCCCCTGCACACCCGCCCCGTAGCCCGGGGCAAGGCCAGTCGCGACCGGAGTGCCCACCACGCCAGCCCAAGGCAACCAGCGCGCGGACGGTTCCACCGCGCGCGACTGCTCGACGCTGGGCGCTGTCACGAAGTAAGCCACGACGCCTCCTGCCAGGATACCGGCGCCGGTGCTGGCCAAGAACACCCGATCCTTGCCGGCGCTGCGAGCCTCACCGAACACGAGGGGGCTCGACGCGGCCGCGCCGGTCAGACCACCAAGGACTGCGCCCAGATCGATGAGCAGCACGCGCGATGACGGCACCCGAAACTGCGTGGCGAGGGCGCCCATGGCGAGTACGCCCGTTCCCGCGCCGAAGCCAGCGCCTTTGGTCGGTGTACCCTCCAAGCTGCCTTCAACGGCGAACTCGGTCAGGCCGCCGAGCAGCAGCCCGAACGCGCCGCCGGAGTGGGTGAGCATCGCGCCGCCCTCGCCCATGCCCCGCAAGCTGAGGGAGGCGGTCGCCAGAGACATCCCGACGCTGGCGCCGAGCAGACCGTACATGTAGCGATCCGATGCCGGCTCGACGCCATATCCCTCGGCTAGCAACGAGCCGGACAGGGTCGGCCACCACGCGCCTGCCGAGAGGTACCACGCGTCACCCAGCCCAACATCCCACTCGTCCGCGACGATCATCGAACCGCCGAGCCCGATCCCCGCGCCGAGCGCGATGAGCGGGTAGGTCAAGCGCTCGTCACTCGAGCCGCTCGCGCGCTGCAGCGAGAATCCCACGTAGCCGCCGAACGCGGCGGTGTTGACTGCCAGGACGGCGCGGCCCTGGGAGCGCGCGGGCGTCGCGTAGGCGGGAGCGAGTGAGGGCTCGGTCGCGTCCGGCGTGGGCGACGTCGTGGCGCTTCCCCGTCCGGCCGACACCAAATCGCGGAGCATGACCATGACTCGGATCGACGCGTCGCGCGGCTCGAGCTCAGCCGTGCGGACCAAGAGCACCTTGCTGTCGGGCGCCACCCCCACCAACCGAACGCGCAAGCGGCGCCCCACCACCTCGAGACGGGGAGAGATGACCCAGGTGCCCCGAGCGCGCTCGACCAGAGCAT
The DNA here is from genome assembly GCA_019637295.1 of Polyangiaceae bacterium. GTDB lineage: Bacteria > Myxococcota_A > Polyangia > Polyangiales > Polyangiaceae > JACKEA01. The sequence goes on from JAHBVX010000011.1 coordinate 166,036, forward strand.
CCTCACCGAGCGAGCGGCCGCTGGCGTCGACGCCGCCGCCCACATCCAGGGCGAGCCCCAGGTCCTGAGCGGCTTCGTGCAGTGTCGCGTCGAGCTGTCGCGCCCAGCGCGCGACCGCGGAGTCGTCGTTCGGCTCCGGGCGCACCAGGTCCCTGGCCTCGGCGCTGGGACTGGTCACGACCGTCGGCAGCAGGACGACGTCGCTGGAGCTCGCGCCGGCGATTCGCGCGAACGAGCTGAGGGCGACCACGCTCGCGATGGATTGTATCAGGCCTCGCCGACGCACGCGGGCACAAGCCTGCATCACGCCGGCCAATCGCGCAATCGCGTCAGAACATGACCGTGGCATTCAGCCATGCGTCGAAGGCGTGGCTGTCATCCACCAAGAAGCGCCGCCCCGGCATGTTGATCCCGGCGCGGTAGTTGGGGTTGGGGATGCCAGTGGCCGTGAAGGTCTGAGCGCCGAAGCTGTCCGTGCTCGTGGACCGGCAAGGGCCGCTCTTGCTCACGTCGTCGCTGAAGTCTGGGTTGCAGGCCTGGTCGAAGGTGATGAAGTGGGACTGCACCAGAGTGTAGCCGCCGCCCAGGCCGAACTTCACGTACTCGCCCGCTTGCCAGGTAAACTCCGTGCTGAACGTGTAGCGCCCGTGTTGCTGCACGTCCGTCAGCCCCGTGAAGAAGACTTTCTGCGAGTTGGGATCGACGACGGATCCATTCGCGCCGTCATCGCGGTAGGCCGCGTAGTTTGGGTTGCGCATCGTGCGGGCGTCCGACGAGCCCAGTGCGTCGAACAACTCCGAATAGTCGCGGCCCTCGGAGCGATAGGTGCCCGCGAAGCGGAAGTCCACCGTGATGCGCTGGAACTGGTCGCGGATCTCCCAGGGGATGACCGCCATGCCGAGGATCATCGTGCCCTCGAGCGGGGGATGATTGACGAGGGACCCCTTCAGATCCGTCGCGCCGTAGTCGCTCGAGTCGTTCTGGAACTCGAACAGCGCGCGGAAGCCGCCGTAGGGCTCGATGTACTTGATGCGCTTGGACAAGTACGTGTGCAGCTGAAGGCCGGTGGTTCCGCGGCTCACGCCTTCTTCTCGCCCGCCGGAGAAGCTGCCCTCGAGCTGCCGGCCCTCGGCGTCCTGGAACTCCCCGCTGACGCCGTTGCGGTTCATGTCCGAGGGGTGTGCGCACTTGGTCTGGGGACCCGGCTGGTTCAGCCCGTTGGTGCTCGCGTTGCAGGCGCGCATCGGCTCGGACACGCTGAAGCGGCCCTCGAGGCCGACCACCCAGGTTGGCTTCGTCGAGTCGCGGAACTGGTTCATGATCGCCGCGTCCAGTCCCACCGCCAGATACTCGATGCCGCTGCGTTTGGGCGACTCGAACGGGAGGCTGAAGAGCTGCTCGCCGGGGGCGCCGGCGAGCACGATCGACTGGACGCCGTCGCTGCCGTCCAGGCCTTCGAGCTTGCGTGTGTTGCTCAAGATGATCGGAAGGCGAAACGACAGCGCGATGTCCTTGTACAGGCCCAAGCTCATCTTCGTGTTCAGGCGGCTCGTGCGCTCGGTGTACTTGGCGACGTTCATCGCATCGGACGCATAGCCACCCGTCGTCAGCCCGGGTTGGTCGATGAACGACTCGCGGCGAATCTTGGCGTTCTTCCAAGTCTGCTGGAAGCCGAGCGAGAAGTGCAGGTCGAACGGGTCGTCCCCATCGAACGCGTCGACGACCTGGGTGATCTCCGCAGGCTCCCGCAGAACGGTCGGCTCACCGCGCAGTGGAGGCTCGCTCGCGGAGCCGAGACGCGTGACCAGCGCCGTGGCAATGCCCAGCGCCGGCGCTAGCCGGAATGTACGAATGGTGGAATTCGCCGGTTTGCCCATGATCGACGTCGCCCGTGGCTAGCGGAAGCTAGCGGCGCACGGCCGAAACTGTCAACGGCGCATCACCTTTTGGTCGCCGGAAGGCCCTTCCAGAGGCTGTCGGCCCGCCTCACACGGGTCTCCAGCGAGGCGCGGAGGGCCACGTCGGCGACCTTGGCCGCCGCGGCTCGGGCGGAAAAACAAGCCGAACGGGCCGCCCGCCGGCCCTCCACATGTGCTCGGGCCCGCTCGCCCAGGCTGACGGACGATTTTTCCGGCGCCAGCACCGCTCGGGCCTGGACGTTGGCGGCCTCGGCGCGGGCCCTGCAGGCCTCGGCCAGGGGTTCGGCGGCGCCTGGGCCGGTCAAGGTCCCGGGCTTCTTGGGATCCGTCAGCCGCTCGGGGCCGGTCCGCTTCGCCCCCTCGGCCGGGTCGGCCCATGCCTCGCCGGCCTCCACCGTCACTCGGGTGCTCCGCTCCGTGACCTCAACCACGATCTGCCCGCTGGCGAAGCGCACGGCGCCGTGCGGGGTCGCGATCAACACCTCCGAGCCGGGCCGGGAGCCGGCGCTGGCTGTCGTGCGAACTCGGCCGAAGGACAGCAGAGCGTGCTCCTCGCCAGCGACGCAGGGTAGCCCAAGCGCCGGGCCGTGCAGGCTCAGCTCGCGGCCGCTGGTCGTGTCCTTCAGCGCGATCTCCGAGTCGGCTCCGAGGGCGACGAAGGTGGTCCCATCGATGGCCGCACCCGTGACTAGCGTTGCGCCGCCCTCGAGCCGCACGTCACCCGTCGCCAACAGCACGCGGCAAGCGACCCTGGGCGCTTGCGCCGTCGGCGGAGGCGTGGGCAGGGCGCTGGCCGCCGTCGTTGCGGACGGGCTTGCGGACGCGGGTGGCGCAGCCGGCTTCGGTGAAGCGTCGCAGCCCGCCCACGCGAGCGTCGCCAGCAGCGACGCCGCGAGCGAGCCGGCGCGTGAGGTTCGGGGGGGCTCAGTTCTCGTCACGAGGAGTCCGGATCGAGGGCGGCGGCGGCATGATCAGGGTCTTGCGGTTGTCGTCCTCGTCATCGTGCAGATCGAAGATCTCGTTGGTGACGTCTTCGGCCATCTCTTCCCGTGCGTCGTTGAGCTCTTGGCTCGTCTGCGCCAAGCGGTCCGCCAGAACGCCCAAGAACTGCCACAGGAGCTTGACGGCGAGCTGATGTTCCTTCCTCAGAATCTCAAAGAAGTCCGTGCGCCGAATGATCATCAACTCGCTCGAGCCGTCGCTGATCGCCGTAGCCGAGCGTGGTTGGGAACGGATCAGCGCCATCTCCCCGAAGTGATCCCCGGGCGTGAGCGTGGCGAGTTGCGTACCGCCGTGCAGCACCTTCACCTTGCCGTTGAGCACGATGAACAACTCTTCCCCGCGCTCTCCCTCCTGGATCACCTTGTCGCCGTCTTCGTACGCGGCCACGTCCGTGACCTGCAGCACTCGCAGCAGCTCCCGGTCGCTCAGGGGGCGGAATAGCGGCATACGCGCGAGTACGTCGCGCTTGCGCTGTAGACGCTCTGCGCGGCTGTCGTCGCGCGCGCCGATGTCGCCCGCGGTCACGATCACCGCGGTGATGTTGTCGCTCCCGCCCCGGGTGTTGGCTGCGTCAATCATCTCCTGGACGGCGATGTTGGCGTCCGGCCGCATGAGCAGGGCACCGAGGGCCTCCGGGTCCTCCTCGAAGTAGCCGGAGAGGCCATCGGTGCAGAGCAAGAATCGGTCTCCGGCGACGACGTCCACGACCAAGGTGTCGGGCTCGCAGTGCTCGTACACGCCGACGGCGCGCGTCACCGCGTTCTTGGGCGCCAGCTTTTCGACCTTCTCTCGCGGGATCTTCTTGCGCTTGATCAGCTCGTTGTAGACGTTGTGATCCTCCGTCAGCTGCTCGAAGTTGCCGTTGCGCAGGAGGTAGGCGCGGCTGTCACCTACATAGGTGATGAAGGCTTCCTTGCCGGTCATCAGCACGCTCACCAGCGTCGTCCCCATGCCGCGCTTGCTCGGGTCCTTGAGGGCTTCAGCGTGGACCTTGCTGGACGCACGGTTGACGGCGAACTCGAGCATGTTGATCACGTCGCGCTTGCTGACGTGGTCCGCCCCCGTCTTGCCGGCGGTGTAGTCGGCGAGCAGCTCCGCCTCGCGCTTGACCTCCTCGTGCACCGTGCGAACGGCCATCGCGCTGGCCACTTCGCCGGCCGCGTGCCCGCCCATCCCGTCGCACACGACGTACAGCGAGAGCTTCTGATCGACGAGGAAGTTGTCCTCGTTGTGATCCCGCTTCTTTCCGATGTCGGTCAATGCGGCGAACTGCGCCACACCACTGTCACTCATGGCGCGCCCACCTTAGCGCGCCGCGTGGCCCGAGCCCAAGCGTCATGGTGATGGGGGGGCGCGCCCTGCGGGGGCGTCGAGCAATATCGGGCAATTTCGATCCGTCCGCTGGCTGGCGCGCCTCCGGGGCCGCTGCTCGGCTAGGGCGTCGATGGCCCGCTCAGCGTGCCGTCCTGGATCCACTGCAGCACGGACGCCGCACCCAGTCGCGCGACGATGACGTGATCGAGCAGCGTGATGCCAACCATGTCGCACGCGGTCAGCAGCACCTCCGTCATGGACACGTCGGCGGGGCTCGGATCCGCCACGCCGCTTGGGTGATTGTGAACCAGCACGATGGCGCTAGCGGCCGCCTTGAGCGCAGGGCCCAGCACGTCGCGTGGCGTCAATGCGCAGCCGTGCAGCCCGCCTTGCGCCACCCGCTGCGCCGAGCGCAGGCCGTTGCGGCCGTCGAGCGCGAGCATCCACACCTCCTCGTGGTCGAGCGGCGCCAGCCGGGGGCGAGCCCAGGACACCACCTCGTCGAAGCCGCTCAAGCGGTCCGGGAGTCGAGCCAACCTCAGCGCGTGGGCACGACGACCAAGCTCGAACGCGGCTGCGAGGCGGCGCACACTCGCCGGCTTGAGCAGGGCGAGCTCCGTCCGTGCCTCCTCGCACGCGCGCTCCAGCTCGTCGATGCTACCGGCCTGGCGAACCAGCGAGCGGGCGGCGGAAGCGTCCCGGCTGCCCACCACCAGCGACACCAGCGCGTCATCCGGCAAGTGTGGGGTCACGGGGGGCGGCCGCCGGGCGCTGGGCGGCTCGTGAGGAACGCAGGGGCGGGGAGTGCTCATGGCGTCAGCCCCGATGCACGCCGCATGCCGGCGCGCCATGCCACGAAAATGAGGGAAATGTCGGCCGTCAACCTGGCGCCTGGCGGCCAGGCTGGCCGCCAGAGTTCGCCATGTGGCGGGCGGCTACTCGGTCCGCTGCGGCTCGCCCGGCGGCAGCAGGGCGAGCAGCTGACCGAGGGCGGCATCGACGCTCTGCTGCGTGCGCCCGTCGATCGTCACCTTGGTCTTGTAGCTCTCGTCGAACCATTTGGGGTAGGAGCCAACCTCGACGTTCTCGTGAGTGGCGACCACTTGGTCGAGCACCGGCTTGAGTGTGGCCTCATCGAGCTTGGTGAACACGGCTCTAGAGACGAAGGGCTCCGGCCCACGCAGGTACTCGCGAACCACCGCGAGCTTCATGCGGAAGATCTCGGGGACGCCCGGGAGCACCCACACGTTGCGACACACGACGGTCGGCCAAGTGACTTCGCGTGTGGTGACCAGCTCCGACCCGGCTGGGACCAGCGCCATGCGCAGGTGGCCCTCGGTCAAACGCTCCTGGTAGACGTCGCGCAGCATGCCTTCGAGCGTAGGATGTACCGGGCACGGCGTGTCGAAGGCGCGCGCCACGGCTTCGAGCGTGACGTCATCGTGCGTGGGGCCGACGCCGCCACTGCTGAACACGACGTCGTGACGAGCAGACAACTCGCGAACCTCGCGCGCGATCTCGTCCATGTCGTCGCTGACGATGACCACGCGGCGCAGCGCGATGCCAAGCGCACGCAGGGTACGCGCGAGTTCGAATAGATTGGCCTCTGCGACCTTGCCGCTGAGCAGTTCGTTGCCGATCAGCAGTACCGCCGCGGTCTGCACGACGCGCGGGTTCATCCGTCTTCGTCCGTCACGTCGCGGACCTTGGGCACGCCGCTGTCATCGACCGAGATCAGCTCTTCGACGCGCTTTTCTGCGAGGGTGAGCGTCTCCTGGGAGGTCTTGACCAGCGCCATGCCCTCCTCGAACAGGCGGAGCGACTCGTCCAGGGGCAGCTCACCATCTTCCAGCCGGTCGACGATTTCTCCCAGCCGAGCCAGGGATTGCTCGAACGATCCCGAACTCTCCTTTTCGCGCTTCTTCTTGCCCAAGCTCTGCACCGCTCACCTCGGTTTCGACAATCACCGAGCCTTAGGGGAACGGGAACTCGCTGGCAATGGGGCCGCCGAGATGGTCAGTTCGACGGGCCCTTCCGGCAGGCCAGCGATCAAAACCGCGCCATCGGCGTCGCAGACGGCGGGCAGCGAGAGACCGGTGCTCGACGCGAGCGATACCGCACGGGGACCACCCTCGAAGCCGCTCGTCTCCGCGAGCTCCAGCCAAACCACCGCGCTGCCTCGAGGCAGCGCCGACGGTGGGTGGCCGGACAGCGCCTGACGCGCTGCACTGCGCACACCAGCGTCGGGATCCAGCTCGGCGGCGAGACGGAGCGTTCGCGAGCGCGTCGCCTCGGGACGGCCCCCGAGGCCCAGGACGGCAGCGCGGCGCACGCGCGGCTCGGCCTCCAGCCGGTAGATCGACTCGAGCAACCCGAGCGCGGTCGGGTCCTCGCTGGAGCCGAGGCCGAGCGCGACGTGTGCGCGTACGTCCGGCGAGCCGGTCTCGAGCAACTCCTCCAGCTTGGGCCGGACGACTGCGGAGTCTCGCTTGGCAAGCGCTCGAGCGGCGAGCAGCGCGGCACCCCCGCCGTCGTCGAGCAGCTCGCTGAGCACCGAAGTGGAGACGAGCTGCCCCGCCGAATCGCTGGCGAGTGCCATCGACAGCGCCGCTCGCAGCGCGACGGAGGGTTGGTCCGAGAGACTCGCGGCCAGCACCTCCGCTGCCGTGCCGTGATGGCCATGTCGCGCCACCGCGGCCAGCACGGCCGGGTCACTGCTCGCCGCCAAGCGGGGGAAGCGGCTCGGTGTGAGCAGGACAGCGCTCCACGCCGCGGCGGCTCGTTCGCTCGCGCGACTCGAGTGCAGTAGGCGCTCGATGGCGTCATCCAAGCCGCGCGGGGCGTCCCCGACCCGCTGCTGCCGCAGCGCTCCGGCGCGCACGGCCCAGGCCGCGCCGCTGGCGCTGCCGAGCTCGCTCTCGAGCAGCTCCCGCGCGCGGGGTGAGGGGGCGTTCGCCAACGCTCGTGCCGCCAGCGACCGGGTCTCGTCGCGCTTCAGCGCGCGAGCGATCGCCGCCCACGCGGAGTCCGTGTTCGTCCGGACCAACAAGTTCACAATGCGCGCGGCCGTCTCGGTCCGCGCGGTGGGGAGCCAGCTGGCGAGTGGAGCCGCGAAGGCTGCGCTTGGCGACAGCTCGGCCAGCGTCAGCGCGTCGAGGCGATCGTCGGGAATTGCCAGGCGTCGCGCCACCTCGGCATGCGCCGCCGGATCGGCGCTGAGGGCCAGGATGGTCGTTGCGGCGCGGACCAGCGCCGGTGCGCTCGTGGGCCCAAGCCAGGTCTTGGCCAAGGCGACGGTCTCGTAGCCGCCCAGTCGAGTCAGCTCGAGCGCGGCGGCTCCGCGGATCTCGGGTGTACCTCGGCGGGCAAACTCGCGGAGGGCGTTGAACGCTCGTTGATCGCCCAACTCGCCCAGCGTCTGCACGAGCGCTAGCGTGGGCGCCCCGCGGCCGCTCACGATGGGCCGCAGGTCGCGCGGCGGATGCGCCACGAGCGCGGCACGCGCCGCCTCGGCAGCTGGCCCCTGCTGCCGCAGCGCTTGCCCCAGCAGCGCCAGGGCGTCGCGGTCGCCCGCCTTCGCGAGCGCTAGCGCGGCGGTCTGGGTGACCAAGGGAGCGAGCGGGTGCAGCTCGTGCTGCGGTGCCCCCCCGAGCGCCCGCATGAGGGAGAGCCGTACCGTCGAGGTCCGGGCGTGTGGAGCGAGCGACCGCACCGCGATGAGCCGCTCTTCGACGGAGCCGGCAGAGCCGCCTGGATCGAGCGCCCGGGTGAGCTCTGCGAGCGCCCGCGGCGAGCCGATCGTGCCCAGCCGCTCGAGCGCTTCGAGCCGCTCCTCGAGCTTCGAGGACGTGAGCTTGCGGGAGGCGGTTTCGATGCCCAGGCGGGAGACGAGGGAGCCTGCTGCGGGAGGCGTCGGCGTCCGGGGGGCGGGGCCTCTGGGGTCGGGCTGACTGAACGCTGGTGTCGTGAGCAGCAGGCCGGCGACCAGCAGCACCCCTGCTCGCATCAAGGTGTGCCGCCCGGCTGGGCGCGTGTCGGCAGCTTCAGTCGACCTTTGGTCGGCTGCGGCGGACCCAGGATCAGGATCCCGTAGCCGAGCTTGTTCGCGTCGGGCTGATCCTTGACTGCGGCCCAGCCCACGCTCTCGGCGGCTTCGTCGCGGTAGGTCAGCTCACGCAGCTTGTGGACCAGCACGAAGGAGCGCGTCAGCGCAGCCTGCTCGGCGTTCGCGCCGGCGCCTGGTCGAACGCCGACCAGGGCGACCCAGGTCGGGTTTCGGTTGAGCAGCTGGGCGAGGGCTCGCACGCTCGGTAGCGTCTTGGGGTCGAGCTGGTCACCCACGAGCCGTGGCGATACGCGGAAGCGCAGCACGATGTCCGCGCCCTTGCGTTCGAAGTCGACCAGCAGCTTGGCCCGCTGGGCGGGGGGCTTGTCGTCGTCTGGGTCTGGGCAGCCGTCCTCGTCCTCTACGCCGTCGAAGTCCTCGGCTTCGTCCGGACACTTGTCCACGGCGTCCGTGAACGTGTCGCCGTCCCGGTCCGGACTGGGGCAGCCGTGGAGATTGGGATCGCTGCGCTCGGGGCCCGCCGCGTTCGGACAGGCGTCCTCGTCGTCGGGGATGCCGTCACCGTCGTTGTCTGGATCCGGGCAGCCGTCCTCGTCCTCGAAGCCGTCCTTGTCTTCCGGCTCGTTCGGGCAGCGGTCGACGCCGTCGAGTACACCATCACCGTCGGAGTCGGTGACCGGACAGCCCGGACCGCGCCCGCTGCCCGTCGCGGGACCTGCCTCGTTCGGACACTTGTCGTCCTTGTCCAGCACGCCGTCGCCGTCGTTGTCTGGGTCGGGGCAGCCATCCGCGTCCTCGAAGCCGTCTTCGTCCTCGGGCTCGTTCGGGCAGCGGTCCACGTCGTCCGGGATGCCATCATCGTCGTTGTCGAAGTCCGGGCAGCCATCCGCGTCCTCGAAGCCGTCGCGGTCCTCCGGAAGCTCGGGGCATTGGTCTACATCGTCCGCGATGCCGTCGCCGTCCTCGTCGTAGAAGCGCGGCGCCCAGCCGAGGCCCAGCACTCCGCGCACGAGCGGACTGCCCACGGCGCTGTTCATGGGCAGCTCCAGGCCGCCGAGGAGCGAGACGTCGCCGACCGTGTAGCGGCTGGAGAGCCCGAACAGGGCGGGACTCTGTGGACCTGCCCCGAACGACGGCGTCAGCGCTACCTGACCCCGCACTTCGGCGGTCCACGTGAAGCGGCCCTCGTGGTCCAACCCGAAGGCTTGGGGGCGCACCGCGACGCCGACACCCCAGGGCAGATCGTGGCCAAAGTCCTGGCCTACATAGGTCTGCTCTTCTCCGCGAATGCGCGCGCCAGCGGTCGCCTGTAGCGCCAGGGCTATCAACTTCAGCTCGCCGAGCAACCGCAGCTCGCCGGTGATGGACCCGTCGCTGACGTAGCTGCGGCGGTCTCCCGTGGGTGCGGAGACGCGACCGAGAGCCGCGAGCCCGAAGCCACCGAGGCTGCTGGTCGGCACGAGGGTGGCCTTCGCGCCGAAGCCCACGTCACCGATGGCCGTGCGTGGCAACGTGCCGCCGCCGAGCAAGGCGTCCGTGTCGTCCCCGGTTTGATACAGCACGCTCGGTAGCCCGATGCTGAGGGCGAGCCGGTCGCCGATGCCGAGCGACGCCACGTAGTCCAGGCTCAACTGGTGTTCGACCGGGATGGCGACTCGGCTCCCCGCCGCATCCTCCAAGGACACCAGGCGGTGCGCATAGGAGGCGATCGCGCCGACGTTCCACGCGCCGGCGCCCGGCGTCGCGCTCGGCTCGAGGAAAAGCGAGCCGCGCGGATCGGCGGGAGGATGGAAGTTGCGCAGGTTGACGGAAGGCGCCGGGTCGGCCTGAGCAACGCTCGAAGCCATCACACCGAGCGCCAGGATCGCGAGAGCCGCGCGGACGCGCATGGCGCACAGCCTAGTGTGGGGTCAGGGGAATTACTTCAAAAAAAGCTTCACCCCGCCGAGACGGGGGCCCGGGCCGGGGAAAGAGGCGGCCACGCTGCGCGAGCCCGCTCTTTGATGCGCGCGCGGGCCTCGGGGAAGCCAGGCGCCTCCCGGAGCGGCGCCAAGACCGGGCAGTACTCGAGCCAGTTGGAGTCGGCCAGTCCGAGGGCGGCGGCCGCGCGCACGTGCTCGAGTACGGCCGCGGCGTCGCCGACGTAGGCGAAGAGCTCGGCAGCCAACTGGTGCTTCAGCGCGCTGAAGCGTGGCGCGTCGTCCGCGCGAACGAACTGCTCCTGCACGATGGCGCGCGAGACGGCGGAGAGCTCGCCGTTCGCGATCACGTCACGAACGATCATACCGTACTGCAGCGCCGGCGCGGTCCCGCTCTGCACCCGCACCCGCTCCATGCGCGCCCTCGAGTCCGGGTGCCACAGCGCCAAGCGCGCCTCCAGCGCCCCGCGCGCTACGGAGTTCCAGTCTTCGTCGGGCAACTCCCGCAGTACGGAGTCCACGACCTCCCAACGTCCGAGCAACGCGTTGCTCCGGGCGATGGCGTGTCGGCTGCGCAGCCTGGGGTCGAGGGATACCGCTACCTGGTGCCGCCGGAGGGACTCTTCGAGTTCGCCGCTCTCGGCCATCAAGTCGGCGAGCAAGTCGTGCGCGTCGGCCAGTTGGGGCGAGAGGCGAAGCGCTTCGATCACGTGCGCGGCGGCGGCAGCGACGTCGAGCGCGACGTAACGGACTGCGGCGACCGCCAGCCACGACTCGCCACGCTCCGGCGCGGCGTCCAGCGCACGGGCGGCGAGCTCCTTCGCCCCGCGCCCTAGCTCCGTCCCGCCTTCCTGGAACCACACCTGAGCGCGAGCGCGGGCGTACGCGCTCAAGATGGTCGGGTCGTCCGGCGCGCGCTCGTGCGCCCTCGCGAGGATGTCGACTGCCTTGAGCGCTGCGCCCTCCCAGAGCCGGTGAAAGCAGGCGCGACCCTGGAGGTACAGCTCGATGGCTTCGGGATCCGTGACCGATGTTCGTCGCGCCCCGCTGCCGTGCACTGCCAGCGCGGCGGCGATGCTCTCGGCGGCTTCGTCGCTCACCACGAGCAGCTCCGAAGCGGAGCGGTCGAACCGCTTGGCCCAAAGCTGGAACCCGCTGTCCACCCCGAGCAGCCGCACGGTGACTCGCACCTTGTCCGCGATGCGACGCAGGCTGGCATCCACCACGACGTCGACGCCGAGTTCGCGTCCGAGGTCTCGTGGATCGAGCTCTCGATCCCGATAGCGCATCACGACGGTCCGGGGCCGGACCCGGAGCTTGGGCACCATGCTGAGCGTATCGATCAGATCCTCCGTCAAGCCGTCCACGAGATCGTCGTCTTCGGCGGGACCCGCGTTGCGAAAGGGTAGGACCGCGACCGACTTGTCCCCCGGCTTGGTCTCCGCGGGCGCGCTGGGGCGCGGCGCCAGGCTCAGCGCGATCGTGGGTTCATCCACCATCGTTGGCGCTACGGACGTCAGCGCCGCGCTCACTGCCTGGGCGCTTGCTGGGCGCGCGTCGGGCTCTCGCTCCAGACAGTGCGCCACGATGCGAGCGAGCCCCGCCGGGACGTTGGGGACGAACCGGGACAGGTCCGGCGCGGCGGCGACCAGGCGCGCCGTCGCCAGCGTGTACGCGGTCTCGCCCTCGAACGGCAGCCGCCCGGATAGCAGCTCGAACAGCAGGACGCCGAGCGCGTAGAGGTCCGTGCGCGCATCGAGGGAGCGGCTGCCGCGGACCTGCTCGGGAGCCATGTACGCGGGCGTGCCGACGGTGCCTCCTTGGGTTTGTGCGTCCGGCGAGTCGTCACCGCGCGCGCAGGCGATGCCGAAGTCCGTGATCACCACGCGTCCCCCCTTCTCGAGCAGCACGTTGTCCGGCTTGAGGTCACGGTGAATCACCCCGGCGACGTGCGCTGCCGCGAGACCGGCGCAAATGTCGAGCGCGATGGCGGTCGCGCGCGCGGCGGGCAGGCGCCCTTCGGTCGCGAGCTGGGACGAGAGCGACTCGCCCTCGACGTACTCCATCGTGAGAAACTTCTCTCCGTCGTGCTCCCCAATGTCGAAGGTGCGCGCCACGTTGGGGTGGGTGACGCGTCGCGCGAGCTTCACCTCGCGGCGGAAACGCTCAACGATGCGCTCGGTCGCGAGCAGATCCTTGCGCAACACCTTGAGCGCGACGATCTCGTCGAGTTCCTCGTCCAGAGCCTTGTAGACGCTACCCATGCCGCCGCTGCCCAGCATGGCCAGCAGCCGATAGCGCTCGGCGACCAACGCGTGTGCTCCGGCGGCGGTGGCCTCTCGACCTGGAGTCGGGCTCGAGGTCTCGTCGGTCGGGTCGGAGCGCGGGGACATGGCGGCTCTATCCCGGCAGCGTAGTTCAACGCCGGCGGGCGGGCGACCTCCGTCGTGGCCCGTGCTCGCCGTCCGCGGCTCAAGAGCTGTCGAATAATCGACAGCTCTTTCATTCTTTCACCGGGGAGGCACGCGCCTCCCCGCCCCGCCGAAGTGAATTCGTCGGGGCCCCACCCCTCGCGGGCCGGCTCCGCCGGCGCGAACTGGGTCAATTCTTGACAGCCCTTCAGCCGAGGATTTCGTGGGCGAGGCCGAAACCGCGCTTGCTCCCGCCGTGCGCTCGGCGTACCTGGTGGCGCGTCATGGATGCCATTGCCGTCCGCGGCGGCCGGCCCCTGCGGGGCACCATTCGAGTGGGCGGCGCGAAGAACGCCGCCCTGCCCATCCTGTGTGCCACCCTGCTGTCCGACGGCGAGAGCCTGCTGCGCAACGTGCCGGGGCTGCGGGACATCGACACCACCTCGGCATTGTTGGGCTTTCTGGGACGGGACGTGACCGTCGCGGTGCCGGAGGTGCGCGTCGCCGCAGCCACCCGCGAGGCGCGACCCGAGGCTCCCTACGAGTTGGTGCGCCAGATGCGCGCGAGTGTGCTGGTGCTCGGGCCGCTGCTCGCGCGCTACGGGCGGGCCAAGGTGTCGCTGCCCGGTGGCTGCGCGATCGGCGCCCGCCCCATCGATCAACATCTCAAGGGCCTCGAAGCGCTCGGTGCGACCATCGAGGTGAGCCACGGCTATGTCATCGCCAAGGCCGGGCGCCTGCGTGGCGCGGAGATAGTGTTCGACCTACCCACGGTCACCGGGACGGAGAACCTGCTCATGGCCGCCGCGCTCGCCAAGGGGCGCACGACCCTGATCAACTGCGCTCGCGAACCGGAGGTCGAGGAGCTCGCCCGCGTGCTCAACAAGATGGGGGCACGCGTGGAGGGTGCCGGAACGACGACCATCCACGTCACGGGTGCGGACGAGCTCGAGCCCTTCGATCACGCCGTGGTCTCGGACCGCATCGAGGCTGGGACGTTCATGGCTGCGGTTGGTGCCGCGGGTGGTGACGTCCTGCTCGAGAACGCGCCCCTCGAGGATCTCGAGCCGGTGATCGTCAAGCTCCGCCACGCGGGGCTGTTCATCGAGCGGGAGGGCAGCCATGTGCGAGTGGTGCGCGAAGGTCCCTTGCGGGCGGTGGATGTCACCACGGCCCCTCACCCGGGATTTCCCACGGACATGCAGGCTCAGCTGATGGCCATGATGTGCGTCGCCGAGGGCCGCTGTGTGCTGACGGAGACCATCTTCGAAAACCGCTTCATGCACGTACCCGAGCTGTGTCGCATGGGCGCGGACATCGAGATCCGCAACAACACGGCGTTCGTCCAGGGCGTCAAGTCGCTGTCCGGGGCGTCGGTCATGGCCACGGATCTGCGCGCGAGCGCATCGCTCATCATCGCGGGCCTCGTGGCCGAGGGCGAGACCACGGTGCGCCGCGTGTACCACCTCGATCGAGGCTACGAGCGCATCGAAGTGAAGCTCGCCGGCGCGGGAGCGCAGATCGAGCGGGTGCGGCTCGAGGGACCGCCGTGAGACCGCTCACGGTGGCCGTCCCCAAGGGACGGGTCACGCGCTCGCTGGTCGACTTGTTCGGACGCGCGGGTCTCGATGCGAGCGAGTTGCTCGCAGACGACCGCCGGCTGATCCGCCGCAGCCGCGACGGCCAGCTGGCCTTCTTGCTGCTCAAGCCGGACGACGTGCCCACCTACGTGGAGTACGGCGCCGCGGACCTGGGCGTTTGTGGACGAGACGTGTTGTTCGAGCGCCGCTACGACCTGCTGGAACCGCTGGATCTGGGTATTGGTCGTTGCCGCATGGTCGTCGCGGGACCCACCGGACAGGTCGCTCCTGCCGCGCCGCGCGTCGCGACCAAGTACGTACGCTCGGCCACCGACCACTTCGCCCAGCGGGGGATCGTGGCCGAGATCATCTTCGTGCAGGGGTCGGTTGAGCTCGCGCCGCTCACCGGTCTCGCGCACGTCATCGTCGATCTGGTCGAGACGGGCAGCACGCTCCGGGAGAACGGGCTCGAAGAGCGCGAAACCGTGCGTGAGGTCTCGACCGTGCTGGTCGCCAACCGCGCTCAGTTCAAGCTGCGTCACGCGCAGGTGCGGGAGCTGGTGGCTGCTCTTGGCGCTTGTGTTCGAGCCGCGTCAGCGCAAGCGTTCACGCAATAGGTAGCGCGCGAGCGCGTCGAGGTGTGCGCGGTGTGACGCCTCGGGCGCGACGAATCGATCCGCAGCGAACAGCCCGCGCGCCGACGCCGAGAGCGCGACGGACGGCGCCTCGGTCATCGCCTTCGCGATGCTGACGATGACGTGGTCGCCGAGGGTTCGCGACGCCGCCAACACGTCGCCGGGGATGGGGCCTGCGCGTTTGAGCACGCGCACCTCTGCCGCGCCCCACCCGGCAGAGGTCGGCTCGCCGTCGTCTCCGAGATGAAAGTAGGTGGCGCCGACGGTGTTGCGATTGGCCAGCACGGCCCTCACCACCGCAGCGTGGCTCTGGTAGAACTGCTCGCTGGCGAAGGCGCGGTCCGGGTCGATGCCGTCCGCGCGCAGCGCCGCGCGGATGACCAGATAGCCGGAGGCGCTCTGTGCGTCGACCCACGCCGCAGCCGCCCGCGGCAGGTCGGTCAGCTTCTCGATGTCGGACTCGGGATGGGTGAACAGCGCTGCCCAGAACCAGGGCGAGTGAGCGCGGATGGGTAGGGCGACCGGTCGAGCATCGCGGCCGAGCGCGGTCAGGGCAAGGAGCGGCGGGAGCCAGGCCAGCTCCACTTCGGCGAGGTGCAGTCGCTTGAGCAGGCGGTCGTAGCGGGGCGCCGCGTACGGGGTGACCTCGAGGTCGGTGCTCTTGGAGAGGGCGGCGCAGAACTCGTCGAGTTTGGCGCGTGTAGGCACCAGCTGCGGATTGGCCCGACGCGCGGCGCGGCCCAGTTCGCCGAGCGCGACTCCCATCCGGATGCGCGTCGTCATCGCAGCCTCAGTCTCGCGCGAGTGCTCAGCGAGTGGAAGCGACAAACGCGGCGCTACTCGGCGCTCTCGGCGGCGGCGCCTGTACGCATGGACACGAAGCGGATGGCCGCTGGTCCTTCGCCAGAGGTCTTGAGCCCCATCGTCAAGCGGATGACGTGGGAGTCCCACTTCCAGATCAGCTCGCGCTTGGTCGTCTTGGACTCCAGGCACTCCACGAGCCGCTCGCTCTTGCAGTCTTCGGCCAGTTCGTCGGTCACCGAGGTTGGCTCCCCATGGCGCTCGATCAGTCGGGCGCGCATCGCCTCGAAGGGTTCGGACCACGCGGTCCATGCTCGGCTCGTCGGCGTGTGAGCGACTCCCACGGCGCACAACGTGTCGCCGCAGAAGCTGAGCACCGGGCTGCCGGGTAGGCCCGGGTCCTGTACGGGCTTGGTGCAAGCGTGGTGCTCGCCGTGTCGGCGCCAGACGAACTTCTTGGTGCACAGGTTCATGGCCTCTCGGCGAGGCAAGCCGAACGCGAAGCCCGCCTCGGCGTCTGGCGGCGGGGACGTTGGGGTCGGCGGGGGCGGTGGAGTCTCTGGCTTGCTCGGCGCGGGCTCGGCTTCGGGTTCGGGCTCGGGCTCGTCGAACAGCGGCTTGTGTGGGAGCGGCGCGGGCGGCGGCGGTGGCCGACACGACACGAGCAACGTCAGGCCAACCAGACCGAACGCCGATGGCAGGAGGCGGAGAGCAGGCATCCTGACGACGGTAGTTTCACCGACGCCCGCGGGCAACGGTCCCGAGCGGCGAGCCCCGCGCTAGCGGGGAAGCACGACCGTCGCCGGCGCAACAGCCAGCGCGATCGCCGGGAAGTCCTGGCTGCTGGGGCTGCCCGCTCGCGCGCTCACGAACAGCAACGCGAGGCCCGGCCCGCGCAGCAGCGCCGGGTGAGACGGGTTACGCGAGCCAGCCAGGACCGGTGATGTCGCCCGCGCCAACGGATCTGGCGCTCGAAAACGCGCGGCGAGTCCGATCCCGCTCGTCCCGTTGCCGCCACGCCCGGTGTAGTAGACCCTCAGGATGGAGCGACCTTCGGCGCTCTTCGCCAGCTCCGGCTCCGGATCGCCGACCGCAACGGAGTCGAAGGCGTCCTGCTGCAGCGAGGGCTCGAGCGCCGGCTCCGGGCGTCGTTGCCAGGTGATCCCGTCCATGGAGGTCGCCTCGCCGATGCGGCTCCCCACGGCGTAGAACAGTCGGTAGTCGCCGGGGGCCAGCGCGACGAAGCCCGGGCTCGACGGAGGGCCGTCCTCCCAGGTTCCAGCCATCGCGCCGAGCACGGGCGCCGGGAGCTTCTCGAAGCTGAGCCCGTCCGCCGAGCGCGCCAGCCCGATTCCGCCCGCGGCCGAGTAGAACAGCCAGATCTCGGCGCCGACCCGCGCAGCCTCGGGCTCGGCGATCGCGCCGCCTTCCCAGTCCTCCGTCGCGCCGAGCACCGCGTCCGGGGGCTCGGCGCCGAAGGTTCGAGCGTCCGGAGCACGAAAGCGAAAGATGCCCGACTGGCCCCCGAGCTCTGCGACCGCGTAGAGCGCGACGTCGCCGACAAGGCTCTCGCCCAGCGCGAGTGCGCTCGGCTCTCGGTACCTCGCGCTCGGAGACGACAGTACGTTCGGCGCCACACCGGTCGCCAACTCGGCCTGGGTAATCAGCCGAAACGGGCCGGCCTGGGCGTTGGGGCGCACGGCGTCCAGATCCCCGGCCTCGCCAGCCAGGGTAGCGCAGCCGCCGAGCGCGAGCGCCGCCGCCAGACGCCGCAGCGCGTCCGACCTCCGGAACCTGGGTCGCGCGCGGTTCGTCACAGCAGCCCCATCGAGAGCGTGCCGCCCACGCCGAGCTGACTGCCATGTGCGCGGTAGTCGCCGACGAAGTTGGCCGGGCCGTCCTTCAGCGTCGTGCGCGTGGGAAGGATGGCCCACAGCACGTGGAGATCGAAGCGCAGGCTGCCGGTCACGACGTCGCCCGGCGACCGCCACGCGACCCCCGTGCCGGCGGAGAGCAAGTGGCGATCCGCGTCGACGAAGTTGGTGCGGCCAGACTGCGGCGGCACGGGTGAGCGCTCGAACCCGTACCCGGCGCGCAACGCGGTGAAGACGCGCCGCTCGAGCGGGAGTAGGTACTCCACGCCCAGCCGGGGTACGAGTCGGTTCTCGAAGCCTGGCTCGATCTCGCTGGTCGGCTTCGGGTTGGGCGGCAGGTCCAGGTCGATACCCGGCGGCGGCTGCACGTCGAGATCCGTGCTCGAGCGGCTGATCGGGCTCCGATACGCGGCCCAGTTCACCCACGTCACGTCAGCGCTCACCGTCAAGTGTTCGCTCGCTCGTGCGCTGGCGCCCAACACGGCCTGGCGTGGGATGAACGCGTTCATGGTGCGGGACGCCAGCTCGTAGCGCGCCGGAACTCGCACGATGGCAGCGTCCACCTCGCCCCGCAGCTCGGCCTCGATCGCGAGCTCGATCTGCGCTTCGTCCCGGTACACGGCGCCAAGCGACAACCAGTCGCTTGGCTCCACGGTGACGCCGAAGCTCGGGTAGCGCACGGCAGTGAGATCCGCGTCCACCTCGTGGCGCAGCTCCGAGTCGTTCGGTCGGGGTAGCACCGCCGTGCCCGTGATCTCGAAGCGCCCGCGCGTCGCTGCGAGGAACGCGACTCCGCCGCCGAGGGACAGCCACTCGACCGGCCGGATTGCCAAGTTCGCCGCGAGGTACAGCAGCTGGGGGCGGTTGTCCCACAGCACCCAGCGCGGCTCCTCGGGCCCACTGCTGCGCGCCCGACTCAGACGATGATCCGGCAGGTGGACCGCGAGGCCGAACGCGAAGGGCAACGTGAGAATCGCTCCTGGCGCCACGACTCCGCCCACGAGGGCGCGCACGGGATCGACCTGACTGTCCTGCCCGCTCATCTTCAGTCGCTGGGTCACGAACACATAGCCGAGGGACAGGTCCGTCTCGCGCGCCAGCGCCAGCGCCGATGGGTTGTAGTAGTTGGCGGAGAAGTCGCGCGCCTCCGCGCTGACGGCGCCCGCCATGGCGGAGGAACGAGAGCCGAGGCCAAAGCCATCGACGGGATTGGCCTCGGCGTGAACGGCGGCGAACAGCAGCGTCAAGCCAATTGCGGGGCTGCGCATCAGAAGCCGACCTCCGCAGCGATCGCGAACAGCTGCACCGAGCCCGACGTCTCTGCTCGCGCGGGCAGGGCACCCGCGGCCCGCGCGCTCGCGGTCTTCTCGTGCTCGCGCACGAGGAGGTGGTGGTACTGCCAGACCGCGTCGATGCGGAGCTCGAGCGGCTCCTGCAGCGCGACCCCGTAGCCGAACGTCAGCGCGACGCGGTCGTTGTCCCAGTAGTTCGCCAGGCCATTCTGAGCGGGAGCCGGCGTCGGCTCCCAGAAGACCCCGCCGCGCACTGAGGCCTTGGCCCGAGTCGACAGCTCGATGGAGCGGGCCACTGCAACCCGGGGCACGATGGTGTCGTGAAAGTCCACCGGCGTCTCGCGCAGGGCGGCGCAGTCGGGTTCGTCGCTCGGACACACCACCGTCGGTCGACGCCAGCCGTCGAACGCGCTCCAGTGCTTGTAGGTCGCGCCCACGCCAAAGGTCCACGCGCCAACTCGTCGGCCGAGCCCCAGCTCGAGCTGTAGGGGATCGTACTGCGCAATCCCCGAGATGTGCAGATCGGGCACGACCAAGCTGCCGAGATCGAACACCTGCACGAGCACGTCGAACTCTCCCTCCAGCGCGCCACGGAACGTACCCCCCGCGGTGAAGCCGTCTCCGAAGTCGTACGCCGCGCCGACGACCGGTGCGTACGTTGCCACCAGCTGATCGTCCACGATCGTACCGACTCGCCCCGAGGCGTCCGTGCGCACGACTACCGTGCCGACCAGCTCCGCCAGCGCCAACGCGCCGACCCCGACGCGAACGCCGTAGCCGAGGTCGAAGCCGGCGCCGATGGCCAAGTTCAGGGTCTGCGCGCGATCCGTGAGCAGAGGGAACTGCGCTCGCTCGGGATAGAGCAGTCTGGCCCGCGCGACCACGTCGCTCGGCGTGAACGCACCGAGCCCGAGCGCGACGCGATCCTGCAGCACCCCGCCGAACGGAACGGGTAGGACCAAGCCGATCAACGTGCCCTGGACGGCGTCCGCGGGGACGGCGCCGGGACCCTCGGGCCCGTCGGCTCGCAGCTCGAAGCGCGCCGCTTGCCAGCCGAGGGTCACCTGTCGACTGCGTGCGTCACTGAGGAGAGCTGGGTTGCCGTAGGTCGCTTCGGAGCCCGACGCGAGCGCCGCGCCGCTGCCCGCGAGCGCCTGGCTGCGCGGTCCGAAGCCGAATAGATCCGCGGGCGATGCTGGCACGGGTGGCGCGTACGCCAGCGCGGTGGCGATGACCAAGCCGGCTACAGAGCGTCGCTTCATCACCCGCACCGCACCATAAATCAACGCCGAGGAGCCCGCGACCCGCGGGTGCAGCGTGGTATGCTGGCCGCGCCATGTCCGGTCGGCTTCTCGCGCTGTTCCTCGCGGTCTTTGCTGGCTGCGGCAACGAAGACGGACGCCCGCCTGGGCGGCCCTACGGTGGCGGGGGGGCCAAGGGTTGCGTCGACGGGTCTGGCGGCACGTCCGCCGCGGGAGGCTCGCAGGCGGGCGGCTCCGCCGGCAGCTCCGGAGCTGCCGGCAGCTCCGGCACGAGCGACGCCGGGTTGGCCGGCGCGGGTGGTAGCAGCGGCGCCGATGGCGGGACCACGACCGGCGGCTCCGCCGGAGCGACTGGGTCCGGAGGTTCCACGGCGAGCAGTGGTGGGTGCGCAGGTACGGGCAGCGGCGGCGCTCCGGCCGCTGCCCCGACCTTCCCGATCCAGTCCTGCGTGATCACCCAGCACTGTCAGTCTGGGGCGACGTGCGACGCCTTCAACAAGAACGCCACCAGCGCGGACTGTCCGAGCGGGAGTCTGGCGCCGGGCGCGTGCGAGCTCGGCACCGCGGTCGGTGCCTGCGTCTCCCAGGTGGGCAATCGTTGCTCGATGACGTTCGGCTATCCACCCATCCATACCGAGAGTGGCGCGCGAACGGTGTGCGAGAACGGCGGAGGCTTCTTCGTGTCGACCGCCGGCTGCGACGTCGCTCATCGCTGCGACGCGGTCCTGCAGCTCGGGCAGTGCGCGGAGTTCAGCGCGAAGTACGGCGCGGCTGCGGTGAAGAGTGCCTGCGGCGCTGGCGCCTACACGGCGAAGGCCGAGTGCTCTCGCAAGAACGCGGTGGGCGGCTGTCTCCTAGTCGATGGCAGCCATTGCGCCACGGTCTGGTACTACAAGAGCGACTTCGGCCTGACGGCTGCCCGCAAGGCGTGCTCGCAGTCCGGCGGGCATTTCCTCGAGCCGTGACCGGGGCCGGGTCAGCCGGCGCCGGGGTCTCTGCAGCAGCGAAAACTCACGAAGTAGTAGCGGAACTCGGGCTCGTGGCTGGTCGTGACCGGCCGACACGCGTTGCGGACGTGCCCCCAAGCGCCACCCTTGAGTGCCGCGAACACCGCCCGCTCCTCGGGGCGATCGCGATCCGCCAGGGCCCACTCATCGACGTTGCCCGTCAGGTCGTGGACGCCGAAACCGCTGACGCAGCCCGCCTTCGAGCCGCTCGGGACGCCCTGCCACAAGCGCTCGAGCTCGGGGCCGCTGATGGACGGGTCCGGCGAGTAGATCTTCTTCAGGCTGGGACTGATCCAGCGATTGTCGATGTTACACATCTCGCTGGACCGCGCCCAACCGTAAGGGAAGGGCGTCTCCCGTGGTCCTTCGCAGGCGGCTACCCACTCGCTCTCGTAGCAGAGGCGCTTGCCCAGCGCGGCGCACTCACCGGTCGCTTCGTACCAGTCGACCATCACCCGGGGCCTCTTGCCGAGCTCGTTGGGGAACTCGTAGCGATCGATGCAGAAGTCGAGGGCGACTCGCGGCGCGCGGCACGTCTGCAGCCCCTCCTTGAAACGGTGACAGATGCTCAGGCGGTTGGCCTTGTCGTACTCGTTCTTCAGACAGTGTCGCTCCATGTCCGGGCAGAAGTTCATCTGGACGTGTTGCATGTCCGGCGGACAAGCGCTCGAGGTCGCAGCACCGGCATCGAGCTCGACGCCGCCGTCCGCGGCGGCGCCGCCGGGTCGCCCGCCCGCCAGCCCTGCCGGCGGCGGGGACGTCGGGCTCGGAGCCCCCTGGGGGGCCCGCGCCGGCTGCGGATCCGTGCCGCAGCCCGACGCGAACCCCGCGAGCCCGAGCCCGAGCGCGAGCCCGCATCCGAGTCCTCGCGGTCCGCGAGGGAAGGAGATCGTCGCTCGGCTCACGGCGAGGTCTTACATCACCGCTCGCCACACGGCGACCGTCTCAGGGCTGCTCGTTCCGGGATGCTGCAGCGTCCTTCCGCAGCGTGACCTGGCAAGAGCCCCGCGCCTCTCCCGAGCAAGAGGGCGCACCACGGCAACGACCGGCGAGGCCGTCCTAGGGCGCGGCGCCGTCCCGCTCCGGCGGAGGCGGATCGAGGACGACGAGCGGCGCGAGGCGCTTCAGCGAGCGCGGGCCGATGCCTTTGACGCGCAGTAGATCACGCAGCTTGCGGAACTTCCCGAGCCGGGTGCGGAGCGCCACGATCTGCTCGGCGCGACGCTTGCCGACGCCGGGCAGGCGCGTGAGCTCGACCTCGCTGGCCAGGTTGAGGATGACCTTGCCATCGGCGGTGATTCCGCTCGCGGGCGGAGCTTGCGACTCGGCGAGCGCGCTGTCCCCCGTCTCGTCTCGCGGGTGCAGCGGCGGCTCGGCAGGCGGCAGAGCAACGGGTGGCGCGCCGGCGACCTCGGACGCGGACGGCGTTGGCCACCAGGTGTCGCCCGTCGCAGCGGCAGCGGCCAGCGGAGTCCACTTGGCTGCGCTCGCCGTGGGCAAGTCCACGACGATGGCGAGCGCGCCTGCGCCGGCCATCGTGAGTATGCCGCCCACGACCAGCATGAGCTTGAGCCAAGCGCTGATCGCGGACGCGGGGGCCGGCGTGCGGCCCCCGCCCACGTCCCGTGGAGCGTCCTCCCGTTCCCGCGACTGCGGGTGATCGATGGGTTCGTGTCGGAAGGGGGTCACGGGGTCTCCTTCACGACAGCTCGGTGAACGCCTCGGCAGCGCCTGGGCGACGGCTGGCTGCGCCGGCCGACTCGTCCCGCGGCACGTAGTCGCGGATGTGCAGCTCTCCGCTCACCGGCATGGCCTCGAGCTTCACGTTCAGCGAACCGTCGCGGTTCACGAACGCAACCCCGATGCGATTCCAGTAGCTCTTCCCCTCGCGCTCGCTGATCACGTAGACGACCTTCATCTTGATGTTGTTCATGACTGACTCCTGGTGTTTCTGCCCCGCCAAGCGCGGGGGTCGAGGGCTGCATCTTCAAGCGGCGTGCCGACGTCCGGGCTGGTGATTCCCAGCGAAAAATGCGGTGGCAGCGTGGCGAAAGGGCTGGCCGCCTGGCGGCCAGCCGCCAGCGGATCGCCACCCCGGGCCAGGCGGGCGGATCTCGGGCGCGCCGGAGGGCGCCGCTGTGGAATGATGCCGACGTGGCAAGGGCCGGCGATCGCGGAGCGAGCTGGTCGGCGGCGGCCGGCGGCCTCCGCCGCTCGGCGTGGGTGCTCGGGCTGGTCACGCTCGCGAGCGTCGCGCTGCAACTCTACACGACGTGGGTTGGGCTGCAGCTCCGGCTCGAGCCCGAGCGCGCCGCCGAGTGGACGCGTCAGCTGGGGGCCGGCGGCTTGTCCTACCGGCTCTTCTACAGCCTCGCCATGGTGGTGTTGGCAGCGGCGCTGCTCGCGGTGTCGCGGGTGCCGAGCAGCACCCGGGCCGTGACGCCCGCCCTGCTCGCCGCGGTCGCGTTCGGCGCCGCGTCCGTGTTCAACGTGCTCTCCTTGGGCCACGCGGGCGACGGCAGCGCAGATCCGGCGCTGTTCGTGTTGATCGCGGCCCGCAGCGTCGGGCTAGTCGCGCTGCTGGTCGCTGTCCTGTTGATCGCCGACGCGCTCCGCTGTGGCGTGCGCGGCGCGAGGCGAGGCGCGCTGATCGGACTGGGGCTCGTGGACCTCGTCGTGCCCGCGTCACGGCTGTTCGTTCGGGAGCACAGCGACAGCTGGACCACCCGACTGCTGCTGGTCAGCCTGCAGCTCGCGTTCGCGGCGCTGCTGGTGCGCGCGCTGCTCCTCGCCAGCAGGGCCGCCGCCAGTCAGGGCACGGGCGAGCGGACCGAGCCGGCGAGCGAGCCCGGGCCGGCGAGCGAGCCCGGGCCGGCGAGCGAGCCCGGGCCCGCGCCGCAACCGGCTCGCAGTCCTGCCGCGCTCGGGCGATCGCTGCCCGTCGGACGACGCCTGAGCGCGAGCTTGGGCGTGCTGCTGGGAGTCGGCCTGCTCCCCGCGTGGGAGATCGCGACCGACGCTCGCTACGAGCGGGCCGAGCTCGGACGCCTGTACGGTCTCGACGCCCCATCGCCCGAGGGCGCTTGGATCCTCGGTGCGCTGCTGCTCGCGGCGCCGCTGCTGGCGCTCTGGCTATGGCGAGCGCTCGCCGAGTCGCCTCACGGCGCGCGCCTGGCGTGCGCCGTGGCCATCCTGCTCGGGGCGGGCCACGCGGTCTGGGCGGTGCGAGACGCCGCGCTGCACCGCGCCCACCAGGTCCGCGCGTGGCCCGTGTGCGCCGCCGACGCCGGGGAGGTCAGCGCGACGATCGATGGTGTCCGCGGGCCACACGCCGCCGATGGAACGCCTTGCGTCCGACTCGTCGAGCGTCAAGTGCAGAAGGAGTCCCCCGTGTCGGTGCAGGAGGGGATCGTCCAAATCTCTGCGAGGTTCCCGACGGACCGCTGGACGCTCGGCGTCGGCAGTCTGAGCGTGCTGCTGTCGCTGGGCATGGCCGCGTTCGTCTCATTTCGGCGTGTCGACTGACCAGAATCGTGCCTGCGGGTGTTCGATTTCCGGCCCGAACCTTTGCGACGTCACTGCGCGCGTGATACCCCAAATTCTCCGAGGAGGATTGCATGAGTCACTCGAAGTCCGCTTCCCCGACCCTCTCCCGTCGCGCGCTGGTCCAAGGCGCGCTTGGTGCCGGCGCCGCGCTGACCCTGGCCGCACCCGAGGCGGCCGCGCAGCCGTCGGCGGACACGCTGCTCGCCAGGCCGCCCGACGGGTTCGTGCCCATGGCGGCGCCTGGGCGCGTCGTGAAGGTCAGCGCGAAGGGCTCGTTCAAGGACATCATGCAGCCCAACCTGCTGTGGCCCAAGCCCGAGGTCGCCAAGCAGTTGCTCGAGAAGGCGATGATGGAGCTCACGGGCGCATCGAACCTGGTCGAGTCGCTCAAGCGCTTCATTCATCCCAAGGACATCGTCGCGATCAAGCCGAACGGCATCGCTGGCCAGAAGGGTCACACCATGGCCACGAACTTCGAGCTCGTGCTGCCCGTGGTGGAGGCCTTGCTCGCGCTCGGCGTGCCCGCGGAGAACCTGATGGTGTACGAGCAGTTCCCATCCTTCCTGATGGGGACGCGAGTGAACGTGCGAAACTGGAAGCTGCCCGAGGGTGTCAAGACGGGTACGCACAACAACAACAACCACCCGATGCAGGACATCCGCATCTACCAGGGTATCCCCACGCGCTACAGCAAGTTCTTGCTGGACGCGACGGCCGTCATCGACATGAGCCAAATCAAGGATCACTCGATCTGCGGCTACACGGGGTGCATGAAGAACATCACTCACGGCAACGTGAACAACCCGCACGACCACCATGCCTTCCAGGCCAGTCCCGCGATCGCGATGCTGTACAATCACCCGATCGTGACCAGTCGCGTGCGCCTGCACATCACGGATGCCTTCAAGATCACCTACGACAAGGGGCCGCTCGACAAGGACCCGAACACGCGAGTACCCCACGGTGCGGTGTACGTGGCCACCGATCCCGTCGCGCATGATGTCGTGGGGTGGAAGGTGATCGACGAAGAGCGCAAGAACCGTGGACTCAAGTCGCTGGCGGACTCCAAGCGCGAGCCGCGCTACATCCGCACCGCGGGTGAGCTCGGCCTCGGCATCGCCGACGACAACGAAATCCGCCTGCGCAGCTTCGAGGTCTGACGCGGACCTGGGTCTGCGACTACTTGCTCGTTACCTTCAGCGGCGTGCGCCACAGGTACACGTCGTGGTCGCGAGAGTCTTTCACGGGCACGACCAGTTGGCGCTCGGGCTTGACGCCCGCCATGTCGAAGTCGTGACTGACGATGCGTGACCCGGGAGCGAGCTTCTGGAGCTGGGGGATGAGCTTCACGTTGAGCTCGGGCAGCAAGTACAGCGTGATGACGTTGGCGGCCGAGAGGTCGAGCTCGAAGATGTCCTTCTCCTCGATCGTCACCAGGTGACCGACCTTGTTCTTCTCCACGTTCTCGCGAGCCTCGGCGACCCGGTTGGGATCGATGTCGTAGCCGATGGCGCGCACGCCGTACTTCTTGGCGGCGGTCACCACGATGCGTCCGTCGCCGCAGCCCAGATCGTAGAGCAGCTCACCCTTCTTGGGCTTGACGAGCTCGAGCATCTTGTCGACCACGGGTTGGGGCGTGGGGACGTACACCACGTCCGGGGTGCGTCTGGACTCGGGCTCGGGCTCGGGCTCGGGGGCGACTTCCGGCTCTGGCGCTGGCGGCTCGACCGCGGCGATGGGCGCCGGCTCGGGGTCGGGGGTCACCGGCTCGGTGACTCGGGGCTCCTGGGCGGCACACGCCACCGCGAGGGACACAACAAACCAGGGCAGGGCGCGACGCATGATGACCTCCTCTGAATTCCGGCCCCGGAGGTAGCAGAGGACGCGGCGGGCTCGCAACGATAAGTCAGCCCACCATGCCAAAGCCCCGGATCTACATGGGTTGCGGTCAGGTGCGCCAGACCACCACCGGCGGCGGCGGGCAGTCCGGCTCACACCAGAACGACAGCGAGCGGGGTCGGGCGTGCGCGATGAGCCCCACCGCCAGGAGGATGGCAACGACGAAGAAGGTGCCATGTCGCTCGGCGGGCCAGCCTCGCAGCGCGCTGTCGAACGCCCCGCAGGCGCGGCTCGGCCAGGGGTGGACGTGAGCGATCCACGACCGCAGCTCACGGCTCAGCCGGCCAGTGGCGGGCCGCGGTGCGGGTTCCCACTCGAGCGGCTCCGAGCTGCTGGAGCGCGACCGCGGGGTCGTGGTCCGGCCGACGGTCCGAGCCCGCGCCTGGTCGTAGTGGGCGCGGCGGGCCGGGTCGAGCAGCACCCCTGCGGCTCGATTCAGCGTGGTCATGCGCTCGAGCGCGCGCCGGTCGTGGGGGTTGAGATCCGGGTGGCTCTGCCTGGCGAGGCGCCGATAGGCGCGCCGGATGTCCAGGGGGGTAGCGGCGGGGGTGAGTTCCAGCAGGGCGTACAAGTCGAGAGCGAGCAAGTCCTTACCGAGCCGCATGCGCCACGTCCTTCTGGCCCCGCGGGCCCAACAGGAGGCGATGACAGCCTGCCGCGGCCGGAGTTCCCGGAAATCTTCTCGGACCCGGGACAAAGGCGGATGACGCGGGTGGTGCGTTCGCTCGAGAGGGCGCATCATTTGGCCTGACCCTCCGTCTGACCACCATGCGTCCGCTCTGGATCCTGACCCTCTCGTGCGCGGCCTGCGGCTCGTCGCCACAGACCCAGCCGCCGGGCGCGCCGCCGTCCCCCGCTTCGGTGTCGGTGGCGGAACCGGGTGGGGACGCGCACGATGGGCACTGGGCCGCGCTGACCCGTCAGCTCGCGGAGCCCTGGGGACGGCGCAACGACAAGGACGACCAGCTCCACGCGCCCATGCCCGACTGGGAGCGCTGGAAGCGCGTACGCTTCTGGGGCGTGAAGCACTTCACGGGCTTCCGCTATGGTGACGATCACCACGTCGTCTCGGTCGCGTTCGTGCTCGAGGTGCCCGAAGGCTCCAAGCAGTCCTCGGCGACCTGTATGCGTCGCTTCGAGGCTTGGGTCCGACCTCAGATCCGCGGGCACGAGATCCAGCTCACTCCCCAGGGCGAGCACACCGTGACCTGGAAAGAGCAATCCATCGCCATCAAGTCGGTGGACGGCTACGTGGACACCGCGTTCTCGCGCCGGGAGTTCTCCGCGGCTTGGGCCGCCTACCCCGCGTATCCGGACGCTTGTCTGGTCTACGGCGTCGCGGTGCCGTGGCGCAAGCAGCGGGAGCTCGCCCGCCAGGTCCGGGACCGCTGGGTCCAGGAGGGCTTCGAAAAGATCGTCACGCTCACCGAGACCCGACCCGTTCGCAAGGAGGAGTGATCACAGCTCCGCGAGGATGCGGGTCGTCAGGTAGGTGAACAGCGCGATGATCCACAGCGCGGCGCGTCCCTTCATCCCCGCTTCCATGCCCCAGTACGGCGCCAGCGGCGGAACGACCAGCGCGACGCCGCCGCGCCAACGCGGCGTCCTGCCGAACAGTCCCAGCGCCAGCGCGACGTGGGTCGTCACGAGCACGGCGAACGAGCCGATGAGCAGGCCCAGCAGGGCGGAGTCCACGGCCGCAAGCTAACCCGGCGGAGCCAGGCTCGAACAGGGCTCGCGCCAGCGTGACCGCCCATGGGCGCTTCCCCGGGGGCCGGCCAGCCATTCTCGGGGGGCGTGAGGTTCTCCGATGACGGCGGCCTCAGGCGGGCTACACTGCGGCGGTGCGTTTCTCCCATTGGTTGATTGCTGCCGCTCTCCTCGGTGCTCTGGCGCCCCTCCCTCTCTCCGGGCTCGCTCACGCCGATGGCGTAGCCAACCGGCCGGACATCTTGCCCGTTTCCGCCCTCAAGCCCGGGATGAAGGGGCACGGGCTGACGGTGTTCGAGGGCACCAAGCCCGAGCGCTTCGAGGTCGAGATCATCGACGTCCTCAAGAACTTTCAGCCTCGCCAGGAGCTCATCCTGGTCAAGACCAAGCACCCGCGGCTCGAGGTGGTCAAGGTCGTAGCGGGGATGAGTGGCAGCCCCATCTACATCAACAACAAGATGATCGGCGCCTACGCCTACGGCTGGACATTCGGTAAGGAGCCCGTGGCCGGCGTGACGCCGATCCGTAGCATGCTCGACGACCTGTCGCGCCCGCTGCCGAAAGAAATCTTTGGGTGGCCGCTGTCCGCGCTGCCCAAACAGAAGAAGGTCGCTGCGCGGCCGCCCTCCGGCGCCAATCGCTACGCGGGCGCTACCGACTCCTATGACGTTCGCGCGCACGGCAAGCAGGTAGCGGCGGCGCGCGGTCGGCTGCTGCCTGGGGCGGACAGCCCCGTGGCGCCGGTGGCGACGCCGCTCCTGATCGGCGGCATGAGCGGCGCGAGCGTGGCGCTCGCCCGAGACCTGCTCGCCCCGCTGGGACTCGAGCCCATGCAGGCCGGCGGAGGCGACAGCGAGATCGAGAAAGATGCGCCGACGCGCTATGTGGATGGCGGCGCCGTGGGCGTCCAGCTGATTCGCGGCGACATGAGCGCCATGGGTCTGGGCACGGTCACGCGCGTGGAGGGGGACAAGCTCGTCGCCTTCGGTCACCCCATGATGCAGGGTGGTGTCACCTCGCTACCGACCGCCATCGGTCGCGTGCTCTGGTTTCTGGCCAGTGACATGCGCTCGTTCAAGATCGGCGTCCCGGCTCGACCGGTGGGCGCGCTGGTCAACGATCGGCTCGCGTCGATCGTGGTGTCGCACTCGGCGAAGGCCCCGGTCATCCCCGTGACCCTGAAGATCAAGGGAGTGGATGGCGCTCCCTACACGAGCTGGAGCTTCGAGGTCGCCCACGAGAAGTTCATGACACCGGCGTTCATGGCCATCGCCCTCGGTAACGCGCTGCAGGCGACCGCGTCGGAGCGTCAAGACGTGAGCTGGAACGCGACCAGCCGGCTCACCATTCGCGGGCACGGCACCATCACCCTCGAGGATTACGGTGTCGCCATCGGCGGCACGCCGGACCCCAACGACTTCATCCGCAGCAACCTGGTGCGTTCCGTGGGCGGTGTCCTCAACAATCCATGGCAGGAGGCGTTGGTCGAGCGGGCCGAGATGGAGATCGATCTGCGCTACTCGCGCGAGATCATGCGCTTGCGAGGCGCCGAGGTGCTCGAGAGCGAGATCGAAGCCGGACGCCCCGCCCGTATCCGTCTCACTCTCGTGCCGTTCGCTGGCAAAGAGGTCACGCGCGTGATCAGCGTGCCCATCCCGGCGCACCTGGCAGGGCAGCGGGTCCAGCTCGAGATCGCGCCGGGCTATCAGGTGCGCAAGGAGCGCGCGGACGCGGAGAACCTGTCCGCGATGATCCGCAACTTCGAGGACCCGACGCATCCGGTCAAGTCCGTCGTCGTGTCGTTCAACACGAACTCGGGCGCTGTGGCGTTCCGCGGGCACGTGGCCAAGAACCTGCCGCCCGGCGCGCTCGATACCATCCGCCCGACCACTGCATCCGTGGCGCCCGAAGCGTTCCGGACGGAGGCTCGACACGTGGTCCCGCTCGGCGAGTTCATGGTCGGCTCCGACCGCGTCGAGGTCAACGTCAAGCCCATCCTTCGTTGAGAATTTGCCCCGTTTCGCCGCTCCGCTTGCGGGAGGGGACGACGCGGGGGCTTTCGAGCTATGGTCCGGTGGCACTCATGAGCGAACGTCGCTTGAACAAGGGTTTTCTGGGATACGGCCTGCTCGCAGCAGGACTGCTGATGGCACTACCAGCGCTCGCGGTCGGGACGCGTCGCTTCAGCCTGGAGGGTGGTGACGACTTCAAAGGTGGCGATCTCAAGGGCGTCGCCGTCGACTCTTCCGGTCGAGTGCGAGCTGGACTCAACCTGGGTTCGACGCCCGTGTCCGAGGGCAGCGCCATCTGGAGTGTGTTGCCGCAGGCGGACGGCTCCTGGCTGCTCGGGACGGGTAACGACGGCAAGCTGCTGCGAGTCGAGGGGGCCAAGGTCAGCGTCGCCGCGGAGACCAAGCAGCTCGTGGTGACTTCGCTCGTCGAAGCCTGGGGCGGCGCAGTGGTCCTTGGCACGTTGCCCGAGGGCAAGGTCATGAAGTACGAGCGCGGCAAGCTCTCGGACCTGGCCACTCTACCGAGCACGGAGCACGTGTGGCAGGTCGCGTTCGACCGAAAGAACAACAGCGTGCTCGCCGCCACAGGACCAGAAGGCCGGCTGTACCGCATCTCCGCTACGGGTCAGAGCCAGGTCGTCTTCGACGCGCCGGAGCAGCACCTGATGAGCGTGGCGGTCGCCGCGGACGGCACCGTCTACGCAGGCGCGAGCGACAAGGCGAAGTTATACAAGATCACCGGACCCAATCGCGCGACGGTGCTCCACGATTTCGGTCGCACCGAGGTGCGGTCCATCGCCATTGGGCCCAAGGGCGAGGTCTACGCGGTGGCCAACGAGATCCAGTCGGGCGGGCAGGCACCGAGCAAAGCTACTCGCGACGCGGCGACGCCCACCTCGAAGCCTCCCCCCACCCGGGGTAAGGGCACCCTGTTTCGCTTCTCCGTGGATGGCGCGCCGGAGCAGTTGATCGACGACAAGGACGAGCTCTTCGTGACCGTCGTCGTTGGGGACGACGGCCGACCCTACGTGGGCACAGGCAACGAGGGCCGCGTCTACACCGTCGATGACTCGCTGACCGTCACGCTCGTCGCGGATACGGAGGAGCGGCAGGTCACCGCGCTCGGCTTCAGCGGCAAGTCCCGCTTCGTCGCCGGCAGCGATCCGGCTGTCTTCCACCCGGTGCGCGGCGTGGGCGGCGCGGACGCGGTGTGGACCAGCAAGGTCCTCGATGCCGGGCTGCGCGCGCAGTTCGGCCGCATGACCTGGCGCTCGACGGGCACCCTCGAGCTGTCCACCCGCAGCGGCAACACCAAAGAGCCGGACGACACCTGGAGCGCGTGGAGCAATCCGCTGGCTGCGCCGGGCAAGGTGTCGAGCCCTGCCGCGCGCTTCCTGCAGGTCCGGGCCCGCTTCAATCGGGACGCGGCAGCAGTGCTCACTGAGCTGTCCGTACCGTTCGTCACGGACAACCTGCGCGCCACGGTCACGGAGGTGTCCTCCGGCACGTCGTCGTCGTTCACGGGTGGGGACGTGGCCAAGAGCGGAGCACCCGTGACCGCCAAGGCAGAGACCAAGGTCGAGCTGAAGTGGAAGGTGGACAACCCGGACAAGGACGAGCTGCGCTACCGGCTGCACTATCGTCTGGTCGGTACCACCACGTGGTTCGAGCTCACCAAGCCGACCGAGAAGCTGACCCGCGAGAACTTCTCGTGGGATACTGCGGACCTGCCCGAGGGCGAGTATCGGGTGCGGGTGACCGCGAGCGACGAGCTCGCCAATCCTCCCGATCGTGTCATGCGGCATCAACTCGAGAGCAGCGTGATCCTGGTGGACAACACGCCGCCGCGCATCGTCGGCCTCAGGGCGCAAGGGCGCCGGGTGCTCGGGCGCGCCATCGACGGCGTCGGGCCCATCGAGCGCATCGAGATTTCGGTGGCGGGCTCGGACGAGTGGTTCCCGTTCTTCCCGAAAGACGGCATCTTCGACGAACAGGCGGAGGACTTCGACGCGGACGTGTCGTCCATCACCGCGTCAGGGCCGGTGTTGCTCTCGGTTCGGGTCTACGACCGCGCCAACAATTTCGTGGTCCAGAGCGTCTCGCTGAAGTGAGACGCCGCGTGCGCGACACGGCTGCCAGGGGGCAGCCGCGCTCCCGCGCGCTCAGCGCTCGATATTGCGGAAGTTTCGCTTCGGCACGCCCTGTGCTGAGGTTGGACTCGGTGCTAGATTCCACCAATTCCTCGATGGGAAAGACGTTGGCCTCCCTGCTCGCGCTCGCCCTGCTGGCGGGCTGCGCCTCCGTCGACGACAGCACCGCCGCGGGCAAGCCTTGCGTGGGCGTGGCCTGTCAGTCCACCGACGCGGGCGTCGACCAGTACACCGCGGACATCGGCGTCCCGGACGTGACCTCGGACTCTGCCCCGCCGCTGCTGGACCCCCTGTGCGGTGCCGGGTGCTTGCCCGACGATCCGCAGTCCTGCGCCAGCCAGCCCATCCCCGCCCCCGAAGGGGGTGCTCCTGACGCGGCATCGGACTCGGACTCGGACTCGGATGCGGGCGGCGACGCGGGCGACGCCTCGACGCCCGAGAGCGGGCCCGGGGAGGAGGGGGGCGTGAGCGAAGCGGGGCCGGCGACCGCCTTCGGTTGCTTCGTGGCCGCTTCGACCGGCGAACCCGAGAGCGCGTGCTCGCCTGCGGGCACCGGCTCGTCGGGCTCGCCTTGCGTCGGCTCCGCGGACTGCGCCGCGGGGTTTGCTTGCGTGGGCCAGGGCGCGGCCGCGCAGTGCCGGCCCTACTGTTGCGCGGGCAATTCGGTGTGCGAGAAGGGGACCTACTGCGCGCCGCGGCGCCTCGCGGACGCGCCCGGCGGCGGCGACCAGAAGGTTCCCGTTTGCGTGCAGGCGGACAACTGCGACCTGTCCGAGCCTTCCCCGTGCCCGCCGACCAAGGAGTGCCAGTGCGCGGACGGAACGGCCTGCGCCGTGGTGCGGCAGGACGGCACGACGAGCTGCATCGTTCCCGGCGCGGGTCGCGCCGGTGAGTCCTGCCCCTGCGCTGCGGGTCACGTCTGCTCACAAGCGACCAAGTCGTGCCTGAAGATTTGCTCGACCGACGCGATGGCGTCCGAGTGCGGCTCGGGCAAGTGTCAGTCAGTCCCGTACCTGCCGAGCGGCTTCGGCGTGTGCGTGCTCACGTCTCCGTGAGCCGGGGCTGGGGCCGTCAACGCAGCACGCGACTCGGTGGCGTCCGATCGCCGCCCTCGAGCTGCGCGTTGAGCTCCGCGCCCACAAGCATCGCGAAGCACCAGACCCAGATCCACGCCAGGGTCACCGCTACCGCGGCCAGGCTGCCGTAGAACACGGCGAAGCGCGCGATCTCGCGCACATAGTAGGCCAACAGCAGCGAGCAGAGGCCGCCGATGGCGACCGTGACGAACGCGCCGGGCCACACGCGTCGCCTCACCCCTGGGCGCCGGACCGCCAGACGGAAGAACGCCGCCATGCCCCCGGCCGTGCTCAAGAGCATGAGGCAGACGGTGAGCGAGTGGCTGAGCGTCACCGCCAGGTTGTCGTCCGACGGGCGGAAGAACCTGAGCACCGCCGACGGACCGCCAGCGACGTTCACCGCGAGGAAGCCGGTCGCGGAGAAGGCCAGCAGGGTGACGATCACGCCCAGCATCGACAAGAGGCGCTTGGTCCACCAGGAGCGCCGCCGCGCGTGCACCATGGTCTCGAACACGCTCATCAGGGTGTGGTAGGCGCCGGAGGCGAGCCACAAGGTCCCGAGTAGCGCCACGGGCGCCACGGCGCCGGCCGAGAAGCGATCGAACTGGCGAGTGAGCAGCTCGTGCACCTGCTCCGGGGTCCACTCGGCGAACGCGCGGATCGAGATCACCGCCTCGGGTCGTTCGGCGAGGATCTGGGCCGACAGCCAGCCGGCCAGCGCGATCATCGGGATCGCCGCCAGGAACAGGTCGAAGGCCATGGCGCTCGCGACCTGCACGGCGTCGTGGCGGTGGAGCCCTTTCACCAGGGAGTAGAGGCCGCGGCGCACCGGTCCCGCGTCGAAGAACGAGACCGTCTTCTGCCGGGTGGAGTCTCTGATCCGGAGTGCCAGCTGGCGCATCGTGCTTCGTGGGGACTACCGACTTTCGTCCGCGACGATAATCGCATACGGGGGCCCGGTGCAGGTACATCAAGAGACCGTGACCGTCGATACCCGCGCTGCCGGACTGGTCGACATCACCGCGGAA
The DNA here is from genome assembly GCA_019637295.1 of Polyangiaceae bacterium. Taxonomy (GTDB): domain Bacteria; phylum Myxococcota_A; class Polyangia; order Polyangiales; family Polyangiaceae; genus JACKEA01. The sequence goes on from JAHBVX010000011.1 coordinate 200,539, forward strand.
GTAGGGCGTGTCGTGTCCCACAGCGGTGTTCGTGTTGGCTTGTGCGTGGTGTTCGTGCAGCACACGTCCGCCAGCCTGGTGATTCAGGAGAACGCGGATCCCGCCGTGCTCGCCGACCTGGGTCGTTGGATGAGCGAACTGGCACCGGAAGACCGAGCCTGGCAGCACGACGACGAGGGCCCGGACGACATGCCGGCGCACGCGCGCTCCGCCATCACCCGGTCGAGCGAGAGCATTCCGGTGCGTGACGGTCGGCTCTTGCTCGGTACCTGGCAAGGGGTGTACCTGTGGGAGCACCGGCGCGCGCCACACCAGCGTCGAGTCGTGATTCACGTGTCCGGTTTGGGAAGCGAACCGTCATGACGCAGCCATCCCTCGAACCCATGCGCTTCGAGCAGGCGTTCCTCGATGACCTGCCATACGAGCCCAGTGTGTTGCTGTTCGACCGTCTGCTGGAGGTGGACCGCGAGGGTAGCCTCGTGCGCTGCTCCATGCCCACCGACGGCGTCATCCCGTTCACGGATCGACAGCGCGCGCATGCGCGCCGGCACCCGAGTCACGTGGCGGGGGCCGCGATGATTCACGCCACTGGTATGCTCGGCTTCGTCCATGCCTACTACGTCTTGGGTTTGCGCCATGCGGAAGGCTGGATTGGCTACGGCACCCACATCCACCGAGCGGTGTTTCGCAAGCTCGTGCCTCCGGGCAGACCGATCGAGTGCGCTTGCCGTGCGACCAAGCAGCGACTGGGCCGGGAGCGACACGTGATCCGCTACGAGTTCGAGTTCGCTCACGACGGGGAGCGGTGCTACGAGGGCGACCAGACGGCCATCTGGATGAAAGTCTCCTCCGACTGACATCCACCCCTCGCCCTGCTCCCCGCTGCCGAGGTAGGCTCGGCGAGCCATGTCGTCTCGGCGCACCCTCCGCTCGCTCTCCCAGCGCCTGCGCCGGCACACGGGTGCGTTGGTGGTGGACAGCTTCTTTCGGGGACTCTCGCGGGCCGGTCAGCTTCACCCGCGGGCAGCGCCGCACCGGCATGACGTCGAGGTGATTCGGGACGTCAGCTACCTGCCCACGGGCCTGTCGGCGCATCGGCTCGACGTGTACCGCCCAGTGCTCGTTGCCCGCGGACAGGCGCCGCCAGCTCCGGTGGTGCTCTATGTCCATGGTGGCGGCTTTCGGATCTTGTCCAAGGACACGCATTGGCTGATGGGCCTGGCCTTTGCGCGCCGCGGCTACGTGGTGTTCAACGTGAGCTACCGGTTGGCACCCAAGCATCGCTTCCCTGCTGCGATCGAGGACGTGTGCCAGGCGCTGCGTTTCGTGGTCGGCAACGCGCGAGGGTACGGCGGTGATCCCGCGCGCATCGTGCTCGCGGGAGAGAGCGCCGGGGGCAACCTGGTCACGTCCTTGGCGATGGCGACCAGCTACCGCCGACCCGAGTCGTTTGCGCGCAGCGTGTTCGAGCTTGGCGTGTCGCCTCGCGCTGTGGTGGCTGCGTGTGGCCTGCTGCAGGTGTCCGACACGCGACGCTTCAAGCGTCGCTGGCCCCACATGAGCGGCTTCATCGCCGATCGACTGGAGGAAGTGACCGAGGCCTACCTCGGCGAGCCGCGGGAGATCGACCCGGTACTGCGCGAGCTGGCCGACCCGCTCGTGGTGCTGGAACGCGGGGACCCTCCCGATCGCCCGCTGCCACCGTTCTTCGCGCCCTGCGGCACGAAGGATCCGCTGCTGGACGATACTCGTCGGCTCGAGCGAGCGCTCCACGCGCTCGGCGTCCCCTGCGAGGCGAGGCTGTACCCGGGTGAGCTCCATGCGTTCCACGCGCTGGTCATGCGCCAGAACGCCAAGCGGTGTTGGGCGGACACGTATCGGTTCCTGGACCAGCACGTGACGGCTGGCACCCCATTCGAGCAGGCTAGCTGAGGACCATGGCCAACGAGGGGCGCCCCGCAGGACTGACCGACGCACCGGCGCCTGGGGTGGATCGCGAAGGCGTCACGCGCGATGAGCAGTCGCCGCTGCGCAACCTCGAGGAGCGTACCCTCGTGCTGGTCGACGTCGCCGACAGCGCGGTGCAGCTCCGCGCGCCCGACACGCCTCCGCCGACGCTCCGCTCCTCCGCCGAGGCGCCGCTGCCGTCCGGGCGCTTCGAGGAGCAGGGCGAGCTCGCGCGCGGCGGCATGGGCTCGATTCACAAGGTCCTGGACCGGCGCATCTGGCGCACCGTGGCGGTCAAGCGCCTGCACGCGGCCGCGAAGATGGTGCCAGGCGCCAGCGCGCGTTTCCTCGAGGAGGCGCAGATCACTGGTCAGCTCGACCATCCCAACATCGTCCCCGTGCACGACCTCGAGCTCGACGACCAGGGGCGCCCCACATCGTTCAGCATGAAGCTCGTGCGGGGCAAGACGCTGCGCACCCTGGCGGAGGAAGCCCACGCGCAAGGCCTGTCGCCGGCCCACCTCGAAGCCTTCGTGGGCGCGCTCATCAAGGTGTGCGAGGCGGTCGCGTTCGCCCACAGTCGTGGCGTGATCCACCGCGACATCAAGCCGGACAACGTGATGATGGGCACGCACGGCCAGGTCTACGTGATGGACTGGGGCATCGCCTTCGTGCAGTCGGCCACGCGCAGCCAGGCGCCCCGGGTGGACACCCTCACGCTACCGGACGACCCCGAGGAGCGCACCAGCGGTGAGCGCGTACTGGGGACGCCGGCGTACATGGCGCCAGAGCAAGCGGCGGGGGACGAGAGCGCGATCGACGGACGCACGGACGTGTTCGGGATCGGCGGCACCCTGTACCGCATCTTGACGGGGCGTCCCCCCTTCGCCGCTCCGTCGGGTGGTCGCGCGCTGGAGCTCGCGCGGGCGGGTGTGGTACCTCCGCCCGAGAAGGCGGCGCAGGGAGTGCGGCTGCCGCCGGGGCTGTGCCGCATCGCCGAGCGCGCGCTGGCCAAGAGTCCAGACGACCGCTACCCGTCGGTCAACGAGCTCAAGCACGCCCTCGAGGACTTCCTGCGCGGGGGTGGCTGGTTTCGCAGCCTGCGTTTCAAGGCGGGCACCGTCATCGTCCGCGAGGGGGACGAGCCCGACGCCGCGTACATCATCATCTCGGGGCGCGTGGAGGCCTACAAGTGGCGGGGCAGCGAGAAGCAGAGCTTGCGCATCATGGGGGCCGGCGAGGCGTTCGGAGAGACCAGCATCTTCGCCGCTCGCGCGCGCGCCGCGAGCGTCGTCGCGTTGGACGATGTGGAAGTGACCGAGGTCACGGCCGAGACCCTCGAGCGCGAGTGTCGCAAGAACCCTTGGCTGCGCACCCTACTGGCCGCGCTCGCCGAGCGCTTCCTGGACTTGGACCAGCAGCTGACCCGCTTGCGCAGCGGTGACTGACTCGAGCGCCCTTGACAGCCAGCGGTCGAGGCGGAAAGAACGGCCCCGGGATGCTTGCTCTGCAGAACCCTACCCCCGAGGAGTGGACCCGCGTCGTGCTCGCGGACTTCGACTCGTTCTTGATCGATCACGCGGCCTGCGAGCGCAAGGCCAGCGCGACGGGGCTGTCCCTCGTGGTGAAATACCCGGATCGCGCTGAGATGCTGGAGCCGCTGATCGAGTTCGCCCGCGAGGAGCTGGAGCACTTTCACATCGTCTACCGGCTGTGTCGGGACCGCGGGCTGGTGATGGCCGATGACTACCGCGACCCGTACGTGCGCGGGCTGCGGGAGCTCATTCGGACCGCCTCGGACAAGACCCTCCTCGATCGCCTGCTGGTGGCGTCCGTCGTCGAAGCGCGCGGCTGCGAGCGACTGGGTCTCGTGGCCGAGCGCGTCTCGGAGCCCGAGCTGGCGGCGACCTACCGGGAGCTCACGCGGGCAGAGTCCCGCCATCGAGGCCTCTTCGTGCGGTTGGCCAAGCTCTATTACCCGGAACCGGAAGTGCTCGAGCGCGCGGGCGAGCTGTACGCCGCGGAGGGGGCGCTGATCCAGAGCTTGCCCCTCCGCGCTGCCGTGCATTGATGGCGCGGCACAAGGAGTCGCTCGTCCCGCGTTATCTGGAGCGCTACGCCACGAAGCAGTGGGCGGTTGCGCGCCGGGTGCAGGGCACCTTCGAGCACGTGCTGGTCGTCCCTGCTCTGAACGAGCGCGTGGGCCTGCTCGACGGGTACCGGCAGGCTGCGCGCGCAGCCCCGGGGCCGGTCCTGGTCATCCTCGTGGTCAACGCCCATGACGCAGTGCCGGCAGAGTGGCTGCTCGGCAACCAGCGACTGCTCGCGCAGCTCGCGGCTCTGGGCCCCGCGGCGCACCTCGCCGAGGGCGCGGTCCAGATCGCCGATCGGGACTTCAGCGTGCTGGCGCTGGACCGCAGCAGCGCGGGCCTCCGGGTGCCCCGCGAGCAAGGCGTCGGGTTGGCTCGCCGCATCGGTGCCGACATCGCGCTGGGCCTGTGGTGGCTCGGGCGACTGGGGTCGCCCTGGATCGCGACCACGGACGCCGACGCTTGGCTGCCGCCCGAGTTCTTTCACACCCTCGCGCACGCACCCGGGGACGCGGCGCTGCTCGCTCACCCCTATGTCCACGGCCGCAGCTCCGACCCGCGGCTCGACGCAGCCTACGCCGCGTACGAGCTCTGGCTCCGCTATCATGTGCTTGGGCTCCGCTGGGCCCGATCGCCCTATGCGTTGCACACCCTCGGCAGCACGTTGAGCGTGGCGGCCGGCGCCTACGCCGCGGTGCGCGGCTTTCCCAAGCGGGCGGCTGGCGAGGACTTTCACCTGGTCGCCAAGCTGCTCAAGGTGGGAAGGGTTCACTGCCCCCGCACCCCGCCCATCGTGCTCGAGGCGCGCGCCTCTGCGCGGGTCCCCTTCGGCACCGGGCCCGGCGTGCAGCGGGTAGCCCAGGCGCTCGACACCGCCGCCGGCTTCTCGCTGCTCGCGCCGGAGGCGTTCTCAGCCCTGCGCCGCGTGCTCGATGCGCTCGACGAGGTGGCCGCCAGCGGCTCACCCTGGGCGCTCGAGCGCGTGCTCGGCGACGGCTCGCTGCCGCAGGCATGCTGCCGGGTGCTCGAGGCAAGCGGGCTGCCCAGCGAGGCCCAGCAGCTGGGCCGCCACGCTCATGGCGCCGAGTCCCGCCGCCGTCGCCTCCACGACCGCTTCGACGCGCTCGCGTCCCTCCGGCTGCTCCACGCGGCGCGGGACGGGGGCTTGGGCACGCTGCCCTGGCGAGAGGCCCTCGCCCGGGCGCCGTTCACCCCCGCTCTCCCGGTTGGTCTGTCAGGAATCGACCCAGTTCACGCCGGCGAAGCCGGCCCGCGTGGGGTGGGGCCCCAACGAATTGACTTCGTTGGGGCGGGGAGGCGCGCTGTCGATCTTTCGACAGCTCTTGAGCTGCGCGCCGCGCTCGACGCCATGCGCTCGCTCGACGCGCCGTCCCTCGCGCCGTGAGTGTCGCCCGCGCGACACAGCCGTCTGGTTCACGGCAAAAGCCCCTGAGCAGCCGAGATCCCGCAATTCTCCGGGGTCTCTTGGAGGCACGGCTGTTGCTTCGGGTCGCGTCGATGGCTCGCGCGCTCCGGACGACCCTCGGCCTGCTGACGCTCGTCGCCTCTGTCGCGGCGGCGACGCCGCTGCAGGCGGCCGGCCGGCTCATCGGGCCGTTTGGGAGCGCCCCAGCGGCGGAGCGGGTGGAGCTCGCGCTGTCCGCCGGCACCACCCGCCACACCGTCTGGCTGTCCGCGACGCTCACCCCGTCCGGACCACGCTTTGCCTGGGTGCTGCCCGTCACGCCCGGCACTCGCGTCGACGCCGCGGGCAACGCCTTCCTCGAGGCCCTCGATGACGCCACCGCGACGCGCATCGCGCCGCCCGTCGGGACCCCCTCGTGCGGCAACTCGGGCCCGCCTGCCACCCAGAGCACCGCGGCCGAGTCCGACGTGGCCCGCATCTTCCCGACCCACGTCAGTCAGGTGTCGAACCTCACCGAGCTGCAGGCCGAGGTCGCCGCCGTCGGACTGGCGCTCACGCAGCAGGACGTGCAGCGGCTCGCGCCCCACGCTGACGGCAGTTTCCTGCTGCTGACCTACGAGTCTTCCGGGAAGCGAGTGCGCACCGATGCGTTGCGACTGACGGTGCCCGGCTCGGCGCCCCCGCTAGCCACCGGGCTGTTGGCGGGCTCGAGCACGACCGAGCTGGTCAGCCATGTACTCTCGGACGAGCGCGCGCGACTCCAGGGAGAGGAGCTGTCCGCCGCCGACCTGTCGCCCACCTGGCTCGGCAAGTCCGGTCGCAGCGACTACCTGGAGCTGCGCGGGCAGTGGCTGGCCGCGGGGCCGGGTGGTCGCTTCGTCGTGGAGGCCAGCGGCGCCTCGGCGCTGTTTCAGTGGACGCTGCTGCCCGGGCAAGCTGCGGCGATCGCGCCGGCGGTGCATGGCTACTTCACGCGCACGTTCTTGCTGGGCCAGTCACCCGCGGCGGACGCGTGCCTCATGAACGTCTGGGCAGCGCGGGAGGCGGGCAAGCTCGGCGCGGTCGTGTCGCGCTACTGCCCTCCCGCGACGCTCGGCACCGTACCCGGCGCCGAGCTCGAGTGCGACGCGAACGCCGGCGCGGGCCAGACCGCGGCTAGCGAGCTGGTCTGCGGACAGGCTGACGACGTCGCCGCCGCCTTGGCCGAGCACAACGCGGCCAGCCTGCGCGTCACTCGTCACGTCAGCGCCCTCGCCGCTGCCGCACCTGCCAGCGTCGCCATCGAGTCGGGCGGCAAGGCGGGCGTAGGCGTCGTCGTCACGGCGTCGGGCGTCGAGCTCGAGGGCTGCACCACGGGCGCCGGGGGCGGCGGACCTGGCGTCGGCTCCGGAGGGTCCCACGGCGGCTCGGGCTGGCCGCTGCCGGGGCCAGAGGAGCCTGTACCCCCGCCCGTCTACGAGCAGCAGCCGAGCACGGACGTGGGCATCTACTGCGGGGGTTCCAGCGAGAGCTCGGGCACCTGTAGCGGCGACTCGTCGTCGTCGAGCGGGGACGGGGCGTGCTCCGGTGACTCCTCGTCGTCGAGTAGCGACAGCGACTGCGGCGGCGACTCGTCGTCGAGCAGCAGCGACGGCGCGTGCAGCGGCGACTCGGGCGGCTCGGGGGAAGCGTGCAGCGGAGACTCCTCCAGCAGCTCTGGCTCGGGCTGCTCGGGCGACAGCGGCGGCAGCAGTGGCTGCTCGGGGGGCTCCGGCTCTGGCGGCGACTGCCGGATAGGGCGCCAACGACCCCGGGCGCCGGTGCTGGTTCTTGGGCTCGCGCTGCTGGGGTTCGTCCTTCGGCGGCGTCACCGGCGTCCGCGGCGCTAGGGCGGTGTCCCCCGCGGGGGGGTTCCTACGCTAGGCTTGCGCCGGTATGGCCGAGCCGGCGGCGGGCAGTGTCGAGTATGCGAAGCGACGCATCGGTGAGATGGTCGCCGGCCGTTGGCCGCTGATCCGCCTGCGTGGCATCGGCGGTATGGCGGCGGTGTACGAGAGCCACGACTCGCAGGGCAAGGCCGTAGCCATCAAGATCCTGCACAGCGACTTCTCGAGCAACGAGAGCATCAAGAACCGGTTCCTTCGTGAAGCTCAGCTGACCCAAGCGGTGAGCCATCCGGGCAGCGTGTCGGTGTTCGAGGAAGGCGTCAGCGACGCGGGTGATCCCTACTTCGTGATGGAACTGCTCGAGGGGGTGACCTTGGACCGGCTCTGGAAGCGCCACTCGAAGAAGCTCCCGGTCGAGTACGCGTTGGAGATCGCAGACCGCGTGCTCGACTTCCTGTCCGAGTGCCACGCGCAGGGTATCGTTCATCGGGATCTGAAGCCGTCGAACGTATTCGTGACCGACGAGGGCCTGGTCAAGGTCATCGACTTCGGAGTCGCGCGCAAGCGAGAAGCCGGAGTGGATCCGACCCTGGTGGGGACGGCCCTGGGTACGCCCGCGTACATGGCCCCCGAGCAGGCGTTGGGCTCGGCCGAGCGAGTGGACGCCCGGAGCGACATCTTCAGCGTGGGCGCGCTACTGCACACCCTGATCACCGGCCAGCGACTGCACGAGGGGCGCTCGCACCAGGAGGCCTTCGTGCTCGCGGCGACCCGACCTGCGCCGTCGGTAGCGCGCGTGGCGCCGGAGCTCGCCCCGGAGGTCGTCGCGCTGATTGATCGCGCGCTGTCCTGGGACCCCCGCAATCGTCCACAGACGGCCGCGGAGATGCGCGGGCAGGTCGCCGGAGTGCTCGAGGTCTTGCGCGGCGCTGGCAGCCGGCCGAAGGCCGCGCCCGAGCGGGCTGCCCGCAGCGAGCTGCTCGCGGCCATCGCCGAAGTGGGCGGTGATGGTCCCCGAGCCGCCTCGGAGGAGGACGAGCGCATCGGTGCTCTCGCCCACGAGGTCTTCAGCCGCGTGGAGAAGGCGCTCTCTACCGTTCGCCAGTATGGTTGGGAGCACGCGGTCACGCAGGGGCACATGCAGACGGTTCATGCCTTGATCGACGCCACTCTCGCGCAGGAGCCCAGCGCGCTGACTTGGGCTGTGCAGCCGCACTCCTTCGCTCGTCGCGGGGTGCTGCTCTGGGAGCCGCTCCACCCCTTCGATGACATTCCCTACAACCTGTTCGCGAGTGGGTTTCGCGAGTTCTGTCTCAGCCCGGGGCTCACCGTAGAGGAGATCCGCGCGCTGCTCGACCTCATGCGGCGGGACCCTATGCGGGACTTCGCGCCGGAAGACGACCTGGCGACGGCCTTCTGGGAGAAGCAACTGCCACACGTGAGCTATCGGGTCGTCTCGAGCTTTCTGGCAGTGACGGCGACGGACGACGGCGCACGCGAAGCGTTCGACGAGATCGCTGACGCTGCCCGGCAGGCCATCGGGCAGCGCAAGCGGCGTCGGGGTGCGGGAAACCTGGATCTCGAGCCGGTAGCGCTCGAGGAGCAGGCGGCCATGATTGCGGCCCGTCAGGTCGCGCTCCGGGCGCTGCGCGCGGACTCCGCGCTCGCGCTCGAACCCGCGAAGCGTCAGGTCATCGCGCGCTCCCTGGACATGCCCGAGCGCGAGTGGAACGCGCGCTTCGTCGCGGTGCTCGCGCACGCCATCGTGGATGCGCGCAGGGACGGCGAGCTCGAGCTGTGTGCCATGCCCCTGCGGGCCACGCTGCATGAGCACGCAGCCTTGGACACGCTGATGACCGGCCTCTCGCTCGTGGCTCACGTGCTGGTGAGCGTCGCGGAACGCGGCGGGCACGAGGCGCGAAGGGATGTCGTTCAGGCGCTGTTCGATCAAGGAACGCTCAATCTCGTGCTGCGGCTCTTGACGCGGGCGGCGCTGGAGAGCGAGCGCGAGCGCTACGCTCGGGCGGCCCCCTTTGTGGACGAGTTGCTCGCGGACATCGGCGGGGAGCACTTTGGCGTCGTGCTCGACGCCCTCGGACGCACGGACGTGGATGAGGTTCGGGAGGCACTGACTCGCTACCTGCAGCGTCACGCGGCGGGTAACGAGCAGGCGCTGGGCCAGATGCTGGCGGACGCCGACCTGAACAAGGGTCGCTCGGTGCTGGCCATCTTGGGGCGCCTCGACAGCGAAGCGGCGCGCGCTGCCCTCAAGAGCGTGGAGCACAATCCATCGGCTGAGCTGCGAGTCGAAGCGGTCGCTGTTCGCGCGGCGCACAACGTCGAGGGGCTACGGGACGAGCTGTCCGAGTTGGTCAAGAACCCCGAGCCTTCGGTTCGCGTCGCCGCCCTACGCACCATGCAGCGTTACCGGGTCAAGGAGGCGGGACCGCCGCTGGTGCAGCACATCAGTCACAGCTCGTTCAACAGGCTGCCCATGGATGAGCGGCGCCTCGCCTTCGAGACCTTGTGGGAGCTCTCGCCGGTCCGCGCCGAGGCGCTGGCCCTGGACATCGCTGGCCGGGCGTCCCTGATCACCCGCGAGAGCGTGGACGACACGCGCATCGTCGCCATCGACGTGCTCGAGCAACGCAGTCAGTCGGGCGATGTGCTCGCCGCTCTGCTCAAGGCCGCAGACAAGTGGTCCAACTCCGCTGCGGTGCGGTCCGCCGCGGGCCGCGCCGCCGCCAACCTGCGTCAGCGCCTCGGAGGTTCGGTTGCTTGAGCAGCCCACGGGCCCGGACGACAGCTCACGGCCCGGTGAGGTGAACGTCGTCCTGAAGAACGTGGCGGAGCTAGCGGCCCGGCGCCGGGCGCGGGAGCTGGGCACCACTCTCGCACTGCAGCTGTTTCGGCTGATCCGCGTGGGGCAGTTTCACGCGCTCGACAACATGGCCGTGATCCAACAACTCGAGCAGACCGTCGAGGCCATCACCGCGTTCTCGACGCAGAGCCACGAGCCGCTGTCGCTGTTGTTCTCTCGGGGCACCGTGTTCGTGTCTGGGCAGCTCTTGAAGGCCTCCCGCGCCGAGTACGAGGCGGCCCTCGAGCTCGGCTCCATGGTGGAGGCCCTCGGTCTCAGCGAACTGATCATCGCGCCTGAGGTCAATGCCGACGACCTGCGTGAACTGGTGCGAATCTTCCAACCTGGGGCCAAGCCCGAGGTCGAGGATGGCCGCCTGTGCCCCGCGCCCACCATCCGCCTCCGGCGCGTCGAAAGCGCGCTGCTTCGCGACGAGGACGAGCTCTCGCCGGAGGAGCAAGTGCTTCGGTCGTATGCGTCCAGCGTGGTCGTGATGCGCCGGATCTTCGACAACCTTGCGCGCGGTAGGTACGAGCTGCCCCATCAGGCCAAGCGCCTCGCGCAGCGGCTGGTGTCCCTCTCGGAGGGGGACGTCCCCGCGTTCCTCGGTGTGACGGCCGTGCGCACGCTCAACCACGACGCTGCAGGGCGCGCCGTCAACCGCGCGATCCTGGCGGTGTGCATGGGACGGCAGGTCACGGATGATCTGGCGGCGCTGTCGCGCATCGCCATGGCCGGACTGTTCCTGGACGCGGCGCAGCCGCTGCTCAGCGGGCTCACGGCGTTGCCCGAGGGCGCGCCGCAGATCGCACTGCAGCTGAGCGAGGAGCAGCAGAAGAAGCTCCCCGCCTCCACGGCGCTGGTGCTCACTGCCCTCGGCCACCTCCGACCTGCGTCCATGGTTCGCAGCGTGATCGCCTACGAGGCGCACTGGCTGCGCCTCCGCGCGCTGCTGGGAGAGCCCTATGGCGGCGCGCGCAAGGCCACCGCGGCCGCGCGCATCGTGGCGACGGCGCATCGATTCAACGAGCTGATGAGCCCGGACTTGGTCGCCAGTCGGCAGGCGACACCAGACGAAGCGATCGCCTGGCTCCGCTACGAGGCGCGGGATGGGACTGACCACGCGATGATCGCGCTGCTCATTGGAGCACTGGGGATCTTCCCTTCCGGGACAGCCGTCGAGCTCTCCAGTGGTGAGCGCGGCGTCGTGCTCCAGTCCCCCGAGAGCCCAGCGGACTTCGTGCGCCCAACAGTGCAGCTGGTGATCGACCCCCAAGGGCGCACGGTGGAGCCGCCCGTCGCCGTCGACCTGCGGCTCGACGGCACCCGTCAAGTCGTCTCCGTAGTTCACGAGCCGGACGAACGCTTGCAGCACGTGGCGCGTGAGGTCGCGCGGTATCAGCTCGAGGAGGCTGCCGCCAGCGGTGTGCCGTCGAGCCGGGACCGAGCCTCGGACCCGCCGCTGGCGCTCACGGTTCGCCCGTCGCCCATCGAGCCCCCGCTGTCGGAGCCGCCGCCATCATCTGTCTCTTCGGTGTCGAGCTCGCGCTCGGCGGTCTCGAGCGCGCGCATCTACGTTCCCGGACCGGTGCGACCCGCGGCGCCTCGCAAGTCCGAGCCGCCTGGGATGGAGGCGCCGAGCCCACCTGACTCTCCCGACTCGAGCCCGCCCAGCACGCCGTGGTCCAGGTCTCGGCAAGCCGACCCGCCGTCGAGCGGAACCGTGGGCGGCGTACGGCAGGGCTCGATCGTGTCGGCCGACGCGAGCCGCGTTCCCACGGCCACCGGCACGCTCGAGCGCACCCCGGTGTCTCAGCTCTTGCTCTACTTTCGCCAGCGCCAGCTCTCGGGGTCGCTGGTGTTCTCGGAGCGGACCGCGCAGGGGGTCGTCCAGCATGGCGCGTACTTCCAGGCCGGCGGGCTCAGCAAGCTCGTGCTGCAGGACGGCGCCTCTTCGCTGGGCGAGGCGCTGGTCGAGTGCGGCGTGCTCGAGTCGAGTCAGCTGTACGCGGACCCGCTCACGCAGCCTCCGACGGACGACGCGCTGCTCGAGTCCGAGGTGCTCGAGCTCGCGCTGGCGATCGAGATGGATCTGGTCGACGTGCGCGCACGTCAGCTGGCGCAGCGCGCGCGTCGCCTCTTCTCGCTGCCCCCGGAGTGCGGCTACGCATTCTTCGCGGACACGGATCTGGTGAGCCCCCGCTGGGGTCGCATTGGCGGTCGCCTGGAGTTGGTCCCCGCGCTGCTCGAAGCGCTTCGCGAGCAGCCCGAGGTCGAGGCGACCGAGCGGACGCTCAGCCGCGCTCGAACCGGCAGCGTACGGCTCGTCGCGACGGCGCCGCTGGATGCGTTCGCGATGGTGCCGGCCGAGCGCGCCGTCGCCGACGCGCTGGTGCCAGGCGCGTCGCTGGCCGAGTTGCTCACCCGCCACGACGAGCGCATCGTCCGTATCGTGCTGTACGTCTTGCTCTCGACGGGCAACGCGACCATCGAGGCTATCGACAGCCAGCCCCCGAGCGAATAGCGTCGGGGGATGTCCGCCGACCACTACAAAGTCTGCAGCACCTGCCGCACGCCCATCCCGTTCGGCGGTGAGCACTATGTGTGCAGCGTGTCGACCTGCAATCGCACCAAGACCGCGCTGCTGTTCTGCAGCGTGGGGTGTTGGGACGCGCACCTGCCGATGATGAAGCATCGCGACGCCTGGGCGGAGAAGGCGACGGCACCTACGCGCGCAGCGGTTCTGGCCGAGCAGGCGCGCCAGCGCGACGACGAAGTTGCCGCGGGCGCGGACGCCGAGCGGCGACGGCGCGTCGTCACGAGTCAGCAGGGTGCGGAGTTGCCCCGGGACGTGCTGGTCGTGGTGAGCAAGCTGAAGGGCTACGTTCGCGCGCGCTCGGAGATGAACACCTCCGACAACGTCGTCCCGGTCCTGAGCGAGCACCTGCGGCGCCTGTGCGATCAGGCCATCCGCAACGCCGCCCGAGACGGTCGCAAGACCGTGCTCGACAGGGACTTTCTGCCTCTACTCGAATAGTCCGCTGCGCCCGCGCCGAGCGCCGGCCGAGCCCCGCACTTTCCAAGGGAACCGGGCTCGTGCCCCTTGAAGTCTTGCCTACATTGTGCGACATCCGCCCATATCCTCCGACATGGGTGGCGAGATCATGCTGCGACATTCTTCGATACTGGGTCTGGGTGGAGTGCTGTTGGGCTCCCTCTTGGGTGCGTGTTCGAGCGGTGGCTCGGGGGGCGGTGGCGGCGGCGGTGGAGCCACGGGCGGCAGCCCCGGCGTCGCGGTGGGTCAGCCGGGCTGCATGCCGACGGCCGAGTGCGTGGCGTGTGCCGGGTGCATGAATCAGTGCTTGTGCGAGACTCAGAACCAAGCTCTGTGCGAGAGCGCGTGCGGAGGAGCTGGCGGGGCAGGTGGTATGGCGAGCGACGGCGGCACGACTCCGGAGCCCGGGGCCATCGGAGCCGCTTGCACGGACGACGCCGAGTGCGGGACCGCGGTCGGCGCCGAGTGCCTCGCCACCTGGCCCGACGGACACTGCACCATTCGCGGCTGCGGCGAGGGCACCTGTCCCACGGGCAGTGACTGCTTCAAGACCACCGGGGACAGCACCATCTGTCTGAAGACCTGCACGCAGAAGAGCGACTGCCCCGCGAAGTACGCGTGCCACGCCGCTGGCGCGTGCGTCCCGGCGTGCCAGTCGGCCGCGGACTGCAGCGGCACGATGGTCTGCAACTCGCAGACGGGTCAGTGCGAGGATGCTCCCTGCACCACGGGGAGCTGCAGCGCCGGTCTGCAGTGCGACGCGAGCAGCGGCAAGTGCGTGCCCGACCTGCAGGCGGGCCCGCCGCCGGGCCCAGGGCCCACCTGCCTCGATCTGCCGCCTCGCGACTGCGTGGGGACTGACTGCGCAGCGGTCTCGGCCTTCGAACCCAAACAAGGGCCCGGCTGGGACGACTACCCACTCAACGGCGAGACCATCGCCAACCAGTATCGTAGCTATGCCCGCAAGGACATGCAGATGCTGGTCAAGTGGGCGACCGCCTACGTGCACTGCAAGGCCAAGGACTGGAACACTGGCATCGGAGGCGCGCTCGGGCTCGGAGACATGAGCGAAGCGAACGGCGCCATTCCGGGGACCTCCATCGGCCAGCCCGGCCACCCTGCCGGCACCCACGTGAACGGCTTCGACATGGACATCGCGTACTACCAGGTCGGTACGGTGAACAACTACCTGCGTGCCGTCTGTGAGCACAAGATCGGCGGTCAGGATCAGTATCGCTGTGTCAGCTCGCCGCACATCTTGGATCTGTGGCGTACCACGTTGTTCCTGGGTGCTCTCTTCACCAGCGACACGGTGCGCGTCATCGGTGTGGACGGACAGATCGGGCCCTTGGTCGAAGCTGCGATGCCATCGCTGTGCGCGACGGGTTGGCTGCCTCAGGTCTCATGCAACATCGTCAAGAGCAAGCTCGCCTACGAGACGACGAACACGGGCAAGGGTTGGTACAATTTTCACCATCATCACCTGCACCTCAGCCTCAACGGCAAGCCCGGTGGGGGCGCGCCGTTGTTCATGCCGCCCTCGCAGGCTTCGAACCTCGGCCCGCTGCTCGATGGCGCGCGTTCGGTCGAGGCCGGTCGAGCCACTGGCCCCGCCGGCTGCATGCACCAGGACTTCGTTCGGCCCCTCGGCTACCCGGTGCCGGGCCCCAGCTGAAGGTCTGTCAGGAATTGACCCAGTTCGCGCCGGCGGAGCCGGCCCGCGTGGGGCTCCGCCCCGACGAATTCACTTCGACGGGGCGGGGAGGCGCGTGCCTCCCCGGTGAACGAATGAGAGAGCTGTCGATTATTCGACAGCTCTCGAGCCCGCTGCGCGGCGGATTTCGCGCGCGGGCGCGAGCTCGAGCCAAAGCGCTGCCATTTCCTGGCGGCCCGGGCATGATACGCCCCGGGCCCCATGAGTGACGAGCGTCCGAACTTCCGCCGGCAGTGGCTGCTCCCGGCGGTGCTGCTGACCACCACGGCGCTCGCGGTGTTCTGGTCGGTCTACGCCGTCGACTTCTTCACCAGCACGCCGCCCCGAGAGGCGCCGCCGACTGGTCCGATCGATCAGTATCTACGCTTCGATCCCGGCAGCATCACCGACGCGATCTCGGCGCTCGCAGGCGTCACGGCAGCGGTCTTCGGCATCGTGGTCACGGTGGTCAGCATCATCGTGCAGTTGTCCGCCGAGCGCTACACCGGCGTCGCGCGCATGTTCCTGCGGGATCGCGTCAACCTGTCCGTCATGGCGTTCTACGTCGTGGCCTGTGTGTGCGCGGTCTGGCTCAGCGTGTCGTTGAAGGAGAACTACGTTCCTCGCTTCGCGTTGCTCGCCATGATGACCGGCACCACCCTCGGTTTGGTGCTGATGGCGCCGTACTTCGGCTACGTGTTCTGGTTTCTCGAGCCCAATAACATCATTTCGCGCATCCGGCGCGACGCGGTGAAGGTCGCGGGTGACGGCGCGCGGGTGTCCGAGACCTCGGATTGCGCTCGCGCACAGGCCGAGACCCTGTTCGCCATGGAAGAGCTGACGGACATCACCAGCAACTCCATCTCGGGCAAGGACAAGATCATCGCCAGCGGCGCCGTGGATGCCCTCAAGGACTTCGCCGTGGCCTACCTCGCGGTGAAGCCCGAGGCCACGGACGTCTGGTTTCAGATCGGCACGGGCATCCGCCAGAATCCAGACTTCGTGGCCATGGATCCGGAGAGCCTGCACGACCTCGAACAGCGCCGCACCTGGATCGAGTGGAAGGTGATGCGACAGTACCTGGGCATCTACAACGAAGCGCTCGGATCCATGCGGGACATCTGCTACCTCGTCGCGATCGACACGCGCTACATCGGCGAAGCCGCGGGTCAAGCCAAGGACGAGGAGCTCATGCGCTTGGTCTTGCGCTTCATGAATTCCTACATGCGCTCCACGCTCAACGCCAAGGAGGTGCGCACCGCCTACAACGTGCTGAACCAGTATCGCTTGCTCGTCGAAGCGCTCCTGCGTCAGGGCAACGGCGCGATGGCGGTGGAGGCGGTGGAACACATGCTCTACTACGGACACGTGAGCTACGACATGAAGCTGACGTTCGTGACCGAGACGGTGGCCTATGACGTCTCGGCGCTCTGTCAGTACGCGCACGAGCTCGGCCGCGAGGAGGAGCAGTTGCTGCTCGAGAAGTTCCTGGAGCTGGATCGGCCGCTGGCCGTGCGGAGCCAGGAGAAGGCCCTGCTCGGTGTGCGCAAGGCGCAGGTCAAGCTCGCCGCGTACTATCTCACTCAGAGCGAGGAGGAGAAGGCGCGGCTCATCTCCCAGGACATGGCGCAAGAGCCTCCAGACCGCTTGCTCACCATTCGCGAACAACTGCAGCGCGTCACCAGCAAGGACTTCTGGGAGATCATCGATCGGGGGAGGAACTTCGAGTACATGCCGCCGCGGCAGCGAAAGCAGATGGAAGTGTTCTTTGGCTGGCTGAGCGTGCCCCCGAACTGAGCGAGCACCGCCTGCAGGTGGTCGAAACCGAGGTGGGGCTGTAACGTACCCGGTGGGCATGGAGCGTCGCATGGACGGCAGCGTCAAGTGGCCTGGTAAGGCGCTGCTCGGGCTCGTGCTCGCAACCGCAGTGGTGCTCTTCTTCGTGCTCGATCTCGGCCGACACTTCGAGCTGCAGGCGCTGGCGGAGCGCCGCACCGAGCTCGTGTCCATGCAGAAGCAGAGCCCGCTGCTCTTCGCCCTCGCCTTCTTTGCCGTGTACGTCGCGGTCACGGGTCTGTCTCTGCCCGGCGCGGCCATCCTGACACTGGCTGCGGGCGCGTTGTTCGGCCTGGGCTGGGGCACGCTACTCGTCTCCTTCGCCTCCACCTGCGGCGCGACCCTGGCGCTGCTCTCGTCCCGCTTCGTGCTGCGTGACTGGGTCGCCGCTCGGTTCACGCGTCAGGTCGCCGCGGTCGACCGGGGCATGGAGCGAGACGGCGCGTACTACCTGCTAGCCCTGCGTCTCGTGCCGGTGTTCCCGTTCTTCTTGGTGAACCTGGTGATGGGCGTCACCCGGCTGCCGGTGCGCACCTTCTTCTGGGTGAGCCAGGTGGGCATGCTCGCGGGCACGTTGGTCTACGTCAACGCTGGCACGAGGCTTGGGGAACTCGAGTCAGTTGCTGGAGTTCTGTCCCCGGCGCTGCTGGCGTCCCTGGCGTTGCTCGGGGTGTTTCCGCTCCTGGCGAGAGGGGCCAGTCGCGCCATCACGGCTCGCCGGGCGTATGCCGGGTGGACGCGGCCCAAGCGATTCGACCGCAACCTCATCGTGATCGGCGCCGGCAGCGCGGGGCTCGTGACCTCCTACATCGCGGCGTTGCTCCGCGCGAAGGTCACCCTGGTGGAGAAGGGGCAGATGGGTGGGGACTGCCTGAACACGGGCTGCGTACCCTCGAAAGCGCTGCTCCGTTCGGCCAAGCTGCTCGCGCAAATGGCTCGAGCGCAAGAGTTCGGGCTTCGTCCCGTCGCTGCTGAGGTGGACTTCGCCGAGGTGATGGAGCGCGTGCAGCGGGTGGTGCGGACCATCGCGCCGCACGACTCGATCGAACGCTACTCCGCGCTTGGGGTAGAGGTGCTTCAGGGTACGGCCGTGATCACTTCACCTTGGAGTGTCCAGATCACGTCCGCCGACGCCACGCAGGTCCTCACGACTCGGGCGATCGTGATTGCGACCGGGGCCCGCCCCGTCGTGCCCCCGATACCCGGGCTGCGGGAGGCGGGCTACCTCACCTCCGAGGACGTGTGGGAGCTGCGCGAGCTGCCTCGTCGCCTCATCGTGCTCGGTGGGGGACCGATCGGCGCCGAGCTCGCCCAGGCCTTCGCCCGCTTCGGGGCACAGGTCACCCAGATCGAGCAGCAGCCTCGGATCTTGCCGCGCGAGGACGAGGACGTGTCGGAGTTCGTCGAGTCGCGCTTTCGCGACGAGAGCATGCGCGTCTTGACCGGCTGCGTTGCCCGACGCGTCGTCATGGAGCAGGGGGAGCGGCGGCTCGTCGTGGAGTCCGAGGCGGGCGAGATCGAGATCCCGTTCGATCGCTTGCTCGTCGCGGTGGGTCGGACCGCGCGCCTCGAGGGCTACGGCCTCGAGGCGTTGGGGATCGACGTGAGCGGCGGGCTGGAGACCAACGAGTTCTTGCAGACTCGATTGCCCAACATCTACGCCGCCGGGGACGTCGTTGGTCCCTATCAGTTCACCCACGTCGCGGCGCACCAGGCCTGGTATGCGAGCGTCAATGCGCTGTTCGATCCGCTCAAGAAGTTCCGCGTGGACTACTCGGTCATCCCGCGGGTGACCTTCGTCGATCCGGAGGTGGCGCGGGTGGGGCTGAACGAGCTCGAGGCCAAGGAGCAGGGGGTCGAGTACGAGCTCACGCGTTACGACCTCGTCGAGCTCGATCGGGCCATCGCCGATGAGGAGGGGCGAGGCTTTCTGAAGGTGCTCACCGTGCCCGGCAAGGATCGGATCCTGGGGGTGACCATCGTCGGCGCGCACGCCGGTGAGCTGCTCGCCGAGTTCGTGCTGGCGATGCGCCACGGAATTGGTCTCGGCAAGCTGCTCGGTACCATCCACGCCTATCCGACCCTGGCGGAGGCCAACAAGTTCGTCGCCGGCGAGTGGAGGAAGGCTCGCAAGCCCGAGCGACTGCTGGGCTGGGTCGCCCGCCTCCACGCGTGGCGTCGGGGCGGATCGAGCTGAGCGGGCGATGGCGCCGAGGGTGGTCAGGGCTTCGCGGTGATTCTACCGGGCGTAGGCGAGCAGCGCGTCCACGTCGAGGCTAGTCAGGCTGTCAACCACGAGGTGAGCCTCGACGTAGCGCCCCTTGTCCATGTTCGGGTCCGGCACCGCGATCACCTGCATCCCCGCGCGCCGAGCGGCCGTGACCCCGGCGAGGGAGTCCTCGAACACGAGGCACTCTGCCGGGGGCACGTCGAGCTCGGACGCGGCGACGAGGAAGATGTCGGGCGCCGGCTTGAGGGCGGCCACACGTGGATCGTCACCGCACACGATGGCGTCGAAGTCCGCGAACCACTCGTGGTGCGTGATCTTCAAGCGAAACTGCGCGTGGTCGCTGCTGGTGGCCAGGGCCACGGGCAGCCTGCGGCGGTGCAGGTGGTGGACGAGTTGGCGAGCGCCGGCCATCTCGGGCGCGTCGACGAACAGCGCCTCGAGAATGGGCTTGCGCCGGCGCAGGTACTCCTCGGGTGCGATCGGGAGATCGAGCGCGCGCGCGAGGTAATTTGCGCCGTCGAGGGCGCTGCGTCCGATCATGTCGCCTTTCACGCTCCAGTCGAAGACCTTGCCGAACTCACCCACGACGGCTTGAGTCGCCTCCGTGTACAGCGGCTCGGTGTCGAGCAGTACGCCGTCCAGATCGAAGATGATGGCGCGAAAGGGAGAGAGGTCCTGCATCAGAAGAAGTCCGGTAACACGGGGGCCTCGGACGCGAACACTCCCGAGGCCAAATCGAGCGACGCATCGTCGCCGGTGAGCATGCCCGCGCGCGCCAGCGAGCGCGCAGACTGAAACCCCGTGAAGAGCGCGGCCAGCCCGCGTGCCCCGACGCGGAGGGCGCCACTGCCGCCCCGGGTCACCTGACCGCGGCCGGCGGTCACCTCCAGGGTGTAGCGCCCTGCCTGCTCGGGCAGCATGTCGTCTTCGAGCTCGAGTTCGAGCCGCGCGCTCATGCCTGGCGTGTAGCCGCGCTGCGCGAGCGCCGCTTCGACGTTGCACAGCCGCAGCATCCAGTGCTCGAAGAGCCGGACCTTGGCGCTCTTCTCGGGCAAGTGCCACAGCAGCGGATCGATGGGTCCGCCCTTGAGCCGCAAGGTCTCCGCCATGGACCGATGGTCGGCGAGGAACGAGAGCAGTCGGCGGGCCGCCCGCGGCGTCTTCGCGCACAGATCGGTGATCGCCAGGTCGTAGGTGCCGCCGGGCAGGGGGTTCTGCAGCAGGTACAGGTAGCCCTCGGACGCACCGTCGTAGCTCACCAGCGTTCCGCGCGCGATCCTGCCGCGGGGCGTCTCGACCCGGCTCCAGACGTACGGTCCGCGGTCCAAGTAGCCGGAGCGAGTCCGCGCCACGTCCGCATACAGCGCGTGCATCGCCGCGCGGTCCGCGTCGGCGATGGTGGTCAGCACCCCACCCCCCTCGCGGACCCCCACGCTGCGCGCGTCGATCTCGATGCTGTAGTGGCTGCCGGCGAGCTCCCAGCCTGCCTTGCGGTACAAGGTGTTCGTCGCCGGGTACAGGGTGGAGATACCCACGCCCGCCGTGTGCAGCTCACGCGCCACCTGGGACATGAGCCACAACGCCGCGCCCTGCCCGCGGGCCTCCGGCGCCACCGCGACCCCCGCGATCCCCGTCATGGCCACGCGGCGGCCCCCGAAGAACTGTCCCATGGGGATGACGATCAGCCCCGCCACCACCTGACCGCGAAGGGCGACAGCGCGCACGTGCTCCCGGCCCGCCACAGCGAACCACTGGGCGACCTCCGCCGCGGGCGAGCCGAAGGCGACCGACTCGATCTCGGCCAGTGGCGCCAGTTCGCCGTCGGACGGTGAGGCGATGTACTCGAACGTGCTCACGCTGCTCTAGATCCGCGCTCACTCCGCGGGTGGAGCTGTCACGTCGGGCTGCGCTTCTCCCCGAGAACACGGCCCCGGCTTCTGGTAGGGCTCGCCGCGCAGGCGCTTCACGGCCGTAGCGGAGCGCCACATCAAGTAGTTCTTGGTGAACTGCACCGCGTTGTCGCTGGACACGTAGGGGTTCTTCAGACCGCCGAGGTGCACCAGGAACAGCACCTGCTCCGCGACGCTCACGGGACAACCCTCGAAACGCACCCAGGTCTGGTCCCTCGTCTCCCGCAGGCGGGCCATGACCTTCCCCATCTTGACGTAGATGTCGTCGTGCTTGGCGTCGTGGGGGTCCTTGGTCGAGCGATCCTGGTACTTGCTTCGGATCTGGACCACGTCACTCCCGAGCTTGCCCTCCCAAGTCGCACAGTCGCCGATGAACACGACCTTCTCGCCGGGCGCAGCGTCGATGGGGCCATCGTAGTTGCCGAACACGACGTGCAGGCGGGGCATCTTCTCGTCGCACTGTTCGTCGAACTGGCGCAGGATCTCGATCGCTTCCTCGATCGCGCCGGGACAACCTCCCCAACAGTACTCGGTGCGCTCCGGCTCCGGCGGCGGCCCCGCGTAGGCGGTGATGTGGGTGCCTTCGAAGTACTTCTCGACCCGAACGAGTCCGACCTGGAAGCCCTCGGCTCGCTTCTTCGCCTCATCCAGCGTCACGTCACCGCCGAGCTCGATGCGGTCGAGCTCCAGCGGACCGAAGCCCCGCTCGGCGGTCATGGCGATGTGAGGCACGGTCCTGGGATCGACGCCGATGATGTGACAACACACCGAGTCGAAGGCTACCTGATTGTTGCCCAGGATAATCAAGTTCAGCTTCCGCGGGATGGGCGTGAGCATGCGGCCCTCGCCCGCGACGATCGCGTCGATGGCGATCAGCTCGGGCTGGACGATGTACTGCAGATCCGCGATCTTCTCGTCGAGCCGGTGGTCGTGATCAATCAGCCGGTGCCGGTCGTCCTGGATCCCGATGTACGCCTTGATCGAGAAGGTGACCGTGGTCCAAGGGTGCGCCTTGAACTTGGGGCAGTTGACGAAGAAGTCCGCCTTGGCGACGGGCTCCGGCGTGAACAGGTAATCTCGCAGGCGCTCCTGGTGGGTCAGCGGGATCTCCACCTGCGGCTCCTCTTCGAAGAAGTAGTGCTTCACCTTGTTGCGGCGCAGCATCGGGAAGTAGTCGGCGCCGTCGAAGGCCTGGCGCGACGGGACCGTGATGCCGCAACGCTCGCCGACCGCGAGCTCCTTCATCGCCCCCTCGTCCCGATCCTTCAGCGCGAGCAGCACGCCCTCCGTGAACTCGGGCCGCGTGTAGGCGTGCTGAAACAACGGACCCGAGGCCACGAGGTTGGGCTTGAGCAGCGTGCGGCCCCGCGGTCGCAAGTCGAGCTGCTCCATGCCCTGCCGCACGATGCGCCGAATGCGCTCCGCGTCGTAGCTGTCGCAGTGGAAGATCAGCACCTTGGGCGACGTGGACGGACGCATGGGGGCAGCGTAGCACGGGAGCGCGGGTGGTCGGCGCGCAGGATCCTGGCCGGGCAGACGTGATATCCTGCCGGACGAGGGAGCGATGAAGAACACGAAACTGGCGCAGCTCGCGGTATTGGCCGCGTCCTTGTCCGTGGGCTGCGGCTCCGACGCCGAGGGTGGTGCAGGCGGTGGGGGCGGGGCAGCCGGCGCGGGCGGGGGCTCGGGCGCCGTCGGCGGCGGGGCGGGCGATGGCGGCGGTGGTGTGGGTGGCGCTGGGGCCGGCGGCACTTCCGGGAGCGCCGGTTCCGCGGGCGCCAGTGGCACCGGCGGTGGCGGACCCAACGTGGATCGCAGCGGCGCGAAGCTGCACGAGTTCGAGCTCGATCCCCAGGTGCTGGACTCGAGCACCGTGGACTCGCTCGAGCTGCAGTACGCTCAGCTCGACACGCGGACGCCGCCGGTCGGCAAGCTCGTGGTGTTTCTGGCCGGCGCCAACAACAAGCCCCTGGACTGGCGCAATCATGGTCGGCTGCTCGCGGGGTTCGGCTTTCACGTGCTCATCCCCCACTACGACAACCGCTGGTCGAGCCAGAACGTGTGCTCAGGCATGGGCAGCTCCTGCGGCGTGGACACGCGCTGGGAAGCGCTCGTGGGTGAGGACACCTCCGCCGCGGTGGACATCTCGCGGGCGGACAGCGCCGAAGGGCGGGTCGTCACCATGCTGAAGCACCTGACCCTGGCGCATGCCGGTGGGGACTGGGGCTACTACCTGAACTCCGACGACTCGCTGCGCTACGACCGCATCGTGAGCGCGGGCATCTCTCACGGGGCGTCCAGCGCGGGTCTCTACGCTGCACGCCGCGCGTTCTCTCGTGCGGTCATGCACTCCGGCAGCCCCGCCGGCTCCGCAAGCGCGCAGAAGCTCACGCCCGTCTCGCAGTGGTACGCCTTCGCGCACACCGAAGACCCGGCCTACCAGGCCATCGCGTCGAGCTGGGAGAGCTTCGCGCTGCCCGGCGCGTTGGCCGACATCGACGGCGCCGCCCCACCCTTCGGCGGCTCGCACCGGCTGATCACCTCCGCCAGCTCGACCTACCCACACTGTTCAGTCGTCGTGCACAGCAGCTCGCCCAAGGACTCGGCTGGCGACTTCGTGTTCGAGGCGGCGTGGCGCTACCTCTACGGTGTCGCGCCGTGAGGCTGCTCGGGCCAGTCATCGGGCTGGCGCTGTGGACCTTCGTGATGTGGGCTTGGATGTACGCGACGCGGATCCCGGCCATCCGTCGAGCGCGGATGCGGCTCGATTCGGACGCGCCGCGCGGGCAGCAGATGTCGGAGCTCCCCGCGCGTGTCCGCTGGAAGGCCGACAACTACAATCACCTGATGGAGCAGCCGACGGTGTTCTACGCCGTGGCGCTCGCGCTCGCCGTGCTCGGCGACGAGTCACCGGCGAGCTTCGGGCTGGCGTGGGTCTATGTCGGCCTGCGCGTCGCCCACAGCGTGCTTCAGGCCACGGTCAACAAGATCGAGGCGCGCTTCGCTTTGTTCCTGCTCAGCGGCCTCGTGCTGCTCGCGCTGACCGTTCGAGCGGCGCTGGCCGTGTGGTGAGAGGCGCCGTTCGATTCTGCTTTGGTCTCGCGCCAGCTGGGCTACGTTCATCGTCGTGCTGCGCTTCAGGGTCGTTCTGGTGGTGGGGATGGGCTCCGTGGGCTGCGATGACGCGCCCGCGAAGGCGCCACCCCCCGCGGGTGGGCTCGCCGCGCGATCGGCAGCGGTCAGCGCAGGCAGCGTCGCTCCCGGCGGCTCCAGTGAGCCGGAGGCGCCGCCGCCCGCGCCCACGCTCCGCGCGCAGCCGGATGGTCGCGTGTTGCCCGTAGAGTTTCCGAATGGGGCGCTCGCGGCCAAGCCCGGAGCCTTCGTGCTCGCGCCCACCGAGCAGACCCTCGACGAGGCGCTGCGGCTCGGCGTGGAGCAGCAGACGTTCGTGTACTACGGCGCCCGCATGGACGCCGTGGGGCCCGAGGCGAGTCGCGTCAGCTTCCTGCCGGGGCGGGCGGCTACGCTGCCCAATGCGCTGATCTTGCCCGCCTCCGGCTCGGCTGACGCGAAGCCGGGAGACATCGTGCTCACGGCGTGGGCGAGTGGCACCGGCCTGCAGCGCGCCATCGTGGTGGAGGGCGGCGCCACGCCGAAGGTCCGTTACCTCGATCTGGCTCACGATCACCCCAGCGGCTTCGGACAGCGAGACGACACGCTACCGGCCGGCTCCTACCGCGTGCTCACCGAGCTCGGCGCGCCCGGCACCACTGTGGCTTGCGAGGACGGTCGCCGGACCACGCGCTGGATCGTCGTGGGCCGGGCGGCGGACAAACTGCTCGGGCTCGGGTTCGCGGGGCGCCTCCGGGTGTTTGCCGGGTCGGCCTGCGCGCCCGTCCCGCTGGTTCCGCGCCTGAAGGTCGGGGACGCGGCGCGCGTCCCGCTGATCGGTGCGTTCACGCCTGGCAAGGTCGTACGCGTCGACACCAAGGTGGGGCGGGTGGCTGTGCGCGTGGCGCAAGGCAAAGACGAGCGCGAACACGTGATCGGCTTCGCCAACGTGTTGCCCTGAGCTTCAGTCGCGTTCGCCTCGCCAGCGCGGCGCGAGCAGTCGCCGGCGCCCGGTCGCATCGAAGGTGACGTCCGGCGCGTCGAGGGACTCTCTGTCCCACAGCTTGCACGTCACGCTCTTGTGCTTCTGATCCAGGCCCTCGCAGTAGTTCGTGAAGGTGCAGCGCCGGATCTGCTCGCCCTGCCCCCGGCGCAGCTTCTCGAACCAGTCCGGGTCCGCCAAGCTCTGCCGAGCGGCGCCGATCACGTCGGCTTGCTCGTTCGCGAGGATCGCCTCGGCTTGCTCGAAGGTGGCGATCCCGCCGGCCACGACGACCGGCGTGTCGAGGCCGGCGTCGTGGATCGCACGGCGCACGCGTGCGCAGGCCGCCACGTTGCGCCCGAACGGACCTTGCTCGTCGGCCAGGGTGGTGGGCATGCACTCCCAGCCACTCGGGCCGGTGTACGGGTACGCGGCCCAGCCGATCTTCGGCTGCTTGGCGTCCTCGAACTTGCCGCCTCGGGACAGCGAGACGAAGTCTACCCCGCCGCGCGCGAAGGCGACGCCGATGGTCTCAGCGGCGGCCACGTCGTTGCCTCCGGCGATGCACTCGTCGGCCAGAAAGCGCACGCCCACGACGAACGACGCGCTCACCGCGCTCCGCACCGCGGCCAGCACTTCGAGCGGCAGGCGCAGGCGCTGCTCGAGCGAGCCGCCGTAGCCGTCCCGGCGGGTGTTGTGCGCGGACAGGAACGAGGCGAGCGTGTAGGCGTGCGCGGCGTGGAGCTCGACGCCGTCGAAGCCCGCTGCTTCGGCTCGCGCCGCCGCCCGAGCGAAGATCCCGGGAAGCTCGCGCGGCAAGTCGGCGATGTGCGGCAGGTGCACGTCCGTCACCCGCTCGCGAAGCCCTTGGTCGAGCGTCTCGAGCTCACGCGGTGTGAGCACGGCTTGGAGTCGCTCCCGGGGTAGCGCGGCCAGAGCGCTGCGCAGCGAGGCCTCGGGTGCCTGCTCGAGACCGAGCGCCGCGCGATGACGGGGAGTGATGCTCAAGTGACGCTCGAAGTACGTCCTGGGCTCCGGGCGCCGCCGGATGGTCAGAAAGTCGATCAGCTGGATGAACAGTCGCGTGACGCCGCTGCTCGCGCGACGCACCCGCTCGGCGAGCTGGTTGAGGCCCGGGACGAAGCGGTCGTCTCCGATCCGCAGCAGCGGGCCGCTGGGTACGTCGCGCACCCCCGTGGCCTCGACGACCAGTCCGCCCGGCCTGCCTTCTGCAAAGCGCTCGTACCAGTCGAGGACGTTCGGAGTGACCTGTCCGTCGTCGGTCGCGCGCCAGGGGACCATGGCTGGCACCCAGGTGCGGTCCCTGAGCGCCAGTCGGCCGCGGTGCAGGGGGCTGAACAAGTGGGAGCTCTCGGCTCGCAACTGGGTCGGCCACTCGGCGAGCGGCAGCGGCTGGCGGCGCGCGCCTGGGGGATGCCACATCGCTCGCAGTGTACCCCGAGCCTCGCTCGGTGGTCGGACCCGAGTACGAGGTCATCCGTCGCCCCTGGTGGGTCGGTCAGCCGCGGAACCGGCCGGAGCTCCCTGGCTAGTTCAGGACCAGTTCGAAGATCGCCGTCACGGCGATGGTCTGGTCGGCGACCGGGGTGAAGGCGTTGCTGAGCGGGAGCGTCACCGGGTCCCCCTCGTCCGGCTCTCTGCTGGCGCTGCCGTTGCCGTCCACGTCGAAGAAGCCGAGGAACACCAGCTCGTCGGCGGTGGGCAGCGGCCCGCTGGCCCACGACGCTACGCTCGAGGCCGCGCTCGGATCCGTCAGATCGACGCCCGGCAGTTCGACGCTCGCGAGATCCTGTGCCTCGGCCGATGGGCCAGTGAGGGACACGTCCGCCTTCTTGTAGATCGCACCGTAGACCGTGCCCGTCAGCGCGTCGACCAGCGCGGAGTTCTGCCGCGCGCCGTTGGAGATTGCGAAGCGCAGCTCCACTTGGCCGGTCTTGGCGGCCGGTGTGGGCTCCGAGTCGGAGCCGCAGGCGGCGAGGGAGAGCACGAGGCAGACCAAGACGAGGATTCGCAGCTTCATGGCTCGTTCACCGCACAATAGACCTGCTCCTCGGTCCCCGCGACGTAGCCAAAAGTGCTGCACATCTCGGCGGGGTACGCGATGGGCTGCGCGGTCGGGTTGTCCCACGTGCACCGCGTGCGAATCAGTGAGTCCTTCGCGAGCGGGCGCTTGTTCTTGAAGAACAGGCTGACCGGCGGCGCGTCGCGGAACTCCGACCTCCAGGGGTCGACCAGGTACACGGATTCGAGGGAGGCGTCGTCCGCACCGTGGAAGGTCTCGATCTTCGTCCCCGTCTCGTGCATGTGGCCGCCGAGCACCAGTAGCTCCAAGTCCTTGGGCATGGCGCAGTCGAACTCGACCTCCGTGCTGGTTTGCGGCTCGAGGGTGACTCCATAGTCGTTGATCACCAGCGCCGCTGACCAGTTGTCGACGGTGCTCTCGGGCACCGTCTCGAAGCGGGCGACGTCCCGAATGAGGATCGGTTTGGTCCCCGAGTTCAAGTAGTGGGTCTGAATCACGATCGGGGTCTGACTCTTGACCTTCACGGCGTAGCCATCGGGCAACGGGATGTCCGGCAGGATGAACGCCCGCATGCCGATCATCGACTCCGCGCCCGTGCAGTCCACGACCGTGTCGGGGGGGAGCGGGTTGTCCGGCGAGAGCATCACCACGTGATGGCCAAACTTGCCCTGCTCCGTGTGCAGCGTCTTGACCGCGATGTCCGGTCCTTCGTACATGACGTGCCAGCAGTAGATCACCTCGTCGCCGGGCTCGATGGTGCTCTCGGCGGTGACGAAGTCCACGAACCCCTCCTGCTTGGCCGGGACGGGAACCCGCACGTCGACGACGCCCGAGTCCCCACTTCCTGCGCCGTCGTCCGACCCGCACGCGATGAGCGCGAGCGCGAGGGCAGCAGCGCTCGCTGTTCGAACCCCAGCAGTCGATCCCATCCGCATCCCGCGGTCCTAGCGCAGACTCCGGCGGAACGCCACACGCAGCAGCCGCCCTCCGCGGGCGCCCAGGTCGGCTTGGAGCGAAGCCGCGAGGTGATAGACTCCATCGGCCGCGCATGTTCGAGCCGACCGACAGCTCCGAAGCCGAACTCCGCATCGGTCTCGCGCTGTCTCGGGAAGGTCGCCTCACACTTCGTCCTACCGCGCGCGCCGACGGTCCCACCCGCGGACGCTTGGAGGTGTTCTGCGACGCCCTGTCCCTCGCGCTCGAGACGAAGGTGACGGGCATGGACTTCGAGTCCTACGAAGATCTGCTGCTGGAGCTGCACTGGGGTACTCTGGCGTTGGCCTGGCTCCCACCGCTCTTGGCGCTGCGGGCCGTCGCGCGCGGTAGCGCCGTGCCGCTGGTGGTGCCGGTCCGTGGCGAAGGAGCGTGGTACTGGTCGGCGCTGTTCACGCGCCAGGGCAGCGCCATCACCAGCCTCGACTCCCTCGACCGCGCGCGGGTTGCGTGGGTGGACCCGCTCAGCAGCTCAGGCTACCTCGTGGTCGCCGCGGCGCTGCGCGAGAAGGGGCTGTCGCTCGCGGAGGCGTTCGGCGAGCAGCAGTTCCTCGGCACCCACGAGGCGGTCGTCAGTGCCGTGCTCGAAGGGCGCGCGGACGTGGGCGCGACCTACGCTCACTTCGACGACGCCGGTCGCGTGCGCACCGCGGGTTGGGGACGCGCGCAGGTGCGCGCCCTCGAGTTCGCGGGTCCGATCCCCGGAGACGTGCTCGCGGCGGCCACCGCCCTTCCAGACGAGGTGCGCGTGCAAGTCACCGAGGTGCTGACCGCCGCCGGTCACGGGGTGCTTCAGCGCGCTGCCCGCGAGCTGCTCAATGCCAGCGGCTTCGAGGCGGTCTCCCGCGCGCACTTCGCTCGCCTCGAAGCGCTGCTCGCGCACCTCGAGCTCGGGTCGAAGTCGTGATGCTGTCAGCCGTCCGGCGCGGCGGGCGCGGCGCGAGCGTCCCCGGCGGGGCGCGCAGGCGAGTGCGCGACGCCGGGCGGGACATCGACCGGGGTGGCGGGGCAGGGTAGCAGTCGCGGCGCGAAGTGGGCGCGCCGCGTCGCGTCGTTCTTGCCGTAGTACGCGTGCTGCGCGCGGATTTGCTCGCCGAGGGTGCGGCGCAGCGCCTCCGTCGTGCGCACCCGCTCTCGCGCCAGATCACGCGTCTCGCCGGGATCCGTGTCGAGCCGATGCAGTCGAACGCGCGCGGAGGCGTGATCCACCACCAGCTTCCACGGGTAACAGACCAGGCCCTCGGAGGTCCGCAGCCCTTGGATGTTCATGTAGACGGGCCGGGGCTTCGGGCCGTCTTCCAGGATGCTTCGACCCTGAAACGCCGGATGCGGCGGCGCACCGAGCAGATCCACGATGGTGGGTAACACGTCGAGGTGGCTCACCGGGTCGTCCACTCGCTTCGGCGTCAGCCCGCGCGGCCAGTGAAACAAGAGCGGCACCCGCGCCTCTGGCTCGAACAGCGTCTTGCCGTGAGTGACCCCGTCGTGCTCGAAGAACATCTCGCCGTGATCCGAGGTGATGACCCACAAGGTGTCGTCGAGTTGGTCCGTCTCTCGCAGGTACCTCTTCAACGCGCCAATCTGACGGTCCACGTAGCTGAGGGCGTTGTCGAAGCGATTGATGGCGACCTGCTTGTCGCTCGCCGGGTAGCTCAGGTAGTTGAACAGGCCGCGTTGGGGCTCATTGGGCTTCAGCGGCTCTGGCTCGCCGGGCGGCAGCCGATAGGGGAAGTGGGTGGCCTGGAGCGTGATCGTGGTCGCCCAGGCTGCCCCCTGTCGCTCCGCGATCCAGGAGATGGCCCGCGCCACGGTGACGTGATCCGGCGCCGCGAGCTCGCTACCGATGTCCAGGTGCGGGCCCGGGTGATCCGGGGCGTGCCAGCGAAAGACCGGCGTGTCCGTGAGCTGAAAGCGCAGCATGCCCTGCCAGCGCTCGTCCTGACTCGAGATGGCCGCGACCGAGTAGCCCAGGCCGTGCATCGCGTCGTGGAACAAAACCCGCGGGTAGTCGAGGTGCTTGTACAGATCCAGGCCGTGCCCCCGGCGTGGGAACAACGACGAGAGCAGCGCCATCTGCGCGTAGTTCGAGTGCGTAGAGGTGGCCCAGGTGCGCGTCGCGACGAGCGAACGCGACGCCAGTTCGTCCAGCTCGGGCGTGAGCCGTCGCCCGTAGCCCATGTAGCCGACCCGGTGAGCGGGCACCGACTCGAGCATGAGCAAGAGCACGTTCGGGCGACCGCCCTCGAGCTTGCCCGGCCATCGCTGAGCCGACTCCCGGGGAGGGCCGAGGATCGGTCGAGTCGCCGCGGACGAGCCGCTCGGCGCGGGAGCAGACATCGTCGGCGGTAGCAGCGAAGCAGCGAAGGCAGCCTCGGGGCTCTCCGAGGCCAGCGAATCGCCGAGCGCGAACGGGAACAGACCGGCGGACGCGACTACGGCGGGCAGCTCCCAGCGCCGGACTCGGCTGGCGCGAGCGAGGGCGCGCCGCATGTGCCACGCGACGGCGGCAGCCAGCAGCGAACAGCAGGCCACCAGCCCGAGCAGTTGGAGGCGGAAGCCGTCGAGGGCGGCTCCGAACAGGTGAGCGTTGCCGTTGAGCCCGAACTGAACGGCGCCGTGTGACAGGTAGGCGCCGCTCATGGCGCGCAGACCGACGCTGAGCAGGTACACCGCGCTGAAGCCGAACGTGATCAGGGCGATCCACCACGGAAGCAGGCTTCGCACTCGCGGTCGGGCGAGCAGCGGCGCGGTCGCTCTGGCGGCGATCGTCAGCAGGAAGGCCGTGATGCCCGCGGTCAGCGCGGTGCTGGACAGCGCACCCAAGAACCATCGTGCCGTCGAGTCCGCGCCAGGCGCGAGCTCGGGCCCATGGGCGAGGGCCAGCTGGTTGCAGCCGCCCAGCACCGCCCCGGCCACGGCTCCCGCGCGAAAGCCGGACAACGACCAGGACGCCCCAGGGAGCTGCGGGCGCGATGGTGCTTTCGTGTCGGTGGGCGACGCAGACAAGGGGCGGCGCTCGTAGCGTAGCAACGCTGCGACGGGGAGCAGAAATTTGAGGATGTGCGCTGCTTGGCCCCGACGGCGGCCTTGTGTTTCTCGCGTCAGCGAATACCGTTGACCCATGGCGTGGGTTCGAGGCGCTCTGCTCGTCGCGGCGATCGCGGGCTGCGCCCCAGATTTCCGCTATGAGGTCGACGCAGATGCTGCCCCCGGCGGCGGCACCGGGGGCCTGGCCGAGGCGTCCTTCGGCGGGGGCGTCTCGGGCGGCAGCGGCGGCGTCGCGGGCTCAGCCGGGGCGGGTGGCGGCGGCGGACTTGGCGGCAGCGGCGGCGGGGTCGGGGGCGCGGGCGGTCAGACGTGTGCGGAGCTGGGCGAGGCGTGCTCCGGCGGCGGCGAGTGTTGCACCAGCTTCTCACCCAGCGTGGCGTGTCCCTCGGGCAAGTGCTGCCTGCCGTTGGGGACGGGGTGCAACAGCGCGGCGCAGTGCTGCGACGGCGCGGCGTGCGACGGCTTCGGCAGCACGTTCTGTTGCTACCCCAATCCTGGCGCCCCGTGCTCGTCGAGCGACGACTGTTGTGGGGGAAATCAGTGCGACTCGAGCTCCGGGAAGTGCTGCCAGCCCGCGTCGACCGTGTGCCAGCAGGCGAGCGACTGCTGCGACGGGCGAGTCTGTACGGTTCCGGTGGGCATGAGTCCCACGCTGATGTTCTGCTGCAAGGCCAGCGGTGAGCCGTGCTCCAGCCCCGGGACCGGCGGCCAGTGTTGCTCGAGCGTGTGCAGCGGCGGACAGTGCACCTGAGCGCGGTTCAGTCGCGACCGCGCAAGAGCGCCCGCGCGATCACGATGTACTGCACGTCCGTCGCGCCCTCGTAGATCCGCAGCGGTCGGATCGAGCGGTACAGGCCGTCGACTACGCTCTCGGCCAGTACGCCCCGGCCCCCGAAGAGCTGCAGCGCCGAGTCGATGATGCGCTGAGCAGCCTCGGTCGCGAACAGCTTGGCCATGGCGCTCTCGAGGGTCACGCGCTCGGCGCCGCTGTCTCTCTCGTGCGCGGCGCGGTACACGAGCAGGCGGGCGGCGTCGAGCTCCACCGCCATGATCGCGAGCCGCGACTGCACGAGCTGTTGCTCCGCGAGCGCCGCGCCGAACTGCTTGCGGCTCGCGACGTGAGCGAGCGCCTCCTCGAGCGCCCGGCTGGCCATGCCCGTGGCCGCGGCGCCCACGGTGGTGCGCACCGCATCGAGGGTCGACATGCCGAGCTTGAACCCCTCGCCCTCGGCGCCCAGGAGGTGATCCGCCGGCACCCGACACTCGGCGAAGCTGAGCTCGCCGAGGGGGTGAGGCGCGCTCAGCACCTGGGCTCGGGTGAAGTGCAGCCCCGGCGCGTCGCTCGGGACCACGAAGCACGAGATCCCCCGGGCACCCGCGGTGGCGTCGGTCTTGGCGAACACGACGTAGAAGTCTGCGATGCCGGCGTTGGAGATGAGCGTCTTGCTGCCGTGAAGGACGTACGTGTCGCCATCCCGCCGCGCGCTGGTGGTCAGGCTCGCGACGTCCGAGCCGGCTTCCGGCTCCGTCATCGCGAAGGCGGCCATCATCGCGCCGGCCAGGGCGGGCCTGGCGTAGCGCTCGATCAGCGCTGCGCTGCCGCGCCAGAAGATGGGCAGCGTGCCCAGCGCCTGCAGCGCGAACACCTCGTCCGCCAGCGGCGAGACGCGCGCCAAGACCTCGCGCATCACCACGCAGCCCCGCAGGTCGAGGGGAAAGATGGGCTCGAGCAGTCGCTCCGCGCCGAGCACACCGACCAGCGCGCGTGCCTGCTCTCGGCCGCTCGCGTCGTCCATCGCTCGCGGGAGTGTCGCGACGCGAGCGTCGCAGCGGGCGCTGGCGCGCTCGAGCAGCGCGTGATGAGCGTCCTCGACGAACGCGCGGACCGGGTGAAGGCTGATCATGATGGACCCGTCAGCGAAACTTCACCGGGCGCTTCTCGCGAAACGCCTCGTAGGCCTCTCGGAAGTCCGGGTGAGTCATGCACATGGCCTGCGCCTCCGCCTCCAGATCGAGCGCCGAGCGCAGATCCAGCGCCGCCTCGCGCTCGAGCAGGGTCTTGGTCATGCCGATGCCGAGCTGGGGACCGCGCGCTAGCTTCAGGGCGAACGCTTGCGCTTCGCGGAGCGCTTCGCCGTTCGGGACTACGCGGTTGTACAGGCCGATGCGATGGGCCTCGGCGGCGTCGATGAAGTCGCCGGTCATGAGCAGCTCCGTCGCGCGGCCGAAGCCGATCAGACGCGGCAGCAACCAGGCCACCCCCATATCCGCGCCGGACAAACCAACTTTAGTGAATAGATACGCGATCTTGGCGCTCTGTGCGGCGACGCGCACGTCCGCCGCGGTCGCGATCACGGCGCCGGCGCCCGCCACGGTGCCGTTCAGCGCGGCGACGATGGGGCGATGGCACGCGCGCATCGCGGCGATCAGCGCGCAGGTCAGGCGCGTGAACTCGAGCAGACCCTCCATGTCGCGCTCGAACAGCCGCCCGATGATGTCCTCCACGTCTCCGCCCGTGCAGAAGGCGCGGCCCGCGCCGGTGATGACCACGGCGCGCACCCCGGGCTCGCGGTCGAGCGCGAGGAACGCCTCGGTGAGCTCCTGGTACACCTGGAAGGTCAGCGCGTTCAGGCGCTCCGGGCGATTGAGCGTGAGCGTGACGACGCCGGTCTCGGTGTCGTGCTCGTGCAGAAAGCTCTCGGCGACCAGGGGCATGGCCTAGCTCCGTCCGTCCTTCGCGGAGATCATCGCGATGGCCTCGATCTCGACCTTCGCGCCGGGTTCGAGCAGCGCGTTGACCTCGACCAGCGCCATGGCCGGGAAGTGCTTGCCCATTCGGTTTCGGTACTCCTGTCCCACTCGCTTGTGGTGCTCGGCGTACTCGTCTCGCGTCGTCACGAAGATGAGCAGCCGCGCGATGTCCACCGCGCTGCCACCCGCCGCGCGCACCACGGTGAGCACGTTCTCGAGGGCCTGGCCGAACTGCAACGCGAAGTCCTCGGACACGATGTTCTGGGACTCGTTCCAGGCCACCTGACCGGCCACGAACAGCATCCGCGCGCCGGGCGGAGCGAGCATGCCGTTGGAGTAACCTCGGGGGGCGCCGAGCAGGGGCGGGTTGATGATCTCGAGGCTCATGCCAGAAGTCCTCCTCCGTCGATGACGATGGCTTGTCCGTTGACCCCCGCTGCATCCTCCGCGCACAGCGAGACCACGATGAACGCGACCTCGTCGGGCGTCACCAGCCGCTTCTGGCCGGCTGTCTTCAAGATGGCGCCGAGCGCGTCGGCCTCGGAGAGGCCCGTCTTCTCGCGCACCCGAGCGATCGAGTCCCGCGTCATGTCCGTGTCCACGTAGCCGGGGCACACGGCGTTCACGGTGATGCCCTTCTCGCCGTACTCGGCCGCCGCCACGCGTGTGAGGCCGAGCAGCGCGTGCTTGCTGGCGGTGTACGCCGCGATGTAGGGCGCGCCCATCCGCGCCGTGATGGACGCGACGTTGACCACGCGCCCGAAGCGCTGCTCCACCATGTCCGGCAGCGCCGCCTGCATGCACAGGAACGGTCCCGTCGCGTTGACCGCGAGCACTCGGTTCCACTCCTCGAGGGATTGAGCCTTGATGGGCGCGGAGGTGGCGACGCCGGCGTTGTTGACGAGCACGGCGATCGGGCCGAGCTCGCTGCGGGTTGTCTGGCACAGCGCGGAAACGTCCTCCGGGCGCGTCACGTCGGAGCTCACGGCCAGGGCGCGCCGGCCGAGGGCCCGCACCTCGGCGGCCACCCCCTCGATGGCATCGCGGCTGCGGGCGCTCACGACGACGTCGAAGCCGCGCTCGGCCAGGGCCAGGGCCACCGCGCGGCCGATGCCACGACCCCCGCCCGTCACCAGCGCCGTCCTCGTCACGGCGCTGACCTTCGTGCGGACTCGCGCCGAAGGCAACACCCCAGGCGATTGCGGTCCCCGGTCGGCGCTGGCTGCGCTAGGCTCGACTCGTGCAGTCTTGAACGAGCCTCGGAGAACCGCTCGAGTCGAGGCTAGGGACAGAGGCATGCTCCATTTGGGTCTGCGCTGGGGCGGGATCCTCGTCGCCGTGGCCATGGCGCCGGGCCTCGGCTGCAGTCGGGATCGTACGGCGTCGGGCTCGGCGGGTCCTGACGCGAGCCCCGGCGCGACGGCTCCGCGCGCATTTCGCCCCGAGCTCGAGCGAGCGGACTGGACGGCGCGCGTGAAGCAGGCCGCCCTGGCGGTCTTCGCGGATCTCGATGGCGACGGAGCGGCCGAGTTGGTGACCGTCGACGACGAGTACCTGCGGGTCTACCGGCCGGGTGGTCAGCCGCTCGCCGCTCGCGCCGTCAGCGGCGGCGCGCAGGTCCTCGAGGCGCACGACGTCGACGGCGACGGCAAGGCGGAGCTGCTCCTCGGCCTGGGCGAGACCGTCGCGCATCGCGGCGCCAAGACGCAAATGCTCCTGCTGCGGCTGGTCGGCCGCGAGCTGAGCCTGGAGTCGATAGCGACGCCGGACAGCGAGCGGGCGGAGGTCGTCGCGCTGCTCGCGCTGCCCACGAAGCACCCATGGTCGCACGTCGCGCTCGGCGCCGAGCGTCAGGCGACGCTGCTCGTGGCGCACTTCGAGAGCCGCTTCGTCGTGCGCCTGAGCACCGCGAGCCGAGGCGAGAACGAGTGGCAGCTGATGCCGAGAGCGTCCGTTCGAATGGCGACGAGCATCGTGCTCGGCGACACGGACGGCGATGGAACCCCGGAGGTGATCGTCGGGCGCGTGTATGGCGACGCGCCGAACACCGACGGCGACGCCTTCGTGCTCGGCGCCGACGGCAGCCGCATCCCCATCCCGACCACTCGCGGGGTGCGTGGCCTCGCGGTCGTCGATCTCGACGGCGACGGTCGGGACGACGTGCTGCTCGGTGACGGCTGGCACTCGAACTACGGAAAGCTCGCGCGCGCGCAGCTAACGGTGGCTCGCCGCGGGACCGACGGGTTTCGTTCCGAGACCGTGGCGCGCTTCGACGGGCAGTTCACCCTGTGGCAGCTCCTGGCGGCGGATCTGAACGGCGACGGCGCGCCGGAGGTCGTCGTGCGCGGCAGCGGCCACGTCGAGCTGCTGAGCCCCGCGCTCGGCTGGCAGGCGGCGCGGGTCGCGTCGGAGGCGCGCTCCGTGGTGCTCGCGCCGGTGAAGCCGGGCGAGCCGCGACCCTGGCTCGTGCTCGCGGCTCGCTCGGAGCAGGTCACGCTGCGAGTCGCTCAGGGGCCGCGCAGATGATACGCCTTGGGCAGCAAGAACGCCTCGATCCCGTAGCTGGACAGCGTCGCGCCGATGCCCGAGTGGCGGCGCCCGGACCACGGTAGTCGCGGGCTGACGCGATCGCAGCAGTTCCAGTAGCCGGTGCCCACCTGCAGCTCCTCCAGTACGCCCAAAGCGCGAGCGCGGGAGCGCGAGTACACCGCGGCGGTCAAGCCATACTCGGTGTCGGTCATCAGCGACAGGGCTTCGTCGTCCGAGCGCACCTTCATCACGCCAATGATGGGCCCGAAGCTCTCCTCCTTCATCACGAGCATGTCGTGCGTGACGTCGACGAGCACCGTCGGCTCGAAGAAGAACCCCGGTCCGGGGCGCCTCAGGCCGCCGGCTAGGACGCGGGCGCCGCGCTGCAGCGCGTCTTTGACCTGCGCCTGCAGGTGGTCGGTCGCCAGCTCCCGGCGAGCGAGTGGGCCGATGGTCGTGCCCTCGTCCAGCGGATCACCGAGCACGAAGCGGGAGACCGTCTGCAAGAACGCCTCAAGGAAGCTGTCCCAGATCCCTTCGTGGACGTAGATGCGCTCCACGGCGCAGCAGCTCTGCCCAGTGTTGTAGAACGCGCCGTCCGCCACGGCGTCGGCGGCCGCCGCCACGTCCACGTCGTCCGTGACGTACGCGGGATCCTTGCCGCCGAGCTCGAGCTGCAGCCGGAGCATCCGCGGCGCGACCTGCTCTGCGATGCGGCGCCCGGTGGCGTAGGACCCGGTGAAGAACACGCCGTCTACCGGCGCGTCGAGCAGTCGCTTGCCCGCCTCCCCACCGCCCACGACCAGCGAGAACACGTCGTCCGGCACGCCAGCGTCGCGCCACAGCTCGGCGATACCGATGCCAGTCAGGGTGGCGTACTCGCTCGGCTTGTAGACCACGGCGTTGCCTGTGAGCAGCGCGGGTACGAACACGTTCGTCCCCACGAAGAACGGGTAGTTCCACGCCGAGACGTTGGCGACCACGCCGAGCGGCTCGAAGGTGATGCGCTCTTCGGTGCCTGTGGACGCGGTCGCCACGACCTCGTCCGCCAGCTCGGCCTCCGTCTTCTCCAAGAAGAAGTCGATCCGGTCCTGCACGCCTCTCAGCTCGTTGTGAGACTGGACGATGGGCTTGCCGACCTCCCGGGTCAGCGTCGTGGCAAGAGCCTCGCGACGCTCGAGGAGCAGCTCGCGAAAGCGCTGCACGATGGCCGCTCGATCGGCGTACGGCGTGCGCGCCCAGCTGTGCTGCGCAGCCCGCGCGCGGCGGACCTTGTCGTCGATCTGCTCGGGAGCGTCCTCGGCGACTTCGCGGATGCAGCTGCCGTCGGCAGGGTTGAGGATGCGCATGGGGCAAGCCCTCTTTAGCAGGCATGCAGGCGCCAGGAAATCCCAGCGAGCGACCCATCAGGTCAGCGCGGGGAGTCCTCGGCGCTAGCGCGGCTCCTCGATCTCCGTCCGCGCCAACGCGGGGGGCGGTCGCATCCAGAAGGTCAGCACGGCGGAGGCCAGCGTGACGCCGGCCAAGGCGTTGAACCCGAGCGTGTAGCCGCCGATGTCGAGCAGGCGACCGAGGGTGACGCCCGCCAGGATACCCGCGATGTAGCCGACCCCGTCGATGATGCCCGCCGCGGTCGCGGCCGACTTCGCCCCGCCGCTCTCGATCGCGATCACGCCGGACAGCAGGCTGAACGGACCGTAGACGAGCAGTCCTACCGCGGCGATCAGCATCACGCCCGCCCACGGTCCACCTCCGGCCACTGCGGGCATCAAGGCCAACACGAGCGCCAGGCCCACCAGATCGAGACACAGGATCCAGCGCCGCCGCGAGGGCGTCACGCGATCGTAGAGCACGCCGATGCCGAGGATGGCCACGGCTCCCGCCAGATCGAACGCGACCGAGTGCAGCGCCGCCGCGGCGACGTCCTTCTCGCCCTCGGCTTGGACCGAGTGCAAGAAGTCCACGCTCCACACGTTGAACGCCTCGCGCACGAGGGTGACCGTGAAGCTGATGCCGCAGGCCAGACGAAACTGTGTGCTGCGTAGCAGCCGCAGGTAGTGCCCACCGCGACGGGCGGGCTTTGGCGGCTCGGTGGAGTCGCTCGCTCCGCTGCCGACGGAGAAAGGTTCATCCACGTCCACGGGTCCGGTCCGGACCAGCAGCATGGCGCCGGCGAGCAGGACCACCAGCATCAGCGACGGCCAGCCCATCACCGCCGACCAGCCGCCTCCGAGCTCCACGATCTGCCTCGCGACGAGCACCGCGGCCACACCGCCGAGCACGTAGCTCAGGCTGAGCACGCCGATGACGCTCGCGGTCTTGCTGAGACCAAACCAGGTCGGGATGAACTTGATCATCGCGGGCCAGGCAGCCGCGCCCGAGTAGCGATTGAACCCGTAGAACACCGCCAGCATCGCGATGCTGGGCGCAAACGCGCCCGCCGCGCCGAACAAGGCGACCGAGCCGAGCGCGATCAGGTAGCCACGCCGCGCCCCGATGCGATCGACGAGCCCGCCGTTGAGCAATTTGCCCGCGGCGTACGCCATGGTGCCGACGCTCGCGATGATGCCAACCTGCTCCTTGCTGGCCGAGAAAGACTCCTGCAGGAGCGGCACCGCGACGGACAGGTTCTTGCGGCACAGGTACACACCGACGTAGCCGATGAACAGCGCCGCGACCACGACCCAACCTCGCTTGCGCGTCGCGGGATCCTCGGGGCGCACGCTCGAGAGGTCGTTCATCGGTTGGCTCGAGCAGCTATAGCCGGCCTCGGGGTTGCCCGGAAGCCGGCTCCGGTGTCAACTTGGTGACGGCTACACTACCCGCTGCAACCTGGCGGTGCCGCGCAGGCTGACTCGGTCGCGAGCTGGGCTAGGCCGCCGACGATCGGATTGCTGAGCCAGGACCAGTCTCCCTCGTCGCCCAGCACCGTGGGCGTCAGCGCCACGTCCACGCACACCGGCTGCGGTCCCGCGTCGGGAGCGGGCTGAGCGCTCGGGGGCCCGCCCCCGCAGCCAGCGAGCACCGAGAACGTCGCGACCGCGGCCCGGCCGCTCACAGCGTGAGTCCTCGCGCGTAGGCGAAGCTGGCGAAGCACGACGGCAAGTATGACCGGCGCGGCCCCTGGCCGCCATCGCGCTACAGCGTCGGCCAGGTCGGGTAGATGCAGCCGGGCACGGCCTTGAGCACGCGCAGGTGCTGCGGTGGGTCGGCCTGATAGTAGCTGAGCCAGATCTCGCACTGGTGCTCGATGGCCTCGATGTTGAGCTGGCGTAGGCCGCCACCCGGGGTCAAAATGCGCTCGAACTCGCTGAGGGTCTGGCCATCGAACACGAAGCGGTAGAAGCTCTTGTCCGACGGCGCGAGCGCCACGACGGAGGACTCGTGGGAGACGAGGGCGGCGTAGCCGATGCC
Organism: Polyangiaceae bacterium; assembly: GCA_019637295.1. Classification (GTDB taxonomy): domain Bacteria; phylum Myxococcota_A; class Polyangia; order Polyangiales; family Polyangiaceae; genus JACKEA01. The sequence goes on from JAHBVX010000011.1 coordinate 240,323, forward strand.
GTCGGAGCCCATGGGCAGGAAGGGGAGTGGGACTCCCGTGCCCACGGGCATTCCGCTGTTGTCCACACGCTGCATCATCATGCCGAAGGTGTTCGGCTTGTGTTGCTTCCACGCTAGCCAGGCACCGGACGCGTCGGCGCGAGCGGACACGCTGGCCGCGTAGCTCTGCAGCGGATCGGTCGCCGCGAGGACCTTCGGCCCCGCCTCGGTGCCGGGCAGGGGCTCGCCGTTGCGCAGGTGACCCGACAGCCGCGGCAGCTGGCCCGGCTCGAGCAAGAACGTCTGTCCGCTGGCGGCGCTGGTAGACAGCGCGTAGCCGGCGCGCTCGACGGTAGCGACGCTGGTGACGGCGTACGGGGTGAAGGGCAAGAGCACGTTGGCCTGGTCGTCGACGCGGGCGAGGTACTGCGTGAACTTCACCGGTCCGCCGTAAGCGTGCAGGGCGAAGGCCTCGCCGTCCCAGGTGGCCGCGGTGTGCAGCGCGAGGGGCTCGCCGTCGAAGGGCAGCACCACGCCCGGGCCGAGGCTCGGCGGATCGACCCGGCCGATGGCGACGCGCAGCGGACGCGCGCTGCCGTCCCACCAGTCGTGGCCGACCGCGAACACGCCGTCGGCGCGGCCGGCGACGGTGATCTCGCCGATGTGTCCCCACTCCGTGCCGGGCGGGAACGGCGAGTGGACGACGTGGGAGGCGGTGCCATCGGCGGCTATGGTGGTCAGGACGAGACGGGTCTCCGTGTCGGACATCGAGTCCACGTTCCCCGTCGTGCTCACGACCTCGTAGGCTTTCCACGCGAAGTGCACGCCCGCGTCGCTCGCCCACAGGCCGCCGACGATCGGATTGCTGAGCCAGGACCAGTCTCCCTCGTCGCCCGGCACCGTGGGCGTCAGCGCCACGTCTACGCACACCGGCTGCGGTCCCGCGTCGTGGGCGGGCTGAGCGCTCGGGGGCCCGCCCCCGCAGCCAGCGAGCACCGAGAACGTCGCGACCGCGGCCCGGCCTCTCACAGCGTGAGTCCTCGCGTGTGGGCGAAGGTGGCCAGCTCGATCTCGAGGGCCACTGCAAGTACATCACGCGCCCACCGGTCGCCCAGGACCGCCTCACGCGCCGGCCCGACGGCAAGCTCGAGCTCTCCTTCAAGAAGGG
>JAHBVX010000012.1 GCA_019637295.1 Polyangiaceae bacterium
GTGCTGGCCGGTGAGCGGCGTCTCGCTCCAGCGCTGCGCGGCGACGTCGTACACGTGCAGCCGCGCGTGGGGCTCGCCGGCCGCGCGTTCGAGCACGAAGACCTTGCCGTGCAGCGCCGACAGGCTGGCGACGCTCGCGGCCGAAGCCCCGGTCGCGCTGGTGGCCGCGAGCGGGCCGAGGTCGCCGTCATCGAACCGGCGTCCGTGCTCGGAGAAGCCGCCGTCCGCCCGCTGCCCGACCGCGCCCACGAAGCTGCGGGTCTGCAGGTCCAGGACCGCCACCCGCGGCGCGCTGCGAGCATTACGCAGCGCGAGCAGGCCGCCGTGCTCCGCGGCGGGGATCACGGTGGCGCCCGGGGTGCCGAGCAGGCTCAGGGCCGCGGGCGAGACGAGGTCGGTCAGATCCGACTGGACCGTCGGGGTCAGGCCGATGAGGGAGGGCTTGGCGTACGGGAACACATAGAGCGGGACCGAGAAGCCGAAGCGGCAGTTGGGGTCGTTCTTGCAGGCGTCCTTCCACCAGCCCGGCAGCTTCACGGCCTCCTGGAGCTGGAAGATGGAGCCCGAGCTCAGGCGGAACCGCATCTGCATCGGCATCCAGTAGCTGGCCAGATCCCGCAGCCCCGGCGTGAGCACGAACTGCGAGTGATTTCGCACGTAGTGCTGACGACGTGGGTCTCGTTGATCCGGGGGCGGAGGCCGAAGGCCAGGCGCTCGGCGTCGTCGTTGCAGTTGCCGCCGTTCGGAGCCACGCCCGGACACAGATCGCACACGTCCCCGGGCTCCGATGCGCTGGTGCGGTCCCAGGGGTCGTTTGGATCGTCGGTGTTCTCCTGATCGGGGTTGTAGTCGAGCGGGCAGTTGTCGTTCTTGTCGTAGATCAGATCGCAGTCGGGGTCCTTGGCGACGTCGCAGCCCGGATCGAGCGCTGGAGCGCCCGAAGTGCCGAAGGCAGTTCGAACGTAGTCGACCTCCCCCTCCCAGCGGCCGTCCCCGTTGCGATCGAGCTCGGCCTCGATCCAACTCTTGATCGAGGGTGCGGTGATGTCGGGGTAAAGCGTGACGGCGTGCTCGTCGTCGACACCGACCAGTTGGCACACCGGCGACGGGACCCCCCAAAGGGGCAATCTTCCCAGAAGAACCACGACAGGACGCCAATGACGTCGCGCGCCCCCGGGTGGTGAGGATGCGCCTGAAACAGCGGTCCCCCAGAGTCTCCATAGATCCCATGGGGAACACCCGAGGCGACCTCGCGCGGCCATCGGTGAACCCACAGCGCGAGACCACTTCCGACCACCACGCGGCTCACCTGTAGGTTCAGGGACTCGAACGTCTGCCGCCGGTGCGGAGGTACGAGCGGCAACGCGCCTTCGAAGGCGCCGCCATACCCGGACCCGCCCCCTGGGAACACGGCGATCGGCGGTACGAGCCCGCCTGGGGTGAGCGCTGGGCGCTGAAACGATGGCTTGATTGGAGACGCATCCATCGTCACCGGCGGCGAGAAGAAGACGAGCGCGACGTCCTGAGCCAACACCGACAGCGGGGGAGATGAATTCAGCACCGACGGCGTAGGCTCGGGGAAGTGGGCGCTAGAAATGCGCTCGCTCACCCGATCCACGACGCGCCGAGCCCTGGCTGGTCCGGCGGTGGCCCTGGAGGGATTGTTCAGGCCGAAACTGACGATGGCTCCCGGAGTGACTCTGCAGTGCACCGCCGTCAGCCCAACGGTGGAGGTGATCAAGGATCCAGAGCACATACCCGTATTCGTCTGAACATGGAACGTCGCGTTGTTCATCGGCGCGTCGATGAACAACGCGACGTTGACAATCGGCTGACTCACCGCGGCGATCGGCGCACTGGGCTCCTCAGACTCGACGTTCCCGCAAGCGGGCATCACTGCTACTCCGAGCAGAAACAACCCGCACGCGATTGCGCGTGCTGCGTGCTGCGTGCCTTGGACATGATCACCCCTCTGGTGGTAGGTGACGTCAGAATACGCGGGGCGTCGTGAGGTTCAAGCGCTTCGGCGCCGGCCAGCTCAGTTTGGTGGGAGAGTGTCGCACCTCGACGAGCACGAGGGGTCTCGCGGCCGGGCGACGGTCGGTCACCCGAGTGCGCGTTAACCAATAGGCGTTTGGCTGCCCGCAACCCGCACGCGTCCGTCTCGCGAGGCGGGCAGCGAAACGTCGAGTTGAACGAGGCCGATCCGCGGCAGCAGGAGGGGGGTGCTAGCGGACGAAGGGCCGCGGAAGGGTCATGGACCAGGATGTGCAAATGGAAGAAGTGGCTGACGTCGCCGAGCGGCGTCGGGGTCGCGGGGCGCTTGATCGTGGGGATCGCGTGGTCGGCGGTGGGGTGCGGCGCAGGGGTCGACCGGTGTGGCTGGCCGACGGGGCCGCGCGGAGGCGCGGCGCAGCCGCGCCGGGCAAAGCGTGGCCCTCGGGCGATGCGTCGAGCACCCCGCAGAGCGTATCGAGGGGAGGTCGCGGTCTCATGAGGTGTCCGGGGGGAGCGGCGCGGTGGTGTCGGTGCCAAGGGGATGGCGGAGCATCACGCCGACTGCACAGCGGGGGCAGCGGCGAATGTCGACGCCGGTGAGCCTGAGGAGGAGTTCGCGGAAGTCTCGCGGGGGGCGCGTGAAGGTCTCGGTCGTCGGCATCGGCGAGGCCTCGAGCAGACGCTTGGCCAAGGCGAGCCGGGTCCGGACGCTGCCCGACGCCATGAGGCCGTGATAGCGGATCTTGACGAAGCCCTTGGGCAGCACGTGTTGGACGAAGCGCCTGAGGAAGTCCACGGGAGCGACGGTGACGGTCTGCGCTCCGCGAGTGCGGAAGGTGACGCCGCGCTCGTCGAGGGAGACGAGCCTCCGGTTGGAGAGGCCGACGCGGTGGGTGTAGCGCCCGAGGTAGCGGAAGACCTCCTCGGGTCCACCGAAGGGCGGCTTGGCGTAGACGACCCATCGTGCACGATAGAGCTTGTCTCGAATGCGTGCGAATCGCGCTGGGTCGGCGAGGGGCGCGGCGGGACCCGTGAGGCGGAGCTCGCCACGGTCGTGCAGATGGGCGAGCCCGGCGAGCAACTTGCCACGGAAAAGCTTGCCGAGGACACGGACGGGGAAGAGGAAGTCGGGGCGGGTGGCGATCCATCGCTTGCCGTCGAGCGACAGTCCCCCGCCGGTCACGATGCAGTGCACGTGCGGGTGGAAGAGCAACTCGCGGGTCCACGTATGGAGCACGCTGGTGATCCCGAGCTGGGCGCTGAGCCATCTCGGGTAGCGTCCGAGTTCGAGGAGCGTCTCGGCAGCTGAAGCGAAGAGCAGATCGAAGAGCTTCTCGCGCTTGGCCATCACGAGGTCACGGAGCTCGGAGGGCAGCGTGAAGACGACGTGGAACGCATGCGTGGGGAGCAGCCGCTCCATGCGCCCTTCGAGCCACCGCGCCTGCGCCAAGCCCTGGCACTTCGGGCAATGCCGGTTGCGGCATGAATTGTAGGCATGTCGCGCGGCATGCGTGGCCTGCGCGGTGAGCGCCGCGGCTGGGGGGCTGGCCCGGGTCGGGGCGCTCCCAACAACAGCTAGGGCTGGGCCCGCTCGGGCCGAAGCAGGCGCCGAGCGTCAGCCGCCGCTTCCGCGTCTTACCGACAGACCGCTCGGCATCGGGAGTGCCGGCAGGTGCCGGCGGGTCCTTTCCAGTAGACGCCGCCACAGCTTGGTCCGATGAGCACCTGACCATGTTGAGCTGGGAGTCCGTCGAGACGGCGCGAGTCGCCGATGGCAGTGAGATGGTGCTCGCCCGTCACGACGGTGACTGGGTCGTCCGCGTCGAGCAACGCATCCTGATGTCCAACCGGATGCACGACTCCGAGATCGCCCTGGCGGAGCGCGCCATCGAGCTTGCCGACGAACCCAGGTCGGTGCTCGTGGGCGGTCTCGGTCTCGGCTACACGCTGCGCGCCGTCTTGGATCGAGTGTCGAACGACACGCAGGTCACCGTGGCCGAGCTGGTGCCCGAGCTCGTCGAGTGGAACCACAAGCATCTCGGTATCCTCAATGAGAACCCGCTCCAAGACCGCCGCTGCCAGGTCGTCGTCGGCGACGTGTTCGATCTGATCAAGCGCTCGGCCCGAAGCTTCGACGTGCTCCTGCTCGACGTCGACAACGGACCGCAGGCGCTCGCGCAGGCCAAGAACCAGCGACTGTACGGCAGAGGTGGCGTCTCAGCGTGTCGCGCCGCGCTCACGCCGGGTGGCGTCCTCGGCGTCTGGTCTGCGGGGCCGAGCGCGCGCTACGAGCGGATGCTCCGGAGCGTCGGCTTCGACGTTCAGGTGTCGCGCGTCGCGGCTCGCGTCGGGTCCCGGGCCAAGCACGTCCTGTTCTTGGCCCGGCGCTAGGATCGACTTGGGCAGTCTGGGCACGATCAGATCACGATCGGCAAAGGAGGCAAGAACCCACGGAGAAGACCGGCGGGGCCGGCGCGTGCTCGGATGCCGGATGGGAGGGTCGCGGGTCTTCGACAGGTCGTCTCGGCCACCTGACCCGTCAGAGAGGCAATGAAGTCCCGGAATGCGCGGGCAGAAGGCGCCCTAGTCGAGGCTAGGATCGACTTGGGCAGTCTTGGCACGATCGGATGCTTGGCCAGCCGAGCGGCTAGGCGCCGAGCCCGCTCGGGCTGCTGCGCGCTGGCAGCTCCTGGCTGCCAACTCCGATGCCCAGCGTGCGCCGAAGCGTGGCGTAGCGGGTGGAGACCGAGAACGGGATGGCATCGCGAATGCGGTCTGCCGCGGACAGTCCTCCAACGACGCGCCCGTCCACGGCGAGCATGCGCGCCGCCGCGGTGACGTCCCCGGAGACCAGGAGCCCCGCGCGGCAGGCAGCGAGCTCGAGCGAACACAGCCAAGGCTTCAGCTCCAGGCGTCCGTCCCGGGCTTCGAGCTCGCGAACGGCTCCGGTCAGTTCGGCCCGTTGGGCGTCGCCGAGGCGCGCTGCCAGCGCTTCGCGCAGCGCCAGCGCGTCCGCCGGCAGGCTCGTGGGTACGACCGCACCGACCGCGGCCAGGAGCAGCGCGCGAAGCTCCGGCAAGGTGGGGTAGAAGGTCAGTACCCGGGACGCCAGGTGTTGGCAGCTCAGCTCCCGGCCGATGGCGAACACCAGCTCCGGGACGGAGCGACCGCTGAGCAGCGACTTTCCGAGCACCAACGTCGGCTCCGGCAGCGGCGCCGACACCACCCCGCCGGGCAAGTCGTCGCTGTGGGTGTAGATCGCCGGCACGGGCAGGCCGAGCACCTTGCAGGCCCAACCCACGGTGCGCACCGCGGTGATCGTCGACTTGTCGGGGTCTTGGCGATTCTTGGGCTCGAGCACCGGCAGCCGGCCCGCCTTGCGCAGCTGCGCGAGCTTCAGCTCGATGGCGGGAGGTCCAAGCGCGCGCACGATGCGCGAGATCACGAAGTCGTGCTCCGGGACGAACAGATCCGAGAAGCCTCGGTCGCCGAGCGCGCTGCTGGGCCGCACCGTGGTCTGGGGCGCGTACTGTCGGTACACGGCCTGCTCCGCGACGTCCGCCTCGCCCAGATGGACCAGCACTGCGCAGGCGCTGTAGGCGCGATCCGGGTCGCCTAGCATCGTGAGCAGGCGATTCAGCTCTCGGAACGTGGCCACGCGCGAGGGAGCCCACAGCGCTGCGCTTTCGAGCGCGAGCGCCGCGAGCTGCAGCTGACCGGTGCGTTCCAAGAGCTCCGCCAGCCGCGCGCGCACGTCCACGGCTTTGGGGTCCTGCTGCACCAGCTGATCGAGCGCCACGATGGCGCCCTCGGTGTCCCCCATCCGCTCGTCCCGCAGCCGGGACAGCTTGTCGAGCAACGCCGCGCGGGCGCCCTGCTCGCCCCGCTCGGCCAAGCGCTCGAGCTGCCGACCGTAGGCGCTCTCCACCTCCCGCCAGCTCTCGCTGCGCACCAACACCGCCTCGATCGCGTCGAAGGCGCCCGGTGTGGTCGGATCGTCGGCGATCGCCGCCTCGTACAGGGCCACCGCGCGCGCGACGTGTCCGGTCCGGCGCGCGCACATGCCCGCCGCAGCGCTGAGGGACCGCGCGCGATCCCGCGGGTTGCCAATCGTCTCCGAGAGGGCAACCTTCGCGTCGACGGCCTCGCTCCAGCGACCCGCCGCCTCCAACGTGGACTGCAGTCGCTCGAGCAGCCTCGGATCTCTGGGCCTCAGAGCGAGCGCCTGCTCGAGCGCCTCGATGGTCGCGTTCAAGCACTCGTCGGCGATGGACGAGAGCTGCTCCGCACGCTCTGGGTCCGTCGTGGCTTTGCGGAGGAGCCGGCGCCGCAGCGCCGCGGCAGTCGCGTTGTCCGCGCACTCCCGCGCGATGGCGATGCGCTCCTTCAGCGCGGCCTCGTGGTTCGGGAAGATGGCGAGCGCGCGGTCGAGCAACGCGACGGCTTGCTCGGTGGAGCCGGTGCGACGCTCGATGGACGCCAGGCACACCAGCACCTCCGCATGGCGAGGCCCGGTGTCCGACGCCAGGAGCGACTCGGCGAACGCGTATGCCCGCTGTGCGCGATCGAGCTCGCCGGCGTCGAGTCGACGTGCGCCCTCGGCGATGGCCTCCTCGAGGGCGGGGTCCTCCACCGGCTCGAGCCGGCGACAGCTCGCGCTCGCTGCGAGCGCGGCGTAGTCGTCCTCGGTCGCGCGGCCCCCGCCGGCGCGCGCCAGTACGAACACGTCCCCGTCCCCGGGCGTGTGCTCGCCCAGGGCGTGAGCCAGAGCGCGCGCCAGAGGGTCGATGGACGGCAGGGTGACCAGCACGGCCTTTCGCCCTTCGGCGTGGCTCTGCAGCCAGGTGATTGGGCTTGCGTCCAGAGCAGGCGGATCGAGAACGACGGCGATGCGCATGGTGTGCATCCTAAGTCATCGCTCGCGGTCTCGTGACTGCCACGAGCGGCCACCCTGTGTTTCGGTTGCTCGCGGCGCGGTCTGACCTATCCTGGCGGCGCCATGATCTCGCCCAGGCCCCGCGGAGCTCCACGACTGCAGCGGCTAGGCTCGCTGCTCCTCCTGGCCGCGAGCGCGGGGCTTGGCTGCGAGCGCAAGCCCGACGAACCGGTCGCTCCTCGCGCGGTGGACGAGCCTGCCAACCCGGCGCCCTCCGCCGACGGCGCGACCGGTGCTGCGCGAGTCATCGCCGACCTGCGCCGCGAGAGGCTCCCCTTGGTCCCACGCGCTCGCGCCGCTCAGCGCATCGTGCTGCAGCGCGGCAAGCTGGCTCATCTGACGCAGGATGCCTTGGTCATCCGCGACGTGGTTGGCAGCAAGGAGCAGCTGCGGCTCCCGGTCTCGGGGCCCCGCCTGCTGACGGTGCTCCGAGATGGCAGCCTGCTCGCGCTGTTGGAACGCGAGTCCCTGCGCGTCGAGCCGCGCAAGTACGAGGTGACGCGCCTGTCACGCGTACCCTTGTTCCCGCAATCGCAGCTCGTGCCGGACCCGCTGCGGGAGCGGCGATTCTACGTTGTACACGCCTTCGACCCCACGCTGTATGGCTACGAGATCAGCGACGATGGAAAGCTCACCACCCTCGACTTCGTCGAGCTCGACGGCTTCGACGGCCGCGCGTTCGTGATGCTCAAGGACGGCTCGTTCCTGCACACCACGAAGCAGGGGCTGCGGCGCTTCTTCCTCGGTGGCAAGGCGCAGACCTTCGCGCTCGAAGGCGAGGCCGACGTGTGGCGCATCATGACGGCCAAGCGCCTCTCTCGCTTGTGGCTCGCGCGCAGCTCCGGACACTTCGAGCTGTGCGAAATCGTCGGCTCCGCGCTGCGTGTCGTGGCGCGATTGCCGGCGACGGAGCCGGTCGACTCGGTCAGCTCCGACGCCGGGCTCGCCTGGCTCGGCGTGCAGTCCGCGGGGGCCGGTCGCCACTTCTCCCTCGAGCTGCTCGACGAAGCCGGCGCGAGCCGCGCGCTCGGCACCTATCCGCTGGCGGAGGCCTCCGGAAGCGGGGAGAGCTGGGTCTCGGAGGTGCTGGAGGACCGGGGGATCGCAGCCAGCGACGACGGCGCGCTCATAGCGGTCGGCGGGCCGAGCCTGCTCGAGGTGTGGAACGCCAAGACCGGCGAGCGGCTGCTGCGCACTCCGCCCTGAGCCCTAGGCTCGAGCAGGGCTCGCGATGTCGTCCTCGCTCAGTTCCTCGACGGTCAGGTCGGTGCTGAGCAAGAGCCGATGCCGCAGGCGCAGGTACTCGCTGCTGACGGCGTAGGTGAGCAGCGCGCGCTCTCGTTCCTCCGCGCTCGTCGCTCCGGGGGTCTGGGCGGCGCGGCGTACGGCAGTCGAGCAGGTCGCCAGGTCGCCGCAGAACACGAGGCCGACGCGATCGCAGCTCAGATCCACTCCCGCGATCCAACGCGTCAGGTCCGCCTGGCCCCCCGCCGCGAGCAGCGCCTCGACCAGGCGCCGAACGCGCTCTTCGAGCCGGTCGTCGAGGTGTCGCGCGAGCGAACGTCCCGCGGACTCCACCGACTCGGCGATCTCCGCGGGGACGGGCAGATTGGGGGTGACCAGACGAATGGCCGCGAGCACCCAGGCCTTCAGCTCTGCAGGAGGCAGCAGCGTGCGCAGGTAGTAGCCCGGCCGAAGCAAGGACAAGCAGGACGCCGCCATGTAGCCTGCGGGCGCTCGCGGGAGCTCGCTCTGAGCGGCGCTGCGCGAGAGCAGCACCAGCGGCCGAGCGCTCCGGCGCAGCGTCATGGGCGCCATCGAGTCGGCCTCGAAGAACAGCGGTAGCGGGATCCGGAGGGCGTCCGACACCCGCTGAAACGCCCGCACCAGCGTGCCTTGGCAGTTCTCGGGAGTGAGCGCGTCCTCTTCCCGGAGCCCCAGCGCCGAGAGCGAGTAGCGCTGCATGCTGTCCGCGACGACGGGCTGGATCTGGCTCAGCAGACTGGTCAGCGTCGGGTTGACGAACGGATGTGCGATGAGCGACCTGTACTCCTCGTCGCTGATCCGCAGCTCGAGCTCCAGAGGTCCGGCGCGACGCTGCTCTCGGAAGTACTCGTCTTCGGCTGGCGTCGCCGCGCCGAGGACGACCAAGACCTGCGCCGCGCACCAGGCAGCGTCGCGCCGCTCGGCACCGAGGGACAAGTCGAACAGTCGACGATACCCGTCCGGGGCACGCGGATCCCGCGCCAGCACTCGGCGCGCCAGGGCAGCGGCACGATCGAGGTACTGCTTCGCGTCCGTGAGGTACAGCTCTGCGAGTACGTTCTCCCTCGCCGGATCCGAGGGAACCAGTCGCAGCGCGCTCTCGTTGATCGCGATCGCGTCGGCTACGTCGAGCTCCCCGAGATGCACGTCTGCCAGCCTCGTGGCCCACAGGTACGCGCGCTCCTTGTCCTGGCGCGCGGAGGCCCGCGCGATCTGTGCCTCCAGGATGCGGCGAACCCCCGCCACGTCGCCCACCTTGCTGCGCAGCGCCAGCGTCTCGGTCACGATGCTCTCCGAGTTGGGGTCGGCCTCGAGCGCGCGGTCGTACAGCACCAGCGCTTCCGCCGGATCGTCCAGCTCCTCGACCGTGATGCGGGCCGCCGTCTGCAGGTAGCGCGCGCGATCCCGTCTCCCGCTCGCGAGCTTGGCCAGCCGCAGCACGACCACCACCACCCGCTGAAAGTCCTGCGCATCGCTGTGGATGCGCAGCATGCGCAGCAGGATCTTGCGGTCGGACTCGCTGTCCGTGAGCGCCTCCACGTACACCTGGGTCGCCGCGTCCAGGTCCGACAGCCGCTCTGCGTAGGCGTCTCCCACCTCGAGCAGCAGCTCCTGGTCCTCGTCGAGCAGCGCGAGTTCGTGCAAGCGCTCGAGGGTGGCGCGGAGCTCGTCCCGCTGACCGAGGGTCTGGTGAGCCACGACCAGCTCGCGCAACGCGTCGACCGAGCGACGATTCGCCACGAGCGCGTGCTCGAACGCGCTCACCGCGGCCTCGGGCTGCGCGAGCTGCTGGAGCAAGCGACCCCGCCGCAGGTGCGCCTGGCACACCTCGTCCAAGGTCAGCGACTTCTCGTGGTGGTCGAGCAGTCGGTCCGTCAGCTCCAGCGCGAGCTGTGGCGTCTCGAGATCGACGCTCAGGCGCGACGCGAACGCGGCAGCGACTAGGCTCTCTTCGCTGCGCTCGACCAGGGAAGCCAGCCGGCCTCGCGCCATGGCGGCGTCGCCCGAGCGCTGTAGTGCTTCGGCCGAGTGAGCCAGGAGCCGCACGGCGCTGTCCGCGTCGAGCCGCGAAACGCCAGCCAGCGCCTGCTCGTAGTGCTCGCAGGCTGCCGCCCAGGCCTGCGCGTGCCGCTCGATGTCGCCGCAGAGCAGGCGAACGTCCGGGTTGCTCGGGTCGCGCTCGAGCGCGAGGTTGGCCGCGACTGCCGCGCGGGCCGGGTCGCGCGCCTCGTCGAGCCAGAGCCGGCCCAGGGCCGCGCCAAGCTGGGCTGCGGCGCCGCTGGACGCAGCGTGCGACAACGAGCGCTCGAGCAGCGTGGTGGCCGCGCCCAGCTGCCCGCGGTTCGCCAGCAGTCGGGCGAGCTTGCGTGCCGCGAGGGGGTGACCCGGGAGCTCGTCGAGGAGACTTCGGTAGCGTTGCTCGGCGCCGCTGTCGTCGCCGAGTTGCTGCAGCATGTTCCCTGCCTTGAGCCAGGCTTCGGCGCGCTGCTCGGGCGACGTAGCCTGTCTGGCCAGGTTGTCGAGCGCGAGCGCAGCGCTCTCGGCGTCGCCCCGGGAGGCGCGCAGGGTGGCGGCCTTGTCGAGCGCGGTTCGGTCGTCCGGGCACAGCCGCAGGGCGGAATCGTAAGCAAAGAGCGCGCGGACTTCGTCGCCCAGCTCCGCCTCGGCCAGCTCCCCAGCCTGCACCCAGAGCTCGGCGCCGCGCGCTGCGCTGGGGGCGTGCTCGGCGTGACGCTCCAGGGTGCGCGCGAGGGGATCCCACAGGCGTTGCCTCCGGTAGGCGTGCGCCAGGGCCTCGAGCGCCGGCTCGGAGCTCGGATCGATGTCCAGCAGGCGCTCGAGGGCGTCGCTGGCGGCGCGGTCGTCCAAGAGCTCGGTCCGCGACAGCGTCGCGATGCGCCCGAGCAAGCTGACGCGCTGCGCGGGAGTGAGCGCGATCTGCAGTCGTCGCTCGAGGGTCGCGCGTGCCTTCTCCGGCAGCCCGGCGCGAAGGTAGCCCCTCTCGAGCGCGTCGAGCGCCGCCACGTGAGACGGATCGTCGGCGACCACCTGCTCCCAGACCAGCAGCGCCCGGTCCGGATCGTCGAGTCGCGTCTCCAGACCGCGGGCGAGCTCGAGCAGCAGCCGCGTACGCTCACCGCCTTCCGCCGCATCGGCGCGGCGCTCCATCAGCTCGACCCAGTCGCGGTGACTCCCGGTCCGCAGGTACAGCGCGCTCAGCGCCTCGGCAGCTCGCCGGTGCCCGGGATCTTCCGAGAGCACCTGCTCGAGCAGCTGGCGGGCGTGATTCTCGGGTCCGCCGTGCTCCATGAACACCGCCGCGGCTTCGACCCGCAGGTCCCGCGCCCGTGGCGGAGCCGCCGCCGTCGCCGCGCGGGCCAGCAGCGCGTGGCCGAGCTCGCCGTACAGCTGCCCTCTCCGATAGATTTCCTCGATGCGGTCGAGGGCGACGTCGTGCAACGGATCCAGCGCGACCACGGCGCGATGGCACTCGAGGGCGAGGTCGGGGCGGCCGAGGCGGGCGTCGTACCAGTGGCCCATCCGCTCCAACAGCGCGACCCGACGCTCCGGATTGATGGTGTCGGCTGACTCGGCCAGGGTCGCGAGCGCCGTCGCCCAGCTCGCCGGATCGCTGCCCACCGCGCGCTCGAGGGCCAGTGCGTGCCCGTCATTCGTAGGGTCCTCCGCGGCGGCCGCCGTGAGGGCCACCAGCGCTTGCTCGCGATTGTCGAGCTCGGTCGACAGCAAGTGACCGAGCTTGCCCAAGACTCGCGCGCGGTCCACGGGATCATCCAGCGCGTCGCGTTGGTCCAGCAGCAGCTCGACCACCTGAGCGAACTCCCCGCGCCGGCGCAAGACTCGCTCTAGCGCCGTGCGCGCGCCGTCATCCGCGCGGTTCGCGTCGAGCACCTGCCGGTACACGCGGGCCGCCGTGGCCGTGTCTCCCATCAGGTTCTCGAAGATCGCGCCCGCTCGCACCAGTAGTCCGCGCCTGGCCGCGCGCGCCGCGCCCTCGTCATCGAGTTGATCCGCTGCGAGCAGCAGCGCTTCGGCGACCCGGCGAGGCTCCGCGCCCTGATCGATCGCCGACTCGAGCACGCCCCGCGCTTCCTCGCTCGCTGGTTCGGCGAGCAGCCGAGCGATCTGCGTGTCGAGCGCCTCCTCCGGCACCAGTCCGCCCGAGGGCGAGCGCGCAGCGGCGAAGGGGACCAGGAGCTCCAGCACCGCCGACGCGTGCGGTGGCCGAACCCCCGGCGCCGGGTCGATCAACTCGAGCACCAACTCGTCCAGCCCTGGGGCCAGTCGTCCGGATGGGACCAGAAACCCCAGCGGCTCGGGCTCGGCGGCGAAGCGCCGCCTCGCGAGCTCGGGGTCCGTCGGCGCCCAGGGCAGGCGCCCGGCGAGCAGCGCGTAGAGCCACAAGCCGATGGAGAACACGTCACTGCGCGGCGTGGGAAGCTCGCCGCGGAGCTGCTCGGGGGCCGCCCACGCCGCGACCAGCGGGCGCACCTGGCCGGTGGCCAGGCCGCCGACGAGCGTCTGGCCGCGCAGGTAGTGGGCCCCCGCGTCCAGCAGCACCGGCGCGGGCCCGTCCTCGCGCGCGGCGACGAGCAGGTTGTTCGCGTGTAGAGCGCCGTGCGCCAGCTGTGCCCCGTGTAGGGCCGCGAGCCCGGTCAGCACGCGGCGCACCAGCGGCCAGGCGTCCGCGAAGGACATCGGCCCCGCCGCGCCGAGCACGAACGGCTCCCCCTCGGCCGCCTGGTGGACGACCACGTGACGATCGTCGATCGGGCCGGCGAAGGCGAGCTGCGGCAGCCAGCGCTCGCCGGCGCTGCCTGCGGCTCGGGTGGCCGTCAGGAATCGCTGGGCCGCCGCAGCCGCGACGCTGCGTCGCAGCAGCTTGAGCCGCACGGCTCGACTCCCAGCGCGCGCGCGATAGACCACCGCGGCGGGTCCGCTGCCGAGCTCGGCCTCCAGTCGGTACTCGCCCAGTCGGTCTCCAGGCCCCAAGCCCTCTTCCACGCGACTGCCCGCGTGGCGCAGGGTCAGCAGCTGCGCCGCGAGCTGGGGGCGTCGCAGCACCATGGCGTCCGCGAGCGCCTCGAGCGCCTCGTGCTTCTCGCAGTGGTCGACGAGCTGCGCCGCCAGCTCCGCTCGCGTGCGACCCGAGAGTACCCCGGCATCCACGCCCAAGAGCTCGACGCCCAAGGCGGCGATCTCTTGCGCTTCGAAGTCGCGCTCCAGCTCCGCCAACACGAGGGTGTTCCCCACGGTCGGCTCTTACCACGGCGAGCACCCGAGGGAATAGCCAGCGTTGAGCGCGCTCTCCAAGCAGGGCAGGGGCAGCTCGCGCCGTCACCACTGGTAGACCGCCGTCCTCCAGGCGGAGCCCGCTGACGTCGCAGTTGACCTCTGCGAAACGGAGTATTATCCTCCGTTTCGTGAGCCGGACCGCCACCTCGCCGAGAGCCGCCAAGGAGCCGCCGCTGCGCGCCGATGCTCGACGCAATCGCGAGCGGCTGCTCGACGCGGCGATCGAGCTAATCCTCGACGTCGGTGGCGAGCCATCACGCGATGCGCTCGCCGGGCACGCCGGGGTGGGCATCGGCACGGTCTATCGCCACTTCCCCGACCAGCAGTCGCTGCTGCACGCGGTGGTGCGCCACGCGCTGGAGCGGAGCATGGCGGCAGGCGAGGCCGCCCTCGCCAGCTCGGCGGACGCGTTCGAGGCGCTCCGGACCTACCTGCATGCGGCCATCGACCACGGCATCGGCGTGGTCAACGTGATCTACCCGCTGCTGGACCGACCCCACCCCGATCTTCGGGCGCGCGCCGAAGCGCTGATCCGCACCCTGATCGCGCGCGGGAAGCGGGCAGGGCTCCTGCGCAGCGACGCGACCCCGGCCGACCTCGTGTTCGCGATGATCCGGTTCAGCCGGCCCCTCGCGGTGGGGCTCTCCACCGCCGACGAGCGCGCCAGCGCGCATCGCCAGCTCGACATCTACCTCGACGGACTGGCCGCGCGCAGAGGACGAAGCCGATGACCAAGCCGTGTCTCGTGATCGCGTTCGACGAGCTCGACCAGCGCTCCGTCGCCCTGGTGGGTGGCAAGGGCGCGCACCTCGGGGAGCTGTCGCGCCTCGACCGGATCCGCGTCCCCGAGGGCTTCTGCGTGACGACGCAGGGGTTTCGCCACGTGATGTCGACAGAGCCGTCGCTGGCTGCGCTGCTCGATCGGCTGGCTCGCCTCGCGGCTGACGACGGGGAGGCGATCCGCGCCATCACCGCGGAGCTCCGCCAGACCGTCGAGGCGATCGCGATCCCCGACGAGCTCTCGGACGCGATCGCCCGCGCCTACGCTCGGCTCGGCGAGCGAGCCGCGTGTGCCGTCCGCTCCAGCGCCACCGCGGAGGACTCGGCGACGGCCTCGTTCGCGGGCCAGCACGACAGCTACCTGAACGTGTCGGGCCTGGCCGCGATCCTCCAGCACGTCCGCCGGTGCTGGGCGTCGCTGTTCACCGAGCGCGCCGTGACCTACCGGATCCGCAACGGCGTCGATCACCGGCGGGTCGAGATGGCGGTGGTCGTCCAGCGGCTGGTCGCTGCCGAGGCAGCGGGCATCCTGTTCACGGCCGATCCGGTCACCGGGAACCGCAAGGTCGCCTCGGTGGAGGCCAGCTTCGGGCTCGGCGAGGCCCTGGTGTCGGGCCTGGTGAACGCGGACACCTACCAGGTTCGGGACGGCGCGATCCTCGCGCGGGCGATCGGCAGCAAGCGCCTCGCCGTGTACGCCGCGCTGGACGGCGCGACCCGGCAGCACGAGATCGATGCGGCGCTGCAGAGCCAGCCCGTGCTCGGCGATGCGCAGGTGCTGCAGCTCGTGGAGCTGGGCCGCCATATCGAGGCGCACTTCGGATCGCCGCAGGACATCGAGTGGTGCCTCGCCGGCGATGGCTTTCACATCGTCCAGAGTCGACCGATCACCACACTGTTCCCGATCCCGGCCGCCAGCGATTTGGCGAACCGGGTCTACGTCTCGGTCGGCCACCAGCAGATGATGACCGACGCCATGCGGCCGCTCGGGCTCTCCATGTGGCAGCTCAAGGCCGCCAGGCCGATGAGCGAAGCGGGCGGCAGGCTGTTCGTGGATGTCACCAAGGCGCTGGCGTCGCCCGCGGGTCGCCAGGGCCTCCTGAATAGCCTGGGCAGGTCCGATCCGCTGATCGGGGATGCCCTGCAGACGATCATCGCGCGCGGCGACTTCCTCGCGTCGCAGCCCGACGCCACCGCGGCGGGTACGCCATCGACCGCCGCGGCGCCCCCACTGCTCGAGGCCGATCCCGCGATCGTCGCCGAGCTGATCGGGCGCAGCCAGGCGGCGGTCGCCGCCCTCACCCGCGACATTCAGGGCAAGGCGGGGACCGAGCTGCTCGACTTCATCCGGTCGGATATCGAGGAGCTCAAGCGCTTCCTGTTCGATGCGACGGGCATGCAGGTGATCATGGCGGCGATCTCGGCCGCCTGGCGGCTCGACGAGCACCTCGAGACCTGGCTCGGCGTGCAGCACGCGGCCGACACGCTCACGCAGTCGGTCCCCAACAACGTCACCTCGGAGATGGGCCTCGCGCTGCTCGACGTCGCGGACGTGATCCGCCCGCACCCCGACGTGGTGCGCGCTCTCGAGCGCGCCGATCGCGAGGACTTCATCGACGAGCTGCCGAGGCTCTCCGGCGGCCGGGAGGCGCGCGACGCCCTGCGGACCTGGCTCGCCAGGTACGGCGTGCGCGGGGTCGGCGAGATCGACATCACGAGGCCGCGGTTTGCCGAGCGCCCCACGCTGCTCCTGCCGATGCTCCTCGGCAACGTCCGCAACTTCGCGCACGGGGAGGCCGAGCGGCGCTTCGAGCAGGGGAGGCGGAACGCCGCCCAGCTCGAGCACGAGCTGCTGGAGCGCCTGCGCGGCCTGCCGGACGGGAGCCGAAAGGCCGACGAGGCGAAGCGGATGATCGATCGCGTTCGCACGTTCGCCGGGTATCGCGAGTACCCGAAGTACGCCTGGGTCAGCCACGACTTCGTGTACAAGCAGGCGCTGCTGGCGGAGGCCGAGCGGCTCGTGCACGCGGGCGTGCTTCGCGACCCGGAGGCCATCTACTTCCTCCGGTACGAGGAGCTGACGGAGGTCGTCCGCACGCGACGGGTGAACGAGCAGCTCGTCCGCGAGCGCGAGCACGCCTTCCGGGCGTATCAGCGGCTCCACCCGCCCCGGGTGCTGACGTCCGAGGGCGAGGCCGTCACCGGCACGTACCGGCGCGACGACGTGCCCGCCGGCGTGCTGGTCGGGTTGCCGGTCAGCGCCGGGGTCGTCGAGGGACGGGCTCGCGTCATCAGAGACATCGCCGACGCCGATCTCGAGCCCGACGACGTGCTCGTCACCGTCTACACGGATCCCAGCTGGACGCCGCTGTTCGTCGCGATCAAGGGGCTGGTCACCGAGGTGGGCGGCCTCATGACCCACGGCGCGGTCATCGCGCGCGAATATGGCCTGCCGGCCGTGGTAGGCGCCGAGCACGCGACCACGCGCATCAAGGACGGGCAGCGCATCCGCGTCGATGGCACGACCGGCTACGTCGAGGTCCTGGCCTGAGGGGCTCGCCGATCAGCGCACGCCGCTGCCGAAGCCCGAGAACTCGGCCTGGATCTGGCCGATGCCGGACCGGAGCACCTCGCGCAGGCGGTCGCGGTACACGTCACGGAGGCGCTCACGCATCGCGTCGTTCAGCCGCTCGCGCATGACGTGAGCGATCCGGCCGGCGGCGGCGGCGCGTAGGAAGCTAGACGACGGCGACGCGCCCGAGGTCTGCCTCGACGAGCCTGGCCTGGCGGCGTGCTACGACCCTTGGAAGTCCCACCCCTTCGGGTGTTCCGCAGCGGCTCCGACGGGGGACGCCGCCGCCGCGCAGGGCGTCGCGCGCCTCGTCGCCGCCGTGCCGCCCCCGCGTTTTCACACGCTCCGCTACTTCGGGGTACTTTCGAGCCACTCATCGCGCCGGCGCCTCGTCGTTCCAAAGCCCGTGCCCGACGTGGCCGCGACCAAGCCCCGGCCTGCACGCGGCGATCAGCTCGCGCTGCTCGGCGAGACAGACGACGCGCCAGCGAAGGCGTGGTTGCTCGCCCATGTGTTCGCGGCCGACCTCGAGAGCTGTCCCCGCTGCTCGGGGCCCATGCGCTGGGCGGAGGTCGCGACGAGCCGCAGCGCCGTCACGCGCGTGCTCTCGGAGCACGGGCTCGGCCCCCGCGCGCCACCCGTCCCGCGCACGGCCGTTGCAGCGCCTCCCGAACAGCTGCAGTTGCCGTGGGGTAAGCGTCACGGTGCGCACTTCCGGGATGAGCGATCGAACCCGCAACAGGATTCCAGGCTCGGGCGGTGGGCATCACCAATCAGTGGTGGGTCTCGCGCACGCAACTGACGGCTCGCCGTGCTCGCTTCTCGGCGGCTATGCGTCGACGCCGGGAGAGTGCGCCATCCAGAACGCTTCCATTGCGCTGCAAAGCTCGTCGTCGTCGATCTCGTGACGTGTTCCTCGAGTTGGGCCTGCAAGTCTGGATCGTTCGCTTGCTCCTCGAAGCTGCCGCTTCTTTCGCTACCAGATCGACTTGGCGGCGCTACGAACATTGCTCCTTGAACCGTTGGGCCCAGCGGCTCCCGCACCAGTGCCACACCATCACCATCGACGGGCCCTCCCTGCGCGGCCCCTCCAGCTAGCCGCCATCGACGCCACCACCGACGCCGCAGCGTGCCTCGTCCAGGCGCCTGCGGCGTTCTCCTTTCTCCACGCCCAACCTCGTTGATGGTTCCGGAAGATCTGCGGCTCCGCCACGGCCTGGCAGCAATACCTGCCACCCGTTGCGACCGAGCTCGCGGTCCCCTGCGACGCACCATCGACCTCGATCACGACCCGCGCCGCTATTGTCCTTGGTTGCCACGGAAGATCGCTGTATATAGATTTCTATATGAAACAAATCCTCATCGAGCTCGACGATCGTTCGGCCCGGGACCTGGAGCGCGTCGCACCGGCGAGGAAGCGCGTGCGCGCCGAGTTCGTGCGTCGGGCCATCCGCAGGGCCATCGACCTCGAGATCGACCGCGACACTGAGGAGGCCTACCGCGAGCAGCCGCTGCCGGCAGCGTTGGACGCTGGAGATCTCATGGGTTGGGATCCGGAGAACGAGCTCGCGGAGCCAAGGCCGCGGGTGCGAGCGTCGCGCGCAACGAAGCGACGGAAGCGAGTAGCGTGAGCGGTCCCGAGCCGCGCCAGTTCGACATTTGGTGGGCTCTCCTTCCCGAGCCCGCCGGTCGACGTCCCGTGCTACTGCTCAGCCGCACGAGCGCGTATGTCTACTTGACTCGCGTGCTCGTGGTCGAGGTGACGACGACGGTCCGTGGCATTCCGCAGGAGATCGGGCTGGGTCAGCGCGAGGGGCTGAAGCGACCGTGCATCGCCAACCTCGACACCGTGCGCAACGTTCCCACGAGCTGCCTGCATGCACGTGCCGGTAGGCTCGCCGCCCGCCGGCACGTCGAGGTGAAGCGAGCGCTCGGCCACGCTTTGCACTGGCCAGAGCTCACAGCGCTGGCGTAGCGCGCGCGTGCCTTCCCGTGAGCCCCCCATGCCGATGCATGTCACACCGCGCACGCTTGCGCAGACCAGTCCCACCCAACCGCGCGCAAGGCCGGCGCCGTGCTCGATCAGGCGTCTTCTTGGGTTTGGCGATGGCGGACTTCGGCGCGTTGGCCCTTAGCAGTACGGGGGCGGTCAGTGCGGCGCGGGCTCAACGAGCACGCAGACCTGGTCGATGCACTCCGCGGCCAGGGGTCGGCAGCTGACGCCCTGCCAGGGTGCAGCGATCATTTCGGCGTCACTCGCGCCATAGTGCAAGCGGGCGGCGCGCGCGGAGTCGTGACGCACCGCCATGACTCCGCGCGGCTCGACGCAGTACGGCCGAACGCCCAGGGTGAGCACGCGACAATCGTCGTTCTCTTCGCAGTGGGTCCATTCGTTCTCGGCAGCTAGCAGCGTGATCGCCGCCTGCGGCGCGATGGCAGTGTCGTGCGATGCAGTGCGCCCCGCCCGTGTTCCCACGGAGGACCTCGTCGTGACGACCGTGCGCCCGCGCTCGGCGCTGCCCCTCGACTGTGAGGTAAGGATGATCGACGGCGCGTGCCGCTTCGAGGAAGGCGTGCGGCTGGTGTGCCCTTCAGCCCCTCCGCCCGAGAAGATGCAATGCACGTGGGCTGAGGTGGATGAAAGCACTTGGATGGGAGTGACCGCCGCGACCCTGTGCTGGGACCTGAACGGGAGCGTGGCGGACTTCGGCGCACTCCTGCGAGTATTCCCGCCGGCCCGCCAGGGACTTCAAAGGGTCGTCGCGAAGCGCGTCGAGCAGGGCCGACGCGCCGAAGTCCGCCATCGTCACGCCAGGAACGGCAACGACGCTGGTCTCAGCTGTCAGCCGTTTGATGCCGCGTGGCGCGCACCACTGATTGGTGATGCCCACCGGCCGGGCCTGGAATCCTGAAAGGGTTCGATCGCTTGTGGGTTCGACGCGGGCTCGGCAGTCGTGCGCGCAGATTCGCAAGGCGTGGTCGAGTGCAAGGGGCAGAGGCAGGGGTAGTGGGGCCGGATCGGGGGTGGCGAGCGAGGGGTGAGGGTTGAGCTGGCTCGGCTGCTTCGAGTCTGCCCGGGTGCTCGACCGCGTCGAGGAGCCTTCGCTCGCTTCGCGAGCTCGGCCCGCTTCGCGGCGCCTTCGCCTCCGCTGAGCAGACCCCCTTCGGCTCCTCCGACCGGTCACCCAAGCTCGCCCCAGGGGACCACCGATCAAAGGTGCGCGCCGTTGCGGACGTCGCCAGGGCGCTCGAGTCGGGCTACGCTGGCCGTGTGGAGAACGACGAGATACGGCGAGCCATCGTGCAGCGCTTCGGGCACGACCCCAGGGTGGCAGCCGTGTATCTGTTTGGCAGTCGCGCGCGCGGCACTGCCCGGCCCGACAGCGACGTCGATCTGGGCGTCCTGTACCGAACCGCTCCCCCCCGGACGCTTCTCGAACAACCCTTTGGCGCCCAGGAGGAGCTGGCACACGAACTTGGGGCGCCGGTGCAGGTCGTGGTCATGAATACCGCTCCCGTGGACTTGATCCACCGTGTGCTCCGCGACGGGCAGTTGTTGTACGAGGCCGACCGAAGCGCTCGCATCGCCTTCGAGGTTGATGCACGCAACGGGTACTTCGACCTATTACCGGTGCTCGAACAGTACCGGCGGCCCAGCACATGACGGACGCGGACCTCATCCAGAAGAAGCTCGCATTCATCGAGACATGCCTGCAGGAGCTCCGGAGCCTGGCCAACCTGGACACGATCGAGCTGGACGTGAAGGAGCGGCGCTTCATCGAACACACGTTGCAGGTGTGCGTGCAGGCCGTGCAAGACGTCGCCTCGCACATCGTCTCCGATGCCAGGTTGGGAGAGCCCAGGACCAATCAGGAGCTATTCTCCCTCCTGACCGCGGCCGGCTGGCTGAGCCCGGACCTGGCCGCCAAGATGCGAGCAGCGGTGGGCTTCCGGAACGTGCTGGTGCATGGCTACACGGTCGTCGATCTGGACATCTTGCGCGACGTGGTGACACATCGCCTCGGCGACCTCGAGTCGTTCGTTCGCGAGATCCGCGCGCAGCTCGCGCGGCGCGGCTGATGCCATGAGGCCGGCAGCCAGGAAGCCGGTCTTGCAGCCGGCCACTACCGGCTTCCCGCGGGGGTGGCGGACGAGGGGGTGAGGGTCGAGCTGGCTCGCGCGAGATGCTCTCTCCAGCAGGCTTCGTGATAAGCTGCCAGGCGTTGAAAGCTGCAGGGTTGGCGCGTCGTCCGGATCGCGTGCGAGCGGGCGTGACAGCGCGTGGCATGCTGGTGGTTCACCGGCTGTGGCGCGCGGGCCTAGCGCTTTCGTGGGTTGCCCTGGGTTGCGGCTCGCCGCCGCCGCCCGCGCCTTCGGCGGTGATCGTGGTGGCGCCATCGGCGGTCTGCGCCGGAGACGACCACCAGACCGAGATCGTGATCCACGCGCGCGACTCGCAGTCGAGGCTCACCCTGGTGCCAGTTGCGCCGGAGCCGAGCGCGCCGCCGCTCGCCATTCACTGGTCGTTCTCCGGCGCGGAGCATCGCATCGTCGACGAGGACCCCGACCGTCAGCAGGTCGTCCTCACCATCGCGGGCGACCGGCCGTTGCACGTTCGCTTGCGGGTGCGCAACGCCGACGGCGGGGAGGCCATCGCGCTCACGACGGTGGGCATCACTCTGCCGGACTCCGAGTCCGGCGTGTGCGTGGGCTCACCATGAGCCGACCCCGAGCGCACGCCCATGTCGCGCTGAGCGCCGTGCTGTTGCTGGGGAGCCACGCCGCGGCTGACGCCGGGGCGTTCCTGGGCGACAGCTCGCGGGTGGCGGCGCTCGCGGGTGCGGCGAGCGCGCGGCCGGGGGACGCCGCGAGTCTGCACACGAACCCCGCCGGGCTCGCCGATCTCACGGGCGCCGAGCTCGCGGTCTTGGCACAGCTCGCGCGGCTCGAGCACTGGTTCGCTCGCGACGGCGAAGCTCGCGAAGACAGGAGCCGCACCCTCGGCGGCTTCGGGCTGGCCGTCGGCGCGCGCCTTCCCGGTCCGGATTGGCTGAGGCAATTCCGTTTCGGCTTCGCCTTTCACACGCCTGCCGAGCACGCCCTGCGGGTGCGTGCTCCCGAGCGCCTGGACGAGCCCGAGAGCCCCTTCTACGACGGGCGCCCGGACAAACTCGGCGCCCTCGGCGCGCTCGCGGTCGAGGTCTTGCCCAGCTTGCGCGTCGGGGTAGGCCTCAGCGTCGCGCCCACGCTCCACGCCCCCTCGGATGTCACCTACGTGGCCGGGCGCGGCAGCGGTCCCGAAGAGGACGTGGAGATCCGGCTGGAGCGCGACCTGCGTTTCGGACTCGCGCCGCTGGTCGGGATCCGCGCACAGCCCTTGGACGCTCTCTCGCTCGCGTTGGTCTACCGCGGCGAGAACGCGTCGGTCGCTTCGGGCCGGCTCCGGGTCGTCGCCGGCGGCATCTTGGCCGACGATCCGGTGAGGTTTCGCCGGCTGTGGTCGCCCGAGCAGTTCGTGTTCGGTGCGCACGCCCGCGTGTCGTCACGCCTCTCGCTCTCGGCGGATCTCACTTGGTCCCGCTTCAGTCGCATGCGGGATGGCTACGATCGCCCGCTCGCCGAGCCCTTTCAGGATGTCTTGTCTCCCGCGGCGGGCGGCGAGCTCGCGGTGGTCTCGGGCTTCGTGCTGCGAGCGGGCTACGCGCTGGAGCCCTCGCCCATCCCCGAGCAGGTGGGAGACACGAACTACCTGGGCGCCATGACGCATGTCCTCGCCGTGGGGGCGGGTCATGACTTCGCCAGCTCGCTGGCGGTGCCCCTGCGGCTCGACCTACATGGCCGCGGCCGGATCGACGCGCGGCAGAGCGCCCGCAAAGATCCCGCGCGGCTCAGCGACGCGGACCCCGAGGCGCCGGGCACGCAGGTCACCAACCTGGGCTACCCTGGCTTCGAGTCGCGCGCGCTCCTGGTGCAGCTTGGCCTGACGCTGACCGTCGCGCTCGACGCCGCGGCCTGGGAGGCGGCGCGATGAGGGGCCACTGCGCGCGGCTCGTGCTGGGCCTGCTGAGCGCCGCTGCCGCGGCCGAGGCGAGCGTCGAGACGGACGTCGGCCTCGGTCCGCGCGGCGTCGCCCTGGCGGGATCCCGCGCGGCCCGACCGGGTAGCTACGACGCGGTGTTCTACAACCCCGCGGGCTTGGCCCCCGGCGGAGCGACGAGCGAGCAGGGCGGACACCTCGAGCTCGAGCTTGGCGCCCTGTACGGGCGACCGGTGGTGCACGCCACCCGCGCCGACGGCACGCCGCTGCCCGCCGCCACGACTCCCGACCTCGCTGGCGCGGTGCTCGGGATGCGCTTCAGCGTGGGCCAGCCCTTCGGCGTCGACGGCCTCGACGCGGGCGTCGCCGTGTGGCTGCCGAGTCGGCTGTTCCGTTGGAACATCGTGCCGGACGACGACCCCCACTGGTGGCTGCTCACGGATCGCCATCAGGTCGTCAGCGCTCACTTCGGCCTCGGGTGGCGCATCGACCGCTGGCTCTCGATCGGTGCCGCCTTGCGCGTCGGGTTCGACGTCGAGACATTCACGCGCGGTGAGGTCACCGACGTGACCGTCGGTCCCGATCCTCAATCCGGCAAGAACGTGATCCGCGCCGGGACTCAGTTTGGTACCGACGCCACCGTCTACGGCACCGTGTCGCCGCTGTTCGGCGTACTCCTCACGCCGGTGGATCAGCTGCGCATCGGCCTGGTGTACCGCCACCAGAGCGTCGTGGACGACTGGGGGGAGACGCGCGCGTCGGGCGTGCCCGGTCTGGGCAACCTCGGCTACGGCCACCGCTTCACTCACTACTTCGAGCCGAGCAGCTTCACCGCGGCCGTCAGCGCCGATCTGGCGCCCGGGCTCGATGTCTCCGTCGACGTCACGCTGCATCGCTACGGGGACGCAACCACCACCAACATGGACTTCTTCGGCCCCGGGCGGTTCGGCGACACGCTCTCACCCGCGGCCGGGGTGAGCTATCGCACCAGCGCGGCGACCTCGCTGCTGCTGGGCTATCGGTTCGCTCCCTCCCCGGTGGACAATCTCGGCGGTCCGACCAACCTCCTGGACAACGATCGCCACAACATCGGCCTCGGATCCGAGCTGCGACTCGCGCCGCTGCTCGGCGCACCCGCGCTCGACGCGAAGCTGGTGTTCGGTGTGCAACACCAAATCTTCGTCGAACGCAGCGAGCACAAGGACTTCCGACGCTTCACGGACGATGAGGCGCTCGAGGGCAATCCGGGCTACCCTTCGTATCGGCATGGCGGGCATTTGCTCGTCGGCACGGTTGGCTTGGAGGCACGATGGTGAGGCGTCGAAGCTTGGCACTGGTCGTGACGGCCGCTCTGGCGCTGGGCTGCGGACCGGATCCCGAAGCGGTCCCCTTCCTGCGCACGGAGCGCTGTCCAACCGGCGAGTGCGCCGCGGACGGAGGCGTCTCGGACGCCGCGCCCGAGCCCATCGTCGATGAGCCGCTCGAGGACTGGGACGAAGAGGGTGCCGGGCTGCTCACGGGCATCTTCGCCGTGGAGGCGACCATTCGCGCGCGGGTCGTGATCGAGATCGAGACGAGGCAGATCTTCCGACTGCGCATCGTGCAGCGCGGGCGCAGCATCAAACAGAAGGTCACCCTCTGTTCGTTCAAGCTGCCGGTCGTCGAAGACGTGGCCACGCTCCACATCTCACCCGCGATCATCGCGCTCATGCGCTCGAAGGTGATCGAGTCCGAGGGGGACTTCCTGTCCAGCGAGTCGCTGCTGGGCGCCGAGTACGATCCGCCTCCGGCGCTCGTCGTCGTCGGCGCCGACTTGGCCGACCCGAAGGCGGATCCGCTGCCAACGGAAGAGGATACGAGTCTCGCCATCGACGAGGACGGAGACGGGCATCCCGGGGTCACCCTGTCGGCGGATGTGCTCACCTGCAAGAACCGAGAGCAGCTGTACGTGGCGCTGCGCACTAGCGCTGGGCTGGCCGGTGTGGTCAAGACCCCCGACTTGATCTCCGGAGAGGCCGACGTCGCGCTCGACCAGTCGCCGCTCGGCTACAGCGATCCGTGCATGTCCACCGTCTCCAAGATCAACATCTTGATCGAGCCTGGCAGCACGTTCCGAGCGGTTCGCACCTCCGCGGCAGACGACATCGACGGCAACGGTAACGTCTCGTGCCCGGAGCTCGCCCGCCGTGGGGAGGCGCTGTTCGGCGAGTACTGGGCGGAGTGAGCCCCTCTGCATCA
Source organism: Polyangiaceae bacterium (assembly GCA_019637295.1). Classification (GTDB taxonomy): domain Bacteria; phylum Myxococcota_A; class Polyangia; order Polyangiales; family Polyangiaceae; genus JACKEA01. Next base: position 25,141 of record JAHBVX010000012.1, read on the forward strand.
TGAATCCGTCACCCCAGCCGCCTCCCGTCCCCTATCCCCACGCGCACGCTCAGCCTGCAGGTGCCGCGGCGGCGGTGCTGCCCGTACACAGCGGTCCGCTCGAGTGTCCAATTTGCCGCGCTCCGACCCTGAGCCTGAAGAAGCACACCTACCTGGCCTACTTGGTGTTCATCGGGATCTTCGCGTTCTGGTCGGTCAAGCACACCCTCGCTTGCCCGCCGTGCCTGCGCAAGGATCTGCTGTGGCGGCTCGCGTTCAACACCGTGCTCGCCAACGTGCTGTGGCCGATCGTGATCTTGCCCTGGAACGGCATCCTGCTCGCGTTGTCGTTCTCGGCCGGTCACTCCCGCGGCGTCGCCGCGCTGGCCAAGGATCGATCCCGGGGGTGAGCGCCCGCGAGGGCGCGCAGAGAGCCGCTAGCCGACGAACGCCGCGGGACGCACGCCTTCTTGTGTCGATGCGGCGCGGGAACGGCCCACTCCGCAGGAGCCGCCGCCGTCGCGCTCGGCGCACGTTTGCCTGGAGCGGAACGCGCCGCCTCAGAGCTGGTCGTCGATCTGCGCCAGCTCCCAGAGCTCCAGGAACTTGTCGCGCACCCACGGGTGCAGCTCGTTGGCCGTCTCGCGGGGCAGTTGGGCGCTGCGGCACAGCTCTTGGACGTCGACCAGGTCCTTGCCGCGGTGCGGAGCCACCATGCCGGAGGCGAGCTTCAGCTCGATCCAGCACGGCATCGGCAACAGCGCGAATCGCTCGCCCCGCAGGGCCATGGTCCGCGGGTCCGGGAACGCGATGGGCTTCGGCTTGTCATCGCCCGGAAAGCGACCGGTGCTGAGCACGTCCACGGGCACGTTGAACTCGGTGTCGAGGAGTTTCCCCGTTCCCGCCACGCGCTCGGCGTAACCCCTTCCCAGCCAGCGACTCTTGAACACCTGCAGATCGTCCTCCCGCATCACGAGATCCACGTCCACGGTCACCCGGTGGTGGCCGTACTCGTTGAGCGCGAACGCGCCGATGATGGCGTAGGCCAACCCTTCTGCCTCGAGCAGCGCGGTGAGCTTGTACAGCGCCTTGTGGGCTTCCGACATCTCCATGAAGAACCTCCCGCAGTACTCGACACCGCGGGTGAACCGCGACTCGGCCTCGGGCGACAGCCTCCCCGCGCCCCAGTCTCGAACCCGGTGTTCGCTCACGTCCCGAAGCTAGCACGATCGTGTGTCGGGCCCACACGTTGACGTCCTTCACGACCCCGGGCGCTTGGCGCTGAGCCCGGTCCCGTGCACACTCGTGCGCGTGAAGATCCGGTCGCCGCTGGTGGTGGTGTTCCTGTGGGCAGGGTCTGGCGCTGCCCAGGAATCCCGGCCGGTGGTGCTGGGTGCTGGCGTTGGTCTCGGCAGCTTCACTCAAGGCAGTCAGGCGCCACCGCTGTGCTGCGGAGAGCGCGACGACTGGAGCAGCTACGGTCCGGAGTTGCGGCTGCAGTTCGGCTACCTCGTGCTCGACTGGCTGGAGCCGGGGCTCGATGTCGGGGTTGGGCGCTACCGCGGCACCCGGCGTGAGCTCGACGTCGCGCTCACGAAGCTGGAGGTCGCGCCGCGGATCGCCTTCCGTTTCGGTGACCCGCTCACGGTCGCGCCTCGCGTGGGCTGGCACGTCGCCCACATCGCTGCCGACTTCGACGAGCCGACGTTCTCCACCTCCGAGAGCGCGCTGTTCATGGGGCCCGGGCTCGGCCTCTCGGCAGGGTACCGGCTAGTGCCCGAGCTCGCGGTTGGCGCGGACGCCGGCTTTGCCATCATCTCCGCGAACGCAGACGCATCCCAGGCCTGGCACGCCGGCCTGCTCGCCAGCTGGCGACCGTGAGATCGAATGCTAGACGACGACGCAACAGAACGCTTCGAACAGCAACTCCAGTGGCTCGAAGCCGCGCTGGGCGACCAGCGCGACGTGGCGGTGGCGCGGCTGCGCGCGCTGCACGAGGCTCGCGCCCGCGCCTTGCTGGGCATCGGCGCGCAGGGGGAGCTCGTCTCGCGGGTGCGGGCGCTGGTGGAACGGGGGGTCGAGCCTGGGCTGGCTCGGGATGCCATCGCGCGGCTCGAGGACGCGGAGCGGTACCAGTGGGAGATCGGCACCTGGTCCACCGGCTCCGGCGAAGGGCTGTCGTCGATGTTCGAAGTGCGCACCCTTCAGCTGGCTCGTGGCTGGCTGTGCGCCGCCCGGGTGGAGGTCGATCCCGACGCTGCCGCAACTGCCCGACGTTGTGCGCGAGACGTGGACGAGGATCCGAACGACATCGCGGCTTCCTTGCGCGCCCATGTCGTGGCGCTGCGGGACCGTCTGGGCAGCTAGCTCGGCGCCGCCGGCGCGGCGACTCTCGATCAGGTGCTACCCTGCGGTCACGTGGACCTTCGATTGGCGTGCGCTGTCAGCGGCAGGACGATGCTCGTCGTCGTGGGCCTGCTCCTGCCGGCGTGCGACGGTTGCTCTTGCGGCGGAGGCAAGCCCTCCCCGCCGGCCGAGCGTAGCTCACGGGCGCAGCTCGGGTGCAGCTCCGACGACGAGTGCGGCGAGTCGGGGCCGTGCAGCGTCGCGACGTGCGCTCAGGGTCGCTGCTCGACCGCGCTCGCGCCGAAGGGCACCAGCTGCGACGACGGGGACGCGTGCAATGGGATTGCGCTGTGCGATGGCCTTGGCGGATGTGTGCCCGGCGCGCCACCCAACCTCGACGACGGCGACCCGTGCACCGTCGACAGTTGTGACCCGGTCCACGGGCCCCGCCACCAGCCCGTCGCCATCGATGACTTCGACGTGTGCACCATCGACCGCTGCGATCCGGTGACGGGCCAGATCACGCATGAACCCGTCGACCTCGACGACGGCGACGACTGCACCTTCGATACTTGTGATCCGAAGTCTGGGGTCTCGCATCGACGTCTGCCCACCACCACCACCTGCGGCGCGAGCTGTGGCGCTGGCTACCATCCCACCTCGCGCTCGCCGTCCAGCAGCTGTGGACCGGGCGGGATGCAGACGCTCTGTGCGCCGGACTGCGGCACCTCGTTCTACTCGTGCGCCGACACCTGCCCCGGCGGCTATCACGTCTCGACCCGCAGCCCGAGCGCGCAGTGTGGCGCCGACGCCCGGATAGTCACCTTCTGTATGAAGAACGCGGGCGAGCCATTCTACACCTGCGATCCGGCGTGCCCTTCCGGCTACGGCAAGCAGGGGGAGTCGGCGACGAGCCACTGTGGCCCCGACGTGCGGCTCCGAACGCGCTGCGTCCCGCGCCCCGGGTGAGGCTAGCGCCGTGGAAGTCGCTTCACGACGCGGAACGACGTCCCCGTTCCCCGAGTGAACGCGTGCAGGCCGCCGCGGGAGGCGGCACGGACCCAGCTCTGATCCGTGTTCCAGGAGCCCGCTCGCACCATGCGCCAGCCGGATTGGTCTCGGCCTGTCTCTGGGTCCGGCTCCGGCTCGGCGTCGAGCTCCTCCGCCGTCCGCTCGCCGTGGATGTCACCCACCCACTCGCGCATGCCGCCGACCATGTCGCGAACGCCGTACGGGGAAACGTCCGTGGGGAAGGTCCCGATCGGCTCGGGCTGCTGGATGAAGGGTCGCGAGTCACGCATCAGGCAGAACACGGGATCGAACTCGTCACCCCACGGGAAGTAGCGACCGTCGGTCCCACGCGCCGCCTTCTCCCACTCGGCCTCGGTGGGCAGGCAGATTGTTGCGCCGAGCTTGCCGGACAGCCAGCGGCAGTACGCCCGGGCATCGAACCAGTCCACTAGCCACACCGGAACCCGCCAGGCGTGACCCTCCTCGAGTGGGAACTGCTTGCGGGCGTCCCCCTCGATGATGGTGTCGCTGACGTGCCACTCACCCGAGGCGTCCCGCCACAGCGACGCCGCGTCCATGCCCGAGTGTCCGATGCCGCGGATGTCGTGGGGTACACGCTTGACGGCCTCCAGCGGGGACCTTGCGCTCAGCTCCGCGATGAACTCGCAGTACTCGCGGAAGGTCACGGGAAACTCGGCGATGGCGAAGTCACCGACTTCCACGGCCTGACGGCGGATGGGATCGATGGCCTGCGAATCGCCGCCCAAGATCACCGCTCCCGCGGGTACGTGGATGAAGCCCGCTCCGATCTCCGCGTCCGTGTAGAGCGTCACCGAGGCCACATGATGGCCACCACGCGCGAGCAGCACCGGGTAGCGGGTGTCGCGGAACCCCGGAGCGCGAAGCGTGAGCAGGTAGCTGCCGGGCTCGAGGTGCACGTCCTCGAGTGGCGCTGCGCCGAGGGGGCGCTCGTCGCCGGCGACGAGCACTCGATCTTGCGCGACGTAGCGCTGCGCCACCACCTGCGCCCCGGGCGGATTGGAGCGGAGCGACAGCCGCGCGTCTGCGCGCAGCTGAGCCGCGTAGGTTCCGTCCACGTCGTGCTCGAGCACCAGCGCTTCGTAGTAGATCCGTGACGCGACTCGCCGCTGGCGCTCGGCTTCCCGGGCGCGCGACCAGTACAGCTCGCCGAGTCCCCGATGGGCCTCCACGCTCTCGGCGTCGTAGCCCAGGGCCTTGGTGTAAAGCTCGATCGCTTGCGCCAAGGCCAAGGCAGCCTCGCGCTCGGCCTCGGCCATGCGGTCCGTGAGGCGCCAGACGCCGCGCTTGCGCTCGACCGACTCCCAGCTCTCGATCTCCCGCTCGGCTTGGCGAGCCACGGTGGCTAGGTGCTGCTGCTCGCTCTCCAGCTCGTGGTATCTGCGTACGGGCTCGGTGGCCTGCTCGCACAATCGGCGGGCTTCGATGCGGCGCCGCTCTCGCTCCTGTGCGCCATCGAGGAACTCCTCGATCTGTCGCGCGACGTCGCTCGCCGATTGGACGCGCTGGGCCGGGTCCTTGACCAGCAGAGCCAGGCACAGATCCTCCAGCAACAGTGGGCAGCCCGGCACCAGCTGCCGCGGCGGCACGGGCTCCTGCTCGTACGCCGCGAGCAACGTCGCGTAATCGGTCGCGCAGCCGAACGGATGCTGGCCCGTGAGGATCTCGTACAGCATCACGCCCAGGGCAAACACGTCGCTGCGCTCGTCGACCTCGGCCCAGTTGCCGATCGCGACCTCCGGCGCCAGGTAGCCCGGCGTGCCGCCGATGGGCGAGGTGAACTCGGGGGGCGGTGACGAGTCGCTCATCGCCGCGCGCACCTCGCTGGTACGATCCACCCGCGCGAGGCCCCAGTCCGCCAGGTACACCTCGCCGAAGTCACCGAGCAGGATGTTGTCGGGCTTGATGTCTCCGTGCAGCACCCCGCGCGAGTGGGCGTAGTCGAGCGCACGACAGACCTGCACGAATGCGCCGAGCAAGCGCACCAGCGGCCACTTCTCGCGAGGAAGTGGCAGATCGAGCACGTCCCCGAGGGACTGCTTCTTGACGACCCGCATCGTGTAGTACGGCTCGCCCGAGGGCAGCGCTCCCAGGTCGTAGACCGGGACCACGTTCGGGTGCTCGAGCTGAGCGGTGATGCGTGCCTCGTGGACGAAGCGACGCACGACGTGGGGCTCTGCGTGGACGCCTTCGCGCAGGGTCTTGAGCGCCACGACGCGGCCGATCTCCCGATCCTGGCTGGCGACGACCTTGCCGACGCCGCCGCGTCCGAGCGGCTCGATGATGCCGTAGCGCGGGCCAGCCAGGTGGCCCGGCAGCGCACCCATCGAGACCGGCGGCTCATCCGGATCGAGCGGTACGCTCGAGATTGGCGAGCGCTTGCCCCCGATGGCGGCGCCGGGCCCTAGCTCGATCACGCCGTTCCCGCTCGGGCTCGGGTACGAGGGCTGCGTCTCCGCGCTGCGGTCCGCCGCCTGCGGTGACGGCTGCGTTGCCGCAGGCGAAGGCCTCTTTCCAACTGGGAGACCATCGACGCGAACCGACGCCACCTTGGACGCCGCCTCCCACAGCTGCTCCGGTGTGATCAGCCCGCGGGCGAGAGCATCGAGCGCCAGCGCGCGGGGATCCGGGAACTTCATCGGCGGGTTGCCGAGGAGTCTACCACTCTAGGGTGGACTGCTGCTCACCTGCCGGTGGGCGCGACGGAGATGATCGGCTGCGGATCCGAGTTGACGTCGCGGGAAATGACGACCTCGCACTGCTTCTCGGCGAGCCGGCCGAGGAGCGTGGTGACCGCGCCGCGCCGCTTGTCGATGGGGGTTGCCGCGACGACGCGGTTCCAAGCTCGCGCCAGCCCAATGCATGGGTTGGGGGGCGCCTTGGGGTCGATGAGGCCGGGCACGTGCTGGGTGACCTCCGAACGAATGTACCAACCCAGCGGTGGCTGGTCGTGCGGGTACCCGAGCACTTCATCCGTGTCCGGGTCGAAGTCCATCAGTCGAACGGGCCCTGTGACGTGCGAACTCGACTGCCCAGCGTCGGCTACCGAGAGAGTGGCGACCACGACGAGCAGCGTCGAGAGCTTGGTGAACTTCACTGGGAACCTCCGGTACAGAGACCGCGCGAAAATTTTCGAGCGTTAGCTTGAACTTATCACGCCGCCGACTTCTCGGTCAACGCGGCGAACGCGAACGAGTGCGGGGTTGTGCGCACATGTCGCACTCACACCGACGCCCGAGAGCAGGACCGAGTGCGGAGCCAGGCGCGGCAGCGCCGGTGGTCGGCTCGGGCCCTCCATCGGTCGGTCGCAGCCTGCCACGCTCGCGCTCCTCAGCGCTCGAGCACCCGAGAAAGAAGGCGATTCGCCTGCGGCACGCCGGGTGCAAAGGGGGCAGTCACGCCGCGCTCACTGCGGCGAATTCCCAGGAGCATGAACATGAAATCGACTTTGATTGGCTTCTCGCTGCTGCTCGTCCTCGGCGGCTGCACGGTCACGAACACCGAGAACGGCGACGGCGAAGGTGGCAGCGCCGGGCAGACGAACAGCGGCGGCGCTGCAGGCAACGCCGGCAGCGGAGGAACCTCGAGCGGAGGAACCTCGAGCGGCGGGGGCGGCTCGACGCCCACGGGCTGCGTCTCGCTCTGCTCCCACACCAGCACTGCGACGGACGACGAAGTCGACTGCGTCGCGGCGCAGGCCTACCTGCAGGGCTACGACTGGCCAGGCGATCCCGTGTGCGTGGCCATCGAGGTGGATGCGGACTGCGAGCTCTGCACCGGTCGGCTGAAGTTGCCGGACGCGGTCTGCGCCAACCTCGAGAGCACCTGCTTCGGGGCAGGCTCCGGTGGCTCCGGCGGCGGCTCCGGTGGTGTCCCAGGCACTGGCGGCAGCGGCGGCGGTAGCGGTGGGACGAGCAGCAGCGTCTCCACCTGCGGCGAGCTCTGCCAGTTCGCTCCGACGGTGACCACCAAGCAAGCCGAGTGCGTCGAGCTGAACGCCTACCTCATGGGCTACAACTGGCCGGGCGAGCCGATCTGCGCCGCCTCCGGCACGGTGCCCGGCTGCAACGCCTGCACGACCAAGCTGGCGATGAAGGACGCCGACTGCGCGGCCCTGCATCAGAAATGCTTCTAAGCGAAGCGGGACGACGGCGGGACGCCATGCGAGCGTCCCGCCTCGTCCTCGACGCGAGTCGGCCGGGGCCGCGCTCGTCAACGCAGCCGATGGCGCTTCATCAACTCCATGAGGTAGGAGCGATCCATGCGCGCGTCACGCGCGGCTTGCCGCGCGTTGCCGCCGCTCTTCTGCAGCAAGCGCTCGACGTAACGTCGCTCGAAGTCATCCATGACCACCCGCTTCGCCTCCCGGTACGGCAGCTCGAAGGCAGAGGCGCTCTCGAGCGAGTTGCCCTCGTCGCCGCCGGCCGGGACCGAGTCGAGACGCGCGGGCTCTCCGAGCGCCAGCGTGCCGAGCACGAAGTTTCGCAGCTCTCGCACGTTGCCGGGCCAGGGGTGGGACAGGAGCTGCTTCACGGCGTCCGGGGGGAAGACGTCCCCCAGGCGCCCGGAGTACCCGGCGTCGGCCAGGAAGTGCTCGATCAGCCCCGGGATGTCCTCGCGTCGCTCCCGCAGCGGCGGCACCGCGAGCGTCACGACCGCGATGCGATAGAAGAGATCCAGGCGAAACGCGCCGCTGTTGACGTGGCTGCGCAGGTCGCGGTGGGTCGCCGACACGAGGCGTACGTCGATCTCGATGTCGTCGCGGCCGCCGACGCGACGCACACGCCGGCGCTCGAGGGCGCCGAGCAGCGCCGACTGCAGCTCTGCGGGGAGCTCACCGATCTCGTCCAGGAACACGGTGCCGCCGTGGGCTCGCTCGAAGGCTCCGATGTGCTGGCGCTCCGCGCCAGTGAACGCACCGCGCTCGTGACCGAACAGCTCACTGGAGAAGAGCGTGGGGGTGATCGCGCCGCAGTCGACCGTGACGAAGGGCTCGGCCGCGCGCGAGCTCGCGTCGTGCAGCGCGCGGGCGATCAGCTCCTTGCCCGTGCCTGACTCGCCGAGCACCAGCACCGACACGTCGCTGGCCGCGACGCGGGTCGCTTGCGCCATCAGGCGGCGGACCGGCTCGCCCTGGCCGAAGAAGTCGCCGAGTCGCGCGGGAGCGTCCCCGACCGCGACGATGTCGCCGTCGTCCACGCGTAGCGTGGTGGCGCCGACCGACAGCGAGGTCTTCGGGTCCACCGTGGCGCTGCTCGACTGGAGCACGGCGCTGCCGATGCGCGTCCCGTTCGTCGAGCCGAGGTCGACCGCGAGGATGCGACCGGCCTGGCGGCGCACTTCGAGGTGAAAGCGGCTGACCGTGTTGTCCGTCAGGACCAGGTCGTTGCCATCCGCGGTGCCCACGCTGATCGCGCCAGTGTCCGACGCGATCGTCCGGCCGGTGTCGGGCCCCGAGCAGACCTCCACGCGCAGGGTCCGGACGAGCCGTCCGCTCCGCTCGAGGGGAACCGTGCGATCCGAGGGCATGGGGGCAGCCTAGCCAATTGTCGGCGCGGGTGGCGGATTCAGGCGCCGCTCGCCCGTCCCTCGAGCACGCCCCCGTCCGCGGTGACCAGGATCACGCGGTCGGTCTCGGCGTGGACGCTCACGAAGGGCGCGGTCCAGCGGCTGTCGCGCCAGCACTCGGACCAAGCGGCGCCCTCGGCTGGGGCGTACCAGACGACGCCGGCGCCGGCGAGCCACGCTCCGCCGTCCAGATCGAGCCCACAGGCTGACCAGGACGTGCCGCCGCCGAGGGCGAGCGGGTGCCCACCCCGTGGCCCCACTCGCAGCACATGAGCGCCGCCCGTCGCGATGGCCACGCCGCGCTCGGGTAGCCCGGCAGCCGAGACCCACGCGGCCGCCGCGCCGCTGTCGAGCTCCTCGAGCCGCCCCTCGACAGGCCGGAAGAGCGCCGCATAGCCACCGCCGGCGTCGCGGCGTCCAGTGACCAGCCAGCGCTCGCGCTCGAGCTGAGCGAGACCCGAGATCGTCGTGACCGCCGGCAGCGCGAGCGGCTCGCGCCACCGGCCGCCGCGAAGCGCAGCCAGCAGCGGCGGGGCGCCGCCCCGGCTGATGACCAGCACGCACAGCTCCGTCAGGTTTCCCGAGAACGCCGTGATGTTGCCGCCCAGCTCCGGGCAAGACAGCAGCTCATCCATCTTCCCGGCGCCGAGGGCTTGCAGCCGGCACCCATCCAGGGACAACAGCCAGCGCCCGGCGCCGAGTCGCCTCACCATGTGGACGGGCGAACCCAGAGGTCGAGCCAGGTCCGACCAGCCGACCCCATCCCAGAAGCTCAGCCCGTCGAGGGTGGCGGCGAGGCAGTGTCCGTCACTCTCCCACGCGACGTCGACCATCACCCGAGCGCCGCCGGGATGTCGCGGCATCCAGCGCCAGCGCGCGGGATCGCGCCCCGTGATGCGCTCGGTGCGAACCGAGAGCACGCTCGCGGTGAGGCGCTCGCTCGGCTGCCCGCTCGGTGGGAACTCGTCGAGCGCCGCGGCGAGCGCTGCCCCGAAGTCAGCGGCCGACTGGGGGCGGTGCCGAGGATCGGCGGCCGTCGCGCGCGCCAAGACGTCGTCGACGGCGCGACAGGTGCCCGGCCGGGCCGCGAGCTCGGGGGACACGGTCGCGCACTCTGCGAGCCGACGACGGCCGGGCTGAGTTGTGGCCAGCACGCCGTCGATCGCGGACTTCACGTCGAAGTAGCGCTGCCCCGTCAACATGAAGAACACGATCGCGGCCAGACTGAACACGTCCGTCGTGGGTCCGATCTCGTCGCGCAGATGGATTTGCTCCGGCGCGACGTAGCCGGGTGAGCCCAGCGCGATGTCCCCGAAGGTGGAGAGTACTCCGCTCGGGCGGGCGATCCCGAAGTCCGAGACCTTGACGACCTCGGACGCGCCGAACCCGCAGCACAGCACGTTGCCCGGCTTCAGATCCCGGTGAGTGATGCGAGCGGCGTGGATCTCGGTGAGCGCCGCGACGAGCTGCTCGAGCAGCGCGGCGACGCGCGGCGGATCGAAGGCGTACCCCGTCTTGGCGACGGCGTAGCGGACGCGCTTGGAGAGGGTCTCGCCCTCGATCCCGCCCGGAACGTACTCCACGGCGAGCCACGGCAGCCCGACGCTCCTGCCCTCGTGCTGGACGTGCGTGGAGCCCGTGTCCAGCAGCCGGACCACGAAGGGAGTGGGAGGCACCCGCTCGTTCAGGCGTCCGAGCGCGACTACCTCCTTCTTGAACAAGCGAGTCACGATGTCCCCGCTCTCGAACACCACCTCGGGTCGCATGACCTTGAGCACGACCGGGAAGCTCCCCTCCGGGGCGTGGCGCTGAGCCAGCACTGCATGCGCGAACCCGCCGCGCCCGATCGCTCGCTCCAGCGTGTAGCTGACCTCCGGGCGGTACTCGGAGCGGAAGCTGGCCGCCGCTAGTCCCGCGGGGAGCGCGTCACGCCCCGACGCGCTGTCGGAGGCACTACTCACGCCGAGCCCCCGTCGTCTAGAGACACTCGAGCACCGTCGCGCACGTCTTGCTGTTCACGCACTGGGCGAGGGTATACCGGCTGCCCACGCACGGATCACTCGGGCTGCAGCGGACCGTCGGAGCGCAGGCCTTGAGCTTGGCGCAAGCCGGGATGCAGGGGTTCGGGGGCTGGGTCGCAGCGCTGGTGGGCGTCGCGGTCGCCGTGCCCGCTGCCGTGGCGCTCGTCGCGGTCGGCGTCGCGGCTCCGGACTTGCCCTTCGAGGTGGGCCCGGCTTGCACCGCGGCCGAGCTGCTCGTCGGCGCTGCATCCACGGGTTCGCTCGGCTCGGGCAGGGTGGCGCTCGCCGCTGGCTCCGGCGACGCGTGGCCGCTGTCGCCAAGGAGTCGAGCAACTCCCGCGCTCCCGAACGCGAGCAGCCCGAGGCCTACCGCGCCGAGCCCGAGCACCACCGTGCCCGCGAGCACCAGACCCACCACCAAGACTCCCGCACCCGGTCCGCGGCGGGCGGATGGCGTGGCGGCCGCGCTGCGCACCGAGCCGGCGCTCGGTAGCGTCGTCGACAGGCTCGGCGGAGGCAGGGACGCCGACGGCGCGGACAGCGCTCGGAGCGCGTCGGCCATCTCCAGCGCCGATTGAAAGCGCGCGTCGGGCTCCCGCTCGGTGGCGCGGGCGAACCACGCATCGAAGCCGGCGGGCAGCGGGGCCACGGTTGACGGTGGGGGCACCGACTCGGTGCAGATCTTGACCAGCAGATCACCGAGCACCTCGCCCTCGAAGGGTCGCCGTCCGGTCGCGCACTCGTAGGCGATGACGCCGAGCGCCCACAGATCCGTGCGGTGGTCCACTTCGCGGCGTCCGCGGGCCTGCTCGGGGCTCATGTAGTGGGGCGTGCCGAGCACCGCGCCGGACTGCGTGAGCTGCGGCGTGTCTCCAGTCGCGACCTTCGCCACCCCGAAGTCGAGCACCTTGACCACCTCGTGCTCGAGGTCGCGCACCAGGAACACGTTGTCGGGCTTCAGATCTCGATGCACCACCCCCGCCTGGTGCGCCCGCTGCAGCGCGCGCGCGACCTCCGTCACGACTTGGAGCACGAGCTGCGGCTCGAGTCGACCACGGCGCCTGAGCCGCGCCGCCAGGGTCTCGCCCTGCAGCATCTCCATCACCAGGTAGGGTGTGTCGCCCTCCACGCCGAAATCGACGATCTGCACCACGTGCGGGCTCGCAAGCGCGGCGACCGCGCGAGCCTCTCGCAGGAAGCGCTCACCTGCGTCGCTGCCCGCGGCGGCGCGCTCGTTCATCAGCTTGATCGCGACGGCGGAGCGCAGGGACAGGTGCTCGGCCTGCCAGACCACGCCCATGCCGCCGCGACCCAAGGGGGCGAGCAGCCGGTAGCGTCCAGCGATGACGACTCCTGGCTCGGGGTGCACCGGCACGCCCGGAGCCTACTGCGAGCCGGCGGCGGGCGCTCAGCGATTCAGGGGCGCAGGCGAACGCCGGTGTTCGTCGGCGCGACCGGGGCGGCGGAGAGCCCGCCCCAGAGCACGAACTCGGACCCGGTCCACACGCCGACCCCGAACAGGTGCTCGTGGGGGCCGAAGGCGGGCAGCTCGGTCCACGTGTCGGTAGCCGTGTTGTAGAGCGCGGCCTGCTTCTGCACCACGCCCGTGGTGTTGACGCCGCCGACGAACAGCACCGTGGAGCTGGCGACCCGCACGGCGTGGCCGTGCTCGCGCCAGGGCGCCGCGCGCGCTCCGAAGCCGGCCGGTGCCGTCGCGAGATCCACCCACTGACTGGCAGGATTGGTGCGCTTGCCGTTCGCGAGCAGGCTTTGGTTCATCCGCCCGCCCCACACCACGAAGCTCGCGCCGTCATGCACGCCCAGGGCGCTGTGGCGCTGGTTCGGTCCCTTGGCGAGCTTTGCCCAGGCGTCGTCGCCGACCCGGTAGCGGTAGTAGTCGTGGGCCTGCCCGTTGCCGCCGGGGCGACCGCCGAAGACGTGCAGGTCCCCCGCGGCGAAGGCGATGGCCGGGTGAAGCAGGCTCGGCGGCTCGGCTGTGCTGCTGCCCTGGGTCCAGGCGCCAGTCTGGGGATCGTAGAGGTGGATCTGGCTGCTCGCGGGGGTGGGGGACGAGCCGGTGAACCCGCCGACGAACAGGACCCGGGAGCCCGTCCAGACGCCGAAGGCGGCCCGGCGCGCCGCCGGAGCGCCGGTGCTCGACAGCGGCGTCCAGCTGTCGGTGAGCGGATCGTAACGACCGCCGTCGTTGAAGTCCGCGTTGCCCTGGACGTTGCCGCCGCCCCAGACGACCACCGAGGAGCCCGTCCACACGGCCGTGGCCAGGGCGCGTCCCGAGGGAGCGCCTTGAGTCGAGATGAGGGACCAGCTGTTCGTGGATGGCTCGTACAGCGCGCCGTCGGTCAGCAACTGGGAGCCGGCGCCGATGCCGCCCCAGACGAACACCTTGCCCAGGGACGGGATGAACGTGAACGCCGCGTGGCTGCGCGCCGGCAAGCTTGGCGTCGCCATGGTGACCCACTTGGGCGTACACGAGCCCTGGACGCAGGTGCGACCGACGCCGCAGTCGGTGCCGCAGCCGCCGCAGTGCTTGGGGTTGGTGCTCGCGTCGACGCACTGCCCGCTGCACAGGATCTGTGGATTGGCGCAGCTGGGCGTGACGCACTGTTGGTTGCTGCACACCTGGCCCCCAGAGCAGTCCGTGCTCGCGCAGCACTCGAAGCAGCCCAGGCCCGCGCAGCACTTGCCGCCGCCGGCGCAGGAGGCACCGAACGTGCACACCCCCGAGCTGTTACAGACGTTCTCGGTGCACGGATCGCCGTCGCTGCAGTCCGAGCTCGAACAGCACTGCCGACACGCAGCGCCGCAGTCTTGCGGCGTCCCGGCGGCGCACTGGCAGGTCGAAGCGCTGCACACCGCGCCCGGCTTGCAGGCGCCGTTGCAGCTGCCGCAGTGCAAGGGGGACGAGGTCACGTCGGTCTCGCAGCCATCGCTCGCCGAGCCGTTGCAGTCACCGAACCCGGCCAGACAGACTCGCTGCCCGCCGACGCACGCTTGGTTGGTACCGACCGGCGAGTTGCAGGCTCCGCAGTGCTCGGGATCCGTCGTCAGGGCGACGCACGACGCGCCGCACTGGGTGAGGCCGCCGCTGCAGCTGCTGACGCACCCCTGGCCGTCGCACACGGGGGTCGGCGCGCTGCACGCCGTGGTGCAGCTGCCGCAGCTGCCCGGGGAGGTGAGGGATGCCTCGCATCCGGGTTGGGCGTTGCAGTCCAGGAAGCCGGTCAAGCAGCCGCAGGTGCCGCCTTGGCACGCGCCGTTCTCGCCGCAGCCTTGGTCGCAGTTCCCACAGTGAGTGCTGCTGGTGGACAGGTTCGCCTCGCAGCCATCGTCTGCGTTTTGGTTGCAGTCCGCGAAGCCGCTGACGCAAGCGCACGTGCCTTGCTCGCAGCTCTGGTTCGACCCGCAGCTCTTGCCGCACGCGCCGCAGTTGCTCGTGCTCGAGGAGATGTCGGTCTCGCAGCCGTCGCTGGCTTCACCGTTGCAGTTGGCGCTGCCGGCGGGGCACTTGCAGATGCCCCCTTCACAGCTGGCGTCGAAGGCGCATGCGGACCCACAACCTCCGCAATTGTCGACGTCCGTTGCTGCGTTCACCTCGCAGCCGGTGACGACGTTTTGGTCGCAGTCCAAGAAGGGCAGGACGCAGGTGCTGGTGCAGTTCCCGCTCACGCACGCCGTACCCGGGCAGCCTTGGTTGCAGCCGCCGCAGTGCCGCGAGCTCGACGTGGTGTCGGCGCACACGCCGTCGCAACAGGTCTCGCTGCTCGTGCAGCTGGCGCAGGGATCGGCGTCCCCGCCGTCCGAGCCGCTCGAGCCCTCTACGGAGCCGTCCCCGCTGCTGCCTCCGGTCGACGCGTCTGCCTGTCCGGACGCGGTGACGAAGTCGTCGTCGAGCAGCTGCGGGCAGCCCACCAGCGACGCCAGGGGCAACAGCACGAACAGCACACGCAGCAGCTTGAGCATCAGAACGCCCCGCGCAGCGTCGCGGAGGCTGGCCCCACCGCCAGCGCGACGCCGCGCTCTTTGGGAGCGGTGAGCCACAGCGCCGCCGCGGTACCCAGCCCCACCACGCCCACGACGTAGCCCACCGTCGAGACAGTGCGCAGCGTGCGGAACGCATCGACGTCGTCTTGCCCTGCGCTGCCCGGCGCGCAGCGCAGGTTGGGGCAGGCCGCGGTCGCGTCCGAGTGCCGACCCGTCGCCAGCACGCCGCCGACGATGCCCACCCCCAGCCCCGCCACCCCCACGCCGCCCGCGATCCACACCAGCGCGGGCTTCGAGGGGGCGACCGCGGGCTTCGACCCGGACGCGTCGGAGGGCTGCTCCCTGGCGGTGACGGCGCCGCCGCTCGCGACCTCGAGCGTCAGGGTGCGGGCCTGCCCTTCGGTCAGGTCGACGCTGCGGCGCAGCTCCTTGCCGTCCGCGCCGCGCACCACGATCTCGTGTTTGCCCGGATCGATGGGGGCGGGGACTCCAATCAGCGCAGCCGGCAGCGGCTTGCCGTTCAGCAGCACGACGAGGTCCGGCGACTTGGCCCCGGGGCCGCCGAGCGCGAGGGTGAGCTTGGGGATGCGGGGCCTGAGCGCGCTGAGCGCGGAGTTGGCTTCCTGCACGGCCTCCTGAAACGCGCGTGGTGAGTCGTCCGTGAGGCGGAATCGGGTAGTGCGCACGTACGCCTCGCTGGCCTCCACCAGGCGCCCGAGCTGCTCGAGCGCGCGGCCCTCGCGCACGGACAGCGAAGGCGCACCCACCAACGCGTGGGCGCGACGATAGAGATCGGCGGCGACGGCGAACTCCTTGCGCTGAAACGCCTCCCCGGCTTGCGCGGCGAGCTCTCTGGCCGCGTTGCGGGTCGCGTCGTCGGGCTGCGCGAGGCCTCGGCCCGCGCTCAACGTGAGCGCGGCCGCCGTGAGCCAACTTGCGGCGGCACGCGCGCTAGAAACCGAGATCCTCGGCATACGGGCTCTTCGGTGCGGGCGGCTGCGGCGCCTTGGCGCTCGCTGGCGGCGCGGTGGTGGCCGGACGGGACGTGGCGGCCGCTGCTGGGGTCGCCTTCTTGCTAGCGGCTGCGGGAGCGGAACCTGCAGGCGTCGGCTGCGGGGCCTCCTCGGCTGCGGGCTGCGGGCTTGGCGCGGCGACGGGCGCCGGCGCGCTCAGCACGGGCGGCGGAGTGGGCGTCGTGGCTGCGAAAACCTGGGGGGCGGCCTGCGGCGCCTCGGCGGCGGGCTCGGGTCGAGTCAAGAACCACACGGCCGTGAAGCCGCTCGCGGCGATGAGCAGGGCCACCACCGCGAGCACGGCCGTACGCGACGGCGCGGGCTTCGCTGGGGCGGGCGCCGGGGTCGGCGTGACGGTCGGCGGAGGGGGCGCGAGCGTGGGCACCGAGCCGCTCGCGAGGCGCCCCTCGGTGATGCTGATGCGGGACAGGTTGGGGTTCGACGAGGAGGTGTCGAGCCAGGTGACCTTCAGGGACTGCCCGCAGGCGTCCTCGGTGAAACCATGCGAGAGCAGCCAGGCCGCCAGGTCCTCGCCCAGCTCGCGCATCGTCAAGTAGCGGTCGCTGCGGTCCTTCGCCAAGCCCCTGCGCAGGATGCGCCACAGCTCCGCATCACCCGCGGCGTACTCCAGGATGCTGGGGACGTCGCTCTCGATGATGTGGCGCAAGAGCGCGTGGTAGTTGGCCTCCTGGAACGGGACCCGGCCCGTGATGCACTCGTACAGCACGACGCAGAACGCCCACACGTCCGCGCGATGATCGATGTCCTCTTCGCCGCGCGCCTGCTCCGGCGACATGTAGTCCGGGCTGCCCAGCAGCGTCCCAGCTTCCGTCAAGCGTCGGTCACGGACGCCCTCGGTCTGCGCGAAGCGCGCGATTCCGAAGTCCACGATCTTGGGCTGCAGGCGCCCGTCCGAGTCGGACAAGAAGAAGTTGTCCGGCTTCAGATCCCGGTGCATGATGCCCTTGGCGTGTGCGGCGATGAGGCCGTCGGCGATCGGGAGCATCAGCTGCACGGTCGTGACCGCGTCGAGCCGGCCATCTCGGTCGAGGACATCCCCGAGGGTCTCGCCCTGCAGATGCTCCATGACGATGAACGGGTCGCCGCTCCGGGTGCGTCCGAAGTCGAACACGCGCAAGATGCTCGGATGCTTGAGCCGCGCCGCGGCGCGGGCCTCCGTCAGCAGTCGCTCGTCCGCGCCGTCCGCCTTGACGTCCAGGCGGATCAGCTTGAGCGCCACCTGTACGTCGAGCGCGAGGTTGTGCGCGATCCAGATCGACCCCATCCCGCCTTGGGCGATGAGCCGCACCAGCCGGTACTTCTCGGCGATGAGCTCGCCGGGGGCATAGGCGTGCCCGCTCCCCGACTGCGGGCCTTCGGGGAGGGAGCTGTCCGTTCGGACCACTTGAGACAATTGAGCACCCACTGGCATGGGGAGCATGGCACGCGGCTCTGGCGGGACCAACGAGGATAGCTAGCGCGGGGTGAGCGCGGTTGACTTTTGCTGCTTGCAGCAGGGACGGAAGCCTCGAGCGACCCAGGTGGCCTCTTGGGGGACCAGCGTCCGCGTCATTGGCACCCGCCCCGGGTCGAGCTATTCCCCGCCGAGGCTCGGATGCGCAGTGAACTCACACGGCTGGGATGGGGTGGGGTCGTCGGCCTCGCGGTCACCACCGCGTGCGTGGGGGGTGCAGCCGAGGCCAGTCACACGGCGCGCCTCGCGGCGCTGGAGGCGCGCGTGACCGAGCTCGAAGGGCGGGTCGGGTCTCGAGCAGCCCCCGGCGATGCCGGAGCGGAAGCGCCCCGGACGGCGGGCCCAACCAGCGGCGGCGCGCTGAGTCTGCCGGAGGCGGCCCCCCCCGAGCGGACGCCCGAGCAGGTCGAGTCGGCCTGTCTGGAGCTCAGCGCCGGCGCCTGCGAGCACGAGGCCCGAGGCAAGCGCC
This sequence comes from Polyangiaceae bacterium, assembly GCA_019637295.1. Lineage (GTDB taxonomy): Bacteria > Myxococcota_A > Polyangia > Polyangiales > Polyangiaceae > JACKEA01. The sequence goes on from JAHBVX010000012.1 coordinate 43,063, forward strand.
TGGCCGCGCTGGCCGCTGCGGGCAAGCACGAGTGGGTGCCGGAGGCGTCGACGCCGGCCGAGTCAACGGCCGAGGGGCGCGCGTGCCTCGCGCGACGCAAGGCGGAGTGTCGGGCGCAGGGCCAGGCCCGGCGACGTCGCGTCGAGCTCGTCGCCTGGCTCGACGGCCAGCTGACGCCCGAGCGCGTCGATCACGCATTCACCGCGGCGCTCGTCGAGCGCGTCCGGCGCGTGGACAAGTTCGGCGGCGCGGTCAACTGCACTTTGCAGTTCTGTCGAGTCCAGGCCGGGGTCGATCAGGTGAACCTCAGCCACGTCCTCGACCTCAGCGACGGCGGCGGCAACCTCATGCTCCTGTCTCACGGCGGCTTTCTGTACGTCAACCGCCCGGGCTACGCCTTCCCGCACTGAACTCGATCGCGACGCGCCGTCGTGCCGCGGCGCCGGTCGATCGTCAAGGCACCTTGCACCCCACTCGCTCCGTCGCGAGCACGACGTCGTCATACCAGATCACCTGCGCCTCCGGCACCTCGATACCGCTGCTCTCCTTGGCGTCCAGCGTCCCCTTCTCGTAGTAGGCGTCCAGGATGATGCGCTGGAAGCCGACCTCGGCGCTGGTGCGGAAGTTGAAGCCTTCGAAGTCTTGTTCGTCGCGGTAGTACTGGCCGTGCGAGAAGAAGTTCTCCCGTAGCCAGCGGCCGCGCGGCGTGCCCGTGCGATACTCGCCTACCAGCTTACCGTCGATCCAGAACCACAGCTCACCGTCGTACTGCCCGGGAGTGTTGGCCTTGCCGCGGATCTCGACGCAGAACCAGTCGTCGCGTGGAAACGCGGTCTGCTGCGCTGGATGAAAGTTGTTGCCATAGTAGGCGTTGTTCGAAGGACCGTTGTAGCCCGCGCAGCCTGGATCCGTGGAGCCATCGTTGCACATCCAGGAGCGCATCTCGTGCCAGTACGCGTAGAAGAAGAAGCTGCCGTCGTTGCGCGCGTCCAGGTTGAACCAGAAGGCCTGATCGCCTCCGGGCTTCTTGCCGGCCTGACCCTCTGGGTTGAAGGTCCCGTTGGTGGCCGCGCTGCGGATCCAGTGGTGCGGCACCGCGGTCTTGCCCACGTACTGAGCGTAGAAGCGCCAGTAGATCTCGGGCACGCGGTTGGGCAGGTGAAACTGCGCCTGAGCCGAGAGGTACGGGTTCTGCGCCAGCTGAGTGCGGGTGATCGACGCGCGCAGATACGCCGAGCCGCCGTGGGCGCGGCTGCCGCTCTGCTCCACCGCGAGCAGGGAGCTGTTCTGCGTGTACGACGTCCACCCCGACATCCCGGACTCGAAGTCCGAGTGGAACAGCACGCTCGGGTGGGTGCCGATGCCTTGGTCGCCGGGGTACGCTGCGCTCAACCCCTCGCCGGGCGTCGTCGCGCCGCCGCCGCCGCTCCCCCCTGAAGTGGCGCCCGCGCCGGTGCCGCCCGAGCTCTGCGCGCCGGTGCCGCCCGAGCTCTGTGCGCCCGCTCCGGCCTGTGCCCCGCTGCCGCCCTCGCCGGAGTCTCCCGAGCAGCCGGTGAGCGACGTGACCGCGCCGAACGAGACCAACGCCAGCACGCCCGAACGCAGCCCGGCGCGGCGTCGCATGCCGAACGCACCCAGCAGCGCCAAGAGCGCGACCCAGCCGCCTCCCGAGCCGCCGCGAGATGGCACACGGCAGCCGCAGCGGCTTGGGCGGCAGCTGAAGTCGGCGTTGGCGGCGCTGGTGAACAGCGGATCGCCGGACAGCGACGACGCCTCCGCGCCGTGGGTGGACTGCATGACCGAGTCGTCCTGGTTGTCGAAGAACAAGTTGTGGTGCGCGCCGAACACGGGCAGAGAGTCTGCCACCGCGCGCGGCGTGCCGCCACCGCCGGCGTTGAGGTACACGCCGCGCGAGTACGCCGGGGTGACCAACTGTCACCTCTAGAACGCCACCACGCTGAACAGGCGAAACTCGTCGATCCGCGCGCGGGCGGGGTTGTTGTAGCCCGCGGAACCGACGTACACGTTCGTGTTGCCGCTGCCGTTGGCCGTCGTCGACAGCGCGTTGCTGTCGACGACCGCGCCGTTCACCAGCAGGCGCAAGTCCGTGCCCCAAGTCAGCGAGACGCGCGTCCAGACGTTGGGGTTACAGACGAAGGGCGTGTTGTTGCCGACGAGGACCAGCGCCGACGGCTCCGCCGCGTAGTGACCCTGCAACCTGACTTCTCCGCCCTGCGCGATGACCACGGCGACGCTGATGCCGGGGTAGGCCCCGGCATGCGCCTTGTGGAAGAGCACGCGCTGCTGCAGAGCGCCGGTCGAGGCGCAGCCGTCGACGGGGCGAAACCAGAAGTCGACCGAGCCTGCTTGATAGAACGACTCGGCCACGCTGAACTTGGCGCCCTGGTTGTCTGCCGTAGTCTCGAGCGCGTCGCCGCACAACCCATCGCCGAAGGTTCCGCCAGCGAAGTGCCCGTTGGGGGTGCCGATGGCTGGGCTCGTGACGGCGCCGGCGTCGTCGAGGGTGCTGTAGAGAATTGGAGGGGTGCTGCTGGGTGGGAGGCAGGCCGTCGCTCCGCCAGTACCCACCGCACCGCCGACCCCGACCCCGCCCACGCCACCCGTGGCGAGGCCGCCGCTGCCGCTGACACCGCCGCCGTCGCTGCCACCGACACCGCCGCCGCCGCTGCCCGCGCTCGCGCCGCTGCCCGCGCTCGCGCCGCTGCCCGCGCTCGCGCCGCTGCCCGCGCTCGCGCCGCTGCCACCGCTGCCGTTCGCTCCGCCGGAGCCCGCGCTGCTGAAGTCGTCACCGCCGCAGCCCAGCAACGGCGCACACACCACCACCGTCCGCGCACCTCTCCACATGAGACCGAGTCTACGCGCAAGCGACACCGCCCGCCAGGCCATCTGGGCCCTGAATCGGCCGAAGGCGAGCGGCAGACCGGGACATCCCACCTTTGAATCGGTAGTCCCCGAGGTCATGATGGTAGCCCGCGCCCACGCTGACGAGAGGCGCGCAGCACCCGAGGAGCCGGTTCGGACACCATGCAAGACGTCGTCGATTTCATCGCTCGATTCATCGACGCAGAGTGGGAGTTCCTGTCTCGGATCGAGCCCGGACCCGCCGATGAGCTGCGGATCGAAGGAGCGCTCGCGGACTTCTTCGTGACGGAGCCCGAGCAGGCGCGCCTGCTGTTCGTCCGCCGCGTCCCTGGCGGTGATCCTACCGGCCTCATCGGCCGATCGGCGCTGACGCTGGCGAGTCGGCGCTCCTACCGAGACGTGCTGGCCAGACGCTGCTGCTTTCAGATCAAGGAGTACCGAGAGAGCCGCATCGAGAGGCTGCAGTTGAGCGAGCAGCCCCTGTTCCGGGCATACCTGAGCGGTGCCCTGCGATTCGAGCTGCGAGGCGTCCCTCAGGCCCCCCCCGGCTATGCCGTAAACCTCTTCGTCGCGCGCGTGCGCGGCGAGCTCAAGATCGTCAGTTACTATACGTTGCTCGAGGAGGGCGTAGCGGGCGTACCACGCGAGTGGCCCCGCTTCGTCGACGGCGGCTTGACCTGGTTGTTCGGCGAGGGGCTCGCGCTCGAGAGCTTGGGCACGTTGGCTGCGGTCACCAAGCTGCAGCCTCCCGCGGACACTCGTGGTGCGGGCCATGAGTACCACCGGGACGCTCCCACCACGCTGGATGGTCACTTCGACGGCGTCGACCTGAGCCGGATCAGCGACTGGGACGCGTTCTTCAGCGATCAACTGCGGCACGGTACGCATCGCCGGGCCCTGGACGGCGCTCCGTCGGACTGGCTCCATGGTCTGTGGCAAGAGGTCCCCGCGACGAGGCCCGAGCTGTCCGGCTATCTGACGAGGCTGGGTGAACTGCGGGGCCCAGAGTCGTTCCTCGAGGCCCTCCGACTCATCGACACCATCGGGGTCGAGGCGCTGAAGCTCGATCTGCGGCGCTTTGCGGAGCTCCTCGACGAGCACTTCGATCGCCTCCCCCCGAGGTCCAAGTTCGGCCATCCGTACGTGTACGACCATGACCTGCTCCGCTTCATCGCAGGCCAGCGGACTCGGGCCGCCGACCAGTTGCGCGAGAAGCTGCAGCAGACCATCGATGCTCTGGCGAAGTCCGGGTAGTCGACGCGAGGACGCCGTCCGATTGACCGCTCGCGCGCCGACCGTTCAGCTAGCGTGACTCGATGGTCGCTGCCGTTCTCCCGAAGGAAGCGCGGGCATGGCGGGCGGTATCGCTCGGCCTCGTCGCGGCGAAGCTGGCCGTCCATCTGTCGGTGCTCGGGCGCTGGGACTACCACCGCGACGAGTTCTACTTCGTCATGTGCGCACGGCGGCTCGCCGCAGGCTACGTCGACCACCCGCCGATGATCGCCTGGCTCACTGCGCTCGTCGGCGCACCCTTCGGCTACGATCTGCGCGCGCTGCGGGTCGTGCCCGCGCTCGCGGCTGCCGTGACCATGGCCCTGACCTGCTTGCTCGTCCGAGCGCTTGGAGGCGGAGCACGGGCGGCGTTGCTCGCGGGGGCCTGCGTGCTGGTCGGCCCGGTGTTCCTGCGTTCCGGCTCTCTGCTGTGCATTCCCGCGCTCGAGCCTGCGCTGTGGAGCGGCGCGGCGCTGGTGGTCGTGAAGCTGTCTCGTGGCGGGAGCCCTCGGCTGTGGCTCGTGCTCGGCGCGGTCGTGGGGGCGGGGCTCTTGACGAAGCACTCGATGGGGCTTTGGGCTCTCGGCCTGGCGACGGGCGTCCTGTTCACGCCGCTGCGCGCGGCGCTTCGAACTCGGTGGCCCTGGCTGGGGCTCGCTCTCGCGGCGCTGCTGTTCGCGCCCAACGTTTGGTGGCAGATGCAGCACGACTTCGCCACGGTCGAGTTCCTGCGCACCATGTCGACCTCCGTGCTGTCCAAGGTGCCCCGCTGGCTGTTCCTCGCCGGCATCGCGCTGTACCTCAATCCACTGACCATTCCCGTGTGGGGGGCCGGCCTGCTAGCAGCGCTCCGCCCACCGGACCGCGCGCTCGGGGTCACCTTCCTGCTCACCCTGGGCGTCTTGCTCCTGACGCACGCCAAGCCGTACTACATCGCGGGTGCGTTCCCCGCGCTGTTCGCGGCGGGCGGCGTTGCCATCGAGCGCTGGTCCCGAGCGAGTCGCCCGTCACTGCCTGCGTACGCTGCAGTCGGCCTGCTCGTCACGGCGCCGCCACTGGCGCTCGTCGCGCTGCCGATAGTGGCGGTGGACGCGGTGGATCGGGGGCTCGAGCCGGTCGTGGGCTTTGCTACCGCTCCGATGAACCTCACCGGCGAGCTCCACGATCAGCACGGGTGGCGAGAGCACGCGGCAGCGGTGACCCGCGCCGCACGGACCCTGAGCGACGAAGACCGCGCCCGAGCGGTAGTGCTCGCGGCGAACTACGGGCAGGCCGGCGCCATCGAGGTGCTGGCTCGCGGCGCGGCCCGCGCGATCGAGGCCCCCGGGGTCGTCCCACCCGTCGCCTCCGGACACATGAACTACCACCTGTGGGGGCTGCCTGCTGGCCGCGGAGACGTCGCGATCGCCATCGGCTTCGAAGCGAGCGAGCTTGGGGCCCTCTTCGCGGATGTCCGCGAGGTCACCCGCTCGGTCGACGCGCCGTTGGCGTGGCCCCGCGAGCGGGCGCTCCCTGTGTTCATCTGTCGAGAGCCGACGCGTCCCCTGCGCGACGCGTGGCCGGACCTGCGGCGCTACCACCACGTCGGCCTGCTCTAGGGTGTCGGCGTCACTCGCGTTGCGGGAACGCGGGATGAGCAGGCGATCCCGCGCGGCTCAGAGCGCCCGCGGCCCGTCCGCTTGGGTCGGCACCATGAGGTCTTCCAAGAAGAACGCGGCGAGGTCGTGCCGCCCACTCAGCCCCGCCTTCTTGTAGACCGCGCGGGCTTGCTGCCGGGCGGTGGCTTCGGTGACGGACCTCGCCTCTGCGATCTCGCGGTGACTCAGCCCTTTCAGCAGCAGCAACCCGACCTCCTTCTCCGCGGGAGAGAGCTGCCAGCGATCGAACTGCTCGTCGATGGCCTGGCTCAAGCCGTGCACGAGGTTTCGAGCCTCGCTGCGCCAGCGCGCGGCCTCTGCCGCGCTCTTGGCCAGCTCCCCGGCGAGGGCCCGCGCCTCGGCGGAGGCGGCCCGACCGAGGCGCGTGACCGTGATCATCTTGCGAGCGACCAGCGCGGCACCCAGGAACCCGAGGAGCAAGATCGTCCCTTCGATGGCGACGTGGGAGATCGTCGTGCCTTCCCGGAGGTCGGAGACGAGATCGACCCCCGCCAGGCACGCCATCAGGGTGAACGCGACCAGAGTGAACGCGAGGATGGGTCGCTCGGATGTGAAGTCAGGCTCGTTCAAGTCCCTGCAACTCCTCTCGTATCACGTCCGGAGGATGGCCCCATACGGCGCTCGGGACCACTGTGGCCACGTACACATACCGCCGGAGGGCTCATCATGGACACCCTGTTCTTTCATCCCAAGATCGTTCACATCCCCATCGCCTTGGGAGTGCTGATGCCACTGCTCTCCGGTGCGATCCTGGTCGCCTGGTGGCGCAAGTGGCTGCCGGTCCGGAGCTGGGTGCTCGTCGTCGCCCTGCAGGCCCTGCTGCTCGGCTCCGGGCTGCTCGCGCTGCAGACCGGAGAGTCCGAGGAGGACCGGGTCGAGCGCGTCGTGCCGGAGCCTGCCCTCGAGGCGCACGAAGAAGCGGCTGAGGCGTTCGTCTGGGCCAGCGGAGCCGTCCTGGGGTTGATGCTGCTCGGGCTGGCGCTCGGCCGAAGCAGGGCCGGGCTGCCCGCGGCGGCGGTGGCGACACTCGGGACGCTCGCCGTCTTGGGCCTCGGCTACCGCACCGGGCAGGCCGGCGGCGACCTCGTCTATCGCCACAACGCGGCCAGCGTCTACTCCGGCGGGAGCCCCGGAGCCGGCAGCCCGCAAGGAGCCGCGCCGAGTCGGTATGGCGGTGGGTCCGAAGAGGACGGCGACTGAGCTGCGCGCCCTTCAGAGCTTCAGCGCCGAACGCAGCACGAGCTCGAGTTGGCCCTCGAGCCACTGCGCTCCGCCCACGACCAGCCCGAGTCCAGCGGATAGGCCGAGCACCAGCGCGAGGGACCGGCGCTGGGCAGCATCGCCGACGCGAGGGTGGGAGCACAGCGAGCTCGCGAGCAGCGCAGCCGCAATCGCAATGGTGAGCGCGTAGGTGACAGGCTGCATCGTGTTCTCGTCTCCGGTTCGCGGGGATGGACACCTATCGTCCCCGCGCGCGACCAGTTGCGTAGAACGACGTGCGTCGCGCTCACGTCCACCTTGTCCGTGGTGTCACCGAGCTAATCGACGAGATGCGCTGGACGGAAGGCGAAGCTGGACCTGCCCCCCGACTTCAGAGATCCGTTGGCGGGGCCTAGGTCGCTGTCGAGCTAAGCGCGAGCCTCGACGCGCGGCGACGCGCCCTACCGCACTCGGACCCAAGTCCCCGGGCCGCTCTCGCCGCCGGAGCGCACCGAGTGCCAGCCTGGCGGCAGCCGTGGCTCGGTCCAGTCGAACAGCCACTTCGCGTCGGCGACGCTCAGGTTGATGCAGCCGCCGCTCTTGGGTTCGCCGAAGCGATCGTGCCAATAGGTCGCGTGCAGAGCGAAGGGCATGTGAAAGAACTGGGTCCAGGGGACCTCGGCCAGGGAGTAGCTGGGGCGCTCGGGGTCTGGGCTCATGGTGGTGGAGCGGTGCTTCCACTCCAGTCGAAAGGTGCCGGTGGGAGTCGTGTATTTGGCGAAGGAGCCGTCGGCGTCGCGCTGGTAGCCCATGGCGCCCGGCGAGATGAGTGACGCGAAGACGGCGCGGCGACCCTCGTAGGCGACGAGGGTGCCCCGGAAGATGCTGACGTCGATCCACTTCTCTCCGCCCGCGAGCTCGAAGCCCCGCGGCGGCTCCTCGGCGACGACCGCTACTCGCGCGTCGTCCTCGAGATACAGACCATCGTCGCGGGTCTCGAGGTAGCGTCGTCCGTTGCGCGTCAGGGACTTGCCCGTGAGCTCGACGTAGCTCGAACGCGGAAAGGAGCGCCCCGTGGGTTCGAGCTCGGCGCGCTCCTTCGGGCCGAGGCTGGCGGTGACGACCGGGCCTGCGGCGGCAACGCGCAGCTTCGGCGCGTCGTCGCGGCGGATGAACGCCAACGGCAAGCGGACTCGCGTGCCGAGCCGCACGCCGGCGAACGCGGAGGGCGTCTTGGGCGCCACCTTGTCTTTGGGGATGACGAGCAGGTCGCTGGTGAGCCAGTAGCTGCGCTCGTGTGCGAAGAACTCAGCGAGCACCGCCACGGTGGAGCGCGCGGACACCACGCTCTTGCGCGGGCGGGAGTCGTTCGGCGCGAGCAGCGCATCGAGCGGCGAGCGCGCGCCGTTCGTGAGGAAGGAGGGCGGGCCCACGCTCGCAGGGGTGGCCGCGAGATCGATGTCCGCGAACGCAGCCGGCAACGCGCGACCTCCGCTGCGCGCGCGCTCGAGACGCGCGAGGTAGTCCGCGAGACCGGGCTCGCTCTGCCGCTGCTGCTGCGGCGTCGGGACGACCCGGTAGAGCGGCGCTTGCTTCGACTCCACCCAGCGATACGGCGCCGGCGCCTCGAAGTCGCCCGCGTAGCGCGCGAGCAGCTTCAGCACCGGATGAGTCGCGACGTCACGGGTGACCGTCTCGTCTTGACACACGTAGCCGCTGGGTTTGACCGCCAGCCAGCCGCCGCGACAGCCGCTGTACCCCGCAGGCTCGTCGGACGCGAGCTCGACGATGCTACCGAGGTGCAGCGCGCCGATCTCCGCGCTCGAGAGCGACGGCGCGCGGCGGATGTAGACCCGCGGCGCCAGCGAGCCGAGCACCGCCGGGGGAGGCGACGGTAGAGGGTACAGGATGGCCGTGGGCTCCGGCTCCTGAGGTTGGTCCGACGCGGTCACGGCGTCGCTGCCCGCGGGCGGAGCTTGCACGTCGGCGCAGCCCGCGAGCCCGGCGCCACACAGCCCGATCCCGATCAATCGACGCATCGCGCCGAGCATGATCCCCCCGATCGAAGCCTCGGGCCAAGAAGGCGCCTTGGGTCCCCCGGCCCAAGTCGAGTCAAGTCATGCCGCGGGCGGCAAGCGCGCCGTCACCGCGGCGATGAACGCGGCGGGGTCCGTCAGGGAGACCGCGACGTGCTTCGGGTGTCTCATGAACAGCACGCCGTTCACGGTCGGTTCGCGCAGGGAGATCTGCACCACGCCGTGGCTGGAGCCGACCAGGCCCAGCGTCTTGTCGCTGGCGATGCGGATCCCGTAGCCGAGCCACCAGGCCCAGTCGCGCTCAGCGAGCGCGCGCACGTTGGCGTAGGGGATGCGGACGTGCGCGATCCCGAAGCGCAGATCGATGTCTTCTTCCTCGAGGGTCGCCACGGAGCGCGACTCGGTCGCCCCAATGATGAGCAGCGGCGCCCTCCATGCCCAGTCCCGTGCGATGGCGAAGGTCTCCATGGCCCGAGGGTACTACCCAGGCCTCGGCAGTAGAAGGGCAACTGCTTCGTGGCGTGTCGGACGCGTCGGACGCTCAGCGCCGCCCCGTCGACTTTGGTGGTACACTTGGGCAACCGCGCCCGCAGCGGGCAGCGTCAAGAGCGAGGCACGACCATGAAGCGACTCCAGACCTGGTGGGTGATCGGCGCCACCCTCTCCCTCGTGGCGTGCGGCTCGACGAGCAGCGACTCCCCCGGGGCGGGTGGCAGTGGTGGAGCCTCGGCGAGCGGCGGCGCGAGCGCCGGCAGCGGGGGTGCAGCGGCCGCCAGCGGAGTGGGCGGCGTTGGTGGCAGCGCCGCGTCCGGCGGAGCCGGCGGCGTCGTGCCGGGTTGTCCGAGTGACACGCCACCAACCGCCGGCAGCGAGTGCGTTCCCGGGGCCGCCATTTGTCAGTACTCCTGTGAGTCGTGCAAGTGCGCGACGGGCACCTGGGAGTGCGCGCCTCACGAGTGCAAGACGCTGTGCAGTCACCCCGGCGCCTGGTGCGAGACCAGCACCGACGCGTGTCTCTGCTGGGGCGGCAGCTTCACCTGCGCGAACTCCGATGCTGGCACGGCGCCCGCAGGGCTGCCCTCGATCGTCGCAGACGGACAGAGCTGCACCAACGCTCAGATGGTCTGCAGCCCCCACGGCAGCAACGGCGAAGCGTGCAAGTGCGAAGCCGGCAAGTGGGACTGCGCGCCCCAGGCCCCGCCCAACCAGGGCTGCCCGTCCACCATCGATGACGGTGCGGCTTGTTCGACGCCGGGTCAGTTCTGTCAGACGTCGGGATTCTGTAAGCCCGTCTGCGTGTGCCAGCACTCGGGCACCTGGTCCTGCGCGCTGTTCACGCCTTGTTGAGCGCCCTCACTTCGTCCTGAACACTGCCCCTTGGCGCGCGGGCATCGAGAGCGTGCCGGCCTCGCCCTCGATGGTGAGCGTGCCCTGCCCGAGGACGCGGCCGGGGCGTGACTCACCTCCCGGAAGCGCCAGCTTGGCCGACACGGGGTCGTCGGTCATGTTCACGACTACGACGTAGCGCTGGTCGGCGTCGAAGCGCCGGGCGGCGAAGACCCCCGCGTGATCCACGCTCAGGATCTCCGCGTCGCCGCTGCCCCACACCGCGCGGCCGCGTCTCAGGCCGAGTAGACTGCGGTAGTACGAGTGCATGCTGGCCGGGTCGCCCTGCTGCACCTCGAGGTTGGTGCTGTCGGCGTCGGCGCCGAAGGGGAGCCACGGCGTACCCGTCGTGAAGCCGTAGCCCGGCCCTCCGCTCCACAGCATGGGAGTGCGCGCGCTGTCGCGAAAGTCCACCACCTTCGCCGTACCCGAGCGCATGCCGAGCTCTTCACCGTAGTAGATGAAGGGTGATCCTCGCATGGTCATTTGGATTAGCGCGGCGCGGCGATGGCGGGACTCGTCGCCTTGCGCCGCGTCGAACGCGCGCACCACATCGTGCGAGCCGATCACGAGCGCGTCTTGGCTGCCCGCCGGGTACTCCGTCAGCGCGTTCTGAAAGGTGGCCAGCGTGGCTGCGGCGTTCTGCGAGCCGAACTGCAGGCTCCAGAAGTAACCAAAGCCGAAGTGGAACGCCATGTGGAACTGATCGTTGCCACTTCCGAAGTACGACTTGGCGTCCGTCAGGTTCGTGGGCTCGGCGACGAGCACCCGGTCCGGGTACTCGTCCACCACCTGACGCAGTTGCTTGATGTAGGCCTTGGTCTTGTCGAGGAAGCCGCAGTCGTCCGCCGACTCGTAGAGCAGGCTGATGACGTCGCAGCGAAAACCGTCCACGCCCTTGTCGAGCCAGAAGCGCGCGACGTCGAGGGTCGCGGCCACCACCTCGGGGCTCTCGTAGTTCAGGTCCGGCTGCTCCGGGTAGAAGCGGTGAAAGTAGTACTGATCGCGGCCCGCGTCGTACTCCCAGGCGCTCGGGCCGAACACGACGTTCTGCGTGCCGCAGGAGTTGTTGGGGTCCGAAGGCGTGTCGCTCCAGACGTACCAGTCCGCCTTTGGGTTGGTCTTGTCGGCGCGGGACTCCTGAAACCAGGCGTGCTCACTGCTCGTGTGATTGAGCACCAAGTCGATGATCACGCGCATGCCGCGGGCGTGAGCGGCGTCGAGCAGCGCCTCGAAGTCGCTCATGGCGCCGTAGTCCGGGTTGATGCCCTCGTAGTCCGCCACGTCGTAGCCCGAGTCCTTGAAGGGCGTGGGCATGATGGGCATGAGCCACAAGGCATCCACTCCGAGCGCCCTGAGGTCGTCCAAGCGCGACGTGAGCCCGGGCAAATCCCCGATACCGTCGCCGTCGGAGTCCTGCAGCGAGCGCACGTACACCTCGTAGAACACCGCGTGGCGATACCAGTCCGGCCCCGCCAACAGCAGGTCGGCCTCGGCTTCCCAGTCCCTCTCCGGAAATACCGGGTCGCTCGGTCTGTCGGCGCCGTCGTCTCCGCAGCCGAGCGCGCTCAGAGCGAGCGCCAACAACATCGTCCCTGCTCGTGCCATGCACGGAGCCTATCCGTCGCCTCCGCCCCCGTCGACCGAGTTCACTCGGCCTGCGCCGCGCGGCCAGAGTCCATTCGTCGGTCCGCACCCTCTGGTAGGCTCGACCTCCGTGTGCGACGAGCCATCACCTTCGCGCCCAAGGGCGGAACCCTGGTGCGCGCGTCGGCCCGGGCGTGAGACCGAGGCGTCCGGCGGTCCACCGGCCGGCACGGGCCATCACGGGTACGGACGCCTGACCCACGCGCGCCCGCCGTGAAACGATCCACAGCTCGAGAGCTGGGGTGGGATCACGAACTCTCCGGTCGCGTCGATGAAGCCCCACGCACCGCCGCTGCGCGCCGCGGCCAGGCCCTCCGAGAAGCCCATCACGCCGGCGAAGCGTGGAGGGATCACGAGCTGCCCGGCGGTGTCCAGGAATCCCCAGCGTGCGCGTCGTTGGATCGCCGCGAGGCCCTCACGGAACTCGTGGGCGCTCTCGAGACCCTCCGCCAGCGTCTCGCCGGACGGAGAGACGAACCCTCTGGTTCCGCGGTGCTCGAAGATACCGATGCCTGCGCTCGCGTCGAAGACTCGCTCGTAGCGGGGCTCGCCCAGGGCGCGACCGGTCGGCGTGATCCACGTCCAAGCCTCTCCGAGGCGCACCGCCGCGAGTCCCTCGACGAAGTCTCGAGCTTGCTCGAAGCGCGCTTCGATCACCAGCGCCCCCTGGTCGTTCACGTAGCCCCAGCGATCCCCGCGACGCACCCGCGCGAGCCCGCCGCAGTGTAAGCCCGCTTCATCGAACTCGGCGTCCCCGCGCGAGTCGCCGTCGCGGTCGATGAAGCGAAAGCCCCCGCCGGCGAGCCTCACGGCAGCCACGCCCTCGGAGAACGCGCTCGCCTGCTGGAAACGCGGCTCGACGACCCAGCTGCCCCGGTCATCGACGTAGCCCCAGAGCTCGCCGACCGACGCGGCGCAGCGACCTTCGCGGAACGTGCCGCAACCGGAGACAGGCTCGCCGAACAGGAGTCCGCCGTCGCGGTCAACCAAGTCGTAGCCGCCCGCCGACCACTCGACGCGAGCGAAGCCCTCCACCATGTCGGTCAACGCGCGCGCGGCGGGCAGCCACACACACTGGCCGTCGCGGCGCAAGAGCCCCCACAGCGCCACCGCGGGGAAGCGACCCAGGATGTCCGGCTCGCCTCGGGCCACGCGACGGCAACCGCCAGACAGCGGTCCAATCCAGCTGTAGTAGTGCGGCTCGTGGAGCTCGCCGCTCGGGCCGACCAGACCAAACAACCTAGGCCCCAAGTGAGCGACTCGGCTCGCGCCGCCCTCGAAGTCGAACACCGACGTGAACTGGAAGTCGATGACCCGATGGCCCTCGCGATCGATGAAGCCGAAGTCGTGGTCGTAGCGCGGGAGAAACTCACGCTTGCCGTAGTGACCCGCCACGTCGAACACGATCGCGCGCAGCGGTCGAGTCTCCCTGGTGCGTGACTGCTCCAGGGCCGCGTCGACGCCGCTGAGCTCGTACGCCGTGCCACCGAGCAGCTCCGCGTACGTTCGGTCGCCCTCGTCCCACACAGCGGACACCACGCGATTGAGCCGACCGAGGTGATGGAGCGCGCCTTCGCCGTCCACGCCGACGAACACCGTGAAGGCCAGCTCCGGCGGCGAGTTCTGGAGGGTCAAGGCCAGCAGCCGGCCGCCGCCACCGAGGTGGAGCTGGTCGAAGCCAGTCACGGGGAGACTGAGATCCCGCGCCCACACGCCGTCGCGAAGGCAGAAGCGTTGAACCTCCGAGTGAGCCTGGAACACCCTCAGGAGCAGCCAGCACTCATCCTGGCCGCGTTGCACGGACAGCACCTGGGGCCAACAGCGGTACACGGGCTCGATGGCGCCAGTGCCGACGTCGACGTCCCACACGGCGTCCAGCGTGGCGACGGCGCAGCGCGCCCGGTCGGGCGAGAGCGCATGGCGCTTGACCTCTCCCACCGCAGTCACATCGATCCCGAGCGCCTCCAGGTCACGGACCGACGGTCGACGCGCGTCGGAGCGGAGGTTTAGCCAGAGTGCGCTCGAGCCGTCGAAGCGCAGCTCGCTCGCAGGCGGCGCAGGCGGCGTCTCGAGGGCGAGCCGGTCGTGGATCTTCTGTACGCGCCACGCGCCCGCCGCTCGCAACGCTTCGGACACGCCCAAGAGCTCGAACCCGTGAGAGCCTACGATGCGATCGCTCCCGACGCGCAGCGGCCCGATGTCCGCCGGGTGTTTGGCGAGCACCATCACCCCTGCGTCCGTGGCTCCGAGCACGACCGTCCCCCAGCGATCTTTGCGGGCCGCGCGCGTGAGCACCACGACGCGTCCGTCCATCGCGGACTGAACGTGCTCGGCGAGGACCTCTATCTGATACAGATAATCCCCGGTCGCGCTCACGACGTGCAGCAGACCCTTGGACTGCACCTTCGCCCATCGCTCCGAACCCGGGAACGCGCCATTCAGGGAGTCGAGAGTCGCGACCTCGGGATCGTGGCGATCGAGCTCGACTTTCCCCTCGCTGCACAGCACGCACACCCGATCGTCCGCGACCCACGCCGACTCGAGCTGCCACCAGCCCTCGAGCACGACCGTCTCGGCGCCGGAGTCGAGGCTGACCACGCGCGTGCGCACCGGATGCGTCGACAGGCGAAGAGCCTTGCTGGGCGAGGTCAGCGAGACCGGGTCGGGGGGAATGTCGTGGGTGGGCAAGAAGCCGACCTGCCCGTTCGCTTGCGCTTCGCGCGCCTCGACGCAAGCTCGTTCGAACGCTCCTTCGGCGAAGTACTGGTCGTAGCGGTCGATCTCCCGGAGCGCGGCGCCGAGCCCGGCGCTGTCCTTGGACGGCTGGTAGTACGTGCGCAGCAGATCGTCGAGATCCGCATAGTCACGCGCGGCCTCACCGTTCGGGCGCACGCACCACACCCCGCCCGACTCGGGCTCGAGCTCGAAGCGGGTGCCATCGTCGCGCGTCGCGATCGATACGCGGCCCGACGAGGCGACGGGCAACTCCGGGTCAGGAGTCGTGAACGTGACCGCGCCGAGCACGAGCCGATGGGGCCCGTGCTCGGCCACGGCGCGGGAGAACGCGGCGAGATCTGCCGTGCCCTCGCCGGAGTAGTCCCCACGCCGCGCCAGCCGCAGCCACGCGCGGGAGAACCGTCCGGGCGCCGTCACGAGGACTCGAGGAACTCCACCAGCCAGTCCACCTCGTCGGGCTCGAGCTCCTCGTCCGCCTCGAGCTTGGCGACGAGGGCGGAGGCCTTGTCCGAGCTCTGGGTCCGCGCCTTCAAGAAGTCGATGTGCGCCGATGGGCACTCGTTGGCTTCGATGCGTTCGATGACGTTGTCGAGGATCTCACTAGCGTCCACGCTCGAAGGATCCTCGGCGGCGATCCGCGTGCGGATGTGATCCCCTCGCGCGTAGCCAATGGGGTGTCCGAAGTCGTACGCCAAGTCGTAGTCTCGCTTGGCGTCCTGCAGGCGTCCGAGCGCCTCGTTCGCCTCGCCTCGCATCATCGCGGCGTCGGCCGCGAACCGCCCTTGGCCGCGATTGCGGTACGCCTCGAAGGCTCGCGTCGCGTCCGGGAGCACGTTCTCGTGCTCTGCATTTTCAGCGAAATGGCGCGCTCGATAGAACCAAGGCTGGCCTGCCGAGGGATCCGCGGCTCCCGCCCTGGCCAGGTACTCGAGCCCTTCTTGGAGCCGGTCGGTCCTGATGCACAGGTTGCCCAAGGCGCACAAGGCGTCGGGGTACGCGGGGTCGAGCGCGATCGCTTCGCGCAGGTTCGGCTCGATGACGGAGTCGGGCACCTCGAGCTCTCGCAAGAACGCCGAGTTGTACAGGGCCTTGGAGAGGTAGCGGCTCGGCGCATCGCCTGGCACGCGCGCCTCCTTGCGGAACGCCTCGGCAGCCGTCTCGAACTCGGCGACCGCGTCGGCCTGCATGCGCTGGTCGAGCAGGTCGAGGGCCGCGTCGAAGTGATCCAGGCCGCGCTCGTTGCCGAAGGTCTGAGTGCGCAGCTTGCGGGCTTGCGCGTCTCCCAAGGCCTCCGCGCGAAGCCACGCCGCCTTGGCGTCGTCCATCTGCTCCAGGGAGCGGTAGAGTTCCCCGAGCAGCACCTGCGCGCTGGCGTCCATGGGATCGTCGGTGGCGTGCTTGGAGCAGATCTCGAGCGCCTTTGGCTTGTCCCCTTGGGCAAACAGGTGTCGCGCGTAGAGCACAGCGGCCTCCTTCGCCGAGAGTTCGTGTGCCTTGGCGAAGGACGCCGTCTCGCCGTCGATCGCTGCGCGCGTCAGCCAAGTATCGGCTCGGTCCGGGTGGCGCTCCGTCAGCGCCCGCGCCGCCGCCACCGCTTCGTCCTTGCGCCCCAGCGCGCCCAGCATCCGGCCCAGGTAATCCACCGTGCGCAGATCGCGCCTGGGCGAAGACAGCCCGAGCTCGAGGGCCTTGCTGCAGTGCTCGACTCCCAGGGCCGGGTTCGACTGCTCGAGCGTGGTGCCGAACATGAAGTGCTCGTCGCCCGAGACGAGGGGGAAGCCGGCCTGCACCAAGATCTCCGCCGCGACGGGGTCCCCCTTCACGTGGAGGCACGCCTTTCTCAGATCGCTCTCGGCGCCATCGCGGTCGCCTGCGTCGAGGCGCCGCTTGCCGCGCAGCCGGTACAGGTAGCCCTTCTCCGCGCCGAGACGCTCCAGGTTCGAGAGCGCGCGATCGCACGTCTCCGGGTCTTGGGTGTCGAAGGAGACATAAAACAGATTCTCCCACGCGTACGGGTAGTCGGGATCGAGCTCGAGAGCGCGGCGCAGATCGGCCTTCGCGGGCTCGCGCTGCAGCATGCGATCCGAGACGCCTCCCCGATGGGCGAGCGCGTGCGCATGGTCCGGCGCTTCGGCCAAGATCTGCTCGAGGCAGTGCAGGGCCGGCGGATGCTGACGCAGTTGCTCGAGCGCGCGGCCGACGAGCACACGCATCTCGAGCGCTGCGGGCGACGGCCCGAGCTCCTTGGCGGCCAAGAGTGCGTGGTCGATCGTGGCAACGAAGTGATTGCGCTCGAACAGCGCCCGTGCGTGTGCAGCGTGGTCCATGACTCCTCCACTAGTTGGAACGGTCGCCCACGGTAGGCACGCCGAGCGGCGACGTCCACCCTCTTCAGCGGCGGCTTAACACTGATCCATTCCCGGGCCTGGAACAGAGCCACCCGGGGCTGGCCTCCGCGGCGGCTCGTCGAGCCTGGGGTGCTGGACGAAGAAGGCGGCGACGAGGGCCTCGAGGGAAAGGTCGGCGAGGGCGAGGGCGGCGACGATCTGTTGGTCGAGGTCGCCGACGTCGAGCGGTGGGCGCAGGCGTGCGATCATGGCTGCTCCGGCTCAGGGGTCTCAGTTGGCTCCTTGGACTTCTTGCGCTTGGTGGCGCGGTCGGCAGCGACGCGCTGGCGGTAGCTCGGTCCGTCGACGTCGATGCGGATGGCGTGCATGGCCAGGCGGTCGAGGATGGCTGCGGTCACGACGGCGTCGCCGAGGTAACGACCCCAGTGGCTGAGGTCGATGTTGGAGGTGATGGCGGTCGATGAGTGGCCGTGGCGGCGGTCGATGAGGTTGTAGAGGGTGTGAGCGGCGGTGGGCTCGTCGCCGCGCTTGCGCACCTGTCCGAGGCCGACGTCGTCGATGATCAGCAAGGCCGGGCGCACCCAGGCACGGAGGCGACTCGGGTAGGTGCCATCGGCGAGGCCGACGTGCAGGTCGTCGAGCAGATCGACGCAGCGGGCATAGCGGAGGGCGATGCGTTGCTCGCAGGCACTCAGGCCGCAGGCCTTGAGGATGTGGCTCTTTCCGGTGCCAGGCTTGCCGGTGATGATCACGTCGTCGTGACGGCGGACGAAGTCGAGGCGAGCAAGCTCGAGGATGAAGTCCTTGTCGAGGGTGGGCTGGAAGTCCCAGTCGAAGGCCTCGAGGGTCTTTCGCTCGACGAGGCCGCTGTTACGGATGCGGCGCTCGATGCGGTGTGCGCTCTTGTGGCCGACCTCGGCGCCGAGCACGTGCTCGAGCCAGGCGGAGTGCACGGGGCGCTCGCGGCTCGCCCACGCAAGCAAGTCGTCGAGGGAGGCGAGGGTGTGGGTCAGTCCGAGGAAGGCGAGGTGTCGGGTCGAGCTTGTGTCCCCCGCCGCGGGGCGCAAGCTCGTGGCGTGCGACGCACGCGAGGTTGGCGGCGTAGACGAAGAGCTCATGCTGCGTGACGCGCACGGGCAAGAGGTCGGTCACGTGGTCGTAGGGGACGGCGTAGCGGTTGCCTGCCCAGTCGACGAAGCCGTCGATGCTGCAGATGCGGTAGGCGACACGGGCGGTGTCGTACGGATGACGTGGAAGCGGCAAGAGGTGCTCGCGCTCTTCTTCGAAGCGCTCGAGCGGAGTGCGACCATGGCGACGACGGTGGTCGACCGTGTGGTCGAGCCAGTGGGCGAGCTGCCGCACGATGTCGTCGAAGTCGCGGAACGAGCGGCCATTGAGGAACGAGCGCTCGAACTCCCAGAAATTGCGCTCGACGCGAGGCTTGGCGTTGGGCTTGCCGCGCACCGCCTCGAGCTGGAACTCGTAGTGGGCCGCGAAGGCGAGGAAGCGCGGGTTGAAGATCGCCTGCTGCCCCTCCCAGCGCGGGACGACGGGCTTCTGACTGTCGTAGATGCAAGTCCTGGCGCACCCCTTGAAGCGGTCGAAGGTACGGACGTGGCCGTCCATCAGCGCGTACAGGTCGTTGCGCTCGAACAAGTAGTAGGCCTTGCGCGTGCTGTGGCGCAGCGCGTACCCGAAGGCCTGCACTGGGCACACCTCACCGGAGAGCAGCGGGATCGGGTACGGCGACCAGTCCGACTCGCCCATCTGTGTCCAGTCGATGGTTCAGCGGCATCACGGATCGCGGGGGCGAGCGTTCGGGTGGCAGCGGCCCCATTGATATGCTGCGTTCTTGACAAATATGTCAATTATGCAACTTATCGGGAGTGCTCTCCTCTCGCGAAGCCGTGGAGTTCTTCCACCTTGCCTTGCTGGGTCAGCTCGCGAGTCAGCTCGACCAGCGGCTCTACTCCGTCAAGGGCGGGTGCAATCTGCGCTTCTTCTTCGGGAGCCCGCGGTACTCGGAGGATCTCGACCTCGACATCGCGCAGGTGGCGGAGGGCACGCTGCGCAACAAGATCGAGCGCCTGCTCAGCAGCCGACCCCTCGCGTTGGTGCTGCGCACGCAGGGTGTACAGCTCGAACGAGCCTCTGCCCCGAATCAGCCACCAACCACCCAGCGCTGGAAGGTCGGGCTGTCTCTCCCAGGGCAGACACTGCACACCAAGCTGGAGTTCAGCAGGCGCGGCCTCGACGAAGGGAGCGAAGTCGCGCCCCTCAGTCCCGTGCTCTGCGGCCGCTACGGCGTCGTCCCCGCGCTGGTGAGCCACTATCGAGCGGAACGGGCAATCCTGCAAAAGGTCCGAGCATTGGCTGGGCGAAGCGAAACCCAGGCCCGGGACGTGTTCGACCTGCAGCATCTGCTCGGCCGATACCCCGAGTCGCAGGCGACTGTCGACGACGCCCTACGGCGGCAGGCCCGGGAGCGTGCCGCAGCGGTGACCTCCGACGCATTCGTAGCGCAAGTGATCGCGTACCTGCCGCCCGAGGAGCAGCACGTCTACGAGTCCGAAGCAGCGTTCGACGGGATGCGGCTCGCTTGCGTGGAGCTCTTGGGACCCGGTGGACCGTGAAGCTGACCGACGCCCACGCCCGGTTGCTCGAGGCGGGAGTGCCCACGTTTCACACCAACGATGCTGCGGCTTTGTGGCGCATCCGGCGCGACCACGCCTCACAATTGCTGGGGCGACTTGCGGCGAGCGGACACGTCGTTCGGCTGGCGCGGGGGCGCTACGCCCTACCGACGCTCGCGCCGTTCGCTCTTCCTCGAGCGCTGTCGTCGCCATCGCCAAGCTACGTCTCGTTTCACTCCGCTCTGTACCACCATGGCCTCATCGAGCAGGTGCCCTTCGTAATCTACGCCGCGACGCTCGCGCCGACTCGGCGTGTGGAGACTCCACTGGGGGTCGTGTCGTTCCACCAACTCAGCCCAGGGTTCTTTGGGGGCTACGAGTACGACGCCCGGTCCACCGGAGACGTCGCCACACCGGAGAAGGCACTGGTCGACTACCTCTACCTCGCGCCCACGAAGAGCAAACTCTTTCGGGCGTTGCCCGAGCTCGAGCTCCCGCGGAGCTTTCGGCGAAGGGAAGCCCGACGCTTCGCTCAGAGCATCGCATCATCCGCGCGAAGGACGTTCGTGTTCGAAGCGCTCGCGCGCATTATGGAACGTTGACGCGCGGCCACCGCTGGGCTCGAACGGCGCTTGCCGAACTCAGCGGCCTAGGTTGCGGAGGTGTCAGCCCGGGGGACCCGGCTGAAGAGTTCCCAGCCCTTCCTCTGTCGCTCGGCTGCGTACATGGCGAGGTCCGCGCACTCGAGCAGCGCCGGCGCCGACTGTCCATCCTCTGGATACCTGGAGCTCCCCGTCAACGACGCGCTTCGCGATACCCGGAGGGCCGGAGGGGTGCGACGAAGTCCGCCATCGTCAAACCCACTCCCGCACCCGCACCCGCAGAGCAAAGGGCGGGTGATTAGAGCTCAGCGGCAGCCTCGACCAATTGCAGCAGAAACGGGCGCTCAGAGATGTTGACGCCGTTGGTCTCACGGAGCACGGAGAAGCTCACGCGGATCTCGTCGCCCCAGCCGGTTAGAGAGCGCGACGATCGTCGTCGAAGACTCGGTGAGCTCCAGTGCCGATCTTGTCGAAGGCAACACGCTCGCTTACTGGCGCTGTCAGCTCGCCTGCCCGAGCAGCAGGGACTGCTCGGCGGCGATGACCTGCGCCAGGAAGTCCATGACGACTCGCACGCGGGGTGCGCGGTGCATGTCGACATGGACGACGGCCCAGAACTCGTCCAGCAGCACCGGCTCGGGGACCACGCGGCGGAGCAGCGGATCTGGATCGGCAGCGAAGCAGTCGATGAGCGCGATACCTGCGCCCGCGCGAACAAGCGTGATCATGTGCGCCGCGGTATTGCAGCGCGCGACGATGCGCCCGGTGGGGAAGTGCTCGTGGAGCACGCGCGCCTCCTTGGCGTGCTCGAACACTTGCGGCAGGCTGATCAGTGGCGGCGCGTTGTCCAGCACGAGCGCGCGTGATGCATACAGGCCCGCCGCCTGCGTGCCGAGCTTGCGGCCGACGAGTGCGGCCTGCGTCGGCTTCTTGTAGCGGATGCCGACGTCGGCCTCGCGTCGGGACAGGTCGAACACGCGGACGTCGGAGACCAGCGATAGCTCGAGCCCGGGGTGCTTGGCCCACAGCGCGGGCAGGCGGGGCAGCAAGAACCCATCGAAGAACGAATCGACCGCGGTGAGTCGGACCGGCCCCTCGATGCGCGCATCGTGTCCCGCGACCTCGCGCTCGAGCGCCAGCGCGCGCTCTTCGATCTCGGTCGCGCGCGAGAGCGCGAGCTGGCCTGCGTGGGTCGGGACGAAGCCATCCGCCGTGCGATCGAACAGTCGTGCCTTTAGCGCCTCTTCGATCGTGACCAGCTTGCGCCCGACCGTGGTCGCGTCGACCGCGAGGGACCGTGCGGCGCCCGCGAGCGTCCCGTGACGTCCGACGGCGAGCACGTAACGAAGGTCATCCCAGTTCACACCCTGCATTCTTGCACGGTGGACCTGCAGTCCCAAGCATTTCAGGTAGTTCGGCGTGCCGCTAGGGTGAGGACATGAAGCTGCTCGTGGTCATCTGTGCCGCGAGCGCTTGCGCAAGCACCCCCCAACCCACTCCGGAGAATCCCATGTCAAACACCAGCAACTCCAAGCAACGCCTCGAAGCCTTCATGCAGGACGTCTTCAACCGCGGCGATGTCGCCGCTGCCGATACCTACGTCGACCCGGCGTTCATCGATCATGCCCCGTGGCCCGGCCATGCCGGCACGCTCGCCGGGTTCAAGGCCGGCCTGGTCGAGTTCCGCGCTGCATTCCCCGATCTCAAGGTCGACCTGACACGCGCGGTCGTCGAAGGTGACCTTGTCGTCGGCCATCTCACGATGAGTGGGACGCAGCTCGGCGCGTTCATGGGCGCGCCCGCGAGCGGCAAGACGTTCCGCATCGAGGCGATCGACATCATCAAGATGCGTGACGGCAAGGCGGTCGAACACTGGGGCGTGATGGACGCGGCCGGTCTGGCGGCCCAGCTCGGACTCGCTCCCTGACGTATGCGTCACCGCCCGGGGGGGGGGCCGCACAGCTCGTGAGCCGATCTGGCCACGGCGCGCTGAGTCCCACTGCAGACTGACATCGGGGATCACGTTGCTAGCGGTGCGGCGCAGCCTCCTGGGTGAAGCGAGCGCTGCGAGGGCCGCCGAGAGCTGCTTCTGGCGAGCTGGCACGCCGTTGCCGCGAAGGCGCGAAGGCGGGCGCGGCCGGAGATCGATCCTCCCTCCCGTGAGGACCGAACTATCGGTGTGCGTCTGGCGCACCGACACGACGTCAGTTTGGCGTGGGCCGGGCACTACACCCGAGAGCGGCCTTCAACACCGAGTGGCGCACGCCTTTGCTCCCTGCGGTTGACCGGGATAGGGTCTCTCCGTGGCGCTCTTCGTACCGTTGTTCCAAGCGCTCAACGCGAGCGGCGGGCGGTACGTGGTGGTTGGCGGCGTGGCAACGGTGCTGCACGGACACGCGCGGCTCACGGCGGATGTCGACGTCATCGTGGAGTTCGAGAGGGAGGGGCTGACGCGCCTTCTCGACGCGGTCACGGAACTCGGCCTGCGACCTCGGCCCCCCGTGGCGGCGAAGGACTTTGCAGATCCGGCGTGTCGCGCTGCCTGGATCCGCGACAAGGGCATGCGCGTATTCTCGTTCTGGGATCCGAACAGTCCAATGCGAGAGCTCGACTTGTTCGTCGAGCATCCCATCGACTTCGAAGAGTTGTGGTCGCGTTCCGTGCTGGTCGAGATTGGAGGGACCGAAGCTCGAATTGCGTCCATCGGTGACTTGATCGCTCTGAAACGACTTGCCGGTCGGCCCCAGGACCTTCAAGATATCCAGGTTCTGGAGAGCATCGCGAAGCGTCATGGGAAGGCCTGAAGAGGACGATGGAAACGAGTGGTCGTGCTCCTGGGAGGCCGTTCGTGACGCGCAGCAAGCCGCCGTGCTGCGCGCGACGCCAGCGGAGCGCCTCGCGTGGCTGGAGGAGGCAATCGCCCTGGCCCATCGCTCCGGTGCGCTGCCCCGGCCGCGCGCCCAGTCGGGCCTACCGAACTATTCCGTCCCACCCCCACCTTGCGACGCGGGCAGAACGAGCCCGTCCATCGCGTGCACGAGTGCGTCTTCGGGGAGCGAACCGGTCGACCCGAGGCTCTGAAATGTCCGTTTCGTTACCATCACCTCGTCGATCGCAGGTTGGCCGCCGCGGGAAGTAGCGAAGACGTGGTCGGGTCTGGCGGTTGCGCCGAAGGACGACCGGTCTCCAAGCCTCTGGGCTATAGTGGCCGCAGGCATGATGCGGACGCGGATCTCTTCGGCGGCTTCGCTGACACTGGCGCCTCTACTGGGTGCCGCCGCGTGCACGTTCCTGAGCTCGCTGGACGATCTGGCGGGGGTGCCGGCTGACGGCGGCGCGGTCGACGCGCCCGCGGACACGCTGGGCGGCGACTCGTCCGACGCCGCACCGTGCAATCGCGATCTGAGCTCCGATCCGCAGCACTGCGGCGCGTGCGGCAACGCTTGCGCGCCGTATGAGCTGTGCGTCGCGGCCAGTTGCATTGCGTGTGACAGCGCGAACCACGACTGCGACGGCGACGGCTGGCTGGTCGCGGAGGGCGATTGCTGCGACAAGCCGGGGGATTGCGGCGACCAGCCCGAGCTGATCAACCCGGGAGCGCTCGAGATCCCGGGCAACCAGGTCGACGACAACTGCAACCTCTTCGACCAAGAGGACATTGCGCCGTGCGACACGGGATTGTCGTCGAGTTCGAATGTCGCCGCCGACTACGCGCGCGCGCTAGGCATCTGCCGCATGGCGCAGGCGGCTCCGGAGAAGCTGGCCAAGACCTGGGGCCTACTCGAGGCGCAGTTGCTGCGCGCCGACGGCTCACCGCTCGGAGACGCAAGCGCACGCAGCATTCGAACCAGCTTCGGAGCCGTCTCACCCAGCGTGGTCGAAGGCGATGCGCTGGTAGTGCTGTCGACCGGAATTGCGGCGGACGGCACCCAGACCAATCCCGGACCGAACCAAGGGGCGCCGGCGAATTCCTTCATGTCCTACTTCCACCAGCCGATCAGCCAGGTCGACTTGTCGCTCGGGTGTCCTGGCTCGGCCTGCATCCAAGATTGGTTCGCGTCCGCGAACCCGCCGCTCAAGGCGGCAGAAGCGTTGCCGACCGCGCCCGAGTGCGAGCCCCCGTTCAACCCGAGCCAAGCGTTCGATTCGGTGATGTTGCGCCTGGTGATCCGCGCGCCGACGAACATGAAGTCGTTCCGGTTTCGCAGCTACTTCTTGTCGGCGGAGTACCCGGTTTTCGTGTGCTCCGCCTTCAACGATCAACTGGTGGCGCTGATCGACACTCCGACCGGCACGCCCGAGATCGCCAATCCTGCGGACAAGAATTTGGCGACCTACGTTGACAGCGAGCTGCAGAAGTGGCCGGTCGGAATCAACGTCGCCAAGGGGACTGGGTTGTTCTCGGTGTGCGAGTCGAAGACGGACAACCCGGACTGCTGGAATGCCGACGTGGCGACCGCGTCCTGCTCGTCGGGTGCCGCTGAACTAGCCGGAACCGGCTTCGAGAAGCCTACGGGGGGCTCGTGCACGCTGGGTGGCGCCACGGGTTGGTTGACGATGGCGGGCAACGTCGTGCCCGGCGAGCCGCTCGAGCTCAGAGTCGTCATCTGGGACGTCAACGACGCCTCGTACGACTCGATGGTGCTGCTCGATGGCTTTTCGTGGCATCCGGATGCGGTGAACCCCGGAACGAGCTCTGTGGCCGAGTGACGCACCCATGCGCCTCGCGACTGCACGTTGCCTAACGACGTTGGGAAAGCGCCGGAACAACGGCGTGTGGCCCTGGTCGCTTCACTGATCCTTCACCAGCGCGTCGAGCAGCCAGCGCGTGATCGCAACGAGCCCGGAGGCCGGGACGCTGGTGAGCCTCTGCCGAAGCGGCATGGACAGCGCATAGCCCAGTGCCGCAAGCTCGAGGTCGAGCGCTTGCATCACCGCTACCGACGGCACGGATCTGTTCCTCGCTGGATGGGAAGACGTCGCTCGCGTTCCCACCACTGGCGGTCCTGTCCAGACCATGCTTTCGGGCGGCGCGCGCGGCTACGCCATCACCCTCGACTCCGAGCGCGTGTATTGGACCACCGACGATGGGACGGGGTCAGCCACCGGGACCGTTCGCGTGATGGACAAGTGCTGCGGCACGTAGGACGATGGCCTCGCCCCTTTCGTCCAGGAAGGCTACGATGTGAGCGCGCTACGCGGCCGCCAGCACATCAGCCCCGGGGGCCGGGTCGGGGGTGGCGGGCGAGGGGTGAGGGTCGGGCTGGCTCGGCTGCTCTGAGACTGCCTGGGTGCTCGCCCGCGCGTGGACGCGGGCCGGATGCTATCGTTCGGGCCGCATGGTCTCTCTCGCTGTTCGTGCTCGGGCTCTGGTGCTCGTGTCGCTGCTCGTCTGGCTCGGGGGCTGCCAGCGTCCGGGGGCCGCGCCCGGGTTCGCGTCTGGGCCGCTCGTGACCAAGGAGGCGACGCCCGAGATCTCCGCGCTCGAGCGTGCGATGCACGCGCGGCTGAACCGAGATCGGGCCAAGGCGGGCCTGCCGCCGCTCGAGTTCGACGCCAAGCTCGCGGACGTCGCTCGGGGCCACTCGGAGGACATGCGGCAGCGTAACTTCTTCTCCCACGACTCGCCCTATACCGGGTCGTTCGAGGACCGGCTCGATCGCGCCGGGCTCGTCACCCGCGCCGCCCGCGAGAACCTGGGCGAGGGGAGCGACGTCGATGGCACGCAGGACGCCCTGCTGAAGAGCCCCGGACACCACGCCAACATCATGGCCGCCGACGTGACCCACGTCGGGATCGGCATCGTGCAGGTCGGCACGAAGCAGGCGCCGCGGCTGCTCGTGACCCAGGTGTTCGCGACGCCCGTGAAGAACCAGGATGCGTCCTCGGCTCAGCCGGCGGTCTTGCGCAAGATCGCCGACGCTCGCAAGAAGTCGGGGCTGCGGCCGCTCGCCGAGCACGAGCTGCTCGGGCGCCTGGCCAAGGAGCACGTCGCCGAGCTGGCCGACGATCTCGGTTCCGCGTCGTCCAAGAAAATAGGCGAGTCCGTCATGAGCAAGCTGGCGGGCACCGGGCTGTCCGGCGTCACCGTTGGCGGCAGCGTGTTCGTCTCCGCCGACCTGTACGAGCCCCAAGGCGCCGTCATGAGCCCCAAGGCGCGGGCGCTGGGCGTGGCCACCGCGCCGGCCAAGGACGAGCGCGGTCGCCCGGCCATCAAGGTGCTGTTGCTCATCGGCGACTAGACCCGACCCGGGCCTGTTGCCAGGTCTCCTCCAGCGCTCAGTACGGACGAAGACTCGGTCGATGGGCGCCTACCAGCACGAAGGTGCGCATGGCGCCCTTGCCCTTGACTTCGATGCTGCCGCGCGGCTCGAGGTGGAACCGATCGCGAATCAGCTCGGCGGATCGTTCACTGACCTGGATCGTGCCGGGCTCGCCGTGGCTCTCCATTCGGGCCGCGATGTTCACGGTGTCGCCCCACAGATCGTAGGTGAACTTCTTGGTGCCGATGACCCCCGCGGCCACCGGCCCGGTGTGCATGCCGATGCGGATTTGGAGCGGCTCCCCGGTAGGCGTGACCACGTTGCTCACCACTTCTCGCATGTCGAGCGCGAGCCGCGCCACCGAAATGGGATGGTCTGCGTGCGGCACCGGGATGCCGCCGGCGACCATGTAGGCGTCGCCGATGGTCTTGATCTTCTCGAGATTGTGCTTCTCGGTCAGCGCGTCGAAGCGCGAAAAGATGTCGTTCAGGAGCGCGACCAGCGTCGTGGGGCTCACCTTGCTGCTGAGGGGAGTGAAGCCGACCAGGTCCGCGAACAGCACCGTGGCCTCGTCGAAGCCCTCGGCGATGGCGCTCTGGTCCTTCTTCAAGCGCTCCACGATGGGTCGCGGCAAGATGTTGAGCAGCAGCCGCTCGGCGTTGTCCCGCTCCCGGGCCAGCTCGAGCCGCGCCCTAGAGTCGCTGAGCCGCAGGCGGTGGCTCAGCCGCGCGCCCACGACCGCGATGGCGCTGGCGCTGCCGAGGTAGAACAGCCCCTGAAGCAACCAACCTAGCGTGCTCCGGTCCACCACCACCCCCGCGGCGAGCAAGTACATCGAGATTACCGTCGCCGCCACGACGAGCATCTGCCGCTGGGTGTACGGAAACAGGATGCCGGCGCACACGACCAGGAGCACGAGCCCGCCCTCGTCCGAGCCGAGCCCGAGCCCGAGCTGCAAGAGCGGGAGCAGCATGTACGCCGCCGTCGAGACGGTGAGCGCCATGGACAGCTCGACAGCGCGCCGCTCGAGGCGGGGTAGGTAGCTGACGGCGACGAAGCCCAAGGACACCGCCAGGATCAGCATCCGAGACGGCAAGTTCTGTAGCAGCGCCTCGAGGCTCATCACCCCGACCAGCAGCGTGGAGGCCAGGTGGACCCCGGCGAAGAGCCCGCCGGCCACGCGCACGCGGCGGAAGGTGAGCTGGCGTAGATCCGCCGCCAGCGCTTCGTCTCGGGTGGCGTCCGGCACCGCGTCGAGCAGCACCGAAGCGACCGAGTCCGGGAGCCTGGAGCGAGGGTCCGTCACGCATCTCCGCGTGTATCACGCCGGGGCGGACGGTCGGAAACTTGTCCCAAGCCACGCGGCTCTGCGAAGAGGCAGAGGATGGCGTCCGCGTGGCGCTCGCGCACCATGAAACATCGCCTGATCGAGCCGGAGTTGGTCGCCTTGCGCAAGCTCAGCGAGGAGCTCGCGCGGGAGCGCAAGGAGCGCCTGAGCAGCGGTCACCTGCTCGCGGCGATCGCGTCGACGCCGGGTGCGGCGGCCGATCTGCTCGCGGAGCGCAAGCTGGACCCGGAGCGCTTGCTCCGGGCCGCGCGCGCCGTCAGCGAAGACGTCGACGATCCCATTCGAGCAGCGGTGCAGAGGGCGCGCGGCATCGCCGCACGCCTCGGGGCCGACGTGCCCGTCGCCATCCATGTGCTGGTGGCGCTGGCCAACGAGCGGCGCAGCGCCGCGCACCAAGCGCTCCTGGCCTGTGGAGTGGACGTCGGTCGCCTGCGCGGCGCAGCGCTGAGCGTGGGACAGGGGCTCATCGGCCGTCGCCGCCTCGTCACCGCCGAGGCCGCTCTGCTCGAGAGCTCCGCGGCGCCGCGGGCTGCTGTCGCGAAGCCGGTGTCGCGCGCGACCGCCATCCCGGTGATGCCCCCGCGGGAGCACAGGCCGCGCGGCCGGACGGCGAGCACTCGCGGGGAGCTGGTCCCGGATCCAACCTGTCCGTCGCGGCGCGCGCCGGGCCGCAGCTCCGAGCCACCGCC
This sequence comes from Polyangiaceae bacterium, assembly GCA_019637295.1. Lineage (GTDB taxonomy): Bacteria > Myxococcota_A > Polyangia > Polyangiales > Polyangiaceae > JACKEA01. The sequence continues at coordinate 71,764 of JAHBVX010000012.1, forward strand.
GCCGCCCGCCGCCGAGCGCGCCTCGGCGGTCGCCCCCGTCGAGGGTCCGAGCGCGGAGCGGTTCGAGCTCGACGGCCACACCTTCCCCACGCTGGTGGGGCTCGGGCGCAACATCACCGCCATGGCGGCGCGCGGCGAGCTCGAGCCGGTCGTGGGTCGCGAGGACTTGGTCGAGGAGACCCTCGACGTGCTCGCCAAGCGTCAGGGTAACAGTCCGCTGCTGGTCGGCGTGGCGGGGGTGGGCAAGACGAGCGTGGTTCGAGCGCTCGCGCAGCACATCGTGAGCAGCTCCGCTCGAACCGACGATCGGGTCGTGGTCGAGGTGCCCGTGAACGAGCTGCTCGCCGGGACCGGCGTGCGCGGCGCGCTCGCGATGCGCTTCGGTGCCATCCGCAAGGAGGTGGGCAAGAGCGGCGGACGGGTCGTCCTGTTCTTCGACGACGTGCACCAGCTGTTCACCGAGGCGAACGAGGAGCTCACCAGCGAGCTGCGGCAAGCGTTGTCCAAGGGCGAGCTGCCCTGTATCGGTGCCACGACGCCGGAGGCCTACAAGAAGCTGCTCGATGGTGACGCGGCGCTGGCGCGTCGATTCACGCTGATCGAGGTCGACGAGCCGAGCCGCGAGGACGCCTTCCTGGTGCTCGAGACCATCTGCCCCAAGCTCGAGGAGCACCACGGCGTTCGCTATCAGACCGAGGCGCTGGCGCTCGCGGTGGGTTGGTCCGTACGCTATCTGCCGGGACGCGCGCTGCCCGACAAGGCGCTCGGCGTGATCGATCTGGCGGGCGCACGAACGCGCCGGCGCGGTCAGAGCGTGGTCGACGCGGACGTGGTGGCGGAGGTGATCGCGGAGGCCGCCGATGTGCCGGTGGAGCGCTTGCTCGAGAGCGACGGCGCGCGCTTCCTCGGGTTGGAGAGCTTGCTCGCGGAGCGCGTGGTCGGGCACGACGCCGCCATGCGGCGCATTGCTCGTATCTTGCGTCGCAACGCCGCCGGGCTCGGCTCGCAGCGCCCCATCGGGACGTTCCTGCTGCTCGGACCGACCGGCGTCGGCAAGACGGAGACCGCCAAGGCCATCGCGGAGGTGTTGTTCCACGCGGACAACGCCATGACGCGCATCGATCTGTCCGAGTACAGCGAACCCCACTCGGTGGCGCGGCTGATCGGCGCCCCCCCCGGCTACGTCGGCCACGAGTCCGGAGGCTTGCTCACCGAGTCGGTCCGCAGGCGCCCGTACCAAGTGCTCTTGCTCGACGAAATCGAGAAGGCACACAGCGACGTACTCGAAGCCTTCCTGGGTGTGTTCGACGAGGGCCGGCTCACGGACGGGCGTGGCCGAACCGTCGACTTCACCAACACCGTCATCTTGCTCACCTCCAACCTGGGCGCCGACGAGTCCGGTAGCAGCCCCCGCCGGCGAGTTGGGTTCGGCGCGTCGGACGCGGTGGACCATGCCGTGCTCGAGTCGCGCGTGACCGCTGCGGCCCGCGCGGCGCTCACGCCGGAGCTGTACAACCGCATCGACGAGGTGCTCGTGTACTCGCCGCTGTCGCGCAGTGAAGTGAGCGAGGTCGCGCGCCGCCTGCTGCAGGGGCTGGCGCGAACCCTGGGCGCCCGTCGCGGCGTCCGCTTGCAGGTGGAGCCCGAGGCCATCGACGCGCTGCTGGAGCAGGGTGGCTACGATCCCGCGCTGGGCGCGCGGCCGATGAAGCGCGCCATCGCCCGGCTCATCGAGGCGCCTCTGGCCGAGAAGATCTTGTCCGGCGAGCTTGGCCCCGGGGACTCCGCGCTGATCACCGCCGCTGACGGCGAGCTGCAGCTCGCGACGCTGAGCTCCCAGGGCGCGCCCTCCGCCGCGGAGTGATCCAGCCGAGGCCGCGGGGGCGCCGCCCGGTCCTGGCGCCCAACGCGGTCTGGCAGGAGAACTTCGGGTTCCCGCGCCGCATCGGCAAATCAGCCGTCGATACAGCTCGTCCGGCGTCGCGGTAGCCACTCCTGTATGCTCCGGGCATGAGGGGCCCAAAGTGGCCATGCAGCGCGAGGGGGGCCGTACTCGAGATCGCGCTCGGGCTCTCGCTCTCGTTGCTGTGGTGCGCGTTCGCGCCGGCGAGCGCGCGGGCCGAGGGCAGAGAGGTGCGGGTCGGCGTGTACGAGAACGAGCCGAAGATCTTCACCGACCGGCAGGGCCAGCCCGCGGGTATCTTCATGGACCTCCTCGCGGCGGTCGCGCGTGAGGAGCGGTGGAAGCTCGTTCCCGTTCGCTGTGACTGGGCCGAGTGCCTGCGCCTGCTCGAGAGCGGGCGAGTCGACTTGATGCCGGACGTGGCGTTCTCGTTCGAACGCGCCGAGCGCTACGACTTCAACCGCACACCGGTGCTCGAGAGCTGGTCGCAGCTCTACGCCCGCGCGGCGGACGCGCTGAGCGCGCCCTCCGATCTGGACGGAAAGCGGGTGGCGCTGCTGCAGGGCTCGATCCAACAACGGCACTTCGAGCAGATGATGAGTGGTCTCGGGCTTCGGGTCCACATCCTGCCTAGGCAGTCCTTCGACGAAGCCTTTCGTCTCGCGGCGTCGGGGGAAGCGGACGCCGCGGTGGCCAATCGGTTCTTCGGTGAACGGCAGCATCGCGCTTACGGACTCGAACCGACGCCCATCGTGTTCCAGGTGGCTCAGCTCCACTTCGCGACGCGCAAGGGGCAGAACGCCGCCTTGCTCCAGGCCGTCGACGCGCACATGGAGGCGTGGCACGCCAAGGCCGGCTCACCCTACTACCTCACCCTCGCGCGTTGGACGACGCGAGAGCCCGAGCGGATCGTGCCGGGCTACGTGCCGTGGGTCGTCGGCCTCACCCTCGGGCTGTTGTTCGCGGCGAGCATCACGGCGTGGGGCCTGCGCCGGCAGGTTCGGACCCGAACCCGACGCCTCGACGCCGCCAACCGGCAGCTGACGAAGGCGCAACGCGCCCTGCTCGAGAGCTCTGCGCTGCTCCAGACCACACAGCGTCTGAGCGGGGTAGGGGGCTGGCAGTGGAGCATCGACGACGAGACCATGACCTTCACCGCGGAAGCTCTGCGGATCTACGGCTTCGCGCCGGACGAGTCCCCGACCAGCGTGGGCCTCGATGAGGCGCTGGCTCCGTTCGGTGCCGAAGGGGGCGTCACGGTGCGCGATGCGCTCACGCGCTGCGTCGAACGCTGGGAGGCGTTCGACCTCACGCTCCCCTTCAGAAGCTCCGCCGACCGCTCGCTCTGGGTGCGGGTCACGGGTGAGGCGCTGAAGGACGCCGACGGTCGAGTCGCGTGGCTCGTGGGCAACGTGATGGACGTGACCGAGCGAAAGCGGGCGGAGGCCGAGCGACGCAAGCTCGAGGAGCAGCAGGAGGTGTCGCGGCGAATGCAGGCCATCGGGCAGCTCGCAGGCGGTGTGGCGCACGACTTCAACAACCTGATCACGGTGATCGACGCGTGTGCGCGCTTCGCGGCGAAGGACCTGGACGAGTCGTCCCCCGCGCGCGAGGACCTCGCGACCATCCAGGACGCGGCGGCGCGGGCGACTGCACTCACCGCTCAACTCCTGGCGTTCGGTCGCAAGCAGTTCCTGCAGCCTGAGCCGGTTGACCTGAACGCACTGGTCCACGACCTCGAGGGCATGTTGCGTCCGTTGGTGGGCGAAGAGGTCGAGCTCGTCATCCATACCTCCCCCGACGGACCGACGGTGCTCGCGGACCCGGGCAAGCTCGAACAGGTCGTCGTCAATCTCGTCACCAACGCGCGCGACGCCATGCCTGGCGGCGGCACCCTGACCATCCGAGTGGAGGCGACCGCGCCGAGCGGCGAAGGCCGCGCGCTGCTGTCCGTGACGGACACGGGCTCGGGGATGGACGAGGAGACGCGCGCTCGCATCTTCGAGCCGTTCTTCACCACCAAGGCGCAGGGTAAGGGGACGGGACTCGGGCTCGCGACGATCCAGGGCATCGTCGAGCAGAGTGGTGGCCAGGTCGAGGTTCGCAGCGAGCTCGGCAGAGGGACGACGTTCACCGTGTCGCTGCCGTGCGCCGACGCCACGCCGGTCGTCTCGACGAAGGCCAAGCGTGCTGCGCCGCTCGCCGGCACCGAGGCCGTGCTGGTGGTGGAGGACGACGATCTGGTGCGAGCTGCGACGCAGCGCCACCTGACGGCTGCGGGTTACACCGTCGTGACCGCCTCCAGCGGCCCCGACGCGCTGCACCTCTGCAAGACCCGGAAGGCCGGCTTCGACCTGCTGCTGTCGGACGTGCAGTTGCCGCGCATGACGGGACCCGAACTCGCGCGCATCCTCGCCGAGTCACACCCGCGCATGAAGGTGCTGTTCATGTCCGGTACCCTGGACGAAGGCGTCGCGTCCGGTGGCCTGGGCGGTCTTTTGCGCAAGCCCTTCACCGCGGACGAGCTGAGTCGCGCCGTGCGCGAAGTGCTCGACCAGCCCGCGTAGGGGGCGTCGTCGGGCCGCGCATCGCCGCAGAAATGCGCCTGGAAGTCTGCGGCTCGGTCGAGTAGGTTCCGGGTCGCGGCTAACAATGTCCGACGCTCCCGGGTTCGTTCGTCGACGCTTGATCGACGGCATCGCCGCCGCCTCGGAGGGCCTGTTCCCGCCCAACGAGTTCGGCGCGCCCGACTTCCGGGACACGGAGATGGTCACGCGCACGCTGGCCTACCTCGACGAGCTGCCGCCGACTCAGCGGCGACTGGTGTCGCTGCTGTTCATCGCGGTCGAGTGGCTCGCGCCCCTCTTGCTGCTCGTCCCGCGGCGCTTCTCGCGGCTGTCCCACCAAGAGCGCGCCGCGGCGGTCCGCTCCTGGCGCAAGTCGAAGCTCTTTCTGCTGCGACTGCTGGGGGACGCGCTCAAGGCGTCCACCACCATGATGTACATGTCTCACCCCAAGGTGATCGCCTACATCGGCGAGCATCGCGCCTGCCAGCATCCTCAGGATCCGCTGGACTATCCGGTGCGTCCCGACGCGCTGCCGCGCGTCACGGAGCAGCCGTGAGCTACGACCTCGACGACGTGAAGAGCGGCTTCGACGTCGAGGCGGACGTCGTGGTCGTGGGCTCTGGTGCGGGCGGCGCCGTGGCTGCTGCCAACTTCGCGCGCGCGGGCATGAGGACCGTGGTGCTCGAGGCGGGTTCGCGGATTCGGCCCGAGGACATGATCCGGGACGCGCCTCGCTTCCTGGCTCGCCATTTCTGGGAGGGCGGGCTGCGGATGATCGGGGGTACGAGCCAGATGCCCTCGCTGCAGGCGCGCTGCCTGGGTGGCAGCACCGTGGTCAACTCCGCCATCATGCTCGAGCTGCCGCGCTGGGTGCGGCAGGCGTGGACCGATGAGACGGGCTACGAGCTGTTCCGCGCCGAGCAGCTGGACGAGGCGTACGCGCGGGTGTTCGAGCGCTGCAAGGTCGCGCCCACGCCGCTCGCGGTGCTCGGCCGGCGGAGCCTGATCGTGCGCGACGCGCTGGTCGTGGCCGGCCAAGGGGGCAAGCCCCTGCCTCGTGCCGTACAGGGGTGCGAGGGCTGCGGGGACTGCATCACCGGCTGCGTGGGCGGACACAAGCAGTCCGTGGATCGCACGTACCTGATGGACGCCGAGGCGGACGGCGCGGAGATCTACACGCACGCGACGGTGGAGCGGGTGCGGGTTCGGCACGGCAGGGCGGCGGGGGTCGAGGGGGTCGTGCTCGACCCACGCTGGCAGAAGCTGGCTCGATTTCGCGTCCATGCGCCGCTGGTGGTGATGGCGGCTGGCGCGCTGCATACGCCGGTGATCCTGCAGCAGAGCGGCCTGACCGCGGGCCGCACGGTCGGCTCTACGTTCTTCGCGCACATCGGCGGAGGTCTGGTCGGCGTGATGGATGAGGTCGTGGATCCCTGGGTCGGCGCGACGCAAGGGTGGGGGGCGATCAGCGACGACATCCGGGGCATGAAGTTCGAGTGTCTGTGGGCCTCCCCCGCGGTGCTCATGGTGCGGTGGGGCGATGTGGGGCGACCGTTTCTGGCGCGGCTCGACGAGGTCAAGCACGCGACGGTGATCGCCATCGTCTACCGCGGTCGCGTTCACGGCGACGTTCGCCCGGGGTTCGGCGGGATGCCGCGGGCGCGTGTGTTCATCCCCGAGGACGAGGCCCGCGTCGTGCTGCGCGGGATGAAGCTGGCCGCGGACGCGCTGCTCGCCGTCGGCGCGCGCTACGTGCACACGGGCGTGCCCAGCGTCGTGGACGAAATGCGAAACAGCAAGGACACCGAGAGCCTGCTCGATGCTCGGGTGCGCGCCCGGGATCTGCAGATGACCATGAACCACGTGTTCGGCTCGTGTCGGATGAGCCACGACGGCGCGGTGGACGACCGCGGCAAGCTCCGGGGCGTCGAGGGCGTGTACCTCACGGACGCCAGCGTGTTCCCGAGCCCGAGCTCGGTGAACCCACAAGCGACCATCATGGCCCTGGCGGACCTCACGAGCCGCAAGCTCGCCGCGCTGTCTTGAGGGCCGGCTCCGAGAACTGGCTCACGGCCGAGATCCGCGCTACCCAAGCGTGACGAGGGTAACCATGCGAAAGTTCACGATGTTGCTGCTGACGAGCGCGTTTCTGGCCTGCGGTGGCGGGCCGCCCCCCGCCGCCGAGACGGCGGCGAGCGCCGCCGCCGAGCCCGAGCCCGAGGTGGTGGACTGGTGGAAGGAGAAAGAACCGTGCCGCGACGGCGCCCAGCTCCAGGGCGCTGCTCCGCCGGGCGGTCAGGAGATCTTCTGCGCCAAGCCGGACGGCACGAAGCACGGCGCCTACTCGGACTTCTACGACAACGGCAAGAAGAAGAGCGAGCTCGTGTACCGGGAGGGCAAGGAAGATGGCCGGGTGATGCGCTGGCACCCGAACGGCCAGGTCGCCGAGGAGTCTCGCTACCGCTTGGGCAAGCGCGAGGGCAAGTCGACCACCTGGCACGCCACGGCGCAGAAGGCGACCGAGGGGGAGTTCGTGTCCGGTCGCGAGGTCGGGACCCACGTCAAGTACGACGACGCCGGCACCAAGATTTGGGAAGGCGAGTACCGAGAGGGCAAGCTCCACGGCAAGGTTCGCGCGTTCTCGAAGACCGGAGAGCCCTCGGAGGAGAGCGACTACCGCGGCGGTGTCCGCCACGGTCCGATGCGAGCCTTCCACCCCAACGGCAAGGTGGAGCGCGAGGGCATGTACGCGGAAGACGCCCGGGTCGGCAGCTGGAAGTTCTACCGCGAGGACGGCAGCCCGCTCGAGATCAGCGAGCTCGTGGACGGGCAGCGGCACGGCAAGGTGGTGCGCTACCACCCGAGCGGCGTGCGCGAGTTCGAGGGCCAGTACGACAAGGGCGCCAAGACCGGAACCTGGCAGTACTTCGAGCCCGAGGAGGGGGAGCTCATCCGGGAGGAGGTCTACAAGAACGACCGCAAGGTCAAGACGACCGTCAAGAAGGTGGTCAAGAAGAAGTGAGCCGGAGGGGCAAGCTCACCTTTCTGCGCCCCGACCCTTTAGAGTCTCGCCGGCCTGCCGTTGAGGGGGGCATGGCGACCGGTGCGCTCGAGACCGAGGGTAAGCTCCACGCGTTGCTGCAGCGGGCCAGTGAGGTGGCCTCCTCGCTCGAGCGCCGCGCCCACGAAGACCGGGTGTTTCGCACGGTAACCGAGAAGATCAACGCGGGGGTCTACCTCGACGACATCGCCAACCACGTCTACGACTCGTTCCGAGAGTTCATCCCCTTCGACCGCATCGGTTTGGCGCTCCTGGACCCCGGCGATCAGGTGCTGCGCGCCCGCTGGGCTCGGGCGGAGTACGACGCCACGGCAATTGCGCGTGGATTCTCGGCACCCGTGCGCGGCAGCAGCCTGGAGCGCATCCTCGAGACGGGCGAGCCCCGTATCATCAACGACCTGGTGGCGTACGCCGCGAGCCATCCCGAGTCCGAGTCCACCGCGCGGATCCTGAGCGAGGGGATCCGCTCCAGCCTGACCTGCCCGCTGATCGCGGCCGGACGCCCGGTGGGCTTCCTCTTCTTCTCGAGCCTGACCCCAGGCGTGTACGCCTCGGAGCACGCGCGGGTGTACCAAGAGATCGCCAACACCCTCGCCGTCGTCGTGGAGCGCGCGAGCATGCTGGAGCGGCTCGCCTACCTGAACGAGGAGCTCGTCGTGCGCAATCAGGCCCTGCGTGTCGCCAACGCGCGGGTGCGGCGACTGACGGTCACCGACTCGCTGACCCGGGTGGCCAACCGCCGAGGGCTGATGGCGGCGCTCAAGGCGGCGGCCTCGCTCGCGGATCGACGGCACCTGCCGCTGTCGGTCGTCGCTCTGGACCTGGATCACTTCAAGCGCGTCAACGACGAGCACGGGCACGAAGCCGGGGATCGCGTGCTGCGCCACGTGGGCAAGCTCGCCCGCACCTGTCGCAAGGAAGACCTGGTCGGCCGCATGGGGGGCGAGGAGTTCTGCATCCTGCTGCCCGCCACCGACGAGACCCAGGCCGCGGTCGTGGCCGAACGCTTGCGCTCCACTCTGGAGGCGACGCCGGTGCCCGCCCTAGGGCTGCGACTGACCGCGAGCTTCGGCGTCGCCCAGCGCCTGGCGGGCGAGCCCCTCCCGGCGCTGCTCGCGCGGGCGGATCGCGCGCTGTACCAGGCGAAGGCCGCCGGGCGAAATCGCGTGGTGTGCTGCGCCGCTCCCTCACACGACCAGCGGGATCTCGACGCGCTCGTCCCCGACCGCGTCTCCCTGTTCAGCGGCGCGTAGCAGACGCCAGATGTGGCGGCCGAGCACGTCGATCTCCGTGGAGGCGAACTGCTCGCCGCCGAAGGTGTGGATGGTCTGCGTCTGCTGCTCCAAGATCCTCGCGTCCTGCTGGAAGACCCGCAGCGCCAGCGGCTTGACGAAGGGCTTGATGACGAAGTGCGGAAGCCTGGCGCGAAAGCTCACGACGGCGTAGACGCGCGTGAGGAAGTCGGTCACCGGGGTCATCACCGAGTCGACCAGGATGTGGTTCTCGCTGCCGATTCGGTACTCGACCTGCGCGATGGACGGCAAGATGAAGCGATCGAAGTGGGTGACGATGCCGCCCGAGGGCGACAAGATGCGACCGATCAGCCCTGGAGGGCGCGGCTCGCCCACGTACTCGGCCTGCACCCGGTCACCGCTGCGCTCCACCTTCGCGGTGATGGTGATACCGCGGCTCTCGGAGCGGAACAGCCCGCGGTGCAGGAAGGCCGTGTGCGGGACGTCCAGCGCGTTCTCGAGGGTCGAGAACATCGTCCCCGCGGCCTGCACGACCTGCACGACGGTCGTGTAGTCCTTGGCGCCCAGGTAGGCGAAGGTGTGTGGGCGCTTGTCCGGCGGCGCCCCGCCGTCGGTGGGCGCGCTGTACACCCAGACGAACCCGTCCTGCTCGAGCACCGGCAGCGCCGTCGCGTCGCGCGCCTTGGCCTCGGCCTGGCTGGTCAGCGACGGCACGAAGCGGCAGCGCCCCGCGCCGTCGAAGCGCCAGCCGTGGTACGGACAGCGCAGGGTGCCATCGTCGGCCACGCTGCCCAGCGAGAGCGGAACGTTGCGGTGCGGGCACCGGTCGAGCAGGGCGGCGGGCTTGCCGTCGCGGTCACGGAAGAGCACGAGCGGCGTCGCCATCAGCTCCGTCCTCAGCGGCGCGCCTCGAAGTTCCTGCGACAGGCAGGCGATGAACCACTGCTCCCGCAGGCGCACGACCGAGGCGTGCCCCTTGCCTTGAGGCACGAGCCCAGCCGTAGGCAGGAGCCCCTCGGCGGGACGGTTCGCCCCTGCGGTCGTCATGCGGTCGGCGTAACGCAGGGGCCGCGCCGCCGCCAGGTGCGACGGAGCCGCCCGGCCCTGGCCGCGAAGTCACCTCCGGAGCGCGTCTGGGATTGGACTAGAGTCCGCCCGTGAGCTCCCCCGCTGCCGCGCGCGCCGGACTGGTGTTCGCCCTCGCGGCGCACACCGTGTGGGGTCTCTTCCCGATCTACTGGAAGCTCTTGGGGCACGTTCCGGCGATGGAGGTGCTCGCGCACCGGATCCTGTGGTCCGTCGGGTTCACGGCGACGGTGCTGTGGCTCTCGGGCCAACTGCGCGAGGTCGCGCGGGCGCTCCGCAGCCCCGCCTTGAGGCGGGCGCTGCTGCTCTCGACGGCCATGATCGCCATCAACTGGTACTTGTTCATCTGGGCCGTGAGCACCGATCGCGTGACCGAGGCGAGCCTCGGCTACTACATCAACCCGCTGCTCAACGCCGTGTTGGCGCGGGTCGTGCTCGGCGAGCGACTGGCTCGACTCCAGGTGCTCTCGCTCGTGCTCGCTGCCGGCGCGGTGGCGTATCTCACGCTGAGCTCTGGCAGCCTGCCCTGGGTGTCCGTCGTGCTCGCCGTCACCTTCGCGCTGTACGGGCTGATTCGCAAGCGTGCTCAGGTGGGCGCGCTGGTGGGGCTCACGGTCGAGACGGGCTTGGCAGCGCCCGCAGCGCTGCTGTACTTGGCGATGCTCCGCCCGCCGCTAGGTCACCTTCTGACCGCGGACCTCTCCACCCGCGCGTTGTTGCTCGGCGCTGGGGTGGCGACGGCGCTGCCGCTGCTCGCGTTCGCGGCGGCAGCCACCCGGCTGCGTCTCACCACCCTCGGTATGGTGCAGTACTTGGCGCCCACGCTTCAGCTCGGCTGCGCCGTGCTCCTGTATGGCGAGCCCTTCCGCCGCGAGCATGCCGTCACGTTCTCGTTGATCTGGCTGGCGATCGCGCTCTACGTCGTCGGAGCTCGACGACCGGCGCCGACCCCGGCTCCGGTCTGAGCCGTGCTCAGGATCGCCGCCGTCGCCAGCGGAACAGGCCGAGGCCCGCGAGCAACGCGAGCAGCCCGGTGGACGGCGGCGACGCGCCGACTCGACAGCCGCAGCTCCCCTCGTCCTCGTCTACGCTGACGCCCCCCGCGCTCGTGCCGCCCGGTCCGCCGCCGCCGTCGCCCCCCGCTCCTGCGCCCCCCGCCGCCGAGCCCCCGGCGCCTCCGAGCCCCGGGATCCCCCCGCCGCCGCCGGCGGCGATGCAGCCCTTGAGGTCGTCGAACACGGGCTTGCGCTCGAAGTTGTCGGCGTAGCTGTCGTCGGGATCCGAGGTGCGCAGCGCGAAGCCCCAGTGGATGTCGGGCCACAAGCCCCCCGGGTGCTCCTCCGTGATCTCGTAGAAGAAGGTCTTCTCCCACCACGGGCGCGTGTACTGCGCGATGAGCACTCGCTCCACGAAGCGGCTCTGGGAGGTGAGCTCGGCGGGATAGCCCAGGCGCGCCTCGCGACCCGTCTCGGTGATCCACACCGGCAGCGACGAGTAGCCCTTCGCGACCAGCACCTCGCGCACCGACAGCGGGCCCTCGTACACGACGTTGCCGCCGATGTCGATCACCCGGTGCGCCTCGAGCTTGTTGTAGAAGCTGTCCTTCGTCTTGCCGGCGGCGTCGTCGTCCTCCGGGAAGGAGGCGTAGATGTGGAAGCTCACCGCGTCGAGCTTGCTGCCGCGGGAGTCGAGCGCGGCCTCGAGGAACGTGGCGTAGTCGCTGCCGATGCTCGCCAGCTCCGGCCCGACGATGCTGCAGCTCGGGCAGCCTTCCTCGATGGCGTCCACCGACACGGTGAACACGTTGTCGAGCCACTCCTGCAGCGACCCCTCGAAGAAGTCTCCGAGGTTCGGCTCGTTCCAGGTGCCCCAGGCGGCCACGCGACCATCCGCGTAGCGGGCGGCCGAGTCGCGCACGAAGCGACGAAACTCCGTCGCGTTCGGCACGTCGTTGTGAGCGCCGTCGGCGTTCTTGTCCCCCGACACGCTGGCCCAGGCCGCGCCGTAGCCAATCGTCGCGAACACCTTGAGGTTGCGCGCCTTGGCTTCGTCCAGCAGCGTGTCGAACAGCGAGTAGTCGATCTGCCCTTGCTGCGGCTCCACCAGGTCCCAGTTGAAGTCGATGCGGATCCAGCCGGTGCCGAGCTCACCCACCAGGTCCAGCGTGTCGTTCGGGGGCACGTGAGTGTTCACGCCCAGCGCGAGCGCGGTGCAGATCGCCGGGAAGCTCATGGCGCGAGTATACCCCCGCCGGCGCGGGCCGGCGCCGCCGTCACCAGCGCTCGTGCACGCCGTACCGTCCGGCGCGGGTGTCGAGGCTCAGGAACGAGAACTCTCCGTCGCCGCAGGAGCCGCTGTTCATGAACAGGCGGCTGCCATGCTCGGCGCGAGCAGCCCGGTGGGTGTGCCCGGTGATGACCACGTCCGCATGCCGGGCCGAGGCCACCCCGACCGCCCAGCGCTGGAAGGTACAGCGTCCGCCGTCCAAGCTCGCACCGCCCCGTTGGCCGTCGACCGAGCGCGCCAGGCGATACAGCGAGCCGAGGCCGAAGCGCCGAAGCCAACCGCCGACCCACACGCCCGCTTCGCTGAGCCAACGCGCCTTCTGCACGATGAAGTCGTTCTGGTGGCCGTGCGTGAAGAGCAGCCGCACGCCGTCGGTGTCGATGGCGACCTCTTCGGGCACCCCGAGCTCGGCGGCGACCAGATCGTGATTGCCGTGAACGTAGCGGTAGCGCGGCCTGGCGAAGCGACGCGCGATCTCCCGGTGGTGCTCGCGGGCGCGAACCAGCTCCAGCCCCGGATTGCCGTAGCGCGCGCCGGTCAGCGTCTCCCAGATGTCTCCGAGCAGCACGATGCGCTCGAAGTTGCGCTCCAAGAAGGTGAGGAAGCGCAGGAACTCACCGTCGTCGTGGCCGAAGTAGTCCGTCGGCCCACCCGAGCCCAGGTGAAGATCGGAGATCACGGCGATGCGCATGGTGAGTCGACGCCCCGACTGCCGAGCAGCCGTGCGTCACCGAAGAAGAACGGACCAAGTAGACGGAGCTGAAGCTGAGGCGCTCCGAACTCTAGCGTAGCTCACGGGCTCGCCTCGGCAAGCGCTACGCCGCCGCTGTCCAAGGAGCCGGCCGTCGCCTGCGCCAGGCGAACGCGCCGAGCACCAGAGCGCCGAGCCACCGGCCGCCGGACGGAGCGTCTCCTGCGGCACGACAACCGCAGCCGCCGGTCTCTCCCGTGGCGCCGCTGGGCTTGGGGTCGTCCGGCAGTGGCTCATCGGGCAGCGCGGCGCCGTTGGCCAGCAGCGTGATCTTCATGAAGCGCTGGTCCGGATCGTTGGTCACGAAGGTCAGCTCCGTCTTGACCGGTCCGCTGCTCTTCGGCGAGAACGCGATCTCGACCTTCTTGCTGGCCATGGAGGCGACGAGCACCTCGGGCGGGTAGCTCTGAAAGACGCCGGTGTGGCTGCTGTCGAAGAAGGCGTTGGCGCGCGCCTTGGCCTCGCCAACGTTGGACAGATCCACCGCCAAGCGCTTCTCGCCGCCGACGGAGACCGTGCCGAAGTCCAGCGTCACCGGCACCGGCTCGAAGTCCGGCAGCGGGACGTGGACGCGCACCGGATCGAAGATGAACTCCGTCGAGCCGATCGACAGCGTCACTGGGATGTCGACCAGCGGCATGCTGAAATCCTTGCCCAGCACCTCGACGAAGAGCGTCGGGATGATGTGCAGCGTGCCTTTGTAGTCCACGCGGCCCTCGGGCCACACGTCGTACTCGACGAACGCGCCGCCGGGGAACGGTCGATTGATCTGGTCTGCGTGAGATTGGATCGACGTTTCGCTGCCGCCTGCCGGTTCGACGCGGATACGTTCGGTTTGATAGGTGGCCTCGAGCTCCCCCGCCACGTCCAGCGCGACTCCCCCCTTGCTGAGCTGGCTCGGGATGCCCACCAGGCCCAGCAGGTTCACGTCGAACAAACGCACCTTGGGCGAGAGCCCCGAGGTGCTGACGCCGTTCGGCTCGAAGGCCCAGGACGAGAACTCCTTCTGCCCCGCGATCTTGAAGTCGATCTTGGGCACGAACGGGATGTCGCCGGTCCACTTGATGCCGATGCCCGCCACGGTCAGATCGATCTTGGCCTGCGCGCCGATCGCCAGGCCGTACTCGAACTGCAGCAGCGCCGGGCCGCCGCCGGGGGTCGCCAGCATCATCGCGTTCGGCCACGTGGTCTCGAGATCCCCGCTCAGCTCCACGCGGGTATACGCGGGGAGCTCGGCGTACACCTTCACCTGCAAGTCCGAGTTCGGCGGGATCCAGCCCGTGTCGTAGCTGAACGCGACCGGGAGCTGCTTGGTCTTGTCGAAGTCGAGCTGCGCGACGGTGCACTCGAGCTCGGTCTCGCTGCAGTACTCGGCAATCACGGCGGGCGAGGCGGACGCCACGCTCGTCCAGACGAGAGCGGAGAGAGCAGACGAGAGACCGACGGCGAGCCGACCCGAGCGCATGGCGGGAGTCTACCTCAGGCCTGGCCCCTCGGCGACACCCCTGCGCGGGCTCCGCCCATCCCTGCGGCCCTGAGCCACGGTCACAGCTCGAGCAAGCGCTCCGGCGGACGCCCCACCACCGCCCGCTGGCCCTTCACCCCGATGGGGCGCTGCAGCAGGGTGGGGTGCTCGGTCATCAGGGCGAGCAGCTTCGCATCCGACTCCTGGCCCGTGAGCCCGAGCTCCTTGTAGGCCGCATCGTTCTTGCGCACCACGTCGCGCGCGCTCACGCCAAGCAGACCGAGCACCCGCTCGAGCTCGGCCTTGCTGAGCGGCTCTTCCGTGTACTCGCGGTAGCGATAGCGCACGCCCCGCTCGTCGAGCAGGGCCACGGCCTTGCGACAGGTGCTGCACGTCTTGCGGCAGATCAGCTCGATCACCGGGCCGTTCCTAGCACGGCTCGCTGCGCGAATCGACGCGCCGCTGAGGGAGCAGCGGAGGAGCGCCGTCCCTCGGGCTCGATCTCGGGCAGCCATCTGCGGTAGACAGCGGACAGCGGCGCGGAGCGCGCCGAAGGAGGAACTCGTGTCCATCGTGCTCTACCACCACCCGTTCTCGCGTGCCGCCTCCGTGCTCTGGATGCTCGAGGAGGTCGGCGTCGAACACGAGCTTCGGTTCGTCGACATCATGGCGGGCGAACAGAAGGAGCCCGAGTTGGTCGCGCTCAACCCCATGGGCAAGCTGCCGATCCTCGTCGATGGCGACGTGGTCGTGACCGAGAGCGCGGCCATCGGGCTCTATCTGGCCGATCGCTACGCTGCCGGTCGCTTGGCGCCGGCGTTGGACGATCCGGCGCGGGGCACGTACCTGCGCTGGTCTTGCTTTGCTCCGGCGGTCATCGAGCCCGGACTGATGGCGAAGATGGCCGGCTGGGACTACAAGGAAGGACAAGCGGGCTGGGGCAACCACGAAGCCATGTTGCGCGCGATTGAGAGCGCGGTGGGCGAGCGGGAGTTCTTGCTCGGAGCTCAGTTCTCGATGGCCGACATCATCTTCGGCGGGACGCTGCGCTACATGCTCACGTTCAAGATGCTGGAGCCGCGCCCAGTGTTCGTCGCCTACGCGGACCGGCTCTCCGCGCGGCCAGCGCTGCAGCGCGCCGACGAGCGCAACGCCGCGATCCGAGACGCCCGCGGCCTCGGTTCTTGAGCCCTTCCGCACGTCGCGTGCCCGCGTCGGACCGACAAGACCCAAAGGAGCGTGGCCGCGGGCCCGCTCACGGGCTCGACTCGAGGGCGCGCCGGTAGCGCTCGCGGCGCACGTTGTCCCTCAGTATTTCGTACGCTTCGTCGAGCACCGTCACGATCAGGTCCACGTCCTCGCGCAGATCCGCGGAGCCCGGCGTCAGGATGCGACTGGGCTCGAAGCTGCGTCTCAGCTCGAGGTAGGCGCGCCGCACGTCGTAGCCCGTCGAGGCGCGCGGCAGCCCCAGCAGCGCGAAGTAGTCCCCCTCATCGACCAGCGCGCGTCGAGCCAGGATGCGCGCGCGAACTGCGGTCTCGTCCAGCGCGTCCAGCTCCCGCTCGGCCGGCTCGGCTGGCGCGCGGTCCGCCGAGGGCGCCATCGTCTCGAACACGCCCAGCGCGACGAGCACGGCGATGACCGCGGCGAAGGCCGGATCCGGGCTCTGGCCGAGCACCTCGCCCAGAGTCAGGGAGTGGCTGCGCCCGAGCACCGCGATCTCCAACTCCGTCAGCGCGCACTCGCCGAGCAATCCGGCATTCGGCCCGCTCCCGAGGCGACCGCGCTCTCCGCCGAGCCGAGCGAGAGCGGTGGCGGGCTCGAGCACGCGACGACCGATCTCGACGAGCACCTCTGCGCCGGTTGCGCCGCCGAACACCGCCGGCTCGGCCTGTAGCCTCGCGGGGACGTCCCGCTCGACGCTGGCGCCACCCGCTTGCAGACTCATGATTCGCCCCACGACCCACTCGGAGTGGGCGCGCAGCACCGGCCACAGCTCGTCCTGGCGCATGTGACCGTTGGCGATCAGCGCGGCGCCCGCGTGCCGTCCGAAGGGCGGCAGCTTGTGCTCGAGCCCGCGCGCGACATCGGCGCCGAGCATCCCGCGCTCCACGAGGAAGGCGAGCAGCGTCTCGCTCTTCGCGCTCGACGCGGCGGTGACGAAGTCCCCGTCGCGCAGCACCACCCGGCGGATCCCCTGGGCATCCTCGAACGCGATGGCCCCCGTGAAGCGCGAACGCACCGCCCGGGCGAGCGCCATCAGCGCGTCGCCAGGGCCCAGCACCGCCGGGACCTCCGGGGTCGCGGCGGCGCGACTTGCCGCCGGGGGAGCCGCGGGGAGCGGCACCGGCGCGGGAGGCGGCTGCGCGAACGTGATGACCGGGGCGGGGTCGGGCCGACGCGGCGCCACCGTGACCGCGAGGTGGGCTGGCGATGGGGGTGGCAGCGCGTCGATCGACGGCGGTGACGACGGACCGGGAGCTTCGATCGATGTGACCACCGCGTTCGCCGGACCCGGCCACGCGGGCTCTTGGAGCGGCGGACGCGTCGACGGCGGTCGAGCGTCGTCCGCCGGCGGAGGAGCCGAGGGCTCTACTCCCGAGGTCATGCCCCCGGCGATCGTGCCCAGCGAGCCGACCGCGCGGCCATACGAGCCGGGCCCGGTCACGTTCGTCCCTAGCCCGGTCTTCGGACCCGTGCCGGAGCGCGTGCCGTGCTCGCTTCCGCCCTCGGAGCCGGCCTCGTCGTCCCCGTCCAGATCGAGCGGCTCGTCGAGCGCGTCGAGCACCTCCGAGGGCAGCACGTTCTCCAGCTCCTCCTCGGGCGTGAGCCGTGCGGAGACCGGAGGGCGATCGCTCGGCGGCGGGATCGACCCCGTCACGACGCCCGCGACGCGTTGCTCGGCTCGGGCCAGCAGCGCCTCGAGCTCGGGGCTCATCTCGCCTTGGAGCACCTCGCGCCGAGACACCTCGCCGGCGAACCCGAGCGGCACCGCCGGCGGCAGACTCAGGGCATCGTCCAGCGCGGGGACGGCGCGTGGGGGAGGTCCGCTCGAGCTACCCGGCGGGCTCGAGCTGCTCGCGCGCGGGTCGTCGTCCAGCGCGAAGCCCAGCGGCGGGCGAGAGGCCGCCGTCGGCGGGGGCACGGTCGAGTTCGGGTCTCGAACGCCGGTGCTCGGGGCACTCTGCGGCGTGAGCAGCGCGTCCAGCCGCGCGACCATCGCGGCCATGTCGAGGGGACGCGCGAAGGTGCCGCTGCTCTCGTGCGTCAGCGAGGCCTGGCTCGGGCGGTGCGAGGTGACGTAGAGGACCTCGATCTGACCGCCGGCGGGGAGATCGCGGATCTTGGCGATCCGATCGAGCGTCAGCTCGGCGTCGAAATCACAGATGACGGCTCGCGGTGGCGCCGTCTCGACCCGCTCGGCCAGCTCCGCCAGCGGGAGCAGCTCCGCCAGCCAGCCGCGCGCGGACAACAGCGCCTGGAGGCCGTCGGCCTCTTGAAGCTCGTCGCAGAGATAGACCCGCGGCGCGTTGCTGCGAGCGTCGTCCGGAAGGTCGGACACCACGTCGCCGCAGTCTAGCCCGAGTCGTCCGCCCGTTTCACGAAACTGGTCAGGATCGCGGCTCGTCGCCACCGGGGTCCGCGCCCGGATCGGGACCCGCGAGGCGGGCCGCCAGCGCTGCCCCCAGCCGGGGCCACCAGGGCGCCGACACCACCGCCGCGGTGATGAACGCGATGACGACGAGCTCGGAGGGGGTGACGTCCAGCACGGGATCGGGATAGCACGTCGGCCCGTGAGCGTGCTCGTGATCGGACTCGGCTCGAACCTGGGTGACCGCGCCGCTTGGCTGCGGCGCGGGGTCGACCAGATTAGCGAATTCTCCGAAGTTTCTGCCGTCTCCGGGCTGTTGGAGACGGCGCCCCAGGGTGGCCCCGCGGGGCAGCCCGCCTTCCTGAACGCGGCGGTGCTGGTCCGCGATCCCCGGCCTCTCGAGGTCTGGCTCGCGCAGTTGCTGCGCATCGAGGCGAGCGCGGGCCGGGTGCGCGACGGCCGCTGGGGGCCTCGGACGCTGGATCTGGATCTGTTGTGGGCTGGGTCCCGGTCGGTCGCGAGCGCCGAGCTGACCGTGCCTCACCCCCGCCTGCTCGAGCGTCGCTTCGCCCTGGAGCCGCTGCTCGAGCTCGTCCCGGACGCGGTCGAGCCGGCGACCGGCACGCCGTACGGCCCGCGGCTGTCGCAGTTGCTGGATCAGGAGGCGACTCGGCTGGCCGATGCGGCTGCCTGGTGTCCAGCATTTCCCGGGTGAAAACAGGGTGTTACGACCCATCTAGACAGCCCCGCGTCGAGGTGGTACGAGCCGCGCGCCGCTGGAGCAGGATCCCGCTCGGCGCCCACGAACCTCCGGAGAGACCGTGCCGCTCGTACTCAGCGCGCTCATTGCGCACCTCGACGTCCCCCTCGCGGCCCACCCGATCGCTGCCCTCGCCGGCGGCGGGGTGAGCCTCGACCTGGATCGGTCGTTTCTGATCCAAGCCATCGCGTTCTTCGTCATCATACTGGTGCTCAAGCCGCTGCTGTTCGAGCCCGTGCTCCGGATCTTCGAGGAGCGCGAGAAGCGCACGGACGGAGCCCGCAGCGAAGCGCGGGAGATGCAGGAAGAGGCTGGCGGCCTGCTCCGCAAGTACGAGCGCGAGCTCGAGCGCGTGGGTCGCGTCGCGGCCGAGGAGCGGGACCGAATCCGCGCCGAGACCGGCAAGCAGGAAGCGGAGATCCTCGAGGAGGCGCGGGTGATCGCGACCAAGATCTCCGAAGAGGGGCGCAAGAAGATCGACGACGAGGTCAATCGCATCCGGTTCGACTTGGGCAAGCGATCCGCCGAGCTGTCTCGAGACATCACTCGCCGCGTGCTCGGGCGGGAGGCGTCAGGATGAGCCCCGGGCGAGCCGTCGCCGGGCTGCTCCTGCTCGGCTGCCTGCTATGCGCCCCCGTCGCAGCCGCCGCCGGCGGCGGTGGTGACGACCAGGCTCACGCGTTCAACGTCTACCACGGGCTCATCGGCGAGAAGGACGGAGTGGAGCCGGGCCTGCTCTGGCGCGCTCCGGGGACGCCACCGCCCCTGTTGGCGATGCTGATCAACACCGGGATCCTGGCCTACTTGCTGCTGCGCTTCGGGGCACGCCCGGTCCGAGACGCCCTGAAGAAGCGCAAGCTCACCATCATGCAGGGCATGGATGACGCGGCCCGCATGAAGCAGGAGGCGACGGCTCGTCTGAAGGAGCTCGAAGAGAAGCTCGAGCACATCGACGAGGAGGTGGAGCGCGTGCGCCGAGAGATGAAGGACGCGGGCGAAGCCGAGCGCGTGCGCGTTCTGGCCGAGGCCAAGGAACGCCGGGTGCGCGTGGAGCGGGACGCTCGCCTCGTCGTCGAGCAGGAGCTCAAGGCCGCGCACGAGAAGTTGTTGTTCGAGACCGCTCGTGCTGCCGTCGAGGGGGCTCGGCGCACGCTGCAGGAGTCCCTCACCGCCGAGGACCATCGACGATTGGCGGAGGAGTACGTCAAGTCCTTCGACGGCGCGTTGCGCCAGGTACAGGCAGGTCGATCATGAGCGATGGAGCGGTCGCAGAGCGCTACGCGCGAGCGGTCTTCGAGCTGGGGGTGGAGCTCGGGCAGCTGGAGAAGCTCGCGCAGGAGTTCACTCGCGCCGCGGACACCTTCGCTGCCAGCGCGGAGCTGCGCGGCGTGATCGACAACCCGCTGGTGTCCGAGTCGGCCCGCGACGGGCTGCTCGGAGAGCTGGCAGCCAAGCTGGGCTGGAGCGAGGTCACCAAGAATACGCTGCGGCTCATGGCCCGCCGGGGGCGCGCCGCCGCCTTGCCCGAGGTCGCCCGACGGCTGGCCTACCTGTCGGACGAGCGCGCCGGGATCCTGCGCGCCGTCGTCGTCAGCGCCGTGCCCTTGCCGGACAGCGTGTACGGCGAACTCAAGGCCAAGCTCGAGACCGCGACCAAGAAGAAGGTCGTCCTCGAGCGCCAACAAGATCCATCGCTCATCGGTGGCATCGTCACCCGCATCGGGGACAACACCATCGACGGCAGCCTCGAGGGCCGCCTCGCGGAGATGGAGCGACAGCTCCTGGCCACTTGAGCCTCAACCCACGCAACTGCCCCGACTCAGGACCAAAGAATCATGCAGCTCAGCGCCGACGAGATCTCCCAGATCATCAAGAAGCAGATCCAGAACTTCGACCGCGCCGCCCTCGTCACCGAGACGGGAACGGTGCTCTCGTGCGGTGACGGCATCGCCCGCGTGCACGGGCTCGAGGGAGCCATGGCCGGCGAGCTCGTGGAGTTCCCCGGAGAGCTGTTTGGCCTGGTGCTGAACCTGGAGCGCGACAACGTCGGTATCGCGATCCTCGGCGACGCCACCAGTGTGATGGAGGGTGACACGGTCAAGCGCACCGGCCGCATCGCCGACATCGCGGTGGGCGAGGCGGCTCTCGGTCGCGTGCTGAACGCCCTCGGCCAGCCCATCGACGGCAAGGGGGCCCTCGAGACCAGCGAGCGGCGCCGCATCGAGGTCAAGGCTCCCGGCATCATCGGCAGGCAGCCGGTCAAGCAGCCGTTGCAGACTGGCCTCAAGGCCATCGACAGCATGATCCCCATCGGCCGAGGCCAGCGCGAGCTGATCATCGGTGACCGCCAGACGGGCAAGACCGCGATCGCGGTGGACACCATCATCAACCAGAAGGGCAAAGACGTCTTCTGCGTCTACGTCGCGATCGGACAGAAGGCCTCCACGGTGGCGCAGGTGGTGGAGAAGCTGAAGGCCCACGGGGCCCTCGCCTACACCATCATCGTGGTAGCGACGGCGACAGAGACGGCTCCGCTGCAGTTCTTGGCGCCGTACACGGGCGTCGCCCTCGCCGAGTACTTCCGCGACACGGGGCGCCACGCGCTGTGCATCTACGACGACTTGTCCAAGCAGGCCGTGGCCTACCGTCAGATGTCGCTCTTGCTGCGCCGTCCGCCGGGTCGCGAGGCCTACCCGGGCGACGTGTTCTACATCCACTCCCGTCTGCTCGAGCGCGCCGCCAAGATGGGCGACCGGTTCTTCGTCGTGAAGAAGGGCACGGAGGTGCCGCCCGGGGACTGGAACTTCCGCGGGGTGGACGACAAGGTCTACATCGGCGAAGAAGGTGAGCACCAAGCGAAAGAAGCGCTCGCTGGCAGCCCCGCCAAGGCGGATCTCGAGGTCAAGCGTGACCCTCACTCCGGCGGCTCCCTCACGGCGCTGCCCATCATCGAGACCCAGGCTGGTGACGTCTCCGCCTACATCCCGACCAACGTGATCAGCATCACCGACGGCCAGATCTTCTTGGAGAGCGATCTCTTCTACTCGGGCGTGCGGCCCGCCATCAACGTGGGCATCAGCGTGAGCCGCGTCGGTGGCAACGCGCAGATCAAGGCCATGAAGAAGATCTCCGGCACGCTGCGCCTCGATCTCGCTCAGTACCGCGAGATGGCCGCGTTCGCTCAGTTCGCGAGCGACCTGGACGCGGCCACCCGCGCTCAGCTCGATCGCGGAGAGCGCCTCACCGAGCTGCTCAAGCAGGGTCAGTACGTGCCGCAGCCAGTGGAGCGTCAGGTCGTCATCATCTACGTCGGAACCCAGGGCTTCGTGGACAAACTCCCGGTGGACTCGCTCAAGCAGTACGAGACCGAGCTGTTCGGGCACATCGACGAGAAGCACCCGGACATCTGGGAGGACCTGCGCGACAAACGCGAGATCACCGACGACCTCAAGAAGAAGCTGGACAAGGTCATCAAGAAGTTCACCAAGGGCTTCGTGTCGTCCACGAAGGCCTGAGCCGCGAAGCGAGATCGATGGCCAACCTGAAGCTCATTCGCAAGCGGATCGGGAGCGTCAAGAGCACCCAGAAGATCACGCGCGCCATGAAGATGGTCGCCGGTGCGCGGCTCAACAAGGCACAACAGCGAATCTTGGCCATCCGGCCCTATGCGGTGAAGACGGCGGACGTGTTGCGCGAGGTCACCGCCCATGGCGTGCACGTGGAGGCTGGAGCGGAGCCCGAGCATCCGCTCTTGGTACGCCGGGAAGAGAAGGCCACCCTGCTGCTGGTCATCACCAGCGATCGCGGCTTGTGCGGCGCCTTCAACACCAACATCCTGCGCGTGGCGGAGCGACTCTGGCGCGAGCGCGAGGCGGCGGGGCAGCGGGTGCAGATCGCCGTCATCGGTCGCAAGGGGCGGGACTACTTCCGGCGCCGGAACGCACCACTGCTTCATGTCTTCAGCGGCGTCTGGGAACAGCTCGATCTCGAGCAAGCCCGCACGGTCGCCCGCACCGTGCTCAAGCCCTTCGTCGCGGCGGAGGTGGACTCGATCTTCCTCGTCTACAACGAGTTCAAGAGCGCGATGAGCCAGCAGGTCGTCGCGGAGCCGCTGTTTCCGTTGCCTGTGGACGAGGAAGACAACCCGCCCATGTCGCTCTCGACGGGCGAGGCCTTCGAGCGGGACTTCATCTTCGAGCCGAGTCGGGAGGCGCTGATGGAGCGCCTGGTGCCCATGTACGTCGAGATCAGCGTGCTGCGGGCGTTGCTCGAGTCGATGGCGTCCGAGCTCGGCGCACGCATGACCGCGATGGACTCCGCCACCAAGAACGCTGCCGAAATGATCGGCAAGCTCACGCTGCAGTACAATCGCGCTCGCCAGGCGGCGATCACCACTGAGCTCATGGAAGTCATCGGCGGCGCCGAGGCTCTGAAGTCCTGAGGGGAGCACGTTGGCCAAGAGCACGCGCAAAGACCGCAAGACGCAGCGTCAGCGCAGCGTGCGAGCCGTGGAGCGCGGGCTGCCTACCACCGAGCCGCCGCGTCGAGTCGAGCGCGTGCGGGACGGCTCGCCCCGCCGAGCAGCTCGCGCCGAGTCCGGGGACGCGGAGCAGCAGCCGCCGCCGGCTAGCCCTGCCCGTCCGCGCGTGAGGAAGGAGCTGCTGGTGATCGCGGCGGTCGTGGTCGTCGCGCTGCTCGGCTTCGCCTTCTGGCCCAAGGGCGCTACGCCGAGCGCGCCTTCCGCCGCGCCCGCCGCGTCCGACGCGCGCCCCGACCCGGGTGCGCCAGCCGCTCCCATCGAGCCGTCCCCGCCGCCCTCCGAGCCCAGCCCTCCGAGCGGGCCGCTGCCCGGCGAGCAGGAGAGCCCGCCGGAAAAGGAGACCGAGGCCGAGGACCCCAAGGAAGAGGAGTCCGAGTCCGAGAAGCCCTGAGCGGACCCGAGAGGACAGCATGTGTGGAATCGTCGGATACGTCGGCCCGCGAGTGGCGGCCCCCATCCTGCTCGATGGCCTTCGCAAGCTCGAGTACCGAGGCTACGACTCCGCCGGCCTCGCGGTCCACCACGCCGGGCAGATCGAGATCGTCCGTGCCGTGGGCAAGCTGTCCAACTTGGAGAGCGCCCTGGCTGCTCGTCCGCTGGTGGGCAATGTCGGGCTCGGACACACGCGCTGGGCCACTCACGGTCGCCCGAGCGAGCCGAACGCGCATCCCCACGCCGCTGGCTCGGTGGCCGTCGTGCACAACGGGATCATCGAGAATCACCTGGCGCTCAAGCGTGAGCTCGAGGCCTCCGGCGTGCGCTTCTCGAGCGACACGGACACCGAGATCGTCGCGCACTTGATCAACCGCGCGCTCGACGCCGGCGCGCCGTCGCTCTTCCAGGCGGTGCGGCGCGCGCTCGCCGAGGTGCGAGGGGCTTACGCCATCGCCGTCATCTGCCGTCAGGAGCCGGACCGGATCGTCGTAGCCAAGAGCGCCTCGCCCCTCGTGCTCGGCGTCGGTGATGGCGAGATGCTGTGCGGCAGCGACATCCCCGCGCTGCTCGGTCACACCAAGCGCATGATCTTCCTGGAGGACGGGGAGATGGCGGAGCTCTGGGCCGAGGGCCTACGCATCGAGACGCTGGAGGGCGCCGTCGTCGACCGCGCGCCGAAGGTGATCAACTGGACCGCGGTGCAAGCCGAGAAGGGCGGCTACAAGCACTTCATGCTGAAGGAGATCCACGAGCAGCCCCGCGCGGTGGAGGACACGCTGCGAGGCCGGGTGGCACTCGAGTCCGGGGACGTGGTGGAGGCGGAGCTCGGTCTCGACGGGCAGGTCGCGCAGGGCGTCGAGCGAGTCTTGCTCCTGGCCTGCGGCACGAGCTATCACGCGTCGCTCGTGGGTCGCTACTGGATCGAGCAGCTCGCGCGTGTGCCCGCGCACGCGGAGCTGGCGAGCGAGGTTCGTTACCGCGAGCCGGTGCTCGGTCCCAAGGACCTGGTCATCGCGGTCAGTCAGTCCGGCGAGACGGCGGACACGCTGGCCGCGGTGCGCTCGGCCCGGGAAGCTGGCGCCCACGTCGTGAGCGTCGCCAACGTGCTCGACAGCGCGATCCCGCGGCTCGCCGCGGGAACTCTGTATACCCACGCGGGGCCCGAGATCGGTGTCGCGTCGACCAAGTGCTTCAGCACCCAACTCGTGGCGCTCTTGCTGCTCGCCGTTCACCTGGGTCGCAGCCGAGGCACGCTCTCGCCCGAGCGTGGTCGAGAGATCTTGCAGGCGCTGGTCGAGCTGCCCAACGCCATGCGCGACACCCTGTCGCGCGCGGACGAAGCGCTGGAGTGCGCGCGGCGTTTTCAGCACACCGCCCACATGTTGTTCCTGGGCCGCGGGCTCGGGTTTCCCATCGCGCTCGAAGGCGCGCTGAAGTTGAAGGAGGTCTCCTACGCGCACGCGGAGGGGTACGCCGCCGGCGAGATGAAGCACGGCCCCATCGCCCTCATCGACGCCGAGATGCCGGTCGTGGTGGTGATGCCGCGGGACCGTCAGTACGAGAAGACCCTGTCGAACGTGCAGGAGGTGATCGCGCGGGATGGACGCGTGATCGCGGTCGCCACGGATGGCGATGCGCAGGCGGCCGAGCTCGCGGAGCTCGTGATGAGCGTGCCGGACGTGCCCGAGGCCGTGCTACCCATGGTCACGATCTTGCCGCTGCAGCTGCTCGCCTACTACGTCGCGGATCTCAAGGGCACGGACGTGGACCAGCCCCGCAACCTCGCCAAGACCGTCACCGTGGAGTGAGCGGCGACAAATCGGCTGGACAACCTGCGCGGGTGTGGGAGACGGTGCGGGTCATGAATCGCTCGACTCTAGTGCTCGCGCCTGCGCTCGCCGGGGTGCTCGGCCTGGCCTGCGACAAGCGCGCCGAGCCCCCGCCCACCGCCGAGACGCCGGCGGCCGCCTCCGCGCCGCTCCCCGCGGACGATCCCCGTCCTGCCGAGAACGCGGCGCCTACGGAGGTGTCCGGCGTGGTGACCGAGAAGCTCTCGCTCCCTAGCTACACCTACTTGTTGCTCGACACCGGCTCCGAGAAGGTCTGGACGGCGGTGCCTGCGGCGACCGTCGATGTGGGCGCCCGGGTGACCGTGCGGCAGGCGATCCTCATGCGCGGCTATCGCAGCACCGCGCTCAATCGAGACTTCGACAGGGTCTACTTCGGGACCCTCGCTGCTGACGGGGTCGCCGCCCACGGCGGGGCAGCGCCTGCGCAGAGTCATCCCCAGCCCGCGCCGTCCGCCCCCGTTGCCGCAGACGTACGCGCCGCGAAGTCCAGCGCACCGGATGGCAAGACGGTAGCGGAGTGCATCGGGTCGGCGGCCAAGCTCGCGGGCAAGATCGTCAGCGTGCGAGGGGTCGTGGTGAAGTCGAACCCGAACATCATGGGCAAGACCTGGCTGCACCTGCAGGATGGAACCGGCAGCGCCGCCGACAGGACGAACGACCTCACCGTCACCGTGCCCGAGCAGCATCGACCTGCGGTCGGTCAGACGGTGGTCGTGCGCGGCCCCATCGCCACGGACAAGGATCTGGGCGGCGGCTACAAGTTCGCGGTCCTGCTCGAGGGCACCGAGCTCGTCGTCGAGCCCGCGAAGCGTTAGCCCGCTCCCCGCTGGAGTCGGAGCAGGCGCCTCAAAGTCGTTACAGTCTAAGGACTTGACGCCAAACCCTCGTTCGGGAAGGATTTCTGCCAGCGAGCCTCAGGCGTCAACGCGGGCTCGGCTGGATGGAGAGAGACATGAAGACCTCGTTGCTCTGGGTTGCTGGACTGGTTGGCCTCGCGGCGCTCGCCTGCTCGGGTGAAGATGGCGCCGATGGAAAGACAGGCCCCGCTGGCGTCGAGGGCCCCCAGGGGGCGACGGGTCCGACCGGCCCCACGGGCGCCACCGGCCCCACGGGTCCCGAGGGGCCCACCGGTCCGACCGGTGCGGCGGGTGACGGCGGCGGCGTCGTGATGCCCGAGGGCGGCCTGACGACCGGCTGTCTCTCGCCGTGCCACGGGTTCAGCGGCATCGTCGAGCAGTGGCGGTCGAGCACGCACTTCGCGACCTTCATGGCCACGATCGGCACGGACGAGGTCGCCACCTGGACTGGCAGCAGCACCTGCGGCAACTGCCACGCGGTGGACGCGATCCAGCAGCGGGTCGCCGGTAACGTGAATCACCAAGGTACGGCCGGACCGACCGGCGTGGCAAACGGCCAGCTCAACTACAAGTCGACGGTCGACAACGTCGTGCGCGAGGCCACCTACGCGGGCAACGTGACCGTCGCCGCGGTCGGCTGCACCACGTGCCACGACGCCTTCGCGCAGAACGATCCCCACCTCACCGGCGCCGTCTACACGCCGGGCTCGTTCCCGCTGCGCGTACCGACGGGCGCGACGGATCAGGCGTTGATCGAGCGGAGCTCCGCAGTGGGGACGGTGGATGGCACCGGCGCCGGGAACTTCCGCGCCGGCAACGCCTGCGTGTGGTGCCACAAGTCCCGCAAGGACGTGACCAACTACATCACGGCCAGCAACAACGTGAACCGCAACTGGGGACCCCATCGCGGGCCGCAGACCGACGTGTACTCGGGCAAGGGCGGTTACCACTATCCCGCCAAGACCTACGGCCAGTCGTCCCACCAGGGACTCGCCAACGGCTGCGTGGACTGCCACATGGCCCCCGTCGCCGCCAACCAGGGCGTGGGCGACCACTCGTTCTACCCGAAGCTCAGCGCCTGCACGACCTCCGGCTGCCACAGCAACGCGACCAGCTTCGATGTAGGCGGGGGCCAGAGCACCATGAAGGCCGGTATCCAGCAGCTGCGCGTGGAGCTGAACAACAAGGGCTGGCTGACCCGCAGCGCGGCGGCTCCGTTCGATCCACTGACCACCGCCGAGCTGAACAACCAGAACTTCGAGCTCGACTACGTGCGGAACGCCTCGGGCCTCACCGCTGCAGAGGCCGGCGCCCTGTACAACTACCTGATCCTCGCGCGCGGCGGGGCGGGCGGGGTGCACAACCCCATCTACACCAAGCAGCTGATCTTCGACTCCTACCAGGCGCTCACCGGCAACGCGCCGCCGTCGATCCCGATCCGACCCTGAGTCAGACCCGCTGCGGGGCTAGAGCGGCTCGCGGCCTTTGGGCCGGTGAGCCGCTCCGTGCGTTGCAGCTGGGAGCTACTCGCTCGAGTCGGCCTCGAGCTGATTGAGCAGCTCGTCGGCGCGATCGCCGTCGATCTCGAGCCGCTCCGCCAGCTCGTTGATGAGCTCGTTCTCTTCGTCTTGGATCTCGCTGTCCGCGAAGGCCAGCGCGGCGGCCAGAGAGAAGGCTGCCTCGGCCAGCACCGGGTCCTCGAGCAGGATGGGCGCGATGGCGTTCAGCCGTGCTTCACGCCCCTCCTTCAGGCGCTCGGTGCACTCGGCGAACAGCTTCTCGATGTGAGCGGTGCGCACCGCGTTCTCCGTCAGGCCGCGCACGGCGCCTCGCAGCACGTCGCGCTCCTCTGCGGCCACGTCGCCGTCGGCGATGACCATCAGGAACATGGTCTCGAACAGCGCCTCGAAGCGGCGCTTGGCGTCTGCGTCTCCGGCGAAGGGATCGTCGTCGGCGATGTGGCGCATGAAGTGGACGCTCGGAGGCTGACCGACCTCGAGCAAGTGGTCGCGGATCCGCTCGAGGGTCTTGGGCTGAAGCTCAATCATGCCCCGATCCGAGCACTACCAGCGCTGGTGCGTCAATGGCGGTCCGCGCGTTCGGCCCCGGCCCGTACTTTTTCGCGCCTCGGCGTCACCGCGCCGCACCGACAGGCGGCGCGGAAGACGACGAGACGGCGTCGCTCACATGTTCGCGATGATGGCCTGGCCGAACTCCGAACACTTCACCTCGGTGGCGCCCTCCATCAGGCGCGCAAAGTCGTAGGTGACCGTCTTCTTGCCGATGGCGCCGTCGATGCCCTGGATGACCCGGTCTGCGGCCTCGTTCCAGCCGAGGTGGCGCAGCATCATCTCGCCCGAGAGGATGACCGAGCCCGGGTTGACCTTGTCCAGGTTGGCATACTTGGGCGCTGTGCCGTGGGTCGCCTCGAAGATGGCGTGGCCGGAGACGTAGTTGATGTTGCCGCCAGGGGCGATGCCGATGCCGCCCACCTGCGCCGCGAGCGCGTCCGACAGGTAGTCGCCGTTCAGGTTCATGGTGGCGACGACGTCGAATTCCTTGGGGCGAGTGAGCACCTGCTGCAGCGTGATGTCCGCGATGGAGTCGCGGATCTTGAGCATCTTCTCGTGCTTGCCGCCGCCGTGGGACTCGCGCAGAGCCATCGCCGCTTCGACCTCGGCGCGCAGCTCGGCTTGCGCCTCCGGCGGCGCCATGTCGTAGCCGGGCTCCACCAGCCGGGCGTTCTCCTCCGCGGAGAGCTTTGGGTTCTGCTCCAGGTTGCCCAGGATCCAGCCCTCCCGTTCGGTCACGACCTGAGCGCGGAACTCGCGCGTCGCCAGGGCGTAGCCCCAGTCGCGGAAGGCGCCCTCGGTGAACTTCATGATGTTGCCCTTGTGCACCAAGTTCACGCTCTTGCGCTTGTTCGCCAGCGCATAGTTGATGGCGGCTCGCACCAGCCGCTCGGTGCCCTCGCGACTGACCGGCTTGATGCCGATGCCGCTCGACTCGGGGAAGCGGATCTTCTTGACGCCCATTTCGTTCTGCAAGAACGCGATGACCTTCTTCACCTCCGCCGTCTCCGCCTGCCACTCGACGCCGGCGTAGATGTCCTCCGTGTTCTCGCGGAAGATCACCATGTTCACGTCGCCCGGCTTGCGCACCGGGCTCGGCACGTTGGTGAACCAGCGCACCGGGCGCAGGCACACGTACAGATCGAGTTGCTGGCGCAGGGCCACGTTCAGGCTGCGGATGCCCTTGCCCACCGGCGTGGTCAGCGGTCCCTTGATCCCCACCAGGTACTTCCGGTACGCCTCGACGGTCTCGTCGGGGAGCCAGCTGTCGAACTGCTTCTTGCTCTTCTCGCCGGCGTAGACCTCGTACCAAGCGAGCTTCTTCTTACCGCCGTAGGCCTTCTGCACCGCGGCGTCGAGCACTGCGCTCGCCGCGCGCCAGATGTCCGGACCCGTGCCGTCGCCCTCGATGAAGGGGATGATCGGCTGGTCGGGCACCTCCAACGTGGTGCCTCTCATGGTGATGGGGTCGCCCGCCTTCGGGCCTTCGAACGCTGCCATCTCGGTCTCCTTGGCTGCCCTGCGTTTCGGGGAGAAACGCACTGGGACCGCGGAGTTAGAACATCGAGCGGGGTGCCACAAGGGGACCGGGTGAACAGTACTCGGGGATCGTCAGGCACGCGCCTGGGCGCGCCCTTCCGTGATAGGGTCCCCGCCCGCATGGGGCGATCGCTTCTCAGCTGGGCCGCGGCCTCGATCATGCTCGCGTGCAGCGCCGCTCCACGGCCCGCGCCCGAACCGGACGCGCCGCGGTCCGGGGCGCGCGCCGCGGACGTCGTCGACGACTGCGCCGAGGTCCCCGGCAAGCCGCCGCCGCAGGCGCTGATCAAGCGCTACGAGGGGGTCGCGGCCAAGGCTCGCTGTCAGCGCGAGGTCTACACCATCATGGGAGGGCTCACGCACTTCTTGGGCGTCCGCTGCGCGCACTGCCACGAAGAGCCCGACTACGCCAAGATGACGCACAACAAGCACGTCGCCAATTGGATGGCGCGTGAGCTCATCCCCAGCCTGCAGCGCAAGGGCGGGGGCGAGATCTGGTGCAACGACTGCCACGTGGTCGAGGGCAAGGGCACCGCGAAGATCCTCGGCTCGCCACGGGATCAGCAGTGGACCGCCGAGTGGATGACGGTGCACCTCGCGGGAGAGATGGACACCGCCGAAGGCGCGCCGCTGCGCTGCAAGTCGTGCCACGGGGCGAACCTCGGGCAGCCGGGCTTCCGCAAGAAGATCATCCTGACGGACCAGCTGCCGGTCCCCAGCGAGCGCCGCCGTCGGCCCGAGCCCCGGGGGACGGCGCCCGCGCCCGCGCTGCCGGCCGAGCCGCCGCCCATCGAGGAGGAGAGCCCCGAGAACCCGCCGGATCCCGCGGCGGCGCCTGCTCTGCCCTGACGCTGGGGCTCGCTCGATTGAGGCGCGGCGTCGCCAGGCGTAAGAGGGAGCGCTGCCGGGTCCACGCTGGGCCTGGGAACTTTCCCACCGAGGAGGGCGTCAGTGCCCGAGACCATGAAACTATCCGGCTCTTGGGCGCGGCTCGGGCTCGCGAGCTCGTGGCTGGTGTTGCTGCTCGTGCTCGCTGGGTGTCAGAGGGAGCGGCCCCGACAGCTCGAGCCTCGCGCTCAGACCTGGGCGGAGCTGCGCGAGGTTCGCCGCGGCGTGAGGGTGACCCCGCCGGACGAGAGCGCCCGCGCGCCGTACCCCCGCGAGCGCCTCGCCGATGGCGCGCGCGTCGACATCGAGCCGGGAGGACTGGGTTGGCTGCGGCGCGATGGCGGCGGTCGCTTGCTCGTTCAAGGCAAGGCCGAGCTCGTGTTCGAGAAGGACCGCGTGGACCTGCGCAGCGGTCGTTGCTTCGTGGACGCGCCGCCGGGGGTAGCCACTGACGTCACGACTCCCGGCGGAGCGCTCACCTTCACGGACGTGCGCGCCACGGTGGAGGTGAGCGATACGACGCGAGTGTACGTGCTGAGCGGCACGGTCCGCGCGCCCTCGGGGGAGGTCGCGCGCAGCGGGGAGGAGCTCGTGCTCGCCGCGGATGGCGCGGCGCGGATCGCACCAGTGACCGTGTTCAGCGACTGGACCGGCGGGCTCGCGACGACCGAGCCCGCGGCCGCGCCCGCGCCCTTCGGCATGGGCACCGTCGGCGCGCGTGATCCAGGTACCCAGGGATCGCCGCGCTTCCCGCTGGCGATCCAGCGACTCGACGTGCGCGTGTCCATCGACGGTGACTTCGCCGTCACGGAGGTGGACCAGCGCTTCTTCAATCCGTCGTCTCGCGCGGTAGAGGGGATCTATCGCTTCAGGACGCCCGAGGGGGCATCGATCCAGCGCTTCGGTGTCGATCGCGGCGATCGGCTGGTGTGGGGTCGTGTGAAGGAGAGCGCGTCGGCTGCGGCCCAGTATCAGGCCAACGTGTACGAGGGCTCGACGGAAGATCCCGCGTTGCTCGAGTGGGACGGCGCCGGCGCCTATCGAGCGCGGCTCTACCCGATAGGTCCCGGTGAGCATCGCCGAGTGGTGATCCGCTACACCGAGTGGCTGGCTCGGACCGGCGAGCGGGGCGAACGCCGCGCGTACGTGTATCCGATGGCGGCGTCGGGTGCGGAGGCCTCGCTGCCGCGCGTGGAGCAGCTCACCGTACGCGTCGACATCGCGCGCGCCGGGGCGAAGGAGGTGCGCACCGGGATGCAGGCCAAGCGCAAGGGCAACGAGCTCTTGCTCAGCCAACACGACGTGGTGCCGCGCGCGGACTTCTTCGTCGAGCTGTTCGACGAGGGGCAAGCCGAGCTCGTGGCCTATCGAGCGCCGCACAAGATCGACGTGGCAGTCTTGCCGCCGGAGGATCGGGAGCGGGCTAGTCGCGAAGCCGAGAAGGAGCTCGACTACGTGGTGGTTCCCGTGCGAGCTGCGGATCTTCCGGAAGCCGAACCGGGCGTGGATCTCTCCATCGTGGTCGACGCCTCGGCCGCCAACGACACGGGGTCCATGGCGCTCGCGCGGGCGGCCACGATGGCGTTGCTCGGTCACCTCGGCGAGCGGGACCGCGCGCTGGTCTGGGCCGGCTCGGACGCGCTGCGGCCGCTGGTCCCCGGCGCGCGAGGGCTCGCGCGCCTCGACGCGGCTGCCTTGCGAAACACCAGCGTGGCGCTGTCGGTGCTCGAGCGCGGAGGCGCCACGGATCTGACGACGATGCTGGTCGAGGCCGCGCGTGGCCTCGATCCGAAGCGCCGTGGCGCGGTGGTGTACATCGGGGACGGCAAGCCGACGGTGGGGGAGTCGGCGATGGCGGAGATCGAGAAGCGGCTGGCCAGCCTCCCGCGCCCCGTTCGCATCTTCGCGCTCAGCGTCGGGACGGACGACAACCTCGCGCTGCTCACCGGCTTGGCCCGGGGCGGCTTTGCGCGACGAGTACAGGATGCGCATGGCGCGGCGGAGACCGCGCTCGCGTTGCTCGAGCACGCGGAGCGCCCGGCGTGGCTCTCGGTGAGTGTCGACTTGGGTCCCGGCGTGGAGCGGACGCTGCCCAAGAAGAGCTCCGCGCTGGTTCACGGCGAGACGGCATACTGGATCGGCCGGGTGAGCGATCGCCTTCCCGAGAGCGTGACGCTTCGCGGGGCGGACGGCGGTGAGCGCCAGCACAAACTCTCCGCGCGCGTGCTCGAGGACCACGGCGATCTGCGGCGGCGTTGGGCGGAGGTGAGGCGCGCGGAGCTGCTCGAAGAGGACGCTGGCCGAGCCGCGCTGGTCGATCTGGGGATGCGCTTTGGCATCATCACGCCGGTCACGTCGTTCTACGTTCCGACCGCGCGCGAGCTCGCGACCGAGAGCCCGCGGGAGGAGCCCGAGGAGGAGCGGGCACCGGCCGACAACAAGGAGGGGGGTACGGGCACCCGCGCCAAGGGCGAGGAGGGCTCCATGGGCAAGCGTTACGCGGTCGCTGGGCCCCAGGCCGACCCCCAGGTTGCGCGGCAGGCGGCGCTGCGCGACGCGGCGGAGTTCGGCATGATCGGCCTGCTCAACGCGGGCGCGGGCGGCAGCGCCGAGGCGAGCAAGGACGACAAGCCCGCGGAGGCCCCCGCGCCCAGCGCGACGAGTGCCTCGGGCAACCTGTGGGGAGCCGATATCGCCGCGGCGCCCGGAGCCGGAGGGCTCGGGCTGACGGGTGTGGGCGAAGGTGGAGGGGGACGCGGCGACGGCGTCGGCCTCGGCGCCATCGGGACCGTCGGCTATGGCCACGGGACCGGCACCGGTCAGGGGTTCGGCTCGGGACACGGCCGGCTCGGTGGCTCCCACAAGAGCGCCGCGGCGAACGTCCGCGTCGGGGCCGTCAGCGTCGAGCCGCCGCGTCTCCCTGCCGAGGTGGCCACGCGCATCGTCCGCCAGAATTTCGGCCGCTTCCGCCTCTGCTATGAGGGCGGTCTCGCGCGCAACCCGAACCTCTCGGGCTCGGTCGGCCTCGTCATCCCCGTGGACGCGACCGGCAGCGTGGGCAACGTCACGCTGGGCGGCTCGGATCTACCCGACAGCACCACGCTCGAGTGCCTGCGCGCGGCCGCCGGTGGGCTCACCTTCCCGCAGCCCGAGGGGGGCGCGCTCCGGATCGTCCAGCGCCTCTCCTTCGAGCCGGCCGGGGGGGGAGCCGGCGTCCCGGCGCTGCTCGAGCCGGTGCGCGTCACCGTCGACGTGCTGCCGCGCACGCCGCGCTACTGCAGCGCGGCGGCCAACCAGCCACTGTTCGAGCGCGTCGCGCTGTGGCGCGAGCGTTTGGCAGCGGTGCGGGACAACCCAGGCGCAGTCTATGACGTCTACCGTCGGGCGCTGGGTCACTGCGAGGCGCCCACCCTGCGCGAGCGACGGCTGCTGCTCAGCATGATGGTCGACGCCCTGCCGCAGATCCGAAACCAAGTCGCGGTGTGGCGTGGGCTCGACCAGGACCGCATCGCGCAGGACGCGTTCTACCGCGTGCTCGTCGCTCGCGTTCGAACACCCGAGCAGCGCCGCCAGTTGTACGCAGCCCAAGGAGTGCATAGCGTGGATCCGGGTCGACTCGAGACCGTCGTCAAGACACCCGACCCGGCCCTCCGCGTGCGCGAGCTTCGCAAGCTGCGCGTCGAGTTCCCGACGGACTTCCGCCTCGGGCTGCGCCTGGTGGAAGCCCTCGAGGACGCTGGAGACGCGGGAGCGGCGACGCAGCTAGCCGAGTCGCTGCGCAGCCGACCGGACGCCGATGCCTCCGTGCGCACGGCGGTAGGCGAATTCTTTCTCCGTCTCGCTCGCGCGAACGAGAAGGAACGGCCTACTCTGCAGGCGCGTGCTCGGCGGGTCTTCGGCGAGATCGTGGAGTTCTCCCCCGACGATCCCGTGTTGCGCCGGCTACTCGGGGATCTGCTCCGGTCCCACGGCTGGTACGCGGATGCGCGACGCCAGTACGAGACGTTGGCGTGGCTAGCGCCCGACGACGCGAGCGTGCCGCTGCTCGTCGCGCTCGCGCAGGAGGGGGAGGGTCAGCTCGAGGCCGCCGTGCGCTGGACGGAGAAGGGCCTGGACGCGGGCGCACCCGACGCGAGTCAGGGCCCGGCCGCCACCGCGCGGGCGTTGGCGCAGACGTTCTTGGCCTGGGGCCGGCTCGAGGCGCGGGAGAAGCATCGCGGCGCCGAGCTCGCCACGCTGCTGGCGCGCGCCACCGGTCTCGCCTCGGCCGACCGGCAGGCGCTGGGTGCCGGTCCCAAGGCCATCCTCACCTGGTCTCATCCCGAGCTGCATCCGCAGCTCCTGACCGGACGCGTCGGCGCCGTCGCGCCCAGCCCCGAGGGAGACGTCACGCTCGGCATCTCGATGACCCGGCTCGCCGCCGGGGCCGACACGATAGAGATCCGCGTCGAGCCCGACGCGGTGGAGCATGCGGCGCGACTTGGGGCCAAGGCGCGGCTCACGGTCATCTTCGACGAGCTGGGCAAGCAGGAGAAGATCCTACGGCTCGACGCGACCTTCGCGCGCGGAGGACCGAACGTGATCCGCTTCCGGGTCACGGCCGACGGGCAGGTGCAGCGTGTTTAGGCTCTGGCTGCAGATCCTCGGCCTCGTGCTGGTGGTGGTCGCCATCGCGTTCGGCGCGAAACGGTTGGCGCATCGGGATGCCGAGGTGCTGCCGGCCACCGTTGCCGATGTCACCGTGCTGCACTCCGGGGTCGACATCGGCGAGCGACCCGCGCGTGGGCGGGTGCGCGTGACCGAGGGTCAGCGAGTCGCGACGGACGGCGACGGCCGAGCGCGGGCGCGGCTCGATGACGGCACGCTGGTGCTGTTCGACCGAAATACCCAGGCGACCCTGGGCGCCGGCAAGATCGTGCTCGAGCAGGGGCGCCTCTTCGTCACCGGGGGGGCCACCGGAGCGTCCGACCTCACCCTCGGCGGCTCGAGCGTGCGCGTGGCCAGCGCGAACTTGGGCGTCGAGCGTACAGCCGCGCGGTCCCGCGTGTACTCGGTGACGACGGAGATCTCCCTGACGCAGGGCAACCAGGAGCACAAGGTCCGCGCCGGCGAGTCGGCGGTGCTCGAGGGGGACCAGGTCAAGGTCGCGGCGGAGCGCGCCTTCGAGGACTGGACCGGCGGGCTCGCGGTGCCGTGGCTTCAGGAGGGTCGCGCCGTGGGCGAGCTGTGGGGCAAGAGTCCCTCGGCCCAGCCGGGGGATCCGGGTTCCCCGCTCACGCTCCGGTCGCAAGACGTGCGCGTGAACGTCGTCGGCGAGATGGCGGAGACCACCGTCACGATCACGTTCTTCAACGGCGGAAGCGAGACCGTCTCCGGCGACTTCCGTATGGCAGTGCCCGACCAAGGGATCCTGTCGCGGGTGTCCGTAGGAAGGAGCGACAGCCTCGAGCCGCTCACGCTGGCGCTGGCCTCCCGAGACGAGGCGACGCTGTCGCCGGAGGGGCCCCTCGTCGAGTGGGCGGGCGACGGTTGGTTGCGCGCGACGCTGCCCCACCTAGCAAGTGGGGGCACCGTCACGGTGGAGCTGCAGTGGATCGAGTGGCTACCGGTCCGCTACGGCTCGGATGGCAGCCTGCTCGCGCAGTACCGGTTTCCTCTCGCGAGCAGCATGGAGGCGCCGCTGATCGGCGAGCTGTCGATCCAGCTGCAGGCCGAAGAGGCGCTGCCGCGCGCCATCGCCGCGGGGCTCGGCGCGACCGTCGAGGGCAGCACGGTCAGCGTCCGGCGCCCGGACTTCCGTCCAACCGCGGACTTCGTCGTCGATCTCGCGCTCGTGCCGCCCGAGAGCCGAGCCCGGATGTACGTGGCGCCGGGGGACGAGTCGGACCCCGCGCGCACCATCGTCGTGCGCGCGGACCTTCCCGAGCCCACCCCGGCCGACCACGTCCGGCTCGCGCTCCTCGTCGACACCTCCGGCAGCATGGAGGCGGGTCAGCTCGAGGTCGCGCGCGCCTTCGTCCGGGCTCTGCTCGACTCGCTCGGTGGTCGCGATCAGGTGGTGGTGCTCGCCGCGGATCAGGACGTGGCGTCCGTCGGCCCCGCCGGCGTGGGTCCCCTGGACGCCGCGCGCAAGACCGCGACCCTCGCCGCGCTGGACCAGCTGTCGCCGGGCGGCGCCTCCGATCTGGAGCGCGCGCTGACGCGGGCGGCGGATCTGCTGGGCGACGAGGGCTCCGCGTCGATGGTCGTCTACGTCGGCGACGGCTTCGTCACGGCGGGGGAGTCGAACGTCGAGCGGATCCTGGATCGGCTCTCGCGACGGGTCGGGGGCACGCCGCGTCTCGGAGCCGTGGCGGTGGGTCCCGTCGCCGAGACCCGCGCCCTCGCGGCGCTCACTCGCGGCTCGCGCGCGCTGTTCAGGGTGTTCGACTCGCCGGACGCCGCCGGCGCCGCAGCCGAGCTCATGAGTCGCGCCCTCGTGCCCTCCTTCTCGGACGTCGCGCTCGACCTGGGTCCCGAGGTGGAGCAGGTCTATCCGCGTGGACCGCGCACCGCTCTGGCCGGCGAGCCCTTCGTGGTGGTCGGCAAGCTGCGTGGGCCGGCGCCCCGCGAGGCTGTCTTGCGCTACCGCGATCACGAGGGTGCGCAGGAGCTCCGTCGCGTGCTGGCGTCGTATCCCGCCAAGTTCCCGGACGACGTACGCCGTCGCTGGGCGAGAGCTCGAGTCGACGCGGTGTTGGCCGAGGGTCAGGGCCGTGAAGCCGTCACCGACGTGGCGCTGTCCACCGCGCTGCTCACACCCTGGACCGGGTTTCGCGCCTCGGCCGCGCCCTACGCCCCGTCCCCCGCGTCCGTTCGTCTGCTGACCTTCGACTCGACGGAGGCCGCGCCGGTTGGCTTTGGTGCCATCGCGAGCCTGCCGTTGCATCGCGGACTCGACACCGGAGAGGAGGGCTACCGGCGTCTGGTCAGCGCGCGCGTGGCGCGCCACCTCGACTCCATCTTCCCTCAGGTGCGCGCGTGTCGGGACTCGCGCGCCGCGCTGCGCCCAGAGCTGGCCGGCGAGGTCGTCGTCTCGCTGGAGGTCGACGGCGACGGCGGTGCTCGTAAGGTCGGCGTGCGCGGCGCGAGCCCGGCGTCCGACGACGCCGCCCTCAACCAGTGCGTGGCGCTCGCGGTCGGAGCTGCCCGCTATCCACAGAGCGGACTGAACGTGACCATCCGCGTCGAACGCGCGCTGGCGTTACCGCCACCGGGGCGAGTGGGCAAGGCTCGATGCTCGGATCTCTCCGCGGCTCCGCTGGCCTTCCGTCGCGGTCCCTGGCGCAGCCGCCTGACCTCGGCCCAGCCCCTCGAGACGTACATGGCGGCCAAGACGGCGTGCGAGCTGCGGGGCTGGGCAGATCGGCGCGCGCTGCTCGAGCTGATCTTCGACGCCGTGTCCGACGGCGTGGCGCGCACTACCCTCGCGCGTGAGCTCGAGGCCATGGGCGAGAACGACGCGGCGCGCTTCGTTCGCAAGGAGGCGGTCCGTCGCGCGTCGACCCCGGCGGAGCTCCTGCGCATCCGCCACGCGCTCATGGGCGAGGAGGAGCTACCGGTCTCGGTGTTCGAGCGGCGCTACCGTGCTGCCAAAGACGACGCCGAGCGTCTGGCGGTAGTCCGCAGGTTCTCCACCGTTGCGCCGCACGACGCAACGCTGAAGCTGCGCCTGCTCACGCTGCTCGTCGCGCTGAAGCAGGAGTCCGCGCTGCGCGAGGAGGCGCGACTGGTGCGCGCCGATCCGTTCGCGACCGCGGAGGTGCTGGCTCGAGCCGCGACGGCCCTACGCGAGCTGGGACGCGAGGCGGAGGCCCGACGCACCTTCGGCGAGATCGCCGAGCGAGCGCCGCTCGATCCCTGGGCTCGCGCGTTCGTAGCCGATCGGTTGCGCAATGAAGGTTGGTACGACGCGGCCACGACGCATCTCGAGGTGCTCGCCCGGCTCGCGCCGGGGGATCCGGCGGTCGTCATTCGCTTGGCGCTGGCTCACGCCGGGGCCGGACGCCTCGACGTGGCGCGGCGTATGCTCGCGTCCGTCATCATGACGGGGGGTCGCGACGGGAGCGAGGCGATGGGCGCCCTCGCCGCGCGGCTCGCGCACGTATTGCTGTCCCGCGCGCGTGCAGGCACGCGGCTCGCTCCCGAGCTCGAAGCGGAGATTGCGGCGGCGAGCCTCGAGCTGCCCCGGGCGACGGACCGCGTCGTCGTGCTCTTGCGCACGCCCGGCGCCCTCGAGCCCCTCGAGGCGGCGGTGTCCGCCCGGGAAGCCGGTGGCCGGGAGGTACGCGGGCCCGACGTGGCTGCGCCCGGCGCGGGGCTCTACTCGCTGTCCTTCGACGTTGCCGCACAGGAGGTCGAGCTCACGGTCACGCGCGCCGAGGAGTTGCCGCCGACACGTCCGCTGCGGGTCAGCGCCGACGCGTTGGTGTTCGACGGTGACGGTTCCCGGCCCCCGGAGCTGCGAACCCTGGACTTCGAGCTGGTGGCGGACGGCAAGCCAAAGAAGCTGCGCTGGACGGCGCAGGGGCTCGTGCAGTAGCCGACGCCGCTCCTCCGCTCAGCAGGAGCAGCTGGCGCAGTCGGCGCAGGGAAACCAATCGCAGCTCGACGAGCTGCAGAACTGCCACTTCTTGGTGCCGCAACACTGGAAGTTGGTTCCGCTCTTGTAGCTGCACTTCGCTCCGGCCTTGAGCTTGCACGCGCTCCAGGTGCAGTTGCTCTCGCACGCCTTCGCCTCGCAGGGATCCGAGCACGCTCCGAGATCCTCGCCGCCCGGGGTGCATACGCCTTGACCTTCACACTGCTCGGGTCCCCACTGGCCGTTCGCGTCGCAGGTCTGACGCTTGGTGCCGCACTGTCCGCAGCTGCCCGTGTCCTGCTTTTGCCCGGGCGTGCAGACCCCCGAGCTGCCGCCGGTGCCCGGGTTGCCGCCGTCGCCTGCGGCGCCCGCCATCCCCGCGGCGCCTGCGAGCGCGCCGCTGCCGCCAGAGCCGGGCATGCCTCCGGAGCTGGTCGCGCCTCCCGAGCTCGTGCCGCCGGCCCCCGCGCTCGGCAGCTCGTTGGTCGCGATATAGGTGTCGTCCGAGCAGCCACCGAGGGCGCCCGGCGCGACGATCAACGCAAGCGGAAGCGTGAACACGGGGCCGGCACGTCGCACGGCACCATTCTAGAACAATATCGACGGAGCGTCCCGCGATCGCGGCTGCCACTGTCGCGTAGCCATGCAGCACGCAGAAAATTATCCGCTGTGAATGCTCCACAAAGGGTTGAAAGCCCGCGCGTGACGGGCAAAGGTCGGCGGATGAACGCGCGACTGCTCTGTGCCCTTCCGCTCTGCCTCGGCCTCGCCTGTGGCTCGACCCCCCGCCAGCCCCTCGCCGAAATGCCAGGCCCGGTCGTCGCGCCTGCCCCGGAGGCCGACGAGGACGGGGAGCCAGCGACGGATCCGGGCGATGCGGCTCCGCAGCAGGGCGCGGAGGCCGAGAAGCTCGCGCGGGAGTTCGCAGACATGGAGAGCAAGGCCAAGGCGGAGCTCGAACGCTGGACGCCCGAGCTCCGCGCGGAGGCCAAGAAGCTCGCGGAAGCGACCTACATGTCGGCGCGCGCCGGAGTCATGCTCGCGCTCAAGGGCAAGCATCGAACCCCGGGTCACGCGGAGCGCGACGCGGCACGGCATCCGCTCGCCACCCTCGAGTTCTTCGGTCTGACCCCGACCATGACCGTGCTCGAGCACGGCCCGGGCGAGGGCTGGTACACCGAGCTGCTCGCGCCCACCCTGGCCAAGCGCGGCAAGTTGCTGGTGACCATGGCCGATCCGAAGGCGCCTCGCGAGGTCCGCGCGACGCTGTACGCGCAGCGGCTCGAGCGCTTCCTGGACAAGTCCCCGGAGCTGTACGGCAAGGTCGAGCGCGTCATCGTCGACGGGCGCAAGCCATCGTTGAACCTGGAGGCCGCCGTCGACATGGTGTTGGTCATCCGCGCAATG
Source organism: Polyangiaceae bacterium (assembly GCA_019637295.1). Lineage (GTDB taxonomy): Bacteria > Myxococcota_A > Polyangia > Polyangiales > Polyangiaceae > JACKEA01. Next base: position 112,696 of record JAHBVX010000012.1, read on the forward strand.
CACGGCTGGCAGCGCGACAAGACCCTCGGCGCGTGGCTCGGCGAGTACCACAAGGCCCTCAAGCCAGGCGGCACGCTGGGCATCGTGCAGCACCGGGCCAAGGACGGCGCGAACCCCGACGAGAGCGCTCCCAAGGGCTATTTACCGGAGAAGTTCGTGATCGAGCAGGTCGAGGCCGCGGGCTTCAAGCTGGCCAAGAAGAGCGAGGTGAACGCCAACCCGAAGGACACCACGGAGCACCCGGAGGGCGTGTGGTCGCTCCCGCCCACGCTGCGCGGGAGCGAGTCGGACCAGGCCAAGTACAAGGCGATCGGCGAGAGCGATCGCATGACCCTGCGCTTCACGAAGGTGGGGAAGTAGCAGCCAGCGTCGGGCTCGCAGCCACGGCGGCGTCGAAGCGCGCGTCGAAGTCCGCCACGGCGCGCTGCACCTCAGGGCGGCCGAGCACCTCCTCGATGACGCTGGCGCCCGCCGTCACGGTCGCGTCGTGAGCCTCGGCGTCGGGCCTGCTCTTCGCGGCGAAGGCGCGCACCTCGCGCAAGGCGGCGCGCGGCAGTCCCGGGACTCGTCCGAGCGCGGCGCCGAGGGCGCCCCGCACCGCGGCGAGATCCGCGCCCAGAAACGCGCCGTCGAACGCCGCACGGACGGCGGTCGCCCGGGCGCGCAGCTCCGCCGGAGGGGTCTCCGCCGGGAGCAGGCCTGCTGCCAAGGCACGCTTCACCGCGCGACCGTAGAGCAGCGCCTCGGTGACGTCGCGTGCCAAGTGGTGGGCCGCGCCGATGATGGAGAGCAGCTTGCGGATGGGGAAGAGCAGCAACTTCAGCGGGAGCTTCCAGAGCAGAGACAGGCAACCCGCGCCACAGCCGGAGGCGTCATGCCACAACGGCTCGACGTGGTCGGCGCCGAGGGCGCCGCCGGCGAGCGCCAACAGCCGCTCGACCATGGCCTTTCGGATCCGCGCCCGCAGGATGTCGTCCAGCAGCGGCAACGGCGCGAAGCGCGCCGCGGCGAAGAGCAGCGCGCAAACGGCGAGCAGCCGGTGGGTGCGGGTTCGAGCGTCGGACGCTAGCGCGAGGGCGTCAGCGGGCGGCGGCGCGTCGCCTGTCGGCGGTGAGCCCGGATTCACCCGTCAGCCTCGGGTCGCGACGAAGTCGCGCAGGCCGGTCAGATAGTCGCTCAGCAGCTTGTCCACCATGGCGCTGGCGAGCACGCCGTTCTGGAAGGCCTCCCCCGCCGCGGACACGTAGACCGTGCGTCCGAGATAGGGGACCAGCGCGAGCGAACGGAACACCGGCAGCCAGGCGGTCTGGCTCGAGATCGTCCCCATGCGTCCGGGGCTGGCGCCGATGAGCCCGACGGGCTTGCCGCCGAACACGCGCGCAATGTCGGAGCCCGGCCGCGACATCCAGTCGATCGCGTTCTTGAACACGCCCGGGATCGACTGGTTGTACTCCGGAGTCACGAGCAGCAGCCCGTCTGCGGTCGCGACGGCGTCCTTGAGGCGGGTGACGGCTTCCGGGACGCCGGAGGCGGCCTCGAGGTCCCCGTCGTAGAGCGGGATGCCATCGATGCCGTGGGCCTCGATGTGCATCGGCGCTGGCGCCCGCTCGACCGCCGCCGTCAGCAGGCTGCGGTTGAGCGAGCCTCTCCTCAGGCTCCCGCTGATTCCCACGATTCGCATCGGCGAGAGCATACCGCGCTCGATCGCGTTGGGTAGCCTTCCACGGATCGGCGATGTCGAAAGCACACGTCGTGGGTTGGCGCGCCACGCAGGATTCGAACCTGCGACCTTCGGCTCCGGAGGCCGACGCTCTATCCAGCTGAGCTAGTGGCGCGTTTCGGGGACCCTGCTTTAGCGCACGAGGGCGAGGTAGGGAAGGGGGCACCCGGGGCGCGGGCCAGCGGCTGCGTTCGGGCTGCTCCCGAGGGGCGTCGTGGGTCAGCTCCCTCCCAGGTGTTGCTCGATGCCAGCGTTGACGGCCTTGTCGAGCTGGTTGTCGAGATCGGTGCGCAGGGCCGCTTCGTCCCGACCGCTGACCAGGTCACTGTTCTCGGCTTCGAAGCGAAACCCGCCCAGAGCCTTGCCCGAGTCGAGCCGGAAGACTCGGACCTCGCCGCGCGCCTTCCCCGCCTGGAAGGTGCTCTTGTCCTCGCCGACCGTCCCGTCCTTGCGCTCGAGCTCGCGCACGACCAGCAGGTACTTCGCGTTGGCGCACAGCCCCAGGTACTGCTCGGCAACGCTCTTGCTGGGGTCGGCGTACTTGTTGCCGAGCAGTCGTGCACACCAGGCGAGCTGGCCAGCCTTGGAGTAGCGCGTCGCCAGCGAACTCTCGAGCTGCGGCAACAGGGACTCCGGCTCCATGACGGCCGTGTCGCTCGCCCTGGCGTTGGCCGGGCTCGACAGCGTCAACGGACCGGCGTCGAGCGTCGCGCCGTCTTGGGTGAGCGGAGCGAGGGTCCTCAGCTCGGCGGCGATCCGCTTGGCGGTCGCGAGTCGGGGCTCCACTTGGGGTCGATGCTGCTCGATGGTGGCTGCGGCCTCGTTCTTCTTGCAGGCGAGCAGCGCGACGAGCACGACCCCCAGGACCACGAGTGAGCGATCGAAGTGCATGGTGTTGTGTCCCGGCGCGAGCCTACCTCGGAGCGGCTCGCTCGCGCCAGGACCTGCTCCGGGTGTACGCTGGCGGCGTCATGCGCGTCATCCCGGTACCCTGCCTGAGCGACAACTACGCCTACCTGATCGTCGGCCAGGGGCAGGATGCCTGGTCGGCAGCGGTCGTGGATCCCAGCGAGGCCGAGCCCGTACTGGCAGCGGCCGAGCGGGAGGGTCTGCGCCTGCGCGCGATCCTGTGCACGCACCACCACTTCGACCACGTGGGCGGCAACCAGGAGCTGTTGGAGCGTTTGGGCGAGCTGCCCGTCTACGGGCACGTTTCCGACCGCGGACGCATCCCCGGGCAGACGCACGGCCTCGAACACGAGCAAGCCTTTACCCTCCTGGGGCGTTCCTTCCGCGCGCTCCACATCCCCGGACACACGACCGGCGCCCTGGCCTACGTGGTGGACGGAGCCGTGTTCACCGGAGACACCTTGTTTGCGGCGGGCTGTGGGCGCTTGTTCGAAGGTACCCCGGCGATGATGTATGAGTCGCTGAACGTGCGGCTCGCGGCGCTGCCCGACGACACGCTCATGTACTTTGGTCACGAGTATACCGCAAGTAACCTGCGGTTTGCCGCGCACGTCGAGCCGACCAACGCCGCCATCGCGGCCAAGCAAAGGCGCGTGTCAGAGCTGCGCGCCGTTGGCGCTCCGACGACGCCATCGACGCTGCGCGACGAGCGCGCGACCAATCCGTTCCTGCGCTGCGACAGCGCAGAGATCGCTCGTCACTTGTCCGGCCGGTTGCCCCCGCGCCCTTCGCCCATCGACGTGCTTGGTCTGCTGCGAGCGGAGAAGGACGCGTTTTGAGCCCGCGAGCCGCGGCAGTCGCGCTGCTCACGTTGACCGCGGGCTGCGATGGCTGCGGCCCGCCCGAGGGCGAACCTCAGCCGACCTTCACCAGTACCCCGCCGCCCGCGACGGTGGCGAGCGGCAGGGCGGCGGTCGCTGCGTCCGACGCAGACGTCGCGGGCTCCCTCCCGGCAAGCGAGCTGACCTGGCAGTTCGCGGACACGCCAGCCGGGGCGCTCGACGTGGTGATTCACCTGCCGCCGCGACGTCCCAATGAGCGGTTTCCCGTGTTGCTCGCGTTTCACGGTCGAGGCGAGGCGATGAAGGGGCCGAAGCGAGGCGCGCGGGGCTGGGTGGACGACTACTGGTTGCCGCGCGCAGAACAGCGCCTCTTCGCGCCGCCGCTCGCGTCGACGGACTTGCAGCGACTCGTGGCTGGCTCGCGACTCGACGCGATGAACGAGGCGCTCGCGGCGCGACCGTATCGGGGTCTCATCGTCGTCTGTCCCTACACGCCCGACATCTTGGCCGGGACGCGCTCGCTGGATGCCGCGTCGGCCTTCGGGGGCTGGCTGACGCAGACGCTCGTGCCTCGCGTACGCCGCGAGACCCCGGCGCTCGACAATCGCTCGGCGACGGGGATCGACGGCGTCAGTCTCGGTGGTCGATTGTCGGTGCTCGTTGGCCTAGAGCGCCCGGATACCTTTGGCGTCGTTGCCGGACTGCAGGCTGCATTCGACTCTGCGGAAGCGCCCGAGTTGGCGCGACGCGCGCGCGAGGCACGGGATCGGCATCCCTTCACGCTCCGCTTGCTCTCGAGCGAGGGGGACTTCTTCTTACGGGCCACTCGCTCGATTGGACGTGCGCTCGCGGAGCGCTCGATCGAGCATCGCCTCGACGTCGTGCCGGGGCCGCACGACTATGACTTCAACCGGGGCCCGGGGGTGTACGAGATGTTGCTCTTCCACGATCGCGCGCTGCGCGGTGAGGCCTACGAGCTGTGAGCTAGTCGTACCCGTGCTGCGAGATGACCTCGACCAGTGCTCGCACGGTGCGACCGCTCGAGTGCTCGAACGCGAGTCCCGCCTCGTCCCCCCGGATCCAGGCGACTCGCGCGTCGAGGATCAGCGGATCCCAGCGGTCGGGCGCGTCCACCGCGAGGCGGACCGACACCCCGGCGCTCAAGAGGCCCGGGGGAGTGACTCGGGCACCCCCGAGGCCCAAATCGACGATCCGCACTGCGCTCGAGCGACCGAGGCTCGTGGCGGCTAGCTGCCCCGGGAGGCTGACGGTCATCCGACCATAGGCTCGAAAGTGCGAAGAGCGCGGCATCAGGCGGTTTTCACGAGGTTATCACGGGCTCGTCCTAAGGACTTGGGGTCTCGTCGCGCCCTCCGCTAGGATAGGCTCGGCACGTTGCGCCAGGTCGGCGCCGCGTCGGAGAACGACCCAACATGTCCCAGGATACACGCAAGGACCCGCGGGCGAAGGTTCTGACCATGACGGTGCGCTACAAGAGCGCGACCATCGATGAGTTCATCGAGCACCACTCCTATGACGTCAGTCGTGGGGGGATGTTCATCAAGACCCCGTCGCCCTTTCCTCCCGGCACTCTCCTCAAGTTCGAGGTGAAGATCGCGGAGGATCAGAAGGTGATGCAAGGGGTTGGACGCGTCGTGTGGAAGCGCGAGCCCCCCGAGGCGAGCGAGGAGCACCCGGCGGGGATGGGCGTGAAGTTCATCAAGATCGATGACGGCTCGACCAAGGTCATCGATCAGCTCGTCGCCACCCGAGGGGATGTGCCCGGGGCGTACGATTCTCAGGGGGAGGGCGGGAAGTCGGTCCCTGCCGCCGCGGTCAAGACCGTAGGCAAGCCGGCGGAGAAGCCGGTGCCCGCGGCCGAGCCGGCCGCTGCGGCGCCGGCCCCAGCGAAGGAGAAGGAGAAGGAGTCGGAGCCGATCCGCAAGGCGACCATGATCGGCCTCGGCGCGATCGGCAGCGCGCCCCGCCCGGCGGCGGCCGCGGAGCCCAAGGCCGAGGCGGACGCGGGGGAGGCCGGTGGCGGTTCGTTCTTCCCGAAGACGGAGTCCGAGAAAGACATGCCTCCGCCCGAGGACCGGACGGTCATGAAGCAGGCGGCCGAGCTGCTCGCGGACGCGCTGCGGGAGGCCGGCGGCTCGCTGGACGAGGTCAACGAGGCCCCCAAGCCCGACGAGAAGGAAGAGCCCAAGGCAAAGCCAGTCGCGGCCGCTGAGCCCGAACCCGCGGAGGAGCCGAAGCCGGCGGTCAAGGCGGCCAAGCCGGAGCCGGAGCCGGAGCCGGAGAAGCCGGCGAAAGAGGAGCAGGCCCCGGCGTCTGACAAGCAGAAGCCCGCCGCGGCTGCCCCGCCTGCGGAGCGCCGCGTCTCCTTCGCCCCCGAGGCACCCCAGTCGGGCGGTGGCGGCAAGATCGTCTGGCTGCTGCTCGGCGTGGCTGCTGCGGCCGCGGCCGCGCTGCTGCTCACGCGAAAGACCGAGGAGCCCCCGGCGGAGGAGCCGCCGAAACCGGCAGTGACAGCGGAGGCCAAGCCCGTCGAGCCGCCGCCCCCGGAGGAGCCTCCCGCGCCTGCCGCGGACGCCGCAGCCGCCGAGCCGCCGCCGCCAGAGGAGCCGCCGCCGGAACCGAAGCCAGAGCCCGTGGCCAAGCCCGAGCCGCCGGTGGTCAAGCCCGAGCCGCCGGTGGTCAAGCCGCCGCCGCCGGTGGTCAAGCCGCCGCCGCCGGTGGTCAAGCCGCCGCCGCCGGTGGTCAAGCCGCCGCCGCCGGTGGTCAAGCCGCCGCCAGCCGAGACGGCGCCGCCCAAGCCCCCGACCCCCAAGCCTCCGCCTCCGGAGAGCGACAATCCGTACTGAGCTCGAAGCATCGCGCTGCCCGCCGCTCGGGCAACGCGCCTAGGATGTGAAACGATGTCGGGCCCGACAGACCCTGCCGGCTCGAGCGAAGCGGATCCGCGCATCGGTTCCGTGCTCTCGGAGCGTTACCGCATCGATGCCTTGCTCGGTGAAGGCGGGATGGGGAAGGTCTACGCCGCAGAGCACGTGCTCATGCGCAAGAAGCTCGCGATAAAGATCCTTCATCGCGAGCTGACGTCGGTGCCCGAGGTCGTGCAGCGGTTCGAACGCGAAGCCATGGCCGCCGCGAACATCGAGCATGCGAACGTGGCCGCCGCCACGGACTTCGGCAAGCTCGAGGATGGCTCCGTCTATTTGGTGCTCGAGTTCGTGTCCGGACGAAATCTGCGCGACGAGATTGCGGAGGGTCCGCTCTCTTTCGAGCGAGCGCTGCACGTCACCCGACAGATCGCTTCGGCCCTGGCGAGTGCTCACGAGCTCCAGATCGTCCACCGCGACTTGAAGCCAGAGAACGTGATGCTCGTGGACAAGGCTGGGGACTCGGACTTCGTGAAGGTGCTCGATTTCGGCATCGCCCGCGTGCCCATCGGCGACAGGCTGGGGGAGGGTCAGGCCATCACGAAGGTCGGGATGGTGTTCGGCACACCCGAGTACATGGCCCCCGAGCAGGCCCTCGGTCAGCCGGTCGACGGACGCGCGGACCTGTACGCGCTCGGTGTGATCTTGTTCGAGATGATCACGGGAGTGCGACCCTTCAGCAGCAAGAGCGCGGTCGGGGTGTTGGGGCAACAGCTCAGCAAGCCGCCGCCGACCTTCGCCGAGCGTGCTCCCGGGCTGCTGGTACCTCCCGCGATCGAGCAGTTCACCCACCGCTTGCTCGCCAAGGAGAGCTCGGAGCGATTCCAAACCGCCAAGGAGGTGGCGAGTCAGGCTGCCGGGCTCCTCGGCGCGGGCTCGGTTCGAGGCGTGCACGTGTTCACCCGCGCCGTGGGCACGCCGGCGGTGGCTCCGCCTCCCCCCGCGTCCATTCCGGACCTCGAGGCCCCGCTCGAGCCCGAGGCGCCGCTGCTCGTCGTGTCGCAGCCCGAGCCGCGGCCCGTGTCGCTGCCCGACAGCGCTGCGGAGTGGGAGGTGTCCGATGAAGTGCTCAGCGGCCCCGGTCGCACGCTGGTCGGTCATGCTCCGCCCGCACCCGCCGCGCCTTCGGAGCTGCCGGCGTCCGCGCAGGTGATCGAGCCCGGCCCAGCCTCCCTGGCGCTCGGGCCTGCGAAGGCCCGCGGTGTGCGGCCGCTCGAGCAGCACTGGGAGCGACTGCTCGACGGGATCGACGCGCTGCGCGGCAGGCTTCCTCCGAGCGCGCGCCGCTCTCTCGAGAACGTGCCCACGGTGGCGTTCCTCGTCGCGCTGCTGGTAGTCGTCTCCGGAGCCGTGCTCGGCGTCGTGCTCCTGATCGTCGCGCTCGCTCGGCCGAGCAAGCCAGCGCCCGTCGCGTCCAACTCCGCCACGCCGACGACGCCCGCTCCAGACGCGAGCGAGACGGCGCCGCCGGGCGACCCGGATCATGCCCCGGCAGAAGCTCTCTCCAAGGCCAAGAGCGAGGGGGCGACGGCGCTCGTGGCGCTATCCGAGAAGTATCCGAAGGACGCGCGCGTGCTGCTCGCCTTGTCGGGAGCCCAGGTCGCGCAGAAGAGTCACCTCGAGGCGCTCACCACGGTCGAGCGGGTGCTCGTGGTCAATCCCGCGCTGAACGACTCTCCGGAGCTCGCGAGCGTGCTTTGGGACCTCGCGCAGCGCAAGGACTCTCAGGAGGGGACGTTCCGGCTGCTCCAGGGACCGATGGGATCTCGCGGCGCGGACATCGTCTACGACCTGAGCGTCAAGGGCAACGCGGTGGCCAAGGCCCGCGCCCAGAAGTGGCTGGGCACGACGGAGTTTGCGCGCGCCTCGTCGCCGGCCTTGAACGTGCTGGTGGCGCTGACCGAGGCGCGCTCCTGCACGCAGGCCCACGGGCTCTTGCTGCGAGCCAAGAACGTCGGGGACCACCGCGTGCTCGCGCTGCTCGAGGGGTGGAAGACGAAGCAGACCGGCTGCGGGCGCGCGTCGGTGGACTGCGCTTGCCTGGCCGCGGACGATCGACTCGATTCAGCGCTTGCGGAGCTCCGCAAGCGCCTCCAACCCAAAGCCCCTTAGGGCTACTTGCTCGCTGCCGCCCGGCGGCCTGCCCGAGCGTCCGCCAGGGATAGCCGCACGACGCGCTTGAAGCGCGCGGGGGGTTGGGCACCCGAGACGAAGTAGCCGTTGATCACGGTCCCCGGCGTGCCCTTGATGCCGGCAGACTTCGCCAGCTGCTCGTCGCGCGAGATGGCTGCATCATGGCGCCCGTCCTCGAGTGCCTTGGCGAAGCGTGCCCGATCGAGCCCGAGGCTCGCCGCGTAGCGTTCGAGCGCCGGGAGCTCCAGGCCGCCCTCGCTGCGCTGATTCTCGAACAGCAGATCGTGCATCTGCCAGAACCCCTTGTCCCCCCGCTGGGCGTGCGCCTCGAGGGCGGCCGCCGCCGCAAGTCGGGCGTTCTTGTGGTGCGGGAGCGGGAGGTTGCGCCACACGATGCGCACCTGGCCGGGGAAGGCGGCCACCAGCTCGTCCAGCGTGGGGCCGAGTCGCTTGCAGAACGGGCACTCGAAGTCCGAGAACACCTGCACCACCACTGGCGCGCCAGCCGCGCCTCGCGACGGTAGGCCGCGACCCGCAGCGGGCAGCGACTTGATCTCGGGCGGCTCCGGACCCTCGGCGTCCTGTTGCAGAGCTGCATACAGGCCGGCGCGGGGGGTCCCACTTCGGACCTTCTCATCCGCCTCGAGCAGCGCGAGGTCGATCACCTCCGCGAACTTTTCGATCGGCTGGGCGCCCGTCAGCTGGCGCCCGTTGATGAAGAAGTTCGGAGTTCCTCGGGCACCGATGTCTTCGGCCAGATCCTGGTCTTGCTGAATGACGGGGTGGGCCTTCTGCTTCCACGCAGCCTTCAGGCGCCGGGAGTCGAGCCTCAGCTGTCGCGCGATGTCGAGCAGCACCGTGTCGCTCAAGTCCGAGGCGGACGCGAACAGCAGTTCGTCCGCCTGCCAGAACGCCGCGCTGCCGCGCTGGGCGTGCGCCTCGATGGCCAGCACGGCGGCTGGGACGGCGCGGTCGTGAAAGGGTAAGGGGTTGTGCTTTCGCACCAGTCGGACGCGCCCGGCGTACCGGCGCAGGACCTCCGCCATCGTGGCGTGCGCCCGCTTGCAGTACGGGCACTGATAGTCCGTAAACTCCACTATGGTGACCAGCGCGTCTGCGGGGCCGCGCACCGGGGAGCTGCCGACCGGGACCTTCCGCGGACGGGCCTCGGCGCTCGGGCGCGCGTCCGCGGAGGATGGCTCGGCTCGCTGGTGGTTCTCCGCCACACGCCGGGAATAGATGCGGTCCTTGGCGACACCGCTCCGGGCCAGCTCCTCGGTCGCGGCGAGCTCCGCGTCGATGATCTTGCGAAACTCGTCGATCGGCTGCGCGCCGCTCAGCGCTGCGCCATTGATGCGGAAGGCGGGGGTCCCGGTCGCCCCCAGGGCCTTGGCCAGGTCCATGTCCCGGCCCACCTTGTCGCGGAGCGATCCATCGCGGACCTTGGCGATGAGCTCATTGCGCCCAACGCCCACCTCGTCAGCCCACGCGAGCAGGTTGGCGTCGGTCAGCTCACGCTGTCCGTCGAACAGCCGCCCAGCGTAGGCGTCGAAGGCGGCGCTTCCGCGCAGCTCGTAGACGGCCTGTGCCGCCACCGCCGCGGGGATCGCGTCTTGGTGAAACGGCAGGGGATTGTGCTTGAACACGACGCGCAGCGCGCGCGGTCCGTAGCTCTGCTTGAGTTGCTCGAGCGTGACGTGGGCGCGAGCGCAGAAGGGACACTGAAAGTCCGTGAACACGACCACGGTGACCGGGGCCTCGGCGTCGCCCCACACGGGATCGAGCGCCTCGACGGGGATCTGCTCGGAGCTGGGGCCCGGGGCTCGCCCGAGGGCAGGGTTAGCGGCCGAGTCCTCGCCCGGCTCTCGCACGATCGTCGGCTGCTCGGTCGCGACGGTCGCCGTGTGCGGTGCGGCGTGGCGCTGTGCACACCCCAAAAAGACGAAAGCCAGGGCGATCACGAGGATCGCCCTGGCCAGCTCATTCCCCCCCGGGAAGCGAATCGTCACTTCGCTTCCTTGAGGGCGCGGTTGATGACCTTCTTGAACGCCGCCGTCGGCTGAGCGCCGCTGACGTAGTAGCCGTTGATCACGAAAGCCGGCGTGCCGCTGATGCCCGCCTTGTTCGCGATCTCGGCGTCCTTCTCGACGCGCGCCTTGTGGGTGCGGTTGTCGAGCGCTGCCTTGAACTTGCCCATGTCGAGGCCGATGGCCGTAGCCATCTTGTCGAGCGCCTCGCGCTTGAGGTCCTGCTGGTTCTCGAACAGCTTGTCGTGGCACTGCCAGAAGGCGTCCTTGCCCTTCTGGGCCATGGCCTCGCGACAAGCCTCCGCCGCAAGCGGAGCGTCCTGGTGGAACGGCAGCGGCAGATCGCGCCAGACGATCTTGATCTTGTTGCCGTACTCCTTGAGCAGCTCATCCATCGTCGGATTGACGCGCTTGCAGAACGGGCACTGAAACTCGCTCCACTCTTGGATGACGACCTTGGCGTTGGCTCCGCCCTTGAATGGACTGTCGGCGTCCGGCGCGGGCACGTCCTTCTTCTCGGGTGGCGGCGGCTCTTTGCCTTCCTTCATGATCTCGTCGTAGACCTTGGCGCGCGCCACGCCGCGATCGACGATCGCCTTCGCCTTGCCCAGCTCCTCGTCGATGATCTTCTTGAAGTTGTCGAAGGGCTGAGCCCCCGACAGGCGCCGACCATTGATGAAGAAGTGCGGCGTACCGCGCGCTTCAACCTCGCCGGCGAGCTCGGTGTTGGCGTCGATCTTGTCGCCGTAGCGACCCGAGTCGATAGCGGCCTTGGTCGCGTCCCAGGGCAGCCCGATCTTCTCGGCGACGGCCTTGAGGTCCTCGTCCTCGAGCTTCGGCTGGCTCTCGAACAGCGCGGCGTGCGCGGCCCAGAAGCCCTCGTTGCCCTTCGTCTTGTAGGCGTGCCGTGCCAGGATGGCGGCGGGCTTGGCGCGCGGGTGAAACGGCAGGATGTTGTCCTTCCACACGAAGCGGACGTCCTTGCCGTAGGTGTCCTTGATCTGCTTGATCGTGTCGCCCACGCGCTTGCAGAAGGGGCACTGGAACTCGCTCCACTCCACGATCGTGACGAGCGCATCCTTCGGTCCCGCCTGCGGGTCGTCCTCGAAGACAGGGACCTTCCAGACCGTGGTGTCGGGCGGAGGTTCAGCCGGACGCTCCTGCGGCTGGGCTGCCTCGGGAGCGGCGGTGGCGTTCTTCTTCGAGAGCTCCACGTACACGCGCTCCTTGGGTGTCCCGGACGCGACGAGCTTCTGGGCCTCGGCCAGCTGCTGGTCGATGACCTCCTTGAACTTCTCGAAGGGCTGCGCGCCGACCAACGTCACGCCGTTGATGCGGAACGCGGGCGTGCCGGTAGCGCCGACCTTGGTGGCCATGGCCATGTCCTCCTGCACCTTCGCGGCGTACTTCTTGGTCGAGAAGGCCTCGTTGAACTTGGCCATGTCCACGCCGGACTGCTGCGCCCAGCTCTTGATGTTCTCCTCCGTGAGCGCGCGCTGATTCTGGAAGGCCAGATCGTGGAACTTCCAGAACGCGTCGTTGCCGGCGAGAGCGTGGATGGCGGCGGAGGCCTCGTGCACGGGCACGGCGGCCTTGTGGAACGGCAGCGGCTGGTGCTTCCACACGATGCGGACCTTCTCGGGGCCGTAGGTCTTCTTGACCTGGTCGAGGGTAGGCCCGACCCGGCTGCAGAATGGACACTCGAAATCGCTGATCTCCACGATGGTGACCAGGGCGTCCGAGTTGCCCCACTGGGGATCGGCAGCCGTGACCGGAACTGGAGAGTCGCTGTGGTCCAAGCCACCTGCGGCGCTCGACTCGGGGCCGATGGCAACACCCTTGCTGCGATCGATGCCCCACATCAGGCCCATCCCTGCCAAGAAGCAGAGGAAGAACCCGACGATGGCGGTTCCCTTGTTCATGATAATCTCCTGAATGAATGATGACGTGAAACAGAGCTGGAGCGCCCGCAACGGTCTAGCCAGGTATGGCAGGGCCACGCACCGGATGTGCTGAGCGCAGGCGACCAGAGATTCGTGAGGCGGAAGAGCGCGCGCGGGGCGCGCTCAGGACCGCGGGGGCCGGAACACGCCTTGGCGATGGTCTTCATCGTGGCGCGCACGTTCGGCGACTGGGACTGGCACGCGATCGCCCTTGCGCCCGAGGGCCCAAGCGACGCTGACCGGAAGGACTCGCTCGTGAGGGGGAGGCGTGGTGACGCTCCCGTCGGGTGCTCGTGACTGGCCGACGTCGAACTCCGAGGTTGCGGCATCGCAGCCTGGACGCAGCTCCCCGCCTCGAGTCGGCATGAGCGGGAACGGCGCGGCGATGCTCTGTGCGTCTTCACCACACATCGGAACCGAGCCCCACGCCAGCTTGGGCAGCAGCACGCCGAGCACCGCAGCGCACACCGACAGCGCAAGGCGTGCGCTAGGGCAGAGGCGACAGACGGCAGACATGGCGTACACGGCGCGGGCAGTCTACTCGCTGCCGCACGACGCGGTAACCCGCTATCTCGGAGCCCCATTCCCCGCCTCCGCTGCCAGGGAACGACGCCGGTTTGTTGGCCACCTTATCCTACATTGGCACCATCGGGCCCATGGCGGAGCCTGGCGAGTCACGCAACCCATCGAAATCCGGTGAGAAAACTGCGAGCTCGGAGGTCCTGCCTCGGGCCTTTGGGCGGCTGACGCTGCTCCGCCAGCTCGCCCGGGGCGGGATGGGCGAAGTGTACCTCGCGGCCGCCGGAGGCATCGAGGGCGCCGAGCGACCCTGCGTCGTCAAGATCATCCGGCGTGAGCACGCGGACGACAAGTCCTTCCTCGCGCGCTTCCTCGACGAGGCCCGGATCCAAGCTCAGCTCCAGCACCCAGCGGTCGCCACCATCTTGGAGGCGTCGACCGACGACGACGGCAAGCCCTACGTGGTGGTCGAGCACATCGAGGGGCGCAATCTGGGCGAGGTCCGCACGCGGGCCTCCCAGCTCGGCGTCCGCTTGTCCTGGGCGGAGGTGGTCAGCATCGGCATCTGCCTCACCGAGGGGCTCGCCCACGTGCACGAGCGGACGGACGCGATGGGTCGTCCGCTCGAGATCGTGCACCGCGACCTCAGCCCGCAGAACGTGATGGTCGGCTACGCCGGCGACGTCAAGCTGATCGACTTCGGCACGGCCCGAGCAGAGAACCGCCGCTGCCACACCGTCTCGGGCATCGTCTTCGCCAAGCCTGGCTATGTGGCCCCCGAGGTGGCGAACCACACCCCCGGTGGTGTCCCCGCAGATGTGTACGCGGTCGGGATCATGCTCTGGGAGCTGCTCGCGGGCCGTCGATTCTTGAGCGGTGACTCTGCCGAGCACCTCGCCGCGGTGGCGGCTGGGCAGCGCTCGCCCGAGCCCATCGCCGAGCGCGTCGACGCACCGGCCGAGCTCGACGCCGTCATCGCTCGTCTGACGGCGAATCGGATCCAGGATCGCTACGGCTCCGCACGCGATGCCGCGACGGACTTGATCGCACTGCTCAAGCGCGGGCCGAGCCTCACGGACGGCGAGCGGAGCGTCCGCGGGCGCGTTGGGCAGCTGATGCAGCGGCTGTATCCGTCCGAGCCCGCCCGAACCCGCGCGGAGTTCTCCCGCCTACTCGTGCTGGCCCGCAAGCGCAGCAAGCAGCGCCGCGTCCTTCCGCCAGCGAGCCCGCTGCCTGCCGCCACCGACGCGAGCGAGTCGCTGCCCGGCACCCGCTATCGGCTGCTGCGCGAGCTGGGTCGTGGCGCCATGGGCGTGGTGCACGAGGCAGTGCACGTCGACCTCGGTCGCAGCTTCGCCGTGAAGGTCTTGTCGGCCTCTACCTTGGCTGGCGCCGACAGCTTGCGCGCGGAGGCGCGAGCGATCGCGCGCTTGCGCCACGAGAACATCGTCGCCTTGCACGACTTCGGCGTCACTAGCGACGGGCGCCCCTTCTACGCCATGGAGCGCTTGGACGGCGAATCCCTCGACGCGGTCCTGGCGCGAGACGGAGCGCTGCCCTGGCGAGACGTGATGCGCATCGGCATCGACGCCTGTACGGCGCTCGCGGCGGCGCATGCGGCCGGCGTGCTGCACCGCGACATCAAGCCGGCGAACCTGTTCGCGACTCGAGCAGGCGCGATCAAGCTGCTCGACTTCGGCGTGGCCAAATCGAGCCGTGAGCTCGAGCCCGCGGCAGACGCCGAGGCGCTGCACATCCTGGGGACGCCCGAGTACCTGCCGCCGGAGCACTTCCGGCGGACGCCGGCCAGCGAGCAGAGTGACCTCTACTCGCTCGGGGTGGTGCTCTACGAGCTTCTCACGGGTGGCCATCCGCACCCCGCGCCAAACCTCGTTTCACTGATCGAAGCCAAGACAAAGACCTGTGTGCAGCCGCCCAGCCTACGGGCGAAACAGAGAGGGTTATCCAAAATGGTGGACAAGACGATACTTCGGGCACTCGACACGGATCCCGACAAGCGCTTCGAGAGCGCCGAGGAGATGAAGCGCGCGCTCACCGCCGCGCTCGCAGAGCCCGAAATGCGGCGCGCGCGTCGGCGTCGGATTGGTTTTGTCGCCGTCGGCGCGGTGACGGCTGCTCTCGGAGTCGCCGTCGCCTTTGGCGCTGCCAAGCCCGAGGTGAGGGAGCGAGCCGCGGCGCTGCTCGGTCCGGCAGTTCAGAAGTTTCGCGGCGCGGCGCCCGAGGCCGACGCCCCGCTGCTCGCGGCTGCCCAGGATGAGGCGAGCCCGATGCCGCAAGAGGAAGCGGAGCAAGAGCCCGCCGAGGAGGCCGAGGTCGCCGCCGCCGAGCCCGCCGAGGGCGCGGACAGCAGCGAATCACTGGACGACGACGAAGCGAGCGAGCCCGTCGCGGCGGCGGCGCCAGCTGCCGAGGCCGCCCCCGCGCAAGACAACGCCGACCTGTTCGCTGCCTCGCCGGTCGCACAGGTCACGCCAGGCGACGATCTCGAGATGAGGATCACCAAAGCCCAGGAGATGATGCAGAATGGGCAGAAGGTGAAGGGCTTCAACGAGCTCCGGCGACTCGGGAAGAACCACCGCAAGGATGTGCGAGTGCTGCGCGCGTGGTGCGAAGCCGCGACGCAAATGAAGGGCTGGGGCGAAGCTCACCGCGTCGCTCGACAGTGGGCAGCCATCGAGAAGAGCCCCGAGTCACGGGTCGCGCTGGCCCGCCTCGAGCGCGCCGTGGGCAAGCGCGAGCAGGCCATCAAGACGCTGACCGCCCTGCTCGCCGAGCGCCCCGGCCACGAAGAGGCGCGCCACATGCTGAGCTCGATGCAGGCCGGGAACCCGAAGCTGGCGCAGCGCTGAGCCGGAGCCCGCGGGCCGCAGGGGGCCGGTGGAGAATCCGGCCCTCCGTGCCCGCTTTTCGCTTTGTGAACGGCGGAAAGCTCGCGATAACCCCGGGCGGCCGCGATCCGAACCGCTAAGCCGCCCGCCGCTGGTGTCCGAGGGGAGCCGCGGGGGCAGGCGACGCTCGACGGCCCCACCCGACCGCTCCCCCTCATGGCATCCGTCCCCCAAGTCTCCGGCGTCAGCGTCGTCACCACCGGTTCGCCCTACAAGGTGGTGCTCAAGCTCGCGAGCCCGACGGTGCTCGCGATGCTCAGTCAGAGCGTCGTCAACGAAGTCGACATCATCTTCTTCTCCTGGCTGCCCTGCCCGGAGTCATCCAACGCTCAGGCGGCGCTCTTGCCGTCCCTGATCCTGCTCTGGTTGTTCGGGGGCTCCTTGTCGGCCATCTCCGTGGGCACGCAGGCCATCGCTGCTCGTCGCTTCGCCCAGAAGAATCCGGCAGACGCCGGCGCGGTGCTGGTCAACTCCTGGTTCTTCTCGCTGGTCGCCGGCATCGCCTTCACGGTGATCGGCTATCTCTCACTGCCCTTCATCCTGGGCGTGCTGATCAAGGTGCCCGAGGTGCGGGAGGCGGCCACGCAGTATCTGCACTGGCGCCTGCTCGGCATCATGTCCATGGCGATGACGTTCTCGTTCAAGGCGTTCTTCGACGGGATCGGCAAGACCCACGTCCACATGGTCAGCGCCATCGTGATGAACGTGATCAACGTCGTGCTGTGCCTGATCTTCATCTTTGGCCGCTTCGGCGCGCCGCGAATGGGCATCGCCGGCGCGGGTCTGGCCGGGTTCGTGAGCACCTGGGTGGGCCTGGCGATCATGATCGGGTGGGCGATGTTCGCCAAGTATCGCCGCCCGTTTTCGCCCTTCAATCTCAGCCGCCTCTCCAAGCGACTCACCGGGGACATCCTCCGGTTGTCCATCCCGAGCGCCGTCGCCACCATCGCGGTGATGAGCGGCTTCGCGCTGTTCGCGATGATCGTCAGCAAGCTCGACAGCCTCACGGATGCCGCCGTGGTGCAGGCGTCGTGTCCGGGTGGCCGCGCCGAGGCCGTGAACAGCGCGGCGACGACCGTGATCGTCGGCATCTTGAAGCTGACCTTCACGGCGTGTCTGGCGTTCGGCACGTCCACGGCCACGCTGGTGAGTCAGTCCTTGGGGGAGGGAGACGGGGACAAGGCCACGCGCTTCGGCTGGGTGAGCGTGCGCCTCGGATTGCTCATCTTCGGCGTCGTCGGTCTGCTCGAGGGGGTGATCTTCCCGCGGCAGATCCTGTCCATCGTGAGCCAGAGCCCCGCGGTGATCGAGGCGGCGCTGCTGCCCATGCAGATCATGGGTATCTGCACGCCGATGATCGCCGTGGGCATGATCCTCACGCAGGCGCTGTTCGGTGCGGGCAACACCCGCTTCGTCATGATCGTGGAGCTGGTGCTGCACTTCCTGTGCTTGGTTCCGCTGGCGTGGGGTCTGGGGATCACCCTGGGCTATGGCCTGGTGGGCATCTGGAGCGCCGCGGTCATCTACGTCGTGCTGCTCACCGTCGTCATGGTGTGGAAGTTCGCGAAGGGCGACTGGAAGACGATCAAGATCTGACGTCAGCGCGCGCTGTCGAGGCAGCGCAGTCGCGCCACGCGGACCCCCGCGCCGACCGCCTGCTCGGACCACGCCAGCACGGCTTCATCCCCGGCCGGCGAGCCCAGGATCGCCGGGGCACCGACGAACGGCGGCTCCACGGCGAGTTGGGCACGCACGTCACCCGGCGCGTCGAGCAGAGACACGACCAGGTCCGGGGGATTGCCCGCCGGGTCGTTGCCCCAGGTGATCAACAACCGCTCTCCAAGCCCTGAAGCGTCGAAGCCGAGGGGCCAATCGCCAGGCTGGCTGAGGGATGCGACCACCAGATCGAGCGCTGGCAGCCCCACGCGCGCGACGTCGATCCGCGTTCCGCCCGCGACGGAGTAGACGACCCAGAGCGCGCTCGGTGTCCGCACTGTCTTCAGGGCATGAACCGTCTCGCCGACCGGGATGTGCAACAGCGTGGTGGGAGTCTCGTCCGTACGCCACTCGATGATGTCGATGCGTTCCGGCGGCTCGCTCACCTGCGTGCTGCAGTCCGACCCGATGGGAGCGCCGTTGCTGGTGGCGATCAAGAACCCGAGCGGGGTGGGCTCGGCGTCACCCACGGGTGACGGCAACCCGCACGCGATCGCCGCCTCCTCGGGAGAGAAGTCGGGGACTTGGCGACGACTGACGAGCAGCCGCCGCTGGTCAGTCGAGAGCCGGCCTGCTAGCGCATACTGGTCGGAACGGGTCACGAGCTGGGGGCGGGTCCCGGTGAGCGAGAGCGTGCTCGAGCCGCCGGACGCTTCCGGATCGACGGACTGGGCTAGGCTCACGACGGCGCCGCCGTGGTCCACGAGCAGTGCCAGTCGCTCGTTCGGACCTGGCCCCGCCGCATACGTGCTCGCCAGATCGGGGTGAGCGAACGAGTCATGCAGCGGGCCAAGCGTCCCGCCAGGCCAGGTGAGCCAGGGGCGGAAGCTCACGTGCTTCAGCTGCTTCAGGTTGGAGCCTGCCGCCGTCTCGCGCATAAATACGAGCGTGAGCCGCTCCGAATCATCCGAAGTGGCGCTCAAGGTCGGCCACCGATCGAGATGATCGGCCAAGGGCGTGGCTGTCAGTACCTCGGGGTCCAAGGCGAGACCCAAGCAGCTCGAGGGCGCGCCGCCGCTGGCGCCGCCCGTCCCCGCGCCGCCCAGTCCCCCGGAGCCGGCGCCGCCGGCGCCGGTTCCGCCCAGACCGCCGGCTGCTCCGGCGTCCGGCCCGCTGCGCGCGACGTCGAGCGGCGACCGGGAACCACACGCAGCGCCGGCACCGACGACGAGCGCACAGAGCGCGACTCGGGCTCGCATTGCCGTAACGATAGCGCATACTTCGTGGAGTCGTCACCCGCTCGGCACTGTCCGAGGCTCGGGTGATGCAGGGTTTCGCTTGGTGAAGTCGCTCGAGAGTCCATCCCCCATCGCCGCCCTCGCCGGCCGATTCGGACGCCGCGCGACGCTGCTGGCGTGCGGCTGGGCGCTGGCGAGCTGTCTGGTGAGCGGTCCGGCGCTCACCCCCGAGGCTACTTCCGCGCCCCGCATCGCGGCCGAGCGGACTCGCGGCCAGCCCATCGTGGTGCTCCTCGCGCTCGATGGGGTGCGCTGGCAGGAGGTGTTCGGTGGGGTCGACAGGGCGCTCGCTCGACGCTTCCGGCTGAAGCCGAGCGAGGTGGTCGGCGCGACGGAGTTGATGCCGAGCACGCACGCGCTGCTCCAGCGCTCCGGGGCGGCGATTGGCGCACCGGAGGTCGGGGAGGAGATGGTGGCGTCGGGGCCGAACTTCGTGTCCCTGCCGGGCTACCTCGAGCTCTTCCGCGGGCGACGCGACTCGCGTTGCACGGACAACGCGTGCCCACCGGTCGCCGAGCGCACCGTGGTGGACGAGATCTCGGCCCTGTCCCAAGGTTTCGCCACGGAGGTCGCGGTGATCAGCTCGTGGCCCGGTGTCCTGCGCGCCGCGGCTCGCCACCCGGAGCGCATCGTCGCGAGCACCGGACGAACCGGTGGGCCTACGCGCCATTACCTGCGCCGCGACCCGATCTCCGCGGCTGTGCTGTCCGCGGGTGAGGCGTCCAGTAGCTACCCGGGTCACGGCGACTATCGCCCCGATCCCTACACGGCCGCGCTCGCGCTCCGCTTCCTGGAGACCGAGCACCCACGCCTGCTCTTCATCGGTCTCGGGGACACCGACGCTTACGCGCACAAGGGGCTCTATCGCGAGTACCTCCGCGCTCTCGGACGGGCTGACGCGATGATCGGTGATCTGGACCGCGCGCTCGAGCGCTTGCGTACGCAGGGGCACCGCGCCACGCTGCTCGTGACCACGGATCACGGCCGTGGTCGGCGTTTCGCGGGGCACGGCGCGATCGCTCCCGAGTCTGCTCGCATATGGCTGCTAGCCGCGGGGTCGGGCATCCGCGCGCGCGGACTCGTTGCCGCGCCGGAGCTACGCCGGCTCTCGGACGTGGCTCCGACGGTGAGGCGACTGCTCGCCGTCCCGCCTCCGGAGCATCCGACCCACGCCGCGGGTCAGCCGCTGGTCGAGCTGTTCTGAGCGCCGCGCGAAAGCGCCGTCACTCGAGCATCTTCTCGAGCAGGTCGTCGTCCGTGCCGTCCTCGCTGGGGGGCTTCTTCGAGCCTTCGCTGTCGCCGCCTGGCTCACCGTCAGCGGCGTCCTTGTCGCCGCCCATCATGTCCTTCAGCAGGTCATCCATCTCGTCCTCCGAGTCCGGCTCGGTGGTGTCCGGCGTGTCGGGGTCCGGGGTCGAGTCTTCGTCCGGCGGAGGGGCCTCGACCTCCTTGCCCTTGCCCCACTTCGCCTTGTCCTCCGGCGTACAGGGCAGCGGGTTGTTGCGGTCCTCCTGCACGCACTCCATCTGCCAGGCGTCCCGGGGCGGCTCGCCAAACTCCGCCGCCTTCGCGCGAGCCTCGGCGATGTCCCCTTCGATCAAGATCGTCGAGAGCCGCGGGATCGTCATCAGCAGCACCAAGCCCACCAGCAGGATGCCGATGAACGGCAGCGCGATGCGGTAGAGCTGCACCATGGGTCGGTTGAACCGGAAGCTGGTGACGAACAGGTTCTGGCCCAACGGGGGGGACAGGTAGGCGATCTCGAGGTTCAACAGGAACATCATCGCCATGTGGAACGGCGAGAGCCCGAACTCCGCAGCGAACGGGATCAGCAGCGGAACGGCGACCAAGATGGCGCTGAACCCATCCATCACCATCCCCTGGATGTAGAGGAACACGTTCAGCGTGATCAGGAACTGCCAGCGCTCGGTGACGCCCGCGCTCGTCACCCACTCGAACACCTGACGCGGGATCTGCTGCGTGATGATGTAGTTGGTCAGCGCGACGGCCATGGCCATGATCAGGATCACGGCGCCAGCGAGCGCGATGGCGCTCTTGGCGATGCGCGGAAGGTCCCTCCACTTCAGATCCTTGTAGGCGTAGATCTCGATCAAGACCACGTACAGGGCTGCGACCGCCGCGCTCTCGTCGATCTCCGTCAGGCCAGTCGCGAGTCCCCCCAGGATCAAGACGGGGATGCCGAGCTCCCACTTCATGTACCAGAGGCTCTTGCGCATCTCGGTAATGTCGGGTGGGTTCGTGGGGATCTTGGCCTTGATGCCCACATACGCCGCGTGCACGCCGAGCAACGCGATCACCAGAAAGCCCGGGATGATGCCGGCCTTGAACGCTTTGGTGAAGTCGATGCCCGCGACCAGCGAGTAGACCAGGATCGGCAGCGACGGGGGCAAGAGCAGGCCCAGCGAGCCGCCCGTCATGACCAGGCCCAGGGAGTAGCCCTCGGGGTAGCCGCGCTTGCGCAGCGCCGGGTAGAGCAGCGCGCCGATGGCCACGATGGTCACGGCGCTGCCGCCGGTGAGCGTCGTGAAGAATGCGCTAGCGAAGATGCAGACGATCGCCAAGCCGCCCGGCATCCAGCCGAAGAACGCGTTCGACGCGCGGACGATGCGCTCCGGGGTCCTCGACTCGGCCATCACGTAGCCGATGAAGGTGAACAGCGGGACCGTCACCAGGATGGGTGATCCCGCGAACCGCTCGTCGAGCACGTCTGGCGCCAAGAAGCGCAGGTTGTGCATCGACTCTTCGGGATGCGTCATCCACGCCAGCTGCGAGGCGCCCGCCATCACGGCAAACACCGGCGCGCCGATGAGCGCGAAGATCAACACGAAGAGGAGGATGATCACGACTTGTCCTCCTCGTTGTCGTCGGAGGGGTCGTCGCTGGTGGAACCTTCGGCGTCGTCAGTCTTGGCGACCGCCGCGGGTAGCGGCTCGGTCTCGGCGTCGTCGGGCTCCTTGGCGGGAGGGTCGCCGGCGCCCTCGGTCGGCGCCGACTCGGCTTCCACGTCCTTTGGCTCGCTCTTCGCGGCGCGGGTGTCGTCTGGCTCGGGCTCCTCGCCTCGAGGGTCGTCACTCGGAGCGTCGTCACTCGGAGCGTCGTCGGCTCGAGCCGACGCGGGCTCCGGCACTTCGGCGGCGGTGGACACCGGCTCGTCGATCCCGTCGTCGTCTTCACCGCCGCGCTGCTTGATGTCGGCGCCTTCGAGCTCGGGCTCCGTGCTGATGTGTCCGGCGAAGGCCAGCAGGGAGAGCAAGAGGAAGCGGAACGCCATGACCAGCAGGCCGAAGGGGAAGACCAGGTTGGCCGCCTTGATCAGCTCGCCCCGAGGCTCGCCGCGCTCGGGGACGACGACGATCGGCGACCGCGTCAGGTCGTTCGACATCTTGAGCGCGTCGATCTTCTCCCTGCCGTACCGCTCGACGAAGCCCGACTCTTCGAGCCAGGCGTTCCACTGACTGCCCGTGAGCCACTCCGAGTACCGCTCGCCCTTGAGCACCTTGGGCAGGCTCTTCATGTCCAGAGAGGCCTGCTTGCGAGCGATGAACAGGTCTTCGCCCATGCCGGAGGTCACCGCCTTGAACTTCTCTGTCGGGCGCGCGTCGGCCTTGGCGCCGAAGTCCTCGATCGCGATGTGGTCGAAGAAACCCCAGGCAGCGGCGCCGCAGATCAGCGCGGTACCCACCCAGCCAGCTATGACCATGGGCAAGCGCACGCGGCTGCTCACGAAGCGAGTCACCAGATCGATGGTGATGTGCTTGCCGCTCGCCGTCGCCAGCGAGCCGCCCAGCAGCGCCAGCAGCAGCGTGAGCCGCGTGCCGACTCCGCGCAGCCCTCCGACCAACGTGAGCGTGGACGCCTGCTGGTACCAGTTGAGCAGGTTCGTCGACCACTCGATGCCCACGTTCTGCCAGTATTTGGCGGCGAACACTCCGATGAGCACAGCGGAGACGGACGCGATCCGCTGCGGGACCTTGCCCGCCTTCTTCGCCGCGAAGAAGGCGATGAGCCCCAGCACCATGGCGCCGGTGATGGCGCGAAACACGAGCCCGGCCTTACCCGCGTCGGGTGGGGTGCTGAGGCCCTTGAGCGACACCCACAGGGACAGCACGATCACCTCGGTCAGGAGTACCGCGGCGCACAGCCATGCCTCCCAGCGAGTCCACAGCACGTCGACCTTCACGAAGGGCAGCGCCCAGGCGGCGCCGCGGGGCTCCGACGGGATTGAGTCCTGCTCGATGGTGTGCCCGCTCCCCGTCGGCGCTGGATCCTCGGCCTCGTCCCGGTCGTGCTCCTCTCCAGCCATCGACCGGACGTTAGCCCGAAACGCCCAGAGACAATGCCGTTTTTGCAGCGGCTGCGCAGCGGCGAGGGGGAGCTCGGGGGCCGGGACCCGCCGAGCCCGCGCCGCCCGAGACACAAAACGACACGGGCCGAGCCCAGAGGGCCCGGCCCGCGCGGTGGCGCTAGCGCCGGGGCTGGCTCAGCAGGCGCCGACCTTGGTCAGCGCGCCGCCGGGGATCGCCCCCTTCAGCCGCTCGCACGCCTGCTTGAAGACGCGGCCCCACTCGGCCTTCTCTGCCGTGGTCGCCTCGTGAGTCGTCATCTTCTTCTTCAGGCGATCGAAGGCCTTCTCGTCCTCGCGCCGAATGGTCTTGGTGAGCGCTTCGGCGGCCTGCTTGCCCGTGGACTCGACGATCTCGCGCTGGTCTGCCGGGAGCTTGTCGAGCTCCTTCTGGCTCATGACCACCGCGCCGATGCCGAAGTAGGTGGCCGTGGTGTTGACGTGGTCGAGGCGCGAGGCCCACTGCAAGAGCTCAGCGGCGAGCGAAGGCGTGTTCATCACGTTGATGCGACCCGAGTTCAGGTTCGGCAAGAAGCCGGTGATGCTCGAGGGGACTGCCGAGACGCCGCCGATGGCCTCGTAGATCTTGGGGGCGATGATGTCTTCCGTGATCTGTCCAGGGCGCTTGCCCTTGAGGTCGTTCGGCACCTTGATGGCGAAGCCCTTCGAGAACACGCGGCCAACACCGACATCGCCGAAGCCGCCGATATGAAAGCCGTCCTTCTTGGCGGCTTCGATCAGATCGGGCGCGAGCTTGGCGCGAGCGCGATCCAGCTCGCCCCAGTTCTTGAACGCGCCGGGCATCTGGAGCGCGAGGAAGCGCTTGTCGATGGACGAGAGCCCGACGGCCGTGATCGCGCCGCCCGAGAGCTGGCCCGACTTGATCTTGCCGACCACCGCGTGCTCCGGACCCGCGGTGCCGTTCCACAGCCAGTCGATCTCCACTCCCTTGTTGGTCTTCTGCTCCACGGCCTTCGACCAAGTGCGGAAGACCTTGCCCCAGGGACTCCGGGGAGGGGCCTGCGTCGCCATCTTCAGGGTCGTCTTGGCGTCCCGGGCTTGGGCCTCCGCGAGCTCGGGCGCGGCCATCAACACGAAACCGGCGGCTAGCGTGGCCGCGACGAGTCTGACAGACATGATTTCTCGATCCTCCTCGACGATTTTTCCCGGGGGTCCTGACGCCGGGCCCTACTTCAGACGATGTGAGCTGACAAAGCGTTCAATCGAAATACGTCAAAAACGACCCGGCCCACGCTGAAAGAGCGTTCAGCCGGGTCCGAGGCCCCGCCTCGCTGGGGCTCAGAGCCGGAAACCGCACTCCTCCTGCCACACCTTGTTCCCGAGGTAGCGGCGGGCCTTGCGTTTCGCAATCACGTTCTGCAGGCGAGCCTCCGGCAGATCATCCCCGGCCGCGAGGATCTCGTTGAGCGTGGCGACGTAGGCGTTCTTGTCGCCCTTGAAGCAGTAGTAGCGGGCCGCCAAGTTGAGCTTCGTTGGCAAGAACTTGCCACCGGTGACCGCCATCGCCTTGTCGAACATCTGCTTCGATTCGTCCAGCTCCGCCATGGCGGACCGCGCGTGATAGGCGCCCAGGATGGTGTAACCAGTTCCGTAGACCAGCGTGTCGTCGAGCTCCACGCTGCGCTTGACCATCTCCACGCCCACGAAGAGCTCGCCGACGATCTCCGGGATGTCGCGAGAGGCGGACACCCAACCGATCCAGGCGTACCCAGCCCAGAGCAGGTCTTCGGCCTGCTCCTTGTCAGTGAAGTTCGCCTTCAGCCAGGTCTGGATCGAGCCGTGGTCTACGCGAGCCTTGTCGAAGCCATCGGCGTGGTGGGCGAGCAGCTCCAGGCCGTAGTACTTGGCGCGCTGGTAACCCGCGCGCATTCGCATCAGGTGGTACTCGGCCATCACGTCGTCCCCCGCCTCGTAGGCGCGCTCGTAGTCGTCCTCGGTGAAGCCGAAGGTCAGCCCGGCCCAGCCGCGAGTGAGCATGAACAAGGCGTCCGTGTTGTCCGGGGCGAGCTTGTGCATGCCCTCGAGCTGCGCCATGCCCGCATGAGCGGCGCCGCGCGCTACCTCGTAGTCATGCAGCGTGTTGACCGCTCCAGAGCCGTCGCGGGTACCCTTGATCTGCCCGTTGAGCAGAAGCTTCTTGATGCACCCGGTGGAGCTCGTGGCGAGCGCCGTGAGCAGCAGAGCAGACCCAATCCCTCGGAACCAATTCATGATGCAGCCGAATACCCGCATCCGGCTGGAGTTTCAACGCTTCTCGCCCGCCCGCGCCAGCATTGCGCAGGCGACGCGCCCGCGGACGAAGGGATCGTCGTCCGCCAGAGCGGTCGCGGCCAGGCCGAACTCGCCCAGACCGAGCAGGCTGGTGGCAGCGATGGTGCGGTATCTCGCGGTTTTTGCGCTCAGCTGCTCGACCAGCCGCGGCTTGACGCTGGCGTCGGCGACCGCCGCCAGCGCGGCTCGGGCTTGCAGCCCGATGTCATCGTCCTTGGGCGCCAGCTTGCGGAGGGCCTCGATGGCTCGCTCTCGCGCGTCTGCCGTCCCCGCCAGGCGGGCCCACGCCATGACCGCGACCTCCGCGTCTTCCGTCGCGGTGGCCTTCTCGACGGCCGCTCGGGCATCCACGTCGTCCAGCGGCACGAGCCGCAGGGCGAGGCGCCGCTCGGTCTCCGTGCCCTGGGAGCTAGCCCGAATCAGCACCGCGACGCCGATGTCTCGCGCCTCGGCGTCGTGGCGGGTGAGGGCCGCCGCCGCCGCCAGCGGAGGCAGGCCGCTCTCGGTCTCGGCGATGCGCACGAGCTTCTCGCGACCGCCCGCCTCGAAGCTGGCTTTCATGCCCCAGGCGTCGACCAGCGTGACCCGGGTGGTCTCGTCCGCGCGCGCCCAGAGGTCATCGAGGAGATTGGCGACGTGGGAGCCGCCGAGCGCACCGAGCGCGCGCGTCGCGATCGACCGACTCAGCGCGTCGGGATCGAGTCGCGCGGACTCGAACAGCGCGTCGACGTCGTCCCGGGAGGGCGCGTCCACTGCGGCATCGAGGGCGGCGCGCCGCACGCGTTGATCCGGATCCGTGAACCAGCCACGACGCATCGCGAAATCTCGAGGGCGCACCGCAGCCCTCGCAGCCACGGCCCGCCAGGCGCCGCTCGCGGCGTCGTGATGCCGCTCCACCAACTGCGGAGCGGAGCGCACGCCGAGCTCGTACAGGATGAGGGTCGCTTCCGCCGCGACGTCGTCCGAGCGCTTGGCGCGCTCCTCGAGCACGTGCGACAGCGGGGCCGCGCAGGCGCGAAAGCTGCGCAGGGTGCTCACGGCGTCCTGTCCGCGAGCCGAGTGAACCTCTCGGGCCGCGACCGCGCGCGCGAGGTCGAGGGCCTCGCTGCGGTCGAGGGTGCCCTTGTCCTGCGCGGCCTTCACCTCGCGCTTGAGCGTGGCCAGGTCCCCCGAGAGCGCGCTGTCGACCAGGCTGCTCGTCCCGCAGGAGACCGTCAGCAGGAGCAAAGGCAGCAGCAGCCCAAATCCGCGCATGGCGTAGGGTCATAGTCCCAGCTCTGGCGGGTCGCAAACTCGAACTTTGGCGCAGCGCCGCCGCGGGCACCGCGCGGCGGTCGCCCGGAACGTCGTCGCCGGTCCGGTCCGAGCTGAAGTAGCGTGGCGTGGTTGAGAACGGCGGTCCTGGTCAACCCCCACGCGCGGGCTCTGCAGCAGAAGCCCAAGCTGATCACGGCAGTGACGCTGGCCGCCGGCGGCTCGGCGCGGGTGTGGGTCACCCGCGATGCGGTCGCCGTCACCCGCGCGGCGGAGGAGATCGCGAGCACTGGCGCAGAGCGCGTCGTGCTGTGCGGCGGTGACGGCACGCTCATGTCGGCGGTGACGGCCCTACACCGTGCGGCGGCTACCTCCTCGGCTGGGATGCCCGAGTTGGTCATCGCGCCGGCCGGGACCGTGGCCACGGTCGCGCGCAACTTCGGCCAGCGTGCGGGGCTGCTCGATACCGTACGCCGCGCTGTGGCGTTCGAGCCTCCCCGCCGGCGCCTGCGCACTCCCACCCTCGAGCTGCAGGTCGAGGAGGGTACCTTGCTGGGTTTCATCTTCGGCACCGGGCTGGTCGCCCGTTTCTTCGAGAAGTATTACGCGCAGGGCGCCGGAGGCTATCGGCGGGCGGCGCTCATCACCCTGCGCACCTTCGTCGGCTCGTTCGTCGAGGACGCCTATTCCTCCAGCGTACTCGACCCGCTGCCTTGCGAGGTGACCATCGACGGCGCAACGCTCGAGCCGCGCGCGTTCAGCCTGGTCGTCGCGTCGGTGGTCAAGGACTTGGGGCTGCACATGTGGGTGACCCCCCGTGCGGCGGAGGACCCCACGCGGCCGCACGTCGTCTGCAAGTCGCTGACCGTCAAGCGACTAGGTCCGCAGGCTCACCGGGTGCTGCGCGGTCTGCCCATCGAGGGGCCCGGCTTCGATGGGCTGTGCGAGAGGCTGGCGGTCACGTTCCCCGACGCCGCGGGCCCTCTCGTGCTCGACGGCGACGTCCTGTTCTCGAGGACCGCGATCGTGCGGGCGGGCCCGGTCGTTCGCGTCGCGGCGTACTGAACTCAGGGGCTCTTCTGCAGCTCGCACGCGAGCTTCAGCCCGCGCTTGCAGGCTTGGTCGAGGCGCTGCGCGCCCATGGGCATGTTCATGGCCTTGTCCGCGACGCCCAAGAGTGCGCAATCCTTGACGTTGCCCTCGGTGCACGCCTTCTGCAGCGCCATCTTGCGGGTGGGCTCGACCATTGCTGGGTTCTTCTCGCCGAACGCGACGTTGAGCGCGGCGCAGGCGAGGGTCTCGCGCATCATGCAGGCGCGCTTGAGCGTGCGCTGTCCCTGGTCGCGCTGGGTCTCGAGCTCGAGCAGCCCGAGGTGCAGGCACGCAGCGGCGTTGTTCCGGAAGCAGGCGCGCCGGTACAGCATCTGCGCCAAGATCGTGTTCTTGCCCAGGCCCGCCGTGCCGCTCTCGTAGGCGCTCGCGACCGGCATGCAGCTGCTGTCGACTCCTCCGTGACACGCGCGTTCGTGCAGCTTCAGGGCGGTCGGTCCCGTCGTCGCCTTGGCGGCCTCCGCGCAGCCATTGGCATGACCGCCGTCGCAGGCGCGCGTGAAGTAGCGAAGCGCTTGTTCC
Source organism: Polyangiaceae bacterium (assembly GCA_019637295.1). Classification (GTDB taxonomy): domain Bacteria; phylum Myxococcota_A; class Polyangia; order Polyangiales; family Polyangiaceae; genus JACKEA01. The sequence continues at coordinate 141,138 of JAHBVX010000012.1, forward strand.
GGCTCCGACGCTTGGGCGGCCAGGCCGGCGCCGAGACAGCCCGTGGACGAGCCGCCCTCGCACGCGCGTGTCGCCAGCGTGCCCGCCTTGGCCTCGTCACGCGTCACGCCGCGGCCCTCCCGCAGCAAGCTCGCGTACACTCCGCAGCCCTCGGCGTCCCCGCCCTCGCAGGCCTTCTCGAGCCGCGGGACGGCCTCGGCGTCTTTGCCGGCGCGGGCGAGGGATCGGCCCAGGGCAGCGCAGCTCCCGGCGTGGCCCTTGTCGCACTGGGTGGTGCACTCCGCCACGTTGTCCGCGGCGCACTGGTAGCTCTGAGCGCTCTTGGGATCGGTGCACTTACCGTCCGCCATCACCAGTCCACCTGGGCAGCCGACCTCCACTTCGGGAGCGGTCGCAGGCGTGGCCGCCGTCGCCGCCGTGGCGTCGCCCTTGGGGGGCGGCAGGATCGGCGCGAGCGCCAGACGAACGGGCGCTCCGCACAGGGACGGTGGCTGCGAGTCGTCGGGTTTGGCGCCGCCACAGGCCTTGGGGTCACCGTCTTGATTCTTGGTCTGCTTGTCGCTCTGACTCTTGGTGCTGACGCCTGCGCCGAACAGCTCCGCCGCGGCCGCGACCTTGGCGCTCGACGCGGTGGCCAGCACGAACGCGCCGACGGTGGCGGCCGCCACGTAATGCGTTGCGCCATCGCAGCTGCCCACCAGATCGGCCTTGCTCGGCGACCGCCAAGTGGTTCGGTGCTTGCCCACCAGCACGATGCCGACGTCGAGCCCCGAGCCCCGAGCGACTTCTCCGCCCACCGCGCCACCCGAGAAGGGCAGGTTCGCCTTGATCTCGTCGGCGTTCGACAAGCGCACCACCTGCTCGCGACGGGTCATGGCCGTGTAGCCGTACTCCCCGGCGAGCTTGCAGTCCGTGAGCAGCTTCAGCCCGTTGCAGTCATAGGCCACGACGGTGATGCCGTCCTTCATGGCGATCTCGAGATCGCCGCGCTGCTCCGCCTTCCAGTCCACGATCAGCGGCTCGGCGCCCCGGCTGACGTCGCGGCACTCCGCGTCTTCGCCTAGCGCGTTGGCCGCCGTGGGCGCCTCGGGACGCACCGCTTCCGCGGCGCCGCCGGGGCCGCAGCCCAGGGCGAACAGCCCAGCCATCGCGATCGAGTTTCGAAGAGTCATGCTCGCATCCTCCGCGGCGGGGATACAGCGGCGCACGTCCGACCGCAAGGAGCCCGACTCAGTTAACCGTCGTCTCGGCAGGCGTGCTGCCCTCACTCCGCTGTGCGCTCTGGGCGATGTGGTCGCGCCGCTCGAGCGCCGCCGCGACGAAGCAGGAGAAGAGCGGGTGAGCGCTCATGGGGCGGCTCTTGAACTCAGGGTGGAACTGGCAGCCCAAGAAGTGTGGGTGGTTCGGCAGCTCGACGATCTCCACGAGTCGATCGTCCGGGCTCGTCCCCGACAGCACCATGCCCGCGTCGCTGACGACCGAGCGGAAGTCGTTGTTGAACTCGAATCGATGGCGATGGCGCTCGCTGATCTCGAGCTTGCCGTAGAACGCGGCCGCGCGGCTGCCGGGGAGCAGTTTGCAGGGGTAAGCGCCCAGGCGCATCGTGCCGCCCTTGTCCTTGACGCCGCGCTGGTCGGGCATCAAGTCGATCACCGGGTGCTGTAGGTCTCGCTGGAACTCGGTCGAGCTCGCGCCCTTGAGACCACACACGTTTCGCGCAAACTCGGTCACCGCTAGCTGCATCCCCAGGCAGATGCCGAAGAAGGGGACCTCGTTCTCGCGCGCGTACCGGATGGCGGCGATCTTGCCCTCGATGCCTCGGTCTCCGAAGCCGCCCGGGACCAAGATGGCGTCGAGCCCCGACAGCGTCGACTCGACGCCCGTGCGCTCGATCTGCTCGGAGTCGATGTATTTCAGCTCCACCGAGACGTCGTTGGCGAGCCCTCCGTGCACCAGCGCCTCGTGCAGCGACTTGTAGCTGTCCTTCAAGTGGACGTACTTGCCGACGACACCGATCTGGACCGAGCCGCGCTGGGGCTTCTTGAACTTCTCCACCACCCGCTTCCAGGCGGACAGCTCGGGCTGACGTGACCAGATGTTGAGGCGAGAGGTGATCTCTTCGTCCAGACCCTCGGCGTGGAGCACCAGCGGCAGCTCGTAGATGCAGCTGACGTCCACGGCGCTGATCACGCTCTCGACGACGACGTTGGAGAACAGCGCGATCTTCTCCTTCAGCCCGCGTGCGATGGGCCTGTCGCAGCGGCACACCAGGATGTCCGGTTGAATGCCGATCTCGCGCATTTCGCGGACCGAGTGCTGCGTGGGCTTGGTCTTCAGCTCTCCGGCGGTGGGGATGAAGGGCACCAGCGTGACGTGGACGCTGACTGCGTTCTCCTTGCCGGCCTCGACCTTCAGCTGGCGCAGGGCCTCGAGGAACGGCAGCGACTCGATGTCGCCGACGGTGCCCCCGATCTCCAGGATCGCGATGTCCGCGTCAGCAGTGGCCTCCCGCACGCGCGCCTTGATCTCGTCGGTGATGTGGGGGATGACCTGAACCGTGGCTCCAAGATACTCGCCGCGGCGCTCCTTGCTGATCACTGCCTCGTAGATGCGCCCAGTGGTGATGTTCGCGCTGCGGGTCAGCCGGCAGGAGGTGAAGCGCTCGTAGTGTCCGAGATCCAGGTCCGTCTCGGCGCCGTCGTCCGTGACGAAGACCTCGCCGTGCTGGTACGGCGACATGGTGCCCGGATCCACGTTGATGTACGGGTCGAGCTTCATGTGGGTGACCCGCAGGCCGCGAGCCTCCATCAGCGCGCCGATGGAGGCGGAGGTCAGTCCCTTGCCGATCGAGGAGACGACACCTCCGGTGACCAGCACGAACTTGGTTCGTCGATTCACCGTGGTAGTCCTCACGGACCGGCTGCCTAACACCGATTGACCCGGCGTGCACCCCCTGGGCGCAAGATGCAGGTTCTTGCTGCATAAACCCGGGAGATCGCGCCGATCATCCCCAATCGCCGCGCCCGGTCCGGGAGCTACGTTTGTGGTAAGCTCCGGTCCGGAGGCAAGCGGATGGCACTATCGAGAATGGGCATGGGTGCGGTGGCCCTGACGGCCTTGTTCGTCGGGGTTTCTTGCGGTGGCGATGACGAGTCGGAGCCCAAGTCGACGACCGGCGGCGCGGCGGGCGCGGCGGGGTCGGGCGGCACGAGCAGCGGCGGCACGAGCAGCGGCGGCACGAGCAGCGGCGGCACCGCGGGCTCGGGTGGTGCTGCGACGGGTGGCGCGGCCGGTTCGAGCGGCTCGGGTGGCGCGGCCGGCTCGAGCGGCAGCGGCGGCTCGGGCACGGGCGGTTCCGGGACGGGAGGAGCGAGCTCGGGTTGCCCGGCGACTCAGCCCGGCGGACAAGACGCCTGCACGACCGTGGCGCAGCTGTGTCCCTACGGAGATCAGCAGTGCGTGTGCTGGAGCGGCGACTGGGACTGCTACAATTGCCCGGCGACGCAGCCGACCGGCAGTTGCAGCAACCAGGGCAGCACGACGACGCGCCGCTGCCGCTATGGCGACCAGCAGTGCGCCTGCGTGGGCGGCAACTGGGACTGCGATGCCTGTCCCGCGACTCAGCCCTCCGGGAGCTGCTCCGGGATGATCGGCAAGCAGTGCGCCTATGGAACGACGCAGTGCTCTTGCTTCGGTGGTGGTGGTGGGAACTGGAACTGCGTCGCCGGCTGCCCGGGCTCCGCGCCCACGGCTGGCTCCGCGTGCACGCAGAACAACCAGGTCTGCCAGTACCCGAACAACAACTGCGTGTGTCTGCAGGGGCAGTGGGCCTGCACCTGAGCTCGCCTCAGAACACGCCCAGGATGCCGATCCCTACGCCGTCCTGACCGGCGGCGTAGGGCACGGGCCTCAGCTCGAGAGCGCCTTCGCGACGCAGGCGCACCGGCGCGCGCCGCCGCTGCTTGGAGCGCTCCTGCGTGGGCAGCAGCGCGCCCTCGATCATCGCCGCGACGCCGCCGACCTGACCCACTCCGTCGATGGTGGTGAGGATGGCGCGCAGCACGACGGTGAACGTGCTGCAGCCCGGGCTGTCTTCCGCGCAGCCGGTGTCGGCCAGCGCCATCCACGGCCCGGCGACCGGGATGCGCAGATCGTCGGCGCCGGGCGCTCCGGGCCACAGATACGAGAAGCCGACGGCGATGCCGTACCAGGCCGCGGTGATGCCCGCGCCTGCGACGAGCAGGTTCACTCGCGCCTCCGGAGGTGGGTACTCGCCGGGATCCGACCGGTCCGGTCGCACCGGCTCATCGGCGAGCACCGGCGAGGCGAAAGCGAGCGCGGCTGCGGTCAGGAGCGCGGCGGGGGCGGTGCGCATGGGAGCGACGTCATCCCTCGGAGGGCTCCAGAGATCAAGCGCGCGGTGCCGGCGTGCCCGGTCCGGCGCACGCTCGGTCAGCGCAGGGCGGCCAGCCCCAGCCAGCGCCCCTCTGCGCTTTGGGTGAAGCCGGCCGCGCGGCGGGAGACGACGGTGACCTGATCTTCGTGCCAGAGCGGGACGACCGGCAGCTCCCGCGCCATCAAGCGTGCGAACTCCGCATAGTGTGCCTGACGCGTGGCTCGATCTCGGTTGGTCCCGGCTGCGTCCAGCAGGCGCGCAGCGTCGGGGTGGCGGAAGCGTGCGCGGTTCTTGCCCTGACCCCCCTCCCCGGGAACGCCCGCAGGGTGGAAGAACCAGCTGAGCAGGTGCGGCTCGGTGAGCTCCGGCATCTGCAGCGTCGCTAGATCGAAGTCGCCCGAGTCGAGCCGAGCCAGCAGTACGCCGAGATCGAGTGACACTACGCGGACCCGGACGCCGGCGTCGCCCAGCATCTGCGCGATCACTCGCGCCAGGGTCACGCGCGCGCGATCGGTGCTGGTCAGCAGCGTGAGCGGGCGACAGTCGCGCAGCGCGTGCGCTGCCCCAGCGCGATCGAAGGGCTCGGCGGTCACGTCCCTGGGGCTCGCCCAATGCTCTCTCGGAAAGAGGAAGTGTGCGACCTGCGCGCGACCTGCGAAGAGCGTCCGGGTGATCTGCTCGCGGTCGATGGCTCTGGCGAGCGCGCGCCGCAGCTCGCGCTGGTCCAGCGGCGGGCGATCGTTCTGCATGAGCAGATAGGTGACGTTCGCGCCCGGGCGGCTGGTCAGGGTCAGGCCATCGTGGCCGTCGAGGGCAGGTAGCAGCGTGGACGAGATGGCGTTCGGGGCGACGTCGGCGCGTCCGGCGAGCAGGCGCAACGCCCGGGCGTTCTCGTCGCGGACCGTACGCACGATGAGCTCGTGGCGGGGCCTGGGGAGCACGCCCGTGTCCGCCGGCGTCAACTCCGCGTGACGTGGGCTCTGAGAGACCAGGCGATAAGGTCCCAGGCCATCGAGCTGACCGCTGGGACGCGGCGCAGACGTCGCCTCGTCCGCGCGCAGGATGGGGACCTCGAGGTCCGTCAGCAGCGTGGCGCGAGGCTGGGCGAGGGTGAGCGCGAGGGTGCGCTCGCCGCTGGCCGTACATTCGCCGATCGCGCTCACCACCGCGCGGTGCGGGCTTCCGAGGGTGGGGCTGCGCAGGGCCTCGAGCGTGGCGCAGACGTCCTCGGGCGTCAGCAGGCGACCGCTGTGGAAGCGCACGCCGGGCTTCAGCTCCACATGGAGCGTGCGTTCGTCCGGAAAGTCGAGGCGAGAGGCCACCAAGGGATAGGGCGCGAGCGTGTCGGGATCGAGCCCCACCAGGCCGGCGTGCACCAGCCGCGTGACCTTGATGTCGAAGCCGCGGGTGGAGAAGCGCGGATCGAGCGTGGAGAGCTCCTGCGGGATGAGGACCTCGAGCGCGGAGCGTTGCTCCGAGGATGCGCACGAGCTCAGTGCCACGAGCAGTAGGAGCGAGAGCTGGGTCGACCGCGTCACCGCCCTCTACGATAGCGAGTCCGCGAACAAAAGTGGAACACGCAGCTGAAAGGCGCTACCGATCCCCCGTCATGCGTCGGCTGGCGGCGATCGCGTCGTGTCTCTGCTCGCTCGGGCTCTCGTCGGGCGGGGCGCTCGCGGTACCCGCCGGCCCGACGGCTCAAGTCGTCAATCCCACGCGGGCCCGGCTCGAACGCGACCTCACGGAGCTGGCCAGCTGGGTCGACGGCAACGGCGGGCGTCTCTCTGCAGCGTTCGCTCACGCACGCGGGGGAGCCCCCGTCGCCATGCGCAGCGCCGAGCGCCCGCAGAATCCGGCGTCGGTGCTGAAGCTGCTCACGGCGCTCACGGCGCTCGAGGTGCTCGGGCCTGCGCATCGGTTTCGCACGCGCGTTCGCGGCGTCATTACGGACGGCGTCGCGCCGCGGCTCGTGCTCGTGGGGGACGGCGATCCCTCGCTCGACACCAAGGACATCGATGGGCTGGTGGTGACGCTGGTGGGACTGGGACTGACCCGTGTGGATGGTGACATCCTCGTGGACCAGTCGCACTTCGACGCTCAGCTATTGCCGCCTGGCTTCGAGGCGCGGCCCAAGGAGGCGGCGGCGTTTCGCGCCGCGGTGAGCCCCGTGTCGCTGGCGCAGAACGCCATCACGGTCAACGTGGCTCCCGCGGCCGAGGGCAAGGCAGCGCGGGTCTGGCTCACCCCCGCGGGCGTCGCCAGCCTGGAGGGTGGCGTGCGCACCGCGAAGGTCGGCAGCGGCCAGAAGGTCGGGCTCACCGTCACGCAGGCAGGGCAACGGCTGCGGGTGCGCGTGAGCGGCGCGGTCGCCGAGGGCCACCCCATCGTTCGCTTGCGCCGACGTGTCGACGATCCGACCGCCACCGCTGGTCGCTACTTGCTGGCCGCGCTCGGGCGCGCAGGCGTGCGCGTCAGCGGCGCCGTCGTCATGGGCAGCGGCGCCGAGCCCATCCTCGCCGAGCACCAGTCCGCCGATCTGTCCGTGCTCATCCATGCGCTCGGCAAGCGCAGCGACAACTTCACCGCGGAGGCGTTGCTCAAGGCCATTGGCGGCCGCCGGACCGGGTCTGCCGGCGCGAGCAGCGACGGCGCCGACGCCATCCTTGGACTGCTTCGCCGCCACGGCCCGCTGGAGCCGGCGACGCGGATTCGAAACGGCTCGGGGCTGTACGATGGCGGCAACGTCAGCGCCAACGCTGTGGTGCGGGCGCTGGTGGCGGCACACGGCGACGCGCGGCTCTCTTCCGAGTTTCTCGCGCACCTCGCGGTAGGTGGTGTCGATGGCACGCTGGCCGGTCGATTCCAGAGCCACGCTGCGGCTCGGAGCATTCGCGCCAAGACCGGCACCCTGGCTCAGGTCACCGCCCTCGCGGGGTACCTGGTCCCGCCCGCGGGCGAGCCCTTGGCGTTTGCCGTGCTTATCGAGGGCAAGGTGCCCCAAGCCGAGGCGCGAGCGCGAATCGATCGGCTCGTCTCGCGCGCACTCGCATCGACACCGTGAGCGCGGCCGAGCTACTGCGCCTGTAGCGCGGCTTGATCCGTCTCGCGTTGATCGATGTCTTTCTGGTACTCGCGGCGATCCGTGAGCGCCAAGCCCAAGAACAAGGCCAAGAAGAGCACCGAGCTCATGAACACGAGCAGGTTGAACTTCCGATCCCAGATCAAGTGCATGAAGAACGCGCACACCAGCACGGCCTTGATGGTGGCGATCACCATCGCGACGACCAGGTTCCACTGAGAGCCCAGATCGACCGAGGTGACGGCGACCGTCGCCACCGTCAAGACCAGCAGCACGGCGAGCACGCCCACGAGCAGCTTGACCGGCATGACGTGAGCGAGCCCGTGGTGCGGGTCATGCGCGGCAGGCCGCTCGCGGTAGGCGCCGCCCGCCTTCGCGGCGGGAACGCTGGCGCGCTTGGTCGCGGTAGTCTTCGCCGCGGCGGGGGGCGGGGCATCGCTGGCAGCCGGCGCCTCGTCGCCGTCGTCCTCGTCGCCGTCGTCCTCGCTGTCGTCCTCGTCGCCGTCGTCGTCGCTGTCGCTGTCGTCGTCCTCGTCGCCGTCGTCGTCGCTGTCGCTGTCGTCCTCGTCGCCGTCGTCCTCGTCGCTGTCGCCGTTCTTGGCGGCCGCGGGCGGCTCGCTCTTGGCGGCCGCGGGCGGCTCGCTCTTGGCGGCCGCGGGTGGCTCGCTCTTGGCCGCTTCGGTCGCTGCACGCTTGGCGTCGACCGTCTCTACCGCGGTCTTCACGTCGTCTTCGTCGCCGTCCGAAGCCAAGCTCTTGTTTTTGTCGTCAGCCATGGTGCCTCTCCGGGACCGTCAGTGAATCAGGTACAGCAGCGGGAAGAGATAGATCCAGACTAGGTCGACTAGATGCCAGTACAGCGCGGCGTAGTCGATCGGTCCGAAATAGTTCTCGTTGAAGATGGCCCGCTTCGCGCGGAAGAAGAGCCACACCCAGATGCCGATGCCCACCAGCACGTGGATGCCGTGCAGGCCGGTCATGAAGAAATAGATGCCGAAGAAGGTCCCCGTCTTTGCGGGCGGCGCCATGCGAACGTCGCCGGTCTTCGGGTTGTACAGGCCCGCGTCCACGAGCGGCTTCTGAACCTTCGCGGGCAACGAGCGGGCGTACTCGCGCTGCGCCGCGCGTGCCGCCGGCGCGTCCGCGGCGTCCGGCGCCTTGCCCAGCTCCACTAGCTTGGTGGCCGCCACGGCGGACTCGGGGAACTTGGCCTTGAATCCATCGAGCTCCCAGATGACGTGCGCGGGTTGGAAGCGCTTCCCGGGCAACAGTCCGTCGTGGAACTTGTGCGAGTACTCCACGTACTTGATGCCCATGAACCCGCACGCGCACAGGATGGTGATGACGATGTTGATCAGCAGCGCGCGTGTGTTCCGCAGTTGGGCACAACGCACCGCCCAGGCGGCGGTGAGGCTCGAGACCAGCAGCACCACCGTGTTGATGGCGCCCCACTTCGTGTCGAGGAAGAAGTGGGCGTAGTAGAAGACCTCGGGGTTCTGCGAACGGTAGATGGTGTACGCGCAGAACAGTCCAGCGAAGAACAACACCTCGGTGACGAGGAACAGCCAGATGCCGAGCTTGCCGGCGTCGAACTGTTGCTGCGGCGTGTCGAAGTGGTGCTGCAGGAACGGGTACTTGTCGTGGTCGTGCCCGTCGTGGTCGTCATGCTCGTGAGCGTGCGGCTCCGGGGGCGCGTGCCCCGCCTCGCCGCTCGTCACTTCTTGTGAGGCTTCCGACATCGGTCTTTCCTATATCACGCGGGTTTCTTCGCGACGTAGCCGCGGATCTTGTCGTCGTAGACCAGGTCCTGAAAATCGTAGGGACCGGCCTCGACCTTCGGCGTCGTGTGGAAGTTGTAGTAAGGGGGCGGGGAGCTGACCTGCCACTCGAGAGTCGCCGAGCCCCACGGGTTCACCGGCGCGTCCGCCTTCTTGCCGAAGGTCCGGAGCAGCGAGACCGCGGTGATCAGAAAGCCCGTGCCCAACACGAAGGCGCCCACCGTGGAGAGCTGGTGCAGGTCCTGAAACTCGGGCAGGTAGTTGTAGTAACGCCGCGGCATGCCGCGGGTTCCGAGGATGAACTGCGGGAAGAACGTGACGTTCAGGCCGATGAAGACCAGTGCTGCGCCGAGCTTGCCGACCGTCTCGTCGTACATCCGACCAGTCATCTTCGGCCACCAATAGTGCAGGCCGCCGAAGAATGCGGTGATGGCGCCGCCCATCATCACGTAGTGGAAGTGCGCGACGACGAAGTACGTATCGTGCAAGTGCACGTCCACGCTCATCACGGCGAGGAAGATGCCCGTGACCCCACCGATGGTGAACACCCACAAGAACGCCAGCGCGTACAGCATGGGTGTGTCGAGATGGATGCGCCCGCCGTACATCGTGCCGAGCCAGTTGAACGTCTTGATGGCCGTGGGAATGGCGATCAAGAAGGTGATCGCGCTGAAGATGGTGCCCGCCAGCGTGGACTGTCCGCTGGTGAACATGTGGTGACCCCAGACCAAGAAGCCGAGGATGGCGATGGCCACGCTGGACAGCGCGATGAAGCTGTAGCCGAAGATGCGCTTGCGCGAGAACACCGGGATGATCTCGGAGATCACGCCGAAGGCCGGCACGATCATGATGTAGACGGCGGGGTGCGAGTAGAACCAGAAGAAGTGCTGGAACAGCACGGGATCGCCGCCGAGCGCCGGGTCGAAGATGCCGATGCCGAAGGCCCGCTCCACGATCAGCATGAGCAGCGTGATGCCGAGCACCGGCGTCGCCAGCACCTGGATGACCGCCGTGGAGTAGATGGCCCACAGAAACAACGGCATGCGGAAGAACGTCATGCCCGGGGGGCGCAGCTTGTGGATCGTGACGATGAAGTTCAGCCCCGTGAAGATCGACGAGAAGCCCAGGATGAACGCGCCAAAGGTGGCGGGAATGACCGCCGTGTTCGTGGTCGTGCTGTACGGCGTGTAGAAGGTCCAGCCCGTATCCGCGGCGCTGATCGCCATGCTGAGCACCAGGAACAGCGCACCGAGCACCCACAGGTGAAAGCTGAACAAGTTCAGCCGCGGGAAGGCGACGTCCTTGGCGCCGAGCTGGATGGGCAGCGCGAAGTTCCCGAGCGCTGCCGGGATGCCGGGAATGATGACCAAGAAGACCATCACAGCCCCGTGCAACGTGAAGAACTGGTTGTAGGTGTCTGGTCCCATCACCGTAGGTCCAGGCGTCCACAGTTCGGTACGGACCCCGAGCGCGAAGAACCCGCCCAGGCCGAAGCTGACCATCACGGCCATCAGGTACATGAGGCCGATACGCTTGTGATCCAGCGTGAAGATCCAGGACAGGACCCCCTTGTCGTGGGTCAGGTAGTTGTCGCTCGCGCTGGTGTGACCGGGTGCGAGTGCGTCGGCGGTGGTGCTCGATGAGGCCATGGTCTCACTTGAGAGTCTTGAGGTACTCGATCAGGGCCGTGATCTCGTCGTCCGAGACTTGGCCTTTGTAGGTGGGCATGGACGGGGGGAACCCCGTCACGATCTTGGCCTGAGGCTCCAGGATCGATTCCTTGATGTAGTTCTCGTCGGCCGTCACGGGGCTGCCTGACGCGAAGCTGCGCTCGCTGCCCCACAGACCCTTGAAGCTGGGACCGACCTTGGGGCTGCCGTCGACCGTGTGGCACGTGGCGCAGCCCTTCTTCTCGTACACCTTCTGGCCGCCCTCCGCGGTGATGTCCACCTTGGTGCACTCGTCGAGGTAGCTGTCGTACTCGGACTGAGACTGCACCACGACCTTGCTCAGCATGTCCGAGTGGCTCGTGCCGCAGTACTCGGTGCACTCGAGCGGGAACTCTCCCGGCTCGGTGGCCTCGAACCACAGGTCCGTGTAGCGCCCCGGCACCGCGTCCATCTTCACCCGGAAGTTCGGGATCCAGACGCTGTGCAGCACGTCCACGCTGGAGATGATCAAGCGCACGGGCTTGTTCACCGGCACATGCAGGACGTTGTCTTGACAGCCGTTCTTGTGGGTGAAGCTCCAGCTCCACTTCTGCCCCTGGACGTGGACCTCTTGAGCGCCCTGCGGTGGCGTACGCAGCTCGAGGTAGCCCTTGAAACCAAAGTAGAAGAACGCCACCATGAAAAACATTGGCAGCACGGACCACGTGATCTCGAGGGTGGTGTTGTGATCCGACGTGGCCGTGGGTTGCTCGTTCGCGGAGCGGCTCTTGGCGCGGAACTTCACCACGAAGTAGACCATCGCGGCCACCACGGCCACGGTGACCGCGGCGCTGGTCCAGTAGATGAAGTAGTAGAGCCAGTCCACGTGGCCGGCGGACGTGGACACGGCCCGCGGCATCCAGAAGCTGTCGCGCTCTGGGAACGGCGGCACGGCGGGCTGCAACCCGGCGGCGATGAGGTTCAGGAAGAGCTGGTTCATGGTCAGGTCACGAGGGCAGGCTTTTTCTTGCGTTCCGACCGCCAGAGGGCGCCAAGGAACCCTGCTAGCAGCACGACGGCCAGGGCGCCGCCAAGCTTCATGATGTTGCGCGCGACCGGGGCGTAGCGGCCCTCGTTCGCGTCGTAGTGAAAGCAGAAGAGCAACAAGCGGTCCACGGTCGAGCCGATCTTGCCTTCAGAGGCCTCTACCAGGCTGAGGCGGAGCGTTCGAGGATGGTACTCCAGACCGTACAAGTAGCGGGACATTCGGCCGTTTGGCGTGGCCATCGCGATCGCGGCGGGGTGAACCCACTCCTGCCGCTTCTCGTTGAACCCGTACTTGAAGCCCAGGGCGCTCGCGAGCTGGCGCACGTTCTGCTCGGACCCGGTCAGGAAGGCCCAACCGTCCTCCGAGCCGGGACGCCCGTACTGCTGCAGGTAGCGTGATTTCGTCTTCTGCGCGCGCTCCCAGCTCTCCTTGGGGTCGATGCTGACGGTGACGACCCGGTACTCTTTGCCGGCGGTCCAGTCCACCTGCTTCATGCTCTCCACCACGCCGCTCAGCTGCATGCTGCACAGCATGGGGCAGTCCGAGTAGTTCAACGTGAGGATGACGGGCATGGAGCCATCGAAGTAGTCCGCCAGGGTGACGTGCTGGCCCCGCTCGTTCACGAAGGAGAGCTCGAGCGGCAGGCGCTCGTCGAGCTTCTCGAACACGTCTACCTCTTGCAGGCGCTTCGGTAGCGGCTCCGTGCGCACCTTGCGCGGCTCCTGTGGCAACACCTGCGCCTGGGCTGGGAGCGAAGCTCCGAGCAGGGCGAGCGCGACGAGCGCCGACGGGAGATGCAGGACGTCAGGGGCCATCTTCGGGCGCGGGCGGGGGCGGGGGCTTGGGAGGAGCGATCGGCTTCTTGGGCGCGGGCGCTTTGGGCGCGGGCGCCTCGGGCGCGGGCGCCTCGGGCGCGGGCGCCTCGGGCGCGGGCGCCTCGGGCGCCGAAGCCTCGGGTGTGGCGCCGCCGTCGGCCTCGCCGGGTGCCGGCGCGACCGGCGCTGGCGCCGGCGCGGTGGCGCTCTCCGGATCCTCGCGCAGCGCCTTCGCCGTGAGCTCCATGGCGCGCTCGATCGGGATGCTGACCTCACCTTTGCCCTGATCGACCCAGGCGGCCGGCTCCGTGAGCGAGTCCTTCTGAGGCTTGACGATCGCCACGTGCATGCCCGCTGGCTGCTTGCCCGCGACCTCGGCGTCTGCTTCCGCGCGAACCAGCGCGGTGACCGCGAGCGCGACGCCCACGACCGCGAATGTCAAGAGCGCCACCAGAGTTCCGATGGCACCTGCGTTGACGCTGTCTTGCTCCGTCGACATGGCGTATCCGTCCTCAGAAGTTCTCGAAAGCCAGGGACTTGGGCAGGCGCGGATCGCCGACCGCGACGAGCCGCACCTTCTTGGCCTGGTAGGCAGCGCCCGCCAGGAACAGCCCTAGCATGCCGACGATGGCGGTGACGTCCAGCAGCAGGTCTCCGGTGGGCAGCGTCTCTTCGTGCAGGCTCGGCTTCACGAGCCAGTAGATGTCCACGTAGTGCAGCACCAAGATCCACACCGCCCAGAAGCCCAGGGTCTTCTTGTTGCGCTTGATGTGACGTGAGAGGAGCCCCAGGAACGGCAGCACGAAGTGGCACACGAGCAGGATGGCGCTCACGGTGCGCCAGTCTCCAGTGAAGCGCATCTTGTACCAGAAGGTCTCCTCCGGGATGTTGGCGTACCAGATGAGCATGAACTGCGAGAAGCCGATGTAGGCCCAGAACACCGTGAACCCGAACATCATCTTCCCGATGTCATGGTAGTGCTCCACGCTGACGCTCTTGACGAGCCGGCCCTGCTTCTGCAGCCACATGAGCGTGAGGGCGAACAGCGAGTTGAAGCTCAGCACGCAGCCGGCGAAGAAGTAGACACCATAGATGGTCGAGAACCACGCTGGCTCGAGGCTCATCAAGAAGTCGAAGGCCGCGAAGGTCAGGGTCAGGGCCAATAGGATCATGCTCGGGGCGCTGAGCCCCTGCATGCGCTTGGCGAGATCCCCGGGGGACTTGCTCTGGTCCTGGGCCACGCTGGTCTGGAACAGGTAGCGGCTGAGCAGCACCCAGAAACCGAAGTAGATGGCGCAGCGGATCAAGAAGAACGTGACGTTCAGATACGGCGCCTTGTGGTGCAGCAGGTGGTCGGCGTGCACCGTCTCGTGGTTGACCCAGATGTACAGGGAATCGTTGCCCATCGCCGTGGGCACCAGGATGGGCAGCGCGAGCAGCGCCATGAGCGGCATGTTCTGCGCCATGAGCTCCGCCACTCGTCGCAGCACGATGCTCCAGTTGGCGTTCACCAGGTGCTGCAGGGTGACCCAGAACAGGGCGCCGATGGCGATGCTGAGGATCCAGATGTAGGCCGTGAGGTAGGCGAACATGAAGCGCTTTGCGTCGCCGGTGAAGCCCAGCCCCAGGCAGGCTACGAGCGACACTGCTCCGACGCCGCCGGCCACCTTCATGACGCGGTCAGCGTCCAAGCCGAGCCGAATGTTGTCGTCGAAGTCGTCCTTCGGCGCTTCCACGTTGGCCGGCGGCTTCTTGGGTGGCTCGCCTTGCTTGGGGCCAGCTGCCTTCTTCACGGGCTTGTTGGGCTTCTTGTCCTCAGCCATGGTGCATCCTCACTTGAGCGCCCCGCGCTCCGCTTCCGGCACGTCGTCGACGCTGGTCTGGCGGCTGCGCTGGAGCGCCCGCAGGTACATCACGATCTTCCAGCGATCCTCCGGCTCGATCAGCTGGCCGTAGCCAGCCATGTTCCGGATGCCGTGGGTGACGGTGTCGAACAGCTGACCCACCGGCATCTGCCGCAGGTAGTCCTGGTGCACGTTGGTCGGAGGCACCCAGGTGCCCTCCGCGAGCTCCTGCGCTCGCACGCTGATGGGGCCGTCCCCGTCGCCGGCGAAGCCGTGGCACGGAGCGCAGTACACGCCGAACTTCTCCTTGCCACGCTCGAGCGCGTCCGCGCTCGGCTCGATGCTGGTCGGGAAGGTGCGCGCCCAGGTGTCCTGCTCCTTGCCGCGGAACAGGTGGTCGTCCTCCCGCAGGTGGCCGACCGCGACCGTCTCCGGGATCTCCGGGCGCTCCGCTCGCCCGTCCGCGAAGAACGGGTGCGCCTGCTGAGCCTGGAACTTGAGCTGCCAGTCCATGTCGCCCACCACGTGCACGCGGGTCTTCTCGCTCTTGGCGAAGCGCGCCTTGGCGATGAAGGCGAACGGAATCAGCGAGGCCGTTGCCACGATCAAGAGGCCATAGACCAGCCCTGTCGGCAGCTTGCTCGGCGATGTCCGGTCCTCGAGCACCACGTCGAGGACCGTGGGGTGGGTGCCCTCGAGCAGCGCGCGGGTCTCACGCTCGTCGAACTTCGCGTCCGCTGCCTGGATCATCAGGAAGAACTTGTCGTCCGTGACCTTGGCGAAGCGCTCCTTCAGGTCGAGCGGATGCGACGGCAGCGGCAGGTTGTTGAGCGCGAGCATGCCGCCGAGGGCGGCGAACGCGCTGAACAGCACCGTCAGCTCGAAGTAGATCGGGACGCTGGCCGGGATGCTCCAGAAGGGCTTCCCGCTGATGATGTACTTGTAGTCGACGGCGTTCATCCACCACTGCATCAGGATGGCGGTGGTGAGCCCCGTGATCGCCGCGCCGAGCACGATCCACGGCAGCTTGGTCATCTTGATGCCCATCGCGCCGTCGATGCCGTGCACCGGGAAGGGGGTGTAGGTGTCCCACTTCTCGAAGCCGGCGTCGCGCACCTTCTTCGAGGCCGCGATCAGCGCGGCGGTGCTGTCGTACTCGGCGAGCAGGCCGTGGAGCGGCGCTTCGCCTTCGGCGTGCTCGGTCTGGTCGGAGTCTTTCTTCTTGTCGGCCATGACACTCTCTCGCGCTCAGTGGTGGTCCCCGGAGGCGTGGGCCGCAGGCACGAATGCCTTGACCTCGGCCATGGCCACCATCGGCAGGTAGCGGCAGAACAGCAGGAATAGCGTGAAGAACAGCCCGAAGCTGCCCGCCAGCGTGGCGAAATCCCACGCGGTGGGGATGAAATAGCCCCAGGACGCCGGCAAGAAGTCGCGGGAGCCGCTGGTCACGATGATGACGAAGCGCTCGAACCACATGCCGATGTTGACCAACACGCCGACGAAGAAGATGACCCACACGTTGCGGCGCATGCTCTTGAACCAGAACACCTGCGGCGTGACGACGTTGCAGAAGATCATCGCCCAATAGGACCAGGCGAACGGGCCCACCGCGCGATTGAGCAGCGCGAAGCCCTCGTAGGCGCTACCGCTGTACCAGGCGATGAAGAACTCCATCCCGTAGGCGTAGCCAACCATCATGCCCGTCGCGAGGATGATCTTGCTCATGAGCTCGAGGTGGTTGATCGTGATGATGCGTTTCAGTCCAAAGAACTGACGCGCCGGCACCGCGAGGGTGACCACCATGGCAAAGCCACCGAAGATGGCGCCCGCCACGAAGTAGGGTGGGAAGATGGTCGTGTGCCAGCCCGGCATCTGCGACGTCGCGAAGTCGAAGGAGACGACGCTGTGCACGCTGAGCACCAGGGGTGTGGCCAGGGCCGCGAGCAGCAAGTACGCCCGCTCGTAGCGGTGCCATTGACGGCTCGACCCACGCCAGCCCATCGCGAACGCCCCGTACAGCGCCCGTCGCAGGGGCGACGTGCTGCGATCCCGGAAGGTGGCCAAGTCCGGGATCATGCCCATGTACCAGAACAGGAGGCTGACCGTGGCGTAGGTGCCGACCGCGAACACGTCCCACTCCAGCGGGCTCCTGAACTGCGGCCACATCTGCATCTGGTTCGGGATCGGGAACATCCAATAGGGCAGCCAGGGGCGTCCGACGTGGAGGCCTGGGAACACCGCAGCGCAGATGACCGCGAAAATCGTCATGGCCTCGGCGAAGCGGTTGATCGCGGTGCGCCAGGTCTGGCGCATCAGGTAGAGGATCGCGCTGATCAGCGTGCCGGCGTGGCCGATGCCGACCCAGAACACGAAGTTGACGATGGGGAAGCCCCAGTACGAGGGGTTCATGTTGCCCCAGATGCCGATGCCCTCCCAGAACAGGTAGGCCACGCTGATGCCGAACAAGCCGAGCAACGACGTGCTGATGCCGAAGGCGATGTACCAAGCACGCGGCGGCCGGTTGACCTCGGCGATGCGAGAGACGTTATCGGTGACGCGTGCGAAGTCGTTGTCGCCCTTGGGCGGCTGAACGAACGGGTTGACGTCGCTGATCGCGGCCATGGCTCAGCCGAGCTCCGGGTTGGGGTTCTTGACCCGCGCGAGGTAGCGCACGCGCGGACGATTGTTGAGTTCCTCGAGCAGTCCGTAGCTTCGCGGCGAGTGCGCGAGCTGCGCCACCTTGGCCCCCGAGTCGTTCAGGTCGCCGAACTCGATGGCCTGGGTCGGACAGGTCTCCTGGCACGCGGTGCGGATGTCGCCGTCCTTGATCGAGCGCTTGGCGTTCTTGGCCTTGATCTTCACGTTCTGGATGCGCTGCACGCAGAAGGTGCACTTCTCGATCACGCCACGGGCGCGAATCGAGACCTCCGGGTTGAAGACCATGGCCTTGATGCGGGCGTCCTCGTCGCGGAAGCCGTGGTAGGGCGTGACCGCCTGAACGTCGAGGTTGTAGTTCAGGTAGTTGAAGCGCCGCACCTTGTAGGGGCAGTTGTTCGCGCAGTAGCGCGTGCCGATGCAGCGGTTGTAGACCATGTCGTTGAGCCCCTCGCTCGAGTGCATGGTCGCGCCCACCGGGCACACCTGCTCGCACGGGGCGTTCTCGCACTGCATGCAGGGCAGCGGCTGGTAGGCGACCTCCGGATTGTCCGGGTCGCCCTTGAAGTAGCGGTCCACCCGCAGCCAGAGCATCTCGCGCCCGCGCGCCAGGTTCTTGGCGCCGACGGATGGGATGTTGTTCTCCGCCTGGCAGGCGGTGATGCACGCGCTGCAGCCGATGCACTTGTTCAAGTCGATGGTCATCCCCCACTTGTGACCGTCGTACACCACGGGGTCGTTCCACAAGCTCAAGAGCGGGGGGTGGTGGACGGCGTGCTTGGCGAAGTCCGGTTCCTTCTTGTACTTCTCCACCGTGCCTTCGCGCACGATCATGCCCAGTCGCGACTGGGTTCCTTCGCGGCCGAGCTGGTCCATGGTGTGCACGTCCTGGCTCGCGGACAGCTCGATCGTGCCAGCCCCCGCGCTGACCTGCAGACCGCCGGCGAAGTAGGGCGACTTGCTGCTCTGCAGGGCGTAGCCGCTGATGCCCACCGGCTCGACCCGTTGCTCGTCGTGTCCGCCGACGCGCCCCGCGCGGGTCCGACCGTAGCCCAAGGTCAGCCGCACGCTGCCCCGCGCGGTGCCAGGGACGATCATGGCGTGCGTGCGCGCCGACTGGCCGCCGATGGTCAGCGTGACTTCCTGTCCGTCCGTGAGCCCGAGGGCGGCAGCCGTCGCTGGTGACATCACCGCGGCGTTGCCCCAGGCCAGCTTCCCGTTCTGCTCCGGCAGCTCCTGCAGCCAGGAGCTGTTGCCGAAGCGCCCGTCGTACACCTTGCTGTCGGCGGCGAGCACCAGCTCGAGCTGTCCGTTCTGTGCGTCGAGGGGTGCGTTGTCCCGCTCGCCGAGCGCGATCGGGTCCAGCGCCTTCAGCTCAGGGCTGACGCGCGGTAGCTGGTCGTCGATCAGTCCGTCGTGCACGGTGCGGCGGAACTTGCGAGGGTCCGCCAGGCGCTCGCGGTGCGTGTGCTTGACGATGTCGAGCCCCCGAGTGTGCGTCTCACCCAGGAGCGAGGCCAGTACCTCGATCTGCGAGCGACCGCCGAACAGCGCCTCGATGAGCGGCTGCTGGATGGAGAGCGTGCCGTCGGCTGCGCGAACGTCGCCCCAGGTCTCGAGCCAGTGCGCCTCGGGCAGGTGCCAGCCCGACGCCTTGCCCGTCTCGTCGTGATAGGTGCCCACATGAATACGCGTCTGCACCTTGGCGTAGGCGGCGGCGAAGCCCAGATCCTGCGGTGCGGTGTAGACGGGGTTGGCGCCGAGCACGAGCACCGTGCTGACCGCGCTGCCGAGCTTGGCGGTGAGCGCCTCGAGCTGTGCGACGCGTGCGGGAGCGTCCTTGTTGGGGTGCTCCGTGTACGACACCGTCTTGCCGACGTTGTCGAGGATGGCGTTCAGCCGGCAGACGAGCGCGTGCACCTCGGGCGGCTGATGCTCACCGGCGACGACCAAGCTGCGGCCCTTGGCCGCGGCCAGGTCCTTCGCCAGCGCCGTGAGCAGCTTGGCGATCTTGGGGTCGTTCAGCGCGGCGCTCGTGGGCTTGGGTTGTGCGCCGCTGGCACCGACGGCGGCGCTCACCTCTGCGTCGAGCGCGACGGCGAAGGCGCGGATCAGCTCGGCCCGGAGGGGCTGATGGTGGTCCGCCTGGCTGCCGAGCTGAGTGTACGCGCTCTCTATCGCGTACACCCGGCTCATGGGCTGGTCCGGATCCCGGCGGGCGGCGAAGGCTCGCGCGTTGGCCAGCCCGGACGGGTACAGGTCGTCCAGCGGATCGGCGTCCAGCGAGACGACGACGTCGGCCTTGGCGAAGTCGTAGTGCGGGAGCAGCGCGGCGCCGTAGGCGAGCTGCGTACCGAGGCGTGAGCCCTCCCCGAGCCCGGGCTCCCACTCCACCCACGTAGCCTGGGGCAAGAGTTCGGTGAGCCGGGCGCGCAGCGCTGCCCGGCTTGGCGACGAGCTCGCGCTGGCGATGACCGCGAAGGCGCCCCCGCCCGACGCCTTGAGCGCCTCGAAGTGACCCCGCGCAAAGGCGTCGAAGTCGACCCAGGTCTTGGGTTGGCCGTCCAGCTGAGGGCTGCGGCTCCGATCCGGATCGTACAGCTCGAGCACCTGGGCCTGGTGCAGCAGGCCGAGCGCGCCACGGTTGGACGGATGACTTGGGTTGCCCTCGAGCTTGATGGGACGGCCATCGTAGCTGATGGCGTGCACGCCGACGGTCGTGCCGCCGATGTCGCACGCCGTGGCGAAGCGCCGTGTCTCTCCCGCCACGCGCCCCTCCGGCGTGCGTGACATGGGCAGCATGTGGTCCTCTTGCCAGCGGCACCCCGCCGCAGCCGCCAGCGCCGCGCCAGCGCTCATGATCTGCATGAACTGACGGCGCTCGGGAGAGCTCGGCGACTCGACCTCGTCTTCGACCCGCTCCGCTCGTGCTCGCGCTACGAACTCGGGTCGACCCTCGAGCTCCGCCAAGCTCTTCCAGTACGTCGGCGCGCTGTGCTCGGCGGGCGGGCTCGTCACGACGGGCAGCTTCTTGTTGGCGTCCGGTTTCAGCGATGACATGTGGAGCAGTCCTCGGGCGGGTTGATGTTGTTCTCCGCGCGGAGCTTGGTTCCAAACTCGACGGCGTCCCCCGGGGCTTGCCAGGTCATGTTGGTCACCTCGGACACGGGCCGCAGGTGCTGCTCGGGGGCGCGATGGCAGTCCAGGCACCAACCCATGCTGAGCGGCTCTTTCTGGTACACCTCCACCATCTGATCGACGCGGCCGTGGCAGCTCACGCAGCCGACGCCGCGTGAGACGTGTGCGCTGTGGTTGAAGTACACGTAATCGGGCAGATCGTGGACCTTGACCCAGGGGATCGGCTTGCCATCGTCACGGCAGGTGCGCGTCTCGTCCGACCACTCGCAGCTCTCGCGCAGGAGCTCGAGCTTCGGACTCTTGGCCCGAACGCGCGAGTGGCAGTTCATGCACGTGGCCGTCGATGGGACCGCGGCGTGGGCAGCCTTGTCGACGGTGTTGTGGCAGTACTTGCAGTCGATGCCCAGCTCCCCAACGTGCAGCTGGTGGCTGTACGGGATGGGCTGCTTGGGCATGTAGCCAGCGTCGACGGTCTTTGGGGAGAACCCGTACCAGACGATGGCCGTGAGGTAGAGCGGCGCGACGCCCAACCCAAGGCCAGCGATCTGCCGGATCTTGTTGGTCCATCGCGGGAATACGAACAGCTTCATCGCTCGAACCTGTCTTGGTCGATTCCGGCACCCGAGACGCCGGAGCTTTCTGGTTTCGAATCAGGTGACTGACGAGTGCTGCAGGCGAACGGGTGGTCGTCGGACTAGTACCCCGAGCACCAGAGCGGCCCCCCGATACCATCTTCGAGCCCATCTTGGCGACAAGAAGAGAGGGCCGGCGGAGTTGCGCGCTGGCTGTAGCAAATCGCGCAGGATTTTCGCTGTACGTCGAGGTAGGTGTCCCCTCAGCCCGCCCAGCAGGCACCTGCCCACCCGAGCCAGGCGAGCGCGATGGCGCCGCCCGCGGCCGCGACCAGGCCGACGGGGCGTGCGAGCGGCCACGCAGCGGCCACCAACAGGCCCACCGCGGTCGGGGCCACCGCCGCGGCGCGGGTCACACCCGAGGCGTAGGGGACCGCGAGGGGCGTCAGCGCGAGCGCCAGCGCCAGCGCGATGAGCGCGTCTCGGCGCGCTCGCGCCGGCCCGACCGCGACCGGGCGCGTTCGCTTCTCGCTGCGTCGGTCCGCGGGCTCGTCGGGCAGCGCCGTGACCACGTTCCCAGCCCAGCCGAGCAGGTAGCAGGGCACCAGCGCGAGCCACGGCATCGCCGCGAGGGTGCCGCTCTGAAAGTAGTACCCAACCATGGGCAGCACGACACCGACGCCGAGGGCCTGCAGGTGCGCGCCTCCGCCCCGGTAGGAGAGGCGCAGCGGTGGGAAGCTGTAGGCCCACATCAGCATCAGCGGTGCGGTGCAGAGCACGAGCGCGAGCGCCAAGCGCTCGGTCATCGTCACCCAGAGCCCGAACGCGCCGAGCGCGAGCGCCAGTCCGAGCGCTGCGGACCCCAACGCGCGCGGCGAGAGCTTCCCGTCAGCGACGACTCGTGAGCCGCCGGAGAACGGTGTTGGAGCCCGATTCTCGAGGTCCGCCTCCCAGTCCGCTGCGTCGTTCGCGAACACGATGAAGAGCTGAGCGAGCAGCCCATAGGCATGCACGAGCACGAAGCGGTGCCAGCTGAAGGCTTGAAAGCCAGCGAACGCCAGCGCTTGGCCGTACAGCAACGGCACCGCGATGTTCAGCTGCGCGAGTGGGCGCGCCGCCTGGAGCCAAGCCAAGACCATGGCCGCACTCTTTGCATCACTCGTCGCCGGCGCGCCAGCGGTTCCTGGCTCGAGCCGCCGGCGTGTCCTTGGGGGTAGCGCTTCAGAACTCGCGCATCTGCTTGCGGATCTTGCCGATGGCCTGCTCTTGGAGCTGGCGAATGCGCTCGCGGGACAGGTTGTACTTGTCGCCAATTTCCTTGAGCGTCAGCTCGTCCTCGTTGTCGAGGCCGAAGCGCCAGCGGATGATGCGCGACTCGATGGGCGTGAGCGTGCCGAGCAGTCTCTGCACCTCTTGAGCCCACTTCTGGTTCGCCAGGCAGTCGTAGGGGCTGAGGTCGTTCTCCTCGACCAAGAAGTCGATGAAGCGCCGCCCGTCCTCGTCCCCCACGGGGCGATCCAGGGAGAAGGGGGTGTCCGCGTACAGATCCTTGACCTTGTCGAGCTTCTCGCGGGGTACGCCCGTCTCCTTCTCGAGCTCTTCGATCGTGGGCTCGCGCCCGGTGCGGGCGATGATGGTCTGGGTCGCGCGCGACACGCGGTTGTAGGTGTCGAGCATGTGCACAGGGATGCGTACGGCGCGTCCCTTGTCTGCGAGAGCGCGGCTGATCGCGTGGCGGATCCACCACGAGGCGTAGGTGCTGAAGCGATAGCCTCGCGCGTGGTCGAAACGTTCCACCGCCTTCATCAGTCCGATGTTGCCTTCCTGAATCAGATCGATCAGCGGCAGGCGACCGCGGTTGTAACGTCGCGCGATGCTGACCACCAAGCGCAGGTTGGCCTTGACGAAGCGGTTCTTCGCCACGCGCTGGCGGCTGTCGCTGCGGCGCAGCGCCTCGAGGTGTCGGCGGTACGCGGGCGTGTCGGGCACGGCGGCTCGCTCGCCGTCCTCTGGCGACGGATGGACCGCCTCGCCGATCACGCGTGCCGCGTTGCACATCCAGATCCGGTCCGAGTCCGGCAGGCGGATCTCTCGCGCGAGCCCCTCGCACAGCTCCGTCCACTGTCGCACCTGCTCGGCGCGCAGCTTGGAGCGCTGCTTCTTGTACACCTTGAGCAGCTTGCGCAGTTCCTCGCGCTGCAGGGCAGCGGGACGCTCCTCTTCCGAGATGGTGGCGATGTCCCTATCGAGTTGGTCTAGCACTAGGTGCGCGCAGGGCGGGTAGGCGAGCAGCGTTACCCAGAAATCGATCTCGGCCCGCTCGACCTCCTGCGCGGTCTGCAGCTCCTCGTCCGGCCCCATCACCTGATGGGTGGCCATCTCGCGGAAGTAGCGCGAGAGCGTGGAGTCGGTGCCGAGCTCGGGTGCTTCGGCGGTGGTCTCCTGGGTCTCGTTCGCAGCTGCGCTGCGAGCGCTGTCGGGCGTCGGGCGCAGGACCTCGGCGCGTGAACGGACCTGAGTCTGCTCGTCGGGCTCGTCGAGGAGCGGCGCGGTGGCGTGGTCGGGGTTACGGGACATGGTGCTTCCAGGAGGGCTAGAGGTCACTGGGGCGAAAGTGACGGTGCTCCGTCAGGCCAACGCTCGGAGGGGCACTCCGATGCGGGGGCGCGACGGCACGGGCGGACGAGTGGGCTCTCGAGGTCCCCACAGGGCAGCTGCTGGGGTTCGGGAGCCGGAGGCGGGAGGGGCGTAGCGAAAAAGTTAGCAATGATCGTGCCCGTGGCGGCGGGGAGGGACGGACGCGGGTGGCCGAGGTCCGGTGCCCGGCGCGGGGTGGTTGTTCGCAGGTCATCCGTCGTCGTACAGGGGGCGCATGGGGCCAATTCAAGGGTCGGAAGTGGGCAGTCACGGGAGTTCTACGTTCCGAGGGCGTCCGAGGATCCGCGCGGCGGTTGCGCGGGGCGTGCCCGCGCTGGCAGCATTGACGTGGACATCACTGCCAAAACCGTTGCGAAGCTGTGCAATCGCTGCGGGGGCGATGGCATTGCTCGGGCTGGGCCACAGCGGGCTGGCGCTGTGCGCGGGGTGGGTTGGAGGGTCCCTGGCCGGGGGATCCGGGCACTGGGAAGCCCGGCTACTAGAGCTTCTACCTATCGGTCTCGCGCTCGCCATCGTCAAGGCGGCGGGCCAGATTGGGGTGTCTTATTGGGAGGTTCACACGGCGCGCGAGGTCGGCGCTGTGCTGCGACATCGGGTGGGCGCTGTCCTGCTCCGCGATGGTAGCGGCGCTTCCCGACGCGTGGCGTCGTCCACACTGTCGGTCTGTGTGCGAGAGATCGAGGCGGCTGTCGCATCGGGATTGATCGCGGGGGCGCGCGCGGTGGCTCAGCTCGTGCCGCTGGCCGCAGCCCTGATCTTCGTGTCACCCCCCCTCGCACTCGGTGGTGTGCTGCTGCTCGTTCCCTTCGCGATCGGCCTCGGTGCACTACGCCGCCGACTGCGGTCCGGCATGGAAGCTGCACAGCGTTCCGCCTTGACGCTCCACGCCAGCGTCGACGAGCTGGTCGACCACCTGGACGTGTTTCGCAGTTATGGCGCCGGTTCCCGGATCTTGGCGTCGATTGCGCACACCGCGTCGCGGGCCACGACCCTCGAGTCGCGCGCCAGCGGGTGGCGCGCCGCGCTGTCCGGTGCGAACGAAGTGCTCGGCGTCGCCGTGCTGCTCGGGCTCGCCGTCGCCGTCAGCGTCAGCGGTGCGCGCGTCGATGGTGCAACGCTGCTGGCGTTCGCTGCAGTCTTCTTCTTGGCGTACCGTCCCTTGCGCGATCTCGGAGACGCGCGCGGCCACCTCGAGCGCGGCCAGCTCGCCCTCGAGGCGCTCGAGGCGCTGGCTTCGCCGCAGGGCTCCGCGGGCGCGTCGCCCCCCGCCGCAAGCGACGGGCCTCCGAGTGTGAAGGCGTGGTCGACGGAGCCGGAAGCGTTCGACCTTCGACTGACGGGCTTCGGCGCGGCGGAGCGCGGGCCAGTCGTGGATCTCGTCGCGCACGCTGGGCAAGTGGTAGCGCTCGTCGGGCCTACCGGCAGCGGAAAGACCACCATCTTGCGTGCGCTGCTCGGGCTCGACCCGGCCACCGGGCGGCTGCTCTGCGCGGGGCGAGATCTCACCCGCGCCCCGGTGGGACCTGCGCACCGACCCGTTGCGTGGGTGCCGCAGGATGCTCCCTTGGTCACGGGTTCGGTGCTGGACAACGTCGCCCTCTGCGCACCGACTCGCGCGGCCGCCCTCGCTGCGCTCGACGCCGTCGGCGGCTCGCACCTGGCGCGGCTCGGCGACGTACTCGTCGGCGCCGGTGGCCGCGCGCTCTCCGGCGGTGAGCGTCGGTTGGTCGCGCTCGCGCGCGCCTGGGCCACTGGCTTGCCGTTGCTGCTGCTCGATGAGCCGACCGAGGGGCTGGACCCGCAGGCAGCCGCCGCGGTGTTGGCCGCGATTCGCCGCATGAGTCGCGGCCGCATCGTGCTGCTGGTCACCCACCACGACGCCGTGCTGCGGATCGCCGACTCCATCGTCCGGCTCGACCAGCCCGCGCTCGGGATCGCAGCAGCGGAGTGAGCGCTCAGAACTGCGCCAGGAATCGCGGATCGTTCTCGAAGAACAGGCGGATGTCGGGGATGCCGTAGCGCAGCATCGCCACGCGCTCCACGCCGAGCCCGAACGCAAAGCCCGTGTACGTTTCGGGATCGATCCCGGTGTGCCGAAAGACGTCCGGGTGCACCATGCCGCAGCCCAGGATCTCGAGCCAGCCGGTGCCCTTGCACACGCGGCAAGCGGGTCTGCTACCATCGTCTGCTCGGCAGAACACGCAGCCCACGTCGACCTCTGCGCCGGGCTCCACGAAGGGGAAGTAGCTCGGGCGGAAGCGCACCGGTGTTCCCTCGCCGTACAGTCGCTCGGCGAAGGCGGTGAGGACGCCCTTGAGCTCGGCGAAGCTCACCCGCTCAGCCACCAGGAAGCCCTCGATCTGATGGAACATGGGCGAGTGGGTGACGTCGTCGTCCCGGCGATAGACCGGTCCGCCGCTCACCACGGCCATGGGCGGCTTGCGTGTGCTCATCTCCCTGACTTGCACGTTGCTCGTGTGGGTTCGAAGGAGCACCTTCGCGTCGGGGGCACCGCCGTCCACGCGGACCCAGAAGGTGTCTTGCATGTCAGTGGCGGGGTGATCCGGCGGGAACGCGAGCTTCTCGAAGTTGTTCTCCCACAGCTCGACCTCGGGACCCCACGCGACCTCGAAGCCGAGCGAGCGGAAGATGTCGAGGATCTCGTGTCTGACTCGGGTCAACGGATGGACGTGTCCGCGGGGCGCCGGCACGCGCCCCGGGAGGGTGAGATCGAAGGGCGGCGCGTTCAGGTCCGCCTCCCGCCGCGCCCGGTGCAGCGCCGCCAGGCGCTCTTCGAACGCGCGCTCGACGCTGGCCTTCACCTCGTTCACGCGCTCGCCGACGGACTTCTTGTGCTCCGGGGGAACCGCCGCCATGCGCTTCAGCACAGCCGTCAGGTCCCCCTTCTTGCCCAGCACCTCGGCCTTCGCGTGGCGCAGCGCGGGTTCGTCTTGGGCTTCGGCGAAGCGCTTCTGAAAGCTCTCGCCCAGGGCAGCGAGGCCTCGCTCGATCTCGGTGACGGCGTCGGACACGGGGACGGAGGATACGGCAGGGCCGCACGACGCGGAAGGCCCGGGCGCACTCGACGTGGCGACCCGGGCCTCTTGGCGTGGCGCGCCGCGGCGGCGCCGAACTCAGCTCGCGCTGGTCGCGAGCTGGGCGAGCTGCTTGAAGCCTGCCTGGTCGTGCACGGCCAGGTCGGCGAGCACCTTGCGGTCGATCTCGATCCCGCTCTTCTTGAGCGCCCCCATCAACCGGGAGTACGTGGTGCCGTTCTGCCGGCACGCGGCGTTGATGCGCACGATCCAGAGCCGCCGAAAGTCGCGCTTGCGGAGCTTGCGTCCGACGTAGGCGTACTGCCAGCTCTTCCACAGCACGCGCATGGCCTGGCGGTAGCGGTTCTTGCGGCCGCCCCAGAAGCCCTCCGTCTGAGCGAGAACTCGCTTGTGACGGGCGTGAGTCGTCTTTCCTCGTGTAGCTCGTGACATGGTTCGTTCTCCTCTCTCTCAGCCGTACGGCAGCATGATCTTGATGCGCTTCTCCAGCTCGGGAGACACCATGTCGTTGTCGCGGAGGCGGCGGCGTCGCTTGCGCGACTTGCCGATCATGTTGTGTTGCGCGCCACACTTGGGGCGACGGACGCGGCCGCTGGCGGTCACTTTGAACCGCTTGCTCGCCGCGCGATTGGTCTTCATCTTGGGCATGTCGATTCGCTCCGTTCGGTTGGGACCAAGCGGTCCCGAGGATCCGGCAGCCTCGTGCGACCAACCGGGTCGCCAGGCCGAGCAGGGGCCGGAAAGGAGGCGGGGTTTTTGCAGACGCACCTGCCTTCGTCAAGGTTCGGCGAGGACCCTGCCGCCAAATCCCAAGAAAATCGCCCCACCAGGGCTCTGCCTCGGGGGGCGGCCCGGTCCCTCGACAGGCCGTGAGGCGGCGCTGTACCGTGAGCGGTGGTCATGCCGGTCATCCTCATGCTCGCCATGGAGGGGCAGTCCGTTCGGGCGGAGGCGGTCACCCAGCTGAGCAACGCGGGGCACCAGGTCGTCGTCGTGGAGCCTCGCTTTCCCGAGTGCAAGGGTGAGATCGAGAAGCTCACTCCCGGCCTCGTGCTGGTCGACGGCGCTCAGGCGCCCTCCCACGGACGGGCGACGGCCGCGTGGCTCGCGGGGGTCGCGCGCTTTCGCACCGTCCCTTTTCTGTTCCTGGACGTCCCGGACCGGGACGTCCCGAAGGTCAAGAAGGAGCTGCCGCGCGCGCAGCTCGGAACCTGGTCCGCGGTGGTGGGCGCTGCGGAGCGCTTGGCCAAGTCGGCCCGGTAGCGGCGGTGCTTCAGAACTTCCACACGGCGGTGGCCGAGGTCGGACCGAGGGCGACGCCCAGCTTGCGCCGTGCGGGGCGTTCGGGTCCGTCTGCCGTGACCCACAGCACCGTGCCGACGCCCGCGCCGACCACGAACAGGCCCGTCAAGATGGTGCTGGTCCACGCCAGGGTACGGCCGCTCGACACCTGCTCCTCGCTGCAGCCCGGCGCGCACGAGCTCTCCAGATCGCGATGCTTGCTGCTGGCCAGGACGCCGGTCACGATCGCGCCTACGCCGAGCGCGCCGCTCACGCCAAAGGTGACGTAGGCCGGTGTGCGGTTCGGCTCCCGAGCGGGCGGTCGATCCGGCGAGGGACTCGGCGCCGAGGGCGGCGGGTGTCCTGGCGCGGGCCCTTCGGCTGGCGCGGCGGTCTGCTCTTCGTCCACGCGCTTCCGCAGGTTCTCGATGCGAAGTCGCGCCGTCTCGGCGTGCTCGCCCTCTGGGGCCGCGTCGAGGTAACGCGTCAGCGCGTCGATGGCCTGGGAGAGCGCGCCGAGCCGTTCCTGGACCGTGGCGATGTTCAAGAGGATCTCGGGTCGCTTGGACAGCTCGTAGGCCTTGTTGAACGCGCGCAGGGCGTTGGCGTGATCGCTCTCCTGCAGGTACGCCACGCCCGACTCGAAGTGCCGCCGCGCGAGATCGTCGAGAGGCTCTTGCGCCGAAGCTCCGGCCGCGAACAGGCCGAGCGACCCGGCGAGGAGACAGGACCAACCCACACGCATGATGCTCGCTCCCGACATTGCCGCATCCTACCTCAGCGCCTCTCCCTCGGCGAGTCGAGCCTCGCGCCCACGGGCGGGGGGGGCGGGCAAATTGGCCGGGTTGGGGCCGGCGCGTTGATGTGGCCACCGGCCTGGTCTATGCGGGCCTCCGAGCCGCCGCACCATGCCTCGCCGTGACGACCTCCACAAGATCCTCCTGATCGGCTCGGGCCCCATCGTCATCGGCCAGGCGTGCGAGTTCGACTACTCCGGGACTCAGGGGGCCAAGGCGCTGTCCGCCCTGGGCTACGACGTCGTGCTCGTCAACTCGAACCCCGCCACCATCATGACGGATCCCGAGCTGGTGCGCCGCACGTACATCGAGCCGCTCGAGCCCGACACGGTGGCCGCCATCATCGAACGCGAGCGTCCCGACGCGCTGCTCCCGACCCTCGGCGGCCAGACGGCGCTCAACCTCGCCCTCGCGCTGCACGAGCGCGGCGTGCTGAGCCAACACGGCGTGCAGCTGATCGGCGCGCAGGTGGACGCCATCCGCATGGCCGAGGACCGGCAGCTGTTCAAGGACGCGATGGCGCGCGCGGGGCTCGAGTGTCCGCGCTCGGCGCACGTCGGCAGTGTGGCCGAGGCGCGTGAGTTCGCCGACGAGGCAGGGTTCCCACTGATCCTGCGGCCGAGCTTCACCATGGGCGGGTCTGGCGGCGGGATCGTTCGGGACGCGGGAGAGCTGGAGTCGAAGATCGAGTGGGCGCTCAGCCAGTCGCCGACCCGCGAGGTGTTGATCGAAGAGAGCGTCCTCGGCTGGAAGGAGTACGAGCTCGAGGTCATCCGCGACCGGAACGACAACTTCATCGTCATCTGCTCGATCGAGAACGTAGACCCCATGGGTGTCCACACCGGGGACTCGATCACCGTGGCACCCGCCATGACCCTCACGGACCGTGAGTACCAGCGGATGCGCGACGCGGCCCGCGCCGTGATGCACGAGATCGGCGTGGAGACCGGGGGCTCCAACGTGCAGTTCGCGGTGGATCCAAAGACGGGTCGCTTGCTCGTGATCGAGATGAACCCCCGCGTCAGCCGCTCGAGCGCGCTGGCCAGCAAGGCCACCGGCTATCCGATCGCCAAGATCGCCGCGCAGCTGGCGGTAGGTTTCACCCTGGACGAGCTGCGCAACGATATCACGGGCACGAGCGCCGCCTTCGAGCCGACCATCGACTACGTGGTGGTCAAATGGCCGCGCTTCGCGTTCGAGAAGTTTCCGGGCGCCGACCACGGCCTCGGCACCCAGATGAAGAGTGTCGGGGAGGTCATGAGCATCGGGCGGACCTTCCCCGAGGCGCTGCAGAAGGCAGCGCGCTCGCTGGAGACGGGCAAGGACGGCCTGACGTCGCTCATTGGCCGAGTGGACTACGCCGCCATCGCGGAGGACACCGGCCCGGCGCGGGATCTCGTGTACGACGCGCCGCCACAGGCGGAGCCTCGCTCGACGAGGCCGCCGCCGCCGGCGCCCGAGTTGGCCCAGTTGCTGCGCCGGATCGTGGGCGTGCCCACGGCGGAGCGATTGTTCTACGTCGGCGACGCGCTGCGCGTGGGGATCGCTCCCGCGGAGCTGCACGAGCTCACCGGCATCGACCCCTGGTTCTTGCACCAGCTCGCCTCCATCACGTCGTTCGAGCAGCGCCTGCAGCAAGAGCCCGAGCCGACGGCGGACGTGCTCAGAGCGGCCAAACGGCTCGGCTTCTCGGACGCCCGCCTCGCTCACCTGCTCGGCAAGAGTCAGGACGAGCTCTACGCGCTGCGAGTCTCGAGCGGGCTGCGCCCGGTGTACGGCCGAGTGGACACCTGCGCGGCGGAGTTCGTCGCGCACACCCCGTATCTCTATTCGACCTACGAGAGCGAGACCGAGAGCGAGCCCAGCGACCGTGCCAAGGTGATCATCTTGGGTGGTGGACCGAATCGCATCGGGCAGGGCATCGAGTTCGACTACTGCTGTTGTCACGCGGTCTACGCGCTGCGCGAGCTGGGCATCGAGACCGTGATGGTCAACTGCAATCCGGAGACCGTCTCCACCGACTACGACACGGCGGACCGTCTCTACTTCGAGCCGCTAACCCTCGAGGACGTGCTCGAGATCGTGCGCGAGGAGTCGAGCCGCGGGGAGTTGCTCGGCGTGATCGTGCAGTTCGGCGGGCAGACGCCGCTGCGCCTCGCCGTCCCGCTCGAGCGGGCGGGGGTGCGTCTGCTCGGAACCAGCGCGGACGCCATCGATCGAGCGGAGGATCGCGAGCGGTTCGAGCAGCTGCTCAGCAAGCTGGCGCTGAAGCGGCCGCAGGCGGGTATCGCCACCGGGGTCGACGAGGCCAAGGGCATCGCGCGCTCCATCGGCTATCCGGTCCTGGTTCGCCCGTCCTACGTGCTCGGCGGTCGGGCCATGATGATTTGCTGGAGCGACGACGAACTCGACGCCTACGTCGGGCTCGCCATCGAGGCGGCGCGAGACGAGGGCGGGTCTCCGACGCTGCTGATCGATCAGTTTCTCAAGAACGCCATCGAGGTGGACGTGGACTGCGTCGCGGACGGCCACCGCGCCGTCATCGGCGGCGTGATGCAGCACATCGAGGAAGCTGGGGTTCACTCCGGAGACTCCACGAGCGTGCTCCCGCCGCACACCCTCGACTCGGATGTCGTCGCGCGCATCGAGGCGCAGGTCCGAGCGCTCGCGCTCGAGCTCGGCGTGGTGGGTCTGATGAACGTGCAGCTCGCCGTCAAGGATGGCGAGATCTTCGTGCTCGAGGTCAACCCGCGGGCGAGTCGCACGGTGCCGTTCGTGTCCAAGGCCACGGGCCTGCCGCTGGCGAAGGTCGCGGCCAAGGTGATGGCCGGCAAGACCCTCGACGAGCTCGGCGTGGTGGAGGAGTCCCTGCCCACCCACGTGGCGGTCAAGGAGAGCGTGTTCCCCTTCGCGAAGTTCCCGGGTGTGGACACCATCTTGGGGCCGGAGATGCGCTCGACCGGCGAGGTGATGGGCATCGCTACCAGCGCCGCCGTCGCCTTTGGCAAGAGCCTGACGGCCAGCGGCTATCGCCTGCCGGAGCGCGGGCGTGCCTTCATCAGCGTGGCGGATGACGACAAGCCCGCGGCCTGCCAGGTCGCGCGGCGCTTGAGGAACCTCGGCTTCACCATCGTGGCTACCCGAGGGACGGCGGACGCCATCGCGCGGGCGCGCATCCCGGTCGAGGTCATCAACAAGGTGCAGCAGGGGTCGCCTCACGTGGTGGACGCGGTTCGCGCAGCGGCCATCGAGCTGGTCATCAACACCACTCAGGGCCGTCGCGCCATCGCCGACAGCTACAGCATCCGGCGCAGCACCCTGCTGGCCAACATCCCTTACTTCACGACCATGAGCGCTGCGCTGGCGCTGGTGGACGCGCTCGAGGTGCGTGAGCTGCTCGGCGGCGCGAGCCACGTTCGAAGCCTGCAGGAGTGGCACCAGCGCGCGCGCCTCCCGCAGGGCGCGCCTGCGCCCGTTCGCCCCTGATCTCGCGACATTGCCGGCGGCCCCGGCCCGGCTGGGTCCGTCCCGCGTGCAACGAAGTCGCACCAGGCGGCAGCATCGGCTAGGTTTGCCCCGTGAAGGGTCGACGCTACCCGCTCGAAGCGCTGCGCACCGTGCGCCAGCGCAACGTCGACAGTCAGGGCCAGGCGCTGGCGCTGGAGCTGGAGCGTACCCGCCGCGCTGGCGCGGCGGCGCAAGCCGCCGCCCAGGCCGAGCAGCGAGAGGCCGAGCGGGTCGCCCGGGAGCTCGCGGCCGAGCAGTTCCGGCTCGAGGCTGGGCTCGGGCGAGTGAGCGACCTGGCGCGCCAGAGCGAGTGGCAACGCGCCGAGCAGGCCAGGCTCGCGGCCCTCGCCGAGGCGACGCGACAGGCCAGCGACGCGCTGTCGGCGCAGCGCGACGCCGAAGCTCGACAGCGCCAGCGTCTAGCCGGCGCCGACGCGGAGCGCGAGCTCGTCGACGAGCACCGCGCCGGCTGGGCGCGCGAGCAGCTCGCCGAGCGCGAGGCGGCCCAGGACGACGAGGCGGAGGAACGCGCGGCGGCGCTGCGCGGAGGCCGGCGGAGCCGATGAAACGACGGTGGTTAGCCGCGCTCGGCCTGGTGCTCTCGTGCTCGGGTCAGCAGAAGGCCGGCGAGCCCGGGGCGCCGCCTCCGCTCGCCAAGGCGGCGACCCCGAGCGAGCCGTCGAACGCGGTCGCGCTGGTGACGGGAGTGTCGATCGAGCAGTTCGAGCCGCTGCTCTCCCATCCCGCGCTGGCCGACGCAGCGCGCGCGCTCGAGCAGGACAATCCACGGCAGGCGGCGTCGCGCGTCGCCAGCTTCATCGAGCGGACTCGCCCCTCCGGCGTCGAGGCGGCGCGGCTCCACTTCTTGGTCGGTCGCTTGCGCGAGCGCACCGGCGATCTGGCCGGCGCGTCCCGGGCGTACACGGACGCTCAGCGGCAGCCGTGGGCGCTCACCGCGTACGTGCAGCTCGCCCTCGGTCGCACGGCGCTCGCCCAAGGGCGCGTGGCCGACGCCATCACCCTCCTCGAGGGTGTACCGAAGGACCATCCGGCGGCCGCGGCGGCGCGGCTGTTGCTCGCCGACGCCGCCATCAAGGAGGGTCGCTTCGACTTGGCGATCGACACTTGGCGCGACGTGCTCGAACGCGACGACGCCACCGTCAGGTCGCCGGACATCGCGCTCGGATTGGCCCAGGCGCTGCTCGAGCGAGCTCGCCAGCGGCCCGACGAGTCACCCGCACAGGCGGACGGCGACGTGATCGAGGCGCTCCGCGTCGCGCGCCGCGTCGCCGCGAAGAACGCCGCGCGCCGCGAGCTGACCCGGCGCGCGGAGGCCGTGGCGTCGCGAGCGCTCGAGGCCATCCCGCCCGCGCTGCGCGTCGCCCACGCCGCGCCCAGTCCAGAAGACCAGCTGGCGAGAGTCGAGGCCCTGGTGGACGGTCGGGAGTTCGAGTCCGCGGAGCGCGCCGCCGACGAGCTGCTCGACTCCCTCGGCGCGCCCAAGGGCTGGGGTCGGGTCGGCTGCGAGGCGGCCATCGCGCGCGGCAAGGCCATCTCGTCCCAGCGCTCCACGGGTCGAGCAGCGGACTCGCTCAAGGACGTGCTCGCTCACTGCACGGACGCCGACCAGCGCGCTCGCGCGCTGTACCTCGCCGGACGGTACGCGGCGCGGGACGGTCGCCACGCTCAAGCGGTCGCGCACTTCGCCAAGCTCGAGCAGGATCACCCTGCTCACCGTCTCGCCGACGACGCGCGGCTCTTGGGCGCGCTGTCCTACTTCGACATGGGCGTCGAGGCGCGCTTCACGGAGCTGCTGGCCAGCATGCCGCGGGACTACCCAGACGGCGACATGATGCTGGACGGCGTGTTTCGGCTGGCCATGCGGCGCGTCGAGAAGAACGACTGGTCGGGCGCCGCCTCGGTGTTGGATCGGGCCGCGGAGCTGGTCGCCGGTCGGGACAGCTCGAGGGGCACGGAGCTGAGCGGTCGCGAGCGCTACTTCCGCGCACGCGCGTGGATCGAGACGGGCGCGGTGGAGAAGGGCGAGGCCGAGCTGCGTGCGATCGTGCAGGAGCTGCCGCTCTCCTACTACATGCTGCACGCCTACTCCCGCTTGGTCGAGAAGGATCCCTTCGGCGCTCGCCGCATCCGCGAGGAGGCGGCCCAGAAGGCGGCGACGCTACCCTTCTCCTTCCCGCATCGTCCCGAGTTCGACCAGCCGGGGTTCCTGCGCGCGATGGAGCTGCTCCGTCAGGGTGAGCTCGAGCTGGCGCGGACGGAGCTCTCGGCGCTGGGCCTGGTGAGACCTGGCGCGCAGCCCGAGCTGTTGTGGGCCGTCGCGCTGCTCTACGCTCGCGCAGGCTCCGCCAAGCACGCTCACGAGGTCACCCGAGGGCTGCTGACGGACTGGCTGGCGCGCTGGCCAGCGGGGGACTGGGCAAAGGCCTGGGAGCTGGCGTTCCCTCGGCCGTATCACGACGTCGTCAGCCGCGAGGCCAAGAAGAACGGCGTGCCCGAGGCGCTGGTCTACGGAGTCATGCGCGAGGAGTCGGCGTTCGATCCGGCGGCGGTCAGCCACGCCAACGCCTACGGTCTCATGCAGGTGATCGTGCCCACCGCGAAGATGCTCGCCAAGGACGTGGGGCTGCCCTACGACCCGGCCTCCCTCAAGCGACCGAACGTCAGCATCGCGCTGGGCAGTCGCGGGCTGTCGCGCTTGAAGCAGGACTTCGCGAGCAACCCGGTGTTGGCCATCCCGGGCTACAACGCTGGCCCGGGTCGGCCACGCCGATGGCTCCGGGAGCGCCCCAATCAGGACTTCGACGTGTGGGTGGAGCTGATCCCGTTCAACGAGACGCGTCGCTACACCAAGCGTGTGCTCGCCGCTCGCGCTGCGTATGCCTATTTGTACGCCAGCGACACGGCCGACGAGATGATGGTGCTGCCCATCAAGCTGACGCGTTGAGCCGGAATCGGGTCTGCGCGACGCGGTGACGGCGCTCGCCGGACTCGAGCCGCCGTCTCCGCGTCGGGCCGACAAAGACACGAGGTCAGGGGCAGTTGCAGGAGCTGGTCTGCTTCGCCGCGTCCACGCACAGGCTGTCCCAGCTGCCGCCGACGTTGTCGCAGCAGAAGGGGTCGTCGTCGCAGACGGCCTTCTCGCACGGGCCGCACAGCGGCGACAGGGCGCCGCCGGTGGCGCAGGCGCTGTGGCCGCAGCTCGGGCCGCTCCCGCCGGAGCAGGAGGGGCAGAGCTGCTGCGCCTTGGTGACGCACAGCGAGTCCCACGCGGTGTTGCAACAGAACGCGTCCGCAGCGCACACGGCGGCGGTGCAGGAGTTGCAGCTGGTGTCGAGCGCGCCGCCCGCGGTGCACTCGCTGTGGTCGCACTTGCCGCTGCCTCCGCTGGTCGTTCCGGTGCAGGCCTTGGTCGGATTGGCGCACGGGATGCAGATGCCGTAGCCGCCGGCCACCGGTAGGCACTGGAAATGAAGGCTGTGGTCCTTGTTGGAGCCGTACAGCAGATCGATCAAGAACGCGCCCGCGACGGTGGCGAGGGCGTCACCCTTGAACAGGTCCGCGATCAGCGGATCGAGCTGGATCTTCTTGCAGTCCGAGTGCTGCTTGCAGGGCACGCACACGCCGCAGCTGATGTTCTCCGTCAGCTTCACGCTGGCGCATGCTGGCATCCCGTAGTTGATGTTCGCGTCCTGGATCTTGATCTTCTTGATGCCGATGTCGAGCTCCGGGCCGCCGATCAGATCCCGGATCGCCTCACCGACGTTGTACTGGATGCCGACGCCGCTGCAGTCCTGGTTGTTCGAGCACAGGTTCGTCACCTTGTCGTAGGGCGGCGGGAGCACCGCCACGCCGGGACCGAGATCGCTGCAGCCCGTCGCCGGCGGCGAGCAGGTGCCGTAGACGCCGCCGTTGAGGGGGAACTTGCACTTCCACGGGTTGGTCTCCGCGCCGCAGCCGGTGCAGTGGGCGTCGTCGGTGCAGGCTCCGGCCGTGCTGCCCGGCAGACCGCAGGGCTTGACGCACTTGCCTTGCTTGCACTCGAGGCCCACAGGGCAGGCATAGGTGTCCGAGCACTCCGCGCAGTGGTGGTTGTAGCAAGCCTTGGCCTTCTGGCCGCCTTGGGTCTCACAGCGAGTGCAGTCGTTGTCCACGGTGCAGCTGTCGGGGCACATCAACGCGCACTTGTCGTCGATGCAGGCGTCCGTCTGGTTCGGGCACATGCTGGTGTTCGTGGCCGTGCACTGGACACACTTGTTCGTCGCGGGGTTACAGATCTGGTGCGCTGGATCGCACGCCGCGCAGTCCTTGTTGGCCTGGCAGGAGATGGTGGGCGTGCCCGTCGCGTCGGTGGCGCAGGTGGCGCCTTGCTCGACGCACGTGCCGAAGGCCGAGCACTCTTGACCCGAGGGACAACCTTGCCCCGTGGACGGATTGCACGCGACGCAGCGGCCGTCTTGGCCCTCGATCAGACAGGTGCCCCTGCCGTGGGAACAGCCTGAGCAGAAGTCGTTGGGATCGCAGCTCGGGTCGCTGGGCGGGCACGCGTTGCAGCTGTTGAGCAAGCACAGCCCGCTCGCCGTGCCGCCGGTGCCGGCGTCGGTGCCGCCGCTGCCGGTCCCACCCGTGCCCTTGGGCGCGGGGCTGGCGTCGCTGCCGGCACAGCCGGGAAGCGCCAGAGCGAGCGCGAGAGCCAGCGTGGTCCCGAGAGCGAGTACTTTCCGGAGAGTATCGAGGTGCACCGTTCGCCTCCTGAAGCGGAAGATGAACGGAGAGGCTAACACAGGCTCG
This sequence comes from Polyangiaceae bacterium, assembly GCA_019637295.1. Lineage (GTDB taxonomy): Bacteria > Myxococcota_A > Polyangia > Polyangiales > Polyangiaceae > JACKEA01. Next base: position 178,220 of record JAHBVX010000012.1, read on the forward strand.
CCCGGGCCGAGGGTCTCGGCGGACTTCACTGTCAGCGGATTTGCGTCAGTCGAGGCGGTAGACGACCTCCGAGCCAACGACCAGGTCGTGCATCGCGCGCTTGCCGGGATGAAATGCCGCCAGCGCCAGACCTGCCGCGAACAGCAGGCTGAGCAGGATGTTGCTCACCGCGACGGCGAGCACCAGCGCCTGAAATGCGTCCACGTTGGTGAGTTGGATCTGCTCGATGGCCACGCTCAAGCCGCCGCCTCCTTGCGTGAGCAGGATCACCAGGCCCGTGAGGAAGGGGAACCACAGGCTGGTGACGGTGCGCGCGAGAGAGCGACCGAGCCCCAGACGCCCGCCGTCGGCCCGGCGCACCCGGAGCCGGAGCAAGTACTTGCCCGCGGTCTGTCCCCAGCGCGCGTGGGCCCACGTCACGTAGGCGAGGTGTAGCAGCAGCCCGGCGCCGCCCAGGAAGCTGATCACGACGCCGGCGAGGGCGACGTCGAGCGCCACCGCCGCGCCCCGCACCCAGAAGCCGGCGGGCCTGACGGCTCGCGGTGCCGCCGCCTCGAGATCTGCGATGAGCGCGTCGTAGGTCGCGTACCGGGCGTCGGGGGCCTTGCTCAGCAGGCGAGCGAGCACCTTGCCCAAGCGCGGCGGCAGCCCCGGGACCCGCTCGCCGATGACCGGCGGCTCTTCCGTGAGATGGCGGCTGACGACGGCGAGCGGCGTCTTGCCGTCGAACACCGGCTCGCCCGCGAGCAAGTGGAAGAAGGTGCAGCCCAGCGAGTACATGTCGGCACGGTGGTCCAGGTCGTCGCCCCGGGCTTGCTCCGGCGCCATGTAGAGCGGACTGCCGACGACGGCCCCATCCTGCGTGATCTTCACGTCCCCGCGACCGAGCGGCTTGGCGACGCCGAAGTCGGCGATCTTCACCTCTCCGTTGCGGTCGAGCAGCAGGTTGCTGGGCTTGATGTCCCGATGCACGATGCCGGCGCGTTGCGCGTCGCGCAGGCCGCGGGCGACTTGGATCATGAGCACGCGCGCACGCTCCGGCTCGAGCACCGTGCCCTCGTCGAGCACGCGCTCGAGCGCGCCCCCTTCGACCAGCTCCATGGCGAAGAACAGCGAGCCGTGCTCGCGATTGGGCAGCGGCGGGGTGTGACCGATGTAATAGATGTGCGCGACGTGGGGTGAGTTGAGCCGCGCCTGCGCGCGCGCCTCGCGGATGAAGCGCTCTTGCAGCTCCGCGTTGTCGGCCAGCTCGTCCGGCAGGACCTTGATGGCGACCCGGCGCTCGAGGGAGCGATCCACCCCCACGTACACCGCGCCCATGCCGCCGCGCGCGAGGGGCTCGAGCACCTCGTAGTGGTCGAAGCGAGCGCCCACCCAGCGGCCCAGCGCCCCCGGCGCGCTCTCACGCGTCCGGGGACCGCTGTCCGAGAGCACCGTGGTGTCGAACGCGTCCGCCTCGTTGCTCATTGCCCGTCCTTCAATCATCGCACGTTCCCGCGGGCCGTCAGGAGCACTGACCGTGCCAAGGGGACTGCAGGCCAATCCGTCGACAAACCCGCGCTGTCCGGACCCCCGCGGCGGCGCTCGCGGGCGTCACTGAGCGCTGGGGGCACACCCGGTCGGCGCCCAAGTTCCAGAAAAATCAATCAATATCCAAGGCTTGGCACGCCTGCAGGCCCGGCGAGAATGGAACCTCGCCTCGGCGCGTCTAAGCCTGGTTCCTTCACGATTGGTAAACCGGGGCGAAAAGTTGACCCTACCGGGTTGACCCTCGGCCTCACATAGTGGCACACCATGCCCCGAAACGAGGGGGGCATGCGCCCTTGGAAGAGCATCCCATCCGATGCCAGGGAGTTCCAGATGATTGTACGTAACCGTTCCAAGTTGATTGTCTGCTCGATCGGGGCCGTCTTCACCGTTGCAGCCCTGTCGGGTTGTGCGGGCACGAAGGTCTTCGAGGGGCAGACCGCGTTCGCGGTCCAGGGCACGGGCCCGACCGCTCCACCGCCGCCACCGCCGCCGCCACCGCCGCCGCCTCCGCCCGAGGAGCCAAAGCGCGTGGAGGTCAAGGCCGACAAGATCGAGATCCGCGAGAAGATCCAGTTCGATCACAACAAGGCCAGCATCAAGCAGGAGTCCCACAACCTGCTCGACGAGATCGCCGACGTGATCCAGAAGAACCCGCACATCAAGAAGATCGCGATCGAAGGCCACGCGAGCAGCGAGGGCAACGCCGGATACAACAAGACCCTCTCGGCCAACCGCGCCAAGGCCGTGATGGCCTATCTCGTCGCCAAGGGCGTCGAGAAGGAGCGGCTCGCTTCCGCGGGCTTCGGTTCGGAGAAGCCGGTCGCCTCCAACGACACCGAAGAAGGCCGCGAGGCCAACCGCCGCGTCGAATTCAACATCACCGAGCAAGAAGCACCGGCGGCGGAGCCGCCCAAGCCGGGCGGGCTGAAGAAGCCTGCTGCGAGCAAGTGAGCGGCCACGGCCCAGAACGAGGAGACAGAAGATGATTCAGGTTCTCAAGACTTCCTTCGCTCTGACCGCCTTGCTGGCGGTCGCGGGTTGCTCCTTCGCAGCTCGTTCCCCCGAGATGTATCGGGACGACACCTCCGCGCTGCTCGACACGAAGAACGCGGAGATCAAGGCGTGCTACGACCAGGCGCTGCAGAACAACGCCACGGCGGCGGGCACGGTTCGCGTACAGTTCACCGTGCAGAAAGACACGGGAACGATCGTGGACGCGGCGGCGGATCCCGCCGGCACCACCGCTCCGCCAGAGGTGGCGACCTGCGTGATCAACTCGATCAACGGGCTGCAGCTGACGCCTCCGGATCAGAGCGATGGTCAGGCGACCTTCACCTGGGAGTTCGTGGTCGAGTCCGCGGCTCCGCCCGCTCCGCCTGCCGGCTGAGCGCACGCGAAGGCGCTGCAATGGATACGCCGCCCGGCTTCGGCTCGGCGGCGTACTCTTTTTGTCGGTAGCCCGCGGTGCCGGCGCGGCTCGAGGGCTCGTCACTCGAGCGCGTTGAACGTCTCTCGCAGCCTCGACTCCATGCGCATCACCGGTCCGCCGGCGATGCCGATACGCAGGCTGATCGTGGTGTCGTCGCCCCAAGGCCACCACAGGCCGTAGGCGACCACCCCGTCCACCGGGGCCGTGCTAACCAAGAGCTGATCCGCACGGACGCCTCCGCTGCGCTCGGCGATCTGCTGCAGCAGGGCGGGCGCCTGCCCCAGGGTTCGGTGCGACCACTGGTGCGGGAAGGCGAGCTGCAGCGCGGCCTTCGCTTCCTCCACCAACTCCACTCCGAACGCGGACGCGATGCACGAGAGCCGCCCGTCCCAGCTCCACCCGCGCTTCGGCCATCCCGCGCGAAACTGGGCAAGCTTCACGAATAGCTCGTCGGTCGTGTCTTCGGCCGGCATGACTGGATCTGTAACGAATTTGTGCCCCTGACAGCTAGCCCCAAATCAGCCAACGTCGCTCGAGCTCAGCTACCCGGCGGGTCACCGAGTTGCCGCTCGGGGGTGGCTGATCGGTGTTAAGCTCGATCGGCTCGTGACTTTCCCACTCCGGTTGCCCAAATCCTTGCCCCTGTTGAGCTTGGTCGCGCTGCTCGCGAGCGGGCCGGCCTGGGCCCAGTCCGAGCCGGAGCTGACGCGCGCCCGACAGCTGTACAGCCAGGGGCTCACACAGGAAGCGGCAGGAGACTGGGCGGGCGCGCTCTCCACCTTTCAGCAGGTCTCGCGCATCCGCATGACGCCTCCGGTGCGCTTCCACATCGCCCGCTGTCAGGAGAACCTGGGGCGGTTGAACGAGGCGCTGGGCGGCTACCGCCTAGCCGAGTACGAGGCCGAGCGGGAGGAGGAGCCCAAGCCTGAGTTGCTCGACGAGATACGCAAGGCTCGCGACGCGCTCGAGGCGCGGATCCCGAAGCTCGTGGTCGAGCGCGGCGTCGGCGCGGGTACGCTCAAGATCGAGCTCGATGGGGTGGCGCTCGGCCCAGCCAAAGTGGGGCGTGAGGTCAGCGTGGACCCAGGTCCGCACTCCGTCGCCGGGGTCTTGGCGGACGGGCGTCGCTTCGAGCTGACCGTAGACGTGGCCGAGGGACAGACCGAGCGGATCACTCTCGACGTGCCGGAGGCGCTGCGGACGACCGCGGCGCCACCCACGGTCGGGGCGGATGAGCGGAACGTGAACCTCGAGCCCGCCGCGGGCTCGAGCTCCGCGCTGCCGTGGCTCGTCACCGGTGTCGGCGTGGCGAGCTTGGCGGCCAGCGGCGTCTTCTTCTTGCTCAGGAATCAGGCGCAGGCCGAGCTCGACCGCGAGTGTCTCGGGCGTGTGTGCCCGGACACCATGCAGAGCACCCAGGACCAAGGGCGGACCTACGCCACACTGACCGGGGTCACCCTCGGGATCGGAGTCGTGGGCGTCTCCGTGGGCACCATCCTGCTCCTCTCTCGCCCCAAGGCGCAGCCGACGGGCAGCCTGCAGCTGCGCGTCGGCTCGCGGGAGATCCAGCTCCAGGGGAGCTTCTGAGCGGGCTTGGCCCGGCGTGCAAGGTGCTTCGGTGGACGTAACTTCGTACCAGGTCGATCCCGGCAGTTATGACGAGATGTTCGACGAGCAGGGCCAGGTCCGGCCGCTGTATCGCGAGCTGGCGCAGCGGCTGACGGATCTCGGGGATGCGGACTTCGCGCGTCGTCGGCGCATGGCGGACGTGCTCTTGCGCAACCAAGGCGTCACCTTCACCGTCTACTCCGACGACGCAGGCATCGAGAAGGTGTTCCCCTTCGATCCCATCCCACGACTGGTCAGCGCGGAGGAGTGGGAGCGCATCGAGCGCGGCCTGATCCAGCGCGTGGAGGCGCTCAATCTGTTCTTGAGGGACGTCTACCACGAGCAACGGATCTTCAAGGACAAGGTGATCGAGCCCGAGCTCGTGTACGGCGCCACCTTCTTCCGTCGTGAGATGATGGGCATGGACCCGCCCCACGGCATCTACACGCACGTGGTCGGCACGGATCTGATCCGTGATCGCGATGGCACGTTCCTGGTGCTGGAGGACAACGCCAGAAACCCCAGCGGCGTGAGCTACGTGCTGCAGTGTCGCTCGGTGCTCAAGCGCGTGCTGCCGGCGCTGTTCGAACGCTACGGTGTGCGCCGCGTCGATGACTACGCGGACTGGCTGCGCGAGACCCTGCAGCACGCGGCTCCCCGTGGCGCGAGCAGTCCCACGGTGGTGCTCTTGACGCCGGGCATCTTCAACTCGGCCTATTTCGAGCACAGCTTCTTGGCTCGGCAGATGGGCGTGCAGCTGGTGGAGGGGCGGGACCTCGTCGTCAAGGACGGCGCGGTGTGCATGCGCGCCACCCAGGGGCTGCAGCGCGTGGACGTGATCTACACCCGCATCGACGACGACTTCATCGATCCCGTGGTCTTTCGGCCGGACTCGCTGCTCGGCTGTGCCGGGTTGTTCGCGGCTTATCGCAGCGGCGCGGTGACCCTGGCCAACGCGCCTGGCTCCGGCGTGTGCGACGACAAGGCCATCTACCCGTTCGTGCCGGACATGATCCGCTACTACCTGGGCGCCGATCCCATCCTGCCGAACGTGCCGACCTACGTCGGCGGACGGCCAAAGGATCTGACCTACATGCTCGAGCACTTGCACGAACTGGTCGTCAAGCAGACCGACGCGTCGGGTGGCTACGGCATGCTGATCGGCACCCACGCGACCCGCGAGCAAGTCGACGAGTTCCGAGCGCGGGTGACCGCGTCCCCGCGAAGCTACATCGCGCAGCCCGTGGTGAGCTTGGGCCGTCATCCGACCGTCGTGGACGGACAGCTCGAGGGGCGGTGCGTCGATCTCCGCCCCTACGTACTGTTCGGCGATCGCATCCGGGTGATCCCCGGCGGGCTCACGCGCGTGGCCCTGCGCCGCGGCTCGTTGGTGGTCAACTCCAGCCAAGGCGGAGGCTACAAGGACACCTGGGTGCTCGCGGCCGCGGAAGAGGGTCGACCCGTGACGGGGGAGCCGGTCGATGCTCAGTAGGGTCGCCGACGCGCTGTACTGGATGGGGCGGTACATGGAGCGGGCCGAGCACGGCGCGCGCGCGCTGGGGGTCGCGCACAGCATGCTGCTCGATCTGGCCGAGGTGCAGCCGTCGAGCGCAGAGGCGTACTGGACTCAGACGCTCCGCGCGCTGTCGCTGCCAGAGCTGCCGCTGGCCGACTTGGTGTTCGACGAGCAGGGGCCGAGCAGCATCCTGGCCAGCGTGTCCCGCGCCCGGGAGAACAGCCGACAGGTGCGCGAGGTGATCAGCTCGGAGATGTGGGAGGAGCTCAACGAGCTGTACTGGCTGCTCAAGGACGCGGCCCACGCCGAGAGTCGCGAAGAGGATCTGGCAGCGACGTTGGCCGAGGTCGTCGCGGCCAGCTTCGCCTTCGCCGGAGTGACCGATGGCACGATGCGGCGTGGGGAGGGCTGGCTGTTCACCAAGCTTGGACAGTTCGTCGAGCGCGCGGACAAGGTCAGTCGCATGGTGCGCATGAGGGTGAGCGGGCTCACGCCTCTGCTCGCCTCGGACGAGAACCTCATGTGGGTGAGCTTGCTCCGCTCCTGCAACGCGCTCGAGGCGTTTCGCAAGGTACACCCCACGCGGCTCGACTCACGCCAAGTCATCGACTTCCTCGTGCTCGACCGCGAGTTTCCCCACACCATCCGCTACAGTGTGGCCGTCGCGGGCGACTTCGCTCGCCGCCTCGCGCAGGACACCGGAGACCGCGGGCGCGAGGTCGAGCGGGCTTTTGGTCGGCTCGCCAGCCGCCTGTCGTACATCGATGTGGACGAGGTCTTGGCCCAGGGTGTGGACCCATTCCTGGACGAGCTCACGCAGGAGCTGTCGACCGCCGGGCTCACCCTGCAACGGACCTACTTCTTGCACTGAAGGTCTGTCAGGAATTGACCCAGTTCATGCCGGCGAAGCCGGCCCGCGTGGGGTGGGGCCCCAACGAATTCACTTCGTTGGGGCGGGGAGGCGCGTGCCTCCCCGGCGACAGAATGAAAGAGCTGTCGATCTTTCGACAGCTCTCGAGGCGCCGCTACAGCGGCTTTCATTGGGTCGTAACCTGTGTGTGCCCTGCGACTGACGCGACCGGGGAGCAGCCGGTTCCATGCAGTGGAAAGCCGCTGTAACGTCGAGGCCGTTCCATGCTCCTGCACATCGTTCACAGAACCGAGCTGACCTATCCGAGCCGCATCAGCGAGAGCGTGATGGAGCTGCGAATGACGCCCCGCACCGACGTGCACCAGACGCTGCGAGGCTTCGGGCTCGCCGTGGGCCCGCAGGCGCCGCTCATCGAGCACGTGGACTGGCTGGGAAACCGAGTCCATCAGTTCTCCGTGATCGCCTTCCACGACGCGCTGGTGATCGTGGCGGAGAGCTGCGTGGAGACGCACCCGCTGCATCCGAACGAGGTGGAGCTGCAAGGGGTGCCGGACGAACTGCCCGTGCCACTCGCCGACTACCGCCTCAGCGACTTCCTCTGCTTCCACGGACCCGTGAACGACGACCCGCGGCTGGCGGATCTGGCACGAGTGCTCGCGATAGACCGCGCGTCTCGAGTCGGCGACGCCCTGCATCGGGTCGCTACGGGGCTGATGCACGAGCTCGCCTACCAAAAGGGTGTGACCAACACCACGACCAGCGTTTCGCGCGTTCTCGATGCCCGAGCCGGCGTGTGCCAAGACTTCGCGCACGTCGCGCTCGCGCTGCTGCGTCGAGTGGGCATGCCCGCGCGCTACGTCTCCGGATACCTGTATCGCGCAGACGGCGAGCCCGAGCTCGAGACGCACGCTTGGGTCGAAGCCTTCGTGCCCTCCCGCGGCTGGGTCGCGATCGACCCGACTCACAGCCGCGTGGCCGGGGAACAACACGTGGCGGTCGGTGTGGGGCGTAGCTTTCGCGACGTACCGCCCAACCGCGGCGTGTATCGCGGGGACTCCTCGGAGAGCATCTCGGCTGTCGTCAACATCGCCGAGGTGGGGGAGGTGCCCAAGGGGCTGCTAGCCCCCCGCCCGGTGCCCATCGACGTGCAGACCTACGCCTCCGGTCCCGCTCAGCACCGCGAGCAGCTCGATTACCAGCAGGAACAACAGCAGCAGCAGTGACGCGATGGGGATTCAGCGCGCTCGGGCCAGTGCGTGCTATCCTTCGGGCCGCAGTATGGGCTACTTCCTGCCAGCTTCTGCCGGAGCGCTCGCGCTCGCCTGGGTGACGGGTTGCGCGCTCGCCGCGGAGGGCACCGGGTCTGGGGGCGGCTTGTCCCCGCCGAACGACTCGGGTAGCGGCGGAGGCAGCGGAGTGGGCGGGCAGTCGACGGGCGCCACCGGTGGCGTGGGGCTCGGGGGCTCCGACGGCGGCGCGGGAAGCGGCAGCTGTCCCAACGGCGGCAGCTGCGTCCCTCAGGTCCCGAGCGGCTGGGTCGGCTACGCGCGCCTGTTCACCCTGGAGGCGGCGACTGCTCCGCCGGTCGGCGCGGACTGCCCCGATGGTGCGACGCCGACTCGATACAAGGAGCAGCTCGTCACGACCGGCAGCTGCTCCGCCTGCACCTGCGGTGGGCTGGCGAGCGGGTCGTGTAGTGCGGAGCAGATCCTGTGCACCACGGCGAACAAGTCGTGCTCCGGGGCGTCGGATTGGTCTGGCACCATCAACCCGAGCTGCAATGACACCTCGTCGCTCACCCTGTCCTGCCTGGTCAACCCGGCCACCGTCACCTTCGCGGGGCACTGCGAGCCATCCGTCAGCGCCGTTGCGGGAGCGGAGCCCTTCGAGTCGGTGACGGACGTCTGCCGCGAGCCGCCGTCCGGCGGGTGTGGCGCCGCAGCCGAGTGCGTGGCGCCGGGGTCCCATCCCTACACGGGCTACGTGTGCATCGAGCAGCCCGGCGCTCAGGACTGCCCGGCGGACTGGCCCGTCCGGCAGCTGGTGTACTCGGGTGTCAGCGACACCCGCGCTTGCTCGCCCTGCGCGTGCTCCGCGCCGAACACGACCTGCCTGCCCGGGGAGTTCTCCTTCTGGGGCGGGCTGTGGTGCAGCCTGGAGAAGAAGACGCTCACTCCCAGCGGCTGCAAGGACCTGTCCACCCAGATCCCCGGCGGTGTGTCCTACCGCAGAACGAAGGACCCCACGCCGACGGGCACCTGCACGCCCTCCGGCGGTCAGTTCAGCGGCACCGTCGCCGGCACTGGCCCCATCACCTTCTGCTGCAGGACCTGATTCCAGCCTCGCAAAAGCCCGAGGCGCGGCCGCACGCGCTCGCGTGAAGCGTCGTTCGGTGACTACACTCGCGGGGGCGGATGCTTCAGTTCGACGAGCCGAGCGAGATCCTGGGTGCGGTGCTCGACCAGCGCTTTCGCCTAGAGCGCGTCCTCGGTCAGGGGGGGCTCAGCGCCGTGTACGACGCGACGGCCCTCGACTCGGGCGCGCGCGTCGCCATCAAGATCCTGCGCGCCGAGTTTGGCGAGCGTCCCGAGATCGTCGAGCGCTTCCTGAACGAGCTGCGCGCGAGCGCGCGGGTGGATCATCCCTCCGTGGCCGAGGTCTACGAGGCCGTGCGCGCGGCGGACGGCACACCGTACCTGGTCATGGAGTTGATCGATGGCAGTCCGCTCTCGGCCCGCATGAACCTGGGCCGGTTGCCGGTGGCGCAAGCCTCCGGGATCACCCGGTCGCTGCTCGAAGCACTGGCGGTCGCTCACCGCAGCGGCGTGGTGCATCGGGACTTGAAGCCGGGCAACATCCTGTTGCTCGGCAAGCTCGAGGAGACCACGTCGGTCAAGATCCTCGATTTCGGGATCGCGCTGGTGGTCGACGCCGCCGGTGGGATGCAGCGCAAGACGCGGACCGGCATGTTGCTCGGGACTCCCGGGTACATGAGCCCCGAGCAGATCCGGAGCATCAAGAGCACCGATCCGCGCGCCGACCTCTGGAGCGTCGGGGTGATCACCTACGAGATGCTCACCAACGTGCCCGCCTTCGAGGCGGACAACGAGTTCGCGCGTATCACCAAGGTACTGAACAGCGAACCGACCCCAATTGAACGGATCGCGCCCCAGTATGCGCACTGGGGCCCGTTCTTCCGGCGCGCCCTGAGCCGAGATCTGGCCGGGCGCTTCCAGACGGCAGGGGAGATGGTCGAGGCGCTCGAGCGCGTGTGCCGTGGTGAGTGGCTCGACGCGCCGCCCGGCCCGAGCATGAGCCCCCCGCCTGCGGGGGCCTCGGTACCCCCGCCCCACACGAACCCCCAAGCTCAGGGGTCGATGCCACCGGCCGGCTACGCGCCCGTGGCCCAGCCGGCCCTGACTCCGTCGCCGAGCGCGCTGCGCGCATTTGGCACTTCCGATACGGCCGTGTCGCCCGGCTCGGCGGCGCTCGCCTCTGGCCTGCCGGAGGCGGCGCCGAACGTGCAGATCGTTCAGCCAGCGCGGCGATCGGCGTCCGTTCCGCTGCTTCTGGCGCTGGTCTTGGCCGCCATGGGCGGGGCCTTGGGGTTCGCCCTCGGCTTTTGGGTCGGTCGGCTGTGAAATCCCTCTTGGGTCCGGCTCGCGCGATGTTAGAGATCACGCCCTCGGAGGTGACCGGATGACGGACCTGGACGCGCGCTGCCTGGATGCTTTTCCCAATTGGCTGCGTGGACTCGCACAGGACGCGCGAGCCCTGTCGGAGATCGTGCTCGACGACGGCCGCAGCACCGACGAGCGGCGCCACGTGACGCGCTCGCTCAACTACCTGTTCAAGTCCCTCGACCTCATCCCCGACGGGATCGAAGATCTGGGCTTCATCGACGACGCCTTCGTGTTCCGGGTCGGAGCGGTTGCGGCGCTCGGCGCCGGTGCGCCGCCAGACGGAGCGGTGGCGCGCCTCGCCGCCGACGCCCAGCTGATCGAGGAGTTCATGGCCGAGGACCATGGGCGACTGGTTCGCTACGTCGCGTCCCTCGACTCGGTCGTCGCCCGTGGTCGGAGCGTGGACGACGTGCTCGGGGATCCGGCTGCGGCAGCGGACCTGGCCCGGGACGTTCGGGAGTGGGCGGACGCCTACCAGGCGCCCTCCTTCGCGCGGGATCCCAAGACCCTCGTGAAGCTCCGCGCCTTCTTGGCCGCGAAGCTGCCAGCCTGACGCTCAGCCTCGCGCACCCATCGAGCGCGAGACGTCTTCGGCTCGAGGCTGCTCGCGATCAGCGCCCGCGGTGAGCTCCGCGAGCAGCTCTCGGCACTCGGGCTTCGCTCGCAGGTGTTCGTGTAGCGCGTTGCAGGCGTCGAAGAAGGCCTGTTCGTACTTGATGCCTTCCCGGGAACGCGCGGCCACGCGCTCGCGTCCCGAAGATAGGTCCTCCTCCAGCGCCTCGGCGTAGCGCGCCAGCTGCGCGCGCAGCTCCTCGATTTGTCGGCGCAAATCCCGAGCGGTGGCCTCGCGGCCCGCGCGCCGCGCCTCGCGCGTCTGCAGCCATTGGCGTTTGGCCTCGACCATCGCGACGGCGGCACCCGCGCCCTCGTACACGGCCCTGGTGCCCTGTCCCGCGCGTTCGGCCTGATCGGCGACGGCGACGCGGTCCTTGGCGGCGTGCTGGGCCGCCGTCAGCTCACGCCGAGCGATGTCCTCCTCCTCCGCGTAGGCCGCCGCGTCGCGCAGCGAGCGTGACTCTTCTTGAGCCAATTCTTCGACCTTGCGTCCGATCTCGGCGCGCAGCGCGCGCCCGCGTCGCTCGAGCGCCTCGAGCTTGCGCGTGTGGCTGGCGACCTCGCCCTCGAGCCCGTTGGCCTTGGCGACCGCGTCCCACAACGAGGTGAGCGCGGCGGACAGCTCCGCGGGAGCGTTGCCGGAAGGGTAGGCGCGGGTGAGCATGCGCGCGAACAGTCCCGCCCGGGAGGCCCACTCCGTCACGCTCGGAGCGCGCGGGGGCGGGGGTGGGGGTGGCGCGGCCTGGGGCGGGGGCGCATCGCCTCCCTCCCGGTCCCAGCTCACGCTGGGCAGCGAGCGCTGCAGCGCCTTGAGCTCCTCGAGCAGGTGATGGCCGTCTCGGTAGCGCTTGCGCGAGTCCTTCTCGAGCAACCGCATCACGATCCGCTCGCCCACCGGGTTGACGTCCTTGCGTACGGCGCTCGGTCGCGGGGGCGGCGCCGTACGCTGCATCTCGAGCAGCGTGTCGCGATCGCTGGCGCGGAAGGGAAGCTGGCCCGTCAGCATCTCGAAGAACAACACGCCTAGCGCGTAGAGGTCCGACTGGGGGCCCGCCTGCTCGCCCCGGGCCTGCTCGGGTGACATGTACTCCGGCGTGCCGAACACCGCACCCTTGGGCGCCAGCCTCGGATCGTGCGCCAGCGCCGCGAGTCCGAAATCGAGGATTTTGACGAAGTCTTTGCGGCCGCCGCGGGCGGTGAGCAAGATGTTGTCGCTCTTGAGATCGCGATGCACGACGCCGAGGTCGTGCGCGCGAGAGAGCGCCGCCCCCATCTGCTCGAGGATGTCCACGCCGCGGTTGAGCGGCAGCGGCCCGCGTGCGAGCTCCGAGGAGAGGGGAGTGCCCACCAGGTACTCCATGACCAGATACAGCTCGCCTTCGTCCGTCTCCCCGATGTCGTGGATGTCGATGATGTGCGCATGGTCCACGCGATTGGCCGCCCGGGCCTCGCGCAGCATCCACGCGCGCAGGTGGGTCTCGCCTCGCAGGTCGGGCCGGATCAGCTTCACCGCCACGACTCGGTCGATGAGCACGTGCCGAGCGCGGTACACGATGCCCATTCCGCCTTCACCAATGCGGGCCTCGAGGCGGTAGCGCCCCGCGATGACCTTGCCCAGCGCTGGATCTTCCGAACCTCGACTGCGCGGCTTTTGTTGCGCGACTTGTGCCATTTCAATCCTCGACAGAGACCGAACGCGTCACAACCAATACACGCTGGCCGGAGCGGTATGGGGCTCGCGGCGCGCGTGTTCAACGTCAGAACACGTAGCTGAGCACCGGCACGCGAACTTGCGTCTTCTGGCTCACGCCATACACGAATAGCTCTTCGCGCGAGAACACCTCTCGGAACTCCACGGCGGGAACACCGAGGGTCAGCGCGTCCGCGCTGAGGCCGATCAACGCCGGCGGGGCGGCGGGCGTGGCCACCTCCACCGGCCTGGCCTCACGCAGCCGCGCGGGCTTGTGCGAGCTCGTCGTTGCCGCGGGGCGCGCCGAGGCGGCTGAGCCGTCGGGCTGCGGTGGCTCGGCGACGGGTTCGTCCAAGGGCGCGCTGTCCTCGGTGTACGTCGCGGGGGGATCGTAGCGAGACGCGCTGAGCACGGCCACCGTGGTCGGGATGGCGAGCGCCATGCCGCCAGTGAGCAGGTACATGGAGAGCTTGGCGTCACCACCCTGCTCGGCGAAGTAGCCGCCCACGCCGCCGGCCACGCCGCCGGCGAGTCCGCCCACGGCGTACGCCCACCACGGTTTCACTCGAAGCGCCGCTTCGGTGAGCATCACGGCCTCTGCGCCGAGCAGCGCTCCGCCCACGATCCCCTTGCCGGTCGCCGGGACCTCGCTGATGTTGTCGGCCGCCAGCGCCGCTGAGGTGGCACCGAGGGCAGCCACGGCTGCCGCAATTCCAAGCGCGAGATGTCGCATGAATCCTCCGGGAGACGCGGTCGCCCAGGGCGGGCCGCGAGGGGGGAGCATACCATCATCCGGCAGCGCCGAAAGGGGCCCTGGGACCCCGGGGAGTCACGCCAGAAGCTCGCGATATTCCAGCGGTTCATGCCCGGGGTCCGCGCTGCTCCGGGCGCCGGCGTAGAGTACGAGGCATGGCAGGTCTCGGGCTGCGCGCTCTTCGTCTCGGCCTGCGGGCGTCGGCGCTGGTGCTGCTGCTGGGCTTGGCGGCCGCCGTCGTGAGGCTGCTGCCCTGGTGGCTGGCCGAGGATGTGCCGTGGGAGGTCAGCCTGCCCTTTGCCCGCGCCTTGGTCGCGGCGGCCCTGGAGGCCAGCCTGTGGATCGGCGCGCCGGTGGGTGTGTCGCTGGCGGTCGCGGTGGCGGTCGAGCGCGGAGAGGTGCGCACGCTCGCCACCCTTGGCGTCGGTCCGGTGCGGCTGGCTGCGTCCTTCTGGCCGCTGGCCTTGGGCGCCGGACTCACCGTGCTCGCCGTGGACATGACCTGGGACGCGCGCAGCGACCCACCGGGCGCCTTCGCCCGTCAACTCGTGGAAGAGGCCAGGGTCAGCTGCCTGGGAGCGGAGTCTCCCCAGGCGCAGGTCGTGCCGATGGTCGGAGTCACTTGGCTGTGCTTCCCGGGACAGGCTCCGCGCGTGCTCGCCGAGCTCCCGGGCTCGAGCGGCCAAGCGTGGGTGCTCGCCCGCAAGCTCTCGCCGAGCGACGACCTGAGCAGCCTCGAGCTGGTGGAGTCGCGAACCCGGATCCCGGCGGCCGAGGGGCGTCCCGCCGTCGTGCTGAGCGCTGAGCACGCGCTCGTCCGCGGGCTGCCGTCTTGGGGACGAGGCACCCGTCTGAGCTCCGTGCTTCGCGGCGTGCTTGCCTCGTCGAGCATCGCGCTGACGGTGCTCGGGGTCGTCTACCTCGTGGTGTCTCTCGGGCTCGCGGATCGGGCGCTCGCCTTACCCGTCGGCCTGCTGCCGCCGGTCGCGTCCCTCGCGGCGCTGTCCCGTCTCGAGTCGGCCGTCGCCTGGCCCATCGCCCTACTCGGGGTGCCCGCCGTGTCGCTCGCGACACTCGGGATCGTGGTTGGGCTCGCCCGGGCGCTCGAGTGGCGCCGCCGCCGGGTGCAGAAACCGCTGGACTGGCCAGGCGTTGCCTGACCTGCCTGCCGATGTTAGGAAGCGCGGCGCCTCGCCGCTAGGAGTGCCTCATGGCCATTGGTCCCCTGCAGATAGTCCTCGTCTTGCTCGTCATCCTGCTGCTCTTCGGCGCCAGCCGTCTGTCGGAGATCGGGAAAGGGCTCGGGGAAGGCATTCGAAACTTCAAGAAGGGCCTATCGGACGACGACGCCATCGCGGGCAAGACCCCCAAGAAGAAGCTCAAGGGCGCGAAGAAGAAGTCGAAGAAGGCCGAGGAAGCGGAGTTCGAGGACGAGGATGAGGACGGCGACGACGCCGACGAGGACGAGAAGGAGAGCTGACGTGAGTCATGCCCTGGCATCCCGTCTCGACGCCGTCCAGCCTAGCGCCACGCTCGCAATGACCGCGAAGGCTCAGGAGCTCAAGGCTCAGGGGCGCACGATCTACACGTTTGGAGTTGGCGAGCCGGACTTCGCTACCCCCGAGCACATTCGCCGGGCTGCTGCGGAGGGGCTCGCCAAGAGCTCGCACTACACGGCCGTCACTGGCACCGCGAGCCTGCGCGAGGCCATCTGTCTCGCAACCGAGCGCGATCGGGGTTGGCGGCCCTCGCCGGAGAACGTGACCGTCGGCGTTGGGGCCAAGCACGTCTTGTTCAACCTGGCGATGGTGCTCTGCGAGCCCGGAGACGAGGTCGTCATCCCCGCTCCGTATTGGGTCAGCTACCCGGAGCAGTGGCGGCTGTTCGGCGGGGTGCCCAAGTTCGTCCAGACCCGAGTCGAGCAGGGCTTCCTGATGCAGCCGGAGGACCTCGAGCGTGCCCTGACGGAGCGCACCAAAGCCGTGATCCTGTGCACACCCAGCAACCCCACGGGCGCGGCCTACTCGCGTGATGAGCTGCTCGGGCTGGTCGAGGTGCTTCGTCGCCACGACTGCTACGTCATCGTCGACGAGATCTACGCGGATCTCGTGTACGACGGCTTCGAACACGCCTCCGTGGCGCGGCTCGCTCCGGACCTCATGGACCGTCTGGTCGTGGTGGATGGAGTCAGCAAGAGCTACGCCATGACGGGTTGGCGGATCGGTTGGGGTATCGCGCCGCCAGCGCTCACCAAGGCCTTGGCCAAGGTGCAAGGGCAGAGCACCACGAACCCCACGGCGGTGGCTCAGATCGCCGCCGAGGCGGCGCTCCGTGGCCCGCGGGATGCCGTACTGCACATGCGCGAGGCGTTCTCGGCCCGTCGCAAGAAGATGGTCGAAGGGCTGCGTGCGATCGAGGGCATCCGCTGCGACCTGCCGCGGGGGGCGTTCTATGCCTTCCCCGACGTGACCGGCCTGTATGGCATCCGTCATGGGGACCGCGTCTTGGCGACGGACGACGACGTGGCGCTGTGGCAGCTCGACGTCTGCGGCATCGCCGCCGTGGCCGGCACGCCGTTTGGCGCTCCAGGCCACATCCGCTTCACCTACGCCTCCGCGGAGAACGTCATCGACGAGGCGCTCGCTGCTCTGTCCAGAGCGGTGGCTGACGCGCGTCGGGGCTGATTGGCGGTGGGACCTGGCGCTGGGTTGATGCATGCTTCGAAGACAGAAAGGCCTCCGCCGCTAGCCGTGGAAACCGCAATCTCGACTCGGGACCTTCAGGGCACCGCCCTGGGCATCGTGCAGCTGACGAAGCCAGCGGTCACGCGCCTGGTCATGGTCACCGCGGTCGGCGGTGCGCTCGTGGCGCCCAGTCCCATCGAGCCGCTGCGGCTGGTCGTGACCCTCCTTGGCACCGCGATGGTCGTCGGTGCGGCCAACTCTCTCAACATGTTTCTCGAGCGCGACGTGGACGCGCTGATGGAACGCACCCGACAGCGCCCCTTGCCCTCCGGGCGAGTCGCTCCGGAGACGGCGCTCGGGCTCGGGGTGTTGTCGGCGGTGGCGGGCCTCGCGGTGCTCAGCTTCTCGGTCTCACCCCTCACGGGCTTCTTGGCTGCCATCGCGCTGCTCTCGTACGTGCTGGTGTACACACCGCTGAAGCGCGTGACCCCCTACGCCTTGCACGTCGGAGCCGTGCCTGGCGCCATCCCTCCGTTGATCGGCTACGCCAGCGTCACGGGTAGGGTGGACGCGCAGGCGCTCAGCCTGTTCGCGGTGCTCTTCGTCTGGCAGCTCCCGCACTTCATCGCCATCTCTCTGTTCCGTCGAGACGAGTACGCCCGGGCGGGGCTCAGGGTTCACGGCGCGGTCCGTTCCGTCGACGCGACCCGCCGAGCCATCTGGGTGTACTCGACGCTGATGATCCTGGTCGGCTTCGTTCCGCTGTGGGTCGGGCTGGGCAGCGCGACGTACGCGCTGTTGGCGGCGGTCGCCGGCGTCGCGTTCGTGGCCTTCGCGCTGGCGACGCGTCGCCGTACCGCTGCGCTGTGGGCGCGGGGCGTGTTCTTCGCGACGCTGCCCTATCTGGTACTGATCTACGGCGGGCTCGTCGCCGCGGCCTGGTGATGAAGAAGTGGTGGCCCTGGCTGCTCTTCGCGGCCGTGTGCCTGCTCATTCCCCTCGTTGCGTGGCTGGCGGATCGCTGAGGGCTCACCGTCGCGGCAGCGTCACGAGAAAAGCCATCAGGTCGTCCAGGTCTTGACCTACCAGGACCTTACGGAACGCCGGCATCTGGCCTTGGCCGCGCAGAATGGTCTCTCGTAGGGCGTCCGGATCCTCGTACAGCGAGGGGTCGGTGAGATCCCGTGGTGCGGAGGACAGCCCCATACGCGCGGCGCCGCGGCCATCCGGACCGTGACAACCCGAGCAGCTGCGCATGTAGACGCTCGCGCCGCGCTCCTCCGTGGTTCGGGGCTCCGACCGCTGGCACCCGGCGATCAGACTGAAGGCTGCCAGCCAACCCAGCCTCGACCAGCGCATCAGCGCGTCTTGCGCCATCCGCTCTCGAAGCGCGGATCGCTGCGGTCCGTCACCAGGCCCTCGCCACCGGCGACTCGGCGCCCGGCGCGTACTTCACGTACGGCCGTCTCCACCGCGCCGGCGAGCGCGTGCAGCCCCGCTTCCTTGGGTACGAAGGTTCCGAGCTCCGACGCGCTCAGCCGGGTCTCCACGTCCGTCGTGCCGCTGAAGAAGACCACGACGTCCGAGAGCGAGCGTCGGAGCAACTCGACGGCGAGCTCGAGGCCGCTACCGTCCGGCAGGTCGATGTCGAGCACCAGGCAGTCGAAGGCCCCGTCGAGTCCCCGCGCCGTGGTCGCGTTGCGAGCCGCGATCACCGAGTGACCGCGGTGCTCGAGGTAGCGCACCGCGGCGCGCATGACCGCGGGGTCGTCCTCGACGACGAGCAGCTTGAGGGCAGGGGACGGGGTGGTCATGTTCCCTCGCTTCGCGAGAAGTCCTATTCCGAATTGGGGTACTTGTCATCCTGGAACGGCTCTTGGCTCGGTTCCTTGAGCGCCCCGGACGGCGTGGAGCGTGCCCGACAGCGCCGCGATGATCAGCGCCAGCGCGAGCAGGGGGATGTCCGTGGCACCGCGCGGCAGGAGCAGGAAGCACATCGCAGCCCGGCCGTAGAGGGGGCGACCGGGCGTGAACAGCGCGAGCAGGGCGGCCGCCACCAGCCCAGCGTCGAGCGCGTGTCGGCCAAAATCACCGACCAACGGCTGCGGGTGACGGCCTAGCTCGGTGACCATACGCGAGACCAGTACGCTCACGGGCGAGGCCGGGTCCGCGGCGGAGCGGAGCACGGCGAACGCTGTGGCCAGGCCGACGGCGGCGGGGACAGCGAGCATGAGCGCCAGCCGAGTGGCTCGTCCCCGCGCGAGCCACAAGCTCCCGAGCAGCCACGCCAGCGCGCAGCATACCAGCGCGACGGTCGCCATCACTCGCGCGGCCGAGAACAGCGACGTCAGCGCATCCGAGCTCGCGCGGAGCGCCAGCAGTCGCGCGGCCGCGCCGAAGGCCGAGGCCGTGCCCACCAGGCCCAGGCACAGCCCCAGGCCTCGGGCGTGCGGGCGCAGAATCGTCGGCCACGACGACGCTACTGCCACGAAGGCCGCCAACAGTGACAGCCCCAAGGACAAGAGCGGCGCGAGCGGGCCGGCGACCGACGCCGCGATGGTGGTCATGAGCGCCGCCACCAGCGGCGCCACGCCGATACGGAATCCGATCCCCAGCTGGCTCTCGCTCAGCACGGTGATCAATAGCCAGAACGCCAGCGCGGCTCCCGTCACGACCGCCAGCTGGCTGAGGAACGCACCGCCTTGCTCGACCCGCGTGATCAGGCTCCCCAGCCCGGAGAGCCAGCCGTGCAGCGCGGGTACGGTGACGTACGACACCAGCAACGCGCTCCAGAAGACCACCCCCACGGCCGCGAGATGAGCGCTGGTCGGGCCAGCGCCGCGAGGGTCCGAGTGCGACTCGAGCGGTGCGTCGAGTCGCCGACTGGGAGGGTCGTCCACAAAGGTCAAAAGTGTCCGGGATTTACCTGAGCGCGGCTCGCGTTTCCAGTACCGGGGGCCAGCGGTGCAGCCCGCCGTGGCGCTCGTCCGAGGGGGGTCGCTCTTCGGTCGGCGGCGTCGTCGGCGGCGCGACCTCGGGCGGGGCGCTCTTGGGGGACACCTTCAGGATGTACGGACGAGCGAAGTAGGTGGAGCACGCGTAGTGCGGGATGCGGTGGAACTCCCAGTGGAAGTACACGTTCCCGTCGGGCGACACGATCTCGCGCGGGGGTTGTCCGTAGGGGGACCCTCGCTGCACCGACTCGAGCGCCGCGATGTCGAAGGCCGTCACGCCGCTCGTGTGCGTCACGCCCAGTCGGACGACGCGGCCGTCCTCTTGGCTGAGCACGATCTCGAGGTGGGTCTTGATCTCCGGCCGATTCATCGGATGCGAGCCCGGGAGGCTATCGAGCGACGCGAGGAAGGAGTCCGCGAAGATCGGATGCAGGCGGTTGTGCACGGTGTTCAAATAGCTCGCGAAGGGCACGCGAGCGGTGTTCAGCGCCGTCTGATTGCCGGGTCTGACGCTGGGTACGTAGTTCTCGATGGCGGCGCGCCACTTCTCGATGCCCATCGACTTCCACGAGCCGCGATGCGCGCTCCGGCGCCGCTCGGAGTCGAGGCGCCGCTCGAGGGCCAGGCGATCCCGACCGATGGCCTGGGCCGCGACCTTGGGGCTGAGGTTGAGCTGGACGCCGCTGCGGGTCGTGCCGAGCGCTCCCAGACCGAAGGGTGGCGCGTTCGGGTCCGGTTTGGGGGGAGGAAGGCGCTTCTTGGTCGACTTCTTCGCCGCCACCGCCTCGCGTGCCTCCCGCGCCCGCGCCGCGCTGTCGGCGCCCTCGGCGCCCGTCAGGGTGTCTGGGCTGGCCGCCTGCTCGGCCTGCGCCTCGCGCGGGGTCTGGGCCGGGCTCTTCGGCGGCGCTCGGGGCCTCGGGGCCGCGCGGGCTGCGACCTTCGAGCCGGCCGGCTCGGCCTCCGCCGCCGTCTTGCTGGGCTTGTCCGGCGCGGGCTCGGCCTCGGGCGCGCGGTCGGCGACGCCCTCCCTGTCCTCCGACTGCGCGACGCGGGTCTCCTCCGAGTTACCCGGCGCCTCCGTCGGTCCGGCGTGATTGCCACCCGGAGTCGGCGTCTTGTCGTTCTGATCGGTGCTGGTGATGCGCGCGCGCGTCTGCGCCGCGACCTTGTTGGCCTTGTCCGCGATGAACTCCGCGTCGGGGTTCTCTTGATTCGGATCGTCGACGTGCTGCACCACCGCGATGCGCTTCTTCGCGTCCTGGGTGAGCGGTTGTGCGGGCGTCTCGGGTTTCTTCTCGACCACCTTCAGCTCGGGTTTGGGCGGTTCAGGCTTGGGCTCCGCTGTCGGCTCGGGTGTGGGGGGCTCGGGCTCGGGCTCCGCAGGCTCGTCTTGGTCCGGGTCCTGCTCCTCGGGGGGGAGCTGCTGGGCAACCTCGCTCTCGGGGTCCTGCTCCGTCTCGAGGGTGACCTCCACCTCCCCGCCGCCGCCGATGTGGTTCTTCACTACCATGGCGAAGCGGGGGATGCCGAAGGCCTTGCCGAGCGCCGTGGCGCCCACGCCGAACGCGAAGTGCACGTTGAGCGCCACCGCGACCCACAGCACAATCGGGATTCTCGAGTCGCGCAGCATGGCCCGTCAGGAAAAAACGTAACACCCAGGCCAGGACCCAGCAATGAGCGGCCCGCGGCCGGCGCAAAGCCTGGGAAAATCGAGGAGGCGGCCCCAGAAGCTCGTAACCGTTCAGGGTTTGTCGATGGCTTGCCAGCGATCGGCGATCTCGTCCGCCGTCCACAGGCCACCATCGGCGTCCTTGAGCACGCCAGGCGTCTCGACCATGCGAAACACCGACAGCTTCCCGCCCGCGACGCCAACGACCAGGCCCGTGCGGTCCCCTGCCAGCTCGCTGGCCAAGAACAGATGCACCGGCGCCACGTGGTCCGGAGTCAAGCTGTCGAGCTTCGCGAACATGGGCAGATCCTCGGTCATGCGCGTCTTGGCGATGGGCGCGACCGCGTTGACGAAGATCCCGTGACGCTGCAGCTCGATCGACGCCGTGCGGGTGAGCCCGTAGATACCCGCTTTCGCTGCCGAGTAGTTGGCTTGGCCGAAGTTGCCGACCAGCCCCGACACGCTGGTGGTGTTCACGATCCGCCCGCCGCCCCCCTGCTCGCGCATGCGCCGCGCTGCCGACTGCAAGCACAGGAAGGTGCCCTTGAGGTGGACGTCGACCACCGCGTCCCACATCGCCTCATCCATCTTGAGCAGCGTCTTGTCGCGCAGGATGCCGGCGTTGTTCACCAGCACGTCGACGCGGCCGAAGGCGTCGACGCCCGTCGCGATGATGGCGTCGGCCCCGTCGGCGGTGGACACGTCGTGACGACTGGCCACCGCCGTGCCGCCCGCCCTGCGGATCTCCTCCACGACCTGGCCCGCGGCGTCGTCGTCGCTGCTGCTCCCGTCGCGCGGGCCACCGCGATCGTTGACGACCACCTGCGCGCCCTCGCGGGCAAACAAGAGCGCGGTGCTGCGACCGATGCCGCCGGCAGCTCCCGTGACGATCGCGACCTTGCCTTCGAGGTGTGCCATGGAGTTCTCGCTCAGAGCGACAGACGAATGATGGCGCTGGGGTGCTGTCAAGCCGCGCGCGCCGTCGGCGCCACCGCCGTGCAGGAGCAAATCGAGCGCTAGCGCGAGCCCCACGCCCGTCGCTGTGCCGACCGCGTCCCAGACCAGATCGCGTCCGCTCGCGTCGCCACCGCCGAGCGCGTCGTGCGCCTCCTTCGCGACCCCCGCGCCCAGGGTGACCGTGCTGGCGAAGGCCGCGCGGGCCCAGCGCTCCGTGAACAGCCCAGCGCCCACGCCGTAGCCACCGAACCCCAAGCCGAGAGAGACCCCGAAGTGCAAGGCCTTGTCGCGGCCCCACCAGGGATCGTGCTGCGCGCGCGCCGGAGCGCAGCACAGGACCACGGCCAAGCCAGCCAGCCAGCGAGTCGCCACCGCGGCCTCCTGGCACGCCGGCCCGCCGGCGACAATCCGCACGCTCGAGCGCGCTCGAGCGCGCTCGAGCGTGCTGCCGCTCAGGGGACGCCCGTGTAGTCGTCGATGGACGCGTCGATGGCTGGCGTCTTCCCGCTGCTGCAGGTCAGGTAGCCCTCCCTGCAACTCGACGGTGGGCGGAGGGTGGGCGAGCCATCGGCGCCACACTCCGGCTTCGCCACGCGGGCGCAGAACAGGTAGTTGTCGAAGCTCACCGTACAGTCTGGGTAAATCGTCCGCGCCAACTTGCAGCGCTCGACGCAGCCGGGCTCGAGGGGCAGCGAGCAAAACGCCAGTGCGGCGCGATTACACACCTGTGTGCACAGCTGCTCACCGTCGCTCAACGTCGAGTCCCGGTGAGTCGGTATCGGCCTGTGCTCGCTGCTGCACCCGAGGCACAGCAAGGCGCACAACGTCATCGCTTGCAGTTGAAGCATGGCCCGAAGTGACCGTTCTGCTCGCAATAGGTGATGCCCCAGCCACTCGGGACGCACTGGCAATCCTTCGCGGTGCCCGACGTACAGGTCGTTACCTCGGGTGGACACGTGTTCACGTCGGCGAGCAGGGGCTCGCAGCTTAGAGAAAAAATCGTGCCATCCACGCATCCTCCCTCACCACCCCCGGTAGCGCTCAGGGCGCACTCCAGATACCAGCGCCACTCTTTGCACGTCGTGCGCCGCTCACAATCCACGTGGCAGGTAGCCATTGAGCCATCCAGGCATCCCAGGACCTCTCCCCGGTCGCACACGGCGACGCACAGCTCGGACGGAACTAAGTGCCCGCCGCCCGTTCCGCCGTCGTGTCCGCCACCATCCGAGTTCACGCTACCGCAGGCGCAGGAGACGAAGGCAAGGAGGACGAGGGTTCGCCGTCGCGCTCGGCTGAGCCTGCCTCCCACGGTCACTGCCATTGGCCGTTCCAGTACTTGTGCCAGAGTACGTCCAAGCGGCGACCACGTGCCATCACGTCGAGGCGCGAGCTGGACCAGCTCCCGGCAGTCACGTCCACGAAGGGACCACCTGAGAAGCAGAACCAGCTGCTGCCGGACGGCCAGTAGCCGCCCGTGACTGACCAGGCCTTGGTGCAGACCTGGTTCGAGTCCTCGCTGCGCGCGAAGGGTCCCATTGTCCCGCGTAGCGCGACACCAGCGCGATGGGGTTGGTGAACCGGAGGCTCGAGTTTGAAGCGGGTGAAGCTCCAGGTGCTGCCGTCAAAATAGCGGTGAACGACCGTGCCCGGCCAGCAGCTGGGGTGATTCGGATCGAGACTCACACTCAGATCCCAACGGCCGCAGAGGTGCAGGACGCTGATGCGTCCGGAGCCGAGATACACCGCACTGGGCGTGCCGCGCATCACTGGCTCCGGCAGGCAGTCCCAAGGACCGTAGCCAATTCCGGTCGTGTTCGAGTGCTTCACGCATAGCTGGTTGGTCACGGCACGGTGTCCGAACACGCTTACGCGACCGTCACCGTACGCAATGGCGGAGAGCTCGCCCACGAAACCATGCAGGCCGTGCTCGTCCCACGGCGCCCCCAAGGAGACCTTCTGCCACTGCCCTCCGCGCCAGTACAGCTGCTCGACCCAGCCGTTGTCCTTGCGGCGATAGAAGACGTCCAGACTGTTGGTGCCGTTTGAGACGGCCACGGGTGAAGAGCCGACCATGCCTGACGTGGAAGGCAGAAGGAACCAACCGGTCCATCCGGCGCCGCCGTTGTTCGCGTTGGACCAAATGTTGTCCGAGCTGTAGCTGCGCACAAACAAGTCCAGTTGACCCGTGAAGCGTGAGGCGGCGCCAACGCTGCCGACAATGTTCCCGCCGAGAGTGTGTGTCGATACGCTGGGTGTCCAAGTACCACCCTGGAGGGTCGCGATACGCACATCGCCAGCGATGCCTCGCGCAAAGAAGGCAACACGGTCCGGCCCGTACTTCGCGGACGTGGGATTGGAAGTGAACGCGACGCCTCCGGTCGCGGGACCGTGAGCACCCCACCCGCTGAAGTTGTCAGTGACCTGAAACTCTTGAGCCGACGCGATCCGCCACTCGTTGATGCGGTCCACCCGGGCGCTGTTGATCCGTGTCCCCTGATTCCACAACCATGTACCCCAGGGCAGCGAGACCGTGTGGTCGGATGTCGCGACGGCGCGGATGTTCTGGTGGTCAGAACTCTTCACCATGGCGGAGCCACTCTGACCATCTGTGAAGTCGGCTTCCGTCTCCACCACCTGCGAGTTGTACGCGTTGACCGTTCCGTTGACCGTGTACATGCGCAGGTCTGCGTCATTCGCGTTGCTGTCGCCTGGGTACGCCGGATTCGGCTCAAAGGGAAAACCGGGCATCGTGAACGACATGCCCGCGACGTCGGCTTGAGCACCTTGGAACCCCACCAGGTCCTGGAACGACCGATCGAGGCCAACAGCACCGAAGTCGTAGTCGTTGTCTTGGTGGTCAATCCACCCCGTCTGCGCATAGAGCTTGGTGGAATGGGCATCTCCAAAAGGCATGTAGTTGCGCACCGCGGCGGGCACGACCCGAATGCTCTCGGCCCAGGGTTCGACGTTGGATGGCCAGAGTGGGTTGCGAGCGTGCTCGTGGTACACACAGTGGCCGGCCGTGAGCGCGAGCCGCGCGCCCACGAGCATGCCGCTGCACATGCTGTAACGCCCCCACGGGTTGTGTGGCCACGTGATCAGCAACAATACCGTGCGGCGATAACGTACGTCAGTGAGGATCTGATGGTCGGGTACTGGGAAGCGGTCGTCGGAGTTGAACACCCAAGGCTGCTGAACCACACCGATGTCACCGGATTGAAGGTGAATGCCGAATCCAGCACTGGGTTCTGCTACACGCTCGTGCTGGCCATCGGGCGCCGAGTGCGGCACGCCGTCCGGAAGCGGAATTAGGCCATGGAATTCCCGCCGGGTCTCGATGTCCAACACGACAGACTCCTCCTTCTCCGGAGAAAACACGGGCTCGGCAGGCCGCTCGACATGGTTGGCGATGAGGCATCTTCATCGGGACGAACTGCGCGAGGTACTCCGGGTCGAGATACCCCGCGCCGGGGATGCGTGGAGACTCGTCGGGCAACCGCTGGGCGTCCCCACAACCATACACCGCCGCAACTGCCAGCAACAGCAATGTAACGCGGCTAGCGTGCGCTAGGCGTGCTGCGTGCTGCGTGCTGCGTGCTGCGTGCTGCGTGCTGCGTGCTGCGTGCTGCGTGCTGCGTGCTGCGTGCCATATCGCCCCTTTCGCGCGTAGGTACCAAGAGACTACCGGATCACCCGCCGTCGTCAAGCGCCCCGCCGTGCCCGCGCACCTTTGATCGGTGGTCCCCTGGGGCGAGTTCGCGTGGTCGGTCGTTGGAGCCGAATCGGGGGCCGCTCAACGGAGGCGGCTGGCATCAGGGCGAGCGCGGTGATGAGCACGGTCCATATCTCCTCGAGTAGGAGCTTCCACGGCATCTGACGTCGCTCATCCGAGCGTTGCGTGATGGCGCGATAGATCGCGAGCAGGGTGAAGACGATGCGGCGCAAGATGGCGACGACGAGCATTCCCCGCGGGTGTCCGGTGATCCAAGGGTGGTCGTCTTCG
>JAHBVX010000013.1 GCA_019637295.1 Polyangiaceae bacterium
ACGACAACGACAAGGACGTGAACCCGGGCGCGACCGAGGTCTGCGACGGCATCGACAACGACTGCAACGGCCAGATCGACGACGGCGTGCTCACGACCTACTACGTGGACGCGGACGGCGACAACTACGGCGTGGACAACGCCGCCACCAACAAGAGCGGGTGCACGGAGCCGACCGGCTACTCGAGCGCCGCTGGGGACTGCGACGACGCCCAGGCGCTCGCGTACCCGGGTAACGCCGAGGTGTGCGACGGCATCGACAACGACTGCAACGGCCAGGTCGACGACGGCGTCACGAAGAACACCTACTACAAGGACAACGACGGCGACGGCTACGGCGACGACAAGAACACGCAGCAGGCGTGCGTGCCGGCGGACTCCACCTGGGTCGCCCAGGGCGGCGACTGCAACGACGCGGACAAGGACATGTTCCCGGGCAACGTCGAGATCTGCGACAACAAGGACAACGACTGTAACCCCGCCACCCCCGAGCCCGGCCAGACCACCTACTACCAGGATCTGGACGGCGACGGCTACGGCAACCCGAGCGTGACCAAGGCCGTGTGCGGCGCCGCACCCGCGGGCTACGTGGCCCAGTCCGGCGACTGCAACGACAACAACAAGAACATCAACCCCGGCGCCATCGAGCTGTGCGACAACATCGACAACAACTGCATCAACGGCATCGACGAGGGCCCCACGGCCACCTGGCCGGACAAGGATGGGGACGGCTACGGCGACGCCAAGGGCACCGTGCAGTACCTGTGTGAGGTCAAGCCGGGTCGCGCGGACAACAACACCGACTGCGACGACAACAACAAGAACATCAACCCGGGCGCGACGGAGATCCCGGGCAACAACATCGACGAGAACTGCGACGGCAAGGACACCGCGGCCGGCACCCTGTGCGGCAAGGACTCCACCTCGGCCACGAGCCTGCCGTACACCTACGTCGCGGGTTACCTGGGCGTGGGCGACGAGAACACGGGCGGACCCCTGGGCGCCAACTACTACTGGGACGACGTCGAGGTCTCCACCAGCGCCGGTCAGACGTTCACGTCCCTCTTCGGCCGCCGCAATCGCTCGACCCTCACCCCGCGCCTGTATCGCTACAGCGCCAACTCATGCACGGCAGGTGCCGTCAACAGCGTCGGCTACTCCCTGGGTAGTCCGTCGGGTGCGCTCCGCTCGCGGATCGCGACGACGAACTCGGCAGCCGGCTACTACTACCACGTGCTCACCACGAACGCCGCCAACCAGACCGGCGACTACAACTTCGAGGTGTTCCCGGGCAATGTCGGCGGTAGCTGCGGAAACTTGACCAGCTACGTCCTGTGGCCGTACGGCCGGCGCATCGTCGACAGCTTGCTCGCGGGCGACAACCCGCCGACGACGTCGCCCATCCCGGGTGGGCCTGCCGGTGGCTTCAAGACGGTGGACATGGAGAGCTACCTGCGCGCCGGCACGACCTACACGTGGCTGCAGGGCGGGTCGGCCTATACGGACCGCCTCTACGTCACCCGCGAGGGTGCTTGCGGCACGTCGGTGGGCACCTCGAGCAGCGGTATCACCAACGGTGGCGCGCGGCTCGTGTACACCCCGACCCAAGCCGGCGTGTACACGATGTGGGCAACCACGACCGTGGCCAACACGACGGGAGCCTTCTCGGCGAACCTGGTGCAAGGCAACGTGGGCGAGTCGTGCTTCACCGGCGTGGGCAACGGCACCGGCAGCGGCAGCGGCGACGCCTACGTGCTGTGGCCCCTCGGTGGCAGCAACACCCAGTCTCTGGGGATCGGCGACCGCGTCGACACCTTCCTGGGCACTCGCTTCCACGACGACTGGGAGACGTACCTGGAGCCGAACGAGACCATGTACATCCGAGTCACTCGCACCAGCGGCACCTTCACCCCGCAGATCCGCGTCATGCAGGCGGGCGCCTGCCAGACCACGCTGGCCACCTCGGCGGCCGTCAGCGGGGCCGTCGCCAACCTCAGCTACACGGTGCCGGCCGCTAACCCGGGTGCCATCTTCACGATCCTCGTGACGAGCACCACTATCAGCCAGACCGGCGGCTACACCATCCAGACCTCCTACAGCCCCATCCCCTGATCCTTCGGGAGTGGGCAACGGCGAGACCCCGGTGGCTTCGGCTGCCGGGGTCTCGCGCATTTGAGGGGATACAGCGCCCGCGGGCGTGCGAGCATGGCGCCGATGAGCTGGTCGGAAGGGTACGTCTCGGACGTCGACTACACCCAGAACTACTACCGGGAGCTGTGCCCGGAGATGACTCGCTTGGCGCTGCTCCACCGCGGGCTCGGCAGCGCGCCGCTCGATCGCCCGCGCTACCTGGAGCTGGGGTTCGGGCAAGGCGTCTCCCTGAACGTCCACGCGGCGGCCGGGGGCGGCGAGTACTACGGCACTGACTTCAGCCCGAGTCACACCCTGCGCGCACAGGCGATGGCGGAGGCGTCCGGCGCGTCGGTCACGCTCTTCGACTCGAGCTTCGCCGAGCTGCTCGATGCGGACTTGCCCCCCATGGACGCCATCGTGATGCACGGGGTGTGGAGCTGGATCTCCTCGGAGAACCGCGCGATCATCGTGCGTGTCCTGCGCAAGCTGCTGCGGCCCGGTGGCGTAGTGCACCTCTCGTACAACGTACTGCCCGGGTGGTCGCAGATGTTGCCCATCCAGAAGCTACTGCGGCTGCACTCCGAGCGCGCCGGCTCGATGGGAACGAGCTCGGTCCAGCGCCTGCAGGGCGCCGTCGACTTCCTGCACGCGCTGGACGGGGCGGGGGCGCGCTACTTTCGCAACAACCCCATCGCGCAGAAGCGACTGGCCAGCATGAAGGACAAGGACCCGCGCTACCTCGCGCACGAGTTCCTCAACGAACACTGGATGGCGCCCACCTTCGCGGAGGTGGCCGAGCAGCTGGCGGGCGCGAAGCTCACCTACGCCGCCAGCGCCGAGCTGAGCGAGCACTTCGACGGCCTGCACCTGACGCCCGAGAGCCAAGCCGCCCTGCGCTCGATCCCCGATCTCTGGCTGCGCGAGACGACCCGTGACTTCCTGGTCGGACAGCAGTTTCGCCGCGACCTGTTCGTGCTGGGTTCGCTCCGGCTCTCGCCCTCGGAGCTCCAAGAGCGCTCCGGAGCGCTGCGCTTCGTGCTGACGACCGA
This sequence comes from Polyangiaceae bacterium, assembly GCA_019637295.1. Lineage (GTDB taxonomy): Bacteria > Myxococcota_A > Polyangia > Polyangiales > Polyangiaceae > JACKEA01. The sequence continues at coordinate 3,182 of JAHBVX010000013.1, forward strand.
GCCCAGCGCGGTCACCCTCGAGGTCAAGGGCGCGCTCGGCGCTGCCAAGCTCCAGGACGCCGTGTATCGGCCCGTACTGGACGCGCTCGCCGAGGGTGGCGTCGTCGCCCACTCGGTGCGCCAGCTCCACGATCGCGTGAGCAAGGCGGGGATCACCGCGGTGCAGGTGCTCGAGGCGCTGCTGCTGCTCACGGCCAAGGGAGACGCGCTCCCGGTGCAGCCGGACGAGATCCGCGACGGCGCGCGCTCACGCACGACTCGGCTCAATCGTCACCTGCTCGGCACCGCCAAGCACAGCGGAGACGTCACGCACCTGGCCTCACCGCTCACGGGTGGAGGCGTCGTGGTCAGCCGCATAGAACAGCTCTTCCTCCTCGCTCGCTCGAGTGAGCGGGCTGCCCCGACCGAGTGGGCCAAGTACGCCTGGGGCGTGTTGTCCGAGCAGGGCAAGCGCCTGCTTCGCGACGGCAAGCGCCTCGACGACCCCGACGACAACCTGCGCGAGATGGAGCGCCAGGCGACCGAGTTCGCCGAGAAGCGGCTGCCTGTGCTGCGCGCGCTCGACGTCGCGGAGGATTGAGTCAGCTGGTGAGCAGCGCCTCCACGCTCTCCTCGCGTGGTGCTCTCCCCTCGATGAAGTCGGATACCCGCCGATCCGTGGAGGCCCAGAACTCCTGCACGGTGCCCTGACAGATCACCTGGCCGCTGTGCACCATCGCGATGCGATCGCTGATTGATTGTGCGCTCTTCATGTCGTGGGTCACGACCACGCTGGTGATGTTCAGCTTCTCTTGCAGCCCCGTGATCAAGTGGTTGACCCGGGCGGTGTTGATGGGGTCCAGACCCGTCGTGGGCTCGTCGTACAGCAGCACCTCTGGGTGGACCGCGATGGCGCGCGCCAGCGCGACCCGCTTGCGCATGCCTCCGGACAGATCGCCCGGCGCCATGGCCTCCACCCCCGGCAGGCCCACCAGGCTCAGCGCCCAATGCACCCGCTCGGCGATCTCCTTCTTGCCCATGACGTAGCGAAAGTGCTCGTCCAGCGCGTAGCCCACGTTCTCGCCCACCGTCATGGAGTCGAACAGGGCGCCCGCTTGGAACAGCATGGCGATGCGCCGCCGCACCAGCGCCAGCTCGCTCTCCTTCATGGTGGTCACCTGCTTGCCGTCGAACACGATGCTGCCGGCGTCGACCGTGAGCAGGCCGATCAGCATCTTCAGCATGACGCTCTTGCCCACGCCGCTGCCGCCCACGATGGTGAGCACCTCACCACGGCGGATCTCGAGATCGAGGCCGCGGTACACCACCTTGGGTCCGAAGGCCTTGCGGACCCCTTGAAAGCGAACGAGCGGCTCCGTCATCGCGCCGGGGTAGCCTAGGTTCCAGCGCGCGCGGGGTCGAGACGCATCGAAACGCAGTCACGGCACTTTACCGCTTACAGCGAAAGCCCGAGCCCGAGCGCCCGGCTTGGCCTACACTGGAGGCCATGAGCGTTCGATTCCCCGCTCGGGCAGCGCTGGCCCTCACCGCTTCGGCCCTGGTATTCGCCTGCGGCGCCGATGACGGCGGACAGGCCTCGAACTTCGGCGGCGGGGGCAAGGGAGGCTCGGGCGCGAGCGGCACCGGGGCTGGCTCCGGGAGCGGCGGCTCGGGCGCCGTGATCGGCGTCGACGCCGGCGGCGGCTCGGGGACCGGCGGCAAGCCGAGCAGCTTCCCCCTCGGGCCCGATGGCATCCCCATCGGCTTCAGCAAGGCGGACAAGGGCGCGTGGAAACTGGGACCAACCTTCGACGGCACTCCGCCCGAGCTCGACGAGTGCGGCTCCGTGTTGCTGGGCGTGGTGAGGGATTTCCAGGACAGGGCGGCCACCCGGACTTCCAGGCCTACTCGGGCAACGGACTGAAGGGCATCGTCGAGAACGACCTGGGCGCCGATCAGAAGCCCGTCTACGCGCACACCGGCGGCACCGCGCACACCACCTCGCCGAACGACTTTCGCCAGTGGTACGTCAACACGCCCGGGGTCAATCAGGCGTTCCTGCTCTACTTCTTCCTCGTCCCGGAGGGCGGCGTGTACACGTTCCAGTCGAACGCCTTCTTCCCGCTCGACGGTGCCGGCTTCGGCAATCAAGGGCACGCGCACAACTTCCACTTCACCACCGAGCTGCACACCAAGTTCGAGTACAAGGGCGGCGAGACCTTCCAGTTCCAGGGGGACGACGACCTCTGGGTGTTCATCAACGGCAAGCTCGCCATCGATCTGGGCGGCCTTCATCCAGCGCAGACGGACCAGATCAGCCTCGACGCGGAGGCGGGAAACCTCGGGATCACCACGGGTAACATCTATCCTCTCGCCCTGTTCCACGCCGAGCGCCGCACGAACGAGTCGAACTTCCGCATCGACACCAACCTCTCGTTCGTGGACTGCGGCAGCACCGTACCCGAGCCTCGCTAGCTCGGCCACCGAGACCTGCACGACGCGAGGCTAGTCGCTCCGCGATCGATTCACGCCGAGGCTCGGAGTAGAGTCGAGGCTCCTTCGTGCTCGGACTCTATGCTGTCACGCTCTTCTGGAGCTCCGCGCTGCTGTTCGTGGTGCAACCGCTGGTTGCGAAGATGCTGCTGCCGACGCTGGGCGGCTCGCCGGCCGTGTGGAACACGTGCTTGGTCTTCTTCCAGGCCGTGCTGCTCGCGGGCTACGCCTACGCGCACTGGGTCTCTCGCTGGCTCGGCCCGCGGACCGCACTGGTCGTGCACGCCGCGCTGCTCCTGATGCCGGTCGCGCTGTTGACCTTGCCCCTGGCCTTCCCGCTCGGGTGGTCCCACGACGCCAGCCGCTCGCCGGTGCTGCCCCTGCTCGGGCTCTTGACCGTGCACGTGGGCCCGGCGTTCCTGGTGGTGAGCACCTCGGCTCCGATGCTGTCGCGTTGGTTCTCCGGGACGGACCACGAGCACGCCAGAGATCCCTACTTCCTCTACGCTGCGAGCAACCTCGGCAGCCTGCTGTCGTTGCTCGCGTTCCCCTTGTTGCTCGAACGCTGGTTGTCCAGCGGGAGGCTCAGCCAGGTCTGGGCCCTGGGCTACCTGCTCTTGATGTTGGCCGTGCTCGGCTGCGCCGTCGTTTCCCGTTGGCGCACGGCGAAGCCGGAGAGCGCGGACGGCGCGGTCCGCGGGGCAGCGCCGATCGCCTGGCGACGCAGGCTCCGCTGGCTCGGCTTCGCCTTCGTGCCGTCGAGCACGCTGCTCGGCGTCACGACGTTCATCACCACCGACGTCGCCTCCACGCCGCTGTTCTGGGTCGTCCCCCTGGCGCTGTATCTCACGAGCTTCGTGCTCGTCTTCGCGCGGCGGCAGTGGCTCCCCCACGGCGCTTGGGTGCGAGTGCTGCCAGCGCTCGCGCTGCTCGTCGCGGTGCTCATTCGGCTGGAAGCCACGGGACCGCTCATGTTGCTCGTCCCGCTCAATCTGGCCGTGTTCTTCGCGCTGTGCATGGTGTGTCACGGAGAGCTCGCGCGAGATCGCCCTGCCGCGAGCCAGCTCACCGAGTTCTACTTGCTCCTCAGCATCGGGGGCGTGCTCGGCGGCGCGTTCAACGCGCTGCTCGCGCCGGCGGTCTTCCCCACGGTCATCGAGTACCCCCTCGCGCTCGTGCTCGCGCTCCTGCTCTGCCCGCCGCGGCTGCCGGCGACGCACGACGGCTCACCTGCCGCGCGCGCACGCGACCTTGCGCTGGCCGGCGCGCTGTTCGCCCTCGCTGCGGGCCTGGCCGTCGGCCTTCGGAGCCTGCGCAGCGAGGCGCTCTACTTCGGCCTGGCCGTGTGCCTGCCCGCGGCCATCGCCTACGGCTTCGTGACGCGCCCGGTGCGCTTCGGCCTCGGCGTGGGCGGGTTGCTCTTGGCGGGGGCCTTCGCGCCGAGCGCCGCGGGTCACACGCTGGAGACCCACCGCAGCTTCTTCGGCGTTCACCGCGTCACGCGGCACAGCGAGACGGGGCACCACGTGCTCATGCACGGCACCACCGCGCACGGCCGCCAGGCCTACGACCCATCCACCCAGACGCCCACCGCGGCGACGACGGCGCTGGTCTACTATCACGCCGCGGGTCCGGTGGGCGACGTCATGCGCGGCGTGGCCTCGCGCAGCGCTCCGGCTCGGATCGGCGTCGTGGGCTTGGGGGCAGGCAGCCTCGCCGCGTACGCGCGCGCCGGCGATGCGCTCACGTTCTACGAGATCGATCCGAGCGTGCAGCGTATCGCGGAGGACACTCGCTATTTCACGTTCCTCGCGGGCGCTCGCCAGCGAGGCGCCAGCGTCGACGTCACGCTCGGCGACGCCCGAGTCACGCTACCCGGCGCGCCGGACGCCCACTTCGATCTGCTGGTGATGGACGCCTTCAGCAGCGACTCCATCCCGCTGCACCTGCTGACTGAAGAGGCCTTCGCGCTCTATGCGCGCAAGCTCCGTCCGGAAGGCTTACTCGCGTTTCACATCTCCAATCGTCACCTGAACGTGTACCCGCAGCTCGTCTCGCTCTCGCGCGCTACGGGTCTCGCGTCGCGGCTGCGGGCCGACGACGCTCCGCCGGCCGGCGCCGGCACCTCGGCCTCCGACTGGGCCGTGCTGGCGCGCAGCGAGGCGACCCTGGAGCGAGCCCTGCCCCACCCAACGTGGCGGTCTCCGCCCGCCGGCGAGTACCCGAGGCCCTGGAGCGACGATCACTCGAACGTGCTCTCCGTGCTGCGCTAGCACTGGGGCTGCTAGACTCGTGCTGTATCGCCGAGCCGGGTGGGCGCATCCGCGAGCTTGAGCTCCACCGCGCCCGCGCCGCGGTAGTCATCCGGCCGCAAGCGACCGACGACCCGAACGTGCCCGTCGAGGGTCGCGGCGTGCTCACCCAAGTTGGGACCGAACCCGGAGATGCGTCGGCCGCGCTCGAGCTCGAGCTCGAGCTTGAGGTGCCCGCCGCGCACGGCGCGAGCCACGAGCAGCTGCGCCTGCACGGCGAGCAGGGGCGCGGGGTTGTCCTGACCGCAGGGCTCGAGGCGAGTGAAGTCAGCGAGCACGCGGCTCAGCTCGTCCCCGGGATGCAGCTCGACCACCGGGTCGCTCGCGGACGCTGCCGCCTCACCCGCGAGCGCGCCGCAGGCGTGCTCGAAGGCCTCTCGGAACTGCGCGAAGCGCTCGCGCTCGACGGTGACTCCCGCCGCGGCCTGGTGTCCGCCGAAGCGCAGCACCGTGTCCTTGGCGTGGGCCAGAGCGTCGTACAGACGGCTGCCCGCGGGCCCGCGCGCCGAGCCGACGCCCGTGCCAGCGTCGAAGCCCACCACCACCGCGGGCAGCCCGTAGCGACTGGCCAGCCTACCCGCGACGATGCCCACGATGCCGTGGTTCCAGCCCTCGCGCCCGATGACGATCGCCCCGCGCGTGGCCAGCTGGTCACGCTCGATCTCGTCGACGGCTTCGGCGATCATCTTGTCCTGCAGGGCGCGGCGCTCGAGCTGCAGCTGCTCCACCCTCGCCGCGAGGCCGCGAGCTTCCGCGTGGCTGCGGGCGAGCAGCAGCTCGAGCGCGAGATCCGGAGGCCCCATGCGACCGGGTGCGTTGAGGCGGGGCGCCAGACGGAACGCGACGTCCTCTGCCGTGAGCGCGCGCGTGGCCTCCATGCGCGCGAGCTCGAGCAGCGCCACGACGCCGGGACGGCCTCCTTGCTGCAGGCGCGTCAACCCCGCGCGGACGAGGGGGCGATTGTCCCCGGTGAGGCTCACCACGTCCGCGATGGTCCCGATGGCGACCAGATCCAGCCACTGCCGCACGTCGAGCGCCCGCTGCAGCTTGGTCCGCACCGCTGCCACCACCGACAACGCGAGCCCGCACGACGCGAGCCCTTTGAACGGAAAGCCGCACTCGGGTCGGTTGGGGTTGAGGAACGCGACGACGGGCAGCGGCTCCGCCGGCACCAGGTGATGATCGATCACGACCGCGTCCACTCCAGCCTGTCGGAGGCCCGCGAGCACGGCGTGATCCGACGAGCCGCAGTCGCAGGTGACGAGCAGCGTCGCGCCGGTGGAGCGGACTCGCTCTGCTGCCTCCGCGGTGACCCCGTACCCACCGGAGAAGCGACTCGCGAGCAGCGGCGTGACCTCGGCGCCGAGCTGCCGCAGCGCGTCCGTCATGATCGCGCAGGAGGTGATCCCGTCGCAGTCGTAGTCGCCGAACACCGCGATCCGCTCACCTCCTCGCACCGCAGCGGCGAGGCGCTCGGCAGCGGCGTCCCGATCCACCATGGCCTCGGGGGCGGTCAGATGTTGCAGCTTGGGCTCGAGGAAGCGCTCGACCTCGCTCGGGTCGGTCAGACCGCGGCGCACCAACCAACCGGCCATGGTGAAGGTGAGCCCGGCGCCCTGCGCGAGCGCCGCCACCTCGCTCGACAGGCCTTCGGACAGGGGTGAAGCGGCATTGGCTGCGGGCATGAGACCGCTCGCTATGGAACATGCCGGCCCAGGCACGTCAACGTGCGCAGCAGGCGGCTCCTGCGCGATCTGAGCCTGGGGCTGTGCTCCGAGTGTGGACAGCATGCGGACAACCTGTCGCTGCGAACGCCACCCATCGTCCGCGCTGGCGGCTGGTTGCGCTGGATTGCCGCTCCCGCGTCGCCCCACCACCAGAGTGGGCCAGGGCAGTGACAGCAAAGTCACACACGCCTCGCCCTCCCATCGCCGCTCTCGCCACACTTCTTGAATCATCCGCCTTGGCCCGCGCATTGCAGGCGTCAGTTGCGGCATGCGACGCTCGAGAAACGACGCGCGAGTCCTGCGCGGGGTGGCACTGGTGGCGCTGGGTTTTCTGGTGCACTGCGCCGATCAGAGCTCGGAGGACTCACTGGGCGGCGGCGGTGGCGGCGGCGGCGGTGCCTGCATCGGGCCCGGCTGCGGCGCGGGGGCGAACAGCGCTACCGGGGGGTCCTCGGCCGGCGGCTCGAGCGGCGCGGCGGGCGCTCCCCCGGAGCAAGAGATCGAGAGCTCATTCCGCTCACCCGTGGCCACGGATCGCTATGTCTGGACGGCAAATCCCAAGAGCTCACGGGTTGCCCGGGTGGACGCCGTGAGCTTCGAGACCCGCACCTTCGAGGCGGGATATCAGCCCACCTTCCTGGTCGCCGTGCCAGCGGGCAGCACGGGCAAGGACCGCGCGCTGGTGATCAACTCGGGCAGCGATGACGCCACGCTGTTCACCATGGAGCCAAGCTCTGAGGTCACCCTGCAGAGCGCGCCGTTGCACGAGGGAGCGAACTCGTGGACCGTGAGCCAAGACGGACGTTTCGCCATCGCGTGGTCCAATTTCACCCAGTACCCGCACGCCGACGTCACCGAGGGATTTCAGGACGTCACCGTGCTCGACATGACGGGCAGCAAGTTGACCTCCACGCGCCTGAGCGTCGGCTACCGCCCATCGCGCATCGTGATCGACGCCGCGGGTAGTCAGGCGTTCGCCGTCACCGAGCCGGGGGTCACCGTGATCGATCTCGCGACCTCCTTCGGGCCCACCGTCAGCCGCGACGTCCCGATCTCCGACGACCCGCTCGTGCCCGCCCGCGACGTCGAGATCACGCCCGACGGCGCGTTCGCCATCGTCCGGCGGGACGGCAGCGCGGACCTCGGGTTGGTGTCGCTGAGCGACGGACAGCGCGTCACGTTGTCGCTCTCGGGCCCGGTGACGGACATCGATCTGACCGCCGACGGGACCCGCGCCGTCGCGGTCGTGCGCTCGCCTGGCAGCCCGGCGCCGCCCACCGACGGCGGCACCGTCGACGCCGGGGCCGATGGTGCCGGTGAGAGCGACGCCGAGAGCGACGCCAGCGACGACGCGAGCAACGACGCCGCCATTGCTGACGCCGGGCCGCCCCCCGCAGCGAAGAGCTCGGAGGTGTTCGTGCTGCCGATCCCGGGAGTGTTCACCGATCCGAGCTTGGCGGCGCAGGTGTCGATCCCCGGGCAGACGGTGGGAAGCGTAGCGATCGCCGAGTCGGGCACGGCGGCGGTGCTGTACACCAACGCGACTCCGAACGACCACGTCACGCTGCTGAACCTGACGCCCGGCGGCACCTCGAGCTATCGCACGGTCACCCTGAAGGCCCCGGTGCTCGCCGCGTTCCCGGCGCCCGACGGCGCACACGCCATCGTGTTGCTCTCGCCGGGCACAGGCAGCACGAAGGCTGGCGCGTTCGGAGTCGTGCCCATCACCGCGAACCTCCCGCCCAAAATCCAAGGCACGGACGCGCCGCCCATCGCGGTCAGCATCGCGCCGGCGCCGAGCTCGCGGGCGATCGTCACCACGCGCTCGGACTCCCAGAAGATCTACGCTACCTACCTCACTCGGCTGCCGGAGCTGCAGGTGGATCGCATCGGGCTCGCCAGTCCGCCGCTCGCGAGCGGCATGGTGCCCGCAGCCTCGGCGGCGTTCGTGGCGCAGGAGCACCCCGAGGGGCGCATCACCTTCATCGACTGGATCAAGGGCGACGCCCGAACTCTCACGGGCTTCGAGCTCGGTGCCAAGGTGGTGCAATGAATGCCCTGAAGACCGTCGCCGCGCTCGGCGTGCTGGGCTCGCTGTTGGCGCCCCTCGGCGCCTGCGGCTCCTCGGACGACTCCGCCGCGTCGGGAGCACCGTCCGACGGAGGGGGCGGAGGCTTTCCGGGGACGGGAGGCTCCGGCGCCGCGTCCGGCGGCTCCACGATGAGCGACTCGGGTCCCCCGCCGCCGCCGCCCGAGCAAGAGGTGGAGAGCTCCTTCCGCGCTCCGGTCACGACGGGCCGCTACGTGTGGTCCGCGAACCCGGACAGCGGTCGAGTGGCGTTGATCGACGCGGTGACGCTAGAGCTCACCATCGCCGAAGCGGGCTTCGGCCCGACCTATCTGGCGGCGCTGTCCCCCGCGGACGACGACGACAGCGACGCGGCCATCGTACTGAACGTGCTGTCGCACGACGCGACGGTGTTCCGTCGCAAGGCTGGCGGCGGGCTCGACACCCTCACGCTGCCGACCCACCAGGGAGCCAACAGCTGGGCGGTCAGCCACGACGGCAGCTGGGCCATCGCCTGGACGGACGCGGCGCGGATCGAGAAGCCCGACCCCACGGACGGATTCCAGGACGTCACCGTGCTGTCGCTCACGCCGGGCAAGGAGAGTTCTACCCGACTGAGCGTGGGGTATCGACCCACGAGCGTGGTGATCGCCCAGGACGCGAAGCGCGCCTTCGCGATCACCGAGCCGGGGATCAGCGTGATCGCTCTATCCGCCGCTCCCAGCGTGACCGCGCTGTTCGAGGTCACCGACGACCCGCTGGCGGATCCCGCCTCACGGGACGTGAGCGTCACGCCGGACGGAGCGCTGGCGCTCGTGCGGCGCGATGGCAGCTCGGCCGTCGGGTTCGTGGACCTCGAGACCGGCGCGCGAACCGAGCGACCCCTCGGCGGCCCGATCACCGATCTCGATCTGCACCCCGACGGCAAGATCGCCCTCGCCGTCGTGCGCGAGAAGAGTGAGCTGTGGGTGCTCCCGATCCCCGAGGCCCAGACGGATCCATCCGCGGGTGACATGCTCGCGATCCCGACGGAGACCTTCGGCAGCGTGTCGGCGTCGGAGGACGGCTCGACGGCGCTGCTGTTCACCAACGCGACCCCGAACGACCGTCTCAGCATCGTCGACCTCCGCGCCGGCGCGGACTACCTCACGCACCGAACCGTGAGCATCAAGAGCCCGGTGCTCGCCGTGTTCCCCGCGGCGGACGGCCAGCACGCGCTCGCGCTGGGCACCGTCCCCCAGAGCAGCACGAAGCAAGGCGCGTTCAGCGTAATCCCAACCACCAAGCTGCTCTCGCCCAAGGTCGTGGGCACGGACGCGCCGCCGGTGGCGGTCGCGCTCTCGCCCGCGCCGACCACCCGCGGGTTGATCGCGATCCGCGACGAGCAGAAGAAGAAGTACGGCGTATACGTCGCGCGCATGCCCTCGCTTCAGGTGGACTTGATCCCCCTGGCGAGCCCGCCGCTGTCGACCGGCATGCTGCCGCAGGCCAAGCGCGGCTACGTCGCGCAGAAGCACCCCGAGGGTCGCATCACGTTCATCGATCTCGAGGACGGCAGCGCGCGCACCCTCACGGGATTCGAGCTAGGAGCAAAGGTGGTGGACTGATGCGTTTCCTTCGTACCTCGAGCGCTGCCCTCGTCGTGGCTTCGGCCTGGCTCTCCGGCTGCGGCGACCGACCGGACCACTGGGACAAGACCGTCGAGCTGCCGGTCAAGCAACTCGGCCTCACGGGCTCGGTCGCGGTCGTCGATCCGTCGCTGGATCGCGTGCTCATGCTCGGCGTCGCGTCGGGCCAGAACCTGGTCTCCACTCCGCTCGGGGTGGGCAAGAACATCGTCACGGCGGTGGCGTCTCCGGATCGCGGGACCCTGTTCGTGCTGTCCCGCGGCGTACAGCCGCGACGCAACCCCGAGGACGAGCGGCCGAGCCTGACGGTGATCGACGGCGGCCTCGAGCCCAAGCGGCTCGCGCGCTATTCGCTGACGGACCCGCTCCAAGGGCTCGCCATCGACCCCGAAGGGGAGTGGGCGGTGGTGTTCGACGCCGGAGGCATCGTCGTCAACCCCAACGAGCTGATCTTGGTGAACCTGAAGGACGCCAAGGCCGAGCCGCTGTCCAAGACCATCCGCAGCTTCGGCGGACGGCCAGAGCGCCTCACCTTCACGAGCGAGCTGGCTGTGCCGAACGGCGCGCCGAGGCGCTTGCTCATCGTGGAGACCGGACAGGACGTCACCCTCGTCGATCTGAGCGCACCCACGAGCGACGAGGTCACGATTCCGCTACCCAAGACCCCCACCGGGCAGCCCGGCAAGCCCGCGCAGGTGGACTTCCATGACGGAGATCCGGACGACCCAACCGACGCGCGCATCGCCATTCGCCTGGCGAACGACCCCAACGTCATGCTGGCGGAGCTCGGCACACCACCGAGCAACGAAGACAAGCCCTTCCGCGTGACCTTGAACGTGGCCGACGTCGGCGGCGTGCCGTCGGACATCGCCTTCGTGCAGACCGACGGCGGGCTGCGCCTCGCGGCGCTCGTCCCGAGCGGCTATCGCGCGACCCTGGTCGATCCGAGCACCACCGTGACCGAGACGGTCGCGTTCGAGCGGCCCTACAGCCGACTGACGCGCGTGACGGACTCGGTCACCAACAAGCCGATCCAGAGCGACGTTGCTCTACTTTGGAGCAACTCGGCGGTCGGCGTCGCGTTCTGGTCGCTCGGCAAGACGAGCGGCACTCCCTTCCGGAGCGTGGATCCGTATGACATCGGCATCAGCGTGGCTCGCGTCACGAACGTCCCCGGTGACAAATACGCGCACCTGAAGATCCTGGAGAGCGCGTCGGCGCCGGAGTTCTACATCTTGGACCTGGACAAGCGTCAGAGCTTCCCGATGCTGACCAACGCGAGCGGTTTCACCCTCGACGTATCACCCGACGGCGAGCGGGCCTGGGCGCTTCGCCCCGGCACACCCGACTTCGCGAGCATCACCCTGTCGGATCTGCACCCTACGTCTCTGACGGTGGAGCGCGACGTCAGCGCGGTACACGAGCTCGCGCGCCGGGACGGCGGTCGCGCCGTGCTCGCGATCCACGCCGTGTATCGTGACGGACACGGCGCGCTCGGCGCCACGGTGCTCGACGCGCTCGCGCCGGACACCGCCAAGAGCCGCTTCTACCCGGGCCTCATGTTCGGAGGGCTACGCTGATGACACCGCACACCGCACTTCGCCCCGCGCTCGCGCTGCTGCTCGTCTCGGCGGCCGCTGCCGCGCAACCGGAGCCCGAAGGTCAGCAGCCGCCAGCCGTCGACTCCGCCGGCGACGACGCCCCGGTAGCGCCCCCGCCCGCCGCGGAGCCAGCACCCGCCGCCGCGGCAGCCACACCAGTCTTTGGCTTCGACGCCACGGCGTACCCTCCAGCGGCCGTGAGCGACCGCGGGGCCGAGCCGAAGCCTCCCCGCGAGAAGCCGCCGGTTCCACGCTGGCAGGTCTTCGCGGGCATGCGCGGCGCGTTCGTGGATGACGGTGGGTACAACCTGTTCTCGGAGCGAGACTTCGCAGGGCAGGGGTCGCTGTGGGGCGCCCGCACCGTGTACCACTCGGGGGACGTCTCCATCGCCGGCGCGCTCGCGTTCGACGCCAGCGCGCACGACAGCACGATCCGCGGTGAGCGCACCAGCCTCGCGCTCTACCGACTGACCCTCGGCCCCGAGGTTCGCCTGCACTTCGCTCCCGAGCTCTACGTGTATGCGCGTCCCTCGGCTGGCGTGCTGCGCTCGGTGGCCACGCTCGACGAGAGCACGACCGGCAGCAGCCTGCACTCGAACGGCTGGCTCGTCGCGATCGACGCCTTCGCTGGCGTCGCGGCGGACGTGCTCGATCTCTCCGGCGAGCGGGGCGAGCTTCGCTTCTGGGTGGCGGCCGAGGGTGGCTACGGCTGGACCAGCGCGACGGATCTGCGCTTCCTCCCCGACGAGGACGACGCCTCTGCGCCCAACCGAGTCGCGGCGCTGGATCTCGGCTCGCTCGCGCAGCGCGGTCCGGGGTTTCGTCTGGCCATCGGCGCCTCGTTCTGAATCCTAAATGCAGAGAGGCCGGCGCGTCCTGGGGACACACCGGCCTTCCGCTCACCCCCCTGCGGGCTGACTCACTTCGCCGCTGCGACCAGGTCGACGGTGACCTTGCCGGACGCCTGCACGTCCTTCACGGCTTCGCCAGCGGCCTTGAGCATGGCCGGAATGCACGCCGCCTTCACGTCGAGGGCACCCTCGATGTTGGCGGTCAGGCTCGCGGCGATCTTGCCCATGCCCTCGACGCGTGCCTGGAACGCGAAGATCGCGCCCATGTTCGCCTCGAGAACGGCCTTCAGCTTGCCAGCAGCGTCGGCGCTCGCCGTGCCCGTGACCTGAACGGTGACGGACGGAGGCTTGCACTCGGCCTTCGCCTGTACGCTCGCGTCGCAGTTGGCGTCGCACTTCGCGTCGACCTCGCAGCCGCCCTTGAGCTCGCCACCCTCGCACTTGAGGGGCTCGTACTCCGCCTGACAGGTGCCGTCACACTTGACGGAGACCTCGGCCGTACCCGTGCAGCTTCCAGCGCACTTGCCCTGACAGGTGCCGTTGCAGGTGACGCCGGGGGCGACCACCTCGCACTTGCCTTCGCAGGTGCCCTGGCAAGTGCCATCCGCCTGGATGCCCGCGCCGGTGCCGCCTTGGGCTGCACCCTTGCACTCGCCCTCGCACTTACCGGCGCATTCGACGCCGCCTTGAGCAACGCACGAGCCCTCACAAGCCGCTTCGCACTTGCCCTCGCAGGCGATGGAAGCACCCGCGGAGCCGGTGCACTCGCCCTTGCACGCGACCTGCAGGCTGCCGCCTTCGCACGTGGGTGGGTTGGCCTTGATGTCGCAGCTGCCTTCCACCGAGCACTTGGCTTGGCAGTTGGCCTTGGCGCTCACCGAGGCGGAGCACTGCGGCGGGGTCGCGACGACGCTGATGGACCCGCTGCCCTTGACGGTAGCGATGGCCGACACCGCCGCAGCACACCACGCGTTCATCTTGGCGCGCTTGTCGGTCTGCGCCTCGGCAGCGGTCTGAGTATCTGCCGGAGCATCGAGCTCCTGCGCGATGCTGCGGCAGGCGCCCGTGAGGTCATCGATGGCCGCGCCGGCGATACCGGCGAAATCTGCCACGGCCTGCGCCGCGACCTGCCCTTGGGCGCTCCCGCCGATGTTGGCGTCGATGGTTCCGCCCACCTGGAACTCGGTGCAGCAGACAGCGCCCTGCGCCTCTTCGATCTGATCGCAGCCCGAGAGCGGCAGCGTCGCCACGCCCAGCCCGGCAACGAGTGCCGCAGCCGTCAAGTTCTTGAATTTCATCGTGTAAAGCTCCTGCAATGGTTTCTGTAGGGCAGACGACCCGCACCCCGCGGCGTCTGCAGCACCGTCAGACGGAGTCCGTCGGGCGGGGATGCAATACCACAGCTTGCCGGGATGTCCGCAGCAACCGGGCCGCGCGCGGGCGAGGTCCACCTCACGGCAGCCGCAAGCGCCAGATACGACTGCCTTTTCCGGTCACGTACACCGTCGCCTCGTCGGCTCCCCACACGCCGTACAGCGACTCGGTGGTGGGCGACGGGATCTCGCGCGCGCCGTCCTTGGTGCCCTCGTAGACGAGCACGCGGCCGCCATCCCCGACGCCGATCACGAGCGCTGCGGACGCTGCCCACAGGCCGTGCAGATACGACTCGTCGGCGCCTGGCGTCGCCCGGTCTTCGTGGATCTGCGTCATGACCTCGCCTCTACCTCGCCAACGCACGAGGCCGAGGAAGTTGCTGCCGACGTAGAAGTCCGTCGATCCGGGGATGGCGGTGACGGCGCTGTAGTGCACCTCGGGCGTGAGCGCGCAGAAGCGCGCCCAACCCGTGTCGTCGCGATGAGCGAGCAGCGCGTCATCACCTACGACCAAGACGTTGTCCAGTCCCGTGCCGTCGATTCCGTTCAGCTGAGGGCTCGTCGTGTTGCCCTCCGGGCAGCCGCCCGTGATCACCGCGAGGTGGTAGCGTTGGTTCGGCTTGTTGATGGGGTCGTCCTGATAGATGCGCCCAGCTTGCGCGGTGAAGTACTTCTGCGTCCCGACCCCCCACACGTCGGTGACGATGGGCATGTCGTCTGGAAACGGGCCACCCACCACCCAGCCCTGGGTAGCGCGATAGAAGATCGCGGGCTTGCCGGCGAACGAGTAGAGCCCCACCGCCGCCACGTCCACGGAGGAGCGGCCCCACACGCCGAACAGGTGGGCACCCGCGGTCTTCGTGAGACGACTCCACTCACCACCCTCGAACTGAACTATCTGTCGGTCGGTGCCGACCGCGACCACGAAGTCGGCGCTCGCTCCCCAGATGGAGTGCAGTGCGCTGCCGGCCGTGGCTTCGGCGTCGTCGTACACGAGCGTCCACTCGTAGCCGCCCGCGTCCACGCCACCGCTGCCGCCGGCGCCGCCATCGCCGGGCGCTTCACCGACCGTCTCGCCTCGACACCCGGAGACGACAGCCAGCATGACGAGGGCGAGGCGCGCGTCCACCAAGCCAGGGTAGACGGCCTGGCGAGACTGTCCAGCGCCCGCCGCATGGGACATCTTTGCGCTCTGCTTCGCGGCGCTGCCGGCTGGGTGAGCCGGGAGCTCAGTCAGCTCTGCCCGCGACGAGCGCGAGCAGCCTCGTCCCCAATCCGACGCAGCACGTCCGCCAGCTCGGCCTTGGACGGCGAGGGCGCAGCCGTGCCGCCGCTCGGCTGCTCCTGGGGCGGCGGCTTTCGTGAGCCCCGATCCCGGAAGCGCGCCCAGACCCGCGTGAGCCGCGGGTTGAAGCGCGGATCGAAGCGGCTTGGCTTCCACACCACGCTGTCGACTCGCTCCTTCGGCGGCTCGCTGGGGCGAGCATCGGTCTGCCCTCGGCTCCGCGGTCCCGCCTTCGCCCGCCTGGGCCAGGGCGTGCCGCGCCCGAGGGCGGCGACGAAGCGCCAGGCATCCGCGCCGTCGAGCGGCGGAATGGGCAGCAAGTTCAGCCCGATGATCCAGAGATTGGTCCAGGTGAAGACGCTGACCAACTCCATCGCCCACAGCGTCCGCGGCGCGCCCGCCAGCAGCACGAACAGGAGCGTACCCGCGAGCAATACCGCCTGCGCCAGCACGCCGCCCCAGGCGATGGCCCCGCGCTCCATCGGCGTGGCGTGTCCCGCCCAGCGGCACAAGCCACCGAAGCCGGTGACGTCCACCGACAGCACGCGGTGGCCGAACAGCCGCACCAGGCCCGCGTGACCGAGCTCGTGAACCAGCACGAGCAGGAAGAACCCGGCCCAGAAGGCCGGAGCGAAGCGCAGTCCGCCGAACACCATCATGCCGACGGGCAAGGTCCAGTGCAGGCGCAACGGGACCTGGCGGAAGCGCAGCACGGTCAGGTGGCCGGACTCGAACATGGCGACCGCCACAGGGTAAGCACTTCCGGCCGCGGCGCCAGACCCGTTCTACGCGTCCGCCCGCTGCAGCTCGGGCTGCGCCTGCGAGGCGCCGGCGGCCGGGGCTCGCCGCCTGGCCTCGACCAGCTCGAACACGCCCATGCCCGCCAGCATCGCGCCGACGAACAGCAGGGCCTGCCCGGAGAGCGCTCCGGCGCTGGCGAGGCCTGGTCCGGGGCAGTAGCCCCCCAGTCCCCAGCCCACGCCGAACAGGGCGGAGCCGCCCAGCAGTCGAGCGTCTATGCGCTGCCGTGAGGGGATCGCGTAGGCGCTAGCCAACAGCGGGCTCGGACGCTTCATGATGAAGCGATAGAGCAGCCAGTGGGTCGAGATGGCGCCCACCATCACGAACGCGAGGCTCGGATCCCACTGCCCGGTGACATCGAGGAACGCGATGACCTTGGCGGGCTGAGTCATGCCGCTGAGCACTAGGCCAAGCCCGAACACCAAGCCGATGAGCAGCGGAGTGAGCCGGAACATCAGACCCTACCTCCGAACACGAGGGAGACCATGGCGACCGCGAGGGCACCGGTGACCATGAACGTCATCGTCGCTGCCAGCGAGCGCTTCGAGAGACGCGTGATGCCGCACACGCCGTGGCCGCTGGTGCAGCCGCTGCCCAGACGGGTGCCGAAGCCGACCAGGAGCCCGGCCGAGATCACGGCGGCCGCCGAGCGCTCGACGCCAATGGCGAACGAGCCGGGGCTCACCACCAGACCGACGAGACCGGCGGCGACTAGCCCCAGCACGAACAGGGCGCGCCACTCGATGTCGCCGCGGACGGGTCGTACCAGGCCGGCCGTGATCCCGCTGATACCGGCGATGCGGCCGTAGAGGTAGAGCATCGCCGAGGCGGAGAGCCCGATCAGGGCACCGCCCAGCAAGGGCACGATGAAGGCGCTGGGGCTCATGGCCAGGGGAGCCTGCAGCCTGGCGGCCCGCTTGCCAACCCCCACAGGACCGGCGGCGCCGCGTCAGAGAACCCCGCGGCGCTCCTGGTCCCGCTCGATGCTCCGGAACAACGCGCCGAAGTTTCCCTCGCCGAAAGACAGGTGATTGTTGCGCTGAATCATCTCGAAGAAGATCGGTCCGATCACGTTCTTGGTGAAGATCTGGAGCAGGTAGCCGTCGTCGCCGTCGACCAAGACGCGGAGCTGCTCGATGCGCGCGCGATCCTCGCGCACGTTCGGGACGCGCTCGAACACGGTCTGGTACTAGCTGGGCTCGATGTCCAGCGTCTCGACGCCCGACGCCGCCAAGCTGCCGAGGCTGCTCAGCAGATCTTCGGACAAGAGCGCCACGTGCTGGATGCCCGGGCCGCGATACTCGCGCAGGTACTCTTCGATCTGACTCTTGTCTTCGCTGCCTTCGTTGATGGGGATGCAGAAGGTGCCGCAGGGCGAGCGCAGCGCGTAGGAGACGAGCCCGGTCTTCTGACCGCGAATGTCGAAGGTGCGCGCGTCGGTGAAGCCGAGCACGTCCTTGTAGAAGCGCTGCCACACTCCGAGGGTGCCCTGCTCCACGTTGTTGGTCAGGTGGTCGATGCGGGTGAACCCGAGCCCAGGGACCCGCTCGGGACGATCGAGGGGGAGGAATCCCCTCAGCAGGCCGGCGGTGGGGCGCTCGTCGAACACGATGAGGGAGTCGCCGATGCCGTAGATGGCCGTGGCCCCCGCGGTGAGCAACGCCCCCCGGAAGGGCCGCGCGCCACGCTCGACGGCCTCGCGCTGCGCGCGCTGTGAGTCCGTCACCCACAGGTGCAGCGCTGCGATGCTTGGGCCGTGCGCCGCCGCGAACTCGGCCGCGACCTCTGGGCCGCGCCGCCAGCGTGCTCAGCGCGCTGCTGCTCAGTGAGCTCGGCGCGGCGCAGGGTAAGGCCACTGCGCCGCCGTGAACGGCGAGCTCCAAACGCCGTGCTGCCAAGCCGTGGTTGCCAGCGCGCGGTTGCGCCCTCCACACGGTGGAACGGGACGCGCGCGTTTCCGCGTCGGACCGACCTAGGCATGCAGCTTGCTCTTCGAGGGAGCCATGATGACTCGATGGCCGCTGCTCCCGTTCGCTGTGCGCAACTTGCGCAGCCTGATCGTGCTCGCTTCGTGCATCGCGCTGCTCGTCGCGTGCGGCGACGGCGACGAGCTCGACTTCGGCGAGGGCGCGGCGGGGCAAGCGTCGGGCGCGGGCTCTGGCGTGGACACGGACGCGGGCTGGGGCAGCGGCGGCGCGGCGGGGAGCGCAGGCGGCGCGGGCTACGCGGGAGCGGGTGGAGCGGCAGGTGCACCGTCGGGTGGCACGACGGGCTCGGGTGGCACGACGGGCTCGGGTGGAGCGACCGCCTCGGGCGGGTCGGGCGGCTCCAGCGCGAGCTGCCCGCGGGTGCGCGTGAAGGTCGCGGCGGGCGCGACGCTCAACGTGCGGCCGACGCCGTCGACGAGCGGCTCGCCGGTTGGCACGCTGCCCAACGGCGCCATCGTGGACGTCGTGGCGCAGGTGCAGGGGGAGACCATCAACGGCATGACGCTCTGGTTTCAGATCAGCGCGCCCTCGGTAGCGGGCTACATCTCTGCGGCCTACTCCGAGTGCACCCTCGACCAGCCCCCGGCCGTCACGGGCTACTACCTGCCGCTGCAGTGCGGCAAGAGCGCGAAGATCAGCCAAGGCAACTTCGGGAGCTTCAGCCACTCGGGCAAGGCGAAGTACGCGTACGACTTCTCGCTCGGTGTGGGCACCCCGATGGTGGCGATGGCCGACGGCAAGGTGCTGCACGTCTACGACAAGACCAAGCCGGGTGACGCTTGCTACAACGGCGGCGGCTCGTCCTGCTATCCGTACGCCAACCTGGTCGTGCTGCTGCACGGGGACGGCTCCACGTCGATCTACAAGCACCTGAGCCAGGTCAGCGTCGCGCTCGGCCAGAGCGTGAAGCGCGGAGCGCAGCTCGGGTTGTCTGGCTCCACCGGCTACTCCACTGGACCGCACGCGCACGTCATGCGCCAAGAGAACTGCGGGGTCGCCAACTGTCAGAGCATCCCGCTGAAGTTCGCGGACGTCGCTGGCGGCGGCGTGCCGAGCACCGGGCAGACGGTCACGAGCAAGAACTGCCCGTAACGCGGCGGTCGCGGGCGGGTTTGCATCCCGTCGCCAACCTGGCAGGCTTGGCCTCGACATGACAGCTCTTCGTTGGCTCTTTGCGGTCTCGGCGGCGACCTCGATCAGCGCGTGCGGAGGCTCCACGAACGTGGACCCCGGCGACGCGGGCGGCACGAGCAGCGGCGGCGCGAGCAGCGGCGGCACGAGCAGCGGCGGCACGAGCAGCGGCGGATTCGGCGCTGGCGGCAGCGGCAACTCTGCCGGCACCGGCGCGACCGGCGGCGCGGGAGGCAACTTCGCGCAGTGCGACGCGCCCGGGACCTGCGCGCTGGTCCCCACCAACTGCTGCGGCTACTGTCAGCCGGGCGCTCCGCTCTCTGGCTTCCTGGCCGTGAACGAGAAGTACGTGGGCGAAGTCCTGGGCGGGCTGTGCGCCGATCCGGTGGCGTGCCCGGACTGCGTCACCTGGCAAGATCCGCACTATCTGGCGCTATGTCGCAGCGGCGAGTGCACGGCGGTGGATCTGCGCCAGGATGACCTGAGCGCGTGCAACGTCCACAGCGACTGCAAGCTGCGCTGGGGGAGCAACTGCTGCGAGAGCTGCAGTGGCAACCAGGAAGACATCATCGTGTACAACAAGAACGCGAACTTCGCGGCGGAGGTGTGCGGCCCCTTCGGCGGCGCCTGCCCGCCGTGCATGCCTCCCGAGTTCCCGGAGTACTTGCTACCCTACTGTGACGCGGGCCACTGTCGCTGGACTCTGGTCGGTCCCTGATGCTTGCCGGTCCGACGCGAGCACGGCTGCCTGGAGGCTCGTGAGCCGCCCCCGCCCGGAGATCTACGTCAGCACGGACGTCGAGGCCGACGGCCCGATCCCGGGGCCGCATTCGATGCTCAGCTTCGGCTCGGCCGCGTACCGAGCCGACAAGACGTTGGTGTCGACCTTCAGCGCCAACCTGGAGCTCTTGCCCGGCGCGGCGCCACACCCGGACACCGAGGCCTGGTGGCGAACCCAACCGGAGGCCTGGGCCGCGTGTCGCCTCGAGCCGCGGGATCCCGCCGAGGTGATGCAGGCCTACGTGAAGTGGGTCGACGAGCTCGACGGCGCGCCCGTGTTCGTGGGCTACCCGGTCGCGTACGACTTTCTGTTCGTGTATTGGTACTTGCTGCGCTTCGCCGGCCGAAGTCCGTTCTCTCACTCGGCGCTCGACATCAAGACCTTCGCCATGTCTCTGCTCGGCAAGAGCTACCGGCAGTCGACCAAGCGCAACATGCCCAAGCGCTGGTTCGATCCGCTGCCCCACACGCACCACGCGCTCGACGACGCCATCGAGCAGGGCGCGCTGTTCTGCAACATGCTGGCGGAGTGGAGGGCCGAGCGCTCGCCGATGGTCCCGGGGTCGTGAAGCGCCGCGCGCCGTTGCGGTTGCGCTGCCCTACACGCCGGCCTACCGTCCAGCAACTGACGCCGGCATGACGTTGACGGTAGGGCTCGTTCTCTGCGGTTTGATCGCTCTCAACGCGCTATACGTGGCCGCGGAGTTCTCCGCAGTCGCCGTCCAGCGCGCGCAGGTCGCGAAGCTGGCGTCGGACGGCAATGAACGCGCCAAGGCGCTGTCGGCGCTGCTCGAGGACGGCGCCGCGCTCGATCGGTACATCGCCGCGTGCCAGATCGGGATCACGCTGTCGAGCTTGGTCGCCGGCGCGTACGGTCAGGTCACGCTCGCCCCGCCGCTGATGGGCTTGCTCGAGGGCTTCGGGCTTGGCCCTGGATCGGCCGCGTCCGTGGCCTTCGTCTTGGTGCTCCTTGCGCTCACCACGCTCCAGGTCGTGGTGGGCGAGCTCATCCCCAAGACTTTGGCGCTGCAGTTCCCTGTGCGCACCGCGCTGGCAACGTTCCTGCCCACCCGCTGGTCCGCGACGCTCTTCCGAGGGTTTATCTGGCTGCTCAACGGAAGTGGACTGCTGCTGCTCAGGCCCTTCGGTATCAAGCCCGGCGGCCACCAACACGTTCACTCGCCCGAAGAGATCCGGATCCTGCTGGCCGAGTCACGGCAGACAGGCGCGCTCAGTCTCGAGGCGCATCGCCGTCTCGAGCGCGGGCTCTCCCTCTCCGGACGCACGGTGCGACAGCTCATGACGCCCCGCAAGGACGTGTACGCCATCGAGGTGTCCTCCGCTCCGGACGAACTGCTTCAACGCCTCATCGACAGTCCGTACAGCCGGGTGCCGGTGTACGACGCGACGCTCGATCAGGTGCTCGGCGCCGTCAGCACCAAGGACGTCATCGGCCGGGTGGCCGCTGGCGGCAGCATCCCGCTGCTCAGTCAACTGCTGCGGCCCATGCCCTTCGTCCCCGAGACTCTGCGCGCGCCTCCCTTCGTCCGATTCCTGCAGGAGCAGCAGTGCTCGAAGGCCATGGTCGTGGACGAGTTCGGAGGCGTGCAGGGCATCATCAGCATCGAGGACGTGCTCGGTGAGCTGTTCGGCGACGTTGGCGATGAACTCGAGCGTTCTGGGACGACGCCGCAGCGTCTCCCCGACGGCTCGGTGCGCTTACCCGGAGCCATGCGCTGCGCCGACGCCGAACCCTGGCTCCGGACTCGCTGGGTCGGCCGCGCGACGACGGTGAGCGGCCACATCATCGAGGTGATCGGACGGTTGCCCGCGCAGGACGAGCACCTGTGCGTCGACGGCGTTCAGGTGACCATCGCCGTGATGGGCCCCACGACCGTGAGCTGGGTGTTGGTACATCCTGCCGAGCCACCCGCTGGCGACGCGGCCGCGGATGCTACCGGGGAGGCGCGCTGAGATGGTCGTCGCCCTCGTCGTCTTCGTGCTGATTGTCTTGAACGGCGTGTTCGTCGCCGCGGAGTTTGCCATCATCGGCGCCCCGCGGGCTGCCATCGAGCGCCGCGCCGCCGACGGTAGCCGTCTGGCCAAGGTCGTGCTCGAGGTGCTGAGCGATCCGAAGCGGCAGGACTTGTACATCGCCACCGCACAGCTGGGGATCACCTTTGCCAGCTTGGGGCTCGGGATGTACGGCGAGCACCAGCTGGCGATCGCGCTGGTGGAGCCGCTCGGTCGACTCGGCATCGACTCCTGGTTTTCGGTTCACGCCCTCGCGAGCGTGATCGCGATCGCGCTCTTGACGTACCTGCACATCGTCCTGGGCGAGATGGTACCGAAGACCCTGGCGCTGCAGCACGCAGAGGCCACGGCGCTGTGGATCAGCACACCGATGCGCTGGTTTCAGCGAGCCATGTGGCCACTCGTCACGGGGCTGAACGCCCTGGGCCTCGGGGTGCTGCGCCTGTTCGGTGTTCAGCGCGAAGCGGCGACCTCGACTCTCACGGCCGACGGGCTCCGGTTCGTGGTGGAAGAGAGCATCGAGAGCGGCGAGATCGACGCGGAAGCGGGGGAGGTGCTGGTCGAGCTGTTCGAGTTCGGAGAGCGGACTGCGGTCGAGGTGATGACGCCGCGGGTGCGGGTCGCGGGGATCCGGCGGGGCGCCACCGTGAGCGAGATCATCGAGGTCGTTCAGACGGCACGTCACACGCGCTACCCGGTGTACGACCAGACGCTGGACCGGATCGTGGGCCTGGTGCTGCTCCGCGATCTGCTCGGCGTCGTGGTGGAAGGGCAGTCGCTGCCGGAGGACGTCGTCCGAGCCGTTCCGTTCGTGCCCGAGACCACGGAGCTCGACACCGTGCTCGCTCGCATGCGACAGGCGCGCACTCAGCTCGCCGTCGTGATGGACGAGCACGGTGGCACTGCGGGGATCGTGACCGTCGAGGACCTGTTCGAGGAGGTGGTCGGCGAGATCTCCGACGGGCCCGCCGGGCTCGCGCCGGTGTACGAGTCGGCGGGAGAGCTGCGGGTGCTCGGTACCGCGCGGCTCGACGAGCTGGGCGAGCACTTGGAGCTCGCGCTCGACCACCCTGAGGTCGACACCGTGAGCGGCTTGGTGCTGGCGCTGCTGGAGCGCCCCCCGGAGGTGGGTGACCAGGTGGTCTGGCAAGGCGTCGAGCTGCGCGTTCGGGCGGTGCAAGGGCGCGGTGTGCGAGAGTGTGTGGTGAATCGGCTCCTCTCCGAGGAGGACGCGGAGGAGCCCGCGAGCGAACCGAAGGGTTGACGATGGGCTCCCAGCGGCGCCGCTGCAGCGCCAGTCTGCCAAGCGTGTCGCCCGAGGCGTCGCGCCGCTCGGCTGCCGCTGGGATCACCCGCGAACTGGACAGCGCTATCGAGCGAGGGCTCGATGAGGAGAGTGCGCTGAGCGACACCGCCAATACGGTGCGAACGCCATCCCGGTGGAGCGCGCCCGACCCTGGTACGCCGTGTTCGCGGACCAGGTCAAGACGCTGGTCGTCGGCTGTTGCTCGTCGCGGCGGTCGCAGCCGATTGCTTGGATGCGCGAGTCGAAGTGATCGCGATTCTAGGGTGCTCGTCGCCGCTCACCGGCGGCGATGAGCAGCGTCGTGGTCGCGCGGGCGCGGGCGTAGCGCCGGCGACGGATCGATCCTAGAGTCGCTAAACCGGCTCGTGAGTCTCGAGCCACTTCACGTCCAATAGATCCTGGGGGCGGCCGGCGGCACGCTTGTTCCGGATCAGATCTGCGCGAGACAAGATTGACGCTGTCTGGTCCGCGAACGGCGCGAGCAGCCGTGTCGGCCAGGCGTCGTCGAACTCGACCCCGTCGATGGAGGTGATGATGTCGATTCGGATCGGGGCAACGCCAATCTGGAAGATCGTGCCGGGGGAAGCCATATCGGCCTCGGTCAGGTCGTGAAGCGGCGCGCCGAAGGCGGCAAGAGCGGCGAGAACACGAGGGGCATTGCGGGTGGTTGGCCGGACCCAGACGTCGAGGTCCTTGGTCGCGCGAACGTATCCGTGAGCCGCGAGGGCGTGCGCGCCAACAACGAGATACTCAACGCCGCGCGCGTTGAACTCGGCTAACAAATCTCTGAAGTCTTGGTTCATCGTTGGCTGGGCGGTTCCAGGTCAGACATTGTCGGGTTAGCTCCCAGACGGCGTCGATGCGTTCCGCCACGGAGGTTCCAGCCCAGTCGTCTTCCGGAGGGGTCTGACCATCCCGAAAGATTCTGCTCACAACGACGCGGCGTGGGCTGCTTCCGGACACGAACGGAAGCGTACCAGGATCCCGCCTGGGTCACCAGGTTCCGCCTCCGCCGCTGCCTCCGGCAACCGGTGACTCACCGCTCGCGATATCGCCCTGGCGTGAGCTTCTGACACCCCCATCGACTCGGCGGTGATGTTGCCGAAGGGGATCTTGATTCGCACCATCCCCGGCGCGTCCCAAGCGGTGCCCGGTCCCTTGTTGGCCGAGACCGCGGCGAACGTCTCCTGCGACCGGCGCGGGAACGTCCATTCCGTCGCGTTCGGGGCAGCTTGGCTACGTGACGCTCATGACGCGGAGGAGCCTGTGCGAGACCGCCTTGCCGATTTGGGTCGGTGATGACGTTCAGTTGTCGGTAGAGTGACGGCGCATCGACGAAGCAGTGAACACACCCGACACGCCCCCACGAACCATCACTCACGCTGCCACACGGGGCGATCTAGCGACTCATGTCGGCCTGACGCCTCCCGGCGCGCAGGTGCTGGCGTGGCTGTGGCTAGCGCTGGCGCATGCAGTGCTGCTGGCGGTTCGACTGCCCGCGACGACGCCAGCGCGCACTTGGCTTCAGGCGCAGGGCTTCGTGGTCGCCCACACCATCGTCATCGGCACGATCCTGGGCGTGGCGAGCCTGCTCTGGCGCGAAGTGCCTCGGGCGGGCCGGCGGGCAGGTAGCGTGCTCGCCGCACTGGCTGGCTGGCTCTTCTGCGCGCTAGCGCTGGCGGACGACCTGTCCGGGAGGGTCGCGGCGATGCCAGCATGGCTGCCGCCGGCGGCGGGCCACGCGCTGCTCTCCCTCGTCGCGGCGGCGGGCCTCGTCGCAAGCCACACCGTTGGGCGTGCGCTGGCGCGACCCTGGTGGCGACTGGGTCTGCTGCTGGGGGCGACGAGCGCGACCGCGCTGAACGCCTACCTGTTCCCCCTCGCCTACCCAGGAGTGCATCTCTGGGTCACCGTCGCGGCCGGTCTCGGCTTGGGCGCTGCCCTGACGGGAGCGTGCTTCCCCGTGCGCTTCCCACCCTCCCGGTGGCTCCGAGTCGCGGGCTGGGGTGCGCTCGTGGTGATCTCGGTCGCCGGTCTCGTGGCGCGCCCCTCGAACCGCGCGCTCATCGAGCTCTCTCATCAGCCCGTCGCAGTGCTCATGCCCTTCCTAGCGCCCTACCTCAGCGAGGCGACGACACCTCTGAGCGTCCCACCGGATCAGCGCGAGTGGTTCGTCGACCGTGGGCGGCTCCCGGTCTTGCGGCCATCCAAGCCCAACCCCCTGCCGCCCGACGCGATCGTGCTGATGATTGGCTTCGACTCCATGCGCGCGGACGTGCTGCACGACGAGTCCCTGCGCGCGACGTTGCCCAATTTGTTCGCGCTGCGTGACTCGGGCGTCTGGTTCACCAACGCTCGTTCGCCGGGCGCGTCAACCGCGCCTGCAATCGCCTCGTTGTTCGCGAGTCGCTACTACTCGCAGCTCTACTGGACGGAGTATGTCAAGCGCCGGCCAGAGGTGTTCCCTCACAGCGATCCTTCGCCGCGCTTCCCTGAGCTGCTCGCAGCTCAGGGCGTCGCCACCGTCACGGTCGACACCGCAGGCTGGTTGCTCAACGAGTTCGGCATCGTCCGCGGTTTCACCGAGGAACAGAGCGCGCGAGTCCGGGGCTACCCGAGCGCGGCGCAAGCGGGGAGACGACTCCGGGAGCGGCTCGCGAAGCAGGGCGACGGCCCGCTATTCGCGTTCATTCACTTTCTCGACGCTCACGCGCCCTACACGGCGGCTGGCAAGCGCGCGACTCCCAAGGAAGGGTACCTGGCATCCCTCGGCAAGGTCGATGAGGAGCTCGGAGAGTGGGTCGCCACCATTCGGGCTCGTCAGCTCCAAGACCGCACTGTCTGGATCCTGTTCTCGGACCACGGCGAGGCGTTTGGCGAGCACGGACTCACGTTTCACTCCAATAGTCTGTACGACGAGCTTCTCCGGGTCCCCCTCGTCTTCGCGTCACCTCAGCTGAAAGCGCGGAGGGTCGACGTCCCGGTGAGCCTGGTCGACGTCGGTCCCACTGTCCTCGACGCGTTCCGGGTCGGGACACCCCCGACGATGATGGGGCAGAGCCTGCTCCCTTGGCTCATTGGGTCGGAGCGGCGCCTCACCCGCCCCATCGTGGCGGAGGCGCAGCTCAAGCGCGCGCTGATCTCTCCCAAGGGCGTCAAGGTCATCCACGACACCCGTCGCAAGACGCTAGAAATCTACGACCTAATCGCCGACCCGGGCGAGCTCGACAACTTGGTCGAGAGCTCCCCGGACCGTCACGGAGACCTGGCCGGAACCCTCGCGAACTTCTTCCACGTGCACACCCATCGGCAGGAAGGCTACCAGGTTCCGTATCGGCGCTGGTGACGCGACGAGAGGCACCACCACCACCCGAAGCCATGGTATTCCGCTCGGGAGGTGTCCGACCGTCCGCGACTGTCCTTCGTGATCCCGTTCCTGAACGAGGAGAAGACGCTGCGCGAGCTGTTCGACCGCATCGCCGAGGCCGTGCGCCCCTTGCTCGGACCCGGAGAGACGTTCGAGGTGCTGTTCATCGACGACGGCAGCACGGACGACTCGGCAGCGGTGGTCGAGGGGCTCGTAGGAGAGTACCCCGAGGTGCGCTTGATCGAGCTGCAGGGCAACTTCGGCAAGAGCGCCGCGCTCGCGGCAGGGTTCCGCCAAACCTCAGGAGAGATCGTATTTACCCTGGACGCGGATCTGCAAGACGACCCCAAGGAGATCCCCAGGTTCCTGGAGAAGTTGAACGAGGGCTTCGACGTAGTCTCGGGCTACAAGGAGAAACGCAACGACCCCTTCACGAAGGTGCTGCCGTCGCGAGTGTTCAACTGGATGGTGCGTCGCTCGACCGGCATCACGCTGCACGACGTCAACTGTGGCTTCAAAGCCTACCGTCATCGAGTACTGAAGAACGTCCGCCTGTACGGCGAGCTGCATCGCTTCGTCCCCGTCCTCGCGCACTGGAAGCGCTTTCGCGTCGGCGAGATCGTCGTGGAGCACCACGCGCGTCAGCACGGCGTGAGCAAGTTCGGGGGCGGCCGCTTCTTCCGCGGCCTGATGGACCTGCTCACGGTCGTCTTCCTGATGAAGTACGAGCGTAGACCCGCCCACTTCTTCGGCGGCCTGGGCACGCTCACCTTGCTCAGCGGCCTGGGGGTCGGCGCCTATCTGGTCGTCCTCAAGCTCATGGGTGAAGCCATCGGGCACCGGCCGCTGCTCAGCCTGGCGGTGCTGCTCGTCGTCGTGGGAGTCCAGATCTTGGCCACTGGCCTGATCGCCGAGCTGATGGTGCACTCCCGCGCGGACATGCCCTTCGTCGTGCGCCGGGTGGTGGCTCACCCCCAGCGCGCGCTCAGTAGTCCCGTCTCCCAGCGGGCCAGCGCCCCGGAGCCCGCGCCGAGCGAGGTCTCATGATCCCGGACGCCTACTTCGATCGCTTCTCGACCCCCAAGTACCGCAACCCGAATCCGGTGCAGCGCCTGCTCATTCGGCGCTTCGTGCGGGAACTGCACGACCTGTTCGTCGAGGCGTTGCCGGCCCAGACCGTACTCGAGGTCGGCGTGGGCGAGGGCTTCTTGTCCGGATACCTGGCAGAGAAGCTGCCCGGCACGAAGTTCGTCGGCGTCGACTCGAGCGCGGGAGATCTCGCGGAGCTGTCGCGCCGCTTCCCGACCATCGAGACGCACTGCGCGAGCCTGTACGACGTCGCAGACTTGGGCGTACGGCCGGACGTGCTGCTGTGCTGTGAGGTGCTCGAGCACGTGGACGACCCGGCCCGCGCGGTCGAGGTGCTCCGGGGGCTCGAGCCGAAGCAGGCGATCTTCAGCGTGCCCCACGAGCCCTTCTTCATGCTGAGCAACCTGGCTCGCGGCAAGAACGTCACGCGGCTGGGCAACGACATCGATCACGTGAATCATTGGGGGGGGCGCTCCTTTCGGCGACTGCTGGAGCGGAGCTTCCGCGTCGACCGGTTCGCCACGAGCTACCCCTGGCTACTGGCCCGCTCCCACCCGCGCTGACGCTCAGGCGCTGGGGCGCCGAGTTACGAGCCACATCCCAAAGTCGATGACCAGCGTGGCCCCGCGGGACAGCAGCGCCGCGGTGAGCGCACCGGAGGCGCCCACCGCGGGTACGAGGCCCGCCGTCAGGACCGCCTCGCGCACGCCAGCGCCCGCGGGCGCCACCAAGGCAAGGAAGCCAAGGATGGGCGCGAGCACGAACAGGCCGGACGCAGCGACGGCTCCGCCGAGGGGCGCGCCCACCGCGAGGCAGACGATGCCGCCGTGCAGCGCCCAGGTGAGCCAATAGAGCGCGTGCGTGAGCGGCACCACGATGGGGACCAACGGACCGCCACCCGTCAGGCCGAGCCGGTGCAGCAACCCGCTCGGTAGTCGCCGGCGGTCCAACAGCACGAGCACTACCGTGAGCACCACGAACCCTAGAGCGACCGGGACCAGCCAAGTGCTGATGGCTCGGGTTTGTTCGGGCGCACCACCGCGGGTCGCGACCAGGAGCGCCGACCCGACCAGCCCGCCGACGCTCAAGAACGACAGGATCTCGAGCAGCACGGCGCTCGCCATGGCGCTGCGCGTGACGCCGAGCCCATCGGCTCCGGCGATGCGCACCAGGGGGACACCCAGCTTGCCGGGGACGTAGCGCGCGAGCTGCGACTCGATGTGCAGCGCGACAGCGGGCGCCACGGGGACGGACGCGCCCTTCAAGCGCTCGAGCAAGAGCACGAACCCCCGGGCGAGGATCCAGACACCGAGAGCATGGGGCAACATCGCTGCGACCACCCAAGGCCAGCGAATGACCAGAGCGCTCGGATCCCACCGGCGAGCGATGTCGCGGAACGTCCAGACCACGAACGCGAGCGCTAACAGGCCGATGGTGACGCGCACCACCTGGGCCAAGGCGCCGCGGGGGGCGCGAGGCTCCGCCGCCGTCACAGCTTCCAGTCCTGAATCAGCTGCGCGTTGCCCGACGTGTCGTGACCGAGCTTGAGCACGGCGAAGTCCATGTTGCGCTTGACGACGCCGTAGCGGCCGGACTTCACGCCCTCGGTGAATACCTTTCGCGTCTGCTCGAAATCGAGCTCGCGGCTCGACGCGAGCAAGTATTCCGCGTCGTATAGACCACGGCGCATGGCATACATGTAGCGGCGAGAGGAGACATGGGGCCCAACGGTCTCCGTCGCGGTGACGCTGGCCTTCGGCGGGATCGCGCCGATCACGTCGAGCAGCGCCGTGTAGCGAGCACGCTCCGCGTCCGAGTACCCGAACTCGATGCTGTGGTACCCACCGCGGACCGAGCCATCCCGCGCCGAGAACGCGCCGTAGTGGTAGCTGAGCGCGGCGGTGGACAACGCCATGGCGCCAACCGCGCCCAAGGCGCGCGCGCGCCCACCCGACGCCTCGAGCGCGGCGACGGCCAGAGGCACCGCCATGAACAGGTAGGGCACCCAGTGCATGACGTACTGGAACGAGAACCCGAAGATGGGCTTGTAGTCCGTGACCAACAGCGTGAGCAGCGCGCCGGGCACGAACGCTGCCCACAGATACCAACGCCGCGCCGGGAGGAACGCGAGCGGCACCAACAGGTGCAGCAAATAGAAGACCTTCTCTTTGGTGATGATCTTGCCGAGCACGAACAACGGATTGGTGACCAACGTCTTGAACACGCTGGTGAAGCCCGTCTGCCCGGGAGCGAACAGGCCCTTGTACATGCCGGGGAACCACCACTCCCCGGCCTTGTCCATGATCCAGAAGCGTAGGATCAGAAACCACACGGTGCTGACGAGCGCCATCACGAACCCGGCGACGGGGCGCTTGCCCGAGAGCAACAGCACCGTGCCGCCGACAGCCAACCCGATGGGTACGTCTTCGCGCATCACGGTGGCGCACACGAAGAAGAGCACCGTCCAGAACCAACGCCGCTCGAGCACGGCCCAGAAGGTGGCGAAGATGAACACCGCCGACAGCGAGAGGTACTTGGACTCGGTGAAGTTCGCGCTGTGGACCGGGTGGTAGCTGAGGTAGGCCAGCGCGATCACCACGGCGACCCACGGACTCACGAACCGCTTGGCGATGGCCCACAGCGGCAGCGCGGCGAGGCCGAGAAACACGCCCTGAATCACGATCAGCGTCTGCGGCTTGGGGTAGAGCGCGTAGATCGGCAAGATCACGTACTGACCGAACTTGGCGTGCGCCGCGAGGTACTCCTTGGCGTTCTTGCCGAAGGAGACCGTGCTCTCCATGTGCCCACCCTCGAGCGCGGAGTAGATCAGGTTGTTGTCGATCGCCAGGTCGAAGTTGTGCGTGCGGATCTTGTAGTGCCAGCGTAGGTTGAAGAAGCTCATGAACACCGCGTAGGCGGTGATGGCGCTCAGGAGCACGATGAGCGGCCCGTGCCGTCTCCAGACACCCGGCGCGCGCTCCGCCAGCCAATCGACGGCGCGCGTGACGCGAGCAGGCACGTTGGTGAGCGCGCGCACGAAGAGTACTTCCGCCGCCAGCACGACGAACAGGAGCACCGGGAGCAGGTCGTTGTGCTTTCCCTTCCAGGGCTTCCAGCGGAAGATCTGAGGCAGCACCGGCAGCAGAATGAGCGGCGACAAGAACCAGAGCACGCGCTCGAAGTCTGCGAGGGGCACCCCCTTGCGCCGGAGCACGACCATGATGGCGGCGCTCGCCAGCGCGCCAGCCCCGAGCCCGCCGACCATGCTGTAGATCATGCGCATGCGCTCGGGCATGCCGAGCTCGTTCTCGGTGATGAACTGGGTGAGCCAGGTCGCGCGGATGGTGAACTGCAGGAGTACGACGAGCGACAAGCCGAGCAGCGCCGAGAGCGTCAGGCAGCGTGCGACGCGGCCGATCGCCTGGCCGCGCTCTTCGCGCTGCCGTGCGAGCTGCTCCGAGGCGGGGGCGGAGGGCGCGGGGCGAGCGGCGTCGACGGAAGGTGACTCGGACTCCTGCAGGATGCGGCCCGGGGTTCGGGGCTCGGGCCCCGGAGGCTCACCCGGGCTCTCCGGGTCCGTCGGGCTCTCCGGCTCGTCCGCCTGCGTCATCTCGCCGCTGGTTTACCATGCGGCGCGCCGGCGTTGGACATTTGGCGCAGGCGCCCCACGACGCCCCGCCGTCGTGCTAAAAGCCCTGTGGCTGCTCGGATCCTGGCCACCTTCAACGGAGCTGTGTCATGCGCTCACCGACTCTTCGCCGCGTGTTCGTCGTCGCGGGTGCTAGCTGGCTTCTGACCCTCGCCTGCGGGCGCTCCACGATCGACTTTGGTCCCATTCCGGACGCGGACGCTGGTGTTGGCGGGAGCACCTCGGGTTCGGGCGGTACGAGCGCGACCGGCGGAAGCGGCAACGTCAGCGGCGGCGGCGCCGGGGGCGCGACGGGAGGAGTCGGCGGCGGCAGCGGCGGGTTCGCGGGCAACTGCACTGGCATCGTGAACGAGTGCGAGGGCTGCGGCTGCGAGCAGTGTCCCGACGAGTACGACGAGTGCACGGACACGGACGGCTGCCAGGACATCATGAGCTGCGTCGACCAGAGCGGCTGCAGCGGCGTGGACTGCTACTTGGGCCCTTGCCAGCAGGTCATCAACCAGAACGGCGGCCCGTTTGGCGACGCCGCGAACGCAGCTCAAGGGCTGGGCCAGTGCCGGGACGCGGAAGGCTGTCCCTGCGGCGCGGGCGGCAGCGGCGGCAGCGGCGGCGTGGTGGGTACCGGGGGAAGTGGCACCGGAGGCTTCAACTTCGGTGGCGTGGGCAACGTCGGAGGCGGCGGCGGCACGGGACCGCTCGCGTGCTTCATGTGCGTCCAGAACCAGTGCCCCGCGGTGGGCGAGTGTCTGCTCGATCAAGCGTGCCGTGACGGAGCGATTTGCGCGTTCCAGAACTGCTTGGCGGGCGGCGGTGGTGGCGGCGGTGGGCTGAACTTCCAGTGCCTGCTCGGCTGCTTCAACGGCGACTTCCAGGCCGGGCTGAAGGCCTTCCAGGCCATTCAGTGCTTCCTGCAGAACTGCTCGAGCCAGTGCGGCGGGAGCATCCCGGGGTTTCCGTGAGCCCGAGGGTGATCGTTCCGACAGTGGCGGCGCGGGGAACCTGAGGCGACCAGCGCTGTCACACCCCCATGCCTTCGAGGGAGCATGGGTGCGTGGAGGTCAGCCTCGCGTGGGGCGACTCGCTCTTGTGCTACCGCACGCTGCGCCCGAAGCAGCGGTTCGAGATCGGTCCGGACGTGTCACGCGCGGACTTCGTGATCCCGGGTGAGCGACACACGGTGACCATCGACCGTGCAGGTGACGCGCTAGTCGTCTCGCCCGACGGCGCGACCGTCGTGCGTGGGACCGAGAGCGCTGAGCTCTCCCTTGGCGCGCTGACGCTCTCGGTGCGCGCCGCCTCGGACGCGCCGCCGCGCTTCCCACGAGTCACCCGAGCTTGGCGCGGGCGTGTCGCCGTCGTTTGCGGCGCGCTGGCGTACGCGGCAGCCGCGAGCGCGGTCACGGCACTCCCCGGCTCGCTGAACGCAGACTGGAACTCCCTGAGCCAACACGTCGGACACCGCGCTCCACCCGACGTCCTCTCGCGCTCGAACGGCGGCGCCGCGCGCGCGTCGTGGAGGACGTCGCCCGACTGGCGGCCCTGGGTCCGCGCGATCGACGTTCCGGCTGCCGGCGCGCCCAAGCTCATCGTCGCCGAGACGCCGGCCGCCGAGCGATCCGCGGAGGTGCGGCTCGCGGGGCACAAAGTCCCGCGGGCCCGGGCAGACCAGCGGCTCGGCGGCGGCGGCGCGCGGGCTCTCCGCGGCGAGGGCCCCATGGGCAACCCCTCGGCACCGAGGGCGCTCGGGACGTGGTCGGTCACGGCTCCCAGGGACCGAGATCGCGTCGTCGCGCGCCACCCGCGGCGCACGCTCGCGGGCGCGGGCAGCCACTCGCTGGCGAGCATCGGCAGAGTCGCGCCGGGGAGCTGGGGCTCCGCGGAGGACGACGGATCATGGAGTGAGCTGAGCGTTCCCACGGACGAGCCCGGCCGAGAAGCCGTCGACGCGCCCTTCGGCGAGCAGGACGCGCACGCCGAGGACGACGCAGACATCCTGGGCAACACGTTCGGACCCGAGCCGGAGGATCCCCTCGGCGGGGGTCTCGCGCTCCGCGGCTTGGGGCCGGGAGGCGGAGGAGCCCGCGCGGGCATCGGGCTCGGCCGCTCGGGCCCGCTCGGGCGCGGCGCGGGCGCGGGGAGCGAGCAGGGGACGGGGGTCGTCGACGCCGCGCTCTTTGAGCGCCGCGCGAGCCTCGCGGCGCACCACCCCCGAGCACCGCAGCCGACCCTGCGCGTGTCGCGCGACGTCGTCGCGCGAGTGATGGCGCGAAACGCCGGGCGTCTCCTGGCGTGCACCCGCGGTCTGGCTCCAAGCTCGGTCACGTTGTCCTTCAGGGTCGACGCCACCGGGACCGCCTCCGGAGTCGTCGTCCGCGACGAGGGGCTGCCCGCGACGACCGCCCGCTGCCTCGAGCGCACCGTGTCCGAGCTCGAGTTTCTACCGGCTCCCGGCGCCGCCACCTCGGTCATCCATCGCGTGCAACTACGTTGAGAAGCCTGCGCTTGGCCGTGATAACGCTCGGGCATGGCGAAGGACAGCCTGCCGAGCACCGCCGCCGTGCGCGCGCTGCGAGCCGCAAAGGTCGAGTTCGTGCCGCACACCTTCAGCTACGAAGCGCGAGGTGGGACGCGACACTCGGCCGCAGCGCTGGACGTGGACGAGCACTGCGTGATCAAGACGCTGATCTTCGAGGACGAAGCGAGGCGGCCGTTGTGCGTGTTGATGCACGGTGACCGCGAGGTCTCCAGCAAGAACCTGGCGCGTCACCTGGGAACGAAGAGCGTCGCTCCGTGCTCGCCCGAGGTCGCCGAGCGCCACTCGGGCTACCAGGTCGGCGGCACGTCGCCCTTCGGGCTCCGGAAGACCCTGCCCATCTACGCGGAGCGCAGCATCTTCGCGCTAGACCGCATCTACATCAACGGCGGCGCTCGGGGCTTCTTGGTACAGATCGCGCCGAGCGACATCGAGCGGGCGCTCCCACTCGAGCGCGTCGACGTCGCCATCGAGTAGCGCCCTGACGCAGGGCGCTACCACGCCGGTCATCACCTCGCGCTGGACGCTCGCCAGCTCCTCGCTGGTGAGGCGACCGTGAGCGCGCCAGGCGGGATCGGACTCGACGTCCAGGCCGAACCCCGCCGTCGCCGCGGGGTCGAGGCCAGCGGCTGCGTCGCGTACGCGCTCGGCCACGGCGGCGCCGCCCACGGACAGCGCCCAGCGCAAGAAGCTCCAGGCGAGCTCGGCGTGTCGCTCTTCGTCTTCGGCGATGCGACCGAGAGCGGAGCGCACGGCTTCGTCCGTCGCTCCCTCGAGCTGGGCGCGCGCGACGACGGCGGCGAGCGTCTCTCCGACGCAGCCTTCGCGCAGCGTGGCCACGGCCACGTCCGCGAGCGACACGCTCCCGAGCGCACCCTGAACGTTCAGCGCGGCGGGCCCCCGGTCCTGCCCGGAGTAGCGCGAGGCGAGAGTGAAGCACAGCTGCGCGTGCGCCACTTCGTCGAGCGCGGCCCGCTGCGCGTCCGCAACCAAGTCCGCCGGTGCGCCGAGGCTCAGCAACTCCAGCGTGAACTTCGCGAAGGACGCGATGGAGGCGTGCTCCATGCGTGCGTCGTCGAGCCAAGAGCGCGCGAGCGCGCGACCCACGGCCGGCTCGAGCTCACCGACCGGAGCGACGCGCTCGGCGAGCCAGTCCGAGCCCGCGACGCATCCGGGCAGCCGCTGCTCGCCACCCACGACGAACGCGCGACCGCAGCAGGCGCCCGTGCAGAAGACGTAGCAGCACTGCTCGCCTTGCTCGACTGGGCCTGACATGGCTCCGTTACAGCAGTCGTCTTGGACCTGCGCCGCAGGCAGACACTCCTCGACGACGATGTAGCCGCCGTCGACTCCCGCGTCACCCGGGAACGGGGGCGCTTCTCCGCCCATGTACGGGTTATTGAGCATGTGCTCGAGCTGAGCCAGCGTGTAGCAGGTGGTCACCGGCTTTCCGTACTGGCACGCCGGCGGCGCTCCGGCGCTGCCCGCCGAGCCCCCGATCGCGACGCTCCCCCCGCTCGACACGCTGCCTCCAGCGGAGGTCAGTCCGCCGCTGGCCGCGCCGCCGCTGCCCGCCGCGCCTCCGCCGCCGGGGGAGTCGTCTCGGGTGGTGGAGCCGCAGGCCGCGTGCGCCAGCGCGCCCGTGGCCGTGAGGCCAAGCAGAAATCGCAGGCGCAGTCGCTCGATGTGGGTCCTCATGATCGCTCTGTCCGGTATTGGCCCGATCTGTGCCGGGTTTCCTCGGGCTCCATCCCGCCGCTGGAGGCATAGCAAGTTACGCGCCGGCCGCAGTCTAGCCGCGGGCTTGCTCGAGGATGGCCGGCGCTGGCGACGCGGCATGCCATGTGCACTTGCCATCGGTCATGGTCAGACGACCCCTCCGCACCTCCTTCGTGATCACTACCGTCGCCGGCTTCTCGCTGGGCGCTTGTGGCGGACAGACGGGCAGCTCGGGCGCGACCGGCGGCTCGGGCGCGACCGGCGGCTCGGGCGCGACCGGCGGCTCGGGCGCGATCGGCGGCTCGGGCGCGACCGGAGGAGGCGGGACGGGTGGAGCTCCTGCGGACGCGGGGACCTGCCCCGAGCAGCTCGGCCAAGTCTACGACCTCTGCGAGCCCGGGCTCAGCTGCAGCTACACGGTCGCGTGCCAGGGCGGACAGCAGACGTTCACCACCGAGTGCACCAGCGGCGGCTTCTGGGAGCTGGTGCCGAAGAGCTGCACGAACGCGTTCGACTCTTGCCCCGGCACGCAGCTGTACTGCGGGGCCAGCAAGAGCTGGACGCTGCCCATGGGCACCAACCCGCCGTCCCCCTGCCCCGCGACCGCTCCGGAGAGCGGCGCGACGTGCTTCTCCGGCGCGTTCGGCGGCGTGTGGGAGTTCTGCGGCTACCCGTGCGCCGCCACCGGCGGCTGGACGGTCGCTCGCTGCCCCTACGTCGACGATGGGCAGAGCACGTGGTCGTACGACGATCCGTGCCCGTGAGCTAGCCGGGCCGTCCGTCCAGCCGCCCGCGCACCTCGCTCCGCACCAGATTGCGGACGCCGTCGGAGGCCAAGAAGTCGTGCGGGAAGCCGAGCTCGATACGACTGACGTCGCTCAGAAGCTGCAAGTGCGCGTCGCTCAGGCTGACGTCGGTGGCGCCGAGGCTGTCCGTGAGCTGCTCGAGCTTGCGGGCGCCGACGATGGGCAGAAACCCGTAGCCTTGCGCCCGCACCCAGGCGAGCGCGACCTGCGTGCTCGTCGCGCCGATCTCGTCGGCCACGGCGTCCACGGCGCGCGCGACCGAGAGCGACTCCTCCTTCGTGCGCCCGCGCTGCTCGTTGCCCGTCTTGCGCAGGGAGTCGTTCTCGACGCTGGCGCGGGTGTACTTGCCAGTGAGCACCCCGGCGCCGAGCGGTCCCCAGGCGAGCACCGACAGGCCGAAGTGCCGCGCCATCGGCAACAGGTCTCGCTCCGGCGTGCGCTGCAGCAGGCTGTACTCGATCTGCAGCCCCACGAACGGCGTCCAGCCGCGCAGCTCCGACAGCACGTTCGCCGCGCTGACCACCCACGCCGGCGCGTCGCTCACGCCCACGTACAGCACCTTGCCGGCGCGCACCAGGTCGTCGAGCGCCCGCATCGTCTCTTCGTAAGGCGTGTAGTCGTCCCAGGCGTGCACCCAGAGCAAGTCGATGACGTTGGTGCGCAAGCGCGTGAGGCTCTGCTCCACCGCGGTGACCATGTTCTTGCGATGGTTGCCGGCGGAGTTGGGATCCGTCGGGTTCATGCCGAGGGTGTACTTGGTCGCGACCACCATGGGGTCGCGCTTGCCCTCGAGCCAGCGGCCGACGATCTCCTCGGTCTGCCCGCCGTGGTACTTGTTCGCGGTGTCCAAGAAGTTGCCGCCGGCCTCGGCGTACGCATCCAAGATGCGATGACTGGTCGCCTCGTCCGCACCGAAGCCCCAGGCGTCCCCGAAGCTCATGGTGCCGAGACAAATCTCCGACACCCTCAGGCCCGACTTCCCCAACAAGCGATAACGCAGCATGACGCTCCTCCGTGGACCGAGAGCCTGCAGCGCGCTGAGGCGACGTCAAGGGGACGACTCGGAGGCACCAATGCTGCGGTCTCTTGCCGGTCAGACGCGGTCACGTCGAGCCGCGGCAGGTCGAGCCGCAGTTTCTCCTTCGCGTCGCGCGGCTTCGAGTCCATGATCGGCATCATGGGATACTGGGGCCGTATGGCATTGGGGTTGTTTGTAGTCGTCGGGTGTACGTCGGAGGCCACGCACCAGCAGCCCCCGCAGGATGGCGGCCTCGACGACGCCAGCGTCGAGGGCGGAGCCGACGCGGGCGCGGACACCTCGACGGACGGACCCGCGACGGACGCCACGAGTGACGCGACGGGCGACGCGGCAGATGGCGGCGAGTGCAGCGTGAGCTGTCCGCAGAGACCCAACGCGACCGTCGATTGTGTCAACGGCACCTGCGTGATCACCAGCTGCGACGTGGGCTGGGACGACTGCAACGACGTCCTCCTCGATGGCTGCGAGGTGTTCGTCGCGGGGGACACGAGCAACTGCGGCGTGTGCGCGAAGGTGTGCGCGGGCAACAACGGCACCGTCGCGTGCACGAGCGGCACGTGCCTGGTCTCCACTTGCACCAGCGGCTACGCGGACTGCAACTCCACGGGCGACGACGGGTGCGAGACGTCGCTGCAGGTGCCGGCCACGTGCGGCTCGTGCAATGATGCTTGCGCGAGCGGGCAACTGTGCGACGCGTCGGGCCCGACGCCGGTGTGCGCGCTCGACTGTGGCAGCCAGACCCTGTGCGGCGCGACCTGCGCCAACACCCAGACCGATGCGCAGCACTGCGGCGGCTGCGGCAACGCTTGCACTGGCCCCAACGCCAGCCACGCCTGCGACTCGGGTCAGTGCGCCATCGCGAGCTGCGCGTCGGGATTCCTGAGCTGCGACGGTAGCGCGAGCACGGGCTGCGAGACGAACGTGCTCACCTCGAGCGCGCACTGCGGCGCCTGCGGGCAGAGCTGTTCGGGCACGTGCGTGGGCGGAGCGTGTAACCCGGTCGTGTCCCTGAGCATGGGGCCGTACAACGCGTGCGCGTTGCGACACGACGGTCAGGTGCTGTGCTGGGGGCTGAACGACGAGGGCGGGATCGGGGACGGCACGCGCCTGTCCCGCGCCGCACCGACACCCGTGCCTGGAGTCACAGCCAAGTCCGTGGGCGTGGCGGAGAACGTGGTCGCGGCCTGCGCCGTCGACACCACGGGCAAGCTGTGGTGCTGGGGGCGTAACCAGGGCGGCGCGGTCGGGGACGGCACGCTGCTCTCGCCGAGGGTGTCGCCCACAGCGGTGACCTCGAATGATCCGCAGTTCGCCACACGCGTGTTCGAGGTCGTGGATGGGTTCGCGGAGGGTTTCTGCGCGCTCGACGACCAAGGGGACGTGTGGTGCTGGGGCTACAGCCAGCTGGGCACCGCGGGCAGCGGCGTGGTGGGTGAGATCATCCCGCGGGCAACTCGCGTGTCCGGCGTCGCGGGGGCGATCGCGCTGTCGGCCGCGCCGCTGCACGTGTGCGCGCTGATCCAAGGCGGCACGGTGCGCTGCTGGGGTCGGGGAACCAACGGCGAGCTGGGCGATGGGCAGTCGCAGACGTCGGTGTCACCCGTCACGGTCTCGGGTCTGAGCGGGATCCAGAAGATAGCCGCAGGGGAGAGCGCCAGCTGCGCGATCGACGGCGTGGGTGACCTGTATTGCTGGGGAAGGAACTCGTCGGGCGCCGTTGGCGACGGCACCACCACGGTCAGGCCCACCCCGGTAAAGTCGAGCCTGACCGCCGTGCAGCAGGTGGGAATGGGACGCCATCACGTGTTGGCGCGGACCGCGAGCGGCGCCTTCGGCTGGGGCAACAATACGCTCGGCCAGCTGCTGACGGCGACCCCCAGCGCGCAAGAGCCGACTCCGCTGGCGGTGACGGGCCTGCCCGCGGGCGCGACGGATTTCTACGGAGGCTCGGGTTCCATGTGTGTGCTGCACGGCGGGGCTGCGTCGTGCTGGGGTCACGACTGGAGCGGCCAGCTCGGGGTGCGCGACGTCCTGGTGAAGACCCTGCCGTTCCCCATCGGCGGCGCGACCCCGCTCGGCGGCCTGGGGCACATCGCCCTGGGCGGCAACCACAGCTGCGTAGCACTCGCACAGGAGGTACGCTGCGGCGGGCTGTCCATCAACGGTCAGCTCGTGCAGAGCGTCGTGGGAGACGCGACGGCGGTACCGCTAGCCATGCCGCTGCCCACGAGCCCCGTGCGCAGCTTGACCGGAGGGACTCGCTTCTCGTGCGCGGTGATCGGCGCCGACGGCTCGCGTGAAGCGTGGTGTTGGGGGCTGAACGCCGCCTTCTCACTCGGCACCACGGCCGCAGGCAGCGGCCCCCACAAGGTGATGAACCTCACGGATCCCAGCGTCGTCGTCGCCGGCGGGGAGTTCGCGTGCGCGCTGGTCGCGGGCGTGCCGCACTGCTGGGGAGCCAACGGCCTCGGCCAGCTCGGCATTGGCGCAACCACTCCGTCGACCTCTCTGCCCGGACCGGTCAGCGGAGTCACCGACGCGGTGGCCGTCACCGCCGGCGAGCTCCACGCGTGCGTCCTGCACGCCGGGGGAACCGTGTCGTGTTGGGGGGCGAACGGCAACGGCCAGCTCGGCATCGGCGCGACTGGCACGCAGACTGCGCCGGTGCTGCTGTCGACCCTGACCGGCGTCAAGCAGATCGCGGCGGGCGGCCGCTTCACCTGCGCCATCGTCGGCGCGAGCGACGAGGTGCGTTGCTGGGGAGGCAACGACTCGGGGCAGCTCGGCAACGGCAACACGACGAACCAGGGCTTCCCGCAGCCCGCCGTGCTGGGCGGCGCGGTAGCGCTCTCGGGCGGTGGTCAGCACACCTGCGCGGTGCTCGCGGACGGCACCGTGCGCTGCTGGGGGGACAACGGCAGCGGCCAGCTCGGCAATGGGACTCGCACGTCGTCGCTGACGCCGGTGACCGTCACGGGACTGAGCGACGCGACGACCGTCTCCACCTACCGCGTACCGATCCCCTACGGGCACAGCACCTGCGCCCGGCGCCAGAACGGCACCGCCGTGTGCTGGGGCATGAACTCCTACGG
The DNA here is from genome assembly GCA_019637295.1 of Polyangiaceae bacterium. Taxonomy (GTDB): domain Bacteria; phylum Myxococcota_A; class Polyangia; order Polyangiales; family Polyangiaceae; genus JACKEA01. The sequence goes on from JAHBVX010000013.1 coordinate 43,833, forward strand.
CCGGCTGCTCGGCGGCGAATCCATACTCGTCCCGACGTCCAGTCCCGTCGCGTTTCCGTGACCACCTGGAAGCACCGGCAGCATCCCGCCGTCCCCGCGTCGCATCGACATGATCGTCAGCGCCGAAACGGCACCACGTACCCGTCGCGCTTCAGCGTATGCACGTCGAAGAATTGACGGGCTAGCGAGACCCAGGACGCTGCGTTGACCTCGTCGTGGGCGATCAAGTTGCGCTCTTCCTTCGGGTCCGAGGCCAGGTCGTACACCTCCTCGGTGTTCACCCGATCGTCCAGGATGACCTTGTAGCGATCCTGCAGCAGGAGCATCTTCTTCTGGCGCCCCTCAGCGGCGATGGGTCGGGTGAGCTTCGGCGGCTCCTTGCTGGTGAAGCGAGCGAGGGTCTCGCCCATGCAGCGGCCCGGCGTGGGCAGGCCGAACAGATCCAAGATCGTGGGGCCGAGGTCGATGACGCTGACGGGCGTGCTGACGCGCTTGGCGGTGGGCGTGGGGGTGCGCACGAAGAGCGGGACGCGAAGTAGCTCGTCGTACAGGTGCGCGGAGTGCCCCTTCACGCCGCGCTGGCCGAAGCCCTCACCGTGGTCCGAGGTCACGATCAGGACGGTCCGGTCCGAGAGCCCACGCGCCCTGACCGCCGCGTCGATGCGCGCGAGCTCACCGTCCACCACCTTCAGCTGACTGAGGTGCTTCTCGAGAGCAGAATCTCCCGGGGCGCCGCGCCGCATCCCGTCGTGGGTATCGAGGTAGTGAGTGAACCCGAACGCGGGCCCGTCCCCGAGCTTCGAAAGCTGCGCGATGAACTCGTCCGTGATGGTAGCCGCGGGCGTGTACTTCGTACCCCGCGGCGGCGGAGTGTGCACCTCCTCGGCGAAGCCCCGCACGACCCCGATGTCGTTGACCAACCAGGGCGCGGGCGTGACGTTGAAGGTACGAACTCGAGCGCGAGTCAAGAACTCGGGGAACCGCGGAGTCTCGTCCGCCGCGGGCCAGATGTTGCCTCGATGCTTGGACCAATAGAGCTGCGAGAAGTACACGCACGAGAACAGGCTGCTCATGGTGTAGACGGTCTGCGCGCCGGGGGTTCGAGCGTGGTCGAACGCCAGCGCGCCGTCGCGTAGCTTGGCCAAGAACGGCATGTAGGCGTCGTGCTTGCCCTCGAGCACCACGTCGGCCCGCAGCCCGTCGATGGACAAGAGGAGCACCACCGGCGGCCCGGGCAGTCGCACCGCGCGCGACGGCGGGACGGGCGGCGCGGACGCACGCGGCTGAAACCACGCCCGACTGTGTACGGGGATGGGCGCCTCGGTGCGCGTGCGTGCGGCGTGGGCGCGCGCGAGCAGCGGCATGACGACCGAGCCATCGCTGCGCAAGAGCTCCATGACGACGGGGGTACCAGGCCAAACGCCGACGCAGAACGCAGCCAGCGACGACGCCAGCGCCCAGGGAGTGACCCGGACTACGACGGGCCAGCCCCGCGGCAGCGCCACCCGGCTCAGCGCGGCCGTGATCACCGCGATGCCCATCAGCGTCACGAACAGGTGAACACCCGCATAGTCCGCGGGCAAGAGCACGTGGTTGGCCGCGAGGGCGCCGAGCCCAAGGATGGCCAGCGCGGCGCGGAGCAGCGGCTTCTGCGGCACGGTGCCGAGCCAGACCGCCGCCGAGAACGAGGCCCCGACGCCGACGCCGACGGCGCCGTGAACCACCTTGGGAAAGGACGGCGCGACGCGCCAGGCGAAGTTGCTGACGTCGCTGGTGAGCACTGGGATGGAGAGCGAGGCCGCCGCGACGCCGACAGCGATGACGGCGCCGCGACGTCCAAGCCCGACGCGCTGCAGGGCGGCGACGACGGCGGCGAGGAGCAGGCCGAGGGCGAGGTGTTGACCCGCATCGAACAGGTGGCGCAGCGCACGCACCGCCGCTCCCCCCGCCGACGGGGATTGCAGCCCTATGGCCACGGCGTTGACGAGCACCAGCGCCGTGGTGGCGACCACGAGCGCTCGCACGGGGCCGAGCGGCGGACGCTTCACCGCGTGGGTCACCGTGACACTTTCCCAGACCCCGACATGACTCCCGAGAAACTGCCACGACCCGCCGCCGGACGCCAAATCCGAGAGCAGCCCCGCGTTCAAAGGGAAATGAGGCCGGTCTTTGCGGAGCTGACCGAACGATCTAGGCTATCCATCGTGCGCGTGCGCTCCGTCACCCTCGTCTGCCTAGCTGCCGCGCTGATTGGGACCACGCCGTCTGCCCACGCGGCGCCGAGCGGGTCCGGCGCGGTCCTCGGTCAGTTCAACCCCGGCGGGCGTCAGAAGCCGAAGCCAGGCACCTTCAAGCCCGGGGGGCGCCCCCCGACCGGTAAGCCCGCAGGCAAGCCCCCAGGCAAGCCCGGCGCCAAGCCCGGCGCTGATCCCGACGAAGCGGGCGCCAAGGGCCCCGGGGCGGACGCCCTCATCGCCCGCTACACGGCCATCGTGCTGTCGCAGCCTTCCGCGCAGTTCCCGCTGCAGCGCTTGGCCGACTTGTATCGCGAGCGCGACGGCAACCTGCAGAAGCTGGTCGCAGACTTCGAGAAGCGCGCGGCGGATCCGAGCCAGCCCGCCGCGCTCGTGGCGCTGGCCGGGATTTACAAGCACGACGGCCAGCATGACCGGGCGATCGCGACGTACGAGAAGGCGATCGCGGCCCGACCGGGCGACCCGGAGGCGATCGTCGCCCTCGCCCATTTGCTCTTGGACCGCGGGAACAAGGCCGACGCGCTCGCTCGCTACGAGAAGGCGCTACCCCTGCTCAAGAGCGACGCGGATCGCGAGCAGACGCTGCGGACCATGATGCAGCTCGCGCTCGACTTGAAGAAGTACGATGACGCCAAGCGCCACCACCGCGCGCTGGTCACCCGTGCCAAGGGCTCGTTCTACGTCAAGGGCGAGCTCGCCCGGGAGCTCTCCTTGCGCAACGATCACGAGCGCGCCGTCGCGGAGTACCGTGAGCTGGTCAAGGGCGCCAGCGGCGACAACCGCGTGCTCGCGCCGGCGCTGAGGGACTTGGGCCGGGCCCTGGCGAAGAACGCCCAGCGCAAGGAGGCGATGGACACCCTGCGCCGCGCGCTACAGATCGCCGGAGCTCAGTCCGGCATTCGCACGGAAATCTACGAGATCATCGTGGAGATCTACCGCGCCGAGGACCGCCTCCGCGAGCTGATCGCGGAGCTGGAGAAGAAGGGCGGGCGCGAGTTCGAGGAGCTGCGCATGCTGGGCGGGCTCTACGAGGAGACCGGGCAGGTCAAGAAGGCGCTCGAGATCTATCGCCAAGCCCTGGCCAAGAAGAACAACGACATCACGATGCGGCTGAAGGTGGTGCAGCTGCTGCAGATCCAAGGTGAGCTGGACGCGGCCATCAAGGAGTACGAGGCACTGATCCGCGCGGCTCCGCGCAACCCGGACTACGTCTTTCAGCTCGCCGAGGCGCTGATTCAGCGCGGAGATCGCACACGCGCGCTCGAACACTTGAAGCAGCTCGAGGCGCGCTCGGGCAACGACGAAGAGACCCTCGCCGCGCTGGTCGACTTCTACGAGCGCGTGGAAGAGAAGGCTCGCGCGCTGGACGTGCTGCAGCGCCTGGGCAAGATGGGTTCTCGCGATCCGCGCCACCTGGTGGAGCTCGGCGGTCGCTACTGGGAGGAGGGGGACAAGCAGAAAGCACTCACGACGTGGCAGCGCATCAAGGTGATCGTCCCCGACAAGGCGCGAGCACAGCACACCCTGGGCGAGGTGTACCTGGAGCACGACATGCCCGAGCAGGCCCTCGAGGCCCTGCGCGAGGCCGTGAAGCTGCAGCCCAAGCAGACCAAGTACAAGAAGGCGTACGCGCTGGCGCTCGAGCGCACCGGCAGCACCGCGGGCAGCCGGGAGGCGCGCAACCGTCGCTACGACGAGGCCCGCAAGCTGTGGGAGGAGCTGCTCAAGGAGTCTGGGGACAACAAGCACCTGGCGCGCGAAGCGCGGCAGCACATCGTCACGCTGTGGAGCCTGGTAGGGCAGCTCGATCAGCGCATGGTCCCGCTGGCGCGACGCCTCGCCGCCACCCCGCCGGATCTGGAGGCCGGCCGACTCCTGGGAGAGGCGCAGATCCGCCTGCGACGCTACCCGGATGCTGAGCGAACACTGCAGAAGGTCGTCGCGGCGGCCCCCGGCGATGGGGAGACGCTCACGCGCCTCGAGCGGGTGCTCGTGCTGCAGCGCAAGCTCAAGGAAGCCATCACGGTGCTGAAGAAGCTGATCGAGGCGGACCCGAAGCGTGCGCGCGAGGCGTATCAGCGCATGGCGCAGTACGCGGCCGAGTTGTACCGGGACGACGAGGCCATCGAGTACGCCGCGCGCGCCGTCGAGCTGTCCCCGGATGACGCCGAGGGACACAAGAAGCTGGGCGAGATGTACCGGCGACGGCAGGACACCCCACGAGCGATCAGCGCGTTCCGACAAGCGCTGCAGAAGAACGACCGCCTGTTCCCGGTGTACTTTCAGCTCGCCGAGCTGCTCTTGAGTCAGGGCGAGATCGACGAAGCCGACCTGCTCTTGCGCCGCGTCGTGCGCGCTTCGCCGGACGAGGACCTGGTAGCGCAGGCGACGCGCCTGTCCATGCAGGTGAACCTCGGGCGCGGCACACTCGAGAGCCTGGAGCGAGAGCTCTTGCCCGTCGCCCTCGGCAACCCGAACAAGCCGATCTACCGGCGACTCCTAGTGGACATCTACGGCGCGATGGCGTTCCCGCTGGCGCACCGTGCTCGGAGCCCGGATGCGAAGACGGCGGACGAGGCGCGCCTCGCGCTGCAGAAGATCGGCGAGCGAGCCGTCAAACCCTTGCTCGACGCGCTCACGGACGATCGTGAGAGCCAACAGCGCATCGCCATCGAGCTACTCGGCTTCATCGAGAACAAGAGCGCGGGCTCGGCGCTGTTCGCCTTCGCCACCGGTCCGGCGGCGAGCGAGCTGCGCGCTCGCGCGATGATCGCCATCGGTGCGCTCGACGATTCGGCCATGCTCCCCAAGCTGTCCGAGTTGCTCGCGCCCGGCGGCAGCGTGCGTGCGGACGAGTCCGATCCCGTGATTCTGGCGGCCGCGTGGAGCGTAGCGCGCATGAGCCACGCGTCAGCCCGAGGGCTACAGGCCAAGATGCTGAGCAGCGACGCCCCGAGCATCCGTGCACTCGGCGCGCTGGGCCTCGGGCTGGCCAAGGACGCGCGCTTCCTGAAGGAGCTGATCCAGACCGCGCGCTCGCTGGAGGCTGGACCACTTCCCCGCGCCGCCGCGGTGTTCGCCCTCGGCGAGCTGCGGCGACCGGAGGGTGTCGTCGCGCTGACCGAGGCGAGCGAAGCCAGCGACACGGCTGTGCGATCGACGGCGCTGGTCGCGCTCGCACGCACCGGAGCGCCCGAGGCCGCCCGCGCCATCGCCGAGGCGCTGGTCACGCCGGACGCGGAGCTGACCCGCGCCGCCGTGGCCGCCGCGTTGGTTCTGGCAAGCGGCAGTCATCGCAGCCGTCCGGGCGCGCTGCTGGCGCCAGAGGGACGCATCGACGTCGCGGAGCTGCTCGGCCGCATGCTGCCGACGGGATACTCTCCGCAGGAGCACGTGCGTGCGCTGGTCAAGCTCGGGCCCGCGCTAGCCGAGTCGAGCAAGGCCGCGGTGCAGAGCTCCCCGGAGCGAGCCGAACGCGTGGCGGCAGCCTTGCTCGCGCGCTCCGGTAGGCCAGCGTTCGGCGAGTTCACGCAGCAGCTCGAGCAAGTGGACAAGGCCGAGCGTGCCGCCGCAGAGAAGACCGCCGAGACGATCGCCGCAGCGGTGGTCGGCCCCTTCGTCGTCCTGACGACGCACCCCGCCCCAGCCACCCGCGCGCTCGCGGTCCAGTTCCTGGCGACCCGTGGCGAGCCCGAAGCGGCCAGCACCGTCGTCTCGATGCTGGGGGATGCAGACGAGTCGGTGCAGCGCTCCGCGCTCGACGCCGTGGCCCGCGGGCGACGCTCGACCGCCACCGGGGCTGTCACCAAGCTGCTGCGCGAAGCCCTGAGCTGGTCGCTTCGCATTCGGGCCGCGGCAGCCCTGGCCGAGATCGCGTCGAGCCCGGCTCACAAGACCGGAGCGCTCGAGGCCCTGAGCGGCGCGGCGCGCTCGGACGACGTAGCCCTGGTGCGCGAAGCCGCGGTGACGGCGCTCATCAAGCTGGATCGCGACGCTGCGCGGGCCGTGCTGGGAGAGGTCGCTGGCAAGGACGCCGAGCCCAAGGTGCGCGCAGCAGCCCAGCGCGGATTGGAGACCAAGTGAGCGGACGTTCTGCCACCTGGGGGTTCGTGCTGCTGGCGATGGTGACGGGGTGTCGCACCCTCGATCGTTTCGACACCTCCAACGGCGACGCCTACTGCGGCTCGATCGTGAGCGCAGGCTTCGTACGCCAGGGCTACCCGCCCAATCTGCGACTCGCGCTGCAGCTGGACATGGCCCGGCTGTCCACCACTCCGGGACGCATCACGACCGACGACGCGGCGACCAGCCCCTGTGCGGGCAAGCCACGCTTCGACCAGTCTGTTCTCCGTGCGAGCGATGAGGTGCAGAACGACCTGCTCTCCACCCTCGATTTCGGCACGGGTCGCGACGAGAACTTCGTGACGTGGGTGGAGAGTAGCTGCGAGGGCCCCGTGCTCGCCGTCGTCTCGCTGATGAAGAACGACGAAGTCGAGGTCCGGTTGCTCAAGCCGCCGCCCCCTGGCGAGACGACCGCGGGATTCGCGTTGTTTCAGCTCACCCGTCGCTCCGGCGGTTGCGACTACTGACGCCATGCTCGTCCTCGGCATCGAGACGAGCTGCGACGAGACCGCGGCCGCGGTCGTCGACTCGGATGGTCACGTGCTCGCGGACGTGGTCCACAGTCAGGTCGCCCTCCACGCGCCCTACGGAGGCATCGTCCCCGAGCTCGCGTCGCGGGATCACCTGAGGAATCTGCGGCCGGTGGTCGAGGCAGCGCTCGAGCGCGCGTCGCTCGGCATCGGGGACATCGGCGGCATCGCGGTGACCGCACGTCCGGGCCTGTCCGGCGCACTGCTGGTCGGGACGGGGTTCGCGCGCGGCCTGGCCTACTCGCGAGGGCTGCCGGTCGTGGGCGTCGACCACCTCGTCGGGCATTTGCTGGCCGCGTTCCTACGCTACGACGACGTGGCCTCGGCCCCCCCCGAGTTTCCATTCGTGGCGCTGCTCGCGTCGGGTGGACACACCGCGCTCTATCGCGTGGACGGCCTCGAACTCTCTCAGGTGCAGGAGCTCGGGGCCACGCGCGACGACGCCGCCGGCGAGGCCTTCGACAAGGTGGGCAAGCTGCTCGGTCTCGGCTACCCGGGCGGACCTGTGATCGATCGCTTGGCGCGCGAAGGCGACCCGAGCGCCATCCCTCTGGCGCGGCCCATGAAGCAGAGCCGTAGCCTGGAGTTCAGCTTCTCCGGGCTGAAGACCCAGGTCATGCGCTGGGTCGCCGAGAACGGCGCTCCCAAGGACGACCAGACCCTGCGCGACTTGTGCGCGTCCTTTCAGCGCGTCGTCGTGGACTCGCTCGTCAAGAAGGCCGTCACCGCGGCTACGGGCGAGCGCGTGGGTACGCTCGTTCTCGCCGGCGGGGTCGCCGCCAACTCGGGCCTGAGGCAACACGCCCGCGAGGCGGCGGAGCGCGCAAGTCTCGCACTGGTGGTCCCGCCCCTGCGCGCTTGCACGGACAACGCCGCGATGATTGCCTTCGCGGGCTCGACTCGCTTGGCGCGCGGCGAGGACGACCGCTTCACCCTCGAGACGAGCCCGCACACGGCACTCCTGCAGGTCACGCGCAAGGGGCGCGGGCGGCGCTGATCAGCCCGACGATTTCTTGGTCTTCTTCGTCGCGGTCTTCGCCTTGGGCTTGGCGCTCGTCGGAGCAGCGCCCTTCGTACCGGGCGCGCTGATCAGGAACTCGACGAAGTCCTTGCGCAACCGCACGCGGTAGCCAGGCACGCTCTCCTTGAACTGGAAGGTGACCTCCGCACCATAGGAGCCGTTACGAGTGCGAACGCGGGCGATGCGAGCGTCGCGGCTCTCGATGCCTTTGGGCGACTCCATCACCTTGACCTCGGGGACGACGACCGTGAAGCCCGTGGGGTTCACGGCGCCCTTGATCGCGCCACCGGGTCGATCGAGGCGCAAGCGGTGGATGGTGGGCGTGGAGACGTTGCCCTTGCCCCAAGGCTTGACGTCGGCCGGGTTGACCTTCTGGGCCACCTTGTCCTGCCGGGCGGGCTTGTCCTCGAAGGTCTCATCGGGAGCCTCCTTGGCGGCAGCCATCTCCTTTTCTTCCTCGGACTCTTCGGCGGCGGGGGCGCCGAGCTCGGGTGCGTCGCCGAGCGGCGCCGGCTCGAGGGTAGCCATCGGCGTGGGACCGAACAGCGGCACCTCCGCGGTGAGACCGTCCGTCGTCGGCTCGGCTTCTTCAGCGGATGCGCCCTTGCTTGGAGCACCTTTGCCCGCCGCACCCTTGACGACCGGATCGCCTTGCTCGTCTACCTCGGTGACGTCTCCAAGGTCGGCCGCGACGGTCTTGCTCACGGCAGGTGCGTCGCTCTCCGCTCCCGGCGGCGGGGTCGGCTTCTTCAACGCGAGCACGCTCACGGTGGCCATCAGCAGCGCGACCGCCCCGGCCCCGGCCAGCTTGCGCATCTTCCTCTTGCGCTCGCCGGGACTCGCGGCCACCGGCGCAGGTTGCGCCGCTGCCGCCTCGGAGCGAGGAGGCATGGATTGGGGGCGCAACCGGCGACCATCCGCGCTGAGCACGCCCGAAGGTGGCGGCGCCGTGGTGCGCCGCGGTTGCGCGGCCTCGGTACGGGCTTGGCGATACTCGGTGAACTTGGCGCGCGCGCCCTCGAACAGGCGCCCGAGCCCCACGGCGGCGGACCCACCCGCACTCACCATCGCGGCGCTCGCGCGTTTGACGCCCTGACCCGCCGCATCCGCTACGGCGCCGGCGCGCGTCTTGAACTGGGCTGCGTCCTCGACGATCTCGGCTTCGTCGGAGAACTGAGCCGGCACCTCGGCGGGCTCGGCGTCGAACGCCTGGTCTTCGTCCTCGTCCCCGCCCGCGCCGAGCTCGTCCCCAGCCCCCATCGGGGGCGCCGGCGGTCTCACCGTGGCTGTCACGGCGGCGCGCATCTTGGGCGAACGCGCGGTAGACGATGGCTCTGAGTCGATCACGCTCGGCTCGGGCGTATGTTCCTCCACGTCCTGGAAGCGCAGCGCAACGACCAGCTGAGGGATCTGAGTCTTCGGATCGATCATGACGTCGACACCGAAGATCCGCGCAGGGCGCCGCTGGCTCGTGCCGAGCTCTTCGAGCTCGAGGTTGCGGCCCACCTTGAGAAACTCGAGGTTCGACGCGACCTGCACTCGGCGCACGTTGCCGGCCTGGATCGACGCCTTCATCGGCGCGCCGAGGCCGTCGATGTGCAAGCGGACCTTGGAGCCGGGACCCGGTGCATCCGCGGACTCCGACTCCTGCTCGGCAGGCTCTTCGCTGGTGAGCTCGAGCTCGCACAGCGCGCGCAAGGCATCGACGCTTCCACTGTCTAGCGCGGTGAACTGGATGCCAAACTCACCGCCACGCTCGGCTGGGCTCTGCCAAGCCACGACCCCCTCGACGACAATCTCGCGGCCCTCGTGGTCGAGGCGACAGACGAGCGGGGCGCCGATCTCGGGCAAGTAGGCGGTCCGGACGTGCATGCCGCGACCACTCACGTCCACGCTCTCGGCCTCGAAGGGAGGCGCACCCCCTGCGTCGCGGCCGCAAATCTCGACCAGCGCTGCCACCGGTACGCGCCTGAGTCCCCCTGCACGTCGCTCTTCCATGAATGCCTCCTGGGGAAGCGAGGTGATTCCTCGCGACCACACGGACCCGGGTTAAGGCGCAAACGGGCATCTGGCCAAATTTCGCGCTCTTGGCGGCAAGGCCTTCCGCCGGGACCCGAGCCGGACGCTTGCGTCGCGAGTCCGGCCGAATGTTGGGATATACGCCCCACATGGCCCTGACGATCGTGATCCGCTCGGGCGACGATGAGTCGCTGCCGCGACTCACCTTCGACTCCCCTCGGGTCGTGATTGGCCGCGGGGACGGCTGCGACGTGCGGCTGCCGGACCCGAGCGTCAGCCACCGGCACGCGTCGATTCGACAGCGCGGCACGGACTACATCGTGCTGGACGAGGGCAGCACCAACGGTACCTTCGTTGGCCCGGTGCGTCTCTCGCCGCACGCGCCACGCCTGGTCCGCTCCGGGGACCTCGTTCGGATCGGGCGGATCTGGCTGGAGATCCTGATCGAGCAGGCGCTACCCACGACCAACCCCGCCGCCAAGACCTCGGAGATCGCGCTTGGCCTCGTCGCCGAGGCCCTGGCCGCCCAGGGAGAGCGCAATGGCGCTCGCGTGCTGGTGACCGAGGGACCCGACGCCGGCCGCGAGTTGGCGCTTGCCGCGGTGGGGCGTGTGTACACCCTCGGCCGGGGCCAGGAGGCGGACCTGGTCCTCACGGATCCGGACGCGTCACGTCGTCACGTGGAAGTGTTCCGGCGCGGCGTCACGATCTTCGTCCGCGAGCTAGGGTCGAAGAACGGAACCTTGCTGGACGGCGAGAAGCTGGTCACGGAAAGGGAGACCCGCTGGCCCGCCGGCGCAACGCTGTCCATCGGTGCCGACCGAATGAGCTTCGAGGATCCGGTCGCCGAGGCGTTGCTCGAGCTGGAACGCGTCGCCGACGAGCGTATGGCGGAGGACGACTCGGTGGACCCGCCCAACACCGAAGACGAATCGGAGCCGCCACCGCCCGCCAGCGTCTCCTCCGAAGCGCGCGGTGCTGCGCCCATCGCCGAGGTCCCGCGGCGAACTCCGGAGCGACGAGTCAAGAGAGCCGGTTGGACCGTGACCGACGTGGTCGTGGCCCTGATCGCCCTCGGCGTCCTGGGCATGAGCATCGTCGGACTTCTGTGGCTGTTCGGGAGTCAGTGAGCCAGCAGCTCACTGCTTCGGCCCCTCGTCGTAGCCCCGCGGCCTGTACTTCTTCTCGACACCTCCGTGCTCCTCGCCCCGGTGCACGATCTCGGTGGCCAGGTAGGCGAGCCAGGTCCCAGGGTGCTCTTCGGCCATCGCGAGCAGCTCGTCTTGATGCTCGCCGACCGCCTTCTGGTCCCACAGGCACTGAAGCGCCAGAGCGATCAAGTTGGAGTCGTTCGGTGCCAGGGCGAAGCCGCGCTCGTAGTGCGGAAAGGCATCGTGGGGGCGCTTCATGCGACAGAGCGTGTCTCCGTAGTAGACGTGGGCCATCGGCCACTTGGGGGCAAGCTCGATGGCTCTACCGTTCAAGACGAGGCGCGTCGGGAGGTCGCTCTTGTGCGCGCCGACCATGACCGAATAGTTCAAGTATGCCTTGGCGCTGTTGGGCACGGCGTAGTGCGTAGCGCGCCAGAAGGTCAGATCGTCGCTGTAGTCGAGGGCGTGAGTGCGAGCCCTGAGCATCTGGAACGCGAACAGGAACGAGACCGTGATCCAGGCGGCTCGTCGGAGACGACCGCTCTGGAGCCACTTCGCCATCAGCACGGCGAGCACGAAGGAACAGCCGAGCACGGGCAGATACCAGAAGCGCTCGGCGCGAACCGTCGGCAAGATCACCGGGATGTTCGAGTGTGGGAAGTAGGCCACCGGGACCCACAAGAGACCGAGAGCGACCAGAGCCCACAGGGAGCTCTTGGCCCGATCCCGGGACCAAGTCCGCAGCGCGCGGAACCAGCACGCAAGCGCGGCGACCGGGGGTAGAGCGAGCAAGAGCCCCCCGAGCACGCTGCCGGGGAAGAGTAGCCGAGTTGGTGCCGGTTCCTGCGGGAACGAGTAGTCCCCCGAGAGCCGCCAAGGAAGGACCACCTGCAGCAGGCCCGAGGCGTACACACGTAGGGCGCCAGCGATCCGATAGGGCGTGTCGGCCGCAGCCAGCGGGTTGTTCATCGGGTCCGCCGGCAGACGCGGCTGCGCGAACCAGACCAGGAACGCCTGCATCGCGCGCCTCGGCCACGGCGTCCCGTCCGGCAACGGCTCCGTCATCGACGCAGGCAGCTCCACCGGGAAGAAGTGCCGGCGCGTGTAGGTGTACGCCACGAGCGCGCTGACCGTCGCGAGCAGTGCCAAGGGCGCACGGAGCGCGGTCAGCGGGCGCTCGGGGTGCAACGCGGGCGAGAGCGTCACCGCCGCGGCGAACACCAGGGGAACGCCAACGATCACGCTCTCCTTGCTGAACAGCCCCACGAGCATGGCGCCGCAGACAGCAAACGGCATCCCCCAGAGCGGGAGACGTAGCGCTCGCAGCGCCAGGATCACGCCCAAGCCACCGAGCACGTCCGCAATGCCCACGACGCCGGTGATGGCCTCGGTGAGCACCGCGCTGCACAGGAACACCCCGCCGGCCAGCCAGGCCATGTCACGACGCCGGGTTACGCCGAGCACGAAGCCGGCGAGCAACGCGGCGTTCACGGCATGGAGCGCCACGTTCACCCAGTGATGCAGCCACGGCAGTTTGCTGACGTTCCAGAGCGCGCGCCAGATCAGGTTGGGCAACGGACGATACGAGCCGATGCTCCGCGTCGGAGGCAGACCCCAGAAGTCACGACGCAGCACGTCCCGCCAGCCCAGGTCGACCCCGTTGACATACGGGTTGGCGAGCAGCGCCTCCTGCTCGTCGAAGATGTAGTTGCTCGCGGGGCTGCGCACGAACAGCAGCGCCGCGACGATCAGCGCGGGCGAGAGCGCCACCCAGAAGGTAGGGTCGTGCTCAGTGAAGTGGCGACGCACGCGCGTGGGCACCGCCGCGAGCCAACCACGCAGTCTGCGAGCTCGGGCGGGCGCCGGCAGCGCGGGCGCGCTCAGCTCTGTGGGCTCGGTTCCTCGATCGGCCACAGATCGCCCCAGAGTGAGCTCCCGCCGTCGATGTAGTACGTCGAGCCGGTCACGTAGTCGTTCTGGTCGCTGCACAGGAACAGCACCACTCGGCTCACCTCCTCAACGGTACCCAAGCGCTTGAGAGGCGTGGCGCGACGGGCGAACTCCAGCGTATCGTCCCCGTACTGGGAGGTCCCCGAAGAGCGAATGGTGCCGGGCGCGCAAGCGTTCACCCGGATGCCGAGGGAAGCCCACTCCACCGCCAGCGTCTTGGTCATGTTGTCGACGCCCGCGCGGGCCGCGCCCGTGTGGACCATGCCCGGGAATCCCCGCGCGATGTCCGCGATGACGTTCACGATGCGCCCTCGACGCGCGGGAATCATCGCGCGATTGGCGGTCGCGTGGGTCATCGTGAACGGACCGATGAGGTTGTTGCGCACTACGGCCTCGAAGCCGCGAGGCGACAGGCCCTGCGCGGGGCTCGGGAACTGCCCGCCCGCGTTGTTCACGAGTACGTCCACCTTGCCGAAGCGCTGCAGGACCTCGTCCACGAATGCCCCGCAAGACTCGGGCTCGCGAATGTCGAGCTCTCGCCCGCAGGTCTTGCCGCCGGCCACGCTCAGCGCTTCGAGGCCCGCCTTCACGTTCTCTGCCTTGCGACTGCCTATCGCCACCGCGGCACCGAGGGACAACAGCTCACGAGCCACGGCCAGCCCGATACCCGTGCCACCACCCGTCACGATCGCGACCTGGCCATCGAACAGCCCGTCACGGAAGATGCTCTGGAAACCCACGCGCCGTGGATAGCATCGAGAGGCCCGGTAGCGCCACTATCGAACACAGGCCGCTGGCGTCCGCCGCGGCGCGAGTTCAGCGGTCGAGCACTTCGCGCACGGTCTCGAGCAGTTCTTCGGCCCCCACGGGCTTGGTCAGCATGGCGTCGACACCTTCCACGTCCGAGTCCGTCCCGGTGAAGCATACGACCCGCGTGGCCGGCGACAGCTTCCGTGTCTGGACGATCACCTCCTCCCCTCCGATGCCGGGCATGCGCAAGTCGAGTATCAGCAACGCGAACCCGGTCTGGCGCAGCGCGTCCAGCGCCTCGTGACCGTTGCCCGCTGACGCTACCTCGTAGCCAGCGTGCTGCAGGATGTCCGCCACGACCCGACGCACCATCTCTTCGTCGTCCACGACCAAGACGCGCTCGGACCCGCGTGCGCTCGCGCGGGGGGTGCCCCGGGTGACCTGCAGCGGCGGCTCCGTCGAGCCGGGAAGTCGAATGACGAAGGTGGTGCCCTCGCCGAGACGTGACTCGCACTCGATCGCACCGGCATGGTCGCGGATGATGGCGTAGCTGGTCGCCAATCCCAGCCCGGTGCCCTTGCCCACGCCCTTGGTCGTGAAGAACGGCTCGAACACCCGCCGCCGCACCTCCTCCGGCATCCCGCTGGCATCGTCCGCCAGGGTGATGACGACCTGCTCGCCGTCCGCGCCGGCTTCGACGTCCACGCTCACGCGCACCACTCCGCCTTGGCCCGGCTCGTAGGCATCCCTCGCGTTGAGCAGGATGTTCAGGATGACCTGCTCGAGCTGACCGGCGTCGACCTGCGCCACCGCTGGCCGCTGGGAGACCGAGAGCGCGACCTTCAGGGAGGGCTCGAGGGTCGCCGTAGCCATGTCGATGGTGCGGGCCACGACCTCGTGGATGGACTCGGGACGCCGCTCCGAGCGGTGCCCGCCCCCAGCGAAGAGGACCAACTGCCGCACCATGCGGCCCGCGCGCTCGGCCGCCGTCCGTGCGGCCTCGATGTGAGCGTGGGCCCCGACCGGAGCGCGCCGCTGCGCGAGCTCCAAGTTGGGCAAGATGGCCGCGAGCATGTTGTTGAAGTTGTGAGCGATCCCAGCGGCCAGCTGACCCACTGCCTCGAGCTTCTGCGACGTGAGGCGCTGCTCCTGCGCCATCCGGCGCTCGGTGATGTCGAGGATCGCACCTACCAAGCGGTCGACGCTGCCGCTCGGCCCGCGGCTGGCGCGGCCGCGACAGATCACCCAGCGCACCTCGTCTCGGACCAGGATGCGATGCTCGAGGTCGTCGTACACGCCGGTCTCGACGGCGCGCTCCACCGCGCGGGTGACGCGCTCCCGATCGTCCGGGTGGACTCGAGACAGGTAGCCGTCGACGGTCGATGGCGCCTCGGCCGGCGGAACCCCGAATATGGCGCAGGTGCGCGAATCCCACTGAACGGCGTCCCTCGGCCGCTCCCAGCTCCAGGTGCCGATCTCGCTGGCTTCGACCGCGAGTTCGAGCTTCTCTTCGCTCTCCGCCAGCTTGAGGTGCGTGCTGCGCAGCTCGCTGACGTCCGAAGCGATCATCAGCGCCGTGGCTTCACGGCCTTCGTGAGTCACGCGCGCAACGCGCGAGTGGTAGTGGCGCAGCTCGCCGTGCGCGCCCGTTCCGCGGGAGTCGAACGACGCCGTCGCGCCCGTCTCGACGGCCTCCGCGACGGCTCTCAGGGCCACCCCGTGATACTCCGGCTCCAAGAACTCGGTGATGTTGCTGCCCACGACCTGCTCGGCCAGCAAGCCGGGGGCCACGCGATTGACGAATTGGATGATGCCCCCCGCGCTGATCTCGACGATGAAATCCGGCGCCGCGTCGAGCAGCGACCGCAGCAGGCGCTCCGAGTCTCGCGCGCGAGCCAGCTCCGCCTCCAGCGCGGCGATGCGCTCGGACTCGCTGGGGCCTCGGGGAGAAACGGGCATATCATACCCTAGCGTCATGGCGTACGCGGGTGAAGTACAATGCGTTCATGACAGACTGGGACGCCGTCGCGCAGGAGCTCGAGGCCGCCGCGCCGGGGGCGATCATCCGCCGGGCGCTCGAGGAGTTCGGTTCGGACGCGGCCATCAGCTTCAGCGGCGCCGAGGACGTGCTGCTGCTCGAACTCGCCAAGCAGAGCGAGCTTCCTTTTCGAGTCTTCAGCTTGGACACCGGCCGACTGCACCCAGAGACCTATCGCTTCTTCGAGCGAGTCGAGAAGCACTACGACCTTCGGATCGAGTACTGCTTCCCGAACTGGGTCGCCGTCGAGTCGCTGGTGCGCAGCAAGGGCATGTTCTCGTTCTACCAGGACGGGCACGAGGAATGTTGCCGTGTGCGCAAGGTGGAGCCGCTCATACGACAGCTCACGGGCCTGCGCGCCTGGATCACCGGACAGCGCCGCGACCAGAGCCCCACGCGGACGACCGTGCCGGTCGTAGAGCTCGACGGCGGTCGCTCGGGCAAGGACGGTGCGCCGCTGGTGAAGTGGAACCCACTAGCCAACGTGGCGCTCGACTACGTCTGGGCGAGCCTGCAAGGCTTCGAGGTGCCGGTGAACGAGCTGCACGCGAAGGGTTACGTGAGCATCGGCTGCGAGCCGTGCACCCGCGCTACCCTGCCGGGGCAGCACGAGCGGGAGGGGCGCTGGTGGTGGGAGCGCGCGAGCGACAAGGAGTGCGGCCTCCACGTCCCGAAGGAGTGAGCTCATGCCTGAACAGTCTCTCGAGAAGCTGACCATGGCCATCACCGGCGCCAACACTGGCATTGGCCGAGCCAACCTGCTCGCCCTCGCGGCGCGGCGCGTGGGTCGTCTCATCGTGCTGGCCCGGAGCGCCGAGCGAACGCAGCCCGTCATCGACGAGCTCGAGGCGAAGCACCCCGAGTGCGCTGTGCACTTCGTCCCGCTCGATCTCGGGAGCCTCGCCGCGGTGCGCCGAGCGGCCGATGCCGTCCTCGAGCTCGACTTCACCATCGACGTCCTGATCAACAACGCGGGTATCGCGGGCGTGCAGGGCCAGACGAGCGACGGCTTCGAGCTCGCCTGGGGGACGAATCACGTCGGCCACTACCTGCTCACGGAGAAGCTGCTCCCACTGGTGAAGCGCTCCAGCGCTGGACGCATCGTGATCGTCGCGAGCCGCGCGCACTATCGCGCGAAGGGTATCGACTGGGACGCCGTCACGCAGACCACCCGGACGCTCAGCGCGTTCCCAGAGTACTGCGTGAGCAAGCTGGCCAACGTCCTCCACGCCAGCGAGCTCGCTCGTCGGCTCGCGGGCACGACGGTCACTACCTACTCGGTCCACCCCGGCGGTGTAGCGAGTGACATCTGGAGCCGCAGACTGGGGGGGTTCGCGGCCCTTCTTCGTCCGTTTCTGATCACGAACGAAGAAGGCGCCAAGACTCAACTCCGCTGCGAGACGGATCCACAGCTGAACCGCGAGACTGGCCTCTACTACGAGAAGGAGAGGGCGAAGGTCCCTTCCCGGCTGGCCCTGGACGAGACGCTCCAAGCGGAGTTGCGCGCGCGAAGCGACGAGTGGGTGAGGCCCTTCCTCGCGTGAAGGCTGTGCAGAACGGGTGGGGCCCTCAGCTCGGCGGCTGACAGGACACCCCGAACACGGTGCCGGTATTGTTGCCCTCCTTGCACTCCTTGTTCGCGCCACCATCGTCCGCTACCACCGTGATGTCCTTGGGCGACAGGGGCGGCGTGGCCCAGGTACACGAGACGTTGGTGCACTCTCCCGGCGCCAGGGACTTGGCCGTCTGAGCCTGACACACCAACGTGGCGCCATCGTAGAAGCCCACGACCACGCCAGCCCCAACGGGCGCCGAACCACGATTGCAGACCGGCGCGTTCAGCACCGCGCCGCTGCCGGTGCAGCTGAAGCCAGCCACGCCGGCGGTCAGATCGGCGATGTCCTGACCGCTCGCGTCGCCGGGCACGTTCTGCCGGAAGTTGTTCAACTTCGGATCGAGCCAGTTCTTCTGCCAGCTGCTGGTCGTCGGCACGGTGCCGTTCTCGTTGATGTGAGTGACGTGATAGGCGTGCTGGCTCCAGATCGTGCGTGAGCGCACCCAGCCGTCGTTGGCGTCCGAGTAGACGCGAATACCGGAGACGCCGCGCGGGTGCGACGCTCGGCAGGTGTTGCCGGTGCCCGCGGTGCCGGCGGGTGGCGCGGCGCAGGTGAAGCCCTCGTCCAGACACGCCGCATCCGTACCTGCGGCGCAGCATTGGCTCGTGGAGGTGCAGCGGCACAGGCCCGAGTCGCACGCGCCAGAGGGACAATCCTTGGCTGCCAGGCAACGCACTCCAGCAAACTGAGTGTCGACGCCGTCGGCGTTCAACATGCTGCAGGCGATGCCGTTGACGCCATCCGAGCACGCCAGGTTGGAGGGCGTGACCAGATCGGCACGAAAGTTGCCGTCCGTATCCGCGACGATGGGGTTCTCGTACCAGGTACAAGACGAGCGATACTGACTGAACAGCACGCTGCCGTCTGTACCGTCGTACACGCGAACGAAGCACTCGTCCGCGTAGACGACCTCGGCTTTGCCGTCGCCTTCGAAGTCGAACACGCTCGACCCGGTGATGTTGCTCGAGATGTCTTGGGTGCGGCGCGACCACAAGATCCCGGGCGGGCAAGCGCCGGGCACTCCGCTCATGTCCTCGCAGGCGTTCGTGTTCTGGCACAGGCCCCCCGGACGCGGGCTCGCCGTGCAGTCGATGTCGTACACCGTCAAGAACGCCTGACCCGCGACGGCCACCTCGGGTAGGCCGTCACCGTCGTAGTCGGACACGGTGGGTGCACCGCCTCCCCCGCCGGGGACCAGAACCTCCGGCAGGACTGCGCTGCCATCCAGCGCGAAGATGCCGACCAACCCCGAACGTACGACCACGACCTCGGGGTTCGTAGCAGGGAGCCCCGCGCCGTAAGCACCGAAGTCGGCCACCGCCGCGAAGCCCGGACCGGGGGCGAGGGTGACGCTCTCCTGCACCCAGGCTCCGGCGACCCACTCCCACACGAGCTGCCCGTTGGTGAGCTCGATGGCCGGATCCGAGTCCAGATTCGCCAACACCGGGTTGAGCCCCACGCTGTGGCTGACGTAACTCGCCGGGTTGCCGCTCTTGACGACGCCCGTCGCTCCGTCCACGACCACGGCCTCACGGATCACTTCGGGGATCCCGTCGTCATCTAGATCGTGAATGCTCGGCCCCGCCCAGCCGAGCGGGCAACGGTTGTTCGAGCACGCGCCGCTCACCGCGACGGACGAGACCCACAGTCGGCTCCAGGTCCCGGCTTTGCGGGTGAACGCGACCAAGGTGCCGTCGGCGGCCGCGGCGACCACCTCGGCCGAGCCATCTCCGTCCAGGTCTGCAACGGCGACCGAGGCGGACGAAACGAGGTAGCCCGGGTGGCCGGCGCTGCCACCCCCCAGGTTCGCCTCGAGCTCGCAGTTGTCGCCGCGCAGCACGCGAATCACGCCGAGGTCCTCGGTGTAGTTCGATGGCACCGTCGCGGTGAAGGGGGCCACGATGCTCGGCACGCCAGTACCGCCCACGTTGAAGTTGACCACCACGGGGGTGGCCTGCACATCCGTGTGGCTCGGGAACGGATCAGCCGTTGGCGCAGCCTTGAACTCGCACTTCACGGTCGGCGCGAAGTTCCCCGGTGGCAGCCCGATCTGACACGTCGGGTCGAAGGTCTTGGTCGGAGGTTGGCCCCAGGGCACGCAACCCACGTTCGGCTCGCAATAGGTGTCGTTTTGACAGTCGTCGTCTTCGGTACAGGCCGTCTGGATCACGCAGAAGCCGTTGATGCAGACCTGACCCTCGGGACAGCCACCCGGGCAGGTGAGCGCTCCATCGCTGCCGGTGTCGCCGATCACGACCTGGTCGCCGCCCGCGTCGCCGGGGCCGCCGCCCGTGGCCGGCAACTTTCCCGCGGTGCTGCCGTCATCGCTACCGCAGCCGAAGGCGACCTGAGCGCCGGTGAAGAGGATTGCCACCAGCGATCCGCCGCGTACCCAAGTCCTAGCGCTCTGCATGAGTGTGCTCCTCGGCGCAGTATATCCGCCTGGCGACCCCGTGCCTGCTCGGGCACGACTTCTTGCCGTCTCGCCGCTTCGCCTCGGATAGACTCGGCCCGTGTCCGCCTTCGAGAACCTGCCCGATTTCGAGGGCTGCCGCGCCATCGAGAAGATTCGAGGCGGCGCCGTGGCGGACCTGTATCGAGCCATCCAGCAGCCGCTCGGGCGCCCGGTCCTGGTCAAGGCGCTGAGTCCGAGCATCCTGCCGTCCTCCCCCTTCGCCGCGTCCCTCGAGCGGGAGGCCACCTTGCTGGCCAACTTGCAGCACCCGAACATCCCGCACGTCCACGACTTCGTCCGTCGCGATGACCGCATGTGGCTGGTGCTCGAGCACGTCGACGGCTGGATGCTGGAGAAGGTGATGCTGGAGTCGGGTCCACTGCCGACTCTCGCGGCTCTCGCCGTCGCGCTCGAGGTTACGCGTGCGCTGGCGCACGCCCACGCACACGGCATCGTCCACCGCGACGTTCGTCCCCGAAACATCTTGGTGGGCACGCGCGGCGAGGTGAAGTTGGTCAACTTCTCGGTGGCGGTGGACGAACGCTTGCCGACCGCGCCTGAGCTACTCGATGGCAATGCCTCCGTCGGGACACCCCTGTACTTCTCCCCCGAGCAGATCTTGGGAGAGGCTCCCGACCCGCGCAGCGATCTGTTCTCTCTGGGGGTCGTGCTGTTCGAGATGCTGACCGGCGAACGCCCGTTCGACGGCCCAGACCCGAGCACCGCCGTCCAACGCATCCGGCAAGCGGTCGTACCCCCGCTCTCGCGGCGCGGCCGCCGAGTCCCAGCGCAGATCGAGCGCATCGTGAAGCGCTGCCTGGAGAAGCTCCCGAGCGACCGCTTCGACACCGCCGACCAGCTCGCGCTCGCCCTCGAGTCCGCCCTCGGGGACGCGGCAGCCAATCCCGCGCGAACCATCGCTCGCGCCCTGGCGGACGCGACGTTGATCGACAGAGCGCCGGAGTCCATCGCCAGCCCGATGGTCGACCGCCCCAGCGCGAGTCCGCCGCGGTCGCTCTTGCCCGCGGTGCTCGGCCTCGTCGTCTTCTCCCTGCTCGGCGCGATCGGGGGCGCGGTGGTGTGGGTGCAGGAGGCAGCGCACGCGGGTCCATCCCGGGCAGCCGGGGCGGGGCTGGCGCTGGTTCCCAAGAACCCCGGCTACCTGCGGGTGGTGGCCGAGCCGTGGGCCCATGTGGTCGTCAACGGACAGCGCGTGGACACCACGCCCTTCGCGCGGCCCATCCCGCTCGAACCGGGGACCCACTACGTGCAGCTCGAGCACCCCGAGGCCCCCGCGGAGCTGCGCACGGTTCAGCTCGTCGGCGGCGAGACGGTGCTACTCGACGTCAAGATGCGCATGGCGGCCAAGCCGCCCGCCCCAGCCGAAGCTCCAGACGCAGCGGTCGACGAGTCTCCGTGAGCTCGAGCGCGCAAGAGCTGTCGAATAATCGACAGCTCTTTCATTCTTTCACCGGGGCGGGACGCGCCTCCCCGCCCCGCCGCAGTGGATTCGTCGGGGCGGAGCCCCACGCGGGCCGGCTCCGCCGGCGCGGACTGGGTCAACTCCTGACAGCCCTTCAGCCACGGCTGGCGCGCCAACGCGCCCGCTCTTCGTCATGCAAACGCGCCAAGCGGCGCTGCTCTTGGACGAACGCACCGTAGGCAGTTGGGACGCGCGTGTCCTTGCGCAGGCGCTCGAACACCGCGAGCGTCGCCTCGGCGTCGTCCGTCGCACGGTGCGCCGTCCCGATCTCGATCCCGAGCCGCAGGCAGACATCGCCCAGGCTCTTGCCCTTCTCGAACTTCTGCAGCTCCCGCACCCAGACCAACGGATCGATCCACTCCACGCCGCTCCGGCAAGCCGGAGGAAGGTCCACGCCGTGCGCCTCCGCACGCGACAGCTCGGCGAGCACGAAGCGACGATCGAACTCGGCGTTGTAGGCCATCGGTACGGCACCCCGCATCGCCTCGACCACCTCGAGCGCGACGCCCGCGAAGCTCTTGGCCTCCGCCACATCCGCGTCGCTGATGCCGTGCACGTCGAAGGCCTCTTTCGGTATCGGGATGCCAGGGTTGATGAGCCAACCGTGCCGCGCGACGACCGCGCCGCTCTGCCAGCGAACACAGGCGATCTCCACGATGCGATCCGCGTTCGGGTCCCGCCCCGTCGTCTCGGTGTCGATGCACACCACGGGAAGCTCGCTCAAGACGTGCTCTGCCGGCCACTCTTCGGCCAAACCCGCGGCGACCACCTTGAGCAGGTGCGCAATGCCGGGATAGTGACGCCCCGTCGGGAAACAGCCGAGGTCCTGAGCGCCTCTCACTCGCCCGGCTCCGGCGGTGCTGGAGCAGGCACCGACGCCGAGGGTGCAGCCGGCGCCTGGGGCTTGGGACTCGGGGCCTTGCCCGTCACCAGTTCCGCCTCCAGCCGCACCCAGTCTTCCAGGTCTTCACCGACGTCGAAGTAGTCCAGATCGAAGTGCCGACCGTTGATGTAGATCAGCGGGGTCCCCTCGAGCCCGAGAGCGTCCCCTTGCTTGCGGTCTCTTGCGACCGCGTCCGCGACCGGTTCGCTGTCCAGTTCTTCGCGGAAGCGACGCATGTCGAGCCCCGCGGCGCGCGCAGCTTCCTGTAGACCCGTGGCGTCGAGGGGCTTGGGGTGACGCTCGAACAAGGCGCGGTGCATGGCCCAGAACTTCTCTTGGCGCGCCGCCGCCATGGAGGCGCGCGCAGCCTTCTCCGCGTTCTTGTGGATCGCGAGCGGATAGTTCTTGAACACCAGCTTGACGTCCGAGGAGTAACGCTCGACGAGCGAGTCGAGCAGCGGCGCCGTGCGCGCGCAGAACGGACACTCGAAGTCCGCCCACTCCACGATCACGACCGCGGCGTTCGGTGCGCCCTTCTCGGGCGATCCGTCGATGGTGATCTGCTTCACCTCACTCGGCGAGAAGCGCTTCTTGAACGCGGCCTCCACCTGCGACCGGGTCTTGCCCTTTTGCACCTGCTTGACCAGGAAGCGCGCCGCTGGCGCGCACGCCTTGCAGTCCCGTGACTCCTTCACGCACACGGCCAGGCTCACGGGTTGATCCGGACAGGGCGCCAGGAACTCGGACACGGCGCTCGACCACTCGCGCTTCTCTCGCGCACGCAGCCCCGAGGTGTCCACCTTGGGCAACTCCACGAGCTCCGCTGCCTCGGGCGCCGGGTCGGGCCCCTTCCCACCCTCCCCGGGCGAGCGACAGGTGGAAAGCCGGAGGCTGAGCAGCGACGCGGCGATCAAGGCTCCGGCTCTCCAGAACATGGCGGCAGAGCTATAACAGAAACCCACTCCCACCGGCAGCGGGCGATGGCGGCGCTGGCGCTCGGAGCCGCTCCCCCGGGAGCCGCGGACCAGCCGTGTAAATGCACGGAATCAATTGGGTAACTTCATCTCCGGCGCGGCCGGTGCTAGACAGGCGGCGGTGAGTGACTCCTTCCTCCCGCCGGAGCCGACCGGCACGGCACCGAGACACGTGCGCAACGTGATCGCCGTGGGCGGAGGGCGTGGGGGCGTGGGCAAGAGCGTGCTGGCGGTCAACCTCGCCGTGTACCTGGCGCAGCTCGGGCGCAGCGTGGTGCTGGTGGACGCGGACCCCGCCGGTGCGGTGCTTCACACGATGCTGGGCGTGGATGTGCCGCCGCCCCGGCCTCGCTCGGGGGACGAGCCCGCGGAGGACGATCTGACCCCGCTGCCCTCGCCCATCCCGGGCCTCTTGCTCTTGCCGCAGCTCTACACGGTTGGGTCGACGGTGCCCGTGCGGCCGGGCCGAAAGCCTCGCTGGGCGCGTAAGCTCCGACAGCTCGACGTCGACTGGGTGCTCATCGACCTAGGCGAAGGCACCACCCCCGCCACGCTCGATCTCTTCCTCGGTGCCGATCTCGGCGTGTGCGTCACCGCTCCCGAGCCACCGAGCGTCGAGGCCACCTACCGCTTCGCGCGCGCCGTGTTCCAGCGCACGATACGGCGCACGCTGGTCAAGGACCGCTTCAAGATGCGGCTGGTGGAGCGCGCGTACGGCGAGCTGCCCCCCCTGCCGTCGCCGCAGGATCTCGTACGCGCCATCGCGCGCTACGACGTTGGCGTGGGAGAGCTCGCCGCCCAGGAGCTGGCGCGACTCTGTCCCAGGCTGGTGGTCAACCAGGTCCGCCTGCGGACGGACAGCGAGCTCGGGCCTGCGATGTGCGACATGGCCGCGCGCTATTTAGGGGTGAACTACGACTACGTGGGGCACATCGAGCAGGACGACTCGCTCTGGCTCAGCGTAGTCCGGCGCAGGCCCGCGCTGATCGACAGCCCGACCAGCAAGAGCGCTCGCAACATCGAGCGCATCGCACGACGCATCTCGGCCATTCTCACCACGCGCGAGCACGTGCGCACAGCGACGCCGATCTCGTTGGTGCCTCGCGAGCCGAGCTTGTACGAGGTGCTCGGCACGCATCGCAGCGCGACTGATGAAGAGGTGCGTCGCGCCTACAAGCGTCAACGCGACCTGTACCAGCCCCACAGCTTGCCACTCACCTCGCTGCTGTCCGGCGCGGAGTTCGTGACCGAGCAGGCACGCGTGGAAGAGGCTCACGAGACGCTGCTCGATCCGGTGCGCCGTCGCTCCTACGACCTCTCGGTGTTTCCGGAGGAGGAAGAGAAGCCCAAGCGCCCGGACGCGACGGACAGCGCGCTCGAGGCCGAGCGCGCCATGCTCCGACAAGAGCTCGCACGCGAGATCAACGCGGAGACCGAGTTCACGGGCAAGCTCTTGGCCAAGGTGCGGGAGTCTCAAGGTATCGAGATCGAGGAGATCGCCGAGCACACCAAGATCAGCGCCGGACATCTGCGCGCCATCGAGGCGGAGGACTTTCGGAGCTTGCCCGCCCTGGTCTACACCCGCGGCTTCGTGCAGCAGGTCGCGAAGTACTTGAAGCTGGACCAGGCTCAGGTGGGCCGAACCTACTTGCGGAGAATGCGCCAGTGGCGCGCGGCCAGCGGCGAACTCTGACCGCCTCCGACTCCCAGGCAAGATGACGACGCGCCCCACCCGCTCGGACCTCGGGTTCTCCGTGGCGCTGTTCGTGGTGGCGCTGCTCCCTCGCCTGTTCGTCGCGATCGCCTGGGCGCGGGAGCCGGTTTGGGACGGCCACTACTACCACTTCGGTGCCGAGCGCATCGCGCAGGGGCTCGGTTACTCGGAAGACGTCGTCATCGGCGGGCAAGCGGTATGGAAGCCCTGGTGCCACTACCCGGTAGGCTACAGCGCGTGGCTCGGTCTCTTGTACCGCGTGCTGGGCAGCGATCTGCTGGTGGCGCCGGTGGCGGGGGCGCTGGTAGGTGCGCTGACGGCGCTCCTGGTTCATCGCTTGGCGCTCTTCGGCCTGTCGCCGACGCGAGCACGCGTCGCGGGCGCCCTCGCCGCGCTGCACCCGGGTCTGATCGCCTACAGCGCGCTGGTCATGACCGAAGGACTTGCCGCGGGGCTCTTGCTGCTCGCTCCCTGGGTCTACCTGCGACTGCGACAGCGCGTCCTGCTGGCCACGGTCGTCGCTGGGTTCGTGTTCGGGCTCGCCGCGCTGGTCCGACCGTCGAGCTTGCTCGCGGTGCCGCTGCTCGGGCTGCTCGCGTCGGGGACAGTGCCCAGGCGCGGCCTCGTAGCGCTCGGAGCGCTGGCGATGGCGCTCGTCACCGTGTTGCCCTGGACGGTGCGCAACTGTCGCGTGATGGATGGCTGCGCACTGATCAGCACCAACGGCGGCTGGAACCTGGCCATCGGCGCACTGACCGAGACCGGTCGCTTTCAGACCCTGCGCGCCGAGGACGGTTGCCCCATCGTGACGGGACAAGTGCAGCAAGATCGCTGCTGGGCGAGCATCGGGCGACGACGGATCGCGGAGGCTCCCGGGCGCTGGCTCGCGCTGGTTCCGAAGAAGCTGTCGCACACCTTCGACCACGAGTCGTTCCCCGTCGAGTACTTGCGACAGGCCAATCGAGCAGCCTGGCCCGAGGAGAGGCGCGTCGCTGGCAGGCGCCTGCTGACCTTCGCCCACCGCGGCTTGTTGGTAGCGGCGTCCCTGTCGGTGGTGGCGTGGGCGTTCTCTCGTCGTCACCGCCGCGAGCAGCGAACCGGCCAAGGCGTCGCGTTGGGGCTGCTCGTGCTGCTCGCGCTGTACGCCATCCTGTCCGTGGAGCATCCGTTCTTCTGGCTCGTCGTCGCAGCGCCGCTGCTCGCCACCCTGCCGCTACCCGGGCGGCCCAGGCTCGGTGGCGCTGTGCGCTACGCGCTCGGCTCGCTCGCCGTCACCGCGGCGACACATGCCATCTTCTTCGGGGAGGACCGCTATCACATGGTCATCTCGCCGCTTTTGTGCCTGCTGGCCGCAGCAGGCCTGCGCCGTCCCGGCAGCGGTGTGACCAGCGCAGAAACCACGGTAAGCTCGTGACGCCCATGTCGAGTACCGTCCGCTCGCTCACGCTCGGCGCGCTGCTGCTGTCGCTGACAGCACCCGCGCGGGCGTTCCCGTACATCGTACAGAAGGGTGACACCCTCGCCTCGATCGCGGAGCGCTTCTACGGGAAGATTCAGCATGAGCAGATCCTGGTCACGGCCAACTCGCTCGACGCACAGGGTGGCTCGCCCATCATCGCCGGCATGCGCCTTCAGGTGCCGGCGATCAGCCACAAGAAGGCCAGGAAAGGGGACACTTGGGCGAAGCTTGGGCTCACGTTGCTCGGCGCCAGCCATCGGGCGGACGTGCTGGCCGCCGCCAACGGAACCACCCCCTGGCTACCGCCGGAGGACGGCGCCGAGTTCGCGATCCCGTACAACCTGACCGTGCTCGTGGGCTCGAGCGACACCATCGTGACGATCGCCTACGAGTTCATGGGGGACCGCAACAAGGCATGGGTGCTTGATCACTACAACGGACTGAAGGGCAGGCGGCTGCAGCGCGGAGACGTGGTGCTCGTTCCACTCACGAACTTGGCGTTGACCGAGGAGGGAAAGTCCGCGCTGCGCGAGTCTCTGGACCTGACCACGGCGCAGGCGGGCGGCGACGAGCGCGCCACGCAGCGTCGCGTCACCCAAGAGCTACCACTGCTCTCGGCCGACGTTCGCGGGGGCCGGTACGTTGACGCAGTCAAGCGCGGGAACGCCTTCCTGGCCACTGGCGCGCTCACGCGTCCACAGCTCGCGCTGGTGCATCGGCAATTGCTCGAGGCCTACGCGGCCCTCGACGCGCACGGGCTTGCGACCGCGTCTTGCAAGGCCTGGCGCGAGCACGACCCGAGCGCTCGCGTGGATCACACTTGGTTCAGCCCCAAGCTCGTGGCTGCTTGCGCCCGGAGCAGTCCATGACCGACGCGCAGTCCGCGCCCACATCGGTCCGTGGCGCGCTACGCTCCGGACAGAAGGTCGGCCCGTACACGATTTGCCACCCGCTCGGGGACGGCGCGAGCGGCATCGTCTATCGGGCCGAGCGTGAGGACGGCCGCCAGTCCCCGGTCGCGCTCAAGGTCATCCACCGCCACTTGGTGCGTGATCCGCAGGTCAGTCGCCGGTTTCACCGGGAAGCGCAGATCCTCGGCCAGCTCCGCGGTCCAAACCTGGCAGCGCTGCTCGACGCTGGCGAGGCCGAGGACGGCCGCTTGTACATGGCGCTCGAGCTCGTGGAAGGCGAACCCCTCGACGTGGTGGCCAGAAGAGGCCCGCTGCCCATCGAGCAGGCGATCGATATCGCACTTCAGATCTGCTCAGCGCTCGAGCTGGCCCACGAGCACGGCGTGGTACACCGTGACCTCAAGCCGGGCAACGTCATCCTGTCTCGGGGCGCCGACGGCGAGCTGAACGTGCGCGTGCTGGACTTCGGCATGGCAAAGCTGCTGCGGGTGGAGGCTTCGCAGACGCTGACCGCGCTGACTGAGGCCAACATGGTGTTCGGAACCCCCGAGTACATGGCCCCCGAGCAAG
Source organism: Polyangiaceae bacterium (assembly GCA_019637295.1). Taxonomy (GTDB): domain Bacteria; phylum Myxococcota_A; class Polyangia; order Polyangiales; family Polyangiaceae; genus JACKEA01. The sequence continues at coordinate 71,734 of JAHBVX010000013.1, forward strand.
CTCGGGGTGAGGATGTCGACGCGCGCTGCGACGTCTACGCGCTCGGGATCGTGCTCTACGAGCTGCTGACGGGGCACGTCCCCTTCTCCGCCTCGACCCCCATCGGGGTGATGACGGCGCACCTCGTACAGGAGCCGCCCCCACCCTCGAGTCGAACCACGGCGAGCCCCATCCCGCCGGCGCTCGAGGCGGTGGTACTCCACGCTCTGGCCAAGTCGCCGGAGGACCGCTATCCGAGCGCCGCGGCGCTGGCCGCTGCCCTCGGCAGTGCGCGGCGTGAACCACGCAACGTGGCCTCTACCGCGCCGCCGCCACCGGACGACCTGGGGCTACGCGACACGGCGCTCGCCCTGCAGTTCGCGGCGACGCAGCGGTTCTCAGCCGTTCCCGGCGCTGACGTCCGCGCAACTCCCGGGCAGCGCACCTGGTGGGTCGTCGCCATCGTCGCGGCGCTCGCCGGTGTGTTGGCAGGCGTCGCCGCGAGCTTGGCATCGGGCTGAGTATGCAGCTGCGACGAGGCCTCGATTGGGGAACTCTGACCCCACTGCGCATCACCGCGAAGGTCGTGGCTGACGGCTTGTACTCGGGTGGGCACCCGAGCCCGCGCCGAGGACCGGGCGTCGAGTTCGGCGGACACCGCAACTACGTTCCGGGAGACGACCTGCGCTGGCTGGATCGCCGAGCGCTGATGCGCCACGGTCGCTTGTTGGTGCGCGAGTTCGAGACGGATACGGACCGCGCGCTGCGCTTGGTGCTCGATGCCAGCGCGAGCATGACCTACAAGAGCGCCGCGGCACCCGCGGCCAAGTTGGCCTACGCCGCGCTGCTCGCTGCGGCGCTCGGTCGGGTGGCGCTCTCGGCGGGTGACCCGGTCGCGCTCGACTGGATTGGGGGCGACGAGCGGCGACCACTGCCGGCCACCGGCGGCCGCGAAGCCTTCGAGCGCATCGTCCGGGCGCTCGAGGACGCACGACCGGGCGGGGACCTGCGACTGGACCGGACTGCCATCGAGCGAGCGTTGGCACCCGTGGCACGGCACGCGCGCCGGGGCTCTGTGGTCGTGCTCTTCAGCGATCTGCTGGATCTGCCGGACGGGGCGCTCGAGCGCTTTGCCGCGCTTTCGGCGCGCGGGCGTGTCCTGATCGCGGTCCAGGTGCTGGATCCGGCCGAGGCCACCTTTCCGTTTCGGGGCGCCGTACGCCTGCGCTCGAGCGAGGGCGGGCAGATCGTCGAGACGGATGGCGATTCGGTGCGCAGCGAGTACCTTCGCGCGCTCGACGCGTTGACGGCCACTTGGCGAGAGCGCCTGCTCGCCGTGCGGGGACGCCTCGTGCGCTGCCAGACGACGGACGACCCCGTCGACACGGTGCGCAGCGTGCTGCGCGCAATCGAAGGTGGTCGGCAATGAGCTTCGTGGTGGCCGCCGCCCTGGCCATCGCCGCGCTGATCGGACTCCCCGTACTGGCGCACCTCTTGCGGCGCTCTCGCGCGCGAGAGCAGGAGTTTCCACCGGCACACCTGGTTCCCCAGGCACAACCCGTGGCTCGCCAACGCCGGCGCATCGAGGATCGCGCGCTGCTCTCGATCCGTGCGCTCGTGATCCTCGCCCTCGCATTGCTTGGCGCCACACCCCTGGTGGAGTGCTCACGGCTCTCCCTGGATCGCAGCTCGGGCGCATCCGTCGCCATGGCCATCGTGTTGGACGACTCGCTCAGCATGTACGCGAAGAGCCAGGGAGGCCGGCGACGCTTCGACCATGCGCTCGCCGGCGCGCGCGAGCTGCTGGATAGCGCGCGCAGCGGCGACGCGGTGACGATCGTGCTCGCTGGTGCGCCACCCCGCCTGCACTTGGCCGCCACCACGGATCTGGAGCAGGTCCGGCGCGCCCTCGGGGAGTGCGAGCCCAGCGACCGAGCGACGGATCTGTCCAGCGCGGTGAAGATGGCTCGCGCCGCGCTGCAGCGGCTGCCGCACGCCGATCGCCGGGTGGTGGTGCTCAGTGACATGGCCGACGATCCGTTGCCGGAGGGACAGCCCATCGCCGTGGCGCCCCTGGCCCAGCTCAGGACTGCTGCACCAGACTGCGGAATCGTACAGGCAGAGCGTCAAGGCCGAAGGGTGCGGGTCAACGTCGCCTGCAACACCGCCTCGGCGTCGCGGGATCGCCGCCTCGAGGTCGTGGCGCAGGCCGCGGCCCCAGCGGGTGACGGAGGCCAGAGGGTCGGGGCGGGCCAGGTAATTGGCGATGCACCTCTCGAGGTGCGGGCCGGCGCTCAGTTGCTCAGCCTCGAGGTGAGCCAGCCCTTGGCCGCGATGGACGTGCGACTCACGGGCGGCGATGCCCTGGCCGAGGACGACCAGTTGGCGGTGGCCCCAGAGTCGGCGGCGTTGATGGTGGCGGTGATCCGCGATCCGTCCACCAGTTCGGTGCTCACGGGTGGCGCAACGCTGCTCGAACAAGCCCTGGCGGCGCTCGACCGCGATATCGTGATGCGTCCGCTGGGCGTGCTTCCCGACGACGCGAAGACGCTGGCGCCCTTCGCCCTGCTGATCATGGATGACCCCCCCGGGCTCGCCGCCGAGTCCCGCACACTCTTGGCCGAGTGGCTCGCGCGGGGCCGAGTCGCGCTCGCCATGCTCGGTCCGCGCGTGGAGGCGACCCAGCTCGGCTCGACCCTCGACCCTTTCGTGCAGGGTGCTGCGCGCTGGGAGAAGAGCGAATCCGATGGAGCGGACGTAGCGAGCCTCGGCTGGCTTGGCGCCGCGGCGGAGAGCCTGGCCCGGCTAGAGCCCCAAGGCCGCGTGCTGTTGGCCAGCGCCGCGCCCCAGGGCTCGCAGGTCACGGCTCGCTGGCAAGACGGACAACCCTTCGCGCTCGAGACGGCGGTGGGGCGCGGCCTCGCGCTCACCACGTCGCTTCCCGCCAGCGTCGAGCAGAGCGACTTCGCGTTGCGTCCCGGTTTCTTGGCCTTGCTCGGCCACGCCATCGAGCAGGCGGAGCTGCGCGCTGGTCCCCGGCGCAGCCAAGCCGGTGACAGCTGGACGTTCGCCCCGAGCCCTTCGGTCACCGTTACGGGTCCGCGCGGTCCTCTGGCGCTGCAGGATCAAGCCGGCGACAGCCCCGAGAAGGTCGTGAGCGTGGCGAACGCGGGGCGCTATGCGGTGACCGTCGGCGCCGACACACACGAGCGCTTCGTGCACCGCGCGGAGCGCGAGATCCTGAAGCTGCCCGAGAACCCCGACGACGTGGCGCCCGCCTCCAGCGGGGTCGCCATCAAGAGTCGCATCGACGCTTCGGCGGACCTGGCTCTACTGCTGCTCGTGCTGCTGACGGCGGAGCTGGCGCTGCGCTTCGCCAAGCGACCAGCGCGACGCAAACCCGACGCCGACGCCACCGCGGCGTGACCCACGCGCCTACTCATGATACTGGCCGGCATGCGACTCGCTTTCGTTGTCACTGCGGCGGCGCTGTTCGTCGCGTGTCACTCACCGGGGCAGTATGGCTACAGCCGCACCTACTCCCCCCTCGATGCGGAGAGCCGTGCCCTCACGGGAGCCGTCGAGTACGACCCGGTCATGGCCAAGCGGCAGCCCGACGCTTGGAAGGGCAAACCCCTCAGCGTGTTCGGCGTCGTGCTCTCGCGCACGGAGGGCACGGGGGGCTCGGCCAGGCTGAAGCTGAGCCTCCGCACGCTGGAGTCCCGCAACCTGTGCGAGAGCAGCAGCGAGGACACCTGTCGCGTCACGGTCAGTGAGCGTGAGCACTCCATCGCGCACGCGCTCGTCGAGTTGGGCGGCGACGACGACGTTGGTCCCCTCTCCGTCGGCGCCAGCTCGCTGGTGCGAGTCGTCGGTCAGCTAGTGGACGACGTAGACCCCAACGACGGCTCGCCGGTGCTCCGGGCCACGTACTACCGACACTGGCCGCGCAACTACTATGTGACCACGGCCGCGCGCTCGCACATGCGGCGCTGAGGCGCGCTGCGGTGCGGTATTGCGCGCAGGGAGGGCTTGCTCTATGACGCTGGGCTCGATGCGGTTCCTTGCTGCTACCACCCTGAGCCTCGCGTTGGCGCTGTTCGCCGCAAGCGCGAGGGCCACCATCGTGGAGCGCGTCGTTGCCGTGGTGGGCGAGCGTGCAATCCTGCTGTCCGACGTACGCGAGCGCGCGCGTCCCATGCTGCTACGCATCTACGAAGAGGTGCCGGGGGGCGCGCAACGCGCCGCAGCCATCTCCCAGACCTACAAGACGATGCTGGAGCGCATGGTGGACGAGGAGCTCGCCCAGCGCGCAGCGAATCGATCGCGGCTCGTCGTCAGCGCGCAGGAAGTGGACGACGCCATCGGCCGCATCGCGGCGCAGAACAACCTCACGGTGGACAAGCTCGTCGCCGAGGCCACCAGCGCAGGCCTCACGGAATCGCAGTACCGAAACGAGATCCGCCGTCAGGTGCTGGAGGCCAAGCTCGTCAACCTCCGCATTCAGGGTCGCATCCGCATCACCGAGGACGACGTACGCACCGCGTATCGCAAGCTGGTGATGGAGGAGCGGCGCAAGCTCCGCTTCCGCGCGGCGTGGATTCGACTGGACCTCCCCGCCGGCGCTAGCCGCGACGTGGTGCAGGAGAGTCAGCACGAGGCCGAGCGCCTCGCAGGCTCTGCGCGGCAGGGCGCCGATTTCGCTGCGCTTGCGCGACAGCACTCGGCCGATACGGCAACGCGAGACGCGGGCGGGGTCCTGGGCAACCTGCGGCCAGGGCTCTTGCCGCGCGCCGTGGACATCGCCGTACAGGGACTCGAGCCCGGTCAGGTCTCCGAGCCGGTTCGCGCCGGGAGCGCGTACTACGTCGTCAAGCTGCTCGAGCGGGACGAGTCCCAGCTGCCGTCGTACGAGGAAGCTCGAGACGAGCTGAGCGAGCGCATCTACGTCGAGAAGATGAACAAGGCCCGGCGTACCTGGTTCGACTCGCTCCGCCGACAGACCCACGTCGAGATTCGGCTCTGAGCCGGGCCCCTGAGCCTCAGCGGCGTCGGGTCGAACCCCAGGGGTGCTGCTTGACGAGCGACCAGCCATAGGCGCGTGTGTCCGGGTCCAGCTCGCCCAGAGCCGCAGCCCGAAAGGCCGCCGCGAAATCCTCTACATACTCGAAGCGGTCCTCCGGCTTCTTCGCGAGCGCGATGGCCAAGACCAGCTCGATCTCGACTGGGACTTGCACGAACGCCCCGGGTTGCTCGGGCTGAGTGTAGAGCACGTCCAAGAGCAGCGGCCCGATGTCCTCACCCACGAACGGGGGCTGGCCCGTGAGCGTTCGATACGCGAGCGCCGCGAGGGCATACAGATCCGCGCGATGGTCGACCGGCAGCCCCTGAGCTTGCTCCGGCGCCATGTACTGAGGAGTGCCCATCGCGACCTCGCGGGTGAGCGCGGCGCCACCCTGGATCTTGGACAACCCGAAGTCGAGCACCTTCCACTTCTGCGGCAGCGAGTCCACCAGGAACAAGTTGGCCGGCTTCAGGTCGCGATGGACCACTCCCGCGTCCCGCACCGCAGCGAGCGCGCCCGCGGCGTGATCCACCATGGTCACCACCGTCCCGACCGGCAGCCGGCCGTCGTCGGCTCGTCGCAAGTAGTACGCGAGGTCGTGCCCCTCGAGCAGCTCCATCGCGATGAAGGGACCGCCATTCGGTGTGAAACCGAGCTCGTACACTTCGGCGACATGCTCGCTGGGCACGGCAGCGGCCGCCTGGGCCTCGCGCATGAAGCGCTGCACGTACTCGGCGTTCTCCAGCATGTTCGCGTGCAACAGCTTGAGCGCCACTCGGCGCGCGGTCAGCAGGTGAACGGCAGCATAGACCTCGCCCATTCCGCCACGCCCGAGCAGATGCTCGAGGCGGTAGTCTCCCAGCGTTTGGCCGCTCATGTGACCTTCGCCTGTGCGCAGTGCCCAATCGAGCTCACTGCGGGCTTCGGCCAGCAGCGCTTCGCGTTGCCGCAGCTCGAATCTCATCTGCTCGGCACCCTGGAGGGCGCCGGTCGCCGCTCGACGGCTGCTGCGCGCCAAGTAGTAGGTCAACCCGAAGACCACCTGCATCATGACGACTCGGTACCAGCGAGACAGCTCCGGCAGGTCGTCGACCGAGAACAGGCTGTGGTCCGGTAACACGCTGGCCGCGATGCATGAGGTGATGAGCAGGTAGAGCAACGCGATCGTCGCGTACACGGCGCGTGCCGCCTCAGCCGCGCTGGACAAGCCAAAGAAGAAGATCGCGACAGCCAGCATGGACGCGGCCGCCGAGAACAGCCCCAGGTAGTAGATGACCAAGACGCCCAGCGCCGCGCCCAGGGTGCCCACGATCACGATCAAGCGATCCGAGTAGCGCGCCTCGTCGCCGATCAACCACACGGTCGCCAGACACAGCACGAGCAACGACGACGCGAGCCCCGCGGTCGTGCTCCGTAGCCAGGCAGGGCCCGGCAAGACCAACAGGAAGCCGACCAACACCACGAGTAGTCCGGCGAGCGACTTGAAGAACACGCGGGTGCGTGCGATCTCTTCGCGGCGCTCGGGGGACACGCTAGCCACCGGTACGGACCAGGGAGCGGCCGACGCGGGCACGGGCTCTTGGGCGGGATCGAGCGAGGTCACGAGCCACCCCATCCTAGCCCCATCGGCCACCGGGGCGGCGCGAACGTTTCGTCAGCGCTCGCCACAGACGGCTCGATAGATCTCGCCGCGCGGGGCTCCTGCCTGGATCATCCGCCTCGCCCAGTCCACCTCTTCATCGACGACCCGCGCGAGCTCGGCGGCGGTGCGCGCCCCCTCGAGCCGGCGCCCGTTGATGAAGGTCGTGGGCGTCCCCTTCACCTCGAGAGAGTCCCCCTCGCGCACGTCGTCTTGCACGACGCGCGTGTGGTCCCCGCGTCCGAGGGCGCCGAGCGCCCGCGCCGTGTCCAGGCCGGCGCGCGACGCCAGTCGCTCCCACACATCTGACGCGCCGAGCTCCGCCTGAGCCTCGAACAGCAGGTCGTGCACCGCCCAGAAGCCCGGGTCACCCTTCTGCCGGCGCGCCTCGATGGCCAACTCGGACGCCTTGCGCGCGTGTGCGTGGTTGGGCAACGGGAAGTGCTTGAATGCGATGCGGACATCACCTCCACGCTTCGCGAAGATTTCCTCGAGCGTGGTGTGGAGCCGCCTGCAGTGCGAACACTGGAACTCGCTGTACACGACCAAGGTAGCCAGGGCGTTGTTCGAACCCCGCACGGGTGCACCACCAATGGGCGGGCAACTGCGCGCCGAGACGTCGCTGCCGATACCGATCAGGTTCTTGCGCGTGCGCGCGGCGTACAGCTCACTCGGGCGTACGCCTGTCCCGAGCAGCGTGCGGGAAGCTCTCACCTCGGCCCGCACGAGCGACTCCAATGCTCGGTGATCCAGGAACCCCTCGATGCGGGAACCATTGAGGTAGAACGTCGGTGTCGCGCGCACCCCCATCTGGCCGGCGAGCCTCAGATCTTCAGCGACGTCGGCCTTTGCACCCGACTCCTCACCGAACCGCCGTCTCTCGCCCTCGCTCACCTGCTGGGCGGCAAGCACGCGCAGGAACTCCTCCGCGCCGAGTGGGCCACCGTGGCGCCCGATGCTGCGCAACAGACCCGCGAACGCGCCGCTGCCGCGGGCTCGAAACAGCCCTTGAGCAAGCTCGGCGGAGGTGCGCGCACCGACGTGAGCGGTCAGCGGTCGATGGCGCCAGACGATCTGCAGATCGTCGGGGAAGGCGAGCAGCAGCTTGTCGATCGAGGCCAGGAAGCGCCGGGTGTGCGGGCAGTGCAGATCGCCGAACACCACCAAGTGCGCCACCGCGTCCGGGCGACCGAACGCTGGTTGCGCCGGCGTGAGCGGCAAGGGTGGGTCGCCGGCGTGAACGAAGGGCCTGGGCTCACCGGCGGCAGGCGGAGCCACCGGTGCTGGCGCGTCGGCGCTCGCGGGGGGCTCGGGCTCGGGTTCCGGCACCGGCACCGGGGGTTCGACGGCCGACGCGGGAGGCTCGACGGGCGGAGGCGCAGGGGGGTCGCTCGTGCCAGCGTCATCGCCAGCAGGCGCTGCTTGCGTAACGGTCGCTGCGGGTTCGCCGCGCAGCTTCGCCAGCGCGATGACACCAACCACACCGATGAGCAGCAGCAGCGCTCCAGCGATCACGAGCAACGTCGGCAGGGCTGACTCGCGCTTCGGACTCGGGCGCGTCGCTGAGCCGGGCGGCACAGCCGGCGGGGGCGGCGGGGGCGCAGCCTCGTCCGTTCGAGGAGGCGGCGCGGCGATGGGTGCGACGGGCGCAACGCTGGCTTGCGGGGCAGACGCGGTGGCGGCGCGGCGCAGCTCCCGCGCGAAGGCGTGAGCGTCGGGTTGTCGCCGCGATGGGTGCGGCGCGGTGGCCCGCGCAACCACCTCACGGATCGCGTCGCTGGGTTCGGGCATCAGCCACTCGGTCATCCGCCCGAGAGCGAACACGTCCGAGAGGGTAGTCGCCTCGCCATGCGAGGACAGCTCCGGCGCGTCCCACTCGCTCCGCGGAAGTCTCAGCTCGGCCAGGCGGGTGAGCTCGCGCGCGCCGAGGCCAGCCACGAGCGCGCTGCCACCGTGCTCGAACACGACCTCGGGCGCGAGACTGCCATGGCACAGGCCACGATCGTGCAGGGTCGCTACCGCGTCGGCGGCGCCCGCCACCACGGCGAGCAGCGACTCGCTCGAGCGCCCGCGCAGCACGGCGAGGGGCCTCGCGACAGAAGGGAGGGGAAACACTACGCCGAGCCCCGCGGGCTCCGAGGTCGCGGGCTCGGGTGGGACGAGCTGCGGGGCACCGAACGCGCCACGCGCCAACCGCGACGTCGCCGCGTGGAGCAACTCCGGGCGACCCGTGGGCAGGCGCAGCGTCAGCGACGGCGGGGCCACGCCGGCCTCCCAGCGGGCCTGCCCAGGGTGAAGGTCGTCGCTTGTCACGGGTGAACCTTAGAGCCAATCGCGGCCGCGAGCAGCCCTGACCGGCTCCTCGCGCCTGCCAGATTGGCACGGGATCGCCTGCGCGGGACAAGGTGGCGACCCATGCCACGCCGCCCGGGAGGGGTGGCCGATGACTTCGGCATTTGCGGAGTGGCACGCGGTGTGCTCTTAAAGCGTGACCATGTTTCGCGCGCTCGCTGTCCTCGCGACGGTCTTGTCGATCGGGCTGTGCTCGATCCCGGCTTCGGCGCAATCCATCACCGTGCCGCAGGCGTTCCAGCGCAAGCTCTCCCATCGGCTCGACGACAAGAACAACCGCTGGATGAACTATCAGGACTGCGTCAGCGGGGACGTGTTCACCTGGGAGACCAAGGTCGCTCAGTTCTCGGGACTGCTGTACGAGGTCTGGGCCGGCAAAGGCAGCGACGACTGCACGATCAAGGAGAATCGCACCGGCGGGACGGCCACCTGCTGGAATCTGTTCTCTACGTCCCCCACCAAGGCGGACACCCAGGTCCAGATCGCGGTGCAAGACGTCGCAGCTCAGCTGGGCACGGGCGGACCGGCGGCGTGTGAGCGCACCGATCTGCCGTCCGCCGGTGAGGCGATCCGACTGTACTTCATGTTGGTGAGCGGCAACGAGGCCGTCACCACGGCGATCTGGGAGACGAAGCTCGATCTGCTGGGCCCTCCCGCGCCCACCGGCGTCTCGGCCGGCGTGGGCGAGCGGCGACTGATCGTGAGCTGGACGCCCAACCCAACGGACGACCTCATCGGCTACAAGCTGTACTGCGCCCCTTCCTCGGTTGGCGGCACCGCACCGGCCGCTGGCCCGACGGGGAGCGGCCTCGGGGGCGCCGCTGGCGATGGCGGTCTAGCCGACGCAGCAGCGGGCGCGTCGGGCGCGTCGGGCGCAGCCGGCAGCACGAGCAGCGGTGGCGCGGCCGGTAGCGGTGGTGCGGCTGGCAGCGGTGGCGCAGGGACCGGCAACCCCGCCTGTCCTTCAGCGAACATCCTCGCCGGGGTCCGCCCGGATCCAGCCTACGAGTGTGCTTCCGTGGAGAGCCAGATCACCACCTCCGCCGAGGCCAAGAACCTCATCAACGGCACGCCTTACGCGGTCGGTGTCGCCGCCGTGGACCTGGCCGGCAACAGCGGTCCGCTCTCCGCGGTCGCCTGTGGCACGCCACAAGAGGTGGACGACTTCTTCGAGCTCTATCGCCGCGCCGGGGGCCAGGGCGGGGGCGGATTCTGCAGCATCCATCGCGGCCAGCTCGGCACCGCAGGGGCGCTCCTGGGCGCGCTGATGGTGCTGGGCCTCCTGCGGCGGAGGAGTCGCTCGTGAGGTTCGGCGCGCTGGGTCTGGCCCTCGCCCTGAGCGCCGCCAGCTCCGCGGCGTTCGCCCAGGGGACCGACGAGTTCGGCGCCTACGGGGGGCTCGAGGAGCGTCGCTACGAGTCCGAGCAGAGCATGGCCTTCGAGCTGCGCATCGGACGCTACCGGCCGCGCATCGACGAAGAGCTCGCCTCAGCCCCGTTCGCCCAGACCTTCGGCGATACACCGCGCTACATCTTGGGCTTCGAGGTGGACTGGCAGGCGCTGCGCATCCGCAAGTTCGGCTCCTTCGGACCCGGCTTTGGCTGGGGGTACACGAAGTTCACCGCGGACGCGCTGCTGGCGGACGGGTCCGGCCGCTCTAGCCAGAGCACCACGCTGGAGATCATGCCCATGTACGCCGTCGGGGTGTTGCGGGTCGATGTCCTCGCGCAGCAGACGCCCGTGCCGCTCGCCTTCTACGGCAAGCTCGGGCTCGGGTACGCGCTGTGGTGGACGGGGGATGGCGACGAGACGTCGAGGGACGACGCCGGAGTGAAGGGCAGGGACACCTCCTATGGTCTGCACTACGCGGTCGGTGCCATGTTCTTGCTGGACGCGCTCGATCGCGCGAGCGCCGTCGAGATCGACGTCACCACCGGCGTCAACAACACGTACTTCTTCTTCGAGTGGACCGTGAGCCAGCTCGACGGCTTCGGCTCCGGCAACCACATGCAGGTGGGCACGAACAGCTGGACCCTGGGGCTGGCCCTGGAAATCTAGGCTCCGCGCGTGCGCAGGAGGCGGTGCACGTGCTTTCGCTCCCAGGCCAGCGCGCGCTCGTAGTGCCGGAACTCCTGCTCGCGCCGCAAGAACTCGCTCGAGTGCAAGAGCGCGCGGCCGCCGACCCGCACCGCCGGGATCAGGTGGTGGAGCAGCTCGTGATAGACGATGTACTCCACGAAGTAGCGAGGCACCCAGTCTCGGTCCAAGCACGGGTGAATGCGGATCAACCGCTCCGCCGTGCTGTAGCTGCCGAGCTTGATGGTGTGCCGAGAGCGACCATCCCGCGGTTCGGTCTTGCGACCCCAGGTGACGAGCACGTCGGAGACGCTCCCCCCGAAGTAGCGCTCGTTGACGTGGCCGAGGATCGCCGCGAGGTCGTGCACGGCGCCTCGTGGACGCACGGTCTTGACGGGCCGGTCGCCGCGGATGCGATGCCGGTTCTGGTCGATGTACTCGCCCAGGGTGCCCGAGGCGTCCGCGTCCTCCCGCCCGACGAAGCGGACCAGCGCATCGATGACCCGCTCGGGAGCGTCCAAGAACATCATGTGCAGCCGCACTCGCAGCCGGCCCCGGTCCTTGGTCCGGGTGACCATGCGGCGCCGGTTGTCCGTCACGGCCAGCTGCACGACGCCGCCGTGGGCCAGCTCGATGCGGCGCTCCAGGGCCTGCCGGGCGCCCTCGTGAATGAAGATCTGCGGACCGCCAGTCGCGAACTGCAGCGGCAGCTGGGCCAGCCGCGGGTCGGGGATCCGCACCGCCGAGGCCATGCGCGGGAGCTTGCCGCGAGGCGTGCGTCGGCGGCGGGATGAACGTCCCGACTCGACGACCCAGGGGAAACCTACGCGACGGACCACGGTGTACCTATCCTCGGGGGTAAGAGACGGGCTCCCGAGCGTCAAGGAACCACTGATTCATCTATTATTATCCAATGCTTACAGCGAAGACTTCGAGCCGTTCCCACGGCCCCCCTAAGTCCGCAGGACCGCATCGGTTCCGCGCCCTGGTCCCGAGATTTCCCGAGGGATCAGTACCGGGCGGATCCCCAGTCTAGGACCAAGCTATCCCCAGGATATCCAGGGCTTGTCCACAGCCAGGGGGTCTGCCCGCTCCGTCAGGCTCGGGCCGTGGGCTGGCGCCGCTGAGCCCCATTGGCGGGCTTGGCGTCGTCCCCCTCGAGCGCGGCAGCGGCCGCGGGGGGAGCGCTTCGACGCACGATGCCGTGATGCTCGAGCACCTTCTGCTCGAGCCGCTCCATCAGCTCGGGGTGCTGCTCGAGATAGGTGCGGGCGTTGTCTCGCCCCTGACCGATGCGCTCCCCATCCACCGAGTACCAGGCGCCGCTCTTCTGCACCACGTTCAGATCCGAAGCCAGGTCGATGATCTCACCCGAACGCGACACGCCGAACCCGTACAAGATGTCGAACTCCGTCTCGCGGAAGGGCGCCGCCATCTTGTTCTTGACGACCTTGACCCGCGTGCGGTTGCCCACCACGGTCATGTCCTTCGCGCCGGTTGCCTCCTTGATGGCACCGATGCGCCGCACGTCGAGGCGCACGGAGGCGTAGAACTTGAGCGCGTTACCGCCGGACGTCGTCTCGGGGCTGCCAAACATCACCCCGATCTTCATGCGGATCTGGTTGGTGAAGAAGAACAGGCACTGCGATCGCGATACGCTGCCGGTGAGCTTGCGCAGCGCTTGACTCATGAGCCGCGCCTGGAGACCGACGTGGGAGTCTCCCATGTCTCCCTCGATCTCCGCTTTGGGAACGAGCGCAGCCACGGAATCCACCACCACGATGTCGACCGCGCCGGAGCGCACGAGCATGTCCCCGATCTCGAGCGCCTGCTCACCGTAGTCCGGCTGGCTCACCAGCAGCTCGTCCGTCTTGACGCCGAGCTTCTTGGCATAGTTGATGTCGAGCGCGTGCTCGGCGTCGATGAAAGCGGCGACGCCTCCCTGGCGCTGTATGCTGGCGATGGCGTGCAGCGTCAGCGTCGTCTTGCCGCTCGACTCTGGCCCATACACCTCCACGATGCGCCCCCGCGGGTAGCCACCGATGCCGAGGGCCACGTCCAGACCCAGCGAGCCCGTCGGAACAACCGCGACGTCCCCGCCGATGGTCTCTCCGTCCTTCAGGCGCATGATGGCGCCCCGCCCGAACTCCTTCTCCACGCTCGCGATTGCCAGTTCCAGGGCCTTGCTCTTCTGCTTTTCGTCCATCTCGCGCTCCGACTGTTCGATCACCAACGGTGAGCCGAGGAATACTGTGCGGCTGTTCAGATGTCAACGTCTGGGCGGTCGGACAATGTCCCTGGTGCGCTACGCGCTCAGGGCCCGCATTGGGCGCCGTCCGCCGGCTTGGCGCAGTCCTCGAGCCACGCCAGCAGCGTGGTTCGCTCCGCCGCCTCGAGCGGCTCCACCGGCGGATCCAACGGGAAGTTGGGGTTGATGAAGGGCATGAAGCCGACGTCGACGGCGTTGCGCATGCGCTCGTAGACCGGCTTGCCGAAGTAGTCGTCGTGGATCTGCGCCCAGGTCAGCAGCGCGAACGGAGCGAAATTCTGAGGCGGCGAGGTGTGACAGCGACGGCACTTCCGCTCGAGGATGTCGTCGATCTCGCAGGGTATGGTCGGGACCACGATGCTCGGATCCGGGGCGCACGCCACGGCCGCGTCGCCAGCCGCGCCGGCGCTTCCCCCGCTCGGCCCGCCTCCGGTGCCAGCCGCGCCGCTACCGCCCGAGCCAGCTCCGCCGACGCTCCCGAGCTCCGGCTCGTGCTCCGTGCAGGCAGCGATGAGCGATGCCGACGTCAACAGCCAGAGTAGCCGCGCGGACATGACCTTGGACATAGCACCGAACCGCCGAGGTGGAACCTCCCACCGGCACGAATGCCGTCGCGCTGCGGCGTGTCGGTTCCTGGCTCAGCCGCGAGCAACGCCGGAGAGCTGCTGCTGCTGCTGCTGGAGGAACTGCGCCACCGCGCGGGAGCGCTCGATGGCGAACTGCTTGACCTCGCGATTCGGCGAGCCGGCCAGCGCGTTGAGCAGCTTCGTGACTTTGTCCAGTTGACGCGCCTGAAACAGGGCCTCGAAGTAGTTGTTCGCCAGGCGGACGTCGTTCGCCATCTTGGCTTCGTGGGGCTGCAGCACCTTGATGACGCTGTCCAGATCGCCCTTCTGACCATAGAGCGCAGAGAGGCAGATGAGCGCGAGCGGGTCGTTCGAGTTGCGCTCCACCGCGATCTTGGCAAACTCGATGGCCTTGTCGCGAGTCTCTTCTTCGCCGGCGTAGAAGCCCTGCAGCGCGATGAACGGCGCCGCCGAACGCTTGTTCGTCTCGGCGTCCGCGAGCTCTCTCACGGCCTTGATGCCCGCGTCTTCATCGGCTGCCTCCCGCGCTTGCGAGTAGAGGTACGCCCAGGCGTCGACGCAGTTCGCGTCGATGGCGATCGCGCGCTCCACCGCCGTCCGCTCGCCCGTCGCATCGCCCTTGCCCTTGAGCGCCTTGGCCAAATGCAGCGACGGGAACGGGTTGTCCGGGATCAGATTCTGCGCGCCGCGCAGGGTTCCTTCGGCCTTTTCCCACTTTTCTTGCTGGAGCTGCGCGACCCCGAGCCCGAGCCAATCTTCGCCCGCACCACCGGCGGCGACGACCTTGGCCATCACTTTTTCCGCGCGCTCGAACCGTCCGTACTTCATCAGCTCTTGCGCGAAGAGCCGTCCGCGGTTGAGATCGTCCTTGTCCTCTTGCCAGTGCTTCTCGAGTCCGCTGAGCAGGTCCTCGAGACCAATAGCGATGGGGCGCCCCTCGGCGTCCTGCACCTGCACGGCGGGGCCGTTGAAGCCGAGCAGCTTCCACATCTCTTCGACCTCGAGCGCAACCGGGCCCTTCTTGACCTTCTCCATCAGCTCTTCGCCGGGAGTGGTCAGCGGCAACACGACGAGCGCGTTGCCCGGCACGCCGCCGGGGAACGCCGACACCGGGGCGACGATGGCGGCCCCGCCGCTGAGCTGAAGGTTGGTGGGCTGGCCGTTTTGGCCAGAGCCGGGAGGGTTGGACTGAGTCATCACTTCACCTCGTGCGCGGAGCGCCGACGTCCGGGACCATTGTTCGCGCGCCGGGGTGGGCCGACCTGGCTTTGACGGCGCGGGCGGCGGACCCTAGCAGCGTGCCCGAAGCCGGGCAACACGCGCAATAAAGACAGTGATCTCGGCATCTTGCCGTTCAGGACGCGAGCGCCGGGCAGCGGATTCGACGCGTCCCGCTGTGCGCGGCGTGCTAAAGCCGAGTTGCGAAGGCCACCCATGGACCGAAGCATGCGCGCGACGCTGGCTTGGATTTGCGGGCTCGCTCTGGTGACGATCACCCCGGGCGCGCTGGCCGAGAGCCTGATCAACAAGCCCGGGCGCCACCCGGACTACGTCTTCGAGGCCGAGCCGCACCTGATGTTCGGCTTCGATCCGCCGGGCGGTCGCGCGTCTCCAGGGCTAGGCCCGGGGTTTCGGGGGACGGTCGAGCTGGTGGACAACGGCTTCATCCGGACCATCAACAACACGGTGGGCATCGGCTTCGGCGCGGACTGCCTTTGTTTCGGCTCCGGCAGCACCTCGGTCTGGGTCCCGATCGTGATGCAGTGGAACTTTTGGCTCACCGACAGCTGGAGCGTGTTCGGCGAGCCCGGCGGCGGGTTCTACCTGGGCAACGCCACCGGGGCTCGCCCCGCGCTGTACGCCGGGGGGCGGTATCACTTCAGCGAAACCCTCGCGCTCACCCTGCGCGCGGGCTACCCGAGCTTGAGCGTGGGGGTCTCGTTCGTCCTGTGACGTTCACAACCCATGATTGACCGGAGTCACTCGCGCATGACCATCAGAATCCAACTGCTGGCGTCGACCCTCGCCGCCTGCGCCACGCTCGGCGCCACCCTCCCTGCCGTCGCGAACACGAGCGTCATCAAGCGCCCAGGGGCCCACCCGGACTACGTCTTCGAGGCCGAGCCTCACCTGGCGTTCGGCTTCTTCGATGGTCCGCTCGACGGCGAAGGTATCGGGCCGGGCTTTCGTGGAACGATCGAGCTGGTAGACAACGGCTTCATCACGACCATCAACAACACCGTCGGCATTGGGTTTGGTCTCGATTGGCTGCTGTACGGTGACCACTGCCCTGGCCGTGGTCCTGCACCTCGGAACTGCCACGACCACGATCGCGTGATCATCCCGGTCGTGATGCAGTGGAACTTCTGGTTGACGCGGAACTGGAGCGTCTTCGGCGAGCCGGGGCTCGCGCTCCGATTCGACAACGACCATCACGACGATCGCTTCGACGATCGGGATCGCCGCCTGCGGATCCGCCCGTTCGTGTTCTACGCGGGTGGTCGCTACCACTTCAACGACGCCATCGCGCTGACCATGCGCGTCGGGCATCCGACGTTCTCTGTCGGCGTGTCGTTCTTCCTCTGACGCGCTCTGCCACCCAGCCACCCCGGCGAGCCAGCGCGACCAGCCGACGCCCCAGCCCGACTTTGGGGCGATTTCGCGGGAGCCTTGGCGACGGAGCGCCCCTCACGCTATAGAAGGCAGGGTGAGTATCCTCATTGGCATCCTCGGCTTGGCCTTGCTGATGGTGATCCACGAGGGCGGCCACTTGCTCGCCGCGCGTGCCTTCGGCATGCGCGTGATCCGCTTCAGCATTGGCTTTGGCCCGGCGCTCTGGCGGTATCAACCGCGGGGCAGCGAGACGGTCTACCAGGTGGCCCTGATTCCGTTCCTGGCCTACGTGCAGATCGCGGGGATGAATCCATACGAGGAGATCGATCCCGACGACAAGGGCAGCTACGCCAATGCGAGCTTGCTCGGTCGCATCTCTGCGATCTTCGCGGGACCGCTGGCGAACTACCTGTTCGCGTCGGTGTTGTTCTTCGCCGCCTTCAGCATCGGCGGCGACCCCACGAAGATCCAGGTGATGCCCGACACCGCAGCCGCGAAGGCGGGTGTGAAAGACGGCGACAAAATCGTGAGCATTGGCGGGGACAAGATCAAGCGCTGGGACGACATCCCCGCGGCCGTGTTGCCGAAGGCGAACGTGCCACTCGTCGTGGTGGTCGAGCGTGAAGGTCAGAAGATCCCGCTGACGATCACCCCGGAGCCGAAGGCCAAGGACGGCGCTGGGCAGATCGGCGTCAAGCCCACGAGCATGGTGCCCGCGCTCGAGTGGAAGGACGCAGCGGTCGAGTCAGTGCTTCATCCGGCCAAGGTGGTGCAGGCCCTCGTCGTCGGGCTGGGCCGGATCATCACCGGTAAGGAGCGCCCGGAGGTGACGGGGCCCGTTGGCATCGTGAAGGAGACGAGCAAGGCCGCCGAGCGAGGGCCGGCGGACTACCTGTACCTGCTCGGGCTGCTCAGCGCGTACCTGGGCGGCTTCAATCTGTTGCCTTTCCCTGCGCTCGACGGAGGGCGCCTGATGTTCCTCGGCTACGAGGCCGTGACGCGGCGCCGGCCGAACGCGCGCATCGAGGCCCACGTCCACGCGGTCGGGCTCCTCATGCTCTTGGCGCTGATCGCCGTCATCAGCGTGTTCGACATTCGCGGCAACTGAGTGGCCGTCGTCATCCCTCGCCTGCCGATCGAGCTGTGGGGTGTAGGGCTCCACGGCGGGGGACCGTGCAGCGTGCGGTTGGCCCACGCCGCGGGAGCGCCGGTGACCGTGCGGGTTGGGTCAGAGGCCGCACCCGTGTCGTCCCTGCGGGTCACGAGCACGGACCGGGGCGTGAGCGTCGCCACGGAGGATGGCCGGCTAGGGATCGCGGTAGTGGAGCATCTGTTCGCGGCGCTGGGAGGGCTCGGTATCCGCTCGGGTGTGGCGATCAGCGTCGAGGGCGGCGAGGTACCGCTGCTCGATGGTGGAGCCAACGAGCTGGCGCGCGCGCTCTTGGTGCTCGAACTGCCGCGCTCGCGACCCAGCCTTCGGGTGACCCACGGCGCCACTCTGCACAGCGGGGACTCGACGTATGTGTTCGAGCCTCGAGACGGCGTGGAGCTCGAGGTCGAGGTCGAGTTCCCCGGCGTGGGGCGCGAGGCGGCTCACTTCAACGGCAACGCGGACACCTTCGTGAGCGAGATCGCGCCGGCACGCACCTTTGGTTACGCTGCCGAAGAGCAGCAACTTCGGGCACGGGGTCTGGCGCGAGGCGCTCACCCTCACTCGGTGTTGGTGCTCGACGATTGCGGCCACGCTGTGCCTCCCTCGGCTCCCCGGCAGCCTCTGGAGCTCGCGCGCCACAAGCTGCTCGACCTGGTGGGAGACCTCTATCTCCACGGCGGACCGCCCCTCGGCCGGCTCGTGGCCCGGCGGCCCGGTCACCGCGCGACTCACCAGCTCGTCGCGCTCGCGCTGGCCGAGGGCATCCTGGAGAGGATTTTTGAGAACCCGCCGGGTGAGGGCTAGACTCGGGCCATGACGGTGCGAGGTTCCTGTGTGCTGCTGTCGCTGCTCGGCGCAGTAGGCTGCACCGAGCCCACGGTCCGACTGGCCGAGGGCCCGCGGGAGTACGCCCCTACCGACTACGAGATCGTGCTCGAGCGTTGGACGCGGGAAGGCAAGCTGATCGTCGCCAGCCACCTCGACAACGTGCTCGGCGTCACTGCCACCTACGAGTCCTGGGACTTTCGTTGGGCGTATGTGGTCCGCTACGCGGACGACTACCGGCTAACGGTGGACCAACGCACGCGGCTACTCGAGCGCTCGCTGGCCGAGACCCGCAGCCACCACCAGTTCTACGTTGCGCTGTTCACCCAGCGGCACAAGTGGAACGACCTCACCGCGGACAACCCGGCCTGGATCGTGAGGCTGATCGACGACCAAGGGAGCGAGACTGCGCCCAGCGAGATCGAGCCGATCAAGCGCCCGGGCGCCATCGAGCGCACTTACTTCCCGTACACCTCGCCCTGGCGCAGCGCCTATCGAGTGCGCTTCCCGCGCTTCCGCTCGGATGGCCGGACCGTGATTTCTCCGCGCGCACAGTGGTTCGGCTTGCGCTTCGCCGGTGCCCAGGGTCACGAGGCCTTGGTCTGGGAAGTCGATGAAGGCGAGCGCAACCGCTCGTCGGTTGCCAAGGCCGAGCCCGCGACCAACGCGCACTCGTCGCACTGAGCCCCTCTCCGCCCGCTTCAGCTGGCCAAGATCTCGAGCAGCGGCGGGACACTCACGAGCAGCTCGTGCGCGACCATGCGATCGGCGAACAAGAGCAACGCTCCCGCGGGACCGGCCCGCGCCGAAGCATGCGCCTTGCCGCCGCCGAGCACCTCCGAGGCGAACAGAAAATCACCCGGGCCGAGCTCGACTTCGACGTTACCCTCGGCATCCACGATCTCGACTAGCCCCGAACCGACGATGTGCATCCCCGGAACGGCCGCGCCAGCCTGGACGAACTCCTGGCCGGGCTCGATCGCTCGCACCGTGCACCGCTTGGTCACTTCCTCACGCAGGCTGTCGTCGAGGCGCTCTCCCAGCGGACCCATGGTCACACCGGCGAGCGCCTGAAATCGATCCGCGACGGCGCGAAGCTCGTCCGCCACCCAGGGGCAGTCCGCGGTGGCCTCTGCAAGCGCGGCGTCGTCCCAGACCGCGACGCGCGTGTCGCTCTCGCCGCTGACCACGCGCAACGCGATATTCTCGCTCAGGCTACCGAGCGTGAACACGACGTCCCCCGGATTGGCCACGGCGGCGCTCGCGTCGGCCACCGCCGCCATGATGCTCACCCAGCCGTCCAGCACCAGAGCGACCGCGAAGTGGCCGATCTCTTCATCCACGTCGAGGGACTCCACGCGAGCGCGCGCCGCGAACGCGGCCTGCGCCTCGGGCGGGAGATCCTCGAGACCTGGCACCTCCTCGAGGTTGATCGCTCCGCCGGGCGCGGCTGGCTCGGCCTCCGGCGGCCCGGGCTCGGGTCCCAGCTCGGGCTCGGGTTCCAGCTCGGTCTCGGGCTCCGGCTCGGGTTCCAGATCGGTCTCGGGCTCCGGCTCGGGCTCCTGGTCAGTCTCCGGCTCGGACTCTCGTGCGTCCGGTGACGCCTCGGACTCAGACTCGTCCAGGTCGAAGCGGGGG
Source organism: Polyangiaceae bacterium (assembly GCA_019637295.1). Lineage (GTDB taxonomy): Bacteria > Myxococcota_A > Polyangia > Polyangiales > Polyangiaceae > JACKEA01. The sequence goes on from JAHBVX010000013.1 coordinate 91,930, forward strand.
AGTGGGGCTCCTGCTTCCGCTGCGGCCTCGAGCGCGAGCTCGTCCGCAGACGTTGCCAGGGTCGGGCTGTCCTCGTGGTCGAAGGGCGGCAGCGGAGGCTCAGCCAGCGCCGGCTCAGCGAAGTACGCGCCGGGGCTCGAGTTCGATGGCGCGTCGTCCACGTCGTCCGTCAACGGGGACAGGGACGTCTCGGTGGCTTCCAGTAGATCGTCGGCCGTCGTCACGGAGTCGACGGCGGCGCGTACCCCGCTCGGCGCCGCAAACGGGTCCGCCGCGGCGCTACTGGCGGCGAGAAACGGGTTCGCGCTCGGCGGCGCGCTCTCGAGGAACGGGTTGCCCCCCGCCACGGACGTCACGTCGTCGAACTCGATGTCCACGCTCTGGCGAACCGGAACCCCGTCGAGCAGCGAATCGACCTCGTTGCGTGGTACTCCCGGCGGCGGCGGCACCCCGTCCTGCGGCCCGAGCTGGGAGGTCAAGTGAGTCACCGCTCCGTTGAGTTCGGCAGCGCGCTCGATCTGCCCAAGCGCCACTGCTGCCTCCACGGCACGCCGCAACCACACGATCGCGTCGACGAGCGAGCCACGCTTCCATTGGACCTGAGCCGTCTGCAGCGCCCAGGCGACGTCGTCGTCGTCCGTGTCGAGAGGCTGCGGGAGACCGTTCATCGGAGGTGGCTCATACTAAACAAGTCCGTGCCCCACCCTGCCTGGAAAAGTGCGATTTCCGATCCTTCGCGTGCCCCGTCAGATGGGTTGAACGAAGACCTCCCGATCCTTGGCTCCGTTGGGCGGCCCGACCATGCCGCGCTTCTCCATCATCTCCACGATCTTGGCGGCCCGATTGTAGCCGATCGTCATCTTCCGTTGCAGCCACGACGTCGAGCAGCGCTGGGTGTCCGCCACGATGCGAACGGCCTCGTCGAAGCGCGGATCGGTGGCCTCCTCCGCTTCGCCCTCGCCTTCCCCGCCCTCGGGCTCCGCCAAGATGGCCTCGTGGTACTCGGGAGCTCCCTGCCGGCGCAGGAAGGCCGTCAGACCGTTGACGTCCTCCTCGCTCACGAAGGGGCACTGAACTCTGAGCGTGTCCGTGCGGCCATTCAGCTTGACCAGCATGTCCCCGCGCCCGAGCAGGTGTTCGGCGCCCTGCTCGTCGAGGATCGTACGACTGTCGACCTTCTGCGCGACGCGGAAGGCGATGCGCGACGGGAAGTTCGCCTTGATCATGCCCGTGATGACGTCCACGCTCGGCCGTTGGGTCGCGAGCACGACGTGCATGCCGGCGGCGCGAGCCTTCTGCGCCAGACGCGCAACGGACGCCTCCACTTCCTTGCCCTGCTGCATCATCAGGTCGGCGAACTCGTCCACCACGATGACGATGTAGGGCAACCTGCCGGGAAGCATGACTCCGTCACTGCCGTCGCGACTCACGGGTACACTCACGAGCGCGCCCTCGGGGGTCAATGCCTCGACTTCCTTCGCACCAGGCGCAGGGACGTCCCCGGCGTGCACGCGGTCGACCCACGCGTTGTAGGTGCCGATGTTCTTGGTGCCCGCGTTGGCGAACAGTTGGTAGCGACGCTCCATCTCGTCCACTGCCCAGCGCAGGGCGGTGGCGGCCTGCTTCATGTCCGTGACCACCGGAAGGAGCATGTGTGGGATGCCGTCGAAGGGCGCGAGTTCGACGACCTTGGGATCGATCATCAGCAGCCGAAGCTCGTCGGGGCTGCGACTGAAGAGCAAGCTGGAGAGCATGACGTTCAGCCCGACGCTCTTACCAGCGCCCGTCGCGCCCGCCACGATCACATGGGGCATGCTGGCCAGATCCGCGTAGAACGGCGCCCCGACGATGTCGCGACCGAGCACGACCGGTAGGGGCGCACGCTCCGCTAGCTTCGCGAACCGCTTGTCCTCGACCAACTCGCGCAGATTGACCGGGACGCGTTCGTCGTTCGGCAGCTCGAAGCCGATTCGGCTCTTGCCGGGAATGGGCGCGATGATGCGAACGGTTCGCGAGAGCCCGAGCGCCAGGTCGTCGCTGAGGTTGGCGACCTTGCTGACCTTGGTGCCGGCCTCGGGCACGAACTCGAACGTGGTCACGGTCGGACCCGGGTGGATCTCCTCGACGCGACCTCTGACCCCGTAGTCCCCGAGGGTCTTGCTCAGCAGCACGGATTGCTCGAGCAGCGCCTCACGATTGACGTCCGTGACCGAGGTCGGCGCCGACTCGAACAGCTCCGGCGACGGTAGCTCGAACGCGCCGGGCTTGCGCTCCCGCTTCGGCGGGGCGCGGTCGACGGCGCGCGCGGGCGCGGTGTCGACGATCTTGGGGGCCTTGCGCTTCTTCGTCGTCAGCGGCGGGGGCGCAGAGTTCTCCGATACCTCGAGCAACTCGAGCGCCAGCGCGTCCGGGGACGGCGACGGCTCCCCGTCGACCAGCGGCGAGACCGCGTCGCGCTGCTCGACGACGGGCGGGCTGACGGTTGCCACGCCAGGGCGGGGCGTCGAGGCGAGGAGTAGCACCTCCGCAGCGCTCTGAGACGACTCGCGCCGGAGCGCTTCGGACACCGCCAGCGGAGGGGTTCCGGTGCGTTCCAGCGGCGACCAGGCGTCGTCGTCCGCGTCGTCATCCGCGAGCTGCGCGATGATGGCCTCGTCACTGGCGCGCGTCTCGATGCGCGGCTGCTCCGCGAGCTTCTCGGCGGCACGCGCTTCGCGCCTGAGCTCTAGCGCGGTCTTCCATGCACGACCCAAGCGCAGCAGCAGGGTGGACGTGCGCTGGGACAACGTCTCGGCGAGCGCCCACGCCCTCACGCAGAAGCCGATGAACGAGAAGCTGCTGCGACCGATCAGGATGAGGCCGACCACGGTCGCGCCCACCAGGAAGGACCCGAGCGTCGAGAACATCCCTCGCATCAACTCGCCGAACAGCAGGCCCACGTTGCCGCCCGCTGGCAGGCGGCCGAACACCGTGCCGTTCGACAGCGCGATGTGAACGAGCGCGGCGAGTACGATGGCTACGATCAGGTCACCCGCGATGCGCAGTCCGAGCGCGCCGATGCGCCGGCCGCGGATCAGGGGCACGCCGAGCAGACACAACTCGATGGGTCCGAGCCAAGCGACGAGCCCGAAACCTTGCGCCAGGAACCCGGCGACGGCGCCGCCGACGGGCCCTACCCACTCGGCGCCGCGCAAGCCCGGATCGGCCGGGTCCAAGCGCACACTCGCCAGCGCCAGACACAGGAAGGCGGCCACGGCGAACAGCAGCAGCGCCGCGGCCTCCCGACCCCGGCGCCCAATGCCGTCCGACTCCGAGCCCGGGCCGGGGGCGTCAGCCGACGGACCTTCGGCGGTCCGGGGAGCGAAGGGGCGGGTACCCATCTACTACCTTTCCCTACATCACCCGCGGGCAGATGCCAAAAAACCCGTGATCTTGGAGATTTCCGCTGCGTTTCACTAGTGTTCGTGCAAGTTCGGCGGCGACGGTCGAGCCCGAGAGACCCGAGCTTGAGCCCGGGCGATTTAGGGCTGTACACTGCTCGCCTCATTTGGGCGAATCGACAGCAAGGCATGACTAGTAGGGTCGGAAAAGTGGGACACGCGGCCGGGCGTCGGTTCGTCGGCGTGCTGGCGTTATCGGTTGTCCCGCTGCTCGGGATGCAACTCGCGGGGTGTCGAACCTCCGAGGACGACATCGAGCGGTGGACACACACGGCCCAAGGCCCGCGCAAGCTCGTGTCGGTGCTGACGCACGACAAGTACTCGCTCGAGCAGCGCGTGGACGCGGCGATGGCCCTGGTGCGGATGAAGCCACGCAGCGGCAAGGCCATCGGCATCCTCGGTCAGGACGACCAGATGGGGTTGCTCGCAGCATTGGAGTCGCTCACCCCTGGTGAGCGCCAGAAGATCGTGACGGAAATGGTGCCCCGACTCGAGGCCGCCATGAAGCAAGAGCCGCCGAAGGCGCAAGCTGGGCAGGCGGCAGCGGATCCGTCGTTCCCCTACAAAGATGCCGCGTTCGGGCTACTCACGCACGCGGACGGCGGGTTGGTGCAGTCGGAGGAGCTCAAGCAGCGCTTGCGCGTCGCGCTCGCCGACTGGTGCATGACGAACTTCGGGGATCGACTCGACGACTCTTCTCAGCTCTACGGCGTAGAGCAAGTTCTGCGCGAGCTGGGCGCGCCGGGGGTAGCGAAGCTGCCCGTTCAAATCGACAGTAACGCGAAGAAGATCGACAAGATGGCCGACCTCGTCGCGGACCTGGGCGACGACGCCGCCAAGCTCGAGGCCAGCAAGCGCCTAGTGCAAGTCGCCGCGGAGATCGACTCGGAGCGATGGGTCAAGCAGAAGTCCCCGCTGGTGGACGCCGCCAACAAGGCGTCGAAGCTCAATCCCACCCCGGACCAGTTCAAGGCCCAGCTGGACCAGTACCAGGAAGAGGAGCTGCTTCGGATCTTCGCCTCCATGAAGAAGGTGGGAGGCAAGCCGGTCGGCGAGTTCTTGCTGACCTACGCTCAGAACAAGGACAAGCCCGAGAAGCGCCGGGCAGCGGCGCTGGCGGCGCTCGAGGGGAACGTGGACCGGACCGACGCGCAGCAGGTCGCGCGCGTGCTCGACATAGCCTCGGCAGCCGACACTCCCGACGCGATTCGAGACGTCGCGCTGCGCCGTGTCGGAGAGCTGCCCCGCAAGCTGGTCGCAGAGCGGCTCTACGGCCTGTTCGGCAACGAGAACTGGAAGATCCGCTGGGTGGCCGCCGAGCTGTTGCTGAAGATGGGGGACACGAGCAACGTGGACGAGTTCATGCGCAAGATCTCCGGCGTCCGCGGTATGGCCATCACCGAGCCGCTACGCTACGGGGCCATCCTCGGCGAGCTCAAGGGCAAGGAGAAGGGCCCGGATCTGGCGGACAAGTACGCCGCCCGCACCTATGCCGTCGAGGCGCGGCTCTCCGCGCTTGGCTACTACTACGAGCACGGCACCAAAGAGATGCTCGCGAAGGTCGCGCCATACGAGGAGGACCGCAGCCGCACGCCGCGGTGCCTGCCGAACGTCGCTGACTGCGAGTGGCAGTGTGCGGTGGGGGAGGGGCAAGCCCAGCAACTCAAGGACGTCACGACCTTGGGAGAGTTCGTAAAGTACTGCGTCAAGCCCGCGATGGAGAAGCGGTCACCGGCGCCCCCGAAGAAGTAAACGCGGATGTCGGACCCCAATAAGAAAGTCCCTCGTACATTTCAGTGTCGTGACTCGCTCTGGCAGAAGTTCGAGCAGATGGCCCGTGAGCTGGAGTGCTCGGTCGACTACCTGATCAACGACGCCATGAAGCAGTACGCGCGCCAACGCGGGTACAGCAGCACGGGCCAACCAGCCCCGGGCGCCGCCTCGGGGCCGCCACCCATCCCGGTGGCAACCCATGGCGCTCCGCCACCCCCTCCGCCACCTCCCCCGCCGGGTGGGGGCGCTCGTGGCATGACGCCGCCGCCGCCGCCGGGGGGCGCGCGACCCACCGCTCCGCCGCCGGGCTCGCGCGGCGGGTTCCCGTCCAGCGCGGGGCTGCCGCCGCCCCCGCCAGGGCCGGTCGGGCGCAGCCGGGCGCCACAACCCCAGCGCAGCGTACCGCCGCCTCCGCCGCCACCTCCGCCGCCAGGCGGAGGCATGGGGATGCACCGCGGCGGCCCACCGCCCATGCCGAGGTCGGTTCCACCGCCGCCGCCGCCTCCGCCTCCGCCGCCTCCGCCTCCGCCGCCGCAGCAGCACCACCACCACCACGCTCAGCCAGCTCATCAGCCGCAGCCGGCCTATGGGGGAGGGGGCGTGCTCAACGTCTACTACACGGGGGAGCGCTTCCAGATCACGAAAGATCGCTTCATCATCGGGCGCGGCAAGCAGAGCAGTGACCTGACGATCAAGGATCCGAACGTGTCTCGCCAACACGCGATGGTCGAGTTCCTGAACGGTCAGTACTACATCGTCGACATGGGCTCGACCAACGGGGTCGAGTACAACGGTCAGCGGATCCAACGCAAGGTCGTGAACGAGGGCGACGTGTTTCGCGTCTGCGATCACGAGCTTCGCTTCTCGTACCACTGAGGCGCCTCGGGGCTGGGCGAGGTCAGCCGAAACAGTGCGCAGCGCCAGGGCCCACGGTACACTGGCCACGTGAGGAGTCGATTCCGGCGACCGAGACTGTGCGCTCTGGCTGCGGTCACGGTGGCGAGCAGTGCGGGCGCCGCCGGTCCGCCGTGGGTGACGGCGGGGGACCAGGCGCTGCCGGAGGACGCGCGAAGCGTTCAGATCCTTCGCTCGGACGAGCCCGTCTGGCTCCGCCCGCAGCCAGGCGCCAGCCGTAGGGGCTCGGTGGCCGACGGGACGCGGCTCCCGCTCTACGGCGCCGTCCGCGGCCCGGGGTGTCGCGGCCGCTGGCTGTCGGTAGGGCCGGTCGCGTGGGTGTGCGAGGACGTCGTGGCGCTCAGCGCGGAGCCCCCCGTCCCAGCGCGGCGGGCCGACGCACTGCCAACCGATCCCCTGCCGCACCGCTACCACTTCGCCGGACCCCAGGGGGCGCTCGGGTACTCCAGCCTGTTGAACGCGGAGGCCGTCCCCCCGGACGCAGAGCTCGAGCCGGGCTTCGCGGTGGCCGTCACGGCTAGCGCCATCCGAGGCGGCGGCGATCCCTTCGGCCTGACGACGAAGGGGCTGTGGATCCCTCTGCGCGACCTGATCCCGGCGCGCCGCTTCGACTTCGAGGGCGCGACGCTGAACGGCTCGCTCGACGTCGGCTGGGTGTTCACTCAGAGCGCCGAGGTCTATCGCTCGCCCGGTGGCAAACGACACGACGGCGTCGCTCACTCCCAGTTCACGCCACTCACGGTGCTCGAGGTGGTTGAGCGGGCGCGACGACGCTGGTTCCGAGTCGGCCCGGAGCACTGGGTGAGCGACCGCGACGTGCGCGCACCAACGGTGGCACCCATCCCGAGCGAGCTCGTCGCTCGAGAGCGCTGGATCGACGTCGATGTCGACAATCAGATCCTCGTGTCGTACGAGGGCACGCGCCCTGTGTTTGCGACGCTCGTGTCCACCGGACGCGGCAAGGGCAAGAGCGAACTCGCCACGCCAAAGGGTACCCACCGCATCTGGGTCAAGCTCGTGTCGACGGATATGGACAACCTGGAGAACGCGGAGGCGAGCCGCTACTACGCCATCCAGGACGTGCCTTGGGTGATGTTCTTCAAGCGCGGTTACGGCCTGCACGGCACGTTCTGGCACCGCTCCTTCGGCAAGGTCCGGAGCCACGGCTGCGTGAACTTGACCCCAAAGGACGCGGCGCGGGTCTTCGCCTGGACCAACCCGAGGCTGCCAGCCGGTTGGACCGCCGCGTTGCCCAACGACTACGAGCCCGGCACGCTGATCCAAGTGCGCTGAGGCGCCCCGGTCCAGCTGGCCGGGTCTTTCCGGGTTGGACTCCGATCCGTAGCTGACTACCCTACCGTCATGAGCGTGGATATCGGGAGAGACTCGGTCTTGGCGCTGTGTGCGGTTGCGTGGGCCGATGGCGTGGTGGACCCCGCGGAATCCGCTGGTATCCGCGACGCGGCGCGGCAGCTGGGGCTCAGCGCCGAGGACTCGGCGTTGGTCGAGCAAGCGCTCGGTCGAGCGTTCGACCTCTCCGAGGTCGAGACCATCCGCATGAGCCGGCTGACACGCCTGTTCACGTATGCCGCCGGCTACTGGATCGCGAGCGTTGACGGCGCGCTCTCGGCGCAGGAGACGCAGGTGCTCGGCTTGCTCGGGGATCGCCTGGGGCTCAGCCAAGTCGCGCGCGAGCGCGCCGCGGCCGTGGTGACCTCATCGCGGGACGCGGGAGCACAATCGGGGCAACCGTTCGATCTGCAGAAGCTCCGAAGCCGCTTGTCGGCCGGACTCAGCCAGATCGGCGACGAGTGAGCCCCGCGGAGCGGCATGGTCAGCATCGTTCACGCAGCCCGGGACATCGCCAGACTCCGTGACATTTCGCGCGTGCTCGTCGCGCACGGCTTTGGCGAGGTCGTTCAGCGTATCGGCATCCAGAAGCCCAAGAAGAGCCGCGACGACGAGCCCGCGTCCACGCGGGACGGGGCGTCGGCGGAGGACGTCGCGCGCGGAGAGCGCGAGCGGGCCGAGACCGCCACGGCGGTGCGTGTCCGTCGAGTCCTCGAGGATCTCGGACCCAGCTTCGTGAAGCTCGGACAGATCGCTTCGACGCGCTCGGACCTGCTGCCTGCGGACGTGGTCGTAGAGCTGAAGAAGCTGCAAGACGCGGTGCCTCCAGTCTCTTTCGACGAGATCCGAACGCAGGTGGAGCGTTCCCTGGGAGCCGAGCTCGCCGAAGTCTTCGAACGGTTCGACGAAGCGCCGCTCGCGGCGGCGAGCATCGCGCAAGTTCACCGGGCGCTCCTTCGGTCGGCGGAGGGTCCCATCGACGTCGTAGTCAAGGTGCAGCGACCGGGCATCGCCGCCACGATCGCCAGCGACCTCGATCTGTTGCACACCTTCGCCGCACTGGTGGAGCGCGCGATCCCCGAGAGCAAGATCTACTCGCCGGTGGGTTTGGTGCAGCAGTTCGATCGCGCCATCACCGCAGAGCTCGACTTCGCCACGGAAGCGGACAATGCGCTCCGGTTCACCCAGAACTTCGAGCGCCACAAGAACGTCAAGTTCCCCAAGGTCTACAAGCAGGCCTCCAGCAAGCAGGTGCTCACCCTGGAGTTCTTGGACGGCAAGAAGGTGTACGACGCCGTCGCCGCCGGGCACTCGGCGAAGCAGCTCACGCGGATCGCGCTCGACGCGATCGTCAAACAGATCTTCGAGGATGGGTTCTTCCACGCCGACCCGCACCCTGGGAACGTGCTCGTGCTCGGCTCTGCCGAGGATCCGACGCTCGCCATGATCGACCTCGGCATGGTGGGTCGCCTCAGTCCGCGCATGCGTGATCTGACCGTGGACGTGATGGTCGGGGCGGTACGCCGCGACTACGAAGGCATCGCGGACGCGATGTACGCCATTGGCACGGCCACCAAGAAGATCGATCTGGAAGCGTACCGCGCGGAGGTCGCGCTCCTGAGCGAGAAGTACCTCGGCAAGCAGCTACGAGACATCGAGCTGTCCGCGATGATTCGCGACTTGGTGCAGGGCGCCACCAAGTACGGCCTCGAGATCCCCCCAGACTTCATGCTCGTGGGCAAGGCGCTGATGACGGTGGAGGGCGTCGGCAAGGAGCTCGACCCTGAGCTCGACGTGTTCGAGGAGGCCAAGCCGTTGTTCTTGGACATCCTGCGCAAGCGTTACTCCCCCGAGCGCTTGGGCAACGAGCTGCTCCGCCGATTGGAGCGGCTGAGCGGCGCGACGTACAACATGCCGCAGCAGCTGCAGGAGGTACTCGACGACCTCCGCCTCGGCAGGCTGACCGTGCAGGCGCGGGATCCGGGGCTAGAGCCTGCCGCGGACCGCTTGGGCCGACGCCTCTACTCCGCGCTGATCGCCGGCGCGTTCGTGCTCGCTGGCGCCTGGCTCGTCAGCGGTGGGCACGAGGCGGTCGGCTATGGCCTGATCGCCGTCGCCGTGCTGCTGCTAGCGCTGCACGTGCTACTGGATGGTGCGCGTCGCCTGCGCCGCAGTCGCCGGGACTGAAGAGCTGTCAAGAATTGACCCAGTTCGCGCCGGCGGAGCCGGCCCGCGTGGGGTGGGGCCCCGACGAATTCACTTCGGCGGGGCAGGGAGGCGCGTGCCTCCCCGGTGAAAGAATGAAAGAGCTGTCGATTATTCGACAGCTCTTGAGGGCGGAGCGTTCCCGCGCCGGGCAAGACAAAAAAGCCGCCCGGCGTCGCGGTAGGGCGACGGCGGACGGCTCGATTTCGCGCGCGAGCCGGCTGCTCGCGCGGTCGTGTGCTTCAGCCCGGGACCTTGCCCTGGAGGAAGAACGCGATGATGAAGGCAAACAGCACCAGGGACTCGATCAGCGCCAGACCGAGAATCATGGGCGTCTGGATGCGGGCTGCAGCGCCGGGGTTGCGGCTGATGCCCTCGAGAGCGGCAGCCGCGGCGCGGCCCTGACCCAGTGCGCCACCGAGGGCGCCCAGACCGATGGCAATACCCGCAGCGAGGGCTGCCATGGCCTGCGCATCGAATGCGTTGGACCCACGGCTTGCGGCCTCGGCCGCGTCTTGTGCGAACGCGCTCGTCGACACGAGGGTGAAAAGCGACGCGCTGACCCAAGCCAGCTTCTTCTTGCTCATCTCTAAGGTCTCCTTCTTCAGCCCGGGGGGCTCTAATCCGAAACTTCTGGGGTGGCTACCGAAATCCACGCTAGCGGCAGCCGCTGGAAATCAGTGTTCTTCGTGCTCGGTCGCCAGACCGATGTAGATGGCCGTCAGCAGCGAGAACACCAGCGTCTGGACCACGATCACCAGACAACCGAGCAGCATGACGGGCAGCGGCAGCAGTACGGCGATCAAGCCCATGAACGTGCCGAGGATGAGGTGGTCGACCGACATGTTCATCATCAACCGCACGGCGAGCGTGACGGGACGAACGCAGAGCGAAATGATCTCGATCGGAAAGATGAGCCAAGCCAACCACCACTTGGGCCCCATCAGGTGCTTGATGTAACCAACCCCGTTTTCCTGCAGGCCGTACAGGTTGAAGAGCAAGAACACCACGAGCGCGCAGCCAAAGGTCACGCTCAGGCTACTGGTGGCCACCGGGAAACCCGGCACCAACGCCAGCACGTTCGAGAAAAACACGAACATCGCGGCACCGGCGATGACGTGGAAGTACTTCTTGGCCCGCTCGGGGCCCATGACGCTTTTGGCCAGGTCGTAGAAATAGCCGAGGAAGGCCTCGCAGAAGGTGCGCAGGGTGAGTCGATCCTCAGGGACCACGGCTTGCTCCGGATCCGCGAGCTTCGCGCGGACGACGGTCGCCACCACCACCAGCAGGGCCATGACCAAGAGCGACGCGATGACCGGCTCCCAGCTGTGCCAGGTAGGTTCTTGCTGGCCGATGAACGACGTCCCGAGATGGTGGGCGTTGTGCTCGAGAGTGTCCTTGATGTGCTCGAGCAGCAGCGTCAGCCAGGAAGAATGCGAAGGCATGGTGACTCAGCCTTTCTGATCCGCGGGGGTGGGGGCCGCCGTGCCACCCACGACGATGCCGAGGGGCAGCGCGCCCCAGCCAATGGCGAGCGGTAGCAGGGAGATCCAACCGCTGGTGACGAGGAGATAGACCCCGCCATACAGCACGGTCAGTTTGGTGACCGCCAGCAGCGCCCAAGGCAGCCGCCCGGACCCAGAGAGGAACCCCCGCACCACGCGGCCCATCACCCACAGGTTGGCCACCGCGGCAGCGCTGCCCACGGCACACGAGAGCCCGGTAGTGCGCCCGCCCACGATGGACGCTACGACCACGGCCACGACGCCCACCAACGCGACCGCGAGCAGCGCGCGCCGAAAGCCGTCATCGGCCTGGGTCTCGGGGGTGGTGGTCATCGAGGTACTTCTTGCGTGCGGCGCGCTCTCGTCGTTCTTCCTGTTCGGCCTCGCGGGTGGCCCGCTGCCCGGCTTGCCAGATGGCCCGGAAGCCTGCGGCGAGCCCGAAGCCGGAACCCGTGAGGGTCAGCCACGGCGCCGTCCCGAACCACTTGTCGCCCTGGTGGCCGAGCCACAGTCCGAACAGGAAGCTCAGAACGAATTCGAGACCGACGGTTCCGTAGGTGCCGAGGCCTTTCCAGTTTTGCTGCACTCGTTCGCTCCCGCTTCTTGTCGGCGAGCGCGGCGCTCGATTAGCACGCGCGCCGCCCGGGGGTCAACGCCCGAAGGGCGCCAACGCGGGCTCCTGGTGCTATAGACAAATCATGCGAAAAGCGCAGGTTTGGTTGGCAGCGCTCGGAGGGCTGGTCGGCACCGCTACCAACGCCGGCGCGCAGCCGGTCGAGGGCCCACCCGCGGAGCCGCCGCCCGGCCCCGGCGGCGCCCACTACACGGAACCGCCCGCAGGGCCGCCCCAGTCCGCGCCGCCGCCCTACCCGGCGGTGTACGAGCCGCCGCCACCACTGGCCATCTACGAGCCCCCTCCCCCGCCCCGTCCGCGCCATGTGGCACCAAAGACCGCTCTCTCGCTGGGCGCGCGCCTCGGCTGGTTCGTGCCCTTCGGTAACCTCTGGGTCGTCGGCTCCCCGTCGGGGGTGGTGGTGGACGAGGTGAAGTGGTCGGAGTTCGCCTCCGCGGGGCCGATGTTCGAGCTGGACGGCGGCGCGCGGCTGGGCCGCTACTACACCGTCTTCCTGCTCTGGGAGCACGCCGTCCTCGGCACGGGCAGCCGCGAGATCCCCGCGCTCGGAAAGCAGGAGCGCAGTGAGAGTGACTACTACGCCCTCGGGCTGCGCTTCTCGTCGGATCCGAACACGGTCGGTTTCCTGACCGAGATCAACCTTGGCTTCCGCCGCTTTCGGAGCATTTGGGACAGCGGCGCGGAGCTGAGGATGACGGAGGCTCCGCTCGAGTTCCGCATCGGATTCGGCGCCGACATTCGCCTGGGGCCGGCGTTCTCGCTGTCGCCCATGGTCACCCTTGGCGCGGGGTCGTTCGGCGACGCCGAGTGGCTCAACCCCGACGGATCGACCTCGAGCGCCACCGCACCCGGCGATGGAGCGGCCGGTCATGGCTGGCTGACGCTGCACCTGGGCGGGCACTTCGACCTCTTTGGGAGCCAGAACTAAGGGGATCTTCGGCCGGGCCCCTAACCCGCGATGCGCTCCGCCTCGTCCAGCTGATTCGAGAGCAGCTGGGCGATGAGCGGCTTCATGGCCCTCGCCGCTTGGCCGCGGTGGCTCACCTGATTCTTCTCCGCATCGCCCAGCTCGGCCATGGCGCGCCCCTCGAAACCATCGACCACGAACAGTGGATCATAGCCGAAACCTCCGCCACCGCGCGAGTCGCGCGCAATGCTCCCGGACACACAGCCCTCCACCGTGAGCGGCTGCTCGACCCCCGGCACGACCAACGCGAGCACACAGCGGAACCGTGCGACCCGCCCTTCGTCGTCCACGGCCTCGAGCTCGCGCAACAAGGCTGCGTTGTTCTCGGCGTCCGTAGCGCGCTCGTGAGAGAAGCGCGCCGAGCGCACGCCAGGGCGGCCTTGCAGCCCGGTCACTTCGAGTCCGCTATCGTCGGCCAGCGCGGGCAGCCCCGTGAGCTGGTACGCCGCGCGAGCCTTCTGCACCGCGTTGGCCTCGAACGTGTTGCCGTCCTCGGGCAACGTCGGGTGCTCGCCGAGCAAGTCCTTCAAGGTCACCAGCTGCACCGGCAGCTCCGCGAGAAGCGATCTGAGCTCCGCGAGCTTTCCCTCGTTCGACGAGGCGAGCACGATGGTGACCAGCTCCGCCAATGCAGCCGCTTCTTACACGCGTCCGCCCGCGGACGCCACCGCCGGGGCTGCCGCCTCGGACAGGTGTACCCAGAAGCGCGTCCCCCCGCCCTCGCGAGCAGCGCAGGCGATCGAGCCCCCGTGCGCCTCGACGATCTGGCGCGTGATGGCCAGGCCGAGGCCCGTGCCCTGATCTTTGGTCGTGAAGAAGGGCTCGAAGATCCGGGCCCTGGCCTCGTCCGGGATGCCTGCGCCGTCATCCTCGACGACCAGCTCCACACCGCCACCCGAGGCACGGCGCACGGCGACGCTGATGCGCCCGCCCGGCGAGCACGCCTCCCGCGCGTTGCGCAGCAGGTTGAGCAGCGCCTGCTTGAGCTGCGCCTCGTCCGCGAGCACGACGGGCAGCTCATCCGCGACCTCCATGTCCAGGGTGAGCGCGTGCCGCCCGAGCTCACGGCGCAAGAAGTCGCAGGCCTCGACTACGATGGCTCCCACGTCCTCGCGCTCGAGCCGCAGCGGTTGCTGCCGGGCCATCGAGAGATACTGCTCGGACAACTCGGTCAGTCGCACGACCTCGCCGTGGATGGCGCGCACCAGACTGAGACTCTCGCTGCCACCACTCTCGGCCAGCTCCTCTTCCAGTAGCTCGATGTTGAGGGTTATGGATGACAGCGGGTTCCGGATCTCGTGCGTGACGTGCGCCGCCATCTTGCCGATGGTCGCGAGCCGCTCGGCGGCCACCAACTGCTCGTTGGCGCTGGCGATGGCACCGACCATGCTCTCGAAGGTCATGGCCAACTCGCCGATTTCGTCGTTCGACGCGACTACTGGCCGTGGCGCCAGGTCGCCGTGCGCGACGGCCTTGGCGCGCTCGGTGACCGCGCCGAGGGGGCGCAAGACGCGTCGCGTGTACCAAGCAGTGGCCGCGCCGAGCAAGAGCGCCAGCAGCGCGAGCACCGCAAGCAGCTGAATGGCGACGCGCTCGCGAGCTCGCGCTACGTCGAGCAACGCATCGACGTTGCCCTGAACCCGCTGCTCGAGCTGACTGAGGCGTTTTCGCGCCTGGGCGCCGCGTGTGACGAGCTGATCCCGGGCTCGCTCGGCGCCCGCCGTATCGCCCTGTCCGAGCGCGTCGAACAACTCGCCGAGTTGCTTCCTGTCCTGCTGCAAGAATTGCTCGATGGCGCTCGACTCACGCGTCAACTCGATGCCTGTGGCGCGCACCGTCGGGTCGCCGGAGGAGACGAAAGCCCGGTCGAGCGCGGCGCGAACTTCGCCGAACATCTTCGGTCGACCAATGCGCAGGGTCGTCTCGAACCACACCCGCTTGTCCGCCGGGTTGCGAGCCGTCGTGATGTGGTTCAGCTGCGTGTTGTAGGTATCCTGACTCGACACCACGTCGCGCAGGGCCAGGGACAATGGCAGGTATCCCGAGCGCATCAGGTTCGCCTCGGTGGAGGCGCGGCCAAGCGCGAACACGGCCCAACCGGCGACGACCGAGAACAAGAGCGCCACGAGCGAGAAAGACAGCAGTACTCGAGCGGCCACCGTGCGCCGGCGCGTCGAGTTGGAGGCCACGCCCGCCAGCTGCGCTACCTGTACGCTCCCAGACCCCATCACTCAGCGCGCGCTCGCCAGGCTCTCCGCGAGGATGGAGTGAAGGTCGACGGCATCCGCGCCGTTCTGGCGAAAGCGTCGCAAGCTGCTGGCGCACGCGGTCACGACCGTGCCACCGCCCAGAGCATCGTGGTCGCGCAGGCGACTGTCGGCGATCTCAGCCGAGGTCTCCTTGGCGGTGAGGGGCAGGAGCCCTCCGCCTCCACTGCACTCCCCCCGCTCGCGAGCGCGCGAGAACTCTTCGGGCTGCCTCCCGAGTGCGCGGGCGAGCAGGGCGCGCGGCTCGTCGAATAGCCTGAGCCCTCGGCCGAGGTGGCACGGGTCGTGCCAGCGCAACTTGACGTCGGCGAGACGAGAGACGCGACCAAACTGGCCCAGGTTGCGGTGTGCGCGCGCGAGCAGCATCTCGGGAGCGAACTTGGCGAGCGCGCGGGCGCAGGACGGCTCGGCTGCCAGCAGCGCGTCGGCACCCTCGAGCTCACGCTCGACGTGCGCTTGCTCAGCCTCGAACCCGGGCCGATCGCCCGCGAGCAGCAGGGGCAGCCCGCAGCAGGCTTCGAGCAACCTGACCGGTCCCGACAGACCGACCGCGACCCGCACGATGTCCGCGCTCACGCCGTGTGGGGCGACGAGCTGCTCCGAGCCGAGCGCCAGGACGGTACGAGCACCCGACTCCACGCCGGGCAACTCTCGTAGTGCACGCAGCACCTCCCGAGCGCGAGCGCGCCGCGCATCGAAGCGCGCTCGCACGTCCTGCACCTCCTGAGGTGCCAACCCCAGCTCTCGGTAGAGCACTCGAGCCTCGAGCAGCGTGGCAGCCACGGGGTTCTCGTGGTCGCAGCTGTCACGACAAGCCAGGCAGCCCGTGCAGGCCCAAGCCACCGCGGCCACGTCACGACTGAGCGGCACCGTGCCACGCGCCGCCAGCCAGGTGGCGCTCATCTTGCCCCAGGGTGTGAGCGTCTCGCGCCGGTCAGCGTTGGAGACTGGGCACGCGGTGCGACACAGTTTGGGGCAATAGGCGCAGGTCTCGAGCGCCTTTGCGTGGGTGGGGAGCAGCTTGAGCGACGTCGTCATCGATCCTCGGCATCAGCCCTTGGCGGAACCGCCGCGAGAGGGCTTGGTAGTGCGGCGGGGGCCCCGCTTCGGCCCGGGCCCCGGGGCCCGGTCGTTGGCCGGAGCGGGCTCGGCCGTCGCGGGAACAGCGGGAGGCACGCGCTCCCGCTGCGGCAGATGCAGCGAGAAGCACGCGCCCTCGGGGCCGCTCTCCACCTCCACGCGCCCGTCGTGCTCCTCGGCGATCTTCTTCACGATCGCCAGACCCAGACCCGTGCCCCCCTGCTTGGCCGTGACGAAGGACTGGAAGATGCGCCCCTCGACCTCAGGCGGGATGCCCGGACCCGTGTCGCGCACGCGAATCACCAGCTCGGTGCCAACCATCTGCGCGCTGATGGTGAGGCGTCCGCCGTGCTCCGCCATGGCCTCGATGGCATTGCGGGCGAGGTTGAAGATAGCCCGCGCGACGCGACCCTCGTCGAAGCGCGCGACGATCTTCGCGTCGACGTCCACCTCGAGTTCGACCGCTCGGCCGTCGACCTCGTGGGCCATTTGCCGCGTGATGTCGGAGAAGAACTTCTTGAGGTACACCCTGCGCACGAACAGCGTCCGCTCGCCCCTGGCAAACTCCAGCACTTCGCGCTGCATCGAGCTGAGTAGGTCGAACTGCTTGAGGACTTCTTCGGCGTAGGCGGACCGCTGGGCGCCGTCTTTCGCGTCCACCATGAGCTGAACGTAGCCGCTGATCACCGTCATTGGCGTCTTGAAGTCGTGAATCACCTGCGACAGCAATCGACCGATCGACGTGAGTCGCTCGCCCACCTCCCGAGCGCGGCTGGCGCGAAACAGGCGCACCGCCGTCGCTGCGTTGGCCGCGACCAGGCGCAGCAAGTCGACGTCCTCGTTGGAGAAGCCGAGCCCGCCCTGCTTACCGAACAAGCCGATGGAACCGAGCGGACGACCATCGCCCTCGAGCGACAACGCCAGGACCCGGGTAACGGGGAATGAGAAGACTCCCTCGACGCGCGCGCTGAAGCGGGCGTCCGCGGTGCCGTCCTCGATACGTACCGGCTGCTCGGCGTCCATGGCTGCGCACAGGAAGCCCTCACCCGCCTTGACGCCTACGCACTCGATCGTCTCGGGGTGCCTCGGGTCGTAGGCGTACACCACCAGATCCCCCGTTTCCTCTTCGACGAGCAAGGTCGCCGCCCCTTGCGCATCGCACGCCAGCACCAGGCGGCTCATCACCGCAGTGAGGAGTTGTTCGACGGTGGAGGCACGAGCCGTCGCGCGCTCGAGCTCGAAGAGCAACTCCAGGTCGCGAAGCTTGCGCTCGAGCTGATCCGTCATGTCGAGCAGTTGCTTGTTCTTCTGAATCAGCGACAAGAACAGCCGTGAGTTGTCGATGGCCACCGCGGCTTGGGTGGACAGCGCGATCAGGAGCGCTTCGTCCTCGGTCGTGAACTCGGCACCGCGCACCTTGTTGAGCACCTGGATCACGCCGATGGTGCGCCCCAAGTGGTTCTTGAGTGGCGCGGCCAACATGCTGGTCGTGCGATAGCCGGTCAGAGCATCCCACTGCCGCTCGAAGCGGGGGTCCTCGTAGGCGTCCCGGATGCGAAAAGGCTTACCGCTGTGCGCAACCGTCCCCGCGATGCCATGACCAACCTTGAGGCGAATGCTGCGTACGTTCTGCCCTACGACGATGCGGCTGACCAGCTCCTTGTTGGTGTCGTCCAGCAGATACAGAGTCGCTCGGTCTGCATCGAGCAACTCGGTGACCTTGCCCAAGATCAGCTCGAGCAGGTCGTCGAGCTCGAGGGTGGTCCCGAGCGCGCCGCCCACTTCGCGCAACGCGTCCGCGATGCGTCGCTCCCGCACGAAAGCCAGCTCGAGCTGCTCGAGGCGCTCCCTGCCGTCGGCTGCGACTACCACTCGATCAGGATCTCACCCTCATCCCCTCGTGGGAAGCCCTCGCCCGCCTGCGCCACCAGGGCCAGGGAGTTTCCGGTGGTCCGACCCGCCGGTGGCGTGACCAGGCCAGGCGCGGCGGGGGCGGAAAACACGGCCAGGTTTGCGGGTTGATGTTTGGCTCCCGCGGGGATGGGTATAGTGGCTGGGCCATGGCGCTCAAGCAACTGCACCTGCTGGTCAAAGGCCGAGTTCAGGGGGTCTACTTCCGCGCATCGACCCAGCGCGAGGCGAGACGCCTCGGATTGTCGGGTTGGGTCAAGAACAAGAACGATGGCTCGGTGGAGATCCTCGCCGAGGGTGAAGAAGTGGCGATTCGGGAGCTGTACGGCTGGGCCCAGAAGGGTCCGAGCGCGGCTCGCGTGGACAAGGTAGAGACGCGATGGCGGAGCTTCACGGGCGAGTTTCCCGACTTCCGCATCTTCGACTGAAGGCCAGCCACCGCCTGGCCACCACGCTGGCGCTGCTGGTGTTGGTCACCGCGTCCTTCGCCTGGAGCGACGCAGGCGACGCGGGCGGCGGCGCGACGCGAGCGCGCGCGCTGCCCGAGCTGCCGCGTGTACCGAAGCCCGAGCTGCCCGCCCCGACGGAAGAGCAGCTGGCCGAGCTCGACCGGCGTCTATCGCGCTTCCACGCCGAGGAGCACAGCCAGCGCGACGTGGCGCGCCGGGAGCTGCTCGAGACGCCGCAGGGCCTCGTAGGTGCCATCGATCGACGGATGAACGAACTGGCTGACGGCAGAAGCGGCGACGCCATGCGCCGGCACCTCACCGCGGTGCGCGACAAGGCGCGCGCCGCGGAGCGCGAGCGCATGAAGGCCGAGGGCCGGCGAGGCGCGGTCGCCACCCCCGACTACCTGGACATGCTCGTGGAGTTCGCGTCGCCCTCGGACCCAATCTGGCGTGATCTGGTCAGCGTGGTCGCGATGAGCCGCATGCTCACGCACATTGGGACCGTGGAGGCCGTCCGGGAGTTGATCGACGTGCACGTTCGCTTCGGCGAGTTGCTGCGCGTGGACACGCAGCTTCAGCTCGGCAAACTGGGCGACAGGGCCGTCGCTGCGTTGGTCGAGACGCGCAGGCATCGTGCCGAGAAGATTGCCCGTTGGGCGGAGCGCCAGCTCGACGCGATGGGGCGCGCGATCGTTAGCGAGGCGGTGCAGACGGACGACCAAGAGGTGCTCGCGGACGTGCTGCGCGCTTATGGACGCATTCGCGATCCGGACGCTGCGCGCATCGTCATCTCCTTCGCCAACAGCGAACGCGCGCAGATCCGAGAGGCGGCGCGGCAGGGCGTGGCCATGCTCGGTGAAGTGGGCGCCTGGCAGCTGCGCGACAGCTACGAGAACACCGTAGGCAAGCGGCCGCCTCGGGATTGGACCTGGGAGCGAACGGCACGCGAGCTGTTTGCGGAGCTCGACCGCCTGAGGCTCGCGCAGGTCTACGAGGCCTTCGAGGACGGCTTGCAGGCCACGCGGGAGGGCAAGCACGAAGCCGCGCGTCTCGCCTTCGACAAGGTCCTCGCACAGAGTCCGCTGTTCGAACGGCGCGCGGAGATGGCCGCCGCCTACCATGCCTACGCCCTGAGCGCGGCCGACACTCAGCCCGAGCAGGCGCTCGATGCGCTGAGGCGTGCTCATCGCGTCAGCGGCTCCGAAGAAGAGCAGAAGCGCATCGAGAGCTTGCGTCTCACACTCGAGAGCTCGCAGCTGCTCGCGACGGGCGTGGCGGATCGGGTGATGGTGGAGCGGGCCATCGAGCTCGACCCGAGCAACGATCGCGCTCGCGAGCTCGCGGGGCGCATGGAGCGCGGGGAGATCGTGAGCGAGAGCCGCGTGAACCGCTACCTCGCCGCCGGCGCGATCGGTGCGCTGGCGCTGCTCGCCATCGGGCTCATCTCATGGCGGCGTCCCCGAGCGCGCGAGCCCGAGGCTACCAGCGAGCCCGAGGTCAGCGAGCCCGAGGCTACCGGCGAGCCCACTACCAGTGAGCCCGAGGCTGCCAGCGAGCCCGAGGCTACCAGCGAGCCCGAGGCTGTCAGCGAGCCCGAGGCTACCAGCGAGCCCGAGGCTACCAGCGAGCCCAACTCCGACGACCCCGCGGTCAGCTAGCCACGCGCGACGACGCGCTCGAAAAGCTCGAGGTGCCGCGACGCCACGACCGGCCAGGCGCTGGCGTCGCAGTAAGCGCGACAACGACCGGCGATCCTCGCGGTCAGCTCGGCGTCGCCCAGCATTCTCTCCAGGTCGTCGGCGAGGGGCTCGGTGAGGGTGTAGGCGGCGTGGCGCAGGTCGTCGAACACAGGCGCCACCGAGACGGCGAGCGGGCGACCGCTGCGCATGGCATGGCGGGCGGCGCCGCTGGTCCCTTGGTTCTGACCCGTCGTGTAGTTGAGCGCCACCCAGTCCGCGGCACGAAGCTCGCTGAGCACCCGCTCGTCCGTGGCGAAGTCCCCGCCGAGACTCAGCGCCTCACCCAGCCCCAGCGTCGCCCCCAGCTCGCGCAGCTCGCTCAAGTGGCCTCGAGACTCGCGGGTCGGAAATGTCCCCCCAACCACCCGATAGTGCAGGTCGAGCCCACGACGACGCAGCTCGGCCACGGCCCGCATCACCGGGGCGATGCCCTTGTCGGGGTGGATGAAGCCGAAGTGCGCGAGCACCCGGCGGCCCGGGTCCACTCCGATGGCCCGCTTCGCGTCTGCGAGCCCCAGTCGCTGCACGGGTCCAATGCCGTGCGCAATCACGTGCGTGTCAGCGCGTCCGATCTCGGCCGCGTGCTCGGCGTTGTGCACGATCACGGGGACTCCTCGCAGCGCGAGCAGCATGGCGGAGACCCCGACGCGGCGATCGAGCCGCCCACCGTAGCGTCCGTGGAGCGTGGCGACGACGGGCAACCCCGCTCGCCGGCACGCGCGCACCAGAAGGGCCGTGAAACGGATGGAGAACAAGCCCAGGTTGACCTGCAAGTGCACCACGTCCGGATGCAGCGACCGCAGGTGCTTCACGGTGGAGAGAGCTTGTCCAATCGTCGCGCGATTGCGCGCCCACAGTCGCTCGGGCTGTGCGCCGAGGGCGACACCCCCCACTTGCAGGAACGGAGAGACCACCATCACCTCGGCGCCCCGCGCGGCGAACGCGGTCATCAGCGCTTCAGTGTAGGTGGCGATGCCGCAGCTCTCGTGGAAGGTGCTGAGCTCAACGATGCGGAGCGGTCCACTCATGACCGCCTCGTCCGCGCCGTGCGCGCTCGCACCGCCCCCGCCATTCGACCCAGGCGGTTGGCCACTCTCGTTTCGCACACGACCCGATCCGCCGGCGACCGCCGCAGCGCGTGCAGGATGACCAGCCAAGCGTTGGCGATGGCCAGCACGCCGTCGACACCCAGCGACAAGGGCAGCGGGCGTCCCGACGCGACCATGATGGCGTCCGAGTAGCCCTTCTCCCAGGAGTTCTTGCGAAAGAAGCCAACGCTCGAGCGATCCGGGCCGATCACGTGGACGACCTGTGCGCTAGGCGCGTACACGATGCGCTCACCAGCGGTCCGCAAGCGGCGCGTGATCTCGATGTCCTCCGAGTACCCTGCCGTGCCCTTGCCGAGATCGACCCGAAACGGCTCAAACCCATCGAACACGGAGCGCAGGAAGAACATGTTGCCACCGAACAGATCGATGTCCTCGGGCCCTTCTGGGGCGTCGCGGGTCTGACCGAGCACGGTCGCCAAGCGCGGCGACAACCAATCCGGGCGACCCTCGGTGAACCGCAGGCTGATGCCGCCCTGTTGGACGCGCGAGCCGTACCGACGGGCGACCCGCAGGTGTTCGGCGAGGGCTCTCGGATCGACCAGCTGGTCGTCGTCCGTGAAGAACAGATACTCCCCGTGAGCTTCGGCGATCCCTCGGTTTCGCGCCGCGGACAGCCCGGGGGTAGCCTCGTAGCAGTAGCGCACGGCGAAGGGCGCGCGTCGGGTGAAGTTCCGCACCACCTCCGCCGTGGCGTCGCGGCTACCGTTGTCTACCAGTACCAGCTCGAATCGCTCGGGCGGGTGCTCGATAGCGAGCAAGCTCTCGAGCGCGTCGCGCAGCAGGTGTACCCGGTCCCTGGTACACAGCACGATGGAGACGTCGAGCTGGCCGGTCATGGGGGGCAGCATGGCAGACTCCTAGGCCAGGATCGGCGCCGAAAATGTGGCCCGCTGCGCCGTCCTGGGTAGCTTCGGCCCCCATGAGTCGGTTGGCACTGCGAGTCGCGGGCGCCCTCGCGCTCGGTGGGCTGCTCGGCTGCGAGCCGCTCCCCGCCCCCGCACAGGAGCCCGCGCAGTCATCCCCCGCGGCGCAGAGCGCCCGAACGGCGCGCCGGGTGGAGCGCGACCCAGCGCCGCCGGGACGTCGCGCAGCGCGGCCAGCGGGCGGCGCTCGAAAGCGGGCAGCCAGTAGGCCCGGCGAGACGAAGGCCCAGTCCGCGGCGTGCCCAGCCGAGATGGCACTGGTCGAGGGCAACCACTGCCGCAGCGTGGAGCAGCCCTGCCTCGAACCGATGACCGACGCCAAGCGAGGGCCGGACAAGAACCGGTGTCAGCGGTTCGGCGCTTCACGCTGCACCGATCCGAAGCCGCCGCGCGCGATGCGCTTCTGCATGGACCGCCACGAGTACCCCGGCAAGCCCGGCGAGCTCCCGATGACCCTCGTGAGCTGGACCGAGGCGAGCCGCCTGTGTGAGGCGCAAGGCAAGCGACTGTGCACGGAGAGCGAGTTCACGTTCGCCTGCGAGGGCGAGGAGATGCGACCCTACGCCGTGGGTTTCGAGCGGCGCCCGGACCAGTGCAACATCGATCGGCCCTACCTCACCCCCACTCGCAAGCTGCTCCCCGGACCACTGTGCGAAGCCAACGCCGCGTGTCAGGCCGAGATGAAGCGCATCGATGGGCGACGCCCCATCGGCGAGTCCGAGGCGTGCGCCTCTCCGTTCGGGATCTTCGATCTCAACGGTAACGCCAACGAGTGGGTCAGCCGCCCGTGGAAGGAGCAGCCACACCGCTCGGCGATCAAGGGAGG
Source organism: Polyangiaceae bacterium (assembly GCA_019637295.1). GTDB lineage: Bacteria > Myxococcota_A > Polyangia > Polyangiales > Polyangiaceae > JACKEA01. The sequence continues at coordinate 115,023 of JAHBVX010000013.1, forward strand.
CTGGTGGGGCCCGGTGCGCAATCGCTGCCGAGCGATGACCACCGCGCACGACGAGAGCTACCTGGGCTACGAGGTCGGCTTCCGGTGCTGCGGGGATGCGGCGCCGGCCATTGCGACGCATTAGCGCCAGTTCGGTTGACGGCGGCGCGGGGCTCGCGCAAGTATGCACCCGGCTCGATGAGCCGCAGACTCTTGCGAGGTGCCCTGAGTGAACGCACGGACTTTCGAGCTAACGTTCACGAGCAACACCGAGGTGGACGATGCGTTGATCGAAGCCGCCGTCGCGCCGCCGCGCTCCCTCACGGACCAGCCTCCTAGCGAGCGGGTGCTCGCGTTGCTCGAGCGCATGGCCGAAGTCGCACGCCCCGGGGAAGAGAGCGGGCGAATGTTGGACGTCCTTGCCCACGTTGCCCGCTCCACCTTCGTGGAGGGGCTACTCGACGTCCTCTTGCAGGCCGATCCGGAAGGCACGGTGATGGACGTGCTGGTCTACGATGGCCTGAACTTCCAGCGCGCGTTTCCCACATGGCTCGTGCCGGTGCCGCTGCACGAGTTCCTCGAGTGGATCGCGCGCCGCGGCAGCGAGCTCTCGCCCTTGGAGCTGATCAAGGACATACCGGGAACGGAGATCCACCTGCAAGCGACTCGCGAGGCGCCCAAGAGCATGCGCCCAACCGTCCCCCCGGAGCCCGCTCACCAGTCCCCTACGCTGCGCATCGCCAAGCTGCGCATGCCCCACGAAGCGCTGGCGTCCGCGCCCGCCAGCGCCGAGGAGCCGCCGCCGCCGACCCGACGTGCCCCCGCCCAGGGCGACCCGCACAGCGCGCCAACGGTGGAGATCGCGGCGGTCAAACCGCCGGCGCCCCCACCCGGGAACGACGAAGTAGACGGCGAGTGGGAGTGACCCGCCGGTGAGCTCGAGAGACTACTTCGATTCTGCGCGAGACATCCCGCTCGCCGCCCGCGAGCTGGCCGCCGAGCTCGGTGTCGACGTCGTGCCGCACAAGGGGCAGCTGCAGACGGGCGGACCGTTCATATTGGATGCCCTCGGTCTGCGCGGCACCGTGGATGGGCAGGAGTTGCACGCGACGGTGGCGCATCGCTTCGTGGGGTCCATGCTGGGCACCGCGCTGGTGGCGTGCGAGCTGCCGTTTCGTCGCCCCCTCTGGGTCGACCTGTCCGTGACCGGTCGCACCGTGCCGTCGGCCGAGTTCAGCGACGAGCTGGAGTCGGAGTTCGCCATCTCGACCGAGGACGAGCCCTTCCGCAGGTCTCTCCTGGCGGAGCCGGTGCGTGGAGCCCTCCTGCAGTGCACGCGAGCTGGCTATAGACCCCTGCTCGACGACCAACGATTTCTCATGTCGGCCTACGGTCTCGGCTCGCGCAAGGAGCTGCGCGAGTTCTTTCGCTCCGCGCTCCGCGTCGGAGCCGTCCTGCGCGACCGCCAGAGGACGCTGGCGCGCTCCGGAAACCACGCGCAGCTCGCGAGAGGCTGGCTCGCGTGCGCGCGGGATCTCGCCGGTACCCTCGACGAGGACGCTCTGACGTTGGAGCTAGAGGCCCCCGGCGGCGCGCTACGGCTGTGGGTGGAGCACCCTCGCTACGGGTCGTGGCTGACGTCCCTGTCCGTCGCACTCGACCCCCCGCTCCCGGGCGAGCTACGCATCACGACCGTCAGCGGCATGTGGGAACGCTGGTTCACTTCCGACATCGAGGTGGGCAACCCGGAGTTCGACAAGCAGTTCGTCGTACGGGCCAGCTCCCGAGAATACGCCGAGCGCGTCATCTCGCCCGAGACCCAGTCTTGCTTGACCACCCTGGCGGCGGAGGGTTCCGAGCTCCTCGTCACCGAGGGCCGCGTCGAGTGGAGCGCGAAGCGCCTCGTTACCCAGCCCGACGACACCAAGCGCTTGCTGCACTCGGCGCTGCGACTGCTCGATGCCCTGACGCGTCACGCCGAGCGGCGCGCCGCTTACCGCTGAGCCACGTCGAGCCCGTCGTCGCTCACGCGCGCAGGCCGCGGCGGCTCCGCCCCCCCGGCGAACACCAAGAGCGCCCCATCGAGCTCTTCCTGGGAGCCCACCAGGATGACGCGATCGCCGGCTTCGAGCCGGGTGTCCGGGCTTGGATTCGAGATCAGCTCCTCTCCTCGGCGGATCGCGACCAAGCTGGCACCGGTCTGGTTGCGCAGATCCAGCTCCCGCAGGGTCTTGCCGTCCGCCGGTGCCCCCGGCCTGAGTATCAGCGTGTCGACGGGAAGACGCGCCAGATCGCCGTGCCCGAGCTTGCCCACGGGCGCTGGCGACGACGGCGAGCGCAGCATCTGATACATCCCCTCCCGGCAATGCTCGACCAGGTCGAGTACCACGTTCCGCGGCACGTCGAAGTGGTGCAAGACCTGACTGAAGATCTCGATGGACGTCTCGAACTCCTCGGGGATGACCTCATCTGCCCCGAGCCCCTTGAGCTCCTCCACTTCGGCGACGAAGCGCGTGCGTACGACGATGAAGACGTCGGGGTTCTGCATCCGGACCAAGCTCACGGTGGCGCGAGTGGCCGTGGCGTCGGAGATCGCGACGACGACCGCGCGCGCACGCTTCAGGCCCGCGTGCTGCAGTATCTCGATCCGAGTCGAGTCCCCGAAATCGATGGGCTCGCCCTCGTCCCGCGCACGGCGCACCGTCTCCGGGTTCAACTCCAGGATGACGTACGGAACCGACGTCGAACGCAAGGCACGCGCCACGTTGCGACCATTCACGCCATAGCCCACGATGATCACGTGCTCGGACACTTGATGCTCTGCCCCGGCAGCCACGTCCGCGTTCCTCCCCCAGGGCACCATCCGAGCGTGAACGGGCGCACGCCCACCCGCGATCTCGCCCACCTTCAGCAGGAGGGGGGTGGCGATCATGGTAACCACGCTCGCCGCCAGGAACACCTGGTACTCGTGCTGAGAGAGCAAGTCGAATCCCTTGCCCGTGTGCGCCAGGACGAAAGCGAACTCCCCCACCTGCGCGAGGGCGAAGCTGGAACGCAGCACGATCGGGATCCCATGCCCCAGCAGCAACACCGGCAGCGCGGCGCACAGCAGCTTGACCATGACGATCGCGAGCACCGTCCCGCTCACCAGCATCAGGTTGGAGACGACGAAGCCAACGTCCATCAGCATGCCAATGGACAGGAAGAACAGGCTGCCGAACGCGTCACGGAACGGTACCGCTTCGGCTAGAGCCTGGTGTCCGTACTCGCTCTCGCTGACCGCCAGCCCCGCGAGAAATGCGCCGAGCGCCAACGACAAGCCGGCCACCGAGGTCAGGTAGGCCGTCCCCAAGCACAGGACCACGAGCAACGTGAGGAACAACTCGCGACTGCGAGTGCGCACTACTTGAAACAGAATGGGCGGCACCAGCTTACGCGCGGCGATGACCACTCCCACGACGATCAGCACCGCCTTGCCCAGGGTGATGAACACGGCCGTGCTCCCGCCTCCCACACCCGCGCAGAACGGCGCGAGGAGCATCATCGGCACGATGCACAGATCTTGAAACAGCAGCACGCCCAGCGCTATCCGCCCCGACGGCGTTCCCAGCTTGCCCGAATCTCCGAGCAGGCGCAGCACGATCGCAGTGCTGGACAGCGCCACGAGGAATCCAAAGAAGATGGCCTTGCCCCCCGGAGCATCACCGCGGAAGTAGGTCATCGCCGCGACCGCCAGGGTGGTGAGCACGACCTGACCCCCCCCCCCTCCCAGGATGGTGCGCCACATGCCGACGAGCTGCGCCAGCGAGAACTCCAGACCGATGGTGAATAGCAGCAGCACCACACCGATCTCGGCGAGCACCTCCACGCGGTGGACGTCGCGGATCAGGTTCAGCGCGTGCGGACCGGCCAGTGCTCCGGCAACCAGCAGCCCAACCAGGGGGGGGACACGCAGCGGGCGCAACGCGAACACGACGGCGCCACCGAGCGCGAAGGCGAGCAGCAGGTCGCGAAGAAACGCAAAGTCGTGCATGGGGGGCGCGCGGGGTCTGGTCTACGGTACCCCGTCCTCCGGGCGGTAGGCGACGCTCCAGGCGCGCGTTCGTCGAGGTCGACGGCTGCCAAGACGACAAAACGACAAAGGCGCGCCTGGTGGTCCAGACGCGCCCGTCGAAGCAGCGGAAAGCTCCGGCCTCAACCCGCCGCGGCCACCTCCGGCTCAGCCGCTGGGGCTGGCTTGGGGGCGGCCTTCTTGGGGGCAGGGGCGCCTGCCTCCACCAGCTCCACGATCGCCATCGGCGCGTTGTCGCCCCGGCGGTGGCCCAGCTTGATGATGCGCGTGTATCCACCCGGTCGCTCTGCGAAGCGCTTGGCCAGGTCTACGAACACCTTCTCGACCAGGTCGATCTTCTTGGACTGGCCATCCTTCTCCAGCACGGCGAAGCGGCGCAGGAAGCGCGCCACCTGAGCCGCCGCAGCTTGACGGCGCGCGCGATCCGCCTCGCTCAGCTCGGCCGCCGGAGTGTAGGCGATCGCGCCGAGACGGCGCGCGCGAGTGATCACCCGCTCGGCGACGCGGCGCAACTCCTTGGCCTTCGCGTCCGTCGTCTCGATACGCTCGTGCGCCACGAGGTTGGCCGTGAGCGCGCGAAGCATCGCCTTGCGGTGGCTGGTATTTCGGCCGAACTGTCGGCCCGCTTTTCGATGACGCATCGGGAAAACTCCTGTTGGACGCCGGCGCTCAGCCCTGCGCCTGCTGCTGCTTCCAGCGCTCGAGCATGGCCGGCCAGTTGTCGAGCTTCATGCCCAGTCCCAACCCCATGGTCGCCAGGATTTCCTTGATCTCCTTGAGCGACTTGCGGCCGAAGTTCTTGGTCTTGAGCATGTCCTGCTCGGTCTTCTGCACTAGCTCGCCAATCAGGGTAATGTTGGCGTTCTGCAGGCAGTTTGCCGAGCGAACGCTCAGCTCTAGCTCATCCACGGAGCGGAACAGGTTCTCGTTCAGCGGCTCTTCCTCGTTACCCGGAGCGAGGTAGGTCGTCTCTTCGCTCTCCTCGAAGTTGATCCAAATGGAGAGCTGCTCCTTCATGATCTTCGCGGCGAACGCGACCGCGTCCGCGGGCTTCACGGAGCCGTTGGTCCACACCTCGAGCACCAGCTTGTCGAAGTCCGTTTGCTGGCCGACGCGGGCGTTCTGCACCGTGTAGTTGACCTTGCGAATGGGTGAGAACAAGGCGTCGATCGGGATCGTGCCGAGCGGCATGGTCGGGTTCTTGTTGCGCTCCGCAGAGACGTAGCCGCGGCCGACGTTGACCGTGAGCTCCATGGACAGCGGACCCTTCTTGTCCAGAGTGGCCACCGGGTGGTCCGGGTTGAGCACATTCAGCCCATCCACGAGCTGAATGTCCGACGCGCGCACGATCCCGGGCCCCTCCTTTTCGAGGCGAACGGTGTACGTCCTCGGGGTCTCCGCCTTGAACACCACCTCCTTGAGATTGAGGATGATGTCCGTGACGTCCTCGACGACGTCGGGGATGGTGGTGAACTCGTGGAGGGCGCCGTCGAGGCGCACCGCCGTGATGGCCGAACCCTGCAGGGACGCGAGCAGAACGCGGCGAAGCGAGTTGCCCACGGTGATGCCGAAGCCTCGCTCCAGCGGCTCACACGTGAACTTGCCGTAGAAATCGCTGCTGGAGTCCGGGTCGAGCTGGATGCTCTTCGGACGGATCAAGTCCCGCCAGTTGCGACTCATGATTTGACTGACCATTGGCTCTGCTCCTTCGTCGTGGGCCCATCAGGGCCATCTGCGCGACCGTCCCGAGCGCTGGAGGAACCCGCTCCCCGTCCCGCTCCGCGGTCTGCCCGCATGCGCCGGTCGCGCACGAGGCGCGAGCCGACGAAAACTGCTGTCACCGGCTGTAATACTCGACCACGTACTGCTCGCGAATCATGGGCTCGTTGAGCTCGTCGCGGACGGGCATGGTCTTGATCGTCCCTGCCAGCTTGTCCTTCTCCACGTCGATCCAGGTCGGGGGCGTCTTGCTCTCCGCCTGCGCCAACGCCTGAGTGATGTAGGCGATCTTCCTGCTCTTCTCGCGAACCTCGATCTTGTCGTTGATCTTCACGCGGTAGCTGGGAATGTTGAGGCGCTTGCCGTTCACCAAGATGTGGTTGTGGCGAACCAGCTGCCGCGCCTGCGGGCGGCTGGTGGCGAAGCCCATGCGATGAACCACGTTGTCGAGGCGGCGCTCGATCAGCCCCAGCATCTCCTCGCCGGTGCGGCCCTTCATGCCTGAAGCCTGCGCGTAGTAGCCCGAGAACTGCCGCTCGAGCAGGCCGTAGATGCGACGCATCTTCTGCTTCTCGCGCAGCCGGAGACCGTACTCGCTCAGCTTGATGCGACCTTGGCCGTGCTGACCTGGGGGATAGGGGCGGCGCACGACGGCGCACTTCTCCGTGAAGCAGCGCTCACCCTTGAGGTAGAGCTTCATGCCTTCGCGACGGCAGAGCTTGCATACGGGTCCGAGATACCGAGCCATCTTGTTACCTTCTCTTGGAGCTGCTGACTGTTAGACCCGACGGCGCTTCGGCGGCCGGCAACCGTTGTGGGGAATGGGCGTCACGTCGCGAATCACGGACACGCGAAAGCCAACCTGTTGAAACGCTCGGAGCGCGCTCTCGCGCCCCGCGCCCGGGCCCTTCACGAACACGGCCACGGTGCGAACCCCGTGCTCCTGCGCGCGGCGACCAGCCTCTTCGGCAGCGAGCTGCGCCGCGAACGGCGTGCTCTTGCGCGACCCCTTGAAGCCGCGCGACCCGGCGCTGGCCCAAGACAACACGTTGCCGTTGATGTCCGTGATGGTGACGATGGTGTTGTTGAACGTCGAGCGGATGTGCGCGATGCCGGTCGCGATGTTCTTCTTGACCGTCTTCTTCTGGGTGCGCTTCTTGGGATTGGCCATGATCTGTTCCTAATTCACCGCTTGGCGCCCTTGCGCGGTCCCTTGCGAGTACGCGCGTTGGTGTGAGTGCGCTGCCCATTGACCGGCAGGCCCTTGCGGTGGCGCAGTCCGCGGTAGCAGCCGAGATCCATCAGCCGCTTGATGTTCTGCTGAACCTCGCGCCGGAGGTCACCCTCCACCTTGCACGTGGCCTCGATCGTGTCGCGGATCGACTTGACCTCGGCGTCCGACAACTCCTCCACCTTCTTGCTCTCCGGGATCCCGGCCTTGGCGCAGATGTCGCGCGCGGTCTTGTGGCCGATGCCGAAGATGTACGGCAGTGCGAACGCAATGTGCTTGCGGCGGGGAAGATCGACTCCAGCGATACGTGCCATCGGTATGTGCTTCCTATCCTGATCAGCCCTGGCGCTGCTTGTGACGCGGGTTGTCGCAGATCACCCGAACTACGCCTTTGCGGCGGATGACCTTGCACTTGTCGCAAACCTTCTTGACGCTGGGACGAACTTTCATGACGGGCCTTCAGAGTTTCTCGGTGATTTGGCCTCGGTTGGGATCCTGGCTGGACAGCTTGACGGCGACGCGGTCACCCGCGATGAGTCTGACCACCGAGTGGCGTGCTCGGGAGCTGACTCCCGCGCGCACTTCGCGACCGCTGGAGAGACGCACCCGGTACATGGCTCGGGGCAGCACCTCCTCGACTCTTCCGTCTATCGTATCGCTATCCTTCCGCTCTCCTCCGCTATTGCTCGAGTTCATTGCTGATCCGAGCCGTGACTTCTTCCGGTTTGCCGACGCCGTCGACTCGCCGTAGCAATCCTCGTTGACCATAGAAGGGCAGCAAAGCTGCCGTCATGGCGTCGTACTCGTCGAGACGACGCCGAACCGTCTCCTCCCGATCGTCGGCTCGGTGTTCGAGCTCGGCATCCGGGGGCGGGAGAGAGTACTTCAGGTGATAGATTTGTCCAGTCCGTTTGTCGGTTCGGCGTAGGGTCGCCCGCTCGACCAGCAGGTCGTGGGGCACGTCGATCTGGAGCACGTGGGTCAGCGGGGTGCCCCGCCGCTCGAGCAGCGACTCGAGGGCCTCGGCCTGGGGGACGGTGCGGGGGAAGCCGTCCAGGATGAAGCCTCGCTCGGCGTCCGCTTCGGTCAGCCGCTCGGCCACCAGCCCGATCACCACCGAGTCGGGGACCAGCCTTCCGGTCGACATGTAGCCGTCAGCCTCCCGGCCCAGGGCGGTACCGGCGGCCCGGGCGGCTCGGAGCATGTCGCCGGTCGAGATCTTGGGGATGCCAAAGCGACTCGCGAGTAGCTCGCCCTGGGTGCCCTTGCCGCTCGCGGGCGGCCCCAGGAGCACGAGCTGCAAGGCGCGCTCGGTCACGTGGCCCTCCGGCCGGAGAGCTTGGTCACTCGGGGTCCGGTGAGCCCCTCGTAGCTGCGGGTGATGAGGTGCGCCTCGATCTGGTTGACGGTCTCGAGCGCGACGCCCACGACGATCATCAGGCTGGTGCCTCCGAACTGGAACGGCACTCGGAGCGCGCCGCTGAGCACGGCGGGTACGACGCAGATCGCAGCCACGTAGATCGACCCACCCACCGTCAGGCGCGTCAGCACGCGGTCCAGGTACTCGGCGGTCTGCTTGCCGGGACGAATCCCGGGGATGTTGGCCTGCTGCTTCTTCAGGTTGTCCGCCACGTCCACGGGCTGGAACGTCACCGCGGTGTAGAAGAAACAAAAGAAGATGATCAGCGCGCCGAACATGGTGTGAAACACCCAGTCGCCACGGTTGAGGGCGGCCGACAGCCGCGTCATGCCCGGGATGTTGAAGCCCGCGAGCGTGGTCGGGAACAGGAGCAAGCTGGAGGCGAAGATGGGCGGGATCATGCTCGCCATGTTCACCTTCAGCGGGAGGTGAGCGCTGCGGCCGCCATAAATGTGTCTGCCGACTTGTCGGCGCGCGTACTGGATGGGTATCCGGCGTTGGGCGCGCTCGAAGAAGACGACCACCGAGATGCTGACCAGGATGATGCCCAGGAGCAGCGCGATGGTCAGGGGCTCGATCTGCCCGGCGTTCGCCTGCCAGTAGCTGCCCACCGCCGACGGGATGCCGCTGACGATGCTCGCGAAGATGATGAGCGAGATGCCGTTGCCAATGCCGCGCTCGGTGGCCTGCTCGCCCAGCCACATGATCAGCGCCGTGCCCGTGGTCAGGGTGAGGATGGTCATCAGACGGAATGGCCAGCCTGAGCTCTGCACCACGTCCCCGAAGCGACCGCCGCCCATGTCCGCGTCGTTGAGGCCTTCGAGATAGAGCGCGACACCGAAGGACTGGAACACGCTGAGCACGATGGTGCCGTAACGCGTGTACTGCTCGAGCTTGCGACGCCCGGCTTCCCCCTCCTTCTTCAGCTCCTCCACCTGTTTGCTCACCATGCCGAGCAGCTGCATGATGATGCTCGCGGAGATGTACGGCATGATGCCGAGCGCGAAGATGGACAGGTTCTCCAGCGCACCGCCGGAGAACAAGTTGAACAAGCCTAGGATGCCGCCTTCTCCGCTCACGATGCTGCGCATCACGTTGCGGTCCACGCCCGGCGTCGTGATGAACACGCCCACGCGGTAGATGGCCAGCACGGCCAGCGAGAAGGCGATCCGGCGTCGGAGCTCGGGCACCTTCGTGATGTTGGAGAAGCCGCTGACGATGGCCATCGGAGAACCTCGCTCAGACTCGGATTTCGCCCTGGCTGGCAGCGATGTGCAGGATCATCGTCGGGGACCTGGGCCGAAGGGTCCGGGGCTCAATCGGCACTGGCTTCGGTCTCGGCTGCAGGCGCAGCCAAGCGCACCACCGTGCCGCCAGCCTTCTCGATCTTTTCCTGCGCCGACTTGCTGAAGCCGTGGGCAGTGACGGTCAACTTGCGGGTGAGCTCACCCTCACCCAGGATCTTGATGCGCACGTCGCGCCCCTGAACCAAGCGCGCCTCCCGGAGCTTCTGTTCGTCCACGGCGGAGCCGGCGTCGAAGCGCTCGAGTTGGGAGACGTTGACGAGCACGGTCTTGACCGGGAATGGCACGCGGAAGCCGCGCTTCGGCAGGCGGCGCTGCATGGGCGTCTGACCACCCTGGAAGTGCAGCTTGTGGATGTTGCCGGGCTGACGGGCCTTCTGGCCCTTCTGGCCGCGACCCGCGGTCTTGCCCAGCCCGCTGCCGATGCCGCGGCCGAGCCGCTTCTCGCGGGTGCGAGCGCCCTCGGGCGGGGACAGTCGCGAGAGAATGTCGCTCATGACGTCTTCTCCTGCACCTCGACGAGGTGCATCACTTTCTTGATCATGCCGCGAAACGACGGCGTGTTGTCGACGAGCACGCTGCTGCCGATACCGCGCAGCCCGAGGCCCGCGAGCACCTTGCGCTGCGGATGCGGGCGGCCAATCTCGCTGCGCACTTGCTTGACTTCGAGCTTCTGGGTGTTCACGAGGTCGATCCTCCAGATTCGGTGTGTCCACTCGAGGCAACGATGGACTGCGCCGTGGCGGCGCGGCCGCTCATGCGCTGGACACCGTAGTCGTGGGTGACGTCCTCCACCTGCTTGTCGCGAGCGGTCGCAACCTGATCCGGGGTCCGCAGACGGCTGAGAGCGTCCATCGTGGCGTTGACGACGTTGTACTTGTTCGACGAGCCGAGGCACTTCGACAAGATGTCGTGAATGCCCGCGCTCTCCACGACGGCCCGCACCGGACCGCCCGCGATCACGCCCGTGCCAGGCGCTGCCGGGCGCAGCAGGACGCGGCCAGCGCCGAACTCGCCGACGACCTCGTGCGGAATGGTGGCGCCGATCATGGGCACCTTGAACAGGTTCTTGCGCGCCTGGTCGTTGCCCTTGCGAATGGCCTCCGGGACCTCATTGGCCTTGCCCAGACCCACGCCCACGTTCCCCGCTTCGTCGCCTACGACCACCAGCGCAGCAAAGCTGAACCGGCGACCGCCTTTGACGACCTTCGCCACGCGGTTGATGTGGATGACGCGCTCCTTGAGCTTCTCTTCGTCGTACTGCTCGAAAGCCATGATTGTTCTCGATTGCTAAAGATTGCCTGGCGGAAAGCGCGTCTCAGAATGCAAGCCCGGCTTCGCGCGCTGCATCCGCCAGCGCCTTGACCCGACCGTGATAGAGGTAGCCGTTGCGGTCGAACACGACCTTGTCGATCTTCTTCTCCAGGCAGATCTTCGCGAGCAGCGCGCCCACCTTGGTGGCCGCGTCGCGCTTGCTGTCTTCGCCTAGGGTGGTCTTCAGATCGCGAGACAGCGTGCAAGCCGACGCCAGCGTCTTGCCGGACACGTCGTCGACGACCTGCGCGTAGATGTGCTTCGCGCTGCGAAACACCGTGAGCCGGGGACGCACCCCCGTGCCGGAGATCTTGGTACGAATTCGGAGCTTGCGCCGCTTTCGGCCCGTCAGGTTCTTGTGCATGACTTTGCTGCCTCGCTCGCTTACTTCTTGCCGCCCTTGCCGGCCTTGCCCGCCTTGCGTCGGATCTGCTCACCGCGGTAGCGCACGCCCTTGCCCGCGTAGGGTTCTGGCGGACGGAAGCCGCGGATCGTCGCGCACGCCTGACCGAGCACCGACTTGTCGGGGCTGCTCAGGATGAGCAGCGTGCCCTTGGAGTCCCCTGGGACCGTGGCGTTTACGTCGGACGGCAACTCGTACACGACCGGATGCGACAAGCCGAGGGAGAACGTGATGGCGCGACCCTTGACCTCGCAGCGGTAGCCGGTGCCGTGGAGCTCCAGGATCCGCTCGTAGCCCTCGGAGGCGCCCTTGACCATGGACGCGAGTAGCGCGCGGCCGAGGCCCTGAAGGCGCGGGGCATGCCGACCGGCAGCCGAAGCGTCCACCAGCAGCGCGTCCCCGTCCTTGGTCACCGCGACCTCGTTGGGGATGATCTTGCTGAGCTTGCCCTTGGGCCCCTGGACTTCGATCTTGCCGACCACCCAGTTGACCGTGACGCCCTTGGGGAGGGCGACCGGGCGCTTGCCCAGGCGGGACAGCTTGGTCGTCTGCGCTTCCATCACCACACCTCACACAGCAGCTCGCCGCCAAACTTCTTCCGACGAGCATCGGAGTCCGTCATGAGCCCGTGGGAGGTGCTCAGGATGGACACGCCGAGCCCGGAGAGGACGCGCGGGATCTTGTCGTAGCCGACGTACACGCGCCGACCGGGCTTGCTGACACGACGCAGACCACGGAAGGCCGCCTGGCGATCTCGTCCATACTTGAGCACCACGGTGAGGGTGTCGCGGTTCTGCGGTCCCCACTTCTCGCTGCGCACGTCCGCGATGTAGCCCTGAGCCTTGAGGAGCTGCGCAATGGCCAGCTTCAACTTGCTGTGGGGAATGTGCGTCATCTCGTGACGCGCGAGCGACGCGTTTCGAATGCGCGTCAGCATGTCAGCTACGGGATCGGTCATCATGGTGTCACCAGCTGGCCTTCGTGACGCCCGGCAGCTCGCCCTTGAGCGCGAGCAGCCGCAGGCAGACGCGGCAAAGGTTGAAGTCGCGGTAGAACGCTCGGGGCCGACCACAGACGTGGCAGCGGTTGTGTTGCCGCGTGGAGAACTTCGGCGTCTTGTTGAGCTTCACCCACTGGGATGCGCGTGCCATTTTTCCAAAATCTCCTGAGTCAGTTACGGAAAGGCATCCCAAGGTGCTTCAGAAGCGCCTTGGCTTCTTCGTCACTCTCGGCCGTCGTGTTGATGGTGATGTTCATGCCCTTGATCTTGTCGACCTTGTCGAAGTTGATCTCGGGGAACACGATCTGCTCTTTGAGCCCGAGCGTGTAGTTGCCGGCGCCGTCGAAGGCGCGGGGGCTCGTGCCGCGGAAGTCGCGCACGCGCGGCAAGCTCAGCGTGATGAGCCGGTCGAGGAACTCCCACATGCGCTCCTTGCGCAGCGTGACCTTGACCCCAATGGGCATGTTCTCGCGCAGCTTGAAGCCAGCGATGCTCTTCTTGGCGCGGGTCACGACCGGCTTCTGGCCGGCGAGGGCGGCCAGTTCGATGACCGCGGAGTCGATCAGCTTGGGATTCCCCACGGCCTCGCCGAGACCCATGTTGATCACGATCTTCTTGAGGCGAGGCACCTGCATGACGTTGGCGTACCCGAAGGTCTTCATCAACGCGGGCACGATCTCTTTCTTGTACTTCTCGCGAAAGCGCGGCTGCACGGTCTCTTCGCTCATGACGCTCACTCTTGGGTGGCCGCCTGGGCCACGATCTCGGCGCCGCTCTTGGCGACGCGCACCTTCTTGCCGTCCTTGACCTGAACCTTCACCCGGGTGGGCTTCTGGGTCTCGGGATCCACGGGCATGACCTTGCTGGCGGGCAGCGGCGCCTCGACTTCCAGGATGCCGCCGGGGGACTGGGGGGTCGCCTTCACGTGGCGCTTGACCTGGTTGACGCCCTCGACCACCACGCGGTTCGTCTCGGCAACCACGCGCAAGACCTTGCCGCGCTTGCCCTTGTGCTCGCCACTGATGACGATGACGTCGTCTCCGACCTTCAGCCGATTCATGATCCCGTTCTCCAAATACCTTCGAGCCGAGAGGCTCACAGCACCTCGGGTGCCAGCGAAATGATCTTCATGAAGCGACGGCCTCGCAGCTCGCGGGCAACGGGCCCGAAGATGCGAGTGCCCACCGGCTCCATCTGCGCGTTGATCAGCACCGCGCTGTTGTCGTCGAACTTGATGTAGCTGCCGTCCTGGCGGCGGTACTCGCGAGCGGTGCGCACGACCACGGCCTTGGCCGTGTCGCCCTTCTTCACCTTGCTGCCCGGGAGCGCCTCCTTGATGCTGACCACGATGATGTCGCCCAACCCGGCGTAGCGGCGCCGGGACCCGCCGAGCACCTTGATGCACTGCACGAGCTTGGCGCCGGAGTTGTCGGCGATGTCGAGAAAGGACTCTGCTTGAATCATCGGACCGGCCTCCTCAAGACAGCTCTTGCGCCGGGCGGTCGATCAACCGAACGACCTTGAAGCGCTTTTCCTTCGACAGCGGGCGATGCTCCGCGATCTCGACGCGGTCCCCAGTACGGTACTGGTTCTTCTCGTCGTGCGCCTTGTAGCGCTTCCGGACGCGAACGTACTTCTTGTACATCGGGTCCATCTTGAAGCGGACCACCTCGACCACGACGGTCTTGTCCATCTTGTCGCTCTTGACCCTGCCGATCAGCCGGCGTCGCGACCTGACGGAGCGATCCTGGGCGGGCGCCTTTTCCGATTCCGTGCTCATTTCAGCTCTCCGTGGCCTTCTGGCGGCGCTCGTGCAGGATCTGCTCGATGCGCGCGATGTCCTTGCGCGACTTGCCGAGGGTGCTCGTGTCATCGAGCTGCCCGGTACAGTTCTTCATGCGACTGGAAAACATGTCTTTTCGCACCTGAGCCGCGAGGGCCTCGAGGTCCTCCGTCGCGCGTTCCTTGAGCTCCTTGGCTTTCATCACAGCTCTCCTCGCGCCAAGAAGCGCGTTTCCATGGGCAGCTTCGCCGCCGCCAGCTTGAAGGCCTCGCGAGCGAGAGGCTCGGACACTCCCGAAATCTCGAACAGCACGCGACCCGGCCGGACCACGGCGACCCAGAGCTCGACGGAGCCCTTGCCGCTACCCATGCGCACCTCGAGAGGCTTCTTGGTCAGCGGCTTGTCCGGGAAGACGCGGATGAACAACTTGCCCGAGCGCTTCACGTGGCGCTGGATGGCCATACGAGCGGCCTCGATCTGGCGCGCGGTCATGAAGCCGCGGCCGGTGCACTGTAGCGCGAAGTCGCCGAAGGACACGTCGCTGCCGCGCCAAGCGACGCCGCGCATCTTGCCCTTCTGCTGCTTACGGAACTTGGTTCGTTTGGGAGAAAGCATGGCTCTCGACTCCGGAGATCAATCGGGGATACGGCGGGCTTTGCGCTGCAGCACCTCGCCCTTGAAGATCCAAACCTTGACGCCGATGGTGCCGTAGGTGGTTCGCGCCTCGGCCAAGCCGAAGTCCACGTCCGCGCGCAGGGTGTGCAGCGGCACGCGCCCCTCGCGATAGGTCTCGACGCGGCCCATCTCCGCGCCGCCGAGGCGGCCAGCGCAGCGAATGCGGACTCCCTTGGCGCCGAACTTCATGGCCGTGGTCAGCGCCTTCTTCATCGCGCGACGGAAGGCGATGCGCCGCTCGAGCTGGGTGGCGATGTTCTCGGCCACCAGCTGCGCGTTGGTCTCGGCCTTGCGCACCTCTTGCACGTCGATGAACACCTCGTTGTCGGTGAAAGACTGCACGCCGGGGAACTTGGTCTCACCCTTGGCCGCCGAGTCGAGGTTGCCGCTCTTGAGGATCTCGATGCCCTTGCCACCCTTGCCGATCACCATGCCCGGACGCGCCGTGTACACGATGACCTTGGCCTTGTTGGCTGCGCGCTCAATCTCAACGCTCGCGACGTTGGCGTTGTAGAGGTAGTCCTTGACGGCGCGCTTGATGCGAATGTCCTCGTGCAGCCACTTGGTGTACTGCCCGTCCTCGTACCACTTGCTGGTCCAGGTCTTGATGACGCCGAGGCGGAAGCCATACGGATGTGTCTTTTGTCCCATGATTCGTCCTCAGCGCTGATCGAGCTCGATGCAGATGTGGCTGATGCCCTTGGTGACTCGCGTCGCGCGGCCCATGGCGCGGGGACGCCAACGACGCATGTTCTGATCCGGCCCTTTGTCGACGGTGGCCTTGCTGATGTACAGCTCGTCGGCGTCCACCTCGGGGTGGCGGACCTTGGCGTTGGCGACGGCGCTCGCGATCAGCTTCTTGACGACGGGCGCGCCGGACTTGGGCACGAACTCGAGGAGCTGCAGCGCCTCGGCCGCGTCGCGACCGCGCACGAGGTTGATGACCACGCGCGCCTTGCGCGGGCTGATGCGTTGGAACTTGGCTTTGGCTTGGCTAATCATCACGCAGGATCCTTTGGGGACACGGCGGCCCAGGGGCTGCCGGGTCGTTCGCCCCAGCGTCGGCGGTGCCCGACGTCGTGGCGGCCCAGGTCGGCAGCCGAGTGGCTGCCCGAGCCGCCGACAGAATCGGACGGCATTCCGGCGCTTTCCGTAGGGCCAATGGTCACACGGCGAGCGTCGAAAAAGGGGACCGCTAACTAGCAGAGCGCGTTTCTCTGTGCAAGCCCGTTGAGCGCCAGGAAAATACTGAAAAAACACTGCACATCGGTGCACGTGGCGGGCACAGGATGGTGGGGGCGACCTCTTTTTGTCACGGCACCCGGCAGTCTTGGCGAATCGCGCACGTATTCCATACGTCAGACCCAAACCAGGAGTCTTAACCTCATGAATTTCAAGCTCGACCGATTCCTCGCCATCACCGCCGTCGCCGCCGCGGGCACCCTCGCCAGCTGCACCGTGACGGACAACTCGACCAACAACTACAACAACTCCGACAGCGGCACCGGGGGCTCCGGCGGCTCTGGCGGCTCCGGCGGCAGCGCTGGCTCCTCCGGCAGTGCGGGCAGCGCGGGTTCGGCGGGCAGCGCTGGCTCGGCGGGCAGCGCCGGCTCGGCGGGCAGCGCGGGTAGCGCGGGCAGCGCCGGCTCGGCGGGCAGCGCGGGTAGCGCGGGCAGCGCCGGCTCCAACAACTGATCCGGCCCCACTGTCGGGCGCGCGGGGCCAGCCGGCTCCGCGCCGCCTACACTGTGGGAGGATCGCTCCCCTATTAGTGCGCAGGTCGGGTAGTCTTGCCGAATCAGGAGCGTATCCTCAACGTCACAAGGTAGGGCCCAGGGTGGGCCCGCACACCCTGAATCCAATCCCAACTGGGAGGGCTTATCCCCATGAATATCAAACTCGATCGTTTCTTGGCCATCACGGCCGTCCTGGCCACGGCCGGCGCCATGGCCGTCGGCTGCAAGGTGGAGGACAACTCCACGAACAACTACACCGGCGGCACCGCGGGCGCCGGCGGCGGTAGCGCGGGCGCGGGCGGCAGCGCGGGCTCCGCAGGCTCCGCAGGCTCCGCGGGCAGCGCAGGCACCGCGGGTAGCGCGGGCTCCGGCGGCTCGGCGGGCGGCGACGCCGGCGTCGAGTGCATCGGCGACGAGCTCAGCGGCGGGCCGGACGCGGGCATCGAGTCGGGCATTTGCTACGACCTGGCCTACGCAGCGACGCTGTGTGACCACGACAACGACCCGGGCACCGAGGACATCCCGAGCGCGGGCATGACGCTGTGCAACTACATGGAGTGGCACGGTCGCCCCGGCGTGTTCGAGGAGCTGTACGGCTGTCTCGACGCCATCACCGGCGACGCCTGCGCGGCGGCGCACGACACGGCGGTGAACAACTGCATCAGCACCGTCTTCCCGATGGCGTGCGAGGTGGGCCCGGTGCAGGGCTCGGCCGGCGCAGTCACCTGCCAGGACATCGTGGACGCTTGTGACACGGGCGAGACCCCCATCTCGCTGCAGGAGTGTCAGGACTCCCTCAACGCGCTCAAGGAGGACTCGCGCAAGGCCGTCGTGGAGTGCTACGACGATCAGGCCCCGAACACCGGGACTTGCGTGGAGGACTTCACGGAGTGCGTCTTCAACGTGGACGCTTACGCTCCCTGACGCGTCGCTCCGCACCAGCAAGGACGGGCTCCCGCGAGGGGGCCCGTTCTGCTTTTGTAGGTCCGGCGCGGCTCCGGAGAGGCGCGTTCCCAGCCGGTCTTCCATGACGTAGCCTCGCGCCCGTGGCGAATCGTCGCGTTCTGTTGGGGGCTCTCGGCATCACGGCGTTTGGGCTTGGTGTGCTGGCGCTGTGGCCGGCGCGGGAGGAGCACGCGGGCTACCCCTTTGCTCGTCGCGTGACTGGCAGCATGGGCAGCCCGCTGTGGAGCCTGCCGCCCGAGGCGCTCGGTCGCGCCACGGCCGACGACACGCGGCGCCTCGGGGTGTTGGTGAACACCCTCGACGCGGCCCTGGAGCTTGCCAAGAAGGAGCGCGCGCTGCTCGAGACCGATGACGCAGCAAAGCTCGACGCCGGCGCGCGGCAACGCGTTCGCGACGTGTGGTGGGCGTTCATGGAGCCCATGATCGCCCTGGACGCGCTGAAGGAACGCTACGACGGGTGGTATGGCGTGGACTACCTCAGCCACCCGGAGCTGCACGCCCGCGCCTTCGCGCTCGGGTTCGCGGCGCTGTGCGCCCAAGCCCACGCCGGGCACCGACTCCTGGACATCGTGCAGGATCGCACGATCGCGCCCAAGCTGTTCGACGAGTCGATGCCGGAGCTGGGGCTGCCTCGCGGGACCTTCAGCGCGCTGCGACGCAAGCTGTCGCGAGCGCGGGATCACTCGTTGGTCCCGGTCTCGGCGGAGTGGTTCGAGCGCTGGATCGAGCGCAAGCTGGAGAGCGAGCCCAGTGTCGCCCTGCGGGACCTCGCCAAGGCCCGGAGCCGCGCCGCGCTCGCCGAGCTTCGGCTTCGAGGAGCGCTGCGCACCGCCGAGAACAAGGCCGACGTGGTCAAGGGTGCGGCGTTCCAAGCCTGGTTCCCGGTGCAGACCCGGGTGGCCGAGTGGGCCGGGGACACACGCTTCGCGCCCCAGGGCCGGCGCTTGGTCAACGACGCGCAGATCGAGGCCCTGGGCAAGGCGCTGCGACCGGGTGACATCCTGATCGAGCGCCGTAACTGGTACCTCTCCAACGTGGGACTGCCCGGTTTTTGGCCCCATGCGGCCCTCTACACCGGAACCCAAGCGGAGATCGCCGAGACCTTCGACCAGGAGCCGGAGGTGCAGGCGCGCTACGGCAAGCTGAGCGAGTATCTAGCCAAGCGGCACCCCAAAGCGTGGGCGGCGCTCGGGGCGAAGGACGGCGAGGGACATGCGCAGGTCGTCATCGAGGCCGTGAGCGAGGGCGTCGTGGCGACCAGTTTGGTGCACTCCTGCGGCGCCGACTACGTCGCAGCCGTCCGGCCCAAGCTGCCGGCGCTGCAGCGCGCCGTCGCCCTCGACCGAGCGCTCGGCTACTTCGGCCGGCCCTATGACTTCGACTTCGACTTCGCCACGGACGACCAGATCGTGTGCTCCGAGCTCGTGATCAAAGCCTACGAACCCGTCGGTGACGGACCGGGACTTCGCGTGCCGTGGATCCGCGTCGCGGGGCGGCAAGCGGTCCCGCCCACGGAGTTCGTTCGGCTGTTCGCTGCCGAGCAGGACAAGCCCGACCCTCAGCTACAGTTCGTGGCTTTCCTGGACGGACGCGAGAAGGAGCGTCGCGCCATCGAAGCGGATGGCGCGGCGTTCGCTCGCTCGGCGACGCGACCCAAGTGGGACATCGTGCAGCCGTGAGCCCCTCGGCGCCCCCGGAGCAGCGGTCACCGATCTTGTTCTTCGACGGCGAGTGCGTGATGTGCAACGGCATCGTGCGCTGGTTGTTCGAGCGCGATCGAGACGGAACGCTGCACTTCGCGTCGTTGCAGGGAGAGACCGCCAGCGATGCGCGCGCCCGGCACTCGGACTTCCCGGAGGGCCTGCAGACCTTCGTGTTTCTCGAGGGTGACCGACTGCTCGTGCGCTCGGACGCGGCGCTGGCTGCGTCACGCCATTTGACCTGGCCTTGGCGTTGGGGCTGGCTGGGGGCGGTCGTGCCCCGCTTCGTGCGCGACGCGCTGTACCGGTTCATCGCCGGCAACCGCATCCGCTGGTTCGGGCGAACCGAGCAGTGTTGGCTCCCGCCGCCCGAAGCGCGGGGCCGAATGTTGCCGTGACGCTGCGGCGAGCCCCGGACGGATTCGCCGATGGCCGTGCCCGCGCCGGACCGGCCAGCCAAGCGCTCAGGGGCGCACGACTTGACGCGCACGAGGTGCCCGCGAAACCATTGCTGCACATGAGTTCTCTGCCCGATTTGCTCGAGTCCCTCGTTCCGCTACGCGACGTCATCAGCCGCATGGATCCCGCGGATCCCGAGGCCGCCAGGAAGCTGGAGGCCGCGCTGCCCCTCGACGCGCCGGCGATGCAGCGCGTCGCCGCGTTGGTACGCGAGGGTGTCGAGGCAGGTTGGCTGTGCGATCGCGAGAACGACGGCATCCGCTTCTCCCGCGTGTACAAGGCGAGCGCTGTAGACGACCTGGGCGTCGACGCGGTGCACATGAGCAAGCCCGGCCCTGGCCACACGCATCCCAATGGCGAGTTCGACTTGTGCTTCGCGGTGGCCGGCGAGCCGCGGTTCGACGGGAGGCCTGCCGGATGGACGGTGTATCCGCCGGGCTCTTGGCACATCCCGACCGTCAGCGGAGGGACGATGGACATCCTGTACTTCCTCCCCGGCGGCGCGATTCGCTTCGAGCCCGAGCCCCAGTGACGAACGCGGATCTGACCGATGTAGCGCGCCCGACTGCAGCGCCTTTCCCCTGGGTCGAGGAGTGGTTCACCTTCGGCGTCACGGGAACCAACGGCAAGACGAGCACGTCGTCGCTGCTGATGAGCATCCTTCGACATGCCGGCAAGTCGGTGCTGTTGGAGACGACCATCGGGTACCGGCTCGACGACGAGGAGCTCGACGTTCCGCGCACGACGCAGGGCTTCATCGCTGCTTTCAAGCACGCGCACGAGCGGGGCGCGCGGGACGCCGTGATCGAGGTGACGAGTCAGGCGCTCGCGCAAGGGTACGCCAAGCGCTGGCGCTTCGACCTCGGCGTGTTCACGAATCTGTCCCGCGACCACCTCGATGCCCACGGCTCCTGGGAGCACTACCTCGCGAGCAAGGCGCAGCTCTTCGTACACCTCGGGCCGGGACGCACCGCCGTGCTCAACGCAGCGGACGAGACGGCGCTGCTCCTCGACCAAGTGACCCCCCCGGACGTGCGCCGGCTGTGGTACTCTTGTCCGTCCAGGGGCCCCCGCGTGAGGGACTCGGATCTGGAAGCCGTGAGCATCGAGTTGTCCCCGGAGGGGACGCGCATCGTGCTCCGACCCTCGGCGCTCTGCGAGGAGCTCGATGGCGGGCTGTCCATCCCGCTCATTGGCCACGTCTTCGCCGAGAACGCGCTGGCCGCAGCCTGCGCTGCGCACGGCTACGGGATCGGCGGGGCCGTGATCCGACAGGGTCTAGCGGCGACCCCGCTGGTGCCGGGGCGCTTCCAGCTGGTCGCGCGCTCACCGGCGCTGGTCGCGGTGGACTTCGCGCACACGCCGGATGCGCTGGCTCGGACCTGCGAGGCCGCTCGCGCGCTGGCGCGCTCGCGTCGCGTCATCGTGGTCTTCGGCGCGGGTGGAGGGCGGGACAAGGCGAAACGCGGACCCATGGGGCGCGCGGTGGGCGAACGCGCGGATCTGGCGTGGGTGACCAACGACAACCCGCGTCAGGAGGAGCCCGCAGCGATCGCCAAAGCGGTGGCCGCCGGTTGCCGAAAAGGGGGGCGCGCGTACGTGCGCGTGGAGCTCGACCGGCGCCGAGCCATCGAGGCAGCTCTGGCCGAGGCAGCGCCCGGCGACGTGGTCGTGATCGCCGGCAAGGGCCACGAGCGCGGGCAGAGCATCGGCACCGAGACGCTTCCGTTCTCGGACATCGACGAGGTCCAGCGGGTGCTCGGCTGACGCCCAATGCTCGCCTTCGCCAGCAGTATTCTCCTCGGCGCGCTGCTGCTCTTTCTGGTGCAGCCGCTGGCCGGCAAGCAGATCCTGCCATGGTTCGGCGGCGGCGCGAACGTGTGGGCCACCTGTCTGCTGTTCTTCCAGACCCTGCTCTTGGCAGGCTACGCCTACGCGCACTGGCTGGGCCAGCTGCGCTCCACGGTCGCGCAGCGAGCCATCCACGGCGTGTTGCTGCTCGTGTCCTTCGCGTTCTTGCCGATCGCACCGAGCCAAGCTCCCAAGACCGCGCACGTCGCGCCCGCGTTGGGTGTGCTCTGGGCGCTGGGCTCGAGTTTGCTCCTGCCCTACCTGCTGCTGTCGAGCACCGGTCCGTTGCTGCAGCGCTGGTTCGCGCTGGCTGAGCCCGCCAGGTCGCCCTATCGCTTGTTCGCGCTCTCGAACGCGGGCTCGCTGGTCGGGCTGCTGGGCTACCCGTTGCTGCTCGAGCCGTGGCTCGGCCTCACTGACCAGTCTCGCGCCTGGTCGGCGGTCTACGTCGCGTACGCGGGCGCTGTGATGTTCGCCGCACGCGGACTGCCGCCGCGCCTGCCGGAGCTACCGGCCCCGGCGCAGGTCGCCCCCATTTCCAGACGTCAGGCGCTGACGTGGATTGCGCTGGCTGCGGTGGGCTCCCAGCTCCTCGTGGCCGCCACGACGCAGCTCACCAAGGACGTCGCGCCGATCCCATTCCTGTGGGTCACGCCGCTGAGCGTCTATCTGCTCAGCTTCATCTTCGTCTTCCACAACGACCACGCCTATCGTGCCGCGCTCTGGCGACCGCTGCTGCTCGTCGGTGTCGCGCTCTCGGCGCTGTGGGTGCAGTTCACCCTGCCTGGCTTCGAGCTCAACCTCGCGGCCAGCTTGGTGCTGTTGTGGCTGGGCACCGTCGTTTGCCACGGCGAGCTCGCGCTGCGTGTACCCGCGCCCGCGCGACTGACGGCGTTCTACCTGTGCGTCGCGACGGGCGGCGCGCTGGGGGGTCTCGTAGGCTCAATCGTCGTGCCGGTGCTGTTCGACCACTACTGGGACGTCCATCTGTCGCTCTTGACGCTGGCCGGCGTCCTTGCGTTGGTGTGGGCGCCGCGTCGGCGGCAGCTCATTGGCGCCGCCGTGGGGTTCACCGGGCTGTGCCTGGCGCTCGGTTACGACGTGATCCGCCGCTCACACAGCAACCTGTACGCCGAGCGCAACTTCTACGGCGTGGTGGCGGTCAAGGAGCTGGAGGCCGGCGGCGAGCGCGCGCGACGATGGCTCGTCCACGGACACGTGATCCACGGCGGACAGTTCTCGTCCGAGGCGCGAGCGCACGAGGGCCTGCTTCATTACGATGACGCTTCCGGTCCAGCCATCGCGCTCCGCGCGCACGCCAAGCGCAGCCAGGCTGAGCCGCTGACCATCGGCGTGGTGGGGCTCGGCGTCGGCGCCGTCGCTCCCTTCGCGCGAGCAGGCGACGTGCTCGTGTTCTACGAGATCAACCCCGCGGTGGTCCACGCAGCCCAGCAGTACTTCACGTACCTGGACCGCTCGGCAGCCAGCGTGGAGCTCGTGGTCGGCGACGCGCGCCTCGAGCTCGAGCGTGAGCTGGCCGCCGGCCGCGCCCGCGGCTTCGACGTGCTGGTGCTCGACGCCTTCAACTCCGACGCCGTTCCGGTCCACCTGGTCACCCACGAAGCGTTCGCTACCTACTTCGCGCAGCTGCAAGCCGACGGGCTCCTGGTGATCAACATCGCGACCAGCCACCTGGATCTCACCCCGTTGCTGGCGGGGTTGGCGGACGCGCACCAGCGCAAGATGCTCAAGACCACGACCCCGAGTGACCCGGCACGCTTCCTGGTCGCCGGAGAGTGGGTGTTGATGGGGACTCCCCGCGCGCTCGAGGCCATCGAGCGCACACATTCGCGCTGGGAAGCCGCGCCGAGTCGGCGTACGGTGTGGACTGACGACTACAGCAACGTGCTCGGTCTGGTGAGATGACTCCAGAGCAACGGCGCTCTCTGATCATCCTGTTCGCGTTCGGCGGATGGTCGAGCCTGCTCTATGAGGTCCTCTGGCTTCGGCTCTTCTCGTCGGTGCTGGGCAGCACCACTCAGAGCATGAGCGCCGTGGTGACCGCCTTCCTGCTGGGCAGCGGCATCGGCGCGCTCGTGTTCGGCAAGATCGCTGACCGGAGCGAGCGACTGCTCCGACTGTACGGCAAGCTCGAGCTCGGCACGGCGCTCACGGCGGCGCTGGCCTTCGTCCTCTTCTTCTCGGCCGAGGGACTGAGCGCGGCACTGTTTCGCGCCCTCGATTGGTCCGTGTTTCGCTGGCTCTTGTTCGCGATCGCCTTCACCACGGTTGCCCTGCCGGCCATGTTGATCGGCGGCGGGTTGCCCGTGCTCACCCGAGCCGTGCTGGCCTCGGGGGACAGCGCGCGGGTCGGCCTCGGGCGCCTGTACGCCGCCCACACAGTGGGCGCGGCGCTCGGCGCGCTGACCAGCGCGCAGCTCGTCGCGTCCTTCGGCTACGACGTGTCTTACGGCATCGCCACCGTCGCGAGCGCGACGGTCGGCGGCGTCGCGCTCTGGGTGGGGCGCCATTCGCGCTTTGCCGTCGAAGCCGACCCACCGGCAGCGACCCTCACGCGCGGGTCGAACCTCGTCCCCGCCGCCATCGCCTGCTCGGGATTCGCCGCGCTCGGGATGGAGGTCGTGTGGTTTCGATTGATGGACTTCGTGTGGCGCGGAACCTTGCTGTCGTTCGCGCTCATCTTGTTCATCTATCTGCTGGGACTCGCCTCGGGCAGCGCCTTCGTCGCGCGGCGTCGCGCGCACGACGACGGGTGGCTCGCACGCCTGCAGCTCGCGCTGACGTTGCTGCTGCCATGCACCCTGGCCATGGCCTCCCTGGGCGCAGCCGGCGAGGCGGAGCGTGCCCGGACCGCGCTCGTGTGGCTGGCGATCGTGTTCGGCACGACGTTCCTGTTCGGCATGACGCTACCCCTCGCCGCCGAGCTGTACGTCCGGCGCGAGTCGAGCGTGGGACGTGACGTCGGCCGCGTCTACGCCGCCAACCTGATCGGAGCCGTGTGCGGGGCGTTCTGTGCCGGGTTCCTGCTGCTGCCGACCCTGGGCACTCACCGCACGGTGCTCCTGCTGTCGCTGCTGAGCGCGAGCTCGGCGCTGCTCGCGTGGCGCGCTGGGGTTGGCCGGCGCCGCCTGGGCCTGCCCGTCGCGGTGGTCGTCGCGTCCATCCTTGGCCTCGGCGTCAGCGCGGGCCCGTGGCTTCGGCGCTACGTCGAGAGGATGGTGTCCACCCAGGACGCCCGGCTCGTCCACTTGCAGGAATCCGAGCTGCAGATCCTGAGCGTGCTCGAGCAGCCCCGGGGCCGTCGCGAGCTCCGCGGGGGCCCACACGTCTCCGGTAGCACCGACCCCGTCCGGCGCCAGACGCAGAAGCTCCAGTCCCACCTGCCGATGCTGCTCCACCCACAGCCTCGGCGGGTGCTCGAGATCGGCTACGGCGTGGGTGAGTTGCTTCGCACCATCCTGCGCTACGAACCGGACCACGTCGACCTCGTCGAGCTCGATCCGCAGATGATCGACGTCGCCAACGAGTGGTTCACGGCGCTCAACGCTCGGGCCTCGGAGGACCCGCGCGTGAAGGTCCACACCCTCGATGGACGCGCCTTCTTGCGCCTGTCTCAGGCGCGCTACGACGTCGTGATGAGCGACAGCATGTTCCTCGACAGCGAGGGCGCGCTGCGCCTGTACACCATCGAACACTTTCGAGCGACTCGCGCGCGCCTGGCCGAGGGTGGGCTGGTCTTGGTTTGGCTACCGCTGAATCTCGACGACCGCGCCGCGCGCACGGTGCTCCGCACCTTCCGCGAGGTCTTTCCGCAGACGCTCGTGTGGGTACCCCTCCTCTCCAACCAGGTCGAGTCGTTCCTGATCGGGTTTCAAGGAGAAGCGAAGGTCGACGGCGAGCAGTTCCGCCAGCGCTATGCGCGCTACGCGGCGCCCGACCTCGAGCATCTGGGCTGGGGCGATCCCATCCCCGCGCTGGTCTCGTTTCGAGCCGCACCCGCGGATCTGCCAGCGCTGCTGGGGGACGCTGGTGTCAACCGGGACCGCAAGCCGGTGCTCGACTTCATGCGCGACGAGCCAACCTTTGGGTTGCGCGACGCGCTGCTGCGCGTGCCAACGACAGCGCTCGAGCGGCACATGCTGCTCACTCCCGCCAAGTGGAGCGCCGTGCGCCAAGCCAAACAGGCCGAGGCACGCGTCTCGGTGCCGCTGCGCGCGATCGCGCGCACCCCGACCGAGCAGCGGCACGCCGACGCGCCGCGACTGCGAGAGGCGCTGCTCGACGCGCGCCGCCTCGCCCCCGGTCACCCGGCGATAGAGAGCGCGCTAGGCCGCCTGGCCGCCGAGCGCGCCGTCCTGAACCACGAGCCCGAGGCCTTCTCGCTGGCCCTGGAGCACGACCCGTACAACTTCAGGGCGAACGAGCACTTCCTCGAGCAGGCGGCACGGCGGGGCGATCGGGACGCTGCCCGCGCGCACTTGTCGCGAATGCGGCTGCTCGAGCCCTACTCTACGCGGGCGCGGGAGCTTGCGCAGCGCCACGGGCTGTAGGGGTCGTCAGCGCTCGCGCGCTGCCCACTATTCCAGCTCCCAGTCGCTGTTGTCGACCGCGGTCACGAGGGCGAGCCCAGCGCGAGCACCCCCACTCGCCACGGCGAGCAGCTCCTGACACTGACCGATGCATTGGTCGAGGTAGCCCTCGACACGACCACGCGGCCAAGCTGGTGCATCGCCCGCGCTCCGGGCCTCCTCCCGCCAGGACTCGAGCGGTGCCAGCAGGCGCACAGCGGCGAGCTCGGATGCCGAGAGCCACGAGAACCGGTGGAAGTGCGAGCTCTGAAACTCGACGCTCCGCGGGTCATCGGGACGCGGTACCAGCCACGGGCAACCGGTGGCTCGCGTGGTCAAGAACGCATGCACCCCGAAAGCGCCGCACCTCCACCTCGACGGTTCACCCTGGCGGTGCTGCCAGACGAAGGAGGAAGGCGCGAAGTACATCGCGAACTTCATCCCCTGCAGCAGTGACTCCCCGCTGCGCGCGAGTGCATCCTCGAGGGTCTTGCCGGGCTCGCAGTCGCGGCGCGGATCGACGACGCGAAGCAGCTCGGCGACCATGCGATGCCTCTCCGCGTCGGTGCCTGCGGCGAAGGGCCCGTTCGCCAGCGGGGCGAACACCCGGACGAACGTCGCGAGAGCCTCGTCGCGCAGCAAGACCGCCGTCAGGTTCACGGCGCACCTCGAGATGGGGAACCAACCCGCAGCGTCCCGACCCCTGCTCCGCTCAGGCCTTGCCCGTGCGCGGGTTCATCTTCTTGGCGGCGCCCTTCTTGTCCCCGGCGTGGCCGTGGAAGGTGCGGGTGGGCGCGAACTCGCCATACTTGTGACCGACCATGTTCTCGGTCACGAACACCGGCACGAACTTGCGGCCATTGTGAACCGCGAAGGTGAGCCCAACGGCCTCGGGGAAGATGGTCGAGCGTCGCGACCAGGTCTTGATCACCTTCTTGTCGCCGGCTGCCTGCGCCGTCTGGATCTTGGTCGCCAGGTGGCCGTCGCAGAACGGACCTTTCTTGATGCTGCGCGCCATGGTTTCAGCCCTTCGCCTTTCGCGTCTTCACGATCATGTTGTCGGTGCGCTTGTTGTTGCGTGTCTTCTTGCCCTTGGCCAGCTTGCCCCAGGGCGAGCAGGGATGGCGTCCACCGCTGGTGCGGCCTTCGCCACCGCCCATGGGGTGGTCAACCGGGTTCATGCTGACGCCGCGGTTATGCGGGCGGCGGCCGAGCCAGCGCTTGCGACCCGCCTTGCCGAGGCTGATGTTCTGGTGCTCGACGTTGGACACCTGGCCGACCGTGGCCCGGCACTTGATGTGGATCTTGCGCACTTCGCCGCTCGGCAGCTTGACCTGAGCGTGCCCGCCGTCCTTGGCCATGAGCTGCGCGGCGACGCCAGCCGAGCGAACCAGCTGGCCGCCCTTGCCCACGCGCATCTCCACGTTGTG
Source organism: Polyangiaceae bacterium (assembly GCA_019637295.1). Taxonomy (GTDB): domain Bacteria; phylum Myxococcota_A; class Polyangia; order Polyangiales; family Polyangiaceae; genus JACKEA01. The sequence goes on from JAHBVX010000013.1 coordinate 142,654, forward strand.
CACCATCGTGCCCGCGGGAATCGCCTCGAGCGGCAGGCAGTTACCGGGCTGGATGTCGGCGTTGCGACTCGAGATGACCGTGTCGCCCTGCTTGAGTCCGTCCGGCGCCAGGATGTAGGTCTTGTCGCCGTCGACGTAGTGGAGCAGCGCGATACGAGCTGTCCGATTCGGATCGTACTCGATGTGCGCGACCTTGGCCGGCACACCGATCTTGGCGCGCCGGAAGTCGATCACGCGATAGCGACGCTTGTGGCCGCCGCCACGGAAGCGGCTCGTGATACGGCCGAAGTGGTTGCGGCCTCCCGTGCTGGTCTTCTTCTCCAAGAGCGAACGCTCGGGGGTCCCCGTGGTCAGCTCTGCGAAGTCACTCGATGTGTGGAAGCGGCGCCCGGCGGAAGTGGGCTTGTAAACGCGGATACCCATGACTCACTCCTCCGACTCGTCGAAGAATTGGATGTCGTAGCCCTCTTGCAGGGTCACGACTGCCTTCTTCCAGTTGCGGCGCAGCGCTACCTGACGGCCGAGCCGCTTCGGCTTGCCGCGGAAGATTGCGGTGTGCACGTCCCTGACCTTCACGTCGAACAACGTCTCCACCGCCTGCTTGATCTCGATCTTGTTCGCCTTCGGGTTGACCTCGAACACGACCTTGTTCAGCTCCTTGAGCCGAGCGGCCTTCTCGGTCATCGCGATTGGGCGCTTGATGATGTTTTCGGGTGTCATCACTTGCTCCCCAAGCAGCGGGCCTCGAGGGCCTTCGCCGCGTCCTTGGAAACGACGAGGTGATCGTGCCTGAGCAGGTCGTAGACGTTCACGCCCTCGGGGGGCAGGAACTGGCTCGACTTCATGTTGCGCACGCTCAGCTTGAGCTTCTCGTTGTCTTTGCCATCCACGAGCAGGGTCTTGCTCGCAGCCTGCAGCGTGGTGAGCACTCCGGCGAGCGCGCGGGTCTTCGCTTCCTCGAGCTCCATGCTGTCCACCACGGTCATCCGACCCTCCTTGACGAACAGCGACAGCGCGCTCCTGAGTGCGCCGGTTCGGACCTGGCGAGGCGGCCGATACGACCAGTCTTGTGGCTTCGGTGGGTGAGCCCGTCCGCCGCCGACGAAGATGGGGGCTTTCTTGTCACCGTGACGCGCGCGCCCAGTGCCCTTCTGCTTGTACAGCTTCTTGCCGGAGCCTCGCACCGCGGAGCGCTCCTTGCCGGCGCGCGTGCCCGCGCGCTTGCTGGCGAGCTGGGCCACGACCACTTCGTGCAGCAGGTGTTCCTTCACGTCGGCCGCGAAGACGTCGTCCGAGAGGTCGATCTCGCCGACCTTCTCGCGCTTGAGGTTGAATACGTCGAGCTTTGCCATCTCACTTCCCTCTCAGCTCTTGATCTCGACGTCGACGCCCGCCGACAGGTCGAGCTTCATCAACGCATCGAGCGTTTGTGGGGTTGGCTCCAGGATGTCGATCAGTCGCTTGTGCGTGCGCACTTCGAACTGCTCACGGCTCTTCTTGTCCACGTGGGGCCCACGCAGCACGGTGTAGCGACGAATGGATGTGGGCAGCGGGATGGGGCCGGCAACCCGTGCCCCAGTGCGCCGCGCCGTCTCGACGATGTCCGTGGTGCTCTTGTCGAGGAGCTGGTGATCGAAGGCACGGAGGCGAATGCGGATTTTGGTCGTGTCGGGCATGGGACTTCCTCACTCCAAGATCTTGGTGACGACGCCGGCGCCGACCGTCTTGCCGCCCTCGCGGATGGCGAAACGCATCTGCTCCTCGAGCGCCACGGTGGTGATCAGCTCGATCTCCACCGTGATGTTGTCGCCCGGCATGACCATCTTCACGCCGTCGGGCAGCTTCACCGAGCCGGTCACGTCCGTGGTGCGGATGTAGAACTGCGGCCGATAGTTGGTGAAGAACGGCGTGTGACGGCCGCCCTCTTCCTTCTTCAGCACGTAAACCTCGCCGGTGAACTTCTTGTGTGGCTTGATGCTCCCCGGCGCTGCGATCACCTGACCGCGCTCGATGCCGTCCTTGTCGATGCCGCGCAGCAGGCAACCCACGTTGTCGCCGGCCTGGCCCGAGTCGAGCTGCTTGCGGAACATCTCCACGCCGGTCACCACCGTCTTCTTGTCGCGCTCGAAGCCGATGATCTCGACCTCGTCGTTGACGTGCACCTTGCCGCGCTCGATGCGCCCCGTGGCCACCGTGCCGCGACCCTTGATGCTGAACACGTCCTCCACCGCCATCAGGAACGGCTTGTCCACGTCGCGCTCCGGCTCCGGGATGTCCTTGTCCAGCGCGGCGAGCAGCTCGTCCACCGTCTTCTCCCACTTCTCGTCGCCCTGCAGCGCCGGCAGCGCCGCCCCGCGCACGATCGTCGCGTTGTCCCCGTCGAACTGGTACTTCGAGAGCAGCTCCCGGACTTCCATCTCGACCAGGTCGAGCATCTCTTCGTCCTCGACCGCGTCGCACTTGTTCAGGAACACCACGATGTGGTTCAGGCCCACCTGGCGCGCCAACAGGACGTGCTCGCGGGTCTGAGGCATGACGCTGTCCAGCGAGCTGACCACCAGAATCGCGCCGTCCATCTGCGCGGCGCCGGTGATCATGTTCTTGATGTAGTCCGCGTGGCCGGGGCAATCCACGTGCGCGTAGTGACGACCCTGCGTCTCGTACTCCACGTGGCTGACCGCGATCGTGACCGTCTTGCTGTCGTCGCGGACGATGCCGCCCTTGGCGATGTCCTTGTAGGTGATCTCCTTGGCGAGACCCTTCTTGCTCTGGACCTTCACCAGCGCCGCCGTCAGCGTTGTCTTGCCATGATCGATGTGACCGATGGTCCCGACGTTGACGTGGGGTTTGCTGCGAACGAATTTCTCTTTGGCCATGGGTTCGTCTCGTTTCTCGTTGACAGGCTTCGGTCAGTTACCCTTGACCTTGGCGACAATCTCTTCTTGCACGGAGTTCGGCACCGCTTCGTAGTGCGAGAACTGCATGGTGTAGGTAGCGCGACCCTGGGTCTTGCTGCGCAGATCCGTGGCGTATCCGAACATGGTGGCGAGCGGCACCTCGGCGGTGACCACCTGAGTGTTGGCGCCACGCTGGGTCATGCCCTGGATGCGACCACGGCGTGAGTTCAAGTCGCCGATGACGTCGCCCATGTTGGCGTCGGGGGTCACCACCTCGACCCCCATCATCGGCTCGAGCAGGTGCAGCCCGGCGCGCTTGGCGCCGTCCTGGAACGCGAGCGAGCCCGCGATCTCGAAGGCCGGTCCGGACGAATCCACCTCGTGATAGGTGCCGTCGTAGAGCTCGGCGTGACAATCGATGACCGGGTAGCCGGCGAGCACGCCGCGCCCCATCGCCTCGCGGATGCCCTTCTCCACGGACGGGATGAACTCCTTGGGGATGACGCCGCCGACCACCTTGTTCTCGAACACGAAGCCTTGGCCCCGCTCCGCCGGCTTCAGGCGGATCCGAACGTGGCCATACTGGCCGTGGCCGCCAGACTGACGGACGAACTTGGCCTCCGCCTCCACGGCCTTGGCGATGGCCTCGCGGTACGCGACCTCGGGCTTGCCCACGTTGCACTCGACCTTGAACTCGCGCTTGAGGCGGTCGACGATGATCTCGAGGTGGAGCTCGCCCATGCCGGCGATGATCGTCTGGCCCGTCTCTTCGTTGGTGAAGGTCCGGAAGGACGGGTCCTCGTAGGCTAGCTTCTGGAGACTGACGCCGAGTCGATCGAGGTCTGCCTGGGTCTTGGGCTCGATGGCGACGCTGATCACGGGATCCGGGAACACCATCTTCTCGAGCACGACGGGCGCCTTCTCGTCGCACAGGGTGTCACCCGTTCGCGTGTCGCGTAGACCCACGGCGGCGTAGATGTTGCCGGCGTGGCACTCTTTGAGCTCCTCGCGCTTGTTGGCGTGCATGCGCAAGATGCGTCCGATGCGCTCGCGCTTGCCACGCGTCGCGTTCAGTACACTGGTTCCGCTCTCGAGCGTGCCCGAGTACACTCGGAAGAAGGTGAGGTTGCCCACGTAGGGGTCGTTGGCGATCTTGAAGGCGAGCGCTGAGAACGGCGCGTCATCATCCGCAGCTCGGGTCTCGTGCTTGGTCTCGTCGTCCGGAGAGACGCCATCCACCGGCGGCACGTCGTTGGGTGACGGGAGGAAGTTGGTGATGGCGTCGAGCAGCAGCTGAACGCCCTTGTTCTTGAACGCCGAGCCGCACAGCACCGGGACGAACTTGAACTCGCAGGTGCCCTTGCGTAGCGCGGCGAAGATCTCGTCGTTGGTCACCTCACTGGAGCGACCGTCGAGGAACTTCTCCATGATGCCGTCGTCCGCGTCGGCGCAGGCTTCGATCATCTGCTCGCGCAGCTTCTCGCACGTCTCCTTCATGTCCGCTGGAATGGGCTGCCACTCGAACTTGGCGCCCAGGCTCTCGTCCGCGAAGATCGCCGCTTCCATTCGGATCAGATCGACCATTCCGCGCAGACTGTCCTCCTGACCCACCGGCCACTGCAGCGGAACGGGGACGCAGCCGAGGCGGTCCTTCATGCTGTCCAGGTTCATCTGGAAGTCGGCGCCGAGCTTGTCGAGCTTGTTCACGAACGCGATGCGCGGCACGCGATATCGGTCCGCTTGACGCCACACCGTCTCGCTCTGCGGCTCGACGCCGTTACCGCCGTCGAACACGGCTACCGCGCCGTCGAGCACGCGCAGGCTGCGCTCCACCTCGATGGTGAAGTCCACGTGACCGGGCGTATCGATGATGTTGATGCGATGCTTCTTGCCCTCGAGCGGTCCCGCGCTCGGAGTCCAGAAGCAGTTCGTCGCAGCGCTGGTGATGGTGATGCCGCGCTCTTGCTCTTGAACCATCCAGTCCATCGTTGCAGCGCCGTCATGCACCTCCCCGATCTTGTGGGTGATGCCGGTGTAGAACAGGACGCGTTCAGTCACCGTGGTCTTGCCGGCATCGATGTGAGCCATGATGCCGATGTTGCGGGTGCGCTCGAGCGAGATTTCGCGGGCCATCGTCGTACTTCTGTGTGGGGGTTTCAGGTGCGCTACATAGACGAAACCCCTTCCGGCCACCGGCTCCCTCACCGTTCGAGGGGCGCTTGTTTTCCCGGAAGGGGTATCGGGGTGCAGAGGCTCTCTGCTCTCGCAGGGCGACGCGGTCGCCGTGGCTTACAACCCGATCCTTATGTCGTCTGGGTCATGTTCGTTTGGAGTTGCTCCGTTGAGGTACTGAGGGGTGGAGGCTCACCAGCGATAGTGAGCGAACGCCTTGTTGGCATCCGCCATCTTGTGGGTGTCGTCCTTCTTCTTGATGGCGTTGCCGCGCATCTGCGCCGCGTCCACGAGCTCAGCGGCCAGGCGCTCACGCATGCTCTTCTCGCCACGATCACGCGAGTACTGGACGATCCAGCGCATGCCGAGGGACACACGCCGCTCCGGGCGCACCTCGACGGGCACCTGATAGGTGGCACCCCCGACTCGGCGGCTCTTCACCTCGAGCTTCGGCTTGGCGTTGTCGAGTGCCTTGCGAAAGATCTCGAGGGGATCTTCCTTGAAGCGTGCCTGAATGATGTCGAACGCACCGTAGACGATGCCTTCAGCAACGGACTTCTTGCCGTCCTGCATCACCGCGTTGGTGAACTTGGCGACGAGCTTGTCCTTGTACTTGGGGTCCGAGATGATCTTGCGCTTGGGAACTTCGCGGCGGCGGGGCATTGGGATGTCTCCTACTCACTGCTTGGGCCGCTTGACGCCGTACTTGGAGCGCTTGCGGTTGCGGTTGGCCTTGTTGGTGCTGCTGGGCCCTACGGCGCCGGAGGCGTCGAGGGTGCCGCGCACGACGTGATAGCGAACGCCAGGCAGGTCCTTCACGCGACCACCACGGATCAGCACCACGCTGTGCTCCTGCAGGTTGTGACCCTCGCCAGGAATGTAGCTGGTGACCTCCATTTGGTTGGTCAAGCGGACACGACACACCTTGCGCAGCGCCGAGTTCGGCTTCTTGGGTGTGGTGGTGTAGACGCGGACGCACACGCCACGCTTCTGAGGGCATGAGCGCAGCGCAGGAGAGGCCGTCTTGACCTTGATCTCGCGGCGCCCGTTGCGGATGAGCTGTTGTATCGTAGGCATTTCTACAGAGACCCGTGTCCTGCCCCGGAGAGCCCGGGGGACGCGCAGGGTAGCCGCGGCGCGCGCGAAGTCAAGCATGATTCGCGGACGAATCCCGGTGGGGTTCGATCGTGGGGACGGCTCACTTGGCTGCTTTGAGGCGTCTGCGGAGGATCTCCGCCGCCTCTTTGTACGCGGGCCTTTCAGGGTGTTCCTGGGCCAGTTGCTCGTACAGCTCCAGCGCCTTCCGCAGGTCGCCGGAGGCCACCGCGTCCACTGCCCGCCGCTCCAGGGTGAGCTCCCCCTTCGCCAGCTTGGGCCGCTCGGTCGGTGGGTCCTCCGAGGGCTTCGCTGCCGTGGGCGTCGGGGGCGGCTCCGGAGCGCCAGCGTCCTGGGTACCCGCCGCGGTCGCTGCCCCGGTCGCCTCCGCAGAGGCCGGCGGGGCCACCCCGGCGCTCGGCGCCGCGGACGCAGCAGGCTTCGGGGGCGGCTCCTCCAGCTCTTCGTCGTCGTCGGTGAAGACGATCATGAAGGCGATCAAGCCGAAGGGCAGAGCCGCGTACATGAGCCGGCGCGGCAGCGGCAGCGCTCGCCAATCGTCCAGCGCGCGCTGCAGAGGGTTCTTGCCGGCAGCCCCCGCCACACCCGGCTGCATCGGCATGCCCGGCTGCATCGGCATGCCCGGCTGCATCGGCATGCCCGGCTGCATCGGCATGCCCGGCTGCATCGGCATGCCCGGCTGCATCGGCATGCCCGGCTGCATCAGGTCGGGCGCCCCAGGGAACCCGGGCGGCGGCGTGCCGAGGGGCATGCCGGGAGGCGGCTCGATGCCCCGCTCTGCCATCGCCTGATGCGCGGCCCACAGAGCGTGCCCGGTGGGCGGCATGGTGGGCTCCGGCGCCTGGATGATCACGCCCTGCGCGCCTCGAGGCGGGCCTTCCGGCGCGGCCTGCGGCTCGATGAGCTGCGGAACGACGCCCCCGGTCTCCGCAAGGAACTCCTCCAGGGGTTTGATGACCGTCGCGTCGCCGGACTCGGGCGGTGGGCGGACCGATGGTGGCTTCGGGCGCTCGCGGTGGGCGCGGGGTGGCTCCTGCGGCGGGGCGTACGCGGGAGGTGGCGTGTTGGACCGGGGTCGCGCTTCCTGCGCAAAGCCCGGCGCGTCCTGCACCACCGTCTTGCTCTCCGGATCGTCCTCCTGGTAACCGCGCTGGGCTGGCCCGGTCAGGCGCGTGGGGACGTCCTCCACGTGGACCGGCGCTGCCGCCCGAGGCTCGGGCAGCGCGGGCTGACCCGCCGCGGGCCGGCGCTGGGCGCGCGCTCGCGCGGGGGCGGTCGCTTGGGTGTAGACCTGCAGGCCGACGCCTCCGAGACGCACCTCGACAGGGATGGGGACGGCAACCCACTCCGTCCCGACCGGGGTTCCGGGCAGCACGACACGGGTCCCCGGCGCTGCAGCGACGAACAAGGTCGCGCCGTCGAAGAAGAGGTAGGCGTGGGTCGGTGCGAGCCCCGGGCCGACCACGGTCCACGACCCCTCCGAGCCCACGCTGAAAGCCTCCACGGTGGTGCCGGGCCGAAGCTCCACCTCGGGGCGGTCCGTGGAGCCTCCGCGCACTCTTATGTAAATGCTGTCAGTACCCACTGTGGCCGGTGTCGACTCCGCGTTTCCGTGCAGCATCGTATATCACAGAGGGCAGCTCGACACCGTGTTCCCGTAGCTGCTCTTCGCACTGCGGGATCACGCCGGTAGGCTCGAACTCGCTCAGGATCTCACCCTTCGGTCCGATCCCCTGGTAGCGCCGCACGAAGATGTCCTGCATGTCGTACTTGCCGGTGTCCAGGTCGAAATTGAGGACCTCGGTGATGTGGGTGGTGCGCCGCGAGCCGTCCTGCAAACGGGACACCTGGACGATGATGTTGATGCCGGAGCCCAACTGAGAACGCATGGCCGCAAGCGGCATGTCGATGTCGCTCATCATGCACATGGTCTCGAGGCGCGTCATGGTGTCACGGGGGTAGGTGGCGTGACAGGTGCCCATGCAGCCGCCATGACCGGAGGTCATGGCCTGTACGATGTCCAGCGCCTCACCGCCGCGGATTTCGCCGATGATCAAGCGATCGGGTCGCATCCGCAGGGTAGACCGGAACAGGTCGCGGATGGTCACGGCTCCCCGTCCCTTCGCGTCCGGCGGACGCGCTTCCAGCTGCACGACGTGCGTCTTCTGCAGCTGGACCTCCTTGGAGTCCTCGATCACGACGATGCGTTCGCCGTCCGGGATGAAGGACGAGAGGGCGTTGAGCATACTCGTCTTGCCGCTGCCCGTGCCGCCCGCGATGATGATGTTCAACTTCGCCTCGACGAGCGCCGACAGGGTTTGCGCGGCGACCGGCGACATGGAGCCGAACTGCACCAACCGATCGACGGTGAGGGTCTCCTTGAAGAAGCGCCGGATCGCGATGAACGGTCCGCCAGGTGCTGCGGGTGGAACGACCGCCTGCAGGCGGGAGCCATCCGGCAAGCGTCCTTCCAGGATAGGGCGGCGCTCGTCCACGAACTTTCCGACGAACTGCGCGGCGGTGCGCAGCGCCGCCATCAGCGCCTCTTGACCATCGAACTTCGCGTCGGTCAGAAACAGCTGCCCGCCCTTCTCGATGAACACCTGATCGGGCCCGTTGATCATGATCTCGCTGACCTTCGGGTCGTCGAGGAACGGGCGCACCGGGCTGAAGAAATCGAGCAGGGCTTCTTCGAAGACGTCTTGGGGGATCACGGCAGTGCCTTCAAGAGAGAGTCGCGCGCTTCGGCCGCGTGCGGGCCCTCGGGCAGGAGCTCGAGGTAGCGGCGGAAGTGTTGATCGGCCCCCAAGTGGTCTTGCTCGACGTCGCGCAGGAGCACGGCCAAGGCGTAGTGCGCGTCCGCATGCCCGTCGCTCTCGCGGACCACTCGCTGGAGGTGCTCCTTGGCGCGGTCGTTCTGTCCGATGGCGGAGTGCATGGTCGCGACCAGGAAGCGTAGCGCGTGGTCCTTCGGATTCCTGACCAGAAAGCGCTCTCCCACGCTGACCGCCGAGCGAAACCTCGCGCTCTCCACGTAGCTGCGCATCAGCATGGGCAGCACCGTGCGGGGATCGGCGCCTTGCTCCAAAGCCGAAGCGAAGTACTGCTCGGCACGGGTGTGGTCTCCCATCTTGGCGAAGAGCTTGCCGCGCTCGACCAGCTTGTCGGGGGCCTGCTCCCGCCGGACGGTGCTCTCCACCTCTTGCATGCGCTTGCTCTGAGGGCTTCCGCAGGCCATCAGGGTCAGAGCAGAGCAGGCAATGGCGGCGCGTCTCATGCTACTTGCCCTTGGACTGGTCGCCGTACTTGACCTTCAGCCGCCGGTCCAAGTTCGACAGCCACGCGCGGTAGTCGGTCTGCGGTCGGCCTTCGGTGAAGGCCAGGAGCACCCGAACCTCCTTCTGCATCAACGGCACGTTGCGCGTGGACAGAGCGTGCTCGAGGCGCACACGGTGGGTACGGAAGTCCTCCTCGACCTCCCCGCGCAACTTGGCGCCTTGGCGGGCCGCGAGCTGAGCCCGGTCGTTCTCACCGGCGATTCGGAAGCATGCCGCTGCTGTCTCGTAGCGCGTCACCGCCTGTACCCCATCCGGTATGTGGAAAGGACGCCGCTCGTGCTTGGAGAGCGCGATGGAGTACTCGTCCTCCGCGACGGACCCTGCCTGTGCGGCGCCGGTCTGCGGACAGCTCGGAGCCTCCTCGGCCCAGAGCTGAGGCACCTCTTCCGGCGCAGCCGCGGGTCCGTCGTCTTCCTCCTCGTCCAGGATGATGTACGCGGCGAGCGGGATCATGATCAGCGCGAGGACGCGGGTCATGGGGCTCATGCCCTGTTCCTTGCCGGTCGCGACCGCGGCACCGGCCACCTCGATCTGGGTGACCATGATCTGCGTCGTACCGACACCCAGGATCGAGCCAGGGACCAGCTGGGTGCGCGAGAAAGGCGCCCCGTTGACCAAGGGCGGCGGCTGGAAGCTGCGCGCCTCCGCGATCACTCCGCCAGGACCAGTCGATACCAGGATGTGCTCCACGGCTGCCTGGTCGATGGGCATGCGGATCTCGCAGTGGCCGCCGCTGCCGACCAAGGCGCGATCGCCATCGATGCGGAGCTCCTCCACTCGGCCGTCGGCGTGTCGTATGTCGAACTTGAGCGCGCTCACGAGTACCTTCCTGGTCGGCGAATCATCACGTGTCCGCCGTCTGCTCTCCGAGCTTGAGGAACATCGGGCCCAGGATCAGCGCGATGATGCACAGCATCAGCAGCGCGAGTGGACCAATCATCTTGACTCCTGCCTTGGCGGCCATTTGCTCGGCACGCACGCCGCGCCGCATGCGGGTCATGCTGGCTTGGATCTGCAGCACGTCCGCGAGCGGATTGCCCTTCTCCTCGGCTTGTACCACCGAGTTGACGAACTCCTGTACCGCCTCGAGCGGCGCACGATCCGCGAACGCGACCAGCGCCTGCTTGCGAGTGCGCCCCACGCCGAGCTCTTGGAGGATGCGCGCGAACTCCTCGACCAAGGGGTCGTCGGGATCGCTCGACTTCTCGACGACCTGGCGCACGGCGCCGGGAAAGTCCTTCCCGGCGCTCATGGCCAGCGCGAGCAGGTCGATGGCATAGGGCAATCCGCGGTTTATGCCCTTGAGTCGGTCGTCCCGAGTCGCGGACAGCTGTAGCCAAGGCAAGAACGCAAACAGGGGGCCGACGACGAACACCATGGCTACGCCCATGCCCGTCATCTGTCCGGCAACCACGCCGAAGCCCAAGCCACCCACGCCAGAAATGATGCTGAGCGCAACGAACTCGTCTGGCGTGATGCCGAGCCAGTCGCCACCGAGCACCAACTGCCGCTCGACCTTGACGCGAAACTCCTGATTGAGAACGCCGCTGACCCGGATACCGAGCCAGCGAACGAGCGGCTCGACTTGCTTCCAAGCGTCGTTGTCCTCGAGCGCTCGGCGGCGCTTCAACCCTCGCATACCCAGGCGGCTGGCCTCGCGGGACGGCGCGCTCACGACGGCGTACACGACGAGCGCGAGCGCTGCACCGAACAGCACCATGACGACGTAACGCAGAATGACGTGGGTGCTCATATGTCCACGCTCAGGATCTTCCGCGCCATCAAGATGGACGCCAGCCAGGTGACCCCGGCGAAGGCCGCGATGGCCCAGCCGGCGATGGGCTCGCGCAAGGGGTCGTAGAACCCGGGCTGCATCCAGTTCATGACGACCGCGAACGCGAATGGGAACACGGCCAGCACGTACATCTGCGCCTTGCCTTCCGCGGTCTTCGACTTCACCACGCCCTCGAGACGCAACATGTCGCGCATGGTGTTGGCAGTCGTCTCGAGGATCTTCGGCAAATCCCCACCGAGCTGACGTCCAATCAAGATCGCGCACAGCGCGGAGTCCAGCTGACGGCTCGAGACTCGACCGCCCAGGTTCAAGAGCGCTTGGTCCAGGGTGCTCCCGACGCGCATCTCCTTGACCGCCAGATCCACCTCCTGGGAGATGGGATAGGGCAACAAGGGCTGAATGCTGATGAACGAGTTGGACACGCTCGGCGTCGCCTTCAGAGCGTTGGCGAGCGCCGTGAGGAACCCGTCCAGCTGGTCTTCGATCTGGGCGACGCGCTCCTGACGCTTGCGCTCGATGTACCGGGACGGCGCGTATGCCGCCACGAACAGCGCGATCCACCAGCCCTCGAAGCCGATGGCCACGTGGATGGCGAGGATGAGCACCATGGCGCCGATCTGACCCACGGCGATGTGCCGTCCCGGGGTGAAGTTGTGCAAGAGCCGCAGCTTCCGCTCGAGGAAGGTGCAGTACCGATGCCAGTAGCGCCAGAAGGGCGACGCCGAGTCCGCCAGCGCCGCCCAGGTCGCCACGAGCAGCGCGAAAGCCACCAGCCCCACCGACCCGAACTTGAGCAGCAGCGTGACCGGCGTCACAGGTACGGCCCTCCGCGGGGCACCAAACCCTTGACGATGAAGTCCTCCAGGAAGGTCGGCAGATAGCCCGTTGCCTTGAACTTGCCCTGAACTTCGCCCTTGGGCCCAGTCCCGCTGCGCACGAACTGGTAGATCGGCATCAGCTCGAAGTTCAGGTCGTCGTCGAGGCCGATCACCTCGGCGATGGCGCTGACCCGACGCGAGCCGTCGGAGAATCGCGTCTGCTGCACGACGACGTGGATACTGCCGGCGATCTGCTCCCGTACGGCGCGCGACGGCAGGTCGATGCCGGCCATCAAGCACAGGGTCTCGATGCGCTTCATGGCCTCGAGCGGACTGTTCGCGTGGGTCGTGGTGAGCGAGCCGTCGTGGCCCGTGTTCATGGCCTGAAGCATGTCCAGCGCTTCGCCACCGCGGCACTCGCCGACGACCACGCGGTCGGGGCGCATGCGCATCGCGTTCTTGAGCAAGTCGCGAATGCTGTACTCACCCTTGCCCTCCATGTTGGCCGGGCGAGTCTCGAGGCTCACGACGTGCGGCTGCCGCAGCTGAAGCTCCGCGGCGTCTTCGATGGTGACGATGCGCTCGTCTTCGGGGATGGCGGCCGAGAGCACGTTGAGCAGGGTGGTCTTGCCGCTGCCGGTGCCGCCGGAGATGATGATGTTCTTCTTTGCCTTGACGGCGCGGACCAGGAAGCGGGCCATCTGCTCCGAGATGGCCTTGTACCCGATCAGGTTGTCCAGGGTGAGCGGCACCTTCGCGAACTTGCGGATGGTGATGCACGAGCCCTTGAGCGCGATGGGGCGAATCACCGCGTTGACGCGCGAGCCGTCCTTGAGCCGAGCATCCACCAGGGGCGACGACTCGTCGATGCGGCGCCCGAGTGGGGTCACGATCCGCTCGATCACCGCGCGCACCCGCTCGTCGTCGGTGAAACGCTGGTCGGACAGCACGATTCGACCGTTGCGCTCGACGTAGATCGTGTCCGGATCTACGACCATGATCTCGGTGACGCTCGGGTCGGCGAGCAGGTGCTCCAGGGGGCCAAGGCCCAGCGCTTCGTCCGCCAGCTCCCCCACCAACCGGTCGCGCTCGACCGTGGCCGGGAGCCGGGAACCCATGATGTCCACGATGCGGCGCAGGGCGCCGATCACCTTGGGGCGCATGGACGGATCGTCCATCTGCTGCGCCGAGACCTGCGCCAGCTCGAGGTTTTCGAGTAGCTGACGGTGTATCTCGCGCCGCAGCTCGTTGACGGCTTCATCCTCACGCGAGCGCTTGCGCGTGGGCAGCTGTGGCGCCGGCGCTGCGGCCGGCTCGGCCTTGGCGGGCTCCGGGGGCCGAGGGTGGTGAGGAGCGGAGGGCTCCGGGAGGGGCGGCGCGTGATGCGGCGCCGACGGAAGGGGAGCGGGCGGCGGCGCTGGGCGCTGGGGCGGCGGCGCTGGGTGCGCCGGGTGGCTGGCGTTGGGGTGCGAGTAGTGCGCGGGGGGTGCGGCCGGAGGCAAGCTGGGCTGCGCCGGATTGCGGAACGTCAGGGTGTGATCGCCGACGACGATCGCCGTGCCGAAGTCGATCCAAGCGGAGGTCTTCTTGAGGAGCTGCTGGCCCGCCAGTGTGCCGTTCGTCGAGCGATCCTCCACGCGGATGGCGCCATCGACGAACTCGACGACCGCATGCTGGCGCGAGATCAAGTCGCTCTTGATGCGGAGCCCACACTCCGCATCGCGACCAATGGAGATCGGCCCTTGCGCGCGGAGCTGGAGCGCTCGCTTACCGCCGCTCTTGGACTCGATTTCTACGAGTACGTTCACGGGATACCTCGCGGGGCCAGAGCGCGCTCACTTCCCTACCTTTCGCCACTGCTGAGGCCGCTTGTTGAAGACATTCACGGAGTCGATGTCTCCAGAGTATTCTTCGTATTGGGACAGCGCGCTATTGACGATCTCGATCGCTGGCTTCGCCACCGACTCGACCGCGGTGGGGACGATGAACAACGCGCCCTCGACGTCCTGAGCTTCGTCCCGATGGGAGCCGAACAACAGGCCAATCACGGGGATTTCGCTGAGCAAGGGCAAGCCGCTGATGTCGTGGCGACGGGTCTGGCTCCGGATCCCGGACAGCACCAAGGACTGACCCAACTTCAGCCGAACCAGCGTATCCAGCTTGGAGATGCTCCGTCCGGGCAGGGGGGTGGACGCCACTGGCGGCGTCAGATCCGACACGTCCGCCTTGACCTGGACCTCGAGCTCGCCGGACTCCTCGTCGAGCCTCGGCAACACCTCCACCTTGGTGCCGAACGGGATGGACGCGATCTGTGAGGTCAACCCGGCTGCGACCTGAAAGTTCTGCTCGCCGCCGCTCTCCCAGGTCGCCTTCGTTCCGTTCACCGTGATGACCGTGGACTGCTTGAGCACCTTCGCCCAGCCGTGCCGCGACGCGATGTCGAGCGCGGGAAGCGGCTGGTTCACCACCGAAGCCTGCGCGGTGGTCGTGGTGCCGGCCAAGAAGTCGTAGGTGAACTCGCTCTGCACCACGCCGGCGCCGCCGATTCGCCCCGGCCAGTCCACACCAACGGCGTAGCCCGAGGTCTTGTCGTACTGCACGAAGAAGAAGTCCACGCGGATGTTGACCTTGCGGTCACTGGCCGCGCCCTGCCCGACGACCACCAGGGACTCTACCTGCCCCGGATACAGCGAGGCGATGCGATTGATGCGCGTCGCGTCTGCCTCGCTCGATACTCCGCCTTCGATGAAGAAGCGCGAGCCGACCCGACGTACTCGAACGCCCGGCATCTCCCCAAGGAGCTGACCGAGCTCGCGGCGGACCGCCTCCGGTGCACGGGCAAAGACGTTGATGACCCACGTAGTCGTGGAGTCGTCCTTGTTGATGAGCAGCAGCGTCGTGGAGCCGGGTTTGCGTCCAGTGATCACGAACTTGTTGTTGTCCGTGGTCAGCTTGACGTCCGCCACGCCTCGCTCGCCTTCGGAGTAGTTCTTCACGCCGACGGCGCTGATCATCTTGTTCTCGCCGACGACGAGGGTCAGCTCGGTTCCGCTCTCCTCCTTCACGTCGTCCTGAGCGAAAGCGGACAGGGGAGCGCCGGCGCAGAGCGCGGTCAGCAGCAGGACTAGGATACGCTTCATGGTTGCGGTGCCTCCAGCTTGATGGGAGCTCCCGCCTTGCGGGTGGCTTGTACCCTCTCGATGATCGTCTTGTCCCCCAAGGCGGACGACGGCATGTTGGGGATGCCCTCGGCGACGAGCTGGTCCTCCGGACCGCGCAACGCGAAGAGCAACCTGCCCTTCTCGACCGCAAGTGCCAGGAGCTGCGCCTCCTGCAGACTGACGCTCAGCGTCAGCACCATCTCGCGATTGCGGAACTCTTCCTTCTTGTCGGTCAAGTTCTCGGGTGCGGTCTCGAGCCCTACGGCCAACGTCAGAACGCGCTGCAGCAGGACGATGGAGGTGTACTTGTCGGCCTCGCCGGAGGGCATGTTCGCGATCACGTCGACGTAGTCGCCCGGCCGAATCATCGCGAAGCTCTTGTCGCCAGACTCGGCGCGCACGGACACCGCGCGACTGCCCGGCTGAATCAGCGCCGACAGGTCACGCCGCTCGTCCGTGGCGATGGCCAGGTCCGACCACATCAAGGTCTGGTTCGCTTCCACCTTCGTACCCACCCGAAGTCCAACTATCTTGGACTTTTCTACTGCCTTGACGGCCCGATCTTCGACGTACGCGATCGGGATCTCGCGCACGGCGACGCTCTCGTCATCGATGGCGCTGCCGGGCTCGATGGCGGCGACGGCCATGAGCACGCGGACGCGCTCGCCGCCGGACGCCTCTTGCTCGAAGCGCCGGAGGTAGAGCGCCAACAACAGCGCGCCGAGGGCGCCGACGACTAGCGCGACTATCAGGGCGCGCTTGTTCACGGCACCCGCCCTCTGCCGGAGAGAGCCGGGTTGGATTCGGTCATTCCGACCGAATTTGTATCACGGTCACGGCGGCGCGTTCGCCATTTTGAGCCGCCACCACCACCGTATCGACCCCGTCCCGGGTGTAGTGACGGGTCTGCGGCGCCTCCCGCGCGACCTCTGCGATCGCCTTCCAGCCCTGTTGCGGGAGGGTTTGGTCATACTGCGCGAGCACCGCGGCGGCGGTGGCACGGCTCTCGTAGACCCGAACCGAGTCGGGCTCACCTTCGACCTGTGCGGTGAGGAAGCGCCGGGAATTCAGCGGCCTGGGCGCATCGCTCGGATCCGTGCCAGGCGAATCCCCGTCCGCGGCCATCAGCGCGCTGACCAGGAAGGAGCCATCTGTCCAGGTGGTGATGACCTGAGTCCGACCCGCCTTCGTTCGGCGCGCGTACGCATAGCGCACCAGGCCCACGTCCCCGAGGTCCCGCGAGTCCGAGAACTTCTTGAGTCCTTCGAACAGGGACTGCTGCTCTTGACCCGGCTTCTGGGCGATGCACGCGACGAACCCTTCGTCATCCGCGATCTCGCTCAGGATGCCGAGCTTCTCCCAGCGCGATGGCGCCGGACGCTCCCCCTTCACGGTGGTGGCCAACTCACCCACGACGCTGCCATCGCGACACAGGCTGGCGTAGCGCTCGAGGACGGCCTGCACGGGCTGCTCCGTGGAAGCGCTCGCGATGTTCATGTACTGTCCGTTCAGGGACAAGCGGGTCGAGCGCGCGGTGAACTCTTCCATGCTGGCAAGTTGGCGTCCGATGACCAACGCCTGCTCGCTGACGTTGCCGAGCGCGGAGCGCAGGGCCAAGAGCCCGAGCACGCCGAAGGCAAACGACGCGTAGGCCGCGACCCGCACCGAGCCCCTCAGCTTCTCCATGAACGGAGAGACCATCAACTCTCGGCTGGCGCGCCGGAGCTTGAGGAAGAAGCCGAGGAAAGAGAGCTTGGGTTGCATCAGAAGAACTTCGACTTGAAGGCGCCGAGCGCCTCTTTGACCAGGTCGGCCCCGAGCTTGAGGAGGCCTCCCTCTTTGGGCTCTTCGTTACAGCCGATGTACATCTTGCCTTCCATCGTCTGCTGCTTCAGCGCCGGGATCAGGCCCGCTTTGACGGTGCCGCTGACCTTGTGCGCGTAGTAACCCTTGTCCGCCGGGATCTTGCCGGAGGTGTTGACGTACTCGTCCGCGGAGCCCGGGTTCACCGGGTCCGAGCTGCTCTGCCCAGCCTGGTTACCCAGGTCCTGCATGAAGCCGCTGCCCCCTCCGGTAGTGGACGCGCCCTTGCAGTAGTTCAGCACTACCGGCCAAGCCTCGGCGCGCGCTTGCTCCATCACGGCGACCTTCCGCTGATGGACGTCGAACGCGTACCACATGCACGCCAGCACCACGACCATGGTGCTGGCGATGACCGTCGACTCCGCGAAGGCAGCACCTCTCTGTTGGCGACGGCGGCGAAGCGAGCGGGCCATCAGTGGATCATCTCCGGCGTCTGGAGGAACTGGCTGATCTTGCTGTTGACCCACTTGTCCCCCAGGCCGCCAAGGCCCTTGACCAGGTCTCCGAGCACGCTGCCCAGCTTGTCTTTGGCGACCTTGCCGAACAGGAAACCGAGGGGCGAGTCGTCGTTGTCCACCAGGACCTTCTCGAGGGCCTTGCCCACCCCGAGCTTGTCCATGATTCCCCAAGAGGCGAAGCCCGCACCGAGTTCGGGGAGCTTGGGGGCCAGGCGCCGGAGGCGTGCCGTCCACATGCGCTCCCACATGGTGTCGTCGTTGTCGATCTTGCCGGAACGATCCCAGAAGAACTCCGACTGGGACACCCGGTACTTGCCCCACGAGGTCAGGGGCGGCTTCACGCCACCCTTGGTGGCGATGGCCATGCCCTTGTCCATGCTCCTCGGCCACTCTTCCTTGCCGATGGTGATGCCGTAGACCTGGAAGTGCCCACCGCCGAGCTTGGCGCCGTCGATCAACTCCTTGTGGGAGATGTAGTCGAAGACCTTGCCGCCAAAGCTCGCGGCCTTCTGCGCGTTGCCGGTGAACACCGGGCTCGAGGTCGTGTTTTCCTTGCTCTGTTTGAGCGAGTCGTTCGCCTGCTTCTCGGCGTCGTCGATGCACTTCTGCTTGTCGAACTCGTCCCCTTGGCTCTTCGCCGTCTCGTTGCACTGCTGCTTGATCTTGTCGAGCAGCTCCTCCGCCGTGGGTAGCAAGTCGGCCGCTTGATTGAAGCCACCTCCCCCCAGGTCCCCGCAGAAGTAGCCAGAGAACGCGCTGGTGACCATGCCGCCAAAGGCCTTCACGCCCTGAGCCACGAAGTTGGGCAGGAAGCCGAAGACCTCCCCGATGTTCTCGCCCGCCTTCTTGCACAAGTCCTTGTAGTCCCCGTACTTGACCGGCAAGCCCAGCTTGCCCGGGGGTACGTAGGGCAGCATGGACGGGCTGACGATGAAGCTGTTGTCCGCCAGCGGTTTGTACTTGTCGCCCACGCCGCGACTCTTGACCAGAGCGACCCAGGGGGTGCCGATGGCAATGCCTGTCTGAGCAGTGGACAGCGCGAACAGCGCCGGCTTCATGAACACGTTCTCGTAGGTGGGGATCGCCGTGCGCAGCACGCCCATCAGCCAGCCACCCACGGGCGCGTAGGCGCACGCCAAGAAGGCGGTCCCCAGCGAAGCCGCGCAGATACCCGTGGCCAGGGGGGTCGCGATGTTGTTGAGCAGATCGATGACCTTCATGGCCACCAGCACCGTCACGAGCGCCGCCATGATCAGGTTCAACAGGACGATGATGTTCATCCCCTTGGCGTGGATGGCGGCAGCCGTGAACGCCACGGCGTCCGCGCCATCCTGCACGCGTTGCCGGTAGATGATCGCCTCACCGGTACCGATGATGTAGAAGATGCCCGCCCCCATCACGATGGCCATGAACACCCCGACCACCATGATCGCTCCGCGCTGATCGTCGCGTAGGGATCGGAGGTCGTTCGGCTTCTCGGTCATCAGTAGCCTCTCAAGGGTAGGTGTAGTCGGCTCCGTGAATGGCGAAGGACGCCTTGGCCTTCAGCATGCGGAAGCCGGAGAATCCGCACACGACGTACTGGGCAACGGGCAACCCGCAGCGGTAGGGCACCTCGACGTCCACGGTGGCGACCTGCCAGCGGGCGAAGCTCTGCTTGGCGTTGCCCTGCTTGTCGCCGATCTTGATCTGAGCGGCTGGCGTCATCAGGCTCCCGTTGGCGACGAGCCCGAGCATCACGGCCTTCTCGATGTCGTCCTTGCGCTCACCGGTGACCTCGTACATGCCGGCCTTGTTGTAGTTGGCCGGGTCGTCCGGGAGCACCACCCCAGCGGCACGTGCGCCGAGGTAGGCCGAGTGCTTGACGACGAGCTTGGCGGAGTAGAGCCCCGCCGACTGCAAGATGCACCAGAAGCAGAAGAAGATGGGCAAGAACGCGATGATGAACTCGACCATGACAGCGCCGCGCTGGTCGTCCTTCAACGCAGGCTTTCGTCGGGAGTCTTTGCGGGTGACCTTCTTCACGATCCGCACCATCAACCTTCTTGTGCTCAACCTCTCCAGCGAATGAAAATCACGACTGCCGTCGCGATGAATACCGGCGGCCCGAAGCGGAGCTCCGTGAGCATTTCCCTTGGGACTTCTCTTCTCTTCTCCTTCGGCACGAACAGATTCCGAACCAAGAGGAGAGAGTTACCGAGGGTGCGCAGGAGCTTGCCTTGCCAGGCCATGCGAATCGGAGCGATCGCTGCAGCGACGATGTAGGAGTAGAGTTGTGCCTCCATTCCGACCAACGGCCTGAGCACGGCTCCGAGCGCTACTAGTAGTTTGACGTCACCTCCTCCGATTGCGTTCCCTCGATACAGGATCAAGGGGACGATGCCACAGACGGCTGCTCCCAAGAGCGACAGTCCGAGTCCTTCTCCCGCTGCGGCCCAGCCGGCTCCGAGGAGTCCGAACACGCCGTGAGCGACAGGCCCCAGGGCAAGAGTGCCCAGTGTCAACCAGTTTGGGATTTCTCCCGTACGCCAGTCGAACACCGCGGCGAGCGCAGCAACCAAGACCGCAGCGAGAAACAGATAGCTTTCGCCGTACATCCCGGTTGCTGCAGCGCTCTGCCTCGGGGCTCGGACTCAGATCTGGCCGACCTCGTTCGACTTCTGTTCGACCTTCTTGCTGACCGACTTCTCGAACGTGCGGAATGCCGCGATCGCGATGAGCGCGATGACGGCCACCAAGATGATGTACTCCACCATGTTGGCGCCACGCTTGTCCTCGATCAACGTACGGATCTTCTGCTTGATCATGGCTGCTTCCTTCTTCCTTGAACTGAGGTTCTTGCCGCCCCGTTTGCCTACGGGAACGGCGCCAGCAAAATTCCTTGACTACGCTCGTAGTTGGCCACGAGCTTTGGGCCGAGGCCCATGATGGCTGCGGAGATGGCTATGCTGCACACGCCCAGCAGCACCACGTACTCCGTCATGACCGCGCCGCGGGAGTCCAGGCAAAGGCCCCTGACCCGACGCTTCGCCGCGGGGAGGAGTCTGCTGGTGGCTACGCTGGCGAGCATGACGACTGCCTAGAAGATAGCGCCGCGATCCATGCACGGTCCAGCGGAAAAACCGCTGGATTCGTTCTTCGGACCGCGCCGGAAAATTCTCGTGAGGGGGGGGCGATTCTTGGCGTCGCGGGGTAAAATTACAGTGGCCTTGGCCCAGTCGGTTTCGCCTTGGCTCGGTAGCGGATGACCTTGCGCTCGACCTTGAACTTCTGATCGAAGACCAACACTTCGTCCCGGTCCTTGACCTCGAAGGACGCGATGGGGTTTTGCGGTCTGAGATCTTTGGCAGCGGGGTCGTCGGTAGAGAGCTTGAGTTGCACCAGCTGATTGGGAGGGACAGTGAGCATCACATGCGCGGCACCCGACTCGTCCGTGCGCGCTACCTCCCGCCCCAGATGCATCACGGGCAGGTCCTTGCCGTTGTCGGCTCGCACCGCAACGACGACCTTGCGCAGGCTTGGAGGACAGTCCGCCCGATACTCCGGGCGCGCCGACTCCGCGAGCCGGCGCAACGCGACGGCGATGGCCTTCGGTGGGGAGGTGAAGCCGTCAGGACACTTCACCATCAGCTCGTAGATCTGTCCCTCGGCGCCCGTGAGCTTGAAGTCGACCGTGCCCGCGTCGTTCGTGACGCCGACCTCCTTGCCCTTGTAGGTGACCCGCGCGCCTTTCATGGGCATGGTCGGATCGCCGAACACGCGGATGCGCACCTCGAAGGAGGGCGGGGGCGGGGGCTCGAGCCACTTGCAGCCAACCAGCGACAGCGACGACACGGCTAGCAGACACACGGCGCGCAACATGACCTTCAGCCTAGCACGGGTCAGCGCTCGGCGTGCTCACGGCGCTTCAGTGACCGTGTAGTCCGGCCAACGCGGGTCCCCCTCGAGGAGCCATCTCAACTCGGCGCGCACAGCCTTGGCGACCTTGCCGTCATAGGTGTGACCGATGTTGCCGCCGAATGCAGCGCGCGCCGGGAGCCCGTGGCCGTTCAGCAGGCGGGCCGTCCTCGAGGCCGCGGACCCACAGGCGTGTTGACCACACGCGAGCAGCACGCGTCCTCGACGATCGGCCAGAGCCTTGGCCTGTCCCGCTCCCCAGGTCTCGTATCCACCTTCGACCAGTACGACGCGGGAGAAGCGCTCGGGGCTCCGCATCACCATCACCCGCCCGAGGATGGCGCCAAGGGAGAAGCCGACGAACACCACACCACCGTCGGCGACGTAGTCGGCAAAGCGCGCACGTAGAGCGGTCAACCCCGCGTCGATCTCCTTGCTCGTCGT
Source organism: Polyangiaceae bacterium (assembly GCA_019637295.1). Classification (GTDB taxonomy): domain Bacteria; phylum Myxococcota_A; class Polyangia; order Polyangiales; family Polyangiaceae; genus JACKEA01. The sequence goes on from JAHBVX010000013.1 coordinate 164,613, forward strand.
CTCCAGTGCGCCGTAGGTGTAGCGATCCTCGGACCGCGGGGCGTCATCACGCGGAATCCCGCGGGGGCACAGGATGAACGGATGCGTCTCGAAGGCCTCACGCCAGACTTCGCACTGCCACTCGGGTCGATCGTAGTTGCCGTGGAGCGCCACGACGATGGGCCTCCTCTCTCGCGCTCCGTAGGGCACGGCGACGACGGCGTCACGAAATCCCTCCACGACGAGTGGCTCGAGCATGCGCGAGGTGACGAGCGGCGTGAGCTCGGGCGCAGCGTCGGCTTCGGCTTCGGCCTCAGGGGGCTGCGTGGCGGAAGCGACGGGCAGCGTCGACGCGGAGTGCCCCGGAGCTCCCGTGTCCCGCACGAGGGGAGCTCGTGACGAACGACAGCCCGCGAGCGCCAAGAGCGCCAGCGACACGGCTAGGGCGGGGGCGGCGCCGGGGTTCATGCCAGATGAGCGGAGCGAATTCTGACGGAGTGAGCAAGGGTGTAGCATGGCGCGCGATGAGCGAGCGTCCCGAGCCGGAGACACCAGAGCGGGAGACCCTGTCCCAGCCAGCGGCGCGGAAGAAGAGCCCCTGGCGTGACGTGGCGTTGCCGGCCTCCGGATTCTTGGCGCTGCTCGGCGTGGTCTGGTTCGTGAACTATCAGCTCCGCGCTCGGCTTGCGCCGAGCGCCGAAGAGACCGAAGCGGCGCCGCCCCTACCTCGGCCCGCACAGGTCGTGGCGGAGGCCATCGCGGTCAACCCGGACGCGGCCTTCCGAGCGCTGCGCCCGATGGTCGGCGTGGCCGGAAGCCTGCTCCCCCATCGCGTCGACTCGTTGGTCGCCTCGGGCTTCGGACTGCCTCCCTACCTGGGGGCGCTGGTCGACGCCGAAGAGCCCGTGGTGGGCGCCGTGGGACGTGACGCCCGCGGTGCATACTGGGTGCTCGGTGCGCACATCACGAGTCCCCGGGAGCTCTTGGCCGAGCTGACCGGCGGCGCCTCTCCGCGTTTCTGGATCGAAGAGCGGCCGGAGCAGGGCGTGACGCTCATCCTCCCCAAGCCGGGACTCACGCCCATGGGCTCGAGCGTGGGCCTGTGCGGGAAGATCCTGCTCGCCGCCGAGCACGACGAGCATCTGCTCGCACTAGGCCCCTACGTCGCGCGCACGCTGGCGCGTCGCAAGGGCCCCACGTCGCTGGTGCGCGTCGAAGTCGACGCGGGCGCGCTCGATGCGATGGCCGTCGACCGCTGGGATCTCTCCACGACGCGAACCATGCGCCTACGCGAGTTCGTCGCGGGACTCGGAAAGCTCACGCTCGACGTGAACGTGACGAGTGGCGAGCTCGCGGCCGTGCTGCACGTCGCGCCGCGCGCCTCCGCGGCGCTACCTCGACTGGAGGCCGGCTCGGCTGAGGGCCTATTGGACCTCCCGCTGGGACCCGTCGCGGCATTCCTGCGTGCTCCGGCGCACTGGGCTGCAGTCTGGGGCGAGCCACTGCTCACCGGCGACGCGAGCGCTCGACTCGAAGCGGCGGGCACGCGTCTCGCGGAGGCGACCGCTGGAGGCGTCGCTTGCGTGCTGCGTGAGGGACCAGCCGCTGGCGTGCTCTGCCGAGCCCGCATCTCGAACGAAGAGGAGGTGCGCGGCGCGCTAGAGGACGCGACGGCCATACTCACCGCCAAGGGCACGGTCAGCGCCCTCGAGACTCAGTGGGGTCTCGCGGTCGCGAGGCTGCCTGCCGGTGAGGGTCAGGGCCTGCGAGCGCGCGCCCCGGAGACGGACGCGCACGCCTTCGACGTGCTGTGGAAGACAGGTGAGGGTCGTTTCGACGTCGGGCTCGGGCTTGGCGCCGCCCGCGCTCTGGAGCCGCAGAGCAGCGCCACCTGGCGAACCCGCAAGGCCGCAGCGCGCTGGCTGAGCGAGCGGCCGCTCGCGTTTGCGCTGCTCGCCCAACCCGCGAAGCTGGGTACGCCCAACGCCGCCTCGAACCCCGAGGCGTTGCTGGGGCTTACGCTGGAGCCCGCGCCGGGCGGGTGGCGTGTCGGGCTCCTGGCCGAGCCGGAGGCGCTGAGCCCGCTCGTCGCCGCGCTAGTGACAAAGTGAACGAAATCGCGGCGGCAAGCCCGCTCGCAGCGGCGAACCGCCTATCCTCTGTTACTCTAGGCAGGTCGCTCAGGAGGACTCCCTTGCCCTACGCGTTTCTTCGAAGCCTGCTGACGACGCTGCTCGCGTCGTCCCTCGTGATCGTCGGCATCCTACCCGCGTGCGCTGGCGGCGGCGGGGGTGGCCCGCCCTCCCCGGGGGGCGGCGGTTCGGGCGGCAACGGCGGCTCGGCAGCCGACGCAGGTCTGGGCGCGACGGGCGCTGGACTGTGCCTGCTCAACAACTGCAACAGCGACGCGGAGTGCGAAGGCTGTAGCTTCGGTCGCACCGAGTGCGACCTAGCGGAGAATCGCTGCGTGGCCTGCAATGCCAGCACGGGCCAGGGGTGTCTGGCGGGCGAACAGTGCACCTCGTTCGGGACCTGCGCCCCGGTGGGCGCCACGTGTCCGACGGACTCGGCGGGCTCGCCGACCATCACTTGCACGCAGGACAAGGACTGCTTCGCCTGCGATCCGTTGCACCAGAAGTGCGACACGGCGACGAGCAAGTGTGTGGCCTGCACGGCGGACGACAAGAGCCACTGCTTGGGCTCGGACAAGTGTGCCGAGGGCAAGTGCGAGACGAAGTGCCCGGCGAACTGCACGACCGACGGCGACTGCGGCGCCTGTGAGAACGGTGGCAAGCAAGCCTTCGCGTGTCACAACCACGTTTGCGCGGAGTGCTCCGCCACCAAGCCGTGTGGCGCGGGGCTGGAGTGCCAGAAGGGGCAGTGCGTGAAGCCCTGCGGCCTGGCGGGCAGCCCAACGGCCGGAGGCGGCGAGTGCAAGACCGACGCAGAGTGTTACGGCTGCGGCAACAGCGAAGGTCAGGAGAAGTGGGTGTGCAAGTTCCCGATCAACGGTGGCGCGCACGGCACCTGCGTGGCGCCGGCACAAGGCTGCACCGACCTGCTGTCCAGCGGAGCGGTGCTGCCACCGCCCTACGACAAGGTGACCAACACCTGCTCCACGGACGGAAACTGCCAGAACGTGTCCCTGGATCTCAACGTCGGCAAGCTGATCCGCGATTTGGTGGGTAGCAACGAGATCAACCTCGGCCTGAAGAAGGTCAAGATCAACGACGCTGTCTTGAAGTACCCAATGGCCGCGTGCGCGAGCGTCAAGCTCATGAGCGAAATCGACTGCGGTGTGTGTGTACCGTGCAAGAGCGACGCAGACTGTAAGCCGATCGATTTGGACCCACTCATCGGCGACCTGTTCAAGGGCGATCCACTGGCACAGCTCGCGGCATCCTTCTTGATGGATCTCTTGTACGGGAAGGACAAGAAGCACGAGATCCACATGCAGTGCCTGCCCGTCGCCCAAGGGTATGGCGTCTGCGCGCCTTGCTCGAACCCCGCGAAGGCCTGCGGCGCGGGCAGCACGGGCGGACAAACGGGCAGCGGGAAGTGCGAGCACTCCGTGTGCGAGACGGGCTCGGCCTTGGACCCGACCTGCGGCCTGTGCGCTGCGCAGGTGTGCCTCGAGGACTTCTACTGCTGCTTGGTGGAGTGGGATCAGCAGTGCATCGACAAGGCCAACCAGGTCTGCGCCACGACCTGCGACGGACAGACCAACTGCGATTCGCACACGCCGTGCGAGCTCGGGGCACCCCTGCACCGCTCGTGCAGCCCCTGCGTCGAGAAGGTCTGCGGTCAGGATCCGTTCTGCTGCAACCTCAAGAACGGCAACTGGGACCAGCAGTGCGTGGATCATGCCAGCGCGTTCGCCCAGGACTGCGCCGGGGAATGCGCCGGCTCCTCGAGCTGCGTCCACAACGAGTGCGAAGTGGGCTCCAAGCTCACGAAGCAGTGCTCCACTTGCGCGGACAAGGTCTGCACCAACGATCCCTACTGCTGTGAAGGCGAGTGGGATTGGCTGTGCGCCAAGGCCGCCAAGGGCCACGCCGAGTGTGGCTGCCCGCCGGATCCTTGATCCGGCGAGCTACTCCGCGCTGATCCAATCCCAGTCCGCCCGGAGCGCGGCGCGGGTCGCCGCGCCGAGTAGTCCGCCGTCCGCTCGACTGCTCACCGCGCGGGCATCACCGCCGGCGCGCACCGTGAAGAGCTTGGCACGCTCGACGACCGGCTCGCACTCGGCGCGGGTACATCCGAACCAGACCCGGCGGCCACCACGATGAACGAAGGCGGCCGCGACGGTGGGGTTCCAGCTCGCGGCGCCCCCGTCGATCAGGACCAGCGACGAGAAGAACGCGGGCTCACGGCGCTGCAAGAGCGCCGCGTGTTCGGCGCCCAGGCCGTAGCCCGCCAGCACCACGGAGCGGCCGGCGATCCGCCAGCCCCAGCGCCGCTTGGCGGCGTCGAGCGCCGCCCGCACCTCGCGCTCGGTTCGGTCCAGAGCGGCAAAGGTGTAGCGGCCGGGGGTCGGAGCGGGCACGCCCGTGGGACACACGATGAACGGCGCACCGGCCGTCACGCCGGCCCAGGTGCCACACTGCCACTCGGGGCGATCCGACCCGCCGTGCAGAGCGATGACCACCGGGCGCGGCTCGATGCTGCCCAGCGGCACCGCCACCTGGGCCGGCGCGTGCTCGGGGACCTGGAGTTCGACCAGCCAGCTCGACTCGACGAGGGGACCCAGCGCCGCCTGGGCGTCGGTCGTCGCTGGTTCGCCGCGGTCGCACCGACACGCGCTAGCGCCGACGGACAGGAGCGTTGCCGCGGCGCCGAGCAGGTGTCGATGAGCCCGGCTCACAGACGGACACGCCCCTGCACGACGTCTTGCCACAGCTCTGGCGTGAGTGGCACATAGCCATCGTCCAGGCGCAGCCAGGTAGGTCCCTCCACGCGCGTCGGCTCGATCCCGTCCCGGATCAGCTCTGTCTTCTGGATCTTGAACGTGCCAGTCGTGGCGAGTCGGCCGAGCACGCGCAGGAAGCGCGGCTGCGCATAGGGCGGCAGTCGCTGTGCGACCCGCCAGAAGGCGGTCACGTCGAGCTCTCCGTCCACCTCCAGCGCGGCCAGGCCAGCGCGTCCTTCGTTCCCCGGGACGGCGATCCCCACCACCGTCGCGGCACGCACGCCCGGCGCTTTGCCAAGCACCTCGGCGACCTCGGCGGTCGACACGTTCTCGCCCTTCCAGCGATAGGTGTCCCCGATCCGATCGACGAAATAGAAGTAGTCGTGCTCGTCGAAGCGCATCAGGTCCCCCGAGCGGAAGTAGCGGTCCCCTGCCTTGAACACGTCGCACAGGATCTTCTTCTGCGTCTCGCGCTCGTCGGTGTAGCCACGGAACTCTCGCAGGGCGTTGCCCGCTTGCTCGTCGATACGGATCAGCAGCTCCCCCACTTCCCCTGGGCCGCACTCGATACAGCGGCCCGCGTCGTCGCGAACGTGCTGGTCACCATCCACGTCGTAGCGGGCGAGCTTCAGCGGCCCTAAGCGTCGCAGCGGAACGTGGCCCACCGAGCCGACTCGACCTGTGAGGTTGAAGATGACGCCAGGGGCTTCGGTCGCGCTGTAGAACTCACGAACGGACTCGATGGCGAAGCGCTGTTGGAAGGGTTCCCACACATCCGATCGCAAGCCATTGCCGACCGCGACGCGGAGCGGGTTGTCCCGTTCGGCAGCGCAGGGCGGTTGATTGATCAAGTAGCGACACAGCTCCCCGATGTAGAGCACGGCGGTGGCGTGGTAACGCTGCACGTCCGGCCAGAAGGCAGACGCGCTGAAGCTCTCCCGCAGCGCGAGAGGAGTTCGCGTCACGAAGCACGAGCCCGCGCCAATCATCAGGCCACTCGAGTGGTAGAGCGGCAGCACGCAGTAGAGCTTGTCCCCAGGCTGGAACTCGAACAAGAGCGGCCCGAAACCGGCTCCGGCGAGGACCGCGCGCGCGTGCGACACGCGACAGGGCTTGGGCAACCCCGTCGTGCCCGAAGTGAAGATGTAGACGAAGTCGCTACGTGCGTCCACCTTCACTCGGGGGAAGGGTCGCGTCGAGACGCGCTGCAGGCGGTCGTCGAAGTCGCCGCCCTGATAGAAAGTCGCGCGAGCGTCGGGTGCCGCGTCGCCGAGCACCGTTTGGAAGTGCTGCTCGGCGAGCGTGAGCTTGGCAGATGAGGCGCTCAGGGCGTGCGCCAGCGGGCTCCCCTCCAGGTGATGATTGATGAGCGACGCCACTGCGCCCACTCGCGAGATCGCCAACAGATGGCACAAGTACTCGGGTGAATTCTTGCCCATCAGGGCCACGACGTCGCCGCGGCGCACCCCCATGTCCGACAAGGCATGAGCCGCGCGGGATGCGCGGGTGACGACGTCCGACCACGACAGCTGCACGGAGTCCATCTCCAGCGCCAGCCCGTCGGGCAGCGCGCTCTGGTTCTCGTCCACCATCCTCGCGAGGCTCGCGTCTCCGCCCTCGCGGGCGCGCACCAGCCAGGGGACGGTGCGGCGCAAGGCCGTGGGAATGCGCCTTAGCCCCACCTGGAGTGTCTCCCGGAACAAGTCGTCGTTGCGCTGGCGAGCAACGTCCTCGAGGGTCGCCAGCGCGGAGGACATCCGCTCCAACATGTCTCCGAGCGAGAGCACCATGGGGCAGGAGACTACAGCGGCTTTCATTGGGTCGTAACCTGTGTGTGCCCTGCGACTGACGCGACCGGCGAGCGGCCGGCGCCGGCCCCGCCGGAAGTTCCCGGTGGGGCTGCCGCCCCACACCCCGCGCGGGGTCCCCAATCCCGCGCCGCTGCTGTTCCATGCGTTGGAAATGCCGCTGTAAGCCACGTCCCGGCGATCCCGGCACCCCCTCTTCGGCTCAACCGCGGGACGGTGCGCCTCAGTTCCCGAACAGCTGTCCCCAACGAGTCCCGTACAGTCCGATGCCGATGCGTTTCAGGTTGGCGTTGAGCATGTTCGCGTTGTGCCCGGAGCTGTTCTTCCACGCGTTGAAGGCGTTGGTGGCGTTGGCCGAACCGTAATAGATGTTCTCCGCGTTGGCGCTCGTCCCGCACAGGTTGGCCCGCGTCCACGGGCTCGAGACGCTGGCCTCGGGCGCCGTGTGTTCGAAGAACGTATGGGTCGCCATGTGATGAGAGTGTGCCTCGATCGCCGCCTCGAGCTTGTCGTCGTAGGCGAGCGCGCTTCGCCCGTTGGCGATGCGATGCTGATTGACGAGGTCGAAGTTCTGCATGATGGCCGTCTTCTCGCTCGCGCTGGGGACGCAGCATACGGGAATGAGCCCGCCAGGCTCCGAGCCCGTCGCGCCCGGGTTCGTCTTGGTCTCGTAGTGACCGGTCGGCGAGCCACCGCTGCCGCTCGTGCCGCCCGTCGCGCTGCCGCCACTGCCACCGCTGCCGCCGGTCGCGCTGCCGCCACTGCCACCGCTGCCGCCCGTCGCGGCGCCGCCGCTGCCGCTCGTGCCGCCCGTCGCGCTGCCGCCACTGCCACCGCTGCCGCTCGTGCCGCCCGTCGCGCTGCCGCCACTGCCG
>JAHBVX010000014.1 GCA_019637295.1 Polyangiaceae bacterium
AACCCGCTGGCGCTCGATCACGCCCTTGGCTTCGAGCTTCACGCTGCCCACGGTGAGCTCGCCCTGCTCGATGTCGACCCGCGTGCCGTCCAATGCCAGCTCTCCGCGCCCCCGCAGCCCGAGCTCGAGGTCGTGAACGCGCTGCTTGGCGAGCCACGGCTGTTCGAGCGCCAGCTTGGAGAGCTTACCGGTGCCGTGGCCTTTGACCCGTCGGCCGTCGGCCGTGAGCCGCAGCGCCACGTCGGCCTGCACGGTGCTGCTGGCCACGTCCGACAGCCCGAGGTCGCCCTCCCGCACGCCGAGCAACCCCAGGCTCACGGGCCCACCAGAGACGGAGAGCTCCACCTCTCCACTTCCGAGTGGCAACTCGAGGCTCACGCGCAGCGGCTGCGGCGCGGCCAGCGCTTCGTCGTCCCCAGAGCGCCCGTAGCGCACGCCCCACGCGCGTTCCGGCTCGCCCCCCGCCAGCGCTCCGCTCCACTCGACGTTCAGTCCCGCGACCTCGATCGCCGCTGTCGATGAAGACGCGGAACCGCCGACCCGCGGCCGCCGCGCGGCATAGGCCAGAAGCTGTCGGCGCACGTCCTCGAGAGAGCCGCGCCGCCGCCGCGCCGCCGCCGCCGGCGCCGTTCGAGTCGGCGCACGTGCTAGTGGACGCGCACTTCACCAGGCCGTCCTTGTCGTACGCGTACGAGATCGTCCCTGCAGCGCCCGCGGGGACGTAAGTCTCGCTGGTGACCTGCAGCAGGTCGTTGAACGTGCGGTCCACCGAGCCGCTGATGGCGCCGCTCCAGGTGGTCTTCTTGTGCAGACTGCCCAGGTACTCGAAGGCCAAGTTCACGCCGGCGGGGCCGGTGATGGTCGCCAGCTGGCCGGCGCCGTGACCCGGGGCGGCGTGGTAGGTGTAGGAGAGATTGCCGAGCGGGTGCGTCACGTCCGTGAGCCTGCCGCTCTGCTGATCGTAGCTGTGCGCGAGGTACAGGCCGTCGGGGCGCAGCTCGATGTCGAGGCTCTTGTTGGGCTTGTACGTGTAGAGCGTCAGCGGGCTGCCTTGTTGGAGATCCGGGGGCACGTAGCCGGAGAGCAGATCTTGCGTCGTGTAGTTCATCGCGTGGGTGGGCTTGCCGGGCGGCGTCAGGCTCTTCAGGTTGCTGCTCGCGTCCCACGCGAACTGAGTGGTCGCGGTCTGCGCCCCGGTGCCGAAGGTCTCGCTCAGGACGCGACCGAGCGCGTCCGGCACCAGCGTGCGGCTCTGGGACAGCGCGTCGGTCGTGGTGTGGAGGTAGCCGTTCTTGAGGTCGCTGCTGCCGGTGGCGTAGTACGCCAGGGACTGCTCGCGGGTGCCTTGCGTGATGGTGGTCAGCCGGCCGTGGGAGTCGTAGTTCATCTCCACGTCCAGGATACCAGGTCGGGACACGGTGCGCACGCGGCCGCCAGCGTCGAGCAGCTCGGCGATGGTGCGGCCCTCGCTGCTGGTCGTGGTGCGCGTGGACGTGGACGCGGTGAACTGAACGGAGCTTGCCGGCGTGATGCCGTTGACCGTCGTGGTCTCGGTCCAGTCGCCGCCGCTGGAGGTGCGCGTGCGCGTGACGGTGCGCGTGTGCGTGGTGCCGATCGTCGTGACCTCCGTCTTGTAGTACGGGCTCTGCATACCCAGTACTGGATCCGGCGCGGGGGTGGCGTCCACCGACATGGTGTTGGGGTGCGCCACCGTCAGGGTGCCGTCCGCCTTCTTCTGGTCGATGCGCACGGTGCCGTCGGGCTCGGTGACGGTGCGCTTCAGACCACCGGCGGGGATGCGCTCCACCTCGTACTTGGAGACCAGGCCGGAGGCGTCTTCGTGGTGAACCTCGTAGCCCTCGGTGGCAGCGGGCTGCGGGAGCGGACGCGACAGGTACTGGGTCGCGCCGGAGGGAGCGCGATCTTCGATCAGTCGCCCCGCTCCGTCGAACTTGAAGATGTGATTGTACCCGCGCGCGTCCACCAGCTTGGTGAGCAGGCCGCTCGCCAGGTGGGTGAGCTCGATGTGATCGGGTGCCGACTGACCCGCAGACGTCACGGGGTAGGTGAGGGAGGACAGATAACCGTTCGAGTCCGTGTCGATCAGGGTCTCGTGTCCGAAGGGGCCCAGGATCTTGATCGGCGCGCCCGCGGTGTCGCGTACGATCTCCGTCACCAGATCCTGCGGGCTGGTGACGCCCGGGTGCTTGCGGCGAACCTCGGTGATGCGTTCGTGCGAGTCGCGCGTGATGGTGAGCACGGTGGCCCCGGTTCGCACGTTGCGTGTCTCGAGGTGGCGCCCGGCGGCGTCGAAGACGGCCTCGTGGTCGGCGTCGAGCGCCACGGAGATGTCCCCGGTGACCGGGCGCTCCGGGAGAGCAGCGCGAACCCGGAACACGACGCCCCCCGTGTTCACGGCGTAGAGTGAGCCGTCGGGGGCGACGGTCACATGATACGCGGTGTTGAGGTTGACCCCGAGAGCTGGGGCGCCGGTCGCGAGCGCGCCGCTGCCTCCCCCCGCTACAGCACGAACGATGCCGGCGCTGTCGACGTGCCGGATGATCGTGTTCCCGTCGCCACTGCCGAAGTAGAACGAGCCATCCGGGGCGGCGGTCACACCCTTCGGAGCGCCCGGCTGGAACTCGATCGCGCGGACACCGTGCACCGAGCCACCTCCACCGGTGAGCGTGCCGACCACGTTCCAGATGGTTCCGTCGGAGCGGAGCTCGTACACCATGCCGAACGTCCGGCCGAAGAGCACGCTGCCCTGGGGGGTCACGGCGATGCCGGAGTATTGTCCGGGCAGCACGCACGTTTCGGTGCCGAGGACGCCGGGCGTCAGCGTGAAGGGGCTCTGACTACAGCCTCCATTACCCGCAACGTTGCGCATGTCGGTGCGCGCGGCGTCGATGCGCTTGACGACCTTGTTGTCTTGGCTCCTGTCCACTACGTACAGCGTGCCGTCCGGTGCGAATGCGAGCCCCCCTGCACTCAGCGCGGCGGACAGCGGAGGACCTTCACCGTTTCCAGGCGTGCCAGTGCCCGCGACGTGACGCAGTCGGTAGTGGGTCGGATCCATGGGATCCGTTCCGACGAAGGTGCGCCGAAGCACGCGGTAATTCGATGAGTCGCTGAAGTAGAGTTCCCCTTCCGGACTCTCGGCGATGCCCTCAGGCAACAATTCACAACTCGTCGGGTCCACGTTGTCGCCGCACGGGTTCGTTCCTCCGCCAGCGATCAGCGTCGTGTTGCCGCCCGGAAGGATGCGGTACACGCCGCCGTAGCCACCAACGTACACTACCCCCTGCGCGTCGACGGTGAGAGTATTGTAGGGCATACCGGTCTTTATTACTTCGACGACGTTGCCCACCGTCTCCACGGTCCTTCGCTGCCCCGTGCCCAGGTGCAGCTCGCGGCCCTGCGGATCGTACCAGTGCACGTCGCTGAGAGACCAGCCGCCGAGGTCGTGGACTCGAGCGTCCATGCCGCCCAGAGTGACTGGAAAGGAGCGAGTGATGCGGATCACCTGTCGGTCCGTCGAAGCTGCAGCCATGCCCGACAGACTGGAGGCGAAGGCGGCAAAGTCCTCCGCGTCGTAGTAGACGGCGGGATAGACCTCGGACACGAGCAGCTGGCCCCGCTCCTCGCCGAGCGTGTACCGGCCGTACGCATCCTTCCCGTCCCACACGACCTGCTGGGTCGAGCCGTAGGCGTACTTGGAGTACTTCGACCAGTTGGTGATTCGCCCGCCGATGTTGAGCTGCGCCTCGAACCACATTCGCGCGTCCTTGGGCGTACTGGGCAGTCGGAAGGTCACGGTGCGCCGGCTGGCGTCTCCGGGAGTCCGGCTGCTGCGGTAGTGCAGCGACTGATCCGTGCCCGCCAGCGGTAGCGTCTCACCGAGGGTCTGCGACTCGCACTCGATGATCGAGCCGGACTTGGTCGAGCTGCAGTCCGGGTCCGGGTCCGGTCCGGTGGCCGTGCCTTCGTCGTCGTTGTAGCAAGGGCCGCCGTCGTCGCAGCGCGGGGGGCCGTAGGGCCAGTTCAGGTCCCATGGCGTGAAGTGCGTCATGCGCGCGCGCCAGAGCTCGTCGCCAACCGAGTACGTGTCTCCCAGCGCGTCGAGCTCTTCGTCGGTGAAGCCCAGCTCCGAAGGCAGAGTGTCCGGATCGAGATCGCCGCCGGGCAGTCCGCTGTCGAGGTCGATCTCGGCGCGCCCGTTGGTGATGTCCGCGATGCGGATCACCCGGCCGCTCTCGGCGGCCTTCCAGTAGCCCGCTTCCTTGTCGTAGTAGCCGAGCGGCACGTTCGCGCCGACGCGGAAGCCGAGGAAGTTGTCGACGTAGAACGGGATGGCCACCGGCGTGGGCTCCGTCTCGCCGTCGTGGAACTCGACGCTTTCCGCGCCGTCGACGCCCAGCTCGACGGCGTAGGTGTAGCCGCTGGCTGCGGGCAGGTCGCCGGGCATGGAGTTGGTCGCGGCGCCCTCGCTCCACTGGGTGTACTCGCTGATCCGGATGCGGATTTGGCTCGGCTGGGAGCTGCCCGAGCCGGTCTCCACGGTCGCGGCTACGCCGTCCGGGATGAACAGCCGGCCACGGCGCTCGCGGTCGTCCGCGGAGGGCCCCTCGCTTACCAGCGGCCCGGTCACCATCTGCCCGGGTCCACTCGACGACGGGTTGAGGGTCACGTCAGCAAAGGTCGAGGTTGGCTTCACCAGGATCACGTCGTCGAGCGGGACGTACTCGTTCCAGGGCAGGACCTTGGTCGTGCGCTGGGACGCGAGGTAGCCCTCGCGCTCGAAGGTCACGGTGAGCGGAGCGCCGCCCTCTACCGCCAGGTCGAACCAGCCGTCGTCGCGGGTGAGCGTCTGTCCCCACGAGTCCTTCTTGCCGAGGATGCTCACGACCACGCCTGGCAGGGGGAGCTCCGCGCCCGACTTGCTGATGCAGGTTGCTGGCGCAGTGCAGTCGCGACCGAGCACGCGACCGCGCAGCACCGTCACGCGCTTCGGATCGAGCGGGTCGATGGACGCGCCCGCGGGCTTGGCCTGAATGGGGTCTTGCCCGGCGTAGAGGAACGCGGTCGCGTCCGTAATCCAAGTGGCTGCCGTCGGATCGATGGGCGAGGGCACCGGCTCGGGCGCCGACTCCGCCGGCTCGTCGCAGCGGCCCGCGCCGTCGCACTCCATGCCTCCACTGTTGCAGCCGGCGGGGGTAGCCCCACGTGGGAGCGGCGTGTTCAGCACGCCGAGAAAAGCGTCACAGCTGTCAGCCGTGCAGGGGTTGCCGTCGTCGACGTCCGGAGCGGTGCCGCTCTGGCACGTGCCCGAGCCGTTGCACAGCTCCACGCCGTTGCAGGGATTGCCGTCGCTGCACACGGTGCCGGACGCCACCGGCGTCGCGCTGCACGTTCCAGAGCCATCGCACTCGTTGATGGTGCAGGGGTTGCCATCGTCGCAGGGCGAGCCCGAGGGCTTGGGGTCCGTGTACTCCGGACCCCCTCTCCCATCGCGGCACTCGAAGCACTCGTAGCCGGCCGGAGGCGCCGGATCGGGCAGGGCCACGCACTGGCCGCTCTGACACTCGGACCCGCCCGAGCACGAGCCACCCCAGACGCACGTGGTGCCGTCCGTCGCCGGCTCGGCGCTCATTCCGAGCACGGGATCGCAGGAGTAGACGAGGCAAGGGTCCCCGCCGCCGAATCCCGAACCGGCGCACCAGCCTCCCCGGCACGTCGCCGGGCCGTCGCAGGGGTTGCCTGTCGTGCACACCTCATCGTCCGGCAGCGGGACGTTCTGCACGCCATTGACGGGATCGCAAGAGTCGATGGTGCAAGAGTTGCCGTCGTCGGGGTTCACGCTGGCATGCCACACGCTGTGGGTCTGCTCATCGCAGAAGTCGAGCGTGCACGGGTTGCCGTCGTCCGTCGGGTTCGTCGCGGCGACGCACTGGTGGCTGGAGTTGCACTCCTCTGCGCCGTTGCACCACAGCCCGTCTTCGCAGCTCGTTCCCACCGTGTCGAAGATACTGCAGGGCTGTCGTAACGCCGCGTAGGCCTCCCCCTCCGTGTACGAGCCTGCCGTCGCCGTCACGAGCGCGAGCAGATCCGCCTTGCCGTCTCCGTTCACGTCGGCGGCGTGGCACTCGTCGCTGCCCGCGCAGAAGTCGTCGTGCGCCAGCGAGGCGGTCGAGAACGCGCTCCCGGTGGACAGCGAGACGGTCACCGAGCGCGGGGTCTGCCCCGACTCCGGGAACACCACCAGATCCGCCTTGCCGTCACCATCGACGTCACCGAGCCGCGTACGCTCACCGCTCCCGGCCAGGTTCGAGTGCCAGGTGCTGGCGGTGCCGAAGGAGCTTCCCGTGGACAGGGCGACTCTCACCACGTTCGAGCCGTCGATGCTGACGATGTCCGCCTTGCCGTCGCCATCCACGTCAGCCACGAGCGGAACGTGGCCGGCGGGAGCGAAGCTCGAGTGCCACACGTACGGGCCGTCGAAGCCGTCCCCGTTGGTCAGCCCGGAGCCCGTGGACAGGTACACCAGCACGGTGCCCGGCGAGTCCTGATCGAACGCCACGAGATCGGCGAGTCCATCGCCATTCGCGTCGGCCAGAAACATCGGCCCGGGCGGCTCCTCCTCCGACCAGACATCCGCGGCGTTCACGTCGAAGGACCAGCCCGTCGACGGAAACACGGCGATGCCGGTCTGCTCGAAGTAGACCACCATGTCGGCCTTGCCGTCGCCGTCCACGTCTCCGAACCCCGTCCACTCGCCGAGGAAGAAGTTCAGCCAGGCCACGGGCCGATCGACCCCTTGCGTGGTCCCGAGCGCGACGTTGAAGTCCGCGTCGAACCAGCCTTTGTATTCGTGGGCGATGGTGTCGGCCAGGCCATCTCCGTTCACGTCTGCCACCCAACATGGGGTTCCCTGACAGGCCGTCACCGACGTGTACCAGATCGTCTCGGGGCCGAACCCCTCCGCCGTGGCGCGCCGGGCGAGCGCGAGGCTCGCGACCAGGACCAGCGCCGCAATCGTCCATTTCATGATGGCGGGCTTTCGCCCCACCACCGACCCGGGCCAACGCCCCGCCACCGTGCTCGACATCGTGCAGCGAGCCTACGGCATGGTCGCGGCGGCCCGCGCACGGCGCGCTGGACTGATTGTTGGGGACTCGTGCGGAGTTAGGGTCACGCGACGGCGGGTTTGGGAAAGTCACCGCTGCAGGGGACCGCGGCGTTGTCGCGGTCACTGACCGGACGCTGACCGAGCTCTGACTTCGATCGCGCATTGCGCCGCGTTTCGGCTTCCATCGGCTTTCCCAAACGCGCGGCAACGCGTTGCATTCCTTGGCGCATCCTCGTGCGCGGCGCTTGCCCGCAGGCGCGCGTGGTGTAGGGTGTGGTCGTGGTCGGCACGGCGCGGGGTCGCGGGCGGAACGAGCTTGAACGGTGCGGCGCGCTGTTGCTGATGAGCGCGCTCGGGGCTGCCGGTTGCGGTGGCGACGATCCGGCGCAATCGCGCGTGCCCGGCGGTGATGCCGCAGTGGACGTGGAGGCGGGCGTCGACGCGACCGTCGACGGCGCCCTCGACGCCGGCGTGGACGGCGACGGCGGGGCCGACGCTACCCTCGACGCGAGCGACGCGGCGACCGAAGCGAGCGACGACGCGGCAGCGGACGGCAGCGACGACGCGGCAGCGGACGGCAGCGACGACGCGGCGGAGCCTGATGCAGGGGACGGGTCCGAGCCTGATGCGTCCGACGCGGAAACGGGTGTTGACGGAGGTGACGGCGGGCTACTGGTCTGTACGCCCGGTCACACCGAGCCCTGCTACAGCGGGCCCGCGGGCACCCTCGGGGTCGGCGCGTGCAAAGCGGGCATCGAAGTGTGCCTGACCGACGGCTCGGGCTACGGCGCCTGTTTCGGCGAGGTCACACCCGTGGCCGAGACTTGCGCGACCGCGGTGGACGACGACTGCGACGGGGAGGTCAACGAAGAGGGTGACTTCTGCGTGTGCAGTCCAGGCCACACCATCGAGTGCTACACCGGCCCCGCGGGCACGGGCGGAGTTGGGCTGTGCAGCCCGGGCGTTCGAAGCTGCAACACCCTCGGCTCCGGCTATGGTGCGTGTCAAGGCGAGGTCCTGCCCGCGCCGGAGTCGTGCGCGACGTATTTCGACGAAGACTGCGATCGCGTGCCCGAGTGTCCGGGGGACGTGAAGACCGTGACTACGCTGGGCCTCGGGCCCGGGGACGAGCTGCTAGCCGTCGACAAGCTCCAGTATGAGAACCGTACTGCGGTCGCCGTACGGCGCGCGGGGCTCAGCGGCACGAACGAGGTCATCGACTTCCTCCACGGTGGCGGGATGCAGGTGCGCTACATATTCCCTACCGAGGCCGTCCCGACGAGCATGTGGGGGGACACCGAGTACCGCACGGTCGCCGGCGTGTACTCCGGCGCGCCCGACCTGGGGACCGGACCGCTGCCGCAGGCGCCCTCGGGGCTGTTCGCGGTGCGCCAGCACGTCGCTGGGCACAGCTACTGGGTAGCGGGGCGGGCAGCGACGTTCACGGGGCCGGCGAAGGTTTGGGCCACGGTCGTGGACTTCGTCGGGGAGCCGATGGCCATCCTCTCCAACGCGACCGCCATCGATTTCGGAAGCGGGCTACAGGCGACGAGTGGTCCCACCATCGTCTACGAGAGGCTCCTACTCCCGTATGACTACCCCCCTCGTCCGCTCAAGCTCGCGGGTACGGGTACCGTGACCGCGCTGACGCTGAACATGAACGATCAGAGCTTGGTCGTCTCGGGCACCGTGTCGGGCACCGCGGATCTGGGCACGGGTCCCCTCACGAACGGCGCGTTCATGGTCAGCATCCTGCCGAGCACCGGCGTCGCAAAGCTGCTCAAGTTCGCGCCCCTCGACGGGGTCATCCCCGCGAAGCACCATGCGTGGTTGCCGATGCTGGTCGGGCACGCCAACTCTCCGTACGACTATGGCACCGGGGTGCTGCCCGCGGGGATGATCGTGCTGCCGCTCTACACGAGCGGGGTCATGCCTTGGTCGCGGTCCGTACCGGGATGCACGCCGCTCGGCGCTGCAGGTTACGTGCTCAGCGAGGCCGTCGTGTTCGTCATCGCGCAGTGCACGTCGAGCGTCGATCTCGGCAGTGGGCTCGTGCCGCCGGGCCGCGTGCTCTTCCGCTTCGCGGCCGACCCCGCCAAGCAGTGGGCGCGCCCGCTGCCCGCGAGCGGGTGGGACCCCGCGTACGTGGTGCACGGGTTCCCATTGCCACCCGCTCATGGGCCGGAGCTCATTGGCGTCGCCTCCACCCCGCTCGACTTCGGCACGGGCCCACCGGTCTACGGCTCGTCTGTGTTCGTGGCCCATTCGGTGCCTTGGCAGTAGGACTGGCCGGCATCTCCCATCGCGTCGATCGCGGCGCTCGATCAAGGGCTCGAGCTGTTCCTCGGACTTACGAGCGAGCCGTAGCACTTTCATCGATCACCTCGGAGATCGCGGCTCGCCGCGCTGGCGCGGGCTCGGGACGTCGGCTCGGGCCGGGCTCGGCGTGAGAGAGCGGGTCGCGAGCTTGGAGCTTGGCTGCCGGTCCACCGCTCCGCGGGCCGCGCCGCCACGTCAAGCAAGCACGAAGCCCGCGAGGCGTGCCGCCTTCCGGTCGAACGTCAGCGTATGCCGGCACCCGGCCTTCTCGCCGAGCGCTGCGATCAGGGCGTCGGCGAAGGAGCCTGCGCCCTCCGCTAGCGCGGTCATTGCGGCGAATACTTGCTGTTCGTCCTCGACGACCAACGCTTCGACTTGCAGCATTCGCTCGATGGCCGATGCAATCTCTGCGGCAGCGAGGCCGTAGGCCCGCTCCAATACCCATGCCGTCTCCGCCATCACGACGACGCTGACGAAACCGGGATTGTCGACGCTCAGCTCGCTCTCGATGATGCGCGTCGCGGTCTGCGACTGCCGGGCATCGTCCTGGACCAGGTAGCGAACGAGAATGTTCGTATCGAGGCCAATCATTGTCTGGGGCGGCGCCGCGCCTTGTCGAGTGCGCCGCCGGCCACGGCTTCATTCATTTCCTCGAGCGTCACGGCGCGGCCTTTGCGACCGAGCATCCCGCGCATCGCCGAAGCCGGAAGCTTGGGCAACAGGACGACCGTTCCGTTCGGGTGTTTGAAGAACTTCACCCGGTCGCCGGGCTTCAGCTTGAGATACTCGCGGATCTCTTTGGGGATTGTCGCCTGTCCCTTGGCTGTGATCGCGGACTCCAACTCGGCCTCCATTACTTTCTATGGAAAGTAATACCAACCGAACGGCGTGTGTCAAGCGCGGGGCACGCAACCTCGAGACGAGCGCGGCGAGGCCGCGGCCGCGCCCGCTCGTCCGCGTGGTGCTATCGTCGCGCGCCGTGACACTGCAGAACCTCGAGGCCGCGGACCTGGAGCGCGCGTGCGCGTTGCTGGAGCGCCTGTACGATCAGCGAAACGTCATCCATGACAAGGGCGTGCGGGTGCCGTCCACCTTCGCGGCCGCGGATCTGGCGTGGCTCGACGAGCGAGGGCTCGCGCCCAACCAGCGCACGCGCGTGACCCACGACGCGCTGGTGACGCGCATCGTGAAGAGCAAGCGCACCCGGTCCATCGCGGACGCGGCGCGGCTGTTCGTGGCGAGCCTCGATGGCGATGGACCGCCGCACGGCGCGTATCTGGAGGCGGGGCTGCTCGCAGCCCGGCTGCCGGCCCACCGCTTCGCGGGCGGCGCCAAGGGCTCCGCGTCGTGCCCGATCTGTGGGCTCGAGCGCGAGGTGGTGCGCGACCGCGCCGAGGAGTTCATGCAGTGGCACCGCTGGGGCAGCGGCATCCCGGGCGACCTGCCGTGGGCGGCGCTGGCGCTCGAGCAGTGGCCGCGCGGGCCTGCGAAGCCGTCGCCCGCGGCGCGCCGACACCTAGCCGCCATCCTGCTGGCGCTCGACGCGTTGCCGCCGGCCGCGCGGGCGGGCGCAGCGTTCTCGGCGGTCCGCGCGCTGGGACTGTTCGCCGAAGATCGCCACGGCGCCGCGTCGCGCAGCGTGGTCGAGACGCTGGCGTTCGCCGGGATCCTCGAGGCGCCGCCGCACGTGGGCATGGCCACGCGCTTCGTGTCTCACCGCGAGCGCGACGCGCGGCCTACGGTCCGCACCGAGGTCGACGCTCCCCTAGGCTTCTGGCGCGGCGCGAACGGCGTGAGCTGGAGCAACGCCAAGACCCTGTTCGGGGTCACCAAGGCGACGGCGACGCGTGATGCGAAGCGCGCCGCGCCTGCCGCCGCCCGCCCGCCACCGCGCCGCTCGCGACCGGCTGCCGCCAAACCGGTCCGCGGCCTCCCCCGCCGGCCCGCCGCCCCGGGCGACGTGTGGGCCGTTCGCGTTCGGGAGGACGCCTGGGTCCTCGCCTACGTGTGGCGCACCCAGCGCTCCGGCGGGCGCGTGTGGGCGCTGGCCGAGTACCTCGACTGGTTCGGCAGCGCTCCACCGGAGGCGAGCGCGCTCCGTGGCATCGGCGTGCGCGGCCGCCACGATGGGCGCTGGCAGACTCGCGCGCACGGCTTGGAGAAGACCACCGGACTTCTGCTCGTCGCCGAGAAGGTGCCCGCGCCGAAGACGCGCGGGCCCGCACCGGATCGCATCCCGTCGGGCGGCGCGAAGGATCTGCTCCAGCTCGCGGACTGGTGCTTCTCCGAACTCGACGAGCTCTGAATGCGCCCGCAAGCTGCAATCAGGGCATCGGGCAAGTCGCGTGAAGTCTCCCTACGGTGACTTCATCGCCGTCGCCTGCGCTCGAGCGTCGAAGGCTCACCAGCAGCACATGACGGTGGTCTGGGGATGGGTAAGTGGGCTCTTGAGCGGGGGTCCCTTCAAGGTGGGGAGCTGCTGGATCTTGACCGTGGGCGCGGGCGCGCTCGAGCCGCCGGTTCCACCCACGACGCCGTCGAGCTGGCTGTCGGACAGCTGTGGGTTGATGGTCTGCTCCGTGGCGTCCATCACTTGGATCAGCTCCTCACGGGTGAAGGAGAAGCCCGCGCTCTCGCCCTCGGCGAGGGCCAGACGAATGTACGCCTCCCGCCCTTCGGCGTCGTCTAGACGCGCCTTCAGCTCGGCGTTGGTGAGGACATGGCCCTCGAAGAACTTCACGAAGCTTTCCATGGACATCGATCGAACTCCTGTCTGGCGGAGGCGAGGCTGTGCACGCGCACCTCCCGGTTCCCTGCGCCGTGATGATGCCACACTTCCAGGCCGCATGGAGGTCCGATTGCGGAGGCCGGCGGGGAGCCCCTCACCATCCTCGCCCCGCGCGAGCGGCGTCGCGGTACACCTCCAGGTGCGCCGTCGCGGACCGGTGCCACGAGAACTCGCGGCTGCGCTCGAGGCCGGCGTGGGACAGCTCACGCCACAGGGTCGCGTCGTGAGCGATGCGCTCGAGCGCACGCGACAGCGCCTCGGCGCGCAGTGGGACGTGCAGCGCCGCCCCGCCCATCACCTCGCGGAGCGGCGCGATGTCACTGGCGACGACGGGGGTGCCGCAGGCGGCCGCCTCGAGCACCGGCAGGCCGAAGCCCTCGAAGCGGGAGAACTGCACCAGGGCCGTGGCTCCCTGCAGCAGCTCGAGCAGCTCCGAGTCGGTGACGGCAGGTAGGGAGAGGAGCCGATGGCGGATCCCGAGGCGTCGCGCCTCGGCTTCGAGCCCGCGGCCCCAACGGCTCTTGTACAGCCGTTGCAGCAGCACGAGCCGGTAGTTCTTGGGCAACCGCGCCCGCGCGAAGGCGTGCAGAACCGCTGCGTGGTTCTTGCTCGGCGTGTTCTGGCCCACGACGAGGAAGTAGGGGTCCACAATCCCGAGTCGCTCGTCGAGCCGCCGCTCCACCGCCGCGCGCTCTGCGGGCGGGCGAAAGCGCGCATCCACACCGTGGGGGATGACTCGGAGTCGAGGCGCGGCCCGTGGCGCGCGAGCGAGGATAGCGTCGGCGCTGGCGCTACTGATGGTCACGATGCGGGTCGCTCGCGTGAGAGCGCGCAGGATCCCATCTCGGTAGAACAACACCTTGGCCGGAAGCAGCGGCGAGACGGCCTCGCACAGCGTGGGTCGGTCGAGCCACATCAAGTCATGGATGGTCACGACCGTCGGCACCTGGAGCCCGCGACCGAGCAGGTTGAACGGCGCGTGAAGCACATCGATGTCCTTCAAGTCGCCGAGGCGGCTCGGACGGAGCAGCGTGCCCAGACCGTTGGCGGGGGCGCGCACGACGGTCTCGGTCACCGTCGGCTCGGACGAGAGAGGTCGCGGCGCGCGCGGGTGGACCCATAGCTCGAAGGTCGAGTCCGGCGCGAGCCGGGGCAAGCGCTCGATGAGTGCGCCCACGTAAGCGCCGATGCCGCTCGGGCGCTCACGAACGTAGCGACTGTCGAGGCACACGCGCATGACTCACACCACCGGCAAGTGCCGTCGCTCGCCGCGGCTGGGCTCGGCCTTGCCCTCCGCGGGCTCGAGCATCTGGTCGAAGCGCCCACCCCAGGCCAGGTTCTCCTCGACGACGCGCGCGCACCAGCACTCGGAGCAGCCGCCCCGAACGAGGCGATCGAACGCCGTGCCCGCGCCGACCTCGACCACATTCGGAGCGTCGTGGGCGCGACTGACCTGGCCGCAGTGATGTAAATCCCCCTCGGGGCCCAGGGTGACGTTGATGATGCCGGCGGCGCAAGGTACCCGCGTGGGCTCGGGGTAGCGACGGAAGTGTCGCAGGCTGCTCCAGCGATTGTGGACCGGGCTGCCGCCGCGCTTGCGCGCTTCCACGCGCCGGAACGCGCGCCGCACCTGAGCAGCGGCCGGCACGAAGCTCGACCCGTCCCGAGGGCTGTCCAAGAACAGGCTGGGCCGCACCGGCTGAAATACGATCGGCAGGCCCCGGGCCTCGACGAAGTCGAGCAGCTCGTCGACGAGCTCGTAGTTGTGAAGGCCAATCACGCAGGTGAGCTCGACCGGCGCTCCGGCCTCGCGGGCCGCGTCGATGCCGGCCATCGCCTTGTCGAAGGCGCCGGCGCCGCGCATGCGATCGTGCGCTGTGCGAGGTCCATCCAGGCTGATCTTCACGCGCGACACCAGCCGAATGGTCGCCAGGCGCTTGGGCACCAGGATGCCGTTGGTGTTCATGTGTACGGTGACACCGTGCTGCACGAGGAAGGCGGCGATCTCGTGGACGTGAGGGTGGGTCAGGGGCTCGCCGCCGTCGAGCGAGACGACGCGGGTGCCGAGCTCGACGAACTGGGCGAGCGCGCCGAGGATCTGCTCGCGGCTCATCTCCGTGGAAGAAGGCGTGTGGCGATCGCAGTACGTGCACGCGAGGTTGCACAGATGCGTGAGCTCGAACCCGAGCGAGTGGGGGACCGGCGCGATGCCCGCACGAGCGCCCAGGATGCGCGCCAAAGCCAAGGGTTGCATCCGCGATCGCCAGTGCAACCCGCATGCCGCACCGATGCGGCGCAGATCCGTCGCACCGTGCGCGTGGCGCACAGGGCGAGGGTTCACAGGTGTCGCCGACGGGAGGCTATGCTCAGTCCGTACTGGCGTCGCCCGCGCCGGCGTCAGCGCCAGCGTCCGGCGTTGCGCAGGACGCGTTGTCCGCGCCGCCGTCCGGGCCGTCGAAGGCCGTGCCGAGCTCCACGTTGGCGAGCACCGCGTAGGCGTCGAACGGGATGTTCACCGAGTCCCCGGTGGGGATCGTGAAGGTCGTGCCGCTGACCTGCCCGTTGGTCATCGCGCCAGCGGGCAAGCCCGCCGAACCGACGCCGAAGTCGTCGAGCACGGCGAGCAGGTGCTTGGTGCCGCTGCCGACGACGAAGCCCTCGACCGTGAACGGCGACGTGCCGGAGAGATCCCCGCACAACGCGCTGCCGAGACCCCAGACGTTCGTGGTCGGGGCGACCTGGACGCCATCGACGGCGACGAAGGTCAGCGGGCCTTGGCCGTCCCCCTTGGGGCTCGCGCCAGACGCGCGACTGACGGTCAACGCCAGCTTCCGGAGCGCGATCAGCTTGCGCACGATCCCCGTGCCCTCACCCGCGGTGAGCGAGAGCTCGTAGAGCGGCGGGGTGCCCCCGATGCCGTCGATGAGGTCTATTCCGGCGAACCACACCCCGGGCAACGGCGCCCCGGCGCTCAGCACCGCGTCGTTGTCGACGAAGATGGCGCGCGCGTACAGCTTGTCCGTCGCGGACAGTCCGTCGAATCGGATCGGAGCCGCGGTGAGCTGAGCCAGCGTCGCCTCCACGAACCCCGCGTCCGCGCCGCCATCTTGGGCGGGCAGCAGCTGACTCGCTATCGGCGTCGCGCCCAGCGCCGGCGTGGGCGTGTCGAAGATCTCGACGAACAAAACGCCCTTACCGTCGAACGCCGGGTTCGACGGGAGGAACTGGATGGTCTCTGGCTCGAGCGCGAGGCACAGGGCTGCCTTCGTCGAATCCGAGGGGTCGTCGCAGGGCACAGTGGTTCCGCCGTCGCCCGCCGTGCCCCCGCTGCCTGCGGCGGCTGCGCTGCCACCCGTGCCCGCCCCGCCTCCGCCGGTGCCGCCGGTGCCGCCCACGCTCCCGCCGGTGCCGCCGGTGCCGCTGGGCGGACGAGGTCGGTCATCGTCGTCGCTCCCGCACGCCCACAGCAGCAAAGCTCCCGTCGCAACCGCCCACAAGAATCGCTGGCTCATCCCTGGCCTCCTAGTGGGCGGAGCATAGCCCGCGGCCCGCCGTGAAGCGCCAGAAATTGGGCCCGCGGGCGCAAACCATGACAGGCCGGACCCATGAGCTACCGCGCAACCACCACGCTCCTCGTCGGCTGGGCCGCGCTTCTGCTCCTCGGCGGCTGCAACGGCGACGGGGAAAAGGGTCCGGCGCTCGCCAAGGCCGACGAGGACGGTGAGATCCCGAGCGTCCCCATCCCAGCGGAGAATGGCCCCAAGCTCGGCGCCATCGCGGAGGTGGTGCCCGTGCTCGAGCGGCCCTCTCCGACGGGGCGGCAGCTGGGCTACTTGCACGCCGGAGCCCTCGTCGCCCGCGCCGAGCAGCCCTACTCGAAGCAAGGCTGCGAGGGTGGCTGGTACCCGATCCGGCCGCGAGGCTTCGTGTGCGCCGGCGAGGCGGCCACCACGGATCTGACGCACCCGACCCTGGCGGCGATGGCGCTGGCGCCCAAGCTCGAGCAGCCCCTGCCCTACACCTACGCCACTGCGCACAAGGAGACGCCCATCTTCGAGCGCGACGCCGAGCGCGAGAACGCGGTGAAGGAGGTGGGCAAGCTCCGCCGCCGCAGCGTGATCGCCGTGGTGGGCTCCTGGTCCGCGCTGGATCCGGGCGGGAACATGCAGCGCTTGGCGCTGACGACCAACGGGCGCTTCGTGCGCGCCACGGATCTCGAGCCCTCCAAGGGCAGCACGTTCCAAGGGGTCGAGCTGAGCGACAAGGTGGATCTGCCCCTCGCCTTCATCGTCAAGCGTGGCATTCGCTACTGGGACGTGGAGAAGGGCGAGGCCGAGAAGCTCGGTCCCATCGAGTACCACTCGATCATCCCCCTCACCGGCCGGTTCCGCACCGTCGGACCCCTGAAGTACTGGGCCACGCCGGACAACAAGTACATCCGCCATCGCGACGCCACCGTCGTGCGCAAGCGCAACGCGTGGCCGAACTTCGCGCAGGGCGATCAGAAGTGGATCGACGTCAGCATCGTGACCGGCACCGCCGTGATGTACGAGGGCAGGAAGGCGCTGTTCGTGACGCTGGTGAGCGTGGGCCGTGATCGGCTGGGCGATCCGCAGACTTCCGCCTCAACCGCGCAGGGCAGCTTCGAGGTGGTGGGCAAGCACATCACCGCGGCCAAGCTGGACCCCAAGAGCGTGGAAGAGCACTTCGACGCCTACGACGTGCCCTACGCCGTCGAGCTGTCTAGCGGGCAACTCCTGCACGGCGCCAGCTGGCACAGCCGCTTCGGCATCGAGCGCAGTGAAGGGAACGTGCAGCTCAGCCCAGCCGACGCGCAGCGCGTCTGGCAATGGGCGGAGCCCGAGGTGCCGAGTCAGTGGCACGGGATCACGCAGCCCGCCGAGCGCCGGACCATCGTCCACATCCGCAAGTGACTCGTCCGGCGCGTGTGGCAACCCGGCAACACTGAGGCGCCGGCGCGCGCGGCTGACGCGGCGCAGCGGACGGCGATCACCCGGAGAATGGCGCCCCGGGCGGGCGGCACGCCGCTTGCTGCTGCAGCGAGCATGAGGCTCCGCTGCTCGCTGTTGCTGCCACCCGTCGTTCTCACCCTGCTGGCACCTGCGCCGAGCGTCGCCCGTGAGACGCTGCACGATCAGGGCGTGGACGCGCCCCTCGACGGGGAGCGTGAGGCCCGCGCCGGCAGCGTCGAGCTCGGCGCCCGCGGCCTCGCTGCGGTGGGCAGCGACGCGGCCTTCGCCGTGGGCGGCGTGTCGCTCGGCTATCGGCTGTTCCCCTCACTGGAGCTGGGCGCGTACGGCGAGCTGGCCAGCCTCTCGGAGGAGCTGGGCGAGCGCCGCTGCGCGGAAGCCGGCAAGTGCTCCGGCAACTTTCAGCGCTTCGGGCTGCGCGGCGCGCTGCACTTGCTGCCCGAGTTCGTGATCGATCCCTGGCTGGGCGCGGCCCTCGGCGGCGTGCACCTGAGCTCGCCGCACGCGGGCGACGCGCTGCGGGGCGACGTGACCCTGGAGGTGGGTGTCGACGTGCAGCCGACGACGTGGCTCGCCCTGGGGCCGTACGTGACCGTCGCGCGTGCCATGGAGTCGCGCACCGACTACGACGGCTTCTCGGGCGTGGGCCTGCGCTTGACGGTCGCCCTCGAGCCCGGCGTGGCGGCGCGCCACATGGCCGCGCGGTTCTGAGCGAGTCAGACCGGATCGAGCTCGATACCCTCGTACACGGCGTCGACCGGCAAGCTCGCCTGGTATCCCACATTTCTCGCCCGCGATCACGCGGCTCACAGCTCGAGCCCCGCCTCGCGATCGCAGATGAAGCCAGCGAGGCTGTTGCCGCTCTGGCCCAGGGACACCGCACACTCGAGCTCGTTGAACGCGAGCGGCGGGTCGTACACCGAGCCTGCGAAGCTCATCGACTCGCTGGCCATGACCAGCGCGGTGCTGGCGGTGGGCTGCACCGCGAGGGTACCGACCTGGCTCAGCGTGCCGTCCAGGGTCATGTCGTAGTTCTCCCCCGGCTCGTCGTCTCGCGACAGGTAGCGGCAGGTCTCGAACACGTAGCTGAGCTGCACCTCGGTGGAGCCTTGGAGCGCGTTGGAGTACGCCTCGCCGAACACGCGGGCCTGACCCCCGAGCGGACACGGGGTCGTGGCATCTTGCGGTCCCACGGGCTGCCCCTGAAGCTTGAGGTTGTACACCAGCTTCGCCATCTCGCGCAGCGCGCGCAGCGCGACCGCGTCTTGACACTCCCGTTCGCAGGGCGGCGCCTTGGGCGGGTCTTGCGCGCCGCAGGCAAGACAGGTCAGCACGACCACGCTCGCGATCAGACGTGAACACAGCGGCGTCATCAGAACCCTCCTTCTAGCCCAATACTGGGAATGGTCACGGGGCCGATCGTCTCGGCTTCGCAGCCGGCGAGGGTACACTCCGTCTGCACCGGCTCTTTGTTCAGGGTCGCGTTCATCCACTCGGCGATCGCCGAGATCCAGGCCGTGTCGCTGAGCTGCCAGCGCTTCTCGAGCCGCGCGTCCGCGCGGAAGAACGGGGGCAGGCGGGTCTTGTCGGGCTCGAAGGGGTTCGGCGGCGTGGGCAGGCCGGTGTAGAACATGACCCGGCCGCCCGCGCGCCAGTTGCGCCCCAGATCGTAGGCAGCCGCGACGTTCAGCACGTGAGTGCGATCGAAGGCCGCCACGTACTGTCGACGTTGGTAGCTGCGGGTGGAGCGGGACAAGGTGTAGCTCACGAAGCCTCCAAATTTGCGCGTGAGCTTGCGCTTGAGGAACACCTCGAGGCCGTAGGCCGAGCCGAGGGTGCGCACCTCGAACAAATCCACCGCGCGCCGGCCACCCCGACTGCTCGCCGCCTGCCCGCCCCCGCCGCTGCGATCCGGTCCGAGGGTGCCGGGCTCGAAGCGGGCAGCGCAGTCGGGCGGGTTGTCACGACTGACGACGTAGTCGCCCGCCAGCGACTCGGCCGGGAAGGTGCCGGGCGCGCAGCCATCCAGCTCGGGCTCGCTCGCGCCGAGGGGATCGGTCATGTTGAAGAAGGCGTTCTGAAACACGGTGGTGGTGAGCAGGGTGTCGTCCCCCAAGTCCAGCTCGAGCCCCAGGCTCTGCTGCAGGGCGCGCTGCAGACCGCCACGCAGCCCCCCCGGCTGAAACCCCGGCACGGGCACGACGAAGGCGGGCGGCTGGTGGGCGACGCCGAAGGTGCTGAGCACGGCCACGCGCTCGCTGACCGTGAGGCGCCCCGCCACCCGCGGATCCACGCCCACCGCGCTGGCGCCATCGGACGCGTACAGATCCGCTCGCACGCCCGGCGTCACCTCGAGGCGATCGTCGATCGTGACCACGACGTCCCCGCGGACACCGAACGCCATGTCCGTGCGGCTGGGAAACAGCGCCGACGCGCGCGTGGCCTCGGGCGAGAGATCGTTGGTCCCGAGCTCCACCGAGTAGGTGTCGAACTGAATGTCCGTACCCGCGCGCATCGACACTTGCTCGTCGAGCCGCTGGGTGAGCTCGGTGCGTCCGCCGAGCAGACGGCTGACTACGGAGCGATCCTGCTGCACGCTGGACTTGTCCAGCCCGATCGTCAGCGCCGTGCGCAGGTTGCCCTTGCCGTGCAGCCGGCGATCGTAGCGCAGATCCACACGGTGAAACTCGGTGCCGAACAGGGTCAGCGTGCTCGTCTCGGTGACCTGGCCGAGGAAGTCGTAGGAGCCGAAGGCGAACACGCCCACGCGGTCCTCGCGGGTGAGATCGTAGGTCACCCGAGCCTGGTAGTCCCAGTACTCCAGCAGCGTTCCAGGAGAGACTAGCGAGAGTAAGAACGCCGTGTACGAGTAGCGACCCCCGACCAGCGCGGTGCCGCGGCCGTCCGCGAAGGGAACCTCCACCATCGCTCCCGCGTCGAACAGGCGCAGGTTGTACTCGCCCTTGAACCGACTGGTAGGCTCGGTGGTCTCGCCCGCGACGATGCCGCCCGCGAAGCGACCATAGCGAGCGGGATAGCCGCCCGGGTAGAGATCGACGCGCTCGATGAGCCCGGGGTGCACCACGGAGGGCCCGATGCCCACGTGAAACAACAGCGGCACCCGCACGCCGTCGAGGAAGTAGCCCACGTTGCCGGGCGGCGCGCCGCGGATGAAGAAGAACGGAAGCCCCGAGACGATGGGAGTGACGCCCGGCAGCGCCTCGATGGCGCGAAACGGATCGCCGAAGGTCCCCGGGATCTGGCGCACCTCGGCGCGGCTGAGGGACGCGCTGCGCGAGGGCTCGGCGCGCTCACCGCGGACCACCACCTCGATGGGCCCCGCGGGCTCGGGCTCGGGCTCGGGCTCGGGCGGCTGCTCCGCTTCGTCGTCTTGCGGGTCGACCGATGGCGGGGGCGGCTCGCGGAACACCAGCTCCATGCGGATCTTCGCGGCGACGGGGACACCGTCACGCAGCGCGGGCTCGAACAGGAACTCGAGCGCCGCGGCCGACGCCGCGGACGAGAACGGCTCGTTCACGTCGCTGGCGATCGCCGCCGTCACCGCGCCGGTCCGATCCACTACCAACGTGAGCACGACCCGGGCGTCGCCACGGGCGCCCGCCGGGTAGTCCACCCGCGGCTCCGACAGCAGCTTCGGTGGCGTGAGCTTCACGGCCGGGGGCTCCGGACCCGCCGGCTGCGCAGCGGCCGTGGCGCCGAGCACGAGCACGCTGGCCAGGACGCTGAAGGAAGCGATGAGCCGGAGGACGCTCACCAGTCCGCGATGACCGAGCCCCAGGTGAAACCCGAGCCGAAGGCGACCATCGCGATCTTCATACCACGCTTCAAGCGGCCCGAACGCTCCGCCTCCGCGAGCAGGATGGGGATCGTGGCCGCGGTGGTGTTGCCGTAGCGCTGGATGTTGTGGACCACCTTGTCTTCGGGCAGCCCGATCTGCTGCGCGACGTACTGGTTGATCCGCATGTTGGCCTGGTGGAAGAAGAACAAGTCGATGTCGTCGCGGGTCAGGTTCTGATCCATGCACGCCTGCATCAGCGCGCCGATCATGCGCTCCACCGCGTTGCGGAACACGAGCTTGCCGTCCATGTGCGCCCACATGTGCGAGGGCTGAACCTGTCCAACGCCCTGCTCGTTCAGCGGGATGAAGGGTCGCTGCTTGATGTCCCACACCTTCTGCGAGAGCACGTCCGCGTGCCGCCCGTCCGCCCCCAGGTACCAGCCGCGAATGCCGCGGTCCTCCTCGGTGGCGCTGACGACGACGGCGCCCGCGCCGTCTCCGAACAAGGACGAGATGGTCCGCCCGTCGGTGGACAGGTCGAGGGCCGCGGAGTGGGTCTCGGCGCCCACCAGCAGCACGTGCTTGCAGCGACCCGACTCGACCATGCTGCTCGCGGTGGCCAAGCCGTAGACGAAGCCCGAACACTGGTTGCGAATGTCCAGCGCCGGTACGAACTTGGGGCTGTCTCCGGTGCACAACCCGAGCTTCTCTTGCAGGTACACGCCGGACCCGGGGAAGGCGTGATCCGGAGAGAGCGTGGCCAGCAGGATCATGTCCAGATCCCGCGGCGTCAGCCCCGCGCGCTCGATGGCGTCGCGGGACGCGTGCAGCGCCAGATCGCTCGTGCCCACGCCCGCTGCAGCGAAGCGGCGCTCCTCGATCCCCGTACGCTGCACGATCCACTCGTGGGTCGTGTCGATCCCGTACTTCTCCCGCAGGACTTCGTTGCTGACGACCTCGGGCGGCACGTAGAAGCCGGTGCCGGAGATGTAGGCGTGAGTCATTTCCGCCCCATACCTCAGAAGCGCGGGCGGGTCGAAGCCGGGGGGCCGGACAGGGCGTTTCGCCCGGCGCGCCGGCGTGGCATGAGTCGAGGCCGTGCGACGACTCGTGAGCGTGCTGGCCAGCGGAGCGGCGCTCGCTGGCTGCGGGCCTGGTCCCATGCCGGCGCGCACCCGGGCGGACGCGCCGGAGATGCCGCGCGAGCGTGAGTCTCGGGAGCGGCAGCGCGCCGCCGACTGCGCAGCCGAGACGGCGCTGTTCTTTCCTGGGCTCGGCCACGTGTGTCAGGGCCGGACCGCGGAGGCCGCGGTGTTCATGGGGCTCGCCGCCGCGGAGCTGGGCACGGCCGCGGCGGTGATGGTGCACCGGGACGAAGGGCTCGAGGGTGCGAGTCACCCCGCCGCCGCCGCACCGCTCATCGCGCTGCAGAACCTGTGGGCCTACAGCTACGCCGACGCTTTGTTCGAGGAGCAGCGCGCCGGTGGCATGCGCTACGTCCCCCAGGACACGCCGGCCGAGCTGGCGACCGCGCCCTTCAACCCGAGCGTGCTTCGTCACACGGACGTGTGGCTGGGCACGCTGGTGATGGCGACGCTGGGCGTGGGGCTCTCGCTGTGGGTGGAGCCGGACGCCGGTCGGAGCCGCGCCGGTGAGGATCCCAACTTGTTCGGGCGGACCGTGGATCGGAGCTGGGGCTACCCCGCCGCGGGCGCGATCGGTGTCGGTCTGTTCCAACACGTGGCGATGGGCGAGGAGGCCTTGTTCCGCGGCATCATCCAGTCGGAGATGACGCGACGCTCCGACGAGACGGCGGGCTGGGTTGGTGGCTCCCTGTTCTTCGGCTTCGCGCACGCGACCAACGCGCTGGCGGTGCCAGGCGACCAGAGCGTGCGTTACTTGCTGTACGGCGTTCCGTACATCACCACCGTGGGCAGCTTCTTGGGACACTCGTACCGCACGCACTCCTTCAGCTTGGCCCCGCCGGTCGCGATTCACTTCTGGTACAACCTGCTGCTCAGCGCCGCGTTCTTCGCGCTCGATCCGACGGACTCGCCCCTGTCCGCGCGGGTGAGCCTGCCGTTCTGAGCGACGCGGGAACGTGGGTGGGCGCACGGAACTGTGGCATGCTGCGCTCATGACAGGTCGGGCCCTCTACCCAGCCGTGCTCGCGGGCGCGCTCTTGGCGGCTGGCTGTAGCAAGCCCGAGATGCCGAAGATCACGCCGCACTCGTTCAAGCTCAGCGGCGGAGACGCGACCGGCATCAAGCTGAGCGTGGAGCTCTCGGTCGAGAACCCGAACTCCTTCCGCATCAGCGTGCGCGAGGTGCGCGGCAAGCTGAGCGTGGGCTCGGGCGTGGAGGTCGGCCAGGCGCAGACCGCGTCGAGCGCCAGCGTGGACGGCAAGGCGACCGCCATCGTCGCGACGGACATGATGGTGCCGTGGTCGAACGTCAGCGCGCTGTCCTCGCTGTTGGCGTCGCCCAAGGTCCCCTACACCTTCGACGGTCACGCCAACCTCGGCACGGACAAGTGGAACGTGGACGTGCCGTTCAAGCTGAAGGGCGAGGTCGACCGCGCTGAGCTCGTGGCGGCCGGGCTGCGCGGGTACAAGCTTCCATCCCTCCCCTTCTTGCCGACGCCACAGTGACCGGGTCGTCGGACCGTCAGCCGCGCTCCAGCTACGTGGTCGAACCCATCGGGGTGGTGCGCTCGCCCTTCGCCGATCCGGCGGCAGCGCCCCGCCAGCCGGCTGCCGCGCGCGACGTGGAGGGGACGATCGAGCTGGAGGCGGGGCGCGGCTTCGAGTTCGCGCTCGAGGATCTCGAGGTGGGCGACGCGCTGTGGATCGTGTTCTGGTTTCATCGCAGCCCCGGCTGGCACGCCAAGGTGAGGCCGCCGCGCAGCCCCAAGCGTCGCGGGCTGTTCGCGACGCGCTCACCGCACCGACCCAACCCCATCGGCCTGAGCGTGGTCGAGCTGCTGGCCATCGACGGGCTGTCGCTGCGGGTGCGCGGCGTCGACATGCTCGACGGTACGCCCGTGCTCGACATCAAGCCGTACGTTCCCTACGCCGACGCGGTGGCGAGCGGCGGACCCGGCTGGCTCGGAGCGCCCGAGGATCCGGCGCCGGGCTTCGAGGTGAGCTTCGCGGAGCTCGCCAGCGCGCAGCTGGAGTTCCTGCAGAGCCTCGGCGTCGAGCTGCGCGCGGGCCTGATCAGCGCCCTCGCGCTCGGTCCCTCCCCCCATCCGTATCGTCGGATCCGACGCGACGGCGAGGGCTTCATCCTCGCGCACAAAGAGTGGCGAGCACGCTTCGAGGTGAGCGAGCGACGAGTGACGGTAGCGTCGCTGTTCACCGGGTACCGCGCGCGCGAGCTATTCAAGGACTCCGATCCTTCCCTGCAACCACACCGCGCCTTCGTGGCGCGGTTTGGCTACCCGGGTGACGCGCGGGCGTCGTAGCGCCTACGGAGAGATCGGCGGCGGCGGCGGCGAGATCGGAGGTCGAGCTGCAGCGCTGAGGCGCCTGGAGCGGCTCCGGGACACCCGACGCAAGTGCGGCCTCATCCGGGCTCGCGGCCTCGTCCGGCACCCAGTCTCGAGGGCGCTCGCCGGGCCCAAGTGAGTAGCTGAGGGCGGACGGGGCCCGTCGGCCGAACCCAGCCGAGCGCGTGTCTTGCATGGCAGTAATTGCTATCCGTTATAACAGACGCCTGTCAAGCGCAACCTTCCGTTGGTATAGCTCCGCAGTCCGTTATAACGTACAGTCGAACCAAGACACGGCGGCAGGGGCTCCGGCGCCTGCCGCGGTAGAGTGCTTGGGCGCCGCGCGTCCACGAGGTTCCCATGTTCGATCGCTCGTACTCCCTCACCCTGGCTCTGGCCCTGGCTCTGACGCTCGGGGCAGCGGGCTGCAAGAAGTCTCCCGCTGACGAGCTGACGCTGCTCAACGTGAGCTACGATCCGACCCGCGAGCTGTACACGGAGGTCAATCGCGAGTTCTCCGCGCACTGGCAGCAGAAGTCCGGCAAGTCCGTGAACGTCCGGATGTCACACGGGGGTGCGGGGAAGCAGACGCGCGCCGTGATCGATGGACTGGAGGCAGACGTCGTGACCCTGGCGGTGTCCCACGACATCGACATGATGCACGAGAAGGCGAACCTGTTGCCGAAGGACTGGCAGCAGCGGCTGCCGCACGACAGCGCGCCCTACACGACCACGATCGTGCTCCTGGTGCGCGCGGGCAACCCCAAGGGCATCCGCGATTGGGACGATCTGGCCAAAGAGGGCGTCAGCGTCATCACGCCGAATCCGAAGACCTCCGGCGGCGCGCGGCTGAACTACCTGGCGGCGTGGGGTCACGCCCGGAACAAGCCCGGCGGAAGCGACCAAGCGGCGCGGGAGTTGGTCGAGAAGATCTACAAGAACGTGCCCGTGCTCGACTCGGGAGCTCGCGGCTCCACGACTACGTTCGTCGAGCGGCGGATGGGCGACGTGCTGATCACGTGGGAGAACGAGGCGCTCATGACCGTGAACGAGGTGGGCAACGGCAAGTTCGAGATCGTGATGCCCTCCACGAGCATCAGCGCCGAGCCTCCCGTCGCGCTAATCGACAAGTACGTCGACAAACACGGGACGCGCGAGGTCGCCCAGGCCTACCTCGAGTTTCTGTACACGCCCACCGGCCAGGAGCTCGCCGCCAAGCACTACTACCGCCCGCGGAGCCCCGAGGTCCTGGCCAAGTACGCCGCGCGCTTCCCGGCCATCCAGCGCTTCAGCGTCAAGGAGGTGTTCACCAGCTGGGCCGAGGTGCAGCGGGTCCACTTCGACGACGGCGGCACGTTCGACCAGATCTACCGTCCGACGAGGTAGCGTGAGCGGGCGCCGGTGTCGCGGGGGGCTGGTGCGGCGGGGGCCCAGCCCGTACACTGAGGCCATCATGAGTGTCGCGACCACCCAGCCTCGCGTGGACGAGCTCGCGCGCGCGGCCGAGGTCTGCGTGCGCACGGCCCTGCAGCTCCAGGCGGGCGAGCGCTTGGTGCTGGTGCACGATCGCGTCGCGGCGGATGCGGCTCGAGCGCTAGTGCACTGCGCGCGAGCTCTCGGCGCGGAGGTGCGCGCGGTGGATCTCGCCAAGCTGGGCCGACGGCCGCTGCCGGCGCTCCCGGACTGGGTCGCGGGCGCGCTCGAGAACGCTCACGCCAGCGTGTTCATCGCGTCGGCGCTCCCGGGTGAGCTCGGCCTGCGGCAGCAGGTGCTGCACCGCGTCCGGCAGCTGGGGCTGCGTCACGCCCACATGCCTGGGATCAGCACGCTGGCCTTTTGTCGAGGTCAGCGCATCGACTACGACCGCGTCGCTCAGTGCGGCGAGCGTGTGCTCGCGAAGCTACGGGGGGCGCGGCAGCTCGAGGTGCACAGCCCGTCCGGTACGGCGCTGCACGTGGAGCTCGCCGAGTCGTGTCGCTGGTTCGCTCAGCTCGGTCGCCTCGCGCCGGGGCGCTGGGGGAACCTGCCCGCCGGAGCGCTGTACGCGTCCCCGGCTCGGGTGGACGGCGTGTTTGCCGTCGATGCCAGCCTGGGCGAGTACTTCGGCGCACGCGAAGGCCAGCTCGGTGACCGGCCCGTGCAGCTGCGCATCGAGAGCAGTCGCGTGGTGGCGGTGCACGCGCCCGGCGCGGCCGCGCTGGAGCGGGAGATTGGCGCCATGCTGCACTTCGCCGAGAACTCGGATCGCGTCGGTCTGGTCGCCCTGGGGGTGAACTACGGCATCGAGCAGGCCACGGGTGAGGCGCTCGTGGATCAGAACCTCCCGGGGCTACACCTCGCGGTGGGGGATCCCGCCGCGCGGGTGACGGGCGCGACCTGGAGCGCGCGCACCAGCTTCGCGGCGTGCGGCGCCCACGCGACCGTGCTCGTGGACGGCGTGCCCGTGACGGTCCGCGGCAAGCTGCTCGCGACGAACTGAGACGCGCTCGCGCGGCCAGGGTTGGGTTCTGGGGCCAGGGGGGCTATGGACTGACCGCGATGGCGAAGCACGATCTGGTGGTCCTGGGAGCGGGTCCGGGAGGATACACGGCGGCGATCCGCGCCGCCCAGCTCGGACTGGACGTGGCCTGTGTGGAGCGGGAGCCCGCGCTCGGTGGGACCTGCCTGCGCGTGGGCTGCATCCCGAGCAAGGCGCTGCTCGAGTCGAGCGAGAAGTTCCACGAAGCCAAGGATGGGTTGCGGCGGTTTGGGGTGATCGTGAGCGGCGTCGAGCTGGACTTGCCGGCCATGCTCGAGAAGAAGGACGACATCGTCCGCACGCTGACCCAGGGCGTGGCGGGGTTGTTGAAGAAGAACAAGATCAGGCGCTACGCGGGTCACGCCAGCTTCCTGGCGCCGGATCGCGTCCAGATCGAGGGGGACGACGTGGTCGAGGTCGAGGCCAAGAACGTGCTGATCGCGACCGGCAGCAACGTGGCCGCGCTGCCGGGGGTGCCCTTCGACGGCGACCGGATCGGCACCAGCACCGAGGCGCTGGCGTATCCAACCGTGCCCGAGCATCTGGTCGTGATCGGCGCGGGCTACATCGGGCTCGAGCTCGGCAGCGTGTGGCAGCGGCTCGGCGCCAGGGTCACGGTGCTCGAGTACCTCGACCGCATCTTGCCGGGAATGGACTCGGAGATCGCGCGCGAGGCCGAGCGCGTGTTCCGGCGACAAGGGCTCGAGCTCCGGCTCGGTAGCCGCGTCACGTCCGCCAGCGTGGAGGGGCAGACCGTCACCGTGCACGTCGACGGCGCCGAGCCCATCACCTGCGATCGGCTGCTGGTCGCGGTCGGGCGGGTCCCCAACACCGACGGCCTCGGCCTCGAGCGCATTGGCGTCGAGCTCGACGGGCGGGGGCGCATCCAGGTGGGGCCGCACTTCGCCACCAACGTGAAGGGCGTCTACGCCGTGGGCGACGTGATCGCGGGACCCATGCTGGCGCACAAGGCCGAAGAGGAGGGCGTCGCCTGCGTCGAGCACCTCGTGACGGGCTACGGCCACGTCAACTACGACGCCATCCCCGGCATCGTGTACACCCATCCCGAGATTGCGACCGTGGGCAAGAGCGAAGACGAGCTGCGCGAGGCGAACATCCCTTACCGCAAGGGCCTGTTCCCGTTCGCTGCCAACGGGCGTGCACGCGCGCTCGGCATGCCCGAGGGCCGCGTCAAGGTGCTCGCGCACGAACAGACGGACCGCATCCTCGGGGTGCACATCATCGGGCCCCGCGCGGGCGATCTGATCGCAGAAGCGGCGGTCGCCATGGAGTTCGGCGCGAGCTCGGAGGATCTGGCTCGCGTCTGCCACGCGCATCCCACCCTGGCGGAGGCCGTCAAGGAGGCAGCGCTCGGCGTGGACGGTCGCTCGGTCAACATCTGAGCGGCGCGCTATCCCGCCAAGCCATCGGAGAGCAGCGGGGGGATCGCCGTCTGCGGCACGTCCGGCTCTGCCCGTGGCGCGAGCTGCACCACGCGCAGGGGAACCTCTCCCGCCCAGGTGTTCGACTCCAGGTCCCCCGGCAGATCCCGAGGGCCACCGCTGCGGAGCTTCGCGCTGCTCTCCGTCAGCTCCAAGGCAACGACCGCCGTCGCGGCCAGCTCCTCGTCGGACGCTGCTCGAGGGCTGACGCCGAGCGTGAGTCTCCGAACGAAGAGGTCGAGCAGTCTCCGTTTCTCGTCCGCGCCGTCGACCGAGCGAGCGCGACCGAACACGACCACCGAGCGATAGTTCATGCTGCAGCGAAACGCGGAGCGCGCGATCACCAGGCCGTCCACCAGGGTCACCGTCACGCACACGGGCGCGCCCGACGCGAGCTCTTGCATCAGACGGCTGCCGCGCGACCCGTGCAGGACGAGCTCGTCGGCCACCCGCGCGTAGGCCATGGGCAGCACGAACGGACCCTCCGGCCCCGCGAGGCCCACGTGCGCCACGAGGCCCTGGTCCAGGATGTCCCTCACCCGGGCGCGCTCGTGGCTCCCGCGCTCCGGGTGGCGTTGCAGGCGGGTACGCGGGCTCGGGGCGGCGTCTCGGGCGGTCATGGACGACACCCTGGCGCCTCAGTGGCATACTGGATAGTACCAGTTTGAAGAATTCTACTAGACCAGTCGAGCTGCCCTTCGAGCTCCGGGGGGGCGCCGCCGAGCCCGTGTTCGCGCGCATCGCGCGCACCATCGGCGACGACATCCGACGCGGGCGCCTGAGGCCGGGCGCGCGGCTCCCGGGATCGCGGCGCCTGGCCGAGAGCCTCGGCGCTCATCGCAACACCGTGCTGCGCGCGCTCGCCGAACTGCAAGCCGAGGGCTGGCTGGAGACCGCGCCAGGGCGCGGAACCTTCGTGTCGGCGCGCATCCCCGCCGAGCGCCCGAGGCGCGCGAGTGAGCTGCGCGTGCCCCGCGATCCTGGGCGCGTGGGGTTCGCCCTGCCACGAGCTTCACGCGAGGGCCCGCCACCCAGCTCGGCGCCGCTCCCGATGGGGGGCGGTACGCCGGATGTGCGCTTGGTGCCGACCGCAGAGCTCGCCCGAGCGCTGCGTCGAGCGCTGCGGGACACGAGCTTGCTGGACTATGGAGACGCCCGCGGTGACGTGGCTCTGCGCGAGGCCCTCGCCCGGCACGTCGCACGGACCCGCGGCGTCGCCGCCGATGCGGACGACGTGCTCGTGACTCGGGGAAGCCAGATGGCGCTCGATCTCCTGGCGCGAAGCGTCCTGTCGCCTGGGGACGTCGTGGCCGTCGAGGCTTGGGGCTATCGCGCGGCGTGGGCTGCCCTGCGCGCGAGCGGGGTTCAGCTGGTGCCCGTCGCCGTCGATCGACATGGCTTGTCCCTCGAGCACCTGGATCGAGTGCTCGCGTCCCACGCGGTTCGGGCCCTCTATCTCACACCACACCATCAGTACCCGACGACCGTGACCCTGTCGGCACCGCGACGGCTCGGACTGCTCGAGCGCGCCCGTCGGCACCGCTTCGCGATCCTCGAGGACGACTACGACCACGAGTTTCACTACGACGGACGTCCAGTCCTCCCGCTGGCCAGCGCCGACGACGCCGGAGTCGTGATCCATTTCGGTACGCTGTCCAAGATCCTCGCGCCGGGGTTGCGCGTGGGCTACGTCGTCGCGCCGCGCCCGGTGCTCGAGCGCATGACGCGTGCTCGCGTGTTCGTGGATCGTCAGGGCGATCTCGTGCTCGAGCGCGCGCTGGCCGAGTTGTTCGAGGACGGTGAGGTGACGCGCCACGCGCACCGGATGCGTCGCGTCTACCACGCGCGGCGGGATGCCATGGCGACGGAGCTTCGCGCCGCATTCGGCGACGCGCTCGACGTGAGGGTGCCCAGCGGAGGCATGGCCTTGTGGGTGCGCACCGAGTCGGCAGTGGACGTCGCGAGCTGGGCCGCGCGCGCGCTCGAGCGCGGCGTGTTCTTCCAGCCCGGGCAGCGCTTCGCGTTCGACGGCCGCGCCCAGCCCTTCCTGCGGCTGGGCTTCGCCGCGCTCGATGACCTCGAGCGGCAGCGCGGCATCGCGATCCTGCGCGAGACCTGGCGCTGAGGGGCGCTACCGGGGTCCGCGCATCACGCTGCCGCCCGCGCTCTGGAAGCCCGAGTTCGTCCAGTAGACGCAGTCCGTGTCCGCGGCGACTGCGCGGGGCACGTGCTGCGCCGTCGCGATGGTCTCGAGCTGACCGCTGGTCTTGTCGTAGCGGTGCACTGCTCCTTCCGGTGCCCCCGCGCCGGCGGACTCCACGAAATAGACGTGCGCCGCGGCGGCGTACACCCCGCGCACGAAGAAGCCGCCGCCGAACAGCGTGACGGGAGCGCCGCCGGCCTTCGCGACGCGTCCGAGGTCCGGGTTGGTGGAGTAGTAGACGTGCGTCGCGTCCACGGCGAGGGCGTGCATCCCGAGGTCGATCAGCGCCAGGGTCTCGGGCGGCGTGCCCGGCGACCAACTCGCGCCGAAGCGCTGGATGCGCGGCGACACGGACGTGCTCGTGCTCCCAGCCGTGTAGTAGAGCCACCCGCTGTGCTCGGCGAGGGCCCAGGCGTCGTTGATGCCGTCGACGAGGACCTCCGGCTGACCGTCCGGGAGCGCGAGGCGCATCAGCTTGCCGCCCGGCGCGCTGGAGCGGACCCAGAACAACCACGAACCCGCGACCGCGATGCCCTCGGGGAAGTTCTGGAAGCTCGCGAGCACGGTGAGCGCCGCGCCGTCCTTGCGTACGCGCTTCACTTCGCCGGACGTGGGCGTGGTGAAGTAGACGTGGGTTTGATCCACGACCAGGCTGCGGGGCCGGCTCTGGCCAGCGGCCAGCGTCTCCACGGCGCCGCCGGTCTTGGGGACGCGCTGCACCAGGCCCGAGCCGCTGCTGGGCGCGCGCGTGAAGTAGACGTGCGACGCGTCCAGCGCGATGCCGTAGGCGTCGTGAGCCTCGCCGACCAACACCACCGGCGGACTTCCAGGTGGACAGAGGCCCGCCTGGGCGTCGCTGCCGCCTGCTCCGCCCGAGCTCGCGCCTCCCGTCGCGGCGCCGCCCGAGCTGCCGCCGCTGGCGCTACCCGCCTCGTCGCTGGTGGACAACCCCGAGCGCGAGCCGCAGCTCGCGAGCAGCGAGACGAAGAGCAAGGCGACGGGCGGGCGCACGGGATACCCGCGCAGGGTCCTGCGTCACCCAGCTTGACGCAACCCCTTTGAGCCGAAGGATTGTCAGACTCGAGCATCGCGACTAGTGCAAGGAACGATGGAGCCCGACGGTACGGTACTGCAGGCGCTGGTCCACCTCGAGCGCGAGGAGCTGGCGAACTACTGTCAAGACATCGAGATCAGCGGGGTCATCGCGCAGACGACGACGATCACGCTGCGTCGCGGCCAGAGCCTGTGGTGCTCGCGCGGCTCGCTGCTCGCCTACTCCTATGGAATCAACTGGGCCCTGCGCATCCCCGGCGGCGCCGGCAAGGCGATGGGGAGACTGTTCTCGGGTGAGGGGGTGTCACTGACGCACGTCACCTGCGAGCGGGACGGCGCGCAGGTCGTGCTCTGCAACAACGAGCCGGGCCGGTTGGTCACTTGGGATTTGTCGCGCGGGCCCATCGTGTGCACGAGCGGTTCGTTCGTGGCGGGGCTCGGCGACGTCGAGATCGACGTGACGGTGGCTCGCTCGGCCGGCGCGATGCTGTTCGGCGGCGCAGGTCTGTTTCTGCAGCGGCTGTCCGGTTCTGGGATCGTGATCGTCCACGGCGCTGGGGACTTCATCGAGCGGCGGCTGCGCGGGCACGAGAAGCTGCTCGTGTCCACGGGCAACCTGGCGGTGTTCTCCGCCGAGGTGGGCTACTCCGTGCGGGGCGTGGGCGGCTGCCTCAAGTCGTTCTTCGGCGGCGAGGGGCTGTTCATGACGGAGCTGACCGGGCCGGGCTGGGTCATGCTGCAGAGCTTGAAGAAGCTGCCCCGACGGCGAGAGTGAGCTTGGGGCTCAGCTGCCGCACACCGCCGGCTTGTTGACGCAGCAGTCGCCGAAGCCGACGCAGTCCGCGTCGCAATAACAAGCGGCCGTAGACTGCTGCCAGGCCGGGGCGTCGCTGCCGCAATGCGCGGGTGTGCAGCCCGAGGTGCAGACCGGGTCGAAGTCGCCGCAGCAGTCGCCGTACTTGCTGCACTCGGCGTCGCACCAGCACGACTGATCGGGCGTCGAGCTACCACACAGCCCCTGGCAGCTCGGGCCGGCGCTCGGGACCTGTCCGCTCGAACCTCCTGCGGCGGGCGGTGGCGGCGCGCCCGCGTCGCTCGTGCCCGGCGCGCCCGCGTCGCTCGGGCCCGTGGTGCCCGTCGTTCCGCCGCTCGAGTAGGGTGGAGTCCCCGTGGTCGGCGTCGGGGCAGCAGCGCCGCCGCTGCCCTGCGACGCGGGTCCGAACAACGCGTCGGGGTCGCTGCTGCCACAGGCGCTCGTCAGGATGAGCACTAGGCCGACGAGGGGTGAAGTGTGCGAACAGCGGAGCAAGAACGCCATGGTGTGATCCGCGGTTGCGAAGCTCGTGCCAGTCGCGATCGCGCCGCCGCCCGCTGAATCGAGTGCGTCTGCTCAGGCATTCCGGACCTCCGCGGGATCCCGTCCGGACGGGTTGGCCATGCTCACCTCGAGCGGACCGAGCTCCTTGGCGGTCCGACGCGGGCACGGCGGGCTGGCGGAGAGGGAGGGATTCGAACCCTCGGTAGGCTTTTGACCTACGCCCGCTTAGCAAGCGGGTACCTTCGGCCACTCGGTCACCTCTCCAGGGGTGGCGGAGGCCGAAAGCTACCCGTAGCGCCGAGCCCGTCAAGAGGTATCCGCTTCGAGGGCCGCGCCAGCCAGCCCCGGCCTCAGCCGGACCGACAAACCCGGGGGTCTGATGGAGCGGCGGCGGCGCTCGTTCGCGTGCCTGTGGGTCCGCGCGCGCGCGTGCGATGGCGTGGGCCTGGCGCGTTCGCGGAGGCGTGTCGCGTGGGCGTGGGCGTGTCGCGAGGGCGTGGGCGTGTCGCGAGGGCGTGGGCGTGTCGCGTGTTGCGTGGGCGGGGGCGTGTCGCGTGGGCGGGGGCGTGTCGCGTGTTGCGTGGGCGGGGGCGGGTTGCGGGGGCGTGGGCGGGTTGCGATTGCGTGTGCGTGGGCGGGGGCGTGTTGCGGGGGCGTGGGCGAGGGGGGCTCGCTGCGGTCGTCTGACGGGTACCGGCTTGCTCGGCGTCGTTCAGGCCGGGGCGGTGCTCGCCATGCTCGGTTTCGCCTGTGCGTGACTGCGCGCCGTGCGCGCTTCGCGCGCAGCCTGCGCTGCGGTCGTCTGAGTTTACCGGCTTGCTCGGCGTCGTCCAGGCCGGGGCGGTGCTCGCCATGCTCGGCTTCGCCTGCGCGTGGCTGCGCGCCGTGCGCGCTTCGCGCGCAGCCTGGACGGCGCCTGCGCGAGCCGGTGGCGGTGGGGGGACGACCGCCGCGCAGCGGGCGCGGGCGGCGAACCAGGAGTGTCTACGATGCTACGAATCTATTCGGTGTTGCTCGAGTTGATCCGGGACTTGATGCCGCTGGTGCGGGAGCTCGAGCGACGGGAGCCGGATCTCGCGCGGCAGTGCCGGCGGGCGCTCGCGAGCGCGCCGCTCAACGTCGCGGAAGGGTCGCAGTCGCGGGGGCGAAACCGCGGGGCGCGGTACGCGACGGCGCTCGGATCGCTGCGGGAGGCGCAGGCGTGCTTCGAGGTGGCCGAGGTCATGGGCTACTTGCCCGCGCTGTCGGCGGAGCGTGTCGCGAGCTTCAATCGCGTGATCGGCACGCTGGTGCGCGTCACCCAAGGGCCGGCGCGGCGCTGACGCGGATCGCGCGACGGGGGGGCGTGGGCGGGTTGCGTTTGCGTGGGCGGGTTGCGTGGGCGTGTTGCGATGGCGTGGGCGTGGCGCGAGGGCGTGGGCGTGGGCGTGTCGCGTGTTGCGTGGGCGGGGGCGTGTCGCGTGGGCGGGGGCGTGTTGCGTGGGCGTGTGCGTGGGCGGGTTGCGATCGCTGCGGGCCTTCGATCGTACCGGCTTGCTCGGCGTCGGTCAGGCCGGGGCGGTGCTCGCCATGCTCGGCGCTTCGCGCCTGCGCGTGGCTGCGCGCCGTGCGCTGGACACCACGGGAGCCCGGGGCACATACTCGCGCGCGATCGTCGAATGTCTGGCAACGCTCACATCTACGTCGAGCCCAAGCTCCCCGGCTGGTGGGACCGCGTCATCATCGCGCTGACGCTGGCCAGCATCGGGTTGCTCTTGGTGGACGCTCGCCTCGAAGGCGACCACGCCGCGGGTGCCATCATCAGCTACGTGGATCTGGGCGTGTGCGCGTTGTTCCTCACGGACTTCACCTGGCGGCTCGCGAAGGCGCAGCATCGCTGGGCGTTCCTTCGCAGGAACTGGATCGATCTGCTCGGCTCCATCCCCCTGATCGAGCCCCTGCGCGCTGCGCGGATCGTGCGCTTCGCGCGCCTGCTCCGGATCCTGCGCATCGTCGTGCTGGTCCGGCGCGTGTTCGAGCGACGGGGGGTGAAGCTGCCGCCCGCCGTCGGCTACCTGGTGATCGTGACGGTGTGCATTTGGCTCTTGGCGGGCGCCGGGTTCTACGCCTTCGAAGGGGGCGCGAACGAGAACGTGACGTCCCTCGACGACGCGCTGTGGTGGAGCATGACCACCCTGTCCACCGTGGGCTACGGTGATCTGTACCCGGCCACGGGCGGCGGGCGCGTCGTGGCGCTCGTGACCATGGTGCTGGGTATCGGCGTGCTGGGTACGCTCGCCGGAACGCTGGCCACGGCGTTCATGGACGCGCGCGAGCGCCGGCTGCGGGGGCTTGGGAGCTTCGTGATGAAGGACCACCTGTTGATACTGGGCTACAACGACCACGCCATGGCGTCGGTCGCGGAGTTTCGAGCCGATCCGCGCTTTGCCGACGCCGGGGTCGTGATCGTGGCGGACCTGGAGCGGACGCCGACGGAGGACGCTTCCGTTCGATTCGTCTGCGGCAGCCCCGCGCTGCGCGCGAGCCTGGACCGTGCGAGCGCGGCTGACGCGGGCGCGGCGCTCGTCCTGTCACGGGATCCGCGCGACCCGCGCTCGGACCTGGAGACCGCGGTCGTGGTCCACGCGCTGCGCCGCGTGAACCCGAAAGTCCCCATCGCCGCGGAGCTCGTGGATGCCAAGCACCGCGATGTGGTGAGCGAGGCGGGCGCGGACGCCGCTGTGAGCACCAGTCTGGTAGTATCGGCGCTGCTCGTGCGCAGCTTGCAGGACATCGGCGCCTTCGACCTGGTGATGGACTTGCTCTCCAATGAGCGCGGCTCGGAGTTCTATCGCGTGCAGGTGCCGGGCGAGTTCGTCGGCAAGGCGTTCGGGGACTACGCGCACGCCATGGTGGACAAGGCGATCAGCGTCGTCGCGATCGCGCGACAGCGCGAGCTGGAGGTCAACCCCGATCCAACTCAGACGCTGCGCGACGGCGACGAGGCCTTCGTCATCGCGCGGGATCCCCCCAAGTGACAGACCACCCCAAGCGAACACGATCATGACCCTCACGCTCGAAGGTCCCCTGCTGCTCACGCCGAGCACCCGCGACTACGCCTGGGGGGACTCGACCTTCATCCCCGCGCTGCTCGGGCTGCCGCCCGGCACCGGCCCGCTCGCGGAGGCCTGGTTCGGGGCTCACCCACTCGCTCCAGCTCGGGTTCACGTGCAGGGGCACCAGCTCCCGCTCGACGGCGTGGTGCGCGA
Source organism: Polyangiaceae bacterium (assembly GCA_019637295.1). Lineage (GTDB taxonomy): Bacteria > Myxococcota_A > Polyangia > Polyangiales > Polyangiaceae > JACKEA01. The sequence goes on from JAHBVX010000014.1 coordinate 36,298, forward strand.
GCACGGCGCGGCCATCCTGGGCCCCGACATCCAACGAGAGTTCGGCGAGCTGCCCTACTTGCTCAAGCTCCTCTCGGCGCGAGTGCCGCTGTCGATTCAGGTGCACCCGAGCCGCGACCAGGCACGAGCGGGGTTTCTGCGGGAGGAGGCGGCCGGACTGCCGAGCGACGCGGCGGCGCGCTCGTACCGCGATCGAAATCACAAGCCCGAGCTCTTGGTCGCGCTCACCGAGTTCCACGCCCTCGGCGGGTTCCGGCCGGTCGCCGAGATCGCGCGCGCCCTCGACGGTCTACCTCGGATTCGCGAGCTGCTGCCGGACTTCGAGCCGGGGCCGGTCGGGCTGCGGAGGCTGCTCGGCGCGTACTTCGAGCTACCCGCCACTCGCGTCGAGCGCGCGTGGTCGCTCGAGCTCTCGCGGCTCACCGAACGAAACGAGCGGGTGGCCTTCTCGACGCGAGAGCCCGAACACTGGGCGCTCCTGGCGCATCGTGAGCTGTCCCGCGGCGGCGCCCCGGACCGCGGCCTCTTGTTCGTGTTCCTGCTCGCGCTCGTGAGGCTCGAGCCGGGGCAGGGGGTGTTCCTGCCCGCGGGCGTGCCGCACGCTTATCTGCGCGGCGCCGGCATCGAGCTGATGGCCAGCTCGGACAACGTGCTGCGGGCGGGGCTCACGCCCAAGCACGTGGACGTGAGTGAGCTCATGCAGGTGGTGCGCTTCGACTCGGGGCAGCTCGACGTGCTCGCGCCGAGCGAAGACCAGTCCGGAGTCGAGGCCCGCTACGCCACGCCGGCGTCCGAGTTCGAGCTCCGGCGGCTACGCCTCGACGAGCGGCGCGCCTTCGAGCGCGTCGCAGTCGGCCCGGAGACGCTGCTGGCGCTGCCGGACTCCCCCGACAGCGCCGTCAGGATCGCCTACGAGGGTGGGCAGATGTCACTCGCGCGCGGTGGAGCGTGCCTGATCCCGCACGGTGTTCGCTACCGGCTCGAGAGCGAGGCTGCGACGGTGACGCTCGCCCGCGTGGCTGGCGGGGAGCGAGCCGCGGAGTTTCGTGGGCGAGAGCCCACGCGCTTGGCCTTCGGGACCAGCGGCCTCCGGGGCCTGGTGACGGACATCACGGATCTCGAGGCCTACGTGAACACCCGAGGGTTCCTGGAACACTGCATCGCCTCGGGGGACTCCGTGTCCGGTACGACCGTCGCGCTGGCCGGCGATCTGCGAGCCAGCACGGATCGCATCCTGCGCGCCGTCGCGGCTGCGACGACGGACTTGGGCCTCGTCCCCGAGTACTGCGGTAAGCTCCCGACGCCTGCGCTCATGGCCCATGGGCTCGCTCGTGGTTGCCCCAGCGTGATGGTGACCGGGAGCCACATTCCCTTCGATCGCAACGGCATCAAGTTCAACAAGCGCTCCGGGGAGGTGCTCAAGTCCGACGAGGCGCCCATCTTGGCCGCGGTCGAGCGGGTGCGCTGTCGAGAGTACGCACGCGCACGCGCGACCTCGCCTTTCGACGACATCGGAGGCTACGCGCCCGGCCGCGCTGCGGAGGTCCCCGAGATTCGCGATGAGGCGCGCCACGCCTACGTCCGCCGCCTGCTCGACGTCGTCCCGGGCGGCGCGCTGTCTGGGCAGCGCATCCTGGTGTACGAGCACTCGGCGGTGGGTCGCGAGCTGCTCGCGGAGGTCCTCGCTGCTCTGGGTGCGGAGGTGCACGCGGTGGGGCGGTCCGAGAGCTTCGTACCCGTAGACACCGAAGCCATCTCGGACGAGAGCCTGAGGCTTCTGCAGTCGATGGCGGACGACGCGCGTGCCCGTCTGGGCCGGGTGGACGCCATCGTCTCCACGGATGGTGACAGCGACCGTCCGCTGCTGGTCGGGGTCGAGCCGGACGGACGCGTGCGTTTCTTTGGCGGGGATCAGCTCGGCATCGTGGTGGCTAGCTATTTGGATGCCGACGCCATCGCGGTACCGGTGAGCGCCACGGACGCGATCGAGCGCCATTTCACGGCGCGAGGCGTGCCGGTCGTGCGCACGCGCATCGGTTCCCCGTGGGTGATCGCCGCCATGGCGGAGCTCGAGGGCGAGCGCAAGGTCGGCTGGGAGGCCAACGGTGGGTTTCTGACCGGCTCGGACATCACCCTCGAGCGCGGCACATTGCGCGCCCTACCCACCCGCGATGCCATGCTGCCCATCGTCGCGGCGCTGCACGCCGCGCGGCTGGCGGGGTGCTCGCTGGTCGAGCTCTTCGCCAAGCTCCCCCCGCGCTTCGGCCAGAGCGCGCTGATGGATCACGTGAGCGCCGAGCGAAGCCGCGCTCTGCTCGCTCGCCTCGGCCCGGACCAGCCGTCGGTCCGCTCGCTACACTTCGACGCGGGCGTCGTGACCTGGACCGATCACGACGGAGCGCGCCATCCGGCAGAAGGACCGCTGGCGGCGCGGAGCGCGGAGCTCGAAGCCGTCATCGCCCGTCACTTCGGCCCGGACCGTGGCTTCGGCGCGCTCGAGGAGATCGACTACCTGGACGGGACTCGCCTGCGCTTCGCGGGAGGAGACGTGGCCCACGTACGCCCGAGCGGCAACGCCCCGCAGCTGCGCATCTACGCCCTCGCCGACAGCGCCGAGCGCGCCGTGCGCATCGTGGACATGGCCCTCCAGACGCCGAGCGGTATCTTGCCTGCACTCCTGTCCGAGTGAGCCGCAGTCAGCGCACCACGGACTCGCTGGGCAGCGTCCAATACGGGCTGATGTTGTTGGCGGTGATCTCTTGGCCCGGCATCCACACCGGCGGCGCGCTGGGATCGACGGCGCTGGTGGCGCCCGCGGCGGGCAGCTTGTTCTTGGCTACGGCGCCGATCCAGATCTGCTTGCATTGCATGACGCCGTTGCCCACGCAGGACGCGGTCGTGTTGGCCGCCGTCAGGCGGTGACCGTAGTCCCGCTGAGAGGCGAACACGATCCACAGGTAGTCCGAGGACGCGCTCGGCGCCCAGTGAGGCCAGGTGATGTCGAGATCACCCTGACCGTTCATGTGCGCGAGCTCCACGTTCCAGTCGCCGTTCGCGTTGGTCAGCATCAGCCGCTGACCCGGAGAGCTGGCCACCTGGAAGTTGCGCCAGGGCCCGCGCGCGGCGTTGAACACGATCAGCGAGCCGTCCGGGGAGTAGCTGGGGAAGAAGAAGTTCTCGTAGCTGCCGCTCGGCAGCGTCACCGCGCCTGACACCAGGAACTTCGGCGTGCCGAAGGTGTGGTTGCCGGCGTTGAATGCGTACGACATCGTCGCGATCGCGCTCTGCCCCACGTCGATCCACTGGCCCGCGGTGGGCGTGGAGGCGAAGACGACGGACTTCCCGTCCGGCGACCAGTCCGGCATCGTCGCCGTGCGCGCTTGGTTCGGATCGCTCGGGTGCTGTCGCGAGACGGTGGCCACGTTCGAGGGCACCACGGCGCCGGTGTCCGGATCGTACAGTTCGAGGTTGTTCGTCGCCAGCGCGAACAAGGCCACGGACTGGCTGTCGTCCGCGAAGGGGTAGCCCACCGGTGCGAACGTGGAGTACGAGCCCTGGATCTGCTTGTTGTCCGCGTCCACGGCCTCCACCCAGGTCTTCGTCGCCTCGTCGAAGCGCATGAAGCCGCCGAACAGCTGGTTGCAGTCTCCGGCCACGCAGCGGCTGTAGCCGATGCGCTTTCCGGAGCGGGAGACCGAGTGGCAGCTGGTGCACGAACCCTTGATGGAGGTGGGCGCGTCCGTCTCGCTGAAGGTCTGCTCGAGCAGCTCACCCTGGCTGGACGCCCACCAATAGATGGCGGTGTCGTCGATGCTGTCCTTGGACAGGTTCAAGACGACGGGTTGGCTCACGTACTTCGTGGCGGGCGCTTGCGCATCGAGCGCCTCGACCTCGAACGTCACCGAGGCTCCCGCGATGGTGCTGGTCACGCTCTGCCACTCGAGCTCCGTCAGCTTTGCCTCGCGATTGCCGGTGAAGAAGCTGAGCTCGAGGTGCTGATTGCTGAGGCGCACGTGATAGACGTCCCCCGCGGGCGCCGCCCACTGCGCCTCGACGCTGGGGATGTTCCTGGGCGCCACGGCGCCGTCGAGTGGATACTCGATCACTGGAGACTGGGTCGGGTCCGTGCTCGCTTGAGCTCCCGCGAACAGCGACGCGGCGTTCGCTGGCGCCGTCGCGTCGCTGAGCTGCCCGATCAGCTTGACCGTGAGCGGGGACTGCGCGCTCGCGCCGCCGCAGGTCGCAGTAACCTGGGTGACGCCGCCGTGGGCCTTGAGGGTGAGCTGCGCCCCAGAGAACGCGCCGAACTCGGCGGGCACGCCCCAGCTACACTGGGTCGTCACGTCGGTCTGCTGGCCGGCGACCTGGGCGAAGGCTTTGTACGTTTGCTGCGCCGTCTTGCCGAGCTCGACCGTCGTGGTCACGCTCGCCGGCTCGATGGTCACGTTGCTGAGGGTGGCGGCGTCGCCGCCGCCGGTACCGCCGCCGCCATTGCCGCCAAAGGCCGCGTTGGAGGCGGTGCCACCTTCGTCGCTGCTGCACGCCACCGCGGTCAAGACTGCTGCTCCCAGAGCCCCGAGGGCCAGTGCGATGCGCATGACGGCCAGTGTAGCGCCCTTCGCGCTCCAGCGCATCAGGCCGTGAGAAACCCGTCCAGCTCCTGCAGGCTGCGCAACAGCCGAACGCGTGGCGGCAGCTCGCGCAGCGCCTCGGCAGCGCGCCCGCCGATCACGAGCTCCGTGCGCGGAGGCAGCCCTCGCGCCAGCGCATGGAGCTGCTCCGTCGCGCGCTCGGCGTCGAGGGAGACGATGGACAGCAAGACCGCGCGGGCGCCTGCTCGGTCTGCGGCCCGCTGGATCTCCGAGGCGGGCAGGTTGGGTCCGAGGTACACCGTGCGCCAGCCGCGGAGCGCCGCGGCGACCGCAGCCATCAGCGCACCGAGCTCGTGCAGCTCCCCACTCGGTGTGGTGGCGATGACCAGCGGAGCGGTGGCGGTGGGTCGCAGCGAGGACACCAGGTTGCTCAGGTGTCCGCGGACCAAGGCAGACGCCGCGTGCTCCTGCGCGATGCAGAAGCTGCCGTCCTGCCAGCGCTCTCCCACCGCTTCGAGCGCCGGCGCGAGCACTCGCTGAACGACCTCGAACGGCGACAGCGCGGTCGTCGCGCGGACCAGCACCCGCTCGGCGCCTTCGATGTCCATCGCGTCGATCGCGTCGAGGTAGCGTCGCACGATGGCGTCCGTCGAGCTGCCATCGGCGTCCGTGCTGCGATGGCGCGCGATCAGCTCGCTCAGCTCGCGGGCCGGCAGCGTCGCGATGTGACCGATGCTGTGGCCGTAGCCGAGCAAGGCTTTGATGATGCGCAGTCGCGCGACGTCGCCGTCGACGTACAGTCGATCTCCGGCTCCGGTCCGCTCGGGGCTCAGGGCGCCGTATCGGCGCTCCCAGGCGCGCAGCGCGTGGGTGGAGATGCCCACCATCTTGGCCACGGCGCCGATGCGATAGCGGGGGGTGTCGGTCGTCTCGTTCATGACGGCGCTCGACCCAAGGCCGCCAGGGTCTCGGCCACCCCCGGGTAGCCCGCGAAGAACCAGGCCCACCAGCCCAGCATCATGATCAGGTGGCCCACGAAGATCCCGACGTGGCTCCACATCTCCACGCGGTCCGCCTGCTGGCTGACGTAGCGCCGCCAATGAAATACTTCGTCCACCAGGCTGTACACGAACGACAGCACCGTGAGCACCATCGCCGGAACCCAGAACAGCGCGCGCTGTTGGTAGGCGGCGCACAGGAGCACGCAGCTGCCGATGCCGCAGAAGATGGTGATGCCGTGGACCAACCCCTCGCCCCGACTGATCTCCTCCTTGTAGATGGTGCGGTGCCCGATGGTGTCGATCGAGATGCTGATCGCGAAGACCAGCGCGCCCAGCGGCACCATCCAGGCCTCCCCAGGGTAGGCGATGCCGCGTGAGTGGCCGAGCAGCAAGAACCCGCCGGTAGACAGCACGAGCCCGAGCATCAGCCCGACCCAACCGGCGTACACCGCCCAGTCGTTCTTCTCGAACTCGCGGATCCGACCCACGTAGACGGCGACGTCACTGGCAAAGGACGACATCGGAGAACCTCACGGTAGAATGAATGGGTATTGGGCGGAACGGCGCGGCCCAGCGTCGGGGAAGCGAGCGTGCTTCGGAGAGCACGCTCTTGGCGACCCAGCCAAGCTTGGTGCCGGTGGGCACGAAGGCGCGGCCGCGGAGCACGTCGCACCCGCGCGCGCGGAGCTGCCCGCCGATGGCGGCGTAGACCCGGCTGGCGGAGCGAATGGCGGTGGCGGCGCGGAACGAGAGATCGAACAGCCCCCGGTCGCCGGAGCGGTAGTAGACGTCTGCCAGGTCGAGGGCCCGACGCACGACCTGACCGATGGCGTCGCGGTGCTCGGCCGGGAAGGGGCCGCCCCGCAGGGCGGTGAGGTCCGGCGCTCCAGCTTCGAGCAGCCACTCGGTCGGCAGGTACAGCCGGCCGCGCTGCCAGTCTTCCACCACGTCCCGGCAAATGTTCGTCAGCTGCATCGCCATGCCCAGGTGAGTGGCGTGCAGCAATGCGCGCTCGTGTCGGACTCCGAGCACGTGACACATCATCAGGCCCACCACGCCGGCCACGCGGTAACAGTAGAGCAAGAGGTCGGCGGACGTCTCGTAGCGCGCCCCGGTCGCGTCCATCTCCATCCCGCGCGCCAGCTCACGCGGGTAATCGGCGAAGATGTTGCGCTCGCTGGCGACGGAGCGGAACGCGGCCAACACCGGATCGCCCGGGGGGCGGTCCGAGTACACGGCGTCCACCGTGGCGTTGACCCAGGCGAGCCGCGCGGTCGCCTCGCTCGCGGGCGCCTCGTCGATGGCGTCGTCGAGGCGCCTGCACAAGGCGTACACGACCGCAGCGTCGTCCCGCGCAGGTTGGGGTAGCAGGCGGCTCGCCAGCGCGAAGCTCTTGCCGTGCTCGGCGAGGATCGCCCGACACGTCAGCACGCGGCGGTCGTCGTCCGCCACCAGCGACGTGGCCGGCGAGGACGCTCCGAGTGCCGTCAGGCTCACGCTGCCGTCCCCCGGGCGGCGCCCGCCGCGGGCAGCCCGAAATCCTCGAAGATGATGCGGGTGGTGGCCTTGGCCGAGTTGATCACCCCGGGCAGCCCGGCGCCCGGGTGCGTGCCCGCGCCCGCGATGTACAGGCCCGGGATCTTCGGATCCCGGTTGTGCGGGCGGAACCACGCGCTCTGGGTGAGCTTGGGCGCCACCGAGAACGCCGAGCCATGGAAGGCCGACAGCTCCGAGGCGAAGTCGTTCGGCGTGAACCAGCGGCGCGTGACCACGTGTTGCCGGAGGTCCGGCATCACGCGCTCGAGCGAAGCGAGGATCCGCTCCGCGTACGCCGGCGCTACGGCATCCCAGTCGATGTTGGCGTTACCGAGGTGCGGGACGGGGCTGAGCACGTAGAAGGCGGCCGAGCCGGGCGGAGCCAGCGAGGGATCCGTGACGCTCGGTGCGTGCAAGTAGAGGCTGAAGTCCTCGGGCAGCTCGCTGCCGTGGAAGATGTCCGCCAAGAGCTCCTTGTAGCGGGGCCCGAAGACGACGGTGTGATGGGCGACGTCGTAGGGCCGATTCGTCCCGAAGTAGAGCACGAACAGCGACATGCTCCAGTCCGCGCGCTCGAGCTTGCGCGCCGTCCGCTGCGCCGCTGGTTCGTCGGCGTAGAGCTTGTCGTAGGTGTGGTGCAGGTCCGCGTTCGAGACCACCAGGTCGAACGCCTCGGCGTCATGACCACGGCTCGCGACCCAATGGGTCGTGCCGTCCTCGCTGCTGAGCGCGCGGATCTTCTGCACTGGGGTGGACAGACGCAGCTCGCCGCCCAGCTCCTGATACAGCCGCACCAGCGCGGCTACGAGCGCGCCGGTGCCGCCCCGAGGGAAGAACACGCCCCACTTGCGCTCCAGGTAGTGGATCAACGTGTAGATGGCGCTGGTCTCGAACGGGTTACCGCCCACGAGCAGCGAGTGAAAGGACAGCGCTTGACGCACGTGCTCGTCCTTCACGAAGCGGCGCACGGTGTCGTACACGGAGCGGTCGGCCCGTAAACGCGCCAGCTGCGGCGCGACGCGGAGCATGTCCCCGAAGCGCAGGAACGGCGTCGCCGCCAGCTCCTCGTAGCCCTTCTGGAACACTTGCCGCGTGTACTCGACGAACCGCTGGTAGCCCTCGGCGTCCTGGGGGTCCCGAGCGCGGATCTGCTCGAGCATGTGATCGCCGTCGCCGTCGTAGTCGAAGGAGTCGCCGTCGTCCCACACCAGCCGGTAGAAGGGCTGGACCGGCAGCAGCTCAACGTAGTGACTCATCTCGCGACCACACAGCTCGAACAGCTCCGCGATGCAGTGCGGCGCGGTGATCACCGTCGGTCCCGCGTCGAACACGAACCCATCCTGCTCGTACACGTAGGCTCGACCTCCGGGCTTGTCCCGCGCTTCGAACAGCACCGTCTCGTAACCTGCCGCCTGCAACCGAATGGCCGCCGCCAGGCCGCCGAAGCCGCTGCCGATGATCGCGGCGCGCGGCCGCTTCGACCCCGCTTGCGAGCTGCGCTCAGCCATAGCTGACCTCCAGTGCGTCGATCGCACGCTTCAGCTCCGAGAGCACAGCCGACTGGGGCGCGACCCTCGCTAGATCGTCCAACGCTCCGCGCAGCTGCCTGCGGATCCGTTCGCGCGGGGTATCCCCGAGCCTCTCCCGCAGGCGCTCCGCCAGCACCTCCGGGTGCGTGTCTCGCCGCGCCACCTCCCGCGCCAGGTGCGTCAGCTTGGCGTAGCTCAGCTCGTCCACGGACTCGGCCAGCCAGGCCCAGGGCCAGGTCGCGCGGGAGTGCAGCAGATCTTCGTGCCCCTTGTGGCAACGCGACTCGCTGGCGAGGCCGCCCCAGTCGTCCGCCATCTGCAGGCCAACGCCGAGCTCCCGACCGAAGCGAGCCGCCGCGGCGATCTGCTCGGCGCGGCCCCCCGCGGCGATCACGCCGAGCTGCGCCCCGAGCTGCATCAACGCGCCAGTCTTCAGGCTGGTGATCACGCGAACGACGGCGGGTAGCTCGCGCTGGGGCAGCTCCGCCACCCGCGTGGAGAGATCCAGTGCCTGCCCTTGATGCGCACGGAGCTGAGTCCGCGAGATGGCGCGCCGCAAGGCCAGCTCGGTGCTGGGATGCAGCGCGAGCCGCGCGAGCAGTTGGTAGGGCCAGAAATACAGCCAGGAGCCGAGGTTCAGCGCCTTGGGCATGCCGATGGTGACGTGCAGCGCCGGCGCTCCGCGCCGGTAGGCCGAGCCGTCCTCGATGTCGTCGATCACGAGGGAGCCGGCGTGGAGCGCCTCCACGATCGCGAGCAGCTCCCCAGGCGCCTCGCCGCGACCGCCTCCGAGTCGATGTCCCGCCTCGACCAGGCGGGCTCGAAACTCCTTTCCGGGACGGCGCAGGAGCGTCGCGAGCGGCCCATACAGCGCCGACTCCCACACCTCCCAGGGCACCGAGGGTTCGTCCGGGCCGACGAGGTCGGCGAGCCCGTCGGTCGAGAACTGCTCGTCGAGCAGCGCCGAGAGCAACGTGGGGCTGTCGCTCAGATCCAATGCAGTGTTCGTCATGAAAAGGCTCCTCGACTGATGGCCATGGAGAGGGAGATCCCTCGGGGCGGCCGACCGCAAACGATTCGGGCGCGATCGGCGCCGGTGGTGTCATGCGCGTAGAAGCGGCGGATCGCGTCGCTCGGCAGGCCGTAGAACCGCTCGAGCACGTTGCGACGGTCCTCTGGCGCAAAGGCCGCGAACAGCAGCCGATTCAGCCAGGAGCTGAAGCGCAGCTGGCGCGCTTGTCGAGCGACCAGGCGATCGAGTGCAGGACCCGCCAGCGCTTCGGGTGCCGACGCGGCGATCAACTGTGCCAAGCGCAGCGCCAGCGGAAAGCTGTAGCCGGTGGTCGGATGAAACCAGCCCCCGCGGTAACCGGCGACGAGCGGCGTCGTGCTCCGTGACGGGGGCGCAGCGCGCCAGGGCAGCGGCAGGACCCCCTGCTCTTCCCGCTCGATGGCTTCGACGTGCAGTCCGCGTTCGGCAGCGTAGCGCAGCACCTCGCGACGCAGCCGTTCGATGTCGAGGGTGGGCGAGTCGGAGAAGTAGGTGTCCTCGACGAGCACGCGACGCGGCGAGAAGGGCAGCACATAGAAGAAGCGATAGCCGTCCGTCTGCGGCACGCACGCGTCCATCAGCACCGGCTCGGTCACCGGTGCGTCTGCGGACAGGGTGAGCTCGAGGCCGACGAACTTCTGGTACGCCGCCTGGCCTTCCACGGCGCTCGGCTCGGGACCTCGCGCGTCCACCACCAGGTCCCCCGACAACACCACGCCGTCGTCCAGGGTCACCTGGTGGGCGCCAACCTCCGCGGCCCGCTGCCCCGTGAGCAGGTGCCACCCGCGGCGCGCGAAGGTCTGCTCCACCACGTCCGCGAAGCGGGCGCTGGTCACGGCGCTGTAGGGCTCGGTCAGCCGCCGCACCCGGCGCGGGAAGCTCACGTCGTAGCCGGGCCACGTCCGCTCCACGAGGGGAGCGACCATCGCCTCGAGCCCCGCGGGGACGTCGCCGGCGTGGAAGCACCAGGTGTGGTTGCCCCCCACCCGGGCGCCCTGCTCGATCAGCGCCACCCGAGCCTCGGGTCGCGTTTGGTCGAGCGCCAGCGCGATCAAGCCGTTCTGTAGCCCTCCGCCCACGAGTAGGTAGTCGACGTCTAGCATTTGTTCACTTGCTGTAGAAGTCTTAGGTGGACATCTACCCGTCGTCAACCCATAGTGTCTAACTAATGTCTAATAGAAGACCGGAGGTAGCCGCGCCCTGGAGCAGCGCGGGACTGCTGCCGAATGCCACGGCCATCCTCCGTCCGGGCGACACTGCTCCCGTGCTCCTTCAGGTCCGCGACGTGACCCAGCGCTACGGCGCCGCCCGGGCGCTCGATGGCCTGTCCCTCGCGGTGCGGCGGGGCGAGACCCTGGGCCTGCTCGGGCCGAACGGCGCCGGCAAGACCACGCTGATGCACTTGATGGCCGGCGTGCTCGCGCCCACCGGCGGCACGGTGCTGCTCGACGGACGGGGATCGCCGAGCAGCCCAGCGACTCGCCGCCGGATCGGCATCGCTCCCCAGGACCTCGCGCTCTACACCGAGCTGACCGCCGAGGAGAACCTGCGCTTCTTCGCGCGCCTGTACGGACTGCGGGGGCGGGCGCTGAGCCTGGCGGTCGAGCGAGCGTTGGCGCTCGCCGAGCTGACCGCACGGCGCCATCATCGCGTACACACCTTCTCGGGCGGGATGCAGCGTCGCCTGAACCTCGCGTGCGCGGTCGTGCACGGCCCGGACCTCGTGCTGCTCGACGAGCCCACCGTCGGCGTCGATCCGCAGTCGCGCGGCCACGTGTTCGACTCGCTCGAGCGACTCAAGGCCCTCGGACACACGCTGGTGTACTCGACCCACTACATGGAAGAGGCAGAGCGGCTCTGCGATCGCATCGCCGTGATCGATCACGGACGGCTCCTGGCGTGCGGCACTCTGCACGAGCTCGTTCGGCGCCACGGCGGGGGCCACCGCGTCAGGGCGCGGCTGACGCGGCATCCCGACGATGTGTCCTCGGGCACCATCGTCGGCGACGAGCAGGAGTGGGTGTTGCCGGACGCGGCGCAGGCCACGGAGCTCGCGCTGAAGCTCGGGTCCTCGGCCAGCTCGCTCGCCGTGCGGCCCCCCGACCTCGAGACCGTGTTCTTCACGCTCACCGGCCGGAGTCTGCGGGACTGACCATGGCCGCCGTCACCATCGCGCTCAAGGATCTTCGCCTGCTCGCACGCGACCGAGTTGCCCTGTTCTGGGTGCTGGGCTTTCCGCTGCTGTTCGCGCTGCTGTTCGGCAGCGTGCTGTCCGCGGCCGCGGACGACTCGGGCCGCACCTTCAATCTCGTGCTGGTGGACGACGTCGACTCGCCACAGTCGCGCGCGCTGCTCGCGGCGCTGGCCTCGGCGCCGGGCTTCTCCACGGAGCGCGCGAGCCGAGACGCGGCGCACACGCTCGTGCGGCGCGGCGAGCGGCTGGCCTTCGTGCGGGTACGCGACGTGTCGGGCGAGCTGGGGCTCGAGCTCGGCGTGGATCCGACCCGGGCCGGCGAGAGTCGCGCGCTCTCGGCGGCGCTCGCGCGGGTCACGATCCCCAGCGACGGCGCCGGCGCATTGCCACCGCTGAGCATCGACACGACCGAGGTTGGGCGCACCTCCGAGGACTCGAGCTTCGCGATCGCTTTTCCCGCCGCGCTGCTCTGGGGTCTGATGGGCTCCGCGGCCACCTTCGCCGTGAGTTGGGTGGCGGAGCGCACCCGGGGCACGGATCTCCGCCTGCGGAGCGCGCCCATCTCGGGAGCGACCGTGCTCGCGGGCAAGGCCCTGGCTTGCTTTCTCGCCTGCCTGCTGGGCTCCGGCGTGCTGGTGGTGTTCGGGTGGGCAGCCCTCGGCATCGTTGCGGGCAGCTGGCTCGCCGTCGTCGCCTCCGTGGTCAGCATCGCGCTCTGCTTCGTCGGGCTGACGACGCTGCTGGGCATGCTCGGGCGCACCGAGCAGGCCGTGGCCGGTGCGGGCTGGGCGACGCTCATCCTGCTGGCGATGCTCGGCGGGGCCATGGTGCCCCTCGCCGCGATGCCCGACTGGCTGCGTCGCGCGAGCGACGTCTCCCCGGTCAAGTGGGGAATCAGCGCGCTGGAGGGCGCGTATTTCCGAGACTTCTCCGGACTCGAGCTGCTCGGACCCTGCGCCGTGCTCTTGGGCGTTGGCGTCGCCTCCTTCGCCCTGGGCCTCGAGCTGATGGCGCGACGCGCACGCTGAGCCCTTCGAGCGAGAAACGGCGTACCCTACCGGGTGATGGGAGTCTCGAGAGCCGCCGAGCTGCGCCCCGTCGCGCTGAGGCTGAGCGTCAACTGTAGCGGCTGCGGTCGCACGGTCGCGCTCGCCGGGCCCCTGCGCGCGGTGCGCTGCCCGGCGTGCGATCACCAGGTCGTGACCCCCGCGTCGGTGTGGCTCGAGCTGCTCGGCCTGGCAGACCGCGAGAGCTTCGCGGCGCCCCCCGCGGCGGGAGTGCAGCGGCACGAGGTGCAGACGCCCGCCGGTCGCTTCAAGCTGGAGCTGACCTTCGTGGCGCCGTGCTGTGACCCCTGCGCGTTGCCGCTCGGCCTGCTGGAGACCGGGGCCACGGGCAAGGCTTCCTGCGCGCGCTGCGCAGCGACGCTCTACTCGCAGCCCGCGCCGCTCTGGCTGCGACACGAGCTGGCGACGGCCATGCAGATCTACGCGCCGTCGATCGAGTCGGCGGACGGCGCGACGCGCGCCGTCGACGGTCGCTTCTGGGTCATCTTCCAGGGCACACCGCCGAGCCTTCGCGAGAAGCGAAACGAGCGGCTGCAAGCGGAGGCCCAAGAGCGCGCCGCGATCTCCAATCGACTGCTCGCCGAGGGCCCGGCGCCCGTGGTCGGCCCCGGCGGGCCCATGTTCCCCATCGGAGTCGTCCCCGAGAAGCCGCCGAACCGCACCTGGCTCGTGGCGTTGATCTTGGTCGTGCTCGTGGGGCTGATGGCCCTCAAGCTGATGCAGGACAGCCGCGAGGACGACGTGTTCGGCGCGCCCAAGAAGGGCCTCTTTCGCTGACCGGGGGCTGCTAGAGTCCGCCCCCCGAGATGCGTTGGCTCTCTCTGATAGCGAGGTTCTTCGCCATCCTGGTCGTGGGGCTCACGGTGCTGGTGCCCTTCGCGCTCAGGCGCATCGTGAAGCTTCGCGCGCCACTCGCCGAGCGGCAGGAGCTGTTCGGCGCGCATCTGGCGAGGCTGCTCGAGCGGCTGGGCGCGACGTTCATCAAGTTCGGTCAGATCCTGTCGACCCGTCCGGATCTGCTCAGCCCTCCCGTGCTGCTGGCGCTCGCCCGCCTCCAGGACGACGTTCCGCCCGCCAGCTTCGCGTGTGTGCGGCGAGTGCTCGACGAGGACCTCGGTGAGGACTGGCAAGCGGCCATCGTGGAGCTGGACGAGCGACCCGTCGCTGCCGCATCGGTGGCGCAGGTCCATCGCGGGGTGCTCGCGGATGGGCGCGAGGTCGCGGTCAAAGTGCAGCGTCCGGACGCGCCGGCGCAGATCGACAGGGACCTCGCCATCTTGACCTTCTGGGCGCGGGCGGTGGACCTCATCCCCGCGGTGCGCATGCTGAGCTTGCCCGGCGCGGTGGAGCGATTCGGAGAAGCCCTTCGCGGGCAGCTCGACTTTCGCCAGGAGGCCGCTAACAACCGGCGCTTCGCCAAGAACTTCGCGGAGGTGGAGGGCGTCGGGGTTCCGCCGCTGGTCGACGAGCTGTGCAGCGCGCGCGTGCTGGTGATGGACTTCATCGCTGGCGTGAAGGCCACCGAGCCGGAGCGCGTGGGTGGAGACCGCAAGAAGCTCGCGCGGGTCGGGGGCGAGACCGTCCTGCGCATGATCTTCCAGGACGGCTTCGTCCACGCGGACCTCCACCCGGGCAACATCATCCTGACGCCGGACGACCGCGTGGTGCTCATCGATCTGGGCATGGTCAGCGAGATCCCGCAGGACCTGCTGCGCCCCTGGGTCGAGACCTTCGTCGCGCTAGCGCAGCAGGATGGCGCCACCGCCGCGCGGCTGTTCTACACCTACGCGCCGAGCGTGGGCAGCGCGGACTACGCATCGTTCGAGCGCGACGTGATCGAGAACCTGGAGGGCTTGTATGGCAAGCGACTCGGCGAGGTCGAGGTCAGCGTGGCCGTCACCGGGATGATGAACGTCCTGCGTCGTCACCGCGTCCAGATCGACCCGACCTTCACGGTGGTGAACATCGCGCTGCTCGTCGCTGAAGGTCTGGGTAAGCAGCTCGATCCGGACATCGACTTGGTGCCGCTGGCACAGCCCTATCTCGCGCGGGCCATGTTGCAGGCGCCTCCCGGGCGACCGCCCTGGCGCGAGGTGCCCAGCGCGCTCTAGGTCCGCTTCAGCTACGGCTCTTCGCCCGCGGCACGCGCACGTCGTCGTTGGTGCCCGCGCGGCCGTCCGGTCCGGGACTGATCACGGCCAAGCCGTCGTCGTCGCAGTGAATGCGCAGGCGCGAGCCCCAGGGATCTTCCGTGCTCGCTCCCTCCTTCAGGAACCGCTCGTGCTCGAGCTGCGAGAGGGTGGGGCAGCCGCTGGAGTCCGCGTTCTCGCTCTTCCAGGACTCGGCGGCCTCGAGCACCTGCTGCGCGCTGGTGAGCGCGCGGTCCACCTGCCCGGTCTCCTTCTTGAATGACAAGAGCCACGCCGCGCCGCTGACGACCACGGCGAGCATGGCCGCGCTCAGCGCGAGCTCGACGGTCGTGATGCCTCGCTGACGTGCTCGTTGCTTCATGCTCGCGAGACTGAGCAACGACCATGCCACGCGAAATCGTCCCGGATTCGCGGCGGATGCGTGCCTCTGTGAACCCGCAGGCGCGTCAGCTTGGCGACAGTCGCCGCTCGGGGTCAGCGAGCCGTGACAAGTTGTCATCTCGCTCCGACCCGGCGCCGGCAGGGCGGCTTGGGTCAGCGTTCTTCAACACCCGCCGCAGGCGGCGACGCCCTGCACGCAGTACGAGTCCCACTCGACCTGGCAGCAGAACGAGTCCGACGCGCAGACGCAGGCTTGGATGCTCGAGTTGGTGCAGCCGGGAGTCGAGTGCACCTGGCAGCAGTTGTGCGTGCCTCCTCCGCCCGTGCACGAGCCGCACCCCTGGCTCACGCCCTGCACGCAGTACGAGTCCCACTCGACCTGGCAGCAGAAGGAGTCTGACGCGCACACGCAGCTCTGAATCGAGGGCACGCTGCAGCCGGGGTACGAGTGAGCCTGGCAGCAGTCGCCGGTGGACCCGCCTGTCCCACCCGTCCCGCCGGTTCCTCCGGAGCCGCTGGTTCCACCCGTCCCGCCGGTTCCGCCGAAGCCGCTGGTTCCGCCGAAGCCGCTCGTGCCCCCGGTGGCCCCAGTGCCGCCCGCGCCGGTGCCGCCCGCGCCGGTGCCGCCCGCGCCGGTGCCGCCCGCGCCGGTGCCGCCCGTCGCGCTGCTTCCGCCGAGGCCGCCGGTCGCGCCGGTGCCTCCGGCTCCGAAGCCGCCAAAGGCTGCCGCGTCGGTGCCCGCGTCTGCACCCCCGCCGCCGGGCAGGCCACCGAAGCCCGGAAAGCCGCCGCCCGGGTTCACCCCGGTCTCCATGGCTCCACCGTCCGTCGGCGGGATCCCCGGACCGAGGTTCACGTCGGCCTCGGCACAGCCAGACAACCACAGGAGCCCGATCAGGGCGCCGCCCAAGGACGCTGCGCGCTTCATCCGACCCTCACGCTAGCATAGGGCGCCGCCCCCGGCAGGCGGCGCGGCCCCTGGCTCTCGAGCAGGAGCTTCTCGGACTCTCTTCTGGTTGGTCCGCCGCGGAAACGCCAGCGAGCCAGCCCGTACCCGAGACCCGCCCACGGACACGCCTCATCGCAAGCTCCGCCGCAGCCCGACCGCAGCTGCGCCGCAAGGTTTCCCCGCCCTACGAACTCACATCGAGCCGCCGCGACCGTAGGCGCTACGACGCCCGCGCGTCACCCGGGTAGCCAAACCGCGCCTACGGCTTGGGCGCACCCAGCGACGCGATGGGCACGCGTACGATGCTGCTGACGGCGCTCGAGGTGCCGGGGACGTGCTGCAGGTTGGCCCACACTTCGCCCTCTACCACCGCGAACGGCTCGGTCCAGCCCTTGTCCTTGGGGGGCGGCATGTCCACCCAGTGCCCGTCGCTGATGCGCACGGCGCGCAGGGTGTCGATGTCCTTGTAGTACACCCACCAGCCTTCGCCGAAGGCGGCGCGCACGAAGTTGCCGCTCGGGCTCTCGACGACGCGAACGAGCTTCGGCAGAAACGCCGTCACGGGCTTCGTCAGCGGGCTCGTCCACAACTCTAGTATTCCGGTGTCCGTGAGCTCTTGCCAGACGTAGTTGGCGTCATCCTTCCGGAGCTTCGCCGCCCACGCCGTCGGTCGGTTGTGGAGCACGTCCACGGCTCCGTTCGTGCGCCGCACCGCGAATCCCGTGCTAGTCGGGCTGCCATATCGGGTGAACACGACCTCGCTGCCGATTACGATGGGGGAGTGCTGCTCGGAGACGTCCGCGGGTCGCGGGATCTGCAACGGCTTGCCGGAGTAGTCCCAGACGTACACGTGCGGACTGAGGCCGGTGTACAACGCCATCATTGTGGCGGAGAAGCGGACATGGTTCACCGTGAACAGCGGGTTGTTGGTCACGGACTTGTCCATGTCCAGGTACGATGGGTTCGCGCCGAGCAGCGCCGGCAGCTCACCGTAGATGACGCGGTGGGCGCGCTCACCTGAGACCACCGGATAGCCGAAGCGCGAGCTCACGCCACCGTCCTCGCCGAACGTCGAGTCCCCCACCGAACACCCGATGAGTGTGTCTGCAGACCTCCAGACCGCGAGCGGCGTGGCGTCCAGCGCGAACACTGCGGCCGCGTGGTCGTACGTGCCCAGCATCACGCCTGCCGCGAACAGCGTCTTGCCGCCCTGTCGGACGGCGTGGTTGAGCGCGCCGAGCTTGCTGTGCGCGGCGGTCTTCTCGCCCGGTACCAGGGATGTATCCAGCATCTGGCAACCCGCGACGCCGTTCGCACAGTCGGTCCAGGTCATGGCGGGCAGCGCCTTCTTGGGATCCTTGGCCTGCAGATAGTTGCAGACTGCTGGATTCCAGGCCGGCGTCTTCCATACACTCGGGTCTACGGGCCAGCCGCCGTCGGCGGTCGCGCCGCCGGTGCCGCCCGCGGGCGTCGCGCCGCCGCTGCCGCCGGTGCTCCCGCCGGCGGCGCTGTCCCACTGCCAGCCTCCCGTGCCGCCCGTCGCGCCCCCTCCTCCGGCTGCGGCGTCGGCGGGCTTGGCCGGCGGCGACTCACCGTCGCACGCGGTGCAGCTCGCGAGCAGGCCCAGCGCGGCGGCGCCGGTCAGTCGGATCACTGCAGCGGCCACAAGAGCGGTCCTCCGTGGGGCGGCGCGAGGGCGCTGACGGGCAGCTCGCGCACCTGCAGCGTATTGCCCGGCCCCGCGACGCCGATGCTGAGCGCGCGGCGCGTCAGGAACGGCGGCGCGGCCAGCGTGCCGCTCGCCTGCAGCCGGCCCATGGCGTGGGCCACGTGCCCGGTCACCGACAGCTTCGCGATGCGATAACGGCTCGGGTTGCTACGCGAGCCCGAGAGCAACAGCGCGCCGTCCTCCGTGGGCGTGAGGTACACCTCCGAGCCGAGCGCGCCGCCGCCCGCGATGGCGAGGCGCTTCACGATGCCGCTAAGGCCGATGCGATAGAGGTGGACCGCGCCCGCGCCGGGTCCGTGCTTTTTCCCGACCGCGAAGAGCGCGTCGTGTTGGCTCAGGTACGTGAGCGCCAGGGGGTGCTCCGGGAGGTGCTGGCCGGTGAGCGGCGTCTCGGTCCAGGTGCGGGTCTCCAGCTCGTACACGTGCAGCCGCGCGTGGGGCTCGCCGGCAGCGCGTTCGAGCACGAAGACCTTGCCGTGCAGCGCCGACAGGGTGGCGGCGCTCGCTACGAGTGCCCCGCTCGCGCTGGTGGCCGCGAGCGGGCCGATGTCGCCGTCATCGAAGCGGCGTCCGTGCTCGGAGAAGCCGCCGTCCGCCCGCTGCGCGACCGCGCCCACGAAGCTGCGGGTCTGCAGGTCCAGGACCGCCACCCGCGGCGCGCTGCGAGCATCACGCAGCGCGAGCAGGCCGCCGTGCTCCGCGGCGGGGATCACGGTGGCGCCCGGGGTGCCGAGCAGGCTCAGGGCCGCGGGCGAGACGAGGTCGGTCAGATCCGACTGGACCGTCGGGGTCAGTCCGATGAGGGAGGGCTTGGCGTACGGGAACACATAGAGCGGGACCGAGAAGCCGAAGCGGCAGTTGGGGTCGTTCTTGCAGGCGTCCTTCCACCATCCGGGCAGCTTGACGACCTCTTTGACGATGAAGATGGAGCCCGAGCTGAGCCGGAAGCGCATCTGCATCGGCATCCAGTAGCTGGCCAGATCCCGCAGCCCCGGCGTGAGCACGAACTGAGAGTGGTTACGCACGTTGCTGTGGATCAGTCCGTCGATGGCCACGTCCTTCGGATCCGTGAGCGGCAGCGTGGGGTTCGGCGTGCCCATGATCGCGAGCTGGTCGTTCTCGAATCGCCAGTGGAAGCTGGGAAGGGGGTTCGGCGCCTGGTACGTGAACGTGTCGTTCGTGCCGGTCTCGGGCGTGCCCTTGTACTGGATGGGCGCCAGAGAAGGACTGATCGTCATCTCGTGCAGCAGGACCGACGTCCCGAAGTCGTCCGCGAGGGCCGGGCACGGGTTGAGTATCTCGAAGCAGTTTGTGAACCGGTCAGCTTGATCGTTGAACGGGGGGTTACACCGGCAGAAGCGATACCCCGTCTGGCCCACGCCGCTGCTCTGGATGGGCTCGAGCTGCGCGTGCCGCTGGATCAGCGCCGGCGCGGTCCACGTGCAGTTGCCACCCAGCAAGCAGTGGATGTCGGTGGGCGAGGGCGCGCCGTACTTGGTAGGGTCGAGCGTGATCTCCTTCTGCGCCGTCTCCGTACACGGCGTGGGATCGCAGGCGTCGCCGCGGTAGCGCTGGCGGTTCTCTGCGAGTAGCGGGTGCTCCGACAGCGACGGCAGTAGCGGGGTGCTGATGACGTGGTTCTCGCGGATCCGAGGGCGCGGGCCGAAGGCGAGTCGCTCGGCGTCGTCGTTGCAGTTGTCGTTCGTGTCCTGTGTGAAGGGCACGTAGGGACACAGATCGCAGGCGTCTCCGGGATCCGCCGCCGAGGTTCGATCCCACGGATCGCTCGGGTCGTCCGAGTTCTCCTGATCCGGGTTGTAGTCGAGCGGGCAGTTGTCGTTCTGGTCGTAGATCAGATCGCAGTCCGGGTCCTTGGCGACGTCGCAGCCCGGATCGGACGCCGGGGCGCCCGGAGTGCCGAAGGCCGTTCGCACGTAGTCGACCTCGCCCTCAAAGCGGCCGTCGCCGTTGCGGTCGAGCTCGGCCTCGATCCAGGACTTGATCGATGGGGCGGTGATGTCGGCGTAGATGTCCACCACCCGGTCCTGGTCCTTGAAGAGATCGCAGAGACTGCCAAGCCCAGCGACAGGGCACTTCCCCCGCGAGAAGCCCGAGAGAACCCCCAACACGTCACGGGCCGCCGGCGTAGTTGGATGCTGCTGGAACAACGGGCCGCCGGAGTCGCCGGGGATGGTGTGGGGCTCGCCCGCGGAGAGCTCCCGCAGGGACGAGCGCAACCAGACGGCGAACCCTCCACCCACGTCGTGTCGGGTCACACGAAGGTTCCCCGACTCGAAGACCTGCCGGCGCAACGGAGGGATGAACTCGAGTCCTCCGGCCATGACCTCGGGTACCCCGCCGTAGCCAGAGCCCCCGCCAGGAAACTCGGCGCGGTGTTGCCCGTTGATGAGGCTCGTCGGGGGACGGGCGAAGGTTGGCTTGGCGGGCGAGGCATCCATGGTGACCGGCGGCCAGAACCAAACCAGCGCCACATCCTTGGCACGCACGGACAGCGGGGTATCGTCGGATAGGAACCAACTCGCTGGCGTTCGCTCCCGCACGTCCCGCACGATCCGGGTCGCTCGCGACGGGAGCGGGGTGGGCGCAGAGGGATTGTTCACGCCGAAGCTGAGAACGTTCCCGACGCTGACTCGGCAGTGGACCGCTGTCAGCCCCACGGTGGAGGTGATCAAGGAGCCAGAGCACATACCCGTATTCGTCCGCACATGGAACGTCGCGTTGTTCATCGGCGCGTCGAGGTCATCCACGCCGTTGACAATCGGCTGGCTCACCGAAGCGACCGGCGCGCTGGGCTGCTCAGACTCGACGTTCCCGCAGGCGGGCATCACTGCTACTCCGAGCAGAAACAACCCGCACGCGATTGCGCGTGCTGCGTGCTGCGTGCTGCGTGCTGCGTGCTGCGTGCTGCGTGCTGCGTGCTGCGTGCTGCGTGCTGCGTGCTGCGTGCCTTGGACATGATCACCCCTCTGGTGGTAGGTGACGTCAGAATACGCGGGGCGTCGTGAGGTTCAAGCGCTTCGGCGCCGTCCGACGCAGTTTGGTGGGAGAGTGTCGCACGTCGCTAGGGTGAGAGCGGCGACACGCCGTCGCCCCCGCTCAGAAGTGGAACGTCGCCGTCCCGAGCAGCCGCGATCGCCGGCTCAGGATCGGCTCCCACAGCCCCACCGTGGAGTCGCGCGGCACCCCGTTCATGTCGACGAAGGTCGCCTCGTAGCGCGCGCCGAGGGACAGCTGGTGCAGGATCCGAAACTGCGGGCCGATGCCCAGCGTGGCGTAGGCGGTGGAGGTCGTATCTTCGTAGCTCGCGTCCGGCGTCGTCATGCGCGCGTGCATGCGGAGGCTGCCGACGGTTCCCTCCGCGAGCAGGCGCAGCGGGCCGACGATCGGAACGTAGACCCGCAGCCCCACGCCCATCGCCAGCGTCGACAGCTCGTCACGAACCGGGCTCTGATCCTCGAGCTGGCCCTTGCGGGTGAGCCCCCCCATCGCCTCGATCTCGCCGATGGCGTAGAAGCGTGCCGGGAAACCGCGGTACATGCCGCCCACGCCGAGGGTGCCGCCCACCAAGCGAGCCGGATCTGGGCCGAGCAGCAGCCCGCCGCCCAGCTCGGCGAGGAAGAAGGTCGGCCGCGGGCCGCGGCGACGGGGCTCCGGCGGCTCGAGCTCGAGCCGCTGCTCGGCGCCCGGCTCGACCAGCACCTCGTCCGACTCGTCGACGTCACCCGGCGAGCGCGCGGCGGCGGGAGCAGCGAGGGTGAGCACGGCGACGAGCCAGGAGAGCCGGAACGCGGGGGACATCGCAGCCTGCGATCGCAAAGGTCGTGCCCAGCTCCTCCCGCGCGTACTGCCGCCGATTGCCGCAGGATCTGAGGAGTCGGGCGCCAGGTGTGCACCCGGGTCACACCCGGGGCTCGAGCCGCGGCGTGACCGCTCGTTCTCGCCGGCTCAGGTCTCGAGCAGGATGCGGGTGGGCGCCTCCACGCACTCCTTGATGCGCTTGAGGAACGTAACCGCCTCCCGCCCGTCGATCAGCCGGTGATCGTAGGTCAGCGCGATGTACATCATGGGCCGGATCACGACCTGGCCGGCTCGCGCCACCGGTCGGTCCGAGATCGCGTGCAGCCCGAGGATGCCGCTCTGCGGCGGGTTGACGATGGGGGTGGACATGAGCGAGCCGTAGATGCCGCCGTTGGAGATGGTGAACGTGCCGCCCTGCAGCTCGTCGAGGGTGAGCTTGTTGCTGCGCGCTCGCTCGCCGAAGTCCGCGATGGACTTCTCGACCTCCGCGAAGCTCTTGCGATCCGCGCCGCGGATCACGGGCACGACCAGCCCGCGACCGCCACCAACCGCCACGCCGATGTCGTAGAAGCTCTTGTAGACGATGTCGGTGCCGCGGATCTCCGCGTTGACGGCAGGGATGAGCTTGAGCGCCTCGATGGCCGCCTTCACGAAGAAGGACATGAAGCCGAGCTTGACGCCGTGCCGCTCGGTGAACTGCGCTTGATGCTCCTTGCGCAGCGCCATCACCTCCGACATGTCCACCTCGTTGAAGGTGGTGAGCAGCGCCGCGCTCTGCTGTGACTCCACGAGCCGCTCGGCGATGCGCCGGCGCATCAGCGTCATGGGCACGATCTCTTCGCCCCCGCCGGCCTCGACGCGCTCCGGCGCGGCGGCGGCCGCGTGCAGGGTGACCTGGGCCGAGCGCTGGGCGGCGCGCATCACGTCTTCCTTGAGCACGCGCCCACCGGGACCGGTGGCCGTGACTTGGTCCGGGCTGAGCCCCTCCTGCGCCATGGCGCGCCGGGCGCTCGGCATCACGCGCGCGAGGCTGGGGGGCGGCTCGGAGTGCTTGGCGGCCGGCGGTTGGGGCGCCGCCGCCGCGGGCTGGGTGACCGCCGGCGCGTGGGTGACCGAGGCCGGCGGGCGCTCGGGCTTCGGGGCCTCGGGCTTCGGGGCCTCGCTCGGCTTGCTGGGCGCCGGACTCGGGGAGGTGAGCGCCCCGTCCTGCAGGATCCCGATCACGTCACCAACGCTCGCGGTCTGCCCCTGCTTGACCCGCACCTCGGCGATCACCCCATCCATCGGTGCGGGCAGCTCGACGGTGACCTTGTCGGTCTCGATCATCACGATTGTCTCGTCGCGTCGCACCGCGTCGCCCACGCCCTTCAGCCACTCGCCGATCTGCACCTCCGTGATCGACTCACCCACACTTGGAACTTTCAGCTCGACGGTCATGTGCGACGACTCCTTGCGCGATCGGTCAGGGTAGGAGCAGGGTGCGGCTTCACCGCGAGAAGGCCTTCTCCAGGATCTCTTCTTGCTCGAGCTTGTGAGCTCCGGGGGAGCCCGTGGCGGGGCTCGCGGACTCGGCGCGGGACACGCAGGTGAACGGGTGGCGCCGGAACAGTCGGCCACCGAAGCGCGCGCGCAGGTGGCGCCAAGCGCCCATGTTCTCGGGCTCGTCTTGCACCCAGACCACGGGCACGTCTGCCGGCATGCCCTCGAGGGCGTCCCTCAGGTACGAGTCCGGCAGCGGGTAGAACTGCTCGATGCGGACGATGGCGACGTCGTTACGGCCGAGAGCTTCGCGTCGAGCAACCAGCTCGTAGTAGATCTTGCCGCTGCACGCCAGCACGCGGGAGACGGACGCGGGGACCACGTCCGGATCGGCGATGACGCGCCGAAAGCGTCCGCTCGTGAAGTCCGCGATCACGCTGGTGCAGCGCGGATGCCGCAGCAGGCTCTTGGGCGTCATCACGATCAGCGGCTTGCGCCAGGGGCGCAGGACCTGACGGCGCAGCAGATGGAAGTATTGAGCGGGGGTGCTGGGCTGGGTGACCTGGATGTTCTCTTCGGCGCTGAGCACCAAGAAGCGCTCGAGGCGCGCGCTCGAGTGCTCCGGGCCCTGACCCTCGAAGCCGTGCGGCAGGAGCATGACGAGGCCCGAGAGGCGCTTCCACTTGTCCTCGGCGCTGGTGATGAACTGATCGATGATCACCTGGGCGGCGTTCGCGAAGTCGCCGAACTGCGCCTCCCAGATGACCAAGCCATCCGGGTAGTCCAGGCTGAAGCCGTACTCGAAGCCGAGCACACCCGCCTCGCTGAGCGCGCTGTTGAGCACGTCCGCCGGCGCCTGGCTCGGCGACAGATGGCGCAGCGGCATGAAGGAGTGGCCGTCCTCCACGTCGTAGAAGCGGACGTGCCGGTGACTGAAGGTTCCGCGGCTGGCGTCCTGGCCGTGCACCCGCACGCGAAACCCGCTAGTGACCAGCGTGGACCAGGCGAGCAGCTCCGCGGCCCCCCAGTCCAGGGGTCGCTCACCGCGGGACATGTCACGGCGCAGCTCGAGCAGGCGCTCGATCTTCTTGTGCGGGTTGAAGCTCGGCGGCAGCTCGGTCAGCTTGCCGAGCAGCTCGGACAGGCGGTCCTTGTCGAAGCCCGTGTCCACCTCGGGCACGTCCGTCTCGGGACCGCCGGAGTAACCCTGCCAATAGCCGCCCAGCCAGTCGCTGGTGCGCACGTAGTCGCTGGTGCGCGCCTGGGCGAGCTCTTGCTCGAGGTGCTCGCGCCGCTCGACGGCGATCTGGTCGGCCTCCTCTCGCGCCACGCCGCCGAGGCGAGACAGGTGGTCCAGGTAGCCGTCACGCACGCTCTTGCGCTTGGCGATGGCGGCGTACAAGAGCGGCTGGGTGAAGGAGGGCTCGTCCCCTTCGTTGTGTCCGTGGCGCCGGTAGCCGTACATGTCGATCACGACGTCCCGCTGAAACGTCGCGCGGAAGTCCATCGCCAAGAGCACCACCTGGGCCACGGCCTCCGGGTCCTCGCCGTTGACGTGGAAGATCGGGATCTGCAGCATCTTGGCCACGTCCGTGGCGTACACGCTCGAGCGGCTCTGGGATGGCGGCGTGGTGAAGCCGATCTGGTTGTTCACGATCACGTGGATCGTGCCACCGGTGCGGGTGGCATGCAGCTCGCTGAGGTTGAGGGTCTCTTGAACGATGCCCTCCCCGGCGAACGCGGCGTCGCCGTGGATGAGCAGGGCGAGCTTGCGCCGTCGCTCCCGATCGCCCACTCGGTCTTGCTTGGCCCGCACGCGCCCGAGCACGACCGTGTTGACGTACTCGAGGTGGCTCGGGTTGAAGCAGAGCGAGAGGTGAACGCGCTGCCCGCCGGCGGTCGTGTAGTCCGAGCTGTACCCCATGTGGTACTTGACGTCCCCGCTGCCGAAATAGAGCCGCGGATCCCGATCGTCGAACTCACGAAAGATGGCGCGAGCGCTCTTGCCCATGATGTTCGCGAGCACGTTCAGCCGGCCGCGGTGGGCCATCCCGAGCACCACCTCGTCGACCCCGTGCTCGGCGGCGCGCTCGATCGAGAACACGAGCAGGGGGATCAAGCTCTCCGAACCCTCGAGCGAGAAGCTCTTGGCGCCGAGGTACTTCTTCTGGATGAACTCCTCGAAGATCACGGCGTCGGTCAGCTTCGTCAGAATACGCAGCTGCTCGTCCCGCGACAGCTCGAGCCGATTCTCCGAGCTCTCCATGCGCTCCTGCAGCCAGTGCTTCACGCTCAGATCGTCGATGTGCATGAACTGCACCCCGATCGAGCGGCAGTAGGTCGCGCGCAGCCGGTCGATGATTTGACGCAGCGTGAGCACCGCCGGGCCAGAGATGGTGCGGCTAGAGAACACCCGGTCCAGATCGTCGTTGGTCAGGCCGTAGAACTGCGGGTCGAGCTCGGGCTGATCGGGCCGGAGCAGGCCGAGGGGATCGATCTGCGCGTTCATGTGGCCGCGCACGCGGTAGGCCCGCACCAGCTGGTCGACGCGATCCTGGCGCACCGCGAGCTCGAAGGGGTCGGCCCCGGCGAGCACCGCCGACGCGCCGTTGCCCGAGGGGCCGGGCGCGCCGTTGCCGCGGGCGGCCGGCACCCGTCCACCGTTGGGATTGAACACGCTGCGCGGCTGGAAGCTGGGGCCGAGCTGCAGCTTTGGCTCCGCGGGAAGCTCCGCGAAGTAGTCGCGCCAGCTCGAGTCGACGGAGCTCGGATCACGCAGGTAGTCGGCGTACAGCGCCTCGACGAACGGGAGATTGCTGGGGTTGGGCCAGCGTTTGGCCTGAGACATGGGGCGCCAATGCTTGTGCTCCGCGGGGTGATGGGGGTCAAGGCCCGCCGCCGCGCACCACGAAAAACGCGCGACGCCGAGGCGCACGGGGTCCTCGGCGGCGGCGGCTCGAGGGACTCGCTACTGCGCCGCGCACTCCGCGGCGTAGTCGCTGCAGCAGTCCCCGTACTGCGAGCACGCCGCGTCGCACCAGCAATTGCCGCTGGGCGCGGAGCCACCGCACGAAGCACGGCACGACGAGCCCATGGGCGAGTTGGGCGGGACGACGACCAGCTCGCCGTCGTCGCTCGGATCCGCGGGCGGCGGCGCTGCGGGCAGGCGCGTCGCGGACAGGTGCACGCCGTGCCCGACGTACTTCAGCCCGAGCAGGCCGCCCGGGTGCTTGCCCTGAGCGACGACGTGGAACAGGCTCGGCGGCACGAAGTAGCCGGTGCCCGAGTCGTCTCGCGGACCGGTGACCTTGCGAGCCTGCTCGAGCAGCGGCTCGATGGCGGCGCGGAACGCGGCGTAGCTGGCGTGGGGCGTCTTGACGACGTTCACGAGCGCGCCGAAGAGCTGCTCCACTGCCTGACGGCGCGGATCCGACGCGGGCATCTGGTCCATGCTCATGGCCTCGAGGATGCCGGGCTTCATGGCCTCGAGCAGCTGACCTTGCACCGGGGCGAGCTGCTCGCCGAGCTGCTCGCGCGGCACGTGGGTGCGCAGGAACTGCTCGAGCATGTCCGCCATGGTCATGGGCTTGAAGGCGAGCTTCAGCCGCTCCACGGCCGGATCCGGCGAGTACGACCACGCGGACTTCAGCGTCTCGGGCGCCAGCGTGAGCTTGACGTACTTGACCTTGTCGTTGTCGTTCATGGTCGTGAACGCGCTGGGCTGACCGGCGTTGTGCTTGTCCACCTCGGCCACGAACGCGTCCCACGTCGCCTGGCCCACGAGGGGCACGAAGGTGTCCGCGTTGAGCGGGAAATGCATGCCGGCGCTCATGCCCAGGAAGGCCAACTCCGCGCAATACACCAGGTTCTTGGGGTCTTCGAAGAACGCCTGGGCGTCCGTGTCGCCGGTGATGGCCTGCACCATCTTGACCACGTGGGTCTCGAGCCTGCCGATGTCGTGCGCGGCGAGCGGATCGCCGCCGTTGTAGTCGCCGGGGAAGTCGCTGACGGCGTTGAAGGCCGTGATCATGGTGCGCAGGTTGTCGTTGAACGCCTTGATCTGATTGGCGTCGAGGTAGCTCGGCCAGGCGGGCTTCAAGAAGATCATGGAGTAGACCTTGTTGCCGAACAGGCCGCCCTCGTAGTTCTGCGGGTTGTTCAGCGTGATCGCGCCTGGCTGCCCGTCCCGCTCCACACCGACGACGATCTGGATGTGCGTGTCCTGGAGCTTCACCTGCTCCTTGATGTTCGACTGAATGTCTTGCGGGCTGAGGGTGCGGTGCTCGGGCCTGTGATTCTTCACCGAGATGCCGATCACGCCGGGCGGAAACGCCTGTGCGATGACGAAGTCCCCGCGGGCGTGGGTGACGCCCGCGGCGTCCACCACGTTGTCGTCGTTGGAGTAGGGGATGACGTTGACCGGCGCGCCGAACAGGTGAGTGGGCGCGGGGAACTTCACGTCGCCGAGATCCACGAGCACGGTGTAGGCGTCCTCGGCCTTGGTGATGGCGACCGGGCCGGGCCAGATGGCGTTGGCCGCGGCGAGATCCATCTGCCACGGGCTGACGAACAGATCCGTGGGGCCATCGCACTTGCCGGTGCAGCCCTTGGGCTTCTCGCGCGGCGTGTCGCCGCCGGCCGGACCACCCGCCTCGTCCGCGCTGCAGGCGCCTCCGAGCGCCGCAAACAGCCCAATCAACAGCCCCTTGACCAAGAAATGCTTCATGACTCTCACCCTATCCCCCGAAGGAACAGCCTCCCTCTTACGGCAGGGAATCCCGTGGGCCAACCCCTATCGGTCGTCGCCGGGTTCGTCGCTGTCGCTGTCGCTGCCGGCAGCCTCGTCGGCCATGCCCGCCTCGCGCAGCGCGAAGTCCTGCCAGCGGCGCCGGAGCGTCGTGCTCTTGGACAGCTCGGGCACGACGGTGGCGGCCATGCCAATCGCGGCCAGGAAGGCCTCGGCGCTCGGGGCATCGTCGGGCAGCGCGCTGGGCGACTTCTTGGCGAGACGGCTGAGCCGACCGATGATCTGGCGCGCCCCGACGCGAACCGCGTCGAGCTCGTCGTTCGAGAAGGCGGGGCGAGGATCGTGCTGAGCGGGATACAGCAGCGAAAACGCCGCGGGGCGGTGCTGCGAGAGCCGCACGGGCACGTCGAGCGCCTCCGGAAGGCCCGCAGCCGCCGCCACTCGCTCGGACAGATCCGCAAAGGCGTCCTGCGCCAGCGCGAGCACGAGCGCCTCGAGCGACTCGAAGTAGCCGTAGACCGTCGCCCGCCCGAGCTCCGCGTGGGCGGCGACCCGCTCGACGCTGAAGGTCGCCCAGCCATCCCGCTCCGCGACGGCCCACGCCGCGGTGACGATGTCAGCCCGACGCTGCTCTCGTTCACGCGCGCGACGCTCGGCGATGCCCACGGCGGGATCGAACGCCATCGGTTGACATCCGTCAAGTCACTCGCGGCGGTGTAGGTGCAATCGCCGGGTCGGTCAGAGTTGGTCAGTCACTGCTCGGGAGGCGTCCCGCGGTAGGGGTTGGATGTGGTGATGCCGCCGCCGGCTGGGGGAGCGGGGACTGGCGGCGGCGGCGTGGTGGTCGGCGTCACGGCGGGCGTCGGCCGAGGCGCGGGGCGACGCGCAGCAGCGC
Source organism: Polyangiaceae bacterium (assembly GCA_019637295.1). Classification (GTDB taxonomy): domain Bacteria; phylum Myxococcota_A; class Polyangia; order Polyangiales; family Polyangiaceae; genus JACKEA01. The sequence goes on from JAHBVX010000014.1 coordinate 65,417, forward strand.
CGGCAGGCGGGGCGGACAGAGCAGTGGGCGCGGCGTCGGCCGCGGGCTCGGCGGTCGCGACTTCGCGAGGGCTCTCGGGCGCGAGGGACGCGCTCGCAGTGGGCGACGCCTCCGCGACCTGCGACGCATCGGCCCTTGGCGCTCGGCGCAGCCAGGCGCTCACGGACAGCGCTCCAGCGACCGCAGCGACGGCGAGCCCGGCGATCACCCAGCCCGTGCGGCGCGGAGCGAGCGGCAGCGGGAGCGTCTCGCGAGTGGCGGAACGCGCGACCGCGCGCGCCGGCGACCTGGCCAGCGGCTTCCTGGTCGAGAGCAGCAGCGGCTCGTGCGCCGTCGCGCCTCGAGTGGCGCGGTGCTCGAGCAGCTCGGCGACGTGCTGGCGGCGCCGATCGAGATCGACGCGGCAGAGCGAGTCGACGACCGCGGCGACCTCGCGGTGCGTCGCGAGCCAGCCAGTCTCGCGCCCGATGCGCTCGATGGCGTCGCTCATCTCCTGCGCGGACTGGAAGCGCTCGGTCCGGTCCGGATGGCACGCGGAGGCGATCAGTGCGTCGATCTGGGGAGGGATCTCGAGCACGGTGCTGAGTCGGGGCACGCCGTCGACGATGCAGCGCGTGACCATCGTGGCCTCGTCCGCGTCTTCCCAGGGGGTGCTGCCCACGAGCGCGGCCCACAGCGACACGCCGAGCGAGTAGATGTCGAACTCCCGACCCACCGCCTCGCGACGCAGGTACTCCGGTGGAACATAGGCCAGCTTGCCCACCAGGTAGTTCCGATCCGTCAGCGCCGCGCCGAGTGCGCTCTTGGCGATACCGAAGTCCGCCACGCGAGTCACGCCGTCCACACCGACGAGCAGGTTCTGGACGGAGATGTCGCGGTGCAAGATCTCGAGTGGTCGGCCCGAGTTGTCCCGAGCCGAGTGGATGGCGTGCAGGCCTGCGAGCGCGTCGAGCCCGAGTCGCAAGACGATGGGCGGCTCGAGGCGCTGTTGGCGCAGCGCCGCGCGATCGACGAGCTCCTCGACGCTGGCGCCCTCCACGTAGTCGAGCACCAAGAAGTGTCCAATGTCGTCTTCACCCACCAGCAGCGTCGAGACGACGTTGGCATGGCGCACATGCGCGGCCAGGTTGGCTTCGTCTCGAAAGCGCTGTAGCGACTGTGGGTTGTCGAGCAGGTGGGCGTGCAGGCGCTTGAGCACGACCAGCCGCTCGAAGCCGCCGGGCCCGACGGCGCGCGCGAGAAACGCCGCGCCCATGCCGCCGCTGCCGAGCGGAGCGAGCGTCTCGAAGGCGCCCAGGGCGGTGGAGAGCGGCTCGTCGTCGGCGACCATGGGCTCAGAACCGGCGCGTCCAGGTGAGCCGAGCACCGCCCGGATGGGGGGCGAGGGCCGCGGAGTCGCTGCCCCAGTCGACCAGCGAGAGACCCGCCAGCACCGTCGCTCCGGTGACGAGCACCGTGCCCGCGAGCAGCACGTCCGTGCGCACGACGCGACCCTCGACGGCGTCCACCTGCTTCGTCGTGGGAGCAGCGCCGAGCTCCCGCTTCTTGGCCAGAGTGTCGAGCCCCGACCAGGTCGTGAGCCCCGCCAGCACGACGCTCGCGCCCACTCCGACGTAGAACACCGTGGGTGACAGCGGACGCGAGCGCGATGGTCCTCGGTCTCGGGCCTCGGGCTCGGGCTCGAGCGCCGGGCGCGCCGCAGCAGCAGGCGGACCACCCGTGCGCTGCACGGTGGTCGCGCGCGGCTGGGTCCCCTGCTCGACCCAGTGCAAGACGACGCGATAGCGCGCCCCGACGTCGAGCTTGAGGTTCTCTTCGACGCGGGCACCCGCGGCGCCGAGAGCCTCGAAGCGGTGAGTGCCCGGCAGCAGGTAGCGCTCACCCGCGATCACCTCGGTACCATCGACGCGCAGCGCGCAGGGCGTGGGCTGACACGACAGCTCCACCAAGCTGAGCTTCTGCGCCGCGACACGCAGCGCCTGGCGGGCCCGCGCGGCGAGCTCCGGGCTCGTGTCCTCCCGCGAAGTCGCCCGCTCCGCGGCCTCGACCACCAGCAAGTGCTCCCCGGCGCGCTCGGCCGCGACCAACGCATTGGACAGGGCGTCGGGGTTGGGCACCGCGGCGTCAGCCAGCAGAAACGCGCGGGCCGCCGCGGCGTAGTCCGCCTTCTCGAACGCGGCGACACCCCTGTCGAACGCCGACGCCGCGGAGACCTTGGAGTCCGTGGCTTGACCGTGGGCGCTCTGCGTCGCGAAAAGTGCGATGATCGCCAGGGCTCGTGTCAGCTTGCACATGCGCTACGCTCTCACTGTGACTCGACACTACCCCTCTTGGCTAGTCGCCTCCGCGCTGTTCGGGTTCGTTGGGTGCGCCCTGGTCGTGGGGGACTTGCCCGAGGGTCGCGATCCGAACGCCGCCAGCGGCGGGGCGAGCGGCAGCGGGGCCGCGAGCGCGGGCGGCGGCGGGGGAGCGGACGGCAGCGCGGGAGCAGCCGGCGCCGACGCGAGCGCGAGCGGTGGCGCGGGAGGCGTGAGCGCGGACTCGGGCGCCGGCGGCTCCAGCGCGGACGCCGCCGACGGCGCGTGCTGCGACTGCGACGGTGACGGCGAGAACGGTCCGCAGTGCGAAGGCAAGGACTGCGACGACGCAGATCCCAACGTATTCAGCACGCAGAAGAAGTACTTCACGACGCCGAGCAAGACGCAGGGCTACGACTACGACTGCAACCAGAGCATCGAGCCCGAGCACGGTCAGGTCGGCTGCACCCTGGGCTTGTGCAACCCGAACAACAAGGCCTTCTTGAACACGCCGCCTCCGTGTGGCCAGACGGGCGATTTCGGCCACTGCACGTTCTTGTCGGTGACCTGCAACAAGGTGAAGGAAGAGAACAAGACGCAGGCCTGCCGTTGACGCGCACGGCCCGCGACGCCATGCGCGCGACATGCGATCCCTCGATGAGCTGACCGGCGAGCTCGGACTCGGCGCCGAAGACTGGGTGCCCCAGGGCAGGCACGTGGCGAAGATCAGCCGCGCCGCGGACGCGCCGGGGCGCGCCAAGTACGTCGCGGTCACCGCCATCACCCCGACCCCCGCGGGCGAAGGCAAGACGGTCACCGCCGTCGGCCTGGCCATGGCTCTCTGCCGCCGGGGTCGCCGCGCGGTGGCCACGTTGCGCGAGCCGTCCCTAGCGCCAGTGCTCGGGGTCAAGGGCGGAGGCGCGGGCGGGGGGCGCGCGACCCTCGAGCCCTTCGACGAGATCAACCTCGGACTCACCGGTGATCTGCACGCCGTCGCCGCCGCCAACAACCTGCTCGCCGCGGTGATCGACGATCACCTGCACCGAGAGCGCAGCCCGCGCCTCGATTCGGCGAGCGTGCAATGGAAGCGCGTCGTCGACGTCGGTGATCGCGCCCTCGCGCACGTGACCGTGGGTCTAGGCGGCAGCGCGTTCGGCCCCCCACGGGAGACGGGGTTCGAGCTGACTGCGGCGAGCGAGGTCATGGCGCTCCTCGCGTTGGCCCGCGATGCGCAGGACCTACGCGCTCGACTCGGGGCCATCGTCGTCGGCAGCGCAGCAGACGAGCTGCGGGTCACCGCCGAAGCCCTCGGCGCCGCCGGCGCCATGGCCGTGCTGTTGAAGCGAGCGCTGTCCCCCAACCTGGTCCAGACCTGCGAAGGCACGGCCGCGTTGGTGCACACGGGGCCCTTCGCGAACATCGCCCATGGCAACAGCTCCGTCGTCGCCGATCGCCTCGCGAGTCAGCTGGCTGACTACGTGGTGACCGAGGGCGGCTTCGGCGCTGACATGGGGGCCGAGAAGCTGTTTCACATCAAGTGCCGAGCCAGCGGCCTGGTGCCGGACGCGGCGGTGCTCGTGTGCACCGTGCGCGCGCTGAAGGTGCACAGCGGGCGCTTCGACGTTCGCCCGGGCAAGGCGCTGCCCGCCGCGCTGCTCGAGCGAGACCTGGATGCCGTGCGGGCCGGCGCGGACAACCTGCGGGCACACCTCGACGTGCTCGCGGCCTTCGGCGTCCCCGCGGTCGTGGCCATCAACGTGTTCCCCTCGGACACCCGAGCCGAGCTGGACCTGGTCGCCGAGCTGGCGCGAGACGCGGGCGCCTTCGCCGTCGCGGAGAGCGACGTGTTCGCGCGGGGCTCCGAGGGAGGCCTGGCGCTGGCCGATGCGGTCATCGCGGCGGCCGAGGCGCCGAGCGGGCTCCGGATGCTGTACGAGCTGGGGTCGTCAATCGAAGACAAGCTCACGGTGCTGGCCACGCGGCTGTATGGCGCCGCGAGCGTCGAGCTGGCGCCCGAGGCGCGCGCGTCGCTGGCGCGCATCGACGCCCTGGGCGGCGGTCACCTGCCGGTGTGCGTGGCCAAGACCCAGTACTCGCTCTCCCACGATCCGAAGCTGCTCGGCCGGCCCACGGGCTTCGTCTTTCCAGTCCGCGATCTCAGGCTCTCTGCCGGCGCGGGCTTCGTCTACGCGCTGGCAGGCAGCATTCGCACCCTCCCTGGTCTGCCGCCGAACCCAGCGCTGCGCCGCCTGGACCTGGCCCCCGACGGCACCATCCGTGGCCTGAGTTGAATCACGCCTTGCGCCCGCGGCGGCGCTTGGGGGGCGCGCCGTCCACGCGCAGGCAGCCCCGGCTGAGGAACGCATACAGCTGGGCGGTGAGCACGTCCACGCTCTCTTCGGAGAAGCCGAGGGTGACGGCCTGGTACAGGAGCTCCTTGAGGGCGCCGATGGTCATGTACGCGAGCACGCGCGGCTCGCCGTCTTCTACGATACCGAGGGCCTGACCCTCGCGGTAGCTCTCCGTCAAGAGCTGGGCGATGGCGTCGTAGAACGTGAGCAGCTTGCGATCGAACGCAGAGTCCACCCCGAGGGCGTCAGTGAACAGGATCTTCGTCATGGCACGCTCCGCCAGGCACACCCGCAGGATGCCCCGCATGTTGGCGCGGGCCTGCTCCTGCACGCTGGGCGCGCCGTCGCCCATGTCGATGCGCTGGATCACCATGGTCAGCTGCGTGAAATAGCGGTCGAGCAGATCGGCGAAGATGGCCCGCTTGTCCTCGAAGTAGAGGTAGTAGGTGCCGCGCGCGACGCCCGCTTCGGCCACGATGTCGTCGATGGTGGTCTGGTGGTAGCCGAGCTTGGCGAACACGTCGCGAGCCGCGACCAAGATGTCCTGACGCCGCTCGGTCTTGGACACGGCGCTCCGGCGCGCGGGGCGTCGAGGCTCGGGCTTGGTCTTGGCGCGGGTGGCCACGGCGGCGAGGTTAACACCAACCGACGGCGCAGTGTCCGTTGCCGCTCGCGGCTCCGAGGGTCTGGTACGGGATGATGCCCTCGGGCGGGTGACCGGCACGGCGAAGTGGGGTCCATCTTCACCGGCGGGAACAACCTGGCCTTCGAGCGCCGCTGCATCCCCACCAGCTGCGCTGCTCGTCGCTCGAATACTCCAGTCCCGGCTCGGTCCGGTTCTGAGACCTGCTCTAAGCTCCGGCGTCGGTGCGCGCTTGCGTCAGTAGATCGGTCACGTTCAAGCGCTCGGCCCACGCGTTCAGGTAACCCTCGTCGAGCTGCGCTCCGGCGATCCGCAGCACCGATACGACATCTCTCCACTGCCGATCCGATACCCCTCCGCCCGCGCGATACCACAGCAACTTACGGAGCACCGTGTCCTCGGGAGCCTTGACCACGAGCGTCGCTCCGGAAGCGCGAACGACCACGGGGCGACGTCGAGCGAACTCCGATTCGTCGTAGCCCTCGTAGCCGCGACCGAAGAAATCGATCTTGGTCACGCTCGGCAGGTGGAATGCGTTGGCGGACCCCGCCGTGCGGATCGCGTCGCGCAACATGTCGAGGTCGACCTCGAACTCGTCCCCCAGCGCCTGGCAAAACTCGGACAGCCTCCCCAGCGGCAGGGCAACCACGAAGTCGATGTCGTTCGTGGCGCGAGGTTCTCCTTGCAGCGAGCTAGCGATGCTGCCCCCGACGAAGTACTCGCCGCCCGCACGCTCGATCGCGGCAGCCACCAGAAGCGCCACGTCCAGCGCGTCACTCGCCAGTTGGGACGGCATTCGATGGCTCGACGGGGAACAGTCGGGTCGCGACGTCGCGGCCGTAGAGTCGGTCGGCGAGCATCCGTCGCACCGTGCGCTCTGAAGCCGTCGGCAGCTCGCTCCGGATCGCGGACTCGGCGAGCTCTCTCACCACCAGGCTGAGCCGAACCGCGATCTGCAGGCGCTCTACCGGCGACTTGGCGGCGAGCAGCTCGTAGTAGCGCTTCTCTGCTGCGGGCGAGGTATCCTGCACGGCTACGCAGTATAGCGCACCCGACCCGACCACGACTCGAGAGCATGCGCGCGCCGCGCGCCCTCGCTCCCGCCCTCGCCCTCGCGCCGAAGTCCGCCATCGCAACGCCAAGATCGGACTTTTCGTCGGTTCTCACGACGCTCACGCTTGGGCTCGCGTGTGGCACCGAGAGCGATTCGTCGCCGGCCCGTCGCCGCGACCGTTGAAAGCCAAAAGTATCGGAGCCAGCTTGGGGATTTGAACCCCAGACCTGCGGTTTACGAAACCGCTGCTCTACCACTGAGCTAAGCTGGCCAGTGTCCGAAAGGGGCGGAAAGCTGCCGCCTTTCACGCCCGAGGTCAAGGACCATCGCGGGCCGCGCCGGGCAGCGCAGGGCGCCCGGGGGCTTGGAGTCATGAGCGAGCGAGGCTAGCACTCGGCCCTCGATGACTTTCTCTCGCGATCTCAGCCACGTTCCCGACGATTTCCGTGTTGGTGGTTTTCGCTTCGCGGCCACGGCGGCGGGCATCCGGCGCGATGGTCGCATCGATGTGGGCTTGATCGTCGCGCCCGAGGGCACCAGCGCGGCGGGCGTGTTCACGACGAACCTCGTGCGCGCGGCTCCGGTCACGATCGCCGAACAGCGGCTGGCGCTCGGACGTGCGCGGGCGCTGTTGGTCAACAGCGGCTGTGCGAATGCGTGCACGGGCCCCGCGGGGCACGAGGCCACGGCGCGCTCGACGCGCGCGCTGGCGGCGGCGCTCGGCGTCTCGGAAGCAGAGATCTTGCCCGCGTCCACGGGTGTCATCGGTGCAGTGCTGCCGGCAGAGCGCATCGAGCAGTGCGCCACGCAGCTCGCAGGGCAAGCCGACGAGCGAGGCTTCGGCGACTTCGCGCGGGCCATCTTGACCACGGATCGCTGGCCGAAGGTCGCGTGGCGGCGAGTCCCCACCGGCTCAGGCAGCACCAACCTGTTGGTGATCGCGAAGGGCGCAGGGATGATCCACCCGGAGCTCGGACCACCGCAGGCCACCATGCTCGCCTTCGCGGTGACGGACGCGGTGTTGCCGGCGGTCGCCCTGAAGCCCATGTTGGCCCGCGCCGTGGACGACACCTTCAACGCCTGCAGTGTGGATGGCGACACCTCCACGAACGACGCGGTGATCATCCTCGCGTCGGGCCAGAGCGGGCATCGCCCGGAGCCGGCGGAGTTCGAGCGGGCGCTGCAGGGCGCGTTCGCTGAGCTCGCGGCCTCGATGGTCGCCGACGGCGAGGGCGCCGAACACCTCGCGACCATCCGAGTGAGCGGCCTCGAGACCCGCGACCAGGCGCGGCAGATCGCCAAGACCGTCGCCACCTCGCTCCTGGTCAAGACCGCGCTCTACGGCAAGGACATCAACTGGGGGCGCCTGCTGGCCGCGGCCGGTCGTGCGGGGGTGCCGTTCGACCCACAGCGCGCGTCGGTGCGCGTCGGTGGCGTGGAGATCGTGCGGGACGGCGGGCCCGTCGGCGCCGGCGCGGAGGCCCGCGCGAACGACGTGCTCGCGCAGCCCGAGTACGCGATCGAGCTCTGCCTCGGCGATGGCCCGGGAGCGTTCGCCTACCGGACGAGCGATCTCGGGCACGGCTACGTAGACGTCAACGCGGGGTATCGTTCGTGACCACGCGCGCGGCGTGCGCGCTGCTCGTGCTCGCGAGCTGCGCCGTTCCGTCGCGCGGCACCGTGGGCGCGGTCTTCGCCCGCGACGCCGAGGGGCAGCTGGTGATCCACGAGACGCCGGATGGACTCGCGGCCCACGACGCGGGCTTGCGCCCGGGAGACCGCCTCATCTTGGTGGACGGCATCGACGTTCGCGCCCTCGACGAGCAGGAGCTGAGGAAAGTGCTCGGCGGAGATGTGGGCCAGCCCGTGAAGCTCACGCTGCTGCGCGGCGAGGAGGTCGTGCGCGTCACGCTGAAGCGCAGCGCGGCCCGCCGGCTCGCGCCCGCCGCGGCGCGTTGAGCTCAGCCCGGCAGCTCGTCGAGCAGCGCGCCCATGCGCGCGGTGATCTCGCCGACGTGCAGGGGGAAGGTCATGTGGCCGCCATCGATCCAGAGGATGTTCGGGCGACCCCAGGCCCGCCACTGCGCCTCGGCGATGGAGGCGTGGATGTACACGTCTTCGCGCGCCTGGATCCAGAGCTGACGCTCGGGCGCGAGCAACGGCTGGATCCCGGACAGTCCAATGCGCCGAAACAGATCCTGCCGCTGCCTGCGGTCGATGCCCCAGCGCTCGAGATCTTGCTTCATGCGCCACAGGATGGGCGCCTCCTCCACCGCGGACTCCAGCTCCAAGTGCGAGATGATCGGGATGACGAACTCCGGAAGCGGCTCGAGGCACGCCAGCAGCATGGTGATGGCGCCGCCCAAGCTGATGCCGGTGACGCCCACGCGACGGTAGCCCTGCGCGCGCAGCCAGCCAGCGAGCGCGCGGGCGTCGTACACCGCTTGCCGCACGCCCTCGATGCTGCGCACGAGATCCGCCGTCCAGAAGTACTCTCCCGAGAACAGCGCGCCACGCGGCTTGCGCGGTCCGTGGAAGGGCAGCGCGACGTGCAAGATGTCGACGTCGAGGGCCTTGGACCACTTGCGGAACAGCGTGGCCTCTTCGGCCCAGGAGCCCGGCTCGAGCCAACCGTGGACGTAGATGAGCGCGGTATCGCGCTGCCGACCCGCGGGGCGGATCCAGCGAGCCCACGCCGTCAGGTTCTTGCGATACTCGGTGTGGTGCCGCTCGCGGTAGCGCGGGCAGAGGGGCTCGTGCCCGCTGGTCCAGCGCAGCGTGGAGGTGCGCGCCGCGCGATCGATCAACGTGCGCTCGATGCGCAGATCCGAGACAGCAGCCACCGCGGGGAAGAGCTGGCTGGGCGCCAGATCGAGGTAGCGGTGCAGGTAGCCGATGGTGTTGTCGCGTGCGCCGCGCAGGTGGAGCAAGCGAGACAGTACCCCAGCGACCTGATCTGCGTTCTTACCGTAGCCCATACTGCTCGCTCCTGGCTTCCCTAGCAGGCTCGTCCGCGCCCGTGAAGCCATGAATGTTGCCGGTTCGACGCGAGCACGGTCGCCGAGCGTGCGTCGCTGAGGTAGCCTCGCTCCCGTGAGCGACGGCTCCGAGCTGTACGAGCTGTTCTTGGCCCTGGCGCCCTCGCGCCTCGACGCCGCGCGGCGCGCTTTGGAGCAAGGCGAGCCGGTCGTCGTGACGCGGGAGCTCGAGGCCGCGCTGGTGCCGCTCGCGGTGGACGCGACGTTGCTGGGCGCCGACGGTCTGGCCGCGCTCGCGCTGGCGATCTGCCGCGCCCGCTCGACGTCCGGGAGCCAACGCGACGAGGCGCTCGACGCGCTGCAGGCCGCGACCGAGGCGCTCGGGCATCACGACGAGTCGGGCGCACGCGTCAACGAGTCCGAGCTGATCGCCCGGGCCGAGGCCCTCGCTGGGCCGAAGGAGGAGCCCGCGGCGGCACCCGAGCGCTCCGCCGCCGCCGAGGGCGGCGACGACAGCGTGTGGGAGCCCAGCCTGGCCGAGGACATGATCGCGGCGTTCCTCGACGAGTGCGTGGACCGGCTCGAGGGACTCGCGGAGCGCCTGCTCGTGCTGGAAGAGCGCCAGGATGACGTCGCCTTGATCGGCGAGATCTTCCGCGACCTGCACACACTGAAGGGCTCGAGCGCGTTCGCGGGGTTGCGCCGGATGAATCGGGTCGCCCACCTGGCGGAGGACCTGATCGGCCAGCTGCGAGACGGCAAGCGCGCCGTGGATCGCGCCGTGATCGACGTGCTGCTCGAGACCCTCGACGTCCTGCGCGTGATCGTGGACAAGGCCCGCGCCCGCGAGCGCATCGACGTCTCGGTCGACGGCCTGCTCGAGCGACTGCGCGACCCCGGGCTCAGGCCGGCGCCAGCCGCCCCCGCGGGCCCAGCCGAGCGCCCAGCCGCGGCCAAGCCCGAGGCCGGCACGACGGCGGTCGCCGCCAAGGCGTCGGCGACGCTGCGCATCGAGTTCGAGAAGGTCGATCAGCTCCTGAACTTGGTGGGCGAGATCGTGCTGGCCCGCGGGCGCATCGGCGCTGTCCACGAGGTCAACGCCGCCGTCATCCGCGAGCTGTCCACGCTGCGCAAAAAGCTGGGCCAGCGCGGCGACGGCAGCGCGGACGGCCGCCCGGCGGCGTCACTGCTGGACGAGCTGGTGCGCACCGAGCGCGTCTTGGCAGAGTCCCACGCGGATCTCGACTCCGGGCTCGGGTCCCTGTCGCTGGCGGTCAGTCAGCTGCGCGACACGGTCATGAAGCTCCGGATGGTGCCCATCGCGCGCTTGTTCACCAAATACCAACGCACCGTGCGGGAGCTGGCCAACAAGCTCGGCAAGCGGGTGACCGTCGAGTTGGTCGGCGCCGACACCGAGCTCGACAAGGTGCTCGTGGAGCGCCTGGAGGATCCGCTGCTCCACTTGGTGCGAAACTCCGTCGATCACGGCATCGAGCTGCCGGAGGCCCGCCGCGCGGCGGGCAAGCCCGAGGCGGGGACGGTGCGGCTCATCGCCAGCCAGCGGGGCGGGCAGATCGTCGTCGCGATCGAGGACGACGGGCGGGGCATGGACCCGACCGCGCTCGCGACCAAGGCCGTGGAGAAGGGCATCATCGGCGAAGAGGAGGCGCGCGCGCTCAGCCCGCGGGAGTGCTTCGAGCTGATCTTCCGTGCGGGCTTCTCCACCGCCGCCGAGGTGAGCGACGTGTCCGGGCGCGGCGTGGGCATGGACGTGGTGCGCGACACCATCGAGAAGCTCAAGGGCAGCATCGCCATCGACTCCAGCGCCGGACGCGGCAGTCGGATGGAGCTGCGGCTGCCGCTGACTCTGGCGATCACGCAGGTGCTCGCCGCCCGGGTCGGCGGGGAGCTGCTGGCCATCCCGCTCGACGCGGTGGTCAGCGCGCAAGCGGCCAGCGCCGTCGCGCTCGAGACCGTCGCCGACGGACGCTGCGTACGCGTCGCCGACCAGCTCGTCCCGGTGGTGGACCTGGCGGCGGTGCTCGGGGTCAGCGCCGAGGGCACCCTGGGCGACGGTGCGGAGGAAGCGATCGTGCTGGTCGACGTGGGGACCGAGCGGCTGGGCCTCCTGGTCTCGCAGCTCTTGGGCCGCCACGAGGTCGTGATCAAGTCCCTCGGCCCGCTGCTCGCGCGCGCGCCCTGCGCCGCCGGCGCGACCTTGATCGGGGATCGCATCGTGCTGGTGGTCGATCTGGGCCAAGTGGCGCAGCGCGCCAGCTCCAAGGTGGCGCCGGTGCGCCCACGCCGCCTCGAGGCCGCGAGCGCCCGAGGTGTGAAGATCTTGGTCGCCGAGGACAGCGACGTGATCCGCGAGGCCGTTCGCCGGGAGCTCTCCCTCGCGGGCTTCGAGGTCGTCACCGCCGTCGACGGGCAAGAAGCGCTCGAGCGCGCCGAGCGCGAGCGCTTCGACGCCGTGTGCACCGACGTCATGATGCCGCGCCTCGACGGCTACGGCTTGGTCCGCGAGCTGCGGCGCCTGCCCGCCTTCGCCAGCGTGCCGATCGTGATGCTCACCAGCAAGGACGCGCGGATCGACGCCATGCGCGGCGCCGACGCCGGCGCGGACGCCTACCTCACCAAGCCCGCCGAGGGGCGCGCGCTGGTGCGCACCCTCGAAGAGCTCTTGGCCCGGCGCAAGACCGCGTGACCAGCCCGCCACGGCAGTTTTCACCCATAGGTGAAAACTGCCGCGGCAGCATTTGACTGAGGGGGGTCGCCGCTCTCCGTCAATGCGCTGCGCGAAGACCTACAGGTGAGCCACAAGACTGTCGAGCGTTGGTTGGCCGTGCTCGAACGCTTGTACGCCATCTTCCGCTTGGCGCCCTTCGGAGCTCCTCGCCTTCGTGCCGTCAGGAAGGAGCGTAAGCTGTATCAACTGGATTGGGGCCTGGTGAAGGAGCCGGCGGCTCGCTTCGAGAACCTCGTCGCCTGTCATCTGCTCAAGTGGGTGCACTACCTGGAGGACGTGGAAGGACGCGATCTCGAGCTGCGCTACTTTCGCGACCGGGATGGACGCGAAGTGGACTTCGTCGTGACCGAAGACCGGAGCCCGATCTTGTTCGTGGAGGCGAAGTCCGGGTCCACCCAAGCCGACCGTGGCATCCGCTACCTGCATCAGCGGTTCCCTCTGGTGCCTGCGGTCCAAGTGACGGCGACGGGCGAGAAGGACATGGTGACGCACGAAGGGATCCGCATCTGCCCCGCCCTCGCCTTCCTGCAGACCTTGGTCTGAGGCCGACTCGTGCGCGATCAGCTGTTACCGCGTCGAACCGGCAATGCGCTGCGCCCGCACCGCGTCCTGTCCTGCGAGGTGCAACGAGCGCCGAGCTCGCCACCCGATCGCGGCTGACGGGCCATGCCCCGCGATGCGATGGCTGAGAGCCTCATGCACGCGAGGTCGTCGAGGGACGCGACGCGCACGGCGTGCTCGGGAAGGACTGCCGCTGCCACAGGCGGAGGATACCACGGCCGTCGGCCGGAGCGACGCGCGCCGGAGCACACAGGCCCACCCGCGGCGCTGCGTAGCCAGCGGTGGATGAGGGCCTCAGCGGGCTTTCCTTCGCGGCGCGCCATGCTAGGGTGCGCTCCCCCGCGGGGGCCCGGCCACTGCGCTGCCCCGCATCCATCCGTTGGAGAAGAGATGAGCTACCTATTCACATCCGAGTCCGTCTCGGAAGGACACCCCGACAAGATTTGCGACCAGATCAGCGACGCGGTCCTCGACGCCGCCCTCACGGAGGATCCCAACAGCCGGGTCGCGTGCGAGACGCTGTGCAAGACGGGCTTCGTCGTCGTCGCCGGCGAGATCACCACCAAGTCCTTCATCGACTTCGGCACCGTCGCGCGCAACGTCATCAAGGACATTGGCTACACCTCCAGCGACATGGGCTTCGACGGCAACACCTGCGGCATCCTCACCGCCATCGAGCCGCAGTCGCCCGATATCTCGCAAGGCGTGACCGAGGGCGCCGGACTGCACAAGGAGCAGGGCGCCGGGGACCAGGGGCTCATGTTCGGCTACGCCTGCGACGAGACGCCGGAGCTGATGCCGGCGCCGCTCATGTTCTCGCACCAGCTGCTGCGCAACCTCGCGCAGCTACGGCGCTCGGGCAAGCTCGGCTTCTTGCGGCCGGACTCCAAGAGCCAGGTCACGATCGAGTACGAGAACGACCGTCCCAAGCGCATCGACGCGGTGGTGGTCTCGTCGCAGCACTCCCCAGACGTCAAGCACAAGCAGCTGAAGGAGGCCATCCTCGAGAGCTGCGTGTTCAAGACGTTGCCGAAGAACATGCTCGACAACAAGACGAAGTACTTCATCAACCCGACCGGGCGCTTCGTCATCGGCGGTCCATTCGGCGACGCGGGGCTGACGGGTCGCAAGATCATCGTCGACACCTACGGCGGCATGGGTCGCCATGGCGGCGGCGCGTTCAGCGGCAAGGACCCGAGCAAGGTCGACCGCTCGGCGTGCTACTACGCTCGCTACGTCGCCAAGAACATCGTCGCTGCAGGGCTGGCCCGGCGCGTGGAGGTGCAGGTCGCCTACGCGATCGGCGTCGCCAAGCCGATGGGCATCTACGTCAACACCTTCGGCACCGGCAAGGTGGACGACGAGAAGCTGCAGCAGTGCATCGCCGCGGAGTTCGACTTCCGACCCAAGGCGCTGATCGACGAGCTCAATCTGCTCCGGCCGATCTACCGCGGAACCGCGGCGTACGGTCACTTCGGTCGCAAGGAGTTCTCGTGGGAGCGCACCGACCGCGCACAGGCTCTCGCGAGCGACCTGCTCGGCGCCCGCCAGGCGCGCGGGAGCAACGGCACCAAGAACGGCTCGGCCACCTCCAAGAAGTCGGCCCGCTCGAAGCCCGCGCGCGGCGGCAAGTCGGCGCGCGCCTGAGTCCACAGCCCGACTGGATTTTTCCAGCCACGCCCCACGGGTGCGCGCGCAGCGACCCGTGGGGTTCGTGACAGCGCGGTGTCCGTGAGCTAGTCTCACTCGGCCTCACGCCCGAGGCACGTCAACCTTCAGCTTGATCGGGATGGCCATGAGAGAAGCGCTTCGGGGTGTCAGCGGGTTGGTTGCGGTCTCGGTCGTAGCTGGCCTGGGCTGCTCGAGCGCCAACAGCGGCGGCGGTGGCGGCGCGGGTGGCGCGGGCGCGGGCACGGGTCTCGGCGGCTCTGGCGCCAGCATATCCATCGGCGGCGCTGGCGGCGGCAGCGGCGGCGGCGGCCCCTTGGTCTGCGATCCGGGCGCCTTCGACATCCCCGGCAACAACTTCGACGACGATTGCGACGGAACAGCTGACAACGAGGTCGTCGGCTGCGACTCGGGCATCCCGGACATCGGCTACACGGATCCCATGAGCGCGGCGCACGCCATCGGCCTGTGCAAGGCGGCGCAGCCCGGTCAACCCGGCTGGGGCGTGCTCGAGGCCAAGTACGTCAAGGCGGACGGCACGGCCGGCGTCAACCCGGTGTCGCACGGCTTGCTCCCCAACTTCGGCCCCAACGTGCAGGTGCAAGAGGGCGTCAACATGCTCGTGCTCTCGAGCGGTACGGCGCGCCGCCCGGGGGACATCGGGTACTCCTCGCCCCAGGGCTTCGACTCGGGTACCACGAGTCAGCAGCCGGCGGGCTTCCCCATCGACACGCCGGCGTGCCCGGGCGTCACCACCGGCGGCCCAGCGAACAACCCTGCGGGCTTCGAGCTCCGCCTGCGTGCGCCCACGAACGCCAAGAGCTTCACGTTCAACTTCAATTTCTACACCTTCGAGTACCCGGCCTGGATCTGCTCGGCGTACAACGACTTCTTCATCGCGCTGCAGAGCCCGGCTCCCAGCAACGCGGTGCAGGGCAACATCTCCTTCGACGCCGCGAGCAACCCGGTCAGCGTGAACAACGGCCTGCTCGAGGTGTGCAGCCCAGGCACCTACGGCGGAAAGTCGTTCGCGTGTCCGCTGGGCACCGCTCAGCTGCAGGGCACCGGCTTCGAGGGCCACGCCGCCACGGGCTGGCTCGAGACCCAGTCGCCGGTGGAGCCTGGCGGCGAGTTCACCCTGCGCTTCGTGGTGTACGACGTGGGCGACGAGATCTTGGACTCGACGGTGTTGATCGACAACTTCAAGTGGTCGGTCGAAGAGTCCACGGGCTCGGTCACGAAGCCGGTTCCGCGCTGAGCCGACAGCGGCGGTCAGGGCGCGTACGTCAACACACGCGGTTGCGCCCGCTACCCTTGGCCTGATAGAGCTGCGCGTCAGCGCGGCCGTAGAACGCGTCCGGCGTGGCGTCCGTAGGCAGGCGCTCTGCCACGCCCAGGCTGAGGGTGACCGGGATCTGCCGGCCGTCGAACTCGAAGGCCGTGGCCTCTACGGCCCGGCGCGCGTGCTCGGCCAGCTGGTAGGCCTGCGCGAGCCCGAGATTCTGAGCCACGATCGCGAACTCCTCGCCACCCACCCGCGCGAAGACCACGCCGGGGGGTAACACACCCGCGACCACGGCGGCCACCTGCCGGAGCACCGCGTCCCCCGCGGTGTGGCCGTGCGTGTCGTTGATGCGCTTGAAGAAGTCCAGATCGAACACGATCAGGCTGGTGGGGGAGGGATCGACCCGTGCGCGCCAGACCACGTTGTGGAACGTCTCGTCGAAGTGGCTCTTGTTGTGGATGCCGGTGAGCCCGTCGTAGCGCATCAGGCGCTGCACCTCTTCGTGGTACGCGCTCTCGATGTTGGCGCCGGTGAGGTACTTGAGCAGCACCTTGCCTATTTGCACGCGATCCCCGTCCGACAGCAGGTGATCGGTGATGCGCACCTCGTTGACGTAGGTGCCGTTGGTCGACTTCAGGTCCACGACGTGATGGGCGCTGCCGTCCCAGCGGATGCAGGCGTGCTGCCGGCTGACCGAGTCCGCGTCGAGCTGCAGGCCGCAGCTCGCGCCGCGACCGATGTCGAGATCCGTCTCCGCGAGCACCACGCGGTGCCCCAGGCGCGGCCCGGCGATCACCACCAAGAAGGCCTGCCCGGGCAAATTGCGCCGCCAGGAACGCGTGAAGTCCCGCGTGACGGTGACTTCGACCGTGGTCTCGAGATGATCGTCGGGCACGGAGGCCCAAGACGGTACCACGCGAGCCCGCGGCCGGGAAGCTCCCTGGCCGCGGCCCGCCTGCTCGCTCAGATGTCGTAGTACAAGAAGAACTCGACCGGGGTCGGGTGCAGGCGCGTCATCTTGAGGTCGTTCTCGCGCTTGTAGTCGAGCCACATCTCGATGGCATCCCGGGTGAAGACGTCCCCACGCAGCAAGAACTCGTGGTCGCGCTCGAGCGCGTCGAGCGCCTCCTCGAGCGAAGCGGGCACGCGAGCCACGTCCTTGAGCTCCTCCGGCGACAGCGAGTAGATGTCCTTGTCGAGGGGATCACCCGGGTCGATCTTGTTCTGGATGCCGTCGAGCCCGGCCATCAACATGGCAGAGAAGGCGATGTAGGGGTTACACGTCGGATCCGGGAAGCGCAGCTCCAGGCGCCGGGCCTTGGGCGACGGCGAGTAGGTCGAGATGCGGATGGCCGCGGAGCGGTTACGGCTCGAGTAGGCCAGGTTCACCGGCGCCTCGAAGCCCGGCACCAAGCGTCGATAGCTGTTGGTGGTGGGGTTGGTCAGCGCCGTGAGCGCCTTGGAGTGCTTGAGGATGCCGCCGATGTACCAGAGCGCGAGATCCGACAGACCCGCGTAGCCATCCCCGGCGAAGAGCGGCTTGCCGTCGGTCCACAGCGACTGATGGCAGTGCATGCCGTTGCCGTTGTCGCCGTAGATGGGCTTGGGCATGAAGGTGGCCGTCTTGCCCCAGCGATGCGACACGTTCTTCACGATGTGCTTGAACCACATGAGCTTGTCCGCGCAGCGCACGAGTTTGTCGTAGCGCATGTCGATCTCGCCCTGGCCAGCGGTAGCCACCTCGTGATGGCTCACCTCGACCTCGATGCCCACCTTCTTCATCTCCAGGCAGATCTCGGTGCGCAGATCCATCTGTGAGTCCTGGGGCGGCACGGGGAAGTAGCCCTCCTTGTGCCGGATCTTGTGGCCGAGGTTGGGCTTCTCGTCGCGACCCGTGTTCCAGTCCGCCTCGATGGAGTCGATGTAGTAGTAGGCCTCGTTCGACGCCGCGTCGAAGCGAACGTCGTCGAAGATGAAGAACTCCGCCTCGGGTCCGAAGTAGACCGTGTCGGCGATGCCCGTGGACTTCAGGTAGGCCTCCGCCTTCGAGGCGATGTGGCGTGGATCTCGCGAGTAGTTCTGCCGCGTGATCGTGTCCTGAATCGTGCACTGCAGGCTGAGGGTGGGGTGCTTGGTGAAGGGATCCATCACCGCCGTGGCCGGATCCGGGATCAGGAGCATGTCGCTCTGGTTGATGGGCTGAAAGCCCCGGATGGACGAGCCATCGAAGCCGAAGCCTTCTTCGAAGCTCTCCACCTCGAGCCGCTCGAAGGGCACGCTGGTGTGCTGCCACTTGCCCGGCAGGTCGATGAACTTGAGATCGACCATGACCGCTTCGTTCTTCTTGCCCAGTTCGATGACTTCTTTCGGATTCATGTGCCTGCTCGCTCCCTGTGCTGCGTTTCGTGCTCGCCCCCGCCGAAGTCAGATGGCCGCTTCCCCGCGCTCGCCGGTGCGGATGCGCACCGCTTCGTCGATCGGCATCACGAAGACCTTGCCGTCGCCGATGCGTCCCGTCTTGGCGCTCTTCTCGATGGCGTCGATGACCTGCTGCACCAGCTCGTCGGGGACGACGATCTCGATCTTGACCTTGGGGACGAAGTCCACGACGTACGCCGAGCCGCGATAGACCTCTTTCTTGCCGCCGGTGCGGCCGAAGCCCTTCACTTCGGTCACGGTCATGCCCTGAATGCCCACCTCGCTCAGAGCGTCTTTGACCTCGTCCAACTTGAACGGCTTGATGATCGCCTCGACCTTCTTCATGGCTCGGCGGGTCCATTACGCGGTGACGCGTTTCCGGAATGTTTCGGGCGTGGATTTCCGATAGCCTGCGGCGATGCGAGCCGCGCTGCAGGGAGGATTTGGCCCGCCGGGCTACGGCCCCCCGCCCTACCCACCGCCGGGCCCGCCGCTGCAGCGGACGGATCAGCTCGCGGTCATCGCGTTGGTCTCGAGCTTGCTCGGCCTGATCGGCGCCGTCTTGAACGGCGTCAGCGGCTTGTTCGGCGCGTGCTGCGTGCTGTGCACCGTGGGCACCACGGTGCTCGGGGTGCTCGTCTTGGTGCCCTCCCTCGCTGGCGCCGTGATGGGCGGCATGAGCATCGCGCGCATCAACCGTGAGCCCGAGCGACTGGGGGGCAAGATGCTCGCGGTCGCGGCGCTGGTGGTCGGCGTGCTCAGCTCCTTCGCCGCCATCGCCGAGATCGTGCTGCCGTGGTTCGGCCTGGCGTGCATGACCGCGGCGCAGGGACTACGCTGAGCCCATGCGCGCGTGGGTCAGAGCTCGAGATCGAGCAGAAGCGACGGGTGTGGGCGTGCTCGCCGGGTTCTTCTTCCTGGTGACCGTCGCTCCGCTGCTCGTCTCCGTCGCGCTCAGCCCGGACGACATCGACTCCGGACGCGTGCGGCTCACGGGCCCCTGCCCCTACCTGGCCGAGACCGGAACGCCCTGTGGCAGCTGCGGGCTCACGCGCGCGTTCGCGTCCATGAGCCGCGGGCAGCTCGCGCGGGCCTCGGCCTACAATCCGGCAGGCCCGGTGTTGTGGGGTTTGTTCGTGGTCGGCGCGGGGACTTCCGGGTACACCGTCGCGCTCGTTCTCGCCCGACTGGCCCAGCTCAAGCGCCAAGGCGCCCTGGCTCACTGACCGACGGCGCCGGATTTCGGCGGAGAGAGCTCGACGAACGGCGGAGCCGGGATGCTGGGGTGGAAGGTCCCCTCGTTCTCGTCACCGAAACACAGGCCGAGATCCCTCCCGGTCTGCAGCACTCGGTCGTCCAGCGGGACCGTGCGCAAGCGCCGGGTTCCCTCTTCCAAGGGCACCAGCTCGATCTCGCCCCTCCTCACGGCCACCAGTCCGCTCTCGCTGCGCTCGGCGATGAAGCGGGTGGCGGCACAGCCGAGCCGCAAGGCGAGGACGCGATCGCTCGCGACAGGGCTGCCCCCGCGCTGCAGGTGGCCGAGCACCACCGTGCGGGTCTCCTTGCCGGTACGCGTCGCGATCTCCTGGGCCACATACTCCGCGATGCCGCCGAGCTGTCCGTGTTCCTTGAACGCGTCCGCGCTCGCCCGATAGCGCATCTCACCACCCGCGGGGCGCGCACCTTCGGCCACGACCACGATCGAGAAGTGGCGGCCACGCGCCTCACGCCGCTGGATCTTCTCGGCCACCGCCCGTGGATCGAAGGGGATCTCGGGGATCAGGACCACGTCCGCGCCGCCGGCGATCCCCGCGTACAGCGCGATCCACCCGGCGGTCCTGCCCATGACCTCGACCACCATGACCCGCTCGTGTGCCGCCGCGGTGGTGTGCAGCCTGCCGATGGCTTCGGTGGCGGTAGCCACCGCCGTGTCGAAGCCGAAGGTCACGTCCGTGCCAGGCAGATCGTTGTCGATGGTCTTGGGCACTGCCACCACGCGGGGCATGCCGCGCTCGAGCAGCTTCATGGCGAGGGCCGTCGAGCCGTCCCCGCCGATCGCCACGACGTCGTCGATACCGAGCTCGCGCATGCGACGCACTACGAGCTCCGAGACGTCCGTGGGAACCAACTTGCCGTCCGTCATGACGGGGTAGCGGAATGGATCGCCGCGGTTCGTCGAGCCGAGGATGGTGCCACCCAGGTGACCAATGCCCCGCACCGCGCTGCGGTCGAGCTCCAAGACGCCGTCGGTCCCGTGCTCGATGAGGCCGCGGTAGCCGTGGAGGATGCCGAGCACGCGCCAGCCCCGCCAGTGGGCGCTGACAGCCACCGCGCGAATGACCGCGTTGAGCCCGGGAGCGTCACCGCCGCCCGTGTTGACGGCAATCGTTCTGGTCATGGCGCCGAATGCTAGTGTCGTTGCCCCGTGACCGCGACCCCGCCGATGCTCCCCGAGCCCGCGCGCCTGCTCAGCGGGCCCACCCCGGTGAGGCGCCTCGACGCCCTGTGCACGGAAAACGTCGAGCTGTGGCTCAAGGACGACGGCCTGACGCACCCCGAATACGGCGGCAACAAGGTGCGCAAGCTCGAGTTCATCCTGGGCGTGGCCCTGGCCCGGGGAGCGCGGCGCCTGGTGACGAGCGGCGCGGCGGGGAGCCACCACGTGCTGTGCACGGCGCTGATGGCCAGGCACTTCGGCCTACCCGTAGCGGCGGTGCTGTGCCCCCAGCCGCACACCGAGCACGCCGAGCAGATGCTGCGCGCGATCCTGGCCTCCGGCGCCGAGGTGATACCGACGAGCTCCTACGCCGGCGTCGCGCTCGCCACCGCGCGGGTGCTGAGAGCGGGGGACCGGCTCATCCCCCCCGGGGGCTCGGACGTCTGGGGGACCCTCGGCTACGTTCGGTGTCTCCGCGAGCTGCTCGCCCAGGTCGACGCCGGAGAGCTGCCGCTCCCGGACGAGATCGTGGTGGCGGTGGGCTCCGGGGGAACGGCGGCCGGGCTGCTCGCCGGCTGCCTGCGGGAGGGCATACGAACCCGGGTCGTGGGGGTGGACGTCGCGACGTCACGCTGGGTGGCCCGCTCCGTCGTGCTGGGCCTGGCTCACCGGGCGTTGGCCCGCGACGGCGGGGCGCCCGACTGGGGGCGCCTGGCCAGCGGGCTCGTGCTCGACGGAGCGTTCAAGGGTGGGGGGTACGGGGAGCCCTCCGACGCGGGGCGACGCGCCGAAGCGGAGGCAGGGCGAGTGGGGCTGACGCTCGATCCGACCTACACCGCCAAGGCCTTCGCTGCCGCGCTGCGCCGCCGTGACCGCGCCGGACAAGCCCAAAAATTGTTGTATCTCCACACCTTGAGCAACGCGACCCCGGGCCCCGGGGCGCCCCCGACGGCGGTCTTCGGCGTCCCCGAGCTCCGCCGGCTGCTGACCCCGACCCGTGCGCTGGCACGCTAGCGCACCGCCCGTCGGTTTTCTGCGCCCGCCGCCCCCCGACCTGCTGGCATACTCGGGCGAACGTGGCTGGTACCTGCATCCGTGGTGCGCGGCGTGATCGGTCAATGCCTGGCCCCCTCGGTTCGTTCCGCCCTATGGTGGCTCGGCTAGTGTAGATGGCGGCCCCCCAACCTCGCTCTCAAGTCCCCGCCGGCTCGGTGGTCGGGGAGAAGTTCCGCATCACCCGCGAGATCGGTCGAGGCGGGATGGCCGCCGTGTACGAGGCCGAGAACATCCACATCGGCAAGCGGGTCGCCGTCAAGGTCCTCAACCCGGAGCTGACGACCTCGCGCATCGTGCGCGAGCGGTTCCTGCGCGAAGCCCGGGCAGCGGCGGCCATTCGCAGCCCGCACATCTGCGACGTGTACGACTCGGGCGTGTACGAAGAGCGGCCGTTCTTGGTCATGGAGCTGCTCGAAGGCGAGAGCCTGTACGACATGATGACCCGCGTGCGGCAGCTCGACCTGGACACGACGCTGCGCGTCGCGATCCACTGCTGTCACGGGCTGGGCAAGGCCCACGAAGCCAACGTCATTCACCGGGATCTCAAGCCCGAGAACATCTTCCTCACCAAGGACGGCGATGGCGAGCTGGTCGCCAAGATCCTGGATTTCGGCCTGGCGAAGTTCTACGAGACGAACGACGACTCGGCGCCGAACGTGAGGCTGACGCGAGAGGGCGCGCTCTTCGGCACCCCGGCATACATGAGCCCGGAGCAGGCCAAGGGGAAAGGTGACGTGGACCTGCGCGCGGACCTGTGGGCCCTCGGCTGCATCGTGTACGAGTGCCTGACCGGCCAGACGGTGTGGAACGTGGACCAGGGGGTGGCCATGATCCTGGCGCAGATCGCGGGCGCGCCGATCCCCAGTCCTCGCAAGCTGCGCCCGGACCTGCCCGAGAGCTTCGAGGAGTGGTTCAAGAAGGCGC
Source organism: Polyangiaceae bacterium (assembly GCA_019637295.1). GTDB lineage: Bacteria > Myxococcota_A > Polyangia > Polyangiales > Polyangiaceae > JACKEA01. Next base: position 87,838 of record JAHBVX010000014.1, read on the forward strand.
TGGAGCGCAACCCCGACAACCGCTTCCAGACCGCCAAGGAATTCGGCGACAGCTTGGCCCTCGCGCTCACCGGCGCGGCCCCGGTCCGACGCTCGGCGCCGAGCGCGCGGGAGAGCGCGCTGGTCGACGAGCTCGTCAGCCAGAGTCATGCGGCGCTGCCGACTCCCCCGGGTGGGCGCCTGCCAACGCTGGATCTGCCCAGCGAAGAGCTGCTGACCGCGCCACCGCCGGCGAAGAAGTCCAGCGCCGCGGGCCCCGTCGCCTGGCTGCTCGGCGCGGCGGCGCTCGCCCTCGGCGGGTACGCCGTGTGGTTCTATGTGCTGCACCCCCCCGGCGCGGCCACGGCAGATCCGCCGCCTACGGCGAGCGCGCCGGACGCCGCGGTCCCCGAGGCCGGCGGCGAGCCCGTCGAGAAGCTCGCGCCGGTCGAGCAGGAGCCCTACGCGCTACAGATCGGCTCGGCGCAGAAGCTGCTCGTCGAGGGCCGACTCGAGCAATCCCTCTCGCTGTTCAAGGAGGCGTTCAACAACGGCGGCACGGGGGTCGCGCGCGCGCTGCTCAATCACGCGTCCACCTCCCTGCCCTCGGCCGACGGACCGTGCCGCGTCACGGGGCTGAGTCGCCCGCGGCCCTTCGACGTAGTCGTCATGAGCTCGCGTCCCACGGTGGCGCTGACCCCCGTCGGACCCGTCGCCGTGTGGGTCGACAACCATCAAGACCCGGCCCGGCGCCAGGCGTTCGCCGCGGTGCTCGACCGCGAGCTGCGCCGGATCAGCCCAGCGCGCCTGGTCACGCCGGAGGCCGAGAGCGTGCGCCACCCGCAGCTGCTCGCTGCAGACGAGAAGCTCGCGCTGATCTACTGGGACGGCGCCGGACGCGAGCCTGGCGTCTACCTGCGCATGCTCCACGCGGACGCGCGCATCGCCACCCGAGCCGAGCGACTGTCGGGGGTGGGCCGCAACGAGTTCTCACCGGCGCTCGCGCGCGCCAGCGACGGCTCGTTCTGGGCCGTGTGGGAGGAGAAGCTCGAGAGCGGCTCCGAGATCATGGCTCGGCGAGTCTCGTCGGAGGGCGCTCCACTCGGCGACGCCGTGCGCCTCACCGTGTTCGCTTCGTCGAGGACTGCGACCACTGACGCCGGCAAGCCGGATCTGTTCTTGAGTGAGCGACACATGAACGTCGTGTTCACCCTCGACCGCGACAAGAAGCAACAGATCATGCTGCTGCGCGTGGAGCTGACGGACCCAGGCCTCAAGACCGGCCTCACGCCGGAGCCGCCCGAAAAGGGCGCGAAGAAGAAGCGCACGGACCGCGTGCTGGGCACCCTCGAGCCGGTGAGCACCAGCCACGGCAAGAACTCGCAGCCGCGGATCACGTGCACCGCCAGCGGTTGTTTCGTGGTGTGGGACAACGAGCGCGGCGGCGCGCACGCTGCGTTCATCGAGGGGGACAAGGCTTCGACCCTGTGGCACCGCGAGTTCTCTCGCCGGGGCTCGCGACCCGCCGTCGGCGTCGCGGCCGCCGGCGCAGCAGTGACGTGGTACGAAGGCGGCCGGGTCAAGCTCGCCAAGCTGTCCCGAGATGGCGTCGATCGCCCGACGTCCATCGCGCGTGTGAGCGGATTCCAGCCCTATCCCGCGATCGCCGCGGGCGAGAAGGCCGGCGAGTGGTACGTGTCGTGGCGCGACTACGAGGCCGGCCACCTCGAAGCGTTCGTCGTTCGGAGCGAGTGTCCGTAGGTCATGTTGAGCATTCCGGCCCGCTCCGACCTACGGCGAGCTCCGCTCGAGACCCAGCGCACCGTCCTGTTGCCCATCGAGCCCACCGACGCGGCCGAGCTGTGGGAAGCCGTCGACGGTTCGCGCTGGCACCTCGAGCGCTGGCTGCCCTGGGTACCGTTCAGCAACTCCCCCGAAGCCAGCCTCCGCTACGCCGAGGCCTGCTTGGCAGACTGGGACGCGGGTCGCGCCGTTCGTCTCGCGATTCGTGACCGACAGTCACGGCAACTGCTCGGGGTCGCCGGGCTAGACTCGTGTATCCACCTGCATCGCTCCTGCGAGCTCGGCTATTGGCTGCGGCGCGAGGCCACGGGCCGTGGACTGATGACCGAAGCGTCGCGCGTGTGTGTGGAGTTCGCTTTTCGGCGCATGAGCGTGCACCGCATTCGCTGCGCCGCCGCCACGGACAACCACCCGAGCCTGCGTGTGATCGCGCGTCTCGGCTTTCGCTTCGAGGGCATCGCCCGCCAGGCGGAGTACGTCGGCTCGCGCTGGCTGGACCACGCCGTCTTCGCGCGCCTCTCCAGCGACCCATGACGTGGACTCGTGACACGGTCCAAGCCGCTCCCCTCCTTCGTGCTGCTGGCGCCAGCTCTGGTGGTGGCCTTGGGGATCATCGCGGCGCTGGCCATGGTGTGGGTGGGGCGCGTCGAGCTGCAGGCGCAGAGCGACGCGGCCGCCCTCCTGCGCGCCCGGGTGCTGGCAGACACCCTGGCCGAGCGGCTGGAGCACGCGCCGACGGCGAAGCTCGACGCCATGCTCGACGCCGCGGCGCGCGACTCCGGCGCCGAGCTGGCGCTGCTCGCCACTGACGGCGAGGTGGTGGTCGATCGCACCCGCGACCTACCACCCTTCGCGCGGCGCCTCGAGATGCTGGTCCGCACGTCCGGGCTAGAGCAGTCCGAGCGACGTCGGCAGTTCGCCGTCAGCGTGGTCCACAGCGGCCCCAAGAACCTGCGCTTGGCCGTGCTCGTGGAGGCGCCGGATCCGCCCGGCGCCGTCCGCACGCTGCTCGCCAGCGTGGCAGCCGTCACGGCCCTACTGGTCGGCGTCGCGGCGCTGGTCGCCTACGCGGTGGCCCGAGACGTCCACGCGGACGTGGAGTTCCTGCGCGCGCGCATCGTGGCCATGGCGAGCGCGCGTGCGGGTCCACGACGCGAGGCGGTCCCCGTGCGCGCGATCGATCAGATTGGCCTGCTCACCCATGCCTTCAACGCGTTGCTCGCTCGATTCACGGCAGCGGAGCAAGCCTACCGCCGAGATCTGCTGCTCGCGGAAGCGGCGGATCGCGAGCGCGCGGCCTTCCTCGCCGCGCTGAGCCACGAGCTGCGCACACCGCTGAACGCCATCCTTGGCTTCACTGACGTGCTGCTCGCGGAGGTGGACGGTCCGCTGTCGGCCGACGCCCGCGAGAACCTCGAGGTCGTACGCAACAGCGGGAGTCACCTGCGCGACCTGATCGGCGACATCCTCGATCTCTCGGCGCTGGAGAGCGGCGAGCTCGAGCTCTCGTGTCAGGCGGTGGACGTACGGCCGATCGCGGAGGAGGTGGCCCGAGAGCTGACCGTCGCCGCGCAGTCCAAAGGTGTGCGCCTGACCTTCACCGGCAACACTGCGGTGGCCTGGGCGGACCCGCGGCGTATCCGGCAGATCCTGAGCAACGTGCTGGGCAATGCCATCAAGTTCACGAACGAGGGCGAGGTGACCCTCGACGTCGACGCCGAGCCTGGGTTCGCTGTCTTGCGAGTCACGGACACCGGGCCCGGCATCGCCGACGAGGATCAGAGCGCCATCTTCGACGAGTACCGCCAGGTGGGCGACCTGCGCTCGCGGGGCGTGGGGACCGGGCTCGGGTTGTCGATCACGAGGCGCCTGGTGCAGATGCACCGCGGCAGCGTGGAGGTCGAGAGCTCGGTCGGCGTGGGGTCGGCGTTCACCATCTGGCTACCCGCGGAGCCCAAGCCCGACGACGACGGCGAAGCGCAGGAGGACGCGCCGTGACCCGGGCTCGCGCGAGCCTCGTGACCCGGGTGTTCGTTCACCAGGTGCTGTTCTCGCTCGGTGCGGCGCTGGGCGTGTCGCTCATCCCGCGGCTGCTCTTGCTCGAAGGGGCCGTCGCCCAGGAGGCGAGTCGGGCCTTGCTCGCCGCCCTCGCCGTCGGGGCGCTGCCCACCCTCGGACTGTCCGCCTGGGTGCTGCGGGGACATCGCTTCACGCTGCACGCGCTCTCGCGCGGGACTCGCCCGGTCGAGAGCTGGGAGGCGGAGTTTCTGTCCGAAGACGTGTGGCGCATCACGGTCGCGTGGCTCGTGCCGCCCATGGTCAGCCTGGGCCTGCTCGCCTCCGCGTGGCGCCCGGCGACCCTCGATCCCTTCACCGCCGTGAGCTCGGCGCTGCTCGGTTCGGTGTTCGTCGCCGCCGCGGCCCTCTCGCTGCACGCGGTCGTCCGCGCCGCGTTCGCGCGAACCGTCGAGGTGGGCCGACCCGAGACGCTGGGCGACGCCGCAGAGCAGTCCGAGCGCTCGGATCTGCCGCGCCGGCGCACCCATCTGCGACTGCTGCTCGCGGTCACGCTGCCGGTGGCCATCGTGATCGTGGGCAGCGCGCTGATCACCAGCTCGCATCTACGCCGCGCGGACTCGGACTACCGCAGCGAGACCGCTCGCCTGCTCGCGCGCACCAGTTTTCGGCAGCACGGCGTGGCGGACCGGGAGGTCGGCGCACTAGCCACTCGTCACGGCTTCTCCGTGTCCAGGAGTCCAACGCCGCTGCCCGCAGAGGTGTCCCTGGGCGAAGACGGGGTGGCCGAGCTGAGCCTGTCGCTCGACTCCGCAGGCCTACGCGTGCGCTTCTCGGGCACGACCCTGGGCATCTTGTCACCTTCTGCCGTCGCGCTATTGCTCGCGTTCTTGCTGCTCGGCGGGCTGCTTGGCTCGAGCCTGGGCCGCGCGCTGGCTCGCGATCTGGCGCTGGCCACCGACAGCGTTCGCCTGCTCGGCACCGAGGCCCTGCTGAGCAGCGGCACCCGGGTGATGGAGGTCGCCCGCTTCGGCGACGTGCGCGCGCTCGGTGAGGCCATCGACGGTGTGGCGGCGCGCTTTCGCACCTTTGCGCGCGCCCAGGAGCGCGCGATCGCCGCACGCGAGCGCGCCGCGCGGATGCGAGGGCTGTTCTTCGCCAGCGTCAGCCACGACCTCAAGAGCCCGCTCAACGCGATCTTGGGCTTCACCGAGCTGGTGCGTCAGACGGAGCCGCTCACCGACGACCAGCTCGAGAGCTTGGACGTGATAGAGCAGCGGGGGCGGGAGCTCCTGGCGCTGATCGAGACGGTGCTCGATGCGGCCCGGGTGGACGCCGGTCAGCTCGAGCTGGTGCGCGAGGCGGTCGTCGTGAGCGAGCTCGTCACGGACGCCGTACGTCTCGGTCGCGACTTGGGCGGGGGGCGCGCCGTGGAGGTCGTGACGGAGGTTCACGAGGGAGTACCGCTGCTCCACGCCGACCGCACGCGCTGCGCGCGCGCACTCTCCACTCTGATTGGTCACGCCATCCGCACCGCGGACCGCGACTACCTGCGCATGCGCGTCGTCCCCTCGCGCACCGGCGGCGTGCGCATCGACGTCGAGGTCCCGGGCAGCCGACTCGAGGCATCCGAGCTGGCCGCGCTGCTCGATCCCAAGCGCGCTCCGCCGCGGGGTGAGCACCGCGGTTTGTCCCTCGGACTCGGCCTGGCCCGGGCCGTGATCGACCTGCACGGCGGCTCCATCGTCGTCTCGGACCGGGAAGACAAGGGCAGCATCTTCACGGTCCGACTTCCTGCCGGGGCGCCGAACCCAAAGCGTGCTAACGAGCGACCATGAACGACTTCAGCGACTACGATCTGACTGGCCTCGCCGAGCTGGTCCGGCTCGAGAAGGTCTCCTCCGCCGAGCTCGTCGAGCAGACCATCGCCAGCATCGAGCGGCTGAACCCGACGCTCAACGCCGTGATCACCCCGATGTACGAGGCCGCCCGCGCGCGCGCGGCAGACCCGCCAGCGGGCCCACTCGCTGGCGTTCCCTACTTGCTCAAGGACATCTTCGGGTACGTGCGCGGCGTGCGCTCCACCTCGGGCTCCAAGCTGCTCGAGGACTTCGTCTCGGACCACGACAGCGAGCTGGTCGTCCGCCTGCAGCGCGCGGGGTTGATCCTGGTCGCCAAGACCAATGTGCCGGAGTTCGGCTTCTTGCCCACCACCGAGCCCACCTGTTTCGGCGCGGCGAAGAACCCCTGGAACCTGGAGCGCACGACGGGCGGCAGCAGCGGCGGGAGCGCAGCTGCCGTGGCGGCAGGCATCGTCCCCGCGGCGCACGCGAACGACGGCGGCGGCTCGATCCGCATTCCTGCCGCGTGTTGCGGCCTGTTCGGGCTCAAGCCCACGCGCGGGCGGATCACGCTGGCGCCGGATCTCGGTGACGTGATGGGCGGGCTGGTTTGCGAGCACGCGGTGACGCGCACGGTGCGCGACAGTGCGCTGCTGTTGGACCTGACCCACGGCCCGAGCGCCGGCGATCCGTACTTCGCTCCCCCGCCCGCGCGGCCCTACGTCGACGAGCTGCAGACGCCCCCGGGCAAGCTCAAGATCGCGCTCACCCGCGCATCGCCGACGGGCACCACCGTGCACCCGGACTCGGTCGCTGCCGTGGACGCGGCCGCGCGGCTGTGCGCGGAGCTCGGCCACGAGGTCACCGAGGAGGACTTCCCGATCTCGGGCGACCTGTTCGCGCAGTCCTTCATCGTGCTGTGGACCGCGGGCGCGGCGCTGACGCTGGACGGCCTGGCCATGCTCACCGGGCGAGTGGCCGACGCGAGCAACGTCGAGCCGCTCACGCTGGCGCTCGCCGAGGCGGGCCGCAGTCACTCGGCCTCGTCGTATCTGCTCGCCACCGCGATGCTGCAGCGTCTGTGCCGCGAGGTCGGTCGCTTCATGCTGAAGTACGACGCTTGGCTCACCCCGACCCTGGCCGAGCCGCCGGTGCGGCTCGGTCACTTCGACGCGCCAGCCCATGAGCCGATCGCCGCGCTGACGCGCGCCGCCGAGTTCGCGCCGTTCACGCCGCTGCAGAACGCCACCGGTCAGCCCGCCATGAGCATGCCGCTGTTCGAGAACGCCGCGGGCCTACCCGTGGGCGTCCAGTTCGCCGGGCGCTACGGCGACGAGGCGACGCTATTTCGACTCGCGGCCCAGCTCGAGGCGGCGCGACCCTGGCGGGGCCGAGTACCCAAGGTGCACGTGACTCGCCCCTAGTCGGTGGTGTCCTGTGCTACAGCGAGCTCGTGCACTCGAGCATCGCACCCTGCTTCGCGGAGCACGCCGAGGCGACCGACACCGACGGCGCTCGGGGCTCGGGGTACCTGGCCCGCAAGCTCGGCGCTCTCGACGATCGAGAGGGCGAGCGGGTGCCCGAGGGCCTGCCGGACGTCGTGGACTCCCACGTCCACGTGTTCCCCGACGGCTTGTTTCGCGCAATTTGGCGCTGGTTCGACCAACACGGGTGGCCCATCCGCTATCCGCTCTTGGCCGCAGAGGTCGTCCGCTTCTTGCAGTCGCGCGGAGTGAGCGAGCTCGTGCTCCTCACCTACGCCCACAAGCCCGGGATGGCCCGCGGGTTGAACGCGTTCGTCGCCGAGCTGTGCGCGGCGCATCCTCGAGTCCTCGGCTGCGGCACGGTGATGCCGGGTGAGCCCGACGCCGAAGCGATCGTGAACGAGGCGTTCGACGCCGGGCTGTCCGGGCTCAAGCTCCACTGTCACGTGCAGTGCACGGCGGTGGACGCGCCGGAGCTCGAGGCCGTGTACGCCATCTGCGAGCGGCGAGGGCGCCCGATCGTCGTGCACGCCGGTCGCGAGCCGAAGAGCCCAGGGTACGCGTGTGACCCCCACGCGCTGTGCTCGGCCGACCGCACACGCATCGTGCTCGAAGCGTTCCCCAAGCTCCGGCTCGTCGTCCCCCACCTCGGCGCCGACGAGTTCGACGCTTACGGTCGCCTGCTCGAGCGGCACGACAACCTGTGGCTCGACACGACCATGAGCGTCGCGGGCTACTTCCCGGGAGCGGTGCCCTGGTCGCTGGTGGAGGGCTTTCCCGGGCGCATCCTGTACGGCACCGACTTCCCCAACCTCCCCTTCGCGTGGGATCGAGAGCTCACTCGACTGCTCGAACGACGCCTGTCGCCCCACGCCCTCGAGCTGCTGGTCGGCGGCACCTCACGAGGTCTGTTTCGGCGAGTCGATCCCGAGGTCGCCCCCGCCGGCGGCGGGCGCCTCGATTGAGCTTGCGGCGGCCAGTCGCCGGCGGAAAAGTGGGACGCATGTGGGACGAGCGCTACGGCCAGCCGGGGTACGCCTACGGCACCGAGCCCAACGACTTCTTGGTCGAACAGGTCGGCGCGCTGCCCGCGGGGGAGGTGCTGACGCTGGCCGAAGGGGAAGGTCGCAACGCCGTCTGGCTGGCGGAGCGAGGCTTCCGCGTCACTTGCATCGATCAGTCTGCCGTGGGGCTCGCGAAGGCGCGAGCACTAGCCGAGCAGCGCGGCGTTCAGCTAAAGACGCAGGTCGCCGATCTCTCTACCCATGTGTTGGAGCCGAGTCGCTGGACCGCCATCGTGAGCATCTGGGCGCACATCGCGCCCGACGCACGGGCCCGACTTCACGCGCAGGTGGTGCGAGCGCTCGTCCCGGGCGGGGTGCTGTTGCTCGAGGCTTACACGCCAGAGCAGGTCACCTTGGGCACGGGCGGACCGCCCAACCCCGAGCTGTGCATGACGCTGGTGGCGCTGCGGGCGGAGCTGCAGGGGCTCGACTTCGTCCACGCGGTGGAGCGCCGGCGCGACGTGCGCGAGGGCAAGTACCACCAAGGCTCGAGCGCCGTGGTGCAGTTGGTGGCGCGCAAGCCGTGAGGGCGCCGGCTCTGCTCGTCAGCGCGCTGCTCGCGTGCGCGGCCTGCGACGCCCCCGCGCCGGCGCCGCTGGCTCGCGCTCCGCTCGCTGCCCTGGCCAGCCGCGCGAGCGAGATCGCCGCCCGGCTGCGCGCGCAGCTCGCCGAAGCCGCGCTCGCGCCGCCGCCGCTGGGCGATGAGCTGCCCACCACCCTCGAGGCGCAGCGCGCGCGGTTGTTCGAGGTGCTGCGCGCGCACCTCGACCTGCCAGAGGCGGCGCTGGCGGAGCTGCGGCGGATCATCAGCGGCTCACCCGTCATCAGCCAAGGGCTGCCCAAGGTCACGCGTCATCCGCTCTCCCGCAGCGAGTGCATCGCGCGACGCCGCGCCGCCGGGCTCGCGGATCGCCGCGACCGTGGCCGCTGCGGTCACCCGTACATGGCGCCCCTGTTCGACCCCGGACGCGGCCAGACCGAGAGCGACGCCACCGCGTGCATCGATCGCTTCGAGTTTCCCAACGTGCCCTGCGAGTACCCCGTCACCTGGGTGAGCGCTCGGGAAGCCGCACTCGCGTGCACCGCCCTGGGCAAGCGGCTGTGCGACGCCCACGAGTGGGAGGGCGCGTGCGCAGGCGCGCTGCGCCCGGTCGAGGACGAGTATCCCTTCGGCAACACCCGCGCGACCATGCAGCTCTATCACAACCGCGACCGCGAGATCCGCTGGGCCTACGGACCGAAGAAGGACATGTCGCGCTGCGCCACGGACAGCACCAAGAGTGACGGCTGCGTCGCGTCCGGCTTCACCTGTGGCACGAACAGCTACCCGGCGGGCTCGTTCCCCGAGTGCGTGAGCCCCTTCGGAGTCTACGATCAACACGGCAACGTCGCCGAGCACATGAACCTTCCGCGCCGGCGGAGCGAGCTGAGCGGCGAGGGCGGCATGGGCGAGACGGAGATGAAGGGCAGCTGGTTCATCTTCGCTCGGTACGAAGCGCACATCGACGACTGTCGCTGGCGCGCCCCGAGCTGGCACGCCTCGCGCGTCATGGCGGCGCACAGCCACCTGAACTACCACCTCGGTTTCCGCTGCTGCGCCACGGTGAAGTGAAGCCCCTCTCCCGCTCGCGCGCCGAGGGTGGGCGCGGCGCGCGACCGCGCGTGGACCAGGTCGGCCGCCAGTTCGTCGCTCGCGCGAGCCTCGAGGGTTCGAACCTTACCTCTGGCGTCATGGCTTGACCGTCGTCAACGCCCCACTCTGGAGACTCAACGGGAACGCGCCCACGAAACGAGGCAATTCTTGCCGAATTTCGTGGCGCGTGAAGCTGCCTCCGCGTGACGGAGGCCTGGAGATCGAGTCGATGAAGAGCAGTGGACTGATGTGGGCAAGTGTGGTCTTGGCTTGTGTTGGCAGCACCGTGGCGTGCGGCGGCAGTGACTCTGACGGCGGTCCGGCGGCGGGCGGGGTGGCAGGCGCAGGTGCGACCGGCGGCAGCGGCGCCACCGGAGGTGGCGCGGGCGCGGGTGGCTCAGGTGCAACGGGCGGCAGCGCGGGTGCTGCGGGCAGCGGCGCGACTGCAGGCAGCGGCGGGAGCAGCGGAGACACGACCCCACCGAGCATCGTGTCCATCTCGCCTTCGGACGGAGACACGGGCGTGGAGTCCGACGCGAACATCGTCATCCAGTTCAGTGAGCCGATGAACCAGGCAGCCGCACAGGCCGCGTATCAGTCAACGGACATTCCGAGCGGCAGCGTGGTGTTCACCTGGAACGCGGCCGGCGACGAGCTCACCATCAACCCCAACGCTGATCTGACCTACGCCGAAGGCACCGACCCAGCGCAGCTCGCGGCTAACGCGTACACGATCCAGCTCACCACCACGGCCACGGATCTGGCAGGCAACCCGCTGGCCGTGGCCAAGGCGACGCAGTTCACGACCCTGCGGCGCATCACGCACTCGGCGCCTCTGATCGCGAACCTGACCAACGAGGTCCGCGCGGACGGCACCGTGGGTTCGGCGTGCGGCGGCAACTGCGTGGGTGACAGCGGAACGGCCGCGAACGCGCAGTACAAGGCCTTCATCAGCTTCAACGTGAGCGCCCTGGCCCCGGGCATCCACACCCTCGAGCAGGCGACGGTGACCTTCAACCAGTCGGTGCTCGGCAGCCCCTACACGGATCTGGTCGGGACCGGCGGCGGGCTGCTCATGGACCACGTGAACACAGCCGAGCTGAGCTTGGCCGCGTTCAACGCCAGCGCGCTGGCGAGCCTGGGTGTCATCGCCACCAGCAACGCCGCGGTCAGCGTCGAGGTCGCGGACGAACTGGAGGACGACTACGTCAACCGCGCCGCGCGGGGTGACCGCAGCCAGTACCGCCTCAGCTTTCCGCTGGCGAGCGACTTCGACGGCGCACAAGACATCGTCCAGGTCACGTCGCCCAAGCTGACCGTCGTGTACTTGCTGCCCTGACAGCGGTCGGCCCGTGAACGAGCCCTGCATCCGGCATCCCGGGTGCGGGGCTCGTCGCGTTTCTGATTCGGACTCCGTGGCAGGCCGGAGGGCCGTGCTAGTCTGGAGCGGATGGCGCGCTCGCGGTGGATTGGTCTCGTCGCCCTGATGTTCGCGCCCGGCTGCGGCGGCAGCGACGACGCCGGCGGTACGGGCGGCAGCGGGGCCCTGAGCGGGGATGCGGCGACGGGCGGGCACGCGGGAACCGGCGGGGGCGACGCCGCTACGGTGGACGCCGCGGGCGACGCCGCTACTGTGGACGCCGCGGGCGACGCCGCTACTGTGGACGCCGCGGGCGACGCTTCGGTCGCGACGTGCGCCGTGGCAACGGACTGCCGGCTGTACTCGAGCTACTGCGAAGGCTGCGTCTGCGTCCCGCTAGCTGCGGACGCGCCGGATCCGGTGTGCCGCGGCAGCCGGGTGAGCTGTCTGCTCGATCCGTGCGAGAACCACGTGCCATCGTGCAGCGCCGGCTCGTGTTCACTGTAGCGGCTGCGCCCGTCGTGACCCGGTGGCGAGACGGGGAACGGTGATCCTAGCAGCGCGGCGCCGCTGACGAACGCGCCCTCGAGGAGCTGGTGGTGTCGCTCTGCAGCACCTCGCGCTGATCGATGCAGTGGCTCTACCTCGCCCACCGCCCATCGCGCATCACTCGGGCGCCGTCCACGGCATCTCGGCGACGAGCTTGCCGGTCCAGATGTGCGGGATGTCGCCGCCGTCGAACAAGGGCTTCGTCACGCCGTCGAGCGTGGTGGCGCCGCCCTCCCAGCGACGGATGGAGTTCTCGTAGAACCAGCGCACGAAGAGCGGGCGACCCGGCTCGAAGCCCGTGAGGCGCTCGGGGAGCGTGCCGCTCGCGGATAGCGGATCGAGGGTGAAGGACTGCGTGAAATCACGCGTCTCGCCGGCGGCCAGCAACGGGAAGTCGCGCTCGGTGATGACGTATCCGTGCGGGCGCGGCTCGGGCACCGACAGGGGCGCGCCGCCCTCGGCGTAGAAGTACAGCGTGCTGATCATCGCGCGGAAGGGCTCCGCCGTCGGCAAGTAGAGGCGCAGCGGCGCGCTCGTCAGGTTGCGGAAGCGCAGCACGGCGGTGCGCATCGGCACCCGCTCCATGCGCACCTCGGGCCGGACTAGCAGCGTGATCTCGAGACGTTCGTCGTGTGCGGGTTTGCTCTGGCTGCTCGCGGCGTTCACGGCACGCTCCTGGTTCGGGCTCTTGCGACAACCGGACACCCCGACGACCACCGCGATGGCAGCCACGGGTCCCCAGCGCCGGAGCGAGTCACACATCCGGTCGCAGGATGGCCGAAGTCGCGTCTGACCGACAACGGAATACTCGGGGCCCCGCCAACTCGGACATTCTTCGACACACCCTGGCCTTGCGCGGAGCCGCGGCGTGTAGATTCTGTCAGGCGTCGATCGTAGGGCATCTGCATGGTGGGAAGAAATCGAGACGGGGAGCGCAGGGCGCCCGAGGAGGCGCGCTCGCGCGTGGGTTTGTGGCTTCTGCGCATGCTGGTCCGAGGGGGTCTGCTGCGCCGGTTCTGGGCCAACGGCGACTGGCCGAGCCGGGAGATCGGCGCCGCCCTCGGCATCCCCAAGCGGGTGGTCCACTCGGGCCGCTCTGCAGGCTTCGCGGGAGAGCTCGCCGCCCTCGGCGCCTGGCTCGAGGACGTGGAGCGTGGCCCGCTGGACACGGAGCCCCGCGAGCGCAACGTGCGCTGGCTCGGGGAGCGGCTGGCTCTCTCGCCGGCGGAGTGCGACGTGCTCGGCTTCCTGGCCTGCCTGGACGCCGAAGACGCGCTGCAGCACGCCCTCGGCGCGGCGGCTGGGCGGGAGCACGCGCGGCTGCACCTGATGGCGCACGCGCTCGGGCTGTCCGTGCGGGAGCTGCGCCCCATGCTCCGGCAGGGCGGCGCCCTCATGCGCACGCGGCTCGTCCAGGCGTACGCGCGTCCGTACCAACCGACGCTGCCGTTCTCGCTGATGGACGGCCTCGACGAGATCTTGGCGGCCGAGTACCCGAGCCCCGAGGCGCTGCTCGGCCACTTCTTCCGCCAGGCGCCGCCTCCCGCTCACACGCTCGGCGACTACCCGCACCTCGCGGCCAGCGCACAGGTCGCGGTGCGCCTGCTGGCGGGCGCCACGGCGCAGCGCACGGTGGGCGTGAACGTGTTGCTCTACGGTCCGCCGGGCACGGGCAAGACCCAGCTCGCGCGCACGCTCGCACGCGCGGCCGGCGCCGCGCTGCACGAGGTGGTCGTGGAGAACGCGCGGGGCGATACCCTCGGGCACGACGGTCGGATCGCTGCGTACGTGCTCTGTCAGCGCATGCTGGCCGACGCGCCGGGCGTCGTCGTGGTGTTCGACGAGGCCGAGGATGCGTTCCCGCACCTCTATCCGCTGCTGAAGCAGCGGGGCGCGGAGTGCGGCAAGGGCTTCATGAATCAGGTGCTGGAGACCAACCCCGCACCCACGCTGTGGATCGCCAACAGCGTGGAGCACATCGACAGCGCCCACCTGCGTCGCTTCGATCTCGCGATCGAGGTCGGCGCGCCCCCGACCCACGTACGCCGCACCATCCTCGACTCGGCGCTCGGCCACCTGGGCGTCGGCTCGGAGTGGCTCTCGCGCCACGCGGACGACGAGCGCCTCCGCCCGGCGCACGTCGCGCGTGCCGCTCGCGTCGCCGCCATCATCGGTGCCACGGCGGGTGCGGACGCCGAACGCGCGGTGGAGCGCGTGCTCGAGTCGGCGCTGCGGGTGGAGCGCGCACACGCGCCGCGACGCAGCGCAGGCCACGATGCCTGCGCGTACGATCTGGCGTACGTCAACGCCAGCGTCGATGCCCAGCGGCTCATCGAGGGCCTGGCGCGCAGCGGGCGCGGCACGCTGTGCCTGCACGGTCCGCCGGGTACGGGTAAGTCGGCGCTGGTGTCCCACATGGCCAGCTGCCTCGGCGTGCCGCTGCACATCAGCCGCGCTTCGGACCTGCTCAGCATGTGGCTGGGCGGCACGGAGGCGAACATCGCGGCGGCGTTCGCCCGCGCGCGCGACGAGGGCGCCCTGCTGTTCATCGACGAGGCCGACGGCTTCCTCCGCGAACGCGCTCTCGCCACGCGCAGCTGGGAGGTCACCGGAGTGAACGAGCTCTTGGTGCACATGGAGACGTTCGACGGCATCCTCGCGTGCGCCACCAACTCGCTCGAGACCCTCGACGCCGCGTCCCTGCGTCGCTTCGCCGTGAAGGTCCGCTTCGAGCCGCTGCGCCCGGACCAGCGCAAGCGCCTGCTGCTCGCCACGCTCGCCGCGCGCGGCGCCGTCAGCCGGGTCAAGCCCCGCGACCTCGCGGCCCTCGACCGGCTCAGCGCGCTCACCCCCGGGGACTTCGCGGCCGTCGCGCGCCGGGTCGACATCCTCGCCGAGCCGCTCACCCCGTCGCGCTTCATCGCCGAGCTCGCGGAGGAGCACAGGCTCAAGCCCGGTCAGGGCGCCCGCGCGATTGGCTTCGCCGTCAGCGGCTGACGACGACGTAGGTCCCGGTACCCAGGGGGCCGACGGGGCCCGCGCCGTTCCAGCCTGCCGGCACCTTGGGATCGGACCAGTCGAACAGGTAGCGGCCGTCTTCGGGCGAGACGTTCACGCAGCCCGCGCTCATGGGCTCGCCGAAGTTCTCGTGCCAGTAGGCGGTGTGCAGCGCGAAGGGCGCGTGGAAGTACTGGGTGTAGGGCACGTCCGCGATCCAGAACGAGCGATTCTCACCCTGCTCGGGGCTCATGGTGGCGGCGCGATGCTTGAACGTCACTCGGTACACTCCGAGCGGCGTGGTGCTCATCTTCACCGGGTCTTTGCCCTTCACCGGCACGCCCCCGGCGCCAGGCGACATCAGCGTGGCGTACACGGGCGCGAGGCCGTCGTACGCGACGAGGGTGCCCTGGGTGATGCTGATCAGCATCCACTTGTGCCCGGGCGCCACGCCGATGGGCAGCTTGTCTCGCGGCGCGATGACCGTGGCGTCGGACTGGAGGGCGTACAGCGCGCTCCCATCCGAGTGTCGCTCGCGCGTCTCGAGGAACTGCCGCTTGCCGTCGGCCTCGGGGGGAGCGCTAGCGTGGAGCGGCACGTAGGCCCGCGCCGCCCAGTTCGCGCCGGTGGGTTCGAACTTGCCGTCGCTGGTGCGCCGATACTTGGGTCGCTCCCTGGCGCGGAAGAAGGCGATGGGCAGCTGGACACGAGCGCCGAGCTCGACGCCCCGGAAGGTGGAGGTCCGAAACGGCCGCACCCGATCCGCGGGCACGATGGTGCCGTCGGCGGAGAGCAGGAACGTCCGACCCTGGTGCTCGAAGGACCGGGTGTACGCGAGCATGGAGCCGAGCGGGATCTGACGACGCACGAGCTCGAGCGGCTTGTCCGTGCCGACCGAGCCGCCGTTCTCGAAGAAGTCGGGGACGGGGTGGCGCGCGGGCTCGGTGCGTACCTCGGCGAGCAGCTCGTGCCCGCGGTTTCCCCACGACAGCGGCTTGAAGCTGCCGGGCTTGCCCAAGAAGCGTTCTTCGCGCTCCCACTCGCTGGGTGAGGGCAGACGCCGGTACATGGGCGTGCCGTTGGACAGCGCGAAGTGATAGGGCATGAGCCCGGGCAGGTAGCGGGCGAGCTGCATGCTCTGCAGGTAGCGCCCCTGCAGCCCGAGCGAGACGGTGCGATCCCCGCACACCCAGCCGAAGGGCTGCACCGGGTAGTAGTCGCTGGCGCAGCCGGGACCGCGAACCGGCGCTTCGTTCCGCAAGCGCACCGAGTCTCCGACGCGGATGTAGCCGAGCTGACGCTCCGTGCGCTTGGGCTCGGGATACACCCACGTCGTGTAGCCGGTGCTGTACAGCTCGCTGGGCCGAGCCGACGCGACGCTGATCGACGCGACGCCGGCCAGGGTGAGGAGGTACGCCGCGAAGCGCATGGAATGGACCGTGCCCCATCCGCCACGGGAGGTCCAGACTTCCGGGGGCGCCGGGTTGAGGTAGAGTCCGGGCCCATGGCGGCCAAGAAGCTCAACCCGGACGCGGCGGCCGCGGAGGTCGACCGAGTCCTCGCTCCGCTGCTGCACGCCGACGACGAGCGCTTCGACCGTCTGTTTCGCCCCAAGACGCTGGACGACTTCGTCGGCCAGGAGAAGCACAAGCACAACCTGCGGGTGTTCGTGGAGGCCGCAAAGAAGCGCGGCGAGCCGCTGGATCACATCCTGTTGTGCGGGCCGCCGGGTCTGGGGAAGACCACCCTCGCCTACGTGCTCGGCGCGGAAATGGGGGTCAACGTCACCGTGACGAGCGGGCCCGCGGTCGAGCACAAGGGCTCGCTGAGCAGCCTGTTCACGCGCCTGCAGCGGGGGGACGTGCTGTTCATCGACGAGATCCACCGGCTGAGCGCGGTGGTGGAAGAGTCGCTCTACCCGGCGATCGAAGACTTTCGCATCGACGTGATGATGGGGGACGGCGCCTTCGCCGAGAGCGTGCCCATCGACTTGAAGCCCTTCACGCTGGTGGCCGCGACCACCCGCACGGGGCTGTTGACCAAACCGCTGCAGGAGCGCTTCGGCGTCACCCTTCGGCTCGACTTCTACCCAGTGGAGGACCTCACGCGCATCGTCCTCAGGAGCGCGCGTCTGCTCGGCGTCCCCTGCGACGAGGCGGGCGCCACGGCGTTGGCCGAGCGCTCTCGGGGTACGCCGCGGGTGGCCAACCGCTTGCTGCGTCGCGCGCGGGACTTCGCCGAGATCGAGGGCAGCGGCGGGATCGACCGCGCCATCGTGGACATCGCGTGTGAGCGGCTGGAGGTGGATCGCGCCGGTCTCGACGAGATGGATCGGCGCCTGCTCCGCACGCTGATCGACCACTACGACGGCGGCCCGGTCGGCGTGGAGACGATCGCGGCGGCGCTGGCGGAGCCGCGAGACACGGTCGAGGACGTCTACGAGCCGTATCTCCTGCAGCAGGGCTTCTTGGGGCGCACGCCGCGCGGGCGCGTGGCCACGCGCCGGGCGTACGAGCACCTGGGCTTGCCCTGGGCGGAGAGCCGCGGGCAGAAGAGCTTGTTCTGACGGGTTTGCTTGCCGCTCGCGCCCCGCTGAAGCATGCTCCAAGCAGTCGATGCTGCGCCTTGCTCTGGTCACCACGCTTCTCACGCTCGTGAGCGGCTGCAGCAACGTCCTGGGCTACGATGACGTGACCTTCGACGACGGCTCCGGCGGCGCAGGGACCAGTGGCGGCGGCGGCGCGCTCGGCGGTGGCCCCTCTGGGGGCGGCAGCGGGGCAGCGGCGAGCGGCGGCAGCGCCGGCGCGGGCGGCAGCGCTGCCGCCGGCGGCAGCGCAGCGGCCGGCGGAACCTCGGGCTCCGGGGGCAGTGGAACCGGCGGCACGCTCGCCACGGGCGGCACCACCGGCAGCGGCGGCGCCACCTCCGGGGCGGCCATCTGCTCGAAGTGGAAGGCGGACCGCGGCAACCTGGACGAAGGCACCTGGTCCGGCAGCGTGGCTAGCTGCAACGCCGGCGACATCGGCCCGCCGGGCCGGGAGAACGCGCTGCGCTTGGTGAACCTGTATCGTCATCTCGTCGGCTTGCCCGCGGTCACCACCGCCACCGATCGCGATCAACAAGCGCAGGCCTGCGCGCTGATGATGCACGCCAACGGCTCGCTCTCCCACACGCCGCCGACCAACTGGGCCTGCTACAGCGCCGACGGCGCGTCGGCCGCGGGCAAGAGCAACATCGCCTCTACCGCCGGCGTGCGCGGCGTGGACTTGTACATCGCCGATCCGGGCAACGCGACCACGATGGGTCATCGCCGCTGGATCCTGTCGAACACCTTGGGCCCGATCGGCCTCGGCTCCACCAGCAACTACTCTTGCATGTGGGTGATCGGCGGCGCGGCCAGCGGCAACAACAAGTGGACCGCCTTCCCACCGCCGGGACCGGTCCCCGCCGACCTGTTCACCGTGTCGTGGGCCAGCGTGGACTCGACGGGCTGGACCATCCAGAGCGACACCATCAGCCTCGCTGGGGCGCAGGTCACGGTCACCTCGAGCGGGCAGAGCCTCCCGGTGACGGTGACGCAGCTGCAGAGCGGCTATGGCAGTAAGTATGCCATCTCGCTCCGGCCCAGCGGTTGGACGAGCCAGGCGGGCAACACCTACTCGGTGAACGTGACCGGCTTGAGCGAGCCAATCCAGTACGACGTCGAAGTCATCAGCTGTAACTGACGCGAAAACTCCCGGAAACACGGCTCTGCCAGGGTGCCTCCCCAATGCACCCGATCAGAGCGCGTCTCGTCCCGATCTCCACCTTGCTCGCTTGCTGTCTCCTGCCGGCCGTGGCGACGGCGGAGGAGGCCGCCGGTCCGACCCCCGAGAAGCTGCAGATGACCCTGGACACGGTCTGGGTGCTCTTGTGCGCCTTCCTCGTGTTCTTCATGCACGCGGGCTTCGCGTTGCTCGAGAGCGGGCTCGTTCGCAAGAAGAACGTCGTCAACGTGCTCAGCAAGAACGTCATGATCGTGGCATCCACCTCGATCGTCTTCTGGCTGGTCGGGTTCGGGCTGATGTTCGGCAACGGCAACGCGATCGTGGGCACCGCCGGCTTCTTCGTCCCCGCCGACCCCTCGCTGTTCGAGTCCCTGTCCTGGTCGCAGATCCCGCTCAGCGTGAAGTTCTTCTTCCAGATGGTGTTCGCCGCAACCGCGGCGACCATCGTCTCCGGGGCGGTGGCCGAGCGCATCCACTTCAAGGCCTTCCTGATCTTCGGCGTCGTGCTCGGAGCCGTCATCTACCCCATCGCCGGTCACTGGGTGTGGGGCGGCGGGTTCTTGGCGGGGCTCGGCTTCCTCGACTTTGCGGGCTCCACCGTCGTGCACTCGGTCGGCGGCTGGGCCGCGCTGGTGGGCGTGTGGATGCTGGGACCGCGCCGGGGCAAGTACCGCAAGGACGGCACGATGAAGCCCATCCCGGGGCACAACATGACGAGCGCCGCCTTGGGCACGTTCGTGCTGTGGCTCGGCTGGTTCGGGTTCAACCCGGGCTCCACGCTGTCCGCGAACCCCGACGCGATTGGGCACATCGTGCTGGTCACCAACCTGGCCGCTGCGTCTTCCGCGCTGGTCGCGACGGCGTACACCTGGTGGCGCGCGGGCAAGCCCGACCTGGGGTTGACCCTCAACGGTGCGCTGGCGGGCCTGGTAGCCATCACCGCGCCGTGTGCGTTCGTCAGCGCGCCCTTCGCCATCGTCATCGGCGTGATCGCGGGAGTGCTCGTAGTGGAAGGCGTGCTGCTGTTCGACCGCGTGCGCGCGGACGACCCGGTGGGCGCCACGAGCGTGCACCTGGTGTGTGGCGTGTTCGGGACCCTGGCCGTGGGCCTGTTCGCAGACCCGGCCATTGCCAAGAGCGTCGCGGGAGCGGAGGTCGCGTCGGCGGGGCTCTTCTTGGGCGGCGGAGCAGCGCAGCTGCTCGCGCAGCTGTGGGGTGTGCTGGCGGTTGGCGCTTTCGTGGTCGCGACCTCGAGCGCGGTGTGGTTCACGCTGCAGCGCACCATCTCGCTGCGGGTGGACGAAGAGGACGAGCAGCTCGGGCTGGATCTGGCGGAGATGGGCATGGAGGCCTACCCGGACGAGCTGCCGCGGGGGATGACGCTACCGGAGCAGGACAGCGCGCCGGCGCCGGCCCCGCTGACCGAACCCGAGACCTCCCAAGCCAGCTGAATCCGAGCGGAAACCGCGCGGCCGTCGAGGGCCTTTGGTCACCGCGTCGAGGTCGCGGTATGGTTCTGGACCTCACCGCGGAGGCGATCGCGAACCCGACCAACACCGGACGAATGCTCGGAAAATACCGGCTGCTCGCGCGCCTCGGCCAGGGCGGCATGGCGGAGGTGTACCTGGCCGTGGTCGCGGGCCCCGGCGGCTTCAACAAGCTGCAGGTCGTCAAGGTGATGAAGCCCGAGCTGCTCGAGGAGCCGGAGCATCGCACCATGTTCCTGGAAGAGGGCCGGCTCGCGGCGCGCTTGAACCACCCGAACATCGTGCAGACCAACGAGGTGCAGATCGATGGCGATCACCACTTCATCGCGATGGAGTACCTCGACGGTCAACCGCTGCATCGCATCGTGCGCCGCGCCAACAAGACGCCCGAGAAGGTGCCGCTGACCTGGCACTTGCACTTCTTGTGCGAGGTGCTCGCGGCCCTGGAGTACGCGCATGCGGCGGCGGACTTCGACGGCTCGCCCCTGGCCGTGGTGCACCGCGACGTCACTCCGCACAACGTGTTCATCACCTACACGGGGCAGGTCAAGCTGTGTGACTTCGGCATCGCGAAGACCATGAGCTCGTCGATCGAGACGCGGCACGGCGTGCTCAAGGGTAAGGTGAGCTACATGGCGCCGGAGCAGGTGCTCGGCACGCGCGTGGATCGGCGCGCGGATCTATTCGCCGTCGGCATCATGCTGTGGGAGGCGGCGACCGCCAGCCGCATGTGGAAAGATCTCTCGGACGTCCAGATCATGCAGGCGCTCAGCCAGGGACGCATCCAGAGCGCGCGCGAGGTCAACCCGGGACTGGACCGCGACCTGGAGCTCATCATCGAGCGGGCCCTGGCGCCGCGGCCGGAAGACCGTTACGCGTCAGCCGCCGAGTTCCGCCGCGAGCTCGAGGCGTTCCTCTTCTCGCACACCGCGCGCATCAAGCCCGATCAGATGGGCGCTTGGGTGGCCAGCCTGTTCGAACGCGAGCGCGAGAACCTCCAGAAGGTGATCCAGGAGCAGCTGGCGGGCAGCGACAAGGCGAGCCCCCCCGTCGCCCTCGATCCGCCCCGGCCCTCCGGCGGGGACTCGAGCCCGTCCCGCTCGGGGATCCATGCCGGAACTGCAGAACCGAACCCGGGGCGCAGTCTCACCAACGCCTCCGTGGAACTGTCCACCCCGCGCCGGGCTCGGGGAACCTGGGCGGCGGTGCTCGGCGCGCTGGCCGCGTCGGTCGTGTTCCTGCTCGCCGCGGTGGTCGTGCTCGTGCTGCGCGGTCGCACCACGGAGCCGACGGTCGAGGCGTTGCCCCACGTCGCCGAGGCGCCCGTCGCCGCGCCGACGGAGGCGCCCGCCAAGACCATCAGGCTCCGGATCCAGGCCACGCCGCTGGACGCCAAGCTCACCCTCGCCGGTCGCGAGCTGGAAGACAATCCCTGGGTCGGCGAGGTGCCCGTCTCGGACGCCGAGCAGGAGCTGGTCATCACCCTCGACGGCCACCAGACCGAGCGACGCCTGTTACGCCTCGACGCCAATCAGCGCATCGAGATCACGCTCAAGCCGAGCGCTGCGCCTGCCGCGGCGACGCGGCGGGTGGTGGCGGACAAGCCCAAGCCCGAAGCGGTGGAGCCGACGCCTCCCAAGAAGAAGCCCCCGAGCAGGCCGCTAGACACGGAAGACCCATGGTGAAGCGCGCGTCCACCTGGCTTGCCCTGGGGTGCCTGGCTGTTGGCTCCCACGCTTTGGCCGCGGAGCCCAGCGCCGAGGACATCGCTCGAGCGCGACCCGTCTACACCCAGGCGCTCGAGCTCTACAACGAGGGAGCGTTCGACGCGGCGCTGGTGGAGTTCGAGAAGGCTTACGCGATGGCGCCGAGCTATCGGCTGCTCTACAACATCGCGCTGGTCAACGCTCAGCTCAACGACTTCGCCCAGGCGCTGCGCGCCTATCGCAGGTACCTGGAGGAGGGCGGGAAGAAGATCGACGCCAAGCGCCGAGCCGAGGTGGAGCGTGAGATCAAGAAGCTCGAGAGCCGCGTCGCCGAGATCACCCTGAGCGTGAGCGTGGACGGCGCCGAGGTCAGCGTGGATGACCTGCCGGTGGGCACCTCGCCCCTCGACGGTCCGCTGCTCGTCAACTCGGGCCGGCGCAAGCTCTCTGCGGCCAAGGCGGGTCATACGCCGGTGAGCCGCGTGCTGGTGGTGAGCGGCGGAACCACCAGCGAGCTGTCGCTCGAGCTGCGCCCCACCGCCAGCCCACCGCGCGGCGACGGGCCCAAGCCCTCGCCGTCGGACCCGGCCCGCGGCGCGCCTCGGCCGGAGGAGGGTCCGACGCGCCCGATACCCTGGGTGTGGTGGGGCGTGACCGGAGCGCTCGCCGCCGGCACCGCCACCATCGGTCTGCTCACGCTCTCCGCGCAGAGTGACCTGGACGCCAAGCGCGAGTCCCCCGCCAAGAAGAGCGAGCTGGACGACGCCGCGACCAAGACTCGTACCCTCGCGGTGGTCACGGACGTGACGCTGGTCGCCACCCTCGCCGTCGGGGGCTACGCGCTGTACCAGACCTTCTTCTCGCCGCCGCCCGAGCAGGAGGCGACGCGCAGCGTGGACGTGCTCGCGGGCCCCCGGTCGGTGTCCGTGGTCGGCCGGTTCTGAGGGTCAGTCGCCGACCAGGCCGGCGCACGCCGCGCGGGTGCCGACCATCGTGCTGGCGATCGAGTCGTAGTACTGCCCCGAGGTCACGAAGGTAGGCTTGTTCCCGGCGTCGATCTCCGTGCACCACACCACGATATCCGAGGGCGCTTCACCCGTGGACACGTCGAAATCCAGCGGGCCCGAGACGCCATCGAAGTCGATGTTCGCTTGCTCACCGAGCAGCTTGAACGCGCTGTTGATGCCATCCGGACCCGACGGCACCTTGGTGCCGCCGACCATCTTCTTGAGCCCGGCGTTGAAGTCGCTGCCGGTGAGCTGGGACTTGCCGGCGGCCACCGCCGCGTAGGCGAGCAGATAGGCCGCGTCATATGCGGTGTCCGCGTAGGAGCCCGGGTCCTTGTTCTGGTGAAAGCCCTTGTAGCTCGAGGCGAACTGGGCGAACAGCGCCGTCGTCCGCCCGGGCAACGTGCCGACGACACGCTGAGCCAGCGCCGGGGTGGCGCCGATCATCGGCAGCAGCTCTTCGTCCCGTCCGCCGTCGCCGAGCACGTACACCGGACGGTTGACGCTCGTCCACTGGCTCTCGATGCCGGCGAGCACCTTGGTGACGCTCTCCGTCGTGCCCAGCAAGAGCGTGATGTGCGGCTGGAACGCGACCAGCGACTCGACCAACGTCGCGAAGTCGTAGCTCGGCTGATCCGACGGGTCCGGATAATCCGAGCGCAGGAAGAACGGCGCGTTCTGCGAGCCGAGCGCCGGCTGGCCGTTGAACTGCAGCTGACCGAGCACCGCGCTCGCGAGCCCGAGGCCGTAGGCGTCCCCCTTGACCGTCACCGCGACGCGGATGCGGTCCGTGGCTGCCAGGTTGAGCTGGGCGCGAACTCGGGCCTCGATCTCCGTGACGACGTGGGCGAGCGGGATGGCTTGGATCGCGTCGGACGGCGCGGTCCGCCACACCAGGCCGTTGTCCTGCAAATCCGTGATCGCGGTGCTCGTCGCCGACGGGGAGATGATCAGCGTGCCGGCCGGGATCGTCACTTTGTTGGCGACGTCCAGCGTGATGCCGCTGAACTGAGGACCCACGATGGCCCCCACCCGCACCACCTGTGCCAGGTGTCGCGCCGCGCGCAGATGATCGTCGATGTCGTGGCAGGCGAGGAAGGCCACGCGACGGCGTGCCGCACTGCCCGGAAGCGGCAGCCCGTTGCCGAACTTGTCGAGCTCGTTGACCGCGAGCTGCACCCCCTCCCAGGGGGGGATGCCGCTGCTGGCGAACTCACCGCGCAGCGGCGCGAGCATTCCGAGCAGGAGCGTGTCGTCGTCCGCGATGGCGGCCTCGGGGAACACGTCCTGGCAGTCCGCGGTGCGCAGCGCGACACAGCTACGGTCCGGCTTGCGGCAAATGGCCAGCTGGCCATCGAAGCGGTCGATGCACTCCTGATTCGTGAAGCAGTCTCCGCCCAGCGAACAGACCCGCTCCGGGGTGCACACCGCGGTCACGAACTGTCCGCCTTTGGCCACGCAGTCCGCGGTGGTGCGGCACTGCTCCACGTTGGTGTCTACCAGAGCGTTGCAGCTGGCCGAGACGCCGGCCATCGCCGCCAGGGCGGCGACCCAGCTCCGAACACTCGGCGTCTTTCCCTTCCTCACGACCACCCACCGTACCGCGCGCAGCCGCCGAACGCCAACCGACGTGACGCCGAGCATGACCAGACCGCCAGGACCGCCGGGGACGGTCGCCGACTCTTGCCAGCCACCTTCGAACCGCTACGCTGCCCCCCATGACGAGCGAAACCGACCTCGGGCGCCGCGACTTGCTGGCGTGGGAGAAGAGCCAACCCCAAGACGCCTACGCGGCGGATCCGAACCTGGACCGCGTGCTCGCGCTGCGCTTCGGCCAGGACCGCCTCGCCGGGGAGCGCGAGCGCCTGCACGGCGCCGGACGGCTCGCCGCCGGGCGGCTACGCCAACTGTGCGCCGACACCAACCACGATCAGAACCTGCCTCGGCTCGAGCGTTACGACGGGCTCGGCGTGCGCCGCGAAGAGGTCGTGTTCCACCCCAGCTACCACGAGGCGGGGCGACTGGTGTGGAGCACGGGCGTCCTGAGCGACTACGCGACCCCGGGCAGAGAGGTCGTGCAGATGGCGCTGCTCTACCTGTTCGCTCAGGTCGGCGAGTACGGGCACCAGTGTCCGCTCGCGTGCACTGCCGGGCTGATCAAGCTGATCCAGCGCGTGGGCTCGGACGACCAGAAGCAACGCTACCTGCCGCGGCTGCTGCATCGGGACTACGCCCAGCGCCTGCACGCTTCCCAGTTCCTCACCGAGGTGCAGGGCGGCTCGGACGTCGGCTCCAACGCGATGGTGGCGGTGCGAGAGGGAGACCACTTCCGTCTGCACGGTGAGAAGTGGTTCTGCAGCGTCATTGACGCCGGTGCGTTCCTGATGACGGCACGTCCGGAAGGCGCGCCAGCGGGCACCAAGGGCCTGGGTCTGTTCGTCGTGCCCCGCGAGCTCGAGGGCGAGACGAATCAGTTCTTCGTGCGCCGCCTCAAGCGCAAGCTCGGAACGCGCGCCATGGCCTCGGGCGAGGCGGACTTCCTGGGCGCGTACGCCGAACCCCTCGGCGAGCTCGAGCGCGGCTTCAAGAACGTGGTCGAGATCGTGCTCAACACGTCCCGCATCTACAACGCCGTCTGCTGCGCGGGCGGCATGCAGGCCGCCTATCAGCTCGCGCGCACGTTCGCCGCGCACCGGCGTGCGTTCGGTCAGACCATCGACCAGTACCCGCTGGTCCAAGAGAAGCTCGCCATTCTGCGCGCGGAGGCCCTGGGTGCCGTCGCCAGCACCTTCCGGCTGACGGCTCAGGCCGATCGCTTCGCGACCCAGGAGCCGAGCGGCGACGAGCTCTTGGCCTGGCGGGTGGGCGTGAACGTGAACAAGTACTTCACTGCCGTGCGCAACACGGACTCGGTGCGCATGGCCGTCGAGGTGTTCGGCGGCAACGGCACGATCGAGACGTTCTCACCGCTGGTCCAGCTGTATCGGGACTCCATGGTGCTCGAGAGCTGGGAGGGCACGCACAACGTGCTGGTGCAGCAGGTGCTGAGGGACGCCGCCCGTTACGGCGCGCACCTGGCTTTCCTGCGAGAGCTGCGCGAAGGGCTCGCGCGCGCCCAGCTGCCGGCGGCGCACGCCGAGCTGCGTGAGCGCACGCGGCGAGGTCTGGATGCCCTGGCGGCGGGGTTCGAGCGCCTCGGCGGCGGCGATGGCGACCAGCGCTTTGGGCGCGTGCTCGTGGACCAGGCCGCTGCGCTGCTCGAGTGCACCGCCCTGCTCGAGGAGCTCGCTGCGACGCCGGAAGACACCGTCAAGGCCGCCGCCATCGGGCTCTTGCTGGAGCGCTACGTCGCCGAGCAGCTCGCACCACCACCCGCGATCCCGGCGGCGCTGCTGAGCTGAGCTACAAGTACGGTTTGAACAGGCGCGCCACACCGTTGCGCAAGCGCAGAGCCAGCGGCAGCGCCGCGAGCTCGTCCCCCGACACCCGACGGGACTCGTTGATGCGCGCATCGACCATCGCGTCGAGCCGCTGGGCCAAGGCGGCGTCGTAGCACTCCACACCGAGCTCGAAGTTCAGACGCAGACTGCGCGGATCCCAGTTGGCGGAGCCGATCAGCGCCCAACCCGAATCGATCACCAGCAGCTTGGAGTGATCGAAGGGCGGCTTGGAGAGCCACACGCGCACGCCTCGGCCCAACATCTTCCACAGCTCGCCCCACATCGCCCACTCGACGAGGCGCAGGTTACCGCGCTCCGGGAGCACCACGTCCACCGTGACGCCGCGCAGCGCGGCCACGTTGAGCGCCGTGATCAGCGCCTCGTCCGGCAGGAAATAGGGCGTCAAGATGCGGATCGAGCGCTCCGCGCACGCGATCGCGCCGAGCAGCGACCAGCGCAGCCTGTCCAGGTTCTCGTCCGGTCCATCCACGATCACCCGGCACAGGGTGGGGCCAGCGGGCCGCAGGTGCGGGAACCAGCGCTCCTCTTCCAGTGCTTCGCGCGTGGAGAACGCCCAGTCCTCGGCGAACACGTCCATCAGGTGCGTGACCACGGGGCCCTCCACTCGGAAGTGCAGATCCCGCGTCGGATAGCCGGGGTTGTCCGCCAGCACACAACCATGACGCACGTTCATGCCGCCGGTGAACGCCACCTCGCCGTCGACCACCATCACCTTGCGGTGATTCCTCAGGTTGAAATACGCGAAGCGCCACGGCAAGAGCATCGGCATGAAGCGCGCAGTGCGTACCCCAGCGCGCCTGAGCAGCGTGTCGATGGGCGGACGGGAGTAGCGCGCCCCAGCGTCGTCGACCAGCACGCGCACGTCGACGCCGCGAGCCACCGCACGACCGAGCGCGTCGACGAATCGCCGACCGGCCGCGTCGCTGTCGAAGATGTAGGTCTCGAAGGCGATGCAGCGCTCGGCGCCTTCGATGGCGTCGAGCATCGCCGGGTAGGCCTCGTCGCCATCGAACAGGGGCAGCACCTTGTTCCCGGGCAGCAGCGCGCGGGGGACGATGCCAGCCATCACGCGCGCCAGCTCGCCCAGGTGGGCGCCGCCAGGTCCAACGAAGTCCGGCAAGGTGGCGGCGGTGACCGGGCGTACGTCAGTGTCGTGCGCGTAGCGACGAGCGTCGCGGAACAGCTGCGCCGCGCGACGCCGGATACGATTGATCCCGAGCAGCATGTAGAGGATTGGCCCGGCCGCAGGTACCAGCAAGATCAGCCCTACCCAGCCGATGGCCGCTCGCACGTCGCGCTTGTTGAGCACCACGTGGGCCGCGGCCAGCACCATCATGGCCAGCACCACAGCGCTCACGAGGTGAGGCCAGAGCGATGCGAGCACGTCGACCATGGGGCGAATGCTAGGGTCAGGCCGCCTCGGCGTCGCGCGAATCCGTACGCTTCCGGCTCAGGGAGCCGTGGCGGCGCCTGCGCCGAGCCTCGGCGACAGGGTGAGGACGGCGCTGAGCCGACCGAGAGCGGCCGGCACGCGGGCGCGGAGCTCGGTGCCGAGGGCCGTGGTCAGCCGCTGTTGGGTCTCGCTCTTGTGGCGTGACGTGAGGGGCGCGTCGGTCGTGTCGCCGATGACGAGGATGCGTGTCTGACAGAGACGCTCACCGCTCTGGGCGTCGTGAACGGCGAGCCAAGTCTCGAGGTGACCCGCCACCCACTCGGGCCTCTTGCGGTCCAATCGCCAGATCCACTTCGGTTGCTGAAAGCGCGTGACGTGGAACACGCCCACGAAGCGCTGCTCTCCGAGGCGCCCCACCTCGCGCTCGGCGCGCGCCGGGTCGATGCTCGTCGAGAGGCCGTGTAACCCTTCCTCGAGCTCGGCCAGGCTGACGGACTCGAGCTGGGCGTTGATGGAGAGCGGTAGCAACGTCCGCGCCTCGGCGCGCGCCTCGACCACGCGGGTGGTGAGCGCGCGGGCCGCCTCCCCGGGCGCCTGGAGCGCGAGCTCCGTGTCGTCGCAGGCGCGCTCCCGGGTCTCGATCGGATCGAGCTCGAGGCTGGCGAGCGCGCGGAGGTGGACCAACGCTTGGTCCCGGTCGCGCGACGACGCAGCCGGCTCGGGGGCCGTCGTGGTCGGCCCGGCGGCGCTCGGGTCCCCCGCGGGCTCGCCGCAGGCCGCACACAGGAAGATCGTCCACGCCGCTCGCTTCACGGCTGCGACAGAGCGCGGTTTTCCGAGCCTGGGCCAACATTTCTGCGACTCGGGCGCCGTGGTACGCTGCGCCAACCGTCGTGAAGATCGCGCTGCTCTACGCCCCGCCTTGGAAGATCCCGCGCGCGGGCCAGCCTGCGTACCCGGCCGACGGCCCGCCCGCGGACTTCCGGCCGGGTGATCTGGACCCTGACTTTCACCAGACGCCCTACGGCTTGTTCACCCTCGGCGCGCAGGCCATGCGCGAGGGTCACTCCGTCAAGGTCTTGAACCTCTCGGGCTTTGCCTGGGCAGAGATCGAAGCCGTCGCGCGCGAGCTGGACGCCGAGGTGTTCGGCTTCTCGTGTTGGACGGCGAATCGGCGCGGCGTCGCCTTGATGGCGGCGCTGGTGCGCCGGCTGCACCCGTCGGCCACCATCGTCGTCGGCGGCCCACACGCGACCCCGCTCGCCCGGGAGATGCTCGAGCATCACGCGGCCATCGACGTCGTGGTGTGCGGCGAGGGCGAAGCGACTTTTGGCGAGCTGGTGGGACGGGTCGAGCGGGGCGAGTCCCTGGAGGGCCTGGCGGGCGCCTGGGTCCGCACGCCCGAGGGGGCGTCCGAGGGGCCACCCCGAGCCAGCATCGCAGAGCTCGACGGCCTGCCCTCGCCCCACGACTACTTCGACACCCACATCCTGATGACGAGCCGGGGGTGTCCCTGGCAGTGTACCTTCTGCGGCGCCGAGACGAGCTGGGGGCGTGGCTTCCGAGCCAACTCGGTCGAGTACGTGGTGGACGCGCTCGAGAGCGTGCTGCCGCGCCTGCCGGTGCGCATGATTCAGATCAAGGACGACACCTTCACCACCAACAAGAAGCGTGTGATCGAGCTTTGCCGGGCGATGAGAGCCCGCGAGCTCGGCTTCTTGTGGAGCTGCGACACACGGGTGGACGTCTTGAACCAGGAGCTGCTCCGGGAGATGCGCCTGGCGGGCTGCGAGCGGCTCTCGCTGGGCGTCGAGAGCGGCTCACAGCGCATCCTGGACGCCATCCAGAAGAAGATCGAAGTGCACGAGATCGTCGAGGCGACCCGGATGGCCAAGCGGGTGGGCATCAAGGTGCGCTTCTACATGATGCTCGGCAATCGCGGTGAGACCCACGAGTCCTTCGACGAGACCCTGGCGTTTCTGAACGAAGCCGCTCCGCACAGCTACATCTTCTCCTGTCTCAGCATCTACCCGGGGACCATCGACTACCAGGACGCCGTCAAGAGCGGCTTGGTCCGCGCCGAGGACTATTTCAGCGGGGACTTCCAGGAGCTCAAGACCCCCTTCGATGCGCCACCCGAGCTGACGCGCGTACTCTCCGAGTGGTTCGCCGCGCATCGCGGCGTGCACGAGGTCTACCGCGCGAGCGCCGCCGAGTGCCGCGACATCTTGACACAGCTCGGCGAGGAGCATCCCCCCGCCGTGCTCGATCTCGCCGAGGCGCTCTATCGCGAGCAGGCCTACGCCGAAGCCATCGAACAGGCGGAGCGCGCGCTCGAGCTCGGTCACCCGACGCCTGGACTCGTCTTCAACTCGATCGCGTGCAGCGCGTACGCGGCCGGCGACGTCGAGCGCATGAAGGCTGCGTTCTTGGAGGGCGCCCGGGTCGATCCGCAACACTGGGTGCTGATCGAGAACGTGCAGCGCGCGCGGCGCTGGTTCGCCGAGCGCGGCCCGGAGCGCGCCGAGCCGTTGATCCTGGATGCGCGCCACGACTTCGCGCTGTTCGAGCGCAACCTCCAGCCCACGCTGCCGGGTCCCTTGCCCGAGGGTTGGCAAGCCTGGGTCGAGCCGCCCGCCCCCCGGCGTGCACCGGCGCGCCGGGAGCCGCCCGAGCAATCTCGCACCCGGCTCAAGGTCGTGTCATCGCCCTAGGGGCGGGGAGCTCGCGCGCCAGCGCGGCGACGTGCGCCAACGTGGAGGCGTCGCCGTACGCGGCCGCCGCCCACAGCGCACGAAGCGTCGTCAAGACGCCGAGCACTGGCTCGCTGCGGGTGACGGCATGGAGCCGCAACGCGGCTTGCTCCGCTCGCGCGAGCGCGTCGAGCAGCTCCTTGTGAGCAGGCGCTGCGCCGGCCAGGCCAGTCCAGGTGCGATACTCCTCGCCGAGCTGCTCCGCGCTCACCGAGCCGAGACCGAGACGACCAACCAGCTCCGCGACGTAGTGCAGGTGCGCGCGGGACCCGGAGACTGCGTCTGCCCAGAGCGAGACCGCCGCGTCGAAGTCGGTGGTTGCCAGACGGTCGGCCAGATCGGGGCGCCGCGCGGCGAACGCCTCGACCGCGTCGCTGCCGCCCTTGCTCGCGGCGGCAGCGTCCGCGATGGCGTCGAGCAACCACACCCGCACGAGCCCGGCGCCCGACAGGCCGAGCAGGGCCGTCCACAGCTCCTCGGATCCAGGTTTGCGAAATCTCACACTCGCCGTCTCGCCGCTCGGCGGCGCGAGCCGGTGACCCTTGCGACCGCGGCGCAGCGCCTTGCGCTTGGCTCCCATCCCGCCGGCTTACGCCAGGCCCGGCGTCGCCGCAAATCCGCGTGTTTCGCCGTATTCGCCCCGGAGGTCCGAGCCAGCTATCCTTGCCGCCGCAAGCGTCATGTTGGTCCGTGCCATCGCCGTGGGAACCGAGCACAGCAACGCCATCGGCGTCGTGGAGCTCGACTGCGCACCACAGGGGCTCGTGATCGTCTACCTGGGCGTCGGCGCCTTCAGCGAAGGGTACGCCCCGGGGGCTCTGACCCACGGCACGAAGGTGCTGGTGCCGTGGCCCGCCGTGCTCGAGGCACGGGTCGAAGGCGACCGAGTCCTCTTGGCGGTCGACCCCAGCCTGACACCACACCACCGTCTGTGCCTGACGAAGTTCTCGAGCGGAGCTCTGCTCCATCCGCAGCAGGCGCAACGTCAGCGCTTCATTCTGTGGTCCGGCGCGCTGGGGACGGCGCTCGTCGGCGTTCTCATCGCGGTGCTCACGGTGCCACGCATCGCTCCCCGCACGAGCGCCAGCGCGACCTTGATGCTCGCCCTGCTCACGGCGGCAACCGTCTTGGTGGCGGGGCTGCTGGCGGAGCGGCAGCTGGTGTCCAGGCCGGCAGACGAGGCGAGCGCGCGCGACGGCTTCGCCGCCGAGCTCGGCGGGTTCCTGCCCCAGCTCGGGCGTCTGCCCCAGGTTCCCGAGCGGCGCGTCAAGCCATCGGCGCTGCCGGACCTGGCGGGTTTCTTGCCCCGAACGACGGCCGCGGTCGTGATCACCCTGGCCGCGGGCCTGCTCGGGGTCCTGCTCACGGGTCGCGCCTTGCTCTTTCCGAGCAGTGCCAAGCAGCCCGTCGCGCAGCAGGACGACGCTCGGCAGCTCGGCCCCATGCTCGAGCCTGCCGCGGCGGTAGCGGATCCCGCGCGCACGCCCGCTGCCGCGCCGGCCAGCCCGGCGGCCGCAACGACCGAGCCCACTCCGGCGGAGCCCGCCGCCATGACCGGCGCCAGCGTCGCGCTCGGTGGCCACTGCACGTGCGCGCGCGCCGACTCACCCCTGTGGCGTACGCCGCTACCGAAGCTGAGCGTGCTCGTGTTCGATCGCAAGCTCCTGCGCGGTCCCAACCGCACCCGGTTGACCGTAGAGGTCGCGGCCGTGAACAACGGCGAGGGCGAGGTGCGCGAGCTGGCGATGCGGGTAGCGTTCGTGGAGCAGGATCCGCCGCCCTCCAAGCGCCGCACCGCTGTGTCGCACCGCGCGGTGTTCTTCGAGGGCCCGCTGGGTCCGGGTCAAGCCATCAAGTGGACGGTAGAGGCGCGCGGCGAGGACGTGGACATCGAGGCGCCTGCCCTCGGGGACCTCGGCGCCGGGGGCGACGGCGCCGCGCCAACCAACCGCATCGCAGAGCTCTTGCGCGCCAACCATCGCCCAGTTCGCCTGCACGGCGCGATGATGCTCGCGTACCTGGGCGACCCGCGCGCGAAGGAGGCTGCGCTCGAGCTCAAGGAGGCCCTCCGAGACGACGAGTCGGCGTTCCTCGAGCGCGTGCTGCGTGCGCTCGCGGATGTTCGGGCCTGCGAGGTGCGCCTCTCGGGCACGGGTCCGGCCCGCCAGCTCGAGGCCTGCGTGTTCAACTCGGGCAACGAGCCGCGAGAGGGTCTGGGGATGAAGCTGCGGGTGCTCAGCGGTCCGGTGAGCACCCTCGAGCCTACTCGGGACCCACCCCTGGTGGAGCGCGAGGCCAAGTGGAGCCTGCCTGGCTCGCTCGCCGCTCAGCAGGGCGCGCGAGTGCGCGCTCGGGTCGAGCTGGGCAGCACCGAGGGGGACCCGGTGATCGAGCTGGTGGTGGATCGCGAAGATCTGCTGCCCTGAGGCCCGCCGCCGAGCGTCACGGGCGCACGAACACGACCGTCCCGCGATCCTTGTTCAGCACCGAGTGCCAACCGTCCGGTACGGGTGGATCCGTCCACTCGAACAGCCACGCGGAGTCGATGGGCGACAGGTTGACGCAGCCGTGGCTCCGCACCTTGCCGAACTCGTCGTGCCAGTAGGTTCCATGCAGGGCGTACCCCTTGTGGAAGTACTGCACGAAGGGCACATCGAGCAGGTTGTACGAGTCGCTCTTGTCGTCGCTGCCGTCCATCGTGGCGGAGACGTGCTTGCTGTGCACCATGAACGTCCCCCGCGCCGTGGCGTGCGTCTTGTCCGGATCCCCGAGTCCGCCGCGGCCAGTGCTGACGAGGGTGACGTAGACGGGCTTCTTGCCTTCGTAGGCGACCAGAGCCTGGTCCCGGATGGAGAGATCGATCCACTTTCGGGTTCCGGTCGCGAAGCTCGCGTAGCTGTCCCGCGGCTGGATGATGCGCAGCCCCTCGCGCGCAACGTAGTCCCCATCCCGCGTCTCCAAGAAGCCGTGGTGAGCCTTGCCCGTGAGCTTGATGGCTTCGCGGTGCCGCAGACTGCCCTTGACCTGCATCTGTCCGGCCTCGTTCAGCGTGTAGCGCTGGCCGAAGTGACTCTGCATGAACGCGACCGGGAGCTCCTCCCCTACTCCGAGCTCCGCACCGTGAAACGAAGACGGCTTGACGACGCGAGTGCGGTCCATCGCGATCAAGTCGAGCTCCGTCGTGAGCCCGAACACGCGCCCTTCATGCTCGAACACGCGCTGAATGGCGAAGCCGCTGTCGGGTGCGGCGCGACCGGCGTGCACGGAGAAATGCAGGTGCTGCGGCACGCCGTAGGCCTTCTCGATCTTGCGCTTGTCCGCCAGGAACTCCGGCGGTCCGTTGATCTCCCCGAGCAGCTCCTGCACGCCCTGCGCCGCGAGCCGCTGCTTCCAGGCAGGTACCCGCCCCAGCACGCCCTTGCCTTCGATGGTCTCCATCTCGGGCACGCTGGCGAGGCGGAAGTAGCGAAACGGCGCGACCTCCCCCGCCATCGCGTACAGGTACGGGAACCCTTGCCCGCGCACCGCGCGCACGGAGTTCGCGACGACGACGGGGTGGGTGAGGTCCTTGGTGGCACCCTTGCCCAGGCACACGAACCCGCGCGGGTTGATGCGAAGCCAGCCACCCTGGCACCCCGCGTTGACGATCACCGGGCCGCGCGCGTCGACGATCGCCCCCGCGCGCAGGTAGCCGTAGCGGGTGCGCTTGTTGCCGGTGTCGGTGTACGCCCAGGTGCGCCAGGCGATGCTCGCGATGCGCGTGCCATCCGGCTCGAACGGCAGGTTGTCCTGCTCGGTGCCGAGGA
This sequence comes from Polyangiaceae bacterium, assembly GCA_019637295.1. Classification (GTDB taxonomy): domain Bacteria; phylum Myxococcota_A; class Polyangia; order Polyangiales; family Polyangiaceae; genus JACKEA01. The sequence goes on from JAHBVX010000014.1 coordinate 121,943, forward strand.
TCTCCGCGGGGGGCGCGACACCCTTGGCCGTGCGCTGGTCGTCGCCGGGCTCGACGGACCCGCCTTCGTCCGAGCTGCTCGCGGCGACGCGCACGGTCGCCGGCGGGGCCGACGGCTCGGCCCCGGGGGGCTCGCGCCGTTGACTGCAGCTCGGCAGCCACGCCGCGAGGCTGAGCACGAGGAGCGCTCGACGCATGGGGGCGAGGGCGTACCACAAGATCTGTCGTGCGGAAGCGGCAATGGGGCGGAGCCCGGGGCTGGTGAAGGATCCGCGGGGTGTCGCGCTGCTGTCGGTCCGACGCGGGCACGACAGTCCAGCGCGAGGCCTCGCACGACGCGGCGCGAACGGCGAACCCCGCCGCCAGAGGGATTACGCCGGCGCCGAAACTGTCCTACCCTCGCGCTTCTGCATCATGCGCGTGTGGTCGGGAGCCTTCGTCGTCGTCAAAGAGGTGGCTCGCCACATCCTGCGCCGGCCCGTGGTGGGCGTGGCGGCCGCCGCCCGCACGGCCGATGGACGCTGGCTGCTCATCCGGCGACGAGACACGGGCGAGTGGGCGCTCCCGGGCGGGACGCTGGAGTGGGGGGAGACCCTCCGAGAAGCCTGCGCCCGCGAGCTGTCCGAGGAGGCCGGCGTAGACGGCGTACAGCTCGGTGAGCTGGTGGGCGTCTACTCGGCGCCACATCGCGACCGGCGCTTTCACGCCGTCACCGTGGTCGTCCGGGCCACCGTGGATGCCCCCACCCGTCCGCCGATGAACCCCATGGAGATCGCCGAGGCTCGACTGTTCGCCGAAGCAGAGCTGCCACGCCAGCTATCCCACGGCATGACCGCGATGCTCCGCGACGCCCAGGCCGGAGGAGCTCACTGGGAATGACCGCCGCTTTCCGAACACTTGACGGATCTACTTGTGGCACCCGACTCGCCGCTGCAAAAGGGAGCGTCGTGCTCTGTCGTTGCCTCGTCCTGTTCATGCTGCTGCTGGTTCAGACCGGTTGCGGCGCGCTCTCCGGGATCTTCGGTGGCGGGCTGCGCGTCGAGACGGTGGATCACGGCGCGGCGCCCCCGGGCAACGTGGCGGTGTATCTCGCGGTGCGCGATGGCGACGAGCCCGTGACGGATCTGGCCGAGCAGGACTTTCACCTGTTCGAGAACGGCGTGAGTCTGGATCGCTCCAGCGTAGGGCTGACCCTGGCCGACCGCAGCTCGGTCGCGCTGCATCGAGCGGTGCTGCTCGTCGACACCTCCGGAGCGAAGGACGAGCTCACCCGCAAGCAGCTCTCCCGAGGAGCGGCTAGTTTCGTCACCGCGGTGCGCAAACATCAGGCCGTCAGCGTGTATGCCTTCGACGGAGCGACGACCTTGGTGCACGTCGGCGACTACGCGCGCGGTGACGCGTCGGCGCCGGAGGAACTGCCGAAGCTGTCCTCGCACGCGCCCCGAGACAGCTCGCGCAACCTCAATGGCGCCGTGCTCGAGGGGCTGAAGCAGCTCGATGCTCGCCTCATGACGGAGCGAAGACCCGTGCGCATAGGCACCCTGGTGGTGCTGACCTCGGGACCAGACATCGCCGCGCGCTCGACCCGCGAGGCAGTGGAGGCCGCGCTGGACGGCTCGACGCACCACCTCGTCGCCGTGGTGGTGGCGCCGGAGGACCAACCCGTGGACGTCGGTGCCCTGTCCCGCGACGGTCTGTTTCGCGCGCCCTCACTGGCGATGGCCGGCATCGGACTGGACGAAGCGGCGCGCCACGTGAGCGCGCTCGAGCAGAAGTACTACCTGGTGCAGTACTGCTCGCCAGCACGCGCGGGCACCCGGCGGCTGACGATCGAGGTCAGGCGCACCACGCTCGAGGGCAAGGAGCAGAAGGCGAGCGCGGACCTGGACTTCGACGCGACGGGCTTCGCCAGCGGCTGCGACGCGAAGCGAACGCCGCGCTTCGTCGGCAAGGCCGCCGCTCCGGCGAGCAAGCCCGGAGCAGGCACTCCGGCGAAGGGTAACAGCACGACCCCGACCCCCCCGCCCGACGACGACGAGGTCGCGCCGCCGCCCGACGCGCCGGGCTACGCGCCGCTGCCGGGGAAGTAGCCGTGGCCCCACCCGTCCCCGCGCTGGTGACCCTCGAGCTGTCGGAGGTCGGCGCGGTGATCGCCGGAGGCACTCGCACGACGTCCTGGCGCGTGCGCCTCGACCGAGTCTGGCGTTCCGTGGCCGAGGCGCCGGGTGCGGAGGTCGAGCTGCAGCAGGCCGGTCCCGGGACCATCTGGGAGCGACGCATCCTCGTCGCCCTGCGGCCGGGCACCGAGCTCGAGCGCGTCGTCAGCGAGCCTGACCGCAGGGGCCCCCAGAGCCCACTTTCGCACCTCGAGGGAGCGCGCCAGCGGCCTCGCCGGCGCGTCCAGCGAGCGCGCTTTCGAGTCTCCGCGCACGGCGAACTCCTGGCGGAGGCCAGCGGCCGCGGCGACTGAGCGCTTGACCGACGGAAGCGAACCCGACTTAGCTCCGGCTTTGGAGGAACGAGGATGCGTGTTTGCCGATGGCTCGTCGCGACGCTCTTGGTGCTGCCTCGCGCAGCAACCGCGTCGAGCGCCGTGGAGTACCCCGACAACGGGCCCGCGCAGCTCTCGCGAGGCGGCGCCTGGCTGGCGACCGCCAGTGACCCGATCGCTGGCTACTACAACCCGGCCGCCCTCGCGACGCAGCCCTCGGGCGTGGGCCTGGGCCTGAACGTGGCGATGCAGAAGATCTGCTTCACGCGCCGCGGGCCGGGCGGCGGTGAGATTGGACCGAGCCCCGGGCTGGAGGCGACCGGCGCGACGTACGCCGAGGCCTGCAACACGGAGCGCGCCAACGTGGTCCCGAGCCTCGCGGGAGTGTGGCGCGCGTCGGAGAAGTTGGGTGTGGGCCTCACCATCACTCCACCGTCGTCCTACGGTCGTGTGTTGTGGCCTGACTTGGTCTCCACCGACGCTCGCCAGGCGCCCATCCCCGCGCCGCAGCGCTACCTCAGCCTGGAGGTGCAAGGCACGATCCTGTGGCCCACCCTGGCGGTCGGCTACTCGATAACCGAGGACGTCCACGTCGGAGCTGGCTTCGTCGCGGGCATCGCGTTGCTGCGCCTGCAGTCGATGTCGATGGGGAACGTGCAACAGACCAACCCACGCGACGAGTTCATCAATGACTCGAAGAGCCTGGTCGAAGCCAAGGATCTCTTCATTCCCGGCGGCGTGGCCAGCGTGCTGGTCGAGCTGAGCGAGAACCTGGACGTAGCGGCGTGGTTTCGCGCCAGCGACGCCATCCGCGCGAAGGGGGATCTGGAGGTGGTCGCGGGCTACTACACCCAGGGCGGGGTGCGCAGCACTCAGTGCACTACGGCGGGGCAGGCCGACTGCGCGCAGACCACCCGCAGCAAGGAACAAGTCGGAGAAGATGGCGCCAGCGTCACGCTGTCCATTCCGATGGAGCTGCGGGTCGGCGCGCGCTGGCACGTTCCTCGAGCTGCGGCCTCCGGCCTCGCCCGCGAGAGGCAACGCGTCGATCCCCACCCGACTCGCGACCCGCTGCGCGACGACGTGTACGACATCGAGCTCGACCTGACCTGGGCCAACAACTCCGCCGCGGACGTGGCGAAGATCCGATTTGCCGAGGGCATCAACGTGCTCGGCGCGGCCGGCACCGTCCCGACCAACGCGGATCGACCCACGGGTTATCGCGACAGCTACGGCGCGCGTCTCGGCGGCCAGTGGAACGCCCTGCGCGATCGCGCCGCGCTGCGCCTCGGGACCTGGGTGGAGACCAGCGCCGTCCCCGACGACCACCTCACGGTCACGGGTGTCCCGGCGCTGCGCGGAGGCGTCGCCGGCGGCCTCGTGTTCCGGGTGGCGCGCACCGACCTCGAGCTGGGCTACATGCGAGCGTGGAACGCAGGCCTGGACAACGGCGGCGACGGCAAGCTGAAGGCCATCGCGGGCTCCGGCTCGGACGACAACCGCAGCTACCACGCGGTCAACGGCGGCAAAGTGAAGCAGAGTGCCCATGTGTTCTCCCTCGGCGGCGTCGTCCGCTTCTGACGCACATTGGGCGTCCCCGCTCACATGCGCGCGCTCAGCTCGGCGGGCTTCAGATCGGCGCCGAAGGCGTAACCCACGGAGAACAGCACGCGAGGCCGAACCCCGCTGCCGGCGATCGCCGCGGCGCTGAGGGGCAGGTCGCTGAAGTCCTTGGACGCCTTGAGGTACTGCAGCCCGAAGCCGCCGCCGAGGACGATGCCCGGACCGATCACGCCTTGCCCACCGAGGTCGATGGCGCCGCCGGCGTTGTAGAAGGAGCGTGAAATTCCGCCGTCGACCGACGCGCTGTAGCCGCCGGCGAGGACGCTGGGCCCCACGAAGAACCCATTCGGTCCCTTGGAGCCAGTGTAGTAGCGGTAGCCGAGCTCCACACCATAGCCGCTGAAGCGCTCCTGGTAGCTCGACAAGACCTGTCCGCCGCTCTGGGCTTCGACCGTCGCGGTGACGCTGCTGTAGTGCGGGTTGAGCACCAGCGCGTGGTGCTGCGCGGGGAGCCACTCGAGCTGCGCGCTGTAGCGACCGATGGCCATGGCGGCGGGGTTCAGCTCCACGGACCACGAGTGCCAGCTCTGGGCGGACGGCTTCGAGCGGTGCGCGGACGTGGTCCCCTGGTCGTAGACGGCCTCCGATGGCGCTTGCGCGAGCGCAGAGCCGGAGACGAGGAGCAGCGCAGAAGACATGTTGATGAACGCGGGCTTGAGCATGACGGACCTCCCTGGTCGGCTAATGTGCGCATCGCGCACACCAAGTCGTACCCGCGCCGCGCGGACTTCCTCCCCGCCGCTGCGACAAATTATACTTTGATTACCATATGTTACGCAACAGCACCGTTACGCCGATACGGTGTGACGGTGACGCGGGCGGCTCACAGCTCGTGCGGCTCCTCGCCGCGCCGACCTTGGGACTCGGGCGCGGGCGGCAGCGGCTCGGCGACCTCGTGCTCCATCGCCTCGAGGTGATACAGCGTGCGCCACAGGTGGTAGCCGAGGCGGTCGACCCAGCGCATCGCCTCGAGCAGCGACTCTGCCGCCGCAGGCGTCAGCTCACCCTTCGCGGTGCGCGTGAGCAGTCCCGCGCGGGCGCCCCGGCGCAGCTCGGCGATCTCGCGAGACGGAGACTCGAAGTCCGGCACCGCACCGTTCGGTGTCGCGAGCCACACCTTCACGTGCTGTATCGAGCTGGACAGGATCTCGAGCAGCGGCGCGACCTCGCCGCGCTCTCGCGCTTGACGTGCGTTTCCTGTCTCGGCGAACGCCTCGACCAAGCGGTGCAGGTGATCGACCGCGTGCAGCACGGAGACGTGCTGCCGGTGCTCGTTGGGACTCGCCGGATCCGAGCGCAGCGGGGCCACGCTCTCGCGAACCGCGACGAGCGCGGCGGAGATCGCGTCCAGGCGCTCGGTCAGCTCGCGTTTGGGGGCAGCCCTCAGCAGCTCGACCACAGCGACGGCCTCCAGCGTGATGTCCTTCAGGGTTGCGCGGGCAGCTTCGAGCAGTACGGACGGTTGCAGGGTCTTGCCGACGGCCAGCCTGCGCGTCAGCGCCTCGCTCTTCTCGGGGATGCGCCGCTCGATGAAGCGCGCGAAGGGCCCCATGAAGGGCGCGAACATCAGCACCCCGAGCAGGTTGAACGCCGTGTGGAACGCCGCCAACTGCGTGGGGGCGTCGGCGTCTTCGGTCGCTTCCCGCACCAGCCACACGAACGCGGGCAGCATCAGCAGCGCCACCACGCCGGTGACGCCGTTGAACAGGACGTGGGCGAGCGCGGTCCGCCGGGCTGCAGAGGAGCCTCCGATGGAGCCCACGGCCGCGGTCACCGTCGTGCCCATGTTCTGGCCGATCACCAGCGCCGCCGCTTGCTCCAGGCTGACGGTGCCCGACGCGACGGCCGCCAGGGTCGTGGCCACCGCGGCGCTCGACGACTGCATCACCACGGTCATGACCAGCCCGACCCCGACCAGGAGGGCGTAGCCGAGCACGCCCGGGCTCGCGAAGCTCGCCGGATCGAGCTTGTCCGTCAGGCCCGCCATCCCGCCCTGCAGCACGTCGATGCCGACGAAGATCAGGCCGAAGCCCGCGACGGCGGTGCCGATGGAGGCGACGCGACCGGTACCGAACAACTTGGCGAGCGCACCGACGCCCACCAGCGGCATGGCGAACACGTCCACCTTCACCTTGAGGCCGATGGCGGACACGATCCACGCCGTCGTGGTGGTCCCGAGGTTGGCGCCAAAGACGATCCCGATGGCCTGCGTGAACGTGAGCAGACCCGCCCCCACGAAGCCGATCACCGCCAGGGTCGTGGCGCTCGACGACTGGACCAGCGTGGTCACCACGGCGCCAGATACGATCGACGACAGGCGCGTCCGGGTGTAGCGGCGCAGCGCCGTGCGCAGCCGATCCCCAGCCACGGCCTGCAGGCCGTCGGTGAGCAGCAGCATGCCGAGCATGAACAGCCCGATGCCGCCGAGCAGCGCGCCAAACATCGCCGTCACGGTAGTTCACCCGTTCGTCACGGGCGAGCACGAACGGCAGCCCTCCACGGGCCAAGGCCTCAGAGCGAGTCCGGCGGCGGAGACGGCGCGGGGATGCAGGTCTCGGCGGTGGCCACGACGTTGTAGGCGCTGGTGACCGGGTACGAGTAGCCGAACAGCATGCACATCTCGTTGTCCCCGATGCCCTCGACGATGGTCTTGTTGAAGGTGTTCTTCCAGGTGCAGCCGAAGCGAAACCCGTTGCCCTGCGACAGATCCACCGCGGGATCGTAGCTGTAGATGTCGCTCGCCTCGGTGAAGCCCTGCTTGTCGAGGAAGGCCTGGCCGTCGCGGGCTCCGCCGAGATACTCGACGTGGAACCGCTCGCCCAAGGCGTGCATGTGCGGCATCGCGTCCACGATCTTCATGGGCTGGGGCAGCCAACACTCCGACTCGACGGTCAGCTTGCTGAGCGGCGGGATCTCGAAGCCGCGGATGAGCCAGATGAAGGGCGCGATCTCCTGGCTCACGTCCGCCTCGGGGATGGTGTACCAGCGATACTTGGGGGCTATCTTGAGCGGCTGGCTGCCGGCGTTCAGGTAGTGCATGCGCGCGACGATCTCGTAGCCGTCCTTGACGCGGAACGCCTGACCGTCCGGGAAGCGGCGCCACTCGGTGCCGACCATCTGCGTGGACGAGCCAAACAGCACCGCGCCACCCGCGAGCACGTCCCCCGCCTCGCCGCCGAGCAGCCCCGCGTCGCCAGGCTCGCACGGACGCACGCCCTCACCCGTCTTGGGGCGCGAGGTCAGGTTGCCGTGATGCAGCCCCGCCGTAGTGGTCAGGCTGGCCGCCGCCACGAACCGACTCGGCCCCTCGAGCTCGAGCGGGAAGACGTAGCACGGCGTGATCTCTTCGTTCGGCTCCAACGTGAGCTCGGGTACGTCGATGGCGAAGCCGCCCACGGCGTTCGGCGGCGCGCCCTGCTGGGGCGGCTTGCCCTGTGGACCCGGTGTGTTGGGCTCGGAGCCGTCATCGCCGCCGCAACCTGCCAGCAGCACCATCACCCACGCCAACGTCCACTTGCGCTCCATCACTGCTTCCTCCAGCTCGCGTCCCGCACCGCCTGAGCATGTCACGCGGCGGCGGGGACTGCCGCATGCTGTACATTCTGTTTTTCCAGAATGCAAGGCGCACAAAAAAATCCAAGGCGACCCGGTCGCCCGGGTCGCCTTGGAGGAAGGTCACATTTTGCCGATGGTGGGCGTCTGCCCCGACATTTCTGCCTCGCATTCATCGGCCTCCCGCGAGCGCGCTTGCAAGCGTGCTCGGGGCATCATCGCCTCAATGTGGGCTCTACCTATCGGACCCGCCAATTCGCGTTGGCTTGATCCGAGGTGAGGGGCAGAGTCGTTAGCTCGTGCCCGCTTTGGCGAAGAGCGTCGGCGATGTACCTCACCTTCGATTTCTCGAAGGGGTACGGACTTCCCGCGTGACTTACACTGGAGAAGCCTTGACCGCCTGAGCGCCCAGCCTCTGGGAACCGCTGTCGCTTTCCGGGCACCACCAGTGGCTCTTCAGACAACCACTGCCAGCTGGCTCGCACGACCCGAGTGGCTTTCGCCACCGCGCCGCACGTCGCATTCACCCGGTCAGCCAGGGCTGCTGCAAAGCCAAACGGATTAAGAATGACCTTACCAACACAACCCCGGATCCCTCGAATCGTGTCCACGAGTCCCATGAAGGCAAGCTTCACGGGCCGATGCTCGTGGTTCGTTAGTCACAAACCAAACGAACACCGCGCACCCGTTCGCCCGACTCGCATCGCGACAGCTCGTCAAAGCTGCCTCGACCACCATCGAGCTAGACCGCATCGGCCTCCACCTTGCGGCGAAGAACCCATCCGGCCAAAGATACGTCTGACCGATTCGTGCAACCCACATGTCAAAGACAAGCACCCGTATCCATGCGTAACAACCCGCCCCGAACGGGGTGGATGAGTGCTCTGACTCCACGGAGGGAGCACCCGCTTCGGTCGGCAACCGTGACCATTTTTCCTCTTCCGGTGCAGCTTGCCTGTTCGGCACGCCGCAGACCCGGCACCAAGAGGGCCGACCTCTGACGCCTCCGTCATCGCCCGCACCAGCCCAGCGAGTTTCCCCGGCAAGGCTCGTAGCGGACGACCAAGCTCGCTCGCTCGACCGACTCCGTGAAGCCGACCGCGCACTGCGAACCAAGGCGCCTTTCATCGACGAGGAGACCTTCTTCGGCCTCTTTGCGAGTCAGAGGTGAGAACTCACGTTCCCTGCTCGCGCTCGGTCGTCTGTTCGTCTTCCCGGTGTTTCCACCAAGACGACTAGATCCTGCCGCTCCCCCTAGCCGCAACCAGGGATCACGTCCGGACCGGACGCCGCTCGTCAACTTCTGCTGTCAAACGCATCGATCGGGCACACCAACGAACTACGTTTCCCCACGCACCACCTGCTTTCGCACATGATGCTGCCGCTCGGCGCGAACGCCGAGGACCGTGGGCAGTCTGGCACCGGAGTTACCTCCAGCTGGCCCCCGAAGGGCCGGCCAAACCGGCCGGAAGCAGCCGAGCTAGCGTGGCGTGCTGCGACGCGCAGAGGCCAACTCGTTCCGCTCCCGAACACCTCTGCGTCGCGAAGCATCTGCCGGTCCGGGGCTGAAGATTCTTCATCCGGCGGCCAGAATGCTCGCCAAGGCCCCTTCACGTCACCGTCCGCGCGAACGGAGCAGGCGGGTAAAGGGGTCGAGGTGTCTGCAAACTCCCGGGAGTTCCACTCGAGCGCAAGCTCTGTGGAACCGGAACCGCCACTTGTTCCCCACCTGCGCTCACGCGCTTCGGTTTCACACTGGGTGGGGGGGTCGGCTCACGCGCCTTTTGTCGCACGGCTCGCTGGGGGGTATTGGACGTACCCGGGTGCCCCTTTTCAGGGAGCGGGCCTCGCCCAGCGAATTCCGGCGGTGGCGCTACCGGACCAGCGGAGAGGCTTGCGACCTCTTCGATCTGACCGGCGCTCCACGGCGCCCCAAGGGTTGTCAACGAACCGTTCGCTCGGTGGCAGATGTGCCGCGAACTTCCGAGGAGTGTTATGCCTCCATCCCGCCAGTCGTCGCAACACAAAACGCCTTTCGATTGGGATTTTGTTATCCACAGGCTATCCCCAGGAAAGGGGCGGCGCCCCCGAGGCGACCGCCTCTGACCGCGAGAATCGGCATTTTTGCGGGGAATTGTCCAAGAAAGGCGGCCAGCGGCGAGGGCGCCGTGCCCTAATAGTCGTTTGTTTATGTCATGTGTTTTAGTCCATTGTATTTGCGTTGAATCTACCATTGTAAGACGCAAGTGACAGCCGTCACGACGCGACCGCCCAGGGACGCAGAGCGCCGTCCCCGCGTCTCGCCAGCAGGAGGCTCGCGCGGCTTCGCGCGGCGGCAGGCTTTGTGTTCTGCGCAGAACCTGAGTAGACCGAGGTCTGGGAGTAAGCCGTGCCTCTGGATTCCAACGCCCTGAAGACCGAGCGTGACAAGCTCAAGGAGGGCCTGCGTCAGCTCGAAGCCGAGCAGCGCAGGCTCGAGACCGATCTCAAGACGCTACGCCAGCGGGAGATCCAAACCAAGCGGGAGATCGAAGCGCTCTCCACGCTGATCGAGATCCACGACACGAAGGACCCGGCCGCCGCCAAGCGCGACGAGTGAGCCGCCCGCCAAGCGGCGCACCGTCAGCCGTCGTCGCCCGCGCTCTGGGCCGCTGGCGTCAGCGAGGCCAAGTAGCCGTGGGTGAGCTTGGGGCCACGCGGGCGGGAGAGTCCCCCTCCCGGGGCGAAGTCGGCGACGACCCGTGCCAGCTCTTCGGTGGCGCGACGCTCGCTCGCCGTCTGCGCGGTCGGCTCGAGGTGCAGGGTACGCGTGGGGAAGGCAAACGCGACGCCGAGTTCGCGTGCGAGGCGCATGATCTCCAGGAAGACGTTGTGTCTCTCGCGCAGCTCGTCCGACCAGGACGGCACCTCGAAGAAGAAGTAGAGCATGACGTCGAGCGAGTGCGCGCCGAAGCCCGACATGTGCACCTCGTAGTAGTCCTTCCGGGTGGAGGGATTAGCCTGCAGGATCGCCCGCACACCCTCCACGAAGGCCTGCATTTGCTCGGGAGTGGTGTCGTAGGTCAGGTTCAGCGTGACAAACACCCGTCGGTACTGGCGCGCTCCGAAGTTGTCGATCTTGGTCTCCGTGAAGCGGGCGTTCGGCAGCGTGACCAGCGAGTTCTGGAACGTGCGAATGCGGGTGGAGCGAAACCCCACTTCTTCGACGATGCCTTCCACGCCATCGACCACGATCCAGTCGCCGATCTGAAACGGGCGGTCGACGAAGATCATGATGCTGCCGAAGAAGTTCGCGATGGTGTCCTTGGCAGCCAATGCCACCGCGAGCCCGCCTATGCCGAGGCCCGCCAGCAGCGAGCCGACGTTGACGTTCAGGTTCTGCAGAATGAACAGCGCGCCAGCCACGACGACGAAGGCCTTCAGCGAGCGACGCACCAGCGGGACCAGCTGGTCATCCAGCTTCGAGTCCGTAGTCTCTGCCTTGGCGGCGAGGCGGTCGGCGAGCACCTCGACGAAGCGGTAGGTGGCCCACACCAGCGACACGACGACCAGCACGCGCACCGCGACCTCGAGGGCGCCGACCATGCCCTCGGCCAGCCCGAGCTTCGGGTAGCCAATCCGCAGCACGACGGCCATGATCAGCGTCGCTAGCGGCGCCGAGGCCGCTTCCACCAGACGAGCCAGCCACTCGCGCTCGGTGAGCTCCACCAGCGCCGTGATGCGGCGCTTCAGCAGGTAGAGCGCGACCCGACGCAACACGAGCCCCAGGATCAGCAGCAGGAATATCGCGAGGTACTGCCAGACCTCGACGTCGAGCACGCTGCCCCGCAGCGCCTGGGGCATGTTCCGAGCGAGCCACGCGGGCGGCTCGGGCTCGGCGGTGGCGACGCTCGGCAACAGCAAGCACGAGAGCGCCGCCAGCAATGAAAGCCGGAATTTCGCAGACACGATTCTCACCTCCTTCGAGCACAGTGAAGACTCGGACCCACGAGCGCGGGTCAGAGTCGGGTCTTGCCCAGCTTCAGGATGCGGGCAAAGTGTGCCTTCGACACGGGCACGACGCTGAGTCTCGAACGCTTGAGCAGCGCGATGTCGGCGAGCGCCTCGTCGGCCTTGATCTGCGCCAGCGTGACGGGCTGGCCGAGCGCCGCGACGGGGGCAACATCGACCGCGGACCAGTCGCCGTCGGTCGCCGACGGATCAGGGTAGGCGGCGCGCACGACCTTGGCGACGCCGACCACGGCCTTGTCTTCGTTCGAGTGATAGAAGAGGAGCAGGTCCCCCTCCTTCATGGCGCGCAGGTTGTTGCGCGCTTCGAAGTTTCGCACGCCGTCCCAGCAGGTCTTCCTGTCCCGAGTCAGGTCGGAGAAGGCGTACTTGGTGGGCTCGCTCTTGACGAGGTAGTGCTGCATCCCGGGCTCACGGCGGGGGGGCGGGACAGCCCGGGAGCGGCGTGACCGCCGCCGCGGTGCGCGAGAAGCTCGCCTGCTCGGCGCGGAACCCGATGCCGACGCTGACCGCGTCGCACGCAGCCTCTGGGCTGATGGCGCCGTTGGCGAGGACGTCCGCCCCGCCGTTGACGAACAGGTTGATGGGACCGAAGAACTCGTGGCCTTCGCACACGCCGAGCTCTCGAAAGCCCTGGATCATGTCGACGACCTTGGCCCGACCGGCGATGGTGCCGTCCTCGATCGTGTAGCTGCCGTCCTGTTCGCTCAGCTTTCCGGCGAAGATGCCGCCTTGCAGCGTGAGGGGGTAGGCGCGAGCCGCGCTCTCTCCCGGGAACCAGAACGAGGCGTCCGCGGGCAGCTGTCCCACGACGAAGCCGTCGCGGACGTAAGCGCTCGGGTCGTTCAGCTTCGCGTTCGGCAGGTCCCCGCTGGACGGGATCGCGCCCTCGAAGGAGCCCTCCTGCACGGCCCACTCGTCCGCCGTGGTCCAGCAGGGGTTGGACCGCCACGCGCCGTCCGCGGCCTGAAGACTGCACACCCAGGAGGGCTTCTGTGTGATCCCCGGCGACGGGTACAGATCGATGCGGACGTTGGAGTCGTTGGGCTGCCCGTTCCAACCCGTGATCTTGATCACGAAGTTGTAGTCACCACGGCAGAGCGCGCAGTTGAAGCCATCGTTGCTGAGGCCGAAGTCCTTGCCGACTCCGCCGAGCTGAACGGCCTCCGCCTCGAGCTTGCCGAAGCTGTTGTCGCGACAGTAGTTGCCGTCCGGCGGCGTGACCCCGATGGTCTGGCACGGGACGGCGTAGGCCGCGGTCGGGCAGGTGTCGGACGCGGTACACATGCCGTCGAGATCGAAGCCGAGCTCCTTCCAAGCGTCCTTGGTCGGCTCCTGGTCACGGTCCAAGGAGCCGAGCGCCATGCTGCGCACGGCGAAGTACAGAGGCCCCACGCCGTCGCCGCTGGCTCCGCTCGGACGTTGATCCGAACGCGGCACACCGGCGGACACGCAGCCGTCCGCCCGCTTGCTCGACCACCAGCCCACGCCACTGCCCCACAGATCCTTGGATACCGCACCGCTGCCCTCGAGCAGCGACTCGTCGTACACCGCGCACGCGTGCAGTCCGAGACCGGACAGGGCCAGGACCAGCGTGATCGCGAGTGAACGAGTCATCCCACCCTCAGGATAGCGCAAACCACCCGGCAGGTGATCACGCAGGCGCCTCTTGCCGGGCGCGCCGCGCGGCCAGGTGCTCGATGCACAGGACCGTGGCCAGCCCCACCACGATGAGCACGGCGACGCCCACCTCGAAAGACTCGGGGAAATAGGGGTCGTTGCCGATGACCCGGGTCTTGCCCCGCACCTCCGCCGTCGTCAGCCGCTGGTACGGCCAGATACGCCACAGGCTGCCGATGAGCAGACCCACCAGCCAGGCGATGACCGGGTGTTCGTGCTTGTTCAGCAGCCAGCCGAGGAAGCGGGCGAAGGCGGCGATGCCCACCGCGCAGCCCAGCGCGAAGGGCACCACCACGCCGAGCTGGGTCAGGTCCGCGCGCAGCAACTGCGAGACCGAGTTCAGGATGTACTCGTACTTGCCCAAGATGAGCAGCACGAAGGAGCCGCTGATACCCGGCAAGAGCATGGCGCAAATGGAGATGACGCCACACAGGAAGATGAACGCGGGGTGCTCTGGGGTCTGCACCGGCACCAGGTTCACGACGGCGAAGCCCATGGCCGCGCCGAGCACCAGCAAGGCGCCGCGCCACACCGTCCACTCGGGCAGCCGTCGCGCCAGTACGATGGCCGACGCGAGCACCAGGCCGAAGAACACCGCATACACGAAGGTGGGCTTGGTCTCGATCAGGTGCGGCAGCTTGACGACCTTCAGCATGATGACGACCGCCGTGAGCAGTCCCGCGAGCAGACACACGACGAAGCGCCAATGGACCAACTGCAGCACGCGACGCAAGTCGAAGCGCAACAGCGCGCGCAGGCTGTGCGTGTTGATCGACGCGATGGCGGCGAGCAGCCGCGCATAGATGCCGAGCGCCACGGCCATGGTCCCGCCGCTCACGCCAGGGACGACGTCCGCCGTGCCCATGCACGCCCCGCTGCCCACGATGTAGGGGGCCTGCTTCCAGGTGATGTCGTCGATACCCACGGAGGTGAGCGCGACGCGGTCGTTCTTGTCCTTGGCCAAAGCGGCGCGGAGCGTATCGCCCGAGTCAGTCCTCGTCCACATCCATGAGATCCACGAGCACCGGGCAGTGATCCGACAGCTGCTCCCGGGCCGCGCGGGTGGGCTGCCCGAAGCGGCAATCCGCGACCGAGCAAACGCCCTCGACCCGCGCGGGACCCTTGGGCTTCTCGCTCGCAGACAGACGCACGACGACATGGTCGAGGACCCCGCTGCGCGCGCCGTAGGCGTGCGTACACGAGCGATCGGGCTTCACGCGCCGAAGGCCCTGAGGCAGCGCGCGGTCGAAGGACGCGAGCTCGTCCGCCGCGGAGATGGGCGGAGAGCAGCGCTCGCAGCCCATGGTGTTGAAGTCCCCCGCGATGACGACGTCCGGGTCCGAGTGCGCGCGCGCAAGCGTTCGGAGCGCCGCGTCGACGCTCTCGACGGAGCGTGCTCGCAGCGTGACGTCCCGGTGGTTCGTGCCGCTCTTGAAGTGCACACTGAGCAGCGAGAAGTCGAGTCCGCCTCCCATGCGGCTCAGGTACAGGGCGAGCCCCGGGCGAAGCTGATCTTTGCAGGGCTCGCCGTGCGGGTTGAGCTCCCCGAGCACGAGCGGCGCTGCCGCGCGCAGGCGGTCGCTGCGATACACGATGCCGACGTGTTGACCGAGCACGTTGGGGCAGGTGTCGAACTCGGCGCGGTAGCTGCCGCCGCCGAGCTGGGCGGCGCGAGCGAGCACCCGGGCCACCGCCTCGCGCGCGTGCGGTGCGGTCTTCACCTCTTGCACGCTGAGCGCGTCCACGTCCATCCACGCGAGGGCACACGCGAGCCACTCGAGGTCCGTACCCCGCTCCGCGCGCGGTCTGCCGGGCCCGCCGTCGGGGAACCAGCGGATGTTCCAGGTGCCGACCCGCACCACGCCGCGCGGGCGCGCGAGGCGCTCGCCCGCTCGCACGGCCCCGAGGCACGCCTCGGGGCTGCTCCAGGGCGAGCCGCCGGTCACCCTCGGCCCGGCCTTCGGCGCAGGACTCGAGGCGGCTGGGGGAGGAGCGCTCGGCGCAGCCACCGGCGGCCCGGGCGGCCGCTCCGGCGTGCCGGTCCGATCGCGGCAGGCGCCCGCGAGCAGCGCCAGGGCGATGAGGCAGACAAAACCGCGCATCGTCCGGCTCACCCTACCGCGTCACGCCGGGCCTCGATACCCTCGCGCCCATGCCGAGCCCCGAGCGCGTGAGCCGCAGCCTGGTCTTGACCATCGCCAACCCGCCGGTCAACGCGCTGTCGGAGGCGGTGCTCCGCGAGCTCGCGGACGGTCTCGCGAGCGCCGAAGCGGACGACGCCATCGTCGCCATCGTGGTCCGCGGCCAGGGGGATCGCTTCGTAGCGGGCGCGGACATCGCGCGGCTCGAGCAGCTCGCGAGCGGAGCGCGCCCCACCAGCGACGCGCCGACGCTGGCGTCGCTGATCCAGCGCATCGAGCAGGGCCGAAAGCCGACGGTAGCGGCCATCGATGGCTTCGCGCTCGGCGGGGGACTCGAGCTCGCGCTCGCCTGCGCGGCGCGAGTCGGCACGACCCGGGCGCGGCTGGGCTTGCCCGAGCTCCGGTTGGGGTTGATCCCCGGAGCCGGCGGCACGCAGCGGCTGCCGCGCCTGGTCGGCCTCGAACGCGCCCTCGACCTGATGCTGAGCGCGGGCAACCTGGTCGGCGACGCGGCGCTCGAAGCGGGTCTGCTCGATGAGCTGACGAGCGCCGAGGAGCTCACTCGGGCGGCCGTGCGGCGCGCCGAGTGCATCGCCGCGGGTTCGCTGCCTTGGCGCCGGAGCCTGGCGGACAGCCCCGAGTCGACGCCCACGAATCACGCCGAGGTCGTGGCGGCGCTTCGGCAGCGATACCAGAAGCGCTACCTCAACCAGCGCCAGGCGGAGGCCTGCATCGACGCGGTGCTCACAGGTGTGCTGCACGGAGCAGAGGCGGGGCTGCGTCGCGAGCGTGAGCTGTTCGAGGGCCTGCTCGACTCGCCCCAAGCACGGGGCCTGCTGCACGTGTTCTTCGCCGAGCGTCGCCTCGCGCGTCGGGAGCTGCCGAAGTCGCGGGACCTCTCGCGGGTGCTGGTGATCGGCGGTGGGACGATGGGCACTGGGATCGGGACGTCGCTGCTCGCCGCGGGGCTCGAGACCACGATCCTGGAGGCGAACACCGAGCGGGCGGAGGCAGCGCGGCAGCGCATCGAGGCCGCTATCGAGCATGACCTGCAGCGTGGCCGGTGCGACGCGGGCACGGCGGCTTCGCGCCGGAGCAGGCTGGCGACGACGACCGAGCTCTCCACTGCGGCGGACGCCGAGCTGGTCATCGAGGCCGCCAGCGAAGACGTCGCGCTGAAGCGCGGACTGTTCGCCGAGCTGGGCCGTCGCACGCGGGACGAGGTCGTGCTCGCGTCCAACACCTCCACCATTCCGATCGAGACCATGGCGGACGCCTCCGGGAGCCCATCGCGCACGCTGGGCCTGCACTTCTTCAGCCCCGCGCAGGTCATGAAGTTGGTGGAGGTGATCGTCACGGCACAGACCAGCGACCAGGCGCTCGCGGACGCCCTCGGCCTGGTCAAGCGCCTGGGCAAGCTCGGCGTCACGGTGCGCAGCTGCCCCGGCTTCCTGGTCAATCGGGTGTTCATGCCCTACTCGCAGGCCACCGGCTGGCTGATCGATCACGGCGTCGATCCCTACGCCATCGATCGCAGCCTGCTGGCCTTCGGGATGCCCATGGGTCCCTGCCGCATGAGCGATCTGGCGGGCATCGACGTGGGGTTGAAGGCCGGCGAGGTGCTCGACGCCGCCTACGCGGAGCGCTCCTACCGCTCGGTGCTTCGTCGCCTGCTGGTGGACGCGGGACGCCTCGGTGAGAAAGCCGGCGCCGGACACTACCGCTACGACGCCGGGCGCGCCGAGGAAGATCCGGCGCTCGCCAGCTTCGTCGAGCGCGCCCGAGACGAGGCAGGTCGACCAGAGCTGGTGTCACTCACTGGCGACGCGGTCGCGGAGGCGACGTTGTTCGGTGTGGTGAACGAAGCCGCCCGCGCGTTGGCCGAAGGCATCGTCGAGCGCGCAGGCGCCGTGGACGTCGCCTCGATCCACGGCTACGGCTTCCCGGCGTACCGCGGCGGCGTCCTGTTCTGGGCAGAGGCGCTGGGGCTCGGTCGCGTCGTGGCTACTCTGGACGCGCTGAGCGAGCGCCACCGGGCGTCGCTGTTCACACCCAGCGCTGCGCTTCGCGAGTACGCCGCGGCCGGCGGCTTCCCGCGCTGACGATCAACGAACACGGCGCACCGTCGCCTCGAAGCGTCTACCCGAGCCCAGCACGAAGTACGCACGCCCCGGCGCCGTCGCCTTGGGGGGCTCGAAGCCGAGGGTGTGGGCTTGGTTCGGATCCTCTGCCTCCGCGGAGGGCGCCTCGTCGAACAGTTGCACGCTGACGCTCAGAGTCTCTTGTCCCGCGCCCAGCCCACTCGCGAGCGCGAAGCGACCCGCGCGCAACAAGAGCAGCGTGCGGGTCACGAGGTTCGACAGGGGGCCGGTGAGCGGCATCGGCTCCACCTCCGTGGACGAAATCCGGCCGTCGGCGTCGAGCTCCACCCGGATGGTGACCTCGCCTTGGGTGCCCGCGGGCAGGCCGCGCCAAATCGGGTCCTTGTGGGTGGCCGCAGTTATGGCGCGAGTGAAGGCCTTGCCCAGCTGACGCACTCCGGCGGGCAGCTCACTCTCGGCTCCGCCCAGCGCGGGCCGTGCCGGCCCGGGGGCGGACTCGCTGCCCGCCTCGCCCGACGCCGGCGCGGCGGCGTGCGCCGCCGGCGCGACGGGGCGCCGCCGCCTTGGACGCGGCGCTGGCTTCGCGTCCGGCTCGGAGGGGGCCTCTGCCGCCCGAGGCGCGGGCCTTGGGGCGGGCTGCGTGAGGGCACTTGGAGCCGCCGGAGAGGAGGGCTCGGTCGCGCTCGGCTCCGCGGGTCCGGGCGCCGAGAGCGCGGGGTCGACGGCGGCGAGCGCGGCTGGCCCGGCCGCCGGCAGGGCCTCGATATCGACCGTGTTGCCGTGCCAAACGTCCGGCACGAGCTCAGGCTCCGGCGGAGCGGCTTGCGCCCGGGAGAGCAGCAGCGCGCCCACTGCGGCCGCGTGCAGGCCCAGCGAAGCGAGCACGGACAGCGGGGCGCGGACGCTCACGGCAGCACCGACAGCGGCGTCGGCCCCGATGTTCCGACAGCGGAATCGGGGCGGCGGCGCTGGCGTTGTGGCAAGCACACCTCTCGATGGCTCACCGGACCGCACTCTGCGTCGTGCTCGCGACCACCTGGCTCGGCTGCACCGAGCCCGACGGAGCTGGCCCGGCCGCCAGCACGAGCGCCGCGCCTCGAGCAGCCACGCCGGCCGCCAGCACCAGCACCAGCGCCGCGCCTCGAGCTCGCGCGCCGCACCCCGCGCCGACCCTCGCCGAGGCGGTGCGCTACTTCCGCGAGTTCTCCGAAGAGGAACGCTACTTCTTCAGCGACAACCATGTATCGAACGAGACCAGCACGCTGCACGTAGCCCGCACCCTGGACGCCCGCGCGCGGCGGGGCGGCGCGTACCTCGGCGTCGGCCCCGAGCAGAACTACTCTTACATCGCGCTGCTCGAACCTCAGCTCGCCTTCATCGTGGACGTGCGCCGAGCGAACGCGCTGCAGCACTGGCTGTTCAAGGCGCTGTTCGAGACCTCCGCGGATCGCGCCGAGCTGTTGTGCCGGCTGCTCGGGCGCGGCGCGCCGCCCCAGCCAGGCGATGCCGGGGCCACGCTGAAGGAGCTGCTGACCCGGGTCGACGGCTGCACCAAGTCCGAAGCCACCTTCGATGCCGTACACGGCGAGCTGGTCGAGCGCGTTCGGGGCTTCGGCGTCACCCTGGACGCCAAGGACATCAAGTCCCTGCGCGCGGCCCAGCGCGCGTTCTTCGATGGCGGCCTCGACACCCGCTTCTCGCTGCACGAGGAGAATGGTCGCACATATCCGCCGCTCCGCACGCTGCTCGCGCTCGAGGACGACCAGGGCGTCCAGCGCGGCTTTCTCGCGACGGACGAGGCCTTTCGCACCATCAAGCGGCTCCACGCGGAGCACCGCATCATCCCCATCGTCGGGGATTTCGCCGGAGGCCACGCCCTGCGCCGGATCGGCGCGCTGCTCCGGGCCCGCGATCTGCCGGTCAGCGCCTTCTACGTCTCCAACGTGGAGCAGTACCTGCTCGAGCCGACGAAGTGGCGCGCGTGGACCACGAACGTCGACTCCCTGCCCACGAACGAGCAGAGCGTGTTCATCCGTTGCTACCTGGACCAAGGCAAGAAGCACCCCCGACAGAAGGCCGGGCATCGCACGACGACGGTCGTCTCGACCGTCGATGACTTTCGCTGGCGCCAGCGCAAGTCCTCAGCGAAGAGCTTCATGGAGCTAGTGACCCAGGGCCTCTTGGACTGACTCAATCCGGCACGACCAGCACGGAGCAGGGCGCCTCCCGCAGCACGTCCTGGGCGACCGACCCCAGCACGGCCTTGAGCGCGCGATTGCCCCGCCCGACCACGAGCAGCGAGGCTTCGAGCTTGCGAGCCAGGCGCAAGATCTCCTTGGCGGGGGGCCCGACCAACACGTGCAGCTCGACCACCGGCGCCGGTGCCGCGGCGCCGCTGAAGCGAGCGCGGGCAGCCTGAACGCGAGCCTCGAGCTCGGCCTTCTCGCGCTCGAGATGGAGCTGGTGTTTCTCGGCCGCGTACTCGAGCCTCTGGAAGGGATCGTAGCCTCCGACCACGGTCACGACGTGTAGACGGCCACCCCGCTCGGCGCTGGTGCTGAGCGCCGAATCGAGGGCACGCTCGCTGTGCTGACCCGGCTCTAGCGCCACGAGCACGACGTGCGCCATCAGGCCTCTCCGATGTGCACGGGCCGGTCCGACGAGGCGACGCCCTTGCCCAGGAGCTGCTCGAGCTCAGCTCGCTCGAGGGTCTCGCGCTCGAGCAGCGCATCCACCAGGCGCCCGAGGGTGGCGCGGTGACGTTCGATCAGGGCCTTGGCTGCGTCCGCGGAGGTCATCAGGATGCGGCGTGTCTCTTCTTCGATGAGGTGCACCGTCGCGTCGCTGGTGCCGCCTTCGGTCGCCAACATCTGGCCGAGGAAGGGGTGTTCGGTGCGGTGCTCGTGATACACGGGTCCGATCCGCTCGCTCATACCGAAGTGTGCGACCATCTTGAAGGCGAGGTCCGTCGCCTTCTGCAGATCGTTCGCGGCGCCGCTCGAGATGCCCCCGAGGATGACGCTCTCGGCCGCGTACCCGCCCATGAGGACCTGTAGCCGGCTCTCGAGCTCTTCCTGGGTCATGATGTGGCGGTCCGCGGTGGGCGTCTGTTGGGTCACGCCGAGCGCCATGCCGCGCGGGATGATGCTGACGCGGTGAAGCGGCTCGGCGTGGCGCGTGAAGTGCGCTGCTACGGCGTGCCCGGCCTCGTGCACCGCCACGCGGTGCTTCTCGTCCGGGTCGAGCTTGGTCTCCCGCGGATCCCCCAGCACGACCTTGTCGTACGCGGCGCGGAAGTCCGACGCCTCCACCGCGTCCGCCCCGCGCCGCGTGGCCGAGAGGGCGGCCTCGTTCACGAGGTTGGCCAGATCTGCACCCGAGAAGCCCGGCGTGTTGCGCGCGATGGAGTCCAGATCCACGTCCGACGCGATGGGCACCTTCTTGGTGTGCACGCGCAGGATGGCGTGCCGAGCGGCCAGCTCGGGTCTGTCGATGATGACGCGTCGATCGAAGCGACCCGGTCGCAACAGCGCCGAGTCGAGCACGTCCGGCCGGTTCGTGGCAGCGAGCACGATGGTCAGGTCGTTGCGCGAGAACCCGTCCATCTCGGACAGTAGCTGATTCAGGGTCTGCTCCCGCTCGTCGTGTCCGCCCCCCAAGCCAGCTCCCCGCGAGCGCCCGACAGCGTCGATCTCGTCGATGAAGATGATGGCGGGGGCCACCTTCTTGGCCTCCTCGAACAACTCCCGTACCCGCGATGCGCCGACACCAACGAACAGCTCGATGAACTCCGAGCCATTGATGGAGAAGAACGGGACCCCCGCCTCCCCGGCCACCGCGCGAGCGAGCAGCGTCTTGCCCGTGCCGGGCGGCCCCACCAGCAGCACCCCGCGCGGGACCTTGCCCCCCAAGCGCCGGAAGCGCTCGGGCTCCTTCAGGAACTCGACGATCTCGCGCAGGTCTTGCTTGGCGCTGCTCAGCCCGGCGACGTCGTCGAAGGTCACCTGAACTCGGCCCTCTTGTTCGACCCGACGCGAGCGACCCTTGAGCATGCCGCCGAAGGGATTGCCACCGCTCATCATGCGCTGCGCCCGCCGCGAGAGCCAGACCCACACGCCGATGATCAGGGCCAAGGGCAACAAGTTGAGCAGCAGTGAGACGAAGAGCGGTTGCTCTTCGCTCGTGACCTCCAGCTTCACGCCTTTGCTGCGCAGCAGCGGGAGGAGCTCTCGGTCTTCCTGCTGAGGCAGCACCGTGACGAAGTTCTTCACGGGGCGCGACTCCACCTGCTGCTCGCTGCGTAGCACGCCCGTGACGCGTTGCCCGCGAATCGTCACCGACTCGACCAGGTCTTGCTCGGCGAAGCGGTAAAACGCACTGTAGGCGACGGAGGGGTGAGCGCCTGCGCCGGACTGCTCGAGCTGCCGCCAACCCCAGAACATGGCGAGCAGGAGCGCGAGCACGAGCCACCCTCGCCAGGAGGGCTTCCCGTCTGCCGGGGGCGGCGTGGCACCAGGGCGCTGGAAGGCATCAGCCATGTAGACCAGAACTTAGCGATGGGCGGCGGCGTTGTCGACGTCGCGCGGCCCCGAGTCGAAAGTCTGCGCGCGGAGCCTCGGCTGGGGGATAATCCCGCGCTCCCGTGAAGCTCTTCTTCGCCGCCCCGCCGCCGCACATCCTGCGCGCCTTCGAGGCCCGCGCGCCCACCAGCGTGGAAACGCCGAGCACGGCAGACGTGGCCAGCGCGGGGGCGCACGACGTGGTCGTCTCCTGGCTGGTGGATGACGACGGCCTGGCGTGGCTCGCCCAGGTCGCGGCGGCACGGCGCCATTTCGCCCCCCGCCTGCTCGTGGTCTGCACCGCCCTGGGTGTCGAGCGCGCGCTCGGCGCCGGGGCGGACGACGTGCTGACGAACGACGAGGAGGACGCCCTGGCCGTGCGCTTGCGCGTCGCGGCGGCAGCGCTCTGCCGCGTCCCGGACGGCACGACTCCGAGCCAGCCCGCCAGCGCCACCGAGCTGCTCTTGGAGCGCCTCGAGCGCAGCGAAGAGCTGACGCGCAGCATCCTGGAGGCGATGCCCGGCGGCGTCGTGCACGTGGCGCTGGACGGCTCGGTGGTCCGCGCGAACGCCGAGGCCGCGCGCGTGCTCGGGCTTCGGGTAGACCAGCTCACCCAGCGCTACATCTACGACTTTGCCACGCGCACGCTGGACGAGCGGGGCGAGCCGTGCCCGGTCGACGAGTATCCCGTGACGCGTGCGCTCGTGAGCGGCGAGCCGCAGCCTCGCAAGACGATCGGCGTGCAGCGAGCGGACGGCTCCACCTCTTGGGCCGTGTTCACGGCGGTGCCCGTCAAAGATCCCCACACGCAGACCACGACCGGCGCAGTCGTCACGTTCCTGGACATCACCGAACGACTGGCGGCGGAGCGCACCCTCGCCGAGAGCGAGGAGCGCTACCGTCAGGTCGCGGAGAAGTCCCCGGATGCGATGGGCGTCGTACAGTCGGGCCGGCTGGTGTACGTCAACGAGGCCGCGGTGCGCTTGCTCGGCTACGACGACGCCCCGTCGCTCGTGGGGATCGACATCTGGACCCTGATCCCCGCCGATCACAAGGACGCCTTCAACGAGGCGGTGCGAGCGCGCGTTCGCGGTGAGGTTCACGACTTGATGGAGGAGCGGCTCCTTCGCCGGGACGGCCAGTCCGTCGACGTCGAGATCTCCGTCGCCTCGCTCGAGTATCGAGGAGAACGCGCGCTCTCGTTCGTCGCGCGCGACATCAGCGGCCGCAAGCGCGACGAAGAAGAGCTCGAGCGCTTGCGCGCGCAGGTCACCCATGGGCAGAAGCTCGAGAGCCTGGGGCTGCTCGCGGGCGGAGTCGCGCACGATTTCAACAACTTGCTCGCGGCCATCTTGGGCAACGCCAGTCTGGCGAAGATCCGATTGCCGGCGGACTCGCCGGCTGCCGGCAACGTCGCCGCCATCGAGACCGCGGCACGCCGGGCGGCAGATCTGACGGGGCAGATGCTCGCCTACGCGGGGCGCGGAACCGTGGTGGTCGAGCGAGTCGCCTTGTCCCAGCTGGTGAGCGAGATGGTGGATCTGCTCTCCACGGTGATCTCCAAGAAGGCGACCCTCGACGTCGAGCTCGACGAAGAGCTCCCCGCGGTCGAGGGAGACGCCGCGCAGCTGCGACAAGTCGTGATGAACCTGATCCTCAACGCTTCCGACGCGCTGCGCGAGGGGGTCGGCCGCATCACGATCAAGACGGGGACGGTCGAGCTGACCGAGCA
The DNA here is from genome assembly GCA_019637295.1 of Polyangiaceae bacterium. Classification (GTDB taxonomy): domain Bacteria; phylum Myxococcota_A; class Polyangia; order Polyangiales; family Polyangiaceae; genus JACKEA01. The sequence continues at coordinate 145,830 of JAHBVX010000014.1, forward strand.
GGCGCTGGCCGCCACCTACGTGGATGATGAGCTGCCCGCCGGGCGCTACGTGGTCGTGGAGATCTCGGACACGGGCATCGGTATGGATGAGGCGACGCGGGCACGGGTCTTCGATCCGTTCTTCAGCACCAAGACGACCGGGCGCGGACTCGGCTTGGCGGCGACCTTGGGTATCGTTCGCGGTCACGGCGGCGCCATCGAGCTGCGCTCGGAGCCCAACCGGGGCACGACCTTCCGCGTGTATTTCCCCGTGAGCGAGGCGCGTCGCCCCAGGTCCGAGCCGCCGGAGGGCACGCAGCCGAGGCTGCGCGGAGCGCTGGTGTTGGTCGTGGACGACGAGCCCATGGTGAGGGAAGTGAGCGCCACCATGCTGCGCGAGTTCGGCTACGACACCCTGGAAGCGGGCTCGGGACGCGCCGCGCTCGCCCAGTTCGCGAGACATGCGGAGCGAATCGACGTCGTGCTCCTGGACATGACCATGCCGGACCTGAGCGGAAGCGAAGTGCTGACCGAGCTCCGGGCCATGCACCCTGAAGTGCGCGTGGTCTTGTGCAGCGGCTACACGAAGGACGACATCGGAGAGCACGTCGCGACCGAGCACGTCGCGGCGTTCCTGCAGAAGCCATTCAACGCCTCCGCGCTGGTGCGCGCGATCGAGCGGGCGCTCGACGTGTAGCGCGGCTCTCAGTCCGCGCCCGCGTCCCCGAGCCCTCCGCTGCCGCCCGTGCTCGCGCCGCCACTGCCGCCGGAGCTCGCGCCGCCCGTTCCCGCGCCGCCGCTACCCGAAGCGCCGGACGCGCCGCCGCTGCCCGCAGCACCGCCCAGCGCCGCGTCCGCTCCCGCGTCGCCCGCTCCGCCGGTCCCGCCAGCGCCGCTGCCGCCGCTGCTGCTGCCACCCGTGCTGCTGCTTCCGCCGTAGCCGTAGCCGCCGGTGCCGCAGCTCGCCGTGTAACCGTCGGGGCAGAGCTTGCCGTCCTTGCACAGCGCAGACACCACCTCGCCCGTGTCGCAGTCTTTGCACGTCACCCCCGGGCAGCCGTCCAGGCCGGCCACGTTGCCCGAACCACCGAAGCTCCCGGCCCCGGTCCCGCCATCGCCGCCACCCTCCCCGCCCCCGCTGATCTCTCCAGCCCCGCAGGCGACCACGAGGAGGAGCACGGCAAGTGACCCACGCTGATCCACCGGCGTAGCTTAGCGGAATCGCGGAACCGAGGAAACCGGGGACGCTCAACAGCGAGTACCGAGCGCACGCTCGAGCTCGCCCAGCGGGTCGAGCGTGGTCTTCAAGACCGCGCGCAGCGCGGGCGACGAGACCCCGCGCGCGGCGCGAAATCCCTGAAAGCGCAGCTCGCCCAGCACGAGCCCGGCCAGCGGCGTGTACATCAGATCCCAGCCACTCGGACGCGCGCCGTTCGCCTCCCACACGTACTCCCAGGCGGTGCTCGCCGCCGCGGTGAGCAAGAACGCCTCGAGCGGGCTCTGGCCGCACGCTCGCGCTCGGAGCATGACCTCGCTGCCGAACAGCGCGTGACCGACCAGGTTGACGGCCCAAGGATCGCCGTCCTTGCTGTACCAGGGCTGGTCCGCCTGCCATTTGGGCGCGCGGGTGAACGCCTCGCGGTAGTGGAGCCACATGGTGTTGGGCGACACCTCGGCGAAGGGCTCAGGCCAGATGATGGCTTCGGCGGCGCGCATGCCGGTCATGAGCACCAGCGTGTGACCGACGGGGATCGCGAGCGAGCGCTGGGCCGGCCGGGGCTCGGACTCGTCGTCGTCGTCGCCGGTCGCCCTCGCTGGCGCGTTGAGTCCGCAAACCGTGAGCGCCGCGAGCAGCGCCCGACCCCCGCGCGACCGCAGCTTCACGACCGGTTCGGATCGCGCCGCCGCTCTCCCAGACGCGCGGCGCCGACGACCCACTCCAGCTCGGGCAGCGGCTCGTCGAAGGTGATCGCCATCCGGTGCGGCCACAGTCCATGGGGGTCGTCGGTGTTCGGTTCGACCCGCACCACGCGACCCGTCACGCGCTTGGGCACGTCGGACTCGGGGAGCTTGATGGCGACCTCGATCTCCGCGCCCTCATCGATGGTGCTCGCGGTCAGCATCAACGCGCCCGTGGCGCTGGCGTCGTGGGTGATGGCGATGCCTTCCTTCAGAGCATCCACCTTGACGGGCAGCCAAACCTCGTACCGATCGTTCGTTCGTCGCGACATCGCTGGCCTCTCCCATGCCTCAGGCGTCCCGCGTCTTCAAGAGTTCTCGAACCAGCTCGCTGGGACGGCGCTTTCCGATGCTGGGCGGCGCCTCGACCTCCAGAAAAGGCAAGCCCCGGCGCTTGATGTCGTCGGGCAGGATGGCGTCGAAGTATTCGAGCGCGGTCCCCCGCAGCACCGGGTCGGCGCTCTGCGTCGCGCGGTACGCCAGCTGCAGCGGCTCCCGCTCGTACACCAGCGACAGCGCCAGGACAGAGAACTCGAGCCCCCGCACGACGCGTCGCTCGGTGCGTGGATCCCAGTCGCCTTGGCCGAGCTCGCCGCGGCTCTCGGCCCGGCTGGCGCGATCGAGCTCCCGGCGCACGGCGTCGAGCACGCGCTCCTTGGGAACCACGAGCGCTGGGTTCTGCTCGGTCAGCTCCAGCAGCGCGAGCGCGCTCTGGATCCGCACGTCGAGGGACGAATCGAACAGCGCCTCCACCAAGCCGAGCGCGACCCGGTTCTCCGCCGAGCGCTCGAGCACCCGCGGGATCCGGCGTCGCACGACCGGGTTGCCCGCGGGATCGAGCAAGGCGTCGACGAGCTGCCCCGTGTGACGAGCCACGTGCCGTCTGAGCAGCGCGAGCGCCGAGTGGGCGACGGCGTCATCCGCGAGCAGCGAAATGACCGACGACACCAGCTCGGGCTCGAGCACGTCACGGTCCGCGAGCAGCGCGCGGATCTCGTCCTTCCGACCGCTGCGCAGCACCGCCATGGCGTCGAGCACGGGATCCGGGTCGGAGGCGCCCCAACGCAGCGGGTCCCAGCCGGTGGGGAAGCCCGCGTCGGAGCCGCCAAACGTGAGCTCCGGACGGCCCGGCGCCGGCGCTTCCGAGGGTGGCCGGTCGCTCGTCAGAGGGCGTTCACGGTGCTCGGCGATGGCCGCGAGCAACTCCTGCCGGTTGAGCGCTTGGCTCTCGGCCAGAGTGCGTCGCGTGACTCGGTCGAACACCTCGAGCTGTGTGAGGTCCACCATCCCCCCCTTGATGCTGGTGGTGAGCGCGGCGACGTAGCCCCGGTGCAGGCGCAGCGACTGCAGTGCCGCCAGCACGCACAAGATGCACGCGAGCAACAGCGGGCCGCGCTCCGCCGCCAGCGGCGCGAGCGCGAGCGAGACCAAGATCCCAGCACCCAGGGCGTTTCCGATCCGGTCCACGCCCACGTCGATCAGCATCTTGGCCGGGCGCTTCTGCTTCCGCGACAACGGCGTATAGAGCAACTCGTAGCCCGCGCGGTACAGCGAGCCCGCTAGAAACCCGTTGGTCGCGCGCAGGGCCACGGCCGCCGCGAGAGTCGCGCTGAGCAGCGGCGCGACCGCCAGCCCCGCGGTGGCGACGGGCAGGAGCGAGATGGTGCCCGCGATACCCAGTCGCTCGAGGCTCGCCCGCGCCAGCGTCGCCTGCAAGAAGAAGGACAAGATGCCGACCACCATGTGGAACAGCGCGAAGAAGGCCATCATCGGCGGGCCCGGCTCGAGCTGGCGGGCGACCCGAGCGCTCAGCACGTAGTCCAAGAGCGTGGAGATGATGGCCACGAGCGCCACGAGGATCGCGACGTCACGCAGGTAGCCCGTGCCTTGCACGCGCCGAGCGCGCTCGGTCGCGGCGTCCTTGCGACCGCCGCGGGTCGTCAGGCCGGCGGTCACCCGCCCGAGCACGATGACCGCGGGGATGGCCACCGCGTGCAGCGCTGCGACGAGGGCCACACCCAAACCCACACCGCCCACCGTCGCTAGCTGCCACCCAGCCAGGCCGCCCAGCACGCCGCCGACCGGGCCGCCGAGGGCGATGCGCGCGACCTGTTGCTTGGCCTGGTGGGGATCGAAGCCCTCGTTGATCAGGGCCCACACCCCCGTCAGCAGCGTAGCGCTGAAGATCGCGACGTGGATGTAGAAGCCGATGGCGACCCAGCCCGGGTGGGCGGGCAAGAGCCAGATTTCGACGCCGTGCAGCAGGGCGCTCGTCGCGAACGCGAGCGGCAGGGCTCGCGCCGGGGAGAGCTTCTCGAAGGACCACGCGGCCAGCAGCGCCGCCAGCAGCGAGGCCACGGCGGCGGCGCCCATGAGCGTGGGCAGCTGCTCGACCGCGAAACTCGAGAGGAACAGCGTGTCCCGAGCCGCCTTCGACGCGACCAGCGCCGCCACGGTGGCTGCCACCGCGACGGTCGCCGACGCGACCGCGCGGGGGTCGCTGCTGCTGCCGACGACCTTCATCCGGCGCGAGTATACTGCGCGCCCATGCCGTCCGGTGAACGCTCCCCCTCGACCCTGCTGGGACGGGTGGCGGTCGAGCTCGACAGCGAAGAAGGTCGCGCGTTTCTGCAGGAGCGGCTGGCCTTCTTCGGCCTGCTCTCGACGCTGTTGTCCGGCACCTTCCTGGTGGTGGGCAACGGCACCGCGCTGCTGACGGTTCCCGAGCACACGCTCGCGATCGCCCTGAGGGACGGCGGCGGCCAGTGGCACGCGGCCGCGCTCGGGGTCTCGGCGCTCGTCTGGCTCTCCACTCGCTTCGGGCCGCGGTCGCTCCGCGCGCTAGCGCTCATCGACCTGCTGGCCAACCCGGTGGCCATCGTCTTCTACGCGCTCATGACCCGGAGCGCCCTCGGGCAAGCCGGCATGCGGCCGGATCTGACGCTGATGCTCGTGTTGATGACGCTGATCACCGCGCGCGCCATCCTGGTACCGAGCCGCGCAGGGCAGACGCTGGTCGTGAGCGTGCTCTCCACCCTGCCCGCCCTGGCGCAGTCGGTCGAGATCGGCCGTCGCCTGGCCGAGGTCGTCCCGGCAGCCTGGGTGCTCGGTCCGGTGACCACGCTCTTGTGGAGCGCGTCCACGGTGGTGATCGCGACGGTCGCCTCACATACCATCTACGGTCTGCGGGTACGCGCGGCCGTCGCGCAACGACTCGGACAGTACGAGCTGCTCGAGAAGATCGGCGAGGGCGGCATGGGCGTCGTGTACCGGGCCCGGCACGCGATGCTGCGCCGGCCGACCGCGGTCAAGCTGCTCCCGCCGGAGAAGGCCGGCACGACGACGGTCAGCCGATTCGAGCGCGAGGTGCGGCTGACCGCGCGCTTGACGCACCCGAACACGGTAGCGGTGTACGACTACGGTCGCACCCCCGATGGGCTGTTCTACTACGCCATGGAGCTGCTCGACGGCATCGATCTCGAGCACCTCGTGCGCACTCACGGACCCCAGCCGCCCGCCCGCGTGGTGCACGTGCTGCAGCAGGTGTGCGGCTCGCTCGCCGAGGCACACGCCATTGGGCTCGTACACCGCGACATCAAGCCGGCCAACGTGATCTTGTGTCAGCGCGGCGGACAGAGCGACGTCGCCAAAGTAGTGGACTTCGGCTTGGTCAAGGAGCTGATACCGGAGCCGACCCGAGGCGCTCCGCAGCTCAGCGGAGTGAACGCCATCGTCGGCACTCCGCTCTACCTGTCGCCGGAAGCGGTCACCGAGCCCGAACGAGTGGACGCCCGCAGTGACTTGTATGCCCTCGGGGCCGTCGCGTACTTCCTGCTCACCGCCCAGCCCGTGTTCGCACACGGCTCGGTGATGGAGATCTGCGCGGCTCATCTGCACGAACGACCCGTGGCTCCGTCGCTGCGGTTGGGCGAGCGGCTGCCAGAGGATCTCGACGAGCTCGTGCTCGCGTGTCTGGCCAAGCTCCCGGCGGCGCGCCCGGCGTCGGCAGACACGCTGCGCTCGGCGCTGCTCGCGCTCGACGTCGGCGCGTGGACGGAGCGGGACAGCGCCCGCTGGTGGCAGGAGCACGCGGAGACACTGCACGACCACCTGCCAGTCGCTCGTCACGAGGACTCGCCGACGGCGCTCACGGTGGACGTCGGCGAGCGCGTGTTGGGCCACGGCTCGGGTCGGCAGAGCGACTCTCCACAAGCCCGACCGGCCCGCCGACTCGGGCAGTAGTGGCGGGCAGGTCTCACTCGGCGTGCAAACTTTTCACACCCGGGCACCCCCTCGGAATGCCTAGGTATCGGGAATCGTTGGAGAGGGTGCCTGGTACACAACGTGTAAGCACCAGCGGGCAAGGAGCATTTCCAGACCATGGTCCCCCGACCGCACTCATCCGAGTCCCCGCCGTCGAGCGGCGAGCGGCGGAGCCACCGTCGGGCAGCGCTGAACCGGCCGGTGCTCCTCGACGCGCCGGCCGTCCCGCAGCCGGTCGCAGCCGTCGACGTCTCCGGCAGTGGCCTGTCCGTCGCGGTGGACGTACCCCTCGAGGTGGGCGCCATCGTGGAGGTCTACTTCGAGCTACCCATCGGCTACGCCGTGGAGGCCCGCGCCGAGGTGGTGCGGCAAGCGAACGGCCTCACGGCGCTGCGCTTCATCGAGCTCGAGCGCGAGGCGCAGCTCGCGCTGCGGTCCTTCTGTCGGATCAGCGGGCTTCACGCGCTCGAGCTGGCCAGCGCTACGCGCTGACTCTCGGGAACATCGTGTAGCAGAGCGCGCTGCCCGCGATCGCAACCGTGCCGTCGTCCCGGGTCACGGAGACCGCGAGCTTGGTGATGGGCTTGTCGCTGCGGACATCCACGACCTCCACGTGACCGGTGATGGTGTCCCCAGGTCGAATGGGCGCGCGAAAGTCGAGGCTCAGGTTGAGGAACACCGTACCCGGTCCGGGCAGGTCCTCGGCCACCACGGCGTTGAGGATCGCGCTGCCCACGCCACCCTGCACGACGATCCCGCCGACGCGGGTCGCTCGCGCGAACTCGTCGTCGTAGTGTAGCGGGTTTCGATCGCCGCTGATGGCAGTGAACAGCTCGATGTCTCGCGTCGCCACGGCTCGGCTGCGGCTGGCCTGCGCGCCGACGGTGGGTGGGCCGCCAGGCCAGATCTCCGCGGCGGATTCGGTGCTCATGAGTTCTCCGTTCTGCGAGCCCGCAGGGCCGCAGTCGAGGTGTGCCCCCGCGCCGTGGGACGGCGCGTGGGAGCCGTCGTGGAATCGTGCCGGGCGCGCGCTACGCCCACCCGGCGTGCCCGCGCCTGCCCGTCATCGGGGCGGAGGGTCGGCGTCGATGGCCGAGCGCAGGGGGCACGGATAGACGCGCTCGGCCGGCGTCTCGAGCCCCGCCGGTCCGGCGCTGCACAGCCGCGCGTGCTGGGCGCGCACGAACGGGGTGATGTCTTCGATGCGACGAATCCACTCGCGGGAGTAGCGGGCGAGCACGCCGCCGCGCAGCCCGAGCTGCACCGCGCGGCGCGCGACCGGCCGGCCGTGGGGATCGTGGTCGGGATCCCACTGCAGGCGCACCTCGGAGCGTCGAACCTCGGCCCGCCACGCGGCGCGATCCGCGTAGCGGTCGGACCGATACGTCGAGGGCACGGCGAGCGTGAGCACGTGATCGAACGCCTCGCGCGCGAGCCACACCGCGAGCACGACCTCCTGCCCAGGCTTGCTCGCCCAGCCACAGCGATACATCATCCACAGGAAGTTCGGCTTGATCCAGCTCATCCGAGCGAGCGAAAACTCGCCGCCGAACCAGCCGTGCGCGGCTGCGAAGTGGCCGATCGGCGGCCGGTACGCCTGGTACACCACGACCGCGTCGGCGTCGAACTGAGCGAGCACGTGCCGGCCCGTCGCGGGCCAGCGGGCGGCTTGCGCTTCGAACGCTTCGAGCTGCAGCGAGGTCATGGGCGCTTTATAGTGTATCTCTTACACTATAGCGAGAAGATTCGCCCGCGGGCCCGAGAGCCGTCCGCGCCAGCGGGTTGGTTGAACGAAGCCGCTCCGCGGCAGCTGTCCTGCTGCGCATAGGCGCAGTGCCGATCACGCCGATGAGCAGCGGAAGGGCGTAGAAGGTCCGCGCGCAGCGACGTGTGGCATGCGCGTCTCCTCGGTCGCGGCGATCCTGGTCAACCCCGGCCTAGCCGCCGGACCAACCAAGGAGATCGCCATGGCAAA
>JAHBVX010000015.1 GCA_019637295.1 Polyangiaceae bacterium
CGCCCGCGCTCGGGCCGAGGTGCGCGTAGCCGAGCCCACCGCCGGCGCTCAGGCACCCGCGGGAGTGGACATGCAAGCGCCGATACCATCGCAGGACTTGGTCACCGCGGAAGCGCCGCTGCACTCGTCGGCGCCGTGGGTTCCAACGATGGCGAAGGGACGGCACTCGCCGCCACATGCCGTCGGCGCTGCACAGATCGCCCGCACTCGTGGGACACGCGTTGCGCGGATCGGTCCAGGCGGGGCGGGTACCCGCGCCCAAGCCGCTCACGTCTGCCGCTTCGTCGCCCGCGCCCCCTTCGAGCGCTTGGCGAACGCCGCCTCGAACTCCGGGCAGGGCGCGCCCGGTAGCACGGTTCCGGCAGATTCCTGCATCCAGGGGTCGAGCCTCCCGAGTTGCTCGGGCGCGCCGCCCAGCACACGGCCGGTGAGCAGCCCGCTGAAAGATCGCGGGGGACGAGCAGCGACGCTCCACCGCGTCCAGGGGTCGCTCGGACTCGGCGGGAGGAGGCTCGAGCACAGGACCTCTTCGATTGCCGCGATCTCGTGCCACCGCTCGAACAACGCGCGAACCTTGGCCCACGCCGGGGGCGCGTCACCCGGGTCGAGCAACACGGCGGCGAGCGGAAGCGTGGGATCCGTGGAGAGCGCGAACTGCGCGAACGAGAGGCGCGCGGATCGCAGTCCCTTGCAGATGGCCTCACCGATCCGCGTCCACGTCGCGCTGTCTGGATGGCTGCGCAGCCAGACGTAGTAGAGCATCGGGCCGGGCGGCGTCTCGACGGGGCCTGCGCCGTAGAAGCGGAAAGGAAACGTCTCTTCTTCCGGGGGCGCGAGGACGCTGACCCCCGCTACGCCGTCTACGAATGCCGTAGCCGGATGGTCGTACGCAAACGCGATCCGCTCGCGTCCAGCGGCGTCGACGTAGCCCCACTTGCCGTCCTTCTGCATCGCGCGTGGGTAGGCGAGGCGCTCCCCCACCGCCGTGAAGCCCTCGTAGACGACGTTGCCGCGGGTGTCGATCAACAGAGGCCGCGCGCCGTCCCACGCCACCGCGACTCCTTCGCAGAACGCGTCGATCCTGGAGTAGCGTGGCTCGAGCGCCCAGCGACCGGCGGCGTCCAAGAGGCCCCAACGCGCGATCTCCCCGTCGATCTGCCGCGCCGCCGGCGCAACGCCGCCGTGAAACGCCCCGACCGCAGCGAGCTCGAAAGGGACGACCTCGTTTCCGGCGTGGTCGATCACCGCCCATACCGAGCGCGTGGTGAAGCCGTCACGATCGTAGCGTCCGACGGCGGCTCGGTCCTCCGTGAAGCGCGTGGCCATCTGGAACTGCGCCGGGATGACCAGTACACCTTCGGCGTCGATGTAGCCGAACATCCCGTCTCGACGAATACATGCGCGACCGTTTGCGAACGGACCGAAGTCCTCCTCCGCGTGGCTCTTCGGCTCGACGAGCAAGCGACCTTCGCGGTTGACGTAGGTGAAGCCACGCTCGGCGTGTACGCGCGCGACGCCCTCGCTGAAGACGCGAGCCGAATAGGCGCGTATCGGTCCGATCGCCTGGCGGCCCTCGCGGTCGACGTACGCCCACGTAGCGAGTCGGTCGCCGTCCAGGCGCACGGCCGCGAGACCCTCGCGAAAATCAGCGGCGTACGCGTAGTCGCACGAACCGACGGGCGCGTCATTCTCGTCGAGGTATCCCCAGCGTCCGCCGGTCGGCTCCCAGTTGCCCGTGCCGGTGCCGCCCCGACAGAAGCGCGCTCGCCCGTCGACACGCGCGCCTCGCCACTCGGTGGCGGGCTTGCCCGCTGGATCGACCACCGTCCAGACGCCACCTTCGCAGACGTGCGCGACGCCGCTCACGAACTCGAAGGCCGCCGAGAAGCGATGCTCGATGACCCGCTGTCCGTCCCAGTCGTAGTAGCCCCAGAGACCCTCGAGGCGAGCGGGGAGCCTCCCTTCACCGGGTAAGCCCACGGCATCGAATCGCGGAGGCAGGACCCAGCGCGCTCCTTCCGCAGCAAAGCCAAAGCGATGGGGCGACGGCGAAGGAGCCTGGCGTCGTGACTTGCGTGCGGCCATCGCGCCGAATGGGATCGCGTGGCGCGGGTGGCGTCAAGGCCACGAGCGGCGACCCCACCTTTGATCGGTGGTCCCCTGGGGCTTGCTATGATCCGCTGCGAGCCCTCCGGGCGACAGGAATCTGCGAATGGAACCCCTCATCGTGCTACTTGGCGTGGCCTCCGCCGGAGCGCTCGCCTGGGCCTGGCGCCACCAACAGCGGGTGACGGCCGAGGCGGACGCTGCCTGGGCGAGGGCGGCCGCCGAGCTCGGAGGTACCTTCACCCCCGCGGAGAGCCACTGGTTTCGCCCGGAGCCTCGCCGCATCGTCGCCACGGTCGAGCGCGTCACCGTGGAGATCGACCACTACGAGACGGGCGGCAAGAACCGCACGATGGTTTGCGCCCGCGCTCCGGCGCGCGCAGCTGGACCTGTCCATCAAGGGTCACGCGCACCCACGTGCTGAGCGCGCTCGGAGCCGCCCTCGGGTTTCAGGACGTCGAGATCGGCGACCGCGGCTTCGACGAGGCCTACACCATCAAGTCCAGTGATCCGGAGGCGGCGCGGGTGTGGCTCAATCGCGCGGTGCGCGCGCGGATCTCGGCGCTCGACGGGTTCCACTTTCGAGTCGACAAGGGCCGAGTGGTCATGGAAACGGCGATCCTGCTTCGCGATCCTGCGCGGCTCGCGGCGGTGGCGCGGGCCGCCGCGGTCTTTGCCGGTGGCGGAGAGCGGCTACGTGGCGCTCGCGTTCTGGGGCTTCGGCGAGCTGAGCGCGCGCTACGCCGAGTTCGCGCGTTGGTCGGGGCCCGTGAGCGGCGCGATCTTGATCGTGCTGGGCGCGCTGATGGCTCGACGCAAGACGCGAGCGGTGCGCACCGAGGCAAGCGCGTCGTCCGCGCCCGGACACGCCGCGCTTCGGTTCTTGCTGGTGGCGCTGAACCCGGCCTTTCTGGCGACCTGGAGCTTGCTCGCGTCCGCGTTGGTCTCGGCGCGGCTGATCGAGCCCGCGTCCGGCGCGGCTCCGGCGCTGGCCGCGGGTGCGTTCTTGGGGATCGTGCTGTGGTTCGCGCTGGTCGCCTCGATCGCCGAGCGACAGCGCGCGCGCTTCGATCCGCGCAAAGTCGAGGTGTGTGGGTTCGCTGGCTCGGTGTGCTGGTATGATCCTGTTTCGGCACGTGGTTGCTGCTCGCCGCGGGCCTTCGGTGAAGAGCCACTCGGCGATCCGGTCAGCTCTGGGTACGTCGTCCACGAAGCTGCGCAGGCGGTGCATCTGGTCTGCGCCGAGTCCTTGGCCGATGAACGCGCCGCCTGCGACGAAGGCACGTGCGGCATGAGCGTCACGACCGGGATGCCGAGCGGCCAGTAGCGGCCGTCGATTGTCGCTGAATGCCCCAGGTCAGCCCGCCAGGCCACAGATCGCCAGCAGCAGGTGCAGCACGTGAAGGTCGTCCACGTGAGGGTGGGGGCCGATCTTTGCCGCGCAGGCGGGACGCAGGGGGTGGGCTCGGAGCAGGGGCTACCGAGCACCGGTGACAGAGCCGTGACTCGGCGTCCGTACGCCCGGCACCAACATACCGGGCTCGAGCTTGCCGACGATGGGGCACTCGGCGCGACCGAGCTCGACACGGAAGGACTCGCAGACTCGGTCGGGCTTTCATCCGCACCGAACCGAAGCGCGAATGTAAGCGCGGACCCGACACCGGCACGCTGGGCCGCGCCAGCCGGCTCTTGGGCGCGTGCCGGAACCCGTAACCCACGCACAGCCGCGGCCCGCGGCCCCCTCTTCGAGCGCCCGCGCCAGGACGCGGTGTACCGCCTCGACCTCCAAAGCGGCGCACCGGGCGGCTCGTCTCGTTGCTCGAGTATGACCAACCGGCACTCGAACACCTGCTCGGCTTCGGCGACCGGCGGCGGCGGTGCCGAGCCGTCGCGAGCTGACGACCGCTTCGTCGAGCAAGCAGAACGGGCAGTCTGCCATCTTCTCCGCCGTTGGCACCGGTGCTGCGAGTCGTTTGGGGGTGGCGAAGACTCTCAGGCGCTCTTCGATGAAGTTGATGCTCGCGCGACCGGAGCGCGCCAAGTTCGCCGCGGTCTTCGACGCGATGGTGATCCTGGTAACAATCGGTGCCCTTCGTCCCCAGTGATACGGGAAGCACAGCGAAGTGCGGCGCGAGGTTTCCGGCGCGCCGTCCACCGCTCCGAGTGCACAGCAACACGATGGGCTGGGAAGAACCCGACGCCTGAAGCGCGGCGCAACGCCCGTCTCCACGAAGGGGGCTCCATCCGCGACCGCGGGCTCTGGGTCCGCTGGTTCGGAAGCCGCGCCCCGCCCCTCTGCTCGTCCGGCTCTCAGCTGCCTAGTCTACTGCGGGAGCCCGGCGGGCTCGACGTGGATAGCGCAGTCCTGCCGCGCTCCACATCACGCGATCGTCAGCGCCTTGAGTGCCACTGCACCGAGGGACTGAGCGCGAATCGAGCGCGGGCGCTCGAGCGCGGGCCGAGGTCGTCGAGCAGCGCGGCCTCCAGCAGCGGTCCCGCGGTGACGTACCCAGCGCGGTCCCACCCGCCCCCCTGCCACAACGTCAAGAGCGGCGTGAGCTGGAGCGCGCCACCGTAGCGATTCGGCGCGTCCTTGCAGAACTGCCCGACGCCCAGGGCGCTGGCCGCCGCCCCGATGCTGTCCGCGCTGGGGCCGAGGTGCGCGTAGCCGAGCCCACCGCCGGCGCTCAGGCACCCGCGCTTCTGCTCGTCGGCGCGCAGGCCGCCTCCCGCCTCCGCCGCGAGCAGCAACGCGGCGGTGCGCGTGGTCGGTGGCGTGTTCTTCGGCCATGTGTCCGTCAGTCCCGCGCTCAGCGAGAGCCTCCCTTCGATGCTCACCGCGCCCCCCGTGTCCATGCTCGGGAGGATCGACGCTCCGAGCGACGTCGAGCAGCCGAGTAGGCGCTGGCCGCGAACACCGCGCGCTCGCGAGGGCGAGGGGCCGATTGACGCGCGTCACCTTGCCCCAGAGGCACCCGGGGCTACCATTCGCCTCGCGGCATGCTGCGGATCGCCCTGCTCTCCCTTGCCCACGATCGCGGCAAGCTCGTAGCGTCGCTGGCCGGCGTCGCCTTCGCCGCCACCCTGGTGTTCGCCCAGGTGGGCCTGTACGCCGGCTTCCTCCAGAGCTCGAGCGCCGTCATCCGCCACGTCGGAGGCGACGTGTGGGTGATGGCCAGAGGCACCGCGGTCGTGGACAACGGCGAGCGTCTCTCGGCGGGCAGCCGCGAGATCGCCTCCGCGCACTCCTGTGTAGAACGCGTGCGCGGGGTGGTGCTCTCCTTCCAGGCGTTGCGCAAGCCCAACGGCTCGCTGGAGGCAGTGCAGATCGTCGGCTTCGAGCCGAGCCCGAGGTACGTCTTGCCCTGGGCCATGGCGCGGGGGTTGCCGCAGGACCTGCACGCGCCGATGCGCGTGGCGGTGGATCGGCTGGACGTGGACAAGCTGGCCATCGAAGGCGATCCGATCGGCGCCGAGCTCGGCATCGGTCGCGAGTCGGTGCGGGTGGCAGCAGTCACCGACGGCATTCGGGCATTCACCCTGGCGCCCTACGTGTTCGCGGAGCTCGACACCGCGCGGCGCTTGACCATGCTCGGCGCCGACCAAGTCTACTACTGGGTGCTAGATCTGGCGCGACCGGAGTGCGCGTCGGACGTGATCGCGAGCGTCGGGAGGCACCCGGATCTAGTGGCGCGCAGCACCGACGAGTTCCGGACGATGACCGAGGAATACTGGGTGGCCGGCTCCGGCGCGGGCACCGCCCTGGGGTTCAGCGCGCTGCTGGGCCTGGTGGTCGGGGTGGTCATCGTGGGGCAGACGCTGTACGCGGTGACCAAGGAGCACCTGAAGGAGCTCGCCACGTTGAAGGCCATCGGCGCCTCGCCGGTCGAGATCGTCAGCTTCGTGGCCTGGCAGGCCGCGCTCCTGGCGTTCGTCGGCGGTGGGCTGGGCCTGGTCATGGCCTTCGGCGTGCGCAATTGGGCGGTGGACTACGGTCTCACCATCGTGCTCTCGGGTCCCGTGCTCGGCGTGGGCTGCACCGCCGTGCTGGCGATGTGTGCGCTCGCGAGCCTGTGGAGCGTGCGAGCAGTGCTCGCGCTCGAAGCCGCGGAGGTGTTCCGGTGACCCGAGTGCTCGTGCGCTCCGAGGCGCTCGAGAAGACCTTCGGTGAAGGCGAGCTCGCGACGCCCGTGCTGAGGGGCATCAGCATGGACGTCTCCGCGGGCGAGCTGGTGCTCTTGATGGGCCCGTCCGGCTCCGGCAAGACGACGCTGATCTCAATCCTGGCTGGCCTCTTGCGCCCGACGGCCGGGCAGGTGGAGCTCTGCGGGACGCGCATCTCGGAGCAACGCGAAGCGGACGTGACCCGCGTGAGGAGACGCCACCTGGGTTTCGTGTTCCAGAGCTACAATCTGTTCCCTGCGCTCACCGCGCTGGACAACATCGCGGAGGTGCTGAAGCTGAAGGGTGTGCCGGCGCGGGAGGCGAAGGAGCGCGCGAGCCGAGCGCTCGCCGACGTCGGCCTGGGCGCGCGGCTCCACCACCGACCCGGGGAGCTCTCCGGCGGCCAGAAGCAGCGCGTCGCCATCGCGCGGGCGCTGGCGGGCGATCCGGCGCTGGTGATGGGCGACGAGGTCACCGCCGCGCTCGACACCCAGACCGCGCTCCACGTGCTCGAGATCCTGCGCCAGCAGGTCAGCTCGGAGCGCGGCATCCTGCTCGTGACCCACGACCGCAGGCTCGAGCAGTTCGCCGACCGCGTGATCGAGATCGAAGACGGCCGGATTTCGCGGATCGTCTCCGGCGGGGCCAACGCGGGGGAGGCAGCGTGAAGCGTCGCACCGTGTTCGTCGTGGGGACCATGGTGGTCGCGGCGGCGCTCGGGCTCTGGTTGCACGGCCGCGCCACGGCGGAGACGGCCCCCGTCGAGGCCGGTGAGGTTGGCGAGCGCATCGTGGCGCGCGCGGTGGTCGTGCCGGTGGACGGCATCGCCCGGATCCGGCCGCGCACCGACGGCCTGGTGGTCAAGGTGTTCGTCCGCGAGGGCCAGAGCGTGAAGGCCGGGGATCTCTTGGCGGAGATCGAGCCCGAGATCGTCGAGAGCGAGGTGGCGCGCCGCGAAGCGGAGCTCGACAGCCTGCGGGGCAGCGCCGCCAGCGTGGCTCAGGGCGCTCGCCCCGAAGAGATCTCCGCCGCCGAGGCCGAGCTGCGCGCCACCCAGGAAGAGCTCGCGCTCGCGGAGACGCGCGCGGTCCGTGAGCAGAAGCTCGCGGACCGCAGGGTGAGCCCGGTGGCAGCAGCCGACGAGGCGCAGCGTGCGCTCGGGGTGGCGCGTGCTCGGGTCGAGGCGGCGGAGGCGCGCGTGCGCCTGGCCAAGGCCGGCGGCCGCCGGAGCGAGGTGAGCTCGGCGAACGCCCGCGTGCGCGCGGCCAAGGCGGCGGTCTCTCAGGCCAAGCAGGAGCTGGACAAGACGCGGGTCACCGCGCCCATCGACGGCGTGGTGCTCGCGCGGCGGGTGGATCCGGGCGATGTGATCGCCGGTTCGGGCGCGGGCGTCGGCGCGCCGGCCTTCGAGATCGCGGACGCCACGCGCATCGAGCTTCAGATGGAGGTCGAGGAGGTGGACTCGTCGCGCCTGGTGCCGGGCCTCGGCGTGAAGGTCTCGGCGCCGGGCAAGCCGGAGCGGCTCGGCACTGGTACCGTGACGCGGGTCGGCGCGCAGCTCGAGCGGCGCAGCATCGGTGCGTTCGACGCGCGCGAACGCGGCGAGGGCTGGGTGCGAGTCGCCTGGGTGGACGTGCGCTGGGAGGCGGGACGGCTGATGCCCCTCGGGCAGCGGGTGGAGGTCGTCGCGGATCTGCCGCCACGCCAGGTCAGCGCGCGCGTGCCGCGCGCCGCGGTCCGCATCCGAGAGGGTCGCGCTACCGTCGAAGTGGTGACCAGCCTCGGCTTTCGCGAGACCCCCGTCGAGCTCGGCGCTGCAGACGACAGCCACGTCGAGGTGCGCGGCTTGCCGGCGGGCGCTCGGGTTCGCACGCGGCGCTGAGCCGCAGCGTCGACGGGGCGATCCCGGCGAGGGCGAGCAGGTCCCTCGCGCACGCGCTCGCGAGACTTCGCTACGCGGACAAGAGCATCACCCTAAACAAGGCTCTCAACTCCCCCGACGTTCCGCTTACTCCGCCTACCGCTGGACCGCGTCGCGCGGGTTGCCCGCGCACAAGATCGCCGTCACGCGCGTGCGCGCCGCGCTCGGCGGGTGACGAACGGTGGCGGTTGCCTCCATCTCGTGTGCCGCGAGTGCGGGTACCCCTCCCACCGCCGGCGCTGCGGGTGATGGCGCGACGCGACGAATGCCCCAGACGTAGATGTGCTTCTCGTCCAGGCCCCAGATGCCTTCGGGCGCGAACCCGAGCTCGACTCGCCGGATCAAGCTCCGGTCCGTGCCCATCACGTCGTCGTAGATGTGGACCGCGCCCTGCGAGGCGTCGCAAACGTAGACCCGCCCGGAAGGCAGCGCGCGCCAGAGCGCGGGCACGATGTTGGGCCAAGGGCCCCAGTACCGGACCTCGTCGTTGGCGACGGCGCAGACGTAGAAGTTGACCGGCTGGTGTCGATGGCGACGACACCAATCGGCGATGGCCTGGATTGACCGTCGCAGGCGCGCGTGCCGGGTCTTGCACATCATTGCCCATCGACCACTCCGGGCGCGCTCGTAGTGCAGCGTGAACCCGAGGAAGTCGAAGGTGGCCGGACCTTTGCCGCTTGTCTGCGCTGCCGGCGGTCGCCGGAAGGGCAAGAGGCGGGTCTCGTCCGGGTGAAGGGTCAGTCCGAAGCGCCCCATCCGCTCTCCGAGCACATCCATCACGCGCTCCGCGCCGTCCTGTCGCTCGAAGGTCATCACGAAGTCGTCCGCATAGCGAACGATGTGCGCCGGAGCGCCGGAAGCCGAGCGCGCGTCGCAGCTCTGGAGAGCCTGGGGTTGGTCGAGGACTGACGCGGGGAGAGTAGGTCCTACGCGGCGCCCTTCTTCGCGAGGTCCACCAGCAGTTGCAGCGCCTCGATCACCTTCTTCTGGCTGCCAAAGTGCTGCCAGAGCTCGGGATCGAGCTGCACCTCGTGCTTGAAGTCTCCGCGCAGCCGCGCATAGCGGTTCGGCCGGATCGCCTTCGAGAAATCTGCCTCAGGGATCTCGGCGAGGGACTCTTCGCTGGGTTCCGTCGATTCATTCGTCTTGGTCATAGGCGCTCGCCTCCGATCGGGTGGCTGTTCGTGCACTGATGATGCGTATGCGCTCGGCCTTCTCGCAATGCACGACAACCAGAAGCCGTGCGAGCGAAGAGTACCCAAGCGCCAGATATCGATCCGGATGCTTGCCATCGGAAATTAGCACGTAGTTCAGGTCGGAAAAGACCGACGCTGCCTCTTCGAAGGCGATCCCGTGTTTTTCGAGGTTCCGCCTCGCCTCTTCGTCGTCCCATTCGAAATCGCCAAAGATGACGGTGGCCATTCACTAGACCATAGCTCCCCGTCCGGATGTTCGCCCCGCCTCGGAGGCAGCCGTGAAGAGAGGAGGTGTGGTAGCGGCGACGCCTGACCGAGCAGCTCGGGCGCTCGAGATCGCGGCTCGGGAGTTGTAAGTGCGCGATGACAGAGGAAAATCGCGGGTGCAGGAGTGCCGCGTATCTGCGTCACTGCGCTCCGCAGGCTTCCCACTGCGACGAGTCGCACGAAAAGGCGAACGGATTCCGCGACGCGAGCCACACGTCACCCGCGCACTGGGCGCTCGCGGTGTCCACTTCGTAGCGCCAGCGCGAGCGGCGTCGGGCTGGTGCGTTAGTGGATCACATCCCCGTCCACTCCGGCGTTGGCCAGCAGGTCCACTCGAGGGGGTGGTCGAGATCGACTTCGACCAAGCGCGTCTCGTTGGCGACTTTGTCGAGCCAGGATGCGTACAGGTGGCGTCCGTGCAGGGACTTCTCACCGAGGAATCCCAGCCCGCCGGACATCAGACGACAGCGTTGGCCGGTAGCCATGTTGAAGGTGCCCAGTGACGTGGACACGTACTGAAGCGAGCTGAGCGAGTCGGGGTTGGGGTCCGCACCGTCCGGTGCCTCGCTCCACACCACCCAATCGCCTGCGACGGCGGGGTAGACTTTGCCCCGCGGCGCATCGGGTGATGGTTCCGGAAAATCTGCGGCAACCCGTTCCGGAAAATCTGCGGCTCCTGGGCGAAAGGAGCAGGCTGCCGAACGGCTGAAGCGAGACAGGCTTCGCTCATTCTGCCTGCCCAGTTGGAGTCCTGGTTGACGTGGGACTCGGGAAGCCCTCGCGCGTGCTGGTTACGCACGCCGGCGGTGTTGAGGATCTGGCAGCGATCGATCTTGCTCTTCGCATCGCACGGAGCCCTGGAACGAGCCTGACTCTCCTGCGCGTGGTGTCACCCGACGATGAGGGTCGTTCTCTCTCGGAGCTGAACCTCGCCGTGGGCCCGGCTCGAGTACGACGAGTCGAGCACGCCCCGCCAACCGATGCGGTGCTCGAGGAGTGTCCAGAACGGCTACGATCTGGTCGTGCTCGGCATGCACGCCAGGTGGGGGCTTGGAGCAGGAGTGGTCAGCCTGCGCCGGTTGCGAGTGCTGTCGGAGACCCAAGTGTCGCTCCTCGCCGTGCACCCACCGCTCGGCTCCGCGGCTGTCGTGCCTGCTCCTCAGCCGGGGTCTCTCCGGTCGGCTCGACCCAAGTTGACCTCATGCGCGCTGCAGTCTGGCGCATGGCACAGGCGCGGGTGGGAGCAATCGGACGGGGACGGGTCGCTCAGCGGGTGACAGGCGGCGTACCCGCCACGTCGGTCCGATGCTGCAGCCTTCGGTCGAACCCACGACGATGGTCGCGCCGCAGTCCTCGCCGAGTGCCTTGCGCAGCGCCGGGATCGCCGTCCGGCGAAGCGCGACGGTTCCGCGTCTGACCGGCACGAAGCGAGCGCGTTGGCAAACCTTGCCCAGTCTGGCGGCAAGACTTGCCGTCAATCGCGGTCCAGGGCCGGCGAGTGTGGCGCAATGTCCGCGTTGCGCACCCTTGGCACGGGCGCTGCTTGGTGGCGAGCGGGATGTCGGAAGCCGAAGAGGTCGCGCCGGTGCGCGAGGGCGAGGTGCTCGCCGGGAAGTATCGGGTCGAGCGGGTGCTCGGCGTCGGGGGCATGGGGGTCGTGGTGGCGGCGCGCCACGCCCAGCTCGGCACGCGGGTGGCGCTCAAGTTCCTCCTGCCACAGGCGGCCAAGGACGCTGATACGGTGACGCGCTTCCTGCGGGAAGCCCACGCCGCCGCGCGCATCACCAGCGAGCACGTCGCGCGCATCATCGACGTGGGTACGCTCGACGGCGGCGCGCCGTACCTCGTGATGGAGTACCTGCTAGGGCGCGATCTGGATGCGGTGCTCGAGGAGCGCGGTGCGCTGCCCGTGTCCGAGGCCGTCGACTACCTGCTCCAGGCCATGGAGGCGCTGGCGGAAGCGCACGCGGCGGGCATCGTGCACCGGGATCTGAAGCCCGCGAACCTGTTCCTGGCGGAGCGCGCCGACGGCTCGCCGCTGGTGAAGGTGCTGGACTTCGGCATCTCGAAGGCCGTGGTCGAGCAGGGCGACGCGCAGCTCACGCAGACCCAAGGCACCATGGGCTCGCCGCTGTACATGTCGCCGGAGCAAATCCGCAGCGCCAAGCACGTGGACGCACGCTCGGACATCTGGGCGCTCGGGGTGGTGCTGTACGAGCTGCTCGCCGGCAGTCCACCGTTCAAGGGAGAGAGCATGGGGGGAGTGCTGGCCTCCATCATCGGCGACGCGCCACGCAAGCTGAGCGATGAGCGCCCGGAGGTGCCGCTCGGGCTGGTGACGGTGATCGAGCGCTGTCTGGCCAAGGATCGCGACCTGCGGCCCCGCGACGTGGCGGAGCTCGCCAGCGCGCTCGCGCCCTTCGCCTCGACCGCCAGCGCCCCGAGCGTCGCCCGCATCCAGCGCATCCTGGCGCGCCAGAGTCAGACCGCGCTGCCAGACACCGCAGTGCTGCCCGGCCCTGTTGCGCACGCCGCGACCGTGGGCGCGTTCACCCAGACCACCGGCTCCGGCGCGAGCGCGGCCTCGCCGAAGCTGCGCTTGCTGCTGCTCGGCGGCTCTGCTGTCGCGCTGCTCGGTGCGCTCGCGGTCGGGATCTCGCTCGCGGCCAAGCCCGAGCCACCGGCAAGTGTCACCGCGAGCGCGGCGGCGGAGCCGGTGAGCACCCCTGCGCCACCCGAGGCCAGCGAAGCACCCGCGACGGACGCCGTCGAGTCCGCTCCGGCGACTGTGCCGGACGCCGCGCCGCCGCCGGCGGCCACGAGCGTGAGCGCTGCGGAGCCGAAGCGACCCACCGCCGGCAAGTCGAGCGCTCCGAAGACCGCGCCGGCGGCCTCGACCACCCAGAAACCCAAGGGCATTCATGATCTCATCGGTGAACGCAAGTAGCTCGCGTCGCGCGGTCCGCGCAGCGATCCTGGTGGCCGCGGTGGCGACCATCGCGCCGTCGGCGCTCGCTGGCGACGCCGCGCTGGCCGAGGCGCTCTTTCGCGAGGGCAGACAGCTGCTCGAGCAGAAGCGCTACGACGATGCCTGCCCGAAGTTGGCGGCGAGCCAGCGCGAAGACCCCGCCACTGGCACGCTGCTCGCGCTCGCGCTGTGCTACGAGGAAGGCGGCAAGACGGCGAGCGCGTGGGCCGCGTACACCGAGGCCGCCACTCGCGCCAAGCGCGAGGGACAGCTCGAGCGCGAGTCGGCCGCGCGCGGCCGCGCGGAGCAGCTCGCGGAGCGCCTCTCGCGGCTCACCATCACGCTCGCACCCGAGGCGCAGGGGCTCGCGGGTGTCTCGGTGACGCGTGAAGGCGCGCCCGTGGCGCGCGCGGCGTGGGGCATGGCCGTGCCCGTGGATCCCGGGACCCATCGCGTCGAGGTCAGCGCACCGGGCCATCGGTCGTGGTCCAAGTCGATCGAGATCCGTGAGAAGCAGGACCAGACCGTCACCGTGCCCGCCCTCGCGCCCGAGCCTGCGCACGCGCCGAAGACGGACGAGCGGGTGCCGCGCGCGGAGCCCAAGTCGTCGTCGCTGCGCACCATCGGGCTGGTGACGGGGGGCGTGGGAGTCGTCGCCGTGGGGCTCGGTAGCTATTTCGGCTTGCGCGCATCGTCGCTGAACGAGCGCTCCAAGGACGACTGCGACGGCAACGCCTGTGGCCCCGCGGGCAAAGCGGATCGCAACGACGCGCGGTCCGCCGGCAACGTCTCCACCGTCGCCTTTATCGCGGGTGGCGCGCTGCTCGCGACCGGCGTCACCCTGTTCGTGATCGGCGCGCCGGAGGAGCGAGCGCCCGGCGTGGCCGTACGGGGTTCGCCGCTCGGCGTGTCGTTGAGAGGAGTGTTCTGAGCATGGCTTCGACAGTGCGACTGGTCTGCGCCGCTGCGGCGTTCGTTGCGGTGGGGGCATGCAACGCCATCCTGGGCATCGAGGAGCCCTTCGACGCGGTCGACGGCGGCGGCCTCGGCGCGACGGGTGGCGCGGACGCGTCCTCGGGCGGGCAAGCCGCCGGTGGCGCGGGCGGTGGCGGCGGCGGTGGTGTCGGCGGCGGGGGCGCGGGTGCTGGGGGAACCGGAGCCGTGGGCTCCGGCGGTACGCCGGGTGACGCGGGTGGCGACGCCGGCGGCGAACCCGCTTGCGATCCGAACCAGTCCCCCGTTGTGGGCGCCGTGTTCGTCAGCCCTGCGGGCAGCGACACCAACAATGGCACTGCCCAGTTCCCGGTGCTCACGCTGGGCGAGGCGCTGTCCAAGGCCAAAGCCGCGCTGGCGACGCGCATCTACCTGGCGGTGGGCGACTACAACCTGACCGCCACGCTCCAGCTCGGCGTGGCCGAGCAAGGGATCATCATCGAGGGCGGCTGGCAGAAGAACGGGAGCATCTGGACGCCACACTGCGTGCCGTCGCGGCGCACCTACACCACCGTGTCCGTCGCGTCGGACGTCGCCGTGCGCGTCACGGACATGGCGCAGGTGGGCGGCCTCCGCCACCTGACGGTGGCCACGAAGTCGAAGGGCAGCACCACCGCGGGCGCCGCGGGCCAGAGCGTGGTCGGCATCTGGGCGAGCGGCTCGGCGACGGTGTACAACCTGCTCGACGTGGACGTCGTCGCGGGCGACGGGGGTGACGGTGGCGAGCCCCCGGCGGCGCCGGCCGCCGCGGGCACGTCCACCTGCAACGGCGTGGCAGGCTGCTGCACCACCGAGCCCGGCTGCGGCAACACGAACGGACCCGACGCGCCCGCGAAGGCCGCGACCGGCAACGCGGCTCCGCAAGGAACGTTCGTTGCCAGCGGTTACTCTCCAGGCAACGGCGCGGACGGCAACCCCGGCGCGCTGGGCGTCCACGGCAAGGCGGGCAACAACGGACCGAGCACGGGCAAGACCTGCTACGCCACGGGCAACTGCGGCTCGTGCAACGCGGGGCAGTGCACGGGTGGCTCCAGCCTCGGCGGTCCGTCCCCTCAGGTCGGCGCGCCCGGACGCTGCGGCTGCGCGGGCCTCGGCGGCGGCGGAGGCAAAGGCGGTCGCGGCGGCGGCGCGTCCATCGCCTTGCTCGTCACGCAGGGTGCGACCGTGAGCGCGAGCTATTCGACGTTCCACGCGGGCAAGGGCGGAGCCGGCGCGGCGGGCGGCGCAGGTGGCCCGGGTGGACAGGGGGCCAACGGCGGCGCGGGACCGGAGACCGGCTGTACCACCGGCTGCTACGGTGGCTGCAGCGGAACCTGCAGCGTCTACGACACGGTGTCCGGCGGGCCCGCGGGCACGCGCGGCGGCGTCGGCGGCGAAGGCGGCGATGGCGGTGGTGGCTCCGGCGGGCCGTCTTACGCGGTGGTGCAACACGGCGGCGGCAAGCTCAGCGACGGCGGCGACAACGGCTTCATCTGGTCGTCGGGCGGCGCCGGTGTCGCGGGTGGGGCACCCGGCAGCTCGGGTGGGGTGCACACCGCGCAGTGAGCGGGCGTACTCGGTGACCCGGCTCGATCAGGTCGCCGGGCTCGAGGTCGGCCTTCGTGCCGTGGAGATAGCCCGGTTGCCCAAGGCCATCGGTCCACACTTTGAACGGTTCGGGTGCTGTGTGTTCGAAGGGCGTCCCGGTCTCCGTCGCCACCACGCCCACGACGCCGCGACGAGCAGCAACCAACCGCCCCCGCGGGAGTGCGCCGCGCGCGGGAGAGCGCAGCCGCCGCCCGACGCCGCGCTGCCGGACCCCGCGCCGCTCGGGCTCCCGTCCGCCCCCGTGGCGCCCGCGGCGCCGCCGTCGGGGCCGGGCTCCGGGGCATCGAGCTGCGCCCAGGCGGGAGGCGCCTGCCCGAGCTGCTGGGCGGCGGCTCGCCCGATGTCCTTCACCCACTCGGCGTGCGCGGACAGCCCGGTGTACACCATGTGCTCGCAGGTGCTGAACGCTCCACGCGACATGACGCCGACGCTCTTGCCGCTGCCGTCCAGCGCGGGACCGCCGGAGTCGCCCGAGCATGGACCGATGGACACCTGGAAGTCCTCGGGCGCCATCGCCGAGACGCCCGGCGCCGCAGGCTTTGCTCCCACGTGCTCGACCACCGCGTCGTCGCGGCGCCGCCTGCTGCCGGTGCTGGCGGGGCTGGTGGGATCCGCCGCGCCGAAGCCCACGATGACGAGCGCTTCGCCGACCGTGACCCCGGAGTCCAGTCTGGGGTCGATCACACCGACCGGCGCTGCGGTGTTCAGCCGAAGCGCCACGATGTCCGCACCACAAACTGGCCGGCTGTCGCCCTGAGGCAGCGACAGGACCTCGGCGACCGGCAGGTACTGTCCGGCCTGCGTGATGTCGTCGGTCGAGTAGACCAGGATGTCGCCGGTGTCGACGAGATCGGGCAGCGTGCTGCCTGGGCTCGAGTCCGTCGGGCACGAGGGCGCGAGGCCGATGTTGCTCGCGACACAGTGCCGCGCGGTCAACACGAGGTTCGGCAAGATCAGCGTGCCGGTGCACATCATGCCCGCGCCCTGCTGGTGTCCGGTGAGCAGCACCGCGTCGAGCGCGGGCTCGAGCTCGCCGTCGATGACGGCCTGTCGCACCGTACCCCGGTGTGGCTCGTGAGACGTAGGATCACCGGGGCCGCACGCGGCGAGCGACAGGCTCGCCGTGACGAGGACAAGGAGCCAAGGCGCGTGAATCGTCGGCGTCACGGCGACACGGTAAGCAAGTTCAGTGCCGCGGAGAGCTCCCTTGAATCCCCGCGATTCCGCGCCCTGCCGTCAGCTTCGTGACGCGTGCGGGCGCACCCCGTCGAGCACGGACGAGGTCGTCGTCCAGCGTGATGGTCGCCCGCGCCAAAGCACCTCCATGGTGATGCGAGGGAGTTGGTCGATCCGACGCGGCCACGTCGTGACCCACCGGCAGCTCCTGGGATCCTCTATGATCCCCGCGGCGACAGGAAGCTGCGAATGGAACCCCTCATCGTGCTACTTGGCGTGGCCTCCGCCGGAGCGCTCGCCTGGGCCTGGCGCCACCAACAGCGGGTGACGGCCGAGGCGGACGCTGCCTGGGCGAGGGCGGCCGCCGAGCTCGGAGGTACCTTCACCCCCGCGGAGAGCCACTGGTTTCGCCCGGAGCCTCGCCGCATCGTCGCCACGGTCGAGCGCGTCACCGTGGAGATCGACCACTACGAGACGGGCGGCAAGAACCGCACGATATGGACCCGCGCCCGCGCTCCGGCGCGCGCAGCGCCGGACCTGTCCATCGAGGTCACGCGCACCCACGTGCTGAGCGCGCTCGGAGCCGCCCTCGGGTTTCAGGACGTCGAGATCGGCGACCGCGGCTTCGACGAGGCCTACACCATCAAGTCCAGTGATCCGGAGGCGGCGCGGGTGTGGCTCAATCGCGCGGTGCGCGCGCGGATCTCGGCGCTCGACGGGTTCCACTTTCGAGTCGACAAGGGCCGAGTGGTCATGGAAACGGCGATCCTGCTTCGCGATCCTGCGCGGCTCGCGGCGCTGGCGCGGGCCGCCGCGGTCTTCGCCGACGGGACGCGTCAGCTGCGCCGAACCTGGAGGAGCGTCGCCCGGTCCCTCGGCGGGACCGTCAAGACCAGGGAGGACTGGCCCGCGCTCACGGCCGACCTCGACGGTGTGCCCGTCGAGGTCACCGTCGCCGAGCGAGGGGAAGGCTACGCTACGCTGGCCATAGGGCAGCTCGCGGGTCGACGCGTCGCCGAGCTCGAGCTCACGCGCGAGGCGAAGGCACGCTCTCGCGACATGGAGCCCGCCCCTGGGGTGGGGCTTCCGGAGGGCTACCGGCTCTACGGAAAGTCTCCAGACTGGGCCGCCCGCGCCATGACGCGCGAAGTGCTCGAGCTCGTCGATCGGCTCGCGCCGACCTCGGTCCGCGTCGACGCCCAGCGCGTGCGCGTCGTCTGGCCGGGGATCTGCACCAGCGCGCGCCAGCTCCGCCGCGCCATCGAGCTGTGCGCCGCGCTGGCGAACGGTCCGGGCCGCGACGCGTACCGTTGAGCAGCTCGGTCCTACGCGGACGCCGAGTGCGCTATGATGGCGCCCGTGGTCGCTGCGAACGTCTGCCCGTGGTGCGGCGCGCCGGGTCCCGTGACGCCGCCGCTGACGTGTGGTTACTGCGGGTACCGCTTCAGCCTGGAGGAGGCGCGTGCGGCGCTGGCGGACGGCCTCCCCGCGTTCGCCGCGCAGCCCGTGGAGCAGGTGACCGAGCGGCTGCGAGCCCACGTGGGGGACTGCCCGTACGTGCTGTTCGACCCCACCATCCCAGCGCGCAAGCTGCGGAACGTGCGCGAGGTACACGCCGCGCACCTTCCGGAGCACGAGCCCATCTCGGCCATCTTCGACCACACCGCCTTCGGCAGCGCGAAGGACGGCGTGGTGGTGACGCCCAACCGGCTGTGCTTCAAAGAGATGTTTCGTCCCCCGCGCATGCTGCCGTGGCGGTCCCTGGAGCCCGAGCAGCTGCGCGAGGTGGACGGCTGCAACCTCGAGCTCTTGGGCGCGCGGCTCTACACCGGCGGCCAGCGCGGCCTGGCCCCCAAGGTGCTGCGGTTCGTACTGGAGATGGCCCACGCCGCACACCTGGGCGCAGGCGCCGACCGACCGCGAGACTTCCACGCCGCACGCGACTTCGTGTTCGTCTGGGGCGACGACGCCGTGCTGTCCACGCTGCGCCGCCACGTGGGCTTTGGTAGCGACTACGTCCACTATGCGCCGTCCATCCCCCAGCGAATGCTGGAGAGCGTCCGTCGCACGTACGGCGACGCCCTCGCTCCCGACGAGCGCGTGTTGCTACTCGCGGACGCGACGGTCATGGGTTCCGGTGTCAATGGGGTGGTCGTCACCGCGCGGGCCATCTATCGCAACGGCATCGGCCAGACCCCGGCCCGGATGGCGTGGCGCGATCTCGAGCCGAACCAGGTGAAGCTGGATGGCAAGCGGCTGCTCCTCGGCGAGGTGCTGCTGGATGAGCCGAGCGCGGTCATCCCCAAGCTGGCCTGCGCCGTCGAGGAGCTGCTGCCCCTGCACGCCAACGCGCTCGCCGCGGCACGGCGAGAGCGCTCGTAGGGACCGTCGCCGGCGACCTCGGAGCGCTGAACGCGGGCTGGCCACCGCCGTGGTGCACCCACCGCTTCCGCGACGCATCAACAAAAGTCGTCCCATCCTGGTATATGTCCGGGTGATGGGTCGACCCGGAAGTCCGACGCTCACCGAGACGGCGCTCGGCGACGACGTGGTCGGGCTCGGCGACGCGACCGCGCTGGCGCCGAGTGGGCCCTATCTCGTCGTGTTCGAGGCGACCCGCACGCGGGTGTTCGTGCTGCCGGAGCGCGGCGAGGTCGTCATTGGGCGCGGTGACGACGCGGCGCTCCGGGTGGACGACCGGCGCGCGTCGCGCGCGCATCTTCGCATCGCGGTGAACGACGACGGCATCACGGCCACGGACCTGGGCAGCCACAACGGCACTCGACTGAATGGCCGCCGGCTGACCGCGGACACGCCGCTCTGCTCCGGGGACGTGCTCGAGATCGGCAGCACCGCGCTGGCGCTCCACGCGCCGCGCAGGTCGGCCGCCGCCACGGATGGTCCCGGTCCGGCTCCGGAGTATCTGAACCTGGGCGACGCTAGCGTGGTGGTGGCGGATCCGGCCATGCTGAGGGCGTACGTGCTCTTGGAGCGCCTGGCTGCCTCCGAGCTGCCCGTGCTCATCTACGGGGAGACGGGCACGGGCAAGGAGCTCGCGGCGCGGGCGGTGCACCACTTCTCGCCGCGCAGAGAGCGGCCGCTGCTCACGTTGAACTGCGCCGCTTTCGCCGAGTCGCTGGTGGAGAGCGAGCTGTTCGGGCACGAGCGAGGCGCGTTCACCGGCGCCACGCAGCAGAAGCCGGGGCTGCTCGAGGCCGCCTCCGGCGGCACGTTGATCCTCGACGAGATCGCCGAGCTGCCCCAGCCCACGCAGGCCAAGCTGCTGCGCGCGCTGGGCTCGAAGAAGGTGCTTCGGCTCGGCGACGTGCGCGAGCGGGACATCGACGTGCGCATCGTGGCCTGTACGCACCGCGCGCTGGAGCACGAGGTGCGAGCCGGGCGGTTTCGTCGCGACCTCTACTTTCGCCTCAACGGCGCGTGCGTGTGGCTGCCGCCGCTCCGGCATCGTCCGGCCGAGCTGCGGCTGCTCGCGCACAGTCTGCTGAGCCGCGCCTGCGAACGGCTGTCTCGTCCCGGCAAGACGCTCTCGCCGGGCGCTCTCGAGGTGCTCGGCGAGCACGAGTTCCCCGGCAACGTGCGGGAGCTGGAGCACTTGATGGAGTTCTGCGCGGCGGCCTACGACGACGACCTGATCGAGCCGTGGCACCTGTCGGATCGCCTGTCCGCCGCGGTGGGCCCCGAGGCAACAGAGCTCGCCGACGAGGCGAAGCGTCCGCCGCTGGCGGAGGAGCTGCGCGGCTTGGAGCGACAACGCATGGTGGACGCCCTCGAGCAGACCGGTGGCAACAAGAAGCGCGCAGCGGAGCTGCTCGGCATGCCGCTTCGCACGTTCACCCACAAGCTAGGGCAGTACGGCCTCGTCTCGCGCAGCGGCCGCGGGACGTAGCCGGAGGATGGCTTCGAGGCCAAGCAGTGGCATCTCGACTCGACGGCAGCGACTCGGGCGACGTTCTACGACTCCTGGCGGCGCGCCGACCATGGCAGAGCCTCCTCGACGCCCGCTCAGGAGGACGACATCCAGCGCTGCATCCACTGTTGCCGTTGAGCGAGCGCCGCCGTGTTGCTCGCGGGGCGTTCCGCGAGCTATGCTGCCCGCGATGAGAACGATTCGCGTCGTTCGAGGTCACGAGGCGGTACAGGAGCTGGACCTCGCCGAGCGGGCTGCCATGACCAAAGAGGAGCGTCTGCGGCTCGGTGCCCAGCTTCATGCGTTCTGGGTGCGCAACTACTTCCCCAATGCTACCCGACTGGATCGATCTGTGCAGACTGTTCGATGCGCATCACGTTGACTACCTGCTAGTCGGCGGGCAGGCAGTGATCGCGCACGGCTACCCGCGTTTGACGAAGGACTTCGATCTCTGGGTCCGTGCCACGGTGGCCAATGGCGCGCGTATTCTGGATGCACTGTCCGCGTTTGGGACACCGTTGACCAATCTTTCGGCCGACCAGTTCACGAATCCAAGCACGATCATCATGCTGGGTCGGGACCCGTTTCGTGTGGACTTGCTGACCGACATTCCGGGCGTCGACTTCGTGACGGCTTGGTCGCGCCGCACCTCGGTGACCCTCGAGGGGCTCGAAGTGCCGCTCATATCCTTGGAAGACCTGATCCAGAACAAACGTGCCGTCGGGCGCCTTCAGGACCTGGCAGACGTCGAGGCATTGGAGAAGGTCGCAGCCGCGGGCTCTCGGACCTGAGGCAGCAAGACTCGCCTACGGCCTGCGCGCACAAGGCGCGCTGCAGGACGCCCCGCCGTCGAGGCCGACGCCATGAGACGTGTGCTGAAGGGCCTACGCGCCGAAGTCCGCCATCGTCACGCCATGAAAGCCGCAGAAGTGATCAATCATCACCCCCCGCCCTGAAGGCGGATGCTCTGCATCAAGATGGGCATCTGAGCGTTGCGTGATGGTGCGATGGATCGCGAGCAGCGTGAAGACGATGCGGCGCAAGATGGCGGCCACGAGCATTCCCCGCGGGTGCCCGGCGATCCAAGGGTGGTCATCCTCGCGACGCGCTGGAGGCGATGTCGGCGCTCGGGGACCGGCCCACGCGGCGGCAGCGCGAGGTCGGAGCCGCCCTGGCAGCTGCGGCACGGCAGGCCCGCGAGGTGATCGACCATCAACAAAGGCCCGCACGCCCTGGTATACCATGCGGGTGATGGGCCGAGACTGGCAGTACGGCCTCGCCTCGCGCAGCGGCCGCGGGACGCGAGGGTGACGTGGGGCGCTTCGACGTGCTGCAGCGGCTCGGCGCGGGCGCGCACGGAGAGGTGCTCGAGGTGTACGACCGGGAGCTGGACGCGTCCATCGCGCTCAAGCGCCTGACGCGGCTCGGGCCCGCGGGGCTGGTGCGCCTGAAGCACGAGTTTCGCGCGCTGGCGCGCATCCACCACCCGAGCGTGGTGGAGCTGTACGACCTGGTGGAGTGGAGCGACGACGGCGCGCCCCCCGAGCCGGCCCTGTGCATGCGCCGGGTGGACGGGCGCGACCTCGTGACGGCGCTGCTCGGCGGGCGCGCACGCACCGGCGCCGAGCTGCCAACCGCGGATCGGGACGCGGAGGTCGACGAGCAGGCGTCGAGCGGCGCCGCGCCGGACTTCGAGCGCGTGCGCCGCCTGCTGCGCCAGCTGCTCGACGGCGTGAGCGCCATTCATCGCGCGGGCTTCGTCCACGCGGATCTGAAGCCCTCCAACGTGCTGGTGGACGCCGACGACGCGGTCACGATCGTGGACTTCGGCATCGCGCGCGCCACAGCGGACGCGGACCCCGCGGCCGACCCTGTGGCGGGCACACCCCTGTACATGGCGCCGGAGCTGCTCGCAGGCCCGCCGAGCACGCAATCCGACGCCTACGCCGTCGGCACCATGCTGTTCGAGGTGCTGACGGGACGGCGACCCTTCGACGGCGACGCGCGCGAGGTCTGGCGCAAGAAGCACCACCAGGACGCACCCAGCGTGGCCGTGCTCCGCCCCGAGGCGCCCGACGACCTGGTGGAGCTCTGCCAGCACCTGCTGCAGCGCGATCCCGCCGTGCGCTGGACCATCGAGCGTGCTCGCGAGCAGCTCGGCGTCCCCGTGGAAGCGAGCGAGGAGCCGCTCGCCGTCTTCGGCCGCGACGAGCTCGTCGCGGAGCTGTCCGAGGAGTTGACGCGCACCGGCGCGAGCGCCGTCGTCCTCGTCGAGGGCCCGAGCGGCATCGGCAAGACCACCCTGCTAGACCAGATCGTCGCACGCGTCCGCGAGCGCGGCGCCATGGTGGCGTCGGGTCGCTGTCACCTCAGCGAGTCCCTCGCGTACAAGGGCTTCGATCCGCTCACCGCCACCATCGCGCGCGAACTGCGCACCCGTGGTTGCGACGAGCGAGACGCGGCCCACGCGGCGCGGCTCTTTCCGGCGCTCGCGGCGCTGGGCGGGCCGGATCCGGACTTCGGTCGCGGCGCCGCGCTGGACGCGCTCCAGGCTCGCAGCTTGGCGCTCGCGGCGCTGCGCAGATTGATTGAGCGCCTCGCGGAGGCGTCGAACGTGGTGCTCGTGCTCGACGACGCGCAGTGGAGCGACCTCGACAGCGTGGCGGTGTGGCGCGCGCTGGCCGAGCCCGCCATCGCCGGCGTGTCGGTGCTCATCGCGCATCGCCAAGAGGACCGCGACGCGCCCGCGCTCCGCGCGCTGCGCGGCGCCCTTGGCCGAGCGAAGCTCGTCGCGCTCGAGCCCCTCACCGACGACGCCGCGCGCAGCCTGGTTCAGCAGGCGCTCGGGCAGACCGTGAAGGTAGCGACCGTCGAGCGTATCGTGAGGGAGGGAGCTGGCCATCCGCTGCTGTTGCGTGAGCTCGCGCGGGGGGCTGCGCCGGGCGCCGTGGGCTCGCTCCCCACGCTGGACGCCGCGCTGCGACCCAGGCTGTCAGTGCTCGGCGGACGCGAGCGGGAACTGCTCACGCTGGTGAGCGTCGCGGGGCGGCCCTGCGAGCGGCGCCTGCTCGCGCGCGCGTTGGGCGAGGGCGCCACGCAGGTGATCTCGGCCGCGCGCGGCTTGATGGACGCGAGCCTGCTGCGTGCGGTGGCAGGGGGCGTCGACGCCGTGGACGTGTACCACGATCGCATCCGCGAGGTGACCCTCGCGGCGCTCGAGCCCCAGGCGCTGTCCGATGTGCACCGGCGCCTGGCCGACGCGCTGAACGGCCTGGGCAGCGTGGAGTACGAGGCGCGCTTCACGCATGAGGCCGCGGCCGGCCGTTACCTCGACGCCATCGCCTTTGCGCGCATGGCGGCGCGGGAAGCGTCGGAGCGCTTCGCCTTCGATCACGCGGTCAGCCTGCTGCGCGCGGCGCTCGCGCTCGATCTCGGGACTCAGGTGGTGCCAGGACTGCGGCTCGATCTGGCCGCGGCGCTGGTCGCCGCCGGTCGCGGCGCCGAAGCCGCCGACGAGTATCTGGCCGAGGCGGACGCCACCGAGGGTCTCGAACGCCTGGATCTGCAGCGCCGCGCGACGGAGCAACTCTTCGTGAGCGGCGCGACCGCGCGCGCGCTCGACGCCGCGAGAGTGGTGCTCGTCGCGGTGGGCCTCACGCTGCCTGCGTCGCGCTTCGGCTCGCTGCTGCTCACGCTGTGGTTGCGCTTGCTGATCGCCCTCTACGGCTACCGCGTTCACCTGCGCGATGCGTCCGAGCTCGGGCCGATGGAGCTGGTGCGCATCGACCTGTGCGAGACCCTCGCGGGGGGCCTGGGTTTCGTGGACTCGCTGCGCGGCGCGCCCTTCTCTGCCCGCTACACCTGGCTGGCGCTGAGGGCGGGCGAGCCGCGGCGCCTCGGCCGCGCGCTCGCCCTCGACGGCGCCTACGCCGGCGCCCAGGGCAACCACCGGGAGGCCGATCGCCGGCTCGCGCTCGCCGGGGGCGTCGCCGAGGGCATCGGTACGCCCGACTCGCTGGCGCCGGTGGTCGGTCTGCGCGCGCTGAGTCAGACCCTGCGCGGCGAGTTCGCGCGCGCGCGGGGCACATACGAGGAAGCCTTCGCGCTGTACGGCGCCGAAGGCGGCATGGCGTCGACCACCTCCCACTTCGAGATCGACATGCTGCGGCAGTACTACCTGATAACTCAGGTGTACCTGGGCGTGCTGCCCGAGCTGCTCGATGCGCTGCCGCGCTCCCTCGCCAGCGCCGCGGACCGCGGCAACCTCGCGCTGGCAGGCGGGCTGCGCGTCGCGGATACGTCGCTGTGCTGGCTCGTCCAGGGGCGCGCGGCCGAGCTGCGCGACGAGATCGCCCACGCCCTCGGCTGGTGGTCCCCCGAGCCTACGGTGCTGCAGCATCTGCTCGCCACCTGCTCGCTGGCGCAGGCGGATCTCTACGAGGGCCGCGCCGAAGACGCCTTCGCGCGGATGAACGCCTTCTACCCCAAGGCGCGCCACTCGCTGCTGCTGCGCCTCGAGCGCGTGCGCGTGGTCTTCCACGCGGCGCGCGCCCGCGCTTCGGTCGCGCTGCTCGCTGCCGGAGAGGGCGACGCGCGTCACGCCCTGAGCGTCGCTCGCGACGCCATCGCGCACATCGAGGCTGTGCGCGCGCCCTGGGCGCACGCCGTCGCGCGCCTGGCGCACGGCGGCCTCGCGTGCGCGCAGCGCGACGAGGAGCGAGCTCGCTTGGCTTTCGAGCGCGCACACCAGGACTTCGAGGCGAAGGGCATGCGCTTGCTGGCGGCCGCTACCGCCGAGAGGCTCGGCGGGCTGGTCGGGGGCGACGAAGGCGCCGCGTTGCGCGACTCCGCACGCGCATACTTCGAACAGAGCGGCGTGGTGGACCCCCGAGCGCTCGTGCGCTGTCAAGCGCCGTAACGTGACGCGCCGGCCGCCATGTAGGAAGGCCGCTACCCCTCCCACGATGATGAACGCGCACCCGGCATCAGCGAGGAGTTCGAGGAGCTTCAGGTAGTCCTGGGGCATCTTCCGGATACTGCGCGACCATGGCAGCTTGCATCGTCGCGAGGCCGGTCGCGGCCGCGGTCAGGTTCGCGAGACGCTCCACGAAGGTGGCGCTGGTGAGCGGCGCGATGGGGCCGCGGTCGGGCGAGACGCCGGTCCAGTCGGTCTCTCGTGAATCCGTCACCGCCATAGCTTTGGCGCGAGCTGTGGCGGGATCAAGGGACGGTGCGACCCTTGGTCGAGTCACTTCAGCCGCATGCGACGGATGACCGTGCCCGACTCGACGATGAACAGCGAGCTGGTCTGGGCGTGGTAGTGCACGTCTCGCGGCCGGACGATGCCCGCCGCGCCGTAGAGCCCCACCCCGTGCGGGGCGCCAGGGCTGCCGGCGAGGAGCGTGACCTGACCGGCTTCGAGCTTGCGGACCGTGTCGTTGTCCGTGTCTGCCACGTACACGGTGGCTCCATCCGACGCCATGCCGCGCAGGCGGTCCAGCTTCGCGATCCCGAAGGGACCGTCGGCGAAGCCCGAGGTGCTCCCGGCGAAGGTGCTGACCACCGACGCAGCGGCGTCCTTTCCCGGGACCAGCAGTCGGACGCGAGAGTTCTCCGTGTCGGCGACGAGCACGCCTGCATTGACGCCGTGCACGGCTCGCGGCCCGTCGAACCGCGCGATGGCTCCGTTGCCGTCCATGGAGCCGCTCTGGCCCACGATGCCCGCCAGCGTAGTGACCTCTTTGTTGAGCACGTCGATGCGGCGCACGACGTGAGCCATGGAATCGGCCACGAACAGCGAGCCCGCGTGGAGCGTGAGCCAGCGCGGCTCCTGCAACCTGGCGGTGCTGCCGAAGCCGTCCACCGTGGACTTCTGCCCGGCCACACCCGCCAGCGTGGTGACCGCGTAGCTACCGAGGTCGAGCTCGCGGATGGTCCCGTTCCCCGAGTCCGACAGCCACAGCTTCTGCCCGTTGGTCACCGCGCCGGCGATGGAGCCGAAGCGCGCCGCTGCGCCCACGCCGTCCGCGCCGCCCGGCTGCTTGCACACCCCAGCCACCGTCTTTACCGTCGCCGTGTTCACGTCGATCTCGCGCACGCAAGCGTCGCCGCCGCCCACCCACAGCGTGGTGTTCGTGGATGCGAGCTGGGAGAGTTCGTCGAAGCGCGCCGCGGCTCCGACGCCGTCGACGCTGCCCGTCTGCCCGATGCTACCGGCGAAGATCCCAACGCAGCCGACGTCCACGATCTTGCAGCCGCTGGCGCCGCCCGCGCCGCCGGCGCCGCTACCGCTCGCGCCCCCACCGGCGCCCGCCACCCCCGCCGTGCCGCCCGCCGGCGCGCCTGCGCTGCCGCCGCTCGCCGCCGCGCCGCCGCCAATACCGCCCGCGCCTCCCGCGCCCGGATTCGAGGTGAAGTCGTCGCCGCCGCAACCCAGTGCGAGCCCGGAGATGAAAGCCGCGACGACGTACCGCAAACGAGATGACTCCCTGCCAGCCGCAGTGTATCAGGTTCCGCGGTCCAAGCCATCCGCCGCGTTCTTGCTCGCGCGGCCGGGGCCGGCGGGTAGCCAAAGCAGGGACCGGTTTCAAGGTCCGATCCACGCGCCATGACGGCTCGATCACGGCTGACGCCGCGATCAGGGGTGACCGGCGGTCCCGCGGAGTGATCGCGGGTTCGGCGCGTTGGCGCGCGCGTTGCTAGCTTGGCCGACGCGCACTCGTGCGCGCTTACTTGAACGAACGACCGAAGGGAGAGAGGGCATGCATCTTCGCTTGGAAGCCGCAGCCGCAGGGCTGTCGTGTCTGCTCGTGGTGATGGGTTGCGGGGGAAGCTCGGGAGAGTACGAGCCGGGCGGTGGCGCCGCGGGCGAGGGCTCCGGTGCTGGCACCTCGAGCGGTGGCGCCGCGGGTGCTGGCGCGTCGAGCGGCGGCTCGGGCAGCGGCAACTCCGGCAGCGGCAACGCCGGCAGCGGGAGCGCGGGAAGCGGCAACTCCGGGAGCGGCGCTGGCGGAGCCGGGAGCGGTCCGGGCAACCCGGGTCTGTGCGCGCCGGGCATCGCCTGCGGCGGTCTCAACGTGTGCTTCGAGGACTGCTTCGGCCCGAGCTGTTGCCAGCTGAGCTGCTGGTGCGACACGGACGACGAGCTGACATGCAACATGGACTGCACGTGACGAGCGGCTAGCGCCGGCGTTGGCTCGGCCTCACGCGAGTGATAGCGTGAGCGTCGTGGACGCTGCACGATGCTTGGGCCTTCTGTACTTGGGGCTCGGGGCGTTGCTCGCGGTTGGCTGCGCTGGGAGCCAGCGCGCGAGCACCGAGGGCGTGGACCCCGCTCCAGCGCCCGTGCCCGCGCCGTCAGAGCCCACAGCTGACCCATCGTCGCCGGTCGCCGCTGTGCCGGAGCGGGGCGGCGTTCCGCCGAAGTGGACGCGCTGCGACAGACACGAGCAGTGCGTGCTCGCCCCGCCCGAGACTCCCGAGTGTTGCGGTGGCTCCACGGCGGTGCACCAAGACTACCTGGACATGCTCATGACGACGCGCGGGCACGCGCCGGGGGCGCCCGCGGCGGCTCCGCCCGCAGCCCCGTGTACGTCGTCGTGCGCGCCCCAGCAGGCCTGGTGCCATCAGGGCCACTGCGTGGCCGGACGGGCCGGAGCGGATCCGTCCAAGTCACCCTGAGTGTTCCGTCACTTGCGCTCGAGAGCGCGCGCAGCTCGCTCTTGGAGCCGTGGGCATGCGCGACGATCACTCGAGCCTACGCGCACGCCTTCGCACGCCGGAGCGAACGTAGATTCACGACGTGGGCCGCGACGAGGGTCCCGGCCCCGGCCACCGAGAGCGCGACCTCGGCGAGCTCGAGATCGTGCACGAGCCGAGCGCTGGCCAACAGCAGCAACCCGCCTGCGCCGATCCAGAGTGGAGGCGCCGCTCGGTGCTCGCGGTATCCCGCGCCCAGCGCGATCACGGCGATCAGCACCGCCACGCCGACGAACAGCAGTTCGAAGCGTTCGTCCGCGAGGAAACCGCCGGCGACCGCGGCAGTCGAGAGCACGGCCCCCAGCGCGCAGTGGGCCGCGCACAGGCTCGACACCACGATTCCGAGCCGATCTACCCTGCCGACGATCACGCCGGGACCCTAGCCCGAGTGAGCCGCTCGGGCACCCCGAAAGATTCGTGTAATGATCCGACTACCCGCGCCGTCCACCAAGACGAAAGGACGAATCCTCACATGACCGACAACGCTCAGTGCCAATGCGCCAACTGCCCGTCACCGTCTTGCTCCTGCTCGGGCGGGCCCCCGAAGGACGGAGGCTGCTGCTGCGGGGCGGTCTGCACTTGCGGTCCGGAGTGCCAGTGCCCCCCGGAGTGCGGATGCCCCGGCGCGAAGCCGAGGTCTTGAGTCAGCGAGTGGCCCGAGACGACGCCTTACCGGCAGAGCAGCGCTCGTTCGTGGTGGCGGCGCTGCAAGCTCACCGCGCCGAGCTCCGCGCCTTCGCGCGGAGGCGGGTCCCTGCGGCCGACGTCGATGACGTGCTGCAGATCGCCAGCCTCCGCGCGATGGCTAGCGCCGGGAGCCTGCGGAGTCCTGCGAGCGCGCGGGCCTGGCTGCTGCAGATCCTGCGCAACGTGGCGATCGATCTCGGACGTTCCGCAGCGGCCAGGCCCGTTCAGCAGGTGACCGAGCTGCCCGAGCTGGCAGCCGCGAGTCAGCCCGAGAGCTGTCGATGCAGCCTGGCACAGGTGAGTCGACTCCAGCCCGAGCACGCGGCCGTGTTGACGCTCGTGGATCTACACGGCGTGTCGCTCGCGGACGCCGCCGTTCGCCTGGGAGTCACGCGCAACAGCGCGACCGTGCGCCTGCATCGCGCTCGCAAGGCGTTGCGCGAGCGGCTGCGCAAGCACTGTGGCGTCACGAGCTCCCGCGCCTGCCTCGACTGCCGCTGCACGGTCGTTGGGTGCTGCGAGGCGAGCGAGACGGCCTAGCGGCGACGCGCCTCGTGCTACGCTGAGCCCGATGTCACGGAGCCTGGCCGGAGTGCTTCGCGCCTGGGTTTGGGCCGGCGCGGTGACGTCACTGCTCGGTTGTGCGTCGTCATCGACACCTGCACCTGCGCCGGCGAGGCCGCGGTGATTCCGCGTCGCCTCGACAAGTTCTTGCGTGACTCGACCACCCTGACGGTCGAAGGCGTGCGGGAGGCGCTGGCAGCTGAGCGCGCGCAGCTCGACGGGGTGCGCGTCGTCGAGCCGTCTCGGCTGGTGTTCGCCGACGACGTGATCACCCTCGATGGGCGCGCCCTCACTCCGCGCGGCGAGCACGCCCACTTCATGCTCAACAAGCCCCTGGGCGTGACCAGCACGGCGCGGGATCCAGATGGGCGCACGGATCTGAGCGCGTACCTCGCGCGAATGCCGGCGGGCGTGTTCCCGATCGGGCGGCTCGACCGCATGACCAGCGGCCTGTTGTTGTTCACCACGGACGGCGATCTAGCGCACGCGGTGCTGCACCCGGAGCATCACACGCACAAGCTGTACTGGCTGTGGCTCGACGAGCACGTCACTGACGACGATCCGCGGCTGGCGAAGCTGACCGAGGGCCTGCTGCTGCGGGGCGAGTCGGTGCGCGCGAAGCGGGTCGAGCTGTATCACCGCAGCGAACAGCACACGGAGCTGCACGTCACCTTGACCGAAGGCAAGAACCGACAGCTCCGCCGGATGGCTCGCGCGCTCGACTTCTACCTCCGCGCGCTGCACCGCAAGGCCGTAGGCCCGCTCCAGTTGGGCGGGCTGCCGCTCGGCGAGCTGCGCGCGCTCACGGCGGCGGAGGTCGCCGACCTGTGGCGCGCGACGGGCGGGCGGGAGCAGGCCGAGGCGCGCAAGGTCGCGGCGCTCGCGCGCTTGGCCGAGGCCTGCCGCGCCCAGGGCGCGCCCCAGGTGCGGCTGGAGCGCTGGCTCGCGAATGCGCTGCAACCCGTGTCGAAGTCGGGTACACTCGCGTCATGCGGGTGAGGACGTCCTCGGGGCTCTTGGGTTCGGCGCCCTCGGTCACTCCGCCCGCGGGATTTCCGCCGACCATCCTGGCGCTGCCCTGAGCTCGGTCGTCAGGGTCGCGCGGGGTCGGCGGCGCGGCGCACGTTCGTGAGGCGCCGGCGCGCGTCGTCGATGCGAAACGTGCAGTGCCGGGCGCGCCCCTCGCCGCCGAGGCCCGCTTCACACAGCGCGGCCGCGCGATCGCTCAGGTTGGCGAGGGCGACGCAGCGGCAGGCCGCGTCGGGCGGAGCGGCGGCGCAGTCGGTGCCGGCCGTCGAGTCCACCGCGTAGCTCGCTCGCTCCAGAGCCCGTTCGAGCTCCGGCGCCAGGAGGTTGGTCGCGCGCAGCGCCGCGAGCCGCGCGACGTCCGCCGTCAGGAAGCCGCGGGTCGCGCGCGGCGCGGCGAAGTAGCGCCGAAAGCGCGCGAGCAGCGCCTCTTGCGCGCAGCTCTCCCCCGCCGGCAGCGAGCCCAGGCAGGCGCGCAGGACGTCGCGGCACGCGCCGGGCGCGCGAAAGTCCCCGAGGGACTCGCCCGCGCACTGCGCCTTGCCGGCGAGCGCGATCGCGGCGAGCGCCTCCGCGTCGTTCTTGTCGCGCTTCAGGCGTGCGCAGGCCGTCGGCACGGCGTGCTCTGGCGTCGTGCCGGCCAGCAGCGCGAGCGCGCGGGACGCCGCGAGGCTCGGTGGCGCTCCCGCCTCGCCGAGCCTCGCGGTCTCGAGCTCGAGCAGGCGCGCGCCTAGGGCCGCGTGCTGACGACCGAGCTCCGCGTCGCGCGCGATGAGCTCGGTCGCGCGCAGCACCACGCCTGCCCCGGCTTCTCGCCGCCCCAGGGCCGCGCGCAACGCCGCGAGCGCCGCCTGTTGCGCCGCGGGCGACACCCTGTCGAAGCGACTGAGCCAAGCGTCGCGCTCGGTTGGTTGGGACGTCGCGGTGATCGTCGGCCGCATGGTCACGACCTTCGGCAAGAGCGCCTCGACCGCCGCGAGGCCCGCGCGTCGCTCGAGCTCGTCGAACAGGCGCGCAGCATCCACGGCATGCTCCTTGTCGTCGCGCAGCAGGAGCTGCACAGCGACGGCGTCGAGGTCCGGCACGCGGCTCCAGCCGATCTTGCCGGCGGGGTTGAGGAAGGGCGGCGGCTCGGCGCCGCGCGTCGTGCGCGTCGCCTCTCGCCACTCGACGTGTCGATACGCGACGTCGACCGCGTCTTGCGGACCCGGAACGATGTACACGATGGTCCACGGGCTCGCCGCCGCGCAGCGGTACGCGAACCGCTCTTGCTCCGGCGCCACGCTCACGTCCAGGCGGGTGGGCGTGCAGGTGGGCAGGTGTCGCGCCGGTGGCGTCGTCGCGAGCCGCAGCTCGAGCCGCTCTACGCTGCTCAGTACTCCCTTGCTCGCCGGTCCGCCGCCGAGGGGCGACAGGTTGGGGCCGGTGGTCTTCACCTTCACCAGCTCGACCTTCACGCCGCCCTCCACGTCACCTAGGAGCTCGCCTCGCTTCTGCGTGCGCGTCATGCAGCCCAGCAGCGCGAGCACCACCAGCGCCAAGCCCAGCAGCTCACCGCTGCGTCCGTGTTCGTGTCGGCCGGTCACGGCTCACCGCTCTCGCAGGGATTGGCGCGGGTCGCAAGGGGAGAGGGAGAACGCGTCACTGACGAACGCCTGCACGATGGGGGGTCCGCCGCGGATTCTGGCATGCACCTGCATCTCAGCTGCATGCCAGGACTGGCTCGAGACCCCGCAATCGCGCCAGCGAACGCGAGCGCGAAACGCCCGTCCAACAGCGGTGGCCAGCGCTGCGACACTTGGCTACCCTCGACCAGGGCTTCATGAGTCTGCTCGAGCTTCCGCCGAACACCCTCATCGCTGGCGAGTTTCGCGTCGAGCGTCCGCTCGCGCAGGGTGGCATGGGGGGCGTGTACGTCGCGCGGCAGCTGAGCACGGGCCAAGAGCGCGCCCTCAAGATCATGCACCCGTCGCTGATTCAGGACCCGCGCCTTCGTGAGCGCTTCGAGCAGGAGGCGCGCGTGGGGAGCCGAATCGCGAGTGAGCACGTCGTACAGACCATCGGCGCGGGCGTGGACCCGAGCCTCAGCGTCCCCTGGATCGCGATGGAGCTCTTGCGCGGTGAGGATCTCGCGGCCTACGCGGCCAAGCGAGGGCCGCTGCCGCTCGACGCGGTCCTGGGCATCTTTCGTCCGCTGTGCCACGCACTGGCCGCAGCGCACGCCGCCGGCATCGTGCATCGGGACATCAAGCCGGAGAACGTGTTCGTCGCCACGGCGCACAGCGTCGATCGTCAAGTCGACGTGAAGGTGCTCGACTTCGGCATCGCCAAGCTGGTCGCGGATGCCCGGGAGATGTCCACCGCGCACGTGGGGACACCGCTGTGGATGGCGCCCGAGCAGACGGATCCGCGGGCGCCGGTCACGCCAGCGACGGACGTGTGGGCGCTTGGGCTCGTCGCGTTCCGGCTGCTGACGGGTCGCTACTACTGGCGCGTGGCCAATCAGGAGGGTGGCTCGCTGGAGGCGTTGATGCGCGAGTCGCTGCTCGAGCCCCTCGTGCCCGCGTCCGCGCGCGCCGCCGAGCTCGGCGTGCCGGTCGCGCTCCCCGAGGGCTTCGACTCGTGGTTCGCCAGCGCCGTCGCGCGCGAACCGAGCGCCCGCTACCCCTCCGCCCGGGAGGCCATCGAGGCGCTCGAGCAACTGGCTGGCGCGCGACCGTCGCCGCACACGTTCGTCGCCGCGACTCGCCCACCGCTGCACGCAGCGTCGGTGCCTCCTGCTCCGAAATCGTCGGCGGGCAAGGTGATCGCGGTCGGTGGCATCGGCTTGGTGCTGCTCTTGTTGCTCGGCGGCGGCGTCGCGCTCGCCGCTGCGGCGTACGTCTTTCGCGGAGAGCTCGCGTCCCTGGTGGAGTCGCCACCGGTGTCTCCCTCACCCGCGTCCGAGCCATCGGCGGCGGCTGCGACGGCTCCGAGCGCTGTCGCCGCCGAGCCGCCCGCGCCCGCCGACGCGACCGTCGCGAAGCCCAAGGTGGCCGGCGCGCGTTCGCCGGCTA
This sequence comes from Polyangiaceae bacterium, assembly GCA_019637295.1. Taxonomy (GTDB): domain Bacteria; phylum Myxococcota_A; class Polyangia; order Polyangiales; family Polyangiaceae; genus JACKEA01. The sequence continues at coordinate 33,398 of JAHBVX010000015.1, forward strand.
CCGTCAGCCCGACCACGACCTCGTCTCCGGAGCCGCAGGCTGCGGCACCGGTGCCCGAGCCCGAGCCCCCCGCGCCGACCGAGGTCGCAGCGAGCGAGCCGCCGCCGTTCAACCGTGCGCTGGCCGAGTCCAAGGTCAAGGCCGCCGCCGCCAGCGCGGCGAGCCAGTGCAAGGCGCACAAGAAGCCGGAGGCGGACGTGGAGACCTTCACCGGGGTCCGCGGCTTTGGTCCCGACGGAAACACGACGCTGTCCTTCACGGGGCTCGGTGGCTCTCGGGCCTGCGCCTACGGGATCATGGTCGCCGTGAAGTACGGCAAATACGGTGGCAAGCCGCCGTTCCACGTCGAGGCCGTGCCGTTCACCATCACCGTGCAGTGAGCCGCCGCTCGTTGGCCCGACGCGGAAGCGGCAGGGCGCGCAGAGAGTCGAGTTCGCGTCGGCTACCGCGGCGGTCAAGACGGTCACGTCTTGCTCACGCAGCCACTACCCCGACGCCGTAGCGCCCGAACACCGCGTCGCGCGTCATGATGGCGTGACCCGACTCGAGCGCCTGGCCAATCAGCAACCGAGCGAACGGATCACGGTGATGCCAGGGTGACGCGCGTACGCGGAGCGGCAAGTACGCCTCGTTGTCCGCGCACTCCGGCGGCTGGCCGCTCGTGTCATCACTGATTGGTGATGCCCACCGGCCGGGCCTGGAATCCTCAAAGGGTTCGATCGCTTGTGGGTTCGACGCGGGCTCGGCAGTCGTGCGCGCAAATTCGCAAGGCGTGGTCGAGTGCAAGGGGCAGAGGTAGGGGTAGTGGGGCCGGGTCGGGGGTGGCGGGCGAGGGGTGAGGGTTGAGCTGGCTCGGCTGCTTTGAGTCTGCCCGGGTGCTCGCCCGCGTCGAGGGTCCTTCGCTCGCTTCGCGAGCTCGGCCCGCTTCGCGGCGCCTTCGGCGCCAAGGACTCGGGCTGCGACTCCCGGGCCTGTCACGAGCAGGCTTTCGCCAGAAAGGAACACCCCATGCTCCGCATCTATCCTGTCGTGCTTCGCACCATCGAGGGGCTACGTCGCACCCTCGGCATCCTCGACCACAAGGACCGCGACCTGTCTCGTCAGCTGAGGCGCTGCAGTGCTAGCTGCGCGCTCAACCTGGGGGAGGGGCAGTATTCGCGCGGCAAGAACAGGGCCGCCAAGTATCACATCGCTCTCGGCTCCGCGCGCGCCCGTCGCGCTCGACTTTGTCTGCTGAATCGAGCGTTTGTAGCGAGCGACACGCGGCGCTGCCGCGAAGACCACGGAGGACACACGATGGACACACGGCAAACTCGACGACTGGCAGGTCTGCTCAGCTCCCGCTTGCCAGACGCTCGGCTCGACCGACTCGAGGACCCACGTCACTCACGGGGGCGACGCTGGTCACTTCCTATGCTGTTGTCCGGCGTGCTGTGCTGCATGGCCTCCGGCGCTACCAGCCTGGCCGACGTTGAGCGACTCTCGGGTCAACTCTCACCGGCCATGCGTAAGCAGTTGGGGTCCGCCGGCGTATCCCGGACACCACTCTGCGCGACGTGCTCTGCCAACTCGACCCGCAGCAAGTGACCGCGGCGCTCCACTCGACGGTGCGTGCAGCCCACCGGCGAAAGTCCCTGCGCTCGGATGCCTTGCCCTTCGCCGTGGTCTCGCTCGATGGCAAATCAACGGCAATCTCGTCCTGCGATGACGGTATCGCGCAGCGCCAAACCGGTGAGGATCCGAGCGCGTTGGTCGGTGCGGTGCGCACCATCACAAGCACCCTGATCAGCAACTCCGCCAAGCCCTGCATCGACGTCTTTCCCGTGCCGGCTCGCACCAACGAGATGGGGGCATTCTCCGCAGCGCTCGACCAACTGATGACGACCTATCCCGCGCTCGATATTCGTCTCGTCTCCTACGACGCCGGCGCCGTTTCACTCGCTAACGCCAGCGCCGTGGTCGAGCGGCACTTGCACTACCTCTTCTGTCTGCGCGCGACTCAGCCCACCCTGCATGATGCCGCACGGTCATGGCTCGGAACTCGTGCCGACACCAGTTGCGACTTCAGGGACGAGCGGCGCGAAGGTGGCTGTACCGTCACCCGGTTGCTCTTCATCGGTCGGGCGCAGGAGGGACCCGAAGGCTGGGAGCATCTGCGCACCATCCTTCGCGTCAAGACCATCACCGTCCGTTCCAACGGATGCACCACGACCGATGAGCGCTATCTCATGTCCAGCTTGGCCTCCGACCGGCTCTCCCCGCGCCAGTGGCAGACCATCATTCGCTTGCGCTGGGGCGTCGAGACCTGTCACCAGATCTTGGACACCGCCCTGAGCGAAGACGACCACCCTTGGATCACCGGGCACCCGCGGGGAATGCTCGTCGTCGCCATCTTGCGCCGCATCGTCTTCACCCTGCTCGCGATCTATCGCGCCATCACGCAACGCTCGGATGAGCGACGCCAGATGCCGTGGAAGCTCCTGCTCGAGGAGATATGGACCGTGCTCATCACTGCGTCACCCGAAGCGTTGCTTGGGCTTCGACATCGCCCGCTCGCGCCTTCGGGATGAGCGCCATGGCTGACTCCAAACAGGGCTGACGCCCACACCATCATCCACATACCGGCGTCCTGGCCCCTGGCCGACCGTCCCCGTCTCCCGCACGCCAAGTAGCGGGAGACGCCTTCGCTCGCCCTGATGCCAGCCGCCTCCGCTGAGCGGACCCCCTTCGGCTCCTCCGAACGGTCACCCAAACTCGCCCTAGGAGACCGCCGATCAACGGTGCCGCTCGTGTCGGAGCCCTTGGCCTGAGCGAACGCGTGGTACTCGCTCTGGCGCGCGAGCGCGACGACGACGACCCACCTTGGGTCGCGAGCGAGCGAGAACGCGACGACGACGCCCCACGTTGGGTCGCGAGCGAGCGAGAACGCGACGACGCCTGACGGCAAGTGACAGCACCAGCAAGCGTGGTGCTCTCGCCGCTCGAGCCGAAGCTCCTGCGCGCAAGAGAGACGCGCGATGCCGCCGACCCCGTCCGAGCCGTGAACCGCCAGCAAGCTGCCCGGCACCCAGGCTCGCGACTGAGGGCTGCTGAAAGACGTACGGCGGGATCGGCGGCGCCGTTCACGTTCTGCCGCGCGAGCACGCGGCCGGCGCCCGGCGTACGAGCGCGCCGCGCCAGCCGCCGACAAGAAGGGCTTGGGCAGCGCGCCCAGGCCGCTGGCGCCGCCGGCGTGGTGATGCCCGGCACGTCCGCCGCGGTGCGAGCGACGACCGAGCCCGCGCCGACCATCACCAGGTCCTGGGTGCCGTCGGCGTTGACGCTGGGTGTCGCTGAGCGCGCCGTCCGGCTACGCGCTGGCCTGAAGTCCAGGGCGCCTCAGGCTTGCAGCAGCGCCTCGAGATCGCGGCGCGTCAGCTTCTCGGCCAGCTCGCTGCCGTCACCGAGCACGGCCGCGACGAGCTGTCGCTTCTTGTCTTGCAGCTCCGCCACTCGCTCCTCGACGGTTCCGCGGCAGATCAACCTATAGGCGACCACGGGGCGCGACTGTCCGATGCGGTGGGTGCGGTCGATGGCCTGCGCTTCGGCGGCGGGGTTCCACCACGGGTCGAGCAGGAAGACGTAGTCCGCGGCGGTGAGATTGAGCCCCACGCCGCCCGCCTTCAGGCTGATCAAGAACACGCTCGGACCATCGTCACTCTGAAAGTGGGCGACGCGCGCGGCGCGATCCCGAGTGGCGCCGTCCAGGTAATCGAACTCGATGCTCTCGGCCTCGAGGCGGTCGCGCACGATGGCCAGCAAGCTCGTGAACTGCGAGAACACCAGCGCCTTGTGTCCCTCGTCCGTGAGCTGGCGCAGCTGCTCGATCAGGAGCTCGACCTTGGAGCCCGACTCGCCGGCGCGCTCCGAGTCGAGTAGACCGGGGTGACACGCGGCCTGCCGCAGCCGCAGCAGGGCGGCGAGCACGTGCGGTGTCAGTTCGCCATCGGCGGTGGCGCCCTTCGCCTCGATGGCGGCCTGCAGGTAGCGGTGGACCTCCTCGTACTCGCGACGTTCGTTGCGGTCGAGCTCGACCCACAGGGTCTGCTCGGTGCGTGCCGGCAGATCCCGCGCGACCTGAGCCTTGGTGCGGCGCAGGGTGAAGGGTCGCACGGCCGCGCGCACCAGCTCCTTGCCGCGAGGATCGAGGGCAGCGCGACCGCTGAACATCCCCCGGGCCCACTCGGCGCGGTCGAACAGCCCTGGGTTCAGGAACTCGAACAACGAGCGCAGCTCACCCAAATGGTTCTCGATCGGTGTTCCGCTCATGGCGATGCGATGCGGAGCGTTCAGCTTGCGCGCCGCCTTCGCGGTGGCCGAGGCTGCGTTCTTGATGGCCTGCGCCTCGTCGAGCACGACGCTGTCGAAGGTGAGGGTCGCGAGGTCGTGGATGTCTCGCGCCATCGTGCCGTAGGTGGTCAGCACCACGTCGTGGTCCAGGAGCCCCGCTACCTTGCCCCGACCGCCGCCGTGGTGGACGTGAACCCGGAGCTTGGGGGCAAAGCGCTCGAACTCCGTGCACCAGTTGTGAATCAGCGAACGCGGTACGACCACCAGCGCGGGGGGACGACGCTTCGCACCATCTTCCGCGCGTCGAGCGCGCCGGTGCACGAGCAGCGCGATGACCTGCACGGTCTTGCCGAGCCCCATGTCGTCCGCGAGGCATGCGCCAAAGCCGAGCTGCTCGTGGAACGCGAGCCAGTCGAGCCCCTCCTTCTGGTACGACCGCAGCGTGCCCAGAAAGCCGCGGGGCTTGCGCACGGCGGGGATGCCATCGAAGTCCCGCAACGCGCTGCGTAGCTTGGCGAACGCCGGGTCGACGGAGCTCTCCGTGGCCGCGTCGAGCAGCGTATCGAGCAGGCCAAGGTGAACGCGTCCGAGCCGCATGGGACCCGCCGCGTCGCCGCGCGCGAGCATGGAAGCGGCTCCCCATCGCTCCAGCCACTGCGCCGGTAGCAGACCCATGGACCCGTCGCCCAGGCGGACGAAGCGCTGCTTCGCGCGCACTGCCGCGAGCAGATCGGGCAGGGGTAGCTCGACCCCACCGAAGGACGCGCCGCCCTCCAGCCCGAACCAGTCGATGCCGCTGGTCACCGTCACACGCGAGCTCGTCGGGCGTCGGACGACGAGGTTCTCGGCGAGGACCTCGACGCCCTGCTCCAGGAGGGTCGCGATAGCGGTCTCGAGCAACTCGCTCGGGAGCGCGAGCATGCCGCGTCGCTCCTCGAAGCCCGCGGCGAGCACGAGGTCGGTCGCAGCGCGCTCGGCGTCCCGATCCCGGTGCACGATCCGCCCGGAGCCAGTGAGGTGCCGCGCGGCGAAGGCGTGCGGCGGGATGCGGGAGCCAGCGTAGTCGAACATCAGCTTCGCGCCCAAGCGCTTGCTCCGTCCGGGGGCATCGATGGTCAGGACGGGCACGGGCAAAGCCTCCACGCGGGTGATGCCGGCGCTCTCGGGCAGCACCAGCTCCACGCTGTCGGACGCCACCAACAAGCGCTGTACGACCTCTCGCAGTCGTGGACCCTCGATCTGGGGAGCCGCGTGCGTGCGTAGCGTGGTGAGCCAAGCGGACACGCCGTCCGCGTCGAGCTGGGCGAGCCGGCCGTCCAACAGCAGGAGCCCCGGCGTGACCTGCATGCCGCTGCTGAGCTCGCGCCGTTCGCCGTCCCGCGCCAGCGCGGCGCGCACCTCGAAGTGCGGACCAGCGGGGACGAACTCGAGCTGCACTCGCCACGGAGGGCCGTCGTCCCACTCGAGGACCGGGAGCTCGAGCAGCGACTGCAGCTCCCCCTCCGTTTCGCGCGCGTGACGCGACACAGCGAGATCGAGAGCGTGGAGCTGCGCGTCGCGCAGCGGGCCGGGATCGTCCACGTAGTGCAGCCGTCCGGTACGGGCCAACAGCTCGAGCAGCCGCGGCGCAAGGGCGTCGGGTGGCAAGACGCCGGGCATCCAGCCGCCTCCCCGGCGCTCGGACCGCAGCAGGAGCAGCGCCCAGCGATCCGCCTCGTCGCGGAGGGCGGTCAGGGGAATGTCTTGGACAGGACCGCCGCTCAGCTGTCCGCGTGCCCCGACCAGCCCCACGTGCACTTGGATGCGCCCGGTGCGCACGGCTTGGCGCGGGTCGAGGAAGTAGCGCGGCGCGACCGGTCGCCAGGCGTGAACCCGGTTGGTGACGTGCAGCAGGCTGTCGAGATCCAAACGGCGAATCGCCGTCGCGCCACTGGCTGCCGCTCCCGAGCGCAGCGGAGGAGCCGAGAGCTCGTCGTCGAACTCATCGAACTCGTCGTCGTCCTCCCAATCGTCGATCCCGAACATGTGGAAGCGCCACTCGCCGCGGAACCGGCGCCAGCTGGCGTGCTCGGTCAGCGCGGCGAGCAGCGTCGCGATCGCGTGCGCGCAGGGCTCCTCGAGCTCGAGGGCCTCCTGGCAGTCGCAGCACCAGCGCACCTTGCCGTCGGCCGCCAACATCTCCACGTCGTGCGCGGGGAGCACCGTGGCCTGCGCCCAGTCGTCCTTGACTTGCAGCCCGCGGACCTGGCGACTCAAGAAGCACGCCACGCCCCGTGTCCAGGTGTCGAGCTCGGGTCTCGGTACGATCAGGTGGGAATGCTGCGACAGGGGAGCGATCGACGTTGCCACGCGAAAAAGTCGATAGAGGCGCCCGGTGAGGGAGTAAAGAGGCTCGGGCGGCGACGATCACCCCTTGGCAATCCCCCGCACTGATCGTAGTGTCCGTCCTCGAAGGGCCGCTCGCGTGCGATCGTCCCCCCCCCGATCCTGCGGGCGGCTCTTCGCTTCTCACTGGTGGTCGCGGCGACGGAGGACTTCGAGAGACTTCGCGCGTTGCTCGCGCGGGCGAAGCTGATCCTCGCCGAGATGGACAACGTGGTCGCGACGCCAACCCGCGTGGCCAGTGTGGGCGCGGTGCCCGTCGAGTCCTTCGAGCAGTGGGCCGAGTGTTGGTTCGAGCGTCGCGGTGCCGTCGGGGTCGAGCGCGAGCGTCGAGCCTTCGAGCGATGGATCGCCCCCTACCTGGGCGCGATCGGGGTCGCGGCGCTCGCGCGCGGGGACGTGGAGCGGTGGGTCGAGCAGCTGGATCGTGCCGTGTCCTCGAGGCGACTCCGTTGGTCGACTGCCTGGCGCGTCTGGATCGTGCTGCGGACGATGCTTCGTGACCTGTCGCGCTCGAAGCACCTCGACCTCCGACTTCGCGCTGACCTGTCCGTCCACGGGGTACGCGGTCCGGACCGAGGGAGCACCCGCTCGAGCACTTTTCTCTACCCGAGCGAGTTCAGTCAGCTGATGGCCGCTCAGGTCGTGCCGCTGGGTCGGCGTCGGGTCTACGCGCTCGCGACCTACCTGGCCCTGAGGGCCTCGGAGCTTGTGGCGCTGCGCTGGGCCGACCTCGATCTGAAGCGACGCCAGGTCTGCGTCTCTCAGTCCCGGGATCGGAGCACGGGACGCGTGCGCGCTACCAAGTCCGGGCAGGCGCGCCAGGACGTGCTGCCCGCGGAGCTGCTCCCACTGCTTCGCCAGATGCAGCGGAGCGCGACCTTGGAGACGGTGGTCTCTGGCCGCATTCCTCCGTCCCTCGCGCGCGAGCTGCGCGCCGACTTGCTGGCTGCCGGGTGCGACCGCAGCGCGCTTCATGCGTCGACCGACACGGAGCGTCCGCTCACCTTCCACGACCTGCGCGCGACCGGCATCACCTGGATGGCGATGCGCGGAGACTCGGTGACGGAGATCATGGAGCGCGCCGGCCATGCGCAGCTCGCGACCACGCAAGGCTATCTCCGTCGGGGCCGCCTGCTCGCCGTCGCACGCGGCGAACGGCCCTTCCCCAGGCTCCCCCGCTGCCTGCTCCACCCGTGACGCCCCTGCGACGGCTTCAATGGGGCCGTCGCGCGAACGCGACGGAGAGGCCTTGGGCGGGAAGCTAAACTCAAGGCACCGGCCACGCTTCAATGGGGCCGTCGCGCGAACGCGACGGAGAGGCGTGGACTTATCCGATGCGCGCCCGACACTACGGTGCTTCAATGGGGCCGTCGCGCGAACGCGACGGAGAGATAGCCCCAAGTGGTCGGAGCGACGGGAGGCACATAGGGCTTCAATGGGGCCGTCGCGCGAACGCGACGGAGAGATAAGCTTCAACGCCGCATGACGCCGAAAGCCGGCCAGCTTCAATGGGGCCGTCGCGCGAACGCGACGGAGAGGCGCGCTCGCGAACGTGCTGCAGATCCGCTCGCCGTCGCTTCAATGGGGCCGTCGCGCGAACGCGACGGAGAGGTACGGTGGGCGGTAGCGGTCGATGCGGCGCGACAGGCTTCAATGGGGCCGTCGCGCGAACGCGACGGAGAGATCTCCGCAGCGGCGCGCGCGCTGCGACCGGGAGCGCTTCAATGGGGCCGTCGCGCGAACGCGACGGAGAGTACGATCCAGAGTACGGCCTGGCCCTGTCACGGTTCGGCTTCAATGGGGCCGTCGCGCGAACGCGACGGAGAGGTCGTCCACCGCGTCGGCTGCGTCGACGCGGGCGAGCGCTTCAATGGGGCCGTCGCGCGAACGCGACGGAGAGCGCGGCTCGACGGGCTGACCCGTCGCGTGGTCGAGCTGCTTCAATGGGGCCGTCGCGCGAACGCGACGGAGAGGCGATCGACGCGCTCCGCGCCGAGCGCGCTGCGCGAAGCTTCAATGGGGCCGTCGCGCGAACGCGACGGAGAGCCGCGGGCGAGCGAGCGAGGGAGCCCTCGGCGCGCCGCTTCAATGGGGCCGTCGCGCGAACGCGACGGAGAGCACGGCAGGGCTGCGCGTGCACCTGCACCGCGCCGAGCTTCAATGGGGCCGTCGCGCGAACGCGACGGAGAGAAGACCTGGCGAAACGCGCGTGCACAAGCGCTCAGGGCTTCAATGGGGCCGTCGCGCGAACGCGACGGAGAGTCAGGTCGCGCTCGAGCGCGTCGCGCCACGGCTCATGCTTCAATGGGGCCGTCGCGCGAACGCGACGGAGAGGAGACCGTCGCTCGGCCGCCCGCGCGTCGGCAGCCAGCTTCAATGGGGCCGTCGCGCGAACGCGACGGAGAGATACTCTTGGGGTGGCCGGCCCCAACCTTCCGGCCTCAGCTTCAATGGGGCCGTCGCGCGAACGCGACGGAGAGGTGGGATGTACTCGACCGCATTCGGCGGAAGGACGAGCTTCAATGGGGCCGTCGCGCGAACGCGACGGAGAGCAGCCACTTAGCGATCGCGTGGTGCCCGCCGATCGGCTTCAATGGGGCCGTCGCGCGAACGCGACGGAGAGCCCATGCGCCGCGCTGAAGCCGAGGAAGGCAATGCGCCGCTTCAATGGGGCCGTCGCGCGAACGCGACGGAGAGCAAAGCCGTTCCCACCGTGCGCTTGCGAGCGCCGCAGCTTCAATGGGGCCGTCGCGCGAACGCGACGGAGAGCTTCCACCACGTCCGCTACCCCGGACATGATGCGCGGCTTCAATGGGGCCGTCGCGCGAACGCGACGGAGAGGAGCTGCGCGCGATCGCTGAGCGCGTGTCGACGCTCGCTTCAATGGGGCCGTCGCGCGAACGCGACGGAGAGCCCCGCACGTCGCCTGTATCGGGCAGCGCTGACGGAGCTTCAATGGGGCCGTCGCGCGAACGCGACGGAGAGCCGCGGTGGGCGCAGTCCCGGGCGGCCCAGTTGCCGCTTCAATGGGGCCGTCGCGCGAACGCGACGGAGAGTGGACGCTCGTGGGCACATCGCCCAACTCCGAACTCGCTTCAATGGGGCCGTCGCGCGAACGCGACGGAGAGGCGTGCGACGCCCTCCCGCACCACACGCACGGTCGGGGCTTCAATGGGGCCGTCGCGCGAACGCGACGGAGAGGCGTCATGGTCGACCGGGCCAACGTGATGACCAGCACGCTTCAATGGGGCCGTCGCGCGAACGCGACGGAGAGACGTGGCAGCGCTCGACGAACCTAAACTGGCGGGTGCTTCAATGGGGCCGTCGCGCGAACGCGACGGAGAGAGGGCATGTTAGTACCAACCTCACGTTCGGCCGTTTCCGCTTCAATGGGGCCGTCGCGCGAACGCGACGGAGAGCGCCGCGCGCGCCCAGGTGGCCCATCTCGCCGGCAGCGCTTCAATGGGGCCGTCGCGCGAACGCGACGGAGAGACGCGAGCGCGCTCGGCTTCATCGACTGCGGCGTGTAGCTTCAATGGGGCCGTCGCGCGAACGCGACGGAGAGCCGCGCGCGTGGCTACAGCCGCAGCGGGCGACATCGCGCTTCAATGGGGCCGTCGCGCGAACGCGACGGAGAGCGCGCTGCAGGCCGCGCGCGAGCAGGGCGACGAGTGGGCTTCAATGGGGCCGTCGCGCGAACGCGACGGAGAGGGAGCGCGACGACGCGCGCGCATCGTCGGCGGCGCGCTTCAATGGGGCCGTCGCGCGAACGCGACGGAGAGCAGGTGCGGTCGCAGCGCCTCGCCGCGCCGCCCCCGCTTCAATGGGGCCGTCGCGCGAACGCGACGGAGAGAGCTAAGCCCTCCGATGACCGACTACCAAAAGGCGCGGCTTCAATGGGGCCGTCGCGCGAACGCGACGGAGAGGTCCCAGCGCGCGGCGTCGTAGCCCTCCCAGCGCCCGCTTCAATGGGGCCGTCGCGCGAACGCGACGGAGAGCGGTGAGCGTCGTCGACTCAGCGTGCCCCGCCTCGTGTGCTTCAATGGGGCCGTCGCGCGAACGCGACGGAGAGCACCCGTGGATCGTGCAGGACGAGGGTGCGCCCGAGGCTTCAATGGGGCCGTCGCGCGAACGCGACGGAGAGGCCGGTGCCGACTCCGTTCAAGTACCATTCGAGCGTGCTTCAATGGGGCCGTCGCGCGAACGCGACGGAGAGACCAGGCGCGCGTCTCTGCTCGCGCGAGCGCATCGGGCTTCAATGGGGCCGTCGCGCGAACGCGACGGAGAGCTGAACCAGGGGCTTGGGCGCGCGAACCGCGTGATCTTGCTTCAATGGGGCCGTCGCGCGAACGCGACGGAGAGGATGCTCCGGAGCGCTCTCTCGCCTCCCCCGGGTCTCGCTTCAATGGGGCCGTCGCGCGAACGCGACGGAGAGCACCACTGGTGGCACGTCGTGGGTGCCTAACAATCGGCTTCAATGGGGCCGTCGCGCGAACGCGACGGAGAGTCGCTGCGGGCGGCGTACTAGCCTGGCGAAACGCCGCGCTTCAATGGGGCCGTCGCGCGAACGCGACGGAGAGGTGGCACGGCCAGACACCCAACTATTGGGTGCCGCCGGCTTCAATGGGGCCGTCGCGCGAACGCGACGGAGAGGCGTACCCGCCGACGGGTGGACGGTCGAGGGGTGGGGCTTCAATGGGGCCGTCGCGCGAACGCGACGGAGAGTGCGCGGCATGCGCCGCCGGAGACGCTTGCGAGTCTCGCTTCAATGGGGCCGTCGCGCGAACGCGACGGAGAGATGGGACCCCGCCGCTCACCGGACCGCTCCCTGCGCGCTTCAATGGGGCCGTCGCGCGAACGCGACGGAGAGATGCGGACCTTCCGCATGTTCAATCCTCATCGTCCTCGCTTCAATGGGGCCGTCGCGCGAACGCGACGGAGAGGGGCAGCCCAGGTGAACGGCGCCTGGGCTTCGCCCGCTTCAATGGGGCCGTCGCGCGAACGCGACGGAGAGGGGACCGAGCCGGAAAACTTCGCGCGAATGACCCGGGCTTCAATGGGGCCGTCGCGCGAACGCGACGGAGAGCCTTCCTTCCCCCGATCAGGAAGGAAGGACGGTTCAGGCTTCAATGGGGCCGTCGCGCGAACGCGACGGAGAGGACACGGTCACTGGCGTGTACACGCTGGGTGAGTTTGGCTTCAATGGGGCCGTCGCGCGAACGCGACGGAGAGGCGATACCGCCAAGCTGCGGCGCATCGCCAAGCAGGTGCTTCAATGGGGCCGTCGCGCGAACGCGACGGAGAGGTGCGGCTGTAGAGCGGGCACGCTGGCTCACCGTCGCGCTTCAATGGGGCCGTCGCGCGAACGCGACGGAGAGGAACCGGCACCGCCGGGCCACGGGTGTGTGTGGTTGGCTTCAATGGGGCCGTCGCGCGAACGCGACGGAGAGGAAGGATGCGGCCGACAAGGAAATCGAGGCGCTCATGCTTCAATGGGGCCGTCGCGCGAACGCGACGGAGAGACGATGCCACCGACAAGCACGGCGAGCAGAAGGACGGGCTTCAATGGGGCCGTCGCGCGAACGCGACGGAGAGGGCGAAGAGCAAGATTTCCGAGTTCATCGGCATCGGGTCGCTTCAATGGGGCCGTCGCGCGAACGCGACGGAGAGCTCGGCTATCTCGTGGGCGACGAGCTCGGGTGGTGGTGCTTCAATGGGGCCGTCGCGCGAACGCGACGGAGAGGCCACGGCAGCAACGGGAGCGGGGGCTTCTCCGGTGCTTCAATGGGGCCGTCGCGCGAACGCGACGGAGAGATGGGCTTCGCGCGGCAGCTCGGCGCGACTGGGTTGATGCTTCAATGGGGCCGTCGCGCGAACGCGACGGAGAGCCGAGCCCGCTGTACCCGGCGGACTGGGAGCCGGCCATGCTTCAATGGGGCCGTCGCGCGAACGCGACGGAGAGAGCAGAGCCCCGCGTGGTCCCGCCACCGGTGGATGCGCTTCAATGGGGCCGTCGCGCGAACGCGACGGAGAGGACACGAGGAACTGAGGAGGGACCCCCGATGACGATGCTTCAATGGGGCCGTCGCGCGAACGCGACGGAGAGCGGTCCGCGGGGTGGCGCACGCACTCGCGCACTCCGCCGCTTCAATGGGGCCGTCGCGCGAACGCGACGGAGAGCGCCATGGCGCGCCGTAGCTCGGGTCCCGCGTAGCGGCTTCAATGGGGCCGTCGCGCGAACGCGACGGAGAGCCCCAGTGCCCCCACGCCCACGCCGTCGTTACGGTTTGCTTCAATGGGGCCGTCGCGCGAACGCGACGGAGAGCTGCCACCACCACACCGGCCAACACGGCGCCGCCTCCGCTTCAATGGGGCCGTCGCGCGAACGCGACGGAGAGCGCTATCTGCGCAGCCGCCCGCACAGCAACCTTGTTGGCTTCAATGGGGCCGTCGCGCGAACGCGACGGAGAGTAAAGTCTTGGCACTCCTCGGGTTGGCGCCCGAGAAGCTTCAATGGGGCCGTCGCGCGAACGCGACGGAGAGCACGCGCGCCCAGACGGCGCGGTATGCTGGGTCCTTGCTTCAATGGGGCCGTCGCGCGAACGCGACGGAGAGCCTGGGATGGCAGTAGCACATGGCGCCCTCGCCGCAGCTTCAATGGGGCCGTCGCGCGAACGCGACGGAGAGGTACTTGATGCCCGGGGTACCGATGGCGCCGCCGGCCTGGCTTCAATGGGGCCGTCGCGCGAACGCGACGGAGAGCGCTATGACGTTCGGCGACTCCTCGCTCGAGATGCGGCTTCAATGGGGCCGTCGCGCGAACGCGACGGAGAGATCCCACATGACCGCGGTCTCGCCTGCGGCTGCGAGGCTTCAATGGGGCCGTCGCGCGAACGCGACGGAGAGGTGCCCGAACGTCCACGCCGTCGTTACGGTTTCGATGGGCTTCAATGGGGCCGTCGCGCGAACGCGACGGAGAGCCCAAGACCCTCTTGGAAGAGGCCTTGGCTCCGGCAGCTTCAATGGGGCCGTCGCGCGAACGCGACGGAGAGCCCAGGTCGTCGGCCTCGACGGTCGGCACGCCGTGGCTTCAATGGGGCCGTCGCGCGAACGCGACGGAGAGCGCTGCTCGCTCCGGCCCCCGCCGTCACTCTCAGGCGCTTCAATGGGGCCGTCGCGCGAACGCGACGGAGAGCAGTAAGGCGAACGTCGCGGAGTCGAAGCGCAAGGCGCTTCAATGGGGCCGTCGCGCGAACGCGACGGAGAGGAGAGGAGCGCGCAATCCGCATCGGCACGCAAAGGTCGCTTCAATGGGGCCGTCGCGCGAACGCGACGGAGAGGCGGCGGGGCCCGCAAGGAGATCCTCGACGAGGGCTCGCTTCAATGGGGCCGTCGCGCGAACGCGACGGAGAGCACCTGTCCCGGTGCGAGCTAGGCCCAGACGACTGGGCCGCTTCAATGGGGCCGTCGCGCGAACGCGACGGAGAGGGACTTGGCAGGAGGCGTGGGATGTCGGGGGGGTGGGGAGTGGGTTGCGAGCGGTGGGGTGGGTGAGGGGATGATGGGTGAGCTTGCGACCGTGGGCTCTCCGGGCTCGCGGCGCAAGCTTTCGATTTCAATGAGCTTGGCGCGCTGCGAGCGGTGCCCGCTCGTTTCGCGCCGCCGGACCGCTCGACTCTACCAGCGCGCCTGTGCGGATTCCAGCCGCAGAGCGAGCCCTGAGCGCCCTCGAGCTCGGCGCAGCAGGACGCCGGTAGTTGGGGGCTCACACCACCACCGCGAGCCGCTCGGGCGGGAAGTACGTGCGGCCCAGTGACTCGATGGAGCGATCGCCGCGGCCGGCGACGGGGCCCACGTCGATGAAGAGCACCTGATCCTCTCCGTGGTGGATCACGCTCGCGAGCTCGGTGCGCAGCTCGACCAGCTCCCGGTCGGTCAGCTCACACTCGAACACCGAGAGTTGGATGTGGTCCCCCCAGTTGCGCATGGTCTGGAACACCCTGCGCAGGCGCTTGGGGTCGGAGATGTCGTAGCTCACGATGTAGATCTGTCGCATGGCTGCCTCAGCGAGTTCGGAAGCTGGGGTAGGTCTGGATCTCGCCCAAGAGCAGCCTGCCCAGCAGGCGGGCCTGGACCTCGAGCACCCGGCGGTAGCTGATGCGGTAGCCGAAGACGGGGTGCGTCACGAGCTGGTCCATGCGCCGCTGGTACGCGAAGATGAGCTTGCGTCGCGCCGCCGGCGTGAGGCTGACGCCGACGGCCGACGTGATGAAGTCGCCGGCGGTGATCACCCCGTTGTTCACCGCCGCGATGACCGTCGAGTCCGCGATCAGCGGGCGGAACTCCTCCATCAAGTCCAGGGCCAGCGCGGGCCGCCCGAAGCGCGGCTGGTGGTAGAACCCCAGCATCGGATCGAGCCCCGCGGTCGTGAGGGCCACGGTCAGATCTTTGGTCAGCAGCGCGTAGCAGAAGGACAAGAGCGCGTTGGCCGGATCCTGCGGCGGGCGGCGGTTTCGCCCGTTCAGATCCAGCTTCCACGCCTCCGTCGTCTTGAACATGCCCGAGAAGTCGGAGAAGTAGTAGCGCGCCGCGGTGCCCTCGATGCCCAGCAGCGAGTCGAGCTGCTCGACGCTGCGTGACTTGCGCGCGAGCTGGGTCAGCTCGAAGAGCACCACGGCGCTCGCCTTGGCGTGGTTGCGCCGCAGCAGCGTTCTACAGTTCAGGATCTTCGACCACACGAGCTGGCCCGCGATGCGCAGACAAAAGGCAGGATCGGTCGCGCGCGCATACTGCGCCAAGCGCAGGTCCACGTTCTTGGAGTCGTGCCCGAGCGCTCTACCGACGAACCAGCCCCCGTACGTGAAGAAGGATACAGGCACGCGGCTCTCCATCAAGGTGCGCAGCGCGGGCGTGGAGATCTGCACGTTGCCGAACACGTTCACCTCGCTCGTGTTGCTGAGGCGCGACTCGGCCACCTTCATCATCTTCACCTTCACCTGCAGCACGCCGCCGGCCAGGCCGATCCGCGCGCCTTGCTCTTGGACCAAGAGCGGGAGCTTGTCGTCCCGCGCCGGGTGCAGGCGTCGCAGCGGCTCGGGCGTCGCCTTCGCGTTCGGATCCGCCAGGCCCCAGGGATCGGCCTCGAATGGCTCGTCCGCGACCTCGGGCGGCGCATCGGGCGCGCCCGCTTCGTCCGCGCTCTCCGGCAGCGGCGCGAGCAGCGTCACCTCGTCCGGTAGGCAAATCCCGACCAACGAGCAGCCGTTGCACTTGGGGCTGTCCTCGAGCGGCGGCGGCAGCTGGGGCACGCTGGCGAGCTCGCGCACCCGCGCCGCGGCCTGCAGCGTTCGCTGGATCAGCCAGTCGTCGATCGTGATGCTGACGCGCGCGCGATCCCCCGCGAAGTAGATCTGCGCGTCCTTGCACTCGAAGCCGTGCTCGCGCAGCAGCAGCACCTGCGCGCACAGCTGCACGCGCTCGGGTAGGTACGCGCCCTCGGGCACGTCCGGGCGCTTGCCGCGCTTGTACTCGATGGGCACCACCGTGCGCTCGCCCCCGGCCACGTCGATCACGTCCACCTTGGCGGTGATGCCGAGCCGTGGCGACGAGAGCCACACCGAGCGGGCCGTGTAGGGTCTGTCAGACGCGAAGCCGTCCGCTGGCGCTTGCGCGTCAGGCGTCCCCTCGGGTGCGTCATCCGGGGCGCCGTCCTCCTTCTGTTCACCGTCGCACCTCTCGTCGCCGTCAGCTCCGCGAGCGGACTTCCGTCTCCGCCCAAGGGCTCGGCCGCCGGCGTCGGCGCGCTTGTGGACGGCCCGGCCTTCGACTGTGAAGAAGTTGTCCGCGAACTCGGTCTGCGCCCACTCGAGCACCGCGAGCCGCTCGCAGTACACCACTTCGTTCAGCATGCGCGCGGGCACGAGGTCCGGCGGCGTCGCGCGTGGAAGCGCCAGGGGCAGTCGCTTCGGCCGACCCGCCTCTCCATCAGGCTCGAACCGCTCGAGCTCCGACTCGTCCGCGACGACTTCTGGCTCCGTCTCCTTCGCTCCCGGTGCTCCCGACTGGCTCACGTCCTTGCTCCCTTCTCGCGCAGATCCCGCGCGACCACAGCGTGGCATGGGGGAGTGTCAATGGAGGTCATGGGGCGCGCGCCCTGCCCAGGGCGTCGGAACGCGTGCCCAGGTTGAGCGGAATGCGCACTCGAGGCGAAGCCTCGCGGCCACGCTGAAGTGGTCAGCCGTCGAGTGGGTCGAGGTTGTCGACGAGGCGACCGAAGGCGAGCGCGGTGATGTCCCCCGAGAGGGGGAAGGTGTGCTCCCCCGCGTGGACCACGTACAAGTGATCGAGGCTTAGCGATTCACGCGCGGCGTGCATCGAAACCTTCCCACGACGCGCCGATCTTGGGATGGCGCTCGAGGTCCTCGCGCGTCTCGATTCCGAGGAGCGTGTGAAGAAGGCCCGGGTCCGCCACGTAGACCTTGGGCGCCTTTACCTGGCGCTTGGAGAGGTTCTCGTGCCACGGCGGGAGCTGTCGCAGCACCAGCGCGTCGGTGAGCAGGTCGAGGTAACGACGGACCGTGCTCGCCGACACACCGAATGCGCGGGCGAGCTCGGCCGCGTTCCAGGTTTGCGCGTGGTAGTGTGCGATCATCGACGATGCGCTCTGGCCGCGGCGAACTACGCCATTGTCTCGTGCAGACTTCGATCCACCTGAAACAACCCCAGCCCAAAGTGCGACCCGTACCCGAGGCACAGTGGACCTCTGACGGGCTCGGGGAACACGAGCCGGAGCGCGTGTCCCGCATCGACGGGGGGCGGCTTTGCCGGACGCCTTCGCACGCGCACCGCGTGCCGCATCCGCAGGGTCTCGCCGTCCCATGGCAGCACTTCAACGGTTGCTTCCGGGAGGCCGCGAGACTCGAGCTCCGCGTTGACTTGGCCCTCCAGCGTGTTGGCGCCACGGCGTTTGACGTGTCGAGGGGCGACGAAGGGCGTTACAGTGCGCCAGACGCGGGCGCCAACTCCAGCGCGCGCTCCTCCGAGAATCGCCGATACCCCGTCGCCGAGCGGCGGATTCAACGCGAGCAAATCATCGAGATCTCCTGCGCCAGCGACCGCGAGCTGGAGATCCCCGACGCCGCGCTTCGTCCAGGTCCGGCGCAGCGACCGAATCGCGCGCTGGGCCTCGCTTCCGAGTCCCATCGGCGCGTGCACGATGAAGTGATCGATGTGACCGTCGCCGTCTAGGTCGACCGCCAAGACGTGCGCGTGACGGTGTCCCTCCAGCGGGCGTCCGTCCTCGTCCTTCCCCGTCAGCTCCGGGCAGTGCACGCGCTCGCCGTTCGCTGCCCGCGCGATCAACGCACGGTGAAGGAGCTCGGCTTGCGGCAGCGCGCGACTGAGCGGCGGCAGCGCGGACAGGCTGCCGCTCGGCGTGGTGAGGGCGAGAAGGATGGAGTGTACGGGAGCGTTCCGCATATGGCGTGCCGGGAACGCGGCACCTGCGCTGATGACCTCTCTCGGTCGCCAGTACAGCGCTTGCCGCGAGCCGGGCGCTCGGCTCCAGCCGTGAGACTTCCACCAAGCCGTGTCCAACTGGAGGCACTCGAGCAGGTCTTTGGGGTAAGGGGCCTCCGCGGTAGCACGCTTCTTCAGGAGCCCAGCGGGAGCACGTCTGCCGTTCGGAAGCGGTAGCGCCCGAAGCGCTTCCGTCACTGCATTCTGGCGCCAGCGCGCGAACTCGGTGGGTACCTCCGCGGCTGTCAGCACCACTTGTTCGTACTCTCGTCCTGCTCGCTCGCCCTCCCCGCACGGATACACATCGAATCCAGGGGGAAGCTCCGTCGCCTCAGGCAGGACTTCAGCGAGCACCCAGCTCTCGCTCCGCCCCACGTATCCGAGATGTGCGACGAGCACGCCGAGCAAGCGCTCGGCGTCGGGGTCCAAGTCGCAGTCCCATTGGACGACGACGTGCCCTCGGCCGACGTCTGCCCAAGCATCGAACACCAACGTGGTCTTCTCTCGGCCCTTGTCCAGCGTGCCTAGCGGCATGTAGTGCCGGCTATGAGCCAAACTCGCCCGAGTGACACGATACCGCGGCAGCGTACTCGCGAGTTGCTCCATCAGTTGCCGACCGGCTGCCGGCACCGTGGTCCAACGCTGTGTAGAGTATCCGCACGCGATCAAGGCGCGAAGTAGCCTCCACGGACTCGGTGGCCACTCCACCAAGCCCTCGTTCACGTGGTGCCCGTGGGGCGTCGCGTGGAAACGCCCGCCGGGGAATTGCAGTAGCAGCGTAGCCGGCATGCTCAGTCCTCGTTCTCGTCCTCGCCGTCTTCCGCCTCGTCCCCGTCCTTGCTCTCCGCCTGCTTCGATTCTTTGGCGTTCTTCAGCTCTGCCTCGAACGTCACGGTCTGATGCGTCATGGAATCGCGACACTTGGCGATCGCAGCTCCCACTGCTCCTTCGATGTCGACCAGCGGCGGAAGCTCGAAGTTCTCCGGACGCGTTGCGCGCACGGGCCCCTGGTGCAGACGCTCCAAGTCGCACGCCGTGCGCAGGCGCAGATCTCCGTCCAGGAGCTTCCTCAACTTGTAGAGCGCGAGCAGCACCAAGAGCTGCTCGGCGTCGCTTCCGAGGGCGTACCCGCGAATCTGCCCGAGGTCGAGATTGGCATGCAGCAGGATCTGGTCCGCGGTGAACTCGTCTCGGGCGAACGGTACGTTGCCGAATCCGTCCTTGGCGTCGCCCGACGGGTTGACGTGGTCGTTCTTGACTCCGCCCGAGGCCGCCACTCGCACCCCAGTCGCTTCGATGAACGCGGACAGGGCGCGCGCCACTCGCAGACGACCTCCTGCGAGCTCCTTCTTCGCAATGAACACCCCATGGATCAGGCTGCCGATGTCGTATCGGAGGAGGACTTCGGCAAGCTGCTTTCGGTCGATGGGCCCCTTCTCGAGTGCACCCAATTCTTGACTCAGCTTGTTGTGGAAGCTCGGATCCAACTTGTTCTCGAGAATGTACGGGCTGTTCAAGCGATGGGCTTCCAGGATGGTGTCCGTGAGGAACTTCCCCTTACGCGTGACGGTGACGTGCGAGATGCCCTCTAGCGCAGGCGCGGGAGCGTTCCTGGCCAGGTCCCAGCATGTGAGCTCCAGGCGATTTGCCATGCTCTGGGCGCTCTCCACGAGCAGCTTCGATTCACCGCCAGCTTGATAGGTCGCAGCCCCGAGACTTGGGAACCCTGTTGGCTGAAAGCGATCGGTCTGGATCGGTCGAAGCTCGACGCTGAAAAGCAGTCGGTTGGTTCTCTCGAGTACAGTCAGGTCGATGCTCATCGGATCTCCTTCTCGGTTTCTGGCTCGAAGCGACGCGCGAGCCGGCGCGCCGTGGTCCTGTTGATGGGGAATGCTAGCGACGCTGCCCAGCGTCGCGCAGTGCCGGCGTCTGCCATCGCGCAACGAATGGGTGGTCTCAACCCCGCTGAGCGCAGCCGGCGCAGCGCGATCTCAGCGGCACCAATGGCGTCTCCAGACTGCAACCGCCGAAGCATGGTGGCGTCCAGCGGGACCGTACGCTCCCCGTCCAGCGGCCAGGGCAGAGCGGCGAGGCGAATCGAGACCCACCCTTCATCCAGGGCGGCAGGGCCGAAGGCGTCGGTTCGCGGGCTCGACCCGCGGACGGCTCTCCACTGGACTGCCATGAGCGCGCAGGCCAGTACCGTGACGATGTCCAGTCGAACCCGGCCCGCGACCAACTCGGCCAAGTCGTGCGTGCTGGCTTCCCACCCCGGCGCGGCGACCAGCGGGAGGGATCTTTGCCCCCGCTGCGACGACTCGATCACGCGGCGTTGTACTAGGGCTGCGAGGTCACTGATGGGATCGCGTCCGGCCATGACGACACGGACATCCTTGGCGAGTCGGCGATCCGTCTCGGAAAAGCGACGTGCGCCCGGACCGAGTGGAAGCCAATGGTGACGGACCGGATCGAGCGGTCCCCTTCGCTGGTCATACTCCGCCGCCGCGCTGCCCAGTGCGCAGGCTAGTCGCCACTCGATGGAGCCATCATCCGCCGCTTTGAGCCACTCTGGCGACAATGGAGGAATAGGGCCAGCCTTGTATCCGGTCCCGCTCGCCAGGATGGTTTCCGTTTGCGCAGCTTCGCGGAGGACTGACTGCCACAGCGAGGGCTGGTCGTCGTGAGTCAGCGCCGAGAAGACCGCGTCGGAGAGCCGTCGCTCCGCATGGATGAGACGGGCGGGAGCTGACTTGTCGCGTGCCTCCCGTTGGAGCCGCTGTAGCCAGGGTGCCAGGTCGTCGATCAACCGTGCGCGCGGTCTGTGGAGCACTGGGAGCCTGCCAAGCGGCACTGCCAAATTGGACTGGCCGTTTCGTTCAAGGAATCCATAGCGAAGAAACGAGCGCAGACCCCTCGCTACTCCGAGCCTCGCCAGCGCCCGGGCGACGTCCACCGGGCGATATGCCAACTGTTGTCCGAGTTGGACCCGTGCTTCCCCCAGCAAGTCGCGAAGTTCACTGAGACCGCAAGGTCGTTCCCACACCGGCATCCATTGCTCCCCACGCGCCGCCTTCTCGTCGCCCCGGCTACCGTAACCGACCGGATGCGCTCGCACAGCGAATGGGGCGCTTGCGCTCGCGGTGGCGTTCGGATCCAGCCGTCGAGTGGATCGCGCACTGAAAAGCACCGATCCCTCCAGCATCATCACGAAGTCCCACGGATTGACGAAAGCATCCCCGCTGGGACCGCTCGTGGAGTTCGCCCCGCCGGCACTCCCCGGCAGGAACTGGCCGATCGCCCCGCTGGGAGTGCCGCTCGCCGGTTCGGACCACAGTGCGTCGCAGAGCAGCCTGTGCGCACGCTCGTTTGGGGCGCCGCTCCCGTTGACGTCGAACAGCCTCGCGATGTGTTGCATCGCGTTGTTCGTGAAGTCGATGCGTCCGTCGTTGCCGCCGGTACCCAGAAGCGACGGAAAGGCCGGGTTGCCCGACTCAGGGAGGACCAAAGCCGCGTCCATCCACTCCCGGTGGGCTCCCCTCCACGTCCGCGCACACGGGCTGAACAAGTCGGCCTTCAGTCGCTTGAACTCGCGCTCAGCGGCTGCTAGCTCGCTCTTGTACTCGGAGTCGTCCCTGAGCGACCGCGCACTCGCAGCCTCAGCCGCGCTCATCCCGCTCCTCTTCTTCGTGCGGTCCTTTAGTGCTCGCACAGCGTGGTCGGCCCGCGCAAGCTCGGCGAGCGGAACTCGGGCGTCAGCAATGCCAAGACGAAACTGCTTTAGCCGTTCCGCACTGGACCGCTCGATTGGTCCGAGTGCCGGATCATTGATCGCGAAGAAGCCCGAACCCTTGTTCCACGGCGAAAGGAAGGGCGTAGGCGCGTACTCCTCGAGAAAGAACGTCTCGAGCGCCTCGCGGGTCAGCTCGGTCATCAAGCAGAAGTGCTCGTCTTGCCACCAGCCGCGAGCTGCTGGGTCCTTCTGCTCGGAGACGAGCCGCAGGATTCCGAGCGCCTTCAGATAGTGGGCTAGCGGAACTGGCGAGCAGCCTGTCAGGTGATGAACGTGTAGCGTCATCGTGCACCTGGAGCGAGTTCGGGGTCCGGGGTCGTCAGGCGTGACGCTCGGCGGTCTGCCGCGATGAGCAGCGCCTCGAGCCAAGCCAGCCCGGCGGGCCCGAAGCGCTGTTGGAGTTCGCTCGTGCGTTCGCGCCAGCTCCGGCCAGTGACTGGTGACAGGCCCAGGTTGGCTGGCTCCAGGCTCAAGGTCAGCTCGGGCAGCGCGGGGGCGCTGGCGTCGAGACGCACGGACGGAAGCGCGTCGCCCTCGCGAACCCCGCGAATCGGCAGACCGCGTCCGTCGCGGTCTCGGTAGTCTTGGTCTTGGGGGGCGGCGTGTAGCGCAACACGCACCTTGCCGTGGTGTGAGGCGACGAGGTAAACGAGCAAGTCGAATTCTTGCTCTGAACACGCCAGGATCGCCTGCTCGCAAGGCGTGGGCGGCTTGCCTACGGGTTCGGTGGCGGTCGAAGTACCCGCGAGTGCGAGAGCCTCGCGCCAACGCCCGATCAGCGCGGGATGACCGGGAGCATGCCGCTGCAACACCGAAAAGAGTGCGAGCGCGCTGGCCAACTCATGTCGCAGCCCGGGGCGCACGTCTCTCCCATCCAACGTCCGATACTCCCTGCGCCACGCCACCTTCGGAGCCTTCGCCAGATCTGGACGGTCGGGCCGAGTATCACCTCGGATTAATCCCTGGAAGGCCGGATGCGCCTTGCCCAGATCATGCCAGCGGCCCGCCAGGCCGAGCAGTTTGCGTACATCATCGGGGAGAGCCACCGCTTCCGCGATGCGGAGAGCATGTTCTTCGACCTCGCCGCAGTGACAGGCGATCGTCTTCCACTCCGATGCGCTCAAGTCTTCACTATCCTGCGACTCGTCGGCCTCGACCTCCGCTAGCTGCTGGCTGCTCAGCTCCGGCGGACCCACGACGGGAACGGCCTCCCGGCTCTGGTCGTCGAAACCTCGTTCGAGTCGATAGCCGCCGCATTCGGCCGCTACACAGACGATCCTTCCGGGGACGAGCTGCTTGCGCTCTGCCGTGACCCAGCGCCCCTCTATCCAATCCCAGGTCCATGCTCGGAACGCGGCCTTCAGGCGTGGCTTGCGACTGCTCTTCGTCTCGCTCCCACACAGCCAGTCTCGCGCGAGCAGGAAGGGAACGTTGCACAGTTCCTCTCTGCCCGGACGGCGCCGCCGGTCCGGCTCGGCAGTTTGTCCCTTCGGTACGCGCGGAACATCCAGCCAGAACACCTGCAAGTCTCGCTCATCGCCCGAGCGGATGAACCGACTGATGTCCAGATCGGCTCCGGTCAGGTCGGGAGTGGTGTCGAACAGTTCGTCTAGCTCCCGCCTCAGTAGAAGGTGTTGCGGGACATACGGGTAGAGGCGACCTCGGTCACTCTCGCTGAGCGACTCCTCGAACTCCTCTAGACTCGCCGTGCCGACATCCCCCGAACCGCTCGCGAGCCGTCCGAGAGCAAACAGCGCCGCCTCGAGATCGTCGGTGGTGTACGGGAGCGCAGTCTTGTCGTCCCGTCCCCGGTCGACCACCAGGACGGTTCCGCTGCCGCCATACCGAGCACATCGACCAAAGCGCTGTACCAGACTCGGCCACGGCGCCAACTCGGACACCACGCAACCCGCCGAAACGTCCACGCCTGCCTCGACCACCTGGGTGGCCACAATGATTCGGTCAGTGCCGCGGCTGCATGCGGCGCGGCTGAGAAAGGAATCTCGCCAGGCAGCGCGCTCCGACGGCCGGAATCGGCTGTGAGCGAGCCTCACTTCCTGGCTGGGCCTAGCCGCCAACAGTGCGTCGTAGGTTCGACATGCACGATCGACCGTGTTGCAGATCACGAGGGTGATTCGGCCATTCTCGCCGTCGTGCACAGCGTCATGCTCGTGCAGAACGCGCTCGGCGAACTGGGCAACTTGATCCGCAGTCACCTCGACGACGGACACGGACTTCGCTACGCCTCCAAGGCCCATCGCACGTTGCTCCGGAGCCACCGTGCAGGGCGCATGGCTCCACGCATCGTGTTGAGACGCCGTGTCCACCGAGCGAAGCCACTGCGGCTGAAGCGTAGCGCTCATCCACCAACTCGTCCGCGAACGATGCCCCTTGGCAACATCTTGGTCGTGAAACGCCTGGAGCTGAGCGCTTGTTGCCAGACCTACGTCCATGAGCTGCACTTCGTCCAGGATCCACAGTGCGTCGTGGTTGAGCAGTCCGAATTCCAGCGGCCACCGCGCTCGTGCACTGGCGTAGCCCCGGTTGAGCGCTCGGGACAGCAGCATGTCCTGGGTTCCGATGAGGACGGCGCACTCTTCAGGGAAGAGATGCCAGTCGCCGCCAGGATCCGCGCCACCCATGAGAACGTGAACCCCAACCTTGCCCGGGTGATCGCCCCGGCCAGGCCACAAGCGGTGCACACGGTCCAGCGCCTGGCGGACGACCGCTTCGGTCTGCTCCACCAGAACCCGCATCGGCAAGCACCAAACGAGTCGGCGAGGCCAGTTTGACTGTCCCAGTGCTACTCGGTGCCACGACCAGGCCGCCAAGACCCCAAGGGTCTTGCCCATTCCTGTTGGAATGCGAATGAGCCTGCTGCGCGGCGTGCCCTCGATGGCGAGCTCCCGTTGCCATGGGTGGGGTGTCGCGCCCTCGCCGGCCAGTCGGGTGAACCACTGCGCAAACCCCAAGTCACCTTCAACTGGTTGAGGCGTCACCAGAGGACCGGCCTGTGGCCCCGGGGCGGCATGGCCCAAGTCATTCTCATCAAACCCCCAATCCACCGGCGGTTTCGTCATGACTCACCGCCTCTCGAACGACGCCCGGCCGATCGCACGACGGAGTGCGCGCTCCCCACCCCCATCACCCCTCCACCAAGTACTTCGAGAGCTTCACGGATTGCTTGAGCTGCCGGCGCGTGCGGTCGCCTGCGCGGCAGATCACGACGTCGATGTCGAAGCGCTCCAACCCGTATCGCTTGATGATACGGCGGCGAAGAGTGCCTACCGTGGCGTGGGGCGCGATGGGCCGCGGCGGTCGCGGCGCGCTAGCTGCTGATGGGGCGACCCCTGCTTCGTCCAGCGCCGACCAGTCCACGTCGCTCCGGTCCTCGAGCTCCTCGTCGGTCTGCGATGCGTCCGTTGGTGGAATCACCGAGGGCGGCGCGTCCGTCGGTTCGAAGTCGTCCTCGTCGGCGCTCTCCACGTCGTCGGCGCTCGCCGTCGGCGTGGGCTGCGCCAGCGCGACGGGGGCGCTCGCGAGAGCGGCGCGGTAGCCGAGCTCGTACGCCTGCTGAACCGCCTTGCGCAGCGCGGGTGTGGCTTCGGAGAGCAAGGTGTCGAGCGTGTCGTCGATCGTCATTGGGGGTCCGCCAGGTTGTCGATGAGCTCTCGCGCCAGGCGTCGAGTGCTCTCCTTTCCCCCGCCTGCAGCCTTGGCGCGCCAGGCGCCTGCGGTCTCGAAGCGCGCGGAGCCGAGCGCCGTACCCCAGGGCTCCATGAGCTCTCGCAGCGCCGCGGGTGGGCTGCTCCCGAGCTCGAACGCGCGCGGAAAGACGACCTGCGACGCCTGGATGAAGGCGCGCAGCGCGATGAGCGACTGGATCGAGTGGCGCTTGCTGTTCCACGCCTCGGGGAAGAGCGTCGCGACGTGGCGGAAGTAGTTGAGGTAGACCTTCTCGAGGTTCTGCATGAACCCCGGGAACCACGCAGCATTGGCGTGGCTGGCCTCGATGTCGCCCAGCGCTGCGCGGAGCTCTTGCGCGAGGCCGGCCTGCGCCACCTTGCCGGGCCCGACGCCCAGCATCTTGATCTGTCCCTTCAGCGGCGAGCCCTCGGCGTCGTTCAGCTTGCGAATCACGTCGTGAATCCTCGCGTCCCGGGGGTCGGAGTAGAGCTGGCGCCCCTTCAGGCTGAACAGCAGCGAGGGGTTGAGCCGCGTGTGCTTGGAGTTGATCGTCACGAACATCTCGACGATGGTCGGCGATGGCAGCTCCGGGAACAGGATGGCGGGCACCTGTAGCGTGCGGGCCGCGGCGCGCTCCGCCGGATCGAAGTCCGGCGAGTGGAGCAAGGCTGCGAGCGCGAGCAGGCGATGCTGTCCGTCGAGCACCCGCAGCACATCCGAGTCGGCCGGAAGCTGCACGAGCCCCACGAAAGGGTTGCCTTGGGCCTGGAAGTTCACGGGTTGGTCCGTGGTCAGCAGCACCGCGCCGGGGATCGCGGGCATCGCCCCGTCGTCCCGGCACTGCAGGTAGTAGCGCGCGATCTCCTCGATCTTCTTGCGCAGGATCGGGCGCTGATACGCCTTCTCGGAGGTCTGCACCTTGCGCTCGATCTGCTCCCAGTTCACGGCGGAGGCGCGGGCCTTGCGCTTGCCAGTCTTGCCCTGCAGCCCCTCCGCGCCCAGGACCTCGAAGCGGACCATGCGCTCCACGTCCTGGGCCGCGAGGTTCAGCATGAAGAACTCCTGCCCGTACTGCTGCACCTTCAGCGCCGGCAACGTCAGTACCGCCAAATTCCCTCGCTCTCGTCACCCTGTTCGCGCCACACATCCGTCCCCTCCCCAGTGCCACGGCGCTGTGTCATCCGAGGACAAAGCGCCTCCGGGGCGTCGGTTTCGGTTCCCGGGTTGCGGGCTGCTTCGCCCCTGAACCGCGCCCCGTGGGCTCCCTCCCGAAGTCGACTCATCCCATGCCCTCGAGTAACAGCCCTCGTCATATCGAGCGCAGGTGTGCTGCACAATGCTGAATGTTCGTTCCTGTGGACAAGCTGATCGGATTCCTACAAAAACTACACCGTGGGATCGCGCGATCGCGACGACGCGATGAGCGACGAGCACGACAGCGGCAGCGAGATGGACGACGAGCACGACAGTAGCGGCGACAGCGCCCCCGAGGACGACGGCGATGGCGACAGCGAGGACGACGGCGAGGACAGCGAAGAGGGCATCGACGTCACGCCGCTGATGACCTCGCTCTGCGCGCTGCGCGGACAGTCGCTCGAGGAGCTGCTCGGCGATCTCGGGCGTTTCTCCGGGGAGGAGGAGGAGGCTCCGGAGGACCGCCCTCCGATGCGATGGGTGGACGCCGCGCGCCAGCTCGGTGCGCTGGAGTCCGCGGACGAGGTCATCGATCACGGTGTGTCGGTGTGGGCTCGCATCGAGGCGCAGGCCGGCATGGTGCTCCACGCGTTCAGCTGCGAGCCGCTCGAGGGCGTGTCGGGGGCGCTGATGTTCTTGGGAGTGCACTGCTTCCCGGGCGAACCCATGGATCCGACGCGGAAGCGGGCGCAGATCTTGTTGGATGTCCAAGGAGGCGCCTACGTCCTGGAGGCGGAGCTGTACTTGGACGCTTTCGACGAGCGCACCCCCGAGAAGCAGATCTACTTGCTCAACGCCTGCAAGGTCCGGGTCGCCGTAGCGCGCGGCGTGGGCGAGGCCTGACCCCTCGATCGAGACGGCTCACGCCCGACGGCTCACGCCTCGAGCTCCGCGCGGGAGCTCGCGCACGACGCCTCGAGCCCGGCGCGGTGCAGCTCGCGCACGGCGTCGCGTAGCTCGGGCGGCGCGAGCACTCGGACCTTGCCGCCGAAGCCCGCGAGCCACGCGGCGATCTCCGGCAGCCCCGCGGCCTCGAAGGTGAGCTTGCATCCCCCGCTCGCCAGCGGCGTGACCTGCTGCGTCGGGTGAAAGCGACGTTCGCGCGGGAGGTGCGCCACCTCCGGCGCCAGCTGGAGCTCCACGCGCCAGACGTCGCCCTGGTACACGCCGAAGCTCTGGGCCGCGAACGCCTCCAGATCGAAGCCGGGGTCGCGCTCGAACGCCTCGTCCAGCGGCTCGGCGTGTTCGATGCGCGCCACCGCGAAGGTGCGCAGCTCGCCGGCGGAGCGGCAGTGCGAGATGAGGTAGGCGCGCCCCGCCACGTACCACAGCGCGTAGGGCTCCACGTCGCGCGACTTGGGCGCGCTGCCCGGCGAGGTGTGCACGATGCGGAGGACATGCTCGCGCTGCAGCGCCTCCTCGAGCGCGTCGAACACGGCCCGCTTGTCGTCGTACAGCGCCGGGGCGGGCAGCTTCGCGCGGGCGGTCTGGGTCAGGTCGCGGCTGAGCGCCCGCGCCTTGGGGCTGAGCCCGGCCACGACCTTCGCGCGCGCTCGAGCCAGGGGTCCCGCGAGCCAGGCGTGACGCAGGGGAGCGAGCAGCTCTTCCGCGAGGCCAAGGGCCAGCGCCTCGTCCACGGTGAAGGGTGGCTGGCTGCGGCGCGGATGCACGACCCGCCACACGCCGTCTTTGTTCACGAGCGGTGCGCCGATGAGCTGCAGGTGCTCCAAGTCGCGGTACAGCGTGCGTCGCGAGCAGGGCTCGTCCACCGCGCTTGCGAGCTGCTCGAGGGTCAGCCCGCCCGGCGCCGCGTTCAGCGCGAAGTGCAGCTTCAGCAGGCGCGTCGCCTGGCGCCCCCGGTGGATGGGCTTGGCGCGCCCTCCGTTCGTGTGAGCCGTGCTGGCCTTCGGGGGCTGCGCTCGCGGTTGTCCCATGCCGATGCAGACTCCGGTCTATCGGTGCAGAGCGGCGACCTCAATGCTGAATGTCCGTTCCCGCGCCGCGCCGACCTTCAGCGCAGCGCGGTGGAACACCGCCTGCGGCGCAGCAATCCCAAGCACGCGAGCAGCGGGAGCCCGAGCCAACCCACCAGTGAGCGTGTCGAGCTCACCGAGCAGCCTCTCCGGCAGCCGCCCTCGCCCTCGCCCACCGGCGCATCCAGGGCAGGGCTCGCCGTGCTTCGCGGGCTCGGTAGGTCGCTCGTCGCTCCGCCGCTGGCGGCTTCCTGGGTGTCGGGTGGCGTCGCGAACTCTGCCGTGTCACCGCTGGGCGCGGGTGGTGTTCCCGCGGCGTCGCTCGTGACGATCGTCGCGCCGGACTTGCCGGCGGCGCTCGGTGGATAGCAGTGCGCTACGGGTCGGCACTCGGCGGGAGCCTTGCAGGGACCGTCTTGCCCGCAGATGCCCAGACTGACCCAAGCCTTCTTGGGGGGCCCTTCGGGTTGCGGCCGTGGCGGGCCGCCGAGCAAGTTGTCCCGCGGCACCGGCCGCTGCGCGCCCCAGCCCCAACCAGTCCAGTGCAGCTCGCGAAACTCCTGACAGGTCTCGACCAGGAGGCAGCGTCGCCCGTCGTCGCATTGCTCGTCCGATGAGCACGGCGCGAGCACACACTTTCCGCCGAGCGCTCCCCGGTAGCCGGGCGCGCAGTTCTTGGGTGCTGCCAGCACACATCGGGGGCCACCGTGATCCGTGACGCCGACCTGCCCCGGGGGGCAGCTCTTCGGTGGTGGAGGCACGGCGTCCGCGTGCGCCGTGCTGCTCGCGCCGAGCCCCAGGGTCACGATCACCAGCGCGAGGGCCTTCCGTGGTTGTCTCATGGTGCCAGTATACGACCAACGGAGCGCGAGCTGCTCGGCCAGTGGAAAGTGGCAGCCTCCTGACAAAGCGCAGCTTCCGAGTTGTCGAGAGTGGGCGGTTGGGGGACGCTAGCGCGACGCGTGCCACCACCACGCCCGGACCCCTACCGGGAGCTCTTCGAGCGCTCGGCTGACGCCATTCTCATCATCGAGGACGGGCGCTTCGTGGAGTGCAACCAGGCGACGGTGGAGATGCTCGGCTACGAGCGCAAGGAAGACCTGCTCCGCGCCCACCCTGCGGAGCTGTCGCCGCCGACGCAACCCGATGGTCGCAGCTCCTTCGAGAAGGCGGACGAGATGATGGCCCTCGCCTTCGAGCGAGGCAGCCACCGATTCGAGTGGGACCACCTGCGCGTGCATGGCGAGGTGTTTCCCGTCGAGGTCTTGCTCACCGCGGTCCAACATGACGAAAAGCGCGTGCTGCACGTCGTGTGGCGGGACATCACCGACCGCAAGCGGCTCGAGGCGCAGCTCAGGCACTCTCAGAAGATGGAGGTCATCGGGCGTCTCGCCGGAGGTGTCGCGCACGACTTCAACAACCTGCTGGTCGCCATCCTGGGCAACGGCGAGCTGCTGCGCGCCAAGCTGCAGGACAGAGCCGACTTGACCGAGTTCGTGGACGAGATGCTCAGGGCCGGCCACCGGGGCGCCGAGCTGGTCCGGCAGCTGCTGTTCTTCAGCCGCAGCCACGAGACGCCCTGCGAGGTCATCGATCTGGTCCCGGTGTTGCGCGACGTACAGCGGATGCTCGAGCGGCTGATCGGCGAGGGCGTCCGGTTGGCCGTGCACGCAGGCGCCCATCCGCTCCCCATTCGGAGCACGCGCTGCCAGGCCGAGCAGATCATCGTCAACCTGGTGACCAACGCCCGCGACGCCATGCCCAAGGGAGGGACCGTCAGCGTGGGGCTCGAGCGGGTCCAGTTAGCCAGCGACAGCATCGGAGCGGTCGAACGACTCGCCCCCGGTCTCTATGCCCTCTTGTCCGTCTCCGACTCCGGAAGTGGCATGACCCCCGACGTCGTCGCCCGAGCGTTCGAACCATTCTTCACCACCAAAGCGGTGGGCGCCGGAACCGGGCTGGGGCTCTCGACGGTCTACGGCATCGCCAAGGAGAGCGGCGGCGGAGTGCGGATCGACTCCGCGCCGGGACGAGGCACCCGGGTCGAGGTCTACTGGCCGCTGTACGCGGGGGAAGCGGTCAGTCTGCCGCCCCGAGACGTGTCGCCGACCCGCGACGGGACGGAGCGGATCGTGCTCGCCGAAGACGATGACCACGTCGCCAAGGTCGTACAGCGCGCGCTCGTCGCGCGCGGGTACCAGGTGGAGCGCGCCTGCGACGGCTGCGAAGCCCTGGATTGGGTCCTGGGCCAGCGCGGAACCGTCGACCTGCTCGTGACCGACGTCGTCATGCCTCGCATGGACGGACCCGAGCTCGTCCGGCAACTGAGGGCGCGCGGCGTCGAGGTGCCCGTGCTGCTGATCTCGGGCTACACCAAGGGTGCTCTCGACGGGCTCCAGCTCGATGACGGCAGGCACGGCTTCCTGGCCAAGCCCTTCACCGCGACGGAGCTGGCCAACAAGGTCCGTGAGTTGCTCGATCGGCGAGCCTCGTCGGGCTGACGCAGCCCGTTCCCGCGCCGCGCCGCGCCGTGCCTCCCAGCGCGCCCCCGGCGTGGTCTCACAGCCTCGATCCCGCCCGTCCGCCCCGCAGTAGTTTCGAGGAGTTGGCTTCCTCCAGGAGCTTTCGAGCCCAGGCGAGGCACTAGGCCTGATAGGCGTGAAGGGTGGCGCGCCCCTCGACGATAGTCGTCCTCTCCCTGATGACCCTCGCGGCGCTTCCGGGCTCTGGCTGTGGCGAAAGCAACCAAGGCACGAGCGAGCACGGTGGCCCGAAGACCGTCGCTGAGTTCAGTGAACTCTACGCGGACGCGCGCTGCTCGGATGCCGTCGCCTGCTGCGCTGCTGGCAATTGGGCCCACGATGTCGACGGGTGCCGAGTCGTCAAGGCATCCACCTTTCGACTGGTCAACGGCCACAACCCGATCCATTTTGACGCGGTAGCCGCCGAACAGTGCCTGACGGAGCTGCGCGCGCGGGCGCAGAGTTGTGGCTCCCGCCTGCCGGTCGCGTGCCGGCGCGTGTTCTACGGGGACACGGCGCCCGGCGCGCCCTGCAGCGACGAAGGGGACTGCGCCCTCCCCGACGAGGGATACGCCACCTGCCTGGGCAAACCCGGCTCCCGCGCTTGTTTCGTCCATGTTCGGGGCGGGGTCGGGGACGCTTGCGGGAGCAGCGAGAGCAATGTGGAGGTGGACTGTGATCTCGATCCCGCCCTGTATTGCGACAGCTCGAGCTACACGTGTCAACCGCGACGAGCCTTGGGGGCGGCGTGTGCGCCCGCGCACGAGGCGTGTGTCGACGGAGCCTATTGCGCGGCGAGCGGAACCTGCGTGCCAGCCCTCGCCGCAGGCGAGCCTTGTGACGGAGCCGGATGCCTCCATGGGTTCTGCAACGCCAACACGAACGTCTGCACCAACCACGGCCCGGACACCTGCTACGTGCCGCTCTGAGTGCAGCAAGTCGCGGTGACTCCGCGTTAGCTCACGGGAACCTCACCACCACCGACCTCGTGCTGCCGGCTAGGACGTCGATCGCGACGGCCTTCTTCCCGAGCTCGGGATGAGCGAACGTGACGGTATGGGGGCTGCGGCGAGACGTCATGCAAGGACTACATCACCGCGGCCGCGGGCGGACAACGGTCCCCGCGCAGGCGCGCGCGCGCTGCTCAGGGCTTGCACACGCCGTGGGTCGCGTGGCCCACGTTCAGGCAATCTTGCACCGCCCCGCAGTAGCTCGTCCCGAGGGGGCAAATGTTGGTGCACTTGCCCTGGAAGCACTGGAACAGAATGTCGCAGTCGGAGCTCTTGCTGCACGCGGCGTTGAGGTTGCCGCAGGGGCCGCAGCTCTCGCAGGTGCCCTGACTCGGCCCGGAGATGCGGCACACCTGCAGCGCAGGGCAGCCCGTGCCGTAGCCCGGCGTGCTGCACGCGGCCCCCGACGGCTCCGGCAGCGACAGCCCTGGGTGCATCGCGCCGCTGCCGCCCGTGCCGCCCAGCGCGCCCCCGCTGCCGCCCGTTCCCGCACCGCCGAGACCTCCGCTCGCGCCGCCCGCTGCGCTACCGCCCGCTCCGCCCGCTGCGCTACCGCCCGCTCCGCCCGCTCCGCTCGCGCCGCCCGCGCCGCCCAGACCTCCACCGATCCCTCCGCTTCCGCCGACGCCTCCGGAGAGACCTGCGCCCCCGCTGCCACCGGGTCCGAGCTCTTCGCTCTCGGCGCACGCCGCGAGCGCGGCGGTGAGCAGAGCGAGCAGCGCGCAGCGTGCGACCATGGAGGTGCCCACACTGTAGCGCCGTTCGCGCGCTGCGCGTAGACAACCGCGAAGTGCGTCGGGTCGACGAAGCCGCAAGCCCAGCGGACGCTGGCGAGCCTTTGCGTCTGCGCCCCGCTGTCGAGGTCGATCTCGAGGAGCGCTCCCGGGGCGCCCGCGCAGACGAAGACCTTCTCCTGCCCCGGGACGAGGCACAGCCCGTAGACGTCCTGCGTGTCGGTCCACGGGAGCGGGCGCACCGTACCGTCTTTTCGCGGACCTCGATGGCCGCGGGCGTGTACGGGTTTCCCGCCGCGAACCGGCGCACGAGCACCATGCGCCCGCGCGGGGTCGGGCCGGCCTCCTGCAGCCCCTTCTCCAGCTTGAAGTGCGCCTGGGCCTGGGCGAACGGATGAGGCGGCGGCGCGCCTTGGAAGAGCTGCACCTCCGCGGGCGCCACGGCGGGAGCCGCCGGCGCAGGCGTGGCCGCCGGAAGGATCGTGGCGAGCCCGTCGGGGATCGGCTGGCCGCGCTTGGTCTCGGCCTCCTTCACGTGCTGGAGGAACGCGTCCCACGACGCGAACCAGCGGATCATCGCGTCCTCGAGATCGAGCTCGGCGGCGATCACTCCGCGCGGGAGACCCCGAAGGCGATCTCGCCGCCCGCGCTCATTCCGATCTGCACCCCGCTCGCGAGCTCGCCTTCGCGCGGGTCGCTCTCGCCGGTGTCGTCCTTCACCTGCTGCCACGTGTCCGCGAGCCCGCGGAGGTAACGGGACTCGACGCGCCGCCAACCGAGGTCGACCTTCACCTGACGCGTGCCGAGGAGCGTGATCAGCTCGGACACGTCGGCCGGCGCCGCCGCCGCCGCCGCGGCCATCGCGGGGGTCAGGGTGCCGGCGGCGCCAGCGGCGCGCGCGCGCGCCACGTCCACGAGGTTCTTGAGCATGTTCCGACTTTCTCCCGGTTCGAGACTGGGCGCATGCTCACTCGGGTGCGATCGGGGGTCCAACGGGTGGAGCTCGTCTGCTCGTCGTGCGTCCGGGCCCGCGTCGCCGGTGAGCGCCTTGGCGGGGCACGCGCCCTGTCGCTCCGGGCAAGACGAGTTGGTTCAATGCTCAGTCTGCGTCGCCACGGTTCCCGCGTGCGTGGCCCCGTGACGTGGTCACCGATGCGCCCCACGGCTTCCCTCCGCGTCGCACGCTGCGCGCCGCGAGGGCGAGGGAGAGCATGACGAGGAGGGTCGTGGAGCCCGGCGTCGGGGACACCGCGCAGCCCCGTCCGCGGGGCGAACGTTCGGCTCCGCGCTCGCGCCGCCGGTGTTCGGCGCGCCGCCGGTGTTCGGCGCGCCGCCGGTGTTCGCGCCGCTCGAGCCGCCGCTCGACGTTCCCGCGCCGCCCGAGGCACCCGCCTGCCCGCAGTCCTCGTCCGCCCGCCGGCTCGATGAGATGTCCCATCGCGCAGCGCGTGCCGGCGTCGTCCACGAAGATGGGCAGCACTCGCCCGGGGAAGCGTCGGTTCTTGGGGAAGACGCCCCGCTCGCGGTACTGGCTCAGCCGCTGCAGGCGCGTCGCGCGCTCCCGCTGGACGGACCCAATAATATAGTCCTTGCGTTATATAACATCAATGTTATATTGATGTCCGTGCAGGCGCAGCGCTCATTGGACGCGACGTTGGTGGCCCTGTCGGACCCGACCCGGCGCGCGATCCTCGCGCGGCTCGCCGGGGGAGAGGCCACCGTCAACGAGCTGGCCGAGCCCTTCACGCTCTCGCAGCCGGCGATCTCCAGGCACGTCAAGGTGCTCGCGGAGGCCGGGCTGATCCTGCAGCGAGTGGAGGGAGCCAAGCGCCCCTGTCGCCTCGCCCCCGGAGCCTTGTCCGAGCTCGACGAGTACCTCGGGATGCTGCGCAAGGCGCTGGAACGAAACTACGGCCGCCTCGATCGTCTCTTGGCGAGTCAACGGAGAAAGGACAGCAGGTCATGAGCAAGTTGGTTCTGGAGACCGAAGGGGAGACCTTCGTCATCGTCAAGCGGCGGTTCGAAGCGTCGCCCGAGGCGGTGTACCGCGCGCACATGGAACCCGAGCTCATTCAGCAGTGGATGCTCGGCCCTGACGGCTGGACGATGCCCGTGTGCGTCAACGACGCTAGGCCCGGCGGCAAGCTCCGCTACGAGTGGGCTGATGGAAAAGGCGGAGGCTTCTACCTGACCGGGGAGATCCTCGAGCTCGACCCCCCGCATCGCATCGTTCATGTCGAACGGATGCACCTGCCCGACCCCACCCCGGACAATCACATCGTCACGACGTTCACGCCGGATGGCTCCGGAACCCTCATGACCATGCGCATGACCCTCCCCGACGCGGAGACCCGCAAGATGATGCTGGGCTCGGGCATGGAGCACGGGATGGAAGCGTCGTACGAGCGGCTCGAGCGCGTCAGCGGCTGGAGCGGTGCAGCGTGACCGCGCGCGAGCCCGAGGCTGTCGCGAGGTCCTCCGTTCACCTCAGCATCGACGTCCCGAACCTCGACCGAGGCATCCACTTCTACGGCCGCGTGTTCGGCTTCCGCGAGACCTCCCGGCCGTTCCCGACGATGGCCATCCTCGACGCCCACAACGTCACCGTGTGCATGCACGAAAAGGCGGCCGGCACCCAGAGCTCACCCGCAGGCGACGAGGTGCGTCGCTACGAGCGGCACTGGACGCCGGTGCACCTGGACCTGCACGTCGCCGAGTTCGACGCCGTGCTGGCCAACGTGCGGGCCGAGGGCGGCTTGGTGGAGAGCGAGTTCCGAACTCAGGGGCCGAAGCCGGTCGCGTTCTGCAGCGACCCGTTCGGCAACGGCTTCTGCGTGATTGGCGACCGCTCGCGGTGAGCGTAGAACGCTGGCGTCATGCGCCCGACCACGCCCCACGACCCGAGCCTGGATCTCGAGAGTCCGGACGCGGGCCGCGCATGGCGTTCCCCGAGGGGAGCTAGGAGAGCGGCTTGGACTGCGAGTCGAGCATGCGCCTCATCACGGTCGCGAGCTCGGATTGGTCCACGGGCTTGAGCACGACCTCCGTGACGCCAGCTTCGGCGAGCAGCTCCGGGGTGAGGTCTTCGGTGTAGCCAGTGAGCAGCAGGATGGGCACTGGCGCGAGGGTGGTGATCGACTTGGCTAGCTGCAGGCCGCTCATCTTCGGCATCGACAAGTCCGTGACCACGGCGTCGAACGAGCCCGGAGCGGCACGAAAGGCCTCGAGCGCCTCCTCTGGATCGGAGAACCCCGTAGGTTCGTAGCCGAGCGCGCGGAGGCGACGTTGCCCGACGTGCGCCAGCGCGACCTCGTCGTCCACGAGCAGCACGCGCTGGCCCGCGCCGCGGGGAGCGACGGACACCCCGGTGACGGGAGCCTCCGCTTGGACCGCGGGCAGCAGGCAGTGGACCGTCGTCCCTGCGCCGACGCTGCTCTCGAGCCACATCGTGCCCTCGTGGTCTCGGAGGATGCCGTGCACGATCGGGAGCCCGAGACCCGAGCCGTCTCCCGGTGGCTTGGTGGTGAAGAACGGATCCATGGCCTGCGCGCAGGTGGCGGGATCCATCCCGACGCCCGTGTCCCGAACGGCCAAGAGCACGTGAGGCCCTTCCCGCAGTGACGGGTGCTGCCGGGCGAAGTGATCCCGCACGTACATCGGTTGGAGACGCACCGAGATGGTGCCGCCGTCTGGCATGGCATGCGCCGCGTTGGTCGCCAGGTTCATGAGCACCTGGTGCATGGAGGTGGCGTCCGCCAGCACCCGCGGCAGCGGATCGGCGAAGTCGGCGGCAATCCGCACGGCCGCCGGGAGCGTGGCGCGCATCATGCGGACCGCCTCGCCCAGGGTCTGGGCCAGGTCGAGGGGCTGGCGGACGAGCTCGCTGCGGCGGCTGAAGCGCAGGATCCGCTCCACGATCCCCTTGCCGCGACGCGCGGCCGCGAGCAGGTCGTCGAGGTCTTGGGCCTGGGCAGCGTCCGCGCAAGCGTCCCGCGCCAGCTCTCCGTAGCCGACGATCATGCCGAGGATGTTGTTGAAGTCGTGGGCCACGCCGCCGGCGAGACGACCAACGGCCTCGAGCTTCTGCGCCTGACGCAGCTGGTCCTCGAGCTTGCGACGCTCCGACTCGGCGTGGCGCCGCGCGCTGATGTCCACGATGGACGAGAGCACGAACAAGCCCTCGTCCGTCTCGATGGGGTTGAGACCGATTTCGACGGGCACCTGGCGCCCGTCCTTGTGCAGTCCGAACAGCTCCCGTCCGACGCCCATCTTGCGCGCCCGCGGATCCGCGAAGAACAGGTGGCGGAACTCGGGGTGCCGAGCGCGGAGGGGCTCCGGCACCAAGATGTCGATCGATTGGCCGAGCAGCTCGGCGCGGGTGTAGCCGAAGAGGCGCTCCACCTCTTGGTTGACGAGCAGGATGGTGCCGGCGGCGTCCACCATGACCATGCCGTTGGGCGACGACTCCACCGCGATACGAAAGCGCTGCTCCGCGCGCTGCCGTGCGCTGATGTCGACGATGGAGCTGATCACGTACATGCCCTCCTCGGTGGCCACCGGGGTGAGGCCGATCTCCACCGGGAACTCGGTCCCGTCCTTGCGCAGGCCGTAGAGGTCGCGGCCGGCGCCCATCGAGCGCACGCTCGGCGCGTGCTGGAAGGTGCCTCGGAGCGCCGGATGCTTGCTGCGATATCGCTCTGGAACCAAGAGCTCGACGGGCTTGCCCAGCAGCTCCTCCCGGGAGTAGCCGAAGAGCCGCTCGACCTCGCGATTGACCAAGACCATCACGCCGAGGGAGTCGATCATCAGCAGTCCACTGGGGGACGACTCCACCGCCGCTCGCAGTCGAAGCTCTACGGTCTTGTGGTCGGACATGCCCTCTAGCTTCTGACTTTAACAGGACCGGTACTGCCGTCCAGCAGCTCCGGACGCCGATGGCGCGCGGCGGGCGTGCCGGAGGAGAGGGGCAGCTGCCGCGTCGAGCTCGATCTGCGCGGCTATCAGGCGTCTGGCATGTCTCATCCCAAGCACTGCCCGGGCCAGCAGAACACGTATCGCGAGTCCCTCGAGACGCTCAGCGAGACGAGCTTCCGAGTTCACGTCGAGTTCGAGGTCGCGGACGGCTGCGGTTGTCCGGGCCCACGCCCCGCGCCGCTGTGCAAGACCGACGGCCCGGTCGCGCTCACCTGCGCGTGTCGGTGAGCGTCCGCCGCAGCGGTGGAGCCGTCACTCCACCTCCACTCGGACGAGGTCGGCGCGCTCATCGGGACGGACATCGAAGAAGTAGAGGTGCTGCGTATCCAGCACGAGGCCGCT
Organism: Polyangiaceae bacterium; assembly: GCA_019637295.1. Lineage (GTDB taxonomy): Bacteria > Myxococcota_A > Polyangia > Polyangiales > Polyangiaceae > JACKEA01. The sequence continues at coordinate 71,854 of JAHBVX010000015.1, forward strand.
GGGCCAGCACACGCCCGTCACCCAGTCTTCGCCCGTCGTGTCGGCGAGCGACTGCCGCTCGACGGTGCCGTTCGGACACGCTCCTCCGTCGCGAAAGAGGTGATTGCCCACGTCGAAGTGAATGCCGGAGCTCGAGAGGATCTGCGCCGGCGTTCCCCCGCCCTCCGGCACGCCGACGAGCGCGGGGCTGGCCGTCATCGTCCTCCAGTAGAACGACCCCTGACGTAGCTTCAGGTCGGACCAGGGGTCGGCCCAGGTCGCGAGCGGCTCGAGCAGGTCCGTCGCCGAGTCGTAGGCCGTGATGGCGCCAGCGCCCTCCAGGTAGATGCGAGTTCCGGAGGCTGCGAACGGCCGGCGCTCGGCGAGCGCGGTCATGTCCTCGACGACCCCACCCCCGGTGGGGATCCGCCGCAGGACGTCGCCCGCGGTGAACCAAACGTACCCGCCGGACACCACCAACGAGTGCGGTGCCATCTGGGTGAACGTCGCGAACGGCACCAGCTCTCCAGTGTCCACGTCGACGATCTTCAACCAGCCATCCGCCGGTGGACCTTCCCCTTGGAACCCCTTGCCCGCGAAGAACAGCCGGGTCTCGCTGACGGCCAGCTCGCTGGCGCCGTCGGGGAACTGCGCGACCACCGCGGCGTCGCCCGTCGCTTTGTCGAGGCGGTAGATCGAGTGGTGGCTCGCGCCGACCTCGGTCTTCACTCCGAAGTACACGCTCGAGGGCGTGAGGATTGGTCCAATCGCCGAATAGCCCACGGCGATCCGGGTGACCCCGTGTGTTCCCGCGGGGCCCCAGCCACCGAGGCCGGTCGCGGGCGCGCCGCCGGTCGCGCCGCCCGACCCCCCGCTGCCGCCGGCACCGCCGCTGCCTCCGCTCGGCGCCTGACCGCCGCTCCCTCCCGCCGCATCTTTGCCGGTATCTCCACCGCAGCCGGCCATCGTGAAGAGCGCAGCTACGCCCAGGAGAAGGAACCTCATGCGCCAGCGCGAAGCAACGAGCATGCCTGGTTGCTTGTGCCAGGGTGGGCCACCCGTGAGGAGCGTCGTACAGCGCGCAGTCCGCGCCGCGGCCCAACGCGACTTCGACGGCGCCCCTGCGCCGAACTCGTCGGGGTTCGTGCCCAACGCGTTGCAGGTCGATCGCCTGTCCATCACCATGGACCCGAACCTCGGCGCTGCGGCGCGACGCGCAGCCAAGCGAGCCAAGGTGAGCCTCTCTGCGTGGATCGCGGAGGCGACGGCAGATCGCGTGCGCAATGAGCTGCTGGGCCAAGCGCTGGATCGCTGGGAGAAGGAAGACGGCGCGTTCAGCAGGGACGAACTCGACGCCGCCGCCCGGGCCCTCGCCGCGCCCGCCGGGCGCAAGCGGCGGCGCGGGTGAAGGCGGTGCTGGATGCGGGCGCGCTAGTCGCCGTGGAGCGGCGGGATCGGCATGTCGGCGCGTTGCTGCGTGTCCTGCAGCAGCGCCGGGTACCCCTGTGGACCAGCGCGGCGGTGCTCGCGCAGGTGTGGCGAGATGGAGCGCGGCAGGCGACACTCGCGAGGTTGCTGCAGGGAGTGGGGGTGCGGCCCTTGGCGATGGATGACGGGAAGCAGGCAGGAGCGCTGCTGGGCTCAACGGGCACGGACGACGTCGTCGACGCTCACCTGGCGCTCTTGCTGGAGGCTGGTGACCGGGTCCTCACCAGCGACTCCGACGACGTTCTGCGACTCCTGGCGGCGCGCCGAGTACGAGCCATCGTCGTGCCGATCTAGCTCGACTCGAGCGCGCTTGCGCGATCGAGCACGAGCGGCAAAGGAGCCAGTCCTTCGTCGAATCCCTCGCCAGCCTCGGCTCAAACGGGTGAAACCAGCCGGACCGCATGCTGCAGGGCTCGCAGGTTGAAACGGTGCGAGCCCTCGGCCTCGTGCGGGCAACGCAAACGGAAAAAGTTCGCGCTTGCCGTTGCATGAGTCTCCTTGTATCCGTGAGACTGGCGGCCGTCCCCCGCGAGCGCCGGTCCGCCAACCGAGAGTCGACGATGAGAGTGGTGCTTCTAGCCATGAGTTTGTTGCTGTTGGGCGTCAGCGGCTGCCGCCAGCAGCGGCCGGTCACCGCGACCAGCGACAGTCGCTGCAAGGCCGATCCGAAGGACAAGGGGCGCCCGATGGTCGTCGAGTGGCCGGCGGCGGACCGCGCGGCGCTCGAAGCCGAGGCGGCCCACAGCGTGGTGGTGGTGTCCTATCGCGATTGCGAGCTGCGCGTGCTCTCTCAGTGCAGCGTCCCCGGTGGCTACGAGCTGACGCGCACCACGCCCGCTCGCGACTACGTCGACATCCGCAGCGAGGACGAGCTGTTCGCCAGCCTGCCCTTCGGCGCTGCGAAGTTCAGTGCGGAGGTGCGCGCGGGCCAAGCGCTCCGTCTCGACTACTTCGTGATTGGCCAACGCCGCGCGAACACCACGGCGGTCGACGCCGAGCAACTTGGCCCCGACTGCAAGGAGGCGACCCATTTCGTGCGCGCCATGATGATCGGAGCCTCCACGCTGAGCACCGGGGCTCACCACGCCGCGGGCGCGCGGACCGGCGTGCTCGGGGCTCAGGGTGGCGGGCACACCTCGGGCTCGTCGCGGCGACTGGCGTCCAACGGTAAGATGCAGGAGTGCGACGAGAGCACACCCGGTCTCAGCTGCCATGCGTTGGTGCAGCTCGACCTCGCGCCCTTGCGCGCGTCCAACCCGGGAAGCGCGGTCATCGCGCCGGCCATGGCCGGCGACGTTCACGAGGGGACGCTCGGTAGCGGCAGCCAGCGCATGAGCAGCGGCGAGTTCGCCAACAGCTACACCGTAGAGTCGGATGGGAAGCAGCCCTTGCGTATCGCCATGGACTCCTCGGAGTTCGACGCGTACCTGGTGGTCAGGACGCCCGACGGGCAACAGTTCGACAACGACGACGCGCCGGGTCGGGACAGCAACGCGCTGGTGGAGTTGCCGCGCGCCCTCGCCGGCAGCTACCGGGTGATCGCCACGACCTACCAGAGCGGGCAGGGTGGACGCTATCGCTTGACGCTGCAGAACGGACGGATCGCCCCCACGGCAAGCACGCCGGAGCCAAGCGCCAAGCCACCCACCGCCAACTTCGGCACCATCCGCCTGAGCAACGGGTTCTCGCCGGATCCCCAGCTCGCCTCGGGCAAGGCCGGAGGGAAGCTGGACGCCAAGACGAAGCACGCGGACTGCACCGGCTGGATTGACGAACGTCCCGATCACATCCTGGAGCTGGGTGCCTCCTTCCCGTTCCTGCGGATCTTCGCGACCTCCAGCGCCGACACGTCTCTGGTGGTGGAGGGCCCGGGCGGGGCCGTGCAGTGCAACGACGACGAGTTCGGTATTCACCCCTCCATCGAGGGGCCCGCTCAGGCTGGGACGTATCGGATTTGGATCGGCAACCTCAAGCCGGGTCAGGTCGCTGACTATCAGCTCACGTTCACCGAGCGCCTGGGCAGTTCCCCGTTTCAGGTCGTCGACAGCCGTGCGACGTTCGGGGCCACCGTGGTGCAGCCGGGCTTCAGACCGGACCCGATGGTGCTCACTGGCAAGGCCGGGGGCGAGCAGGAGGCCAGTCGTCGCAAGGCGGGCTGCGCAGGCTTCGTCGGCGAGAAGCCGGACCATGTATTGCAGCTCACGGGAGGCTTCAAGTTCCTGCGGATGATTGGCAAGTCGACGGCGGACACGTCGCTCGTCATCGAGACGCCCTCCGGCGCCATCCTGTGCGACGACGACACCTTCGGCCACCACCCGTCGATCGACGGAGCCATGACGGCGGGCGTTTACAAAGTCTGGGTCGGGACCATGAGCAAGGGTGAGGCGCTGCCGTACAAGCTCCTGCTCTCGGAGCTCGAAGCCTCGCGGCCGTGACGAGTCAGGACTCGGGGGCCGCCTGAGAGTGGCACACTGAAGTCGGCTATACTCCCAGCGGTGAGGACGACGGCGTGACTGACCGTGACGCGATCCTGGCGCGCCGCGCCTTGTTCGTGGGCGCGGCGCTGGCCAGCATCGCTCCCGGCGCGCGAGCGACGGACCGGTGCCGGCCAAGCGAGCCGACGGAGGCCGACCGCAGCGCGAGCGAGGACCACGTGCAGCGCGCAGCCCGCGCCGCGGAACAACGCGACTTCGACGGCGCGCACGCGGAGCTGACGCGGGCCTACGAGCTCAGCCCGAGCCCGCGCCTCGCGCTGCAGTTGGCGCGCGCGGCGCGCGCGGCGGGCAATGCCGTGGCGCTGGCGCGGGCCCTCGAGCGCTACGTCGCCTGTTCGGACGATGAACGGACGCGGGAACGGGCGCGCGCACAGCTGTCAGAGATCGCCAGCACGCTCGGGGTCATCGAGGTGCGCGCACCTGCAGAGAGCGAGGTCACCCTCGACGGGGTCGTGCTCTCCGCGGAGGTTCGCGCGTACACGCTGTTCGTCACACCCGGAGAGCACGAGCTGGTCATCAGCGACGGCCGGGGGAGCCGCCGCACGCAGGTCAGCGTAGGGGCAGGGGAACGCCAGGTGATCGAGGTCGAAGCGCCGCCGGACTGCGACGCTGAGCCCGCGTTGTGCATGCCGTGCCTCTCTCAGGTGACCTGCGACGACGACCCGGCGCTCTGCATGCCGTGCCTGTCGCCACCCCCGCCGGAGCGGTGGGTGCGCCAAGCTCACTTGACGTTGGAGGCGGGCTACGCCCTGCATCTCGACTCCTCCCGCGATGAGAGCGACGACGGCGTAGGTCACGGTCTGTGGCTCGCGCCCATGCTGAACCTCCCGCTCGGCGACGTATCGTCGCTCGGGCTCGGTGCGTACCTGGCGCCCGCCTGGACCCCCGACGGCGACTTCCTGCGCTTCGGTCCCGACGCACGAGTGCGTGTCGGTGGGGCGAACTGGGCCGCGGGAGTCGGGGTTCGCGGCGGCTGGCTCGCCCTGCTCCGCGACGAGCCGCGAGACGGACGCTCGCGGCCCGTGTCGGGGTGGGTCGTCGAGCCCTACCTCGATCTGATGGCGCTGCGCGTGTTCGAGCGCGTGACCGCGGGATTGCGTGCGAGCCTGCTGCTCTCCCGCGAAGCGAGCCGCGACGCCGAGCGCTTCGGCCTCAGTCACGTCACGACCGGGCTCTGGATCGGCTATGCGTTCGGACGGGATTGCGACGAGGACCTCTCGTGGACGTGTCCCAAGCGGGGTCTGCTCGACGAGCGGTAGGGGGCCTGCGATGTTCATCGATGCCGCCAGGTGCCGCACACGCACGCCGCGCCCGCGCCGCCATGTTAGTCCGGGGAGCATGTCTGCTTGGCGACTGGCTTGTGTGGCCATCGCGCTCTCGTGCTCGGCGTTCGGCGCCGATGGGGTCGTGCGCTTTCGCGTCGAGTATCGCGCGCCGCCCGAGTGCCCGGATGCACGCGCGTTCGTGGCGGGTGTGACGGGCCGCACCAAGCACGCGATAATCGCTCCGGGCCCCGACGCCAGAGCGGTGGAGGTCGTGATCGAGAGCGCGCCTGCTCTGGAAGGTCGTGTACGGATCGCGGGCCCACGTGGCGAGCTCGCGGAGCGCAGCGTGCGGGGGGCGGCCTGTCGTGAGGTCGTGGACGCGCTCGCGCTGATCACCGCGCTGTCGTTCGATCCCGAGGCGTCGAGCGAAGTGACGCGCGACCCCGTGCCCGAGCCCGCAGCACCCCCGCCCGTCGCGGCCGGGCCCAGGGCGCAGTCGCTTGTGTGGTCCCTCTACGCCGGACTGACGCTGGTGCCGTTCGAGAGCGCGCTGCCCGGCTCGGGTCTCGGCTTCGGCGCCGCCGCCGGCGCGAGCTCGGAGGGGGCCATCCTCGCGCCGCTCACGCTGCTGATGGTGCGCCGGACCACCGGCGACGTCGCGAGGGTCGGCGGTCGGGCCGAGCTGGGGGTCACCAGCGCGGGGCTGGTGGGCTGCCCCGTCCGCATTCCAGCCCAGGGGTCGCTCGCGCTCAGGCCCTGCGCTGGCTTCGAGCTCGGGCGGCTCGACGCCGAGGGCGTGAACCTCACGCAGGGTAGACGGCACAGCAGCGTGTGGCTCCTGCCCACCGTCGGCGCGCGGGGACAGTGGCAGTTCAGCGCGCCCTTCGTCGCCAGCGCGGAGCTCGGCGCGGGCTTCCCGCTGAAGCGGCAGCACTACACCTTCGACTCCGGCGAGCGGGTGCACGACATTCCCCGGGTGTCGCTCGGGGCGGCGCTCGAGCTGGGCGTCGAGCTGCGCTGAGCCGCACTTCGGGTGATCAAACCGGACCCCCGAGCGCACTCCCGGCATATGCTCGGCCACGCTTTGGCGATCGAGAGCCCGATGCCGCGGTCCGTCGCGCGCGACGACGCGCGGGGGTTCGTGCGCGAGCATCACGGCTTCGTGACCCGAGTTCTGTGGAGCCGGGGGGTCCCACGAGGGGCGCTCGATGACGCGGTGCAGCAGGTGTTCATGGTCTCGCTGCCGCAGCTCGGCTCGATCCGCGTCGCCCGCTCGTTCCTGTACGGCGTGTGCGTGAGGGTTGCCCTCGAGCAGCTCCGGAGCGCACGCCGACACGTGCTGCCGGCGGATGGGGACGCAGAGCAACGCCAGGTATCGCCCGAGCCTCAGCCCGACGAGCTGCTGTCCGCCAAGCAGCGACGCGCGCAGCTGGACGACGTGCTCGCAGGCATGCCCGAGGACGTGCGCACCGCTTTCGTTCTGTTCGAGCTCGAGGACCTGACCATGCGTGAGATCGCCGAGGTCACGGGCACCGCTCCGGGTACCGTCGCCTCGCGCCTTCGACGCGGACGAGAGCTGTTCCAGGCCGCGGCGACGCGACTGCGCGCGCGCGCTGCGCGAGAGGAGACCCCATGAGCGACCTCGAGAGACTCCGCGACGTGGGCGACGACCTCGAGCGCGCGCTGTTGGAAGCGGCGTTCGAGCCGGACGAGGAGCGCGCGCGGGAAGAGCGCACCCTGATGGCGCTGGGGCTCGGGGTGCCAGCGGGCTCTGGCGCCGACGGCGCGGGTGGAGCCGCGGCGAGCAGCGGCGGTGCCCTGGTCGGCAAGTGGCTTGCGCTGGTCGCCGCGGGTGGCGGTGTGGTCGCCCTCGCCGTCGTCGGGCTCCAAACCGAGCGCGCTCCCGCGCCCGCCCCGAGCGCCACCCCACCGGTGAGCCTCGCGGAGGGTCCTCCCCCAGACATCGCGCCGCCCCCTGCGACCGCCGAGCTGCAAGCGCCGGTCGCCGAGCCTAGCGCGCCGCGCGCGATGGGTCGCCGGCCCAAGGCTCCGGCCTCGGCTGCGTCAGCCCCGGTCGATCCGAGCGCGCTCACGCGCGAGATCGCCGCGCTCGACCGCGCGCGCACGGCGCTGAGGGCCGGCGACCCCGCCCGCGCCCGCGCCGAGCTGGATCGCTACGATCGCGAGTTTCCGTTCGGCGCTCTGGGCCCCGAGGCCCGTGCGTTGCGTGTGCGAGTGGACGAGAAGGCGGAGCCCGTGAAGAAATGATGATCAGAGACCTCCCCTGGTTGCACTCCTTCGGCATGGCTCCTGTTCGAGGCGTTCTTTCGGTCGGTCTGGTCGTCGCGGCGATGCAGCTCACGGTCGGGTGTAGCGACGAGAGCTCGAGTTTGGGCGGGAACGACACCGCTTGTAAGAGTCACAACTGGCGCCAGCCCACGCCCCAGGGAGTGGTGTGTCCGGGCGCCGAGGGTTGTCTGTGCGGCGCGGGTCAGGTGTGTTGCATCCAGGTCGTGAACAACCAAGCCGTCAGCGGTAGCTGCGGCGCGCTCACCGAGTGCGCGGGCCCAGCCCTGACCTGCGATGGCAGCGAAGACTGCCCGACCGGACAGGTCTGCTGCCTGATCGCCACCGTGGGCGGTGGCAGCGAGTGCCGCGAGCCCAAGGACTGCTTCTTCAGCGACGAGCTCACGACGTGCCGTGGAGACTCGGAGTGCAATGGCATCGAGCGCTGCGAGCCGTCACAGCCTGGCTCACTGTTGGCCGGTGTGGTCGCGGCTTGCTTGCTCTGACCCGAACGAAGAGAGACGAGGGACCGATGAGACGACTCATGGTGACGTGTGCCGTGCTGTGCGCGGCGTGTGGTGGCGCGAGTGATGATGGGCTGATGGGACCGGGCGGCGCGGTGACGGGAGGCGCAGCAGGAGCCGCGGGAGGAGCCGGCGCGGCCACGGGCGGTGAGGCGGGCGCAGTGGGCGTAGCCGGCGCAGCGGGCGTAGCGGGGGCGCCGGGCGCAGGCGGCGCAGGGGGCAGCGGCGGCGCAGGGGGCAGCAGCGGCGCAGGGGGCGGGGGCGGAGTCGCAGGCTCGTCTGGCGCCGCGGGCGCGGGCGGCGCGGGCGGCACCAGCGCGGGCAAGAAGTGCTTCGTGGACGGGGACTGCGCGCCGCTCGTGTGCAGCTGGAAGACCAACACCTGCACCGCGCCGCTGCCCGCTGGGGCGCCGTGCTTGCGAGACGTGGAGTGCGCCGGCGCGCTGTGCAGTTGGAAGAGCGACACCTGTATCGCACCACAGCCGAGCGGCGCAGCGTGTGTGCGAGACATCGAGTGCGCGAGCAAGAAGTGCGTAGGCTTCGGCTGTCAGTGACGTCATTCGGCAGGTGATCACTGCTGCGCTCGACGCCTACTCGCAGCGCCTGCGCCTCGCGGCGCGATGCGCATCGCCGAGAACTCACCCGCCAGCTCGAGCGCGCTCCGATAGGCGTTTCGCAGCATCGTGATCGCTCGTTCCGGCGCTTCGGTGAGGAGGCTCAGAGCTAGTGAGGCCGGGTGATCCTTGGGGTTCGACGATGGCGGACCTCGACGCGTGTACCCCTCAGGCTTGCCAGTTCTCGACCCGGAGCTGACTCACTCTGCGAAAGAGCCTTGACGAAGCTACCTTGGTAGGACAAATTCATACCGTGAGCGCCAAGTCCGAAAAGATCGGAGTGAGCCTCGACCGAAGCCTCTTGGCTCGGGCAGAGCGGCTCCGCCAGGCGACGGGCGAGACGCGGAGCGCGTTGCTCAGTCGGGCGCTGCGGCAGTTGTTGCAGCTCGAGGCCTACGAGCGCGAAGTCGAGCGATACGTGGCTGCCTACCGGGCCATGCCCGAGACCTCGCGTGAGATCGGCGAGGCGCGCAAGCTCGCGCGCCGAGCGATCGCCGATCTGCCTTGGGACGAGACGTGAGGCGCGGCGAAATCTGGTGGGCAAAGCTGGACAAGCGCCGACCGGTCGTCCTGGTATCCCGTGACGAGGCCTACGTGGTGCGTGCACTCGTCATCGTGGCGCCCGTGTCGACTACGGTGCGCGGTTTCGCAGTCGAGGTCAAGGTCGGTCGCACCGAAGGTCTGCCGAGAGGTGGAGTCGTCAACTGCGACTGGCTGGTGACTGTGCCCAAGGACGACTTGCTGGAGCGCGCCGGGAGCCTCACCGCGGCGAGGCTGCACCAGCTCGACGATGCGTTGCGCTTCGCGTTGGGGCTCTGAAGAGGCCGTCGAGCGAACTCACTTCGTGGGGGCGGCCGGCATACAGAACCGCTCGGTCTCAATCGCCAGCAACTGCCCGCTGCCTCGCCAGCTTCGCCGCGGTCTGCACCAGCTTGCGGAACTCGGCGCGGGACTCGTGGTCGCGGCCCTCGCCTACGGCGGCGAGGCCGAGCACCTGTTCGTAGGTCGCGTTGCCCTTGTGCTCGGAGTCGCGCAGCAGCATGCCGAAGGCGGCCACCGCCGAGGCGAAGCGGAAGTCGTGGCTGGCGTCGGAGAGGTGCTTGTGGCTGTCGCGGATGGGGACTTCCATCAACTGGCTCTGCTGGCCGTCGGGCGCTTTGTAGCGCAGCCGCACGGTGAGAAGCTCGCCGCTGTGCGCAGCGGTGCTCGGACTGGTGGGCTTCTGGTACTTTAGACCATCGACGTCGCCGCCAGGCACCTTGCCGCCTGCGGGCACGACCTCGTACAGCGCGGTGACCGTGTGGCCCGCGCCGATGTCGCCGGCGTCCTTCTTGTCATCGTTGAAGTCGCGATGGGCGAGCACGCGGTTCTCGTAGCCGATGAGACGAAACGCCTCGACCGCGAGCGGGTTGAACTCGAGCTGCAGCTTCACGTCCTTGGCTACAGTCACGAAGGTGCCCGCGGCCTGCTCGACCAGCACCTTGCGAGCCTCGGCGATGTCGTCGATGTAGGCGTAGTTGCCGTTGCCCTTGTTGGCCAGCTTCTCGAGGGTCGAGTCCTTGTAGTTGCCCATGCCGAAGCCGAGCACGCTCAGGAACACTCCGGTCTTCGCCTTCCGCTCGATCAGGTCGACCAGATCGCTCTGGTTGGTGACGCCCACGTTGAAGTCGCCGTCGGTGGCGAGCACGACGCGGTTGACGCCGTCTTTCACGAAGGCGCTCTCGGCCGTGCGATACGCCAGCTCGATGCCCTCGCCGCCGTTGGTCGAGCCGCCGGCGTCCAGCTGCTCCAGCGTCGACAAGATCTCGTCCTTGTTGCTGCCGCGGGTGGGGGGCAGGACCAGACCCGAGGCGCCCGCGTACACCACCATGGCCACCGTGTCGCGTTCGTCCATCTGCTCGACCACCAGCTTGAGCGCGCGCTTCAGCAGCGGCAGCTTGTCCGGCGCGTTCATCGAGCCCGACACGTCGAGCAAGAACACCATGTTGAGCGGGGGGCGGCCCTTCATGTCCAGCTCTCGAGCCTTGATGCCAATGCGCACCAGCCGGTGCTGCGCTGCCCAGGGCGCTGCGCTCACCTCCGTGGACACGGCGAAGGGACTGCCGGCGGGCGGCGCCGGGTAGTCGTACTGGAAGTAGTTGATCAGCTCTTCGATCCGCACCGCGCCCTTGGGCGGCAACTTTCCGTCGCGCAGCAAGAAGCGCCGCACGATGGAGTACGACGCGGTGTCTACGTCCACGGAGAAGGTGGAGCGCGGATCGGTCTTGACGCTGATGAACGGGTTGTCCGCCAGCGAGTCGTAGCTCTCGGTGTCGTGGGTGAACCCGGGCAAGCGCTCGCCTGTGTCGCTCTTGAACTTGCCTCGCCCGAGCGCCCCCTGGTCGCCCGGGAGCTTCGTGGCGGCTGACGACGCCGTCGCGGGCGGCAAGTCCATACTCTTACCGTCGACGTACCCGACGGCGTGTTGCTCCTCCGGGCTGCGGCCGGCGCTGCTCACGTACAGCACCGCAGCCGCGGCCATGGGCAGCGTGACCGACGCCGCCAGCAGCACCCGCCGCAGGAGCTTCTTCCCGCTGCCACCGCGCTCGGCGCGCCTCGCGGAGTTGCGCTCGGGTCCGAGACCGTCCGTCAGGGCCTGCTCGATGCGCTCTCGCTGCGCGCTCGAGAGGGTGGAGTCACTCTCGGAGAGGTGCTCGGACAGCTCGCTCGACAGCGCTCGCAGCGCCTCGACCTCGGCCTGCGCCCCGGGGCTCTCGGCCAGCGCGCGCTCGAATCGTTCTACCTCGCTCTCGGGCAGCTCGCCCAGGGCGTAGGCCGTCACTCGCGGATCGTTCGGCTCGATGTTCATTGGGCGCTCCTCGCGTTCAACAGTGCTTCCGAGTCGGGGCCGAGCTCGTCCTTGATCCTCTTCAATGCCGTGTGCAGCATGACACCCACGTTCGACACGCTGGTCTGCATCACTTCGGCGATCTCTTTGTAGCGCAGCCCAGCAGCGAACTTCAGGGTCACGGCTTGGCGCTGCGGATCGCTGAGCGCGGCCATCGCCGCTTCGATCCGATGCACGGACTGCCGTCGCTCCAGCTGGCTGACGGGTCCGCTGTCTGGGCTCTCCATGTCGTCCTCCTCATCCGAGAGCGGCTCGAGGCGGCGCCGCTGCCGATGCGCGTCGAGCGCGCGGTTCTTGCACACGGTGAACAACCAGGCCACCAGGTGCGCCTCCACCTCGCTGCGCTCGGCCTTGCACAGCGCGACGAACGTGTCCTGCACCACGTCGGCGGCGTGGGCGCTGCCCACGATGCTGCGCGCGAAGCGGAGCAGGGGTTTCTCGTAGCGCGCCAGGGCCGCCCTCACGAAGGCGCGATCATCGGCGTCGGCTGGTGGCTGGGGGTCCCGTTCCATGGCCTCACCAGGACAACGTGGCCGGCGGAGTTTTGTTAGGCACTACGCGAAGATTTCTCTTCGCCTCCTCCAGGAACCCTGGGATTTCAGGGTCTTGCCCGAGCTTGCTCGACACCTCGAGCTCTCGACCAAGCGCGGGGTCCGCTGCTCGATGACACGACGTCCCGCGAGGCCCTGCGCGACCAGCTCGCGAGGGCGGCGACGAGCCCCGCCGCCTCGGCTCAATCGCCTACGATGATCTCCACGCGACGGTTCGTGGCTCGGCCTTCGGGCGTCTTGTTGTCGCCGATCGGCACGCTCTCGCCTCGACCGACGGCCTTGATTCGCGCGGCGGGGACGCCCTGGCTGATCAGATAGGTCCTGACCGACTCCGCGCGCGCCTGAGACAGCTTCAGATTGGTGGCGTCCGCGCCGACCGAATCCGTGTGCCCCTCGACGGTGATGCTCTTGTTGTCGGGCTGGTTCTGCAGCACTTCGGCAACTTTGGCCAGCCGCTGCTCGGCGATCGGCAAGAGCTGGGACTTGCCCGTTGCGAACAGCACGCCACCGTCCAGCGTGATGACCATCCCGCGCTGCTCTTCCTTGATGCGTGCGATCTCTTCCAAGCTGGCCAGCGCCGCTGCCGCCTTCTTCTCTGCCGCGATGCGCGCGACCTTCTCGGCCTCCAGCGCCTTTTGCCGAGCAGCGAGCTCCGCTTCTTGCTTCTTGAGTACGGAGGACTGCTCACTCACCTGGTTGGTCTGGGCGGCCAACTCTCGGCGCACCCGCTCCAGCTGCTCCCGGTTCGCCTCGAGCTCGCTCTGAGCCGTCTTGCGCAGCGCATCTTGGGTCTCTTTGTACTTCTTGTCGGCGGCTTGGATGTCCAGCTGGGCTTGCGCATAGCCCGCCTTCGAGGTCGCCAGCGCTGCTTTGCGCTTGGCAATGTAGGCCAGGCTCTTCTCCTCGTCGGAACCGTCGTCCGCCTCGTGCGCTGCCTCGGCGCGGTCCAGCGCCTGCTTGGCGCTCAACAGTTCGTCCGGCACGAGTTGCGCCGCCGGACCCGAGCGGGCCTCGGCGTACGCACGGCGGGCATCCACCAGCTCCGGGGTGGGCTGCGCTGCGCCACAGGCCAGCAGCAGAGAGCCACAGACTGTCCCACTCAGCAACGTGCGAGCAAGTTGTTTCATCTTCATCATCTCCTGCCGTCGAGAGTTCGGGTTCTCACTTCTGCTTCAGCGCTTCGACCTTCTGCTGGGCCTCGCGAGCTTCAGCGCGCAGCTGCTCTTCGCGGGTCAGTGCCAGCGCCAGCTCGGCGTCCGCCTCGGCGCGCTTCAGCGCCAACTCCGCGAGCTCGTTGTCGCCGTTGGCCATGTGAGCCTCCGCGCTCTCCACTTGGTCCTTCGCCATCTTGAGATGCAGCGCAGCCTGCGGGACGTTCTGCGCGCCCACCGCCTCGGCGGCGCTCACGGCGGCCCTGGATTGAGCCGACTGCGCCTCGGGTTTGGGCGCTCCACCGCAGGCAGTGACCAGTGCGGCCGCGGAAACCAGGGAAAGGGCTGTCAGAAGTCGCATGTTTCCTCCACGGGGTTAGCCTAGTACGCTGGGGTTCTGTCGCGCGGACTTTTGTCCTCGACGCGCAGAGGAGTTTTTCGCATCCCTTCTCCGACGGCAAGGCTCGGAGAACGACACCGGTCGACACGGTCCATGCGAGCGTGGCAGTTTGCCACAGGGTAGAGCGCCGGGGTGGACGGTCCTGGACCGGGGTCCTGCTCTGGTGTCGCGCCGCTCTGTCGGCGGAACTCGAGACGCGGGCACGGCGAGTCGCGCGCCGCGCTACATCATCCTGGACATGAAGGTGACCAGCGCGAGCTTGTCCGCCACTCCCGGCTGCCCGCTGACCTCGACGTGTTCGAGCAGCGGAGAGACGAGCGCCCGATGCGGGCGTGACCGCAGCTCCCTCGCGCCCCACTCCGTCTCCGCGGGTGGGATCACGCGGTCACCTGCGCCGTGCAGCAAATAGACGGGCGCGGCGACGTCGTGCAGGCGCCCAGCGGGAGACAGCGCGGCGAGCGCGGCCTGCTCAGCGGTGAGCAGCCGCTCGAGCTCCGGGCGGAGCTCGGCGAGCCTCCCCGACTCGAGCAGCGCGAAGAGCCGCTCCCCGCGCTCCGTCACGCGCCTTGACGCGCGTGCGGTGGCAGCGGCGCGATCCTCCCGCAGCCAGAAGCGCAGGGTGTCGCGCATCGCGGGGACGTCCTCGGGGTCGACGAAGTGGTCCACGTAGCGGTAGACGAGCACGACGAGGCCGTACTCGTGGGCCTGCTCCTGGGCGGGGCCGTCGGGGGTCTCGACGCGGTCGCTGAGCAGGAAGCGCAGCACACGGGCGAGATCGTGGTGGCCGCCGACGCTGGTGACGAACTCGACGTGTCGTCCGACCTGGGGCCGACTGCTGGCGACGAGCGCTAGCCCACCGGCGAAGCTGAAGCCGAGCACGCCGACCTTCGTCCCCGCTGCCAGGTCGCCGCTGGACAGCCAGTGGACGGCGTCCTCGATGGTGTCGGCGCCGCGGATGGTGATCGAATACTGCGTGAGGTCGTCGAGCTCGGGGGTGAGTACGACGCGCCCGGCGCGCGCGAGCTGGCGCGCGAAGGGGACGAGGCGCCGCTCGTCGATGCCGCGGTAGTGCACGCCATGCGCGACGACGAGCCCGGGCCCCGGCGCTCCCGCGGCCGATCGGTACAGGCGGGCGCGGACGGGCCCATGCCGTCCCGGTAGCTCGACGTCGGTCTCCAGGAGCTCGGCCGCCGCTGCATCGGCTCTCCCCAGGGACTCGAGCAGGCGCGTCGCCCGGGCGTGGCGCAGCACGGGATCGTGGCCCAGGAGCAGCGCCAGGGCGGCGGCGACGAGCAGCAGCGGCAGGCGGCGCATGCTCGATGATGACACGCCGGCCGCAACGTGCGGCGGCCCGCGACAATTCTCTACGCCGCGTGACAGGTCACGACAGGGGCGGGCGACCCTCGGGTCAGAAGCACGTACCGATGAGGGTGCAACGCTGTCCCAAGCCGCAAGCGTTCCCTCCGCAGACGCAGACCGCGAAGCCAGAGCAAACCCCTCCGTTCAAGCACGAAGCGTCGCTGCTGCAGGCGCACACGTAGACGCCGCTCGGCGTCTGGTCACAGGCGAAGCTCGGCGGACACGCGTTCTGGCAACCACCGCACGTCGCCGTCGTCTTCAGATCCGTCTCGCAGCCGTTCCCCGCTAGACCGTCGCAGTCGGCGCGGTGATCGGGGCACGCTGTGACCTTGCATGCACCGTTGACGCAGGCGGTCGTCCCGATGGGTGCGCTGCAGGCGTTGCCGCAGTGCGCGCAGTTCGCGCTCGTTCCGAGCGTCGTCTCGCAGCCGTTGCTCGCGACGCCATCGCAGTTGGCGGTGCCGCCCGCGCAGCCCGCGTCCGCGTCCACGCCGGAGTCCGCGGGAGCGCCGCCGGACGCGCCGCCCCCGGCGCCCGCGGCGCCGCCGGCCTGGGTGCTGCCGCCGGACGACGGCAATCCCCCGGCCCCCGCCAGAGCCGCTTCGGCGGCCGAGTCGGCGGCGTTGGCGCCGCCGGACGCGCCCGCGCCGCGATAGTCGTCCAGGTTCGACGCCGAGCACGCGGCGAGCACCGTGAGCGCTGCCGCGAGCTCGGTAGGAGACCACCCAGTGAGCCGCACGCGCGAAGTCTAGCCTGCGGGTTCGAGGTTGGCGATTGGCGTGCGTCGCGCGGTCCGTCAGAGCCGCGTCAGCCCGGCCGTTCGGCGCAGCTTTCACTCGGACACCGCCCGGGAGGCGCCGCACCTCCGCGTGCTCGCCGAGGTCTTCTTCCGCCGCGCGGCCATTGTGACCGCGGCAGCGTGAGGCCAGTGCTTGGCATCACGACGTTGGCACGTGATCACCGCGTCGCGCCGCCGCACAGTGCTGGTGAGACGCGGGCACGTCGGCACCGCGCCGCCCCGGCAACCTCTCAACGAAGCTTGCGCACGATGTCGACTAGCGAGACGGCGCTTCAACGGATGAGGACGGCCTGGCAGGCGGGGTGGGCGTTGACCCAGAGTTCGAGGTCTGCGACGTCGACGTGGCCGGCCGCCACGATCTGCTCGCAGGTGAGCTCTTGAATCCGACGCGAGCACTCGAACGTCGCGCTGACGCCCTGATCAGCCTTGATGTTCTCGAGGGCCTCGACGTTGCACCGGTAGGTCGACTGAAACAGCTCGTATGCGGCATTCGCAGCGTCGTGGTCGTCGGTGCACGAGAAGACCCGCGCGCTGATGCCGTAGCCGACGTCTCTGCACGGCTCATCGTCGTCCATCTCGTATCCCGTGCAGCCGGGTGGGATGAAGGCCAGGACGGTGAAGGCGAACGTGAAAGTACGGGGCATGGTCTTGCTCGGCGATGGCGACTGCGAGCGCGTCAATCGAAGCTCGCCCGGATCTGCAGCCTCACGTGATTGTCGGCATAGGGAAAGGCCGACATGACTTCGGGGGAGTTGAGCTCGAGCTGCGCCACGACGGGGATCGTGTCACGGCCGGTCAGGTAGCTCACGGAGGCACGCAGGCGATATCCGCCCTCGATACCGTAGTAGTACATCGTGGGGACCTTCATGACGCCGAGGCTCGCGCGCCAAACACTGGAGCTGGAACGGAGGTCGCGTGTAGGGTTGGGGTGGGCATTGCCCGACGTCGGATAGACCTTGTCGTCGTGCCACGCCAGGTTGATCTCGTCGAGGTCTTGGAACGGATGAGCGTACGCCGAACCGATGATGTCGACCTGCTCGCCGATGTTCCACTGCTCGAGGTGAACGGTGGTCACGGAGAGGTTGCCCAGCGACCGACGAGCGCTGTCGAGCTGGTTGGCGGCGACCTGCCGCGGATCGATGGGGGCGCGCCACTGGATGCGGCGCAGGAATAGAGCGGTGGAACCAACCTGGTCGAGCGTGCGGTCGGGAAGCATCCAATCGACGTTCGAGAGCCCCGCCTTCACGTAGGCCAACTCCGCCAGGCGTTCGTTGACCGCAGCGCGTGTGAACAGCCCGGAATAGGGGCTGTCGATGCTGCCAAACACACCCTCGGTACCCACGTACCCTATGGAGATGTTGGTGATCGCGGCATCCACCGCGAGTCCGGCCACGTAGTCGGAAGCGAAAGAGAAGTCGCCCTCGCGCACGGCGCGGGGCCAGGCCACTCCAGCGAGGGGAGCGACCAAGCCATAGGGCAGACTGCCCAGGAGGAGGAAGGCCGGCCCATAGTAGCGCCCCGCCGGGCCGAGTGGAGTGAGCGCCGACGCCGTGATGGCGGTGGAGTAGAACGCGGAGAGGCCTTCGGTGAACTCATACGTGAACCCCCAAGCCGTCGCCGTGATGTCCAAGTGGCGCATCGCGGGCTCGCCATCGCAGTTGGAAGGCAGCGTCAACACGTTGAAAATGGAGTTGACCTGCAGCGCGAAGCGAAAGTCCTTGCCGCTCGGGTCGGCGAGGGCGGGGACCAGGGTCGACTCGAACAGCCCCACCGCGCCGTAGATCTGTGCATTGGTGACCAGGGCGTGATCTGTGAGCATCCGGCGCGTGGTCCCGGGAATGCTTTCGCACAGGCCGTAGGCACGTCCTGTTAGCATGAGCGTTGCGCTCGCGACGAGCGCTGCCATCGGGACATCGTGGAGAGGGCGCATCACCACAACTCCCACGCCAGACCCAGCGAGAGCGTGAACACGTACTCGCGGTTGTCACGCGCATCGCGAACGTCAGGAATCTCGAACCCCACACGAAGATCCAAGGGGTGGGCAAAGAGGAACCCCCAACTGAACGATCCAGCCGCTCCCAAGACCTGCTCGTCCGTCGACTCGACCGACCCTCCTCCAGCGTCCTTCTCGCGGTTCTTCAGGCTCAGCGCTGCGCCGGCTTCGAAGAGGAGAAAGATCGGCCCCAGATCACTGCTCTCGAGGTACAGGATCACACCCCCGAGCAGCGGAACATAGCTGCGCGTCAGCGTGTATCCCGTCTGCCGGATGTCCCCCTCACCCCTCCGCGTCACCTCGTTCATCCCCACGAACTGGTGCATGTAGCCAACCCGAACGTGAAAGGCCGTCGGCTCGCCAAGCGCGAGACGCAGTCCGCCGCCAGCACGCGACGAGTCGAGGCCATTGGGATTGCCCTCCAGCAGCGTGCCCGGCGCTCCAGCGATCACCTCCAACGTGAGTGCCCCGCCGGGAAACTCCGAACCGGCCCGCGCTTCGGCCGTCGTCAGCGTCCCGAGCAACGCGCTCACCGTGAGCGCGACCACCGTCCGCCAGCTTGGAACTGCACAGCGGCGCCGATCACGCTCGCTGCCTCGCCTCGCCCAGCCCATAGCCACATCCTCGCACGGGACGCGAGCGCCGGTAAAGCGGGCGGCGGCGCGTGCGCGTAGGAAACGAACTGCCAGAACCCGTCCAGTCCGAGGATGTGTGTGGAAATGCCGAGTGCCGCCGCGATGTCCTTGTCGGAGTAGCCCCGCGAAACGGCGAGTGCGACCTCGCGCATGCGGCCGTCGCGGAGCCCAGTCGCATCGCACACGCAGCACGAGTTGCTGTCGGAGCTGTGCGATCAGTACGGCTTCACCCAAGCCTGGGGTGCCTCATCGCTCGGTCACACCACTTCGAGCGCGTACTCGTGAAGATTGGTCGAGTGCACCCTGGCGATCAACAGCTTGCCGGGCTGGAAGTTCTCGAGCATCTCCCGCTGGATGTTCGTCCGCACCTCGGACCGGTAGGCCGGGCCATCGTCTGGGGTGATCAGCAGGCTGAGCTCGACCGTCACTCGGCCTGCTCCGGGATCGGTCGGTGCCGTCTTCGCGGCCAGCACGTGGGCGCCGTACGCGCGTCCACTGGCTCGCAGCTTGGCGCGGCGCCGAGCCCGCGCCGCGCCGCCCAGTCCAACGGGCAGAAAGATCGCCAGAATGCCGCCGAGCAAGATGGAGAAACCGACGCCGCTCACGGTCATCTCCACGCCGAGGGGGCCGAGCAGCGGCGGAAGCAGCAGCGCGCTCGCTGCCCACACCAGGCCGTAGGTGCCCATCAGAGTCAGGGTCAGCCCCCCCATGGCTCCGCTCTCCAACGACGCGGGCTCGAGCTGCGCCATACGCCGCTCTGCCTCGGGCTCGCTCCTCGGGCACAGCTGCCACTGGGAGTGCGCCGACACGAAGCGCTTGGTCCGGCGCCTCCCGAGCGGTCCCACCTCGCGCTTCGCGGCGATGAGCACGTCGACCGCTATCACGGACTGGCCGCTCTTCTCCCACGCGTCGGCGCACAGCACCGCGCACTCCGGCGCGTAGGCGTGGCTGAGCGGGAGGTCCCCGGTACCGAGTGCACGCCGTGTCCGCGAGGAGATCGCGCGCGAGGTCGCTGCGGCCCGGGCGCTCGAGGCAATGGGCGCGCAGCGCCGCGCAAGCGGGCTCGTGCTCGTCGTCGAGCGGCACCGCCTCGTGGTCGGTCCCCAGCACGTTCACCACACCCTGAAAGTCCCCTCGAGTGGTGTCGACGAGCGCGCGCGCGAAGCGGTAGGCGGTGTCGCTGGCGAGGTCGTCCGGCGTGGGATCGCACCCATCGAGCCACGCCTGCGCCGCCTGCAGGTCTCCCGCCGTGCAGGCGCTGCGTGCCAGCGCGGCGCCCAGGGCTTGCCGGGACGGCTTCTCTCGCGCGACGTCCAGCGCGCCTTCGAGCAAGCTCCGGGTTCGCAGCGCATCGCCCTCGTACTCGAAGTGCTCGGCGAGCCCCAGCGTGAGCCGATGCAGGAGGCGTTCGGCGTCCGGGTTCGGCGTGGCCGCCAAGTCGTGCCTGGCCCGCTGCCAATGCCCGAGCGCTGCGCCCACCTTCCACGGCAAGAGCTCCGTGCCGGCGAAGCAGTCCGCGACCTCCGGCGGCGTTGCAGGCGCGTGGCGATCCTGCTGGCGAAGCGCGTCGAGCCGCGCGGCCTCCGCCACCGCGGGTGTTCGAGGGATGGCCCGCGACCCGTGCACCGCCTGCTGCTCCGCGCCGCAGTGAGTGCAGCCCTGCCGACCGCCGGCGGCGCCCAGCGCCAGCGGTGCGCCGCACACCGTGCACGGGACGACCCGAGCTTCGAACGCGAACGAGGTGTTCACTGGAGTGCTCACTCTATCGCGAGTGGGCTCGGCGGAGCGAAACGATCGAGCGCCTGACTACCCGCTGCTATTCGCGTATCCTGGCCAGGTGGTGTCTCGACGGCTATCAATCCTGCTGCGCCGGAGAGCTGCTAGACCAGCTGCGGAAACCACCCCCAACGTCGAGCCGGAGCGGCGCCTTTCCACGAGGTGAAGAAGAGCAGCCATGACCACCACCGATCCGGACTCCGTCTCCCCGGCCGAGCGGCGCGAGCGCACGGCCCTCTACCGTCACAGGCTGCTGTTCGTGGGTGGCTTGGCTCCGATGTTCATCGGTGCCATGGCGATGAGCCTCTCGCGGTGGCTCGGCCTGGCGCTCGTGGCGGCGTCCGGCGCCTGCTACGTCGCCTCGGGGCTGTACGCCATGGCGGCGCGGCGCCACATGTTCGCCTTCCGCAGCGTCAACTCCTTCGGCACGATGTGGGTGCGCGCCAGCGAGCGGGATCGTGTCGGCGCATCCATCGCGGGAGGACTGCTAGTCGTACTCGGGCTGGCGGTCATCGCCGCGACTGCGAAGCTGGCTTGGCGGCTCGAAGGGGGCTGATCGCCGGGCCGACTCGACTCGCCCCGGTCGACACGCGACGGTTCCGCGTCTGACCGGCAATATCGAGCACGTCGTGATGTCCCGAAAGCAGACCGCCACCAGCAAGTTTCTCAGTCTCGTGCTGCGCCATGAGCCAGGGCTCATTGGCCTGGCGCTGGATGCCGACGGTTGGGTGGACGTCGACGAGCTCTTGGCGCGCTGCAACGCCCACGGGCGAGCCCTGTCGCGTGAGTCGTTGCTCGAGATCGTTCGGACCAACTCCAAGCAGCGCTTCGCGCTCAGCGCGGACGGCGCGCGCATTCGCGCGAGTCAGGGCCACTCGGTGCGCGTCGAGCTGGGCTACCCGCCGGCCGTGCCCCCGGAGCTCCTCTTTCACGGGACGGTCGCGGCGAACCTCGAGGCGATTCTTGCTCGGGGCTTGCACAAGATGGCGCGTCACCACGTCCACTTGTCGGCCGACGAGGCCACCGCCAGGGCGGTGGGTGCGCGCCGCGGGAGACCGGTCGTGCTGCGCGTGGCGTCCGGTCGCATGCACGCCCACGGTATGGCGTTCTACGTGAGCGACAACGGCGTGTGGCTCACGGACGCGGTGCCTCCGGAGTACCTCGAGTCGCCGGGGTAGCGATCTGCTCCGCGCCGCAACGGCCCGCGGGGGACAACGAGCACGGCTCCTCGCTCGCGACCGGTGCAGCTCGTTCGCTGAGCCGCGCCCGCGTCACGCTATCTGCCAACGGTCGCGCCGTCCGTCACAGCCGCGTCAGCCCCGCCGTTCCGCGCAGCTCCGGCGTGGCCACGGAGCCCAGCGCCGTCAACCCCGCCAGGCCAAACGAGAAGAGCCGGGTGGGCGCCGCCGCCGGCGCGAGGTCGAAGCCGCCCAGGAGCCGGTCCTGCACCTCTGCGGAGGTCAAGCTACGAAACACCTGCGGATGTGCGGTCAGCGCGCTGAAGTTCGCTTGACTTCCCCCGAACGCGACGATCCGAGCGCTGGTCGGCGTGTACCCGCCCTCGACGTTCGCGAGGAACCCCGACTCGTAGCTGTAGATGACGCCCCCTGCGAACTTCGCGTTCGACGCGATCTCGATGGTCAGCGTCTCCTCGTAGGTGCGAATGCAGATGAACGCTTGCGGATTCTGCGACGCAATGCGCAGCACCGTCCCTGGTCCGGTGTAGCTCTCGTAGCCCACGATCTCTCTGCCAGAGCCCGAAGCCGCGAGCACGTGCGTGCCCTGCGGACCGTTGTAGAAGTAGTCGGACTTACCCGACGCCGTGTCGTAACCGTCGAGCCCGAGGCGGTGAGCGGCGTAGGCGCAGCCAGCCACGCGACGCTGCTCCTCCGTGAGGACGGCGGCAGCGAGCACAGCGAGCGCTCCGCCGGGGAGGAGCGCGAGGCCGCCGTAGGAGTGGCTCGCGCCGAGCGCCGTCATACCGGCGAGGTCGCCCGCCGGCGTCGCCTGCCCCGTCACCGGGTCGATCGCGATCACGCTCGGGGACGAACCTTGAGATCGAAGGACCAGTAGCCGATCGGCGCCGGGGTCGTGGGTCATGGCCCACACCCAGCTCTCGCCCGTCGGAGCGACATCTTCCACCGTTCCGGTCTGAGGATCGACGGACACCAGCGTGTAGGGACTACCCGAGCGCAAGCTGTGCAGCTTGCCCGTGAGCGGGCGCCAACCCAGGGGTGTGCCATGCCCCATGCCCAGCGCCGCGATCAGCGTCGTCGCGCCGGACGCGACGTCCAGCGTCGAGATCTGCGAGCCCGAGGACACGTACAGCGTGCCTGCTGCAGGATCCCTGGCCAGACCTCGAATGTCCGAGTCGATGGTGCGAAGCGGCGCGCTCTTGCCCGTCGACGAGTCGAGCGCTACCAGCGCGCGTCGGCCCTCGACGACGCCGGTCGTGAGCAGGTCGAACCCGCCGACCGCGTCGCGGACGCAGTGCCCCTGCGAATCCGCGCTGAAGTCAGGCGCGCACTCGCCGCACGCCGAGCCCGCGTAGCCCACCGGACAGACGCACCTCGCCGGCTCACGGCGCTCGTCGTCGAAGCAGTGTCGAGGTGCACCGCAGTCGATGTCCGGGTGATCGCACGTCTGATAGCAGAAGCCGTCCCCGCGTCGCGCGTGACCTGGAAGGCACAGCTCGCAGCTGGCGCCGGTGGTTCCGCTCGGGCAACCGCAGGCTGCCGTGCCCGTCGAGTCGTCACAAACGAGCGGCGCCTCGCACTCCACGTTCGAGCTCGGGTGACCGCAGGCCTCGGCGCACGTCCCGTCCTCGTCGTTGTCCTGATATCCCTCGGCGCACTGCGCGCAGGTTGGCCCGGTGTACGCTGGAAAGCACTGACAGCGGTCGCCCAGCGGCTCGCTGACGCAGAGCCCCCGCGACCCGCAGGGGTTGTCGTCACAGTCGATGGGCTCGGGGACGCACGCGGACCCCAGGAGCACGTACCCTGCCTCACACTCGGCGCAGTCCACGCCCGTGTGGCCGGTCACGCACACGCACGCCGGCGCTTGGCCCGACACGTCGCAGCGCTGGTACTCGCCGCAGGTCTGGTCCCCGCACTTGGAGGCCTTGGCCGGTGCGTCTTCGCTCGAGCACGCGCCGACGAAGAGAACGCCGCTCAGAGCGAGGCCGAACCCGGTCAGCCTGAGGCACCTTCGCCGCATCCGATCGAGGCTATCCCGCCTCGTGGAGCGAGGCCACCCGCGCGCGCGGGGGACGCGCGGGGAGGCGTGTTTCCGCGTCTGACCGGCCCCATCCTCTTCCGGGATGGCTGGCGTGCCCGACCGGGTGTCACCCCGCACCACGCGTTGACAGCGGTCAAGCGCCGCTGCACAAGGTCGCGCTGGCGAGCACGCGCCCGCCAAACCGAACCATGTCTCACCGCTGACTGCACCCGACGGCCCAACGGGTTTGGGCCAAGACGCCGCTCGGGGCGTGACGGTGAGCCTCGCTCTCCCTCGCGCCATCCGGGCGCAAGAGGAGAACGAACATGAGCCAAGAAGACCTTCACGCACGCGTCGATCAAATCGCCAGCGACGTCGTCGCCAAGCATGCTGGCGCCGTGGACGAGCAGAGCGCGTTTCCGGAAGCATCCATCGCCGCGCTGCGGGACGCGGGCCTCCTCGGCCTGGTGAGCGCCACCGCGGTCGGCGGACAAGGCAAGGGCCTGAGAGACGCGGCGCTCGTCGTGGAGCGCCTGGCGCGCGAGTGCGGCTCCACCGCGATGGTGGTGTGCATGCACTACGCGGCGACCACGGTGCTCGAGAACCTGGGTTCGGAGAGCGTGCGTCGCGACATCGCCGCGGGCAAACACCTGACCACCCTCGCCTTCTCCGAGGCGGGCTCACGCAGTCAGTTCTGGGCGCCGCTCGGCACCGCGACCGAGCAGGGCGGCAAGATCGCGCTGAACGCGCGCAAGAGCTGGGTGACGTCGGCCAACCGCGCCGACAGCTACGTGTGGAGCAGCAAGCCCGTGGCAGGCGCGGAGGCGAGCACCCTGTGGTTCGTTCCACGCACGACCCCGGGACTGCGCGTGGACAGCGGCTTCAATGGGCTGGGGCTGCGCGGGAACGACTCGTGCCCGGTCACCGCGGAGGACGTGCGCATCGATCCGGCCTGGCGGCTGGGCACGGACGGACAGGGCTTCTCGCTCATGCTGGAGATGGTGCTGCCCTGGTTCAACGTGATGAACGCGGCCTGCTCGGTGGGGCTGATGGAGGCCGCCACCTCGCGCACCGCGGCCCACGTGAGCAAGACGGCGTTCGAGCACTCGAGCAGCAGCATCGCGGAGCTGCCGACGGTGCGCGCCTACATCGCACGCATGCGGATCAAGACGGACATGTCCCGGGCCCTGCTGCTCGACACCTTCGCCGCGATCGAGACGCAGCGCGCCGATGCGGTCTTGCGCGTACTGGAGAGTAAGGCCGCCGCGGGCGACACCGCGGGCGAGGTGCTGGATCTCGCGATGCGCGTGTGCGGCGGCGCCGCGTTTCGCAAAGAGCTCGCCGTGGAGCGCATCTTCCGCGACGCCCGCGCGGCGCTGGTCATGGCGCCCACCACGGACGTGCTGTACGACTTCATCGGCAAGGCGTGCTGCGACATGCCGCTGTTCTGAGCGAGGGCATCATGACCGAACCTCGCACGCTGATCATGGGCGCGGTGGCCTACGACCCCAAGGTCGTGACCATCTGGGAGGGCTTCAAGGCCTGGTTTGCCCCAGCCGGGCTGGCCTTCGACTACGTCCTCTACTCCAACTACGAAGCGCAGGTGCAGGCCCACCTCGCCGGCCACCTGCACGTGGCTTGGAACTCGCCGCTCGCCTGGCTGCAGGCCGAGCGAGCGGCAGCGCGCCGCGGGCGGCGGGCCGAGGCCATCGCCATGCGGGACACGGATCGGGATCTCACGAGCCTGATCCTCGTGCGCGCGGACTCGCCCATCGAGAGCGTCGCGCAGCTGTCCGGCAAGCGGGTGGGCGTCGGGGCCTCGGACTCGCCGCAGGCCACCCTCCTGCCGCTGCTGCACCTGGCCGAGGCGGGGCTCGAGCCTCACCGTGACTTCCAGGTGGTGGAGCACGACGCGCTGTTCGGCAAGCACGGCGATCACATCGGTGGTGAGCGGGACGCCGCGCGTGCGCTGGTGGCGGGTACGGTAGAGGCCGCGTGTGTGATCGACGGCAACCACTTGGCGTTCACCCGCGAGGGCACGCTGCCGTCGAATGGGGTGCGCGTGCTCGCGCAGACGGCGAAGTACGATCACTGCAACTTCACCGTCTTCGACGACGCGCCCGCGTCGCTCGTGAGTCGCTTTCGTGAGCTCTTGCTGAGCATGTCTTACGACGACCCGGTGGTGAGGCCGCTGCTCGATCTCGAGGGGCTCAAGCAGTGGACGGTGGGGCGCACCGAGGGCTATGCCGCGTTGGGTCGCGCGATCGATCGCTTCGGCTCCATCGACGCCTTCCTCGCGCAGGTGGGCTAGCAGGACGCGATGCCCGAGTCCGCCTTCGTCGACCTGGGCGACTTGCCGCTCGGCGAGGGCGGGCACCTGCTCCTCAAGCGCGCGCTGTGGCAAGCCGGCGCCGGCGAGCGCGTTCGGGTCTCGGGCAGCGCGAGCACCCTGGCCGTGGACCTCGCGCCCTGGTGCCGGCAGCAGGGCCACGAGCTGCTCGAGCTCGTGACCACCGAGCCGGGCGTGAGCGCCACGATCGCGCGCGGTCAGGCGCTCGGGGCGCGCCATCGGGGAGCCGAGCGTGCGGGTCACGCAGTCGCGTCGCGCCCCGACGCGGTGGTCGACAAGCCGCCGGAGCGCTGGGGGCTCGCGGCGCGCGGCGCGCTGGTGGAGGCGGGCACTCCCCGCTTCGGGTTCACCCTCGACGACAAGGACGCGGTGTGGACCGACGACGCGTCGCGCCTGTACGCGCAGGCGGTGGCCGCGCAGTGGGATCCGGCGACGGCGATCCCCTGGGCGGAGGCGCCGGCGCTGCCCGACGCGGTGGAGGACGCCGTCGTGCAGCTGATGACCTACCTGATCGAGAACGAGACCGCGGCGTTGATCCTGCCGGCGCGCTTCATCGCGCGGCTGCACCCGCACTTTCGCGAGGTCATGCAGCTCTTGGCGGTGCAGGCGGCGGACGAGGCGCGTCACATCGAGGTGTTCACGCGGCGCGCGCTGCTGCTGCGCAGCGAGCTGGGCTTGTCCACCGCGGGGGGACAGGCCTCCTTGGCGACGCTGCTCGACGAGCCGGACTTCGCCCTCGCGTCGTTCTTGCTGAGCGTGCTCGGCGAGGGCACGTTCCTGTCGCTGCTCGGCTTCCTGCGTGAGCACGCGCCGGATCCGGTCACCGAGGCGGTCGCGCGGCTCACCGCGCGCGACGAGGCGCGCCACGTGGCCTTCGGCATGGCGCACCTGGTTCGGCACGCGGGGCGCGATCCGGCGCTCTTGCCTCGGCTGGCTGCGGCCGTGGAGCGCCGTCACGACGCTCTGGCCAACACCGCCGGACTCAACGACGAGGTGTCCGACGCGCTGCTGCTCCTCGCGGCGGGCTCCTTCGAGCCGCCGGCGCTGCGCCAGGGCCACGCGCGGGTGATGACCTTGGTGGCCGACATGGACGCGGGACGCCGTCAGCGCCTGGTGCGGCTCGGCTTCCCGGAGGCTCAGGCCGAGCAGCTCTCGGCGCTGCACACCAGGAACTTCATGTAGCGATTCACGCAACTGGCCAGCGGCCCCGCCCGAAGGGGAGGGCATGTCGAGTACCGCGAGCGTCTCAGGGCCGGCGCGTCGTCCCGAGCCCGGCGCCGACCCCGCCGCAACCCTCCGCTCCACCACCCGCGTCGCCCGGCCTGCCATCGCCGCCGGCGTGGCGCGCGCCAAGCTGCCGCCCGCCGTCGAGCTGCTCGCGAAGCGACCCGACGCGTCGCAGCTCGGCCGGCGGCTCGATGCCTTCCTCGAGGCGTCGCACCCCACGTTCTCGGTGGACGGCGAGTCGGTCCGCGTGCCGCTGCACTTCACCTCGCTGTACGGCGACGGAGGCAGGCGCATGACGCTGGCGCTCGCCGAGATCAAGACGCTGCTCGGTCCGCAGCGCTTCGCCCAGTTGGCGACGGACGTCACCTCGGCGCTGAGCACCCGCGGTCAGCCCGCGCAGATCCAGCGCACGGTGCAGGCGCTGATCGACGCGGGGGCCCTCGCGCGCTACCCCGGGGTGGAGCCCCAGGCAGCCGTGCGCAAGCTGATGTTCGAGCTGCGCATTGGCCT
This sequence comes from Polyangiaceae bacterium, assembly GCA_019637295.1. GTDB lineage: Bacteria > Myxococcota_A > Polyangia > Polyangiales > Polyangiaceae > JACKEA01. Next base: position 99,359 of record JAHBVX010000015.1, read on the forward strand.
CGACTGCATGGGCTACACCTTGGCCGCCGCTCAGTACGCGCGCGGCGTGGGCGACAAGTCGGCTCCCGCGAGCAGCTTGGGAGTGACGGATCGCTTCCGCTTCAATTTCGCCCAGGCTCTCGCGCGCGTGTCGCCGTCCTCCACGCAGCCGGGGGATGTACTGCACCTGCCGGTCGAGGACGGCATGCGCGAGCACAACGTAGTCGTGCGGGCCAATCAGGTCGTGCGAGTCGCTCCTGGCGAGACGGTGACCGCAGCCAAGCGCGAGGTCCCAGCGAGCTTCGTGGCAGCCGCCAGAGAGCTGCGCGTGTTCACGGTTGACTCGTCCTGGGGCGGCGGGGCTCGCGGTGACTTCGGCGGCGCCGAGCGCCGAACCTGGGTGTTCAACCCCGAGACTCAGCGCTGGGGCAGCTGGACGGCGACGGGTCGGTTCGAGCAGGGGCCGGCGCCCGGCGGTCACTCCATGCTCGTCGCGCTCCGTCCGGCGGGCGAACGGTGAAGTCGGCACGCTCGGGTCGCCGAGCCCTGACGGCCCCATGTTGGTTCGGCGCGGTCACGGCGTTGGTCGTCACGGCGCTCGCGGCGCATCGCTACCATCACGCGGAGCTGTCGCGCGCGGCGCGCGCTTCTTCCGCGCTGTGCCCGCCTCAGGCTGCCCAGTCCGACCCGGGCCCGATGGCGCCCATCGCGCCCGCGCACCCGGATGACGCACCCGGCGCTCCCACCTTCGTGCTCGACAAGAGCGATCCCGCGTCGCTGCCCCCCTTCGCGGAGCCCCTCGAGCCGGCGCCCCCGCGGGAGCCCACCCCGCCCCCGGCGCCGGTCCGTGGTCCGCGTCCCTCGCACGAGCAGGGCGCGCTCGCGGTGGCCAAGGGTGTCGCCGTGAAGCACTCCTTCGCGCCGAGCGTGCAGCCGGGCGCGGTCGCGATGTGGCCGCGCTCGACGCTCAGCTTCGTGGTGGCGCAGCACACCCTGCGCGACCGCGCACGCCACTGGCTGGTGGAGGTAGGCGCCGAGGGCACGGTGCTACGCACCGCGCACTGGCCGGAGCCCCTCCGGGCCGAAGGCGTGGACGTGTCGAACGACGACTCGGTGCTCGCCGTCGGCGTGGGCTCCGACGGCGTCGCCCGGCTGTTCATCTACGACGCGTCGCTGCGCTTGCGGCACCAGCGACGCGTCGCCTCCGCCATCGCGGGCGCTACGGTCAAGGCGCTCGGCTCCCTCGCGGTCGTCGTCTCGAGTGACGGGGACAGCTCCACGCTCAGCGCGTTCGATGTGCGCAGCGGAAAGCAAGTCGCAGCGCGAGTGTACCCAGCCCGTTTCGCGCTCGACCGCGGCGTGGATACCGACGCGGAGCACCTGTACGCTGCGACCTACGGCCCGCTGCGCGAGGTGGTCCAGTTCGACGCGGGTCTGGTGCCGGTGCGTCGCCACGGACACCACGCTCCCCAGGACGATGTGGGCAACTTCGCGCGCGGGGAGCCGATGGTGCTCGCGTGGAGTCGGGTCGCGGCGTTTCCCGAGGCCGTCTTCGTCTTCGACCGCGAAATGCAGGTCGAGGCGCGCCTCCCGGCGGACCCGCAGCTCGGGGAGCCATGGGCCCGGAACATGAGCGGACGCGTGCTCACGGCTCGAGGCTTTGGTGCCGCGGAGCTCGGTCAGCCCCTCACGGAGCAAGTTCGCTTCGACACGCAGGAGCTAGTGGACAGCGCGGGGCTGCGTCACGTCGCCAATGAGCCCGTCGCCGCGTTCAGCTGGGTACACGAGTTCTTCCTGCTCACCCGCACCCCGTGCCTGCGCATCACGTCGGTGCGCTACCCGGAGTGAGTCGTGCTCTGCTCACGGCAAGCCCGCCCCGCGCCGAAACTCCAGGCACTGGCGTGAGCCCTTCGCGAAGACGCGACAGGTCGTGCCGCGGTCGTCGTAGATGCGGCAGGCGTGCTCGCTGCTGTCCGTGCCGAGGTGGACGCAGCTGCCGTCCGGGCGCGTCGCGAACGCCACCGCGCCGAAGTGCCCGGGCTGAGTGGCCCGGGCCAGATCTGCGCGGCCTGCGCGACTCCAGCGCGCCAGATCCTCCGGCGGGATCAAGATGCGGCCGTCGCTGCCCTCGCGACAACACGCGCCGCAGGTCAGACAGTCGAGCGTCGCGGGCTCTCGCAGGATGGGGCCGCCGCGGGCGTCTTCGTCGCTGACCGGCGCACTCATCCCTTGGCGCTCACGAGTTGCGCAGGTACCAGCGCCCGTCGATGCGGGCGAAGCGGATCGTCTTGCCGCGCGGCGTTTCGAACGTGGCTTCAGCGCCCCGCTCGTCGAGCCGGGGCGTGGTGTCGCGGATCGACTCCAGCATCTCGAGCAACTGCTGCGGCTTGTCCGAGTCGGCGAACTCCTCGACCAGCGCGGCGAGCCCGCCCTCCTTCTCGGTGAACCGCGCCAGGTCTTGGGGGTGCACGAGCTCTTCGATGAGCGTCCGGTAGTCCCTCTGGCGCAGCATTCGGATCGCCTCGTCGATGGTGCCCGAGAGCGTGTCGCGGGATGCGCGGTCGGCCTCGTTCGGTACGCTGACGACGGGGGCCGACTCGTCGGGAGTAGGAGCCGTGACCGTGGCCACGGGAGCGCTGGGCTCGCTGCGCCTGCCGCCAGGCGATGGAGACGTAGCGCACCCCGCGACGACGAGCGCTACGCCGAGCTTCCCCAGGCTGGAGCTTCCCGTCGCGCACGCCACCGCCGACTCATAGCACGTCGCGGCGACGCCGGGCACGCGGCGTGATAGAACCGCCGCTCGTCGGGAGATCGCCGTGCACCGCCTGGCTCGAGTCGTCGTTGCAGTGTTCGTCGTAGTGGCCCTGCTCGCGTGCAAGCGGTTCAGCGCCAAGGGGCGCGAGCCCGCGGCCCACCTCGGTCGGGTGAAGGTGGGGGGCAAGTGGGGCGTCATCGACGGCAGCGGCGCCACGCTGATCCCGCCTCAGTTCGACTTCATCGCCGACTTCGAGGAAGGCCTGGCGGGTGCGCGGGTGGGCGAGGGGGAGGCGGCGCTGTGGGGGTTCGTGAACGAGCGGGGCGAGTGGGTCATCCCCGCTCGCTACCCCAAGACGCGACCGTTCTCGGAGGGATTGGCCGCAGTTCGTGATCCGAACTCCAAATTGTGGGGCTTCCTGGACGGCAAGGGAACGTTCCGCATCCCGCCGCGGTTCGAGTTCGCCCTCAGCTTCAGCGAGGGCTTGGCGCCCGCCAAGGAGCCAAACAAGAGCTGGGGCTACATCGACAAGTCCGGGAGCTACGCGATCGCGCCCCGTTATTGGGACGCGCACCGCCACAGCGAGGGGTTGGCGGCGGTGCAGTCGGACAGCTGGAGCTTCATCGATCGCAGTGGCAAGACCGTGTTTGGCGGTCGGTACACCAGCGCCGGGAGGTTCCGCGAGGGTCGCGCGGCGGTCTGGATCGCGGCCGGTGGGCGGCTCGGAACCGCGGTGCGACGGTACTGCTACTTCGTCGACAAGAACGGCAAGCCACCTCACACCTTCAGCGATCAGGCGGACGGCTGCGGGGAGCTCGAGGCGGGGCGCGCGCCCGCGTCCGTGAAGAGTGGGGGCCAACTGCTCTGGGGCTTCATGGACGCGGAGGGCGACTTCGCCATCAAGGCGCAGTTTCGCAAGGTGCGCCGCTTCAGCGATGGGCTGTGCGCCGTACAGGATCACAAGTCCGGCGCGTGGGGCTTCATCGGGTTCGACGGCGCGTACGTGCTGCGCCCCGAGTACGAGGCCGCCGACGACTTCGTCGATGGCATCGCGCCCGTCAAGCGAGAGGGAAGCTGGGTGTACATCGACAAGCGCGGCGAGGTCGCGCTGCCCACCCGCTATCAGGACGCCATGCCCATGGTTAGCCGCAAGGCGGCGGGCCTCCCACTGTGACCGAGCTCACCTCGACCGGATAGCCGCGCGACGCCTGCGCGCGAGCAGGAGGGCGCCGAGCAGCAGCCAGGCCGGGTGACGCTCGCGCGTCGAGCTGACGCGGCAGCCGCAGCCGCCGTCGTCGTCGCCCGAGCTGGCGGCCGCGCCACTGCCGCCGGAGCCGCCGCCGCTGCTCGCCGCGCCCGTGCCCGTTGCGCCGCCCGACGTGGAGCCTGCGAGCCCGCCGCCAGCGACGCCACCACTGGCTGCGCCGCCGCTGCCGGGACCCTGGCCGCCGCTCCCGGCCCCACCGCTCGCGCCGCCGGACTTCAGCGTGCTGTCGGGGGACCAGCCCGGGTTCTGCCCTTCGCCGTGGTAGGCGCCGCGGAAGGTTCCGTCCTTCAGCGTCCCGTTGAAGTCGCGATCGTGGTCGCTGCCGGAGCTCACGGGCGACAGATCGATGGCGCTGCCCTTCAGCCCGCCGCCGGCCTTGGGAAAGAAGTCCATCTGCCCGAGCACCGTGCTCGGCGCGCCCACGTAGTTGCCGGCGTTCGCGACGCTGTCGGTGACGTTGTCCGTCTGGCCCGTCACCGTGGCGTTGAAGGGGCTCGGGGAGAAGATGGCGTTGCCCCGCACGAAGCTCGCGCCCGAGGGCGCGCTGCCGAAGGAGATGCCCGTCTGGGTGGCGTAGATCGTGTTGTTGTACACCAGCGCGTCGATCACGGTCTTGCCGTCGTGGTTGGCGAGCCGGATCGCGGCGTGCGCGGAGTCCACCAGCACGTTGTCGTGGATGTGCAGCCGCCCGTTGCCCTGAAAGAGCGCGTCCCCCGGGTTGTGAAAGAAGAAGTTGCCGTAGATCTCGGCGCGATCGCCGGAGCCTGGCCCACTGCTGGGTGGTCCGTCCACGAGCACGTTGGGGCGCGCGCCGTCGGGGCTCGGCTTGTCGTTCTTGATGAACACGTTGTGACGGATGATGGCGACCCGGTCGTCCGTGGGGACGCTGGGCACGTCCGCCTGCTGGCGATGCAGCTGGTACTTGATCTGCATGTTGTAGCCCAGCGTGTCCGCGAACAAGTTGTGCTCGATGAGGCCGCCGATGAACGCGCGCGTGCCGTCGCTGTTGCCGAAGTAGGCCCCGGTGCCCGCCCCCGCGATCACGTTGCCGCGCACGATCCAGTCCCAGGCGACGATCTTGGTGCTGATGCCGACGGTCTGCTGGCTGTTATCGTGTCCCGTGATCCTGCAGCCCTCGATGGTGATGTGGTGAGCCCAGTCGGTGGCTTGCCCGCCCGCCTTGATGGCGTCCACCGGGACGCCCTGACCGTCGAGCACCAGGTTGCGAATGGTGACGAAGCTCGCGCGCCGGATGTCGATGGTGTTCTTGCCGCTCTTGGCCAGAAACCGGGCGGGCGCGCCGCTGGCTGGTCCCTCGATCACGATCGGACTGCCGGGCGCGCCGTTCAGGTCGAACAGGTTCATCCCGTTCAGGTAGTCGCCACCGGCGAGCGCGAGGGTGTCGCCGGGCTGCAGCGTCGCCAGCTTCTGCTGATAGTCCGCCGGCGTAGCCGGTACGGTCTCCGCGAGCGCGGGCGAAGCGGCGAGGCAAGACGCGAGCAAGGCAGGCAGAGCGCGGCGCATGCCCCCATGAAACCGGCTCAGCGTGAGGCTGTAAAGTCGGCACCGGCGCCGTCCAGCATTCCCAAGCTCTCCAGCAGCGCCCGGACCATGGTGAGGTGCTGCTCCACCCGCAGGGGCACGGGTTGCCCGATGCGCGTGGTCTCCAGCACGAGGGTGGGGACACCGAGGACCTCAGTCGCGGAGCGCGCCAGGCTACCCGCAGGTCCCGGCGAGATCAGCTCGAAGTGGCGCCTGGGGTCGGCGACGGTGGCGTTGACCTGATGGAGCAGCGTCGCCGCGAGCGGCGCGGTGGTCGCGGTGACCCGCTCGTCCGGCACGAACACCACGGAGCTGCCCATGGTGGCGGGGTCGAGGCGATGAACGCCCCAGCCCTCGTGCAGATCGAGCAGCACGTGTGGTCGAGTGCGCGTCACGAGCGACCACAGCTGCCGCGCGTGCGGGCTCTTGGGCTCGTCGCCCGCCCGCGTGGGGAAGTTGCGGTTCAGATCGGCGAAGCGCTCTCCGGGCAGCAGCCGGCTTCGGCGCGCGAGCGCGCGCGGGTTGGCGCGGGGTACGGTGACGAGGGTGCCGCGACGCAGCTGCCAGTGCCGCACTCGCTCCGCCGCCAGCGGCGGCGCGGGCTCGTCGCCGTGGATGCCCGCGACGACCAGGATGGTGGGACCGCCCCGCGGGCCGCGGGTCTCGAAGTAGGGCGTCTCGTCGCCAGTGCCGGCGGAGAGCGTGTGCCGTGGCGTCTGTTCGCTGGCCGTGGCCGCGCCGGACCAACAAACGAAGAATGCCGTGAAGGCGATGAGGTGCTTCATTTCGTGCGCCCGGCGCGCGGGAAGTAGGCATGGAACGCGCGCGGCAACGACGCCGGATCGACGCCATCGCCGCGCGGCGCGGCGGAGGAGTGCGTGTTCCAGAACAGGTGGACGGCGTCGGGGTGGAGCGGGGCGCGCACCCGCAGCGCGGCGAACGACTTGCCGGTGTACACGGGCTCGAGCGCGTGATCGAGGTGCGCGGCGTACTCGGTCATGGCGCGCTTGGCCGAGTCCGTCGGCGCCGCGTAGCCAGCGCCCAGGAAGCGGCCCTCTATTTCGAAGCGCGCGTCGTCGAAGCGGACGAGCGGGAAGCTCGGCTCCGCGTCGCGCAAGAAGCGAACCGTGGCGTCGAACAACGCGACGGCCGCGGCGCGAGTCGAGGTGGGCACGCTCGACACGCGCACCGCGATGATGCGCCCGGGCAAGCCCGAGGCGAGCGCACCCACGAGCAGGCCGATGGCGCTGCCCATGGTGCCGAGCGGCAGATAGATGAAATCCGGCGGTGGCAAGAGGCCGCTGTCCACCTGCGCCTTGAGCTCGTAGGCGGCGCTGACGAAGGCCACGTTGCCGAGGGGTGTCGAGCCGCCGGGTGCGATGAGGTAGGTCGAGCCCTCCGCCAGGAGCCGGCGCGCGAGGGCGTTGGCCGCTGCCATCGAGTGAGCGGCGCGAAGCTCCGCACCCAGCGCGTGACTCGCGAGCAGGTTGCGGCGGACGTGCTCGGCGGGGCGCTCGGGCACGAGCAGCAGCGTCGCGCTCAGGCCGAGCTCGGACGCGAACGCCGCGGTCGCGACGGCTTGATTCGAGCCGGCGGCGCCGATGGTCACGATGCGTGTCGCCTCCGCGCGGCGCGCTTCGCCCAGGAGCCACTCGAGCTTGCGCGCTTTGCCGCCGCCGTACACTGGGCTCGCGAGGTCGTCTCGCTTCACCCACAAGGAGCGGATGCCGAGGCGTGCGGCGAGCGACTTCGACTCGACCACGGGCGTGGGCAGCGCACACAAGGACACGTGCGGAAGCGCGCGCGAGAGCTCGGGATGAGCGACGAACAGCGCAGGCGGCTTGGTCGCAGCCGCGTCGGGCTCGGACGGCGCGGGCGCGAGGGGCGGGGCGTGCTCACCGGCCGGACGCGTCTCGAATCGCGCCGCTGGCGTGGGTGCGGGAGGCAGAGCGGGGCCGGCGCATGCGAGCGCGAACCCCGAGAGCCACACCGTGCGGGTTGCCACCGATCCAAGGCAACGCCAGAGGCCGAGCTCACATTCCACGGGACGGTGAGCCGCTCGCCAGCATGCGCTCGACGAGCGCCCGGGCGCCGTGCAAGCGCTTGCCCAGCACCTGACGGCGTCGCTGCAGGCGGTTCCAGTCGGCGATGGAGAGGGCGTAGGCGGCGAGCTCCTGTCGCAGCGCCGCGTGGTCGTGGCGGAGCTGGGGTACCGAGACGCGGCCATCCGTGGCGTGGTCGCATTCGAGCCCGCGCAAGAGCCGCAGTCGTCGCACCCCGCCGCGCCGGCCGAACTCGGCGCTGAGGGGGTAGGCGCGACATGCCCGCGGGCGGTGGGCGTAGGCGCTGCACTGGTTCGCAGCATCGAGGAGCGAGCAGCCCTCGGGCTCGCGACGAAGCGCCATCAACCGGCGCCCGACGTCGAGCAGCGCGAAGGTCTCCGGCTCCCCGGTCATGTCCACCTCGTCGGGCGCGAGCCACTGCACGAGTACGTCGGGGCGGAGCCCGGTGCCGCTCACGAGCGCGCGCAGATCCGCGGAGGTGAGCGGCACGACGGTGGTCTTGCAGCAGTTGCCGCAGCTCGTGCAGCGAAAGTGGAGCAGCGACAGGCCGGAGGCCATGGCCCCTTCCTAACCGCTGAGGCGCGCCGCGCACAAGTGGCCACACTTCTCGGACATGAACCGCTAGTCGTTCAACTTGATGACACCGGAGCACGACGACGGCAGGCTGGACTCGATCTGTGCGCAGGAGGCAGCCGCGAGATCCGAATGGCATTGCCCGGAGGACGGGCCGATCCCCACGGCCAGCGAGCAGTTGAGGGATGACTGCACTGCGTTCACGCACTCCGCGAGGGAAGCGAGCCCACAGGCTGCCGCTCGATCGCAGTACCTGCCGATGAAGTCCGTACACCAGTTCACGGCCGGTTGTGGGTCTGCGACGTTCTCGCAGGCGACGGGCAGCGAGGTGCAGGACGCTCCCGGCAGTGCGTCCATGCACGCCTGCATCACCGAGTCGCTCTTGCAATACAGTGACTGGAAGAAGTCATCGCACTCAGCCCGCGAGAAGGTCGCACACTGGTCGGCGAAGTGGTCACAGGCGGCGTCTTGCCAAGCGAGGCAGACGTCAGTGCGGGCTCCGCTCCCACCGCCGCCTCCTCCTCCGGAGCCACCGCTAGAGCAGGCCATGCCGCACAGCACCAGGGACAGGAGCGCCACCCTCACGCGGTCATGAGTACCAGGAGCGGGCAGCGCACGCAACGACCTCGGGGTTCGTTTCACCGGACCCTGCGCTACGGGTGCTCGATGAGCGCCTCCCGGATGATGGTGAGCGCTACCCGTCGCCTAGGGCTCGGTGCGCTCCGGTTGGTGGGACACCGAGCTCCGCGTCGTGGCGCTCGGGCAGCCGCCGTGTCGTGTCAGTCGCTCGCCGCGGGGACCAGTGGGACGACTGCGATGGCGTCCTCGGAGGGGGCGAGGTCGATCCAGACGGTGAACCCGGGAGCGCCGACCAGCGTGAGTGGCTCGTCCGCGCCGCTCGCGTACGCCTGGCCCGACGTGGACGTGAAGGTCAACGCGCCGATCTCCTTGGCTGCGGTGTCGACGGCTTGATACGCGGTCGGTCGAGTCTCGTAGCTCTGGAAGGCCAACTCCGCGTCCTCCGTGGGGAGCTGAACCCGGAGGCGGGCTGGCGAGATCCCGACGCCCGCGGGATCGAACATGCGAGCTCGCAGACCGACGAAATCGGCGGGGCCCTCGTCGGAGACGTAGCCATAGTACCCCTCGACCAGATCCGCCGTCGCCGCGAAGACGTAGGAGTGGCCTGGCGTGAGCACATCGGGCCCGGTGACCTCCTGGAAGCGGAGCGTGAAGCAGAAGTCACCCTGGTGCAGCCCGAGCTGCGCGTGATCCCGCACGGCCGCGCAGCTCGCGAGCTGCGGCTCCGTGGTGGTGAACGGCTCGGTTGCATAGAAGAACGCCTGCTCGACCCAGAGCGAGAGCGACAAGCTCGAGTCGTTCGCGAAGCGAACTTGCGCTGGTGCCTCACCGGGCTCGGTCTCCGCGACGAAGGAAGCGAACAGCATCGGCGGCGCTGCGCCGCCGCCCGCCGCGCCGCCCATCGCGGACTCACCGCCGGTGTTGCCGACTCCGCCGCCCGCCGCGCCGCCCGAGGAGCCGTTGGCAGGCTCCTCGCCGTCACCGCAGCCAGAGATCGCCAGGCAGAACGAGACCGCAGACCAGAAGCGCATGGTGAGGGCTGAGCCTAACATCCGCGCGCTCGCGTGGCACCCTCGCGACTTGACGGATGTCATACGACGGAGACAGACTCGACTGAGCTCGTTGCTGACGCGATTGCTCCATGTCACGAGAGAGAGCGATGGCACGGGTCGAGTTGCTGGTTCTCTCCGCCTTGGCGCTCTTGGGTTGCGGGGCCGAGGACGAGCGTCCCCGCCTGACCCACGCAGACGCTGGTCCGGACGTCGACGTGGACGCGAACTACGAAGCGAAGGCCCCCTACGCGTGCGGTTGGGCGCACGGCGACCCCGGCAACCTCGAGAGCACCGGCGCGGAGGAAGGAGACGTGATCGAGAACGTGCCGCTCGTCGACCAGTGCGGTGAGACGGTCCCGCTGTGGGACTTTGCTGGCCAGTACCGCATGTTGTTCATGACGACGGTCTGGTGAGGACCCTGTCGTCAAGAGGCAGTTGGCCTCGAGAAGAAAGCCGCCGAGTTCGCGACCAGCAGTGGACTCGACTTCTCGTACATCATCGCCCTCACCGAAGACATCCAGGGCAACTTCGTGAAGGCCTCCGACGCGGCCTACTACGCGTCGACCTTGGACATCCAAATCCCGGTGACCGCGGACGTCGCGTTCCGTCTACTCGAAGCCACTCCGTGGACCGGGGCGGCCCGGCCCGGCAAGTGCATCCTCACTCCCACCATGGAGATCCTCAGGTGTCATGTCGGCGAAGACGATGACGAGGCATTCGCTGCCATCGTCCAGCACGCCGCGGGGCGCTAGTCTCGCGCTGTGCCTGGCGCTCGTTGCTGCTTGCTCGGAGAGCGAGCGCTCCGCGGGCGGAACGGGAGGCGCCGGGCCCGACGTGTTCGTACGACGCGTCGTCGCGGTCACCCTCGACGGCGTGCCGGTCGCCGGCGCGAGCGTGCTCCAAGGAGGGAACCCCGAGCGCTGGACCACCGACGACGGCGGACGTGCGGAGATCTCCATCGACCCGACGATCGCCGAGGTGGGCGAGATGGTCGTGATGGCCGCTCACTCCGAGGCGCGGACCGGCTTCGTCTACGATCCGGGGCCGGCGACGCCAGACCCGATCGAGATCGCGCTCCGCCGCTTCGACCGGACCGACAATCCGGCGTACGTGTTCGGTGATCCCGGCGAGCCCACGCGTCGTGAGTCCACCGGCCAGTGTGCGCACTGCCACGGTACGATCAACGCCGACTGGGTGAACACGTCGCACCGCGCCGCAGCCAAGAATCCGACCGTCCACGATCTGTACGCGGGCACCGTGACCGCGATCGCCACCGCTACGGAGTGCGCTGCCGCGGGAGGCACTTGGGACTTGGCCACCGAGCCTGGCACCGGCGCGAGCGTCTCTCGCTGTCATCTGGGTGACGGCGTGCTGCCGGCGCTCAACCCCGGCGGTGCTCCGGCGGCGTTCGGTGGTTGCGCGGACTGTCACGCGCCCGGCATCGACGGTGAGCTCGGTGGGCGCGATCTGCTCGAGGCCACCGGCGTGGCGTTCGAGTACGGTGTGCACTGCGACGTGTGCCACCGCACCGAGTCGATCGACCTGAGCGCGCCAGCGGGCGTCGCCGGGCGGCTCGGTCTGCTCAGACCGAGCGAGAAACCTCCGACACCAGGGCTCGGAGAGTGGCTGCCGATCATGTTTGGCCCCCGCTCGGACGTGCCCAATCCGCTCATGGGCGGCGTGGAGCGGGCCCACTTCCACGACGGCAGGCTGTGCGCGGGCTGTCACCAGCTGGATCAACCCGTGCTCGTCCCCGGGGCCGCGCTGGACGGTGACCGCTGGCCCGACGCCACCTTGCCCATCCACTCGACGTACAACGAATGGCAGACGGGGCCGCTGAGCGGCTCGCCGTGCGCGAGCTGCCACATGCCGCCGGATCCGAGCGTGGGCAACGGTGCGGATCTATACAACGAGGTGGCGGGACCGGAGGGAGTCGCGACGGGCTGGAGGCGCGCGCCCGGAGCGGTCAGACGTCACGTATGGCTCGGGCCGCGAGACGCGGCGGGGAGCCTGAGGAAGCTCGGCGCCGCGCTGTTCATCGACAAGACGCTGGCGGCGGGCGAGGTCGTCGCGACGGTCAGCGTCGAGAACGTCGGCGCAGGGCACGCCATCCCGACGGGCGAGCCCCTGCGCTCGCTGCTGCTCCTCGTCGAGGCTCACTGCGGGGCCACTCGGCTCGCGCCGACGGGCGGGGACGTCGTCCCGGACTTCGGCGGCTATCTCGAGCGCAAGCTCGCCGGTGAAGACTGGAACAGTTGGGTGGCGGCGAAGGTCGGTCAGGTCGTTCGCGTAGTCCAGCACACGGGCAAGTTTCACGACTACGTCGGCTTCGGTCCGTTCGGCGACGGGCGCTTCTCGGCGGCAGAGAAGGGGATGGCGCAGGAGCGACTGGTGGCTGTTCGCACCGTCGTCGGCGTGCAGGGGCAGAGCGTGAGCTTCGATCAGCCTCTGCCCGTTGGCGATGTCGCGTACCTGGGTGAGAGCCCCGCGACGCTGGTCGACGGCGCGCCGGCCTCGGCGTTGGCTGGCGCTGCCGGCTTCGGCTTCGCGCGGGTGCTCGTCGGCGCAGACGGTCGTCGCATGGTGCCGCATTTCCTCGCGGTAGACGTGGCGAGCGACAATCGCCTGCTGCCGCGGGCCAAGTTCGTGAGCGAGCACCGCTTCGCGGCGAGCTGCGCGGAGCCGGAGATCACCGCGCGGCTCGTGCATCGCGCTTACCCGTGGGATCTCGCGCGCGAGCGACGCTTCGAACTGACCGAGTCCGTGTTCGCGGAGGCTCGCAAATGACGCGCAACGCCGCGCTGGTCATGCTCGCCTGCCTGGGCTGTGGCGAGGCGAACGAGCCTGTCGCCGCTCGAGCGAGCCCTCCGCGTGTGCTGTCCTCACCCGCGGAGGCCGTCGACCTCGACGCCGATCCACTCGTCGTGCACGTGCGCCTGCGCGCAGCGCCCGCGCTGCATCGCATTGGAGACAGCGAGTACCCGGGCTTCGCCTACAACGGACAGCTGCCCGGCCCGACCATCCGCGCCCGCGTCGGGGACACGCTCGTCGTCGAACTGGAGAACGCGCTCGAGTTCGACACGACCCTCCACTGGCACGGTCTGAGCGTGCCGTACGCGATGGACGGCGTTACCTGGCAGACCGGCGCGGTGAAGCCGGGCGAGACGTTCACCTACTCGTTCGAGGTCACGGCTGCCGGCACGTTCTGGTACCACCCGCACTTCGACAGCGAACGGCAGGTGGATCTGGGGTTGTACGGCGCGCTGATCGTGGAAGCGCCGACCGAGCCCGCCCTCGACGACGAGCTGGTGCTGATCTTCGACTCCTGGGGAGAGTTCCGCGCCGAGTCCGGGAGCGGTGGCCACGGCACGCCGGGCACTCGTCCGGGCGCGCTCGAGCCCGCGTTGGGACCGCTGCACACCAACGAACACACGCCCGACCCTGGACGATGGACCGTGAACGGGCTGGTCGCGCCGGCGTTCCCGAGCCGGTCGGGCACGTCGCTGCGGGTCCGGCTGATCAACGCCAGTAACGACGATTACCTCGACCTGCACTGGTCGCAGATCCGCCAGATCGCCTCGGACCAAGGGCTACTTCCCGCGCTGCAGACGCCGGAGAGGTTGCTGCTCGCGCCCGGGGATCGCGCGGAGGTGGAGTGGCTGTTGGGCGGGGACGACTTTGGCATCCACGCCGAGCCGTACTCGATGCACGGAGGTGTCGCGCTCGGCGAGTCGCACGAGCTCCTTCGAGTCGAGACCGAGGGTAGTCGAACCGCACCCCCCGCGCCCGAGTGGCCATTCTCAGGAACGGCAGCGAGCAGCGATCCCGGGTCCACCGACATCGTGTACGTCTTCACGGGCGACGCCGGCGGTAGCGACTGGCGCATCAACGGCGAACGCTACCCGGACGTCACGATCGAGGAGCTCGACCTCGGTTCGACGGCGGTGCTCGAGCTGCGAAACGCGTCCGCCACCGAGCACCCCTTTCACCTACATGGTCACGCCTTCGAGGTGCTGGCGGTGGGCGGCGTAGCGCCGGCGGTCCGGATGCTCGAAGACACGATCAACGTGCGGATCGGCGAGGTGGTCAGGCTCCGTCTCCACGCGGACAACGTCGGCGACTGGATGGCGCACTGCCACCTGCTCTCGCACGCAGAAGGCGGAATGATGACGGTGCTTCGGGTGCGACCATGAAGAGTTGGTGTGCAACGTTCAGCCAAGCTTCGGCACTTGCCGCGCTGCTGCTGCTCTCGTGCTCCCTGGAGCCGGTCGTGCGCACGAGCGAGCTCACTCCGCAACCGGTCACTCCCACCGGGACTTCGAGGCTGGCCGGCAGCGCCATCATCGTCGAGAGCCAGAACGTCGAGCCGTTGACCCCCGGCTTCCGGCTGCTGGTCTGGGCCGTCACGGAGAGCGGGACGGTCGTGCTCGGACCGCTCGTGCCGGGCAATCCGGCTCAGGTCAAGCCAGCGACGGCCGGCATCACCCTGGCGGAGATCGACGAGCTCCTGGTCACCGAGGAGGCGAGCACCACGGAGCTGCCCACGACACCTTCTCAGGTGGTCGTCCTTCGTGGCGCGGTCGGCGGGGAGCTCGTCTTCGGCGGAACGCTTCGGGCAGACGACTTCGCCCAGGCTCGCGGCAGCCTGCGGATCGAAGACGACCGCGCCGAGGTCTCGCTTCGAGACTTGCCGGCGCTGCCCGCGGGCTATCAGTACTCCGTGTGGCTTCAGATTGACACCGCAGGCAAGAGCCACGGGCACCTGAGCACCTCGAGTGGCGACCATGGCGGAGTCGGCGCGTCGCCGTCGGGCGAGCTGACGCTGCTCGGGCCGCTGCCGGACCCTCGAGTGCCCACCCGTTTCGACATCGGTCGCACACTGTACGAGGCACGCGAGTGTTGGATCACGATCGAGTCGCTGCGCGGCGTCGACGCGGCGTCGACCTGCACGGCCATGCACGGGGAGGTCGAACTGCCCGAGCTGGGGGAGGCCGCGGAGGGTCACCTACACTGATTGGAGCGGCGACGTCATGAAGTCTCGAGCACGTTCCTCCCGAATCCTCCTCGCGGCGATGGCGCTGGCGAGCCTCGTCCTCGTATTCTCCGTCACCCGCGACGCTGAGGCGATCCCCGCGTTCGCTCGCCAGTACGGTCGTGACTGCCAGACGTGTCACGTCGCGTATCCCAAGCTCACGCCCTTTGGTGAGGCATTCCGGCGCAACGGCTGGCGCCACCCGGGAGGGGGCGACGCGGACTACCTGCGCGATCCGCCCATCCCCCTCGGTCAAGAGCAGTACGCGAAGCTGTTCCCGCACACCGTTTGGCCCGGGCGGACACCGGCGCACATCCCACTAGCCGTGACGATCGCGGCGCGCGCCGACTACGAGCCGCACTCGGACGCCAAGCTGAGCTTTGCGAACATGGCCGGCAACGTCGGGCTCGTCGCGGCCAGCAGCATCGACGACGTGTTCTCGGGCTGGGCGGGCGTGACGCTGCGGGCCGAGGGTGACGTCGTGTCGGTGGAGGTCGAACGGGTGTTCGGGGTCGTGCAGCCCTTCGACGATCCGGTCATGAACCTGAGGCTCGGTCGCTTCGATCCGACGCTGTGGAATCTCTCGAATCATCGCATGCTCGGCCTGACGCCCTGGATGATGTCGACGCCAGTGCGTGACAATCCGTTCACGCCGCTGCCGACGCAGACCGGCTTCGAGCTGGGCGGTGTGGTTGGCGCCGGCAGGGTCGACTACGCCGTTGGAGTGGTGGAGGGAGGAGGCGATCGCGTCAACACCTTCAAGGACGTCTACGCCCACCTCGGCGCGAAGCTCGGCGGCCTTCGCCTCGACGGCAAGGACGCCGATCAGGTCTCCGCCCAGGCTTGGCGCGAGACGAGCGTACAGCTAGGCGGCTTCGGATACTTCGGGCAGGCCGCGCTCGGCGATCCCGCGCTTGCCAGTCAGGAGGATCGCTTCTTCCTGGTCGGAGGCGAAGCGTCCGCCACCCTCCGGGATTTCAACCTGATACTCGCCGGCGCCTACGGCAGAAATCAACGGCCGTCGTTCGCCGAGCCGAACGAGAAGGCCAACACGATCCACCTCATGAGCCAGCTCGACGTGGTCGTCTACCCTTGGCTCGTCCCCACGGTGCGCCTCGAGTGGCGCGACGTCGCGGACGCAGGCGCCACCCGCGCTAGCGGCGGGGCCTACTGGCTGTTGCGAGCCAACGTCCGCGCTCAGCTGCTCGCCTCGGTGGCGAACGACGGCGGACACCTCGAGCTTACCCAGGTCCTGGCCGGGTTGAACCTCGCGCTCTGAGAAAGACGAAGCAACATGAAGACGTCGATTCCGTGGTGGGTCATGATGGCGGCAGCGCTCGCCTCATCCTCGGCTTGCACCAAGGATCTCGCGGAGCTGGGCATGGGCCCCGTGGTGCCGGAGTCTCCCGCCGCCGACCATGAAGAGCCGGCGGCCCCAACCCCGCCGGCGGCCCAGGTCTGCAGCTGTCCCCACTCTCACGAGCCCGCGCTCGCTCAGCCACTCGCTCCCGGTGAGCCAGACTCCCGCACCGCCAGCGACGGTGGCGAGGCACCGCCGAGCCCCGCGGTCGTCGCGCCCGTGGCGACTGGGGTAGGAAGCATCCGAGGAGTCGTCACCAGCCCTCCGCGGTCCACCAGAGCCGTCGTCTACGTGGAAGGTGCTCCCGCCGATCCTAGCCGCGGCATGCGCGCGAGCGTGAATCAGCACCGGATGCAGTTCATCCCCCACGTCACGACCGTGTCCGTCGGCGGCAAGGTCGTGTTCCACAATGGTGATCCCTTCCCGCACAACGTGTTCTCCCCCGACCAAGGAGGCTTCGACTTGGGCACCTGGGGCAAGGGGGGCGCGCGGGTCTACACCTTCAAACGACCAGGCATCTACAGTCTGCTGTGCAACCTCCACCCCGCCATGCTCGCCTACGTAGTCGCGGTGCCATCGAGCCACTTCGCTGTGACGGATCGCAGCGGTGCCTTCGAGATCCAGGGCGTTCCGCAGGGGAGCTATCAGGTCACGGCCACCGGCCCGCGCCTCGGGCAAGCGACGAAGACGGTGGCGGTGGCTGGGGGCGAGGTGAGCGTCGACTTCGTACTGGAGAAGAGCAAATGACGAATCGCTGGCTGATGATCGCGGCTGTCTCACTCGGCGCTCTGTCGCTCGGCGCCTGCAAGGAGAAGGCAGCGCAGGCGGTCGAGAGCCACCCCGAGCCGCCCGCGGACAAGCCAGCACCGAAGGCGCCCGACCCTGCCGCCAAGCCGGTCGAATCGGCGCCGCGCGTGATCGAGATCGCGTCCAAGGGCAATCGCTTGGAGTTCGACGTCACGAAGCTGACCATGAAGGAAGGTGAGCGCGTGAAGCTCGTGCTCGTCAACAAGGCCACGCTCGACGTCATGCCGCACAACTGGGTGTTGATTCGGCCTGGCACCGCGGACAAGGTCGGCGCCGCGGGTCAGGAGCGGTCGGACAGTGACTACGTCGTCCCGAGCCCGGACGTGCTGGCGTACACCCCGGTGGCCAAGCACGGGCAGACCGTCGAGGTGACGTTCACCGCGCCGGCCGCCGGCAAGTACGAGTACATCTGTACGGTGATGGGGCACTGGATCACCATGAAGGGCGAGCTCGTCGTGGAGTGAGCTCGAGCGGCGCCGTACTCACCGCCCACGCAGCCGCGGCGCGTAGCTGTGACGAAACGACGCGAGCACCGACGACAGGCGATTGAGCTGTGGATCCGGCGCGAGTCCGCGGCCCATGCGGGCGAGCTGTTGCTCGTGCCACGCGGCATCGACCAACGCGTCGAGCTTCTTGGCGCCGAAGCCCCGCAGCCCCGACCGCGCGCGCTCGGCCTCGGCGGACAACAAGCGCGCGGCGAGATCGGGCTCGAGGGCCAGCGGACGCGCGAGCCCAATGACGTCGGTCGCGCCGCTCGCCACCGCCTCGGCCATGCCCGAAGCGGTGCGAAACCCGCCGGTGACCATCAGCGGCATGCGGGCGTGCTGCCGCACGCGCTCGGCATACTCGAGGAAGTACGCTTCGCGCGAGCGAGTACGCGCGTCAGCTCCGTCGAACATGGCGGCCGCCTCGTAGGTGCCTCCGGAGATCTCGAGCAAGTCGAGGCCCTCGTCGGACAGCGCCTCGACGACCGACATGGACTCCGCTTCACTGAAGCCACCGCGCTGGAAGTCGGCGGAGTTCAGCTTCACGGCCAGCGCGAAGCCCTTGGTCACCGCGGCGCGCACGGCTCGCACCACCTCGAGCAGAAAGCGCTGTCGGTTCTCGATGCTGCCGCCGTAGCCATCCGTGCGCTGGTTGGTCAGCGGCGAGAGGAACTGACTGACGAGGTAGCCGTGGGCGCCATGGATCTGCACGCCGTCGAAGCCCGCGCGCTGCGCGACGGCAGCCGTGGTCGCGAAGCGCGCGACGATCTCCGCGATCTCCGACTCTGAGAGCGCACGCGGTGGGGCGAACAGCCCGAAGGTGCCGCGCAACGCCACGCTCGACGGCGCGACGGGTCGGGCCGACACGCGTCGCGGCGTCTGCCGCCCCGGGTGGCTGATCTGCATCCACGTGAGCGCGCCGCCGGCCCGCGCCGCCCTCGCCCAGCCCCGCAGCAGCTCGAGGTCGCGCTCGTCCTCGACGACGACGTTGCCCGGCCCCTCGAGGGCACGGCGATCGACCATGACGTTCCCGGTGAGCAGCAGCGCGGCTCCCCCGCGACCCCACCGTTCGTACAGCCGCACATGGTGCTCGTTCGGCGCGCCGTCGGGCCCGGCGAGCTTCTCGCTCATGGCGGCCTTCGCCAGGCGACTTCCGAGCACCTGTCCGCACGGAAGCGTCAGGGGCTCTCGCAGCGCGTGCAGGGTGGGTTCGGTCATGCCTCGGTCCCGGTCGCGATCGATGCCGCGGCGTACCACCTGGCGGGTAACACAGGTCAGCGGCCCGTGGTATACACGAGCCCATGAGGGCTGCGCGCTGGCTGTCTCTGGCGACGCGGAAGCGAGGGGCCGTGCTCGCTGCCGCCTTGGCGTCGACGGCGTTGCTCGCGGGCTGTGGTGAGCGCACGCCCAAGGACGATGGGCTGTGTGACGCCGAGAATCCCAAGGCCTACAGCAAGGCCCCCTGGCTCGCGAGCTGCGACCAGGTGCGCACCAACGAAGCGCGCCTCGACCCGAGCGGGAAGGTCCTGGAGAAGAACATCCACCGCTACATCCACTGCTGCCGCTGACTCGCCGCCCCCCGTCAGAACGTCTCGTAGGTGAGCGCCAGCCGCACCTCGAGGCACGACGCATCGGCTCCTGCATCGACGGCGGCGCGCAGCTTCTCGCGCAACGACCGAAACTGCGGCAACGCGTCGAGCCCGTCGGGTCGTGCCTGGGGCTCGGCCTTCGAGAGGTTCGTCTTGCCACGGAACACCGCCTCACCGCTGCGCGAGACGCTCCGGAACGAGACACCCTGAGCTCGCAGCAGTGCCCTCCAGCGAGAGTTCCAGTCCGAGACGGTTGGGTACTTGTCGGTGCCCACCACCAGTGGGTCGTCTTGGTGCTCCTCCAGCGAGCGCACCACCATCATCAAACGGCCCAGCTCCCGATCCGCGAAGCGCCCTCCCTTCGTCAGGAGGCGCGCGACGACCCGCTCCGGAGTGCCGTACACCAT
Organism: Polyangiaceae bacterium; assembly: GCA_019637295.1. Taxonomy (GTDB): domain Bacteria; phylum Myxococcota_A; class Polyangia; order Polyangiales; family Polyangiaceae; genus JACKEA01. The sequence continues at coordinate 118,849 of JAHBVX010000015.1, forward strand.
CCAATGACGGTTGAGCAACCACCACTCGGTCTCGTCGAAATGCCAGCTCTGGTCTCCGACCGTGACGCGCGCGCTCGGTTGCGTCATGAGTCCGGCGCCGTGACGGGGGGCTCGAAGGTCACGCATCGGATCGTACCCTGCCTGCGGTCGAAGCGGAATCGGGCTGCCGCGGGGCGGCGCTGTCTACTCGCGGCCAGCTGTACTAGAGTGCGAGGATGGCTCGGGGCCTTGGCATGAACGCGAAGCGCGTGCCGCACTGCGTTGGGATGTTGCTGTGCATGATCGCCCTCGCCGCGCCGGGCGTCGGGCAAACCGACGACGCGAAGGCGCGCGCACGCGCGCACTTCGATCGGGGACTTCGCGCGTTCGATCGCAGCGACGACGCTGGCGCGCTGGCGGAGTTTCAGGCGGCGTACGAGCTGATCCCGAACCCCGTCGTGCTCCACTCCATCGGCCTGGTGTACGCCGCCCTCGGTCGCCCGGTGCAGGCCGTCGACGCGCTGGAGCGCTCCCTGGCGGCGAGTCCCAAGCTCTCGGCGGAGCAGCTCGCCCGCGCGCGCGCGACGCTCGACGCAGAGCGCGCGAAGATCGGCACGATCCACGTGGTGACCAACGTCGCCGCCAGCGTCGAGATCGATGGCCGCAGCGTGGGCCGCTCGCCCGGGCAGAGGTCGGTCCCGGTGCCGAGCGGCCTCCGGGTGGTCGGCGCGGTCGCGCCGGGGCACCTGCCGGCGCGCAAGGAGGTGAGCGTCGCCGGTGGCCAGTCGGTCACCGTGCAGTTCGAGCTCGAGCCCAGCGAGCGCGCCCACGCAACCGTGCAGCTTCGCGTCGACACCCTCGACGCCGACGTCCGCGTCGACGGCGTCCGGCTGGGCAAGTCGCCGCTCACGGAGAGCCTCACGCTGGCCGCCGGTCGCCGAAGGGTCGAGGTCACACGCGCCGGCTACCAGCCGTTCCGGCGCGCGGTGGAGCTCGCGCCGGGCAGCACCAGCCGCCTGGACGTGCGCCTCGAGCCAGACGCCGCCGCGGTCGCGCGGACCGGGGGGACCCTCGCGCTCGAGCTCGACGACGCTCTGGCCGTCGTCTTCATCGACGGCGTCGCGCGCGGTGGTCGAGGGTCGTTCCCGCTGGCGGCCGGCAGACACCGCCTGCGGGTCGAGCGCGGCGAGTTCCTGCCCATCGATCGCGAGGTGAACGTCGCCCCGGGTCGCACGACGACGCTCTCGCTCTCGCTCTCGCCCACGCCCGAGAAGCGAGCGAGGTACGTCGATGCCGCGACCGAGCGCCGCACCCTCAGCCTGATCACCGCTGGCAGTGGCGCCGCAGTGGCCGTCGTGGGCGGCACCTTCTGGGTCCTCAACCAGGGCAAGAAGTCCGATAACCAGCTGGACATCGATCGACAGCTCGGGCGCTGCGCGGAGCTGCCCGCCGCCAGCCCCGAGCGCGTGGCCTGCGCGCGGGAGGCGGAGCCGCTGCTCGATCGCAAGGACGAGCTCGGCCGGGCCGACTGGATCTTCGGCGCCGTCACCGGCGTGGGGCTCCTGGCCACGGGCACCGGGGTGGCGCTGTGGCTCACCGGCGACGATCCCGCGCGCTACGATCCGAGGCCCGAGAGCGACGTGTTCGCGAGGCTGCGGGTGGACTCCGACGTTACGTCTCGTGACCTTCGCCTGAGGCTCAGCGGCTCCTTTTGAGTCCTCCCGCGCCCGTTGACTCGCGGCTGACGCGGCCGTCTCATCGAGGATCATGACTCGGGGAACCTGGATCGCGCTGTGCCTCGCGGGGGTGCAGCTCCTGGCGTGTGGCTCGGACTCGACGGCGGAGCGCGCCGCGCTGTCGCGGCTCGGCGAGGGGTGCCTGCTCGACTCGGACTGTCCGAAGAACGGCGAGGTCTGCGTCTTTCAGCGCTGTCACCGCGAGTGCGAGGTCACGCCGGACTGCAAGAAGTACGGCTTCGACACGCTGTGCCTGAAGATCGACGAGAAGAAGGTCTGCCAGCTCGGCGACGAGGTGCGCTGCGACGCCAAAGACCCGTGCCCGAGCCCGCTGGTGTGCAAGGCCAACACCTGTCGCGTCAGCTGCGCGACGGCGAGCGACTGCACGCCGGGCCAGCAGTGCGTCGACGCTGTTTGCGTGGAGGACTACGAGCTGGTCGACGGCGGCCTGCCCCCGCCGCTGCTCTGCACGTACAACTCGGACTGCGGGGACGGCCTCATCTGTCTGCCCTCGCGGCAGTGCGGAAGACCCTGCAAGGCGGACAAGGACTGCACGAGCGGACAGAAGTGCGTCGACGAAGCGTGCGTGACGCCGGGCACGGGCCCGACGACGCTCCCAGCGCACTGCAAGAGCGGCGCGAAGGACGGCGACGAGAGCGCGCCGGACTGCGGCGGGAGCTGCTTGCCGTGCACCAGCGGGAACGCCTGTGGCAAGGCCGCCGACTGCATCAGCGCCGTGTGCACCGGCTCTACGTGCCAGGAGCCCACCTGCAGCGACGGCGTGCGCAACGGCAGCGAGAGCGGCAAGGACTGCGGTGGGCCGAGCTGCCCGGCGTGTGCCGCGGCGCAGAGCTGCAGCGCCCCGAGCGACTGCGCCACCGGTGTCTGCAAGTCGGGCCTGTGCGTGGATCCGGGCTGCGCCGACGGCCTGAAGAACGGCGGCGAGTCGGACGTGGACTGCGGCGGCGGCGTGTGCCCGCCCTGCGACGGCGCCAAGGCCTGCGTGATCGGCGGCGACTGCAACAGCGGGGTGTGCGCGGGGTTCGCCTGCGCGCAGCCGAGCTGCAGCGACGGCGTGAAGAACGGCAGCGAGACGGGCGTCGACTGTGGCGGAGGCTGCAGCCCCTGTGGAGTCGGCGCCACCTGCGCAGCCGGAGGTGACTGCAGCAGCGGCGTGTGCCAGGCGAGCACCTGCGCCGCGGCTACCTGCACCGACTCGACGAAGAACGGCGGCGAGACGGACGTGGACTGCGGCGGCCCGGACTGCTCGAAGTGCGCCGCCGGCAAGACTTGCTCGCTGCCCACGGACTGCAGCGGCGGGGCGTGCGCGGGCAACGTCTGCAAGGCTCTGCACACGCTCACCGTTGCGCTCGCGGGCACCGGTGCGGGCAGCGTACAGGGCAGCGCGGTGGGCATCGACTGCGGCCCGAGCTGCAGCGCCGACGTCGCGGAGGGCATCACCGTGCAGCTCAGCGCCAGCGCCGCGAGCGGCTCCACCTTCTCGGGCTGGTCCGGCGGTGGCTGCTCGGGCACGGGCACCTGCGCGGTGACGGTGAGCGCGGCGGTGACCGTCACGGCCACCTTCGGCGGGACGGCCCCGGGGGCCACGCTGTACTCGAAGCAGTTCGGCGGGGGCGTCGGGCGCAGCGCCGCCACCACCGACTCGGCGGGCAACGTCATCCTGGCGGGCTCGATGGACGGCGGGCTCAACCTGGGCGGAGGCACGCTGACGCCGGTAGGCACGGACGGCTTCATCGCCAAGTACCTGCCGAACCTCGAGTACGTCTGGTCCCGCAAGCTGAGCGGAGCGGGCACGCAGCACGCGGTCCGCGCCGTCGCGCTGGCCGGGGGCGACGTCGTCATCGCCGGGCGCACGGTGACGGCGGCCGCTGACGTCGACCTCGGCGGCGGGCTGCTGAGCTGCAGTGCCAACGCGCTACTGCTGGCGCGCTATGCCGGCGCCAATGGCCAGCACCTGTGGTCGAAGTGCGTGGGCCAGAACGTGACCGACATTCGCGCACTCTTGCTCGACGCCGCGGGCAACGTGGTGTTGGCAGGCACGCTGGGCGCGGGCACCACGGACTTGGGCGCGGGGCCGCTGGTGGCCGAGGGCTCGGACATCGTCGTGGCCACCTTCTCGCCCGCCGGCGCCGCCATTTCCTCCAAGCGGTTCGGCGCTGCCGGCAACGACGTGGGCAGCGATCTCGCTCGCACCAGCGGCGGCTGGCTCCTGGTGGGCGCCTGCGTCGGCAGCGTCGACTTCGGCGGCGGCAAGGTGACCACCGCCCTCGGCGGCGAGGACATCTGCGTCGCGCGGCTCGACGCCGCTTTTGGCGCCGTGTGGGTGCGGCAGATCGGGGGCTTGCTGGGCGACCGCGCTCGGGCCGCCGGCTTCACGCCGGCCGGCAAACCACTGGTGGCGGCGACCTTCCGGGATCAAGTGGACTTCGACACGGGCATCGCGGACATCGCCGCCGGCAACGAGGACATCGTACTGATGCGCCTCGACGACACCACCGGTGCAATCGAGTGGCACAAGGTGTACGGCGGCAGTGGCGGAGAGTTCATCCAGGACCTGCTCGTCCACCCCGCCAGCGGCGCCGTAACGCTCGCGGGCGGGAGCCTGTCGCTCGGTGTGTCGTTCGGGGGTCCAGTGATCGCCGGCGGTAGGTCGTTCGCGGTGAAGCTGGATGCCGCGGGCGCATTTCTCTCTCAGAACGTCTCTGGCGACTCCTACAGCGTCGAGACGCTCGCCCCCACTGTGGCGGGAGGGAGCGTGTTCGCGTTCACGAACCCCGGGAACACCGTCGGCGCGTTCCTCTACGTGCTCGCGCCGTGAGCCCTACGGCCAGTCGCGGCCTGCACGGCGTCCTCAGAACGGATTCTCGGGCAGCACCTGCTGCGAGCGCGTGCTCGCCGAGGGTCGCGGGGGCGCTCTGGGCGGCTTGGCGCTGGCGGGCGCCACCGCTACCGCGCTCGGCGCGTCCGGCGCGGCGTCGGTGGTCGCGCTAGGCGTGGAGGACCTCGGCGCGGGCGCGTCCGGCGCGTCGTCGGGCGGCGCCCGCTCGGTGCCGATGGGGGAAGCGCTGCCGGCGGGGCGTGGGTCGGGCGTGGAGCGGAGCACGAGCCCGAGCGCGATCGCTACGGCGACTCCGATGGCGCCGAGCAGGGCCAGCCGACGGCCGTGCGCGCCCGGAGTGGCGGCCTCGGGCCCGGACGGCGACGTCGTCTCGGCGCGAACCCCCGCGACCGAAGCGGCGGGCGCGCCGAGCTCCGCCGTCGACTCGGCCGCAGCCGTCGCGTCGAGGGCGAGCGCGCGTCGCTGGCCCAGCTGCTCGATCGCTTCGATCAGCGCTGCGGGCGACTGAAAGCGCTGCTCGACATCGGTCGCCATCGCGCGCGCGATCAGCCCGTCGACGTCCGAGCCCACGGCCGCGAACGAGCTCGCAGGCGCAACCCTGCCCTCGTGGATCTTCACGGCGAGCTCGGCCATGTGCTGCGCCTCGTAGGGCTTCTTTCCCGTGATGCACTCGTAGAGCACCACGCCGAGCGCGTACACGTCGCTGCGACCGTCGACGTACTCGCTGCCGCGCACCTGCTCGGGAGACATGTACCATGGCGTGCCCATCAGGCTGCCGTCGCGCGTGAGCCCGAGTTCGCCGGTCTGCTCCGGGTCGAACTTGGAGATACCGAAGTCCAGGAGCTTCACGAACAGCGGCTCACCCGGCAGCAAGAACATGTTGTCTGGCTTCAGATCGCGATGAACGATGCCCGCGTCGTGCGCGGCTTGGACACCGCGCGCCGCCTGGAGCACGATCTGGAGGCTCTCGTCCACGGGCAGCGGGCCGCGCTCGAGCCTCGCGCCGAGGGGCTCTCCGGCGAGCAGCTCCATCACCATGTACGGCTCACCGGATTCGAGCGCTCCGGCGTCGTAGGTCTCCACGACGTGCGGACTGCCGATGTGGCCCGCAGCCGAGGCCTCGCGCAGAAAGCGCTGCACCAGCGCGGGGCTGCTGCCCGCGCCCGCGAGCATCACCTTCAGCGCGCGGCGGTGCTTGGTGATCGTGTGCTCGACCTCGTACACGGCGCCCATGCCACCGGCGCCGACGCGCCGGATCACCCGCAGCTTGCCGGCGACGATGGCGCCCGGTTCGAACCCGTCGAGTCCCTCGTCTGCCACCCATCCGAGCTTAGTCTGGCTGGTCTCGGGGGAGAACCTTCCTGGCGTCCGTCGCCCAGCCCAAGGCTCTGGCCCGCTAGCGACTCCACCGCGGGGACACGGTGAACGCCGCGCAGCGCAAGGTCAACTGAGCCCCAGCGAGAACTTCAGCGCCGCGTCGAGCGCCGAGAGCTTGTCATGGGGCAACGGCCCGATGGGTGTGTCCAGCCACGCCTTCGGGATGGTGACGAGCGAGTCGGTGTTCACCACGCAACGGCGCGGGAGTCCCTCGCGTTTACCCAGGAGCACCTCGCTCGAGATCGCGCGAATGACCGTGGAGACCTCCGCAACCGTGATCGACGTGCGCACCGCGTAGGCGGAGTCGCGGGACAGCAGGACCACCGGGCGCCGTCCGGCGGGGAGCGGAAGCCGCGCCCACCACACCTCGCCCCGCCTCACTCCCAGGGCTCCCAGCCAGCGGTCGCTCCGCTCGCGGTGGCCGTCGTATCGTCGAGGCGCTCTGGACTACGGAGGTAGCCCTGGACATACCGGCGATCTGCATCACCGACCTGCTGTCCGGCGAGCCACTGCTCGACGGCCTCGGCAATGGCGGCGCTGCGTGACAGGCGCTTCCTGGTCCGAACCTTCTCCAGGGACTTGGCGAGCGCCGCGGGGAGGCTTATGGCGAACTTGCTGGCCGTGGTCATACCCCAGTCATACCAGCGCGGCGGGTTCCCCGCCAACGGGTCGTTCGTCGGAGCTATGCCGATGGTGAAAGCGTTCATCGTCGTGACGGCGACGGACGTCGACGTGCACTTCTACAAGCTGAGCGCCGGCGGTACGCTGCCTCCCCCGAACACCGGCGGCGCGGGCGGGACGTCCGGGAGCGGGGGCAGCGGTGCCAGCAGCGGAGGAGCGGGCGGCGTACCCGCTGCCAATGGGGGCGACGATTCAGGCGGATGCGGCTGTCGCGTCACGCGCGGAATCCACGGCGGCGCGCTGCTGCCGCTCGGGCTTCTCGTGCTGGCGGGCTGGGCACGGCGCCGGCGGTCCCACGCGTCTGCACTCCCGCGCGCGATCGTGAGACAGTCGCGCCATGCAGACTCTATCGGTCCCTGAACTCACGGCAGACGTGGGGTTGTCGGCGAGGCCCGACGTGCTCCTCATCGCGGCGTCCGCGTCGGTGGAGGCGCTCGGACCCATGCGCTCCATCGTCGCGATGAAGGAAGCCGCCAACGTCGTGCTCGCGCATCTCACTGAGATTCACCCGAGCGCCGAGATCGTCGCGCGGCGGCTCCATCTGGGCGGAGCGAGCGCCGACAAGGCCGCCAAGGTAGAACGCGCGGACGTCCAGTTCGATGCGGAGGTGCGTGTCCCCTTGGAAGAGCGGCTCGAGCTGTGGTCGCGCGCCGAGCGCGCGGCGAGAGTGTGCGAGGCGCTGGCTCGAGCCGCGATCGAGCTGAGCAAGCGCAAGCCCGCCGTGAAGCTCGGGTGGCGCGAGCCCCTGCCGCGCGTCCTGAATGTCGAGCCGGCGCGGGAGCGGCTCATCGAGTCGTACAACACGCGAATTCGACGCCTGCTCGATGGTGTCGGTGGTGGCGCGCTGTCGCTGCCCTGGGACGCGCCCTTGGAGGTCTCTCAATACGCCGTCTCTCTCGACGAGGTCAGGCTCACGTTGGGTGCCGGCGGCGCCGCGCGGCGCTGACACGCAACCTGCACCCCCGCCCGCGAAACGTCGAACACTCTCGTTTCGACGCGCTCGACGTCGCCCAGCGATGCTGAGCGTTCCCGCGTCTGACCGGCAGGCCCGTCCGCCAGACTCCGCGAGTCACTCGACCACGCGGTGAGCCGGGCGCGGCTTGGCGAACCGCTGATGCGGTGTACACTGCGCTCGTGCTCGACGCTCTCGTGACGCTGGCGCGCTGCATCCGCATCGGCGGCTTGGCCTTCGGAGCGAGCGTGCTCTTCGGAGTGGGCGCGGGGTGTGGAGGAGACGGAGCCTCCGCTGCCCAGAGCACCGGTGGCACGGGAGCGGTCGACGCTGGCTCCGGCGCTGACGCGCAGGTCGACGCGTGGGCCCAGCCCGACTCTGCTGGCGACGCAGGTATCGTGCTGCCGCCGCTCACGCGACCGCTGTGGCTCGGCTACTTCAAGGTCGCGGGGCGCTACGGGGATTACACCCTCGAGGCGACCAGCAACGCCGGCAACTGTGCGTGCGTCTTCGCCAACCACGGCGACTTCGACACCGCGACGCAGGATCCGATCGCGCTAACGGCCAAGGCGGCCGCGGATCTCGCGACTTTGGATGCGGGCATCGTGATCGCGGGCGCTCCGGCGGAGATCTTGGCGGCGGCTCCATATTGGTCACAGGTCGTGACGCTCTACGTGACGGGTGAGGCGACCGGGAGCGCGGCGCTGGACCCCACGCCGTGCGAGCAGCAGGCGACGGTCGCGCGCGCCCACGTGCAGTCCCTCGGACTGCCGAGTCGGCCCGTCCTCTGCTACTTCGACACGGACATCAGCGATGACCCCAGCGGGCTCTGGCACGACCCGATTGGCGTCGACTGGATCGGCATCAACGCGTATCTGGGCCCTACAGCGCCGCCGACCACGGCCGTGGCGATCGCGGAACTGCGCGACCGTATCGCGCGGCAGCTCGACCGCCTCCCGGCGAGCCGGCCCGTGATCCTCATGGCGCAGGCGTATGATCGAAGCGGCGCGTGGACGGACATTCCCATGCTGGCGGCGCTGCAGCCCATCTACCTGGAAGAAGCTCGGCTCGAGCCGCGCATCCGCGGTATCTGGTGGTTCAGCTACTCGCGCCCCGGCGGCACTCTCACGCATCCCTCCCTGCGGCCCTGGCACGAGGCGGTGTTCGCCGCCAACGTGCTGGGAAAGCCGGAGATCGAGAGCCCGCCGTGAGCCATCGGCGCCACGGGCATCGGTGGCGGTCTGCTGGCGTGCCGCCGGCTCACTCCGGCGGGCTGAACAGTAGCGGATAGCTCACCGTGACGATGCCGCCCTCGGGCGCGGGGAAGGACAGCCCGCTGAAGGCGCGCAGTACGCACTCCACCACGTCGCGATCCGTCATGTCCGAGCCTGCGTTCTTCGCGCTGCTCACCGCGCCATCGCGCCCGATGACGAAGCTCACCGACACGCGTCCCTCGAGCTTCGGGTCTTTCTTCAGGCCCGCCTCGTAGCACAGGCGAAATCGACCAAAGTTCTGGCGCACGATGCGCTGGATGACCTCCGGTGGGAGGCGGCCGGAAACCGTGGTGGCGCCCACGCGCATCTTGGCCACCTTTCGCGGCGCGCCGGCTCCCAGCGAGAGGTCCGGCGGCGGCGTCCGCGCGGCGGCGAGCAGTGCGTCGATCCGCTTGCGCTGGGCCTCGTCGATCAAGAGCGGCGACTCCCGCAGCTCGCGCAGCTCGTCGAGCCGATCGCTGCGCCCGAGGGAGCCCGGCCGCTGCCCGAGCAGCCCGACGATCCCGAACTCGGCGGCGTCCCGCAGGGCCTGCTCGCGCGCGTCGTCCGCGCCGGCGTCACCCGCGCGCATGGGCTCGCCGGGTTCGGGGGGGAAGGTGGACTCGGGCGCTGGGGGCGGCGGCGGACTGTCGCCGCTGCACGCCTGCAGGGACCTCCGCCGCCCGCCGCGGATCTCCGCCAGCCGCTCGTCGACGCACTGCCGCGCGCGCGCGTGCGCGCCAGGTACATCTCTTTCGACTTGCTCGGCGCCGCGCCAGAGAAAGGCGTCCTGTAGCGACTTGCAGACGTCGCAGTCTTGGCGAGGCAGAAACGAGCCGAGCTCGCTCTTCATGATGCCCAGCGCCCGCGCGCGCGCTGCCGCGTCGCCCGAGCGCAGCCCTACGATCGACGAGATCGAGCCCAGCACGGCGATCACCGCGGCGACGCCGACCACCGCGAAGGCAGGGCCCGAGCCCTGACCGCCGGCAGCGCGCGCGCGGCTCACCGCGACGGCCACGGCGAGCGCGGCGAGGGCTAGCGGCAACGCGTGCAGAACCAACGCCACCACCGCGACGTCCCGCGCCTCGCGGTAGCCCTCCAGGCAGACGCGCTCCAGCACGCTCCAATCGATGGCAACGGCGGCGAGCACCTCGTCCACCATGCGCCGCGCGCGCCACGTCCCCAGCCCGCCCAGCGACATGCCCACCCCCGCGATGCCGAGCGCGGCGCCCGACGCCAGAACGCCCCCGCGCTTCGAGCCGAACGCGACCGCCAGCGCGATCAACGACACCAGGAGCGCCACGATCCCGCACAGCAGGAGCACCAGGCCGTAGCTGCCCGCGTTCTGAAACGTCTCCCAAGCCCGCGACACGCCGGTACTCTACCTCGAGTTCGCGCAGGGTGTGCCCTGAAGGGCAAGCGGGGTCACTTCTCTGCCGCCCCGAGACCGAGCCGCTGCAGGAGTTCCACTCGCGAGCCGATCCGCAGCTTCCGCATCGCGCGACGCAGGCGTCCGGTGACCGTGCCTATTGGCAAGCCGAGCTCGTACGCGATGAACTTGTACGAGTGCCCGTGCGCTGCGAGCCAGAGGACATCGCGCTCGTCTGCGCTCAGCGCGAGCAGGTCCAGTGACTTCATCCGGTTACGACGCGCCAGCACCAGGCGCTTGCCGTCGCGTTCGATGGTCTCGAGGATCGTCCAGTGGCCCTGCACGAGCGCGGTCCACTCGCGCAGCGCCTCGGTCGGCGATGCCGTTCTCGATGCTCGCCGCGCACGCTGCGACGCGAGAACACTGTGCGTCAGCGACTCGCGGCCGCGCGCGGTCGCGGCCGCGCCCGTCGCGTGCAGCACCTTCCCCGACGGCGACAGGACCGCCTCGGTGTCGGGATCCTCGGCGGAGGGTACGGCGAGAGCGCGTAAGCGCAACGCCGCGCCGAGGTGCGCGCCGACCAGCCCGAGCGCTCGCGACTCGACGTGCGGGAACGCTTCCTTCGGTGCGCTTGGCGTATGGCGCGGAAAGCACAACACGAGCGCGCGCGACGACACATCGCCGCTGATCAGGGCCCACAGGGTCGGCATGCGGTCGATGCTCCCGCGCGCTGCACGCGCGAGGTCGCCGGTCGAGTGGCGCGCGATGCGAGACAGCCGATAGGCTGCGTTGCCCACGAACTCCGTCGGCGCGAGCGCTTGCCGGGCGAGCGCCGGAGAGAACCCGCTGAGCACGTCGTGGAAGGCTCGCTTGTCTGCGTCCGACGCCGTGCCGAGCATGGTCGTCACGTGCGTCTCCGTATCGCTGCGCACGAGGTAGCCGACGACGCCCGCGCCGATGTCGTAGCCGCTGCAGGTGTCGATGAGCCCCTCCAGCCAGGCGCGCTCGTCGGGCTCCCAGCGATACGCCGCGTCGACGATGCGGATCGGATCAGGGCGCCCGCCCATTGGCATACCTCTGGATCAGTTCGTAGCGCGACGCGGCACCGAGCTTGCTCAACAGACTCGCGACTTGGTTGGCGACCGTGCGAATGGACGTCCTGCGCTCACGCGCGATACTCGCGTTCGACGCGCCGGCGACGACTCGCTCCAGTACGTCGCGTTCCGCGTCCGTGAGCGTGGCCGTCGCTGGACGCGCCACGTCCCAGGCAAAGATCGCGAGATCCTCCTCCACCACCTCCACCACAAGCCCAATCGGCTGCGTGGGCGTAGACGCCCGGCGCGTTGCCATGACCTAGCAGACCTTACCTGACGGAGGCAAAGGCCGCGCACCCCAGAGGCTGGTCGAAAGAAATGACTATTCCGGCTGCGCGCCGCAGCGCCAAATCCGGCTCACGGCTCACTGGTCACGATCGAGAACGGAAAATCGAGGCGGGCCAGGCCGTCGCCCGAGTCCGTGGCCGCGAGCAGCGCGGACCACTCGGCGCACAGCTCGCGCTGGGTCTCGGGGCTCTGCAGCTCGACCGAGTAGAAGAAGCCCATCAGCCGCTGACAGAGGAGTTGAGTGGGCTCGGCGATCGCGAGCACGTGCTCCTCGATGACCGGCTGCCCGAGACCTCCAGCTCTCAGCAGCGTCGCGAGCTGATCCCGGTCGAACAGGCGCTGATCCCCCCAGCCTGCGAAGTGTGGGGCGTCGCGGCAGGTCAGCCTTGCGAAGACCTCCATCAGCTCCGCGAACAGGGCATGACTCTTGGCCTCGAAGGTCCAGTGCGCCGTCGCGAAGGTGCCGCCGGGGCGCAGGACTCGCGCGATCTGACGGACCGCTGGCTCGGGCGGGTCGAAGAGATAGAACACGTGATGGGTGAGCACTGCGTCGACGGAAGCGTCCTCCAAGCCGAGAGACTCGACGCGCTCCTGACGCAGCTCGACGCGGTCTCCGAGTCGGTCGCGGGCCAGCGCCAGATCCGCCGCGCACGGGTCCACGCCGATCACGCGTTCGAGCTCGGGGTGCGCGACGACCAGGCGCTCGAGCAGCGGCCCGTTGCCCGCGCCGAGCTCCAGCACGGCGCGAGCGTGCAGAGGTACTCGCTGCACGAGCAGGTCGTAGCCGCTCTGCCCGGTGGCCGTGGTCCAGCTGCCCAGGGTGGCCTCGGTGATCCCCGGGCGTGCCTCGTGCAGCTCGAGCAGGTCGAGAGCGCGCTCCTCGGCGGTAGGCGCGCGCGTCGCGGCCTTGATCCGCTGAAACAGCTCGACCATGGCGCAGAGTACCGCGCCCCGTGGCTCAGGTGTACTTGCGGAGGCGCTCGGCTAGCTCGGGCCACGTGTGGCCGAGCGCGTGCTCGGCCATGGGGTAGAGCATGCTCTCCTCCTTCACGTTGTGCTGTTGGATCATCATCAAGAGCGTGTCGCCTTGCTCGAGCGCCGAGCCGACCTCGCCGGTCTTGATTGACGTCGCCATGGCGTCGAGCATGCGGGTCATCTGCGCGTGCTCGACGCGCATCACCTCGGTGGGCCCGCCGCGCATGCCCGTCGCGCTCTCGAGCGCCGGGAACAGCACCTCCTCTTCCATGGCGAAGTGCTGGCGCATCGCGCGATCGAAGTCGGCGAAGCGCGCGCTGGCTGCCTGCGGGTCGTTTCCGACCTCCTCGACGGCGGCCCACAGCTCGTCGCAGCGGCGGTGATCCTCGGTGAAATGGGCTTCGACACTCATGGTTGGCCTCCGGCGGACAATATGTTATCGATCGATAACATGGTGTTTGGACTCAGGCGAGAGAAAACTGCCGTGCGGCGGCGGCAGATCGTCGAGGCCACCCTGTCCCTGCTCGCGGATTGTCCCCTCGATCAGCTGACCACTCGCCAGATCGCTCGCGCGCTCGGCGTGTCCCAGCCGGCGCTCTTTCGCCACTTCGCCTCCCGGGAGCAGCTGCTCTTGGGGGTCATCGCCCACACGGCCGAGTCGCTGGGGACGGTCGTGCAGGGAGTGGCCCTTGGCCCCGGCAGCGCGCTCGAGCGACTCGAGGCGCTCGGGCTGACGCTGCTCGAGCACCTCGACACGCATCCCGGCCTCCCCCGGCTGCTGTTCGCGAACGTCGCCAGCGGGGACGGTCCGGTCCTCGACGCGCTCCGCTCCCTCTACGCGGTGCAGCGCTCGCTGGTCACCGAGCTGGTGCGCGAGGGCCAGCGCGCGGGCGAGATCGATCCTCAGCTCGAGCCCCACGACGCGGCGACGCTGTTCGTGGGCGCGCTGCAGAGCGTGACCTTGATTCGCCGCCTCGACGCGCGTGACGGCTCGCTCGTGGACGAGGGGCGTCGGCTGCTGGCGATCTGGCGCCAGGGCGTGCGCACCACCGATGGCAGCGCGGCGAGCGCGGTCGACGCTCCGTCTACGCCGCACGCCGACGGGCTCAGGGCGCTCGATGTGCGACCCGTGCTCGCCCGCGGCGTCGATCCCCTCGAGGGCATCCTGGAACAGCTCGACGCGGTGGGACCGAGCGGGGTGCTCGTGCTCACCGCGCCGTTCCGGCCGGCGCCGCTCCTGAGATTGTTGATCGCCCGCGGTCACGGCGTGCGCGATCAGCAGGTGGGCCCCGAGGAGTTCGTCGTCGAGATCACCCACGGCGGCCATCCCCTCGTCGAGGAGCTGTGCGACCTCGAGCCTCCGGAGCCGCTCGAGCGCGTGCTGACGGCGACCGCCACCCTGGCCCCCGGTGGCGTGTATTTGGCCCGATTGCCGCGCAACCCACGCCTGCTGCTCCCGCGACTCGGGGAGCGGGGGCTCGACTTTCGAGTGCATGAGGCCCGCGACGGCACGGCGCTGCTCCGGGTGTACCGGCCCCGATGAAGCCGAGCCCGTCCATGGCCGCGCTGCGGCCGGAGCAAGGTCCGCCGCTGGCCATCCCGGCCAGCTTCTTCGTCACCGCGCCGCTCGCCGTGATGACCGCCGGCGTGCTGCTGAGCCTCGGCGGCGTGTCGCTGCTCTGGACTCGCTTTGCCGGCGGGACGGCGGCGCTGGCGCATCTCGGCACCCTGGGTCTGCTCGGGTCGGTGATGCTCGGAGCGCTGTATCAGATGCTGCCGGTCGTGGCCGGCGCACCGGTGCCCGGGTTGCGCGCGGCGCACGCGGTGCACGCGCTGTTCGTCACCGCGCTGAGCCTGATGGTGTGGGGACTGTGGGCCGCCGAGCGCACGTTCGTGGTGGCCGGCGCGACGCTGCTCTCGCTGGCGCTGGTGGGTTTCCTCTTGCCCGTCTCCCTCGCGCTCGCGCGCACGGCTGCGGCAGGCCCCACGGCGACCGGCATGCGCCTGGCGGTCCTCGGACTCGGGCTGGTGGTCGGGCTTGGGCTCTGGCTCGGCTACACGCGAGGCTCCGGCGCCGCGAGCCCGGCGTACCCCAGCGTGGTGATCGCGCACTTGACCCTGGGTCTCGTGGTCTGGGTGGGCGGACTCATCGCGGCCGTCAGCTTCCAGGTGGTGCCCATGTTCTACCTCACGCCGCCCGCGCCGCGCTGGGTCACCTCCGCGTCGAGCGTGGCCATGGCGCTCACGCTCGCGGGGCTCACCGTCGCGCTGGTGCTACGCGCGAGCCCGGGCCACACCGCGCTGGCGGCGCTCCCGGGGGCGCTCAGCGCGTGGCTGCTGCATCCGCTGGCCACGCTGGTCGCCATCGCCCACCGGCGGCGCAAGCGCGCCGACCCGAGCCTGACCTTCTGGCGCGTGGGCCTGGTCTGTGGGCTGGCGTCCTTGCCGTGCGCGGGGCTCGCGCTGTACGCAGACGACTCGCGCTTCGGCGTGCTGTTCGGCTGGGTCGTGGTGTGGGGCTGGGCGGCGCTGATCGTGCACGGGATGCTCGGACGCATCATCCCCTTCCTCGTCTGGCTGCATCGCTTCTCGAAGCGCGTGGGGCTCGAGCCCGTTCCCTCCATGAAGCAACTGCTGCCCGACGCGCTGCCCCGCGCGGGGCTCGCGCTTCACGTCACGACCCTCGGCCTCGGCGTCGCTGCGCTGGCGACCGGGCTCGACCCGCTGGCGCGCGCGACCGGCGTCGGTCTGCTGGCGACCGGCGCGGCGATGCTCGTCACGCTCCTCCGTCCGCTGCTGCATCGCGCTCGGGCCAGCACTGAGCGGGATGCTCGCCCCTGAGCGCGCAGAGAACGAAGGACGACAAGGTGGAGCGTCGTCGTGGCGCTCGCGCTCGCTCGGCGCGCTGGCGCGCTTTCGCGTCCGCGATGACTTTCGTGTCGATCACAGCCGCGATCGCCGCGCAGCGGCGGGCTCAGAAGCGCGGCCGAGCGGCTGCTCTGCCGCTACCTGGTGGAGCTGGCCGAGCGGGTCCGGGGCCGCAGCGACCCAGAGCTCGGCGCCTACGCGGACGAGCTGCATGCGGCGAGGTGCTGCTTTGGTTTGGGTGTCCGGCAGACGCGGGAACGGCTCCGGGTCGTCGCCAGCGGCCGTGACCCAAGGTGGGTCGTGCAATGGCGCGGCGAAGCCGGTCGAGTTGACAACTTCGGACTCCGAAGTTAAGAAGCAGCCGTGACTGCCAAGCGCCTGCCCTACTTCGAGGAGCGCTCGGAGCCCATCGCGGAGCGCATCGCCACGGGACTGCACAAGCTCGGGCTCGCCATGAAGCAGCAGGCCTGGCTTCGCGCGAACGAAGAGGGTCTGTCGGCCACGCAGGGGCAGATCCTGGCGGTCTTGGTGATGGACGGCGCGCTGTCCGGGAAGGAGCTGGGGGAGCGCCTCGGGGTGACGTTGCCGACCATCAGCGACTCGGTGAGGGCGCTGGTCGACAAGCAGCTCGTCACGAAGTCGCCGGATCCCCGGCACCCGCGTGCCAGCCTGGTGAAGCCGACCAAGAAGGGGCGGGCTCTCGGCGCGCGCGCGCGCGCGTGGCCCGAGTTCATGGCGGGCGCCGTGGCGGAGCTGTCTCCGGCGGAGCAGAGCGCCTTTTACGCTGGAGTCGTGAAGATGATCCGCGCGCTGCAGGAGCAGGGGCTCGTTCCCGTCAGCGGCATGTGCGTGACGTGCGCGTACTTTCGGCCCCACGTTCGCGCCGGGGGCTCGCCGCACCACTGCGCGTTCGTCGACGCGCCGCTGGCGGCTGCTCAGCTCCGCCTCGACTGTCCGGAGCATGCGCTCGCGAGCGACGGCGCTCGGCAGACCCTCAGGGAGCAGCTTGCGCAGCCGGGCTGAGCGCGGCGGCCACTCACGAACATGACTGGAGCTACCATGTCGAAGACGACCCTTCGCCCCCAACCAGCGGACTCCTCTCCCCTGGCGCCGCCGTGGACGGTCGAGTCCTGGCTGAACCACTCCGGGCAGCTCACGCTCGACCAGCTCCGTGGACGCGTCGTCGTGCTGCACGCGTTCCAGATGCTGTGCCCGGGCTGCGTGGCCCACGGCATCCCTCAGGCGCAGCGAGTGCGGGGCGCGTTCGCCGAGTCGGAGGTCGCGGTGATCGGCCTGCACACCGTGTTCGAGCACCACGAGGCCATGCGCCCGGTCTCGCTGCGCGCGTTCCTGCATGAGTACCGGGTAGACTTCCCGGTGGGGATCGACGCGCCGGGCAGCGACTCGCCGATCCCCCGGACCATGCAGGCCTACGGCATGCGCGGGACCCCGACGCTGATCTTGATCGACCGCGCCGGTCGCGTGCGCCTGCACGCCTTCGGACGGCCCGAGGACATGGTGGTCGGAGCTGCGATCGCCACGTTGGTCGCCGAAGGGAGCCAGGAGCTGGCGACCGCCGCGGCGGACGACGGCATGCAAGGAGGGGCCGCGTGTGACGCCGACGGCTGCAAGCCGTAGCGCGCTCGCGAGCGGGCATTCAGAGGCTCACCTTGTCGTGTAGGTGCCGCTCAGAACACGAAGGACAGCACCGGACCGACGCCGAGGAACGTGAGCCCGTGCCCCGCCTCCAGGAACGCGTGTTCGAAGCGCACCTCGCAGGCGAAGTGCACCCGACCGACGTCCACGCCGACGCCCGCCGCAGCGCCAAAGAGCCGTCCGACGCCACTCGCGCTGTGGTCGAACCCACCGCCGCCGACACCGATCACTCCGCCGAGGTAGCCCATCAGGGTTGGCGTACGGTAGCCGTACACGAACGTCACCGGCACTGAGAACACGAAGCCGTCGTCGACGGGTGCGCCGCCGAGACCGCCGAATACTCCGAGCATCGAGCTCGCGCCGTCCTCGAAGGGGACCCAAATGCCGAAGTCCGCACGGCCGAACCATGCCGTCTCGGTGAAGGAGTACTTGGCATCCACCCGGGTGCGCTGCACAGAGAGTCGCAGCACGAGCAGGTTCCGCTCGTAGTTCTCCTCTTCACGCGTGAGCTCCTGAGCGGTCGCCGTAGACGCCGTCGCCGCCGTGCCCGTGCCCAGCGCGAGCGCGAAGGCCAGGAGCCTGACGGGCGTGTGGCGTGTGAGTGCTCTCGTCGCCGAAGTCACGCTCCGACGCTACCACTCGCGCGCGGGCCCAGAGGAGTTGACGGTCCAGCCGCCGAAGGGATCCATGCGCAGCCGACCACCGCGGCGGGACGACGGGTGCAAGGAGCGAGCGCCAACGACGATGTGCTCAGCGGCCACAAGGTGATTCGAAAGAGTGGGTTCACTCTCGTGACGGACGTGGGGATGGGGTCCCGCCTTCCGCCTCGGCTCGGCTGAGCGGCTTCAGGGTACCTCGGCCGCGAGCGCCAGGCCGAACCTGCGGCCGTGGGGCGCTGGTCCGTGCGCGACTTCTGACCGCGAACGCGTGAACCCCGATCACCTAGCCGCGGCGATTGCCGATTGTCGCGGGACTTCCAGGGCGGTACGCTGCGCGCCATGCTGGGCCTGCGCGAGAAATCCGACCTCCAGACGCTGGTGTACGCGTTCGTGTTGTTCCCCTTGGTGCCTGCGGTGCAGTACCTACGGCCGGAGCTGGTGGGGTGGCTGCTTCCGCTGGGGCTGTACCTCGGCTTCTCCGCGGGGGTCATCACCCACAATCAGAACCACTGCCCCACCTTCGAGAACAAGCGCCTCAACACGTTCTACTCGGCGTGGCTCTCGATCTTCTACGGCTACCCCATCTTTGGTTGGATCCCGACCCACAACCAGAATCACCACAAGTTCGTCAACCGCGCGGGGGACGCGTCCATCACCTGGCGCTACTCGAAGAAGCACAACTGGACCATCGCCTGGACCTACTTCTTCGTGTCGCAGCACTTTCAGGGCAAGCTCATCAAAGAGTACCTGCTCAAGGCCAAGGCCAAGAACCCGGCGCTGTTTCGCGGCATCCTCTTGCAGTACGTCTTTGTGCTGGTCGCGCACGGTTCGATGGCGACCCTGGCCGTCGTGCTGCACGGCTGGAAGCTCGGGGCGTGGGTGTACGGCGTCGGCTTCCTGGTGCCCGCCCTGTTCGCGCTGTGGGCGATGTTCTTCATCAACTACATTCAGCACGTCGACTGCGATCCGTGGTCGGAGTACAACCACTCCCGCAACTTCGTCGGACGCGCGAGCAACTGGCTGGTGTTCAACGCGGGACTGCACGCCGCCCACCACAAGCAAGCGGGTCTGCACTGGAGCAAGCTCTGGACGCTGCACGATGAGCTCGCACCCCACATTCATCCCGAGCTGAAGCAAGGCTCGATGTGGGGGTTCATCCTGCGCACCTACGTGCTCGGACTGTTCTCCGACCGCTTCCGGACGCATCAAGTGGGGCGCGCGGCGTGGGATCCGCCGGAGTCCTCCTCGGAGGCCCTCGACCTGACCCTGCCACCGGTCGACACCACGGAAGCGGGCGTCAACGCCTCCATGGCTTGACTCGGCCCGAGCGCCGCTCGAGAGCTGTCGGAGAATCGACAGCTCTTTCATTCTGTCGCCGGGGAGGCACGCGCCTCCCCGCCCCAACGAAGTGAATTCGTTGGGGCCCCACCCCACGCGGGCCGGCTTCGCCGGCGTGAACTGGGTCAACTCTCGACAGACCTTTCACTTGCCGAATTTGGCCTTGAGCGCCGCGAGCTCCTCGTCCACCGCTGCGGCGTCTTGGGCGCGCGCTTGCTCGACGGCCTTGGCCTCGAGCGCCTCGGCTGCCGGAGCGACGCGGCGCTCGACCTTCCGAGGGGCGATCGGAGTCGCAGGAGCGTCAGCCACCGCGCGCTTCCCTACCGCGGGCTCGGCCTCGCCCTTGCCGCCGGCGCGCCTCCGCTCCCAGGACTTGCGCACGTAGCGGGCCGCGACGATGCCCGCGATGCCCAAGACCCCTGCCAGCAAGAACCAGTGCCAGTAGGTGAGCGCGAGACCAATGAGCCCAACCACGAGCAGCAGGCCCAGCGCTACGTAGGCCAGTAGACGGGAGTTCTTCTTCTTGCGCTCGGCCGCGCGCTCCTGGTCGCGAGCGGCCCGCTCCTCGTCCGTGAGCAACAGATCTTCTACGGCCCGCTTCGCCGCGCCGGCGCCAGCGCGCAGCATGGCCTTGCTCGCCTCGTCACGGGTTCGGTCGTCGATGTTTGCCACGGCGCGCGCCGGTCACGAGCGCGCTGGGTGCTCCCGCTCCGGCCGAGGGATGGTAGCCGGTTTCGCCGTCTTGTGAACCACGCCGACCACCTGCCCGGCGATGATCGCGTCGAGCATCGGCGTACGGGTTCCCGAGCTCGGCGACGCAGGCTGCTCCGCGTGCAGGCGGAGCCCCGCGGCCTCGGCCGCCAGGCGAGAGAGCCGCGACAGCGGGTCCGCGGCGGCTGCCTCCAGTCCGCTGAGCAGCGTGGCCGCGAGCACCAGGCGCAGGGTTCGACCACGAGCCGAGGTCATGGGGTCACGCCAAGCGAGGTTCGTGCCAGAGGTCTTGACCAGGCCAGTGAGCTGATTCGACGGGACGACGACAGGGCTGTGCGACCCGGGATTGCCGAATTGTCATCGGTTCGCCGCCTGGACTGCCGATTGGTCGGGAGCGCGACGGTGTCGCAAGGTGGGGCGCTGACCGACCCCCGTCGGCTCGAGCTCACCAGGCGGCCTCGAGGTACCGCGGGCGACGAGCCAGCCGCCACCGCGCCCGCGCCCATCAGGGCACGACGCGGTAGCTGAGCTTCCTCTTCTGACCGCCGCGCTCGATGTCCACCACCACAGGGTTGGCCGTGCTTGCCGCCTCTAGGATCGCGCTGACATTGGCGTTCCAGCCGATCGGCTGGCCCTGGACGGCGACGATGAGGTCGCCGGGTCTTGCGCCGATGCCGGTCATGATCTCGAAGCCGTTGTGCTCCGTGATGACTAGCCCCTTCTTACCGGCCGGAGCGGCGCTCGGGCTCGGGTAGAAGTCGAAGAACCGGTCGAGAAAGAGATCGAGCGACGAGCGCGAGATCTCGAACGTCTCGTCGTCGACGCGGCGGACGCCCGCCAGGATCCAGGCCGCGAGCTTCTCGCGATCGATCTGGCACTCGACGCGAGGCGCGTGTTTGCCCGCGCCGGCGATCACGTGGACCCCCGCGCCGCGACTGAGCGTCAGCCCGGAGCCGGAGAGCGAGGCTTCGATGGCGTCGAGGACGTGCTCGGGGGTGTACGCGCCGCCGACCTTCAGCGTGATGCGCGTACACTCCGCGGCCGGCAGCGCGCGGCGGTCGATCTCGATCCTCTGACCCGTGCGCTTGGCGAAGAACTCGACGGCTCCCGCGACCGTGACCGCCGCGAGCTCGAAGGCTGGCTCGCTCGAGCCGACCGCTGCGGGGGCGGGGGCGGGGGCGGGGGCTGGGACAGACCCCGACGCCGGGCACTCGGGCGGAGGAGGTCCCGCGCACGCGACGAACGACGGGACCACGAGCACGGCGGTGAGCGCAAACGCGCAGAAGGAGAGCGAGAAGATCGGTTCATTGGTCTGAGTCTCGCGGGACCCTGGGCGGCGGTGTACCGAAAACAGGCGAATGCCCTACCTGCCGCTGGAAAAATAGCCCCACAAATGCGCGCAGTGCAGGATAGAAGCACATCAGCCCAGGCGCCGGCCGCTCATCTTGCGCGGTGCGCGCCAGACCGGGAAGACCTCTGCCGTTCGCCGTCTGGCGGAACACTTCGACGGTTTAGTCGGCGCCGGACCGACCTCTCCCTCGTCGAGGGCTGTGCTTCGCCTGACGATCTCCTGCTCGCGCTCCGTGTACGCCACGACTGGGAACGGTTCCCGGAGCGCACGTTGTTGTTCCTCGACGAGGTGCAAGAGAGCGCGCGCGCCGTGCGTCGGCTCAGGTTCTTGCACGAGGAGCATCCGGAGCTCGCGGTCGTCGCGGCGGGATCGCTCATGGAGGTACGCCTCAGGGATCGCGACTTCTCGTTCCCCGTTGGCCGAGTCACCTACCGCTACGTTCATCCGTTCACGTTCTTCGAGTACCTCGACGCCAGTGGGCGCGGGGTGCTGAGGGCGGAGCTCGAGCGAGCGGTGGCTGGGCCGTCGGCGCTCCCGGAAGCGATCCACGGGCAAGCCATGGAGATGCTTCGCGACTACCTGCTCGTTGGCGGCATGCCGGCCGCCGTGAGCGCGTGGGTCGAATCACGTAGCCCGACGATGGTCCGCCAGCTCCAGCGCGACCTAGTCCAGGCGTTCGCCGACGACCTGCACAAGTATCGCGGCGTGCGCGACCCCGAACCGCTCGGCGCCGCGTTCGATGCACTACCTCATCACTACGGGTGTCGCTTCCAGTACGCCGGATTCGCGGCCGAGAGCCGTTCGGGTCAGATGAAAGCCGCTCTCGGCCAGGCGCTCCGCAGCCGACAGCTCCGAACGCGGGATCCACCGTGGTTCTGGGTGGCCGAGTCCGCCCGAGCGAATTCCGAGATCGACTTCTTGGTCGGCGATCTGCCGGTCGAGATCAAGAGCGGCAAGAGCGGCACGCTGAAGTCGCTCCACGTATTTCTGGCACGAGGTGGGGGCCGGACGGGTGTTCGACTCTACACCGGCCGAAATGCTCGCCGAGCCGCCCGCCGCAGCTCACTCAGCGTCGGCTAGCCCGGCCAGAACCGTATCCACCAGCCAGTGCAGGTGGGCGCGCCGCTCGTCGAGCGCCTCGCGGGACCCTGGGTCCCGCCCCCACACGGCGGCGAGCACCGGGCTGTAGGTGAAGTAGTTGATCACCGCTCCCGAGAACGTGACGAAGAACTGACGCGCTGCGAGCGGTCCGTGCTCGGGGGTCACCTCGGAGAGCGCCTCGGTGAGCCACTCGAACAGGGGCGCGAGGTTGTGCTGCACCAGCTCGACGTGTCGCTCGCCCGCGGCGACGAGCTGCTGAACCAGCCGGGGGTAACGCTCGTTGGCCACGATGAAGTCGAAGTAAGCGTCCATCAGCCGATGCAGCCGCTCACCCACGCTGCCGCCCCGGCGGAAGGCCTCGGCGAGCGCGGACTGGTGAGCGGCGTAGTAGCGCTCGAGCACGTGCTGGAACAGGCGCTCCTTGCTGCCAAAGTAATAGAACACCAGCGCCTTGTTCACGCCGGCGCGGTCGGCGACGCGCCCCATGCTGGCCCCGTCGTAGCCGATCTCCCCGAGCAGCTCGTCCGCCGCCTCCAGGATCCGCGCGGCGCGCTCGCCGCGCTCGGTCGACTCGGCCGCACGCACCCGAGCATCCTAGCGCGCGAAAGTGGGCGCGAAAGCAGCATTTGACCTTTCGGTTTGACCGATCGGTTAAGGCGGGCTAGGTTCAAGTCCACACACCGAGACCGGAGGTCGAGTCATGGGCATCGCAGCAGTCTTGAAGCGGGACCGAGTCCGCGGGGGCGAGATCGTGTCCGCGCTCTTGCAGGCCGAGGGAGTGAGGCACGTGTTCGGGATCATCGACGGCACCTACTTCGGGATGTACTCGACCTTCGCGCAGCACGGCATCTCGCTGATCACGCCGCGCCATGAGACCAGCGCCGTCCACATGGCGGGCGCGTACGCGCGCAGCACCGGTCAGCTCGGCGTGTGCATGGCCTCGAACGGTCCGGGCGTCGCCAACGCGCTACCCGGCGTCGCCGTCGAGAACGCCGAGGGCAACCGGGTGCTCCTGATCACGAGCTGCCGTCGCGAGGGGATCATCTATCCCGATCGCGGCGGTACGTTTCAGTACTTCCCACAGGTCGACGTCACCGCGCCCATGACGAAGTGGAGCTGCGCGGTCCCCTCGGTGGAGCGGTTGTCGGAGATCCTGCGCCGCGCGTTCCGCGTACTGTGGACGGGGCGCCCTGGCGTGGTTCACGTCGACGTTCCCGAGAGTATCATGAACGGAAAATTCGAGATCGACCCCGCGTGGTTGCGGCTCGAAGGGCATCGCGGGTCCCGCGAGCGCATCGCCGCGCCCGAGGAGCAGGTGCGTCAAGCCGTTCGTCTGATCGGACGCGCCAAGAGGCCGCTCATTCACGCGGGCTCGGGCGTGATTCACGCTGGAGCGTGCGACGAGCTCATGGAGCTGGCGAAGCTGATCGAGGCGCCCATCACGACGAGCTGGGGCGCTCGGGCGGCGGTGGACGAACGCGTTGCCAACGTCGTCCCGATGCAATACATCGACGCCGTCAACGTGGCGCGGTGCACGGCGGACCTGGTGCTGGTCATCGGCTCGCGCTTGGGCGAGACGGACTGGTGGGGCAAGCCGCCCTACTGGGGCCAGCCGGACCGCCAGCAGCTGATCCAGGCCGATCTGGACGGCGAGTGCCTGGGCGCCCATCGCCCGGCCAACCTCGCCATCCAGGCAGACGCCAAGGAGCTCCTCACCCAGCTCATCCGCGAGCACCGCGCTCGCACGCCGGTGTTCGATCTCTCGGCGCGCAGCGCCTTCGTCGAGGGCGTACGGACCGCGTGCACCGTTCGGCGCAAGAAGCTCGACAAGCAGCTGTCGGATCGCGGCGTGCCGATGCACCCCGCTCACGTCGCGACGGTGTGCCGGCAGACCTTCGCGGACGACGCCATCCTGGTGATCGATGGCGGCAACACCGCCATCTGGGCAAACTTCTACCACGAGGTGCGGACCCCGGGCACGCTGCTCAGCACCCCCAAGATGGGCATGCTCGGCGCGGGCGTCGCCCAAGCTCTCGGCGCGAAGGTGGCGCACCCGACCCGGCAGGTCTACTGCATCATCGGCGACGGTGCGATGGGCTTTCACCAGCAAGAGATCGAGACCGCCATCCGCAACGATCTGCCCGTCATCTACCTGGTGCTGTGCGACAAGCAGTGGGGCATGGTGAAGATGAACCAGCAGTTCGCGCTCAAGCCCGTCAAGACGCTGCTCAAGAAGTCGCTGTCGGCGCAAGAGACCATCAACGCCGATCTGCACGAGACCCGCTTCGACGATCTGGCTCGCGCCATGGGCGCCCACGGCGAGCGGGTGGGGGATCCGGCGGGTCTGGCGGGCGCCATCCAGCGCAGCCTGGCTACCGGGCGCTGCTCGGTCATCCACGTGGACGTCGATCCCGTCAAGCACATGTGGGCGCCGAACCTGAAGACCTTCAAGGACATGCACGAGGAGCCCGCCGGATGACGGCGCTCGGCGCGCCGAGGCGAGTGCTCGTCACCGGCGCGCGCGGGTACATCGGCGCGCTGGTCGTGGAGCGCCTCGCTGCGCGGGCCGGCGCGCTGACCAAGCTGGTGGCCGCGGACGTGCGGGCCGCAACGCCCGGCGAGCGGCGCGCGGACGTGGAGTATCTGCAGCTCGATGTGCGGGACCCGTCCCTCGCCGCCGTCCTGTCCGAGCGTGGGATCGAGAGCGTCGTCCACCTGGCCGCCATCGTCAGCCCCGGGCCGGGCAGCTCGGCTGCCCTCGAGTACTCCGTGGACGTCGAGGGCACGCGCAATGTGCTCGAAGCCTGCGTTTCCGCGGGCGTACGGCATTTGATCGTCACCTCCAGCGGCGCGGCCTACGGCTATCACGCGGACAACCCGCCCGCGCTCAGCGAGGACTGTCCCCTGCGCGGCAACGACGAGTTCCCCTACGCCAAGCACAAGCGACTGGTGGAAGAGATGCTCGCCCGCTACCGCCAGAGCCACCCCGAGCTCGGGCAGCTCGTGTTCCGGCCGGGCACCGTCCTCGGCGCTTCCACCAGCAATCAGATCACGAACCTGTTCGAGAAGCGCGTCGTGCTCGGTCTCGACGGCGCCGCCACGCCGTTCGTGTTCGTCTGGGACCAGGATGTGGTCGAGTGCATCGTGCTCGGCGTCGTCGGCGAGAAGACTGGCATCTACAACCTGGCCGGTCATGGCGTGATGACGCTGCGGGAGATCGCCGCGCGCCTGCGCAAGCCGTACGTCTCCCTCCCGCCCGCGGTCGTGGCGCGCGCGCTCGGGCTGATGTCACGCCTCGGGCTCACGCGCTACGGGCCGGAGCAGGTCCGCTTCCTGCAGTACCGACCCGTCCTGGCCAACCGGCGCCTGGAGCAGGAGTTCGGCTATCGGCTGCGACTGACCAGCCGAGAGGTGTTCGAGCTGTACGCCGAGGGTCGGACGTGAGCGGGTCCAGTCTGGCCGAGAAGGTCGTCGTGATCACCGGCGCGGCGGGTGGGATCGGCAGCGCGCTCTGCCGCCGGCTCGTGCGCGAGGGCGCTCGGGTCGTGGCCGTCGACGTGGACGGCGAGCGCCTCGCGCAGCTGGCGCGCGATCTGGGCAACCGAGCCATCGCGCTTCAGTGCGACATCCGCGACCCGCAGGCGTGCTGCGCGGTAATCGCCGAGGCCCGAGCGCGGTTCGGCGCCGTCGACGCCCTGATCAACAACGCGGGCATCAGCCATCACTCTCGCTTCGCCGACACGGCTCCGGCGGTCGTCGAACGCGTCATGGACGTGAACTTCTACGGCTCGGTCAACATGACGCGCGCCGTGCTCGACGACGTCCGCGCGCGTCGTGGTGTGATCGTCGTCGTGTCCAGCGTCGCCGGCTTCGCCCCGCTGATCGAGCGAGCGGCCTACGCGGCCAGCAAGCACGCGCTGCACGGTCTGTTCGAGACTCTGGCCGCCGAGCTTCGCCCCGCGGGCGTCGGCGTGGTCATGATTTGCCCGAGCTTCGTGCGCACCGAGATCGACGCGCGGGCGCTGACCGCGACGGGCGGCGTTGGCGTGCCCAAGAAGCGGGTGGCTGGCCGGGTCAGCGAGCCGGACGAGCTCGCCGAGCAGATCCTGCGCGCGCTCATCGCCCGGCCGCGTCGGGTCATCCCGTCTCTGGTCGGCAAGCTCTCGCTGGCCCTGTCCGCCCTCGCACCGGGTCTGTACGAGCGGCTCATGGTTCGCTCGGTGGCGCGCGGCTGAGGGCCCCCCTCGCCGTGGGAGCT
>JAHBVX010000016.1 GCA_019637295.1 Polyangiaceae bacterium
ACTTGGATCGCATTCGTAACGGCTTGACGCGGAGCGCGCAGGCACGCGGCCGCGAAGTCGAGTTCCATCGCGGTAGGACTAAGCATGCCGACCTGCCGCATAAGCCACCGGCCGAGTTCGCGAGCCCCGAACCATTCGGCTTGCCTCTGAGAGCAATCGGCGCGGATCAGTAGGCTGGCGCCCAGCGGTCCCTCCCAGAGCTTTGCGGGGCCATCCAGTTGGTCGATATCAAAAACAGCATGCCGCGCCCCTCCGCCGAGAAGGGCGTTTGCCAGCTTCAGTGGCGCGCCCAACGCCGGCTGGCGTGCTCGCTCGTAGGCCGCTTCGGCGAGAGCTTCGATTCCTCCTGCATCCATGCGCCATGGACGCTCCATTGCGGGCGCGGCTCAAGGGACGGCCGGCCAAAGAATGTCAGAGCTCCCGCTGCGCCGAAACCCACAGCATCGCAAAGGCGAAGTCGCTGTCATGCAACTGGAACAGTATTCGTCGCCTTTGACCCGTGTAGTGCAACTCCAGCCCATCCGTGTACGGCGTCACGCTGAGCAGCTTCCGGTGTGGGACATCAAGCTGCTGCGTCCCGACAAAGAGGGTGCGCTTGGTGGTGATGAGGAAGTGTCCCTCGCCGACGAACTGGAGTTCGCTGACCGGTGCGCTATACCCCCTGCTTCCTCCCGTTCGCAGTGTCACGCCGCGCATGATGCGAAAGCTCGCCCCACGGCTGCCGCTAACGTATATCCGACCACGGATCTCCGTCATGATATTGGCGCCCGTTGCGAAGTGGCAGTGCTCGTTGCGCCCTAGCAGAACAGGGCTCTCCACCACGGGCAAAGACCCCGTGCTGATACGGTACATCCACCGGGCTCGCCAGATCACCGGATCCAGGTGGTCGACGTCGGAGTCTGACAGCCCAAGATAGCGCCGATAGCTCGTCAGCTCCTCGTCTTCTGCGGGAGTGAGCAGTTGGTCCTCCGTGAACTGGCGAACCGTTTGGTCATAGAGGGCCAGGGCTCGTCGGTACTCCTGCGCGCATCGCTCGCAGAGGGCGAACGTCTCTGAGCGATAGAGCCCGCTGCTCCGGTAGGCCGAACACCGGGTGCAATGCTGCGACACCCGCTGGATTCTAGGGGGTCGCCGAAAAAACAAACAAGGGGATTGACCGGTAGAGTAACAGTAGCTACTGTTTGGCTCATGGAGAACAGGATGCTGCGAAACCCCCTTCCCGAAGCCATCATCGTCCAGGTCGAGGTGCGGATCGTCCTCGAGCGTCGAATCACCGAGACCCCAACGGGTCCGGGGCTCGCGACGGTCCGCCAGGCCATTTCCGAGCCCACGCTCGCCCCCGTCATCCCCCTCCGGAGGGCGGCGTGACGCTCGCTCACTCACCCGGGCGGGTTCCCGCGGCCCTGCTGGCTCCCCGGTCGCTCTTCTCCGACTGCCTGGCCGCTCGCGTCACCTACCTCCGGTGCCTCGAGGCGTCCGTACACATGCTCCGCGGGCTCACGCCCCGAGACGTCGACGGGCTCGTCTCCCACGGCCTCAGCGCCTGGATGGTCGTCCCGCTAGGAGCTGTCCAGTGACGCCGGTTCGCTGCACCTGCGGTGTGTGCTGGGACTGGTTGGACGTCCCGAGCCTGGGTCTTCAGGACGACGGCGCCGGGGGCCTACTCGACCTGCGCAACTGCCCGTCCTGCGGAACCACGCTCGCTCGCGAGGTGCAGTCATCAAGCCTCGCTCCCTACGAACGCACCACCCAGAGGGGAGCGCCATGCAACACCACCTTCCACTGATCACCGCGAGCCGGGTCCGGGCTTTCCAGCGGTGCCCTCGCTACCACCACATCCGCTACAACCTCGGCTACCGGACCACCGAGCGAGCAGCCCCCCTCGCATTCGGGTCGCTCTTCCACCGAGCCCTGGAGGCATGGTGGACCGCCGCCGACGGGCCACGCATCGAGGCCGCACTCGAGCAGCTCGACCGCGAGGTCGACTCCGACCCCTACGACCTCGCGCGGGCTCAGGCGCTCATCGAGGGCTACGATATCCGGTGGTCCGATGCGGGGCTCACGCCCGAGCTCGTTGAGGCCACCTTCGAGTTGCCGCTCACGAACCCGCAGACCGGCGCCGCGTCGCGGACGTACCGTCTCGCCGGGAAGGTGGATGCGATTGTCCGCTCGGGTCCTCAGCTCTGGCTGCTCGAGCACAAGACTACGAGCGAGACCATCACGCCCGGCAGCGCCTACTGGGCGAAGCTGCGGATGGACAACCAGGTCTCGATGTACCTGAACGGGGCCGAGGCTTTGGGTCGACCCGTCTCGGGCTGCATCTACGACGTGATCGGCAAACCGACGCTGCGCCCCTACAAGGCCACGCCTCCTGAGGTCCGCAAGTACAAGAAGGACGGCTCGCTGTACGCAAACCAGCGAGAGGAGGACGAGACACCCGAGGCGTATCTCAGCCGTCTCCGTTGGGACATCTCCGAGAACCCCGACCGCTACTACCAGCGCGCTGAAGTCGTGCGCATTGGCGACGAACTGCAGGAGTTCGACTGGGAGCTCTGGCAGACGGCGCGGGCCATCCGCGACGCCGAGATCGCCGCGCGACACCCGCGCAACCCCAACGCTTGTTTTCAGTGGCAACGCCCCTGCGACTACTTCGACGTCTGCAGCGGCAGCGCCTCACTCGATGACGTCTCGCGGTTCGTCCACGAGACCGACCCACATCCGGAACTGCAGGAGGAACACCAATGAGTCGAATGGCACAAATCGCAACGAGTGGCGGCAACAGGGGTCGTCGGATCCTTATCTACGGGCCTCCCGGCGTCGGCAAGTCCACGCTCGGCGCAGACGCGCCGGGGGCAGTGGTGCTGCCGGTCGAGGAGGGCGTCGACGATCTCGAGGTCGCGTCGTTCCCTAGGCCCCAGAGCTGGGAGGAGATTCTAGAGGCGGTGGACGTGCTGGCCGCGGGCAAGACGGCGCACAAGACGCTCGTCATCGACACCGTCAGCGCAGCCGAGACACTCGCGCACCGGCGGCTCATCGAGGGCAGCAAGTGGAACACTGTCGAGAAGTGGGAAGGTGGCTACAACAAGTGGCGCCAGGGCGTGCTCGACATCTGCTGGCGCCCACTGCTCGCTCGTCTCGACGCGCTGCGGGCCAGCACCGGGATGACCGTCATCCTCCTCGCCCACAGTCAGGTGAAGGCCGTACGGGACCCAGACAGTGAGGGCTGGGACCAACACCAGATCCAAATGGAGGGGCTCGCCGCGGGGCTCCTGACGGCCTGGTGCGACGTGGTGGCGTTCTACGCCTTCGACGACATCAGGGTCGTGGAGGGCAAGGCTCGAGGCGTACACACGGGCCGGCGGGTGCTGCGAGCGGAGCATTCGGCGACTGCGGTCGCGAAGAACCGGGTGGGACTACCGGAGCTGCTCGAGGTGCCGCTGGCTGCGCCGTGGAGCGCGCTCGGGCGATACCTGGCACCGCGCGATCTGGCGACGGAGCTCGCTGAGCTGACGGCTCAGCTCCCGTCGGACGCGGCGGAGCGTGCCAGCCGCGCGGCCAAAACCGCGGACAAGGCCACGATGGGCCGAATCATCTCTCACGCGCGCCGCTTGGTCGCGCAGCAACAGGAAGGAGCATCAGCATGATCGCAAGGGGAACATACACCGCTCGGGCGCAGGGATTCGAGTTTGGCGTGACGGCGAAGGACAGTGACTTCGTCTCGGTCGAGTTCGAGATCCGCGGAGGCCCGGCCCACGTGGGCGACCGCATCGGGTGGCGTGGTTATTTCACTGAGAAGACCACGGACCGGACACTCGAGAGCCTGAAGCACGCCGGCTGGGACGGTCGCGACGTCATGCTCCTTCAGGGGCTCGGGAGCCGGGACTGCCAGATCGTGGTGGACCACGAGGAGTACGATGGGAAGACCTACGCTCGGGTACAGTGGGTCAACGCCCACGGCGGCGGCGGCCTGGGGCCAGGCCAGCAGATGGACGAAGCGCGCAAGCGCGCGTTCGCCGCTCGGATGCGCCGGTTCACGGGTGGCGCGCCGGCGGGAGCGCCCACGGCGCCGGCACCCGCGTTCGACGAGGACGACGTCCCGTTCTGAGCCTCGGCTCCCCTCGGGTCCAACTCGCAGGTCAGGCGAGCCGAGGGTGTGTTGAGCGGCGCCCTGGTGACGTGCGCCGGCCCTGACCAACGTCACCTCTTTCAGTCGGCGGACGAGCGTGAAGCGGCATCCCCTCCTGCGCCGTTCGTCCGCCGACTGAAGGAGGCCCATGACCCAACTGATGATGATTTCCCCCGCGAAGCTGACTCCGTCACCCACCAACCCGAGGCGCGACCTCGGGGACCTGACGGAGCTGATCGAGTCCCTGCGGCAGCACGGGATGATCGAGCCCATCGTCGCGCGTGAAGGCCGAACGGCCGACGAGTACGAGGTGGTGTGCGGCCACCGTCGCCACGCCGCCGCCCAGGTGATCGGTCCGGAGCCCGTCCCCGTCCTGGTGCGCGAGCTCGACGACGACCAGGTGCTCGACATCCAGCTCGCCGAGAACATGGAGCGCTCGGACCTAACGGCCTTCGAGGAGGCCGAGGCCTTCCAGCTGCGGGTATCGCGCGGGCAGACGGTCGAGCGCATCGCCGCGCGGATCGGTCGGAGCGCTGGCTTCGTCGCCCAGCGCCTCAAGCTGCTGGAGCTCCACCCCGAGGTGCAGCAGGCGCTCCGCGAGGAGGCCATCAGCGTCTCGGTCGCGCAGCTGCTGGGGCGGCTGCCCGCCGACCTGCAGGAACGCGCTCTCGAAGACGTTCAGGTCGGCCCCGAGGATCGGGTTCGGACCGTCGCCGAGGCGAAGGCTGAGCTGGGACGGATCCTGCGCCGACTGGACCGCGCCCCGTTCGACGTAGCGGACCCGTCGCTCGGGCAAGACGAGGAGCACGGGGCGCGTGGCGCTTGCACGACCTGCCCGATGCGGAGCGGCAACCAGGGCCGGCTCTTCGACGCGGACGAGGAGGACTACTGCCTCGACGAGCCCTGCTACCGGGCGAAGTGCTCGGCTATGGCGCGGCGTGCCGAGCTCGCGGGCAAGCCGGTGTTGCGCGGGCAGGAGGCGGCGACCGCGCTGCAGAGCTGGGGCGGCGACTGGGTGCGACTGGACACTGAGGTCTGGATCGAGGACGCAGCGAAGCTCGCGGCCTTCGATGATGGCGACGATGACGTTGCGGATGATGTCTCGCGGGAGATATCGGTTCGCGAGTTGCTCGCCGAAAGCGACCACGAGCCCACACTAGCGTTCAATGAGGAGACGGGCACGGTCGCGGAGGTGGTGCCGAGGCACGTCGTGGACGCGGCCGTCGCGCGAGCTGAGGGGAGGGAGCCGGAGGCGCCCCCGGACCCGGGTGGCCCCGCGAAACAGAATGCGGCGGCCAAGCGTGAGGAGAAGGAGAAGCTCCGGAAGCGCGCCATCGACGCCTACATCAAGCAAGCGGCCGGCCAAGCGGTGTCGATCTCGCCCGACGTCCTGCTGGGCCTACTGGTGCGAGCGCTGGCTCGGCAGACCGAGCACACGAGCGTGCTGCGGGTGCTGAAACGTCTGGGCATCAACCCAGGCGATGAGGGGGCTCGCATCGCCTTGTCCCGTCACGCCGGCGTCGTGCTGCCCAGTCGCCTGCCGGCGCTGGCGCTGCATCTCGTGCTCGAGAACGCTGCGCCTTGGTTCTTCCCTCTCGGGGATGACGGGGACGATGTCGACGAGGACCACGACACGTCGTCGCTCTGGGACGACGCGCAACGGGTGGTGTCGTCGCTGGAGCTGCTGGACGTGAGGGGCGTTGAGAAGGAGCTCGTCAAGGCCGACAAGGCGAAGGCGAAGAAGAAGGCCCCGGCCAAGCGGGCGAAGAAGAGCGGAGGCGCAGCATGACCGCCCTCGCCCTGCTCAAGGACATCGCGTCCCGCGGAGAGCACCCGTCGCTGTACCGCGCATGCGAGCTGACGATCGCGACGGACGCTGAGATCATCCTCGCGGCCCACATACCGGAGATACGCGGCGCTCTTCCCGCCACCGACGCCATGCTCAAGGCGTTGTCCGACGCGGCACGCGGAGCGACTCGAAAGCATTCGCCCCCGCCACCCGGCGTGCTCGACGGGCGCGAGTGCCTGGTCGACGGGTGGCCGTTCAACGGCTGGCTAGTCGGTAGTGTGCTGCGCGAATGGACGCCCGAGCGCATGGGCATCATCCACAACCGCAACGGGCACGGCCTTGCGCTGGTGGGAGGCGGGTGCATCGCCCTGATCATGGGGCTCAGGAGTGCGGACGGCGACCCGCCGAGGTGGGACTGGTAATGACTGACCTACGCAGCATGCGCGCCCTCACCATCATGCAACCGTGGGCATGGGCGATCTGCCACGCGAACAAGCGCGTCGAGAACCGGACGTGGCAACCTCCGCGCGAACTGCTCGGCCGGCGCATCGCGATCCACGCTGGCAAGCGCGACGACGCCGCGGCGGTGCAGTGGATGCGCGACGAGCTCGACATCGATCCACCTGCCGCGTTGCCCCGCGGCGCGATCGTCGCGACCGCGACGCTGAGCGGGGTCGTCGCGGTGAAGCGCCACGTCGTGACCTACGTCGGCGACGTGGACCCCGCGATGGTCGACTCACCCTGGTTCTCCGGGCCGTTCGGCTGGGTGCTCGATGACGTGCGCGTACTGGCCGATCCGGTGTCGTGTCGTGGTGCGCAGGGGCTGTGGACGATGCCGCCAAACATGGCGCGAGCGGTGGAGGCGCAGCCCCAGTGAAACTCGTCATCCTCACGCCCGAGCAGCTCCGCGCCATCGTGACCGAGGCGGTCGCCGAGGCGTTGCGCCCACCGGCAGCCCCGAGGCCCAAGCGCCGGACCCCGAAGCGAGCTCTGCCGCCGGCCGATCCCGAGGCAGACCGGCAGCTCGCCGATGACCTGCGGCGGCGGGGGTTGGCGTGACCGAGCCCGAGCACACCTACTCGGGCAACTGCTGGGAACCGTCCGAAGGATGCCCGTGCGGCGTCGACCTGTGCGACGTATGCCACGAGCACTGCGCGCCACGGTGCGAGTGCGAGCAGTGCCCACCGTGCCCCGGGTGCCCGGGGATGACGGAGACCCAGCCATGAGCGCCTGGGTGGAGCGTCGAGGCGAGCGCTTCCGCGTCCGCTCCCGGATCGCCGGCCGCATCGTGACCGTCGGGACCTACCCGACCGAGGGCGAGGCCTCGCGCATCCGCGACGCGTACGAGCGCCGCCAGCGCGTCTCCGAGGTGCGCCGTGGTCTGACCCTCGCGGTCTTCGGCGAGAGCTTCCTGGCGGCCAGGCAAGCCCGTGGGGTGCGGGGCAGGGGACCGGAGGCTAGCCGCTGGTCGACCTACATCGTCGGTGACCCCATCGGTCAACTCGTGCTCCGCTCCCTGCGCCGTCGGGACGTGCTGGAGTGGCGCGATCGCCTGCTCCGCCGAGGCCTCGCCGCCCAGACGGTGAGGAACGCCCTGAACCTGCTTCGCTCCGCCCTGGCCGATGCTCTCGACGCGGAGATCGTGGCCGAGAACGCGGCCCTGACCGTCCGGGTGCCCCGGAGCGCCACGACGACGACGGTGGAGGAGCTCAGCGGCGTCCTGCGCCCACTGGAGCAGCAGGCCCTACTTGCCGCCGTCCCGGAGCGCTTTCGCGCGATGGTGGCGCTCGCGCTGCTGACGGGGCTGCGCTGGTCGGAGCTCGCGCACCTGCGCTGGGAGGACGTGCGGGACGACGTGATCGTCGTGCGGCTGTCGCGCGGTGGGCTGGCCACAAAAGCAGGACGCCCGCGTCTCCAGCCGATGCTGGAAGCGACGCGGGCGGTGTTGGGCGGGATGCCCAGGGTGGGGGAGCTGGTGCTGGGAGGAGACAGGGCTTCGGGCTGGCGCCCTCGAGGCTGGACGAGCTGGGTGCGCGCCGCCGGCATCACGCGACGCGTGCGGTGGCACGACCTCCGCCACACCTGCGCGACGAGTCTGCTGGCGGGCTGGTGGGGGCGACGCTGGTCCCTCGAGGAAGTCCGGGGCTACCTGGGCCACCGGAGCGTCACGACGACCGAGCGCTACGCGCGGCTCCTCGACGACACCATCGCGCTTGCTGTCAGCGAAACGGCTGCTCCCCACATGCTCCCAGTGGTCGAATCCGCCGGCGACGAAACCAGCAGTATTTCTGCGGCGCCCCCGGCAAGAGTCGAACTTGCGACCAACGGTTTAGGAAACCGCTGCTCTATCCACTGAGCTACGGGGGCAGAAGCGCGCGGAAGGGTTGCCCCTTTGCCGCGACGGGTCAAGGCGGTTCGCGCCGAGGCGCATCACAGCTCGCGCCAGGGCGCGTCACGGCTCGCGGGGGACGCGCGCGCCTTCGCCCCGGCGCACGCGGCGGCGCTCTTGGATCATGCGTTGGCTGACCAAGCGCGCGGACTCGGGCGTCTCCACCAGGGTCCAGCTGTCGAGCTCGGGCAGCTCTGCAGCTTGCTCGAGCAGGAGATCCGCGGCGCGATCCGCCTCGATGCGACCGTCGTGGCGACCCGGGAGCTCGACCACGGCGGTGCGGGTGCGCAGGCCCGACAGGGTCTCGAGCATGCGCTTCACGACGGCGCGATAGCGGCGCTCGTCGAGCGCGCTCGGGTCGCCGATCCCGAAGAACAGCAGCTTGTCGAAGGGAAGCTTGGGCTTACCCGGCACGAGCGTGACCTCCCCCAAACGACCGGTCATGTCGCCGCGCTGCAGGAACCGCGAGATGCGGCCCGCGAGGCGGAAGTCCACCAGGCCAGCGACGCCTCGCGGCGGGCGCTCGGGCTCGGAGATGCAACACGCCAGCACCTCCGTGGCGGCCAGATCGAGCTTGCGCAGGCTCGGGGCGATGAAGAACAGCTCCATGGCTACACGGTCTCGTCGCGCCGGCCCGCGTCCTCTGCGATGCGATCGAGCACGCCGTTGACGAAGGCGCTGCTGTCTCCGCTGCCGTAGCGCTTGGCCAACTCGACGGCCTCATCGATGATCACGGCGCGCGGAACGTCGTGCTCGTTCAAGAGTTCCCAGACGCCAAGGCGCAGCACGTTGCGGTCGATGCGGGTCATGCGTTCGAGTCGCCAGTTCGTGCTAGCGCTGCGGATCCGTGCGTCGAGTTGCTCCAGCCCCGAGGCCGCGCCCTGCAGCAAGCGATCGGCGTAGGCGCGACCCTCCGCGTCACCGGGCATCTCGCGCCAGTAGTCGTAGATCACCTGTGCCGGACTGTGACCGGCGGCCTCGAGGGCGTACAGCATCTGTAGCGCTGCTTCGCGCGCCGTAGTGCGCGGTCCCATGCTCACAGCCCCGCGTCGGTCAGCGCACGGCCCAGGTTCACCATCTCGATGGCGGCCAGCGCGGCGTCCGCGCCCTTGTTGCCGGACTTGGTTCCCGCGCGCTCGACGGCCTGCTCGATGGTGTCCGTGGTCAGCACGCCGAAGATGACGGGGATCCCGCTGCTCGCCGCCGCCATCGCGACGCCCTTGGCTGCCTCGCCAGCGACGTAGTCGAAGTGGGGTGTCCCTCCGCGGATCACGGCGCCGAGCGCCACGATGGCGTCCACCTTGCCGCTCTTCGCGAGCCGAGCGCAGGCGGTGGGCAGCTCCCACGCGCCAGGCACGCGCACGATGGTGATGCGCTCCGCAGAGACGCCGTGTCGCCTGAGCGCGTCCACAGCGCCGCCCACCAGCTCCTTGACGATGAAGTCGTTGAAGCGCGCGGCCACCAGCGCGAAGCGAGCGGAATCCGGGGCTACGAGGCCACCTTCGATCACGGTCGGAGAGTCGGTCATGGGAGCCGTGACGGTAGCGGCTCGGTCCGGGAAAGGCCAGGCCGCATGTCAACCGGGTGACGCGAGTGTTCCGGTGGATTCGCGGTGACCAGGCTGCTCCGGGGGCACGGCGGCTGGAGGACCCGGTCGCTCGGGATCCGCAGTCCACGGGTCGGGCCGAGCGACCGAGGTCAGTGCTCGGGCCACCGCTCGCCTGTCGGCGCGGCGCGGGTACGACTGGAGGAGGATAGGCGGAGGGCCGGGCAGTGGACGGTGCGCGCGGTGGCCGTTCCCGCGTCGCAGCGACAGGCGCTCGAAGCTCTGGGCTCAGTACGGCTTGCCGCCGTTGTTTCCGCCAGGGCTGTAGTTGCACACGATGGAGCTGCCAAACTTCAGCCCAGCGCACTTGTAGACGCCGCAGCCCAGCTTGATGGTCTTGGCCCACATCACCTGCGTGTAGTGTCCGCAGATGCCAGCGCAGGCGCCGGTGTCGTAGTCGTAGTTCGCTTCCTCGCTCATCCAAGACGCGACCGCGGCGACGCCGGTCGCGCTGCCGCTCGCGCCGTAGATGTTCTCTCCCACGTAGCCCGGGTAGTCGTCGCTGCGGCCAGCGTTGTGATCGATGAGCCCGACGGGCGCGTCGACGTCGGTGCAGGTCTCCGCCCACGCCTGCGCTACGGCGGCCAGGGCCGGATCCCAGGTCAGCGGCGCGACGCCCTTCTGCGCGCGCGCGTCGTTGTGCGCTTGGGTCACGCCTTCGAGGCCCGGGGGCTCGCCTGCGGCGGTGCTGCCACCCGAGCTGGTGCTGCCGCCCGAGCTGGTGCTGCCGCCCGCGCTGGTGCTGCCGCCCGAGCTGGCTGCTCCCTGGCCGCCGCTGCCGGCTCCTGCCTCGTCGTCGCCGCCTCCACAGCCCGTGCTCAGCGGCGCCAGCAGCGCCATGAACATCGCCACGCGACCTCGCATCATGCCGCCAGGATACCACGGCGCGCGCTGCGCGTCCGGGACCCGGTTCGTGCTACGAGGGAGCATGGAGACGAGCTTGAGGCGGAGCGTGATGGTCGTCGCGGCGGTGCTCGTCGCGGGCTGCAAGCCAACCCCATCCGACGGACCAGCGGCTCAGCCGGTCCCGAGCAGCGCGGGCCCGTCGGCGGCCGAGCCCACCGGCAGCGGCTGCGTCGCGGCCAAGAAGAAGCTCGAAGAGTGCGGTATCGCGCCGAGCGCCGCCGGTCTCGAGCCGTGCGACGAGCGCGTCGGTGCCTGCATCGCGGGCCAGGGCTGCGAGGCGATACGCGCCAAGACGACCGGCTGCGTGTTCGAGTGAGCTCGCGATCACCGCGGGCCCAGCCTCAGGGCGGGGGAACCCTGCCGGCGGGTTCGTCCATCAAGTGTCGTACGAAACCCGAGGCCTGCTTCATGGCCGCGGGGATGCCGTAGATCACGAAGTGGCCGTCGCTGGCTTGACTGGCCGGCCACTGGGCGAGCACCCCGCTCGCCGCGCCGCCGGCGAGGTTACCGCTCAGCCCGGCGGCGGGGATCTCGAGCGGCGAGAGCTCGCCCCAGCCGAGCTCGTCGTGCGGGAAGATCACGGGCTGTTGCAGCGGAAGCCCCATGGCGAAGGCCTGCGCGGCGATCGAACGTGGCGGCGTGTAGCTGTCGCCGGTGCCGTCGGGGTTCACTCCCTCCGTCATGAGCACGCTCTTGGCCGAGAAGCCCGGCCGGGGAGCACGCACGATGCGATGGACGTAGTGAACGGGATCCGTTGGGTCCACGATGGTCTGGGCCAGGCTGATGGCGGGGTGCATCAGGCCGAGCTCCTCGTACTCTTCACTGCCCAGCGCGAGGAAGATGGCGCGCACCAGGTTCTGGATGTCGAAGGGCTTGGTCTTCTCGAGCAGCGCGATGCTGATGAGGCTGCCCGACGCGCTGAGGACGCCGCCTCGGGATGAGTCATCCACCGCCAGATACAGCGGCCCATTGATACCTCCCTGGGAGTGCCCGAAGAAGCCGACGCGGTCGGGGTCGAAGCGCAGCTCGGCGCCGTCGAAGGCGATGGCGGCAGGTACACGGAGCTGGGTCTCGGTGAACAGGCGCGCCTGCTGCACGACGTCGAGGGCGGACTGAGGGCCGTTGGCGCGCGCCGCCAGCGGGTTCTGCACGTTGAAGAAGAGCAGGTCCGGCGTGCCTCCGCTCGCGCCCGGGCGATCACCGTGAAAGATCTGATCGATGCCCATGGTGGCGACGCACTCGAGCGCGAGCGCGCGCGCCTCGCGGTTGTTGCCGAGCATCGAGCGGTAGTCTCCACCGGTGCCGTGCGCGTACAGCACGATCGGATAGCCCGCCGCGGGCATCGGGCACGACGACTCGCTGGGGACGGCGAGCGCGAAGCGCAGGGAGAACTCGCGCTGCACCACGGGCGTCCCGGCGTCGTCGAACGCCAGCGTGCCCCCGTCGCCGTATTGTGCGAACGGGATGGAGCCTTGCTGAAAGTCGGGCGACGGGCCGTACCGACCCTCGTACAGATCGTAGATTTGTCCCACGCGCTCGACCGCCACCCAGGTGTCGGGCTCCACGTCCGGCGCCGGGTACTCGGCCACGATGAAGTCACGCAGTTCTTCGGTCTCGGTTGCCGGTGAATTGGTCGTGAAGACGGCGAGGTGCGCGATGCGCTTCGGTCCCACGCCCGCC
Source organism: Polyangiaceae bacterium (assembly GCA_019637295.1). Classification (GTDB taxonomy): domain Bacteria; phylum Myxococcota_A; class Polyangia; order Polyangiales; family Polyangiaceae; genus JACKEA01. The sequence goes on from JAHBVX010000016.1 coordinate 12,497, forward strand.
GCCGCGAGCTCCTCGAGCGCGGGGGCCCAGGCGTCTCGCACCGCGCTCTCGACGACGCTGCCGCTGCGCAGCCCGAGTACGGCTGACAGCTCGCGGCTCGGGCGTACCTCGCCGCCGCCGGGGGTGGCCGCGTCGCGCGTGACGACCAGCGCGTAGCGCGTACTCGGCCGCAAGGGGTGACCGAGGGCCGGCATGAACGACAGCGTGTGCTCTCGGATGTACACGCCCGGGATCGGTCGAAACGAGACGTCGATGGGGTGGCGTGCACCGCGGGTGGGGGAGGCCGGATCGACGTCGATCAGCTGGACGCTGGACTTGGAGGATGTCGACGCGGCCGACGAGGCAGGCAGGGACTTGGGATCGAGCGCCGCGGTGAAGCGCAGGAAGCCTGCCGCGGCCGGCGAGAAGCCGTGCAGGACGCCGGCCATGGAGTCGGCGTAGTTCACCAGCATCCCGAGCTGCCGCGGGTTGGGCCAGCCCGCGAAGCGAACCGTTCCGTCCGCCTCCCGGCGCCAGTCGCTGGGCCACGGATGATCGAAGAACGTCTCTTGATCGAGCTGCGCGAGTGACTCGGGCAGCGTGAAGACCGCGTCGGCGCCGGCAGCCGCCGGATCCTCACCGCAGCCCGAGAGTAGCGCGAGTACCACGGCGCCCTGGATGCAAGCCCGATGCATGGACCCACTGTGCGCGCGGGGGTGGGAGGCGGCAAGCGCGCACCTGCAATCACCTAGCGGGATGGGGGTCGGGCCTGCGCCCACGCGGTCCGAGCGAAGGTCGCCGCCAGGATGATGAGGCCGCCGACGCCAGCCCAGGGTCCCGGCAACTCGCCGTGCAGCCAAAGAGCCCACACCGGATTGAGCACTGGCTCGACCAGCAGCAAGAGCGACCCCTCGAGCGCCGGCAGCCCGCGCAGGCCACGGCTGAGCAGCAAGTACGCCAGACCGATCTGAAACACGCCGAGGTAGGCGATCACCGCGAAGTCGGCGGCCACCGCGCTGATGGGCAGCGCCGCCGGCAGGCAGACGGCGAAGGCGATCACGTTGCCGGCGAGCACGCCCGTGAGGTTGCTCGGGGTTCGGCCGCGTGAGTCGGGCTGCGCCAGCCAGCGCAGGCCGAGTACGGTCAGTGCCCAGGTGACCCCGGAGCCGAGCGCGATCACGTTGCCTAGTACGGGATTGGGCGCGAGCGCGTCCGGGGCTCGCTCGCCCACGAAGAAGGCCGCGAGGCCCACGCTCATCAGCGCCATGTAGACGAGATCGCTACGACGCGCGCGCTCACCCAGCAGGTACGGCGAGAGCAAGAGGACGTACAGCGGTGCGGTGGACTGCAGAAAAATGGTGTTGGCAGCCGTCGTGAGCTTGGTGGCGGCGACGAACTGGATCATCGTGCCTGCGTAGGCGATCCCCACCAGCACCGAGCGTCGGGTCCAGCCGCGCCGCGCTGCCGGCAGGAGCAGCAGGATGGCGAGCGCGGCGACCCCGGAGCGAAAGCTGGCCACCTGCATGCTCGACAGCGTCGTTGCTTTGATGGCGGCCCCCCCCGTGGAGAACAAGAGCGCCGCGCCCAGAACGGCGAGGCGCGCCACGGTGGTGGGGCTCTGGGGGGTGGTCACGGTGCGAGCGGCTCTTTCGCACGCTTGCGTGCGTTGGAGAAGGCCCGATCTGGCGAGCGCCCGCTCAGTCCGCGTCGCCCGGGATGCGGAAGGCGAAGCCGCCCCACCCGGACAGGTACTCGTCGACCGCGCCGCCGGCGACCCACGGGTCTCCCGGCTGCGGATCCAAGCTGAAGAAGTAGCGCCGGAAGTCGAAGCCGGCGACCAGCGCGATCCCACGGGTGAGCTCGTAGCCAGCCATGAAACCCGCATCGAGCCCGCCACCGCTGGCGCGCGGGAACCAAGCCGCGGACTCGAGCTGGCCGCTGTCGGTCAAGACGCGGTATCCGAGCTGTGCTCCGATCAACACCTGGGCGACCCGGACCCGACCATCCAGACCCAGGCGAATGAAGCGGTACTGCACGTCCGGAATCAGCGGCGCTGCCGGGTCGTCCTCGATGCGGAACGTGTGCCGACCGTAGCTGCCCTCGACGCCGAACTCGTGGCGACCGAAGGGTACACGGTAACGCAGGCCCGCGTACCACTGACGCATCGTGGTCGACAGCTCCTCGCCGCCCTCCACCTGGCTCTTCAGCGCGAAGCCCTGCTCGTAGCCGCCGACGAGCCCTACGTGCGACAGCGGTCCGTCCGACGCGTGCGCGACGGGATACCACCGCAGCGCGATGAACGCCGCCGGCGCCACGCCGAGCTGGTAGGAGCGCAGCGAACCGAAGAGGTCGTCGGAGTAGCGATAGTCCCGCGAGATCGCGCGCGCGCCGACGATCACCTCTAGCGGCGATGGCCGACCGCCGGTCTCGCCTTCGCCCGGCGTGGGGGAGTCGGACTGGTCCTCTTCCTCGTCGACCTCGGTATCGGCGTCGGAGGTGGACGACGCGGCGCGAGGCGTCTCTTCCTCGGGAGGCTCCGGCGCCGAAGCGCGGTCGAAGGCTCCGGCGAGCTTTCCGCCCAGCTCCTTCACGATGGCGGCGCGCAGCCCCGCCGCGCCCTTGCCCGAGAACGACAGCTCCGTGAGGGCCTCACCGTCTGCGCCGTTGTGGGCGACCAGCGCCAGCGTGTAGCGCCCCTTCTCGACGGTGACCGCGCCGCTCACCAACACGGCGGCGTCCAGCGCGCCCGCCGTCCCGGAGATGGCGTCGGGCGAGAGCTCACCCGAGAGCTCGACGTTCGCCAGCTCCTTGTCCGCGACGAGGGCGATGCTCTTCTGCTTCTTGAGCGTGCCGACCACGTGCCCGCGCACGATGCCGGACTGGGTGCCGGTGAAGGTCAGCACCACCACGCGCTTCTTGCCCGCCGCTTTGGGCTTGGGCGCGCTGGCGAGCGCCGGGCCCACCGCCTTCCACACGGACGATTCCACCTTCTCCGCGAGGGAGCCGACGTCGCTGGCGCGGAACTTGTGCGTCTCGGAGACTTCGCCGTCCTTGGCCGACCGCAGGCGCAGGGTCGCGGTCCAGGTGCCCTTGGCTTCATTCACTGAGCCCTCGAGCACCCCAGCGAGCCCGACGGCGCTCGAGACCTTACGCACACCGGCTGCGTTCGAGAGGCTCGCGCCCAGCGAGCCGCCGATCTTGCTCGCGTGGTCCCGGGCGATGACCCTCACCTCGGACCGTGCCTTCAGACCTGCGATGGCCGCGGCGCGAATCGAGTCGGTGTCATCGCCATCGAAGTCTCCGACGACCACTCGCGCTTGCGCCCATGCTCCGGGGGCCAGCAGCACCAGCAGCGCGGCTAGCAGCGTGCTGAGCAGTGCGCGCGTCATCCACCGTCTCCCGCGGCTCCGGAGCTGCCGCCGGTCGAGCTCGCATCGCTGCCGCCGCCACCGCCCGTACCGGCGCCGCCATCGGCGCCCCCTGCGACCTGCAGCACCCACTGCCGAACGCAGTCGATGTTGGCCTTGGACAGGGGCGCCGCCAGTGGCATGCGGTCACCGCAGCGAGGCGTCTTGAGCGTGACCTTCTCGATGAACAAGCTGCTCTCCGGATCCGTGGGATCGACCAGGACCTCGCCGTCGCACAGGCCCTCGTTGATGCTGCCGGTGCTCACGGTTCCCAGCACGCGTCCCGCGATCCCGGGGGTGATCAGATCGAGGCCCGCGGCGGGCTCGTCCGCGTCGTGGCACAGGGACGACGCGCAGCCGCCGGTCTTGCCGCTGCTCGTCAGCGGGGCGAAGATCTCCTTCTCCACGTCGGTGCCTGGCGGGCACGTCGCCGCGCCGGCCTCCAGGAAGCGCTCGGGGTCCGCGAGCGAGCCCGGGCACCCCGCGAGCCCGAAGGCAGCCGCGCAGGCGACGAGGTAGGGGAACATGCGTAGGGTGTCCACGTGGGTCGACTATAGACGCAATGCGGGGACAAATGTGCCCCGGTTCTCCAAACTTCGCCGGCTTACGCCCACTCAGCGTGTACACTCGTATCGATTGCCCGGACAGCCCGGGTTCGGAGGTCACATGCGCGCTGCAGGAATCGTTGGCTGGTTGAGCATCCTGGGCGCACTCGCGTTCGGCTGTGGGGATTCGGACGAGGCCAAGGACTCGGATGGCGGGGCGGGCTCCGGCAACCAGAGCGGGACGGGTGGTTCTGGCGCCGCGGCGGGCAGCGCCGGTTCGGGCGCGACGGGCACGGGCGCCACCGGCACCGGCGCGACGGCGGGCACCGGCGCGACGGCGGGCACTGGCGCGACGGCGGGTGCCAGCGGTGACGGCGGCGTGACGGACGGGTCAGCGGGCACCGGGGGTGGCGGGCCCTGCGTCCAGCTCACCTGTCAGGGCAAGACGTACCAGTGCGGCGACTGCGTGGACAACGATCAAGACGGTAAGATCGATCTCCAGGATCCGGACTGCCTCGGTCCGTGCGACAACAACGAGTCGGGCTTCACCATCGGCATCCCGGGGGCGAACAACTCGCCCTGCCGGCAGGACTGCTACTTCGATCAGGACACCGGTCCGGGCAACGACGGCTGCTACTGGAACCACGAGTGTGATCCGCTCGCCGTCGGACCGGGCTACCCGCCGTCGGGCCTCAAGAAGGCGAGCACCGAGCCGCTCTGTCCACACAACCCGAACGCCAACACCCCAGGCACGAACCAGAACTGCTCGCAGCTGATGAGCGCGCAGAGCGCCGCGTGCGGCTCGTTCTGCGGCCCGCTCACGCCGAACGGCTGCGACTGCTTCGGCTGTTGCGAGGTGGGCGTCAACATCGGCAGCAACAAGTACGTGTGGCTCGGCTCGACGGATAACGCGTCGGGTGCGGGTTCTTGTGTGCTCGGCAGCGAGACGGATCCCACCAAGTGCAAGCCGTGCACGCCGGTGCAGGGGTGCCTCAACACCTGCGAGAAGTGCGAGCTGTGTCTGGGCAAGACGACCCTCCCCGCCGAGTGTTTCCCGCCGCCGCCGGACGGCGGCACGGGCGGCAGCGGTGGCACGGGCGGCAGCGGCGGCAGCGGCGGTACGGGTGGCAGCGGTGGCAGCGGCGGCTTCTGTGGCGGCCAGCTGTGCCCGGTGGGTGCCGAGGCCTGCGGGCTCGCGTGCCAGCCGCCGTGTCCGAACGGCAAGTTCTGTCTCACCGGCTGCTGTCAGCCCATCCCCGCCTGACCTCCACGACCTAGCTCGGCGCAGCGTCGCTCCGCGCGACGTTGCGCGGAGCGTGGCGCTGGTCTACGTCCCCGCGCATGACCGACGCGAGCGCAGTGGAGTCCGCGTCCACGCGAGCCATCGTCTACGTGCTGAGCGTAGCGGTGTGCGCGCTCGTCGCGGTGGTGCTGTACGCCTTCCCGGGGCGCACGGAGCCGGCGGCTCCCGGAGTGCTGCCGACCCTGAACGCCGTGCTCAACGGCAGCGCCGCGGTCTTCCTGACGCTCGGCTACGCCTTCATTCGTCGGCGGCAGGTGCGTACCCACCGGGCGTGCATGCTGGTCGCGCTGGTGCTGTCATCTGCATTCCTGGTGAGCTACCTGATGCACCACGCTCAGGTGGGCTCAGTTCCCTTTCGCGGCCAGGGGGCACTGCGCACCGTGTACTTCGCGATCTTGATCCCGCACGTCCTGCTGGCCGCGATCATGGTGCCGATGGCGCTGTTCACCGTGCTCAGAGCGTTCAAGGGGAACTTCGCAGCTCATCGTCGAGTGGCCAAGGTCACGCTCCCCATTTGGCTCTACGTCTCCGCCAGCGGCGTGGTCCTGTACCTGATGCTGTACCACCTCGGGACGTGAGCGTCAGAACGCCGCCTTCGTGCGGTCCAGGCTCCCCGAGCGACACTCGATCACGCCGCCGTCTACCGTGACGGCGGTCACCAGGCCCATCTCCGCGAGCAGGCTGATGAACGGCGCGCGCCAGGAGGCCTCGCGCCACTCTTCGTGCAGCCCGCGCCGGCGGTCCGAGCTCCACAGACAGCCGGCGCCCGCCGCATGCACGTTGCCGAGCACGTCGATGGCCACGCTCGAGAAGTCCGGTCGTCCCTCGACGTTCGACGCGCGCGGGCCATCGCGCTCGACGCGCAGCAGGGCGCCGTCCGTGCCCACCGCTACCGCGACGCCCAGGGGCGGGGAGCTGCTGCAGGCGAGCAGCGCTCGTCCGTCGGGCACTGGCAGCCGCTCGATCTCCCAATCCAGCGGCGAATAGCGCGCCGCGTAGCAGCCGCCTTCGCGGGCGCGGCCGACGACCAGGAAGCGCTCGTCGTCGAACTCGGTCACGCTCGAGATCGAGGCGGCGTCATCGAGGCGGATCGGCTTGAGCCAACGGCGCGCCACGACGGCGTGCAGCGTGGGAGGCTCGCCCGCAGTCTCGGCGACGACGATGGCGAACTCCCGCGGGTTGCCGCACAGCGCGCTGAGGGCGCCGTGGGTGGGTGCTTGATTCACGTCGGCGACGTCACCCCCGGCGAGCTCCACCAGGCGGCCACGCTCGCAGCCGACGAGCCAGCTCGAGGCGGACAGCCGGCGCACGGCCCGCGGCTCGGCGTCGAGCTGAGCGGTCGTCACCCTCGCCCAGCGCACACCGTCCCAGAACACGAGCCCCTCGGTGCTCGCGGCGAGACAGTTCCCGCTCGCGTTCCAGTCCACACCGAGCAGCAACCGATCCTGTCCGGGTGGGTGACGAACGGAGAAGTGCGTCTCGACCGCTGCGTCCTGTTGCAGCATCTGCAGGCTGTTCAGCCACTTGCGGCGCGCGGCGTTCGAGGGCGCCTCGCTGGACAACCAGGGCAACAGGCTCTGAGCGAACTGCGCGGCGCTCTGCGGCCGGTCTGCGGGGTTGGGGGCGGTGGCGCGCGCCAGCGCTAGATCGATGGCCTGGCAGGAGGCCTCGCGCTCGCGCAGCTCTGGCGCCAGCGTCGCCGACGCGAGCAGGCTCTTGCGCTCCGGCGCGGTGGCCGCGATCAGCGCTTGGGTGGGCGAGTTCACGTCGAAGTACCGCTGCCCCGTGAGCGCGAAATACACGATGGCGCCCAGGCTGAACACGTCGCTCGCGGGGCTGACCGGCGCGGAACCGCCGATCTGCTCCGGCGGGACGTAACCCGGCGTGCCCACGACGGCATCGCCGAACGTGGCCTGCAGCCCGACCGGTCGTGCGATCCCGAAGTCGGAGATCTTGAACATCTCCGTGTCGGCCGAGCCGCAGCACAGCACGTTGCCCGGCGTCAGATCCCGGTGCACCACGCCAACGGCATGGATCTCCGTCAGCCCGCGGCTGAGCGCGTCCACCAGGCGCGACAGGCGCGTGGGATCGAAGCCGGTCTTGGTCGCGTGCAGGGCGTGGAGCACCCGCGCGTCGAGGGTCGTCCCCTCCGCGCCGCCGTGCACGTACTCGAGCGCGATCCATGGCAGCGCCACGGGCCGACCGAAGTACTCGAGCTGCACCGACCCCGTGTCGAGCAGGCGCACTACGAACGGAGTGGGTGGTACGCGCTCGTTCAGGCGACCGAGCGCGACGGCCTCCTTCTTGATGATGGTCTCGGCCTGCGCGCCCGACTCGAGCACGAGCCGCGGCAAGATCACCTTGACCACCACCGGCGTCTCGCCGTCGCGGCAGACGCGGGTGGCGAAGAAGGCCGTGGCGGTGCCGCCCTGCCCAAGGGTGCGCTCGATTCGGAAGCTGACGCCTGGGTGGAGCTCCGACTGCAGGAGCTGGCCCAGCAAGCCTCCCTGGGCCGGCATGCTCGGTCTCGACGCCATGGCGCAGCGAGAATAGCGCGCTCTGGAGAAAAACACGAACCTGCCCGGTTCGTGTTTCCCACGCCCGCGAGGGCGGCGTCCTTGCCGCGCCCCCTCGTCGGACCTAGACCGGCCGCACGCATGCGCGCCGTAGTCCAGCGAGCGGCCCGAGGGCAGGTCAGCGTGGCCGGTCAGATCGTGGGCCAGATCGAGCGAGGTCTGGTCGTGTTCGTCGGCGTCGGCCAGACCGACACCGAGGAGTCCGCCGCGGCGCTGGCGCACAAGGTGACGAGCCTGAGGATCTTCGAGGACGAGGCCGAGCGCATGAATCGGAGCGTGCTCGACGTGGGCGGAGCCATCCTGGCGGTCTCGCAGTTCACCTTGTTCGGTGACGTGCGGCGGGGTCGCCGGCCGAGCTTCACGGCCGCGATGGAGCCCGCCCGTGCCAAGGAGCTGTTCGAGCACTTCTGCGCGTCGTGCGAAGCGCAGGGGGTCACGACCGAGACCGGCACGTTCCGCGCTCACATGTCAGTGGAGCTGTGCAACGACGGGCCGGTCACCATCCTGATCGACACGGAGCGAGCGTTTTGACCTGCAAGCGAGGGACACTGCCATGACCGACTGCCTTTTCTGCAAGATCGCTGCCCACGAGATCCCGGCCAAGCTGCTGCACGAAGACGAGCGCGTGGTGGCCTTCGCCGACATCAACCCCGTGGCTCCCGTGCACGCGCTGATCATTCCCCGGCGCCACATCGCGACCATCGATGACGTGCTCGAAAGCGACGAGTCCGACATGGGCCACCTCTTCCGCGTCGCGTCCCTGGTGGCGTCGTCCCTCGGGCTCGGTGAGGGCGGGTACCGCACCGTGATGAACTGCGGAGCCGACGCGGGCCAGAGCGTGTTTCACGTTCACCTGCACGTGCTCGGCGGCAAGCCTCTCGGTTGGCCTCCGTTCCCCAAGTAGCCGTCAGGCGTCCGTGGCCTCGAGCAGCGCTCCTGCGGGGCCCTCTCCGAGCTGACCAGCGTCGAACACCGGGCTGCCCCGCAAGTACGTGCGCTGCACTTGCCCCCGCAGCGTGTGCCCCTCGTAGGGCGTGACCGGATGGCGCTGTAGCAGCTCTCGTCCGCGCACCACCCACTCGCGCTCGGGGTCGAACACCACGAGATCCGCGTCTCGGCCCAGCGCGATGCTGCCCTTGTGGCTCGCCAGCCCCGCCAGCCGCGCCGGACGCTCGCTCATCCAGAGCGCGATGGACGCGGCGTCGAAGCCCGCCGCCGGTCCCAAGCTCGAGGCGATGGCCAGACCGAGCTGGAGCGACGCGATCCCTCCCCAGGCTTGCACGAAATCCCCGCTGTCGATGCGCTTCAGCTCGGGGACGCATGGCGAGTGATCGCTGACCAGCGTGTCGATGACGCCGCTCTGCAGCGCCTGGCGCAGCGCATCCTGGTGGCGCTTCTCACGGATCGGGGGCGCACACTTGAACGCTGTCGCGCCGTCCGCGATGCGCTCGGCCTCGAAGTACAGGTAGTGCGGACAGGTCTCGGCGGTGATGCGCAGGCCCTCGGCCTTGGCGCCCGCGAGCACGTCCACCGCGTCGCCACAGGCAAAGTGGACGATGTGGATGCGAGCGCCGGTACGGCGCGCCAACGAGACGAGCAGCTCGATGGCCTCCGTCTCCGCCTCTGGCGGGCGAGAGTCGAGGTAGGTGGTGTAACGACGTGGATCTCGGGACTCGGCCCGCAGCCGTGCTTCCGCACGCTCGATCGGTCCAGGAGCCTCCGCGTGGACGAGCAGAACCGCGCCTAGCTCTGCGATCACGGGCAGGGCGTCGAGCAGGTCGTGCTCCTGCACGTGCGGGAACTCGTCAACCCCGCTCGGCACCAGGAAACATTTGAACCCAGGCAACCCGCGCGCGAAGAGCGGGGCCAGGGAGGACGTGTTGCCGGGCACCACGCCACCCCACAGCGCCACGTCGACCCAGAGCTTCCCGGCAGCGGCGGCGCGCTTGGCCTCGAGGCCCGGCAGGTCGACGGTGGGTGGGATGCTGTTGAGCGGCATGTCCACGATGGTGGTGATGCCTCCCGCCGCAGCAGCGCGCGTCGCCGTGGCGAACCCTTCCCACTCGCTACGCCCGGGCTCGTTGACGTGCACGTGGGTGTCGACGAGCCCAGGCAACAGCCAGCAGTGCCCGAAGTCCTCGTCCCGACTGGCTTCGAGCGGAGCAGCGTAGGGCTCGATGGCCGCGATGCGCCCGTCTCGCACGACGACCGCCGCCTCGCGCAGGCGTCCATCGATGACCGCGTTTCGACTCCTGACAACCCGATCTGCGCGCTCGCTCATGCGTCCGTCTCGCCTCAGGACAGCTGTACTCCGACTCGGTACGTCTTCAAAGCCGCTCACTCGATGTCGAGCAACTCCACCTCGAAGACGAGGGTCGAGCCCGGCGGGATCTTGCCCGTGGCGCGCTCGCCATAGCCGAGGTGTGGCGGGATGGTGATGCGTCGCAAGCCGCCGCGCCGCATGCCCGTGACCCCATCCTCGAAACCACGGATGAGCATCCCCTTGCCCAGCGGTACGGTGAAGGGCGCGCGCTCGCGCGTGCTGTCGAACACCGTGCCGTCGAGCAGCGTCCCGGTGTAGTGCACCGAGACGCGCATCCCGCTCCGCACCGGCTCACCGACTCCGTCACGCAGGTCGAGCCACTCGAGTCCGTCGTCGCGTATGACCGAGCGGCCGTCGTCCGGCACGCGCTCGACCACCGCTTCGCCCTCTGCGCTGACCGCGGCGCTCGGCTCGATGTGAACGGTCTGGTCGCGCGCGGTTGCCGGCTCGGTCGCTGCGGTCGCAGGAGCGCATGACAGCGTGGAGGTGACGAACAGCGTGGCCGGGCCCCAGAGTCGCATGGTGGCGGCAACGGTGGACGATCTGGTGCGCCTCTGCAATGCTCCCGGCCGCATGTTCGTCTGCCCCGAGTGTGGACACCGGCAGCAAGCGCCCGGGTTCTGTACCGAGGATGGTGTCTCGCTGGCGGACGCGGGGGACGACGTCCTGCTCGGCTCCACGCTGGGTAGCTACCGCGTGACCGCGCTCATCGGACGGGGCGGGATGGGCCTGGTGTATCGCGCCGTGCATCCGACCATTGGCAGCCGCGTCGCGGTGAAGGTGCTCACCCGCGAGTGCGCCGCGGACCGCACGCTGGTCGAGCGCTTCTTCGCCGAAGCCCGCGCCGTCAATCTCATCCGGCACGACAACATCGTCAGCGTGCTCGATCTCGCGTCGTTGCCCGACGGGCGCCCGTTCATCGTCATGGAGCTGCTCGAGGGGCGCCCGCTCTCTACGCTGATCGAGCGCAGCGGACCGCTGCCCCTGGGCGCGGCGATCACCATCGTGTCGGAGTTGCTCGATGGGCTGAGCGCTGCACACGACAAAGGCATCGTGCACCGAGACCTGAAGCCGGACAACGTCTACATCACGCGCTCCGGGCGCGTGAAGGTCGTGGACTTCGGCATCGCCAAGCTGCGGCCGGAGCAGGGCGGCGTCAGCGACGCTACGCGCACGGGGTCGCTGATGGGCACGCCCTTCTACATGTCCCCGGAGCAGGCGGTGGGCGCGCCAGTGGACGCCCGCTCGGATCTGTACGCGGTGGGCGTCATCCTGTTCGAGATGGTGACCGGGCAACGACCGTTCTCTGCGCGAAACCTGTACGAGTTGCTCAAGGCCCACGTGGAAGCCATGCCGCTCGCGCCACGCGTCTTGCGAGCGGACATTCCGGAGCAGCTCGAGACGGTGCTGCTGCACGCGCTGCAGAAGGATCCGGGCTACCGCTATCAATCGGCCCGTGACTTCAAGGCGGGCCTGCTGCAAGCGAGCGCGGCAGTGCCGCCGGGTTCCTTCGTGCCGCCCGCGACGCTGGTCGACGGGGCGGCGACCAGCGCGCTCGGCAGCGCTCCGTACGCGACGCCGCCGCCCGGGTTCACCAGCGGGGCGGTGGCGCACACCCCGCTCGGCTCTCGCCCCGGCCTACCGACTCCCCAAGCAGGAGAAGCGCCGACGCGCCGCGCAGGTCGCTTCGGCTATTTCGCCGTCGCGACCTGCGGCGTCGTCGTGCTCGCTACCCTGGGCTCGTGTGTGACCTGCTTCGGCCTGACCCTGTCGCACGAGCCGCGCACGGTCGACGTGCAGCTCGGGGGCACGGACCGCGTCACCATCACGCCGAGCAACTTCGAGTTCACCACCTTCACGGGCCACGCCGAGAGCGCTGCCCAGAAGCAGGACTCGAGCGCGCGGTTATCGTCGATCCGCGCCACCGGTCGCCTCCACGACAGAGGCATCGACCTGACCCACGGTGGGGTAGCGCGGGTGGTGTATGGCTTCCGCACCCCGTCGGGCTGCCTCGACGTCGAGGTCACACAGGCGGGCCTGACGACGCGGCGCAGCGACCAATGCTCACCGGGCACCGTCGGCCAGCCGCGCTGCACGGTGAGACAACTATTGCAGCGGGTCGAGCAACGAGGCGGCTCGCTCGGCAACGACGCGAGCGCTGCCCTCACGACCCGCGACCAAGGGCCCGCGAGCTGGACGCTGCAGAGCGGTGGCCGCGAGTACGCCTTCGACGACGACTGCTGACGTCACTCGTCGAAGGAGAAGCTGACGGCCTTGTCGCGCTCGAACCCAAGGCTGTTGTAGAAGTTCAGCACGCCGGTGTCCGCCTTGACCAAGGGCTTGACGTTCACCCGGCTCGGGCGTTTGGCGGTGGACTCACGGAGCGTGGCCACGAGCCGCTTGGCGATGCCGCGATGCCGCGCCGCCGGGCTCACCACGAGCTCCTGGATGTACAGGATCAGCCCCGACTCGCGCTCGAAGGAGTAGCCGAGTACGGCTCCGAGCAGCCCGTTCTCTTCGGCCACGAAGCAGCTCTGGGGCTCGAAGCGAAAGAACTTCTCGATGTAGGCGCGGGCACCCTCCCGAGTCCAGGAGACGTCGTAGCCCAGGAGATACAGGTCGGCGACCGCGTCGAGGTCGCTGTCAGTCATGCGGCGAATGTCCATGTCCGGCGCAGGATACCCCAGCCCTGGGCTGCGCACCACGATCCGTAGCGCGCCGCAGCTTTCGGGGCGGAGTCTGGCCTCGGCAGTGTTGTCAACCCGAGCCGTGTCGATGAAGATGGCTCATCGCCCATGGAAGACTTCACCGAGTACCTCGACGTCGCGAGCAGCCGCCTGGGTGCAGGCGTGCTGTACGCGAACGACGAGTTCTTCGCCGAGAAGGAGAACCTGATCAAGCCCGAGCCCGCGGTATTTCTCGAGCACGAGTACACCGCGCGCGGCAAGTGGATGGACGGCTGGGAGAGTCGGCGACGGCGGGAGCCGGGCTACGACTTCGCGCTGGTCCGGCTGGCGACGCCTAGCGTGCTGCGCGGTGTAGTGGTGGACACCGCCTTCTTCCGAGGCAACTACCCGGAGCACTGCTCGCTGGATGCGACCTGGGTCGACGGCTACCCCGGACCCGAGGCGCTGCTGGCGGACGACGTGGAGTGGACGCCGGTGTTGCCCAAGAGCGCGCTGGCAGGTGACAGCCCGAATCGCTTCTCGATCGCTGACCCGCGCGCGTTCAACGTCGTGCGCCTGAACATCTTCCCGGACGGAGGCGTGGCGCGGCTGCGGGTTCACGGTGAGCCCGTGGTGCGCTTCGGGCGACTGCCCGTGGGCGCGGGGCTGGTGGACTTGGCGGCGGCGCTGCACGGCGCGCGCGCCATCGCGTGTAGCGACAGCTTCTTCGGGCCGCGCAACAACTTGATCATGCCAGGCAACGCGCGGAACATGGGTGAGGGCTGGGAGACGCGGCGCCGGCGGGGTCCGGGCCACGATTGGATGGTGATCCGCCTCGCGGCTCACGGCATCGTGAGGCGAGTGGAGATCGACACCAGCTTCTTCAAGGGCAACGCGCCCGCCCGGGGGACTCTGGAGGGCACCTTCGTGGCGGACGGAGCGGACCCCGACGACGGCGCCGCGTGGTGGCCGATCCTGGACGCGGCCCTGCAGCCGCACACGCTGCACGGCTTCATCGACGAGGTCGCGGACTCGCCCATCGCCACCCACGCCCGCTTCTCCATCTTCCCGGACGGAGGCTGCGCGCGGCTGCGACTGCACGGCGAGATCGACGAGGCCGAGCGACTCCGGCAGGGGACCCGCGTGCTCGACGTCATGCCCGAGGGCCGCGCGCGCCGAGACCTGCTCGCCTGCTGCGGCAGCGCGCGCTGGGCCGAGGCCATGCTCGCTTCTCGTCCGTTTCGGACCTTCGAGGCCTTGTCATCGCGCGCCAGCGACGTCTGGCGCGGGCTCTCGGCTGACGACTGGCTCGAGGCGTTTCGAGCACACCCCCGCATCGGCGAGCAGCGCGAGGGCCAAGATGCGCACGCGCGCTGGTCGCGTAGCGAGCAAGCTCGGGCGAGCACCGCGGCCCCGGAGGTGCGCGAGGAGTTGGCCCGCGTGAACGCCGAGTACGAAGCGAAGCATGGCTTCGTCTTTCTCATCTGCGCCGCGGGCAAGAGCGCCGAAGAGATGTTGGCCGCGGCCAAGCAGCGGCTGGGCAGCTCGCGTGAGGGCGAGCTCGGGGTGGCGGCCGAGCAGCAGCGCCAGATCACCGAGCTTCGGCTCAGGAGGCTACTTCTGTCATGAGCCCCATCACCACTCACATCTTGGATCTCTCCCGCGGGAGCCCAGCGGAGGGCGTGGCCGTCACGCTCGAGCAGCACCAGGGCGGCGACTGGCACCTGCTCGGTCAGCGCAAGACCGACGCAGACGGACGGATCCGGGACCTGCTCGGGGACGACGCCGAGCTCGCGGCCGGTGTGTACCGACTGACCTTCGACGTGGCTGGCTATTTCCAGCGGCAGGGACGCGAGACCTTCTACCCGACCGTCACGCTCTGCTTCAGCGTGAAGAACCCCAGCGAGCACCATCACGTGCCGCTGTTGCTCTCGCCCTTCGGTTACAGCACCTATCGCGGCAGCTGAAGCGCTGTCAGGAGGGCCCCGACGAATTCACTTCGGCGGGCGGGCGTGCTGTCGATTCGACAACTCTCGAGGCTGGCTCAGCGCTTGCGCCGGCCGTCCAGGATCTTCACGAAGGAGCGGCTGCCGAGCTCTTCGGCCGTCAGCCCGCTCAGGCGCACGGCCTCGTCTTCGGTCAGCGCACCGCAGTTCTTGGCGCGCAGGAAGAAGTTCAAGAGCCCCTGTCCGGTGGCCGCGTCGTCGAACACATCCCCGACCAGGGTCGCCTGCGCGGCGCGCTCCACGAACTTCGTCAGCCGCTCGCTGGCGGTGTCGAGCCCTTCGAGGAAGAAGGTGAACACCGCGGCGTAGCGGGTGGGCAGCTGACCCGGGTGCAGGTCCCAACCCTGATAGAAGCCGCCCACCAGCGAGTGCGTCGCTTGATCGAAGTGCAGCTTCCACGCGCGATGCACGACGTCCAGGTTCTCTGCTACTTGTCGGGCGGTGAGCGGGGGCCCGTCCTTGCTCGCGGCGTGCGGCGGGATGGGCATGATCGTCGTCGCGCCGTCGCTCATCCACACGCCCGTGTTGGCGAGGGTCACCTGCATGACGTGCTTGGCGAAGTCGCAGCTGGCATGTGTCATGCTCTGATACGCCGCGGTGATGTTGCAGCTCGCGGTATAGTCGTAGGTCCCGAAGTGCGCGGCCACGATCCGGCCGCTGCCAGCGGCGATGAGCGCGGGCAGTGGCGCTCGCCCCTCACCGCCCAAGATGACCTGGGTCTGCTCCACCATGACCTCCATGCGCAGCGTGCCGGGCGGCAAGCCGTGCTTCTGCTCCAGCGTGGAGAACAAGCCGACCAGCGCCGCGACCTGCTCGGCCACGGTGACCTTGGGCAAGGTGACCACGAAGTTCGCGGGCAGCTTCTTGCCAGACTTCTCGAGCAGCGCGGTGAGGAACAGATCGAGCGTCCGAATGGAGCGACCGCGAAGCTCGGCGGTGAGCGGCTTGATTCGGATGCCGAGGAACGGCGGCAAGGAGCCTTCGGCCATGCCGCTCGCGACCTCCGCCGCCGTGCGCACGGCGTCCTGATCCTCTTCGTCGTCCGGCCGGTTGCCGTAGCCGTCCTCGAAGTCGATGCGGAAGTCCTCGACGGCCTCCCGCTCGAGCTTCTCCAGGATGCGATCGTAGACGGTGGTCGCGAGCCAAGCTGCGCGATCCACCCGGCGGGCGAGGTCCGGGTTCTCGCGGACCGCCGCGATCACGCCTGCGCTCTCGTTGACCGTGGTGGCCAGCCGCCCGCTGCCGGGTAGCGCGACGGCTCGCGCGAAGGTGAAGGGGTCCGGCGCGTAGGTGGACAGGACTCGGGCGCCGAGCTCGCCGAGCTTCTTCGCGGTGCTGGCCTTGAACAGATGCGCGCCGCCGTAGACCGTGTGCACGGGCTGGCGCGCGCCGCTCTCCCCCGGGTACTGCTGGGCGAAGCGCTGCTCCGCCTCCCGCAAGGCCGCGAGCTGGCTGTCGATGTCTGCTGGGGTGAGGCTGGTCTTCATGGCGAGTGCGTGCTTACGACGACTCGCCGCGGCAGTCACGCCGTCAGTTGGGGCAGACGGCGCAGCCCTGACTCGTCACCAGGCCGACGCAGACGCTGTCCCACTCCGTGCTGCAGCAGTAGGAATCCGCGGCGCACACGCACGACTGGATGCTCGACACGGTGCAGCCTGGCGTGGTCTTGCTGGAGCAACAGTTGCCCACGCTCGTCGAACCGCCGGTTCCACCGCCGCCGCTGGTGCCTCCGGTGCTGGCGCCACCGAAGCCGCTGGTGCCTCCGGTGCTGGCGCCACCGAAGCCGCTGGTGCCCCCGGTGCTGGCGCCACCGAAGCCGCTGGTGCCCCCGGTGCTGGCGCCACCGAAGCCGCTGGTGCCCCCGGTGCTGGCGCCACCGAAGCCGCTGGTACCTCCGGTTGCACCGAAGCCGGCGCTGCCGCCGAAGCCGCTGGTGCCTCCGGTTGCGCCAAAGCCGGCTCCTCCCGCGGCGCCCCCGAAGCTCGAGCCCGCGGCGCCCGCGTTGCCGCCGGTCGCGCCGAAGGCGCCGAGCCCGCCGCCGCCCCCCGTGCTGCTCCCTCCGGTGCCCGAGACCGGGGCGCACGCTCCCTGGTCGCACTGGTAGCCGTCTGGGCAGGTGCCGCCGTCGGAGCAATCGATGTAGCCGCCGCCGCTGGCTCCGCTGGAGCAGGCGGCGAGGAAAGCCAGGGTGACGAGTGACGCGAGCCGGAGTGTGTGTTTCATGAAGCCTCGAAGGAGCAAGCAATGACCATACCGGTCACGGTGTGCCAACTGTGGCGCCGATTCCGTGGCGCGTCCACCCCAGTACCCGGGGCTCGCTGGGGCGCCGGCGCCGCACACCCCCTCAGCTGTCGTCCCGACCCGGCCCGAGGTCGACGGGGTCCTTCGGGTGCCGCGCGAGCCAGGCGCGTGACAGCGCGTGCCCCGTGATTGGTGCGGTGACGGCGAGCACGAAGCTCACCAAGAGCTCACGGCCCGTGAGGCGACCCCCGTCGAACCAGAACCAGATGAGCGAGGCGAGCAGCAAGGTGCCGAGCCCTCCGGTGGTGACCACGCTCGGGCCGTGGATGCGGCTCAAGAAGCGCGGCAGCACGACCACGCCCCAGGAGCCCACGAGCGCGAGCGCGGCGCCGAGCACGAGCAGCACCGAGACGACGACCTCAGCCATCGCCTTCTTCCTCGAAGGGGTCACTGCCAAAGCGGCCCGTCTCGATGAAGCGAGCCAGCGAGAGCGTGCTGACCAACCCGAGCAGGCTGATCACGAACACCAACTCGAACATCTCTTCCCGTCCGTGCACGATCGTGAACACGACGACCAGCGCCGCGCTGTTCATCACCAGCGTGTCCAGGGCCAGCACGCGGTCCAGGCTGGTCGGTCCGCGCACGAGTCGCCACAGGCAGCACGCGCACGCCAGCGCCAGACACGCTGCCGCGATGGTGCCGGCGATGGTCAACATGGAAATATCTCCAGCAGGCGCCGCTCGTAGCGCGACTTGATCCCCGCGACGACGGACGCGGGGTCGTCCGTGTGGAACACATGTACCAGCAGGTGAGTGCGGTCTTCGCTCACGTCGACGGACACGGTGCCCGGCGTGTACGAGATGGTGGAGGCCAGCGCCGTGATCGCGAACGGATCGCGCAAGGTGAGCGGCACCTTCACCAGGACCGGGCTCTGCCGGCCGCCGCGGCTGAGGATCAGCCACGTCACGCGCAGGTTCGACGCGAACACGTCGAACGCGACCAGCGCGACGTAGGCCAAGATGCGCGGGACGCTGCGGACCCGGATGCGCTGGTCGAACAGGCCCCGGGTGGCGAACGGCAGGGCCCAGGCCACGACCAGCCCGAGCAGCCAGTGCCCGGGGGAGAGCGGGTCCGTGATGGTGACCCAGGTGATCAGCAGCATGACGCTGGTGACCGGATGGGGCAGTACGCGGCTCACGGTCGTGGCTCCTCCAAGAGCTCGGCCTGGGACAGCGAGCGCAGCTGCCGTGGTGAACCGATCTGCGTACCCGCGACGTCGACCCACTCGCGGATCGGGCCGGCGAACACCGTGAGCAGCACGCTGAGCCCGAACATGAGCGCGGCGGCGCCGCCGGTGGTGCGCGCGCCGCTGCCCGCCGGAGCGCGGCTGGCCTCCGCAGGCGAACGCAAGAACAGGGCGTTGCCTGCGCGCACCGTGGCGATCAGCCCGAGCAGGCTGGCGGTGAGCAGCACGCCGACCAACGCCGCTCCGTTGGGCGTGCGAGCGAGCACCTCGAGCGCGCCGACCTTCCCGATGAAGCCGGAGAGCGGCGGGAGCCCAGCGACCAGCACCGCGATCCCGAAGTACAAGAGCACCAAGCCTCCGCGCCAGGTGACCGGCGGTGAGGTCGTCAGGTCGTCGCCGGCCTTGCCGCGCAAGCGCGCGACGCAGGCCGCCACCAGGAACAGTGAAGCCGCGGCCAGGGTGCTGTGCAGCGTGTAGAACAACGCCGCCGCCGCCGCCCGCTCGCCGCCGGCGCTCAGGGCCATGAGCGCGGTGGCCACGGAGACCAGCACCAGGCTGCCCGCGAGCTGTCTGAGCGAGCGACTGGCCAGCGCGAGCAGCGCGCCGACCAGGGCGGAGGCCGCCGCGGCGACACCGAGCGCCTGGCCCACCGAGGCCAGCGGCGCCGAGCTGTCCAGCCACGGTCCGTACAGACGCATCAGCGCGTAGACCCCCACCTTCGTCAGCAGCATGAAGATCGCCGCTACCGTTGGCGAGGCCACCGCGTACGTACTCGGCAGCCACAAGCCGAGGGGCAGGAGCGCGGACTTGAGCGCGAAGACCAGCGCCAAGAGCCACGCGCCGGCCAGGCCGAAGCCGCGCGTGTCGGCCGGCAGATCGGCCAGCCGCGCCGTCACGTCCGCCAAGTTGAGCGTGCCCGTGGCGCCGTACACCAGCGCCACGCCGATCAGGAACAGGGTGGAGCCCGTCAGGTTGAGCACCGTGTACACGATGGCTGCCCGGGGCGGGCGCTCGTGTCCGTGCACCAACAGCGCGTAGGAGCTGATCAGGAGGATCTCGAAGCAGACGAACAGGTTGAACAGATCCCCCGCCAGGAAGCTGCCGTTGATGCCGGCGAGCTGGAACTGCAGCAGCGCGAGGAAGTGTCGCCCGCGGCCCGCGTCGTAGCCCACGGCGGGCAGCGTCGCGACCGCGGCCACGACGGCGCTGAGCAAGACCAGCGCGGCGCTCGTTCGATCGGCGTACAGCTCGATGCCGACGGGCCACGGCCAGGAGCCCAGCTGGTAGCTGATGGGCGAGTCGTGCACCTGCCGCAAGAGCAGTGCCGCGACGACGAGTCCCAAGATGGATGCCAGCCCCGTGACCCAGCGGCTGGCTCGAGCGCGCTCGCCGAGCGCCACCAACACCGCGCCCGCGAGCAACGGCAGGACGAAGGGCAACGCGATCAGGTGGCTCACGAGCCGGGCTCCTTGCTCGAGGGCTTGCCCTCGGGCGTCTCGGCGCCCGCGCGCAGCGCGAGGGCGATGAGCCAAGCCAGCATGCCGAAGCCGATCACGATGGCCGTGAGCACCAGCGCCTGGGGCAGGGGATCGGCGGCTCGGGCGGGGTCGGTGGTCACATCCATGAGCGGTGGACGGCCGACCAACATGCCCCCGGACGCCATGATGAACAAGTTGGCGGCGTAGCCGAGCAGTCCGATGCCGAGCACGACGCGGAAACGGTCGCCGCGCAGCAGCAACGCCACGCCCGCCGCCGTGATCGCGCCCGTGAGGAGACTGAACGCCAGCTCCATCTCAGCGCTCCTCCTCGGCCGTCGGCTTGCCCAGGGGCAACCGCCCGAGGGTCGGTAGGATGGCGAGTACGGTGGCCACCACCACCACGAACACGCCCAGGTCGAACACCAGCACGGTCGACAAGTGCACCTCGCCGACCAACGGCAGGGGTAGGTGAACGTGGCCAGCGGTCAGGAACGCCCGTCCGAACAGCATCGCGGCGACGCCCGGCAGCGCGGCGAGCAGCACGCCCGCCGCCAGCCAACGGCTCATGCTCGCGGGCCGTCGCGCCGGCGCTCCGGTGGGATTCCTCGCCTGATACACGAACACGAGCCCCACCGCGGCCGTCAGCCCGGCGATGAACCCGCCACCGGGCGCGTTGTGTCCGCGCAGGAAGAGAAAGACGGCGGTGAGCAGCGCCAGGTTCAACAGCAGCTTGGTCACGCTCTGCAAGAACAGCGGCGTCCGAGGTCGCAGGTCGCTTGGCGCCTGGCGCTGGGCGAGATGATCGAACAGCGCCAGGATCCCGAGGGAGGCGATGGCCAGCACGGTGACCTCGCCGAAGGTGTCGAAGCCGCGGAAATCGACCAAGATCACGTTGACGACGTTGTTCCCTTGGCCGAGCGGGACGCTCTTCTCCAAGAAGTAACGGGAGATGCTGGCGACGTCCGTCGAGAGCATGAGCCAACAGCCGATGGTGACGGCGCCGCCCACTCCCAGGGCGAGGGCGCCGTCGAGGGCGCGGACGGGCGACGAGCGCTTGTCCCGGGGCGGGAGCCCGAAGTGCGGTACGGCCGCCAAGAGCAGCAGGATCGCGACCAGCTCCACCAGCAGCTGGGTGAGGGCGAGGTCCGGCGCCGAGAGGTAGGCGAAGGTCAGCGTGACCGCCAGCCCCACGATGCTGGAGTAGACGATGGCGGTCAGCGGGCGCTCGCTCTTCAGCAGCACGCCGGCGAGCGCGAACAGCGCTACGCCGCACAGCACCCAGAGCACCAGGTCGCCGCTCGTGTTGGTCGGGCTGACGCGAGCCAAGGCGGGCAGGAGCAGCCACGCGCTGACGAGCACCGCGCAGGCCAACAGGCCCCGCAGGTGCGTCGTGACCTGGTCGAGACGGAGCGCGCGTTCGAGCCTTTGTGACGACCCGACGAGCGCGGCCACGATGCCCTCGAACGCCCGCCGTCCCTGGGACACGGACAAGCGCGCTTCGACGCCCCTGAACAGGCGCTCGCGCCGGGCGTACACCAGGATACCGCCGATGAGCGCGACGATGCTCATGACCAGCGGCGTGTTGAAGCCGTGCCACAGCGCGATGGTGTACGGCGGCAGCTCTCCCTGGACGCAGGCGGAGGCCGCGGCGTGGATCAGATCGCCGACGAGCAGCGCCGGTGCGACGCCGATGGCGATGCAGAGCAGCACCAACAGCTCCACCGGCACTCGCAGCCAGCGTGGTGGTTCGTGCGGGGTCTTCTCGAGCCCGGTCGCCGGCGGCCCGAAGAACGCCTGTCGCACGAAGCGCACCGAGTAGGCGACGGACAGCACGCTGGCGAGGGTGGCCCCGACGGGCAAGATCCAGCTGCGGCCGAAGATGTCGTCGGCGTCCAGGGTCTCGGTGAAGAACATCTCCTTGCTCAGGAAGCCGTTGAGCAGCGGGATGCCAGCCATGGACGCGGCCGCAACGATGGCGAGGGTCGCGGTGACGGGCATCGGCTTGAACAACCCGCTCAGTCGCCGCAGATCCCGAGTGCCCGTCTCGTGGTCGATGATCCCGGCGGCCATGAACAGAGACGCCTTGAACACCGCGTGATTGAGCAAGTGCAAGAGCGCCGCCTTGGGCGCCAGGTCCGTGTCCAGGCCAAACAGGAGCGTGATGAGCCCGAGATGGCTGACCGTCGAGTAGGCGAGCAGGCCCTTGAGATCGTTCTGGAACAGCGCGAGGAAGGAGCCGATGAGCAGCGTGAGCATGCCCGTGATGGTCACCAGGTAGAACCACAGCTCGGTGCCGGCCAGGAAGGGGTAGCAGCGGGCGAGCAGGAACACGCCGGCCTTGACCATCGTAGCGGAGTGCAGATAGGCGCTGACCGGCGTGGGGGCCGCCATCGCGTGCGGCAGCCAAAAATGAAACGGGAATTGCGCGGACTTGGTGAACGCCCCGAGCAGGACGAGGCACAACACGGCCGGGTAGTGCGGGTGTGCCTTCAGCACGTCGGCGTGCTCGATGACCTGAGTCAGCTCGTAGCTGCCGACGATCTGTCCGATCCAGATCACGCCGGCGAGCAGGGCGAGGCCGCCCAGCCCGGTCACCGTCAGCGCCATGCGCGCGCCGCGCCGTGCGTCCGTGCTGAACTGCCAGAAGCTGATCAGCAAGAAGGAGCTGATGCTGGTCAGCTCCCAGAACACCACGAGCAGCAGCAGGTTCTCCGACAACGCGATGCCGAGCATCGCGCCCATGAACGCCAGCAGCGGTCCGTAGAAGCGCCCGGTCGCCTCCTCGGGCTTGAGGTAGTAGCGGGCGTAGAGCACGACCAACAGGCCGATGCCCAGGATCAGCCCGCACATCAAAAAGCCGAGGCCGTCGAGGCGCAGCGAGATGGCGAGCCCGAGGGACGGCACCCAGGGCACGCTCGACTTCAGGGTTTGTCCGAGCACCACGACCTCGGGTGTGGTGCGGATGAGCAGCCCCAGCCCGAGCGTGGCCACGGCGCCGGCCACCAGCGCCGGATCGATGCGCAGCCGGCGGAGCGGTCCGGGGAGCAGTGCGCCAAACAGCGCGAGCCAGGGGAGCCAGGTAAAGTTCACCGAGTCGTGTCCATGATTTCGCGGCGGTGCACCGCCCGCCCGGGAGGGCTCGGCGAGCGCCTACTCGACCCCGGGGTCGCACGCGGCCGGGGCATCCTGCCCAGGCTCCGTAGGTACGACAAGCGCGATCGTAAAGGCGCTCGCGGTCAGGAGGCGGTGGCGCCACCCTGGAGGTAGTGCTCGCGCTCCCGGACCGTGGTCCAGCGGCGAAACACGTCCACGATCTCGGGTCGATTCTCCGCCAGCTTGCCGAACAGGTAGTCCTGGATGCCCTTGTGCACTGCGCAGATGTCGCTCTCCCGCGTGCGCCCGAAGATCGAGCCCTGAGTGCGATAGCTGTGCTCGGGCTTGTTCCCGCAGTAGGGATTGTAGGTGCAGGTGACGCAGTCCGGCTGGGCGTCCAGGTTGGAGGCCAGCACCAGGGAACGTACCGTGTCCGACAGCATCAGCTCGCGATAGCGAGCGGTGCTCACGTGCCCGATGCGGAAGGTCTCGTCCCCGGTCTCGCGCAGCATGCGGCCTTCGTCGCTCGTGTAGATGCTGCCATCGTAGTTGTACGTGAGCTGACCGATGCCGGCGCCACCGGGGCTGCGCAGATCCAGGAAGTTGGGATCGTCGCCCGTCAGGATCTTGGTCAGGAAGATGGCTGCATAGCGCTCGAGCACGCGCGTGCCTGCCAAGTTGCGCTCCAGGATGTAGTCCACGGCCGAGCGGTAGAACTCGTGGTACCGCTTGCGGTCGTACTCGATCTTGTCTTGGGTCTTGCCCGCGAAGCCGAACGGATCCACCGGGCGCAGGAAGATGGAGTGACACCCGAGCGACACGAAGGTGTCCACGAGCTCTTTGGGATAGTCCAGAGCGGCCCGGGTGATCGTGGGCAGCGCCTCCACGTGATAGAGCACCGGGTCGAGACCGAGGGCCAGGTAGCGCGCGTTGATGCGCTCGATCCCCCGGGCGGCGCGCTGAAAGGCGTTGTCCGACGGCAGCACGCGCTGCTTGTTGTGCAGCTTCTCGGGTCCGTCCACGCTGGTGCAGATCTGGACCTTGTTCTCCACCAGGTAGTCGAGCTTCGCGTCATCGAGCAGCGCCAGGTTCGACACCAGCGTGAACTCGATCTCCTTGCCGTAGGCGCGGTTCTTCTCGGTCGCGTACTCGATGGCGTGCTGCATCACCGGGAAGTTGACGAGGGGCTCACCGCCCTGGAACTCGAACGTCAACCGACCCGAGGTGCTCTGCAGCGCCAGATCGATGCACCGCTCCGCGGTCTGGGGCGACATGTCCGTGTCGACCGCGTCCATGTCGGCGCGGCTGGCATGGCAGTACACGCACGTCTCGTTGCAGCGCAGCGTCACCACCAGGATGTGGAGGTTGGGCCCAAAGCGAAGGAAGCGACGCTTGCGACTCAGGCGATCCGCCAGGGCTCGGCGATCGAGACGGTCCACGATGAAGTTTCGCTCCGCGAGCTTCTCCTCCAACTCCGTGGGCAGCTCACCCTGGTACAGCGTGGAGAGCTCCTGCGGGCTGACGAACACCCAGTCGCCGAAGTGGCTGGTGAGCAGCACGACGTCGTCGGCGACCTGCCGGAACCGCAGCGGCACCAACCGACCGGGGCTCCTGGCTGCGTGAGCGCTCTCGCTGAACTGCAACATGAAGCCATCATGCCACGGGTAGGCCACCCAGCGCCGCCGCGGCGCACGATTCTCCTGAATCAGCGTCGGGTGAGCAGGCGCACCGCCGCGCCGGCGAGGGCCCCGGCGAGCACGTCGTCGAGCATGATGCCCACCCCCTCGGGCTGGGCGTGCTCGGCTCGTCCGATGAGGCCTGGCTTCTTGATGTCGAGGACGCGGAACAAGCCCAGGGCCAGCGCGCCCCGGACCCACCCGCCTCCGGCTAGCCCCAGGGCGAGCAGCGTCCCGACTACCTCGTCGATGACGACGCTGCTCGGATCGCTCACCTCGAGGCGCTCCGCTTCGCGCTGCGCGGCCCACACGCCGACCGCGTACAGACCGAGGGTCGTCAGCGCGTAGGCTCCCGGCCCGAGCCGGCGCAGCAGCAGGTGCAGCGGCAGGGTGGCGACGGACCCAACCGTGCCCGGCGCGAGGGGCGACTTGCCCGCCCCGAACCAGGTGGCCAGTACGGTGGCGGCGACGGTGGCGACCGGCATCCTGCCGTCATCCTTAGCACTTCTGGCTGCGGGCAGGTGCCCTGTTCCATCGCTGCCCAAGCCGCTCTAGGTTGCGCTGCCATGAGATCCCTCCTCACGCTCTCGGTGCTCTCGGTGCTCGCCGTGTCGGCTTGCGACAAGTCTCAGCCGACCGGGAGTCAGCCCGAGCCCACGGCGGCGCCGCCAGCGCCCTCGGCCAGCGTCGCCGAGGAGGTGCCCGCGTTGCCGTCCGCGCCCGCGGCGCCGGATCCGGTGTGCACGGTGGTGGAGCAGAAGGTGTGGGGAAAGTGGGCCAATCAACGCACCGGCATCACCCCGCGCAAGCTCGACGGTCAATTGGCTGTCGGCGTCGCGTTCGGCAACCGTCCGCACGTGCTGGTGTTCGACGGCGATGGCAAGGGCAAGCTCGTGAAGATCGAGCCCCACGCGGGCTCCGCGCTGCTCACCGACCTGAAGGAGCCGCAAGGCCGCAGGGATCTGCAGCGCGTCACGCCGGTCGTGGTGAGCGGTCAACTCACTGCCTACGCGGACTATCGGGACAAGTACAACGACAACAAGCGGCGCCGCATCGCCTGCGAGCTCGTGAGCGAGAACAAGCCGGTGCTCGTGTTCGACGACGCGCCGGTGCTCAGCCGGCCCGGCGCCACAGCGGCGGCAGCTGGGGCGACCGCAGCGGCGACCGCGGCTGTTGTGCCCGAAGCGGCGGCGGAGGCGCCGAAGCGCAAGGGGCGGCTGAAGTTCTCGCGTCGCGCCGACGCGGCGGATGGCGGGGCTGCGGCCACCGCCGAGCCCGAGGCTCCGGCGGCGACCGCAGCGGTTGCGCCGGAGCCGGCGGCGCCGGCGGCCAAGGTCGAGCCCGTCCGCGAAATCCGCGACTGCCGCACGTTCGTGGACGGCGACGGCAGCGTGTGGGGCGTCGGGAGCGAGCTGTACGGCGAGCACAAGGACGACGCGATCAAGTGGTCGATGCGCATCTTCGCGGCGCCGAGCGCCGGCGCCGGCTACGTGATGCTCGACGCTCACCCGCTGCCCAAGAGCCCGCGGGATCCGCAAGACCTGCACACCCTCGAGGCGCCCGTGGCTCAGGAGCTCGGTGGCGGCGAGCACGCGATCTTCGGTCGTTACCGCGGAGCGCTGCACGGCTTCTTGCTCGACAAGAGCTTCCGCTCGCGCGGGGGTCGCAAGACCTACACCGGCGGACACCCCGGACTGGCTCGCTTCTTTCACGAAGGGGGCCAGCGCCACGTGCTCGTCTCTCAAAAGACGGGTGAGGACCAGTGGCGGCTCTCGGCGGGCACCCTGGACGGGGCGGTGCCCAAGGCGCTGACCACCATCAAGCTCGAGCAGGGCAACGCGTTGTCGGAGCCGTCCCTGGCGCTCGCCGGCAAGACGCGCTGGCTGGCCTACCACTCGGGTCCCCGCCGCAGCGCGCAGATCGAGGTCGTCCCCGTGGACGCGAGCTTCGCTCCGATCGGGCGCCCGCACCCCGTCACGGCGGGCGAGGAAGTGTACGAATCGCTGGTCTACGCCCTGCCCGACGGGCGACTGTTGGTCACCTACATTGGATCCATAGACAAGACGGCCGTGCTGGCCAGCCAAGTCTTGTCCTGTTCGGTCAAGACCTGAGGTCAAGGGGCTTGCAGCGGTCCCGCGCTGGACCTAACTCACGAGTCAGTTGCTGACCGGCGGTCAGCGTCCGACACTTGATCCATGGGCGTAGCGGAGCGGCGGCAGCGCGAGCGCGAAGAGCGGCGAGTCGTGATACTGGACGCTGCCGAGCGCGTGTTCCTGAGCAAGGGCGTGGCCGTGGCCACCATGGAAGAGATCGCGCAGCAAGCCGAGGTCAGCAAGGGCGCCCTGTACCTCTACTTCAAGAGCAAGGACGAGCTCTACCTCAGCATCGTGACCAGATCCCTCCGCGAGTTGGTGGTTCGCCTCGAGCGCGCCGCGGCAGCCCCCGGCAGCGGACTCGAGCGCTATCGACGGCTCTTGCACACCCACGCGGGGTTCGCGTTGGAGGAGCCGGACCGCTTCCGGGTGGGGATTGGCTGGCTCAACACGAACTACTCGGTCACGGACGACAGCCCCCTGTTCGGCGAGTATCGCGGCTTGCTCGAGCGCACCCTCGCGCTGTCCGTCGCTGCCATCGAGCAGGGCAAGCAGGACGGCAGCGTCGTCACCTCTCTGGACAGCCTGGAGCTGGCGACGCAGATCGGCGCCGCGCTGTTCGGCCTGATGGTCATCCAGGCCAATCGGCTGGAGGTCGACCGCCGGGTCCGACACGGACTACAGTGGGAGCGCTTGATCGGCTCGTTCGTGGACCTCGTCTCCGGCGCCATCGCGCAGCCCGGCAGAGCGCGAACGGCATGAGCGCGCTGAAGAAGATCGCGCGTGCCCTCTTGCCCCCCGGTGCGCTCGTGCTCGGCATCGCCGTGCTGGTGCTGATGGTCAAGACGCGCCCCACGCCCGACAAGAAGCCGCGCGAAGAGCGGGGCGCGCTGGTGCAGACCGGGCCCGTCTCTGGCGTGCGGGAGCGCTTGCGCGTGGTCGAGAGCGGCTCGGTGATCCCGGCCGAGCAGGTGGTGCTCGCGCCCGAGGTCTCCGGTCGCGTGCTGTGGCAGCACAAGGAGTTCGTGCCGGGCGGGCGCTTCAAGAAGGGGGAGGTCATCCTGCGCATCGACGTGCGGGATCACAGCCTGGCCCTGCGGCAGCAGAGCGCGAACGTCGGGCGCGCGGAGCTCGAGCTCAAGGTCGAGAAGGCGCGCACGGACGTCGCCAAGGAGGAGTGGGCCATCGTGGGGGACGAGTCCAAGGCCTCGGCGGATGGCCGAGCGCTCGCTCTTCGCGAGCCCCAGCTCGAGACGGCGAAGGTCAACCTGGAGGCCGCGCGCAGCGCCCAGGCGCAAGCCCGGCTCGCGGTGAGCCGCTCCGCGCTGACCTCGCCGTTCAACGCGTTCGTCAAGCAAGAGAGCGTGGACATCGGTCAGCTCGTCACCCCGCAGATGCAGCTCGCGACCCTCGTGGGCACGGACCGCTTCTGGGTGCAGGTCTCCGTGCCGGTGGACAAGCTGTCGGTCATCGAGGTGCCGGGACTGAACACCGCCGCGGCGCTCGGCTCGCCGGCGACCATCGTGCAAGAGCTAGGGGGCCAGCGCATCGAGCGTAGCGGGCACGTCATCCGACTGCTCGGTGATCTCGATCCGGTGGGACGCATGGCGCGGCTCTTGGTCGCGATCGAAGATCCCTTCGGGCTGAAGACGCCCGCGCCCGCGGCAGCCGCCGAGAGCACGAGCCGAAGCGCAGCATTGCCGCTCTTGCTCGGCGCCTTCGTGGAGGTGGCGATCGAGGCGCGGGTTTTGGAGGACGTCGTCGAGGTGCCGCGGCTGGCGCTGCGTGATGGCGACAGCGTGTACGTCTTCGGACCCGACTCCAGGCTCGAGGTGCGCGCGGTGGAGGTCGCCTGGCGGCGCGCCAGCACCGTGCTCGTCAAGAAGGGGGTGTCCGCGGGCGAAGAGGTGGTGCTGAGCCGCTTGCCGAGCGCGGTGCCCGGCATGCTGCTGCGCAAGGTGCCCGCGGGTCCCAAGGACCAAGTGCTCGGGCAGCGATGAGCCACCCCAGCGACCCGCAGGAGCCGCCGCCATCGAGCCGCGGCCCCCTGTCCAGCCCTCGCGGCGCCGGACCCGAGGCTACCAAGAAGACGGGCCCGCTGGCGTGGATGACGAAGAACGCGGTGGCCTCCAACCTGCTGATGCTCGTCTTGATCATCGGAGGGCTCCTCACTCTGCCGAGCATCAAGCAGGAGGTGTTCCCGGAGTTCGAGCTCGATCTCGTGCTGGTCAACGTGCCCTACCCCGGCGCCAGCCCCGCGGAGGTCGAGCAGGGGGTGGTGCTGGCCGTCGAAGAGGCGGTGCGCTCGGTGGACGGCGTGAAGGAGGTGCGCGGTACCGCCTCCGAGGGCGTCGGCACCGTGGTGGTGGAGCTGTTGCTCGGCACCAACTCGGACCGGGCGCTGGCGGACGTCAAGAGCGCGATCGATCGCATCACCAGCTTCCCCAAAGACGTGGAGCGGCCGGTCGTCAGCCTGGCGCAGGCGCGACGGCAGGTCGTCTCGATCATGGTCTACGGCGACGCGAGCGAGAAGGCGCTGCGCGAGCTGGCCGAGCACATCCGAGATGATCTGCTTGCGGATGGCAAGATCACGCTGATCGAGCTGGCGGGCGTGCGGCCCCCCGAGATCAGCATCGAGGTGCCGCGGGACTCGCTTCGACGCTACGGGCTCACCCTCGATCAGGTGGCTCAGCGGGTGGGTGCGGCTTCCGTGGAGGTGCCCGGCGGCGGGGTCAAGACGTCCGCTGGGGAGGTGCTGCTGCGCACTGCCGAGCGCCGGGAGCGCGCCGCGGAGTTCTCCGAGATCGTGATCGTGTCGCGCCCGGACGGGAGCGAGGTGAAGGTCGGCGAGCTCGGGCGGGTGGTGGATGGCTTCCGCGAGACCGACCAGGAGGCGTTCTTCAACGGCAAGCGCGCGGCGATGGTCAACGTGTATCGCGTCGGCGAGGAGAAGCCGCTGGACATCTCCGAGATCGTGCTGCGCTACGTGGCCGAGCACCGGACCTCGCTGCCCCCCGGCGTGCAGATGGACGTGTGGAACGACACCTCGGAGATCTACGCCGACCGCGTCGATCTGCTGCGGCGCAACGCCAACCTGGGCCTGGTCTTGGTGATCGTCATCCTAGGGCTGTTCCTGGAGCTGCGGCTGGCGCTGTGGGTCACCCTGGGCATCCCCATCTCCTTCATCGGCTCGCTCCTGTTCATGCCGGCCTGGGGCGCGTCCATCAACATGATCTCGCTCTTCGCGTTCATCGTCTGCCTCGGAATCGTGGTCGACGACGCGATCGTGGTGGGAGAGGCGGTGCACACCAAGCGGACCCAAGGCCTGTCCCCGATGGACGCCGCCGTCGCGGGCGTGCGCGAGGTGGCCGTGCCGGTCCTGTTCGCGGTGCTCACCACCATCGTGGCGTTCTCGCCCATGCTGTTCGTGCCAGGTCCCGCCGGCAAATTCTTCCGCTTGATCCCGATCGTCGTGATCTCCGTGCTCGTCATCTCTCTGGTCGAGAGCCTCTTGGTGTTGCCCGCCCACCTGGCGCACCGGGGCGGGGGAGTGCTGGTGGCTACGGCGGCCATCGCGGTGGGCCTGATCGTCGGCATGCCCTACGGCATGGGGTACGCCATCGGCTTCGGCCTGGGCACCTTGCTCGTGGGCGGCGTCGTTCTTCTGCTGCTGGGTCGCCTCTCGACTGGGCGCCCCTACCAGTTCATCGAGCACCAACAGCAGCGCTTCGCGCGCTTCGTCGAGTGGCTCATCGAGCACACCTATGTTCCGGTGGTGCACGCGGCGCTGAACCGCCGATACTTGACGATCTGCGTCGCGGTGGGCGTGCTCCTCGGGACGCTCGGCCTCGTCGCCGGGGGGCGCGTGAACTTCACGTTCATGCCCAAGGTGGACAGCGACGTCATCGTGGGGCAGCTCGAGATGCCCTACGGCACCGCGGTGGACGAGACGCGGCGAGTCAGCGAGCAGATGCTGAAGAGCGCCCAGCGACTGGTGGATGAGCTCGGCGGCGGCGCCAAGGTCGGGCGCGGCATCTTCTCCCAGGTCGGGGACTCGGGGGCGATGGCGGGCGGTCCGAGCGCGGCGACCAGGTCCTCGGGCGGCAGCCACCTGGCCGAGGTCGCGGTGTTCCTGGTGCCGCTCAAGGACCGCTCCTTCAGCTCCACCGAGTTCGCGCGGCGGTGGCGGGAGGACATCGGCGAGGTGCCCGGCGCCCGCACCCTGAAATTCGGCTTCAGCACCGGGCCGAGCGCGGGTGCCGGCGTGGACATCGCGCTCTCGCACCGGGACCTCGGAGTGCTCGAGGCTGCGGCGACGCGGGTGGCCCAGCGCCTGACCGAGTACAACGGCGTCTACGACATCGACAACGGGTTCGCCTCCGGCAAGGAGCAGCTCGATCTCAAGCTGCTGCCCAGCGCGCGGGTGCTCGGGCTGACGGAGGTGGAGCTCGCGCGGCAGGTGCGCAGCTCCTTCTTCGGCACCGAAGCCGTGCGCCAGCAGCGCGGGCGAGATGAGCTGCGCGTATACGTCCGTCCGCCCCGGGATGAGCGCGCGAGTGAGTACGACGTCGAGCGCCTGCTCGTGCGCACCCCCGGCGGCGGCGAGGTGCCGCTGGCTCAGGCGGCCAGCGTGAATCGTGGTCGCGCCTACACGGCCATCCAGCGGGTCGACGGACGCCGCGTCGTACGCGTGACCGCCGAGGTGGACGACGCGGTGAGCAACGCCTCCAAGGTCGTGGCGGACGTGCAGCAGAACGTGCTGCCCGACGTGCTGGCCGACTTCGACGGTCTCACCTACAGCTTGGAAGGGGAGCAGAAGTCGCAGGCCGAGACCATGTCGAGCCTGGGCAAGGGCTTCTTGTTCGCGCTGATCGCCATCTTCGGACTGCTGGCGGTGGTGTTCCGCAGCTACATCCAGCCCATCATCATCATGGGCGTCATCCCCTTCGGGTTCGTGGGCGCGCTGCTCGGTCACATGCTGATGGGCTACGATCTCTCGCTCATGAGCCTGATGGGCGTGGTGGCGCTCTCTGGCGTTGTGGTCAACGACTCGCTCATCCTGGTCGACGCGGTCAACGGCTTCCGCGCGCAGGGCATGGATCGCCGGCAGGCCATCTTGGCCGGCGGCGCGCGGCGCTTCCGCCCCATCTTGCTGACCTCGCTGACCACCTTCTTTGGCCTGTCGCCGATGATCCTGGAGACCAGCGTTCAGGCTCGCTTCCTCATCCCCATGGCCATCAGCTTGGGCTTCGGCGTGCTCTTGGCCACGGTCATCTGTCTGATCTTGGTGCCCGCCTCCTACGCCATCGTGGACGACTTCACGCGCGCGTGGAAGCGACTGAGCGGCTTCGTCGCGGGGGAGCCTGCGCCGGGCGCTCTCCCGGGCGAGTGAGCTGACAGCTCACTCTTGGGCCAGCGCGCAATTCACCGGGCGGGCCACCATCGCGGCGCCCTCGCTCTGCCAGGGGCCGCCCGGGTTCCAGCGCAGCTTCGGAGCATCGAGCTTGCCGACGAACTTCACGTCGCACGACGCGATGAAGCGGGCGAGCTTGGTCGACTGCACGCCGGCGGAGGGCTCGCGATGGTTGCGCAGCGCCATGTTCGGCTCGGCCCACAACCCCGCCACCAAGATCAGCTTGTTGTCCGGGAACGTGCGATACGGCTGGATCACGTTCTTCTTGTTGTCGTCCAGCGCGGCGGCGGGATCGACGGGCCACTGCTCCGCCTCGGTGCGAAACGCGCACTTCGCGCCGTCCACGCTCTGATCCGAGGCGCAGAACAACAACGAGGCGTCGGCGGTGATCAACGTCAGGCGCACGTTGCTGGTGTTGCCTTCTTGCCACTGACCCAGATCGTGAGGCTGGGGTGCCTTGGGCGTCAGCCACGCGCCGAGGGGCGAGAAGGGGATGAGCACCATGGCGGCGACGAAGGTGCCCGCGATCCAGAAGCGGCCGCTCACCACGGGCAAGGGCTCGGCGGGGGGAGCGGAGCGAGCGCGGCGGCGTCCAGCGGTCGTCGTGGCCATTGGGACGCGCTTGTAGCAAAGAGCCGCCAGGGTGTCAGCCCGCACCGCTCCTTGAATCAATTCGCTGGCTTGCCGGCCCGACGCGGCCACGACGGCCCTGCGCACGAATTCCCTCGGTCAGATCGAGCGCTTGGGGACGGCGCGCGGGCGTCGGGCTGCGTGGCTCGCCTAGGGCGAGGGCGCGACGCAAGCGCCCTCGACGCACAGGAGCGGCTCCGCGCAATCGACGTCTTTCGCGCAGGTCGGCGCGGTACACGCGCCATCTCGACAGACGCGGCCTCCGCGACACTGGGCGTCCTCGGTGCAGCCGGCCGCGGCCGGAGGGGCTGGCGCGGCCGTGGGGGGAGTCGCGCTCACAGGGGAGCTCGGCGGCACCGCCTTGAGGCGCGCGAGCAGCCGCGCTTCGAGCGCTCCGGTCGAGGGGCAGTCGACTCGTGTGCGCGACGTCACCCTCATGTCCGGACTGAAGATCGTCTCGTACTCGTACGCGTTGGCGGTACAGCCGAAGAACGCGTTGACGCTGACCCGGGTCTCGTTCGGCCCGTGCCTGCGCACGATGACGTTGAAGTTGCCGCGGTGGTCGACCTGCTCGACCCGACCTCCGGCAGGTGCCTCGCTCTTCGGGCACCGCATCACGCTCCCGGCGTCCTGCATCGAGAGCGCGTACTCCGTAGCGATGAGGCCAGAGTCTTTGTCGAGGTTCTTGATCGGGATGTTGTGGGTCGCGAACCACTCGACGGCCTGGCTCCAGACGGCCTCGAAGGGCGCGCTGAGAACGACCTCCTTCTCGACGGGCTGCGCCGTGACGGGCGCTGGCGGCGGCCCGCAGCCCGTGGACCACCCGACACAGAGCCAGCCTGCGACGAGGCCTACCGGGACCAGCCACGAACGAGTCTGCCAAGCCATGAGATTGAGCCATGCAAACCGCGCGCCCTGGTTGGCAGTTCGTAAGAGCCGGGAAGACGCCGCAGCATCCGCGCCGCGGCGAACCAATTGCGCGGCGCTCGCGCAGCGTGCAACGGATTCGCGCAGGGTCAGCGAGAAAGCCCGAGCGTTCTGCCTGTCGCCGGGCCCAGCGGACTGCGGCGCTTGCCACCCCGGCGGGGCTCTCCGTAGGCTCGGAGCATGCGCACTTTCCTGGTGCGGTGGGTGAGCTCATGACGGCCGCCACCGGTGGCTACGACCGAAGGAGCCTGGCGGCGCTGCTGCTGCTGGTCGGGGTGGGCTCGTCCGTCGGCTACCACTGGCGGGATCTGCTGGACGCGAACGGCGATCTCGACGCGCTGCTGCTCGGGGTCTGGCTGGTGATGGCCGCGCTGATCACCTGGAACGTCGCGCCGCGTCGCGATCTACTATTGCTCGCGGTCGGGCTGTGCGGTGGCGCCGTGATCGAGTGGTGGGGCACCACCACGGGGCTGTGGCGCTACTTCACCGGAGAGCGTCCGCCCTTGTGGATCTTGCCTGCCTGGCCGGTGGCCGCGCTGTCCACGGATCGCTTGGGGCAGCTCTTCGATCGCGCGCTCACGGCGCTGGCCGGGCGGGGCGTCGCGTCGCGTTGGCTGTCGCCGTCGAGCGACTTTGGCCAGCGCGCGAGCCAGCTCGCGTACTGGTGCTTGCTGCCGCTGTTCGTCCTCGGCATGACGAGCTTCGCGTGGCCGGCGCGTGGCGTACTCTCGACGCAGGTGGTGATCGCGCTGATGATCGCGCTCACGCTGCACTGTCCGCGTCCGCGGCGGGACGTGGTGCTGTTCGTGGGCGCCTCCGGGCTCGGGTTCTTCCTCGAGTACTGGGGCACGAGCCGCCAGTGTTGGACCTACTACACCGAGCAGGTGCCGCCGGCGATCGCGGTCGTCGCGCACGGCTTCGCGGCCGTCGCCTTCGCCCGCGCGACGGACGGCATCGACTGGGCGCTGGCGCGCCTGTGGCGCCGGCTCTCCGCTTCCGCGGCTCACCGACAACCCGAGAAGGCCGCCTCGTAGAGGGCTTTGCCCAGCACTTCGTGACCCTGCTTGCCGAAGTGCAGCCCGTCTCGGATCGGGTGGGCGTACTCGGGGCAGAGTCGCTCGGGCTGGCCGCAGGACAGGAGCTGATACGCGTCCACGACGTGATCCACCCTGCCGGCGCCGAGCTGCTCCTTGATCCAGGCGTTCAGCCGCCCGGTCGCCTCGCCGCGTCGTTCGTTGTAATACTTCGTGAAGCCGCCCCAGGGCGCGACCGTGATGGCGACGACCTTGGCCGGGTGGCGCCGCGCGGCCAGGTACATGGCGTCGAGATCCGTCGAGACCTTCTGCACCGTGCGCCCCGCGGTGAGATCGCTGTACAGATCGTTGACGCCGCCGAACACCAGCACGTGGGTGTAGCGCTTGCCCGTCAGGCTCCGGCCGTCCGCCGCGAACACCTGCGAGAAGAAGCGGCGGCGGATCATGTTCACCATGTCGCCGCCCTTGCCGAAGTCGTCGAAGGTGCTCTCGGGGCAGCGGGCGCGCAGGTGGGCGAGGTAGCCGCCCCCGCCGACCCGACCATCCGTGAGCGAGTCACCAAAGGCGGCGACGACAACCGGGGCGGGCTCGGGCGGCTCCAGCGAGCCCGAGTCCAGTTGGCCTGCGTCCTCGGCAGCGGGCTCCTCCGTCGGCGCGCTCGCGGCAGGCGGATCGCGCGACGTGGTGGCCTCGGGCGGCGAGGGGTCGGTCGCTTGCCGGGCGCCGCAGCGCGCGAGCAGGGCCGCGCACGCGAGGCCGGCGACCACCAGCCAGGTCGTGGCAGAGACGGACGAGCTACGCTTCGGCATCGGACGATTTCGGCCGCTCGGGCCGACCGAAGCGTAGAATCACGGACGCGAGCGCCCGCGCCGCGTACAGCGCATTGACCGCCACATACGGCAGCAGGTACGCCTCCAGGCGCCCGGCGATGGCGACGTAGAGCAGGTAAGACGGGTAGTGGATCAGGAACTTGGCGATGCGCTCCACCAGGCCGATGGCCAGCTTCACTGGGCTCTTGCTGCGCACCTGGGAGGCCGCCAGCGCGCCAGTCGCTGGCGGCGGCGCGATCTCGGGACGCCGCTGAAACGTCGTCAGGCCGATGCCGGTGGCCAGGCAGCACAAACCCCCGATCCCGAGCACGAGGAAGCGGTCGTCGGCGTGCTCTCGCCACAAGCGGACGCTCGCGACGCCCAAGAGCGCGAACGCCTTGATCTCGTCCATCAGGAAGTCGAGCAGGTGACCCTGGGTGGACTGGATGTTGCGCCAGCGCGCCAGCATCCCGTCCGCGCAGTCGAGGACGTAGGAGAGCTGGAAGACGACCACGCCCACGAGCAGACCCGCGTGGCCGGGCACCGCGAGTAAGATCCCGCAGGCGGCCAGCGCGAGGAAGAACGCGGCGAAGGTGATCTGGTTCGGCGTCACCGGGGTGTTGCGCAGCGCGGCGACGACCACCGCCGCGGGCGGGCGGCACACGTACGTGTTCCAGAACAGATCGGGACGCTTGCGCGTCTTTCGGTACACCTCGGAGACGATGCTCATCGACGACGGGCACGTTAGAGCATCTCGCGTCCGGTCGGAACCGCCCTCGGCTGGGTTCGCGTCAACCCGCCCCCGCGCTCGCGTGCGCTCGCATCCCCGCGCTCGCGACAGCGGGTCAGCGCTCCGCTTCGAACACCTCGACCAGGTGGCCGTCGTACAGGGTCGACGGCGTCGCGGCGGCTGGGTAGTGCGAGTCTCGGGGGAAGGCGCGCAGCTCGAGCGCGGTCACTCCCGACAGGCGCTCGGCGGCGCGAGCGAGATCGAGCTCGGGTGCGGCGCCGCGGCGGGCGGCGAGGAAGCCCCAGTCACCGAAGGAGGGGACGCCGGCGCGGTAGGCCGTGGACGCCAGGCCCACGTGGGCCAGCGTCGCGGCCACGGTGGCGAAGGACTCGGGGCTCGTGAACGGCGACATGGCTTGGACGACCAGCACACCGCTCGGCGACAGCGCCCGCGCTACCAGACCGAGCAGGTGGACGCTGTAGTACTTGCCGTCGGCGTGGCTGAGGGGATCCGGGAAGTCTGCGAGCACCACGTCGAAGCGTGACTGGTTGCGCTGCAAGAACACGGAAGGCTCTTCCTCCACGAGGGTGAGGCGGTCGGAGTCGAGCGCGCCGCCGTTCAGCGCGACGAGCCAGCGCTGTCGCCGCGCGACGCGCAGCAGTTCGCTGTCGGACACGACGCTAGTCAGCGAACGCACGCCGGTATGGGACAGGACCTCGTGTTCGGCGATGCCCGTGCCCCCACCGAGCAGGAGTACGGTCGCCCCGTCGGGCGCGCTCGCGAGCGCCGGATGCACCAGAGCGCCGAAGTAACGCGCTTGGTCGAGGGAGGAGACGCGCAAGCGACCGTCCACGTGCAGCTCGAAGGCGCGCTGGCCGCTGGTGACCACGAACTCGTGGTGAGCGCCCCGACTGCGATGCACGATGGTGTTCGGATGGTGGCCGATCATTCCCAGCGGCACGACGAGCTCGGCCGCGCCAAAGCTCGCGAAGGCTAGCCCGAGCGCCGTCGCGCCCAGGGCCGTGAGTCCAGGTGGCTGCCGCGCCGACGACAACGCCAAGAACGTCGCCACCCGCGGTGACCACAGCGCGCTCACGGCCAAGAGGGCGGAAGCCGCCGCCGACGCGCGCCAGGGGCCGATGGTGCCCAGGGCGGCGGTGACCAGACCCACGCCCACCGCCGCGGCCAGCAGCCGGAAGGGCGACAGCGCCCAAGGCACCAGCCCGAGTCGCAGCGCCGTGGGCAGCACGCTTCGGCTGGCGCGACCGACCGCGAACCCGAGCGCGGCGTGCGCGAGCACGACCATCACGCCAATCACTGGGACGAGCCCGAGCCCGCGATCGAACGCCATGAAGGCGAGGGGACCCGAGGTCACGGACACGAGCGCGCCCACCGTCAGGCCCGCCGGCAGCGCCCAGGCGCCCAGCCGTCGGCCGATCGCGATGCACACGGCGAGGCAGCTCGAGCCCGCGCCCACCGCGAGGGCGACCCAGCTTCCGCCGAGGGGCTCGAGGTACGCCGTCGTCAGACCGACGGAGAGCTGGTGCGCCGCGAGCACGACGGCGACGCCCACGAGGGAGACGTAGGCCAACACCGGCGTCGCGAAGTCCTCCGACGTCGGGGGTGCGGCGGCATCGCGATAGCCGGGCGGCGCCGCCCTGGCGTCACTTGCCGCCGCTGTAGACGCCGGAGCCTCCGCGGTACGTCCCGCCGCTGGATCCGCTGCTGCCACTGCCGTCTCCCAGGCACGAGCCGCACGCGCCGAGCATGCAGATCAAGAGCACGATCAGGATGATGATGATGAGCATCGCCGAGCCGCCGCAACCGGCGGCTGCGCCACCACCGCCGCTGCCGGCTGCGAAGCCCTGTCCACCGCCACCGGCCACGGGCAGGCCGAAGGCCTGGGCGATGACCGCCCAGCTCATGGGCGCCGAGTAGCTCCAGCGCGCCTCGCCGTCGCCCTCTTCGCGTGACAGCACGTCGCCGCCGTTCACGAAATCCGAGACGTGGGTGGTCTCGCCGATCTCGCACTTCCAGTACACCTCGCCGAGGCAGTAGTCCACGCGCGCCATGTTCTGGTTGCGCTGCGTGAAGTGACGACCGCCCCAGCTCGCGCCCCGCGGCATGCTCGAGAGATCGAGCTCGGCCAGGTTGACCGGCGTGACCCAGCTCCAGCCCGTCTCCGGGTCCTTGACCAGCCAGCGGAAGCCGACGGGCTGCGACCAGAGCAGGTACTCTTCCCAGGTGTAGCGCTCGCCCTCGAAGTCCGAGCTGCGACGCATGTAGGCGATGCAGACGTACTCGGCGCCGTCGAACACGCCGTGCGAGCCGATCGGGATGTCCGGCATCTGCATCGCGCGCTCTTGCTGCGCAACCACCTGTTGCAGCGCGATGTCGCTGATGGCCCCGCAATACGGGCAGCCGACGCGCTCGGCGCGATCCCCGCTGAGCTTGGGGATGTCTCCTCCGCAGCTCGGGCACTTGATCTGCGCGGACTTCACCTTGTTGGCCGTGCGTGGACCCACCTGGGTGACGACCATCTGCGGCTCGTCGAACACCCAGCCCGTGAACACGGTGTACGCGCCGCGATTGTCCCCGTAGTCGAGGGTCGCGAAGGCGTTGTTCAGTCCGTAGCAGTCGGCGTAGTAGCGGGTGAATCCCGGCGGAAACCCGCCCGGCAGCTCGCCCTCGCCGCTCACGATGGTGCCGCTCTTGACCTCAGCCACGCGAAACCTGCCCGCGGGTCCGAGGTCCACGTCCAGCTCCGGGCGCAGGGACTGATAGGGCGGGATACCGATGCCGTGGACCGGCTGGGTGACGTACCAGTGGCCTTGCGCGTAGGCGAGCCAGCCCCAGGCCTGCCCGTAGTCGAAGGCGACGTAGTACTCGTCCCAGGGCCCCTTGCCGTGGTCGAGCTGCACGCGACCGAGCACTTGGAACGGTCGCCCCCCGAGCGTGCCCTCGTCGCCGATCGCGATCAGCGACGGCGTCATCGCCAGATCGGCGACCTTGCCCAGGTTCTCGAGGCCACGATCCGAACGAACGACCGTGGCGCGACAGAACTCGCACACCTTCGCGAGGGACGAGCCCAGACCGAACTCGATCGGGGCACCACAGCTGGGACAGCTTCCCTGGGCGACGGCCATGAGCGCTCGGTCTGGACTCTACACACCCCCGCCGCGGGGCGGCAACGGCGTTTCCGCGGCGCCGCGCTACTCCGCGTCGCTGTGCGCTTCGCGTAGGGCCTCGGCGACCAGCGAGCCGAGCTCATCGTCGTCGCGGCTCTTCTTTGGCTTCTTCTTGTTGGCGGCCGGCGGCGCCACCGCGAGCAGCGTCTCCATTTCCTCCAAGCTCAGCTCGTCCGGCGTGCGCTCCTTCGCGGACTTGCGGCCCAGCGCGCGGAGCAGCCAGGGCTTGGGCTCTTCCAGCTTGAAGTCGCCCTCGGCCAGGCGGGCAGGGGACTCGCGCAGCAGCGCGACGACGCTCTCGTTCGACTCGAACAGCTCGCGGGCGTCGCTCAGCGCCTCGCGCTGAGTCGGGTCCAGCTGCTTGAGGGCCGCCTTGATCGGGTGCTTGCCACGCGCAGCGAAGGCGGCGAGCGCGACCGCCAGCTCCCCGGGTCCGAGGCTGGTCACCTTCGCGACGGACGGTCCACCACAGCTCTTGGAGTAGATGTAAGAGCCCTGCATCACGAGTACGCCGAAGCCCAGCGCGACGGCGGCGAGATCCACCGTCACGTCCATGGGCTCGTCCAGCGGGGTCTCGTCGTCCCGGGTCTCCGCCAGAAAGATCGAGGCCAGCGCCCGCGCGATGTTGGAGGTCAGGACGACCGGATGCTTGACCTCGGCCGCGGGGACGTTGAGCACCCAGCGCTCGCCGGTGTCGACGATGCGCGCCACCTCGCTCCCGTCCGCTCCCGCGCTGCCCACGCCACAGGCGCCCGTGCTGCAACCACCACCGCCTTCGGGAGTGTCCCCCACCAGCGTCGCCGTCACGGGAATGTCGTCCATGCCCGCGTGCACCTGCATGCGCTTGGTCAGACGCGTCAACGAGCGCTGATCGTGCGTGAACGTGTCCGGGAAGAACTCCGCCGTGGGCAGCACCAAGGGTCGCTCGCCGAGCTCGCCGTCCAGGGACGAGAGCAGGCGCGCGTAGCGCTGGAGGATGGCCTTCTGTACCGCGGGCGAGAGCTCCATGCGGCAAGCATAAACCACCCCGACCAGCCCGGCTAGCCGCCGCCCTGGCGGCACCGTCGTCAGACCGGGTTCAAATCTCCACGGCGCACGCGCTCGA
Source organism: Polyangiaceae bacterium (assembly GCA_019637295.1). Taxonomy (GTDB): domain Bacteria; phylum Myxococcota_A; class Polyangia; order Polyangiales; family Polyangiaceae; genus JACKEA01. The sequence continues at coordinate 52,965 of JAHBVX010000016.1, forward strand.
GCTCCGCCAGGCGCGTGATCACCCCGCGCGCGACGATCTCGAGCACGCGCGAGACGAGCGCTGCGCGGCGACTCGGATCGCCGCCGAACTCCAGCCGGCTCTTCGCCTTCCGCCCGCCGGGTAGGCGGCCGACCGCCGAGGCGCGCACCCGCAGCACGTCGTCGACCACCGAGACGTCTAGCTCCGTGAGTGCGAAGCGATACTCGATGCGGTTGTTCCGCCCCGCACCCCACTCCACGCGGCGAACCTCGCGGGTGAGCACCTTGCGGAGCTGATTGCCGTAGGCCCGCCCCAACCCTTCGGGGAGATCGAGCCGATCGAGCACGACGGTCGGGCGACCCGTGTCGCGCTTGGGTGGCGCGGGGCCGCGGCCGGCGGCCGGCGCCGAGAGCAGCCCGAGCGCCAGCGCCGCGAGCCAAGCGCGGCGAGTGGGGTGGCGGAGAGCCGACTCGCCGGCCCCCGCGCCGGACCGGGCCTCGGGGCAGTTCACCGCCCCGTTGTAGGTCCCCGCAGCCCGGTGGCCAAATACCCTGCGCCCGGGCCGGCGGCAGATTTGTGCCGCACTGCGTCGAAGCCGGCGCAGAAACTTGCTATGAGCCCCCTTTCGCCCGGTGAAGCCATGAGCGTCGAGTCTTCGGAAGCCCGCCCCGACTGCGACGTGATCGTGATCGGCGGGGGCGTGAACGGCACCGGCGTGGCTCGCGACTGCGCCCTGCGCGGGCTCTCCGTCGCGCTGTTCGAGCGCAACGACATCGCGTTCGGTGCGAGCGGCAACTCCAGCGGCATGATCCACGGCGGTCCGCGTTACCTGACCTACGATCCCGAGGTCACCCACACCTCCTGCCTCGACTCGGGACACATCCAGCGCATCGCGCCGCATCTGCTGTTCCGAATCCCATTCTTGGCGCCCGTGTATCGACAGCGGCGCGGCGCCAAGCTCACCCTGTTCGGCTACGACGCGTTCTTCGATCTGTACGACAAGTACCAACCCCTCAAGCGTGGCAAGCCGCACGTGCGACTGTCCGCAGACGATCTGAGGCGCCTCGAGCCTGGGCTGGTCGCGGATGCGGTCGGTGGCGTCACCTTCGACGAGTGGGGCATCGACGGTGCGCGCTTGTGCATCGGCAGCATGGTGGACGCGATCGAGCGGGGCGCGACGGTGCGCGTCCACACCACCGTCAGCGAGGTGCTCAAGAGCGACGATGGCCGCGCCACGGGCGTGCGCTGGCGCGACCGGCTCACGGGCGAGTCGGGCACCACGACGGGCCTCGTGGTCGTCAACGCCACGGGCGCCTGGGCGCCCATCACCGCGGCCCTCGCGGGCCTGCCGCCGCGCGCGGCGCGCGTGCGCCCCGGCAAGGGCATTCACGTCTTTCTGGATCGCCGCCTCACCAACTACGCCATCGTGGCCTCCGCCATCGACGGGCGTCAGGTGTTCCTGATGCCCTGGCAGAACATGAGCGTGATCGGCACCACGGACGACGACTACTACGGGGACCTCGACGCCGTGGTCGCCAGCGCGGACGAGTCCCGCTACCTTATTCAGGCCGCGGAGCGGGTGTTCCCTTCCGTGCGCCAGGCGCGGGCCATCGGCACCTGGGGCGGCGTGCGACCCACCCTGTGGGGCTGGGGCGTGAACGAAGACAAGCTCAGTCGGGAGCACGAGATCGTCGACCACGCCCGCCACGGCGTGGACGGGCTGTACTCGATGATCGGCGGCAAGCTCGCGAGCTACCGCATCTTCGCCGAAGAGATGACGGACGTGATCGCCGCGAGGCTCGGCAACACGGCGCAGCGGCGCACGCACGTCTCTCCGCTGCCAGGTGGGGACGAGGCCGTCGATCCATTCGAGCTGACCCGCGGCGTGGCCATCGACGCGCTCACGGCGGCGCGCCTCGAGTATCGGCATGGCAGCCGTGCGCTGCGCGTGATCGAGCGTATGAAGCAGAGTCCGCGTGAGGCCCGCGTCGTGTGCGAGTGCGAGCCGGTGACCGAGGCGGAGATCCGCTACGTGGCCGAGCACGAGCTGGCGTGTACGGTGGACGACGTCTCGCGCCGTACGCGCCTCGGGCTCGGCTCCTGCGGAGGCATGCGCTGCGCGCTGCGCTGCGGGGCCATCCTGGCGGACGCTCGGCAGCAGTCGCCGGAGCGCGGGCGACGTTCGGCGCTCGCGTTCCTCGACGGGGCGCTCGCGCGGCGGCTGTCGATTGTCGGTCCGGCGCAGGCACGACAAGAAGCGCTCGCGCTCTCCGTGTTGCGCTCGGAGCTCGGCGCGGACGAGGAGAGCGCGTGACCGCGCCGAGGGTGCTCGTGGTGGGTGGCGGAGCTGCGGGCACCGCGGCGGCCTGGTCGGCAGGACGTGCGGGTGCGCGGGTCACGCTGCTGCACGCCGGTCCTGGCGCGACGGCGCTGTACTCCGGCGCGCTCGACCGCGAGCCCTGGAGCGAGCGGGCTCGACCCTCTGCCGCGGACGAGCTCACGGTGGCGTTCGCGGTCGCGCTCGGCATCTGGCGCCTGGGTGGGCAGCCGGCTCGTATCTCCACCCTCCACGGCGAGTTGCGCCCGGCGCTGGGTCGCGATCGCGCGCTGCTCGATCTGGCGCCCTTCGCTGGCAAGTGCGTCGCGGTCGCGGACGCGCTGCATCGTGAGCACGACCCGCGCTTGCTCGTGCGGGCGCTCGAGGCCAGTCCCTGGGCGCGCTCGGCGCGAACCCGCTTCGAGCTGCGAGACGTGCCCGGGTTGCTCGACGAGTCCGAGCAGAATCTCTCGAGCTACGATCTGGCCAAGCGCTTCGACGACCCCGAGCGCAGCGCGCTCGTCGCCCGCGCGCTCACGGCTGGGGGCGAGGCGCCCGCGGCGTGGTTGCTCGGACCGTGGCTAGGGCTCGAGGTCGACGTCGCCGGGCTTCTGACGGAAGCCGTCGGTGTACCCGTGGGCGAGGTCAGCTCGCCGCCCGGGGGCGCCGCCGGTGGGCGCTTCGAGTGGGCGCGGGATCGGCTGCTCGCGGATCAGGGAGTGTCCGTCGAGCGCGGAGTCGCTACGGAGATTTCCCGCGACGGCGCGGGCTGGGTCGTCACCGCGGGCGACCGGCAAGTCGCTGCCGAGCGCGTCGTGCTGGCGTTTGGCGGCGTGCAAGCCGGTGGCATTTGCCTGGGCGCGGTGCGACCCGAGGAGCCGCTGTCGCTCGCGTTTCGCGCGTCCCTCGCGGGCGAGCTTCCCCTCGAGCTCGACGGCGAGCCGGTCGATCGCAACAGCACGCTCTTCGGCGTCGACTTCGTCGCGCGCGGGGTGGATGTGCTCTCGCGGGTCGGGCTGGCCGCCGACGGTGCGGCGGTGCGCGGGTGCTCGGGGCTGTACGCGGCCGGAGACGCCATCGCGGGTCGACCTCGGGCGGTGCTCGAGGCGATCGCCGCGGGCATCGCGGCCGGGGCTGCCGCCGCGGGCGCGTGAGGGCGGCACCGGGCGAAGAAGCCGTCCGCACCCCCGAGGGTGGGTGCTACCCTGTCGCTCGGGATTCTCGCGGAGGAGCGTGTCATGCGGCGTCGAACGATTGGGCTCACAGCGGTAGTCGGAGTGGTGATCACCGGCGTGGGAGCGCCCGCCTGGGCGACGACGTACGACATCTCGCCGGGCGCCAACCTCGGCGCCGAGATCGCCAAGCTGCAGCCCGGGGACGAGCTGGTGCTCGCGGGCGGCACCTACACCCTCACCGCGCGGCTCGGCGTGAGCGTGCAGGGCACGGCCCAGAGTCCGATCATCATCCGCTCGAAGGACAACGAGACCGCGCACATCACGCGGGACGCCAGCCAGAACGTGATCAACATCGAGAACGCGGCGTACCTGATCTTCCGCGGCCTCACGGTCTCCGGCGGCTCCCACGGCATTCGCATCGACAAGTCGAGCTTCATCACGATCGAAGACTGCCTGATCCACAGCACGGCAGACGTGGGCCTCAGCGCCAACATCTCCGGCTCGACCTACGAGGGGCTGATCATCCGCGGCAACGAGATCCGCAACACGAGCGGCACCGGGGAGGGAATGTACCTGGGCTGCAACAACGCCGCGTGCGCCCTGACCAAGAGCTTGATCGAGGGTAACTGGGTGCACCACACCGACGGCAGCGGCGTGACGCAGGGGGACGGCATCGAGCTGAAGACGGGCAGCTACGAGAACATCATCCGAGACAACGTGATTCACGACACCAACTACCCCTGCATCTTGGCCTACGGCACCGACGGCAAGGCGCAGAACCTGATCGAGCGCAACGCCATGTGGAACTGCGGCGATCACGGCATCCAGGTGGCCGGGGACGCCATCGTGCGCAACAACATCATCCTGGGGGCGCAGGCGGACGGCCTCCGGAATCAGACGCACCAGGGCGCCACCGTGCAGAACCTCGTCATCGTGCACAACACCATCCTGAACTCGGGGACGGCGCTGCGCAGCGACAGCATCGTGTCGAACGTGCTGATCGCCAACAATGCCCTGTACAGCCAGAACGGCAACGCGCTGCAGCTCTCGGGGGCGGTGGCGCAGGCCACCGTGGCGGGCAACGTGGGCAAAGGCGGGCTGCAAGGCACCGCTCAGGGCTTCGACGGCAGCGGCGACGTCGCGAGCGACTTCGTCGACGCGGATCACTCGGGCAGCAAGCTGAACGTCTACCCCAAGGCGGGCGGCAAGCTCATCGGCGCCGGGGACACGACGCACGTCGCTACGGACGACTACAACGGCACGCTGCGCGCGGGAGTCGCGGACGTTGGCGCGTACAAGTACGACGCCAGCGGCAACCCCGGCGGCGCCGTCGGCCCGGGCTTCAAGTCCAAGGTGGGCAGCGGCGGCGGTCCTGGCACGGGGGGAAGCACCGGCAGCGGCGGCGCCACCGCGAGCGGAGGCACTGCGGGCAGCGGCGGCAGCACGGCGAGCGGCGGTGCCTCGAGCGGCGGTGCCTCGAGCGGCGGCAGCACCGCGAGCGGCGGCGCGGCGAGCAGCAGCGCGGGTTCGGACGACGGCGGCTGCGGTTGCCGAACGAGCCCGGCGAGTCAGCGAGGCTCGCACGCATTGCTCGGACTGCTCGTCGCCGCGGGGCTGCTGCGTCGTCGCCGCGGCCGCTGAGGCCCCGTTCGTGACAACCGCGTGGCTTTCTCGTGACAAGCGCGCGCGGGTCTGGGCACGCTGTCGGCGGCAATGGCTGCGAGCGAACCTGGCCCATCCGTGTCCATCTGGGCCTTCGCCTTTGGCTACTTCGCTTGCTACGTGCCCTACAGCGCGCTGACGAAGGCGCTGTCGTCCGGCGCGTTGTCGTCCACCCCCACGCCCATCGCCGGCGTGACGCTGCTGCCCCTCACCGCGCTCTCGTCGCTGCTGGGCATGTTCGTGTTCATCTCCGCCATGCGCTGGTGGCGCTTCGCGTCGAGCAGCACGGTCTTCGGGGTCAACCTGCCCCGGCCGACGCGCTGGACGCTGCTCTCCGGCCTGTGCACCGCGGGCATCATCGCCACCACCACCCTGTCCTACACGTTCGAGGGCATCTCCATCGTGTTCATGATGCTGCTGATGCGCGGCGGGGTGCTGGTCATCGCGCCCTTGGTGGACTTCGCGAGCGGGCGCAAGGTCGGTGTCTACTCTTGGGTGGGGCTGGCGCTTAGCATGGGCGCGCTGCTGGTCGCACACTTCGGCTCGGGCCCGGACTCCACGAAGCTCACGGTCGTGGCCGCGGTCGATGTCGGACTCTACCTGCTCGCTTACTTCGTGCGCCTCCGCTTCATGAGTCGGCTGGCCAAGAGCGCGGACGCGGACGTGACTCGTCGCTACTTCGTGGAAGAGCAGATGACGGCGACGCCGCTCGTCATCACCTTCTTGGCCCTCGTGGCCTGGCTCGGTCGAGGCGACTTCGCCAGCGCGCTGCGCGCCGGCTTCGTCGACATGTGGCAGCACCCGGCGCTGTGGCTGGTGCTGCTGGTGGGCCTGCTGTCGCAGGGGACGGGCATCTTTGGCGGCTTGATCTTGCTCGATCGTCGTGAGAACACCTTCTGCGTGCCCGTCAATCGCGCGAGCAGCATCTTGGCCGGTGTGTGCGCGAGCTTCGCGCTGGTCTGGTTGCTGGGCGTGGCTGCCCCTGCCGCGTCGGAGCTGTGGGGCGCGCTGCTGGTGGTCGCGGCGATCGTCGTGCTCAGCGCCGGCTCGCTGAAGAAGGCCTGGGCTGCAGGCAAGTCATGACTGCGGTGCAGCACGTCATCGACGCCCGCGTGCGCGACATCGGGGGCTTCCGCGTGCGACGCGTACTGCCGGCGGGCGCGCGCCGCCTCGTGGGGCCGTTCATCTACCTCGATCACATGGGCCCGGTCGAGCTGGCTGCGGGCTCGGGGCTGGACGTGCCGCCGCACCCGCACATCGGGCTCGAGACGGTGACCTACCTGTTCGACGGCGAGCTCGAGCACCGCGACAGCGTCGGCTCGCACCAGCTCATCGCGCCGGGCGCCATCAACTGGATGACCGCGGGTCGCGGCGTGGTGCACTCGGAGCGCACGGCCACCGCGGCGCGCACCCGCGCCGTGCGGCTGCACGGCCTTCAGATCTGGGTGGCGCTCCCGCGCGATCAGGAGCAGGTGGAGCCCGCGTTCAGTCACTACCCAGCCAGCGCCCTGCCTGAGCTCGAGCGGGGCGGCGCGCGCGTGCGCGTGCTCGCGGGCAGCGCCTACGAGGCCTCGTCGCCGGTGAAGACGGCGTCCGCCTTGTTCTATCTCGACGTCGCCCTCGCTGCAGGCGCGAGCCTCACGCTGCCCGCGGAATACGAAGAACGCGCGGTCTACGTCGTGCGCGGGGAGGTGAGCTGTGGTCCCGAGCGCGCCGCCGAGGCGCGGATGCTGGTGCTCGCCCCCGGCGCGGACGTCACCCTCGGCGCGGAGGGCCCGGCGCACGTGGTCGTCTTCGGCGGCGCCCCCATCGACGGCCCGCGCCACATCTGGTGGAATTTCGTGTCGAGCTCCCGCGAGCACATCGAGCGAGCGAAGCAAGACTGGAAGGCAGGGCGCTTCCCCAAGGTGCCGGGGGACGACGCGGAGCCGGTGCCGCTACCGGAGTGATGCGCGCGTCAGCGAGGCACGGCGCAGTCCGGGTTGACCGCGCTCGAGACGTTGTTGTCCGTGCGGCACTCGGTCCACTCGGGGTGTGGAGTCGTGGTGTCATCCACGATCGCGAACACGAGCCCGGAGGGGACGCTCCCGAGCGGCAGCAGCAAGCTCTGTGCCTCCAGGGCGTAGAGGGGCTTGGTGGTGGTGAGGGTTCCAAGCAGCGTGCCGGGGGGAGCGCTGCCCTGGTAGACGCCCACGACGACCCCCGCCGGTAGCGAGGCCTCGCCGACGTTCGTCACGGTGACGTACAAGCCGTACGCGCCAGCGCACTTGGGAGCGACGCTGACGATGGCGTCGGGCGCGGCGAACTCGCTGCCGGGCTGCTTGTTCTGCCGGAAGTTGTTGAGCCCCGGCGTGCTCACGTTGGGCGCTTGGACCGCGGGCACGGTGCCGTCCTCCTCCAGGTTGGTCACGTGGTAGGCGTGCTGATTCCACACCCGGCGCGTTCGTACCCACTTGCCGTCCGGATCTCCGAACACCCGCACGCCGCCCTGCCGCGAGCCGTCGTCCGGGCAGGTCCGCGCGTAGGCGTTCGACACGGCGATGATGTCCGCGTGCCCGTCGTTGTCCACGTCCGCGACCACCGGGTTCTCGATCAGGGTCGCGGTGGTGTTGCACGTCTCCCAGAGCACGTTCCCAGTCGGCCCGTCGTAGATGCGGAGCTTGAGCTCGTCCGAGTAGATGACCTCGGCGATGCCGTCGCCGTTGAAGTCGAACACCGTGCTGCCGGTCGAAGCGGACGAGCAGTCGGTGGTCTCCTTGATCCACAGCAGAGTAGCGAGCGGGGCGACGGTTGGATCGACGAGCTTCTTGCCGTCGAAGACCGCGTAGCCGACGCCACCGGCGAGCGCCACGTCCGGCGTGCCATCCCCGTTGAAGTCCGCGACGGTGGGCGGACCGCCGCCGTGGGTGTTGCCCCAGGCGCCCGTGGGGCAGGTCGAGGCGGGCAGCGGCCCGTTGATGTCGATCGGCCCGCGGACGACGGTGAACTTCTGTGCTGCCGCCGCGTCGTAGCGCCACACGCTCAAGGTGTGGGCCAGGTTGTGGACCACGATCACCTCGGGCTTGCCGTCGCCGTCGAAGTCGGCGATCGCCGGCCAGGGGCTCTTCCAGTCCGACGTATCCGCGAACTGCCCCGTGTTGGCCTGACCCGTGTCGACGAACAGCTGACCCTGAGCGTCGAAGCCTTGGCTGCCCGTGACCACGTCGAGCTTGCCGTCGCCATCGATGTCGCTCACCACGAAGGAGCTGGCGAGGGGCGCGGAGAAGGCGTGCTTCAGCTGCCCGGTCGCGCCGTCGAGGATGCCTCCCTCCACGATCACCTCGGGCTTGCCGTCCTGGTCCAGATCCGCGATCGAAGGCATGAAGCAGGGCATGGGATCGCTGGACCACAGGACCTTGCCGTCTGAGCTCACCGCGTGGGCGCGGTCGTCGTTGCCGCAGCCGACGATCTCGTTGCCTGGTACACCGTCGAAGTTGCCGCCGGCGAGCTGCTTGGTCGGATTGAGCACGTTCGGGAGCGACCACTTCTCGACCACCTGGCCGCCCACGATGCTGATGGCTCTCAGCACGCCCGCGCCCTTGTACGCGCCGCCGGAGAACGTCGAGAAGACGATCTCGGGGATGTCTCGGTCGGTCAGCTTGCCGTCGCAGTCGTCATCGTCGAGCTGAAGGACGATCGGCGTCATCATCACGTCCGTGGCGAACGGGCTCGTCACCTCTCCGCCCCAAGCGTACTTGAGCACGGGCGAGAAGCTGCTGCTCGGCGGCTTGTAGCTGCACGCGTTCAAGCACGTGGGCGGCGAGCCGGGATCCTGCCCGGGCGCGCAAGTCGGGGGCTTTGGCAGACACTTGCCGGTGGCGAACACGACGCCGCCGGTGCATGAACCGCCATCGGCGCCACCGTCGGTCACGCCCGCGTCCGAGTCCTCTCCCAGCGACAGATCGCAATACTGGCCAGACGGACAATCGCCCGTCTCGGTGCAGGACTGGCCCGGAGTCGCGCAGGAGCCGAAGGTGCAGACCTGCCCGCCGGCGCAGCAACTCTGGCCGCACGCGAGGTTGGCCGCGCAGCACACGCCCCCTGCGCAGATCCCGCCGTCCCCGCAGGCCTGCCCCGTGCTGCAGCCCGAGTCGCTGGCGGCGTCCGTCACGATATTGCCTCCGGTGCCCCCCGCCGCCGTGCCGCCCGTCGCCGCGGCCGCGTCTGCACCACCCGAAGCCGACACCCCGCCGCCGCCGGCCACGCCCCCGTCGTCTCCGCCGCAGCTCGCGGCGCTGCCCAGAGGCAAGGACAGTACCGCCAGTGAGAGCCAGGTTCGTGTAGTGCTGCGCATCCCCCGAGCGTAACACCATCACGACCACCCAGGGCCCCTGACACGGCATGGTCCTGCCAGTATGCTAGGGGCGTGAGGCGCTTCTGGCTGGTGATGGGCGCGCTGCTGGTGCTCGGCGCTCCGCTGGGCGCCAGCGCGATGTGCGTGCATACCTCGCGGCCCGTCGCGCGGTCTCTCCAGCGCGGAGGTGGCACTCCGCACGGCATGCCCGGCTGCTCGCCGTCCGTCGCCTGGATGCTGGCGCCCATCCAGCGAGAGGTGGTGGGCTGGAACGTGCTCTACGGTTTGCTCGGTTTCGCTGGCTTTTGTGGGGGCATCGCGGTGATCGTCGAGCGCGCACTCGCGCGCGGCTCGAAAGAGCGGCGACCATGACGAGCCTGAAGGAATGGTCACGGAGCGCGGGGAAGCGCTATGCCGCCCTGAAGTCGGAGGCCGAGGCCGCCGTGACCCGCTGGGAGTGGGGCTCGTCTGCCATTCACTCCTTGGAGCCCTTCTACTTCGAGCGTCATCGATTCGGTCGCGGGCAACGCATTTCGGCGCCGGCCAAACCCAAGAGCGGGCAAGAGCAGTACGGCTTCGACGCCGATGGTCAGCTGCGGGTAACGCGCTCGTACACGGAGCTCGAGGGGCGCTGCTACGAGACCTTCTACGACCACCGCGGCGCCGAGGTCGACAAAGTCCACTACGACTACGCCGCCAAGAAGAGCGTGATCCACGTCGCGCGCTACCGCTTCGACGCCGCCGCGCGTCTGCTAGAGCTGGAGCACCTGTATCCGGCTGCGCGGGGCCGGCGACACGAGCGCTTCGAGTGGGAAGACGCCCGGCTGGCACGCGTGATCGTGGACCACGACGGGACCGCTCAGACAGACGACTTCGTCTACGACCCTGCCGGCGAGCTCCTGCGCATCGAGCAGGTCTACCCCAGCGGCGATCGCAGCGTGACCTACGAGCGTGTCGCACCCTCACTCCCGAGCCTGCTCGCGCAGCTCGAGGCGCTAGCGCTCGATACCATCCCCCAGCTCCTCGAGCGCCTCCCGCGCGCCGAGTCGGTCTGTGCTCTCGCTCTCTGGCTCGACATGGAGGCCTACGAGCACGTGCTGCCGCCGGGCTTGGCGCTGCTCACGGTCGCCGAGCGCCAGCGCCTCGTCGACTTGCACGGACCCGACGCCAGGTCGTACCTGTGGAATCCAGCGGAGTGGAGCGCGTTCGACACGCCGAGCCTCGAGTACCGCAGCGACGAGCTGCTCGCGCTGGCGGCGGGCGCCAACCAGCTCATCTGGCAGAAAGAGCGGTTCACTCAGGCGCGCAAGCACGTGGATGCGCTCGCCAAGAAGCTCATGCGCGGCGCCTGGGCGAAGTCGCTGGGCGTGACCGACGACTGGGTCGTGTTCCCCGTGGACATCTGCAGCGGAGACGGGCTCGAGGGTGTCCGCCGCGTCGCACCAGCAAAGAAGCTAGCGTTGCTGGCTCGGCGTGGCTTCATCTGAGGCGAGCGCGCCGCGAGACCTGCGAGCCATGAATTAGCACAAAAAAACGGCTCTATTCGCGATCGTGGCGTCGCGCCGATAGCGACGGACAGTGACGTTGAGCGCCCGATACCACGTAAGCCCGTGACAGCTCGTGACAGTTCCGCCGGCCCACCGAGCGTCGTGGACCTACCCGTACTCGGTGGTGTCCACCACGACCACCGCCGCGTCGCTTGACGAGCCGGCCGATTGCCGGCGACGTCAGCGAAGCTCAAGGCTCCACTCCTTCCGAGGCTTGGCAACGCGCCGCGCTGGCGCCCCGCGCGCTGCCAAGACGGCCTCTCGCGAGCGAAATCGGTGACCCGGCGTCGATGCCCGAGCCTCGCAAACGCGCGAACTCGGACGCCAGCATCGACCGCACGCTGCTGCGCCCGTGCTGGGTGATCACCAGGAAGTAGGTGCCCCGTCCTGCGCGAAAAGTCATGCGGACGAAGTTCCCGCTGTCGAAGTAGTAGACCGGGCCCTACCGTCCGGTCCACACCACTCCGAGGCCCCCCTCGCCCCCCGTCCGTCAGGTCGGCATTTGCCCTACCCGGCATCCATTTGACCATTCATGAACTTTTGCTTTACCTTGGTTTACTTGTTAACCTTTGGCTACTATGTTGGCAACCAGTGAGCTCCCAGGGCTCCGCGAGCGCAAAGCCGCCCGGCTCAAGATCCAGCTTGTGGACCTCCTCACCAAGGAACTGCAGCACCGCGGCTTCCATGAGATCGGCGTGGAGGAACTCTGCGAGAAGGCCATGATCAGCAAGGTCACCTTCTTCAAGTACTTCCCCACCAAGGACGCGCTGCTCTGGTACCACAGCACGGTATGGATCTACCGCATTAAGGCCGATTGTCTGCTGAAGGGGCTCGAAGGGATAGCGGCGTTGCGCTTCCTGTTCAACGACATGGCGGCGCACTTCAACGAGCACATCAACCTCTTCGGTTACTACTTCAGTGTGAACAGCCTGCAGGTGAGCGGTGAGGTTCGTCCGCTCCTCAGCGACGCGGAGAAGCTGGTCCTGTACCCGGATGGCAGCACGCTGGGTCTCGGTATCAACTACAGTCTCGGCGAGTTCTTCCGCCACCATGTGCGCAAGGCCCGAAAGGCGGGCGATATCCGCACGGACATGACCGTGGAGACCCAGGCCGTGCTGTTCGGATCGCTCTTCCAAGGCGCGGGGCTGGTGGGCCTGCGCATAGACCCGGCCCGACCCGGCGACAACTTCCACACCACCTTCAATGCCATCCTGAGACTGCTCAAGCCATGAGCCCCTGACCATGTCCCGCACCCTCACCCTCGAAGACTGCCTGAACCACCCGCTGGGCGAAGTGGGCGGCAAAGCGAAGCACCTGGCCAGTGCCATTTCCTTCGGGATGCGTGTACCCAGAGGCATCGTCATTCCTTCCGCTTCGGTGGCGGTTGGTATCACCGATGAACTGGTGGATGCTATCCTCGAAGCTACCCAGGAATGGCGTGATGCATCCTTGGCCGTGCGCAGCTCGGGCATCGCCGAGGACGGCGGGGAGCACAGCTTCGCCGGCCAGTTCGCCACCGTGCTGAACGTGCGTGGCCGTGATGCACTGGCCGAAGCGCTCAGAGCCTGCCGCGATTCGGCTTCGTCCGCGCAAGTGAAGGCATACGGGCATGCCGGTGCACAACCCATCGCCATCATCGTGCAGCGGCAGGTGAACGCCTTGTGCGCGGGCGTGGCCTTCTCGGCCAATCCCGTCACCGGTGCGCGCGCTGAGGTGGTCATCAATGCGGTGGCAGGGCTCGGCGACAAGCTGGTGAGCGGGGAGGCGACGCCGGAAGCGTTGGTGGTGAACGACGGCAAGGTGGATCACAAAACCAACGGCAAGGCCATCCTGAGCGATGCGCAGGCAAAGGAGATCGGCGCTGCGGTGAGACAACTGGAAGCCCACTTCAGCGCGCCGCAGGACGTGGAATGGGCCATCGATGTCACAGGCCTGCACATCCTGCAATCGCGCCCCATCACCGCCCTGCCCCCTGAGCCCATCCACATCGCTTTGGACATCCCACCCGGTACCTGGACACGCAACGACCACCACACCACGCTCTCGCCCATGGCCTTCGGGCTCTTCTGCGCGGACTACGATGCAGCGCAGACCGAAGCCATGCGGAAATACGCCATGCCGGTCAAAACGATCCAGTCGCGCATGATCGGTGGGCACCTGTACACACAGTTCGCCATGGAGGGCGGGGATCAGAAAGGCACCCCGCCCAACTGGGTGATGTGGCTGGTGGCGCGCCTGCTGCCGATGATGCGCCGCATGACCAAGCAGGCCGAGGGCATCTTCCGTGACAAGCCGCACCACGCGGAGATGCGCGCATGGGAGGAGAAATGGAAGCCCTACTTCCAGGAACACAACGCGCGTTTCGATCCGGACAGCCTGAGCGCGCTGGATGATGATGAGCTGCTCGCCGGATACCATGCCCTGGTCGCGCATCTCAAGCTCGGCTTGCGCGTGCATGCGGAGACGATGGGCAACTGGATCGCGATCTGCGAGTTCGGTCTGTTCTGCCAGGACCATCTTGGCTGGGACATCGCCACCACCCTGCGCGCCATGGGCGGCTGGAGCAAGGCCACCACGGCGGTCCATGATGAACTCACGGCGCTCTGCCGCGCGCACTTCAACACTGCCGAAGCGAAAGCAGCGGTGGCTGTGATGACACATGACCCCAAAGCGGCCATCGCCACCAAGCCACCGTTCAGGTCGGCACTCGACGCGTGGAAACACGCCAACCGTCTGCGGATCCAGCACTACGACCTGCACAACCCCACCTTGGGCGAAACGCCGGGGTTGGTGGAACGCCAACTCCGGGACATCCTCTCCGGCATCGCGGAAGGGAGACCCGACCGGTCCGAAGCCGTGGATGCCGAACGCGAGGAGCTGCACGCCGGCGCACGGAAGAAGCTGGCCGGCACACCGCTGCTCGTCGAGCTCGAGCAACTGGCCACCTGGGCGAAGCGTGCGTACAGCTACCGCGACGAGAACGGCTTCCACACCATCGCCACCGTCTTCGGTATCCTGCGTCTGCATTTGCTGGAGATGGGCCGCCGCATGAGAGGACTGGGTGAACCCAGGCATCTCTTCTACCTGAAGCCCGAGGAGCTGGAACCGGCCTTCCGGGGCGAGCTGCCGGACATGAATGCGCGCATCCAACGGCGTCTGGGCGAGGAACAATGGGCCAAGTTCAATCGCGGGCCGCGGGTGTACGGACCGCCCGAAGCGCCCATGCCGCCTACGGATCCGCTTCCGCCACCCTTGCGCAAGCTCTTCCGCCTCTTCGATTGGATGATCAAGGCCGAAATGACCGCACCTTCCGAGACGGATCGAGTGGAAGGCACCTTGATCGGTCAACCGGCGAGCGCCGGCTCATACACCGGCACCGCGCGCGTCATCGCCGGTCCGCAGGACTTCCACCGCGTACGGCCCGGCGACGTGCTGGTGTGCCGCATCACCAGCGGCGAGTGGAGCATGGTCTTCGGCCGTGTGGGTGCGCTGGTCACCGACGAAGGTGGCATGCTCAGCCATCCCGCCATCATCGCCCGCGAGTTCGGCATACCCGCCGTGGTGAACACCGATTCGGCCACATTGCGCATCGCCGATGGAGGCACAGTGACCGTGGACGGCGGCAATGGCATGGTGCGCATTCATCCGTGAAACAGCGAGACCGTACACGATGAACGACCTCATCACACGCTCGGCCACGGAGCTGGCCGCCGCCATACGTGCTGGGGAGATCTCATCACTGGAATGCACAGAGGCGCACATCGCCCGCATCCAGGAAACCTAGCCCACCGTGAACGCCCTGTGCTACGGCTCGCTCGTGAGCCCAAGGAAAAGCTCGAGCCCCTGATCGAGCGCAAGGATCTCGTCCTTCGCGATGCGCCCGAACACGCGTCGGATGCGGCGCTTGTCGACCGAGCGCAGATGATCGACGAGCGCGTACGAGGTCTTCGTCAGGCCGCTCTTGCCCGGCGACAGTTCCGGGTAGAGTGCCCCCTCGCCCGGCGTGCCGGTGACCGGCACGATCGCGATGAGCGGGAAGCGCTGATCGGCGTTGACCGCCGGATCGCTGACCGCCACGCAGGGGCGCGTGCCACGCTGCTCGTGGCCGACGGTCGGGTCCAGCTCGACGAGAACGACGGTGCCGCGATCGACGATCACGCGGACTCCTCCACCCAGCCTTGCCCCGGGGCCCATCGCACCGGCTTCCCAGCGGACTCGTCTACCAGGCCCTCGTCGTCCGCCGGCAGGCTCGCGCCCCAATCGGCGAGCCCGGTCTCGGCGAGCTCCGCAGCCTCCGGGTGAGGGCTCGCGAGCGAGCGGAGGAGCCCTTCTCGCCGTCGCCGGACGAGCTCATGCTCGACGGCTTCGGTGATGAAGCGGCTGCGGTTCCGCTCGAAGCGGTCGATGCCCTCGACGAGGTCGATCGGCAGGGTGACGGTGACGCGCTCGGTCGTGGCCATGGTTCCTCCGATATGCATCAAGATATGATCATACCCATCCTGGCGCAACCCCGTACCCGGCCGGTCGGCAACGGCGATCGTCGTGGCCCCGCGCGGCAAGGAGTCGTTGTCGCGGAATAGCAGGATTCCTGCCGGTGGAGGCGCCGGGAATCGAAATCATTTCGGGGAGACGAGCCGGTCGCAGGATTCCTCGACGAATATCGCAGATCTGCTTGAAAACAAGGGCAAGGCGATTCTTCTGCGAGACCTCACTTTCCCCCTGATTCCTCCACGCTCGCCCCGGTTTTTGGAGGCGTGGGGGAGGCGTCGGGTAGAAATCCCTGAGCCCTAGCCCCTCGCGGGCAGAGGCTTCTCCCACGGGTCTCCGGGCGTCCAGGTTTCGTCCCATGGCCGTCCCGATGCAACGGCCTCGACCACCGGCATGAGCAGATGGGAAACGCCACCCACGATCTCCTGGAGGGAAGGGGCAGGCTGGTCGATCCGCGCCCTCTTGGTGAACGCTACCCATTGGGCGAGCTTGTCGGTGTCTTGGGCGAACGTGTCCGTTAGCGCCAGCGGTGGCGCGGATGGGATCGGTGTCTTCCGGCGCGCGAACGTGGCGGTGATCGCGGCAGCAAGGGTTGGCCCGTCGAACGGGAAGTGCCGGGACAAGAACCAGATGTCGAAGAAGTCCTTCATGCGGCTGTTCGCGATGCCGAGGTCCACCATGGCGTGGAACTTCTCGGCGACGACCAGCTCGCGTCGATAGCCCTGGAGAACGGGTGGCGGCAGGTCGAGCAGGGGCGGGATCTCCACCAGCTCCGGCGGCGGGGTGGTCGCGTCGCCGAACCCCACGTCCACCTGCACAGGCACCTTGGCCGTTCCCAGCTTGGCCTCGAACGTCACGCGGATACCGTCGTAGACCGCATCCTCTCGAATGGGCTCGGCCTTGACAGTGGCCGCCAGGAAGACGAGCCCGTCGTCCTGCACCTGGACTTCGCACACGTCCCGGAAGATGGCTTCGAGTCTCCCAACATCCGGGCTGCCGTACCCGAGCAGGTCGATGTCCTTGGTGGCCCGGTGAGGCCGCTGCGACCACACGGTGAAGAGCATCGCGCCCTTGAGCAAGAACGTTCCGGCGTGTGGGGACTGGGTCAGCCTGTAGAGAATCCGTTCCAGGACGTAACGGTTGAGCAGGAAGTTGAAGTCCTCGTTGCGCTCACGCGCCACCGACATGAGGCGCGTCTTGACCGAGGCCGCCATGTTCCGGGGCGGCTCCCCCTTGGGCCGCTTCACGTCATCGCCTCCAGGTAGGGGCGAATCACTCGGCCCACCCGGCAGGCCGTTGCCGCTCGATGCAGCTCATCCAGGGAACCGGCGCGCTTGCGTCGATAGTCTCGGAGGGCTTCCAGGGCGACATCGAGCCCGATCTTGCTGCGGTACTTGAAGCAGTCAGCCACGGTTCGAGCTGGGGTCGTGATGCGGACGGGGATGCGCCCGAGCTTCTTCTCGACCACGCCTTCGGTGAGGGCTTCGCCCGACCACCAGACGACGTGCAGGGGCGGCCATTCCAGCCTTGGCCTGCGGGCCTTCCTGTCGATCCCGATCCACACCTCGGATGGGTTCTGGGTCGTCAGCTCGTGAACGCGCAGAGCCGACAGGAGGCAGATGATGCCGTCTGGGACGAGCTTGGCGACCTGCACCAGGGTGTCGTTCTCGCCGAAGTCCTGTCCGGGGAGCGTGTACAGCCCGCGAGCCACGCGAACGAGCCGTCCCTCGGCGGTCCATCGGAGCACCTTGGCGCGGGGGATGCCGTGTTCCTCGAAGTCCCGAAGCCGCACCAGTCCCTGCCTCTTGGCGAGGTCACGAGCGGCTGCTTCGGTGGAACTAGATGTCGGCATGTTTTACCATGTGCAGACACTTTGGATCGATGGCCTTGGGTTGTCAACGTGTGCGTCGAACATTTCAAGCTGTTGCAACCGCCAGCCGGTGTATCCCTCTCCATGTTCAAGTACCCCACTCGCACCTGGATGGCGCTCCGTACCCTCGACGGCCCGGAGCACAACACGCTGAACAAGCTCTCGCGAGGCATCACGGACTGGCTCGACGACTACCGCGACCTTGGCCACGACGCTGAGGTTCTGCTCCGCGTGGAGAGGGTCGGACGGGAGCGCGGATACCAGCTCGTCGCGGACTTGTTCTGGGGCGGAAAGGCTGTCAACGGACAGGTCGTCGTGGCCCTCAAGCCCTGCCAGACCGACGAGGAGCGCGAGATCATCGAGCGTCTCGCCGACCTGTGCGACAACTCCGCGGACAGGTCGGAGGACGAGCCCGGCTTCCCAGGTTGCCCCCGGTGCAAGGCGGCCCGTGAGGACATCGACTAGGGGGCCGTCAGTTCGGCTCTCCCCGTCCGCGACGACGGTCTGCTTCGGCCTTCACGACCCGCACGAACTGGTCGTCCGTCAGCTCTTGCAGGGCGGCGGCGGCAGCCTGCTCGGCTCTTGCGTTCGGGATGACCGGCCCCGCCCGAAGCCTACCCAGAGGTGGTGCTCACGCGCACCGCTTGGTGGTGGGACACTTGGCCGGTGGCCTAAGGATGACACGAAGGTGACCGACCCCGAAATCGATCAGGATGACGATGCGCCCGACGCTTCGACGCATCGGTGATCTTGTTCATCCTGGGTCGTGGAGGGATTGTGAAGGCCCAGGGAAATCGACTAAAAGTTGTGTAAATTCACCTACTTACTAGTGGACGCGATTGCAACCAATTCGAACCGTAACGGAGATCGAGGTGGAGTTCGTCGTGTTCACCGCGGAGCCCTTTCAGTATCAGCAGATCGCTGACGAAGCTCGGAGAATGCGGCGGCTCGGGATGAGCCTGCGGGCGATTGGGACGGTGCTGGGGGTCGATGAGAAGACGGTGCGAAAGGCGGTGGCTGGGGTAGGGGATGTTCCAGATCGGTGACGGCTGGCGGCCGTCATGCCTCTTGCATCGCGGGACGGTTGGAGGGTCCCGCCCGCCAAGAGGGATGCCGGCCGCCGCTCCTACCAACGAGGGGATCCCCCAAGGTGAGGCATCCATTCCTTCGCCGGTGGCTTCAGCGATGCAAACGGCACCATTGAGCATGGCGCGTGAGCGTCGTGACGAACTGATCGGGTGACCAAAGTCGTAGGGCGCTGCCTTTAGCGTCAAGTCGTCCATTCCCGGAGGAACTCAGCATTCTCGTGCGAACTCACACGTCCCATGCTACCTCACATGCGAGGTATTCACCGATGACCATTCGAACGAGAAGTGGCCGGCCAGGTGACGCGAGGAACCGATATCGCCCCGACTGCACGACGATCCAACTCGGCGAAGGGACTCCGTGCTCGAACATCCGCATCATCGCACGCGATCCCATCTCAGGGAACAGGTAGCTATGGGGGGGTGTCTCGAAAGCTTCGCGTGAGTTCTCATCCAAGAGCTGCAGAGGGACGATCGATACGGCACTAGGTTCTTCGTCTTCGACTGTGTGGAGTTCGAACGCGGCGTGTCCCTTTGCGAGCTTTAGGACTACCTTCTTGACTCGATCGAGATCGGCCGCAAAGACAGTAGTGCCCATGGTCGGCTCGGACGTGCAACCTGCGTGGATCGCCGCAGCCAGCGCGGGCTGCCGCTTGAGAATTCGGCGAACCTTTGCTCGATGACGACTGGTTGGCGTGGTCGCACCGACTATGACGCAGTCGATTAGGACCGCGAGGTACTCCTCATCAAGCGAGAACGACGTGTTACATGCACGACAGCTAGGGACGACGGGCAGATTCTCAGGGAACGGCTCATCAAGGAGAACACGCGACGGGACATGGTCGCGCGTGTCTGGGGCAGCGCCGCAGTAGATGCACGCGGCGAGCACCCGCTCATCACCGGTTGGCACGATCTGCCTCATGGCGGGCCCTCATGCACGGTCGATGACCCTCACGTCGATGAGTGCCTGGAGATGATCCCTCAGCGTCCTGGGTACCGGGCCGCCGTTTAGCAGAACGCCGGCCTCCATGTTCTTCTCCAGCGCGTGACCCGTGAGGTTTGCGCTCGTGATGAAGGCGCGCGCGCCGTCGACTACCGCGACCTTCGCGTGGACCTTGCCGTCGACGAAAGGCTCTGGCTTCTCCTTCCACGTGAAGAGTTCCGCCGAGGGGATGCGCGAGCGCATCGTGGCCGCCGGGTCGTAGTTCAGCGTGCCGCCGTGGCTCGTCGAGGCCTCCAGCAGGATGCGCAGGCGCACGCCCCGACTCGCGGCATCGTTGAGCGCCGTGACCACGCTCGCGACGTCGTAGGCGACGAAGCTCACGAGGAAGACGTCCTTGGTCGCGCTGGCGATGAGATCCAAGAGCACCTGCTCGGTCCGTCGCGTCGGGACGAAGCGCGTGGTCGGGCCGGTCCACACCAGCTCGACACTCAGCTCACGTTCGACACGCAGCCGCGCTTTGGAGGCACCGAGGAGCATGCCCGCGACCTCGTCGCCGTTCGCCTGCACCTGCCCCCACGCCGCGACGACGCGCCCGACTGCGGCGCGCGCAGCGGGCGTGTCGGCGAGCGTGTTCGCGTTCGGAGCCGCGCCGGAGTTCGCGAGCCCGCGCAACGCCGACGCGACGGTGCGCACCTTTGCTGGAGAGACGAGAGCTACGAGGTCTACGACAGCATTGAGGAGCGTCTGCATCAGATCCCCGCGAAAAAGGCCGCGTCGTTGACTTGCAGCGTCGGGATGACGAGCGCGCGATCGAGATAGCGGTTGCCGCACTCGCACGACGTCTCGGAGACGAACGAGCACGCGTGGCACGAAGCGGCGTGCAGCGACGAGTCGGTCCTCGGGTTGTGCTCGGCGCACAGAGGGTCGGACGCGCAGACCTTCGCGCGGTCGAGCGCCTGCCGCAGCAAGCGCCCGAGGTTCTCGGGCTTGCCGAGATCCACGAGACCGCCGAGCGTGCCGTCGGAGTCGGCCGCCGCAGTGTAGATCAAGATACCCGCCTGCGACTTGCCGTCCTCGGTGTCGGCGTAGACGCGCTCGCGGATGCTCGCTGCGTTGTAACCGCAGTCGAGCGCGAGCTCGCGTATGAGCAGGTGCGCGATGGTGTGGAGCAGCGCGAAGCGCATGCCGGGGAAGCCGCCGTCGGGATCGAGCTTACGCTTCGCACGCCAGCCGCGATGCCCCCGGCGTAGCTCGGCTTCCTGGCGCCACACACCAGGATCGCCCGCCCACTTCACGAGCGCGTCCTCCGAGAACTGGAGGAAGATGCCCTCACCGTGGACCTGCGTAGCAGGCACCCAGTTCGGCGCAGTACGGCCGATGGGCGCACGCGGCGCTCGCTCCGATCCACCGCCCTCGTTGGGCGACTCGACGCGCGTGAAGCCGAGCAGCGCGTTCACTTCGCGAAGCCGCTCGAGGAGCAGCACGCGCGAGAGGTGCTTCTCGAAGCCCTTGGGAACGTCCGCCTTCTTGCTCATGAAGTGCGGGTAGTCGGTCGGCGGCGTCGGCGACGTGAGTACGTCCCACTCGGGCCCCTTCAGGTCGAGCTCCTCGTCGCCCACCGCTCCGCTTCTGTGTGCTTCGATGGCCTCCCAGACCTGCTCGCCCGTGAAGGCTTCGATGCCAAGCAACTGCGCCGACTTCTTCAGCGTCTTCACGACGGCCGCCGCCTCCACGGCGCTCTCGACGTCCTCGAAGAACGTCCAGCCATCGGCGACGAGCTGCGCGAGCGGGCTCCCCGTCTGCGGGATGGCCAGCACCGAGAGCGTCACCGGGAACCAGCCGTTCGTCGCGCCGAGCAGGATGGCGCGCGGCACTTCGGCGCAGCCGTCTTCGAACTTGTTGAGGTGCGGATGACGCCCACGACAGCCCGGCAGGTTGTCCTTGCCTGCCTGTCCGAAGGCCTGCGCCATGCTCTTGGCGGCGCTGCACGAATCGCAGCGCACCCACAGGTTCTCGGTCTGGAGCGAGGCGCCGCTCTCGAAGAAGCGCAGCGTGCCTTTGCAGCCGCTCGGCCCGCCGTGAACGAACCAGTGCCACGGGAAGTCATCGAGGTGACCCTCGCGGCACGCGAGCAGGAAGCGTGCGGGCACCGCGTCGGCGTCGCGAGGCTTCTGGTCGCCGCGCGAGCCGGTACAGCCCTTGTGGACGAAGCACGTCCGCTCGGGCCGATAGCGGTTCGCCTTCAGCTCGAACAGCCCCGCGTCGAACGGCGAGAGCAACCCGCACTTCACGCAGCGCATCCAACGGGGGAACGGCTTCACCGGAACACCGACGAGCGCCTCGGCCGAGAACGGATCGACGACGTCGCTGTCGGTCAGCGGCGGCATGCGCAGCGACTCGACCTGGTCGCCAAGCACGCGGCGCACGTTCGTGAGAAGTCGCGCCTCCTGGATCGGCTGACAGCGCCCGAGCTCCCAACGGTCGATGCCCATCGTGACGACGGAGAGGTTCGGCAGATCGATCAGCGCGCCGGGCCCGTAGGTCCAGAGGAGCTGACTCGGGCGGACTTCGCCCACCGGGGTCTTACTCATGGCGACTCCTCCACATCCGTCGCTTCATCCTCGGGCGTGGGGCGCGGGCGCCAGACCGGGTCTTGGTTCGAGCGATCGTCCTCCATCACGAGGTTCACGCCGGGCTCGACCTCGCGCATCGACATGGGCACGGTCCACGTCGACCACGGCTTGATGCCCGGCGCTTCGAGCAGCGCGTACGCGGTCGGGCCCGCGCCGTATTTCTGGTAGACGAGCATGCGCCCTGGCACCGCCGCCTCCTTCGCCCACTCGTCGGCGCGGCTCTTCAGCTCGGCGGTCGCGAGGTTCTTCTTCGCGGAGTCCTCGGTGACCTCCCACGTGCGCTCGGTGACCGAGTCAACTGTGGACGTCATGGCCGGCAGGCTCGGGCTCGTCAGCGCGCCCGCACCAGGGTTCGGAGCGAAAGGCTCGAAGCGGTTCCGCATCACGGCGAGCATCGTCCCGGTGAGCCCACGGTCCATCGCGCGTGGAGAGAACGGCGTGACCGACTGCGCCTCGACGTGTTGATAGAACGTCGCGTGGTAGTGCTCGAAGGTCTCGTAGTGCGAGAGGTCGCGCGGCCGCGCCCACGTGAGCACCGCTGCGACGAGACCGGGGAACGCACGACCCACGCGGCTCGTCGCCTGGATGTACTCGGCCGTCCCCTTGGGCTGGCCATTCACGACCATGACGCCGAGGCGGTTCACGTCCACTCCGACAGAGAGCATGTTGGTCGCGAGCACGACGTCGATCGGCCGAGGAACGTCGGGAGCCCGGTGGTTCTTCGCAAGCCGCGCCGCATTGGTGTCGTACGCCGCGTCGAAGGGAATCTCGAGCTGGTCGAGGTACTTCGGGATGTCGGCGTTGCTCACGCGCGAGGTCAGCTCGGCGATGGTCGAGACGCTCCGCTGCTCGAGCCCAGGCCGCTGCACGAGGCTCATCTTCACGCGGTACGAACGGGTCTGGACGTCGTCTTCCGCGAGGCGCTTCATGCCGCCGAGCTCGCGCAGTGAGTTGAAGTAGCCGACCATCGTCATGTACGGGTCTGCCACCTTCCCGAAGGCATCGAAGAGTCCCTGCGCCGCCGTGAGGAACGCGGTGTACGTGCGGATCAGCACGGCAGGACGTGAACTGCCCGGCGAGCAGATACCCACGTACCGGCGTCCCGGCTTGCTCTCGACCGAGCGCTGCACCGAGAAAAAGTCATCTTCGACGTCGAGCGCCTTGGGCGGGAAGATCGCGAGGCGCCGCATGAAGACGTTGCGCACCTGGTCGGCCGCGCGCCGGACGGTTGCGGTCGATGCGACCACCTTCGGGCGCACCTTGGTCTTCCCGATCTTCCACGAGCAGAGGTCGTCGACGGCGGTCTCGTACAGACCAACCATCGTTCCGAGCGGCCCGCTGATCAGATGGAACTCGTCTTGAATGATGAGGTCCGGCGGGCGCACACCGCGCACCGCTTTGACCTTCGCCCCGGGGTGAGGCTTCCGCGCCTTGTGGCCGCCGCCGCAGTCATGGCCCGGCCAGAGCAGTCCGTGGCGCTCGCACTCTTCACGCACGTTGCCGAAGAGCGTCCGTACCTCGGCGCGCCACGCCATCATCGCGAACTTGTCGACGGTGGCGATCATCATGGTCGGAGGCCGGTGGTAGATCTCCTCGTCGACGAGCTTCACTGGCAGCCCGGGGTGCGCGTTGCCGCTCGATTTCGCCTTGCTGAACTCGCACTGCGAGAGCTTGTCGCCGCAGTAGATGGCGGTCCGCCCAGCGGTCTTGTCGACCTCGATGTCGCGCCCGGGCTGAATCTCGGTGCCGCACCACGGGCAGCTCGTGAGCTGCGCGGGCGACGCGATGCCGGCACGGTTGCGGTCCTTGTCGCGGATGGCCTCGATCGCTTGGTGCGAGGTCTCGGTGGTCCCCGGCGTCACCTTGTTGCCGACCCACAGCCCGAGCGTGAACGGTTCCGCGCCCCACTTGGCGACATCCCCGGTGCGGATGATCTCCATCGCGCAAAGCAGCGTCGCGGCCCGCTGGAACTGCTGCAGCGTCAGGAGGCGCAGCGTGTAGCGCATGATGACGGTGAGCCCGCGGCCACCGTCGAGGTTCTCGATGATGCCCTGCAAGCGTCGGATGCCCATCGCGAAGGCGGCAACGCCCAAGTACGCCTCGGTCTTGCCGCCGCCCGTGGGGAACCAGAGCAGGTCGGCGAAAGCTTCGGCGGGGCTCGTGCGGTCCGGGTGCTTCGGGTCGGCGAGTGATGGGATCGACAGAAGCAGGAACGCGAGCTGGAACGGGCGCCACGAGCGGTTCTTCCGCACGTCGACGGACTCGAAGGTCAGCTCCTCGCCGCGACGACGCTTCAGTGCGTAGATGCCTCGGACTCGCTGGCGGGCCATCGCGCGGTTGGCAAAGCGGAATGCGTCGAGCGCCTTCGGGTCGGAGAGCAGCACCTTCAACCCTGCGCGCAGGCGGTCGAGGGTGGTCTTGCAGCGGTCGAGGGCCTCGTTGGCCGGGGCGTCGTAGCCCTTGATCTCCTTGCCGACGCGCGCGCGCTGTTCGCCAATCCACGCGGCGTAGTCGTCGACGAGCGTCTTCAGCGCCTCTTCGAGCTCGGCCTTGTCGAGATCCGCGAGCGACTGCATGTCGAGCCAGCCCCGCTCGACCATCTTCTTCATCGCGGGGCGATCGTCGGGATCGAGGCCCGGCGTCTCGGTGACGGGCACCTCGAAGCTCGGGATGACTTCGGTGCGGACCTCGATGGCGCGCGTCAGGTCGTCGTCGGGCGTCTCGGCGTGGACGGCAACGCCGTGACCCACGGCGAACTCCACGCGGCGCCGGTAGATGAGCCCGAGGTGGTCGCGCTCGGCGTCGTCCACGACGATGTCGTTGCTTGGGCGACGCAGGAACACCGGCGTCCCGGCTGCCTTACCCGCGCCCTTCACGCTCAGCTCGGGCTGAAAAAGCCAGGCGCTGTCGCGATTCGTCTCGGGCTCGCGCTGGTCGTTGACCAGGAACAGCGTGACCAGGCGTTCGCCCTTGGCGTTGGTGCGCACGGCTCCCTGGATGCGAACCTCGTCCTGCTCGCTGTCGGGTGCGAGTGGCTTGATGGGGCCGTCCTCGAGCGTGAGCGTCACACGCCCACCGCGCGGCGAGCGGCGCCAGACCTTCACCTTCGTCTCTTGGACCTCGCCGGTCTCGCGGTTCTTCCGCGGGCGCGTGTACTCGTGTTCCTCCTTCGGAACACGCGCATAGCTGCCCCAGCGTGCGGTGACGTCGAGCGTCTTCACATCGGGACCGACGCAGAACGTGAGGCCCAGGCTCGACGGCACGAGCGACTGGTTGTTGGTCGTATCGATCTCGTCGAGCGCGTCTTCGTCGGGCTCGACACGCCCGCTCGCGCGGTTGAACTCGGCGCCCGGTTCGTGGAGCGGGGCGTCGTTCTCTTGCGCCGAGTCGTCCTCTTCGTCAGCTGCCGCTGCGGGTTCGACCTCGCTCGCCGTCGTCGCGTCACCCGGGGCGCGCGGCGCGAGCTTGCCGACGAGGTAGCGGTCGCGAACGCTCATGTCGACGACCAGCTCCTCGGGACCGTTTGCGGGCCCGAGCAGGTCATCGCGCGTCGCCAGCTCGAGCAGATCCCGCACGTAGGCGGCGTCTTGGATGAGCGGAACATCGTCCGACGACGACACGCCGTCGCGTGCGAGAACCGCTGACAGGTCTTCGGGGCGCACCCGCGTGACGAGCCCGGTGGGGAGCGTCAGCCCGATGTCGGCGAGCGAGCCCGCCACTCTCACCGTGTGCAACTTGTCGAAGTAGAGCGTGGTCGCTTCGAGGTCGGCGCGGATGCGGAGGATGCGCCCCACGCGCTTCAGTGCGCCGGGCGCGTCGACTACGACGACCCAGTGGCCTGGCGCCAGCGCTCCGAAGCCGACCCGATCACCGTCGAGCCGAACGACGAACGGGGTGAGCGACGTCGCCTCCCTGGCGAGCCATGCCTGTGCGTTCGGTGCGGTGGTCGTCATGCGCGGCTCCTGTTCATCTCAAAGGCTCCCCACGAGCTTCTCGAGCTTGTCGAGCTCGTAGCTTTTCTGGAGGTACTCGGCGTAGGCCCTGCGGGCGCCGTCGATGAGCTGGTCGTAGAGGACGATGCGGCTGCCCTTGGACACGGCCTCCATCGACGCCTTCACCCGGTCCACATTCGAGGCCTCGTCGATAGGCTGTCCGATGACGAAGACGACCTCGATGTTCGGCGACTCCTCGCCCTTCGCCCTCAGGATCTTCTTGATCTTGTCGACGTAGGTGGAGCCTTGCTCCTGAAGCTCGAGGAGCTTCATCTTGCGGCCGACCTTCTTCAGCTCCACGACGACGTGCTTGCCAGCCGTCGTCTGGTACTTGATGTCGACGCGCCCGAGCTTCTCCTTCTCGGTGAGGTCGTTAACGACTCCTGCGTCTTCGAGGAGCTGGCTCTCCATAACCTCAGTTCCGGTGGCACGGTCCCACGCCGGATCGAGCAGCCAGAGGTGCTTGAACAGGTACTGCTGGAGAACTCGCTCCTTCGCGTCCTCGTCGACGATCTTCTGGAACGCGCGGATGGCTTCGAGGCGCGACTTCACGATGTCGCGGTAGAGCGATGCCTCGAGTGCGTCCCGGTCTGCGAGTAGCCGGAACAGCAGTTCGATGTTGTCGACCGCCTGCTGCGCGAACTCCTCGGTCGAGCCGCGCAGCTTCATACGCTCGAAGGCGAAGATGCCGTGTTTGTAGAGCAGCTTTCGGTCCTCTTCCTCCTCGACCGGCAGCGAGCTGAGCTTCGCGATCAGCGTCTCAGCGCTCTTGCGATGTCCCTCTTCGAGCTGTTCCAGCCACTCCGTGAGCGCCGGAGACTGCTGCTTCGCCTTCTCCAACTCGTGCTTCTTGCGCCACTCGTTCCAGCGCTTCTCGACGTCGCTCAGGGTATCTTTCACGAACGTAATCAGCGCGAGATAGCGATGGTCGTCCTCCTGGACGCGCTGGCGATCGCTCGTGGCGATATCGGGCTCGTCATCGATGTCGAGGAAGTCGGCTTCGATCTGGCCCGTGAGGTACTTCGTGTAGTGCCGACCGTCGTTGATGCGGTCGAGGATGTTCTCGTGGATGAGGCGGCCGCGCGCGAAGACGACGATGCCGTTGAGGTTCCCGAGCTCCTTGCCGCCATCCAGGTCCTTCGGCTTGGCGGCGGTGCCGATCCATCCACGGATGGCCCACGTCGGGTTCCACTCGGCGATGCGCTCATCGACTGCTTCGCGCTCGAGCACGTTTGCGAGCGTCGTGGGGAGCGAGTCGTCGCCCCTGAACGTCCACAAGAACTGGGTCTTCTCGAGGTCACCACGGTCTGACGCGGTGATGGGCTGGTCGTCGATCGTGATCTTGAAGCCACGAGCCTCGCCGATGACGGAGAAGCGGCGTGCGAGCCGCTTCCGCAGTGCATCGACGCCGGTTCCGAGGCGCTGCCGCTTGATGTCTCGCAGCACGATGCGGGTGCCGCGCGTCACGGTCACGTCCTGCGCTGCGAGCGGAACTGGGTTGTAGGTCGTCTTTGCCTCGACGGCCTTCTTGATGCCATCGACGCGCATCGTGAAGCCCGCTGCCTGCTGGCCGTCACGCGCCGACTGAACCTCGATCTCGTTGGCGATGGAGAACAGAGAGAGCTTCCCGAGCCCCTTGCGCCCCATCACTGGGCGCTGTTTCGCGGTCATGCGCCCGTGTTCGTCGCCTTCGTCGCGTCGACGGTAGCCGACGCGGAGGTACTTGCCGTTGAGGTCGCCGACCGACATGCCGATGCCGTCATCGACGATCTCGATCCACTGCGCCTCCTTCGCTGGGTCGACGCGGATCGTGACGTTCTCCGCGTCGGCGTCCCACGCGTTCGCCACCGCCTCCGTGAGCACGGCAGCGATGTTGCTGTAGAGGTTGATGCCGAGATGCTCGAGGACGTTGAGGTCCACGGTCATCTCGAACGTCGGAGGTGCCGCGCCCGCGAGAGCGAGTTGGTTCATCGGGGCCTCCGTGTGCTGGTCTTCTTCGCGGGACCGGCGGCCGCCTTCGAACTTGGGGACTTGGGCGCGGGCGCCTCGACGAGGGCGAGCGCGCCCTGGCCAGCAGGCGCCGCCTTCGAGCGGCCCTTCGAGGAGCGACGCTTCCCAGCCGGAGCCGCCGCCTGTTCTTCCGTGTGGCGCTGGCGATTCAACGTAGAGAGCCGCTTGAGCACTTCGCCGCGGGCACCTGCCGAGACGCCATAACGTTCACCTCGCTTGGTCGAAACGAAGTCGTGGTTCAGCTCGATGTCCTTCCATCCGTATGCATCGAGGACGGCTCGATCGAGCTCTGCGATCAGCGCTCGGAATCGAACGACATCGGCGTCCTGCTCACCCTGTGAGTGAACCAAGTTGTAGACACCCGTGAACCCCAACTGCCGCTCGCGACACATCGCCGCGCGGTGTTCGAAGTACTCCCTCCCGATAGCCTCAAGCCGAGCGTCCGTCGCGTCATGAGCAAGCTCGCCGGCGACCAGGAGACACGACGGGAACGGGAAGGTGTCAAAGCAAGTCGTCCCTACGTATGCCGGGGTCTCGCCGGTTGAAGATCCCCACAAGAGCGCCCACTCGGTGTGAGCCACAGACTGAAGAACGGCAAACGCACTATGGGTGCCGAAGTCGAAAAGCTTGACCTTCTCCGAGTAGATGTTGGTGGGGTCGCCGAAGGTGATGCAGAAATGCTTCGACAGCTTCGAGGTCACCAACGCCGTCCCGTGCTGTCGAACACGGTTGTGAAACGCCTCACGACGGTCCCAGAACTTCCAAAAGCACGCCTCGTGAACCTGGCGGGTAAGCGTGTCTCGATAGGGCTTCACTCGTTCTTCGAGGATCGCCCAAGGCGTCTTGAATCGCCGAGCCTCGTCCTCGTCCCGGGTCCAGAAGTTGATGACCCATCGAGAGCCCGTCTGACGCGGGCAGTTGTTGATGTCGTCGCCAACGATGTACTTCGTGATCACCGCACTCGACTTCGGCTCCTTCGCAAGAACCGAGGTGGCTTCCGCCTCGTCGAGAACAAAGCCGATTCCCTGAACCTTCACGCCGTCCGAGCAGAAGCCGACGTTGGAGTTGAGCGCCTCGGGTTGGTCAAGTTCAGAACCGGGCTCCAGCATCGTCGTGATGGCATCGACGCCCGCACCATCCAGAAGGATCTGGCCCTCCCACGGGTGCATGCTGAACACCATTACGGAAACATGCACTCCCGCAGTGCCCGGCCAAGGGAACGAGGACAAGCCGAAGTAGGTCGTTGCGCGCTCGAACACACGAGCCAACGCCTGAGTTCGGGTATCGCTCTCCGTGATCGAGTCCGTAGCGATGAAACCGGCGGTGCCGGTGGCGCGCAGTAGTCGAAGTGACCGGACGAGGAAGTATGCGACAAGGTTCACAGAGCCCTTGGCGCCATCCAGGATCAGCCGCTTCAGGGATTTCTCGAAAGCATCGCCGAAATTGGAGGAGATCTTTCGACCTCCCATGAACGGCGGATTGCTGACCCATGCGTCAAAGCCAGGCGCCTCGCGCACGTAGACCTCGGGAAAGGCGAGCATCCAGTGGAAGGGACGCCGGGGCGTGCCGCTCGGAGAATCCTTGGCCAGATCGTTGTTTGCCTGGCTCATCAGTGTGTCGAGCGCACGCTCCTCGCCCTTCACCACGCGTTCAGCATCGGCAGCGAGCGCCGCAAGACGCGTCTCGACGTCCCCTCCCTCGGCCGCGAACACCACGCCGATGAAGGCGTCGGCGAGCAGCTCCGCGGCTTTGAGCTTCTTGCGGGCGTCTGCGTCGAGCGTAGCCATCGCCTCGACGTCCCGGATATCGCGGATGGGGATCTCGTGCAGCTTGCGGCGGAGCGCGACCGCCTCGGCGACCGCCTTTTCGATGGCCTTACCGAACAGACGTCCCTGCCGCGTGGCGGACGGGTCGAGCGACAGCTCCGTAAGCTGCTCGAGGCGGCTGATGCCGAGCAGGCTGTCGCCGCGACGGAGGTTGTGGTCGAGGAAGCCGAAGGGGCGGCCCTTCGAGAGCGTCACGAGCCACAGCGAGAGCTTCGCCAGTTCGACGGCCAGCGGATTCAGATCGACGCCGTAGAGGCATCGCTCGGCCACGATGCGCCGCGCATTCTCGGCGCGCGCCTCCACGCTGGGGGGCATGCACTCGACGCTGGTACGCGGCTCGTGGACCTGTCCCGTGAGGTCGACGACGCGCCCGGCCGCCTCTTCGATGGCCCACGCCTCGACGAGGCGCGCGCTCAGGAAGCGACACGCCTGCACGAGGAACGCGCCGGATCCCATCGCGGGATCGCAGACCTTGAGCTCGAGGAGCTGCTCGGGCGTCTTCAGCTTCCATTCAGCGCGCGGTGCACCCTTCGCGGGGCCGTCGTAGACGAGCGGCGTGAGCGTCTCCTCGACGATGCGCTCGGTGAGGCTCTTGGGCGTGTAGTGCGTGCCGGTCTCGCGCCGATCGGCGCCGAGCACGACGACGAACGCCCCCTTTGGATGCACCAGCGGGTAGCCCCACGGGTCGGTGCGCATCAGGCGGACGTAGGGCGCGAGGCGATCGCGGAGCTTTACATCGCCGCGACATGCGGAGAGCAGGCGCGCGTTCTGCTGGGGCTCGACTTCGGCGGCCAGGGCGTTCTTGATGGCCGACTCCGAACGCTTCGAGCGCTCGACGAGCAGGCTCGTGACGACGGCCTGGCCGTCGAGGCGCGCCGACTCCAGCTCGCCGAGCGTGACGCGCGCGTCCTTGGCCTGCGCGCCCGCTTCGAGCTCCAGCGTCACGTCCTCGACGCGCGAGACGGTGCGTTCGAGCAGACCCTCGTAGACGTGACCGATCTGCTCGACGTCGAGGGCACGGTACGAGAGCGTGCGCCCATCGAAGGTCTGGATGGCTTCGAGCAGCAGCAGCACCGTGCGGTCGTCGATGGGCAGCGGCTCGGCGCGATGCTGCCGCCAGGACGTGCCCTTCAGCCGTCCTTCGAGGAACGGAAAGCGGTCGGGGTTGAAGAGCGAGCCGCCCATCGCGGGCAAGCGCAACGTCGGGTGGTCGATGCCACCAAAGACGGCGCGGAACACAGCGAGCAGCCGAGACCACGACGCGCGCCTTCGTTCCAGGATCTCGTCGCTCTCGGCGCGGAGCTGCATGCGCAGTGTCGAGACCGCGTAGAACGAGTCGTAGCGGGGCTCGCCCAAGAGCAAGAGCCCGCGCTCCTCGGCGGCGAGGAGGAACACGAGCCGCATCATCACGGTGAGCCCGGCTTCGTAGAGTTCCTGAGGCCTAACGTCGCGCAGCAGCTCGCGGTTGCGATCCTGGTCGGCGCGGTCGAGGGCCTGCACCAGCACCTCGATGGCGCGCCGCACCTGATCGCCGAGGGCGTCGGTGACCTCGTCCTGGTGCTTCAGCGAGCGCTCGAAGAGCGCAGGAAGCCGGTCCTGCGCGGGCGCGAAGAAGCGGCGCACGCCGAGCAGCGACGTGAACGCGCGCAGAGTGGCGGGCTCCTGGCCCCAGATGCGCGCGTACCAGCTCGCGAAGGTCGCCACTTCGCCGGTGGGCGCGTGGACGAGCATCCACCGCTCGCCGTTCGTCACGATTCCGAACGGCACGTCCAGCGCGCGAAGGTGCAGCGCCATGCGGTCGCCCGCCGAGCACGAGAGCCCACCGAACTTCATCGACGCCGAGAGGTCGGTGTCGGGCGGGAAGACGTGAACCGGCGCGAGCACCGCCGCGCCATGCGTCGGGTCGACGAACACGAACTCGGGCGCGATCGCGGTGTCGTGTTCGGGCAGCTCGACGAGCGATGCCGGAACGTCCTTGCCGGCCTTGAGCAATTGGTCGTCAGCCTCGAGCGCTGTACGCAGCACCTCGTCGATCCACGCGGCGTGGAGCTTGTCGCGGTCGGCGTCGTCGCCATCGACCGCGTCACGCCATTCCTCGTAGGCGCTGCGCAGGCGCTTGGCGCGCGAGGAGTCCAGCTCTTCGAGGCCCTGCGGGAACACCTCACGGAGCACGGGCACCGCGAGGAACGGGCCCGAGACCTCGAGCAGGTTCAGCCACTCGTGCTTGGCGCTCACGACTTCCTCCGCGTGGCGAGTGACTCGGGCACCAGGAGGATCACCGAGACGGGGAACGTGTGGTCGACGAGGCCGGTGTGGCGATCTTCGATGGCGAGGCGCTCTCGTTCGCGCTCCTCGGGGATGCGGCGTAGGCGCGCCTCGAGTGCGAGCCTGTCGCGCCGGAGCTGCGTTCGTTCGTCCTCGGAGAATAGCGAGAGCTGCTTCGGCTCCTCCCGCTTCAGCTCGGCCTCGAGGTTCTTGGCGAGGTCGTCGAGGAGCTGGGTCATCTCGTCGATCTCTTTGCGCTTGCGGGCTTCGATCGTGGACCCGAGACCCTTGAGGCGGTCCCTCGAGCGCGTGGTGACGGCACTCAGGACCGCCTCGGTGTGCTTCGTGAACCGCGTGCGCAGGGCATCGAAGAGCGAGTCGTCGATGGTCCCCGGCGCCGACGAGTCGAGCCAGTCGCGCAGTTTGGTGATGCCGTCCTCGCGCTTGAAGCCCGCGTCGCGCAGGTAGCCGCCTGCTTCCGTCAGCTCCTCGTGCAGGCGATGGTGGTTGCCTCCGGTGATGACGAGGCGTGAGACGACGAGGACGGCGGGCGCGTCGAGCTTCGCGTCGGGCAGCGTGCGCACCGTGACGCGGTTCAGCTTCTTCACGTCGTCTCGCGCCCACACCTCGGCACGCAGAAGCCGCAGGCTCATCTGCACGAGCGGGTGGTTCAGGTGGACGAGCACCACGTCGTCGCGGCCCTTGGCGGCGTCGTGGTCGAAGGTGATGGGGCGGATGCGCTTCGTGTACGGGTGCTCGAGCCCGTCGAGGCATCGCGACCACGAGCCCGCGAGGGCGGGCATTTGGAACACCCGGGGCGCGGGAAGGTCGGCCAGCTTCGCGGGCGTAAGGTCGGGCTTGTCGGTGAGCGCCAAGGCGACGCGCACCACGCGCTCGATGCGGTCGGGCGTGAGGTGCTGTTCGCTGCGTGTCGTCGTCAGGCGTTCGTGCAGCTTGGCGATGCGCTCGCGCAGCTCGCGCTCGGCCTTCACGTAGCGGCGGGCGCGCTCAATGCGCTTCTCGGCGAGGCCGGTGTCGAGCTCACGTCGGCGGCCTTCCAGGAGGTTGGGTAACTGCGGGGCGATGACCGGGTTGACGCTGCCCATGTCGGCGCGCATCGCGTCGAGCTTGCGCAACGCGCGCAGGATGTCGTCGCCGTGCCCGCCGCTCGCATCGACCGGGTGCCAGATCACGACCTCGCTCTGCTTCTGCCCGTGACGGTCGACGCGGCCGTTCCTCTGCTCCATCACGTTTGGGTTGTAGGGGATCTCGACGTGGACCAGCAGGTTGCAGTGGTTCTGCAGGTCGATGCCCTCCGAGGCCGCGTCGGTAGCGAGCAGGATGCGGACGGGCGACTCGCGAGGATCGGCCTGGAACGCGGCCTTCACCGCCTCGCGATCCTTCGAGTCCATGCCGCCGAAGATGAGAGCGAGGCGCTTACCGCCGAGCCCGTGGCTCGCGAGGATCTCATGCAGCCAGACCTGCGTGGTGCGGTACTCGGTGAAGAGAATGACGCGGGCGTTCGACCAGTCACCCTTCGGCTGGAGGTTCTCCTTCAACCAGCGCACGAGGGCTTCGGCCTTGGAGTCGGGGCGGTGGCTCGCCTGCTGAGCCCACGAGCGCAGTCGCTCGATCAGCCGGCGCTCGTCGGCCAACAGCGGACGAAGACGGCGGCTCGCCTCCTCAATGGCTTCGCCTTCGGCCGCCTCGCGCGTATCGTCGTCGGCGTAGTCCTCTTCGGTCTTGGCGATCGCGCGACGCAAGATGCGGTCGTCGAGGCCCGAGGTGCGTCGTGTGGTCTCCAACTTTCCCTCAATGGTTGCGACGTGGCGCGCGAACGTCGACATGAACGCCGCGGGCGACGACGCGAGGCGCTTGCGCAGGAGCTGGTGGACGAAGTGCGAGGCGGCGCCTTCGCGCTCGTCCTGTTTCTCGCGGCTGGCGATGTACTGCTCGAGGAGCTGACGGGCCTCGCGCTCCTCGGCGGTGTACTCGACGTTCAGCGCTTCGAGGCGGCGTACCGGATAGAGCTTCTTGCCCTTGGCGTCGACGAGGTCGCTCTTGAGGCGCCGAACCATGACGCGCGCGAGCTGGTCTTCGGGCGGCAGGATGTTGCGTGAGAAGCGCTGGTCGTCGAGCAGCTCGAGGAGCGCCGTGAACGATTCGGTGTAGCCGTCGTGCGGCGTCGCCGTGAGGAAGAGCTTGTGCTGGAAGTGGGGCGCGAGCAGCCGCACGAGGCGGGTGCGTAGGCTTTCGACGGCGTACTTGCCGACGGTGGGCGCGACGTTGTGGGCCTCGTCGACGACGAGCATGTCGAAGCGGCGCGGGAACGTCGGCTGCGGCGGGAGCACGTCGCGCAGGAGGCGGATGCCTTCGCCTTGCTTCGCCCAGTCGATGGAGGCGATGAGCCTCGGGAACGAGGTCCACGGGTTCGCGTGCAGCCCACGCTCACGGCGCAAACGCTTGACCAGGTCGGTGTCGACGATGCGGAACTCGAGGCCGAACTTCTCGGCCATCTCGTTGCGCCACTTCTCCTGCAGCGACGACGGGCAGAGCACGAGGATGGTCCGCGCGCGGTGGCGCAGGAGCATCTCCTGGATGACGAGCCCAGCCTCTATGGTCTTGCCGAGGCCGACGTCGTCGGCGATCAGCAGGTTCGTGCGCGCCATGTCGATCGCGCGCACGAGCGGATCGAGCTGGTAGTCCTCAATGCTCACGCCGCTTCGGAAGGGCGCCTGGAGGTAGCCGCGATCGGCGTTGGTCGCCGCGCCCCAGCGAACGGCGTCGAGGAAGGCTTCGAGCTTCGACGGGTCGTCGAGCGCGGAGAGTGTCGGCAGGCCCGCGCGCTCGATGACGTGGGCGCCGGGCTCGAGCTCCCATAGGACTTCGATCTCCTCGCCGAGCGCGTCTTCGTCGATCGACGCGAGCTTCACGAGGTTTTGTTTGGGCAGTTCAGGGGAAACCGCCGACGCATCGACATCCGACACGATCCATTGACGTCGCCGCACTTCGACGAGCTGCCCGGGCTCCGGGGCGGTCGCCGATAGCACCGAGATTTCCGTCGCGAGTCGGTCCGTCACGAATACCCCTTTGCCTTGCGGACACGGACGAGTTTCGCGATTCGTGAGGCTGCTTCGTGCGGTTTATCGTGAGCCCAAATGCGAACGACCTCCCAGCCCTGGGCGAGGAGACGGGCGTCGGTGTCGAGGTCACGCTGCCGGTTCGCGACGATCTTTGCGCGCCAGAACTCGGCATTCTGCTTGGGCCACGTCGCGTGCTGGGGGCAGCCGTGCCAGAAGCAACCATCGACGAAGACGACGACGCGGGGACCAGCGAATACGATGTCCGCGACCCTGCGCGGTTTGGTCAAGATGGGGACTTGGACGCGATAGCGAAGTCCGAGGGCATGGAGCTCACGACGAAGTGCCGACTCGGCAGAAGTGTTCTTCTGCCGAACCCGCCGCATGCGGCGACTCGCTTCAGGAGAGGACGGCGCTGCGCGCGTGCCTGCGGCCATTCCGCCCTCTGCGTTGGTTTATCGACAGCCGTGGCTGGTCGGCGTGGCGTTTGACGTGTTCCATGATGCTCTCGCCGATGACACGCCCGAGTTCCACCGGTACCGCGTTGCCAATGAGGCGACCGAGCACCGTGAACTGGATGGGCTTGCCTTTGGGGACGAAGGAGTAGTTCCGTGGGAACCCCTGCAGAATGGCGCCTTCACGGAGCGAAAGTCCCCGAGCTTGCGAAGGATGCCCGAATCTTCCGTTCCCGAATCCGAAAAACTGCGTCGTCAATGTAGGCGCTGGCTCGTCCCATTTCATGCGGCCGTAGACACCGGGGTAGGTCTTGCCCGTTTTTTTCGTGTGGCACTTAGCGATGAGGTGCCTTGGCCAGTCACGCCACGAGCCACCGGGCTTCGATGCCTTGATTCGTTTGAGGTTTAGCGGTGAGAGGCTCGACGCTGTGTGCAGAGGGTCTTTCTTGTCGGTGCCTCCATGCCTGAGAACGGGGAGATCCTTCAGGACGTCCTCGACCGCCTTGACTTTCGACGAGTCGGGTTCTCGCAGTCCGATGGGCCCATGCAGTGACGCCAGGAGCACCGTGCGACGTCGGCGTTGCGGCAGACCGTACTCGGTACAGTCGACGACATCGTACCAGACCTCGTAACCGAGACGCTTCAGTGTCGCGACGAAGTCGTCGAACACTTCGTGCTTCGTCACGGTGGGGACGTTTTCCATCGTGACGATGTCCGGCATGAGTTTTTTGACCAGACGAGCGAAGTGGTTGAGGAGACCCCAACGTTCGGTTCCGACAGTCTCATAGCGTTGCGAGTAGCTAGAAAACGGCTGGCATGGAGCGCAACCCGCGAGGACGCGGATCGACGCATTACCGAACCACTTTTCGATCTCCGACGCCTTCAATTTCGCGACGTCGTGCTTGTGAAATGCGATTCCCTTGTGGTTCGCCGTGTACGGGTGCTCGCAGGCATCGTCAAAGTCGACGCCGGCCACCACGCGCACACCGGCATCGATGAGCCCGCGGGTCAGCCCACCGGCACCGCAGAAGAGGTCCACACACACTACATCCTGCTTGGGACGATTGGTTCGTCCGCTCGTTGTCGGTGCACTCGACTTTCTTGCCATCTCCGCCGTTGCCTCGTTTTCACTTGCTGCCCGGGGTGCGGCAATAGCTCACGGACCTGAACATGCGCCCCGTACCATGCCATCGCAACTCTCGCGGAACAAGCGAGGTTGCCGTCGTACGCTTTATTTCTTACTACAACTGCTCGGCGTGCTCGAGCGGCCACTGACGGGGG
This sequence comes from Polyangiaceae bacterium, assembly GCA_019637295.1. Taxonomy (GTDB): domain Bacteria; phylum Myxococcota_A; class Polyangia; order Polyangiales; family Polyangiaceae; genus JACKEA01. The sequence continues at coordinate 89,906 of JAHBVX010000016.1, forward strand.
CTACATCATCGGGAGTGAGGCTCGATCAAGACTTCAGCGCCGGTCGAGATCCTCACCTAAGCGCTGGCCAATGGAAGGCCCATGGACAGTGCCGCCCATGTGGAGAACGTGGACACCCTGCCCAGCTCTGGCTCAAGGAACACCTCCTACGAGCCTGACCACGTTCCCCACACAGGCTTGGATAACTCGCGGGGCGAGTTGTCCACACTGCCCACAGGCGCGACGACGGCCTCGATCTCGTTGGGGGGAGGGGAGTGCTATTTCATGCATTTTGACGCCTACCTTTTGATGATAGACGATGCCAATCAAATGCCCCCCGACCCTCCCATCACCCTCAAAGAAGTCCAACTCCGCCTCGGCGTACCCCAGCACGTCCTCATCCACCTGTGCGAGAAGGGCGTCATCGAACCGGACTTCGCCGAGACGTCGGGGCGGGGAAAGCGGAGGGAGTTCTCGCGTCGGAACCTGTTCGAGTTCGGGGTTGCGCTGGCGCTGAGGAAGTTCGAGCTGCCTGTGGCGACTGCGGCCCTGATCGTGCGCGTGCTGCGGGCGTTCTCGCGAGCGGTCGGCAAAGCCGTGCCGGGCTTCGAGCTTCCCGAGGTTTTGCTGGAAAGGAAGGTCGAGCTGAGCCTCCACTTCTACGCGGGGGAGCTCTTGGTGCTGAGCGCCCGCGGTGGCGTCCTGCGTAAGCCGGTCCTCCTGGGAGCCAAGATTGGTGGGGCCTTGCGCTCTCCCGATGCTCTCCCCCGTGTGACGAGACTGGACGAGCTTCCTGAGCACTACGAAGGCCGTCTGGAACTCGATCTCTCGGAGATCGCGCGAAATACACTGGGAAATCGCTTGCGGGAATGATAGTCATCGTCTATCATAATTGAGTGGGCGCCGTTGCGAGAAACTTACGAGAGAAAACCGAAGAAGTGCTCTCCCAAGAGATGATCGACTTCGCCGATCACCTGGCGGAGCTCCTCGCCGAGGAGTTCGTGCGTGCCCTGAAGGAGGATAGCCATGCGAGCAGCGGTGTATGCGAGGTTCTCGAGCGAGAACCAACGGGAACAGAGCATCGACGATCAGATCCGGGTCTGCAAAGAGTTTGCGAAACGTGACGGGATCACGGTCCTCGAAGACCACATCTACTTCGACGAAGCGCAGTCCGGGTCGATTCGTTCACGACCCGGGCTCGAAGCTCTGAAGAAGGCGGCGGAAGACAAGCTGTTCGAGGCTGTCTTGGTCGACGACTCGTCCCGTCTTTCCCGCGACAACCAGCACTTCAACACGCTACTCTGCCTTTTCCAGTTCTGGGGTATCAGCCTGATCTCGGTGAGCGACGGGCTCGACATGCGCGAAGAGCACGCGAAAGTCGCCTACCAGTTTCGCGGGATCATCAACGAGCTGTATCTCACCGACCTCAAGAAGAAGACCCACCGTGGCCAGATGGGGCAGGTGCTCCGGGGCTTTTCCGTGGGCAGCCGTGGATACGGCTACACCACGGTTCCCGAGGGCGAAGCCAAGTACGACAAAAAGGGTCGTCTGCGTGCCGAGGGCTTCAAGCTCGTGGTCGTTCCGGAGGAGGCGCGGATCATCCAGCGCATCTATCGCGACTTCATCAACGGCAAGGCCGTGACGAAGATCGCCAAGGTGCTGAACGATGAGAAGGTCCCAACGAAGGTTAAGCTCAAGGGCGGTTGGAACGTTTCGACGGTGTCGCGAATCCTGAAGGATGAAAAGTACATTGGCCGTTTCATCTGGAATCGGACGACGACGGTGAAGGACCCGATGACTGGCAAGATGAAGCAGGTCGCTCGTCCCAAAGAGGAGTGGGTCGTTCAAGACCGACAGGACATCCGCATCATCTCCGATGACGAGTGGACTGCAGCACAGGCCCGTTGGAGGGAGATTGACGGTGTGTTTCCCCGCAAGAAGGGCAAGCGCGGCTTCGAGGGCAAACGCAAGAGCTATGTCGAATCTCACCCGACGCACCTCCTGTCAGGGACGCTGAAGTGTGGTTCCTGTGGCGGCGCGATTGCCTTGGTGAGCGGCAAGACCGGCGGGTACTACGGTTGCCTGAACGCTTCGCGACGGTCCTGCGACAACCGCAAGTTGATCGCCCGCAAGCGGCTGGAGACGGAGTTCGTCGCAGCTCTCAATGAAGCAGTGCTCAATCCCGAGGTCCTTGACCTGGTCTACGAGCGCACCGCGCAGAAGGTGAAGGAGCAGTTCAAGCACGTTCCTGAGGAACTGCGTCTGAAGAAGGTGGAGCTCAACCGGGCGGAAACCCGGATTCACAACTTTGTCGAGTTCGTCGCCTCCGGCCGCGCTACCCCGGCGCTCGCCGATGCTCTCGCCCAAGCTGAAGAGCAGGTGAAAACCTTGCGCGCCGACGTCGCGAGCCTGGAGTCGTCGAAGACCGATCTCTTCACCCCGCCGCCCCGGGCTTGGATCGAGTCCCAAGTCAAACAGCTCAACCGGCTGCTCGCTCAGCACACCGAGGCTTCAGCCCTCGCTCTTCGCCGTCTTACCGGACCCGTCACGCTGACAGCAGAGAGCCCGGAAGTAGGGAGACCTTACTTCCGGGCTTCGTGTCGTTTCCAGGCTTTGAATCTTCTCCGCGTTGCGGATGGCGGTTCGAATTCATTGCAATGGTGGAGGCGCCGGGAATCGAACCCGGGTCCGCGAGGCGTCCAATTAGCCCTCGTTCACGTGCGTAGTCGTCATGTCCCTGACGACTGAGTCCGTGAGTTCGGTCACGACCTAGTCTTCGCGAATCTCGGTCACCCTATCGAAGACGCCCTCGGGTAACCCAGCCTTCGTGGTTGGCGCCCGTCCGTTACCAAGACAATCTCACGGTTGGACGGCTCCTTGGCGTATTAGGCCGCGAGAGCTTCGATCGCGTTGTCGTTCGCAATTAGTACGTTCCGTTTTTGAACTGGACCGGAAACCAGTGCACGCAGACTAACCTTCAGTCCCCACGTCGAAACCGATCGCCCCCGTAGTTGGGAGTGGGGGATCTCGGAGATTGGAGATGGGGCGTAAGATAGGCACCATCGAGCCGAGGTCAAGCGAGTTTGGCGTCGGGGGGGCCGCCAGAGGGCGCCGGAGCGCGCTTGGCGTCGCGCTGGACGCGGAATTTGCGTACGGTGTGCGGCGGTACCCGATGGTCCCGCCGTCTCCTCAAGCCCTCAGCCACCTCGAGCTGCGCGCGCAGTTCTCCGCCCTGGCGACGGCGCTGAGCGGCGCGGCGTCGAATCGCGATTTCTCCTTCGAGCGCGGCGGCAGGCACTTGCGCGCCACCTGGCTGCCCCCGACCAAGGGGACGCCCGCCGGCGTACGGATCGGCGTTCGAGTCGACGCGCCGGGTGAGCTCTTCTTCGGCGCGTCGCGAGCCGCCACCCAAGCTGGCGCTGAGCGACCTCTGATGGTCCATCCGGGGGCGGTCAAGTTTCGGCGAGAGACCAGGAGCGACCGCTGGGGCAAGCGGCTGCGCATCAACCGCGAGCTGCAGACCGGTGACTCGAGCTTCGACGACCTGGTCTACGTCGAGTCGGACGCGTCCGACGACGATCTGCGTCGGCTCCTCGCGGCGGCGGAGGTGAGGCAGGGGGTGCTCGCGTGTCTGTCGTGGTTCACCGACGTCAACCTGGAGCGGGACGGATACCTCTCGGTTCACAAGGCAGGCTTGCAGCACGGCGAGCTGAGCGAGGAGTACTTCGCTTGGGTCGCCGACACCCTGGCCCGTATGGCGGCGGCGCTGCCGCTGATGTCGCCTGCGCCGAGGCGCACTCGGGGGGCTTGGAAGCGCGGGCTGGTCATCGCCACCATCGTCGCGTCCATCGTCGCGTTCCTCGCCGTGATCGTGCCGGTGAGCGTGTGGGAGACGACCGGGAAGGAGCTGCAGCGTGTGGCCTTCGTCGGGTCCGTGGTGACCTGGCTCGCGTTAGCGGCGTTCTCGTTCCTCGCGCTGCGCGCCCGGTCCACGGGATTCCGCGACATCATCCTCACGCTCGGCTTCTCGCTGTTTGGCGTGCCCTGCGCGTGGGTCACGACGCTGTACTCGGTCAACTGCGGCCTCGACTTCGCTGAGCCGTCCGCGCACGAGACGGAGGTGCTCGAGCGCTGGGCCAACCGCGGCAAGTCGACGAGCTATCACGTCAAGCTGCGACCGTGGCGCCCCGGCCCACGGACCCTCGGCGCGCGGGTGTCGTTCGCGCAGTACGGCGCGATGCCGAAGGGCAGCGTCGTGGTCGTGACCACCAAGCCGGGGCAGCTCGGCTTCGAGTGGCTGCAGGGGATCCAGCTGAAGTCGGCGCCGTGATCGGGCTGCCGGTGGCTGTGCCACGCGAGTGTGCCGCGGCGCGCCGCGCCTCCCAGAACGCGCTGTCATTCCAGGCCCGGCCCTCGGCACGACGTTTGCTCTTCGCGCAGTCATGACCGAACTCTCGACCGCCTCACTCCGTCACGCTTCCCGCCGTTTCCGCGGACCTACGGCACTGGTCCTGTCCGCGGCGCTCCTGAGCGGCCTTGCGGCCTGCAGCGCCGACACCGAGCCTGCGGGCCCGGGGGACGTCTTGGTCGACGAGGCCAAGAGCGACAAGCAGCGGCTGCCGGCGACGGCGGCGAGTGACGCGGTGAGGGAGCTGACGGGGAACAACCTCGCGTTCGCCATCGACTTGCTCCACGCCGTCGCACCCGAGGGCAACTTCTTCTACTCGCCGCACAGCATCTCGATCGCGCTGGTCATGACCTACGCCGGCGCCGCGGGCGACACGAAGAGCGAGATGAAGGACACGCTGCACTTCGCGCAGAGCGACGCGGACCTGCACGCCGCCTTCAACACGCTGGACCAGAAGCTGGCGTCCCGAGGTCAGGGAGCGAAGGGGGCGGACGGGAAGGAGTTTCGCCTGCGCATCTCGAACGCCGCCTGGGCGCAGCGCGACTACTCGTTCTTGTCGAGCTACCTGGACGTCCTCGGCCAGAACTACGGCGCCGGAGTGAAGCTGCTCGACTTCGCCGCCAACAGCGAGGGCTCGCGAGAGACCATCAACGACTGGGTCAGCCAGCAGACCGAGGGCAAGATCCCCGAGCTGTTGCCGGCGGGCAGCGTGAACGACCTCACCCGGCTCGTGCTCACGAACACCGTGTACTTCAACGCGGCGTGGAAGGAGCCGTTCAAGCCCGAGGCCACGAAGGACGGCACGTTCACGCGACCCGACGGCTCGACCGTGACGGCTGCGCTGATGAAGGGCACCGTGGCCGAGCGCTACGGTGAGGGCGAGGGCTGGCAGGCGACCCGCATCGACTACGACGGCTCCGGCGTCGAGTTCCTGGCCATCCTGCCGGAGGCGGGCAGCTTCGCGCAGTTCGAGCAGTCCCTCAGCGCGGAGAAGCTGGAAGCGATCGCGTCGGCGACCGGCGGGGGCTACGCCGTGACCGTGACGATGCCGCGCTTCGAGTTCCGCAGCAAAGAGAGCCTCGCCGCGCCGCTGAAGGCCATGGGCATGCCCACCGCCTTCAGCGACCAGGCCGACTTCTCGGCCATGAACGGCAGCGGCGGGCTGCAGATCCAGGACGTGATCCACGAGGGCTTCGTCAAGGTGAACGAGGCCGGCACCGAGGCGGCGGCAGCGACGGGCGTCACGGTCGGCGTGACCAGCGTGCCCACGCCCAAGGAGCTCGAGCTGAACCGTGCGTTCCTGTTCGTCATCCGCGACCTGGAGACCGGCGCCGCGCTGTTCATCGGCCGGGTGGTCGATCCAACCGCCAAGTAGCGCCCGGGCGCTGGCCTCAGTCCGCGAACAGGCCGATCTTGGCGTCGTAGACCAGCTTTCCGTAGCGCGGGTCGTCTAGCTCGATGGAGTATTCGTTGGGAATCGAGACCGCGAACTTGCGCGCGCTCGGAAAGAGCACGCTCGGGGTCTTGCCCGCCTCGAGCACGGTCACCGCCACGGCGCTGTCGCCGTCGTCCGCGGTCTGCACCCGGACCTTGGACAGGATCACCATGGTCGAGCCCATGCGGCGGTAGATGGACCAAGTCACGTTGCCCTTGGCGTCCTTCGTGAAGCGCAGCGCGTCGGCCATGAACTCGGAGCGCTCCTTCTGCATGCAGGTCGCCTTGCCCGCCGGGTCCTTCGCGAACGCTGCGCTGCACTTCTTGTCCGCCGCTTCCTGAGGTGCCGAGCTGGAGTAGTTGATCAGGAAGGCGATCTTCGGCGCGGTCAGCACGTCGCTCGGCGGGCGACCGAGCTTCGGCCCGGGCTCGGGCGCGGATGGGGGCGTCTCGCTGGTCTCGCTCGGCGCGGGAGCGGTCGGGTCCGTCGCCGGCGTGGGGGCCGGCGCGGTCGCTGCCGTGGGGGGAGCGGCCGGCGCCTCGGGCTCGGGGGGCGGCGCGCTGCCGCACGCGGCGGCGAAGGCGATCACGAGGAGCAGCGGGGAGGGGCTTCGGGGGATCATGACCCACGCGTAGGTAGAGCGTGCCCGCCTCGCCGACAAGGGCATTCGACGCCGTAGTGGGTTAGTCTGCTCGCCGCGGATGGCTGTGCTGAACGACGTCTGGCGCCTGCTCACGTTCCGGTCCCGGCAGCAGGAGCTCGACGGCTGGGCCTGGCCCCACCTGGGCGTCGGACTCGGCACGACGTGGCTCGTAGGGATCGGGCGCTGGTGGGACGATCCGAGCGCCTCGGCGCTGCAGAAGACAGGGCTCGGCTCGGTGGCGTATGTGCTGGTGCTCGCGCTCGTGCTCTTCCTCGTGGCTTGGCCGCTCGGACCGCGCAGCTGGAGCTATCGCCACGTCTTGACCTTCGTGTCGCTGACCGCGCCTCCCGCGCTGCTGTACGCCATCCCCGTGGAGCGCCTGGTGTCGATGCCGGTGGCGACCCAGCTCAACCTGTGGTTCCTGCTGGTGGTGGCGGTGTGGCGTGTCGCGCTGCTCGTCTTCTATTTCATGCGCCACGCGGCGCTCGGCTGGTGGCGCACGCTGGTGGCCGTGCTCTTGCCCCTGAGCAGCATCGTGATCGCGCTGTCCATGCTGAACTTGTCCCGCGGCGTCGTCGAGATCATGGGTGGGCTCCGGGATCCGAGCGCGGACCGGCTGGCAAACGAGATCGTGCTCATGCTCGGCCTCCTCGCGTTCATGGCCGCCGGGCCCCTGCTGGTCGCCTACCTGGTCGGGATCGGCATCGCCTGGCTCGCGCGACGGCGCCCCTCGTGAAGCCGAGCCGCGACGCTGATACCCTGCGGCGAATGCGCGCGCTCGTGGTCCTCACCGTCGTGCTGGCGGCCTGCGCGCCCCGGCCCGGTCCAGCCGAGGCGCCGACGGCGGCGCCTACCGACGGCGCGGCGCCCGCTCCGGCGCCCGTCGGCGAGCCGCGCGCCGCGGTGGACGCGACGCTGACCCTGCGCGGCCCGGTGGACGCGAGGCGCGCCGAGGTCGACGTGGAGCTGACCCTGCCCCTTCACTGGGTGCCGCACGGCTTCGAGTCGCTGCAGGTGCGCTTCCGGGACGAAGCGTTCCGCAAGGGCCCGAGCGGCTACGCCCGCTTCGTCGATCGCATCCACGACGACGGCAGCTACCGGGCTTGGACCCCCGAGTTCGAGCGCCCGAGCTCCGGCTCGCTGCGCGTGCGCTATCGGGTTCGGCTCGACCATCACGAGTACGATCCCGTAGTGGGGCTCGACGAGGTGCCGCACCCCACGGCGCGAGGCTGGTTCGTCAACGGTCGCGCGATCTTGCCGACGGTCCACGTCGTGACCGCGGGCGACAGACAGAGGGAGATTGATCTGGCGGCGACGTTGCGGCTCTCGCTGCCCGAGGGCTGGTCGAGCGCGTCGTCGGTCGCGGCCGGCGCCGGCCCGAGCTGGCAGGCGTCGTCCCTCGCGGAGCTGCGCCACGCGCTTTACTACACGGGTCGGTTCCTGGAGCGACGCGTACAGGTGGGGGGCACGACTTTGGATCTGGTGACGCAAGACTTCACGGCCGAGCAGCTCGCCCCGCTCGAGCGCCTGACCACGCGCACGCTCGAGCGCGCGAGCGTGCTCTTGGGCGCGCTCCCCGCGGAGCGGCTGCTCTTGGTCGTCGATCGAGGCGCCGAGCGCGCCGGCGGGGTGGTCGGCAAGGGTATCTCGCTGCTCTACGATCGCGAGCCGGACGACCGTGCGTCGTCCCCGATGGGCGTGGTCGTGGTGCACGAGCTGATCCACCTCTGGAATCGCGCCGACGCGTGGTGGCTGAACGAGGGCGTGACGCGCTACTTCGAGCAGGTGCTCGCGGCGCGGCTCGATGGTGTGGGCGCGCGCGAGGCCGGGCAGCGCTTGGCGGACCTGGCCACGCGCTACGGGGCGGTCCACACCCGGGCCAGCGTCGCCGAGGCCACCGAGTCCGAGGCCTACGCGGCGGGCGCGCTGTGGGCGTTCTGTGTGGACGCGGAGCTGCGCGCCGCGAGCAGCTCGCTCTTCGCGGTACATCGCGCCGCGCGCGAAGCCGCCGGCAGCGGGCGCGCCCTGAGCAGCGAAGGCTTCCTGCGCGCGCTTCAGCAGGCGTCGCCCGAGGTGTATCGCTACGCCGCGCAGCTGCTGGCGGCGCCGGGTCCGATCGACGTGACGCCCTGCCTGAAGCGCGCGGGCTACGGCGTGCGGGTGAGGGAAGTCCAGAGCTTCACCGCCGAGGCGCTCGCGCTGCAGGTGCTCGGGATCTCCGGGCACGACGTGGACTCCGCGACAGTGCTCCGCGTGCAGCCCGCGTCGCCCCTGCGCGCCGGCGACGAGATCCTTCGTGTCGGTCGCGCTCCCGTCCGCTCCATGGACGAGGTGAGCGAGGCGCTGGCCTCCCTGCGCCCGGGAACTCGCGCTCTGTTGTCGGTGCGACGCGGTGCCGGCGAGGAGCGGGTGGGCGTGGTGGTGCCGGACTTGCCCGCCGACAAGCGCCTTCGGCGCAAGCGCTGGGTCGTGACCTCCGCGCCGGCGACGTCGCCCCTCACGGACTGAGCTCGCTCAGCTGGCGACCGGGCTGACGACCACCTGCGAGTCCGTGTGTCGCCACACGAACGTCGCCCAGGCGAAGACGTCCGCGGTGCTCTGGATGAAACGTCGATCCGACGGCAGATCCCTGATCTCGAACACCATCACGGACGCGCCGTCCAGGTGGGGAAAGTAGGCGTTCTGGTCGTTCCAGACGCCGACGAAGTGCTTCGGCCGTTTCATCGAGGGTGGCTCGTGCGAACGCCTAGTCCGACGGGCGTGCGGCCCCCGCTATTCAGACGACCCTTTACGCCTCCGACGGACTACGGAATGACTCGGGCGGCAGCAGGAGACGACCTTGACGGATCTGTATTTCATGTCACCGCCGGGCCGAGGCTGGGCGCTGCGCGGTCGAGCGAACTTTCGCAGCGCCGAGGCGAGCCCGGTGGACGCGCGGGGCGCGCGACGCGAGTGGCTCGCGCTGGCGCGTCGCATCGAGCAGCGGGGGGGCCGGGTGTGCGTGCTTCCGCCGGACGACGCGCTGACCGGGTTACCCTACGCCGCCGAGGCCGGCCACCCGCTCCCGCCTCGCGCTGGCGGTCGCCCGCGCTTCATCTTGCCGCGTATGTTCGCGGCGCATCGACGGGGAGAGCGGGAGCTCTGGGCGCCGCTGGTCGAGCGACTCGGCTTCGAGCTCATCGACCTACCCGAGACCGCGCTCTGGGAGGGCCAAGGTGACGTCGCCTGGTTCGACGACGTGACGCTGCTGTTTCACGGCGGAAGAACGAATCGCGCGGGGCTCGACGCGGCCGCCTCGCACTTCGACGGGGAGCTGCTCACCCTCGAGCTGCGACAGCCGGCGTTTCACGGGAACATGGCCGTGTTGCCGCTGGGCGCGGTGGATCGGCTGCTCGTGTGCCACGACGTGATCGTCGGAGATGGCTCGAGGCGACTCGCCGAGCGCTTCGGCAGCGAGCGGCTCATCGCCGTGAGTGAGGCCGAGATCCGCAGCTACGCGACCAACGGCCTGCCCGTCGGCGATGCGTGGCTCGTCCCCGCGGTGGCCCCAGCGCGCGTGCAGGCGCTGGTCGCCGAGCTGGGCCTGCAGGTGGAGCCGCTGACCATGACCGAGCTGTGCGAGAAGGCGGGCGGCGCGTCGCGCTGTCTGGTGTGCGTGTTTCCGAACGGCAGCCGCTGGCTCGAGATCCCCGCGGAGTACTCCCTGGCGCATGCGAGTGAGGAGCTCGACCGTGACGGCTGACGTGCTCGGCGCGATGGCGGCGGAGTTCTTCGGTAGGCACCCGGATGTCTCGCTGGGAGCGCTTGGCTCGCGCAGCAACCGCGAGCGGCTCGATCTCGAGCCCTTCGGTGTGCGCGCGGCGTTCTTCGCGGCGGAGGAGCACCCCTCGCTGGTGGAGCGGTATCGCGACGCCAACGCCCTGGCCTTCCCGGGTGATCTCTCGCTGCCAGGCTGGGTGCTGTCGGACTTGTATCTGCTGCCCGGCGCCATCGGGCTGTTGACCTGTCCGGGGCACTTCTTGGATGTCCCCACGCGCAAGCGCTTGGGCCTGGGGCCGGACGAGCTGGCGATCGCCGCGGCGTACTACGGAGCGCCCACCATCGAGCCGGGCGTGTTCGTGGGCGTCAGCCTGCTCAGCCTCGCGCCCCGCATGCTGGCCGGCGCGTGGGTGAAGGCGCTGACGCTGCGCATGCTGCGCGCTCGTGTGCTGCGCGGGGTGGCGCAGTGGAAGAGCCCCGCGGTGCGCGTGCACACCCGGATGGGTGCGCTGCGCGTCGTCTCGAGCGTCCCCGGGACGCACGAGTTTCGGGCCCGGAGCTTCGTGTACGAGAGCGACTTGTCGAACGACCAGCGCTGGCTGCGCAGCATGGCGCGTCGCGCGACCTCCGTGCCGGATCTGCGCATCCCCTCCTCGGACGAGGACCGGCTCTCTGCGCTGTGCGAGCGGGCGGAGGCCGGAGAGACGATCTGGGTGGTACCACCCGGCCTCGACGCCAGCGGCAACGTGCTGGTGAAGCTAGGCGTGTTCGACGGCTGACTCAGCGCTTGGCCAGGGCCGCGCGTCGCAGCGACTCCAGGCGCTCTTTCGCCCTGGCCTTGTCCGCGCCATCCGGCAGCTGCCCGAGCGCGCGGGCGTAGGTCTCGAGGCTCTCGCTCGGGACGGGCGCGACCCGGGGGATCGCGCCCTGCAGCTCCCGGTGCAGCGCCTCCGGGATGATCTGGTGCACCGCCGCGTGCAGCTCGATGACGTAGTCGACCCAGCGGCCGTTGCCGGTCGCGAGCGCGAGCTCGAGCGCGTAGTGCAGCGCCGCGCTGCGCGTGCTGTCCACGATGGCCACGCCGCGCTTGGCCTGATCGAGCACTTTGGTCAGGTGCGCGCGCAGGACGCTCTCGGCTTCGTCTGCGCGCCCTTCGGCGAGCGCGCGATCGGCCACGCGCCCGACCAACTCGAACACCTCCGCCTTCTGTGTTCCCGCGCTGGCCGAGTCAGCCAGCTCCCAGTCCTGGCTCGACGACGCCGGCGCCACGCTGGGCATCGAGACCTGCGTCGCGCGACCGTCGAGTGAGCCCTCCGGCGGCTCCACGTGCAGCTCGAGCAGCTCCCCGCCCACGAGCACCTGAGCCCCGGACTCGATGTGACGCACGCCCGTGATGCGCTCGCCATTGACGAATACGCCGTTCGCGCTGTCCAGGTCCTCCACCGTGATCCAGTCGGGGTGGACCACCAACCGGGCGTGACGACGACTCACCCGGGGGTGATCGAGCACGAGCTGACAGGACGCGCTGCGGCCCAGCAGGTACTGGCCAGGAGCGAGAAACACGTCCGCTCCGCGAAATCTGAGGCGGACCGTCGTCAGCTCGCTCGCGGGCATCGTCGATGCCTCAAGCCTCGCCTTCGACGATGTTCCACTCGCTGCGCAACCACTCGAGCAACCCCGCCTCGCTGGACTGGATGACGTCGCTCTCGGCGACGCGCACGAGCGCCACGTACAACAGCTCTCGCGCGTCCTGGTCCGTGACCCGCTTGGCGGCCTCGCGGATCCCGGCTTCGTCCGGCAGGGTCTGCGCGGCCTCGTCCATGACCTGCCAGAAGCGCCGTTCTCCCATGGCCAGCGCGAGGTCCCCGAGCTCCTCTTGCTCGCCGTCCGTGAAGCGCCCGTCGAGGCGTACGAGCAGGCGCAAGAGCGCGGCGAGGGCGAGCTGATCCGACGGCGCGAGGTCCTTCAGCGGTAGCGGTTCGTGGGACGACACGTCGGGCTCCAGCTCAGGTGCCAGGCGGGAACAGGTTTTGTACGACCTCCGAGAGGTCCTTGACGGTTCCGGGCTTCATACCGGTTGCCGGGTGGGGCCACGCGAAGGTGCGCGCGTTCACCTGGTTGCAGGAGAACGAGATCAGCACGTCGTAGGGCTGCGCGCCGGACGAGAACGAGATGCCCATCTCGGCGTACATGCAGCCTGCGTGAGCGTTGTCGAAGTTGCTCTCCTTGCCCAGGATGGCGGCGAGATCCTTCTTGAGCCCCTCGTCGATGACCTGGGTCTGACCGAGGATGCGGAAGCCATGGAAGCGGGGCGTCGTGTCCTGCACGGGCGCCGGAGCTGCGGCGCCTTGGCCGGTGCCCGGCAACAGCCCCGGCGGCAAGAGCCCCGGCGGGATCAGCTGCTGTAGCCCCGCGGCGCCCTGCTGCACCCACTGCGAGATCTCCGGCGGCAGCCCAGGGATGGCGCCGGGCTGACCCGGAGCGGCGGCGGTGGGCTGCGGCTCGTAGTTCTGCAACCGGAAGGCGGTCACGTTGGAGGACACCAGGGTGTCGAACGGTGCGGCGGGCTTCTTGGCGCAGCCCACGGTTGTGACGGCGACGACCAAGACTCCAAGGGTGAGGGCAGATCTCATGGTGCTTTCGTAGACAGTTTTGCTCGGCCCGTCCAGCCACCCGGCCCGCCGCTGGCGAAACCGCACGGGAAACCGCTGTGCAATCGCCACTGTCGGCCCCACAGTCCGGGGCATGAAGAAGGTCGTCGTCTCCGGCGCCACGGGGTTCATCGGCGGCGCGTTGGTCCGCGCCCTCGCCGAGCGTGGTGACGCCGTGACCGTGCTCTCCCGGCGCGTGGCGGGCGTGGCGGCGCCACCCGGGGGCTCCGTGGTGCAGTGGGAGCCGGAGGCGGCGGGCGACTGGCATCGCGCGCTCGACGGCGCGGACGCCGTCGTGCATCTCGCGGGCGAGCAAGCGGTGGGCGCGCGCTGGACCCGCGCGGCGAAGGAGCGCATCCGCGCGAGCCGGGTGCGCAGCACCGAACAGCTCGTGCTCGCGATGCGAGAGGCCCAAGCGAAGCCCGCCGTCTTGGTGTGCGCGTCGGCCGTGGGTTACTACGGCGCGCGTGCGCCGGAGGTGGAGCTCGACGAGGGCGCGCCGGCAGGCACCGACTTCCTCGCGTCGGTGTGCGTCGAGTGGGAGAGCGCTGCGCGCCAGGCGAGTGAGCTCGGCGTGCGGGTGGTCTGCGCGCGGCTCGGCATCGTGCTGGGCCCTGGCGGCGGAGCGCTCGCGGAGATGGTCAAGCCCTTCAGGGCGTTCGCTGGGGGTCCCATCGGTTCGGGTGAGCAGGTCGTGTCCTGGGTCGCCCTGCAGGACGCGGTGGCCATCCTGCTGCGGCTGCTCGACGAACAATCCGTGTCGGGCCCGGTGAACGTGGTGGCGCCCGCGGCGGTCGACAACGCGACGCTGTCGCGCGCGATCGGCGAGGCGCTCGGTCGGCCGTCGTGGCTTCGGGTGCCCGGCCTGGCGCTGCGCGCGCGCTTCGGCGAGGGCGCCGAGCCGCTGCTCACGGGCCAGCGGGCGGTACCCGGCGTCTTGCGCCGCCTCGGCTACCAGTGGGTGTTTCCGGAGCTCGAGCCCGCGCTTCGCGCGGCGCTGGCCGCGGGTTGAGGGGTCAGACGGCGATCCCGCGGCTCTGCAGCAGCTCCTTCAGCGTGGAGCGCAACCCCTCGGAAGACTGCGGATAGGCCGAGCGCGCCAGCTCGAAGAACCGCCCCCCTCGCGCCATCTTGAGCGCGGTGACGGAGGCGTTGCGCTCGTCCGCGCTGCCGTGTTCGAGCACACTGAGCATCAGCTCCGCGGCGTCGAGCACGTCGATGCGAGCGAGCGCGCGCAGCGCAGCGAGCCTCGCGTTCGGGCTGTGAGCGGTGCGGAAGATGCGCGCGAGCGGCTCGAAAGCGTGATCGAAGCGCAGCCGCTCCAGGGTCTCGGTGGCCTCGCTGACCACGGGCGGATGAGGATCGAGCAGCGCTCGCTCCAGCGTGACGAAGGTGCGCTTGTAGAAGTAGCGTGAGAGCGCGCGGATGGCGGCCAACCGCACCGCCTCGTGGGGGCTCTGGAACAAGTGTTCGATGGGCGAGAGCAGCTGGTACAGACCGATCGGCGCGAGCTGCTCGGCGACCACGACCTGCGCGCGCGGTACGTCGTTCGGCGCCGCGGCCTCCACCGCCAGCCCGGCGAGCCGCGCGACCAGCGCGCTGCGCCGTGTTATCCGGTCCTCGGACTCCTGGGGATCGAGCAGCACGTCCGCAGCCGCCTCGGCGGGATTGCCGCGGTGCTCCCACTCCACCAGATCCTCGTGCCACACGTCCGGCGGTCCCACGTGCTCTCCGAGCCGCTCGTCGAGGGCGTCGGCCTCGAGCTGAGCGTCGAGGGCGCCCTGATAGCGGCGCGACGCCCGGTCGTAGTGTTCGCGCCGCGAGGCCTCGGATACGACCTCGGACAGCTTGCGGTAGAGTAGGCCCACCTGCGAGTAGCGCCCCGCCTCGGCGTTGGCGAGCAGGCTCGCCAGGAGGGCATTCTCCGCCAGCTGCGCCGGGCCACCGCTCGTGAGGGTGGCGTCAGCCACCTGCTGCCACAGCTCGGCCTGCCGCAGCACGCCGGCGCTGGCGATGCGTCCGAGGCCCTGCTTGCGCGCATAGTCCGTCATCTCGCGGGCGACGCTGGCGGCCGCGGAGAACTCGCGTTGCGCCTGGGCGAGGCGCAGCGTGTGACCGTGCAGCCGCAACGCGTGATAGCGCAGGTTGTCCTCGGCCAAGATGCGGGTCGCGTTCACCGCGCCCTCCAGCACGTGCTCGAACGAACCCGTCAGCTCGCCGATGGAGATCAGCACGTGGTAGCAGTCGAACGCGCGCTCTCTGAGCCCAGTGGACTCGAAGCGGTCCGCCGCCTCCTCGAGCAGGTGCACCGCGCCCACGGTGGCCTCGCGTTGGCCACGCGCGTCGTCCAGCATGCCGCTGGTGCGCGCGACGTTGAAGCGGGCCAGCCCGGCGGCGTACGCGTCTTGTCGCGCGTCGATGCGATCCGCGAGCCGCGCCCAGAGGCTGCGCGCCATGCGCGCGTCCTGGGCCTTCTCGTAGTGGATGGCGGCGCGCACGAGCAGACCAGCCGAGTCGAACTCCTGGGCGGCCTGCCGGTGATGACCGGCCGCGCTACGCGGCTCGAGCAGCGCCCAGCCACCGTAGGTGCGCCCGCGATCGACCGGCGGCACGTGACCGAGCAGTCGGGTCGCGCGCTGCTGGTCGCCCAGATACCAGGCGACGGACAGCGCGCCGCGGGCCTCGCCCAGCTGCTCCAGGGCGTCCCCCAGCAGCGCCGCACACGAGGCGTAGTCGTCCTCGCGGCTGTGCGTGAGCAGCAGCGCGGCGATCAGCGACTGGGCTGCCTTGGCCGGACTCCGGCTCGACAGCTCGGCGCGCGCTCGGGTTCGCAGCTCGTCGAGGGTACCCGAGACAGAGGCGACGAAATACTGCAGCATCAGGGCTCCAGAGCCCCGCGGGCCGGCGCTGCTCGCCAGCGGGTGCTGTCCGGCGCCGCGCCGTGGGCGGCGTCGTCGCCGCTGGGCGCCGTCGGTCGGGCCTCGCCAGTCGCGCCCACCGCGCCGAGGATACGACGCGCCTCGCGGGAGCGCGTGGCCTTCTTCGCGAGCAGGGTTTGATCCACGCGCCAGTGCGCGTGCAAGAGGTCGAGGTAGTCGAGGTTCAGCTCGCCGCCGCGTGGCATCACGAACACCGCGCTCATCTTCGCGCGCCGCACGATGTTCGCCACGGTCTCTCGCGGAATGTACAGCGCGCCGTGGGTGAACAGATGGACGACTGGCTCGCGAGCGTCGCGGGAGGCGCTGATCTCGAGCGTCCGCTGCAGGTCTCCGAACACGCGCGCCGCGTTGCGACCGCGTTCGCCCTTGAACGCCAGCATGTACGCGACCGGGAGCTGCCCGTTGCGTGCGGTCTGCGCCTCGTACAGCCGGGAGTCGAAGAAGCGCAGCACGACGTCCTCGCCCGAGAGCAACAGCTTCTTTCCGACCGCGATGGCCATGCCCCGCGCGAAGGTGGCGCGGTCACCGCGCATCGACGCCGACGCGTCGATCAGGACGTGGTGGACCCTGCGCGCGTCGTCGCGAGCTTGCTCGCGCGCGTAGTAGAGCACCTCGTCGTCCGCCATGCGGCGCATGAGCTCGCCCTCGTCCCAGGCCAGCTCCGTGAGCACCAGGCTGTCGATGCTGCCCTTACGCGCCAGTCCGGCGTAGCCGAAGGCCGAGTAGCTGCTGGCCCCTGGCTGGGTCTTGGTCTCGAGCACGCTGGGCAGGATCTCGAGCGAGAAGTCGACCACGTCGTTGGCCTCCGGCGCGTCGAAGGCGGCGAGCAAATCCACCTGCGTGAGCGCGCCCTGCGACGAGTTGCCGCCGAGCATGCCGAACAGCTGCAGCGTGTCGAGATCGAGCGCGTCCACCAAGGTGAGCACGTAGAGCCGGGCGCCCAGCAGCTGTCCGAGCGCTTCCACGTCCCAGGTGCGGCGCACGCTGACGAACAGCCCAGCCAGCTGGGCCTCTAGCCCGTCGAGCAGCGAGGCGTCGAAGGGTACGCCGCTTGGATAGCTGGGCGCGACCGCCACCCGCGCGGCCACGTTCCCGAGCAAGCGAGCGAGGAGCACTACCACCAAGTCGTCGCTCAGGCGCATGCCGTGGGCTCGCTGGGCAGCCTCGCTCTCGGCCACCTCCCGGATCAGCGCGAGGTAGCCGCTGCCGAGCCGCGGATCGATGTTCGCTCGGGCCGCCAGCGCCGCGGGATCCGTGCGGGGACCGAGCTCGATCTGCTCTGTGGAGGAGACGAGGAGCAACCCGAGATCGTGCGCCATGAACAGCGGCAGCCGCACGCCGAGTCGCTCCAGATCCCGATGCCACCTCAGCGCGCGCAGCCCCAGGCTCGACGACTGCGGCCTGACCACGCTCAGCGCGAGCGAGCCAATGGGCCCGGTCACCGCGGGATCCCGCATCATCTCCGCCGGAACTGCCATCGACGGCTACGCTACGCAATTGTCCCGCGGCGGCGCAAGGTGAAGCTACTTCGGGGCCGCCACGTCGGTCGTCCGGCTCGACGGTGGCGGCGCGGCGAGCTTCTCGGCCAGCTCCCAGGGGCGGTCGCCGGTGATCAGCCGCGCGCCGCGCCGGTACGCGATGTAGCTCCAGAACCAGTTCAGGAGCACGCTCACGCGGTTGCGGAAGTCGATCAAGAACCAGATGTGCACGAAGAGCCAGGCCAGCCAGGCGAGCAGGCCCGTCAGGCGCAGCCGCCCGCCCAGCGCCTGCGCCACCGCGCGAGAGCGCCCGATGGTCGCCATCGCGCCCTTGTCCACGTAGCGAAAGGACTCGCTCGGGCGATCGCGGATGCGTCGCAGCACGTTCTTCGCGGCGTGTCGGCCTTGTTGCGCGGCGACCGGGGCGAGGCCGGGCAGCGGCGCTGTTCCACCCTCGGGGACGAAGCGCGCAAGGTCGCCGATCACGAACACGTTGGGGAACCCCGCGATGGACAGATCGGGTCGGACGGGCACGCGACCGCTGCCATCGAGCTCGACGCTCAGCGCGCCCCCGAGCTCGTTGCCGCACACGCCCGCGGTCCAGATCACCGTCGCCGCGGGGGTGAGCTCGCTGCCGATGAGCACGCCCCGTTCCGTGATGCGATCGACCGCCGAGCCGAGCTGCACCTGCACGCCGAGCTCGCGAAGTTGCTCCAGCGCCTTCACCGCCAGGCGCGGATCGAAGCCGGGCAGCAGTCTCTCGGCGCGCTCCAGGAGCAGCACCCGCGCTTCGCCCGGATCGATGGCGCGGAAATCGTCCGACAGCACCGTGCGCGAGAGATCCGAGAGCGCGCCGGCCAGCTCCACGCCGGTGGCCCCGCCGCCGATCACCACGAAGGTGAGCAGGCGCCGGCGGACCGCCTCGTCGTTCGCGCGCTCGGCCGCCTCGAAGGCGCACAGCACTCGCCGCCGGATGTCGAGCGCTTCGTCCACGGTCTTGAGCCCGAGCGCGTGGCGTCCGAGCGCGTCTTCCCGACCGAAGAAGTTGGTCTTGGCACCCGCGGCCACGATCAGGTACTCGAACTCGACGTAGCTGCCGTCGTCGATCACCGCGTGGCGTGCGATCAGATCCAGCCCCTGCACGTCGGCTAGCAGCACCCGCACGTTCGGCTGGTGACGGAGCACAGTGCGGATGGGCACGGCGATGTCCGCGGGCGACAGGCCGGCCATGGCGACCTGATACAACAGCGGCTGGAACAGGTGGTGGTTGGCGCGGTCGAGCAGCGTGATGGACACGTCCTCGTCCGCGAGCGCCCGCGCGGCGGCGAGACCGCCGAAGCCCCCGCCGATGATCACCACCCGCGGTCGAGCGGGGGCTGTGCTTGGCTCGCTCATGTCGGGGATCCGGGGCGATGGCCCGCACAGCGCACCACCGGCAGCGGAGGGTACTTCGGAAAGCGGCGGTCCGTCGACGCCAGGCCGCACAGCCAGAACACGCTGCCCTTCGCGCTCTGCACGCGGCGGGCGTGCGCGCACGTCGCGCACAGCCCGACCGCGGCGGTCACGACGGCGCCGGCCTCGCCCCCGGCGTCCAGAAGAAGCCGCGGTCCCGGCGATCCTGTCGGAACCCTTCGAGCGCCTCGAAGTCGAGGCTGAACGCGCGCGCCCGCGCTGGCGCGACGGGAGCGAACAGCGCCTCCGGGAGCAGCTGGGTCGGATCCGCCAGCCCGCTCACCCCGCTCGCGTGCAGCGCCGGGAGAGTGGAGTCGTGACTCCAGTCGCTCACGCCGACGTAGACGCCCAGCTCGTAGGCCCGCGTCACGCACAGGTGCCGCCACATCGCGCGCGAGTAGTCCGGGCTCGGCTTGCGACTGACGCTGAGCGCGGGCACCACGACCAGATCCGGCTGCCGCGTCGCTGCCAACAGCAGATCCGAGAACCAGAAGTCCGCGCAGATGAGCACCAGCACGTCTCGACCGGCGACCCGAAGCTCGCCCAGGGTGGTGCCCGCGCCGACCACGCTGCGCTCGGAGGCGTAGGGCCGGAGCTTCTCGTACTGACCCGTGACCGTTCCATCGGGCGCCACCGCGAGGCCGCGGTGGACCGCGGCGCCGTCCCGCTGGGCGTGCTGGGAGCCTCCGACCAGGTGACAGCCGAGCCGCCGGGCGAGCCCACACACCGTCGCTTCGTACTCCGCCGGGCTGGCGGCGAGCTGGAACCGCTCGGGCAGGAGCAGCACGTCGTCGGCTCCGGGGGTCAGGCTCGCATCGGCGAGGGCACGCTCGATCGCCTCCCGGTTCGCCCGATCGTCGTCGTAGGTCAGTCGGGGCTCGACGAGCAGCAGCCTCACGCGCCGAGGCTACACAATTTGGGGGCCGCGCGGCCCGCGACCGGAAGAATCCGGCTGAACACCCGGGGTCGATGCGCTACGCTCCCCGCTCCACCCGGAGGTCGACGCCATGCGTGCCGCTCACTTGGCTCTCTCGCTGCTCAGCTGCTGCTCGCTCCTGCTCGCTTGCGGAGGCAGCGACGACGAACCCGGCGGCAGCCCCGGAGGCAGCGGCGGCTCCGGCGCTACCGGCAGCGGTGGCAGCGCGGGGAGCGCCAGCGGCGGCACTGGCGCCGGCACCGGCACCGGTGGCGGCATGACCGGCCCCACCACCCAGGACTGTTTCGGAGATCTGTACGATGGCGAGGTCGTGGTGGACTACGACCAGTTCGTGCCCACCCTCGGCGCTCACTGCGTGGGCACCGCTCACCAGGACATCGCCGGTGTCGAGAAGCTGGTCTTCTTGGGGGACTCGATCACCCAGGGCACTGCGCCCACGCCGTCGAGCTCGTTCTATCGCGTCCGGCTGGCCGAGAAGCTCACGCAGAAGTTCCCCGGGCTCGAGGTGCAGAGCTGCGCGCAGAACGGCGCGCGCGCGCGGGATCTGTATACGTCCGGGGACCAGCAGATCCAGCAGTGCTTCCCGGGGCCCGAGTCCAAGAAGACTCTCGTGGTGTTCACCGTCGGCGGCAACGACCTGGCGAACCTCGCGCAGAGCAAGGCGTCTCCGGCGCAGGCCCAGACGGCCATCGATCAGGTCATGACGGACGTGCGGGCCGCGATCGACTACCTGAAGAGCCCCACCAATTTTCCGAATGGCTCCTACGTCGTGTTCGCCAACGTGTACGAGTACACGGATCTGACCTCGAACATGTCGTCTTGCCCGGCCGCGTTCCTCGCGGGGCTGACCGGCACGTGGCAAGAAGGGGGCGGGGTGATCAAGGGTTTGCGCGAGGGATACATGAAGATCGCCGTGGAGACCGGCACCGACGTGATGTTCATGGGCGAAGAGTTCTGCGGCCACGGCTACGAGGCGAAGAACACCAGCGGGCAGTGCTTCCGGGATGCCAGCGCCGAGAACTGGTTCGACGCGACCTGCATCCACCCCACGAGCAACGGCCACGCCAAGATCGCCGAGCTGTTCGAGACCGTCATCGGCGAGTGACGGCCGAGGCGTCAGGCCTCGGCCAGCTGCTTGACGAAGTGGTACTCCACCGTCTCGCTCTTGTCGTGGAGCTCGCGCGTGCGCTCCGTGCGCGCGTAGCCTCGCGCTTCGTAGAACCGGTGGGCGGTGACGAAGCGGGTATCGCTCCACAGCTCGATGAAGCGCGCGCGCCGCTCGGCCGCGGCTCGCTCCACGAGCTGCACCAGCGTCGAGCCGAGCCCGGTCTCGCGCGCGCGCTTCGACACGTAGAGCTTCTTGAGCTCGATGCCTGCGGCATCCGGGGCCGGCGTGAAGCCGATGCACCCGACGACGCCGCCGCCCTCGACGGCCACCCAGAACGCGCCCTCGTGCTCGCGAAACCACGACGCGATACGGAGCAGCTCGGGCATCTCGCCTTCGACGTCGAGCACGCAGCCCGGATACTCGTCGAACACGGCGCCGAGCAGCGCGACTAGCTCGCGCGAGTCTTCATCGCGGCCTTCACGAAGCTCCACGGGCGGTGAGAGTCACCGCCCCCGGGCTCGAAGACAAGGCGGCTCGCGCCGAAGGAAGCAGGAAGAAGCCAGACAAGGAAGCGGAGTAGGAGGCAAGCGCCGGCGACGCCGGAGAGAGCGGCTCAAGCGAAGGAAGCGATCGGAAACCGCAGGCGGAGTCGATCCAGAATCTTTCGGAGGCGTTTCATGGGTCTCGCAATCAGGGGGACGCCACCAGGTGCGTCAATGTGGGTGCGTGGATTACACAAGACCCGCTCGGTGGGCAAGCTTTCCGCGCGCGTGGGCCGCTGGCGTGTCTTCAACCCATCGTAATAGTTGATATTTTAATCGTGCAGCGACGGGGCCGGGCCAGACGCGATACCGATCGGCCATGTCCCCTCGGATCCTGATCGTGGGCTGCGGAGCCATTGGTGGTGTCATCGCGGGCACGTTGCTCGAGCAGGGGGGCGACGTCTCGGTCCTGACCACCAACCCGCGCATCGCCCAGGTGCTCCGCGACCGGGGCGTCTCGTTGCGCGGGGACGACGCTCCCGAGGGCGGCAAGCTCTCCGCCGTCTACGAACGGCTCGAGCCCGGCGGCCCGCGCTTCGATCTGGTGCTCCTGGCCACGCAGCCGCCGCAGGTGGAGGAGGCTGCGCGCGCCGCGCTCGGGGCGCTCGCGGAGCAAGGCGCGATGGTCTGCTTTCAGAACGGCTTGTGCGAGGAGCGCGTGGCCAAGCTAGCGGGTGAAGCACGGGTGGTCGGCGCTGTCGTCGCTTGGGGCGCGTCCATGCTCGAGCCGGGTGTGTACGAGCGAACCTCCGCCGGGGGGTTCACCCTGGGCAGGCTCGACGGCACCAAGAGCGCCGCCCTCGAGGCGCTGGCCCTCGCCCTCGAGGCCGTCGGTCCCGTCACCCTCACTGACAACCTGCGCGGCGCGCGCTGGAGCAAGCTGGCGATCAACGCCGCCATCAGCACCCTGGGCACCATCGGCGGCGATCGCCTCGGCACCTTGATGCGCTACCGGCACGTCCGCCGCCTGGCCCTCGACATCATGACCGAGACGGTGGAGGTCGCGCGGCGCGAACAGGTGAAGCTCGAGAAGGTGAGCGGCACGCTCGATCTCGAGTGGATCGCGCTGACCGACGCGGAGCGCGCGGCCTCGGGCTCCCCCGGGTTGCTCGCCAAGCACACGCTGCTGCTCGCGGTGGGCGCGCGCTATCGCCGGCTGCGCTCGAGCATGCTCAGCGCGATCGAGCGGGGCCGCCCGCCCGCGGTGGACTTCCTCAACGGCGAGATCGTCGAGCGCGCGGTGCGCTACGAGCTCCCGGCGCCCGTCAACGCGATGGCTCGAGACTGGGTGTGGGCCATCGCTCGCGGCGAGCTGAAGCCCGCCCACGACCGCCTGCGCGAGCTGTACGAAGCGACGCGCTGACGCGCCCGGCGCGGGGTGGGGTTTCCACTCGCTGGGTCGGGTGTTATGAGGCGCGCGTCATGAGTCGCACGAGCCGTCGAGCGCTGTCGCGCCGCACGCTGCTGCTCGGGTCGCTCGCGCTCCCGCTGGCGCTCGGCTGCGAGCGGCGGCCGAGCCGGCCGGCCACGCTGGGCACCCTCGGCGGGTTCTCGCTCACCAGTCAGGAGGGCAAGCCCTTTGGCGCGGAGCAGCTGCGCGGCCGTGTCTGGGTGGCGGCGTTCTTGTTCACGCGCTGCCCCACGGTGTGCCCGCGCATCGTCGCGCGCATGAAGGCGCTGGCGACCGAGGCTCGACAGAAGAAGCTGGGCCTGCGGTTCGTCGCGTTCAGCGTCGACCCCGAGCACGACACGCCCGAGGTGCTCGCGCAGTACGCCCGCAAGAGCGGGGTCGACGGCGAAGACTTCACGCTGCTCACCGGGGACCTCGAGGCCATCAAGAGGACCAGCGTCGAGGGCTTCAAGATGGCCCTGGAGGGCACCCCGGACGCCGGGGCCGATCACCTCGGCATGCTGCACGGCTCGCACCTGGTGCTCGTGGACAAGGCGCTGGGTATCGCTGGTTACTATCGAACCAGCGACGACGGGGAGATGCAGCGGCTGCTCGCGGACGCCGCCACGCTGTGACGGCGCCCTCGAGCGCGCGCTCGGCGGGCTCAGTAGTAGCCGACGATGCTGGTCGTCAGCCCGTACATGGTCAGCCGGCGATCCGTCTCGGTCGTGCCGGTCGCTGGGGGAATGGCTGGGATTTCGCTGCTGCCGCCCACGCCGAGATACAGATACGGGCCGACCAGGATGGCGAAGTGCGACATGGGCGAGATGCCGAACATGGCCTCGAGGGTGAAGTCGATGGCGGAGCGGCTGGTGTCGCTGCCCTGGTCCGGCTTGGTGGTCTGGTTCATGTAGAACAGCCCGACCCGGGGCCAGAACGAGAAGGTCTCGTCGAAGGGCAGCGCGTAGCCGACCCGGGGGTGAATGAACAGCGTCTGCAGCGAGCCGTTGTCCGTGGTCTGGTTGACGCCGCCGGCGCTCGTCTCCGTCTCGCTGCTCTGGCTCAGGAACACGAACGAGCCGCCGACGCTGAAGCCTTCAGTCACGAAGTAGTCGAGCGCCAAGCGCGGCATGATTCCGCCGCCGAACAGGTTGATGGACGTCGCCTTGTCGGTTCGCTCGCTGGTCTGCCCGCCCACACTGAGCTCGTCCTTGTCGCGAACGATGTCGACGCCCATCACGCCGTCCACGCCGAACACGAACTGCATCTCCTCGCCGAGGTTGTCGATGCTGCTCGAGCGGGTGGGCATCGCGGGGCTATAGCTTCCGCTCCACTGGCCCTGAGCGAGCGCTCCGTTGGCGGCAGCGAGGGTGGCGACACAAGCAAGGGCAGACAGGGTCAGTCTCATGAGTTCCTCCGTGGGGGTCGGGGCGTCGCGGAGGATAGCCCAGCGCAGCTGTGCGGGTGCAACCCCAGCGCGGCGATCAGGGCTCAACCACTTGATTTTGCTAATGATTGCTCGGCGACAGCGAGCCGATTCCGCACCGCCTCGAGCGTCGGGCCGCGCACCGTCAGGTGCCCCACCTTGCGCCGGGGGCGCGGCGCCTTGCCGTAGTCGTACAGGTGCGCGTCCTCGATCGCGAGCAGCTCCCGGGCCGGAGGGACGTGCCCGACGAGGTTCAGCATGCCCGCGGGGCCGAGGGCGTCCGTGGCGCCCAGGGGTAGCCCGCACACGGCGCGCAGGTGATTCTCGAACTGGCTGGTCCGGGCGCCGTCGATCGTCCAGTGCCCCGAGTTGTGTACCCGCGGGGCCATCTCGTTGGCGAGCAAGTCACTGCCCACTTGGAACAGCTCGAGCGCGAGCACGCCGACGTAGTCCAGCTCCTCGAGCAGCGCGCCGATGATCTCGCCTGCTCGTCGCTCGAGCGCGGGCGTCACGTTCGGCGCGGGCGCCAAGCTCAGGTGCAAGATCCCGTCGCGATGAGTGTTCTCGGTGAGCCCGTAGCTCCGGATCTCACCGCGCTCGCTGCGCACCGCGATCACGCTCAGCTCGCGATCGAACGGCACGAGCCGCTCGAGGATCGCCGGCGCGCGTCCGATCGCGTCGAACGCGCCAGCGATGTCCTGCGGGCGGCGGAGCACGACTTGTCCCTTGCCGTCGTAGCCGAGGCGTCGGGTCTTGAGCACCGCCGGTAGGCCCAGGCTCGCGCAGGCGCGCTCGAGCTCGGGGTCGGACGCGACCGTCAGGAACTCCGCCGTGGGAATGCCGAGCCGGGCGAACGCCGCCTTTTCCAGGGCGCGATCTTGGGCCACGCCCAGGGCGCGAGCGCCTGGGCAGACGAGTACGCGCCCGCCCAGGGCCTCCACCGCGGCCACCGGCACGCTCTCGAACTCGTAGCTGACCCGATCGCACTCGGCGAGCGCGTCGAGCGCCGCCGGGTCCTCGTAGTCGGCCACGATGAGCTCGGCGAGTCGGCCGGCGGGCGCGTCGGGGTTCGGATCCACGAAGCGGAAGCGCAGGCCCAGCGGCGCGCCCGCGAGCGCGAGCATCCAGCCGAGCTGCCCCGCGCCCAGCACGCCGATCCGCAGCGTCACTTCGCGGCTCGTGGATCGGGCTGCGCGAGCACGCGCTCGGTCTGCCGGGCGCGATAGGTGCGCCAGGCCTCTCGGAGCTCGGGCCGGGTCTCGCTCACGATGGCGGTGGCGAGCAGCGCCGCGTTGATCGCGCCGGCCTTGCCGATGGCCAGCGTGCCCACCGGGACCCCCGCGGGCATCTGCACGATGGACAAGAGCGAGTCCACGCCAGCGAGCATCCGGCTCTCGACCGGAACGCCGAGCACCGGCAAGAGCGTCTTGGCGGCGAGCATGCCCGGCAAGTGCGCCGCGCCGCCCGCCCCGGCGATCAGCACCACCAGGCCGCGCCCCTCCGCTTCCGCGGCGTATTCGAACAAGAGATCCGGCGTGCGGTGAGCCGAGACGACGCGCACCTCGTGCGGGACGCCCAGCTCCTCCAGAGTGAGCGCGGCGTGCTGCATCGTGTCCCAGTCGCTCTGGGAGCCCATCAGGATGCCCACCAAGGGCGCGGGTTCGTCCGCCACGGTCGGCACGTTACCCTAGCTCTGGCGGCCGGCGAAAGCGTGTTAGCGTTTCGCGCCGTGAGCTTCGCGCGTCTGCTTGCCGCCGGGCTGGTTTCGCTCTGCGCGGGCTGCGTCGGCTCGCCCGCGCCCAAGCCGGCCGCGCCCGCTCCGGCGCCGCGCCCGCCCGCGGTCACGACCCCGGAGGCAGTGGTGGATCCGCAGCTAGAGGCAGAGCTCAGAGCCGACGTGAAGCACCTGGCGCAGACGATCGGCGAGCGCAACACGGACAAGAAGTGGGAGCTGGCGTCTGCCGCCGACTACCTGGTCGATCGCCTGGAGGCTCTCGGCTACGCGGTGAGTCGTCACGGCTACGAGGTGGGCGACGCCGTCGTGCAGAACCTCGAGGTATCACTACCCGCCGGCGATCGCGGCGACGAGGTGTTGATCGTGGGCGCGCACTACGACAGCGCACCCGGCACCCCCGGCGCGGACGACAACGCCAGCGGCGTGGCCGCACTCCTCGCGCTCGCGCGGCGCCTGCAAGGCAAGCCGCTGTCGCGCAGCGTGCGACTGGTGTTCTTCGCCAACGAAGAACCCCCGCACTTCCAGACCGAGACCATGGGCAGCTTGGTCTACGCTCGGCAGCTCGCCCAGCGCGGCGGCCGCGTCGTGGGCATGCTCAGCCTCGAGAGCTTGGGCGTCTACTCGGACGCGCCCGGGAGTCAGCGTTACCCCGCCGCGCTCGCGGCGCGTTTTCCGACGGTGGGCAATTTCGTCGCCGTCGTCGCGGACGAGTCGTCGCGTGAGCTCGGAGAACGCGTCGCGACGCACCTGCGACGACACGGCAGCGTGCCGGTCGAGCACGCGGCCCTGCCGCGCCAGCTCGACGGCGTGGGCTGGTCCGATCACTGGAGCTTCTGGCAGGTGGGGGTGCCCGCGGTGATGGTCACCGACACGGCGCCCTTTCGCTACGAGCACTATCACGCCGCGACGGACACGCCCGAGCGGCTCGACTACGCGCGCCTCGGACGCGTGGTCCTCGCGCTCCGCGAGACGATCCTGCGGCTCGCCAACGACGCGGTCGATTGAGCCGCGGCCCGGGGGGAGGTGACGCGACGTGGGACGGGACTTGCGGCGGCGGGATCGGAGTGCCAGCGTGGCGACGTGGCTCCGGTGCTGGACCGTTCGCGCAGGCGATTTCTCGGGTGGGCGGGGCTCGGGACCCTCGGCCTGGCCGCGGCGATCGGCGCCGTTCGCTCGACGGGCTACGAGCTGCACCCCGAGACCCTCGCGCGCCTGCGCGTCCTCTCGGCCTGGCAGTACGTCGTGATGCACGCCATCGGTCGCCGCATGCTCGAGCCCGAGACCGCTGACGTAGCCGCGTTCGCGGACGAGTACTTGAGCGGGTTGCCGGAGCTCGAGCGAACCGAGCTCGTCAAGCTGATCGCGTTCATCGAGCACGTGGCGCCGCTGTGGCACGGTCACCTGCGGCGCTTCACGGATCTGGACGATGACGAGCAGGACACCGTGCTCGAGACCCTCGAACACAGCGCCATCGCCCAGCTGCGAGCGGGCTTCGCGGCCATCAAGGCCATGAGCATGATGGCCTACTACCGTCTGCCTCGGGCCTGGGAGGCCATCGGCTATCGCGGGCCCGTCTCGCCTCGGAGCCTGAAGTGATCGTCCGAGGCCCAGACGTGAGCAAGAGCCGGGTCGTCGAGTGCGACGTGGTCGTAATCGGCACCGGCGCGGGCGGAGGCATGGCCATGCGCCGGCTGGCGGAGGCCGGAGCGAACGTCGTCGCGATCGAAGAGGGTCCGCTGCTCGACGCCAGCGACATGACCCAGCTCGAGGACGACATGCTGCCCAAGCTCTATCAAGAGCGTGGTGCGCGCATGACCGAGGACTTCTCGGTGCGAGTGCTCGGCGGTCGCTGCGTAGGCGGCTCGACGGTGCACAACATCAACTTGTGCAAGCGCTTGGCGCCGGAGGTCCTCCGTCACTGGGCGGAGGACTTCGCGGTCAGTGGACTCGGCGAGCCGGAGCTGCGGCCCAGCTTCGAGCGGGTGGAGCACGAGCTCGACGTCTCCGCGATCCCGCCGGGGGATCGCAACCGGAACAACCGCCTGCTGCAGCGCGGTGTGGAAGCGCTGGGCTGGCGCGGCGGGGCGCTCTCGCACAACCGCGTGGGCTGTCAGAAGAGCGGCTTCTGCGCGCTCGGCTGCCCCTTCGCGGCCAAGCAGAGCTCGGAGAAGGTGCTCGTGCCTGCGGCCCTCGCGCGGGGCGCCACGCTGTACACGGAGACCAGCGCGCTGCGGATCCTGCACGATGGGTCGCGGGCCCTCGGCGTGCTGGCTGCTGCGTTGGACGAGCGCGGTCGTCCGCGCCACGAGGTCCGCATCAACGCTCCGGTCGTCGTGCTCGCGGCCAGCGCCATCGGGAGCGCGACGCTGGCGCATCGCAGCGCGCTGCCGGATCCTCACGCGCAGCTCGGTCAGCGGCTGCACCTGCACCCAGGCGCGGCCGTGGTCGGCGTGTTCGCCGACCCAGTGGACGGCGACCGCGGGATCCCCCAGAGCTACGAGTGTACGGAGTGGCTCGATCTGGCCCCGGGCAGCGACAAGCGGGTGTGGGTCACCACTGCGTTCGCGCACCCCATCGGCGCGGCTGTCACGCTGCCGGGCTTTGGTCGGCGCCACCGCGAGTGGATGAAGCGCTATCGGCACATCGCGGTGCTCAGCGCCATGGTGCACGACGAGACCGTGGGTCAGGTGTCCGCGCGTCGCGATGGTCGCCCGCGGATCCGCTACGCCATGAGCGAGGCGGACTCGGCGCAGCTCGCCCTCGGGCTGCGCGCCGGCGCGCGCATCTTGTTCGCCGCGGGTGCCAAGAGCGTCCTCATTCCGTCGGTGCCGCCCATCGAGATCAGCGATCCGGCGGCGGTCGACGGTGACCGCGCCGTCGAGACCATCCCGGATCAGGTGGGGCTCCCCCATCACATCGCCCTCACCGCGGCGCACCCCATGAGCACGCTTCCGCTCGGGGACGACCCCACGCGCTCGGTGGTGCAGAGCACGGGGGAGCACCATCAGCTGAGCGGGCTCTTCGTCCTCGACGGCTCGGTGTTCCCCACCAGCATCGGGGGTCCCCCGCAGATCCCGATCTACACCCTGTCGCATCACCTCAGCGCACACGTGATCGAGCGCGCCAAGCGCTCGTGACCGGAGAGGCCCCGTGACGGACGACGCTTACTTTCGGCGGCTCGGGGCGGCGCTCGACGCCCGCGGGGTGGACGTGCCCACCGTCGTCATCGATCGCGCGCGGCTCGAGCGCAATCGCGAGCGGATCAGCACACGACTCGGTGGTCGCGCGCTGCGCCTCGTGGTCAAGTCGTTACCGAGCGTGCCCCTGCTGCGTGCGCTGTTGCCCCGCGACACGCCGCCGCGCTTGATGTGCTTTCATCGTCCGTTCCTGCAACAGGTCGCGCAGGCCTTTCCGGACGCGGACGTGCTCATGGGCAAGCCCCTGCCGCTGGCGTCCCTCGCGCGTTTCTACGACACCCCGCCGACGTCGTCCTTTCGCCCCGAGCGACAGCTCGCGTGGCTGGTGGATACCGCCGAGCGACTCGACGCGCTGGTGCGCTTCGCACAGGAGCGGGGCCTCGGGCTGCGCGTCGCGATCGAGATCGACGTGGGGCTGCACCGCGGCGGTGTACCGGAGCCTGCGGCGTTGTCCGCGCTCTTGGAGCGAGTGCTCGCGGCCGGCGAGCAGCTGCAGCTGGCCGGGTTCATGGGCTACGATGCGCACGTGGCCAAGGCTCCGCCGCCCTCGACGCCGGGGCACGCGGCGCGGCGCTCGGACGCGCGCTACGCCGAGTTTCTCGCGGTCGCGCGGCGTCACCTCGGGAGCCGCTTCCCCGAGACCTTCGTGTGCAACGGCGCGGGCAGTCCGACCTTCGCGCTGCACGACTCCGGCTCTCCGATCGACGACGTCGCGATCGGCTCGGCGTTCGTCAAGCCCACGGACTTCGACCTGCCCTCGCTGTCCGAGCTCGAGCCCGCCGTGTTCATCTCGACGCGCGTGCTGAAGCGCGCGCGCGGGGTGCGCATTCCGTTCCTGGAGTGGTTGCCGGACACGGGCCGGGACTCCCTCTTCCTGTATGGGGGCCGTTGGCTGGCCGAGCCGGTGTGGCCCCCGTCCATGCGGCCGAGTCGGCTCTACGGGCCGAGCTCGAACCAGCAGCTGATGACCGTGGCGCGCGCCGCGCGGTTGGCGGTGGACGACTTCGTGTTCTTTCGTCCGACCCAGAGCGAGGCCGTCCTGCTCGGCTTCGGGGAGCTTCTGGCTTGGGACGGCGACCGGGGCCTGGAGACCTGGTCGGTGCTCGGGTGAGGGCGTCGGCGCTGCTGCTGGTTCCCTTCGAGCCCGGCTCCGCGCACGCCTGCGATCCGTCGCTCCGTCGCACCCTCGGCGCCCACCTGGACTTGCCCCTGCGGCAGGCGCTGTGCGAGCTCGAGGCGCAGCTCGGTTTTCGCTTCGACTCAGCGCCGGTCTTCGCGGGCGTGCCCCTCGCGCGGGGACCACACCGTTCGCTCACCGGGATCGCGCTCGCGACGGCGCTCGACCACGCCGGCATCGATTGCTGCGTCCTCGATCCGGGCCCCTGCGAACTCCACGTGTGGCGCAAGCTCTTGCGCGCGAGCGCGCGCGACGCGCCGGCGCTGGTCGGGGTCTCCTCCACGTTCATCACCAGCCGCCCCTGGCTCGAGGCACTGCTCGGCGAGGTGCGGGCTGCGTTCCCGTCGTCCGTGCTGGCCGTGGGTGGCTACTACTACACCACCGACACGGAGGGGTTCCTGTCCCTCGACGCGGAGGTGCTGTGCGTGGGCGAGGGCGAGGTACGGCTGCCGGAGCTCGCGCGCCGAGTCGCCAGCGGCGCGCCCCTCGACGACATCCCGGGGCTGTATCTGCGCCAGGCCGACGGCAGCCTGAAGAGCACCGGACGCGCCGAGCCGCTGGACCTGGCCGGCCTCGTGCCGCCGGATTGGTCTTTCGCATCGCGAGTGCGGCCGCCGGTCGATCCCCAGAAGCTCGACTACGTGGGCCTCGAGACGCAGCGTGGCTGCGCGTTCATGTGCGCGTTCTGCACCTATCGAACCCTCGCGTCGCCGGCCAGCTTGCCCCCGGCGTTGGCCGCGGAGCGCATCCTGGCGGTGGGGGGCGAGCACTACGTCGAGCTGTACGATGCGACCGCGACCTCGCCGCGCGCGCGCTGGCAGCAGCTGTGCGCCCGGCTGGCGGAGGCGCAGCGGCCGCAGCTCGCCGTCGGCGCCTTCGCCCGGGTGAGCGACCTCGACGCTGCCTCCGCCGCGCTGATGGGCCGAGCCGGCGTGCGGCACGTCTACATCGGCCAGGAGAGCGGCGATCAGGCGCTGCTGAACGCGATGCGCAAGGGAACCAAGTTGGCGCAGGTGCTGCCCGCCATCCATGCGCTCGGGTGCCACGGCATCAGCGTGACCTTCGGCTTGATCCATGGCTTCCCCGGAGAGTCCGCCAGCTCTCTTGCGGCGACTCGGGCGCTGCTCGGGGAGGTCAATGCCTCACGGCCGGACGCGCCCACGGTGTTCTCCTACGATCTGACGCCGTTCTCGCTGCAGGACTTCGCCGCCGTGTCGACGGACGAGACGCTGCGCGCCGACCATCACCACTTCCTCGGCTACCGGTCGGGCGACTTCACGGTGCCGCGCATCTGCGAAGAGATCTTGCGCACCATCGTGCACACGGGTCGGTGCTCGCACGCGCCCGTCGCGCAGCTCGTGTTTCAACGCGCCCTGGCGCTTCCGACCTCTCGCATCGCGACGAGCCGAGCGCGGCCCGGGATCTTTCGCTGGGCCAAGGCGCTCGAGCGGGGCGTCGGGATCTTCCTGGAGCGCCTGCTGGACGGCACTCGACCCGATCCGCGGGAGCTCGATGAGGTGGCCCGCCGCGTGCTAGCGCCCTACGACGTGCGCCGGCGCCCGCTCGCGACGCTGTCGAGTCGGGTGGAAGCGTCCGTCGTGGCGCGGCTTCGACGCGAGTGGAGCGCCGAGCAAGACGCGGGGGTGGGCCCGCTGACGCGCGCCCTGGTGGCGTCGCTCCGCCGCCGCACGCCGTCGCCGGCTATCCCACGCGCGCGCGCTCACGCCCAGGCGCTCCTGTCCACGACCGATCGGCGCTACGTGACCGCGGACCAGCTCGGGCGCCAGCGCTAGCCGCACACCAGGCCCAGCGTCAGCCCGCCGATGCCTCGAGTCAGGTTGCATGACGTCAGCGCTCGCCGGCCTTCCAGAACTTCTCGAGTACGGCGCCGCAACCTTCCGCCAGTCCGTCGTTGCACATCGCGAGGAGCACGCCCTCGGAGTCGGGGCCGACGCGAATGCTGCCCTCGTCTCTGCCGGGCTCGGGCACGCCGTTCGGACAGCGGATCTCGATCTCGCCCGTCGAGTCTGGCTCGCTGACCCGGCAGCCCGCGCTGGTCGCGCCCCGGGCGAGTCGCGCCGTGCTCTCGTCGCCCTGCCAAGGGGTCTGGACGATCTTGAACGTCGCCCCTCCACACGCGGCGACACCGAGGACTGGCGCGAGCACCCACCACCGTCGACTGGTCATGGCGCGAGGGTAGCTGTTTGCGAACCCAGGTGGTGCTCGGGACCGCGAGCTGCGTCGGGGCTATTGACAGCCGGACGCACTGCGAGCATCCTTATTGAAAGTGACTTTCACTATCAATAAGCCTGCCCGGAAGATCCCATGAAATCCCTCGAAGTCTTGGTCTGGCCCTTGCTCGTTGGTGCGGCGGTATTGAGCTGCGGGGGTGACGACGACCCCAGGCCGGCAACCGGCGGCGCGGGTGGCAGCGGCGCCACGGCCGCGACTGGCGGCGCGGGTGGCACTGGTGGCAGCGGGGGCAGTGGCGCTGCGGCTGGTGGCACCGGCGGCGTTGGGGGCTCGAGCGGGGGGGCGGCTGGCGCAGGTGGCGGCGCAGGCGGCGCCGCGCCGGCAGAGCTGGCTCAGATCGTTCCGCTCTCCGCCACTCTCGAGGACCGGCTGTGGGCCGTGCAGTTCGACGCTCAGGCGCGCGTCGTCGGAGCGGGCTTCGTCGCGGTCGATGGTACGGGCCCGGACACCCAGGTGGCCGTCGCTCGGTTCACGCCGGCTGGAGCCCTGGACGCATCCTTCGGAACGGCGGGCGTCGCAGTTCACAACGTCAAGATCGGCGGCAACGTCGAGACGGCGCGCGATCTGAAGCTGCAGGCCGACGGCAAGATCGTCGTGTGCGGTGTCGTCGAGCACGATCCGACAGCGACGGAGCCCGACGCCGACGGCTTCGTACTTCGCTTCGACGGCACGGGCGTCATCGATACCACCTTTGGAACGAGCGGGGTGGCGCTCGTGGACTTCGGCGCCGGCGGCGATGGCGCGTCCGATCTGCTCTGGAGCTGCGACCTCGACGCTCAGGATCGCGTCGTGCTGTTCGCGAGCAAGAAGCAACCTGGGAGCACCTCTGCCTTGCGAGACCGAGTGATCGCGCGCCTCACCAAGGACGGCGCCGTCGATACGACCTTCGCCACGGCGGGCTACTTCACGTTGGACGTGGACGGCCTCGCGCTCAGCGACGAATCCCGCCACGGCTTCGTGCAAGCGGACGGAAAGATCTTCTCCGCGGGCTACACCCCGATCGGCGGCCAGAACGAAATCGTGCTCATCCGCCTGAACGACGACGGGACCCCCGACACGACGTTCGGCGGCGATGGCGTCGTTCGCCACAACCCGCTGAGCCCGGGTATGGCCGAGGCCTACGCGGCGGTGACCCAGTCGGATGGGAAGTACGTCACCACGGGCTACGGCCGCAGCGCGACGTCCGGTCAGGTCGACCTGGTGTCCTTCCGCTACTCGGCGGCGGGCGTCCCGGACACCACCTGGGGAGCGGGCGGCGGCTTCCTCTACGACATCACCGGTGACCACGACCGGGGTCGGTTCGCGCTCGCGCTGGCGGGCAACCGCATCCTCCACGTCGGCAGCGGCAGCCCCTCGGCCTCGACGCTCGACGCGATGGTGCTCATCAACACGCCGAGCGGCGGCCTGGACACGAGCTTCAATCCCGCCGGAGCCGAGCCCGGCGTCAAGCTCTACGACTTCGGCACCGCGGACGAGGCGTTCTTTGGCGCCGCCATCAGCCCCGGCGGCGACTGGGTGGCCGCGGTCGGCTACGCCAATCCCGGCGGCACGCAGGCCGCGGACTCGGTGCTGCTCCTGTTGCCCTTGTGACGAGTGGCTCGCGCTGCGCTGGCGCGCACCACCGTCGTCAGCGCGGGACTCCGCAGTCGATGAACTCGAAGTTCGTCTCGATGCGGAAGTTCGACGCGCAGCAGTTGCGCTCCACGAAGAAGAAGTCCATCGCGTACACCTCGCCGGGCGTCAGGCTCAGGTCGACCGTTCCCGCGACGCCGCCCGCGATGGACTCGGTGAAGCCCAGCGCGCTCGTGACCGGCAGATCCGGAAAGCCGAGCGGGGAGGTGAGCTCCACGCGGCCCGTGTCGAGGTTCAGCTTGCCTTGCATGGGCACGTGGATGCCGCCGATGTTCACCGCCAGCTTCTTGTCGATGTAGACGAAGACATCGTCGTCGCCGCGGAAGGTGAACACGTTACCCTGCTCGTAGCGGAACGTCGTGTGCAGCTCGTAGCTGAAGTGGAAGTTGCGGAAGCTCTGGTCATCGTCCGGGAACTTCCCGACGTCCGGGTTGTTCGCCTCGGCGTCGAACAGCACGCCGTCGATGGGGAAGAAGCGGTCCGTGTCGTACACGAGCGTGCCGCCCCCGGTGGGCGTGAGCTGGATCACCAGATCTTGGCGCGCGTTCGTCCCGGGGACGTCGTTGAACCAGTGGGCGAAGTTCGCCGCACCGGTCGTGCTCGGCGTGCCCGAGCCGCCCGCGTAGGTGGGCTTGTCGTCCGCGCCCAGGGGCGTGCCCAGGGCGCCGACGATGGCCGGATCCCAAGGGCCGCAGTCCTTGTTCTCGGGATCGCTCCAGGCGTAGGGCTGGGTCTTGGTGCACTCGAAGTCGGGGTGCGCCGCGCGAAAGTCCCGGAACGTGCCGGTGACCTTGCCGTCACAGCCGACGCCGCTGCCGCCGCTGGCCGCGCCGCCGCCGCTGCCGCCGCCGCCGGTCGCGATGGCGCCGCCGCTGCCGCCCGCCGCGCTGCCGCCGCCGGAGCCCCCCGGGTTGCTCGCTGCGCCGTCGTCGCTGCCGGAGCAGGCGCCGAGCGCGGCCAGCGAGACGACGGCGACGGCGAGGCTCTTCGCGCTATCCATGCGGATAGTGTCCGCGCGCCTGGGTGGGGGTGCAAGCGGCAGGTTGGGTGACCGTCAACCGTCACTTCGTGCCGTGGGCTGAGGTAGGATGACTGATCGTGGTTTGGAGACCTCACCGGCGCGAGGCCGCCGACGCTTCGCGTCGGGCCGACGGCGTGCCCATCGCCGAGCTACCGCTGTCGGCTCTGCCAGCGCGGCGATCTGGTCGGGCGTCGCCGTCGCGCTCATCCCGCCCACTTCGGCCGGCCGCCCCCGGGCGTCTGTGCGTCGGCGACTCCGGCGACGAGCGACCAGTAGGCGCGGTCCCGAGCCGTCAGCCGCTCGCCGCGTCTGCGGAGGAAGTCCGCGATCACGCTGCGAGGGTAGGTGGCGCGCAACCAGCGCATCGCATCCCAGCCGCCACGGGTCATCACCCGTTCGAACACGTAGTCGCGGTGTAGCTCGAGATCGACGTCCCCGGGCGACACTTCCCAGAACAAGTGCCGGACGTGCTCGGGAAGGACGGCCGCTGCCACGTGCGGAGGATACCACGGGCGCTTGGTCGAATGTTGCTGCCCCCACTCGTCTCGCTTCGCTCGCCGGTCTCCCCCAAAGCTGTGCTCGCCCAGCCGCGCCTGCGTGTGCGATGTGCGGCGTCGCGCGCGGTCGGGGCGCCTGGGCTGCGCGCAGCAGGGGGAGACGCACGCTCGCGTGCGCGGCCACTTGGCTCTGGGCCACACCCTGTGCGCTGCGCGCGGACCGCCCGGGTCGGGGCTGTGCACCGATACCGTCACGATGTGTCGAGTCTAGCCGCTAATCCGGCGGGGTGCCGGGCCCGAGGGAGTCGAGGCGGACGCGGCGGATGTGGAAGTTGCCGAAGCGGACGCCCCAGGTCGTGATCAGCTCGTCGCAGTCGATGGTCAGCGGCATCCCCCAGTTCCAGTGGTTGTCGACGCGCGGAATGGCTTGGGGCACGCTCTCTGACGACACGCCTCGGGCCTGCAGCCCGAGAGTGGCACGAGAGCATGGGCCGGAGCGAGACGAACTGTTCACGGCCACGGCGCGAGCGGGTCGTTTACCAGCGGCCACACGCTGCCGTCGTAGTCGTGAGGCGGGTTCGCTCCATAGTCGCCCTTGTGACGGAACGCGGTCAGGCGATAGCCCGGCTTGGCGACGGCGAACTCGTCCGCGGGCACGACCAGCATCATGGAGTTGCCACTAACGACGATGCGCGCCGCGCTTTGTGCAGGCTGGATGTTGCCGCTCGCCGCTGTGGACACTTTCAGGCTCCACCCACCCGCGGGGGCGTAGTTGGCCTCGTACCAGCGGTCGGTGTTCTTGAAGAGATCGTCGGCGTACTGCGCGGGCGGTTGGTAGTTGTTGGACACGCTCCCGTCAGCGTCGAACACGAAGCCATACTGGTAGAGGTTCGACGGATCCGACATGGGGATGGCGGCTTCGAAGGCGGCGCCGAGCAGCAGGAACTGTCCAGGGTAGGTCCCGTAAGGACTGCACAGTGTGCGCCCATTCGGCCCGTCCCCGCACGGGAAGCTGCCGCCGGTGCCGAACAAGGCGTCCAAATGCGCCTGCGTCAACCCGACGCTGTAGGCGCCTGCGCCATAGAGCGTCGTGTGATCGTGGGCCACAGCCTTTGGCCCCATGGCGGTGAACGTGATCTTGAACGTGCTGGGCATGCTCGTCACCCAGGGCGCGCAGAACGCGGTCGTCGAGAAGCCACCGATCAGCGAGCCCAGAGTGCGGGCGGATTGGGTGAGGGGATCCGTGTCGCAGCTAGCGCTCGGGGTCTCGCAGGTGCAACTCGAGGTGCACTGCTGGACTCCGCTGCACACTGCGGTCACCACCGAGCCGGGGTCGCACTGCTCGTTCGGCTGTACCTTGCCGTCGCCGCAGCAGTTCTGCCCGACCACCTTGTGGCACTCCAGGCACTTGGCCGCCGCGGCCCACGGGTTGGCTACCGCCAGCGCTGCGTCGAAGCCACACGCGCCGCCGCTCTGCCCCGCGCCCTGCAGACACGCTTCGTAGGCGTCGAGCGCCGCCTTTACCTTGTCGCGGAAGTCGTCGAAGGCCTTCTGCCGCGCGACCTCCGCCGCGCGCACCGCGCTGATGTCATCGAGGGAAACGTCGTAGCCACCGAGGGTCGCGCACACGATAGCCAAGTCGTCGCTGGCGTCCGTCCAACCCTTCGCGGCCTCGGCCATACGCGCGTCCAGCTGCGCGAGCGCGGACGCCGACCCGCCGCCGCGCTGGTGGGTCAGGATCTCCTTGCGCAGCGCGATCACGTCGATGGCCGCGCGATCGACGGCCTGCTTCTGAGGCCCCGACGTACAGGCGCTCTGCAGGGGCGCGTCGCCGGCGGCGGCCTTCGCTCCGTCCAAACCCGCTGCGGTAGAGGCGTCGGCCGCAGCCAGCTCCGACAGCGCCGCGTCGATGGCCGCCTCCAGATCGAAGCTGCACGGGTCCGCCGTGCTGATGCTCATCCCGCAGCCGTCCTGCTGCAGCTTGGCCAAGAACGCAGTGCGCAGGTCGCCGAGGGTCGCGCTGGCGGTCTCGATGGACTGCACCGCGTGGCGCAAGCGCGCCACCTCCAGCATGGCCTCGCGGTGCTCCCGGGTGTACTGCTCGTCCAGGACCGAGCGGCGCGCGGCTTCGTTCGTGAGGTAGCGCTTGTAGTACTCGGGCAGCTCCTTGAGCACCGCCTTGATCATGTTCTCGGCCGCGCCCTTGGCCAGGTTCGGCTGGCTGAACTGGCCCTTGACGCCGTCGAGCATCGTCTTGGTGAACTCCTTCGGGCTCAGCGGAGCGCCCGGGTTCGTCAACATCTTGTTGAACGCGGCCTCCAGCGCGGAGCTCAGCGGCATGTCGCCCAAGGCCTTGCCCATGGACGTCGCCGTGTGCTCCAGGTTGCTCGTCTGGCTGGGGAGCAGCTCGTCTACCTTCTCCGCCGTGATATTGCCTATCAGGTTGACCGTCTGATTGGCGAGGGCCTTGGCGGGGCCACCAGACCCCCAGTCATAGGTCGCCTCCAGGAAGAGCAAGGCCGTGGCGAAGACCTCGATCCAGATCCGGCTGTCGCTCTGCAACTGGTAGTACGCGGCCGAGATGGTGGACGCGGTCACGTGCATGGTCATGAGCCGCGACTGGCGGATCTCCGCCGCAGCCAGCTCGGCCTTGACGGTCGCGAGCGTGGTCTCCAGGCAGTGTTTCGCGCGCACCAGGTAGCGCACCAGCTCCTCCCTATCTGCCGGGGGCACCGTGCACGGGCACCCGTCGATCAGCGCTTGGTAGTGCTTCTTCGCGAGGGACAGCTCCAGGTTCAGCTTGTCCACGGCAGGCGCGAAGCCCGCGGCGATCACCGGCGGCAGCGGCGCGATCAGGTCGCTCTTCGGCGCGCTCCGACGACGCAGCTGCTTGGCGCCCAGCTCGGTGAGCGGCGCGATGGCGCCGGGCAGCACCAGGCTCGCGTCAGCGGGGAGCGGATCGCCGCCCACGCGCATGCCCACCGCATCGCCACCCGCCAACGTCGCGTCCCAGGGCACCGTCAGCGACAGCACTGGTCGCGTCGAGGGCGACGCGGTCACCACGAACAGCTGCCTCCCCTCGGCGTCGTCCGGGTTCGTCGGCGCGTAGCCCGCGGGCACGGCGCTCACCGCCTCCAGGTACAGGTTCGTCGGGCGCAGCCTCAGCACGTGCGGCGTGTCCAGGCGCGGGATGAGCCGGCCCTGGGCGCGCCCGTCCGCGCGACAGAACGCGAGCTTCGGCGCCGCGGTTCCGAACGCCGCGCCCGCGGCGGCCTTCGGCATGAACAGGTCGTAGTAGCTCGCGTCGGCCTGCATGGCGCCCACCACGCAGAAGTCGTCCTCGTCCACCTTGCCGTCACCGTCAGTGTCGAGCACCCCCAGGCTCATGTCGCTGGTGTACAGCGCGAGGTCCGCCAGCAGCGTCAGGTCGGCACCGTCGGACGCGCCGTCGCCGTTCAAGTCCGTGGGCGGCGCGGCGCCGCCCGAGAACGTCGCCTTCGCCTGCAGCTCTGCCAGCTGAACCACGTCCGCGAAGCTGACGAAGCCGCTGCCGTCGAGGTCGAGCAGGGACAGATCCGACTCCAGCACGTCCGCTAGCGCGAGGACGTCGCTCGCGTCGAGCTTGCCGTCGCCGTTCCAGTCGAAGAAGTTCGGGCCGAGCTCGGGCTCCCATTTGCCCGCCGCGTTGTCGCGCAGCGACTGCGCGGCGTCGGCGATCCGCGCTACCGCGCGCCCAGACTGCTCGCCCAGAACGATCATCAGCGCGTAACGGTCGGTGGTATCCACCACGCCGTCGACCACCAGATCGCAGCGGTAGCCGTCCAAGTCCGCGCCCGCGTCGATGCAGGCGTCGAGATCCGCGAGATCCTTGGCGTCGAGTACGTCGTCCCCGTTGACATCGAAGCGCGCCATCGCTTGCTCGAAGCTCAGCTCGTGCCAAGGGATCGATCGCAAGTCGTCCCGCGCTGCGTCCGACGCCGGCGCCGTGAACCCCGCCGGCTTCTTGGGCGCCGCGGGATCGTCGCCACCGCACGCGACCATCACACCCCCAAGCGCCCACACGAGCGCTTTCCGCATCCTGCTGACCATCATGTGCACTCCTCCGAACCCACCGTTGGTATCACGCGGCGTCGCCTGCAAACCCGTGCTCCCCCATCAATACCCCTCGAGCGCTCCATTTGATCCGACCTGAGCAATCCCCCGAAATTGCCCCTGGTCCGGCGCCGTCGTGGGCGGCACGCTGCGCGCAGAAGGATGGGAATCATGGATCAACGCGCTTGGCTCTTGGCGTCGCTACTCTCGTGTGCGGCGGTCTCAGGGTGTGGCTCGGACGACGACGAGCCCTCGGGCCAGTCGGGTGGAACGGGCGGGACGGGCGCCGCGACCAGTGGCGGCAGCGGTGGTAGCGCAACGGGCGGCAGCGGTGGTACGGGGGGAGCCGGCGGCACGGCCACGGGTGGCAGCGGCGGCTCGGGAGGCGGCAGCGCGGGCTCGGGAGGCGGCAGCGCGGGCTCGGGAGGCAGCGCGGGGTCGGGAGGCAGCGGCGGCTCCGGGGGAGCGACGGGCGGCACGGGCGGAACCGGCGGCAGCGCCGTCACCTGCCAGCCGTACCAGGGCGCGACGATCTGCTCCACGCAGTGCAGCTCACTGCCGCAGACGCTGACCCTCGGCCCGGGGCTCGAACTCAACACTCTCGGCGCCGTGGTCTGCCACGCGGAGTCGCCCGCCGCTTGCTATGCGACGAACAACACGTATTCCAACGGCCCCACCGCGTGTACCGCGAACACCCTCCTCTTGTTGATCTACAACAGCGTGACCGACAAACGATGGCTCCGCACCGACTCGACCTTCCACTTCAAGAGCACGTCCCACGGCAACATCAACGCGACATACAAGTACGAAATGGCCGACGTGCCGAACGCCACGGCAGTCACCGTCGTCGTCAACGACGGCACCGACACCAGCCCGGGCACCAACGACTACCAGATCGTGCTCACGTTCAACGCCAACCAGGCGACGTTCACCTCGGTGACGAAGCTGTAGCGGGCGCAGCTCGCCGGCCAAGGTCGATCGGCGACCGTCACAAGAGTCCCCGGCTCCGGGCGGCACGCGCGCGCTGCTCCTCGAGCCCGACGACCACATTGCGCGCCTCGTCGCCGCCGTGCCGCCCCCTCGCTGGCACTTGCTCCGCTACTTCGGGGTACTTTCGAGCCACTCATCGCGCCGGCGCCTCC
This sequence comes from Polyangiaceae bacterium, assembly GCA_019637295.1. Lineage (GTDB taxonomy): Bacteria > Myxococcota_A > Polyangia > Polyangiales > Polyangiaceae > JACKEA01. Next base: position 130,799 of record JAHBVX010000016.1, read on the forward strand.
TCGTTCCGCGCTGGGCAGAACGTCGCGACGAGCCGCAGCGCCATCACGCGCGTGCTCTCGGAGCACGGGCTCGGCCCCCGCGCGCCGCCCGTGCCGCGCACGGCCGCTGCAGTGCCGCTGCAGCGTCCGCCCGAACAGCTGCAATTGCCGTTCGGTGTGGCGAGCAGGTGAGGCGCCCGAGCGACCTCCCCAGCGGCGAAGGTGCGCCTACCCCATCCGTGAGGTCGCATCCGGTTCTCGACCCCAGCCCACTCCCGCCCCACGGTCCCGTACCCGAGAACTGGACAGGTTTTGGCAGTTCGATTCTCCTACGCGCCGCCGCCGCCGCCGCGCCGCCGCTGAAGTGCTCGCCGCTGGGTAACGGCTGTCGGCTGCGGCAACCAGCCAGCGGCGCATGGACGGAAGGGTGCCACAACTCGATCCGTACGGGCAGGGGACGGCTTGCTGGTTGGTGCGGCGCGGGAACGGAGGCACGGAGTGGAGCGGCGGGGAGCTGCGGAGAGAGCGGCTGCGGCAAGGCGACGGGGACGGGCGCGCGGTTTGGCGCGCTGTCACGTCCCCCCATCGGGCTGCGAGCAGAACATGCGGTTGCCCAGCCGGACGCTGCACGTGCCGTCCTTGCAATCGCTGTCCGCCGCGCAGGGGTGGCAGCGAGGTCCGGCAGCGGCGGCGTAGAACGCGGCCTCGTTGGCCTTGCAGTTCGGGTAGTCGTAGGGACCGTTTGGCCCTTCCCCGCAGTCAATCCAACCGCACACCTCGCAGTAGTCCACGAAGTAGCAGCACTCGCCGGCGGGCGAGCACATGACGACGCCCGCGCTCAGGTACTCGAAGCACGAGCACTGCGTGTTGTCCTCGGGTGGGCACAGGCCGCTGGTGTCGCCGCTGTACGATGGGAGGTCGTAGGTGGTGGGGCACGAGCCGGCGGCGCCGCCCGCGCCCGCTGCCCCGATGCCGCTGCTTCCGCCGGTCGCGCCCGCCGCGTCGCCGCCGCTGGTGCCCCCGGTCCCCCCGCTGCCCGCGTCCTTGCCGTCAGCGCCCGCGGCGGCGTCCGGGCTCGTCGGCGTCGAGTCGCTCTTGCCGCACGCGACCGCGACGAGCGCGGCGGCGAAGGTGAGCGCGGCTGTGCTTGGGAAGCGCAACTGGGTCATGACTGCTCCGAGGTCCACGCAATGCCGAAGGTAGTGTGCGACAGGCCACTCCAGTTCGCCAGGTACAGGCGAACCGTGAAGAACATGACCGACGGCGTGTAGAAACCGACGTACTGGTAGTTCTGGTTCGAGTTGGTCGAGCCCGTCAAGTACGCGCCGTTCAGCGCTTGCAGGTACATGTGGAACACGGGGTACGGATTGCCCGTGCAGTTGGTGTGGCTCGCGGGGTTACCGCAGGTGGGCTTGGAGAACAGCACTGCTGCGACGCGGAACGTCTTGCCGGCGGGCACTCCCATGAAATAGGTCGTCGAGTACCAGGAGCCCGCGGGCGTTCCGGCCGCCGTGATGGTGGCGTAGTCGTGGCCCCGGACGGCCCATTGCGCCCCCTTCAGGCTGGGGTGCAGGATCGACGCGGTCTCGTGCGCGGACACGAGCCCCGCGCCGTCCTTGTCGTCGATGGAGTCGTGCAGTGATAGAGGCCACACTCCGCCCTGCGCGGCGTCCACGTTCTGGCTGGCGCCGGCCAGGATGCCGGCGAAGATCACCTCCGGCCACACCTTGATGGCGGGGTTCATCTGCTGCACGTCGGCCGCTATACCCGAGACCTGCGGCGCGGCGTAGCTCGAGAAGCCATCATTGTTGCCGAGGAGTTCCACTTCGCCCGGGTTCACCCCCGCCCCGTCCACCAAATGCGACGGAGCGAGGACGTGCGGTAGCTCCCAGCCGCTGGCGCCGAGGTAGTTGGTGGCCTGCGTGCTGTTGGCCATGGTCGCAGTGTGGCGCGTCGTAAGTCCGTTGTCCTTGGCGGAGCCCACGACCAGGCCGTTGCGCAGGTTCATACAGCTCCGATTCGTCCAAACCCCATTGCCGGTGACGCCCACGACCGTGGGCCAGGGGCTCGTGGACGCCTTGTAGTCCAGGAACCGATCCATGGCGGTCTGCGGGTTGCCCGCGGCGCCGCAGCCGCTGCGGTTGATCACGCTCGCGCCTTGCGTCGTGGCCCAGTTGGCGGCCTGAGTGTAGTTGCAGTTCGTGGTGGTGTGCATGTTCGCCGAGAGCGTGGTCGCGCCCCGCGCCGTACCGCGGCGCGCCGTGGCCGAGTTGCGAACCAGGCTCATCGTTCGACGTGCGTGGTCGCCAGTTGCGCCCCCCTCCGACGGCGGGCAAGCGCACAGGCGGCCGGCGCACGTTCCGGCCGGCGCACCATCCAGATTCGCCCAGGAGTTTGGGAAGTTGCCTTCGTAGATGGCCACCTTGATGCCCGAGCCGTCGTGCCCACCGGCGTACACCGCCGGCACGGTATCGACGTCGAGGTACTGCTCCCCAGCGTCGGACTGCGGCTCCGCGTCCATCGCCCCAGTGACGCGAACGACGCCGGGCAGGTGACCGATGGCCAGCAGGTCGGCGGGGCGCGCGCGCAACGACACGCGCGGGATCGGATCGGTGATGTTGTCGGGGTAGCGCGAGACGACCTCGACCTCCGGCGTGGCGACCTTCACCTGCTCAATGAGTTCGGCAGCGCCCGTGGCGACCTCCCGGCCGAGTTCCCACCGCGCCCACGCGTGCGTCACCTGGGACTCGAGCATCTGCTCCTTGAACGGCAGCCCCTCCTCATTCGTCGCGAACCACACGTCGACATCCACGAGCGCGTCCGCCGAGCTCGCGGCAATGGCCTCCTCGAGCGCGGGCTCGATGCGACCGTGAACCGCACGGAAGACCTCGGCCTCGTTCGCAGTCAGCTCGTCGAACTTCACGTCCACTCCGTCCTCGAACCAGCTGACCGCGGGGGGCTCCTCCGGACCGCCACCGAAGCACGCGCGACCCTTGATGGTGCGCTTCGAGATCTCGAACGTGAACGGGCCGGTGTCGACCGCGCCTCCCGGGCAACCCACTGCGAGTGCGTGGCCGGTCGTCGCGATCCGCCCAGCGCTGTCCTGTGGATCAGCTCCACACCCTGTCGCGGTCGCCGCCACGAGCGCCGTCAACGAAACATGGCACAAAAGGTGCGTGCGTGCGTGCGTGCGTGCGTGCGTGCGTGCGTCTGCAATCAGGTTGCTGCATGATTACTTCTCCCCCGGCGCACTTCCCCGCCGGCAGAGAGAGGCTAGCTGCCAACTCCGAGCGCGGTCAAGGCACGCGCGGCCGCGCGCGATCACGTTCTCCGTGCCCGGGCGATCCCATTCTTGACAGACGTCAAGCGGGCTCCGGACCCGCGCGGTTGGGTGCCAGATACGGGCAGGGAACGGGTTGCTTGTTGATGCCGTGCTGCGCGGAAAGTCATGCGGAAGAAGTTCCCGCTGTCGAAGTCGGGGTTCGGGTCCGAGTTCGCGCGTTTGCGAGGCTCGGACATCGACGGCGGGTCACCGACTTCGCTCGCGAGAGGCCGTCTTGGCAGCGCGCGGCGCGCCAGCGCGGCGCGTTGGCAAGACTCGGACGGAGTGGAGCCATGAGCTTCGCTGACATCGCCGGTGATCGGCCGGGCTCGTCAAGCGACGCGGCGGTAGTCGTGGTGGACGCCACCGAGCACTGGCAGGTCCACGACGGCTCCGACGGGCGGGGGCGGCTCTCCGAACTGTCCGAAGACGCCGTCGTTGTCATGGATCAGGAAGCGAGGCTCTGCGCCGAAGGCGCAGAGGTCTCGAAGCTGCACCTTGACCCATGCCAGAGTGGGATTGGACGTGACGTTGGTGTGGACCACCCGCCGGGTGCCGAGCTGCATGACCACGAAGACGTAGACGACCTCAAAGGTCGCGGTGTATTGGGTGACGAAGTCACAGGCGTAGATCACGTTCGCGTGGTTCTTCAGGAAGGTTCGCCAGTTCTGGCTGGCGCGACGTCGCTGGTCGGGGTCGCTGGTGGGCCGGTGCATGTACCTGCGGATGGTGCTGGCCGCGTGCTCGACGCCGAGCTTCTGGCGCAGCTCGTCGGCGATCCGCCGCTCGCCCCAGGAGGGGCTGTCGCGGGCAGACGGCGAATGAGGGCGCGGTGCTCGTCGGCGATGCGCGGTCGGCCGTGGCGGGACTTCCACCGCCAGAGCAAGCGAAAGCCTTGCCGGTGCCAGTGGATGACGGTGCGCGGCTTGACGATGTGGAGCACCGACTCCCACCGCGCCCACAGACGCGACAGCAGCGCTGACGCTCGACCACGGCCTGTGCGTTGGCGAGCGAAGCGGCTCCGGCGTCGTAGGTGACGAGGCGCACATCGAGTGTCGGGTGGGCGAGCATCAGTTGGTCGAGCGCGGTCGTGAACGCTGCTTTCTTGTTTTGTGTTCCCCGCGGAAGCGTCTCGCGACCGTAGCCACTAGAGTCCAGTCGCCGCCGGCCACGCCGGTTCCCGGTGGGGTTTCACCCCACGCCCCGCGCGGGGGCCCCGCCAACCGAGCGAAGCGAGGTCGACGCCGAAGGCGTTGGGGCCCCGCGCGGCCTCAGTGGCAGGCCAAGAGCCTTGTCTTGACCCGGCGGGCACGGAGCAGACGTCGATACACGGTTTGGCCGAGTTGCTAATCAACGTCGACGTGATGGTGCGCACGACGCCGACATGCGGCCAGCACACGCACCCTGGCCAGCCCCCGAGCCTCGGCGGCTGCTCCCGCTTCCGCGCCGGACACAGCCTGATCGGGGCCTACGCGCCGAAGTCCGCCATCGTCACGCCACCCCGGTCGGGCTGAGAATCCGGCTGGCGATCGCCACCCGTTCGCCAGCGTTTCGCCGCCAGCCGCCGAAGGATCTCACGGGTTTCGTGCGGCCTTCTGTGTGGCACGCCGTTCGCTGAGGCGCGCGAGCACGACTTTGGAAACTGCGACTCGGCAGAAGTCTCCTGCGCGGGGCGCGGGTACGAGCCCGTGGACCTTCTCTTCATCGGCCCAACCTTCGAGCTAGCGCCGGATGGCCCGTCAGTGCCGCCAGCGCTCACAGCGTCTCGTCCTGGTGCCGGGCGCCAGGTTCCTGGACAGCTAGCTGACCAGCTATTAGACTGTGTTAGTGGTCAGAGTAAACGTGCAGGAAGCAAAGACCAACCTGTCCGCCTATTTGGAGCGAGTCGAGGCTGGCGAGACTGTAGTGCTCTGTCGGCGGAACGTTCCCATCGCGGAAATGCGCCCAATCGCCCGCGCCCCGGGCACACGGCGCAAGCTCGGGCAAGCCCGTGGTACCTGCCGGCTGGCCGAGGACTTCGACGTGCTGCCGGAGGAGCTATTGACCGCGTTCGAGGGGAAGCTCTCGTGAGGCTGTTGCTCGACACCTGCACCTTCCTCTGGATGGTTTCTGATCCCGATCGCTTGTCGAAGGAGGCTGCGTCGAAACTCGTCGACCCGGAGAACGAGGTGCTCCTGAGCGCTGCGTCGGCGTGGGAAATCGCCGTCAAGTACGAACTCGGCAAGCTCGCGCTCGACCGGTCCCCCGAGCGCTACGTGCCGGAGGAGCGGATGCGGCATGGAGTGACTCCCCTTGCGGTCGACGAGGAGGCGACGCTGCACCTCCATCGTTTGCCGGCGGTGCATCGGGACCCGTTCGATCGCATCCTCGTCTGCCAGGCCCTCGCCGGTTCGCTCTCACTCGTCACGCCCGATCCCCACATCGCGCGCTACCCAGTTCGCATCGTCTGGTGACGAGAAAGTTGGTCAGCGTCACATCCTGCGGCCTCCCATTGCCCATACCCCACCAGCGGCTGTCCGCCCAGCCACGAGGTGGTGCCGCAGCGGGCAGGTCGTCAACTCAGGGTGCGTAGGCGAGCAGGAATGCCTCGACGGCTGCAGTGGCGATGTCATCAAGGCGGTCGGCTGGCGTGGGCCATCGCACGCCATCGCGACCGCGACACTCCTTGCCCAGCCGCTCGCTAGCGACCGGCGCGCGCGTGGCTGGGATCGAGGGCGCCGCTGCTTTCGTGCGGCCTTCTGTGTGGCACGCCGTTCGCTGAGGCGCGCGAGCCGTGGGTCATCTCGCACACGCCTTCCCCGAGCCCGACCGCTCGCGCTTCCGCCACCGGCCGGAGAGCACGGTGCTGTACCAGGCCGTGGCGGAGCACTGGCCCGCGTTCC
>JAHBVX010000017.1 GCA_019637295.1 Polyangiaceae bacterium
CCGCCGGTGCCGCCGCCGCCCGGGGACGGGCTCGCGCCGTCGTCGCCCCCACACGCTGACAACGTCAGCGCCATCAAAGATACGAGTACCGTGTTTCCAAGCTTCATGACCATCTCCTTCAAGTTGGAAATGCAAGAAGAGCCGCCGCCTCTCCCTATGAGGCGATGATCCCGAGCAAGTCTGGCCGGACGCAGGGCTACGGCTGCTCCGTTGACGCGGCAAGGCAATTCCTTACTGCGTTATGCAGTGAGGCTGCCGGCCTCCGCGCTGGACCCGCCCGAGCGCAAACCACCGCAACTGCCTGTTCTTGGCCGCGAATCGTCGGTTCCGCGGCTGCAAGGCCAGCAGCGCGGGCGCTGGCCAAGCCACGGGGTCGAGACTAGGCTAGGGGGCGGCGCTGATGGCAACCAAGAGGGACGTCAAAGTTGGAGCGTTCGTGCTCATCGGCTTGCTCGTCATCGGGGCGGTGGTGTTCCTGATCGGCGAGGAGCGCTCCCTGTTCAAGGCCAAGGACGACTACGTCGCCGTCTTCAACGAGGTCCAGGGGCTGAAGCCCGGCTCGCCGGTGCGCATGGGCGGGGTGGACGTCGGCACCGTCACGCGCGTGGGCTACGCGGACGAGGCGACGGATCTCCGCCTGCACGTGACCATCAGCGTGGTCCGCTCCGAGGCCAGGCGGATTCGGGAGGACAGCGTCGTCAGCATCGCGGGTAAGGGCCTGCTCGGGGACAAGATGCTGGTCGTGACGGTGGGCACCCCCGACAAGCAGGCCATCCCCGCCGGCGGCAAGATACCCTCCGCCGAATCCGGCGATCTCGAGGCTACGCTGGGCAAGCTCGCGGGCATCGGAGAGAAGGCCGAGAGGGTGGTCACCAACCTCGAGCGCACGACGCGCGCGCTGTCGGACGACAAGTTCACGGACGATCTCAAGGGCACCGTGGCGTCGCTCAACGGCATCCTCAAGGCGGTGGACAAGGGGGAGGGTTACGCCTCGCGCTTGCTGCACGACCCAGTCGAGGCAGACAAAGTCAGCCGCGCGCTCACGAACCTGGAGAGGTCGAGCGCGGAGCTCAACCGCACGCTCTCGAACGTCAACAGCGTGGTCCGGCGAGTCCAGACCGGCCCGGGCCTGGCGCACGAGGTCCTGTACGGGCCGGAGTCGGCCAAGTCGGTGGCGCAGTTCGGCAGCGCCGCGGAGGAGGTCGCCACCACCCTCAAGGGCATCCGTGAGGGCAATGGCATCGCTCGGAGCGTGATCTATGGCGACGACAACTCGCAGCAGGTCATGGCCAACTTCAACGCCATGAGCGGGGACCTACGCAAGATCGTGGCCGATCTGCGCGCAGGCAAGGGCACCGTCGGCGCGCTCTTGGTGGACCCCTCGGTGTACGAGGACCTGAAGATGGTGCTCGGCAACGTGGAGCGGAACAAGACCCTGCGCGCGCTCGTCCGCTACTCGATCAAGCAGGACGAGAAGGCACCCAAGGTCGAGGTCACGGATCCGGGCCCGGCGGGGCCCCCCAGCGCCGAGGCGCCGGCGCCCTGACGCGCCAGCTGCCGGGAAATCCCGTGGCTTGGAGGGTGTCTGCCTTTTCGGGCACCTCGTTCTATACTCCCGCGTGATGAGAATCCTCGAGCGCCTCGGACGTGCCGTGGTGGTGCTGGGCGCGATGGCGCTGGCGTCGTACTTCGCGTTGACCTTCGGCACCGGTGGCCTGTGGCGGGGACTCGAAGCCGCCCACGCGGTCACCGCGGGCAGCGGCGCCAAGGCTCCGTACGATCTGACGCAGCTGCAAGCCGTGAACGAGACGCTCAAGACGGTGCGAGACAAGTACGTCGAGCCGTCGCGCATCCGGCCGCAGCAGATGTTCCTGAGCGCGCTCAATCAGGTCCAGCGCGAGGTGGCGCAGGTCATCATCCTGCACCAGGAGAAGTCGCCCACGGTCAAGGTGCGGGTCGAGACGGAGGAGCGCTCCTTCCGCGTGGACAACGTGCAGGGGCCGTGGGACGTGGCGGCGCGCTTGCGCGAGGTGTTCGTGTTCCTGCAGCAGAACCTGAAGGACACCGAGGTCGATTTGCGCGACGTGGAGTACGCCGCGTGCAACGGCATCCTGCGCACCCTCGATCCGCACAGCATCTTCCTCTCTCCCGAGGCGTATCGGGAGATGAACATGTCCACCTCGGGGCACTTTGGCGGGCTGGGCATCGTGATCTCGATCCGCGATCAGATGCTGACCATCATGCGCCCGATGCCGGACACGCCGGCGGGGCGCGCCAACCTCAAGCGCCTCGATCGCATCACCAAGATCAACAACGAGTCTACCTTGAACATGCCGCTCGACGACGCCGTCAAGCGCCTCCGCGGCAAGCCCGGGAGCAAGGTGACCATCTGGGTGCACCGCGAAGGAGCGGACGGCTGGCAGGGTTCGCGGCCCTTCGAGCTCACCCGCGAGGAGATCCGCATCCGGAGCATCGACTCCCGGCCGCTCGGTCCCGGCGTGGGCTACGTCCGCATCAAGCAGTTCCAGCAGAGCACGGACGACGAGCTCGACGCTGCGCTCTCGGAGCTCTCGAAGACCGATCGCCTCAAGGGGTTGGTGCTCGATCTGCGCAGCAACCCCGGTGGCCTCTTGGACCAGGCCGCCAAGGTCGCGGACCGCTTCCTCGACAGTGGAGTGATCGTGTCCACGGTGGGAGCTTCCGAGGGGCGCGAAGAGAAGAAGGCCAGTCGCCGTGACACCCAGCCGACGTATCCCATCGTGGTGCTCGTCAACGGCTCGAGCGCGAGCGCTAGCGAGATCGTAGCCGGCGCGCTCAAGAACCACGACCGCGCCGTGGTGGTCGGACAGACGACCTTCGGCAAGGGCAGCGTGCAGCTCGTGTTCCCGCGGGTCACCCCCGACGGCGCCGCGCTCAAGCTGACCATCGCGCAGTACCTCACGCCGGGGGACGTGTCGATCCAGGGAGTCGGTGTGGGGCCCGACATCCAGCTCGACCCCATGACGGCGGACCTGCTCGAGATGGACCTGTTCAGCGAAGAGAATCCGTTCAAGGAGCGGGATCTGTCCAAGAGCCTGGGCTCCACCGCCAAGCGCTCGGTGGATCGACCGTTCTTCAAGCTCCGGTTCAACCTGCCCGAGTCGGAGCGAGCCAAGCTGCGGGATCTGGGCGGGGACGTGGAGGACGAGTTCCACCTCGACTTCCCCATCACCTTCGGGCGGGATCTGGTGAGCAAGCTGTCGGCTGGGCGCCGGCCGGATCAGCTGCGCGCTGCCCAGTCCTTCCTGGACCGCACGCAGGACGCACAGGTCGCGGCGGTCGCCGCGGACTTGTCGAAGCTCGGGATCGACTGGAGCCCCGCGCCCAAGAGCCAGGGAGACGGCACGCGGGCGAGCGATTTCGAGGTGACGGTGACCACGGATCGCAAGGACCACCAGGTCACCGCCGGGCAGCCCATGCACCTGTCCGTCTCCGTGAAGAACAACGCCAAGGTCGCCGCTCACCAGCTGCGTGCCATCACCAAGAGCGACAGCGGCTACTACACCGAGAAGGAGCTGGTCTTCGGTCGCGTCGGGCCCGGGGAGACGAAGACCGCCAAGGTGCCCCTGGGCTGGTGCGAGATCGAGGGGCGCAAGCCTGGCTCCACCCGGCCCTTGCCCACCGACGCGAAGCGCAGCTGCAAGATCCCGATGGACGCCCTGGATCGGCAAGACGTGGTCAAGGTGCGCTTCCACAGTGACGGTGGCGAGGCTCCGGCGGAGGCGGAGCTCCGCCCCACCATCAGCAGTCTCCCGCGTCCGGTGTTCGCGTATGCCTATCAGGTCGTGGACGACCGTCCGGGCAACGGGGACGGACAGCTAGCTCGAGGCGAGGGCGTCACGGTGTATCTCACCGTGAAGAACGTCGGCAAGGGGCGCTCCTACGAGACCCAAGCCAACCTGCGCAATCTGACTGGTGATGGCCTCCTGCTCCGCGCCGGGCGCTTCGACATCTCGAACATGGCTCCCGGGGACGTGCGTGAAGTCGCCTTCACCTTCGACGTGATGAACGCGCTCACGGAGAGCTTCGCCAAGGTCGAGGTCAGCGTCTCGGATCGGGATCTTCGCGTCGTCTCCAGCGAGAAGCTGAACCTCCCGGTTACCCGCTCGGGCTTGTTCGTGACCAAGGCCGAGGGCTTGGTCCGCGCGGAGAAGAGCTTGGGCGTGCGTGGACAGCCCCTCGCCACGGTACCCGTCGTGGGCCAGGTCGAGAAGGGCACCGTGCTCGAGCGGCTCGGGACCTTCGCGAGCTTCACCAAGGTGCGGTTGGACGGGACCCGCTTCGGCTGGGTCGAGACCAGCGCGCTCGGAGCAGGCGCTGGTGTCGCGAAGGTCAAGCTCACGCCCGCGCTCACGCGCTCTCCGCCGGTGCTGCAGGTCGATCCGGCGGCGCTCGCGACGCGTGGGGACAAGGTCCACATCGAGGCCGTCGCGACGGATGGTGACCGCGTGATCGACGCCTACGTCTTCGTCGGCTCGCGTAAGGTGTTCTACCAGTCGAACCGGAAGGGGGCGGATCCGAAGAAGATGCGCGTCTCCTTCGACGCGCCGCTGTTGCCTGGCACGAACGTGGTCACGGTGGTCGCGCGCGAGAGTGAAGACACCGCCACCCGCCACACCATGGTCATTCGGCGGGACGGACCGAACGGCGAGGCGTTGCCCACGCCCAAGGGCGAGGAGTTCGGCGCGGATTGGGACTTCGGCGGCGGCGACGAGTGACGCTCAGGCTGCCTGCAGCGCGGCGGGCTGTTGCTCGAGGGTCTCGCGCAGCAGGCGGCGCGCCCGAAACAGTCGGCTCATGACCGTTCCGATGGGCACCTCGAGCAGTTCGGCGGCGTCCTTGTACGAGCGTTCGTCCAGATCCACCAGCTTGACCACGGCCTGAAACGACGGCGGGAGCGACGACAACGCTCGCTCCGTGTGGCGCGACAGCGAGGCCAAGACCCGTGCCGGCTCGGTGTGGGTCCAGGCGCACGGGTCGTGGGTGAGGGAGCCCAAGGCGCGCTTCTCGCGGCGAGCGCGGCGCCGTCCGGTGATGAACACGCTGAACAGCACCTGATTGAGCCAGGCGCGGAGGTTCGTGCCGGGGGTGTAGCTGCTCTCGAAGCGCAAGGCGCGCTCGACCGTGTCTTGCACGAGATCGCTGGCGTCTGAGGCGTCGAGGCACAGCTTGAGAGCGCGCGCGCGGAGCGCCGGCAGGTGCTGCAGGAGCTCGTCGCGCAGCCGGGGGGTGGGGGGCACGGGTGACTGGGTCTGGGTGAGCACGAGCCCCGACCTTCGCAAGGGACGTGCCACGCCGCCCGGCGCGCGATTACGGCAATTCGTCCCCCAATGCGGGTCCGTCGAGACGCAAGGGCGTGTCAACCTGGCAGCAGCCGCCGCCGCGTTGCCAGGGCGGCAATCGCGTCCGGCAAGCCATCGGCGATCTCCCGCGCCAGCATGCCCCGGTCGCCATGGGCAGCGGCCCAGGTGTCCCCCGACAGCCCGTGAAGGCAGGTCGCCGCGAGGGCAGCCTCGGCGGGGGCTAGCCCGATACTCAGCGCGGCGACCACTCCGGCGAGGACGTCCCCGGAGCCCGCGGTCGCCAGCGCGGGGTTGCCCGTGGAGTTGACACGGGTTCGCCCACCGGGTGTCGCCACGAGGGTGTGCGCGCCCTTGAGCAAGACCGTGGCGCCGGACTCCTCGGCGGCTCGTTTCACGCTGCCGAAGCGATCCGCCTCGATGCCCTTGGACGTGACTCCCAGCAGTCGCGCGAGCTCTCCCGCGTGCGGCGTCAGGATGCGCGGGCCCGCCGCTGCTCGAAGCTCCCCGAGCCTGCCCGCGAAGGCCGTCAGCGCGTCCGCGTCGAGCACCACTGGGCAAGGCGCCCTCAGCCCGATGTGCTGGGCCGTGCGTCGCGCGTCTGCGGTCGTGCCGAGGCCCGGACCGATGACGACGCTCGACGCGCGGGTCAGCGCGACGTCGAGCGACGCGAGCGGGTCGGCGGCGTCGAGGGTGACGATCATCTCCTCGAGCACGCGCGGCTCGAGCGCACGCGCGCCCTCCGCGTCGCTGACCAAGGTCACCAGACCCGCGCCCGCTCTCAACGCGCCGCGCGCGGCGAGCAAGGCCGCGCCGCGCGTGCCCGCGCCGCCCACGACCACCAGCACGTGCCCGGCCGAGTGCTTGTGCAGGGAGGCTGTACGCGGGGTGACCCAGGTGGCGACGTCCTCCCACTCCGGGGCCTCCGCGTCGTAGCCCAGTCTGGCGATCAGCCCGGGCGCGATGCCGATGTCCACCACGACGAATGGGCCGGCCAACTCCACGCCCGCCGGCGTGAGCAGGCCTGGCTTCGGACAGGCGAAGGTGAGGGTCTCACTGGCGGGCAGCGCAGCGCCCAGGGGCTGTCCGGTGTTCGCGTCCATCCCGGACGGTAGGTCGAGGGCGACGCGCCGCGCCGGGCCGCGCGAGAGAACGTCCAGCACGCGCGCGTGCCGTCCAGCGATGGGGCGGTCGAGGCCGGTACCGAACAGCGCGTCCACGATCACGTCCGCGCGGGATAGCGGCGCCACCTCGTCCGTGAGGCTGTCGATGAATCCATCGCTCGTGCCGCTCACGACCGCCTGCCCTTGGCCCAGCAGCGCGTGGTAGTTCTCGAGTGCGTCGCCACGCAGCGAGGTCGGGTCCGCTGCCAAGAACACGGACACTCCCCGGCCCATCAGCAGCAGGTGTCGAGCCAGTACCAAGCCGTCGCCGCCGTTGTTGCCAGGGCCGCACACCACGACCACCTTGGCCGTCGGCAGAGCGCGTGAGGCGACGTGCTCGGCTGCCCCGCGTCCGGCGTTCTCCATCAACACGAGCCCCGGTACGCCTTCGGACATCGCGAGCTGGTCGAGCGCCCGACTCTGCTCCCGCGTCAGCACGGGGATCACGACGCACCTTCGAGGATGACGACGGCCGCTGCGACGCCGGCGTCGTGCGTAATGCTCAGCAAACCGCGAGACACGCCCCGCTCGCGTGCTCGACGCTCAGCCGGGCCAGACCAGGTGAGGCGGGGCGCCCCGTCCGGATCGCGACGAACCTCGACGTCCTGAAACCACACGTCCCGCGGGGCACCGAGGGCCTTGCTGAACGCCTCCTTGGCCGCGAAGCGACCGGCCAAGGCGACCGCGCGGTCGCCGCGCAGGTGCGCGAGGTCGGCTCGCTCCGCGGGCGTGAGGATGCGGTCCCAGAGCCTCTCGCCGTGACGCTCGAGCGCGCTGCGCATGCGCTCGATGGACGCGACATCGATACCGAGCCCGACGATCATGGGGGCGTGCAGTGTAGGCGTTGGTACCCGCGGGCGCTAGCGGCGGCGGCGGCGCAGCGAGGCGCCCAGAATGAGCAGCCCGAGCCACAGCGCGCCGTGCTCCGACTGCGGTCGAACGCGACAACCGCAGCCCCCGTCGTCGGAGGCGGGCGCGACCGCCGAGCTGCTCGCTCCACTGCCACCGGTCCCGGCGCCCGAGTCGATCGGACCGCTCGCGCCGAAGCCCGAGTCCGCCCCCGCGTCGCTGCCGGCATCCGGGGCGGGACCGATGTTCTGATCGCAGGCATCGCCGATGCCATCCTGATCCACGTCAGCTTGGTCGGCGTTGGCGACCAAGCGGCAGTTGTCGGTGTCGTCGTCCACGCCGTCGTTGTCGCTGTCCGTGTCCTGGAAGTCCGGGACGCCGTCCTTGTCGGTGTCCACCGGCGGCTCGAGGATGGGGCCGGGGCTCTCGACGGCGTCCGAGATGCCGTCGCCATCGCTGTCCGTGTCCTTGTAGTCGGGAGTTCCGTCCTCGTCGGTGTCGACCGGGGGCGTATTCGGATCCAGATCGCCCGCTTCGTAGAGATCCAAGATGCCGTCACCGTCCGTATCGCCGTCGAGGTAGTCCGGTGTCCCGTCGCCGTCCGTGTCGCCGGTGCCCTCCACCTCGTCTGGGATGGGATCCCGCGCGGTCGCCATCACCCAGGCCATCACGTTCAGGAACAGCGTCTCGTTCGCGCTGCCGTTGGCCATGAAGGACGAGCCGCAGCCGCTCAGCGAGAACGGCCCCGCGAAGTGCTCTTCGTCCGCGAAGGACACGGCGCGCGCAGCGCCCGTGTACAGCAGGTTCATGTCGAACAAGAGCGCGTTGTTGCCCTGGCTGTTCTGCGAAAACGGCAGCGCGCCGGTCTCCACGTTCACGAACGTGCAGTTGAACCCCGTCGAATAGGTCGAACCCACGTTGCCGAAGGGCCCGGCCAGCACCGGGTGACTCGCCTGCGCGCCGAGCACGTTCGCCACGTTCTCGCCCGCGCAGGGGCCCTTGTCGGCCATGAAGGTGTACGCGTCGTTCTGAAACGAGACGAAGCCCACGCCGCCGAGCGCGTACACGCGGAAGGGCTTGAAGATCTCGCGCGAGACCGGGATCTTCACCGGGTTCAGCAGCAGCACGTCGGCGCCGTCGAGCTTCTTGGGATCGAAGTCGTCGAAGGGTGGGTTGAACGCGACGTCGTCCGGGATGGTCCCCGCAGGACCGAAGCGCGACGTGTCGGCGAGCAGGGCGCGCCCTCGCTCGTACCAAATGCCGTCGTGAAAGCTGAAGCTCGCCGTCGGGTCTTGACTGCACTCGAGGCTCAGCGCCTTGGATGGAGCTCGTACCTTGACCGTGCGTGCGGCTGCCGCGCTCGGCGCCAGCATCGCCAGCGCGACCAGCGCCATCGCTAGCGGATGAACCGATCCCCGCAGCTCCGATCTCCAACGACGTGCCATGGCCGCACGATACCGGAACGGGGGCCGCGGGGCACGTCGCGCGAGTCCGCGGCCCGTTTACCCCGGGGTCAACGCCTCCGCAGCCCGCGCTCGAGCGCCGCGCGGAAGCCACCGACGGCGCGCTCGAGCCCCACCAGCGCAGCGTCGGCGATCAGGGCGTGCCCGATGTTGACCTCGGCGACTTCCCGGATCGCGGCTACGGCGATCACGTTGTGACGCGTCAGGCCATGTCCGGCGGCGACGTCGAGCCCCAGTGCGGTCGCGTGGCGGGCAGCGGCGCGCAGTCGCTCGAACTCGACGTCGCGTGGCTCGCCCATCAGGTGACAGTACTCGCCCGTGTGGAGCTCGACTTGCCCCGCGCCGACGGCGTGGCTCGCGTCGACTTGCTTTGGGTCCGGCGCGATGAACAGGCTCAGCTCGATACCCACCCGGGCGCACATCCGTGCGATGGGCTCGATGGTGGCGCGCGCCCCGATCACGTCGAGGCCGCCCTCGGTCGTACGCTCCTCGCGGCGCTCGGGCACCAGCGTGATCACGTCGGGTCGCACGCGCTCGGCGATGGCGCACATCTCGGCGGTCGCCGCCATCTCCAGGTTGAGCCGGGTGGCGACTGCGGCTCGCAGCCGGTCGACGTCGTCGTCGCGAATGTGCCGGCGGTCCTCCCGAAGATGGCAAGTGATGCCGTCGGCGCCGGCCTGCTCGCACAGCTGCGCTGCGAAGACGGGATCCGGGTAGGAAGTCCCTCGTGCATTGCGGAGCGTCGCGATGTGGTCCACGTTGACGTGCAGCCGGATCATCGTGGCGGCCTCATAGCCCGATGCGGACCGAGGGGCCAGAGCGTTGATGCGCGCCCGTTGCCGGCGGCGGAGCGCCTGTGGTCTAGTCGCTGCCGCGGCCATGGTCGACGCCAAACGCTTCGCGCTTCTCGTGACGTACCTGAAGGTGGCTGCAGCGTCGCTAGTCGTCGTGAGCGCGCTGGGGATCGCGCTCATCGAAGTCGCCCCGCTGCTCACCCTCGAGCAGCTAATCTTCATGGATTGGTACGGGCAAACCGCCCTGCCCCCGGAAGCGAGGAAGCCGTTCCGCCTGGCCATGCTGCTGTTCGATTGGCTCAGCATTCTGAGCGGCATCACGCTGTACTACGTCATCCGCCATGGCATCGAGAGACGCGAGCGCTGGGCTTACCACTGCTACCTGTGGCTCGGACTGTTCTGGCCCGCAGGTGCCATCGGGATCGCGCTCTACACGACGGCCTACTGGTATCTGCTCTCGGCCGGCGCCATGGCGGTCTTGTTTGCGCCGCCCGTGTTCCTGCTCAGGAGACACCTGACCTGAGGGGGGGCTTCGCGGGAGGCGAGGCTCACACCACGTCGAGCAGCACGTCCATGCGGTCGCTCGGGTTCACGCGAGCGATCAAGACCCGACCGACCGCGAAGTTGTCGGCCATCTCCCGCACGACCGCGAACGAGTCCCGGACGTGGTAGGCGGGTGCGTCGTCCGGGAGCAGGAGCATGTCGACCTCGAGCAGGACCTGGAACGCGAGGTCCGCTTCGGACGGCGTGCAGCGCAAGATCCGCGCCGGGCAGGCGAGCTCGGATTGGCGCAGATCCTTGGTGGAACGCGCGCTCGTCAGCGCGGCGACTCCGATGGCCAAGAGCAGTACCGCGAGGAGGAGCCCGGAGAACGTCCCGACCAGGAAGGGCGTGCAGCCAACCGGGAGCAGCAAGCCGAGAATGACGCCGCTGACGGCCATCAGCACGCCGCCGACACCCATCACGACGAGCAACACGCCTGCCGTCGTGTCGCCTCCCGCGGGGGGTAGGTCCATCCGCTCCATGCGCCGCTCGGACTCGAGCTCCGCGCGTGCGCAGAGCTGCCAGTGGGCGTGGGTCACGATGAAGCGCCGCACCCGGCGTCGTGCCACGGGGCCAAGGTCGCGTTTGGCGTCACACCAGGGTGTCGATCGCAGTCACGGCTTGGCCGGCCCGTTCCCACGCGTTGGCGAGCAGTACGGCGCACTCGGGGCCGTAAGCGTCGCTCGTGGCGCTCCCTCCGGTGCCGAGCGCGCGAATCACCGCTGCGAAGTCCCCACGCGCCGGATCGAGGTACCCGCGGGAGAAGCGTCGTAGGCGCTCGTGCGTCGTCGGCCGCGCCCCGGCGCGCCTGCCGGTCGCTCGGAGGCGCGCTCGCGATCATCGATACCAGCCTATGCCAGGGGCCGCGATTCGCGAACACGGCCACGTTGACGCAGGGTCTATATATCGTATATCTACGATTGACGCTAGTTAGCTCCCGGCCGAAAGCAATCCACGACGTTCCTGGTCGGATCAACGACAACGCGAAGGAGGAACCAATGAACCCGCATAGCATTACCGTCTACGACCCCGCCATGTGCTGCTCGACCGGCGTGTGCGGCCCCGAGGTCGACCCGAAGCTGGCGCGCTTCTCGGCCGACCTCGAGTGGCTCGCGGCGCAGGGCGTCACCGTGCGGCGCTTCAACCTCGCGCAGGAGCCCGGGGCATTCGCCGCGGACGCCGCCGCCAAGGGCGCGCTCGAGCGTGCGGGGGATTCTGCCCTCCCGCTCATCAAGGCAGGCGACGCCGTCGTCAGCAGCGGCGAGTACCCGACGCGAGACGCGCTGGCGGCCTGGGCCGGGCTCGAGTCGACCCCGAGCCTCTACACCGAAGCCGTGGCCGAGCTCGTCGCGATCGGCGCGGCGATCGCCTCGAACTGCGAGCCGTGCTTCAAGTTCCACTACGACAAGGCGCGCAGGCTGGGTGTGTCGCGCGGGGACATTCTGCGTGCCGTCGAGACTGCGCAAGCCGTCAGGGAAGCGCCGGCGCGCGCGGTGCTCGATCTGGCGCATCGTTACCTCGAGCGCGGGGCCGAAGCACAGGACGACGCAGCGCCTGCAGCGAAGACCGGCTGCTGCGGCCCGGCGAAGACGGAGACGTCGGTCCCGAGAGACGAGGTAGCGTCCGCCGCGGAGCTCGGCTGCTGTGGGCCTGGAACGGCACCCGCTGCGACCAAGAAGAAGTCGGGCTGCTGTTGAAGCGAGAGCGACATGATCGACTATCTCACGCAACCCACCCCGTTCCTCTTCTTCACCGGGAAGGGCGGTGTCGGCAAGACCTCTTCCGCCTGCGCGGCGGCGCTCCAGCTCGCGCGCGCCGGTAAGCGGGTGCTGATCGTCAGCACGGATCCGGCGTCGAACCTCGACGCGGTGCTCGGCACCGAGCTCCTGGCGACGCCGACGCCCATCGCCGGAGCTCCGAACCTGTTCGGGCTGAACATCGATCCTGAAGAGGCTGCGCGTGCGTACCGCGAGCGCGTCGTCGGCCCGTACCGAGGGGTGCTCCCCGACAGCGCCGTCGCCTCGATCGAGGAGCAGCTCTCGGGGGCCTGCACCGTCGAGGTCGCGGCCTTCGATGAGTTCACAGGGCTGATGAGCGAGGCCGAGACCCTCGATGCCTTTGACCACATCATCTTCGACACGGCGCCGACCGGGCATACGCTGCGCCTGTTGCAGCTGCCCGCCGCCTGGACGAGCTTCATCGAGACGAACGAGCGTGGAGCCTCGTGCTTGGGGCCGCTGTCGGGGCTGAAGAACCAGCAGGAGCGCTACGCCCAGGCGCTCTCGGCGCTGAGTGACGCGCGGCGGACGACGCTAGTGCTCGTCGCGCGCCCCGAGCGCAGCGCCTTGGCCGAGGCCGAGCGAACCCGCGTAGAGCTCGAAAAGCAGGGTGTCACCAACCAGTTTCTGCTGATCAACGGCGTGTTCCACGCGAGCGGTCGCGGCGATACCTTGGCGCTGCGCCTGGAGGCGGACGGTCAAGCCGCACTCGATGCCATGGCCCCGGGACTCCGAGCGTTGGCGTCGTACGAGGTGCCGCTCAAGCCACACAATCTCGTGGGCCTCGACGCGCTCGCTTCGTTCTTCTCTCAGGCGGCGTTCCATGGACCCACCAGCGTCCAGGAACGTCCTCGAACTGTGCTTGCTGACGTCGCGCCGCTCTCCGCGCTCGCCGACGACGTCGCCGCCGCCGGCCATGGCCTCGTGATGTTCATGGGCAAGGGGGGCGTCGGAAAGACGACCATGGCGGCGGCGCTCGCGGTCGAGCTCGCGAGCCGCGGGCTGGCTGTGCACCTGACGACCACCGATCCCGCCGCGCACCTGGAAGGGACCCTCCCGGAGCAGGTGCCGAACCTGCGCGTGAGCCGGATCGATCCGGTCGCCGAGACCGAAGCCTATCGAGCGCGGGTCGTCGAGCGCTCGCGCGCGACCCTCGCGGATGATGCCCTGGCGCTGTTGGAGGAAGATCTGCGCTCGCCGTGCACCGAGGAGGTCGCCGTCTTCCATGCCTTCTCGCGCGTGGTCTTCTCGTCGAGGCGCGAGATCGTAGTGATGGACACGGCACCCACGGGGCACACGCTGCTCCTGCTCGACGCGGCAGGCTCCTACCACCGAGAGGCGATGAGGCAGGCCGGCAACAGCGGCCTGCACCTCGGCACGCCGCTCATGCGCCTGCAGAGTGCGTCCGAGACGCGGGTCGTGCTCGTGACCCTCGCCGAGACGACGCCGGTCCAGGAGGCGGCGCAGCTGCAGGAGGACCTGCGTCGAGCCGAGATCGAGCCCTACGGCTGGGTCATCAACCGAAGCCTCGCGGCCACCAGCACCACTGACCCGCTCCTGCGCGCGCGGGCGGCGGCCGAGCTGGGCGAGATGCGTGCGGTCGTCGAGCGCCATGCGAAGCGCGTGTTCGTCGTGCCCTGGTCGGCCGACGAGCCCACGGGTAGCGGAGCGCTCCGGCGACTAATGACCCCAGCCTCGGGTGCGCTCGCCCGCAGCCGAGCTGAACCCACGACGCAGGGCGGACACGCACTCGAAGGGACCCCAGGCCATGAGTGACGGCGTTGCCAAGAGACTCTCCCTGCTGGACCGCTATCTGACGGTCTGGATCTTCGTCGCCATGGCGCTCGGCGTGGCGATTGGGTCCGTGTTCCAGGACGGCGTCGAACGATTCAACGCGGCGCTGACCGTTGGTGAGCACACCAATCTGCTGATTGCCGTCGGTCTCATCCTGATGATGTACCCGCCGCTCGCGAAGGTGAAGTTCGAGCTCATGGGCAAGGTCTTCGCCAATGCGAAGGTGGTGGGCCTGTCGCTGGTGCAGAACTGGATCGTCGGCCCCGTTCTCATGTTTCTGCTGGCCGTCGTGTTCTTCGGCTTCATCGCCCCGGGACTCTTCGGTCCCGACGAGCGCTGGGGGCACTACATGGTGGGCCTGATCCTGGTCGGGATCGCCCGCTGCATTGCCATGGTGCTGGTCTGGAATCAGCTGGCCCACGGCAGTAGCGAGTACGCGGCGGGGCTGGTCGCGGTGAACAGCATCTTCCAGATCGTCACGTTCGGCTTCTATGCGTGGTTGTTCGTCACGGTGCTGCCGCCGCTGATGGGGCTCGAAGGGTCGGTGGTGCAAATCGGCATGGGCGAGGTCTTCGTCAGCGTGATGATCTATCTGGGCATCCCGTTCTTCGCAGCAATTCTAAGTCGGGTGGTTCTGCTTCGGCTGAAGGGCGCCGAGTGGTACGACCGGGTCTTCATTCCGACGGTTTCGCCGCTGACGCTTGGGGCGCTGCTGTTCACGATTGTGGTCATGTTCTCGACCCAGGGCGAACGGATCGTCCACCAGCCTCTCGACGTGCTCTGGATCGCGATTCCACTGAGCGTGTACTTTGCGGTCATGTTCCTGGTCAGCTTCTTCATGGCGTGGAGGTTGGGAGCGGACTACCCGCGCGCCGCGACGCTGGCCTTCACGGCCTCGGGCAACAACTTCGAGCTGGCCATCGCAGTGGCAATCGCGGTGTTCGGCATCGCGTCGCCCGTCGCCTTCGCGACGGTGGTCGGCCCGCTCGTCGAGGTGCCGGTGCTGATCGGTCTGGTGCACGTCAGTCTGTATTTCAGGCGGCGGTTCTACGGCGGTAGCGCAGACACTGGCGCACCAGGCCCCGCAGAGAGGTCCGCATGAGCAACCCCGAGCAGCACTCCCGCGGCCTGCGCTTCGACAGCATCCTCTTTCTCTGCGTCGCCAACTCGGCGCGCTCCCAGATGGCCGAGGGCCTGGCGCGGCAGCTGTTCGGCGACGCCGTGCGCGTGCAGTCGGCCGGCTCCGAACCGTCTCGCGTGAACCCGTTCGCGATCGAAGCGATGGCTGAACTCGGCATCGGCCTCGGGACGCACACCTCCAAGTCGGTGCAGAGCATCGACCCGGACAGTGTCGACCTGGTCGTCACCCTCTGCGCCGAGGAGGTCTGCCCGGTGTTCCTCTCCCGCGCGCCGCGGATGCATTGGCCGCTGCAGGATCCCGATCGCAAGCACGAACTCCTGACCGACGACCAGCGCTTGCAGCACTTCCGCGTCGCTCGCGACCAGCTCCGCGCTCGCCTCGAGGTGCTCGCGGCGCTCCGCGACGTTCCCGCGGGTCCCGACCCGCAGGAGTTCCACGCGAGCATCCGCGTGCCTGATCTCGCCGCTGCCGCGCGGTTCTACACCTGGCTCATCGGTGTCGCTCCCAAGGAGTGGACCCACCGCTACGTGACCTTCGTGAGCGAGGCGCTGCGGACCAACCTCGTCCTGCTCGTCGCGGACGGCAGGGAGCTGCACCAGGACACGCTCTACCACCTCGGCGTGGACGTCGGCACCAAGGACGCGGTCGTCGAGGCTCACCGTCGCGCCGAGGCGGCAGGCTGGGCCATCCACGAGCCCGCGCGCACGACCTGGCGCGGCACGCCGCTGCACGAGCTCTGGCTGACGGATCCCGGCGGCAACCTGGTCGAGATCTACGCCCGGCTCACCGACGCCGAACTCGCCGAAATGCCCGAGGACCAAGAGCCCGTCTTCTTGGCAGCCCCACGCGCGCGGGCGGCTCGTCGGTGACGACGTGCAGGCGATAGCTCACGCGGGACGACTCGCGCCGGCGGGCGCCGCTCTGCGCGCAGGAAGCGGCCAGCGGGGCCCACGCCGACTGAAATCCGTTTGTGAGGCGCGCTGGCGCGCTGGCGCGCTGCCACGCCCGAGCGCGACGCGCAGGATGGCCACGGACTCGTCGACGGACTGCGACCAGTCGGTCAGAACGGCACGGCGGTAATCGCGATCCCGGCGCCGAAGCCACCCAGGGTGGGCGGCGTGCGCGCGCCTTCGATGGTGAAGCCCGCCGCGACGTGGTGATGCATGCGCACGCCGAGAAACCCGCTCAGACCGAACCCCGGAGGGAGAGCGTCGCAGTCCGAAGGACAGTCGGCGATGCGCGCATCGACGCGGGCGCCGAGTTCGAGATATCGGTGCTCGGGCCGAGGCTCGGGATCGGCATAGGTGCGAGAGGTGAGGAGCACGAGCCCCAAGAGCAGGATGAGCAAGGTCAACGGCTGACGGGCCACGTCAATCCGGCGCAATGCCGGCTCCCAGGGAGTCGAGGCGGATGCGCACGATGGTGAATGACTCGTCATCGAAGTGCGCGCTGGCAAAGACCTCGTCACACGTGACCCCGAGCGAGTAGCTCGTGAACCCGGCGGCCTCGGTTACAGGAGGCACGGCGACAAACCACGACACTCCGTCGCTGAGACGCACTACGAGCAGATCCTTGGTCGACGGACTCGAGGGTGTCTCCTTCCCGATCACCTGCCGCGCGGCGTATCCGCAGCCGATCGCGAATCGGTACGGCGTGAACGGCCCGGGAGCCGAGCGCAGCCTCCGGGTGGTCTCGGCGACGGCGGATGGGTCGGTGGAGAACGGCGCGGTCATGATGGAGCTCTTGTCCCAGCGCGAGCACGACCGAGCCGTCGTGATCGGTGACCAGATGGTGGTGGAACGAGTGGACCAGGGACTTTCGCTCGAGCACTACCTCTACGGCTCCAGTGTTCGGATGGATGACCAACAGCCGGCGCTGCACGAACGCGGCGGGCTTCAGCGGTTGCTCGTCCAGTACCCAGAGCGTTCCGTCCGCGTGGGAGTAGGTGGCCGCGAGCACGGTGCCGAGGGGCTGAGCCAAGGCGAGCCTCAACCACTCGCTGCCCGCGTGCAGCGCGCGTACCCACACGTCGCCCTGGTATGTGCCGGTCGCGTCGCGGCCGCCCAGTCGGTAGACTGTCTCGCGGCTGCGGCTGTAGACGAGCAAGAAGTCATGGCGCGGCTCGGTGTTCACTGCACTCTGGAGCGCCAACACGTCGATGGGACCACCGCGACGCAAGTCACCCAGGCCCAGCATGCGCGTGCCTGTCGCAAACACCTGCTCCACCAGCGCGCTGCCGTCCGCGCTCACACCGACCGCAAGCGGCCCCCGCGCGCCCGCGCCGAGCTGCGGTGAGGGCTCGGCCTCTACGGGCCCTTCCCCGTGGCGAAGAGACTGCGTGGTCCCCGTTGCCCGGTCAAGGGGCGGATCGCGGTCTGCTGTGCGCGGGTGGGAGAGTGTAGTTGCGAGAAGACACCGCTGATCATGGGGCGGTCCGATCTCTTGTCGGTCCACGCGGGCTCGGCCGTCGTACGCACGAATTCGCAAATCGAGGTCGAGTTCGACCAAGCGGGATCGCCGACCCGTCGTGCTCGCGTCGCCCCGGCAACATGACCAGCCGGGTTGCGCAGGAAACGGCCAGCGGGGCCCACGCCGACTGAAATCCGTTTGTGAGGCGCGCCGAGTGTGGTCACGTCGCCCGCGGGATGTCGGACGAGCAGCCAGAACCTGCTGCGCAGAAGCAGCTGGGCCTGTGGGACACGGTGAGCATCATCATCGGCATCGTCATTGGTGCGGGGGTGTACGAGACCGCGCCGTTCATTCTGCAGAACGTGCCTAACGCCGCGGTGGGCATCGGCGTGTGGGTGCTCGGTGGTGTGCTCTCGCTGATCGGTGCGCTGTGCTACGCGGAGCTGGCGAGCACGTACCCCCGCTCGGGCGGAGACTACGTCTATCTCACCCGCGCGTTCGCGCCGTCGGTGGGCTTCTTGTTCGGCTGGGCGCAGCTGTCGGTCATCCTCACGGGCAGCATCGGCATGATGGCCTACGTGTTCGCCGACTACGCCGTGGTGCTCTTCGACCTGGGCCAGGGGGTGACCTGGATGTACGCCTGCGGGGCCGTGGCGGTACTCTCCGTCGCGAACATCGCCGGCGCGGTCACCGGCAAGATCACGCAGAACGTCTTGACTGGGCTCAAGATCCTGGGGCTCACGGCCATCTTCGTCGCGGGGCTGTTCTTCGGCTCGGGCGCGACGATAGAGGCTCCGTCGGCGGTCACCGGCTCGGGCTCGCTGGGGCTGGCCATGATCTTGGTGCTCTACACCTACGGCGGCTGGAACGACGCAGCCTTCGTGGCCGCCGAGATGCGCGACCCGAAGCGCAACATCCCGCGCGCCCTGCTGCTCGGCACGGGCGCCATCACGCTGATCTACGTCGCCATCAACCTGGCGTACATCGTGGGCCTCGGCTTCGAGGGGGCCCGCTCGTCCCGCGCGATCGCCGCCGACGTGCTGGGCTTGTCCTTCGGGGACGCCGGCAAGAAGCTGATGAGCGTCGTGGTGATGATCTCCGCGCTCGGCGCGGTCAACGGCCTGATCTACACCGGCTCTCGCATCTATGCGTCGATGGGTGGCGACCACTCCGTGTTTCAGCGCCTTGGTCGCTGGCACCCGAGGCTCGGCACGCCCGTGTGGTCGCTGGCAGCGCAAGGTGCGTTCGCGCTCTTGCTCGTGGTCGTGGTGGGCACCACCTTCGGCCAAGGGGCGATCGACGGCTTCTTGACCTCGCTCGGACTGTCCCCCGCGAAGTGGCAAGGGCACGGTGGCTTCGACACGCTGCTCAAGTGCACCGCGCCCGTGTTCTGGATGTTCTTCCTGCTCACGGGGATCTCGCTGTTCGTCTTGCGTCATCGAGATCGAAACCTGCCCCGAGCCTTCTCGGTACCGCTCTACCCCGTGGTACCGCTCTTGTTCTGCGCCACCTCGCTGTACATGCTGTACTCCGCGACCACCTACGCCGGCTCGCTGACGCTGGTGGGCCTGCTGCCGCTCCTGCTCGGAGCACCGCTGTACTTCGCTTCTTCCCGCCGCTCGTCCTCCGAGGTACCGGACGAGCCGACCTGACAAGGAGACCAACCATGCGTACGCTTCTGCTCGTTTCCGCTGCGGCCCTCGCGATTGCCGGCTGCACTCGTCAAGAGTCGCCGTCCACCAACCCGGAGTCCAAGCCGTCCGCCGCCGTGGCCGCGGCTACGAGCGCCCCGCCAGCCCCCGAGCCCGAGGCCAAGCCCGAGCCCGAGGCCAAGCCCGAGCCCGAAGAGAAGCCCGCCAAGGAGCCCGCGCGCACCCCAGACGTGGAGTACGTGCCCACTCCGCAGCCCGTCGTGGACAAGATGCTCGACATGGTCAAGCTGAAGAAGACCGATGTGCTCTACGACCTTGGCTGCGGCGATGGGCGCATCGTCGTCACCGCGGCGAAGAAGTACGGCGTCAAGGCCTTCGGTTACGACATCGACCCGGTGCGCGTGGCCGAGGCGAAGGCGAACGTGAAGAAGAACGGCGTCGAGAACCTCGTCACGATCGAGGAGGCCGACGTGTTCACGCTGGACCTGTCTCCAGCGAACGTCATCACCGTCTACCTGCTGCCGGAGCTGAACGTGCGACTCATCCCCCAGCTCGAGAAGCTCAAGCCGGGCTCGCGCGTGGTGAGTCACGACTTCGACATGGCGGGCGTCAAGCCCGACAAGCACATCCAGTTCACGCCCAAGGACCCCGGGGCGCGCGAGCACGACATCTACTTGTTCACGACGCCGCTCAAGAAAGAGAAGAAGTAGGGCGCGCTTCGAGCAGCTCGACGTGCCCACCGTGCACGGTGGCTCGACCCCTGTCTGTCTCGATCATCAGCCCGCCGTCGGCGGCGATGCCGGCGGCGACCCCGGCGACGCCGTCCACGCGCACCCGCTTGCCGTAGAGCGCGTCGTGGACGCCGAGTTGGCTCACGATCGCTGCGCATCCGCCGCGCTCGTGCTCCAGCAGGCGCTGCTCGAGGGCCGCCAGCAGATCGACCCACAGCGCCTCTTGGGCGCGGTCCGTCGCGCCGAGTCGTGCGAGCGAGGTCGCCCGCAGCTCCGGGGGGAAGTCGCGGGTCTCTACATTCAGGCCGACCCCCACGATCAACGCCTGCACCTCGCGGCCCGACACCACGCTCTCGACCAAGATGCCCGCGATCTTCTCGCCCAGCACCCACACGTCGTTGGGCCACTTGAGCTGCACCGGCGAGGTGACCCGCGCCGCCACCACGTCGCGAACCGCCAGGCCCACCGCCAAGGTCACGGGCGGGGCGTCGGCGGCGAACAGCTTGGGGCGAATCACCAGCGAGCCCGTCAAGTTCTCGCCGGCCGGCGACAGCCAGCTGTTGCCGTGCCGCCCGCGGCCACGGCGCTGGGCGGCCGCGATCACCAGCGCGCCGTCGGGTGCGCCCGCGCGTGCCCAGGCGAGGGCGTCATCGTTCGTCGACTCCGTCTCGGCGAGGGTGCGAAGCGCGCGCCCCAGCTGTAGCCCGCGAGCGTCGCGGAGCCGTTCGAATCGAGGCGCGTCGAAGCCGCCGCTCACAATCGCTCCAAATCCAGCGAAATGTCCGCCGCGCGTACGGTGTGCGTCAGCGCGCCGACGCTGATCACGTCTACGCCGTGAGCAGCGAGCTCCGCGATGCGCTCCAGGGTCACCCCGCCGCTGACCTCCACCAGCGCCCGACCGCGACACTTGCTGACGGCTGCGGCGATGTCCCCCGCCTTGAAGTTGTCGAGCATCACGATGTCTGCGCCGGCCGCCAGGGCCTCGTCGAGGGCCGCGAGGGACTCCACCTCGATCTCCAGCTTGCTGGTGTGGGGCGCGCGCTGTCGTGCGCGATCGAGCGCCGCTCGGATGCCGCCCGCAGCCTCGATGTGGTTGTCCTTGATCAGCACCGCCGAGCCGAGGGTGTCGCGATGGTTGTGTGCGCCGCCGATGCGCACGGCGTACCGCTCCAGGGCGCGCAGCCCCGGGGTGGTCTTGCGGGTGTCGGTGATGCGTGTACGGCTGCCCTCCGGCAGCGCGTCCACCAGCTGCCGCGCGTGGCTGGCGATGCCCGAGAGCCGCTGCGCGAAGTTCAGCGCCGTCCGCTCGGCCATCAAGATCGAGCGAGCCGAGCCTTCGACCTCGAACAACACGTCGCCGTCGCTCGCGCGGGCTCCTTCGGGCAGCTTCGCCTCCACGCGCACGCCGGGGTCCACGCGATAGAACGCTCGCGCGAACACATCCGCGCCGCACACCACCAGCGCCTGCTTGGCCCGCGCCCGCGCGATGGCCCGAGTGTCTTCGCCCACGCACGCCTCGGTGGTCAGATCCCCGCCTGCCAGATCCTCGCGCAGCGCGCGATCGACCGCCTCGTCGATGATCACGTCGAGCAACATGACGAGCCGTGTACTTCAGCTGTACTCACCCCGCCAGGCCGTAGCTACGCGCGAGGAAGGCGGTCAGCAGATTGGCCAGGGCGTGGAACACGAGCGGCGCTCCGATCCCCCCCGTCCGGGCGCGCAGCCAGCCGAACACCAGCGACGGAAAGAACACCGCGAGTCGGTTCGGGTTGAAGTCGGTGGCGAGGTGGCCGAGCGCGAAGATCACACTCGTCAGCAGCAGCCCGGGACCGACCAGGGCGCCCAGCAGTCGCCACTTGGGTCGAAACGCCTGGTCGAGCGAGGTCTGGAGATAGCCGCGATAGAAGGCCTCCTCCGGTAGCGCGATCACGAGCAACTGCCCGAGCACTTCGTCACTGGGTGAGGCCGGCCAGACGGCGGAGAACTCGTGCGGTGGCTTCCACCACGCGAGCCAGCCGAACCAGAAGGCAGGGAAGATCAGCAGGGCCGCGCCCACACCCCACCCGAGCGCCAACGCGGCTTCGCGCCCGAGGCGCGCGGGCGACAGCGGGTGCGGCTCGAGCAGTCCGCCCAGCGAGAGCCCGAAGCGGCCGGGCTCCGAGTCGCTCCGGAGCGCGAGCAGGTAGGTGGCGGCCAGGAACGCGAGACCGACGCCGGTCGCGGCCAGGTTGTCGGGCAGCGAGTAGGACAGCGCCGTGACCGCGAGCGTCGTGAGCAGCGCAGCGAGCAGCGGGCCGCGGGCGGATCGGGTCGGGGTGCTCATCGGCGCGTGACCGGCACACCTAGCCCGGCTGCCCACGCAGGGAAACACGTTCGGGGCCCGCCCTCGGCCCTTTTTCCGAAGCTTTGGCTCCCCGTGGAGCCGATCCTGGGATAAGGTCGGCCGCTCGCTCGGGGGCCGGCAGGCACACGAACACCGTGCGCACCGGCTCACAGCGCACGGCGGACGCCGTTCGACCCCGAGCTCGTCGGTTTACTGGAGGAGTCATGGTCGACGCGCAACTCGACGCCGGGGACGGCAACTTCAAGAAGGGGCGCTTCAACCCCTTCGTCATCCTGATCGGCATGGTGGCCGTGGCCGCCCTCGGACTGTTCCTGGTCATCGGGCTCAAGCAGGAAGGCGAGCGCCTCACCGCGGAGCAGGCGGAGGAGCAGAAGAAGGCGATCTACGTGCTCCCGAAGGAAGAGCAGCTCCCGAAGTGGCGCGAGTGGGCCAAATCGGATCGGAGTCAGGAGCTGCGCGCCGAAGCGCTCAAGCAGCTCGCCTGGGCCAAGGACCCGGAGGGTGTGGATCTGGCCATCGCGTCGCTGACCCACCAGGCCGAGCCCATACAGGGTATGGCCGCGACCGCGCTCGCGGAGTTTGGCGTGCCGTTGGCCGAGAAGGCCAAGGCTCCCTTGCTCGCTGCGTTCGACAAGGTTGGGGCGGGCGCCAAGCCACAGGTCGCCTGGGCGCTGGTGGTCCTCGGCGAGTCGGCGGCGTTCGACAAGATCATGCCGCTCTACCGCAACGGGCACCTCTCACAGGTGCAGCGTCTGGGCGGGGGCAACGCCTTCGACCCTCAGAAGATGGTCCGTCTCATCGACCTCGACAAGCTGGCTACCTACGCCGGGGATGAGAGCCCAGCCGTGCGCCAGCTGGTGGCCACGGTCTTGTCCCGCAACGCCGAGCCCAAGTTCACCGACACGCTGATCCAGCTAGTGAAGGACGCGGACGGCGAGATCGCGCGGCAGGCCGCGCCGGGTCTGGGCAAGATCGGTGACGCGCGCGCGCGCGGTCCGCTGCTCGAGGCGCTGAAGGGCGCTGACAAGGAGAGCCGCACCAAGTACCTCGAGGCGCTGCGCGACGGTATCGGCACCCAGGGGCTCGTACTCGCGCTGTCCACCGTGTCCGAAGAGACGGAGAAGGGTTGGTTCCAGACCAAGCAGGTGTTCGACCTGGTCCGCGTGATGGCGGATCCCCGCGGCGGGGACTCGCTGCGGGAGTACATCGACACCAATCCGCACATTCACT
Organism: Polyangiaceae bacterium; assembly: GCA_019637295.1. GTDB lineage: Bacteria > Myxococcota_A > Polyangia > Polyangiales > Polyangiaceae > JACKEA01. The sequence goes on from JAHBVX010000017.1 coordinate 23,231, forward strand.
GGCAGACCGAGGCCGCCATCGCCATGGCCGAGGTCGGGGATGTGCGCGCGGTGCCCACCCTCGCCAAGCGACTGCGCATGGATCCGCTGAAGATCTACAGCGACCAGTACGACCACGAGCAGTTGCTCAAGCGCGACGATCAAGAGCGCGTCGTGGCGGCTCGCATGATCGCCGATCTGGCGGTGCTGCACCCAGACAAGCGCGAGCAGATCCGGCTGGACGCCGAGGACGCGCTGATCTTTTGGATCCACGAGCTCCCCTCGCCGCACGCCAACGGCCTGCGCGCGCTGGCCGCGATGGAGAGCAAGAAGGACTTGGACGCCCTGCGCAAGTGGGCGGACCCGAAAGCGCCCTTGCCCAAGGAAGGACAGCAGCCGCCTTTCCCCGAGGAGTGGGTGATCGCGCAGAGCGCGATGCGCTACGTCGGCTGGCTGAAGGACGAGCAGTCCTGGAGCGTGCTCGAGCGCGGGCTCAAGCGCCGCCCGGCGGAGCTCGACGTGACCATGGACGGGCTCATGCAAGGCGGGGTCGCGATCCTGGGCATGGCGCTGCGCGCCATCGGCGTGGGTGCGGCGCAGGGGATGAGCGAGTGGGGCGATCCCAAGGCGTTCAAGATGTTGCTCGACTACATCGAGGAGCCCAAGAACAACGAACAGAGCCGGACCGAGGCGTGCGCAGCGCTGGCCTGGGTGGCCAAGAAGGAGGACATGCTCGAGGTCGCCAAGCGGGTCGAGCAGTACTCCAAGCCCGACAAGGCGGACTCGTTCCGACGGGCCTGCTTCCTCGAGACGCTGATCACCCGCCCCGTCGACGGCATGGCGGCCGCGATGATCGGCATGCTCAAGCCCGACGCGGCGCTCGAGACACGCCACCAGGTTGCTCGCGCCATCGGCAAGGCTGGGCTCGACGCCGAGACCGAGAAGCGCCTGTTCGAGCTCATGGCCGACGAGACCCTGATGAACGACGCGGCCCTGGCGCTCATCCTCGGAGGCAGCCCCGACGTGGCCTCCCGCGCGGTCGCGATGTACGCGGACAAGGCGAAGGCGGCGCTCGAGGACCTGGGCGACCTCTGGTACCGCAGCTTCGGCTACTGGTCGAAGGAGGATCTCGAGACGGGCCGCATCTTCAAGTACATCGACAACGCCGTAGCCATCTCGCGGGTTCAGATCAAGCAGACCCAACAAGAGTGGGCGCCCGTGATGCTCATGAAGCAGCTCGACAACCTGCAGTTCGACAACGGCCCGCACTCCTTCACCCGCGTGGTGCTGCGGCATCGGCTGTGGCAGATGGCCCAGGACGAGGGCAAGCCCGAGCTGATGGAAGGCGCCATTCGAGCGCTCAGCTTCATGAAGGAGCAGGGCGTGCTGCTCGCGCTGCGAGACGGCAAGGGCAAGAGCGGTGACCTCGCCCGCGAGGCCTACTTCCAGCTCATGAACCCCAAGGTCGTGACCGGGGTCAAGCTGCCCGACGACGAGAAGTGATTCGCGCTCGTTTCGGACTCGGGGTCGCCGTCGGCGTCGCCCTCGCCGTGGCGGCGGCGGGGGCGTGCGCCCCTCGCAAGGGCTCGCCCGTCGCTAGGGGGCCGCGGCTGCTGAAGCTCGAGGCATTCCCCGGCGCGGTGGTCGAACGAGCCTGCGTGCCGACGGGCCCCGAGCAGTGCTTCAATGCGCGGGACGACAACTGCAACGGGATCATCGACGAAGGCTGCGGAGTGAACACGGGCCTGGTGCAGTTCGCGGCGGCCTGGACCGAGCCCAAGGCGGACGTGGATCTGCGCGTCGTCGATCCCAACGGCGAGCTCGTGGAGGCCGGCCGGGCGACCCAGGCGGGGTTGGTCAAGGACCGAGACTGTCCGGGAAAACGCAACGAGTGCCGGGGCCAAAACATGGAAAACGTGTACTTGGAGGCGGGGGACCCGGTGCGCGGCAAGTACCAGCTGCGCATCCGCCTGGAGGATCTGGGCGGGGAAACCCCGCCGATTCGCGTCACCGTGGGCGCCCGGGTGGGTCCCAAGACCTACGCCCTCGAGGTCACCCTGGAGCAGGCGGGGGACGAGCGGGCCCTGACCCTCGAGCTCTGACTCCCTCCTGGCGTCGCGCGGGTTGGATCTGGTGGTCCATCTCGCCCCACAACCGACTACGCTGTCCGATCGGTGTCCAAGGTCAGGCTCGGCCGAGTCACTCAGTCAGTCGACGTACCGCGAGGTCCGGATGTGGTGTATCGCATCCGCGTGCCGCGGAGCTGGCTGGCCGAGGGGGCCGCGATCGAGCTCGAGCTTCCGCGCAACCTCAAGTGCGCGGCGTGTGAAGGAGGAGGGTGCGACCGCTGCGAGCGTTCGGGCGCCATCTCCGTTCGCGGCAGAGGCGAGCCCATCGAGTTGCTCGGAGTGACCCTGCCCAAGCGCGGAGACGACTTCGAGAGTACGGCGTCCGGGCGCACCGTCGTGCTGCGCATCCCCGAGCGCGGCGGAGTCTCCACCACGCCGGGAGAGCCCCCGGGACAGCTGCTGCTGCAGGTTGGGATCGCCGAGCAGCCGGACTCCGGGGTCGTACGCGTCGTGCGCGAGGAGATCGTGGTTCCAGAAGAGGCCGAGGCCCGCCTCTCTCGGCCGACGTTGGTGCCGAGCGGCGTGAACCGCACCGTGCTGCTCGTCGCGATCCTCGTCGCGCTCTGGATCGCCCTGCTCGTCTGGCTGCGAGTGACGGGCCGGGCGTGACCTCAGGTCACTGGGGCACGGGCGGCGGGACGGGCTTCTCGTCGTCGGGCTGGATGCAGGACGAGAGATCGAAGAACAGGAAGATGAGCGCCTTCTCCTGGTCCGTCAGCGGGTTGCTGTTGCACGCGGTGGGCACCGGGGTCTGAGACCCCGAGGAGACGTGGATGTCGCTCATCACCGCTCGCCCGCACTGACTCTCGGCGTCCGCCCCGACCGGGGTGTTGAAGGTGAAGTACTTCACGCCCTCGGGGTTGGCCCCCGCCGCCGGCTTGTAGATCCAGCGCTGGGCACCGGCGTTGACGGTGCGCAGATCCGAGGCCACCGACGTGATGTTGATCTGATCGCCGGTCACCGTCGAGCTCACCACCTGCAACCACTGCATGAACGCCATGCCCTTGGGGAAGCTGGTGTCGATGGTGAAAGGCGAGGAGCCGGTGCCCGCCGCGCTCTGCCAGTCCGCCAGGGCCTGGAACTCGGGTACGCCGTTCTTGAACCAGGTGTAGTGGTAGTGGGTGGCGAACACGCGGCCGCCGAGGTTCAGGTAGTCCCGGAGGTACTCACGCTGCTGCGTGGTCTTGTAGGTGTTCTGCTCGCTGCACTCGCAAGACAGGATGGTGATGTCGTACTTGGACAAGTTCGCCACGCTGTTCCAGAGCGCATCCCAGGGTGCCGGGGCGATGCCCCCCGCCACGTCGCCGCCACCCACACCCTTGTACACGTGCATGCGCCCGCCGCTCGTCGGCGCCGTGAACTCACTATCCGCTAGGCCCATCTTTCGGAACAAGCAGGCCAGCGGGTCACAACCGCCGGTCGTGATCGCCATCTGGGGAATGTCGCCTTCGATCTGGTCCCGCGGTAGCCGAGTCTGCTGCGGATCCGACAGCACGTTGTCCTGACAGGGCTGGATCTGCGGGAGCTTGATCTGGCGTCGCCACTTGCCCACCTGCATCACGATCGGGATGTCGACGCCCGCGGGCACGTCATCCAGCGTGAACTTGCCCTCGTGATCCGTGAGCGTCGTGCGCACGGTGTTCTTGATCGTCGTGTTGCACTTGTCGCAGGTGGCGCCCAGCGTGATCGGCTCGAGCGGCACGTCGCGGTACAGCGGCACATAGACGATGACGTTGTACAGGGGCAGCTCACCGTTCGGAGCGAACACCGTGCCGGAGATGCTGGTGGTGGCGCCGCCGCTGCACGAGGGGATCTCACATTGTAGTCCCTTGCAGGGCGGGGTCGCCTCCACGTTGACATCGACGATGATCCCGGCCTCCTGGCCTCCGGTGTTGGTGGTGCCACCGAGGCTCGAGTCGCCGAAGATGCCGCCACCCGTGCCGCCGCCGCCCCCGAAGGCGCCGTTGCCACCGCTTCCGCCACTGGTGCCGCACGCGGCACCGCCCGCGAGCAGGGCCGTCAGGATCGAGGCAACGAGGGGAAGAAAGGCAGACTTCTGTTTCATTCCAATGCTCCCAAGTCCGCCCAGATTAGCACGGCGGAGCGGCGCCGGCGCGACCGACTCGGTGAAGGGCGGGCGCGCCGCCCGGTCCTGGTTGACGCGGAGCGGCATGCCCCCTTACACAGGGCTCAGGCGCTCACTCGAAGGGACGAATCCAGCCATGAACCCCGTAGCGATGGCCGTCATCATCTTGAGCCTGGTCGGCGCGTTCCTGTGGAGCGCTCACAACCGTTGGGGGCTCTTGCGGGTGGGCGATCGAACGCACGAGAGCCGCTTCGACCAGGTGCCCGAGCGGCTCGGCGCGGTCTGGACCTTCGCGTTCTTCCAGAAGAAGATGCGCTACTACCTGGCGGCGGGTCTGGCTCATCAGCTCATCTTCTTGGGCTTCGCCATCCTGCTGCTGCGCACGCTCATCCTGTGGGGCAGAGGGTTCGACCCGACCTTCAACCTGTGGCTGTTCGGCCCGGAGCAGACCCTGGGGCAGGTCTACTCGTTCCTCAAGGACGTGGTCGCGGTGCTCGTGCTCTCGGGCGTGAGCGTGTTCGTCTACTACCGGGTCATCCGGCCTCAGCAGCGCATGACGCTCGGCTGGGAGGGGCTCCTCATACTCGGCATCATCGCCACCATGATGCTGTCGGACATCGTGTACGACGGCGCCGCGATCGTGCTCAACCAGCGCTATGCGTCCGAGTGCGTGGGCAAGACGGCGGCGCTGTGCGGCCAGGTGGCCACCGTCATCGCGCCCCTGGGCGCGGCGGAGTCGATCAGCTGGCATCCGTACCCGGAGCCGGCTGGCTCCCTCGCGGCGGTCGCCGTGGCCGGCGTCGGCACCGAGGCGCTGGTGGTGATCGCCCATGCTGGGTTCTGGACTCACTCCACGCTCGTGCTCGTGTTCCTCAACATCTTGCCCTACAGCAAGCACTTTCACATCATCACTGCCGTCCCCAACGTCTTCTTCAGCGACCTGTCTCATCCAGGTCGGCTGCGACCGATCGCCAAGAACACCGAAGAGCTGATGGCCATGGTGGAGAAGGCCACCGAGCGCGAGGACATGAGCATCGCGCGCATCGGCTACGCCCGAATCGAGCACTTCAGCTGGAAGGACGTGCTCGACTTCTACACCTGCACCGAGTGCGGGCGTTGCTCGGACAACTGCCCCGCGCACACCACCGGCAAGATCCTCAGCCCCAAGCACCTGACGTTGGATCTCCGGGACCACCTGTACGCTCGGCAGGAGGAGTTCTTGGAGCTCGGACAGCCGCCTCGCCTCGACTTGGCGCTGCCCGCGGCCGAGGGGGCGGCGGAGGAGGGAGCCGAGTCGACATCGAACGACGAACAGAGCGCTGCGGAAGCGGGCGGCGAGCAGGCCGAGGCGAAGCCCGCCTATCAGCCCGTGGACGTGGTGCCCAACGTGGTTCACCCGGATGTCCTTTGGGCGTGCACGACCTGCCGCGCCTGCGAGGAGCAGTGCCCGGTGATGATCACGTACGTGGACAAGATCGTGCAGATGCGCCGCAACTTGGTGATCATCAAGGGGGAGTTCCCCGGAGAGCTGAGCAAGCCCTTCGAGGGCATGGAAGTGAACGGCAACCCTTGGAACCTGTCGCGCATGGACCGCGCGACCTGGACCGAGGGTCTCGAGATCAAGACCTTCTCCGAGAAGCCCGACGCCGAGGTGCTCTACTGGGTCGGCTGCGCGGCGAGCTACGACGATCGGGCCAAGAAGGTCGCTCGGGCCACGGCGGAGCTGCTCACCTTGGCTGGGGTCGACTTCGCGATCCTCGGCGAGGAAGAGACCTGCACGGGTGATCCGGCCCGGCGCGCCGGAAACGAATATCTGTTCACGATGCTCGCCGAGGCCAACATCGCAACCATCGATGGCTACAAGGAGCAGGGCGGCGTCAAGACCGTCCTGACCACTTGTCCACACTGCTTCAATACCCTGCTCAACGAGTATCCGGACTTTGGTGGCAAGTACGAGGTCGTGCATCACACGGACTATCTGCTGGGCCTGGTCGCGCAGAAGAAGCTGTCCCCCAAGACCGCCGTCAAGGCCAGGGTCGCCTACCACGACAGCTGCTACCTTGGCCGCTACAACGACGTCTACGAGTCGCCGCGCGAACTGCTCGCCGCCATCCCCGGCGTCGAGCTGGTGGAGGTGGACTACTGGACGCGGAACAAGGGGCTCTGCTGCGGCGCAGGCGGCGCGCAGATGTGGATGGAAGAGCAGAACAAGGACCGCGTGAACGTCAAGCGCATCAAGCAGCTGATGGACACCGGCGCGACCACCGTGGCGAGCGCTTGCCCGTTCTGCATGACGATGCTGACCGACGGCATCAAGAACGAGTCCAAGGAGGAGAGCGTCAAGAACCTCGACGTCGTGGAGCTGTTGGCGGTCGCGTGCGGCGTCGGCGAAGCGCGGGCGGAGGACGCGCCCCGCGACAGCGAGTCGAAGTCGGACGGCGAGCCCGACAGCGGGCCGACGACGGCCGACGCCGAGGCTGAACAGGAGAAGGTGGAGGATCGCGACGCGGAACCGACGTGACCGCGCTGCTCGGCCCCGGTCGCGCGCAGTGAGCAGCCTCGGTTGCGGCGCGCTCGGCGGCCTCCTCGCCCTCGGCTGCGGGACCGACGAGCCCTGGGGCGCCGCCGCCCCGGATGCCGCCGGACCTCCGCCGGCCTGTGACGCGCCAGACACGGTGTGTCCAGCGTCGCTGCCTCACGTCGGTGGTCCCTGCGCCGTACCGGAGCGCTGTGACTACGAACGCTGGGCTTTCGAGTGTCACGCCGGTCACTGGGTCGCCTTCTGCGGCGCGAGCGGGGTCGAGTGCGTTCCCACCCTGGCCGAGTCGTGCAGCCCCGTCGACGCCGAGCCCCGAGCCGGTGGTCGCGTCGAGGTGGGTCCCGGCAGCGCCGCTCCGTTCCGCCCGTTCGCCGAGGGGGAGCTCATCAGCCTCACCTGGGGCGCTCAAGGTGCGCCCATGATCCCGTACCGGCTCCGGGTCGTGCACCCCGAGCCACCGAGCTGTGCGCGGGTCACCGCGCGCATCGAGGTGGGTACGGTCACCGCGCCCGAGACGGTGTCGAACGTCCGTATGCGCTGTGGCGAGTCCCTGCTCGTTCATGAGATCTTTCCAGGTGAGCTCGCGTCTTGCTCGCCAGAGCCGCTCGATGTCTGGCTCACTGTCGCCGTTGCCGGGGTCGCCGAGCAGCGGCGGCGACTGAAGGTGCCCTGGTTCGACTGCGAGTGAGGGGCGGCGGGCGGGCCTACCGGTTCACGGCTGCCTGCAGCCGTTCCAGCGCTGCCACGTCCGCCAGATCTTGCGGGCGCGCAGACGCGCGTGGGCGTGGGCGTGGGCGGGTTGCGATGGCGTGGGCGGGTTGCGATGGCGTGGGCGGGTTGCGTGGGCGTGGGCGTGGGCGGGTTGCGTGGGCGTGGGCGGGTTGCGATCGCTGCGGGCTTTCGATCGTACCGGCTTGCTCGGCGCCGTCCAGGCCGGGGCGGTGCTCGCCATGCTCGCCTTCGCCTGCGCGTGGCTGCGCGCCGTGCGCGCTTCGCGCGCAGCCTGGACGGCGCCTGCGCGAGCCTGGTGGCGACTGGATGCCGCCGCGCACTGGGCGAGGGCGGCTCACGAGGAGTGTCACGATGTTGCGAATCTATCCGGTGTTGTTGGAGTTGATCCGAGAAGTGATGCCGCTGGTGCGGGAGCTCGAGCGACGGGAGCCGGATCTCGCGCGGCAGTGTCGGCGGGCGTTGGCGAGCGCGCCTCTCAATGTCGCGGAGGGGAGTCAGTCGCGAGGGCGGAACCGGGGCGCGCGTTACGCGAACGCGACGGGGTCGTTGCGCGAGGCGTTGGCGTGCTTCGAGGTGGCCGAGGTCATGGGCTACTTGCCCGCGCTGTCGGCGGAGCGGGTCGCGGCGTTCAATCGCGTGCTCGGCACGCTGGTGCGCGTCACCCAGGGGCCGCCGCGACGCTGACGCGGCGCGCGCGAGGGGGGGCGTGGGCGGGTTGCGTGGGCGTGGGCGTGTCGCGATGGCGTGGGCGGGTTGCGTGGGCGTGGGCGGGTTGCGTGGGCGTGGGCGGGTCACCTTGGGTCACGGCGTCTGGCGACGACCCACCTTGGGTCACGGCGCACCTGAGCGGAGCCGCGGTGCACGGGCTCGTGCGAGGCGCGTGGAGTCCGGGTATACTCGGCGGCGCCATGGCCCTCTCCTCTCCCGAGTCTCGCGCCCCCATGATCTCGGAGCCGCAGCCGGAGGAGCCTTCCGAGCTTGGTGAGCGGCAGTTCGTCTGCGACGCGTGCGGCGAAGCCTTCGCCGGAGTGCCCGGTGGGGCGGGTCTGTTCATCTGGACGCGTGGCGACGAGGTCCGCTTCGAGGAGCCTCCCTTGTGCGAGGGGTGCGCCGAGCGCGTGGCGCTGGGCGCGCTCATCAAGTGGTCTGGAGAGACCGAAGAAGAAGGTTGACGGTCACTGCAGCACGCGCGCGCGTCCAGCGGGCTCGCGTAGGGGCGGACGGCGTTCGAGCAGTTCCAGCGCAGTAGCGCGCAAGGCGCCGGGAGTGTCGGTGCTGTGGACGATCTCGAGGAGCTCCGTTCGCGGGCACAAGAGCAGCAGCGGCGCTGCGATCTCGGGCGGTGAGCCCGGATTGAGCAAGATCGCGTGTCGCACCCGAGCGCGGCAGAGCCAGTGGCTCGTGCGTGACACCTCACGCATCGCTTCGACTCGCGCGGGGCGGCGAGCGATCAGGCGGACCACGTCGGCCTCCGTCAGCTTCGGGTTGTGCAGCAGCAGCCGAATCACCATGGGATGCGGGTCGGCGAGCAACTTGTCGAACGCGCGGCGGGTCGGCCGGCGTGCCAGGCTGCGGCGCTCGCCCAGCGTCAACTCGCGCCCGGCTCCGTAGTCCGGGATGGGCAGCTGGCTGGCGGGCCGCTCTCGGTAGGGGGAGGCCGGGCCAACCCGGAGCAGCCGATCGAGGGCGAGCAGCCGCCGCCCAGTCGCCTCCTCCCGCAGCCGCGCGACTGGCTCCCAGTCGCCGTGGCTGGCGACGAGCAGCACGACGGGCACGAGCGCCTCTCGCGCGCACGGGTCCGCTCGCTCTGCGGACTCGCACAGCTGGTTGAGCAGCGCAGCCGCATGAGCCGTGGGCCACTCCAGCAGCTTCTGCTCGAGCCAACCCATCTTCAGCTCCAGCTCGGTGATGGCGAGAAGAGCCCGCTCGAGCCCAGTCGTCACCCCACCAGCCTAGCACGTCGGGTCTGCGCGGCGGATTTTCCGCCGGCCACCCCCGGGCCCCCGGGACGAAGCGGACCTGCCGCGTTAGAGTTCCGGCCGTGGACGCGAGCCCCATCCTGCACCGACTGGCCAGCGCCTGGCGTGGTCGCGTCGGGACCGCGTCCCGGCAAGCGCTGCTCGCGCTGCTGCTGTTGGCGTTGTTCGCCGGGGCGCACTTGGCTCGGCTCGGGACGCCGGCCGCGCGCGGCGCGGCCGCGGGCGCGCTCGTGCTCGTCCTGCTCGCGATGGTGCTGCGGGCCATCCGCTGGCGTCGGGACTGGCTCGACCTGGAGCGGACGCTCACGCGGGTAGTCACCCCGTCGCACCCGGAGCTGGGCGAACGCGCGCTGCGGGCCGCGCGGCTCATGACTCGAACGCGAGCGCGGCCGGACCTGGGCTCGGAGGAGCTCGCGCGGCTTCACTTCGAGCGCACCCTGGCCCGCATCCCGCTGGACGCGGTGACCGACAGCGCGGAAGGTCGTGCGCGTCGCTACCGACTGGTGACCCTGGGTCTGGTGTTGTCGGCGCTGACGGCGCTGGTGCTCGGCCCGCTGTCGGTGCTCGAAGGCGTGAACGTCTTGCTCGCCTGGCGTGGCCGCGCCCCGGTCCCCATGCCCTGGCTCGACGCGGTGGAGCTCACCGCTCAGCCACCGTCCTACCTCCGGTCGAGCGATCGCAGGTTGCTGCCGGGGCTGCTCAGCCGCCTGCCCGAAGGGACGCTGCTCACCGTACGCGGCAGGCCGCTGTTCGAGGGTCGTGCGCTGGTACTCAGCGACGGTCGCGGCGAGGTCCCGTTCACCTCGGATGGCGCTGGCGGCGTGGTCGCCCGTTGGACGCTGCAGGAGAGCACCGAGCTGTTCGTCGCGGCCCGCTTCGGCAGTGTGCTGATCCTGGAAGGCGAAGTGCTGCCCTTCGTCGCCGAGCCCGATGGGTCCCCGAGCGTGACCGTCGAAGATGCACCCAGGACCGTAGAGCTCGCTGACGTCGGGCGCGTGGAGATCCGTTACGAAGCTGAAGACGACCACGGCCTGCGGCAGGTCGATCTCGTGCTTCGCGCGGGTGACCGAGAGGAGCGACGCGTGCTGCTGCGCCTCGACGGAACGAGTCGAAACGAGCGAGGAGGACACGCCCTGTCACCGCGCGACGAGTTTCTGCGTCGCATGTTTCTGCCCGTCGTGGTCACTGTGGAGGCGCGGGATGACGACCCAATCAATGGCCCGAAGTGGGGCAGCAGCGAGCCGATCACGTTGATCCCCTCGGCGGTGGGCAAGCCCGAGTCAGACCGTTACCGCGCGCTCGCCGCGGCACGCGACTCGCTAGTGGACTACGCGAACTGGCGCGTGCACGAGAAGGCGGCTGTCCCCGCGGAGAAGCGCGTGAAGGAGGACAAGCTCCGCCTGGAGCGGGCGCTCGGCGAGATGCGGAGCGCGGTCGACGAGGTGTACGCTGGCGCCGGTGTGCCGAATGGCCTCCGGTCGTTCTTGCTCGGCCAGATGCGCGTGCTCGAGCGACCGCTGCGGGCTGGGGAGTCCGCGGAGCGCCGAACGGACGACGTGCTCTTGGGCGTGGACGCCGCGCTGCGCGGACTCGGCACACGAGACGCGCGTGGGGTGTCCAAGCGGCTCGCCGACGTGGCCGAAGAGGCTGCGAGCGGCGCGCGACAAGCGCGAGAGACCGAGAAGCGTAGCGTCGGCATGGCGCGACTCGACTCCGCCATCGAGGCGCTCGATGCCGGAGGGGTGCACCTGTCCCACCTCGGCCTCTTGGGGGCCGATCTGGGCGGCGTCCTCGCGGCGGATCTGGGTCGGGTTCGGCGTCTGCGAGACGCTGACGATCTGTTCCGCGCGGAGTTGGCGGCGCGACACCTGGCGCAACGACTCGCGCGTCCCAATCCCTCCTTCGGCAGCGCGGCGCAGGGTGGAGTGGAGGCCGGAGCCCCCGGGATGAACGCCACGAGTGGTAGCGCGTCAGAGGCCGCGCAACGCTTCGATCAGCTCGCCGGCGAGCTCGAGGAGTTGGCTGAGAGTCACGCTTCCGAGATCGAGCGAGTGCAGGGGGCCTTGAGCGACGCCGAGCGAGCCGTCGAGCTCGGCCCCATCGAGGAGGAGGCCAAGCGCCGCGCACAGGCACTGCGCGAAGCGTTGGCGGACCTCCCCCAGAGCGGGGACGAGCCCGGATCGGCGCGCGCTTCGGCGGCCCTCGCGCGCGAGCACACCGGCTCCATGGCTCAGTCCTTGGAGCGTCTTCGCTTGGACGAAGCCGTGCAGAGCGGGAAGGACGCGCTCAGCGCCCTCGAGGAGGCCGAGCGCCGGGCGAAGGCGCCGAAGAGCCCCGCAGACTGGCTCGATGGACAGTCCCTGGCGGACGCCAAACAGAAGATCCGCGAGCAGCAAGCATGGGCGGAGAAGCAGCTCGAGCGGCTGCGCGCCGAAGCGGAGCGTCGTGCCAGCGACGCACTGAGACAATCCGGCCAGCGGGAGTCCGAACTGGCTCGCCGCGCCGGCAACCTCGCCTCCCGTGGCAAGAGCGGAGAGACGGCGCTGCCCGCTGACGCGCTAGAGGCGCTGGAGCGGGCGGAGCAGCTCATGCGCGACGCCAGCCGTGCTCTGGCGGAAGGCAAAGGAGAGCGTGCGCTCGAGCTTCAGCGACAGGCGCAGCGATTGCTCGAACAGTCGGACCGGGGTCGCACCACGGACGACGAGACCGCGCGCGCGGACCGCAAGGACGGCGAGGGTGCGCGCGAGCTACGTACCGGCGGGGAAGTGCCGGACAAGAAGGCCAACGAGTCCGCCGAGGCGTTTCGCCGTCGCGTCCTGCGAGGATTGAGCGAGCGCAAAGACGACAAACTGGCACCGGCAGTGCGGCGCTACGCGGAGGGGCTGCTGCAATGAAGCGGCGCTCGGTGCTGTTGCTGATCGCGAGCCTGCTGGTGATCGCGATGACGGCGCCCAACCTGGGTGCAACGGTGAGCAACCAAGCCATCGCGGACGCGATCACGGAGCTCGACGTTCAGCGAGCGCGGACGCTGCTCGACAAGGCGGACCCGGACTCGCCTAGCCTGGCGTTCGAACGGGCACGGCTCGCGGTCTACCTGGGGGATTGCGACTCGGCTCAGGCGATCGCGTCGGCGCCGACGCTCCGCGCAACGCCGGAGGGCAGCTCGCTGCTCGAGCTCGCCAAGCGGTGCGCGGGGGCCACCGCTGGGTCGGTGGTCGTGGACGATGTCAAGGCTGGGCTCTGGATCCGCTTGCAGGACGAGGCGGATCGAGCGTTGGTGCCCTTCATCGTCGACGTGAGCGTGCGCGCGCGGGAGCGAATTGGACGGGATTTGGGCGTGGATCTGCCGCGTCCGCTGCGCATCGACTTGGTGCGCGACCTGTTCTCCCTGTCGCAGGTGTCGGGCTTGCCACTCGAAGCCGCGGAGACCACCGGCACCGTCGCCGTGGCGCGGTGGGGTCGGATCACGATGGTCAGTCCACGAGCGACCGCGCTCGGCTATCCCTGGGAAGACACGCTCGCCCACGAGATCACGCACCTCATGTTGTCTCGGGCGACCCGCGATCGGGCGCCGCTCTGGCTGCAAGAGGGTGTGGCCAAGCGTGAAGAGTCCCGCTGGCGTGAGCCACGGCCGTTCGACGCTGCGCTCGACCACTCCGAGGTTGCTCGCGCGGCGCTGCTCTCCGGGCGTTCGGTTGGGGTGGACAAGATCGGCCCGTCCATCGCGATGCTCCCCACGCCGGAGGCGGCGTCGATCGCGTTCTCCGAGGTAACCAGCTTCATGAACTACTGGATCGAGCAGAACGGCAACGCCGCCCTCGCGCTCTTGCTGCGGGACCTCAAGGGGCTCGCTTCGGAGGACCCGAGCGCGGCGATGCGCAGCGTCACCGGCTACGATCTGCCAGCGTGGATCGCCCGCTGGCAGGTGTTCCTGCGGGAGCGGGAGCCCAACCCCGAGTCGGGCGAGGGGTCGGTCCAGGCCTCACGCGACCTGGCGCGACGGATCCGTCTTGGCGATCTGGCGTACGAGCGCGGGCACGCCGCCCTGGCCGCGCTCCACCACGACCTGGCGGCCAAAGAGATGCCGCAGGAGCCGTCCCTGCGCTACCGCGCTGCTCGCGCCAGGCTCGCGCTAGGTGACGAGGCGGCCGCCCAAGCGGCCCTGGGGGAGCCGAAGGACGTCCGCTCGCTGCACGGCGGTTGGTTCGCCCTGCACGGCAGGGGGCTCCGCACCGAGGACCCGGTCGCCGCCCAGCGGGCGTTCGGGCTCGGGGTCTCGGTGGACCCCCTGGCCGAGGACGTCGCCTGCCAAGGGCAGGCGCGCCGTCCCGTTCCGCCCGGAACTGCCCCAAGATCCGCCCCTGTTCCGCCAGATGAGCGCTGGCGAGCGCTCTGCGAGTCCGTCCGAAATCCCCTCGCGAATTGACCATTTAGCGCGGTCCGCCTAGCATCGGTCCCTCAATCCTAGCCCTATTTTTCGAGACCTCCGGTGAGTGTCGCCACCTACGCTGCGGCTCAACTTTTGCGCGCGATTCCTCGGGTTCGGCTGAGTCGTGCGGTGGGCCGTTTGTGCGACGCTCCACTGCCGGCTGCGGTGTCGGGCGCCATCGCCGGGATCTACTCTCGGGTGTACGACGTGGATCTGAACGAAGTCGCTGAGCGTGAGTCGCCGTACGGCACGTTCGACGAGTTCTTCACGCGCCCGCTGCGGCCCGGCGCCCGCGTCATCAGCGACGACGTAGTCGTGAGCCCCGCCGACGGGAAGGTCGAGTCGAGTGGGCCAGTCGATCCAACGGGACGCATCTGGGTCAAGGGTCGACCCTATGTCGCGGGAGAGCTCATCGGCAGCGAGGCGGACGCCGCGCGCTTCACGGGCGGGAGCTTTCTCGTCGTGTACCTGTCGCCGCGAGACTACCACCGCGTCCACTCACCCGTAGACGGCAAGCTGGCGTTGGTGCGCGGGATCCCAGGAGACCTATTCCCCGTGAACTCGATCGGCGAGCGCCACGTGCCGAAGCTGTTCGTGCGGAACAGCCGCGTCGCGATGTTCATCGACACTCCGGGACTCGGTCGCGTCGCTGTCGTGATGGTCGCTGCCGTCATTGTCGGGCGCATCAGCGTCAAGGCCATCGACGCGCCTGCCGTGCCGCCCGGGGATCACGTGATCGACGCCCCCCTCGAGCTGCGTCGCGGCGACGAAATCGGCACGTTTCACATTGGTTCCACCGCAGTGCTCTTGGTCGAGCCTGGTATTCGCTTGGGTCGGGAGCTTGGTCCCATTCGCTACGGGCAATCCTTGCTCAGGACGTCATGAGCGAACAGCACGAGCTCGACGACGAAGCCCCGCCGGACATCCCCGACATTTCGTCGGATCCGGCGCCGCCACGCGTCGACGAGCCTGCGGATGACGAGCCGGATCCCTACGACATCGAGGTGGAGCAGGACGAGATTGACATCACTCGCGACGAGATCGACGTCCAGGTGAGCGGGAGCGACGCCGCGCCGCCGCCTCCACCACTTGCCCTCGAGTCCCCCGGTGCGTCGCCGGACGAGGACGACGACGACGCGGAGGTGATCGAGCCGGAGCCGATGAGTGACGCGCCGGCGGCGCTGGCAGCGAAGTCTGCCAACGAGGAGGCGCCCGGCTCGAGCATCCGGCCGCCGCCGAGCGCCGATCCGATCGAGGTGCCCACCGCGGAGGCGCTCGCACCACCGCGCCCACCGAGCCTCGACCCGCCTGTCCGCGCCGGATCGGAGCCGCCGCGCGCCGGGTCGGAGCCGCCGCGCGCCAAGTCGGAGCCGCCACGCGCCAAGTCGGAGCCGCCACGCGCCAGCGCGGGCTCCGTGCCGCCGCGTCCCGTGTCTGCGCCGCCGCGTCCGGCTTATGTCCCGCCCGAGCTGCCGCGCCCGCCCTCGATTTCCCCCCGGCGGACGGAGGAGTCCCCTTGGCCCCCGCTGACCAACGACGCGCCGCCCCAGGAGTCCAGCGCGGCTCCGCGAACGGAGCCCGCGAAGGAGCCGCCGCCCAGCGAGGCGGCGACGTCTTACCCGCCGCCGCCCATGGCACGTCCTGCCTTTGCCGACTCGGACGAACCGCCTCGCAGTGTGGTCAAGGCCGCGCGCATGATCAAGGCGCGTCCGGCGGCGGACGCCCCGGAGGCTCGCGCGTCGCTCGCACGCGAGGCAGAGCAGGACGCACCGGTGTTCTTCGAAGACGAGCCCACACCCGTCAGCCCGCCCCCCCCACGAACGGCACCTGCGGCGATGCCCTCGGCGACGGAGGAGCTCACGGAAGAAGACATCGCGACGGATGGCGAGCGCCGGTCCGTGTCTTCGGCCGAGGAGCTGACCGACGACGACATCGCTCCCGAGTCGGACGAGGAAATCGTCGTCGACACGGAGGACGAACCGCCCCCCACCGCTCCCGCGGACAGCAGCCAGCCAGCGGCAGCTGAGTCGGCGGCAGCGCAGCCCTTGGCGCCGGACGGCGCGGTGGTCTCGGAAGCCGGCGGTCCCAAGCCGCCCCCTCCGCCCCGGCGCAGCGCGTTCGACGATGCTCGCAAGGCGGCACAGCAGAAGGCGGATGCACGGCGCTTGGCGGATGAAGCACGGCGGGCCGCAGGGGAGGATCCGTCTCGCCGCGGGCGTCGAGCGTGGTGGGAGGAGATCTTCGGAGAGGACTACGCGCGCGCGGCGGACGTACTCTCGGAGCCCCAGATTGCGCGCGAAGTGGACTTCATCGAGGAGTCACTGGGCGTGGCCAAGGGGGGCGTGGTGCTCGATTTGGCGTGTGGCGCGGGTCATCACGCCGTCGAGCTCGCCGCCCGCGGCTATGGCGTAGTGGGCTACGATCTATCTCTCTACCAGCTCGCGCTCGCCGCGGACGTCGCGCAGCAGCAGAGCCAGAAGCTCAATCTCTTGCAGGGCGACATGCGCGAGATGGCGTTCGAGGAGATGTTCGACGGCGTTTTCTGCTGGAACACGAGCTTCGGGTACTTCGAAGAAGAGAAGAATGCGAACGTCGCGCAGCGCGTCTTCCGTGCCTTGCGTCCCGGCGGCATGTTCTTGCTCGACGTCGTCAACCGCGACTTCGTTGCCGAACACCAGCCCAGTCAGACCTGGTTCGAGGGTGACGCCTGCGTATGCATGGACGACATGAACGTGGACTTCATCACGAGTCGAATGCGCGTGAAGCGCTCACTGATCCTCGACGACGGCCGCAGCATGGAGTGCGCCTTCTCGGTTCGACTGTACGGCTTGCACGAGCTCGGCAAGCTGCTGCACGACGTGGGTTTCCGCGTGACGGAGGCCAGCGGACACCCGTCCACGCCCGGCGTCTTCTTCGGCGCCACCTCCCCGCGCATCATCATCTTGGCGCAGCGCCCGTAGGGCCTCGGGGCCCCCTAACCGCGCGCTCAACCGCAGAAGGAGCCGCCGCCGGACTCGGTGCACGCGCAGGCGTCCCCGAGCACCCGGCCCAGGCAGGCGCAGCTGGTGTTCGTCGCGCACTCGGGTAGCCACGAGCAGGCGGGTCCACCAGGCGCTTGGCGATCACAGTAGAAGCCCTTCGGACAAAGCCCCTCGCCGCAGGCGAAGCAGTCTGCGTCCTGGCAGGCGGCCGCTGCTGCGCTCGGTGACGTTTCGTCGTGCCCGGTCGCCTTCGAGTCGGCGTCGCCCGACGACTGCTCGTCGGCGCGCGCAGCTCCGCTTCCTGCGGCTACCGCACCGCCACACGAGAACAGGCAGAGCGGCGCGAGCAGCGCGAAACGAGACAAAAGCACGGGTCAGGTATACGCCTCGACCCGGGGACGGTACAAGCCCGAGTCGTGGATCTCGCTCGAGTGGTCAGCTCCGCGGTCCCTGGCCTGCGGGTGAGCGCGACGGACGTGGACAAGCTGTCCTACTCGCGGGACCTCTGGCCCCGGCGGCTGCTGGAGATGCGTGCCGGACGCATGCACTCGGAGCCTGGCTGCATCGCCTGGCCGCGCACGAGCGAGTCGGTGGCGCGGCTCGTCGAGTTCGCGCGTCGGGAGGGGCTCCACCTGGTGCCGTTCGGCGCCGGCAGCGGGGTGTGCGGCGCGGTCAAGCCGGACGCGCGGACCGTGGTCGTGGACCTCAAGGAAATGGCCGGCTTCGACATCGAGCCCGAGGGCCCCACGCTGGACGTGGGCCCCGGCGCGATGGGCATCACGCTCGAAGAGGAGCTGGGCCGTCGCGGCTTCACCATCGGGCACTTCCCGTCGAGTATCTTGTGTTCCACGGTGGGAGGTTGGATCGCGGCGCGCGGCGCGGGGCAGTGCTCCGGGCTGTACGGCAAGATCGAGGACATGGTCGTCTCGGCGGACTGCGTGCTCGGTACCGGGGAGAGCGTCACGCTGCAGCGCCGGTTCGGGGGGCCGACCGGGCTGCCGCTGATGATCGGCAGCGAGGGAACGCTCGGGATCATCACTCGGGCGCGACTTCGGTTACATCCCGTGCCAGCGCAACGCGCCTTCGTGGCCTACTCCTACGCGGACATCGTGCAAGGCTGGGACGCCATGCGCGCGTTGTTCCAGAGCGGCCTCCGGCCGGCGGTCGCGCGGCTCTACGATCCGATTGATTCGGCGCTGATGCGGCAAGGCACCGTGAAGGACAAGGGAGGTGCCGCGCGAGGCGCGTCTGGCGGCACGACGGCGCGCTTGATCAAGATGTTACCGACCCTGCTGCGCGCGCCGCGCCTGCTCAACAAGGCGATCGAGGCCGCCGAGGGCAACCTGCTTGGTGGCGTCACGCTCGTGCTGGTGTTCGAAGGGTCGAGCGACGACGTTCACGCCGATCGCAGCCGGGCCGAGCGTTTGTGCGCGGAGCTCGGTGGTCGGGCGTTGGGGGAGGGGCCCGCGCGTCGCTGGTACCAACATCGCTATGGGGTCAGCTATCGACAGTCACCGTTGTTTCGCAGCGGCGCCTTCAGCGACACGATGGAGGTCGCCTCGCCCTGGTCGAAGCTGGGCGAGCTGTACGACTCGGTTCGCGACGCGCTCGGTCATCACGTCCTGGTGATGGCACACCTCTCGCACGCCTACCCCGACGGCTGTAGTATCTACTTCACGTTCTCTGGGATCGGGCGGGACGCCGACGATGCGCTCGCCAAATACGATCGGGCTTGGCGTGACGCCCTCGACGCTGCGATCGCCGCCGGTGGCACGCTGAGCCACCATCACGGGGTAGGGCGCAGTAAGGCTCCCAAGCTCGGCCGCGAGCTCGGCTTCGGCGTGGAGGTGATCCGTCGCTCGATGCGGGCGTGGGATCCCGACGGCATCTTGAACCCCGGCGCGCTGGCCACGCGAGATCCGGGCTTCGAGCCCAGCGGCGAGGGCACGTCGCCACGCAGCATCGAGCCGAGCGTGGACGAACACTCCCTCAGCGCCGAGCTGCCGGGGGACATGCCGCTCGGCGTGGCCGAGGAGATGCTTGGACGACGCGGGCTCACCCTCGCGCTCGCGTCCTTCGATGCAGACCAGACCGTGGCCGCGTGGCTCGGCGCCGGGCTGCCCGGGAGTCGTGATCCGTGGCTCGATCCCGTGCGTCAGAGCGTGAGCGGGCTCGCGGCGACGCTGCCCGGCGGCGAGTGGCTCGATGTGCGCGCGGCGCCGCGTCGCGCTGTTGGTCCCGACTTGACCGCGCTGTTCGTCGGGGCTCGGGGTGCGGTCGGAGAGGTGCGCGCCGCGAGCCTCACGGTCGAGCGCCAAGGCGCCTCACCTGCGCGGGAGCTGCCCTATGGCGGCCCGCGCAACCCGCCGGTCACCCCTGCAGAACGCCAAGCATTCGCGCAGTTGGTGAGCGCGGTGACCGGGGGGTCCAAGTAGCGCGTTTGGCGCACGCGAACGGCTTCGGCTAACCTGCCGCCCATGTCGGCAAGAGCTTGGTCGTTCGGTGTCATCTCCCTATGCGTCGCCTGCGGCGGCGCTGAAGATCGCAAGTTTGGCAATACGGACGCTGGCAGCGGTGGCAGCGCGGGGAGCGGCGCTGCGGGCGCAGGTGGCAACGGCGCGACTGGCGGAGCCTCCGGCTCGGGCGGAGCCACGGGCGGAGCCTCCGGCTCGGGTGGCGCATCGGGTGGGACGGGCGGTGCAGTGGGGTGCAACACGACTACCCACGTGTGCGCTCCGTCGAACCCGGCGGGCTGGACCGGGCCGGTGGCTTTCTATCTGGGCGCGAGTGCGCCGCCGTCTTGCCCGGGCGCGTACCCCACGCCGGAAGCGGACGGCAAGGCGAACGTCGTCGCCGGCGCGCCGTCCTGCGCGTGCAGCTGTGATCCGGCCACCGGCGTGACCTGCAACAGCGGGACGGCGGCCATCTACGACGTCGGCGAGGGCGTCGCGGGATGCACCGTCATCCCGACCCCGTACCCCAAGGTCTGGGAGGGATCGCTCAACTCCTGCGTGAAGGCCCTGGCGAACGCGACAGGTCAAGTGGCCCTCGTGCGGCCCAACCCGACCACGGTCGGGAGCTGCGCGGCCAAAGCGAACCACACCATCCCGCCCCCCACCTTCGATCAGGCGCGGCTGTGCGCGGGCGCCGCGACGGGTGACGGCGCCTGCGACGGCAACGACGTGTGCTTACCCCAGGCGTTCGACCCGTACCGCGTGTGCGTCCACCGCCCGGGGGAGTTCGAGTGCCCTGCGGGCTACACGGACAAGACCGTGGTGCACGAGGACTTCACCGATTCGCGCGCGTGCTCGAGCTGCAGCTGCGGCGCGACCAACGCGACCTGCGGTGGCAGCGTGGACTTCGTGACGGCGTCCAGCTGCGTCAGCGGCACCGTTCAGGCCGTCGTGTCGGGTTGCGGCAATCCGGGCGCGAACCTGTCCATCAACTGGTACGGCCGCTACACGCCCCAGCCCTCGGGCACGTGCACGGCGTCTGCGTCCAGTCCGTCCGGGGACATCACGCCGAGCGGGACGCGCACCGTGTGCTGCTTGCCCTGACTTTCAGCGCCTGGGCAGCGGCGGATGCCAGACGTCGCTGCGGATCCACGCGTTGGCGCGCTTCACCAGCTCCGTGTCCGCCGTGCGCGGCGCGCTGGCGAGCCAGAGCACACCGCCGCTCACGCCGACCGCGACCGCCGTGCGCAGTGAACGGGCCGTCCACCTACCGAAGCGAGCAGCGCCTAACAGCAGCACCGCGACGGCGCTCGCGCCGAGCACGACCAGCATGGGCAGCTGAGCGGCTCGCCCGCGCAGCTCGGCGAGCTCGCCGCCCGCGCTCAGCGGCGTGATGGCGTCGCGCCACAACGGCCAGATGTTCTCGAACAGCGGGTTGTCGAAGGCCGGGTTCAGGTGAGGGAACAGCACGCTGGCCGAGGCCGTAGCCGCGATGCTCGCGAGTGAGAGGCCCGCGAACAGCGCGCAGGTGCCGCGCCTGAGCCGCCCGCGCAGCCGCCCGAGCAGCAGCCCCGCGGAGAACACGACGAAGGGCGTGATCACGGTCACGTAGCGTGGCCCCACCGTCCAGCCCGCGTGCCAGTTGATGAGCGACACGTTGTACGTGAGCATCCAGACTACGATGGCCGCCGAGAGCCAGGCCTCGGCGCGCAGCCTGGGCCCGAAAGGGGCCAGCAGCACCAGCGGCAGCGCGAGGGCGAACACGGGCGAGAAGTAGATCAGACCCTTGCTCGGGCTGAGCAGGACCGCGGTGACGGTGTCCATGGTCGGACCGATGATGCCGAACACGCCCTGCGAGTGCTGTTCGGCGAAGCTCGGGTTGGCCAGGAAGCCCAGCGACGTCTTGACGGGGCTTCCCCAGCACACCTGATGATACGCGGCCGTGGCGCCCGCCGGGAGCGCAGCACCCAGCACCAGGCAGCCCGCCGACCACGACAGCCAGCGCGTCTTGTGCCCGGCGTAGATCAGCAGCAGGACGGAGATCGGAAAGAGCGCGTAGTCGAGGGCGGTGGTCAGGGATAACAGGAAGCCCGACGCGGCGGCAAACCCCAGGGCGCTCCTCCGTCCGCGCAGCGCGAGCGAGTGCGCGCGCCAAGCAGCCATCATCGCGCCGAAGGCGGTCGCTGCGGTCAGGCTGTGGTTGACGAAGATGAGCGCGTACGGCAGGAACATGGTGCCGAGGGCGAGCACGATCGTGAGCAGCGTGGCCAGGTGATCGTCCAGCGTGACGGTGCGCGCGAAGCGCCGGAACCACCACAAGAACCCGAGGCACGGCACGATGACCCCGAACAGCCGCAAGGCATACAGCACGGCGAGTGGGGTGGGCTCGCCGTCGGTCAACCAGCGCGTGGCGGCGTAGATCGGCACGCCGATGAACGTGGTGGCCGGAGCCTTTCCCGCGTAGAACGTGCCCTCCCGCACCGCCAAGTCGTTGACGGGGCCGTACCTGCGGATCTGCTCGTTCACGCTCAGCTTGCCGAGCTCGACGACGGCGCGGATCTGGTAGACCCGTGAGTTCTCGTTCGGGTTGTTGAGCGCCGGAAAGTACGGCACGAAGACGAGGTACGACAGCACGATCGCGAGAAAGCACAGGTGCCACACGCGCCGAGTCGAAGGGGCCTCGGTGGCGCTGGGAGCAAACCCGAACATGCGCGCCAGCCGACCATAGCGTGCGGCCTCGGGACTTGCCAAGCGCTAGTCTCGCTGTCCAAGGTGTGACACGGTGGCGACGTGGCACCCGCGCGTTTGGCCACGATCGTCGCCACGGGCGCCGCCTTCGCCGTAGACGCTCTCGGCTTGGTGTACAAGAGCGCGCCGGGCAGCCCCCTCGGTCATCGGCTCTGGGTAGCGTTGCAGGCCATGGCGTTCCTCTTGCCTTGGGCGGCGCTCCTGGGCTTCGGTCTGTGTGCGGCGCTCGAGGTCGGTCGCAGGGCGCTCTGCCCGCGACGGCCCGTCGTGGTGCTCGGCGACGGTGCCCGGGCACTGGATTTGGTCGTCGCTCTCAGCGCCGTGCTCTCCGGCTGGGCGCTCGGCGTGTTCGTCGGGCTCGTCGAAGCGTGGATGCGGTTCAACAACAAGCAGCTCGCGGCGCTGTTGGTCGTCAGCGGGGCCCTGCTGCTGCTGTCGTTGGCGATCCCCTTCGCGCTGGTCATCGCCGCGGGGCTGCGTCGCGCCCGCGAGCGGGGGGTGTGGACGTACCGCGCCGTGGCGGCGTTGTCGCTAGTGCTCGGTGCTGCGGCCTGGGGTCAGCTGGCGCTGCTGAACCGCAGCGGATTTCGGCAGCTCGACGGGTGGCTCTTCGCCAGCGTCACCGCCTTCGTCGCGGCGTTCGCCATCACCTGGCGGTTGCGCCGCGGGAACGGTAGCGGACCGCGCGTGCGCGTGATGCTCGGCGTGATCGGCGTAGCCCTCGTGGTGGTGGGCGGGGTAGCGGTGGTGCCTTGGAGCGTCGTGCCCGTCATCGCAGCGCACGGTAGCGTGGGTCGCTATCTCGTGCTCGCGCTCCGGACGCTGACGGATGTCGATCGCGACGGCTACTCGTCGCTGTGGATGGGTGGCGACTGCCGGCCCTTCGATCCGGCGGTGCACCCGGGTCAAGTCGAGATCATTGGCGACGGGATCGACAACAACTGCCTGGGCGGCGACGCCACCGAGGCAGAGGTCGCGAGTGTGCCCGAGTGGCACTCGATTCCTGCTGGAACCGTCGCGGACGCGAACCTGGTGCTCATCACCGTCGAGACGCTGCGGGCGGATCGCGTCTCGCACCTCGGCTATCGGCGGACGACCACGCCCAACTGGGATCAGCTCGCGCAGCGCTGCTTCGTGTTCGAGCATTTCTACGCCTCGACGCCGTGGACGAGGCTGTCGCTGCCCGCGCTGCTCAGCTCGCGCCCCGCCACTCGGATCGCCTGGGAGAAGCGCACCGGAGTTCGCGGCCGGGTCATCGGTCCTGGCACGCCCTGGATCCCGACGCTGCTGGCCGAGGCCGGCTTCTCGACGGTCGCGGTGCTGAACGGCTTCAACGCCTTCACGGCCCAGGACGCACTCGGTCTGGACCGCGGCTTTCAGACCTACGACGTCAGCACCAAGGTGGCCTATACCGGCGGCACCATGCGCGGCTTTCCGGGTCGCGAGCAGGCCGTGATCGTGGATCGAGAGTTCGCGCGTCTCGGCGAGAAGCGTTTCTTCCTGTGGCTGCATCTGATGGAGCCCCACTACCAGTACGAGCGCTCGCCGAGGGCTCCCGACTTCGGCGACGAAGACCAAGATCTGTACGACTCGGAGGTGTGGGAGACGGACGCCGTGATCGGCGAGGTGCAAGCGTCGCTCCGAAGGCACGGTCTTGCGGATCGGACGATGCTGGTCATCACCGGCGATCACGGGGAGGAGTTCGGCGAGCACGGTCAGCGCTGGCACGGGTCCAATCTGTACGAGCCGCAGCTGCGAACGCCGGCCACTCTCTGCGTGCCCGGTCTGCGGGGCACGCGCCTGCCGGGTGCGGCCAACCACGAAGATCTCGGCCCCACGGTGCTGAACCTGCTCGGCGTGCAGGCGGGCTTCGAGACGCTCTCCGGCCGCAATTTGGTGCCCTGGCTCGTGGGCCAGCGCGTGGAGCGCGGCTACTTCTTCCTGGAGCGCTTCAACTTCATGGACGGCAGCAAGCTGAGCGCCGCCATCGTCCATCACCCCTACAAACTGATCTACACCCGCGATGGCGAGCAGCTCGAGTTCTACGACGTCGCCCTCGATCCGAGCGAGCGGCGGCCGCTCGCTCGCCAGGGGGAGCCCTATCAGTCGCTCGAGAAGCGCTTGCTCCAGCACGTCGAAGGAGCCGGGCAGTGAGCCCGGCCCAGGGCCGCTCAGGGCTGGACCCGCTCGAACGCGATGTCCGTGCGTGACATGCGTCCGAGCGCACGCCAGCGAGGGTCGCCATACAGCGCGTTGCCCAGGTTGCTGCCGCCCCAGGTCACGACCCAACGCGCGTTGCGCTCGTCGAGCCGCTTCATGAAGGCAGCCGGCGGCTCGGGTGGCCAGTACTCGACGCGGTTCGAGTAGCGCTCGTTCCAGAGCGGGCCGATGAACAGCACGTCCCGCGTGTACACCACGAGATCGCCGGGACCGAGGCGCTGCTCGCGCGCCAAGGCCACGTCGTCGTCGACGGTCCAGGCGATCACCTTGGTGGCGGCTCGTCGCTCGGCGTCTAGCCCCAGCAGCGTGAGCGTGCGGGCAGGGCCCGGGTTCAGCCCGGGGCGAGCCCAGTGCAGGTAGAGCACGTTCACGAACAACGTGATGGCGATGAGTCCCTCGAGGACGCGGCGCCAGGCGAGTCCGCGGAGCAGGCAAGCAACGGCTACGAGCAGCATGGCAAGCACGTGCAAGTTGTAGCGGGCCTGCCAGATACCCGGAGACAGCGCGACGCAGAGCAGCGCGTAGCCCGCGAACAGGAAGAACGCCAAGGCGTCGCGGTCTTCGCCCACTCGGCCGCGAAGCCGGCGAACCAGCGCGCGGACGGCTCGAAATGCGGCGACCAGTACCGCCAGGACGCCGAGCGGCAGCCACAGGTAGGGCGTCGCGAGCCCGTAGCCGAAGACCCGAGTGTCCGGGAAGTCTTGGCCTGGCTTGAAGGGACCCGCCATGGCGAGCCAGACGTCGAGCAGCGGCTTGACCTGCTCGCGCGCCGCGTCCGTGCCGGACTGAATGCCGGGGAAGTCGATGCCGAGCTGTCGAATGGTCAGGCCGAACGGCCAAATGGGACTGCCGAAGAGTGCCCAATTGCGAACGTAGATCGCAGCACCGAACCAGGCCAGCAAGAGTGACGCCAGCGCCAACCAGCCGAGCGCCGGAGCCAACCCGAGGCGTTCGCGCCCCGCGGCGATCCAGAAGCGCACGAGCGCCACCACGGCCAGGGGCGGCGCCCAGGCCAGGTTGATGACCTTGATGCCCAGCATGAGGCCGATGGCGACGGCGCTGATCAGCGCGTCTTTGCTGCGGAAGCCGGGTCGCAGCACGAGGTAGAGGGCAGCGAGATCGAACGCCGCGACGTGCAGATCGATGTAGGTGCTGCGCAAGAGCAGCGCCGCGCCCGGCATGAGCAGCGTTGCAGCAGCCAGCCCGATGCTCGG
The DNA here is from genome assembly GCA_019637295.1 of Polyangiaceae bacterium. GTDB lineage: Bacteria > Myxococcota_A > Polyangia > Polyangiales > Polyangiaceae > JACKEA01. The sequence continues at coordinate 48,719 of JAHBVX010000017.1, forward strand.
GCTGCGTTCGACTCCGAAGCGGCGGCACAGCAAGTAGATGGCGAGCAAGAACGTGGGCGCCGCCAAAGTAGAGGGAAGCTCGATCAAGCGCCGGTCGAGCAGCATGACCAGCCACAAGCTGATCATCTCGCTGTGTCGCGGGTTGCCGTTGATGGCCTCGAAGAACACGAGCCGCGGCACGACTGCGGGGACGTTCAGGCTCCGCTCTTGGATCGCGTAGCCGAGCATGGGCTCGTGGTAGCCCAGGCCGTCCCATCCATCCGACTGCGCGACGTAGGTGGCTACGAAGGCCCAGAGCAGCAGGAGCAGCAGCGAGACCACCCCAAGAAACGAGAAGCTGCGCTCGCGCGCCGTACACACCAGCGCATCGATTGGGAGCCGAGCCATCGACCACAGCTCGCGTCCTACGGCGCGTGAGTGCGCGGCGATGCCCGGACCGATACACGGGACCAGGAAGGCGCCGGCGAACGTCGCGGCCGAGGCGCCGATCAGCCACCTGCGATCGAGTAGCCCCGCGAAGCCCACGGCGTACACCACCGTGAGCACGAGGGCGCTGCCGACGAGGGTCGCGACCAGTGCGCGCTCGGCTCGTCCCGCCAGCGAGAGGCGCAGCGTCACTGCCGTCGAAGCGACGACCAACAGCGCCGTCAGTGACAGGAGCGCGAGCACGTCTGCGAGGTATACGTCGCCGGGCTCGGGTCACACAATCGACTTCGCCACGCCGGCGCCGGCGCGAAGGGACCCTCCGCCGCCTAGGGGGCGTCAGCGCTCGACGGCTGCGTGACGCTGTCAGCCGCCTCTTGCAGCAGTCGGCTCGGGAAGAGCGCACCCTCGCCGCCGCGAAACAGCGCACTCACATCGAGGTCGGTCGCTCGCTCGGCGGGTTGGTAGTTCTGCATCGGCGTCCCAACATGGCTCGCAGCGAGCAGTAGCGCGGAGGTGGCTGGAACCTCCCACCAATGCGAGTGCATGGCTCGCGAGCCTAGTTCAAGCCCCTGACGCTGGCCATGCGGGCAGCCGCCGTTGAGGGCAGCGAGCGGATCGGGCTAGGGTACCGACCCCCGCCGTTCATGAGCTCCGTCACCCTGTTCCTCCTCAGCATCGCGGCCATCTTTCTGATCGGCGCCGTCGGCGAGATCATCTTCCAGCGCACCAACATCCCGGACGTCATCTGGCTGATCTTCGCCGGCATCCTGCTCGGCCCGCTCTCCGGCCTCGTGGACCGCGCGATGCTCAGCGCGATAGCGCCCTATTTCGCTCCCCTGACGCTGGTGGTCGTCTTGTTCCAGGGCGGCACGACGTTGAAGCTGGCGGACTTGTCGCGGGCGGCCCCGCGCTCCTCCCTGCTCGCCCTGCTCACCTTCATCGCCGCGCTGATCACGATGATGCTCGTGAGCATGATAGCCGCTTGGGTCGGGCTCATGCCTGACGGCTGGAGCTGGACGCACGGAGCCATGCTGGGCGCCATTTTGGGCGGTTCGAGCTCGATCATCATCATGCCCGCGATGGAGCAGGCCAAGGTCGAGGCCAAGCTCGCGAACCTGGTGAGCCTGGAGTCCGCCCTCACCGACGCCTTCTGCGTGGTCACCACGGTGGCGCTGATCGACGTGATGCTGCGGGGCTCGACCGGCGCCTCGGGACCCGTGATGGCGCTGGCCAAGTCGTTCGGTATCGGGCTGGTGGTTGGCGGCGTGGCGGGTCTGGTCTGGCTGCTGTTGCTCCGCTCTCTGGAGCGAAGCGAGCACGGCTATCCCATCACGCTGTCGGCGCTGCTCATCGTGTACGTAGTCATCGAGCGTCTCGGCGGCAGCGCGGCGCTCGGCATCCTGACCGTGGCCGTCATCCTCGGCAACGCCTCGAGCATCGCGCCGAAGCTCGGCCTGATCGGCGCGGTACAGCTCGACACGTCCGTGCGCGGCTTTCACCGACAGATGACGTTCATGATCAAGTCCTTCTTCTTCGTGTTCATCGGCGCGATGCTGGAAGGACCGTGGACGCTGCTCTTGTTCGGAACGTTCCTCGGCGGTCTGTTGTTCGCGGCGCGGATCCCGTCCACTCGCCTGGCGCTCGTCGGCAGCGACCTCTCGTCGGAGGAGAAGAACCTGGTCACCGTCAGCATGCCGCGCGGCATGGCGGCGGGCGTGCTCGCGACCATGCCGGTCACGGCGGGCGTGGTCGCAACCGAGGGGCTGCCAGTGATCGTGTTCGCCTGCGTGCTGACCAGCATCGTCGTGTTCGCCGCCGGATTTCCGGTGATCAAGCGGGGCCTGCGGCCGGCAGCGGCGCCCGCGCCGCCCCCGGAACCTCGACCCATGGCGGGAGCGCCCATCATCGCGGCCTCGGCCAGCGCGCAGCCCGAGGTCGGACAGGCCCCTGCGCTGGATGTGCCGCCGACGGGCGCGGCCGACGGCGCCGACGGGCCGCCAGCCGAACCGACCCAAGAGCTGTTCCCGGTCACCGACGGCTCCGACGAGCCCGAACGGGAGCCGTGAGCGGAACTCAGGGCGGGGTGATCGGTCCCGCCGTACAATCCTCGCCGGCGCACGTGACCTTCGACTCGAAGATCACCTCCGGGGTGCCATCACCGTCCAGGTCTGCCTCGGCTCGTGCGACGCCCTTGGTGTCGCTCGTGGCCAGCCACTGGTACCGGAAGTACTGGGGCATCGATACCGAGAACGCAGCGCAAGTGTAGGCTGGGTCGCTCCAGTCGGCGCTCGAGCTCATGTACTTCTTGCCGCTCACCTCGCTGAGGGTGGCCGGCACCGGCGGCGCGGTCGGGGGCAGCGCCGCGGACTGGCCGTCTGCTCCGCGCCCGGGCCCGCACAGCGCCATGCCCCTCGCGAGGCGTCCGACCTCCGCTCGCCCCTCGGCACTCTTGGCCGCGCTGAGGTAGTTGCGGAAGCCGGCGATACCCAACGCCGCCATGACGCCGACCACGGCGACCACCACGAGCACGACCACGCCGGCAACGATGGCGATGATCGCCCCAGTACTCAGGCCCTTCTTCCCCACGGGTGCGTCGGTCACGGGGCCGAACGCTATTGGGCCCTGCCTCGCGCGGTCAAGGGCCCCAGTCACACCCGCATCCCTGTCGCGCAAAGGCGCGTCGTGAGGTAGCCTGCGGCCCGCGTGCAGGAGGTCCCCGCCACCGCCATGGCCGTCGGCTCGCCGCCCGACTACGACGCGTTCTTGCGCGCGGTCGAGCTGACCGGAGGCTCGCGGGCGGCGCACAAGCTCTACCTCGCCTTGAGCGCGCTCGACCCTGCTGCCGAGCTCGCGCGGCGAGCGTCGTGGCTCGAAGCGCTGGCGCGCTGGGTGTGCGCGGGGCCCAAGTTGCCCGCCATCGCAGGCGCGAGCAACGAGCCGCCCGCCACCACTCGCCTGCGCCTGTTGGTTCGCGCGCTGCACTCGGTGCCCGAGTTCGGCCAGCGTGTGCGAGCGCTGGTCGCCTCCACGCTGGCGGACGTGAGGCCCATCCGCTTGCTGTGCGAGACAGGCCTGCCGAACGATCGCGGCCTCTGGAGCGAGACGAGCGAGCGGCTCTACCGCCGCTTGCTGCCGTCACCTCCCGACGAGTCCGACCTCGCCGAGCTGGTGAAGCACATGTTCCGCTCCGAGCGCGACGCAGACTGGCTCGCCCAGCTACCGGCCGAGGTGGTCGCGGCGCTGCACGAGCAGCTCGGTGACCCTTGGGAGCCGCTGCGTGACGCCACACACGACGCACTGGCGTTGCTCGCCACTCGCGTCAGCGCGCTCGGGCTCTCGCAGGACATCCGCCGGCGTAGCTCGCCAGGTCCGGTGCGCGAGGCGCCGTTCTTTCGCATCGCCCACGCGGCTCACTCCGAGTTCCCCGAGCTGATCAAGGGCTGTCGCCGTGAGCTGCTCGTCGTCTACGAGAACCTCGAGCAGTACGGCGTCAGCGTAGACGTGGTGTACGGCATCGAGGTCATCACCAAGTGCCTCGAGCGCATCGAGGCGATCCTGGCGGCGCTCGAGGCCGGGGTCGAGCCGGAACAACACGCAGCCGAGGCGCAGCTGCTAGCCAAGCTGGTCCGCGCGCGCATCCGCGAAGACAGCATCGCCGACGTCATTCGGTCCAACCTGCGCATGCTCTCGCGCAAGGTCATCGAGCGGGCCGGCGAGACCGGTGAGCACTACATCACCGTCAGCCGCAAGGAGTGGCTCAAGATGCTGGCCTCCGCCTGCGGCGGCGGGGTCCTCACCGTGTTCACCTGCGTCGTGCGTTTCTACACGAAGTGGGGCGGGTTTGCGCCCGCCGTGGAGGGCCTGCTGAGCGCCGTGAACTACGCGGGGAGCTTCGTGGCCATGCAGCTCTGCGGCTTCACCCTGGCCACCAAGCAGCCATCCATGACGGCGGCCGCGCTCGCGGGCTCGATCCGCGAGACGCGGGACGCCCACCGGCTCGACGACCTGGTCACCACCATCGCACGCATCTGCCGTTCGCAGATGGCGGCGGCGCTCGGGAACATCGGCGCGGTCATCCCGGCGGCGGTGTTGTTCGAGCTGTGGTTTCGCCGCTCCCGAGAGCGGGCGTTCCTCGACCCGGACACAGCCGCCTACACCATCGCGTCGTTCCATCCCTTTCAGAGCGGGACGATCCTGTTCGCAGCACTGACTGGAGTCCTGCTCTGGTGTTCGAGTCTCGGCGCGGGCTGGCTCGAGAACTGGGCGGTGTATCGCCGGCTGCCCGAGGCCATCGCCGAGCACCGCGTGAAGCGCTTCATCGGCGCCGGCATCCCGCGCTGGTTCTCGCGCCAGTTCTCCAAGCACGTGGCCGGCTTTGGCGGCAGCGTGACGCTCGGGTTCCTGCTGGGCATGGTGCCGGCGTTCGGGCTGTTCTTCGGGCTGCCGCTCGAGGTGCGGCACGTGACCCTGTCCACGGGCTCGCTGGTGCTCGCCGCGGCTGCGCTCGGCACCGACGCGATCATGTTGTCGGGGACGCTGTGGGCGGCGCTCGGCATCCTGATCATCGGCATCCTGAACTTTGGCGTGTCCTTCACGCTCGCCCTCGCGGTGGCGTTCCGTGCGCGCGAGGTGCCCCTGACCCACTCCTTGAGGCTGCTGGGCAAGGTCCTGGTGCGCTTCTTCAAGTCGCCGCTCGAGTTCATCTTCCCGCCCTCGTGGGAGAAAGAGCTGCCGGCTCACAGCTTCCGACCGTCCCACGCGCACGAGCCACACGGGCCGCACTGACTAGTCTCGACCGGCGCCTTGCCCCAGGTCGGGACCGAGCCGTTCCAGCGCGCGTTCCACCCGGTCGCGGTCCTCCTGGGCCAAGGCGCCGTGGCCCGCGCGGTGCAGGGCGTAGCGCAGGATGGATGCTTCGAGCTCCGACAGCGCCGTGGTGCGCTCGAAGGAGAGCTCCGGCACGCACAATCGCAGGATGACTTGACCATCCCCGAGCACCTGCTCGCCGGTGATCTCACCCCGCGCGCGGCCTTCGCCCAGCAAGTGTCGGATGAGGCCGCGCACTCGTGCGGCGCGTCGGCGCACGCGGTGCCCCTCTGGCGACTGAAACAGGTCGAAGAACCGGTTGCGCGAGAAGGTAGGTGGCGCAAGGACCAGCGCGCACAGCACGCCGTCGAAGTCCGGATGCGAATACTCGGGGACGCGCCGAGAGGAGGGGGGGCGCGCGTGATTCATCGCCCGTCGCCCGCCATGCTGCCCTCCGTGGCCTCCAGCTGTGCGGCCTGGTGCCAGGTCACCAGCGCGTCGACGAGCTCGCCCAGTTCGCCTTCGATCACGCGATCCAACTTGTACAGCGTGAGCCCGATGCGGTGATCCGTCAGCCGATTTTGCGGGAAGTTGTAGGTGCGGATCTTCTCCGAGCGATCACCCGCCTTCACCATGGTGCGGCGCTCGTCACGGATGGACTCGGCTTGCCGCTGTTGCTCGATGTCGAGCAGCCGACTGCGCAGGATCTTGAGCGCCTTCGCCTTGTTCTTCAGCTGGCTCCGCTCGTCCTGACACTTCACGATCATCCCCGTGGGAAGATGGGTGATCTGTACGGCGCTGTTGGTGGTGTTCACCCCTTGGCCTCCCGGCCCTCCGCTCGCCGCGATGTCGAAGCGCAGGTCCTTGTCATCCAGCGTCACCTCCACGTCGTCCGCCTCGGGGAGCACCGCGACGGTGGCGGTGGACGTATGGATGCGCCCCTGCGCCTCGGTGGCTGGAACCCGCTGAACCCGGTGTACGCCGCTCTCGTACTTCAAGCTCGAGAAAACCCGGTCCCCGGTGACGAGCAGGATGGCCTCCTTGACCCCACCGGCGCTGGCCTCGCTGCTGCTGAGCTGCTCGACCTGCCAGCCCTTCGTCTCGGCGTAACGCACGTACATGCGCAGCAGATCCGCCGCGAACAGCGCGGCCTCCTCGCCGCCGGTTCCGGCTCGGATCTCGAGCAGGGTGTTTCGGTCGTCGTTGGGGTCCTTGGGCAGGAGCAGGACGCGGATGCTCCTCTCGAGCTCTGCGTGTCGGGCCTCGAGCTCGGGGAGCTCGTCGCGGGCCAGCTCACCCAGCTCGGGGTCGGCGAGCATCTCGCGATTGTCCGAGATGCGGCGTGAGAGCTGCACGAAGTCTGCGAACGCCTTGACCACGGGCTCGAGCTGGCGCCGCTCGCGATTGAGTGCGCGCAGCTCGTCCGGAGCGCCCAGCACCTTCGGATCGCACAAGAGCTGCTCCACCTCCTCGCTGCGTCGGACGATGGACTGGAGCTTCTCTTCGGGGATCACGCCGAGCTCTCCACGTGGGGCAGACTATAACCCGCCCCGGGAGGGGCCCTCAGACCTGTCCGTACTTCTTGCGGAAGCGATCGATGCGACCCTGAGTGTCCATCAACCGCTGCTTGCCGGTGAAGAACGGGTGGCAGGCCGCGCACACGTCCACGCTGAGGTCCGACGACGCCGTGGAGCGCGTCTGGAACGCGTTCCCGCAGGCGCAGGTGACGCTGATGACCTTGTACTCGGGGTGAATGGCGTCTTTCATGGCTGACTCCGACGGCGAAGCCCCGTTCGGGGCTTCCCTTTGCTCCGGCCGTCTGCGACGGCTCCCTCGATCCGGCCGGCGCGCGGCGTCGAGAGCCTCGGTCAAAGGGGGGCGGAACCTAGCGCCTGACGGTCCACCTTTCAAGTCCCGAGCCGAGCGGCAATCGGACCGGGCCCGGGAAGGGTTTGCCCCAGGGCCGTGTCCTTCTCTTGGGCACTTGGCTCCTGGGGCGTTATGGTCCCCCCAGACCGCTGAAAGCTCGCTTACAGTTCGCCTCTAGCCTTGAAATCAAAGGGTTTTATCGGTAGCGCGCCAACTTGACGTAACGTGATATTTGGGCCATGCCTACAGGAGTCCCATGAGTGAGCTGACCCGCCGAGAAGCCATCCAGCGGCTCGCCCTGTCCGGGGCGGTGCTCGGCGGTTCTGCCGCCGCGGCGAAGCTGCTCTACGATCCGGGTGGGTTCGGGGTCGAAGCCAAGGTGGGCGAGCGCCAGGTGCGCGACTTCCAGATCGCCCAGGGCCAGGGCCCACGGATGGCCATCGCCAAGAGCAGCAAGGACCCGGCGGAGCTGACGCGCAAGGCCATCGAGGCCCTCGGCGGCATGAAGCGGTTCATTTCGAACGGCGACGTGGTCGCGGTCAAGCCCAACATCGGCTGGGATCGCATGCCCATTCATGCCGCCAATACCAACCCCAAGGTGGTCGCCGAGGTCGTGCGGCTCGCGTTCGAGGCGGGCGCCAAGACGGTGGTGGTGACCGACGCCTCGTGCAACGAGCCAAACCGCTGCTTCCAGCGCTCGGGGATCTGGCGCGCGGCCTACGCGCTCGGGGCCACCATCATCTTGCCCGCCGAGCACCGCTTTCGCGAAATCCGCATGCGCGGGGACGTGCTCGATCAGTGGCCCGTGTTCACCCCGTTGGTCAACGCGGACAAGGTGATCAACGTCCCCGTCGCCAAGCACCACAACCTCTCCAAGTTCACGGCCGCCATGAAGAACTGGTACGGCTTGCTCGGCGGGCGGAGAAACCGCTTACACCAGAACATCGACGTCTCCATCGCCGATCTGGCGACCTTCATGCGCCCGACGCTCACGGTGATGGACGCGACGCGGGTGCTGCTCCGCAATGGCCCTCAGGGCGGCAACATAGACGACGCGAAGGACATGCACCAGGTCGTCGCCACGCTCGACGAGGTGGCGGTGGACGCTTACGGTACGGAGCTCATCGGCGAGAAGCCGGAGAACGTGAAGTATCTCGCGCTGGGCCACGAGCGGGGGCTCGGCAACATGAACTGGCGTGAGGTCTCGCACGTGGAGGTATGACGCCGCGAGGCGAGGCCGGCATGGCTCAGGTGCACCCCCCCACATCGACGGATTTGCCGTCACCCATCCCCTGGCTCGCTCAGGGCGCGGGACCGGTGCCGCCGCTCGACGCCCCCGCCGCTTCGCAGCCCCTCGCGCCGGAGCCAGCCCCGACCTCCAGCTGTGGTTCGGGCAACTGCGGCTGCGCGACGGCGAGTGGTGGCGCGTCGCAGGAGCGAGCCCCGCGCCAGAGCGCCGCGAGCGCGGCCCTGGCTCGCGTCGTGAAGCGCTTTCGACCGCGGAAGAAGAAGCTCCCGGGCTCGGGTATTCCCGCGCGCAAGGTCGTGCGGGTGCTGCTCTGGGTGCGTCGAGTCGCGCAGGTCGGCTTCCTCGCGCTGTTTCTGTACTTCCTAGTGCAGACCGCGTTCCGCGGGACCTTCAGCGCCCACGCGGGTGAGCCGGTTCGCCTGCCGCTCCCTGTAGAGGCGTTTCTGCTCGCGGACCCCTTCGTCGCGGCGATGACGCTGCTCTCTACGCACACCATCTACCGGGGCTTGGCCTGGTCCCTCGGCATCGTCGCGCTCACGCTGGTGTTCGGTCGCGTGTTCTGCGGCTGGATCTGTCCCTTCGGCACGCTGCATCACTTCTTCGGCTGGCTCTTCCCGAGCCGCTACCTCAAGGGCAACACCCGCGTCGAGTCGAACAAGACCAAGTGGTGGCAGAGCGGGAAGTACTACCTGATGTGGGGCTTCCTCGGCGCGGCCGTGGCGGGGAGCGCCATCGGCGGACTGCTCGATCCCATCTGTGTCGCCGTGCGCGCCATCGGGCTCGGGGTCATCCCCGCCCTGCAGTACCTCGGCCTTCGCACCGCGACGGTCGCGGCGGACACGAACGTGCGCGCGCTGCAGACCGCCAGCGACAGCGCGCAGGACTTCCTGTCCACGCAGGTGTGGACCGCTAGCCAGGGGTACTTCCATCAGACGTGGTTCATCGTCTTCGCGCTGGTCGCGATCCTGTTCATGAACCGGTTCATCCCGCGCTTCTGGTGTCGCGCGCTGTGTCCGCTGGGCGCCTTCTTGGGCGTGATGAGCCGCTATGCCCTGTTCGGGATGGAGAAGGACCACGCGAAGTGTACGGACTGCAACCTGTGCCTCGTTCACTGCCAGGGTGCGGACAGCCCCCAGGGCGGCGTGAAGCACCGCCAAGACGAGTGCCACATGTGCCTCAACTGCGAGGCCGCGTGTCCCGAGGACGTCATCAAGTTCCGCTTCTTGCCGAACCGCAAGAGCGAGCAGACACGGCCTGATCTCAAGCGCCGCACCGTGCTCGCCTCGACGGTGGCGGGTGCCGCGGCCATTCCGGCCATGCGCATCGCGAACTGGCCGGACCGTCACTACAGCGAGAAGGTGATCCGGCCGCCGGGCTCGGTGGACGAACGCGACTTCCTCGAGCGCTGCATTCGCTGCGCCGAGTGCATGAAGGTGTGCCCCAACAACGCGCTCCATCCCGCGTTCTTCGAGGCGGGGCTCGAGGGCCTGTGGACTCCGATCCTGATCCCGCGCATCGGCTACTGCGAGTTCTCGTGTGTGCTGTGCGGCCAAGTCTGCCCCACCGGCGCGATCCAGAAGATCGACGAGAAGCAGAAGATGGGCATCGACATGAAGCCCATCAGCATCGGCACCGCGATGTACGACAAGGGTCGCTGCTTGCCCTGGTCCATGGCCATCCCGTGCATCGTCTGCGAGGAGTTCTGCCCCACCTCGCCCAAGGCCATCTGGGCCAACGACGTGGAGGTGCCCAAGCGCGACGACAAGTACGAGGCCGACGGCGAGCACGCCAAGATGCTGACCGTCGCCGTACAGCAGCCGCACGTCGACCCGTCGCTGTGCATCGGCTGCGGCGCCTGCGAGAAGGTCTGCCCCATCGTGGACAAACCCGCAGTGTACGTGACGAACGCCGGCGAGACCCGCTCGAAGACCAACGTCATCTTGCTCGAGAACACGAGCTACACGCAGAGCTAGGCAGGCCGTCAGCTGGCGAGCCCGTTGGCGATCAAGTCCTGCGCGACGTGCAGGATCTGGATCTCGTCGGTGCCCCCGCCGATCTGAAGCAGCTTGGCGTCGCGCATGAAGCGCTCCACCTGGTACTCCCGCATGTAGCCGTTGCCACCATGGATCTGGATCGCCTCCAGGCACACGTCGGTCGTGGCCCGCGTGCAGTACAGCTTCTGGGCGCTCGCTTCTGCCAGCGAGATGTCGACGCCGTTCGTCTCCGCGAACAACTGCTTCATGACGATGTTCTTCACGTTCGACCGCGCGATCATCATGCGCGCGAGCTTCTCCTGAACGAGCTGATAGCTCGCGATGGGGCTGCCCCAGGTGTGGCGCGCCTTCGCGTAGGCCAGCGAGTCCTCCAGCACTCGCTCGATGATGCCGAGGCACATGTGAGCGACGCCTGTCCGTTCGCCCTTGAACACGTCCACGACCTGCCCGCGCGCGGGCTCCGACTCTCTCTCCCCGAGCAAGTGCTCGCGCGTGGCCTCCACGTCTTCGAGGAAGATTTCGCCCGTGGGTGAGCTGTGCATGCCCATCTTCTCGAGTGGCTTGCCGGTGGACAGCCCCGGCATGCCGCGCTCGAGCACGAACGCCTGGGGCGGGCGCGAGCCGGGCTCCTCGCCCGGGATGACGAGCTTGGCGTAGACCACGAGGACATCTGCGTAGGGGGCGTTCGTGATGAAGGTCTTGGAGCCGCTGAGCACGTAGCGGCCGTCGCCGACCTTCTTGGCAGTCGTGCGCATGGCGAAGGCGTCCGAGCCGGAGTCCGGCTCGGTGATCGCCCAGCATCCGATCTTGTCCAGGCACATCACGGCCGCTCCCCAGCGTTGCTGCTGGGCGAGCGTGCCGCGCCGCAGGATGGTCTGTCCGCACAGCCCCAGCGCCGCGCCGAAGGCCAGCGCGAACCCCGGGCTCTGGCGGGACAGCTCGATCGCCAGCAGCGCGGCCAGGTACGGATCGGTCTGGCTCGCAAGTCTCCCGCTGGACTCGCCGCGCGCCGCCCGGTCCAGCATCTTCTGGACCCGTTCACGGATCCCGAGCATCTCCGTGAGCTTGCGCATGACGGCGTAGGGAGGCTCCCCCGCCTCCATGGCGTCGTCCTGCGGCGCGATCTCCTGACGGATGAACTGCCGAAACATCGCCCGGATCTGCTTGTGCTCGTCGTTCCAGTCGAACATGGCTCTCCTCGCTCCCCGGGTCGCGGGCGCTACCGACCTCGGCGATGGGCTCGGGGTTGACGGGGCGCATGCTACCCCGCCGCCTCCGGGGCGGGCTGCAGTTTCGAGGTGCAGGCTGCGTCTCGGGGCGTATAGCCTCGCGTCGATGGCCTTTCAGCGCATGGCATTCACCGGGGAGCTCGGACCAAGGTCGGCGGCGGCACTGCGACGCGCCGTCGCCTTTGCGGCGGAAGAGGGCGCCAGCCTCGAGATCGTCGATGCGGTGGAGCAGCTGCCCGCCTGGCGACGAACGCTCGCGCCGGACGCGATGGCCCGAGCGCAGGCGTTGATGGTCGAGGAGCGCGAGCGCAAGTGGCGCCGCCTGGCCGCGCGGGTAGGGAACGTCCCTGTGAGCGTGAGCGTGGGCCGTCACTTCGAGGAGGTCACGCGCACCCTTCAGCGCCGGCGCTGCGACCTGCTGGTGATCCATGTCTCCGGTGAGCTCGACAACCAGGCCATGCGCTTGATGCGGGTCTGCCCGACGCCCACCCTGCTCCTGAGGCCGTCCGGTGCCAAGGCGACCGGGATCCTGGCGGCCGTCGATCCGGATCCGGCGGACCAGCGTCGAGACTCGCTCAATGACGCGATCCTGTCCCGCGCCAGCGAGCTGGCCCGCACCCGAAAGCTCGCCCTGCACGTGGTGCACGCCTGGGACCTCCCGGAGGAGTCGGTGCTGCGCCAGAGCACGTTCATCGGGCTGCCGGTGAGCGAGGTCGACGCCATGGTTCGGGACATCGCGGTCCAGCGACGGAGACACGTCGACGCGCTCGTGGCGCGGCACCCGGCGCGGGGGCTGGTGCGCAAGGTGTGGGTCGAGCGAGGTCGCCCGGAGCTCGTCGTGCAGCGCGCGGTCAAGTCGCATCGGATCGGTCTGGTCGTGATGGGCACCGTCGCGCGCAGCGGCCTGAGCGGCTTGGTCCTCGGCAATACCGCGGAGACCGTCGTACGCACCGTCAAGTGCTCCGTCCTCGCGCTCAAGCCCCCGGGCTTCACCAGCCCCGTGCGCCCGTCACGGCGCTGAGGGTCGGTGTGCGCAGGCTGACCCGTTCACCAACGGGTGACGATCCCAACCCGCCGGCGCCAGGCGTCGATCTCGTCGCGGCTGCGCTTGGCGACCCGCCGCCGCACCCGTCGCTCGCGCACGAAGGCCACGAGGTGTGCGAGCATCCACCAGCTCAGGACTGGCCTCTCCTGACCGTTGCGCCCGGACGTCACTGGAGTCGTGACGAGGGACTTGAATCGCACGAGGTCGATGTCGTCCTTGAGCTCCTTCGTGCACGCCCAGCACCAACCGTAGGCCTGTTTGGAGCGGTGCTCCTCGCAGAGCCGGGCGCCGCAGCGCGCGCACCGAGCGCGCTCGTCGCTGGCGCAATAGGCGCAGGTGAGCGACTCGCGATACGCCACTGCGGTTCGATGTTACCACGACGCATCGGCCGTGGCGGCTCCTCGCAGCGGCTCGTTTCGGGAGCAACGCATGGCGTGGCGCAGGTTCGACCGCGGCCCCGCTGGCTAGCGGAGTGGACGCGGCGGCGGGTGCCAACCCGGGACTTCGGCCGGGGGGGCGCGATTTGCGGCACCTGACGTCGGGTGATATCTCCTCTGCGGCCGGATGCGACGAAGCGTGTGGACCGTGGTCGGCGTGCTGGCCTGGCTGGGATGCGGCGAGGACGTCACGGGGCGCAGCCCGATCCCCGACGCGCCCCTGGTCAGTGGTGCGCGCATCGCCGAGGTGTCGCTGTACCAGGGCGTGAAGGTGCCGCTGGCCATCGAGGCGAGCGTGCTCGAGCCGCGATCGCTCCCCGTGGTCGTGGGGCGCGACGCGCTGCTCCGGGTCTTCGTGACGCCGGAGTCCGGCTGGCAGCAGCGTGAGGTCGTCGTCCGGCTCGAGGGCGCGAGGGGCGGTTCGGCGCTGCAGCCGAGGGAGAGCCAGCAGCTCGTCGCGTCGGCGTCCTTCGAAGCAGACCTGTCGAGCTCCTTCAACTTCGAGCTCCCGGGAGACGAGCTGACCTTGGACTACGAGTACCGGCTCTCGCTGCGCGAGGTCGACCAGGCCGTGGCGGGGCCGTCGCCAGCGGCAAGGACGCCACGTGACGGTAGCTTCGCGCCGCTCGGAGCAGGTAGCTCCGGTTCGTCGTCGAAGATGGTGCTGGTGCCCATACGGTACGAGGGCGACGGCTCGGGTCGCTTACCCGACACCAGTGACGAGCAGGTCGAGCGCTACCGGCGGCTGCTGTTCGACCGTTACCCGGTGCCGAGGGTGGAGGTGCGCGTGCGCGAGCCCGTCACCTTCGCCGAGCCCATCGCTGCCTTCTCGGATGCTTGGTCGACGCTGCTTCAGTCCGTGCTGGCGATCCGTCAGCAGGACATCGTGCAAGGGGTCGCGACGGACGACGAGTACTACTACGGACTCGTCGAACCAGCGCCGAGCTTCGAGCAGTACTGTGGGCAAGACTGCCTGCTGGGCCTCACGTTTCAAGTCGAGGATGCGCCCCTGGAGTCGCACCTCCGTGGCAGCGTCGGCATCGGCTTCGCGGGAGAGCTGGCGGCGGAGACCTTCGTCCACGAGATGGGCCACGCGCACGGTCGCAAGCACGCGCCCTGCGCTCCGCAGTTCAGCTCGATCGAGGACGTGGACCCACAGTACCCGCACCCGAACGCCGGGCTCGGTAGCTGGGGCTACAGCCTCTCTCTGCGTGAGCTCGTCGACCCGGCTGGGCCCGCGCGCGACTTCATGAGCTACTGCGAGCCGACCTGGGTCAGCGACTACACCTTCGCGGGCCTCTTCCAGACCATCGCGGCGGTCAACGTCGCTCGGGACTTCCTCCACAGCTCCGAGTCCAGCTCGGCGTTTCGAGCCATCACCGTGGGCGCCGAGGGGGAGCTGGCGCTGGGCGTGACCCTGAACGTCCGCGGTCTGCCGTCGGGTCGTCCGGAGCGGGTCTTGGTGGAGCGTCCCGGCGGCCCGCCGCGAGCGGTGACTGCCTATTTCCATCCCCACGCCGACCACGGCGGCGGCATGCTGCTCGTGTCCGAGGCGGAGATTGCAGGCGGGCGCCTGCGCGTCCGAGGTCGCGCGCTGCTTCCCTGAGCCCGCCGTTCCCGCGCCGCCCAAGAAAAGCCTGCATCATTCGGCTCTTGCGCGGCGCGCGCGGCGCACCGATGATGGGGCGATCATGAGCGGCGTCACCGAGAGCCGAACCACCGCGATGAAGGTGGCGAAGTGGCTCGTCGACAAGGGAAAGCCCGACGAAGCAGTGGTGCTGCTCGCGGCCTGGGCGGCCGCGGGTCCGAATGACGGCGAGGGTCAGCAGCTACTCGCCGAGGCGCTGCGCGTGGACCCGAGCGCGCGCATTGCGCAGATGGCGTTCGAGCGCATGGAGGGCATGGACGGGGACCACGCTGCCCTGGACGAAGCCATCGTCGCCTACGGGTCGGACCGACTGGGCCAGCTCGCCGCGGAGATGGCGCGCCCCACCTTTCGGCGCGCCCAGATGGGCTTCAACAACAACATCAAGTTCGCCGATCAGGTCTTCCATGTCCAGACGGAGGACTCGGGCCTCGACCAGCCGCACATCATCACGCACCTGTTCGCCGACGGCGGCCGCATCATCAAGAGCCACAAGCGGAACTACGCGGAGCACGTGTCGCGCGCGGATGTCGCCGAGTACGTGCGTTCGCTGATGAAGGCGCAGCACCTGGAGATGGTGCTCGCGCTGCGCGAAGGCCGCTTCGCCGAGGTCATCGCGGGTCGAGCGGTGGGCGGGATGGATCTGCTGACCGAGGCGCCGAATCCCGAGGCCATCCGCAAGCTCGCGAGCAAGAAGCAGCCGGCGCCGTCGCCGAGTCAGGCGCCGCCGGAGCCGACCATCTCGGCGCCCCCGCGCCCGGCCACGCCCTCGGCGCCAGCGCCGCCAGCCGATCGGCATTTCACGCTACACGTGCTGCGCAGCCTGAGCGGTGGACCGGAGCGCTACGAGCCCGTGGGTTCACGCGCCACCATCGGGCGCGACGGCGACATCACCCTCGGCGGAGATGTCTTCTGCGGCGCGAAGGAGGCGCAGCTGCGCTACTCCGGCGGTCGGCTCTGGCTCCAGGATCTGGGCCAGGGCAACGGAGTGTTCTTGCGGATCCGCACGCCCGTCGAGCTCGACCTCGGGGACGAGTTCGTGGTGGGCGATCAGCTCGTGCGCGTCGAACGCAACCCGGTCGCCGATGACGGCCCGGATCCCGATCCCACCTATTTCTACTCGTCGCCCAAATGGCCGTCGTCGTTTCGCGTGGTTCAGATCTTGGAGGGTGGCTGCCCGGGCGCCAGCGTCGTGGCCCGTGGCAACACGCTCCAGATCGGCTCCGCCATCGGCGACCTCGTGTTCCCGGACGATCCGCTCGTCAGCGCGCAGCACTGCGTGGTGGAGGAGCAAGCAGGCAGCGTGGTGCTCACGGATCTCGGCTCGCGCACGGGCGTGTTCGTGCGCATCCGCGGAGATCAAGAGCTGTCTCGCGGGGACGAGCTGGTCGTAGGTCGCACTCGGCTCGTCGTCGATCTCGTGGCTAGCTGAGCGGGCTGCCAGCCCCGGCGCGCTGGCGCACAAAAAGCCGAAGGCCGGGAAGCGGCAAGCGCCACCCGGCCTCCGAACAAGTCAGACAGCGATCACTCGCCGCCTTCGCCGCCACCCTCTGCCGGAGCCTCGGGGGCCTCGGGGGCCTCGGGGGCCTCGGGAGACTCGGGAGCCTCGGGAGCCTCGGGGGTCTCGGGGGCCTTGGCCTCGGGGACCTCGGAGCCGCCGCAGGCGACCATGGCGAGGGACATCGGAACGGTGAGGGCAACAATGGCAATCTTACGAATCATTTCAGGTTCCTCCTCCGAGCCGATGGAGTCGAAGTAACACGACTCGGACCCTGGCTAGATGCCCCACCGCGTCAAAGTGGCTCACGAAAAAGTGACCGGGGCGCGAGATAGCTCACTTCTCGCCGCCCGGCCCGCCGGCAGGGCCCCGCAGAGGTTAGACTTTCTTCCGGGACCTGAGCCGAAAGCCGGCTCGAGAGCGTCCATGGATCTGATGGGCTCGAAGCGCGCTGTGGCTACTCACCTGCGCCTCGTCGGTGGCGAGGCGCAGGCCACGCGTCCAGCCTCGCCGAGCGACGGACTGGGGGATCCGGAGCTGGTGGCCCTCGCGCGGGACGGTCACCAGCGAGCCTTCGAGAGCCTGTATCGCCGGCACGCCGGCTTCGCCCTCAACCTGGCTGTCCGCATCCAGGGGCACGCCCAAGACGTGGAGGACATCGTCCATGACGCCTTCCTTCGCGCCCACGGCAGCCTCGCGGAGCTGAGGGACGCCGCGTCCTTTCGCCCTTGGCTCGGCTCCATCGTCGTGAGTCTGGTGCGCACTCGCATGCGCAAGCGGCGCCTCCTCGGCGTGCTCGGGTTCGGTGGTCAAGAAGCCGTGGACCTCGAGGCCGTAGCGGCGCCGGACGCGGGCCCCGAGGCCAGAGCGCAGCTCGCGCAGATCTACGCGCTGCTCTGCACGCTCCCGTCGGATGAGCGCATCGCTTGGACGCTGCGCAACGTCGAACATCATCAGCTCGAGACGGTCGCCAGCTTGACGGATTGCTCGCTCGCCACCGCCAAGCGTCGCATCGCGCGCGCGCAACGTTTCCTGGACGGTCACTTCGTCGCTCCCTTCGCGGAGGACAAATCATGAACAAGTCATCGAAGCTTCCCCGCATCGCTCCTTCATCCCTGCAAGATCACGGCTCCGACGAGCGACTCGACCGTATCTGGTCTCGTCTGGACTCGAACTTGGAGTCGCGTCCGGCACGCGCGCGGGGCGCCCTGTGGTGGGCGCCAGCCACCTTGGTCATCGTGTTCGGGGCAGGCGTACTGGTGGGCTCCCGCTGGACCTCCGGAGCCGGCGCTGGTGCGCCGTCGCTCGCGCCCGAGGCCGCGCAGCCGGCGAGCACTTCGCAGACGGCGCCGGCATCACCACCGCCCGCAGAGCCCACGCTGCCGAGCCTGGACGGTCAGCGCTCGGCGCCGGCTCCGCGCACGCTGCGCGCTGCCCCGCCGCTCAGCCCCACGCCGCTGCTCGTCCCGGAGCTGTCGCCCTCGTCGCCGCCCACCTTGGTGCTCCCGCCCGCGGGGCCACCCGAGTGGCAGCGCCGCGCGCAGCAGGGGCAGTATGCCGCCGCGGCGCGGCTCATCGAGCAGAGCGGCGGCTTCGGCTCCGTCATCGGTCAGGGCAGCGCCGAGCAGTTGATGATCCTGGTCGAGGTCGCTCGCGCCACGGGCCAGCGCGCCCGAGCCGTCGAAGCGCTGCGTCGCGTGCTCGAGCGGTTCCCCTCGGATCCCAACGCGCCCATCGCGGCCCTCACCCTGGGCAACCTGCTGGAGGCCATGGGGGATCGGGCCGGCGCGCAGAAGGCGTTTGCGGCGTATCGGTCCTTGTCTCCGAAGGGCGACTTCGCGGAAGATGCGCTCGCTCGCCAGGTAGAGGCAGCAACGGAGCACGGCGACCTCGAGCTCGCGAAGAAGCTTCTGGAGCAGTATGAAAAGGACTTCCCGAGCGGTCGACGCCTGCGCGACCTCAAGGCTCAGCTCGCCGCCAAGAGCGGCAAGGCCGAGCCTGCGGCAGGCTCGAGCCCCGCGGCGGCCAGCGAGGAAGACACCCCCGCGAGCGAGCCCGACGAAGACGATCTGGGCGGCTCTCCTAACCCTTAGCTGGGTCGTGCTCGGCGCGGGCACGGCGCGGGCCGCGCCGCCCCGAGTCGTAGTCGAGGTGACCCCCAAAGCCGAGAAGTACCTCGACGCGCGGCTCACGCGCCGGCTCATCCAGCTCGAGCTCTCCGAGGTGGTGATCCCGGGTCGCCTCGAGGATCGCTTCCCGAGCTCGACGGGCACGGTGTTCTTTCGAGTCCTCGCGCCGGCTGCGGAGCGGCTGCACGTCGAGCTCTGGGATCGCGGGGACTTTCACGGCGCTCGCCGGGTGTCGGGCTCGGGTAGCGCGGAGCTGCGCGCCCGCCGGATCGCCCTCGGCGCGGCGGAGCTGGCGCGGCGCCTGCGTCACAAGCGCATCGTGCAGGCGCGGCAGGCAGAGGCGGAGCGGCTCGCCCGCGAGCAGCAGCTCGAGCTCGAGCGGCGCGAGCTGCGTCTCGAGGGACTGGTGCTCGACGCCGAAGCGTACGGCGGGTGGTTGACCGAGGGTGGCTGGCTCGCGGGCCCGCGCCTGGGAGCCGAGCTGCGCCTGCCCTCGCGTAGCCGGGTTGCGCTCACGGCGGCCGGGCTCACTGGCGTGTGGGTCGATTCAACTGAGCACCACGCTTGGCGCCAGCTCGAGGTGGGCATTCGGGCCGGTCAGGCCCTCAGGCTCGGGCCTCGGACGGAGCTCGCGCTCAGCGGGCAGGCTACCGCGGGCACGGTTCAGTTCCTGGGAGCGACGGCGGTGGACGAGGTGGCTGGCCAGCACACCAGCTGGACCAGCCGGGCAGCGCTCGGCGCGCGGGTCGAGCACAAGGTCGGCCAGCGCGCCTGGCTCTCCGCCGGACCCGAGCTGGGCTTGATGTTGCGGCGGGTGCCGATGCGCGACGCTGCCGGGGAGCAGCATCGAGTCGGCGGACTGATGCTGGGGGTCAACGTCGGGCTTGCGCTCGGGCTGTGATCAGGGCGCCGCGCGGGAGGTCAGGTAGGCGCGCTGCGCGCGCGTCAGGTTGATGAACCGTCCCTTGACGCAGAAGCTCATGTCGCCTGCTTCCGTCTTCGCGCTCCCACGCACCTTCACGCGCAGTACCTCGACCCCCGGCACGCGGCCCACCAGAGTGGCGCCCGGAGGGAACGCGCGTGAGCTGTGGAGCGTCACGAAGTGTCCGTCCGTGTCCACGAGCACGGCCTGACCTCCGCCGTCGAGCGCCCACTCGTCCGAGCTCACTGCTCGCGCCCCCGGCGGATCGCCGCGCGTGCCTCCTTCGATGCGTCGCGCTCCTTGATGGCCTGGCGCTTGTCGTGCTTCTTCTTGCCGCGAGCGAGCGCGATCTCCACCTTGGCGCGGTTGTTCTTGAAGTAGCACTTGAGCGCGATCAGCGTCATGCCGTCGCGCTCCACCGCACCCCGCAATCGCTCGATCTCTTCGCGATGGAGCAGCAACTTCCGCGTGCGTCGCTCCTCGTGCGCGAACGCCGCGTGAGAGAGCGGCGGAATACGCATGCCCTTGAGCCAGGCTTCGTCCCGCTGGATGTCGACCCAGGCGTCGGTCAAGTCCGCGCCGTGCTGACGCAAGGCACGCACCTCGCTACCGATCAGCGCGAGCCCCGCCTCGAAGGTGTCCCCGACCTCGTAGTTGAAGAACGCACGACGGTTCTTGCTCACGACGCGATCGCCGTACACCGTGTTGTCGCGCGCCTTGGCCATGCGGGGGCGGGGAGTCTGACCGGGCCGCGGGGTAGGATGCAAGGCTCGACTCGACGAAAGGTCCGGGAGCCAGCCTCGGACAACCGCTCGAGTCGAGGCAAGGAGGTGGTCGCCGAATCGACCTCGGGCGCGAGGTGGTGGCCTCTCAGCCCTCGATCAAGCGGATGACCTCGCGCACGTCGATGCGTCGCCGGTAGGCGATCACCTCGCCCGGGACATGGTGCTCACGGCCGACGCCGAGCTTGGCGTCGGCGCACACGATGAAGCGCCCGCCAGCGATGGCGCGCAGCGCCGCGAGCTTGCGCGTGAGATACTCAGGCGTCCAGAAGCCGACGATCTCCAGGAGCCAGGAGCGACTCGGATGGCGGCGATGGCAGAGAGCGAAGTCGGGGAACACGAGGCGGCCGCCGACCTCGATGGCCTCGGGCTCGCGCCGCAGGGTCCGCGCGAGCAGTTGGTAGGGGCGCAGCCTCGGCTCAGACAGGGTGCCCGCCTGCGACGGAGGCGGGCGCGCCGCCCGTTCGGCGGCGACGCGGTCATGGACCTCCACACCACTCTCGCCCAGCGCGACCGTGAGCTCCGCGTAGCGAAACGCCGGCGCGCGGAACGCGCCCACGCGGGGATCCCAGACCACGCCCGGCAGCGTGGGCCCCAGGTCTTCGGCGGACGGTCCGGTGACGAGCAGTGTCCCTCGATCGAACGAGAGCTCGAGCGAGCGTGAGGCATCCGTGGTGGGGGCGCGCATGGTCGGCGGGGGAGGAGCAAGCGTCGTGCCTGGTGCGAGGGCCCCTACTTCGACTGATCCCGCGCGCAACCGAGGGTGGCGGCCATGGCGAACTGGCGGCCAGTGGCCAGGGCATGCGCGCGCTCGTCGGGAAGCATGTGGCTGCGCTCGACGTCAGTCGTTCTCGAGCACAGGACACGAGGCGACATCCGCCTTGCGGACGGCGAAGGTGAAGCCGGGTCGGGGCCGAAGCCACCGGGGAACGTTGCGCACGGCCTCGAACGCCTCGGGCACCGTCGAGTAGTGCAGCACGAGCTCGGTCGAGGCACGCACGACCCCAATCCTGTGAGTCGCGTCGCTCGACACCGCGAGGAGCTCGGTGTCCGCCGTGCACACCCTGCGCCACGAGCGCGTGTGACGCGTGCCCAGCTGTCCGCTTCCCGTGCCGTACCCCAGGCCTTGGCCGCGAGGGGATTGACGGAGCAATCGTCGGTCCACCCAGCCGAACAGGAGCGCGTTGTCCAGCTCCACGAGGATGCGCGTCTGCGCCGCGGAGCGCTCCGCCAGCTCCACCCGAAGATCGCCGCGCGTCGCCTCCAGCTCCAGCGACTCAATGCCGCTCTCCTCCGCGCTCATGCGGATGGGCTGCGTGGAGTCGAGGTACGCCTTGGACGTCAGCGGCACGCCTACGGCGTCCCGAGGCTCGAAGTTGGCTCGCGAGAGGCTCAGGCGCTCGCATGGATCGTCCCAGGCTAGCTCTTGCCCCGGCGCGAGGCGCAGCGCGCCCAGCAGCTCGAGGCCGACACGGATCCCTCCCGCTCGGCTCTCGAGCCAGCGCAGGTGCGCGCTGGGCTTGGGGATCACGATCCCGATGGCGCGAGCCTCTCGCACCCCGAGCCGGACGTCCTCGCCGCGCACCGAGCCTCGGACCGAGAAACCGTCCCGATCCACGCGCAGGCGTGCGCCCCCGCTCGGGCCCTGGGACGACAGCGCGAGCGTCGCTTCGACTCCGAGCACGTCGGCGTAATGGACGGCTGCGCTGCCGACCCGCACGGGTAGCGCCACGAGCCAGTTCTCGCTGCTGGCGTTGACGCTGCAGTGCACGGCAGAGAGCTCGGGTACGTCCGAGTCGAAGTCGTCGCTGAGCGACGACGCGCGAACGGGCGCCTCGACCGCGACGGGCTCGGGCTCACTCGGTACCGCGACCGCGGTCGGCGCCGTCGCCCCGGCCGGGGACGCCACAGGAGCGCTCGCCGGCGAGCAGGCGATCAGCCACGCCCACGCAACGACGGTTGATGTGTGGCGCCACACCCGAGGTCAATAGCACCCCTGGCGGGTGAGGCGTGAGGGTCGAGCTGGTGGTGTCGATGCGACGCGGTGACGGCGATGTGCCGATGAACCCGAGGCGGCCCCACTGCATCCGATGTGGATGCGCTTCATGATCGTCGGGGGGCTGGTGTTGGGGCTGGTTCCAGGCTGCGGCAGCTCCGGGAGCGACGGTGGCTCGCCGGGCTCCGGTGGCGGCGGGGCGAGCGCCGGCAGTGGCGGGGCCGGGGGGAGCGGGGTTGGCGGCGGCGCCGCTGGCAGCGCAGGTTCCAGCGGCGCAGGCGGTGCGAGCGGCGGTGGCGGTACGAGCGGTGGTGGCGGTGCGAGCGGCGGTGGCGGTACGAGCGGCGGCGGTGGCGCGGGCGGCGCCGGCGGCGCTTCGGGCATCGGTGCGCCGATGCCGCCGACGGGGACTACCAAGTGCGGCGATGGGGCGTTCACGGCGCAGGAAGCCCTCGCGGCGTGTCAGTCGTCCCCGAACATCGGCTCGCTGCACCCGAGCTATCCGGCCCAGTGCTCCCTGGCGACCACCAGCGGCGGGCACTGGGAAGCGTGGTGCACGAGCAGCGGTGTGTCCTACATTTGGGTGCTCTTCGAGGATGTCGCGCTGTCCCAGCCCTGCGGCTACTTCGCACCCATGCTCATGTTTTCGTCGCAGCAGCTGAGCTACGGGGCAACTGGAGAGAGCGGCCAGCCATCCGAGGCGAAGCCCTACACCAACGTGCTCCTCAAGACGGCCCCGCAAGACTTGGGCCTGCACTTCGAGGTCTTCGGCGGCGCCAGCGGGGCCAAGACCGGAGGCGGGCAGATCTGGATCGCCGCCGACGGCAGCTGCGGCACACCGGTGCCCAGCGACGTGAAGGCCACGTTCCTGTCGTTCGCCTTCACGTGGAGCGCCTGAGGCGGAGCGCCCGCGGCGAAGCAACGCTGCCGCCCCGTGCTACCGTCGCCGTCAGTGGTTGACGCGAGACCTCGCCAAGCGTGCCTACTCGTGTTCATGCTCGCGGCTGCGCTGTTGGCTTGTTCGCGGGGACCCAAGCCCGCCAGCCTCGGGCGCCTCGCCCTGCCGGCGCGAGTCGTGGTCGCGGCGCCGACGCCGGCGCCGCCTGCCGTCGCGCCGCTCACAGAGGAGCTTCGCGCGAAGGGGTTCTCCGAGTGTAACCCCCATGACCCGCTAGGCCTCGGTCCCTACGCGCCGTTTCGACAGCTCTCCCTCGGACGCATTCTCATTCCACAGAAGGGCGGGCACACCCCGGATTTCGGGTACGACGTCCTGGTTCACTTTCACGGCGCGGACGCGGTCCGCAAGCTCCTGGTGCAGACCGCGCGGGGCGTCGTGCTGGTGCTCGTCGACAAGGGCCTGGGCGGTGGCGCGCCGTACACTCGCGCGCTGGGGACCAAGTTCATGTTCCCGCTGCTGCGCACGTCCATCGCGAAGGCCCTCAAGGCGCACTCGGGCAGCGAGCAGGCGCACATTCGCCACCTCGCGGTCAGCTCGTGGAGCGCGGGCACGGTGGCCGTCAGCAAGCTACTGCAGCAGGAGCAAGAGGGCATCGACGCGCTGATCATCCTGGACGGGCTGCACGGAGCGTGGATGCTCGGCGCGCCACGCGTGCAGAAGCTCGACTCGCTCGACGCCCGCTACCTCACGCGTGAGCTCGCCTTCGCGAAGCGTGCCCTGGCCGGCGATGCCCTCTTCGTGCTCACTTACTCGAGCGTCGTGCCGACGTTCCCGTCGACGGCAACGACCGCGCAGCTCTTGTTGCGCGAGCTCGGCCTGCAGCCCACGACGCTGGAGCCGAGCACAGATTATGGCCAGACCTCCACGGTGGACGTGAAGGGCTTGCACGTCTGGGGCTTCCAAGGGAAGGACCAGCCCGGTCACTGCGCACAGCTCTTCTTGATGCCGCGCATCGTGGGGGAGCTGCTCGAGCCCGCCTGGAATACGCCCGCCATGGATCGCAGCGTCCCGCCCACGCCGCACCCGGACTGGCAGTTCAAGAAGCGCCGGTAGGAAGGCGCCGACGTTCACGGCACAGGCGGCTGCACTCGCGAGCTGAGGCTGGTCGTCGAGCCCGGGCCCGTAGAACTGGTAGTCTCAGCTCGGATGCTGGAGCCCTCCCACCTCGCGCCGGGGCAAATGATCGCCGGCGACTACCGCGTCGTGCGGCTGCTCGCTCAGGGCGGGATGGGCAGCGTGTACGTCGTCGAGCAAATCAGCACCAGCCGCCAGCGCGCGCTGAAGGTCTTGCACGCGCAGTTCTCTCGCCAGGACGGCATGCGCCGCCGCTTCGAGCAGGAGGCGCGCGTGGGCGCGAAGATCGCCAGCGAGCACGTGGTGGAGGTGCTCGCCGCGGGGGTCGACGACGAGTCCGGCACGCCCTGGCTGGTGATGGAGCTGCTCGAGGGTGAGGATTTGGCCTCGCGTCTGGCGCGCGTCGGTCGCTTCAGCCCGAGCGAGGTGCTCGCGATCATGGCGCAGGTCGGCCATGCGCTCGCCGCAGCGCACGCCCAGGGGATCGTGCATCGGGATCTGAAGCCCGAGAACATCTTCCTGGCCACCTCGCGTCGGCTCGGGACCGACGTGGTCGTCAAGATCCTGGACTTCGGCATCGCCAAGGTCGTCTCGGAGGCGCAGACGACGTCGACCGACAGGGTCGGCACGCCGCTGTACATGGCGCCCGAGCAGACGACCACGGGCGAGGCCATCGGGCCTGCGGCGGACGTGTGGGCGCTCGGGCTCATCGTGTTTCAGCTGCTCACGGGGCGCTCGTACTGGAAGGGAGCGGGTCAGGAGGGATCGTCGCCCATCGCGCTCCTGCGCGAGGTGGTGTTCGAGCCGATGCCCAGCGCGTCGGCGCGCGCGCTGGAGCTGGGTGTGGAGGCGCACCTGCCCCTGGGCTTCGATGCCTGGTTCGCACGTGCGGTGGCGCGAGATCCAGCGGCGCGGTTCGCCAACGCCGCGCTGGCGCAGGCCGAGCTCGCCGCGCTGTTTCCCGATGGGCCCCCGGTGGATGTCCTCGGCGCGACGCTGCCGCTCAGCGAGGCGATGGTCGCGGCGTCCTCGGTTCGAATCGACGGCACCGGCGCGCCGCTGACGACGACCGACCGGCAGCCTGCGCCCATGGGCCGCCGCGCGCCGTGGCCCGCGCTCGTCGCCGTCGCTGGCGTGGTCGGGGCTGGGGCTTGGTGGTTCACGCGGAGCCCCCCTGCCTCGCCGGACTCGCACGCCGCGTCGGCCACGGCAGTGGCGAGCGACACACCGGCCGCACCGCTGGACGGTGCGCTGGACGCGAGCGCGGCGCGTGGAGCGATGGTCCACATCTGCGACAAGCCCGCTGGTGATCCGCGCGTCGAGCACTGCCAGGAGCCCTCCTTCGCTTGGTGCGATCGCGACGAGCGCTTCGTGGCGTGCTGCAGCAAGAGCCTGATCCCAGTCGGTCAGAGCGGCGCCTGTGGTTGCGCGCCGGGTGGCGCGCTCGGCGAGCAAGCCATCGCCGCGGGATGTCCGAAGGCCACAGGCGCGCAGGGCCTCGACGCCGAGATCGTCAAGGACGTGATCCGCGGAGCGACCGAGAAGATGCGCGCGTGCTACCAGCGCGCCCTCGACTCGAACCCCGCGCTGCGCGGGCGCATGGTGCTCGATCTAGAGCTGACGCCCTGGGGCGACGTGTTCAGCGCGACGATCCGCGAGTCTTCGGTTCCGGATCCGGACGCGCAAGAGTGCATGCTCTCGGTCGCGCGCGAGCTGCGCTTCCCCGCGCTGACCGGCGGCGGCGTGCTCAAGGTGACGTATCCGTTCTCACTCGTGAACTAGGCTCGGGCTGGGTTGGTCCGACGCGGAACCGGAGGGGCACGGTTGTCGTCGAGTTGCCGGCAACTCGCACCCGCGCTGGCGTCGACTCGACGTAATTTCAACGTGTTACGTCGTGGCCCGGGGCTTGCTCAGGTGGGTCGATCACACGCGAGCTTGGAGGTCGCCAACATCATGAGAGCCATACACACGACGGTAATTCTTGGAGCCACCGCGCTCCTCTTGGTGTCGGGGGCCGCGAGCGCGAGCTACCCCGCCGGAGTCTGGACCAAGGTCCGGCAGGTGGACTACGAGCCCGACGCCACGTCGCCGACGAAGGTGCGGGTGCATGGCGCGGCCATGCTCTTCGACAACAGCACCGGCACGACCTACACGGGCTACACCGAACCAGCCTGGGGCTTTCTCTACTACGAGTGCCCAAAAGGTGAAGAGCAGACCTGCAAAGACGAGTGGGCCGATCTCGAGAAGAACATCGCTGAGAGCGATGACGTCTGCGTCGGCTTCGGCTCGCAGAACCTGAAGCCCGGCACCCTTCGGCCCTGGGGCTCCAAGGCGCTCTTCACGCCGGACACCTACCCGATCGAGATGGGCGTCCTCAGCGGCTTCTCGCCCTGCAAGGTGATCGCCGACTTCATCGACAACAACCCGGCTCCCGGCAGCGGGGGCCAGGGCGGTCAAGGTGGCTCCGCAGGTGGCGGCGCCGCGGGCTCCGGTTCAGGAGGCAGCGCGGGCAGCGGCAGCGGAGGCGAGCCTGGCAGCGGTGGCGCCAGCACCGGCGGCACGAGCTCGGCGACGGGCGGCAGCGCGTCCGGCACTGGCGGCGGGTCGGGCGGCGACGACGATGACGGCGGCTGCAGCGTGTCGGTCCCCACGGGCTCGACCGGCGGCCTCGGCTGGCTGGGAGCGCTGGCGCTCCTTGGCCTCGGCGTTCGTCGCCGGGTGAAGCGAGGCTGACCGCGACATGGCCATCAGCGCTCAAGAGCTGTCGAAGATTCGACAGCTCTTTCATTCTGTCGCCGGGGAGGCACGCGCCTCCCCGCCCCAACGAAGTGAATTCGTTGGGGCCCCACCCCACGCGGGCCGGCTTCGCCGGCATGAACTGGGTCAATTCTTGACAGAACTTCAGCCCTGGATCCCAAGTCTCTCGCTCGCCGGCTCCCGGCGGCGCGGGCCCGGGGTGCTGCGGCATGGCGCGCGAGATGGCTGGCTGGTTGGAGCGAGTCTCATGCACGCGGCCGTCGTGTCGGCCGCCCTCGTGGGGCTCGCTCCGGCTGGCGCGCTCGGCAAGCTGGTGGCCGCGTGCGTCGTCGCCCTGGGCATGGCCTGGGGCTCCAACACCGTCTCGCACATTCAGCTCCACACGCCGCTGTTCCGCGCCCGCTGGCAGAACAAGGCCTACTCGCTGTACCTCAGCGCGTTGCTCGGGATCCCGCAGAGCGTGTGGCGCGCGCGACACCTCTGGCACCACGCCGGCGAGCCCGCAGACCGCCCACCCCGCGGCTGGACTCGCCGCACCTGGCTCGAGGGCGCGGTGGTCGCGTGCGTGTTCGCGCTGCTCGCTGCTTGGTCGCTGGAGGTGTTCTTCTTGGCGTATCTGCCTGGTTATCTCCTCGGACTCGGTGTGTGCCGCTTGCAAGGAGACATGGAGCACGCCGCGACCGGCGACCCGCACCGCGGGGTGAGCTACTATGGCGCCGTGTACAACCGCTTGTGGTTCAACGACGGGTATCACGCGGAGCACCACCGCTTCCCGGCGCTGCACTACAGCCAGCTTCCGCACGTGACGGCAGACGTGAGCTCGTCCGTGGGTGTCACCGAGAGCTCGCTGCCCCCGCTGCTCCGTCCCCTCTCCGCGCTGGTCGCGAGCTGGAACGCGGCGCTCGGTGCCGCGCTGTGCGCGCTGGAGCGGCTGGCGCTGCGGTCGGAGGCGCTTCAGCGCTTCCTGGTCACGAGTCACGCGCGCGCCTTCGCGTTGGTGCTCGCGGCCCTGCCGCGCGCGCCTCGGCGTATCATCGTGGTCGGTGGCGGACTGTTCCCGCGCACCGTGCTGGTGCTGGCGCGACTGCTCCCGAACGCGCGCCTGGTCGTCATCGACCGGAGCGAGCAGAGCATCGCTCGGGCTCGCGCCTACCTCGGCGCGCGGGGCCTCGCTGGGCGCGCGCGCTTCGTGCAGGCTGCGTTCGATCCGGCGCTGCACTGCGACGCCGATCTCGTCGTGACGCCCCTGGCCTTCGTGGGGGATCCGGAGCTCTTGAGGCGCGTCACCAGCCGCGCGCCGCTGCTCAGCCACGACTGGCTGTGGCGCGTGCGCGGGCACCGCTCTGCTCCCGTCTCACGCCTGCTGCTCAAGAAGGTCAGCCTCTCGCTGTGCCCAGAGCCATGAGGCCGCTGCACCGAACCCGAGCCTTCTTTCGAGCCTACGAGTACTTCCCGCATAGACTGCTGAACCGCTCGGCGGCGTTGGTCACCGGAGCGACGCGGCCGAGGCGCGCGGTGGATCTCGCCGTCGCCGCCTGGGCGCGCCTCGAGGACATCGATCTGTCGGACTTCGAGGCGCGCCGCTTCGAGTCGCTCGACGACTTCTTCTTGCGTCGCCTGCGCCCGGGCGCGCGACCCGTGGGCCCGGGGTGGGTCTCGCCCGCCGACGGCGTGCTGGTCTCCCGAGGAACGCTGCGTCGCGACCAAGAACTCTGCATCAAGGGCCAGCGGCTGTCCCTCGAACGCGTCGTCAACGCCGACGCGTTCGAGCTCGATCTCGCGCCCTACGACGGCGGGCAGCACTGCGTCGTGTTCCTGACGCCGCGAGGCTACCACCGGGTGCACGCGCCCAGCGCTGGGGAGATCCTGGACGTGCGCTGGATCCCGGGTCGCTACTTTCCGCAGAACGAAGACGCGCTCGAGCACGTGCCTCGCATCTACGAGCGCAACGAGCGGGTGGTGCTGCGCTGTCGCGCCGAGGCGGGCTTCGAGTACTTGGTCATCATGGTGGGCGCCAGCCTGATCGGCGGCATTCACCTGCGTGGGTTCGAGCGGCGCGACTTCGTCGGGCCGCGGCTCACCCCCGTCGGGCGAGCCGTCCAGAAGGGCGAGGAGATCGGCCACTTCGCCTTTGGTTCGACGGTAGTGTTGCTGCTGCCCGAGAGCGCTCGCGCAGGGCCCGTTCCCGCCCCGCAAGACGTGCGCATGGGTCAGACCTTGTTCGAGTCATCGACGAGTTTGCCGTGCGAGCAAGGTGCACAAGAAGGCGTTCCATGACTGACACGTCCAGTTTGCCCTCGGAGCACACGAGATCAGCTGCGTCCAATGCCGCGCAGTAGGGTTGCCGCGCCGCTGCTCGACGATCTGAGCGCGCGGGGTGTGCGGCCGTTGCCGGTTGCAGCCGCTGGCTCGAGCCGAAGCGGCTAGCTAGCGATTGATCCCTTGAAGCGCAGCGATCGCGTGATCACCCGCAGCGAACATGATGTCGTGGTGGTTCTCCCCGACAAGCCAATCGATTTGCCGAGAGACCACGTAGAACTCGATGAGATGGTGATTGCCCAGCGTGGCTACGGTGGACGCCAGGTTGGCCTCGAACAACCAAAACGGTGGGCCGCTCTTGGTGCGCCCGAAGTCTTCGACGAGTAGCCACACGGGTGTTGTCGGTGGACCGAGCGCAAAGAGGACCTGCAGGTCTTGGGGCTCGGGTAGGAACAAGTGGGGTTCGCGCAGGTCGCGCCAGAGCCAGCAGCCACGATCGCCCTCGCCTCCCTGCTTGGTGAAGCGGCCGAGCACGCGCTCGATCACCGCTCGAGCGCGGAAGCCTGGCGGCTGGTGGAACGAGGACTCATCCAGGCCAAGCTCACGCGCGGCAGCGAGAACCCGGTTCGCGGGATCGTATGACGGGTTGGGCACGGTCTGGTATTCGAACGAGAGCTACACGATCGACCCGCCATCGTTCCTCATCCGAACCTGCCGAGAATAGCCGGATGGAGACCCGACGGACAGGGCTGAATCGCAGGTCACCGAGCGCCCTGCGCTGAGCGGGCTGAGCGGCGCCGGCCAGCCTCAGCAGGGCGAGGCCTCGGTCTTCCTACTTGCGACGTGCCCGCACCTTCTCGAGGAACGCGACGTCCAGCAGGTCCTGCGGGCGGCCGACCGCGCGCTTGTTCGTGATGAGGTCGTCGAGGCTCGCGACCAGGAGCCGCACATCGTCGAGCTGGGCGGGCACCGCGTTGGCAAAGAGCTGGTCCGTGGAGACGGCGCTGATCGATCGCAGCAGATCGACGCGAAGCGGCGGGTGCCCCAGAAAGACGACGTCATCAGGCGCCATGGATGCCACCGCAGCGCAGATCGACGGCGGAGCACCGAATGCCTCCAGCGCCGTGGCGGCTCGAGTGAGGTTTGCTGCCGTTCCCCGGAGCACGAAGTCGATGTCTTTCGTGGCGCGAGGCCGGCCATGATGAGCGACTGCCCATCCGCCGACGAGGACGTACTCAACCCCCGCGCGCTCGAACTCCGCCAACAGATCTCTGAAGTCGGGGGGCAGGTCCATCTTCGCCTTCCATCCAGCGCATCTCGTCGATCAGTTCGGTGACGCCACGGATGCGCTCGGCCGGTGTCGCGGCGAGCCAGAACACGAGGTCAGCCTCCTCCGCCTGCTCGGGCCCGTGAGCGACGCCGAAGATCCAGCTCCGTCGACGCGCCTCGGCGCGAGCGGCTCGATCGGAGTTGGTCGGGGTCACCCTGGAAGTATGCCACCGTCGGCGCGGTTGATCCGCAGCAATCCGCCGCTGCGCGGTGGAGGGCGGGGGTCGCGTCCCCTGCGCCGGGGCAGAAAGTCGCGACGTGCCGGGGTGACGGAAGTACCGAAGATGGCGCAGCGTACTCCCTCGAGGACGCGCGCCCGACCGAGCCCGACCGTCTCAACACCCAATCTCGAACAGCTGGATGTCCGCCATGCTTGGCGGCGTCACGGAGACGCAGGCTCCCGATCGTGCGAGGTCGTCCATTTGATATCTCATTGCAGGATCGTTGACTCGCTCTCCGACCCGGAATGGAGCGGCCCTGGTGACTCTGCGTGCGCGCTAGCCCCCGGCGCTCCCCCACGCACGTTCGGCGCGGCGTGCCCGCTGCTCGACACCCCGCCACCCCCAAGCTAGCGAGTAGAGCCGTGGACGATCTCGGAGGTCTCCTCCTGGTCATTGGCGGCGCGGTCGCGGTCGTCTCGCTCCTCTTTGTCGCGTACCACTTTTCACGGAAGCCGCTCGCGTCGGCGTCGCTCGACCAGACGGGTCCTTTCGCGCTCGCCGTTCCGTCAACCACGGGGCCAGTCGAGATCTGGATCCGCTACTCGGTGGCGTTCCCTTACCGCGACCCGTTGAACCACAAACCCCGGGAGCCCTTCCTGCTCTTCGTCGAGATGGTGATCGACGGACACCGAGAAGTGCTCGCCTGGGGAGGGACAAGGAGGCCAGACGACATCCCTCACTTCGACGGATTCACCCGGCGCTGGATGTACCACTCGCGTCCGAGACCCACGAAGATGGGGCATTCGGTCGCCACGGTGCTCGTCAAGCGGCTGCCCTCTTGCCCGCGCACCCTGCACGGCACCGTGTCCGTATCGAGCGGCTCGATCCTTCACTCGGCGGTGATCACGCTCAAGCAACGTCGCTGGTAGTGACGCGTGCTCTACCTCAACACCCGCGCCCGCTCCGCCGCGGCGAACGCGCGCAAGTGCTCCCGGTATAGGCGCGCGCGCTCGGGGTGCTTACCCGCGACGTCGTGGAGCTCGCCCGGGTCCGTGCTCAGGTCGAAGAGGCGGGTGCGGTCGTGCTCGGTCTCGTGCAGCACCTTCCAGGAGCCTTGTCGGAGCCCCAGCTTCGTTGGGCCGTGATCCGTGAAGAAGCGGGCGACCGACGGCGAGGGCAACAGCGGCGAGCGACCGCGGTACGACTCGGGAATGGGCAAGCCGAGCAGCTCGAGCGTCGCGGGCGCGAGATCGATCAAGCTGCTGATCTGCGGCGCCCGAAGCGCAGACGACAGCGAGCCGGGTGCGACGAACAGCATGGGCACGTGCACGTTCTCCTCGTACAAGAACAGCGTGTGCGCGAAGTTGCCCTCGTGCTCACCGAACGCCTGGCCGTGGTCACCGACGATCGCCCACAAGACGTCGCGCTCCCGACCCAGCTCGCGGATCCCACGCACCAAGGCCCCGAACGCCGCGTCTCCCGCGTGGAGATCGTTCAAGTAGTGGTCGAAGTCGCTGTTGGCCGGGAAGGGCCGCGGTCCCGTGCCCGGGGACTTGTAGGGGTGGTGCCCGGAGATGGGCGAGTACACCGCGAAGAACGGCGTCTCGGTCCCGAGGCCGCTCACGAAGGAGAGCACGCGACGCACCGTCGAGGCGTCGTCCGTGCCGAAGCTCGAGACGTGCTCGCCGCCGATGGTGGCGGCGTCGGCCAACTCGTCGAACCCTCGGTCGTCCAGGATCCCTTGCATGCCCAGGTAGCGGAAGCGCCCGGAGTGGAAGAATCCAGTTCGATAGCCACGAGCGCGGAGCACTCCTGCGATGGACGCGCAGGGCTGGCGGCGCTCCGTGTAATCCGCGGCGCGCGTCTCGGGCGCGGTCGGGGTCGCGCACAGCATGGTGTACAGGCCCTTGATGCTCTCGGGCTGCACCGCGTACGCCGCGTCGAAGCGCAGCGCGTGCTCGGCGAAGCGAGTGAGCTCGGGGGTGGGATCGGGCACATGACCGTAGCTGCCCAGGTAGCGAGCGCCGGTCGACTCCAAGATCACCCAGATGACGCTCCGCCCCCGGGCCGCGCCGCGCAGGTGAGTCAGATCGAGCGCGGGTCCTTCCGGCGTCAGCGCCGGCACGTTGGGCAGCTCGTCGCTCACCGGCGCTCGCGCCGCCGCCGCGGTCACCACCAGCGCCACCAGCGCGTTGCGGTGCAGCCCCAGGGTGTCCACGCGGGCCGCCGCCGTGGGGCCAGCGAGCAAGAGTGCGATCGCGCCCAACGCCAGCAGCGCGCGCGGCCACGCGCCCGGAACCCGGCGCACCCGCCAGCCCACGACGGCTGCGACCAGACACACGCCCAGGATCGCGGCGACGTTGCCGAGCGTGACGTACGCGAGGATGGAGTCGAGCAGGGCGCCGCCCGTCGCGCCCAGCATGCTCCAGGTGAGCGGCGTCGAGAACAGACGCGCGACGGCGACGTTGAACGCGGCGTAGATGACCAGGGCGGCCACCAGAGACCAGCACAGCGCGCTGCCCACGCGCCGACCGCCGAGGCGCGCCGCCGCTACGCTCAGCGCGGCGTCCGCGCTGGCGAATATGACTACGAGCACGACGTCCTGGTGGAGCAGCGCGGGCACGCTGAGCGGGGAAGCGAGGGTGCTCCCTCCGCCGTCGAGCAGCCGCAGGCCGATCAGCGCCGCCTTCGCGGCGAGCAGGGCCGCCGCCAGCGTGAGCGCGCGACGCCATACCTGGAGCGCTACCGGGGCGCTTGGCGGCTCGTCGCGCGGCGGACTCATCGCACCTGAAGAAGGGCGGTCAGCGCGGTAGCGCGTGCAGCAGCGGCGGCGCGCTGGGCGAGCTGCGCACGGCGAGCACCGTGAAGTCCGCGCCGCCAGCGGGGGCGTGCAGCACGCTCGTCGCGCCCAGGTTCACGAGCTGCGGGGCGCTCGAGGCGTCGAGCGGAGCCCGCCTCAGCGTGGACACGTCCGAGAAGCGCGCCACCCACTCGGCCACGCCGGCGAACACCGTCGGGCGCACCGCGACGTCACTCGTGACGCTGGCCACCAGGGTGGGCTTGTCGCCCAGGGACGCGAGAGGCACCGAGTGAAGCTCGTACTGGTGCAGCTTGGGCATGGGGTGGACTTCGAGCCAATCCAGATACGCCAGCCGCTGCCCTCCGCCCAACATGGGGAACGCCTGCTTGCCGGGTAGCTTCAGCGTCGTGGGCGTGAGCGTGCTGCGATCGAGGACCACGACATCGCTGAGGCTGCCGCCATCGCCGGTGTAGATGCCCGCCGGGTCCTCCGAGAAGTCACTGACGGCGACGTGGCTGGGGGACACGTCCGCGAAGCGCTGCTGGCCGGTCCCTCCGAGCACCAGACTGACGTCACCGGTGGCGACGTCGAAGAGGAACACATCCGTGTCGCCGCTCTTGTCGCTCTGGAGCCAACCCGTGAACACCACCGCGCCCGTCGTCGCCCGCGGCTCACCGGCATGAAGGAACGGACCGCTCAGGGTCTTGGTGTTGCCGGCGACCAGGACACGTACGACGTTGGTCGCGCCGTCGCTCGCTTCCCACGCCAGGACGTCGGGTGAGAGCGACGGCCGGCGGGGCGCCTCGGGCCCTGCGGCGACGAGCTGCTCCGCGCCGGTGAGCAAGTCCCTCACCACGAGCGCGCCGGTGGCGGCCGAGACGTACGCGAGCCGGCAGCCATCCAGGGAATACGGGGGGAAACCGTCCAGATCCACCTCGGCCACCGCCACACCCTGAGCGGAGGTGAGACAGTCGGCTGCTCCGTCGAGGGTGACGCCGCCGCTGCCACCCGAGCTGCTGCCCCCCAGGCCTGCGGAGCCGCCGCTCGCGTCGGCGCCCGCGTCCACGGCGCACTCGGCGCACGCGCTCGGCTCAGCGTCGTCGCTGCACGCCGACATCCACGCCAACGAGCAGGCAAGGAGCGCGGGTAGCGCGTGGCGCGTCTTCATGAGCGTTGCCTCGAGTTCGGGTGAGCCAGCGTGAGGTGGGGTGCGCCGCGGAGTCCGAGCCGTGCCATCTTCTTTTTCAGACCTTGGCGCGTCATGCCCAGGCGCTCGGCCGTGTGAGTGATGTTCCCCTGGTTGGCTGCCAGCGCGGCCACGACCTCGTCGCGCTCCGCGTCCGGGGTGGCGGGGGCCGGGCGAGCGGGGAGCCGTCGGAGCGCCGCGCCGCGGATCTCCCGCGCGAGGTGCTCCACGTCCACTTCGTCGTGGCACAGCGCCGCGACCCGCTGCATCTGGTGTTCGAGCTCGCGCACGTTGCCGGGCCAGTCGTAGGCGCTCAGCGCGGCGAGCACGGCCTTACTCAGCTTGGCCTTCGTGCCGCTGTTGGCCAACACGTGCGCGGCGATGCGGGGGATGTCTTCCTTGCGCTCGCGCAGCGGCGGCACCTGGATCTCGAGCACGTTCAGCCGGTACAGGAGATCTCGACGAAACCGGCCCTCGCTCACCTCGCGAGCCAGATCCCGATTGGTGGCGGCCACGATGCGCACGTCGAAGCTGCGCTCGGTCTCCGCGCCAACCGCGCGGTAGGTGCGCGACGCCAGCGTGCGCAGCAGTGAGGCCTGACGCAGCAGCGGCAGCTCGCCGATCTCGTCCAGGAACAAGGTGCCCCCCTCGGCTTGCGACAACAAGCCCGCGCGCGCGCGCTCGGCGCCGGTGAAGCTGCCCTTCGCGTGACCGAACAACTCCGCCTCGAACAGGGAGTCGGCGATGGCAGCGCAGTTCACGGCGACGAAGGGCGCGCGCGCCCGAGCGCCATGCTGGTGCAGCGCGCGCGCGAACAGCTCCTTGCCCACGCCCGTCTCGCCGGTGATCAGCACGGGCAGGTCGCTGTCGATCGCCGCGTCCAGACGATTCAAGGCGCGCTGGAACGCCGCGCTCTGTCCCACCAGCTCGTCGAACGCGCGACGAGCAGCGCGGCTCGGCAGGACCGTGCTCGGCTCGTCGACTCGCCGCGCCGGGGGCCGGGTGAGCTCACTCCACGGCGCGCGGCTCGCTTCGCTCGGCGAGGCAACCGGCCGTTGCTGTTGGGTCGCTTGGGCTGGCGCGGTCTCGGCTCGTTCGAGCAAGCGGAACGCCACGGCCACCAGGGTGACCCACTGGTCTACGGCCGACCCAGCGACGGTGTCGAAGCGTCCCGGCGCGAAGCGATGCTCGAGCACCAGCGCGACGCGTCCCGAGTCCCGTCGCGGGCCCAGCGCCACGAGGCGAGAGCCGGTGCCGGCCGGGCCCTGCACGCGCGGCTGGTACACGACGCCGTCCGCGCGCTCCGCCTCCGCGAGGGCGTCGGAGTCGATGCGTCGCGCCGGATCCGCGATGGCCAGACCATCGAGATCGACTCCCAGCGCGAACTGCACGCTCGAGCTCGCGTCGAGCCGCGCCAGAAAGACGCGCTCCGCGCCGGCCTGCTCGCACAGCATCCGGCCGAGCCCCTGCAGCGCAGCCTCGGCGGGCTGGTCCGAAGCCAGCGCTTGCAGCCACGACCACACGGAGCCCTCGACTTCACTCACCGTGGGTCTAGGGTAGCGCACTTGGGGGCTGTGCGACGCGCGGGCGAGCTTCAGCACCTCCCGCGCGCGCTTCTCCACCGCGGGGAGCTCCTGCGCGCGCGCGCCGCGGATGGCCGCGACCGCGAGGCGCGCCGCGCGCCTGGGCTCGGCTGGCAGGCGATGCAAGGCGATCCGCGCCTCCACCACCTGGGCGCGCAGACCGATCAGCGCGTCGCCCGCGCGCAGCTCCGAGTCCAATGCCGAGAGCTGGCGCTCGGCGCCTCGCGCGTCGCCTTCGAGCAGCGCGATCTCGGCGCGGATGAGGGTGAGGTCGGCCTTGACCGGTCCCGGCAGCGCCTCCATCAGATGCTCCGCTTCCGCGACCAGTCGCTCGGCTACTTGCGGCTGCCTGCGCCGCACGGCCACGTCCGCGCGCGCACAAAGGCACCAGCCGACGCTGGCCCGACGCACCACCGACACGGACAAGGCTTGCGCCTCTTCGAGCGCGCGGTCGGCTTCATCCAAGCGGTCGAGCTCGGCGAGGGTCAACCCGAGGTTGAGCAGACACGCT
Organism: Polyangiaceae bacterium; assembly: GCA_019637295.1. Lineage (GTDB taxonomy): Bacteria > Myxococcota_A > Polyangia > Polyangiales > Polyangiaceae > JACKEA01. Next base: position 85,364 of record JAHBVX010000017.1, read on the forward strand.
GCCACGCCAGCGCGGTCACCGAGTCGGCGCTTGGCGGCGATGGAGCGTTCGAAGGCGGCGTGGGCCACCGCGAGCTTGCCGCGGTAGAGCGCGACTACTCCCAGGTTGTGATCCAGTCGAGCGAGCTCTTCCTGGTCTTGCACCACGCCGGAGGCCATGGTGCTGCGCGCCAGATCGAGCGCGCGCTCTGCGCTGGCCCAGTCGGCGCGGTACAGCGCCACGGCGCCCTCGGTCGCGCGGGCCAGCGCGAGGTCGGCCGGATCGCGGGTCTCTTCGGCCAGCGCGACGGCGCGCGCGGCGAGCTCGCGGGCGGCGTCGAGATCCCCCTCGCGCGCGCAGCGCTCCGCGCGGCGGCGCACCGCCAGCACCCCGAGGCTCGGCTGGTCTCGCGCGGCAGCCGCGAGCCAGTCCACCAGCTCTGGATGAGCGCCCGCGTTGCCGCCGCCGCGAGTGATGCGGTCCAGCTCGGTCAGCACCTCGGCGCTTCGCTCCGCAGGGTCCGCGCACGACTCGAGGAGCAGCGCCGTCTGCTCCGCGCGGAGGCCCGCGGCGCGCGCGCGCTCGGAAGCGTGGCGGAGCAACGCGGAGCGCCGCGTCGGCGCGTGCGGAGCCCGGGCGACGTTCATGAGCACGGCGACCGAGGCGACGCCGTCGCCATCGAGCAGCACGTCCACCAGCGCGTCCACCAAGTCGTGGCTGCCCAGGGCGTCGGCGAGCTCGGCGGTCAAGGTCCGGGGGGCCAGCGAGACGAGGCGCGTGCCCTGCGCGGTCAAGGCTCTGAACTCGATCAGGCTCGCGCGCGCCAGCTCCGCCAGCGTGCGCCGGTGCTCGGCTCCCGTGAGCTGCTGCGCGAGGCTGTCGGGTAGGACTCCGCCCGCCAGCGCCAGCTGGGCCAAGAGCGCGCGTGCCGGTGCGCTGAGGGTGCGCGCGCGCTCCACGGCGAGAGCGCGGGTGAGCGGGACGCGACCCAGCTGCGCCACGATCCAACCGGGATTGCCCGAGCTGGCGCGCAGGAGCGCCGCGGCGTCGGCCTCGACGCCGAGCTCTCGGCACAGTCGCACCACGCCCGCCTCGTCCAGCGGGGGCAGCTCCACGCGAGGCGCGCCGGCGGGCGGCTCCCGGATACCGACGATGATGTCCACGCTGCGGTCCGAGTCGGGGCGACAGCGAAAGCTCTCGAGCGCTGCCACCAGATCCGCCGGCCCGAGCTCCACGTCGTCGAGCAAGAGCAGCAGCGGCGCACCGGCGACTCTAGCGAAGGGCCTGGCCTCGTCGCTGCCGCGCAGCCACGAGAGCAGCCGCCACACGAGCGCGGGGTCGTCGTGCGGGAACCGCACGCGCCGGGCGGCGCGACCCGAGAGCAACACCGCCGTCGAGAGCTCGTCGAGGACGTGGCTCTTGCCCGAGCCCGACGGTCCACTCAGGTAGCGAACCGTCGCGCGTGGGGTCATCAGCTCCGCGAGCACCCCGGGACGCACCAGCGCGCCCAACGCGCGTCCCGCAGCTGCACCGGAGGGAACCTGCTCGAAGAGCGCGGCGGCGAGCTCGCCGAGCAGTGAGCGCGCGTCCTCGTGGCGATCCTCCGGATGCGGGCTGAGCGCTCGCTCGACGATGTCGGACAGCTGAGGTGGGATCCACCGGGCTCTGCGGCGCAGATCGCGTGCGCCGGCAGCGGGCGGCGCGCCCGTCGCGACCGAGTACGCGAGGGCCGCTAGCGCGTAGAGATCCGAGCGCGGTGACGGCTTGCCGCCACCGAGCAACTCTGGCGCGGCATAGCCTGCGGTGATGGCTTCGACTCGCGTGGAGGTCGTCCAGCGCACCGCCGCGCCCAAGTCGAGGAGCACCGGACGCCCGTCGACGACGCGAACGTGCTCCGGCTTCAGATCGCCGTGGACGAAGCCGGAGTCGTGGAGGTCCGCCAAGGTCGTGGTGATGTCGCGAATCAGGCAGCCGAGGCGAAGCGCGCGCGCGCGCTCGTTCGCGGCAGCCGCGATCCAGGTGCGCGCGTCGGGACCGTCCGCAAAGTCTTCGACGACGAAGGGCGCGCCGTCGCGGGCGTCGCGTCCGAAGTCGTGCGCGCGGACGAGCCCCGGGATGTCGGCGCGGGACAGCAGGGCGAACTCCCCCTCGAGCAGCGACTCCTCGAACACGCCGGGCAGCCACACCTTGGCGACGAGCGCACGCGCCGGCGCCTCTCGGTCCGTGACCCGCACCACGGCACCCTGCGCGCCCTGCCCGAGCAGCGCGCCACACGCGTAGCGGTCGTGAACCAGAACGGGATCCCGCACGAGCTCCAAGATGACAGGTCCCAATGCAGGGAGCGATCCACACTGGTAACTCCGAGTAATCACGAAGATTTCGACCCTCAACTCGGTGGAGTTGCCGGTAACCCGGGACCCGATGGTTACCGCCGGGGGCGCGCTCAGGTCACGCGAGAGGATCGACCACCCGGAGGAATCCGAAACGGTGGAAGTCCGTGTCCCGGGTGCGGATCTCGCCGATCCCGTGCTCCCGCATGAGAATGGCGGTGTGTGCGTCGTGCACGAGGTTGCCGCGCAGCTCGGGGAGCTCGCGCAGTACGTCGCGTGCCACGTCGGCATGCCGCTCAGTCGCCACCAACACCCCGAGGCCAGGCGCCGCCAGCAGGGCATCGATGAACGACCACGCCTCGGGCGCGCTCCACGGCTTCTCGAACACCTTCGGATGCGTAGCAACGCGGACGAACTCGTACACGATGCTCCACGTCAGGTACCAGGCGTCGACGCGCTGCCGCCACTCGAGCAAAGCGCCTCTGCAGCGCTGGTGCTCTGGGAAGCTCCTCTCCGCGGCGTAGAGCAGGATGTTCGTGTCCACCACGAACATCAGCGCCCTTCCATTGCCTGGTAGAGCGCTTCGCGGTCGGCTACGTCGATGCGGGCGCCGCCGTGGAAGCTCGGTAGGTCCGGCAGTCGTGCAGCGGGCTCGCGGGCGTCGAGCATGCGGCGCAGCGCCACCTCGACCAGCTCGGACATGGTGCGGCGCTGCCGTGCGGCCTCACGCTTGAGCCTGCGCATCACGCCGTCATCGATCTGCAGCGTCGTCTTCATATGGAAAACCATATATGGCATATGGCTTGATGGCAAGCCCCGCCCGCCATGAGGTCTGAGCACGCAGGGGCTCGGCTTCGAGATGTGGAGTACCCTCGTGCCCATGTCCGGGCCGGGACGGCGCCGCTGTTAGCGTTCGTGCTGGGCGTCGCGCTGGGCTTCGTCGGCTCGATTCCGGCGCTGGGGCCCCTGTTGGCGCTGGTGGTGGCGCGCGGCCTCGAGTCTCGCCGCGGCGATGCCCTGGCCTTGGCCGTGGGCGGCGCGGTCGCGGAGAGCGGCTACGTGGCGCTCGCGTTCTGGGGCTTCGGCGAGCTGAGCGCGCGCTACGCCGAGTTCGCGCGTTGGTCGGGGCCCGTGAGCGGCGCGATCTTGATCGTGCTGGGGGCGCTGATGGCTCGACGCAAGGCACGAGCGGTGAGCACCGCGGCGAGCGCGTCCTCCGTGCCCGGACACGCCGCGCTGGGGTTCTTGCTGGTGGCGCTCAACCCGGCCTTTCTGGCGACCTGGAGCTTGCTCGCGTCCGCGTTGGTCTCGGCGCGGCTGATCGAGCCCGCGTCCGGCGCGGCTCCGGCGCTGGCCGCGGGTGCGTTCTTGGGGATCGTGCTGTGGTTCGCGCTGGTCGCCTCGATCGCCGAGCGACAGCGCGCGCGCTTCGATCCGCGCAAAGTCGAGGTGTGGGTTCGCTGGCTCGGTGTGCTGGTGATCCTGTTCGGCACGTGGTTGCTGCTCGCGGGCCTTCGGTGAAGCCCTCGGCGATCCCGGTCAGCTCTGGAGCACGTCGTCCACGAAGCTGCGCAGGCGGTGCATCTGGTCTGCGCCGAGTCCTTGGCCGATGAACGCGCCGCCTGCGACGAAGGCGTGCAGCATGAGCGTCACGACCGGGATGCCGAGCGGCCAGTAGCGGCCGTCGATTGTCGCTGAGGAAATGCCCCAGGTCAGCCCCGCCAGGCCACAGATCGCCAGCAGCAGGTGCAGCACGATGAAGGTCGTCCACACGTGAGGGTGGGGGCCGATGCTGCCGCGCAGGCGGGTCCCGCGGGGGGTGGGCTCGAGCAGGAGCTCGAGCACCGGTGACCAGAGCCGTGACTCGGCGTCCGGTACGCCCAGCACCAACATGCCGGGCTCGAGCTTGCCGACGATGGGGCACTCGGCGCGACCGAGCTCGACACGGAAGGACTCGCAGACTCGGTCGAGGGGCTCGTCCACCTCGAGCTCGAAGCGCGGTCTCAAGCGCGGACCCGACACCATCACGCTGGGCCGCGCCAGCCAGCTCTTGGACGCGTGCCGGAACCCGTAACCCACGCACAGCCGCGGCCCGCGGCCCCCCTCTTCGAGCGCCCGCGCCCAGCGCGGACGCAGGTGTACCGCCTCGACCTCCAACAAGAAGCGGCGCTCGAGCGGCTCGTCTCGTTGCTCGAGCTCGACCAACCGGCACTCGAACACCTGCTCGGCTTCGGCGACCAGCGGCGGCGGTGCCGAGCCGTCGCGAGCTGACGACCGCTTCGACTCGAGCAAGCGAAACGGGCAGTCTGCCATCTTCTCCGCCGTTGGCACCGGTGCTGCGAGTCGTTTGAGGCTGGCGAAGAGCTCTGGGCGCTCTTCGATGAAGTTGACGCTCACGCGACCGGAGCGCGCCAAGTTCGCCGCGGTCTTCGACTCGGTCGTGATCACCAGCAACAATCGGTGCCCTTCGTCCCCCAGTACGGGGAAGCACAGCGAGTGCGGCGCGAGGTTCGGCGCGCCGTCCGCGCTCCGAGTGCACAGCAACACGATGGGCATGGGAAAGAACCCCGACGCCTGAAAGAAGCGCTGGCGCAGCGCCGTCTCCACGAAGGGGGCTCCATCTGCGGCCGGCGGCGCTGCGTCCGATGGCTCGGAAACCTCGGCCCCGCCCCTCTGCTCGTCCGGCTCTCCCATGCGCCTAGTCTACTGCGGGGAGCCCGGCGGGCTCGACGTGAATGGCGCAGTCCTGCCGCGCTCACATCGCGATCGTCCAGCGCCCCAGCGAGTACCACTGCACCGAGGGACCGAGCGCGAATCGAGCGCGGGCGCTCGAGCGCGGGCCGAGGTCGTCGAGCAGCGCGGACTCCAGCAGCGGTCCCGCGGTGACGTACCCAGCGCGGTCCCACCCGCCCCCCTGCCACAACGTCAAGAGCGGCGTGAGCTGGAGCGCGCCACCGTAGCGATTCGGCGCGTCCTTGCAGAACTGCCCGACGCCCAGGGCGCTGGCCGCCGCCCCGATGC
>JAHBVX010000018.1 GCA_019637295.1 Polyangiaceae bacterium
CCGCGTGAGCGCGCGGCACTCGCTCGTGCGCTCGAGCCGCCCGCAGCCGAGCGAGCATACGGCGCCAAGCGCGAGCCAGCAAAGCAATCTCATGGGCGCAGACCTTAACCCTGTCCGCTCGCCGAGGTGAGCCGAGGCGCGGCGCATGCGCCAGCAGGTCACGGCTGGGGCGCGCCGAGGGAGGCGATGGACACCCGCACGATGCTGCTCACGCCGTTGGCGGTGCCGGGCACGTGCTGGACGTTGGCCCACACCTCGCCGTCGATCACCGCGAAGGGCTCGATCCAGCCCTTGTCCTTGGGGGGCGGCATGTCGACCCAGTGTCCGTCGCTGATGCGCACGGCGCGCAGCGTGTCGATGTCCTTGCGGTACACCCACCAGCCCTCGCCGAAGGCGGTGTCCACGAACTTGCCGCTCGCGCTCTCCACGACGCGCACGAGCTTGGGTTGAAACGCGGTCACCGGCTTCGTCAACGGGCTCGTCCACAGCTCCAGGACGCCGGTGTCCGAGAGCTCTTGCCAGACGTAGTGGGAGCCGTCGGTCCTGAGCTTGGCCGCCCAAGCCGTCGGCTTGGTGTGGAGCACGTCCATGTCCCCGTTCGCGCGGCGTACCGCGAACCCCGTGCTGGTGGGGCTGCCATACCGGGTGAAGACGACCTCGCTACCAACCACGATGGGCGAGTGCTGCTCGGAGACGTCCGCGGGCTTCGGGACTTGTACGGGTTTGCCCGAGTACGGCCACACGTACACCTGCATGTTGAAGGCAGTCCACAGCGCCAGCACGCTCGAGGAGAAGCGGACATGGTTTACCGTGAACAGCTCGAGTCCCGTCACGGACTTGTCCATGTCCAGGTACGTCGGAGCCGCGCCGAGCAACACCGGCAGATCGCCGTAGATGATGCGGTGGGCGCGCTCACCCGGGACCACCGGATAGCCGAAGCGCGAGCTCACGCCACCGTCCTCGCCGAACGTCGAGTCCCCCACCGAACACCCGACGAGTGTGTCTGCAGCCCTCCAAACCGCGAGCGGCGTGGCGTCCAGCGCGAACACCGCCGCCACGTGGTCATACGTGCCCAGCATGAGCGCCGTGGAGAACCGCGTGACGCCGGCCTTGCGCTCGACATGGTTCAAGCCGCCGAGCTTGCTGTGTGCCACTGTCGCGCGCCCCGGTACCAACGTGGTGTCCAGCATCTGGCACCCCGTGACCCCGTTGCCGCAACCCACCCAGGGCGTCGCCGGGATCGCCTTCTCCGGATCCGTGGCCTGAAGGAAGTTGCACCCCGGCGGGTTCCAGGCCGGCGTCTTCCACACGGTAGGGTCCACGGGCCAGCCGCCGTCGGTCGCGCTGCCGCCGGTGCCGCCCGTAGGCGGCGTACCGCCGGTGCCGCCCGTGGTCCCGCCGGCGGCGCTGTCCCACTGCCAGCCTCCCGTGCCGCCCGTCGCGCTCCCTCCTCCGGCTGCGGCGTCGGCGGGCTTGGCCGGCGGCGACTCTCCGTCGCACGCGGTGCAGCTCGCGAGCAGGCCCAGCGCGGCGGCGCGGATCAGTCGGATCACTGCAGCGGCCACAAGAGCGGACCTCCGTGGGGTGGCGCGAGAGCGCTCACGGGCAGCTCGCGCACCTGCAGCGTATTGCCCGGCCCCGCTACGCCGATGCTGAGCGCGCGGCGCGTCAGGAACGGCGGCGCGGCCAGCGTTCCGCTCGCCTGCAGCCGGCCGATGGCGTGGGCCACCTGTCCGGTCACCGACAGCTTCGCGATGCGATAGCGACTCGGGTGGCTACGCGAGCCCGAGAGCAACAGCGCGCCGTCCTCGGTGGGCGTGAGGTACACCTCCGAGCCAAGCGCGCCGCCGCCGGCGATGGCGAGGCGCTTCACGACGCCGCTCAGGCCGATGCGATAGAGGTGGACCGCGCCCGCGCCGGGCCCGTGCTCTTTCCCGACCGCGAAGACCGCGTCGTGCTGGCTCAGGTACGTGAGCGCCAGGGGGTGCTCCGGGAGGTGCTGGCCGGCGAGCGGAGTCTCGCGCCACAGCTCGTAGACGTGCAGCCGCGCGTGGGGCTCGCCCGCGGCGCTTCGATCCCATCACCGGCGCGGGCGAAGTGGAAATCTGGATCCCGATCCGGCAGTGACCGGCGGGCGGCAGGGCGGCAGGGCGGCAGGGTGGCAGGGCGGCAGGGCGGCAGGGCGACACTGACGAGCCTACACATCTCGCGTACCGCCCACGAGTGGACCAAACCCGATGTGGGCGTTGGCGCACTTGGCGTGAGGCCCGACGACGGAGAGGGCACAGGAAGGGTTGCGTCAGCTGGAGAGCGACGGCGTGGTGCGTCGGGAAGCCTTCGACGAGACGCCACCGCGCGTCGAGTACTCGCTCACGCCCGCGGGCGCCGAGCTGAACGACGCCACGCACCGCTTGTCGGAGTGGGGCACACGCTTCGCCCGCCCGAAGTGAGAGAGCGGCACGTGCAGCTGGACACACTAGTCAGAGTTGACTAGTGTTGCTGGGTGCCGACGACCACCATTCCGGTTCTGCCCTGCGTCGATGCCGAGAGCACCGAACACTTCTACACATCGCTCGGTTTCACCACGACGCACCGCCAGGACCGTCCGTACCTGTATCTGGCCCTGACTCTCGACGACATCGACGTGCACTTCAAAGCAGCGTCACCGACACTCGCTGCCTCCGACGAGAACTCGGGAGGATTCTTGACCATGGTCGACGACGTTGCGTCGTTCCACGTACGGTTCGTCGACGGTCTGCGTCGACGGATGGGTCGGGTGCCTGTGGTCGGCCTGCCACGTCTGACGCGGTTGCGCCCCGGACAGACTCGGTTCTGCATCTACGACCCTTCCGGCAACTGCATCGCCGTCATCAATCGGGGCGAACCCGATGTCGAGTACGGCGGCTCAACCCAACTCTCGGGCCTTGCCAGGGCCCACGACAACGTACGCATTTTTCGCGACTTCAAGAACGACGACGCCCTCGCAGCGCGCGCGCTCGATACCGCTCTGCGTCGGCACGGCGGTACAGCGTCCCGGCTCGACCTCGCCCGCGCGGTGGCCGATCGAGCCGAACTCGCTGTTGCGCTCGGCGACCACGCCCAAGCCGCCGCCTCCCGCGCGGCGCTGACGGAGATGACCCTGACGGAAGACGAAGAGGCACAGCTGTCCTCCGAACTCGTCGCGTTGGAGCGCATCGAGGGCGGGATGTGCGGGCAAGCGGGATAGATGTCGACGGTCCGCCTGCTCGTTCTGGGTGTGGTGCGCGCCCGCGGCGAAGCGCACGGCTACGCGGTGCACCGCCAACTGATGAGCTGGCGCGTCGACACGTGGACAGCGGTCAAGCCGCCGTCCATCTATCACGCGGTCAAGCAGCTCGACCGCGAAGGAAAGCTTGTCACACCGGGTCTGGCGACCAGCCCCAAGGGCCCGAACCGAGTGCTGTACCGGATCACGGAAGAGGGCCAGCGTGAGTACTTTGCTCTGCTGGAGGCGGCCCTACGTAGCCCGGACATCGAGGAGTTCGGGGCGGGAATCGCCTTCATGCAGAGTCTGCCGCGGCGCCGGGTGCGGGAGCTGCTGACGGAGCAACTGGCGACCACCCGCCAGATCGACGCAGACCTAGAGGAGATGAAGGCGCAGTGGCCCGATCCCGGCGCACCGCCGCACGCTCAACACCTACTGGAGTTGTGGCGAGGGGTGTTCCGGTCCAATGCGGAATGGGCGATGGATATGCGTGAGCGCCTGGCCGCGGGAGAGTTTTGCTTTGCCGAGGATTGAACTTGGAGTGACAGCCGGCGTGCCATCCCCGCGTCTCACGGCTGCTTCAGTTCGATGCCATCGATGTACATCTGGCGGCTACCCTGCGCGAAATCGTCGTCGCGAAGGCGCAGGCTGAAGCGCACTGCGGTGGTTCCGGTGGGCAGCTGCGCTGGGGTGTAGGTCATGGGCCCGGTGGTTTCGTGGGTGCCCACGGTGGCGTGGAACCAGGTGTTGGGCTGGGCGCCGGCGGTCCCTAGCCGCACGTCCCAGTCGGCGTTCTCGAGGTTGCCGGTCAAACGATTTGCAGTCGAGCTTGCGTCCACATCCGCCTGGCAGGTGCACACATCGGCGTAGAACGTGGGGTTGGCGCGGACACGCAGGGCGTTCGAGACGGCCGTGACCTGCGGGTAGACGTAGTAGCTGAACGAGAGAGCCTTGGTCGGGTCGAGCTTGACGCAGCGATCGATGCGATTGTCTCCGAACGCGTTGCTCAAGGTCGAGAAGTTGAACACGTGCGTTCCGCTCTGCGCTGTGAAGCCAGTCGGCTGCGCGACGACGGCTTGCGCGGACGCGGTCACGACCTTCCACGCGCCCAGGATGTTGGTTGCCGTCCCCATGTTGGCGCCGACGGCGTACGTGCCCGCCAGACCGGTGAAGTTCTCGTTCACGAGGGTAGCGCCGAGGGTGCCGGTGTCGTTGCAACCCCCGCTGCCGCCCGAGCCCGCAGCCCCTGCGCTGCCTGCCGAACCGCCGCTGCCTGCCGAACCGCCGCTGCCTGCCGAACCCGCTACCCCGCCCATTCCCGCTGCACCGCCCATTCCGGCTGTGCCGCCGGAGCTGGTGCCGCCGGAACTGGTGCCGCCGGAGCTGGTGCCGCCGGAGCTCGTGCCACCGGAGCTTGTGCCACCGGAGCTCGTGCCACCGGAGCTCGTGCCACCGGAGCTCGTGCCGCCGCTCGAGACTCCGCCCGTGGCGCCACCGCCGCTACCGCCGCCGGGGCTGTCGTCGTCTCCCCCGCAGGCCACCAGGGCCAGGGCTGCGAGTGAAGGAAGCAGAAATCGGGTAGCGCTGAAGGAGTGGGACATGAGTTCCTCGTGGTGTCTCAGAAGCGGTGAAGCCCGCTAGCCTGTAGGGTGATGAGCAAAGAGTGAGTGAGGGAAGCCTCGGGTGCTCCGGGCAGCGGTCCCGCGGCGTCGCCGTAGCTCTCGCGCCGGTAAGCGGCGTGAAGGCGAAGTCGTCGGAGGTTGCGCTCGACGTACGGGAAGAGATCCGAGAAGACGCCCGCCGTCAGTCGAGTGACCGTCGCGTCTTCCACACTCGTGTCTTGATCGACTCGGTCGAACTTGAAGAGCAGCCCGAGGTACGGAGCGAGCAAGTGACCGCTCGCCCAAAAACCTAGAACCGTGGAGCGGCGTTCGGGTTGCCCCTCTACCCCTGTTGCGCGAACGTACTCGGCACCCGCGTAACCGTAGCGACTCGCGAAGGTGACGGCGCCCGCGGCGCGATGGTTCTGCACGCTGGCGACGCCCAGGGAGCCGTCGCGATAAGCCGCGTGCAGCGCGAGGGTGGTCGGCCCAGATGCGGACTCGAGCATGAGGGGTCGCACGGTGAGCATCACGGTGGAGTTCTTGCCCGTGTTCTGCTCACGCTGGGCTTGGCCCTCGCCGTTGACGTACTGGAGATCCAGCTCGACCATTCCGTTCAGCGCGCTTGCGGTGAGTGTGGCGCCCAGGTCCGAGCGATCGAAGAGCAGTCGGTCCGACGTCAACGCATCGATACCGCGAAGGTCGTAGCCTTTGCTCACCTGCTCGACCCAGCGCTCAGGGAGCAGTCCGACCCGCACGCCTACGTCGACAGGGCCCGCGTGCAGCGCGCCGTGGCCGTAGGCCTCGAGCATGCGCACCACCATGGAGTCCCCGTCGACGCCGATCAAGCTCTGCGGTCCCGCCGATCGGATGGCTTCGACGCCCCAGTTCACTCCGCCATCGATCAGCGCGCTGTGACGCCACACGAGCCCAAGCCCGGCGTCGGCTCGGTCCAGGTCGAACTCCGTGGCCGTGTCGCCGCCGACGCGGGCGTAGCGATAGCCGCCGATGGCCTCGGCGCGAAGCGTGGCGCAACTCGGAGAGTCGTCGGTGGTGGTGCAAGCTTGTCGCACCGGCCAGCGCTGGGGGACGCCAACGGAGTCCGTGGCTTTCGCTGCAGCCTCGGTGTCCTCGGCCTCCGGCTGCGTGACAGCAGCCGCTGGAGGTGCCGCAGCGCCGGGAACTGCCTGCGCGTTCGGCGCGCCAAACACCAGCGCAATCGCAGCGAGCCACGGGATCTGCATCATGCTCTCCGGTACCCCAGACGAAAGCCACGTGCGTCGATCAGACGACGAAGACGCTCGCGGTCACCCAGAACCACTGGGGTGTAGCGCCGCACGAAGGACAGCGTCTCCCCCGCGAACCCGTCGACATCTCCACGGAGCGCGCTCGCAATGCGGGGACCTGCGAGGGAGCCTGACTGCGTGGGTGCGCGGGCGTGGCTGCGAGCGAGTATCCGCCCCGCCAGCGCGGAGAACTCGAAGACGTCCGTCGCCGTCAGCTCGCCGTCGTGCAGACCTTCGGCCATGCGAACGATGGCAAAGTTGCGTTGGAATCCGCTGCGTTCGCGCACACGAAAGCTCTGACTGCCCGCAGTTGCCCAGCCCAGCCATGGATCGGCGTCCACGACGCCCTGCAAGCGACGCTGCTGGCGGGCCACTCGCTCCGCATTGCTGGCGAAGGGCGCGTCGGGAAAGCGCTCGAGTCCGGGCAGCTGCGCCGCGTCGCTCACTTCCTTGAACTCGAGCAACACGGCCTCGTCTGGCTCCGGACCCACCCCATAGACCAGCACGTAGTACCGAGGGTTCGGATGGCTCGAGACCCCCGCGCCGAGACGTCTTCCAAAACCCACGAGCCGCGCCACGCCGGCGGGGATTAGGCTGGGTTCGATGAGAGTGGTGCGGTACTCCTCGAACAAGCCGCGCACCAGTTCCTGCTCCGCCTTCGAGATCGGCACGACGGTGTCCGAGAACACGACTTTCTCGTGACCCCCGACGCGCACGGTCCGCTTCGGCGCGATGTCCTTGAAGGCGAGCGAGCGGACACCGTCGGCGAGCACGGTGTAGTCCCGCAGCCGGTCCTTCTGCTGGCCCCGCAGCGCAGCCCGCTCCAAGAGCTCGTCGGCGATGGCGCCCCAGCTCGACTGGTGATCGACCAGGATACCGGGCTCTCCGCCGGCGATTCGCGCGACTTCCTCGGCGTAGGCGCGGACGCCCGCGTCCACGACCTGCTCTCGGTCGGCCTCCGCGGGCACGGCGCTGCTACCCGTGAGAGACAGATCGATACGCGCTTGTTCGACAGCCATCCACATCGACAGCGCGAAGCGGCGCACGTCGAGGAGGTAAGGACCGTAGGTCGCGCCGTCGAAGTCGCCGAAGTCTAGAGTCATGACGCCCGCGGCGGTGCGGTACGAGCTGAGGTTCTCCGGGTGCGGATCGCCGATGATGGCCACGGTTCGTGTGTCGGAGGTCAGGTAGTCGCTTCGTAGACGAGCAGCACCTCCAGGCAGCATGCAGTCCGCGTTGAACTGCGGGACGGTGCCGCGCACCAACGCGAACAGCGTCTCCGACATGACGGCGAATTTGCCCTCGGTCAGGTCGGTCTCTCGCTCCAGGAAGACTTGGTTGTCCAGCACAAGAGTGTGGTGCAGCCAGCGCGCGCGAGGGTCGTCCACTTCCGCGGCGCAAGCCGGGAGCGCTGCCAGCAGGCCAGTTGCCAGCAGGTCGCGTCGCGACAGTGCGGTGGCGGGCCTTCGCCCCGGGACCCTGCTGGTCTGCATGAAGTTGGCGGACAGTGCGGGAGGGTCATGACGGCACCGTTTCGGGTCTGCAACAAATCCCTGATCCGCCGACAGGGTCCGTGCTCGGCGGGCCCCGCTCCACTAGGAGGGGAGCCATGACGTACCTCGGACCTCTCTTGCTTCTCGCCATCGCCTCGGCCCACGTGCTCGGCTGCAGCGAGGCTTCGACCACGGATGAACCGGGCACCGGCGGTACCGGTGGGGGCAGCGGCGGCAGCTCCAGCGGTGGCGCAGCGTCGGGAGGCGTTGGCGGTGGCACCGGAGGCTCGGCGGCGTCCGGAACCGGCGCGACGGGAAACGGAGGAACCGCGGGGGCCGGCGCGGGCGGACCGGTCACGGTGTTCTTCGAGGACTTCGCTGGACTGCAAGGCGACTACGTCCAAGGCAGCACCTTCGGTAGCGAGAGCGCCACCCTCGGGAAGTGGACGACGATCGCCACGGCAGGAGCCGCCACGGTCACGGTTGCCTCTACGGTGGGTGCCACCGCGCAGAGCGGGGACAACGTGTTCCACTTCGCGCCCCCCACCGAGAACTTCGGCACGAGTCGCATCGATCGTTGCGCCGTGTTCGATCCCACCAAGCCCATGCACTACAGCTACTTCGTGTACGCTGCGGTGGCGGACATCACCGACGACTTGCGCGTCCGTGTGAACCCGAACTTCTACGCCGATCTGACCACCTGCCAGAGCGATCTGGACGCCGGCATCAACGACAACCGCCTAGACGGCGACTTCGCCAATCAGGACATGGATGTGCGCCTGTTCGCGGCGGGAGTGACCCCGAACCAGTGGTTTCACGCCACCGCTACGACGCACGGCGACGTCGAAGGAGCCATGACCCACGACGTGACGGCCTACCCAACCGGCGCAACGGTGCTCCGCTTCAGTATCCGCGCGCGGGACGACATCTACGCTACGGACAACGCACGCCGCCTGTATTTGGACGCAATCCATGTGACGCAGCCGTCGGACTGAGGTCCCCTCGACCCCTGGCACATCGGTTGCACCACTGGCCCTCGGACGTCTGAGAGGAGCCGTGAGCTCCGAGGAGCGAACGATGCACCCATGGATAGCAGGAACTATCGCCGGCACGGCAGCGACGGTACCTATGACGGCGGTCATGTTCGCTTGGCGCGGCATGCTTCCGCCCCAAGAACGCTACGAGGTTCCGCCAGAGGAAATCACCACGGAGCTGGCTGAGCGCACCGGAGCGGCGGACGCCCTCGATCACGATCGGACTGCCTTGAAAGCCGCGTCAGTCGTCAACCACTTCGGCTACGGCGCCGCCATGGGGCTCGGCTACGGCATCCTGGCGGCAGTCGCTGTGAAACCACGGCTGTGGAGCGGCGTGGCGTTCGGAACCGGCGTTTGGGCAGCGAGTTACCTAGGTTGGCTCCCCTTGTTGCACATGCGGGCCGCGGCGGAGCGCCAGCCTACGGGACGCAACGCGATGATGATCGCTTCTCACCTGGTGTGGGGCGCTGCCTTGGGTGGCATCACGGCCTGGCTCGCGAGCCCCCGTCGCACCTGAGTCGAGCGCGACCGACGAGGCAAGTCGCCTCGTTGTGGCGTTTTGCCCTGTCGAAAGTTCAACCCTCGCGCGACAGCGTCTGCGCCAACGCCCGCAGCCGCCGCCGGGTCTCCCAGCGGAAGACCCAAGCGAGGATGGGCTCGAGCACGAACGCCAACAGACGAGGGCGTGCGCGGAAGTTGTACGTGCATCAGAAACTGCCGGACCTCGAGCTCGCCCATCTCCTGCGGCGGCCGGCGGTGGTACGCTACGAATGTCCGCGCGCAGGCGACGTACTGCTTGCACGTACCTCGGGCGTAGTTGCGAAGCTGAAGGTCCTCGATCATCTGGTCACGAAGCCTCGGCCCGCTCGAGGAACGCGGGCCAGTGCTCCGCCACGGCCTGGTACAGCGTGCGCGAGGGCGCGTACGTCCTTCTCGAAGAGCCCGACCTTTGGAAGCCGTGCCTCGACCCGAGCTCGGGTCGCGGCATCAAGACCCGCGAGCAGGACGGTTGCGCCGGCTCCGGCTGAGGTCGCTCTCAGCTTCCGTGCCGCGGTGATCAGCGCGAAGAGCCCGCAGGCGTAGTCGCCGTCACCCTGCTTTGCGACTCGCAGCGTTTGCAGCGCCGGGGGCACGGTCGCCGTCGAGCGGGTCGGCTCGATGAACGGCCCGCGCTTTCCCGTCACCGTGCGTCTACCCGGCCTGGCCGACGCTGTAGCGCGATGGCGGCCAGGGGCCGCGCCGGTCATACTTGCCGCCGTGCTTCGCCACCTTCGCCCACGCGCGAGGACTCACGCTGTGAGAGGCCCGGCTGCGGTCGCGGCGTTCTCGGTGCTCGCTGGCTGCGGGGGCGGGCCCGCAGTTTGCTGGCTCATCGCGCTCACCCGTCAACGCCGCGGCGACCGTGGCGAGGCTGGGACCCACTGTTGCATCCGAGACGCACATCATCACGGCGAACGGCGGGGCCTCGGCGGCCTTGGCCTGCGCCGGCTCGACCAGGCGGTCGCGAGCTCGTGATCCCCGGGTAGACCCAGCGCAAGATTGGCGTGGTGGCAAAGGTCGTGACCAGCGCCATGATCACCAACATCGTGAACATCGTCGCTGAGATCACGCCGAGATCCAGCCCGAGATTGAGCACGATGAGCTCCATCAGCCCGCGGGTGTTCATGAGGATCCCGATCTCCCCCGCCTCCCGCCACCGCAGCCCGGTCAGTCGCGCGGCCAGCGCGCTGCCGCCGAACTTACCGGCGGTGGCCAACAGGATCACGATGCCGGTCACGAGCCATTCTCGTGGTTGACTGACGAGACCGATCTCCGTGCGCAGGCCGCTGTGGGCGAAGAACAGCGGCAGGAGCAGTACGATCGCGACGGTCTCGAGCTTGTCGGCCAGCGCCTCCGCGAGCTTGCCATCCTTGGGCAGGATGGCGCCAAACATGAAGGCTCCGAAGAGAGCGTGGATCCCGATCAGCTCGGTCACTGTGCTCGAAAGGAGCAAGAAGAGCAGCGTGATCGCGACGACGGTGGGCGTGAGCCCCTCACGGCTGGCGACTCTGGACGCGAGTCGACCGAGGAAGGGCCGCGCGACGAACAGCATCGCGACGATGAAGGCGCCGGCGAAGCCCGAGGTCCACACTGCGTGCACGAGGCCTTGTGCGCGAGCCACCGCCACGACGAAGGCGAGGATGCACCAGGCGGTCACATCATCGATGGCGGCGCAAGCGATCGCGATGGCACCAACCCGCGACGTGAGCAGGTGGCGCTCCGAAAGGATCCGTGCCAGCACCGGAAATGCCGTCACGCTCATGGCGGCACCGAAGAACAGAACGAAGGAGACGAACGGGGCGTCGGGAGACGAGTAGGAGTCGTAGAGCCACCACGCCGCTCCGGCGCCCAGCGCGAAGGGAAAGATGATGCTGGTGTGGCTGATTGCGATCGATGAATGCGTCCGCCCGCGCAGCAGCTTCGGGTCGAACTCGAGGCCGACCAGGAACATGAAGAGCACGAGCCCGATCTCGCTCAGCATCTTCAGTACCGGCAGTGAGGTGGCCGGGAACAGCCCTGCCATTCCCTCGGGCCAGAGCCAGCCCAAGAGCGATGGCCCGAGTACGATGCCCGCCAACACCTCTGCGATGACGAGCGGTTGACCGAGCCAACGTCCTCGCCGTCCGTCCTGCTTCGCTCCGTTCGTCGCGTTGCTCGGTGGTACCGCCGCTCTCACGACGGAGACGGCGAGGTTCCTGGGGGACCCTCGCGTGCATGCCCTGCTCTCAGACCCCGGTGGAATCCTCTCGCCCTGACCTGTGAGGACAATCCTGTTCAGGGGAGTCGCCGTTGCTGGCGGCTTTCGCCTTCTGCCAGTGCCTCAGTCCTGCCCAGGGTCGCTGTCTCGCCGCCTCGCGGCTCGAGGATACTGCCTTCCGCCAAAACGACTGCGTCGGCTTCCACGATGGCATAGCTTTCGGGGCTCCATCACACGGCCTGTCCGCTCGCTGTCTACGCTTCGCAGCATTCCTTCCCGGTCTCCCGGTCGTACGGCCACGCAAGACTCGCTTGCCAGCTGGGGGTCAGCCTTTGCTGCGCCGGCTTATCTCCGGCTCGGGTCCCTGATGAAGTTTCAGCCTTCGTTTACATCGCGTTCTCCTCACCCAGGCTTTGCCTAGCGCACCATTCCACCTATGCGCCGGCCGTCCCGCAGCCGGTCGCAGCCGTCGACGTCTCCGGCAGTGGCCTGTCCATCGCGGTGGACGTACCCTTCGAGGTGGGCGCCATCGTGGAGGTCTACTTCGAGCTACCCATCGGCTACGCCGTGGAGGCGCGCGCCGAGGTGGTGCGGCAAGCGAACGGCCCCACGGCGCCAAGACACCCAGCGTGCGGCCCTACCTCGAAGCAGGCGTGGGACTCACGTATGGCATGGCGGAAGTGCCGACGGCCATCGGCGACGTGGACTACTCCGGCGTGGGCTGGCATGTGTCCGTGGGCGCGGGCATCGGCGGCGCCGTGAGCGACAGCGTGGGGTTGTTCGGCGGATTGCTGTGGCACCGGCAGCAAGCCAAGCGCACCGCGGAGGAGACGGTCGGCGGCGCCAACGTCGAGGCCGAGTTCACCGGCACCGCCTGCCGTTTCCTGCTGACCGCCGGGGTGGAGTTCTTCTGACCCGCCGGGCCCGGGCGCGACACTGACGTCGCTGTCAGCTCAGGGGGCCCGGCGGCTTCCCCGGGGGCAGCGAACCGCTGGTAAATCGAGGCAAATTCCGGGATGACCCCACAAAGACGCCGGGCGCCTTGCCCTCCAGCCGCTACCCCGTAGACTGACGCCGGT
Organism: Polyangiaceae bacterium; assembly: GCA_019637295.1. Taxonomy (GTDB): domain Bacteria; phylum Myxococcota_A; class Polyangia; order Polyangiales; family Polyangiaceae; genus JACKEA01. The sequence goes on from JAHBVX010000018.1 coordinate 12,475, forward strand.
GTCAGTCCACGGCTGGCGCGAGCGAGGGCACGAGAGATGAGCACACGCGAACTAGTCATCGGCATGGACGTCGGCTCCACCACCGTCAAGGCGGTCGTGCTCGACCCCGAGACGCTCGAGATCTTGTGGCACGACTACCAGCGCCACCACACCAAGCAGCCCGAGAAGGTCCTCGAGCTGCTCCGCGCCATCTTGGCGTCGTTCCCGGATCAGCCCAAGGACGCCTGGCGCATGTTCGTGACCGGCAGCGGCTCCGGTCCCCTCGCTGAGCCGACGGGCGGGAAGTTCGTGCAGGAAGTGAACGCGGTCACCCTGGCCGTGGAGCACCGCCACCCTGACGTTCTGAGCGTGATCGAGCTCGGCGGTCAGGACGCCAAGATCATCATGTTCAAGGAGGACAAGAACACCGGCCAGAAGACCGCCGGCACCTCCATGAACGACAAGTGCGCCAGCGGCACCGGCGCGACCATCGACAAGTGCATGATCAAGGTGGGCGCCGAGGCGGGGTTCGCGGGGCAGCTCCACTTCAACGACGACAAGCTGCACCACGTGGCGGCGAAGTGCGGCGTGTTCGCCGAGACCGACATCGTCAACCTGATCAAGAGCGGCATCCCCAAGGACGAGGTGCTCAACAGCCTGGCGGACGCCATCGTGCTGCAGAACCTCAGCGTGCTGACTCGCGGCAACACCCTGAAGCCCAAGGTGCTGCTCCTCGGCGGCCCGAACACGTACTTGCCGTTCCTGCAGGAGTGCTGGAAGCAGCGCATCCCCGAGACTTGGCGTGACCGCGGCTTCGACTACCCGAAGGATGTCCCCATCGACGAGCTCATCTTCGTGCCGGACAACGCCGATCTCTACGCCGCGTTCGGCGCGGCGGTGTTCGGGCTGTCGGAGGGCGGCGCCGGAGGGCGGTTCGCCGGCATCGAGCGGCTCGAGACCTTCATCAGCCACGGGCGCAGGGCGCGGCTCGGCGAGCAGGCGGGTCCTCCGCTGTCAGCCACGGCGAACGAGACCGACTCCTTCAAGGAGAGCTACCGCATCCCCAAGTTCGTGCCGAAGTCCTTCTCGCCCGGCGAGCGCGTGCGCGCCGTGATCGGGCTCGACGGCGGGTCCACCAGCAGCAAGGCCGTTCTGGTCGACGAGTCCGGCGAGATCATCGCCAAGGCGTATCAGCTGTCCAAGGGCAACCCCATCCAGGACGCCAAGGAGTTGATCCAGCAGCTCGACGACGGCGTCCGGGCGCAGGGCGCCGAGCTCGAGTGCATCGGCTTCGGCGCGACGGGCTACGCGGCGGATGTGCTCGAGGAGTGCGTGCTGGCGGACGTGAACATCGTCGAGACCGTCGCGCACATGATGAGCGCCGTGCACTTCTTCGGCGATGTGGACGTGATCTGCGACATCGGCGGGCAAGACATCAAGGTCCTGTTCATGAAGAACGGCGACATCCAGAACTTCAAGCTGAGCAACAGCTGCAGCGCCGGCAACGGCATGCTCTTGCAGGCCATGGCGGACCAGTTCGGCATCCCGGTCACGGAGTACGCCGAGACGGCGTTCCAGGCCGAGCTCGCGCCGAAGTTCTCCTACGGCTGCGCGGTCTTCTTGGACACGGACCGCGTCAACTTCCAGAAGGAGGGCTTCCAGAAAGAGGAGCTGCTCGCGGGGCTGGCGCAGGTGCTGCCCAAGAACGTGTGGCAGTACGTGGTGCAGATCCCGAGGCTCGCCTCGCTGGGGCGCAAGTTCGTGCTGCAGGGCGGCACCCAGTACAACCTGGCGGCGGTCAAGGCCCAGGTGGACTACATCAAGCAGCGCGTCCCCGGCGCTGAAGTGTTCGTCCACCCGCACACCGGCGAGGCCGGGGCCATCGGCGCGGCCATGGAGACTCTGCGCCGCTACAAGCGTACGGGCAAGACGCGCTTCATCGGCGTGGCTGGGCTGCTCGCGCTCGACTACGTGACGAAGAACGACGAAGACACGGTGTGTCACTTCTGCGCCAACGAGTGCAAGCGCACCTTCATCGACACCACCCGTCCGGATGGCTCCACCAGCCGCTACATCTCCGGGTTCTCTTGCGAGAAGGGCACCGTAGAGAGCAAGGAGGCGATGCTCGACCTGGTGGCGGAGCGCAAGAAGATCGCCGCAGAGTTCCCGAACGTCGTCGAGTACGAGGCGCGTCGCGCGTTTCAGCACTTCTACGAGCCCGAACCCATCCCCGCCGCTGGAACCCCAGTGCAGGACGTACGCGTGACGAAGGGCATCTTCCGCATCAAGCGCGAGACCTTCACCCGCGGCTTTCAGCGCAGCGACGAGGCGGCCGGCAAGAAGCGCAAGGGCGTCCGCATCGGCATGCCGCGGGTGCTCAACATGTACTCGACGGCGCCCTTCTTCCGCACCTACTTCGAGGCCCTCGGCGTCCCGAAGAAGAACGTCGTGTTCAGCGACCCGACCACCGAAGAGATGTGGGTCGAGGGCGGCAAGTACGGCTCCATCGACCCGTGCTTTCCCAGCAAGGTCGTGCAAGCCCACGTCCACAACCTGCTGTTTCACAAGCACGACCCCGAGCGCAACAAGCCGCTGAACTTCGTGTTCTTCCCGATCCTCACGCATGTTCCGAGCTTCGTGAAGGACACCATGGACAACACGTCCTGCCCCATCGTGGCGGGCACACCGGACGTGACCAAGGCGGCGTTCACCAAGGAGGTGGACTTCTTCGCCGTACGCGACATCGAGTACGTGGACCCGGCGCTGTCCTTTGCGGAGCCGACCTTGCTCGCGCGCCGCATGTTCGAGGTCTGGGGCCCGCGCCTCGGAGTCACGGAGGACGAGAGCGACCACGCGTGCCGCGAGGCTCAGCGCGCGCTGCTCGCCTTCGAGAACGACCTGCAAGACAAGGGTCGAGCCATCCTCGAGACCGTCGAAGCCGAAGACCGCATCGCGATCCTGGTGCTCAATCGCCCGTACCACGCCGACCCGGGGCTCAACCACGGCATCCCGGACGAGTTCCAGGTGCTCGGCTACCCGATCTTGAGCGTCCGCAGCATTCCTCGCACGCGCGAGTACCTCGACCGCTTCTTCAAGGAAGATCTCGAGGCCGGCACCATCACCCACCCGCTGCAGCTCGATCAGGTCTGGCCCGAGAACTACTCCGCCAACAGCGCCCAGAAGGTGTGGGCCGCGAACTTCGCGGCCCACCATCCGAACGTGGCGGTGCTCGATCTCTCCAGCTTCAAGTGCGGGCACGACGCGCCCACCTACGGCCTAGTCGACACCATCCTGCAGACCAGTCGCACGCCCGCAGCGGCGCTGCACGATCTGGACGCCAACAAGCCGGGCGGCTCGATCAAGATCCGCGTCAAGACCTACGCTCACTCGCTGCGCATGCAGCAAGAACGGCTTGAGGACCTGAGCGCCAAGAAGCGCGAGCTCGCCTACGCCGTGGACAAGAAGCGTCTGGAGTTGCTCGAGCAGCGGAGCCATCAGCTCGAAGGCGGGCTACCCGAGCACCTGAGGGCGCAGTTCGACCAAGCGCGCGCGAGGATCGCCGCCTACGAGTCGCGCCGGGCGGCAGAGCCCGAGCTGCCCAAGGGCGTGGTGCGCTTGGGCAAGAAGAGCCAGGACGGCCGGGTCGTGCCCGTTGCTGCGCCCAAGACCACGCCGCCGCCCGCGGAGCTGCTCAGCGAGGCCATCCCCGCGGAGTAGCGGGTCAGGCCTCCAACAAGAACGACGCGATTGGCGATGGTGTAGTCGTCCGCCATCCGTTGGAGTCCGATCGGCTACTCGTCGTCGTTGCCGTCGTCGTCCGCCGCTGCCGGGTCGGCGCGGGGCGCCGCGCGGCGCGGCCCGAGCAGGCCGCGCGTCATCCGGCGAGGTGGCTCCGTGAGCCGCTGGGCCAGCTTCTCCCTCTGCTCGGGCGTGAGGATCGCGGTCAGCTCCCGCACTTGCTCGATCATCTTTTCGGCGCCAGCTCGACCCATGGCACCTGGCAAGGGGGCGGAGGACAGCTCCACCTTCGTCGCGTCGAAGTCGTCCTTCTCGAAGGCAACGAGCAGCGCTTCGCCCTGCTTCCTGTGCTCCTCGCGCAGCGCCTCGAGGTCTGGCTTCGCCTTGTCGCTCCGCGCCTTCTCCTTCAGCGCGTTGACCTTCGTCTCTTGCTCCGCCGTCAGGGCGAGATCTTTGGTCAGTCCCTCGAGGCTTCCGGCCCAAGCCCCCTCGCCCGCGCCGCGGCCGGCTGCCTTGCCGCGCCACGCTCCCGGACCGCCTCTGCCCATGCCCGGCCCGGCCGCCGGAGCTTTGTCGCCGTCCCCGCCGCGCTCGGCGCGCGCGACGTGACTCTCTCGCACGCTGGCCACGACGGACTTACGCTGCTCGGCATTGAGCAGCTTGTGCAGCTCTGCGAGCGCCGTGACCTCGGCGTCCCGCCGACTCTTGGCTGCGGCGTCGAGCGCGCCGAGCTCGGTCTCGAGCTTCGATGCCTCCACCGTGCCCACCTTCACGGCCGCCGCCAGGCTCTCGTTCAGCTTGCGCACCGCCTGTCGGGTGGCGTCGTCCTTCAGCGAGGTTCGCAGGCCGTCGACCTTCGTCTTCTGGGCGTCGTCGAGGGTCAGCGTGGCGGCCGCGGCCAGCATCATGCCCACGGGAGACAGTCGACCCCGCGCACCCCGCAAGCCGCGCGGCTTGTCCCCGCGCTCCTTGGGCTCGGCCTTGGCCGAAGCCGTTGCCTGCGCGACGGGCTCCCCGGTGGTCTCGGGCGTCGCGCCCTTGTCGCAGGCCAGGGGCAGGGTGAACGCGATGGCAAGCGCCAGTCGGCTGATGTGAGTCATGTCGTCTCCTCGGTGATCCGGTGGCGCCGAGCGTAGCAGCTCGGGCGAGCGTGTCGTAGGCGCTCTAGATTCCGCCCCGTAGGGCGCGCGCTACAGCGGCTTTCCACTGCATGAAACAGCAGCGGCGCGGGGTTGGAGACCCCGCGCGGGGTGTGGGGCGGCAGCCCCACCGGGGACTTCCGGCGAGGCCGGCGCCGGCTGCTCCCCGGTCGCGTCAGTCGCAGGGCACGCACAGGTTACGACCCAATGAAAGCCGCTGTAAGCGCCTCAATTCGCCGAAGTCGCGTCGCGACAACAGCGAAAGCCCGTACTGTAGTCGTGGTAGTTCTTGCCATGACCGGGGGTCAGGTAGCTGCAGCCATCGCCATGCTCGCTGACGTTGCCGTAGAAGCCACCCATGAAGATGGCGTGACCTAGGTTCACGTTCAGCTTCTCCAGGATCTCGTGGTGCAGCGGCACCTTGTTCGGCAGCTCCTGATCGACGGTGTCGCTCACCCACTCGTGCAGGTTGCCGACCATGTCGAAGGTGCCGTGCTCGTTCGTGCACCCAGCGTACTCTGCCGTCTTGGCCAAGAACCCGGGCGTCGAGTTGAGCTCGGGGCTGTTGAAGTGCTCCATGTACTTCCATTTGCGCGAGTCGCGGCCGTAGAGCTTGGTCAGCAGGTGCGGCTTGCCGGAGTTGCACACTCCGGCGCGATAGCTCGCGCCATACGGGAAGACCTGACCAGAGCGCGCGCGGCAGGCGGCGAACCACTGCCGCAGGGTGCACAGTCGCTTGCCCGCTTGCTCGCAGGCAGCGGCGGCCTCGAGCCGATTGACGTAGGCTTGGGGCATCACGTCCGGCGCGGACTTCGCAGTGTACGTCACGCCGCGCTCGGGGCGCGCCGTGTGCGGGTGGGCGCCCCCGTCCGCGGCCACCAGGTGAGCCTCCCAACGGTCCACGCAGTTCTTGCCCACGTGCGCCATCTCGGGTGGACACGGCGTCGCCCTCGGCGGGGCGACCGTGGCGCTCGTCTTCGCGACCGGTGGCGCCGACGCGACAGGTGCGCTCGACAGCGACGGGAGCGCGCTCGCGTTGGGCGGCGCCGGCGAGACAGTACCGGCGCGCGCGGTCTCGCAGCCCAGGGTCGCGCCCGCGAGCAGACAGAGCAGCTTGAGCGGGAGCGACATCGTCGCACATCATGACATCGCCGGCGGCTCGTGGAAAACTCCGGACTCGGCCGGCAGATCGCTGGTCTTATGGTGCTTCCCTGCCCGGCGGCGTGGGGTATCGTGCGAGCCATGACGGTGGGTACTTACCGAACAGGGGGCGGATTGGGTTGGGCTGCGATTGGCGCGGTCGTCGCGCTGTCCGTCGCGGGTTGTCAGTTCTCTGCCAGCGCGTCGGGCGAAGCCAAGACCGGCGGCGAGAGCAAGCTCGAGGGCGACGCTTCGCTCACGGCAGGCACCACGAAGCCCGCCCCTAGCGACGACAAGCCCCGGGAGGCCATCCGCTACGAGCAAGGCAAGCTCGACTACGAAGGCGTGATCAACTTCGAGTACAACAAGGCGAACTTGCGCAACGATGCCGCCACGACCAAGACCCTGAGCGAGTTCAAGGAGTTCTTGCAGAAGTACGCGGACGTGAACATTCAGGTGGAGGGTCACACGGACTCACGGGGCTCGAACGAGTACAACCGCAAGCTGAGCGACCGCCGCGCCGCTAGCGTACGAAAATGGCTGCTCGACAACGGCATCGCGGACTCTCGCGTGACGTCCGTCGGCAAGGGTGAGGACGACCCGCAAGTGCCCGAGCCGGCGGAGTGCCACAACCAGGAGCCCGAGGACACGACGCCGTGCGAGGGGCCCTGGGCCACGAATCGACGCGTCGTCTTTCGCGTGACGGACGGCGGACAGAGCCTGCCGCAAGCCGAGCCCGAGCCCGCAGCCGAACCCGAGCCCGAACCCGAACCCGCACCCGCGCCTGCGCCCGTCGCCGAGAAGAAGTGCAAGTGGCTCGTCGGCCCGCACCTGAACATCATCGGCCCCAACTCGTGGGTCGGCTTGGCCGGCGCCGTCGAGCCATGCCTCGACTGGCTCGAGCTGAGCCTGGGCGTCGGCCTCGGTCTGGGTGACGCCGACGCGGACGCGGGCGGGATCGAAGCCGACGGCAGCTACTGGTCGCTCACGGTGCCGCTGCGCGCGCGCTTCTGGCCGTTCCTCGTGCACTCGCCGATCGCGGATCTGGGCATCGGCTTCACCCACTACCGCATCTCCGCCGAAGCAGAGGACGGCACGGGTAACGCTTTCGACTACGAGCGCAACACCACGCCGTTCATCGCGCACCTGGGCCTCGGCTACGGCTACCGACCGAACGGCGGCGATGGTGGCTTCCGGCTCGCGGTGATCGTCGGCCTGCTCGCTCACCTCAGTGAGCTCAAGGGCTCGGGCGTCGACGCGCCGGGCTTCGCGGCTGCACAGGCGGCGGCGCTGAAGCAAGCCCTCGACGACGAGACGGACGATTTGAAGAAGCTCGAGCCCTACGCCGAGCTCTCGCTCGGCTGGCTGTTCTGAGGCGCGCATGGCGAAGATCGCGATCGTCACTGGCGGCTCCGGCGCGCTCGGTCGCGCCGTGGTGCAGGAGCTCGCGGACGCGGGCTATGTTCTTCACGCTGCTGTCTTGACCGACGCGGAGCAGAGCGCTTGGCGGGGAGCCGGCAGCGCGCACGTGGTGGATCTCCGGGATCTCGAGGCGACCCGCCGGTGGCTGCAGGCGGTGGGTCGAGTCGACGCGGCGGCGCTTTGTGCCGGCGGCTTCGCGATGGAATCGCTCGAGGCCCTCAGCGCGGAGCACCTCGACGGCCAGCTCGACGTGAACCTGCGCACCGCGGTCAACACCCTGAGCGCGCTCGTGCCCGTGCTCAGGCCCGAGGCGTCCGTGGTGCTCGTGGGCACGCAGGCCTACCGCGGCGCCGCCGGCAAGGCCATCTACGCCGCGTCCAAGGCGGCGGTCGTGAGCTTGACCCGCAGCGCGGCGGCGGAGCTCCGCGAGCGAGGCGTGCGGGTGAACGCCATCTTGCCCGACACCATCGATACGCCGGCCAACCGCGCCGCGATGCCCGACGCGAACTTCGACGCCTGGGCAAAGCCGGCGGAGCTCGCGCGAGTGATTGCCTTCCTGTGTTCGGACGCCGCGCGGGTCGTCAGCGGCAACGCCATCGCCGTGGGCCGCTGAACGCTTTGCTCAGGCGTCGGCCTCTCCGGTGTGGGTCCGCACTCGTTGCCTGAGCACCAGCAGGATGATCAGCACGTTCAGCGTCGAGGCGAAGCCGAAGATGGGCGCCGCGTGCTCCGGCCACGCGCGCGTGCCGGCGAAGGCGACGCCCGAGAGCAGCGCGGACACCCACAGCCACGGGAGCAGCAGCACCGCTCCACCGGCGGTGACCGCGGCGAAGGTCATCGCGTCCGTCTGGAACACTCCCGCGACCGGGGAGCCGGTGAGCATCGCCGACACCCGATTGAGCAGGGTGGCGCTGAGGAGCACGAGCACCAACCAGCCGAGCTTGCGGTTGAACGCGCTGGCGAGCAGGGCCTTGCGCCCGAGGATGAGCACGGCGACCGCGAGCGCCAGCAGCGTCGCGCTGATGGCGACGAGGCGCTCGGCCGCGACGACGACGCCGCCCGCCAACAGGACGAAGCTGGAGAAGCTGGCGATCACGATGGTGGCGCCCGCGAGCAAGAGGGTACGGCCACGCGCGCCCACGGTCGGGTCCTGCTCCTTCGCCAGCGCGCGCATGCGCTCCTCGGCCTCGCGTCGTCGCGCCAGGGTCGCCTCCACCTTCTCGATCGCGACCACCAGCGCCGGAGAGGGCTCGTCGAGCTCGTCCAGCAAGGCCCGGGCCGTATCGGCGTGACCTTGACGCAGTTCGAGCTCGATCAGCGCGCGAACGCAGCGCTCGTGGGCTTGCTGCGCCGGGCGATTCGACGGCTGCTCGCGGCGGCTCTGGGCGATGCCGAAGCGGGCCTCCGTCGCCAATCGATGCGCGGCGGCGAGCTGCTCGGCGGTCAAGGCGCCGCTCTGAGCAGCGAGCAGCGCCTCTATCTGGTCGATGCTCGAGAGCGCCGCAGCGGCGAGCGCGTGAGCGCTGCGCCCCTGGACGAAGCCAGCGAGCTCCTGACGGAAGTGGCGCACGCTCTCGGGGCGCTGGGCTGGGTCGCGCGCGGTGGCGCGATTGGCCAGCTCCCCGAGCTGCGCTGGCAGCGCGGGCGGGTACGCGACGGGCGGCGAGAGCGCTGCAGCGACCAGGACCCCTTCGAGGCTCTGGCCGTCGTGACGGCACCTACCGGTCAGCACCTGGTGCAGCGTGGCGCCGAGCAGATACACGTCCGTGTGGGGACCCAGCGCGGAGCCGAGGACCATCTCCGGGGCCATGTAGGCCGGCGTCCCGACGATACCACCGTCGCCCTGCGGCTCGCCGACCCGACGCGCGATACCCCAGTCCACCAGGTACACTTCGCCGAACGCACCGACCATGACGTTCTCGGGCTTCACGTCGAGGTGCAACAAGCCGCGGCTGTGCGCGAACTCCACGGTCTCGCACACGCGCATCAGGATCTCCAGATTGCCAAGCAGTGGCTCAGCGCGCTGTCGCTCGCCCCACAGCACGTGCTCGGGATCCTCGAGCAACACGCGCCACTCGACGCCATCGACGCGCTTCATGACGAGCACCGGCCAGCCGCGGTCGTCGAGGCCGAGCGCGTGGACCGGGATCACGCCCGGATGCTCGAGCGCTCCGGTCGCGCGCGCCTCGTGCACGAGCGCCTCGGCGATGCGCGCCGTCGCGCCGGGCTTGAGGCCCTTCACGGCCACCTCGCGGTCGAGCGAGCGCTGCCGGGCGAGGTGCACGGCGCCCATGCCACCTTCACCGAGGGTGCGGACGAGCGTGAGATCGGGCGCGTGCGGATTCGTCGTGTCGGGGTCGACCACGGCGTCCGCGAGGGGCCCGAGCGAGATGCGCGGCAGCGGCTCGACCGAGGGCAACACGGGCTCGGTGCCGTCGGTCGCCAGTGCCGCGGTGGGCGCCGAGCCCAGCTGCCACTCCGCGAGCGCCACGGTGTGCGGTTTCAGAGTCACGTCCGGGCGCAGCGCGGCTCGATCCAACTCCAGCGCCGTGATGCGCGCCCGAGCACGCAGCTCCACCTCGGTCGTCAAGCCCCGAGCATACCTTCCCGCGCGTCAGCTGACGATGGGACCTGTGCTATGCCGACGGTGATGCTCCAAACGGTCGCCGCTTGCGCGTTCAGCACCGCTCTCGTCCTCTCGTGCGCGTCGGCGCCGGTGCCCGCGCCCTCCGCGTCGCCGAGGCCAGGGAGCCCGACGGCGACACCACCTCCGTCCGAGCCCGCGCCGCTACCGCGGGCTCACGACAACGCTGGCGAGCAGGGTCACGCGCACGGTCACGATGACGCTCACGCCCACGGCCACGAGCACGACGACACCCACCCTACGGCGACGCATCGCTTCGACGACGTGACGCACTGGGTTCGTGTCTTCGACGATCCGAGCCGAGACGCCTGGCAGCGGCCGGCCTACGTCGTGGGTCTGCTCGCGCTGTCGCCCAGTGACACGGTGGCGGACCTGGGCACCGGCACGGGCTATTTCGTACCGCACCTGTCGAAGGCGGTGCCGAAGGGGCAGGTGCTGGCCGTCGACGTCGAGGAGAAGCTGCTCGAGCACGTGCGGCAGCGCGCTCACAAGGCCGGCCTCGGCAACGTGCGCACGGTGCTCGCCAAGACCGATGACGCGACCCTGCCGGGCGGCGTGAGCGTAGTGCTGCTGGTCAACACCTACCACCACATCGGCAAGCGCATCGCGTACTTTCGCGCCGTCGGGGAGCGCCTCGGGCAGACCGGCCGGGTGGTCATCGTGGACTTCAAGCTCGGCAAGTTTCCCGTGGGCCCGCCGGACTCCCACAAGCTAGCTCCGGAGAAGGTGGAGCAGGAGCTGACCGCCGCGGGCTTCGGCCGCTGCAAGCGCGACGACACCCTGCCCTACCAGTACGCGCTGGTGTTCTCGCGGGCTTGCCGCTAGCTGCCGCGCGGCATCCCGCGCCATCCCGCGCTATACTCGTGAGGCCGATGCCTGACACGGAGGAGGCCCTAGGCCGACGGGTCGCCGTGCTCGAAGACGAGCTCGCGGCGGAGGAAGCGGAGACGACACACCTCGCAGCGGAGCGCGCCTCCGCAGCCTCGCCCAAGCAAACAGCGCAGAACCACGAGACAAGGGGCGAACCGAGCCCGTGCCCACGGAAGCAGGTGCAGTGACTCGAGGCTGGCCCGCGTACCTCGACCTGTCGATGACGGAGCTCCGCAGGCGCAGCGACGCGGCGCTCGCGGCGCTCGCGCGCTGCGAGGTGTGCCCGCGCAACTGCCGCGTCAATCGACTGGTCGACGAGGCTCGCGTGTGCGCGACCGGGCGCTACGCCAAGGTCAGTACCTGGTTCGCGCACTTTGGCGAGGAAGACTGCCTGCGAGGCACCCGCGGCTCCGGGACCATCTTCTTCGCCTTCTGCAACTTGAAGTGCGTCTTCTGCCAGAACCACGACACCTCCCAGGCTGGTCAAGGTCGCGTGCTGTCGCCCGCCGAGCTCGCCGGCGCGATGCTCGACTTGCAGAGCCAGGGTTGCCACAACATCAACTTCGTCACGCCCGAGCACGTGGTGCCGCAGCTCCTCGAGGCTCTCCCCATCGCCATCGAGCGCGGCTTGCGCCTGCCCATCGTGTACAACACCAGCGCCTACGACGCGCTGGAGTCGCTGCGCTGGATGGACGGCATCGTCGACATCTACATGCCCGACTTCAAGCTGATGAGCCGCGAGCGCTCGCGCCGCTACCTCAAGGCCAAGGACTACCCCGACGTGGCCAAGCAGGTTCTGCGCGAGATGCAGCGCCAAGTCGGGCCGCTCGAGCTGGGGCCGAGCGGGCTCGCCCGCCGGGGCGTGCTCGTGCGCCACTTGGTGATGCCGGGGGCCCTCGACGAGTCCGAGGCCATCTTCCGATTCCTGGCGGAGCAGGTGTCCCCCGCCACCTACGTCAATGTCATGGGCCAATACCGCCCCGAGTATCGGGCCAGCGAGCACCCGGAGATCGCGCGGCGCCCCACCGCCGACGAGATGGCGCGCGCGCGCGCGCTGTTCTTCGAGTCGGGCCTGTCCCGTCTCGACACGCGAGCCCCTCATCGGCTCGTCGTCGTGTGACCTGGGCTGCCCCCAGGCCGCTGGAGTCGCTATGCTGACGGCGTGGCACTCTCCGGCTCCGAACGCAGCAACGCGCTGATCCACCTCTACCGCGCCGAGGTCGCGCGCATGACGGCGTATCGGGTCCGGCTCGATACCACTACGAACTGGGCGGTCGGCACCACCGCTGCCCTCGTCTCGTTTGCTCTGGGCAACGCGCGCATTCCCCACTACGCCCTCGGGCTGGCGGCGCTGCTGAACCTGCTGTTCTTGTGGATGGAGTCGCGACGCTTCCAGAGCTACCGACTCATCGAGCATCGGGTCCGTATCCTCGAGCAAGGGTTCATGACCGAGGCGGTGGACCCGCGTCGAGCCGCCGAGGGCTGGGAGGCGAAGCTCGCGGAGTCCCTGGCTCGTCCGAGCTTGCCGGTCCCACTCGCTGATGCGGTCGCCGTGCGCGCACGCCGCAACTACCTGTGGCTCATCCTCGTGATCTATGGCGGTTGGTTCCTCAAGCTCGAGCTGAGCGGCGGTTTCCCCAGCGGCGCCGCCGCGGGGTCCGTTCCCGGCGCATGGGTCGTCGCCCTCGCTCTCGTGCCGCTCCTTGGACTGCTCTACGTGTCCCGCCGCCGTTCACCAGAAGACCCGGGGTGAGCCCGCGCCCAGCGACACTCATCCTGCCATCCAGCAGATGGTCATCCAGGGCTACCGGCGCATGTCACTCGCCGACAAGTTCCGCCAAGTGGAGCAGCTCAACCTCGCGGTGCTGCAGCTCGCCGCGGCGCGCATCGAGCAGGACTACCCGGGCATCTCCGAGCGGGGGCTGCTCTTGCGCCTCGCGGCCCGGTGGCTGCCGCGCGAAACCATGATTCGAGTGTTCGCCTGGGATCCGGAGCGGCCTGATTGAGCGCGTTGGCCGAGCCCATCGCGGTCACGTTGGTGGTCGCTGGAGCACTCCACCTGGCCAGCATGTTCAAGGTCGATGTCTTCGTGTCGGACCGGATTGGTATGGCTCAACTCGGCGGCCGCTCCAGTTCTTCGAACACCAGGCCCAGCGCGGCGAGCGCGCGCCCTAGCCGCTCGAGCTGCGCGGGCGGAATGTGCTGTCGGGTGATGCGGTAGCCTTCTCCACGCGCGTCTCGGACCTGCAGGATGCGCACGCTGTAGTGGCTGTTGCTGGCCTCGGACCTCCGGTTCTCACGCCAGGTGCGCACCGTTGCCAGCTCGGACAGGGGGATCGACCACACGACCCGCTTGGACGCGAAGGTGTTCATCCGACTGACGAGGGAGATGGACTCTTGCGTCAGCACCAGGTGACCGCTGGTGCCGATCGAGAGGACGAAGAAGAATGCCCCGGGCAGCGCGGTCAACACCGTGAGCAGGTAGACCTCCTCGAGCGCTGCGCCTCCGCCCATCAGCAGCAATACCAGCCCGAAGCCGGTGACCACCCACGGCCGGTCGGCCGTGTCGACCTCGGCCAGCACCCCGGCGTTGGCGTCACTCACCGACCGCAGTTTGCATCAACGGCGCCGGGGGGGCACCCGCCTTGGGTGGTTTTTGCGCGAGTGGTCATGGTAGACACCCAATGATGATACGCCTCGGGGTGTGGATTCCGCTCATCGCATTCATCGCAGCCGTGGGCGTCGCCTGCTCCCGCGAGAAGCGGAGCGCCACAGGAGCGTCGAGTGCCGAGCCGTCCGCCGCAGCTGCGCTGAAGGGATGCCCCTTCGACGTGAAGGAGCATGAGCAGGACTGCAAGCGCGCGTGGGCGAACTATCAGATCTGGTTCGATCAGAACAAGTGTGCTCAGGGCAAGCCCGACACCGAGTCCGAGTTCATGGACGACTGCAGCAAGAACTCGAGGGTAACGTACGGGTGCCTCGAGCTCTACGCTGGATGCGACGAGCTGAACTCCTGTGAGCAGGCGTGTAGCGAGTAGATGCGCGCGCCCCAGCGCTATCGCGCCTGGACCGCGACGATCGTCCAAGTGTCGACGCGCTCACCCGAGCCGCCGCTCATGAGTGACGGGCTGGCGCGGGTCTTGACGCGCAGCAGGGGCTGGCCGCGGTCGTCGAACGCGAGCTCGAGTCCGTCGACGGAGAGTCCGGACCCGTCGCTCCTCGTGGCGCCAAGCTGCGGTGAGGCGGTCGTCTCGCCGCTGCGCTCGAAGGCGAGGGGCTGATCGTCGAGGAGGCCGAAGGCCACGACGGTGGTCGTGGTGAAGGCGCCTCGCTCTCGTTCTAGGAGCACGATCCCGGTCGGGCGCTTTGCGGTCGGCGGCAAGACGAGTTGGGCGCCCCGCTCCAAGTGGCGCGCTTCCTGGACGGCGAGATCCACGGCGTGGACTGCGACCACTCTGCCTTCGAGGGGCCGCGGCGGACCAGCGCAGGCTCCCTTGCTGCAGGGTCGGACGGCTGCCAGCGAATAGACGCCTGCGCCGCTGCGACCACCGCGCAGGCCATAGCGGCGCTCGTCCGAGACGGCGGCGCCTTCGACGGGCTGTGGCTGCGCGGGAAGCGCCGGCGTAGCGGCTGCTGGCGGGACGGCGGAGCACTCGTGGGCGCGCAGGATCGGGGCGCAGGTCCCATTGTGATGATGGCCCACGACGAAGTCGGAGCCGGGGCGGGGACCGAGGGTGGCGCAGCGTTCGAGGTACTCTCGCTCGAGCCGCCAGGTGACCGGCTCGAGCTCGCCTTTCCAGGTCACGGACACGTGGCCGCCATCCACGTCCTCGAGCGACAGGATGCGGGCAGTGAAGGCATTGTACGGCTCAGCCGAAGGTCTGCAGCGACCGCCGGACACTTGAACTCGCTCGGCAGGTTCGGGGGCGGTGACGACCCGCTCGGCCGGCGCGCACGCCGCGAAGCACAGGGCGAGGAGCCCGAACACCGCGCTGGTCCGACTCCGGACCGCTCGCTGACGGGTCGGCTGTTCGCGTTGGCTGACGTCGACTACTCCGCTCACTTTGGACAGCATACGGAGCCCTCGACTCCGATGGGACCGCCCGCAGGCGCGACGATGTTCGCGATCGGTGCGCTGCCTCCGGGGCACACATAGTCTTGCCGCTGGGTGGCGCCGTCGCCGATGTCGCCCACCACGTGGGCCCCGCGCGTCTCGCACTGCTCGGCGGACAGCTGCTCGCGCGCGCCGCCGGAGGGACGCTCCGCAGCGGGCGGGCTCCCGCAGCCCATCAGCTCGAGCGAAGTGATGCCCAGCACACCCATCATCAAGAGGACTCGCATGGCCCATGGATAGGCCCGGCACCGGGAGCTGACAAGTCAGGCACCGAGGGACGCAGGGCGGGGCCTAGAGCTCGGGAAGCCAAGCGTTGCCCACGTTGGGCGGGCCACCTTCCATCACGACCTCGAGGGCTTTCTCGTAGCTCCAGCGGTGGTGCCCGTTCAAGGTCACCTCGCCCTGCGCTGCCTTGTGCAGCCGGTCCACGATGTAGTCCACCGTCTCTGCGCTGGCCAGCCGGATCAGTGTGTTGGGCAGGATCGCGTGGAGGGACAATGCCGAGCCCCCGATCGCGCGCGCGCTCTGGGACTCGAACCACTGGCAGATGCGCGGCACGTCCGAGGGCGAGCCGAGCTTGCCTACCAGCTCGAGCATGAACTTGTGGCGTCTGTCACCGTGATCCTTGCCTGCGAATAGCTGGTCGATGAGCAGCGGCACCACGTCACGCTGATTCATTCGGAGCAGCAGCCGCCCCGCCGCGAGGAACAGGCTCGCGCGCGAAGACTCGTGTTTGTAGTTCTTGGGAAAGGGCGTGCGAAACACCTCTGCCGCGCGTCGTCCCCACAGCGGATCCGGCGGCGCCTTGGACTTCGACGTGACGAGGTTCGCCAGGACGTTCGTCGCCGCGTCCATGCCCTCTGCATCCGTGAGCGCCTCGGGCTCGAACAGCGCCGCCGTCGCAGCAGGGTCCAACCTCCGGCGCCGGGCTGCCATGAGCCAAGCCTGCCACACCGCGGTGAGGTTTCCTCGTGAACCTCACCCCCGTGTCGCCAGCAGCCAGCCATGCCGCTGCGCGGCGCGGTGAGCGCAAGGCCGAGTACTTCGGTCGAAATGGCCTCGTCACACTGGTCGTCTGCCGCCCCACACCCCGCCCGGGGTCCCCAACCCCGCGCCGCTGCTGTTCCATGCAGTGGAAAGCCGCTGTAACCTCGGGCCAATGGTCATCGCCGACTTCATGGCCGCGTCGCTGCTGGTGAGTCTCGGCGCCGGAGGCTGCACTCCGCGGCGAGCCGCCCTGGCTCCGGACACGCTCCCACCCGCGACTGTCGGCAGCGCCGAAGCCGTACCCGGTGGAGCCGCGGGCCCCGCCCCGCTCGCGACTGCGGCGACGCGCTGCACGCCGGGCAGCTTCTCGTACCTGGGGTTCGAGGGAAGGGGCGTGCCCACGCGAAAGCAGGCAGAGGAGATCACCCGGCTGCTGCCGGGCGCTGCCGTGGTGCTCGTGGAGGAAGGCAAGCTCGGCGTCATCCTGGCAGGGGACTACTCGAGCGAGCTTCGAGCGCGGCACGAAGCGGCCGGGCGCGCCATCGGCTGGGAGGGCAACGTGGTCGACTTCCCGATGGTCGCCGCGGACTGCTCACTCCAGTTCAAGCAGCCACCACCACTGCCCTCGCCCTGACGACCTCGGCTTGCGGGCAAGTCGCGCGAAGTCTCGTGTACGATGATTCCAACGGCATCGCGGTTCGAGTATCCTGAACCGAACCGAATGAACGACTCGACGGTGCGGCGCGCGGCGATCGCGATGGCGTTGCTGGGGCTACTGGCGGGCTGCGCGAGCTCCGGAACGAGCGCCGGGCGCCCTGCGCAAGGCGGCAAGTCCGGGGGCGGGTCGGCGGCGACGCTCGACGCCAGGGGCGGGTTCGGGGCCCTGCGGCTGGGCATGGCCGCTAGTGACATTCCCGGCTCTCCCGCCGAGCCAGAGGCGGGCTACACGGACTTGCTTCCGCTCGACTACGGCGGCATCGCGCTCGACGCCGTGTACTTCTTCAGCGCCGGGAAGTTGGACGGCGTGGCCTTCAACACCAAGCGGCCCGAGGACTGCGAGCTGTTGCGCAAGGCGCTCGAGGCGGAGCTCGGTCCGCCCGGCAAGACCGAGGCGACGGACGAGGGTGGTACCAGCTACGAGTGGCGCGGCAGCTCGGCGCAGCTGACGTTGGACATGATCGACGGCCTCTGCATCGGCAGTTTCGGACCCAAGCGCTAGGCCCGCTCGCCTCGGATGCCGCTCCGCCGACGCGGGCGAACGACGGCTCAGGGTTCGCTGCCTGCGCCCAGCGCGCGCCAAGCGGCCGCCAGCCGCAGACCGCGAGCGGCCTGTGCGACGCCGAGCAGCGGCCGATCCCGCTGCCAGCGCTCCCGCGTCTCGGCGTCCACGGTTGCCCATTCAGCCTCGCTCGAGGCCACGAGCGCCTGAGTTTGCGCGAGCAACCCCGCGAGCGCGACGTGCCCTTCCGGCGCGGACGGATCGAGCGCCGCCGCCCCCGTTAGGCCGAGCGCGATCGCGGCGGCCTGCTCGAAGAACGCGCGCGGCCAGCCGCTCCGCCCCGCCACGCCGACGAGCCACCCGAGGCAGGCGGCGTGCACGTGGATGTCCTCGATGGTGCGAAACGGTTTCAGATAGACGTCGTAGCCGTCCCCCGGGAGCACGTCTGTCGCCGTCACGGGCGCGTCGTGAAACACGACCTCCGCGTGACCGATCTCCGGCGCGAAGGGCAGGTCTGGTCGGCGAGTGATGCGCACGCCTGCGCCGCTGGTCCGAACGCGCACCAATCGCAGTCGATTCTTCCCGGACTCGAGCCGCCCCTCGCTCGCGACCACGAACAGGACATCCGCCTCGTCAGCGAGCGTCGCAAACGTCTTACTCCCGTCGAGCGTGGCCGCCCCGGTGGCATCGCGTCGCAGCAGCGTGGCGATCGAACTCGGGTGCGCGCCACCAGCCTCCGTCGCACACAATCCCGCGATCACACCTTCCGTCAAGCTCGGCACCAAGGCTCGAAGGGCAGCGCCATAGCCCGCAGCGAACGCGAGCCCGAGGCGATCGGCGAAGAAGCCTCCGACGACGGCGCGCTCCAGCAGGCTCATTCCCGCGGTGAATCGCTCGAGGCTCGCGAGCCAGCCCCGCACCGAGCCCTCCCACGGCAGCGGCGGCGGTGCGGGTGAAGCCAGTACGGCGTGGAGGGTGGCGGAGCCTGGCACGGGCAGAGTGTAGCCGACCGGGCTGGAGCGATGCGTCACGCGCGGACATGGCCCCGCCGTCACCGCGCCGCACCAACCCCAGGCAGCGTCAGCGCGTGGCCTGCATCGCGCGGGCGTGAGCGATCGTCGCTTCGGCCTCGGCGATGATGTCCGTGAGTAGCTGGGGGGCCTGGGGTGGTCCAGGGTTGCGCCATACACCTCGGAGCTGACCGAGGCGTCGCGTCACGACGCGCTGCACGTTCAGCGCAGAACCGAGCCTGCCGGCCAGAGCTCCGTCGTCCGTTCCGTCCGAGTCTCGGTCGTCGATGATGTCGCGGTCAGTCGGCATGGTTCGTTCTCCACGTTGGCGTGCGATCACGAGTTCGCTTCACTCGCAGCGCGAGTCAACGATACCCCGCCAGGAGGCTTACCCTCCCGGCACCGCGGATCTAACATCGCCTCGATGGTGGATGGCAAGGGGAAACTCCCTCGAGTGATGGACCCTCACGCGGTGGTCCAGACACTCGTATCGGGCACCGCCCCGACGCCGTCCCTGACGTCGGGAGTTCGAGTCGTGACGGCGGATCCCACCGCGCCGACACAGGCTGCGGTCCCGCGTGCCGCACACGACGCCGTCCAGCGAGATGCGGTCACGGTCATGGCGGGACGCGCTGACGATGCTCGAGCGGACTCCGGCTCGCTCGCGCGCTACGATCCGCTCTCCGAGTTGGGTCGGGGCGGGATGGGCCTGGTGCGCGAGGCGTTCGATCGTTTGCTTGGGCGCCATGTGGCGATCAAGTCGCTGCTGAGCAGCGACCAAGACGATGCATCTCTGCTCGTCGCGGAAGCTCAGGTGTGTGCGCAGCTCGAGCATCCGAGCATCGTGCCGCTCTACGATCTCGACTGCGACGAGAACGGTATCCCCTGCTACACGATGCGGGTCGTTCGAGGACGCAGCTTGAGTGAAGTGCTCGGCGAGCGTGCGTCGGGGGAAGCGCCCTTCCCGTTGGCTCGGCTGCTGGGCGTGTTTCGCCAAGTGTGTCTCGCGGTCGACTACGCCCACAGCCGCGGCGTCGTGCATCGCGATCTCAAGCCGGCCAACATCGTCCTGGGCGAGTTCGGCGAAGTGTACGTCGTCGACTGGGGGATCGCGCGGGTGCTGGAGGGAGCGTCGGTGCGGCCCATCAGTGCGTCACCTCGGATCGCGGGCACTCCAGGCTACATGGCCCCGGAGCAGGTGGAGGGCGACGACCTGGACGGTCGCGCCGACGTGTTTGCGCTGGGCGTGATGCTCTACGAGCTCCTCTCCGGTGTCCGTCCGTTCGAGAGCGATAGCCTGCGGTCCGTGGTCGACCGTCGAGCGGTCATGGTGCGCACCCCACCGAGCCGGGTGGACCCGGAACGCCAGGTGCCGCCGGCGTTCGACATGCTGGTGCTCGCTTGCCTCAGCCCGGATCCGATCGGGCGACCGGGACGCGCGCGGGCGATCGCCAGCGCGATCGACGAGTTCTTGGATGGCGAGCGGGCACGCGTCGAGCGGGAGCGGGAGGCCTGCGAGTATGCCGCCGCGGGGGATGGCGCGCGAAGCGAGCAAGAGGCGCTGGAGGCAAGGGCGGCCGCGATCGACGCTGAGGCGGAGCGAGCGCTCGCCGAGCTTCACCCCTGGCAGGACGCAGACGACAAGCTCGACGCCTGGCGAGCCAAGTCCCGAGCGCGCGCGCTGCGCGCAGACGCTGCCCGCGCCCGTGCCCGGGCCGAGACCGCATACGCTCGGGCGCTCGGGCGCGTGGCTGAGCATGCTCAGGCGCGCCGGGGACTCGCCCGCTTGTACTTCACGCAGCTGGTCGATGCGGAGCGCAACGGCGACGAAGAGAGCGTCGTCGAACTGCTGGACCTGGCCCGCGCTTACGACGACGGCGAGCTATCCCTGGAGCTGTCCAACGAAGGACGGCTCGTGGTCGAGTCGCAGCCGCGAAGCGCCGTCGTCACGATTCAACGCTACGAACCGGCCGGTCCGCTGTTGGTGCTCGGCGCGCCTCGCGAGCTGGGTCGGACGCCCACCTCTGCCGAACGGTTTGCCGCAGGGAGCTACCTGATCGTGGCGCGCACCGGCGACCAAGAAGTGCGTTATCCAATCGTTGTCAGGCGTGCACGGCAGCACTTGCTGCGACTGCGCGTGCCCGAGCCGGGTGAGCTACCACCCGACATGGTCCTGGTGCCTGGTGGGCCGTTCCTGGCAAGTCCGCGCGACGCCAAGCTCGAGACCCTCGAGCTGCCGGACTTCGCGATCGCGCGGTTCCAGGTGCGCATCCGCGAGTACACGCGATTCCTCGATGACCTCACGGAGGCGGAGCGAGCGCGTCACATGCCCGCCGCGATCGACGCGGGTCAGCCCTATCTGGTGCGCGGCGCCGGCGGTTGGTCGCTCGGGCCCACCGTGCTCGAGGGACCGGGTCGTGGTCGCGTCCCCGCCAGCACCGAGCTCGACCTTCCGGTCGCGAACGTGCGTTGGTACGACGCGCTCGCTTACGCTCGGTGGCGGGCGCGACGCGAAGGGCATCCCTTTCGCTTGCCCAGCGATCTCGAGTGGGAGAAGGCGATGCGTGGCGCCGATGGACGGGTCTTCTCGATGGGCATGACGCTCGACCCGTCGTTCGCCAAGCTGCGCGAGTCCAGGCCCGAGGCCTCTCAGCCCGAGCCCGTCGGCAGCTTCCCTCTGGACGAGTCCCCCTACGGGGTGCGCGATCTGGCGGGAGGCGTGGGGGACTGGACCAACACGTCGCCCGACGGGGCGCCCCTGCCGTCGCTGGAGGAGGCGGGCACGCCGGAGGCCGACGAGCGCCAGGTGATTTGGCGCGGAGGTACCTGGTCGAGCACGGCGTACGCGCCGCGCGTCGCACGCGTCACGCAGCCCCTACGCTCCTGGGCGGGCTGGATCGGATTTCGTCTGGCGCTGAGCCTATCGGGACAGCCTAGCTCGAAGCTATTGACCGAGCCGATGCGAGATTGATCTAACTCGAAGGAGACGCCTCGGCGCGCCCCTCGAGGAACCAGAGCGGCAAACGCCCCTTGCCGTTGACCTCGACCTCACCGCGAAAGGCGAACTCGCACTTCCCCTCTAGCAGCTCGTGCGTCGCCTCACTGACCTGGATTCGTTGAACGCGGGGCGCGCGGCCTGGGCGAGCTCCTCGTCTGCGGCAACGCGCGCGAGCACCCAGTCGAACGTCGCCGGGCGTTCGCGCGCGACTGCCTCCCTCCCACCCCTTGCGTTCTGGCGGCGCCGGTGGCGTACTGTGGTCGGGCGCGGCGGAATCAGTGGGGCCACGGTGTTGCGAGCGAAGCCAAGACAGTGATTGCTCATCCGAGAGCCGCAGCGTGGTTCGCGCTGACACTGGTCGCACTCAGCGCCGAGGTCGCGCGCGCGGACGAGCCCACCGCGCCGCCGCCCGCCACCGCGGCGCCGCCCGCTACCGCGCCGCCGCCCGCTACCGCGCCGCCGCCCGCTACCGCGCCGCCGCCTCCTCCTGGCGCCGTGCCGCCAGCGTACCCGTACCCGTACCCGTACCCGTACCCGTATCACCCGTACCCGCAGCAGCCGCCCGTGGATCCGCGACCCAAAGTGCTGCCTTACGTCGAGGGCGAGCCTGCGCCCCAGGGCTACCGGCTCGAGTCGTCGAACCTGCGGGGAGCCGTCATCGCTGGCGGGATCCTGGGCGGCACCACCTATGGGGTGAACTTGCTGGTGGCCAGCGTCGTGTCGGCTTACTCGGACGAGTCGGACTGGCGCCTCGTCATGATGTACACGCCCGGCTTGGGAACCTGGGGGTTCGTCCCCGACGTGTGCTCGGAAGAGCGGGGCGCCTGCTCCTGGCTGATTATTCACTCGGCCGCGCACACCACCGGTGTCCTCCTGTTCGTCTACGGTCTGGCAGAGCGCAAGAAGCGCTATGTGCTCGAGGCCTCGTCGCTGACGCTGGCCCCCGTGGTGGGCACCTCCACGGTCGGGCTCGGGCTCAGCGGTCAGTTCTGAGGCAGCCAGCGGGGCCTGGCTGGGCACCGCCGGTGGACAGGGCTGCCCATTCGCTGGAACATCCCGGACGCGATGCGCAAACGAACCCTGGTCGCGCTAGTCGCTCTCGCTTCGGCGATGGCGCTCGGTATCCTGGTGTACCGGTACCGGAGCTCCGGTCCCGCCGCCGTGGCCCCCGCCGAGCCACCCGCGGTGCAGGCGCTCACGTTGCCGAACGGACTGGCGGTGGAGTTGGTGGCGGCGGAGTGTGGTGACTCGGTGGCGCTGGCGGTCGCCTTCGGGGTGGGCACGGATCACGATCCACCGGGTCAGTCTGGAATGGTTCGCATTCTGGAGCGCGCTCTGGCCGCCTCCGTGGGAGGCGTGGCGACCGCCCAGTTCGAGAGCGGCTCGGCTCACTCACTCTACTCGGCGGTGGTGCCTCGGGACCAGGTGGACGCAGAGCTCGTGCGCATCGCCACCCGGCTCACCCGGCTGGAGCTGACCGAAGCGCAGTTCGCGGCGGCGCGCGCTGCGGTGCTTGCGGGTATCGAGCAGCGCAGCGGCGGGGATCCCGAGCTGACCGCCCTCACCTACGCCGCCGAGTCGATCCAGCCCTCTCCCGGCGGCGGTCGGCGGGGTGGCGTCGCCAGCGAGGTGGAGGGCATCGATCGCGACGCTGCGGTGGCCTTCTGGGCGGCGCACTTCAAGCCGCGCAACGCGCGCCTGGTGGTGCTGGGCAACGTGGACCGCGCCGCGGCGACCACCAGCATCGAGCAGGCGCTCACGCCCATCGAGGCGGGTAAGCCACCGTCGCCCCGGCCGCCGGGAGAGTCGCGAGTGATCGGCACGCTGGTGATGGGCGAGACCCCCAGCGCGGTGGCCATGGCGGTTCCCGCGCCGCCGCCCGAGGACGAGCGGTTCTCGACCTTCCTCCTGCTCGCGGCGCGACTCTCGAGCGCGGCTCCCGGCGGCGGTTGGACCGCTCGCTACGATCCCGTGCGCCTGCCCGAGACCCTGTTCGTCACGGGTCCGGTGGGGCCGGCCGAGGGCGCCGAGCCAGCAGCCGCGAGGATTCGCGCCGACGCGCTGCGCAAGCTCCAGTCACCGCTGGCGGCTGCGGATCGGGCGGCAGCGCGCGAGCGGTTCGGCGGCTTCGTCGGACTCGGAGAGCTACAGCCGAGAGAGTGCGCTGGAGATCCCAGGCAGCTGGCCATTGCCCGCGCGCGCCGCGGCCAACTCGAGCTGACGAAGCTGAAGCTGGCCGAGTCCCTTGACGCCACCACGCAAGACGCGTTCGCAGCAGGCACCAGCTTCTTCGACGCCAGCCGCACCACTACGGTGATCGCGGGCGGCGCCATCCGCTAGACGCGGTCCCTGCGCGAGATTCGCCGGCCGCCCAGGACCAGCAGCGCCAGCAGCGCGAGGAAGAGGCCGCCGCGGCTCGGCTTCGGCACCGTGAGGCAGCCGCAGCCCCCGTCGTCGCCGGTCGCTCCGCCAGCTTTGGGCGCGGCCTCTACCACCACCGAGAGCACGTTGCCGTAGGCCAAGCCCGCCTCGTTGGAGGCGATGGCGCACACGTAGTAGGTACCTGGGGCCGGCGCGGCGACGGACTCGAAGAACGACACCGGGGACCGACCATCCCCCAGGGCTTGTCCGTCCGCCACCGGCAGGCGAGTGCCGAAGGTGTCGTTACAAGTGCCCGGGCTGGTCACGTCGTAACGGAACCAGGCGGTGGTCTCCGAGCCGCGGGGGTCGGCGCTGCCGCTCAGAGTGAGCGAGCCGTCTGCCTCGCGATCCGCCGCCACGGTCTGGACCACCGGGGGCGCGGCCTCGGTGGTGAAGGTTTGCACCTGTCCGAAGGCAGCGCCGCCGAGGTTGCTCGCCGCTGCGCAGAAGTAGTAGGTCGCGCTGGGTTCGAGGGCGGTCAGCAGCTCGGTGAACGCCATCGCCGCTGTCCCCGCTCCCAGGGCAATCCCGCCGACCGCCGGCACGCGTTGGCCGAAGGCATCGCTGCAGGTCCCCGGGTTGGTCTGCCCGACGCGGAACCAGCCCTCGGCGTCGAGGCCGTTCGGGTTGGCCGTGCCCGCGGCCAACGCCTGGGTCGCCTCGATGCCGGTCGCCGGCTCGGTCGTCACGGTGGGCGGAGTGGTGCCGGGCGAGAAGGACACCACGTTGCCGAAGGCGATCCCCTCCGCGTTCTCGGCGATCGCACAGTAGTAGTAGACCTGCGTCGTGAGACCCGCGATGGCCTCGGAGAAGGGGACCGACGTGGTGCCGGCGCCCAGGGGCACGTCCCCGGTGGCGGGAACCCGCACGCCGAAGCTGTCGTCGCACGCGCCCGGATCCGTGGCGCTGTAGCGGAACCAGCCGCCGGTGTCGGCGCCGTTCGCCACCGCCGTACCGTTCAGCGTGGCGGAGCTGACGGTCACGTCGCTGGGAGCATCCGTGGTGACGCTGGGCGCCAGGGCCGAGGTGGTGAAGCTCAATACATCCCCGAACCCGGTGCCTACCGCGCTGGAGGCGATCGCACAGTAGTAGTAGACGGTCCCCGGCTGGAGCCCGGTGATCGCCTCGCCGTAGGCCACCGGAGTGGAGCCAGCGCCGAGCGCGGTGCCGCCCGTCGCGGGAGTGCGGGTGCCGAAGGTGTCGTCGCAGGCGCCCGGATCCGTGCTGCTGTAGCGGAACCAACCGGTGGTGGCGGTGAGGTTCGGGTTGGCGGTGCCCTGGAGCGTGCCGCCGGTGTTGGTGACCGCAGTGGCCGCCTCGGTGACCACCACGGGTGGCTCTGGCGTCTCCGGCGTGGTGAAGGAGAGCACCGCACCGAAGGCCGTGCCGACTACGTTCTGCGCGATCGCGCAGTAGTAGTAGGTGCCGCCCGGCACCAGACCCGATGCCATCTCGGCGAAGGGAACCGGAGCAGTGCCGTCGCCCAGGGCCGTGCCCCCGGTAGCGGGCACCCGGGTACCGAAGCTGTCGTTGCACGCACCAGGGCTGGTGGAGGCGATGCGGAACCATCCGGTGCTCGCACCAGCACTGGGGTTGGCCGTGCCTTCGAGGGTGGCCGCCGTGTTGGTCACCCCGGTAGCGGCCTCGGTGGTGACCACCGGCACGCTCGGCGTGGTGAACGACATCACGTCACCTACGCCGAGACCCTGAGCGTTCTGGGCGATGGCGCAGTAGTAGTACGTGGTGCCCTGGGCGAGGCCGGTGAGCGCCTGGTCGAAGGGGACCGCGCTGGAGCCGGCGCCCAGGGGCGTGCCGCCGCTCGCGGGCGCCCGGATACCGAAGCTGTCGTTGCAGGTCCCCGGGCTCGAGGTGGCGTAGCGGAACCAGCCGCTGGCGGTGGCGAGGTTGGGGTTGCCGGAGCCCTGGAGCGTGGCACCGGTGCTGGTGATCTGGGTGGCCGCGAGCGTGACCACTGCCGGCGCAGCCACCGTATCGAAGGAGAGCACCGCGCCGAAGCTGGTACCCCCGGAGCTGGAGGCGATGGCGCAATAGTAGTAGGTCGTGCCGGGTGTGAGGCCGGAGATGTCCTGGGAGTAGGCCACCGCCGAGGCGCCCGACCCGAGCGCTGCGCCGCCGCTCGTGGGAGCGCGGGTACCGAACGTGTCGTTGCAGGTGCCGGGGCTGGTCGTCGCGTAGCGGAACCAGCCCGTGGTGGTCGCGCCGCTCGGGTTGGCCGAGCCGTTCAGGGTGGCGGTGCTGGGCGTGACCAGAGTGGCCGGCGCCGTCACCACCACGGGCGGGCCGAGCGTGGTGAAGGAGAGTACCGCACCGAAGCTGGTGCCCACCGCGTTCGACGCGATCGCGCAGTAGTAATACGTGGTGTTCTGCGTGAGGCCCGTCACCGGCTGGGAGTAGCCGGTCAAGGTAGAGCCGGAACCCAGCGCGCTGCCACCGCTGGTCGGAGCGCGGGTGCCGAAGGTGTCGTTGCAGGTGCCGGGGTTGGTCGTCGCGTAGCGGAACCACCCGGTGGTGGCGGAACCGTTCGGATTGGCGGCGCCCTCCAGCGTGGCGGACGTACCCGCGACGGCGCTGGCAGCCTCGGTGGTCACCGAGGGGGCCGCCGGAGTGGTGAAGGAGAGCACCGCGCCGAAGCCGGTACCCGTCGCGTTCGAAGCGAGCGCGCAGTAGTAATACGTGGCGCCCGCGGTGAGGCCGGTGAGCGCCTGGGAATAGGCTACCGCGGCGGAGCCGGAGCCGAGGGCGGTGCCCCCGGCGGCGGGCGCCCGGGTACCGAAGGTGTCGTTGCAGGTCCCCGGGTTGGTGGTCGCGTAGCGGAACCACCCGGTCGACGCCGTCCCGCTCGGGTTCGCCGAGCCGTTCAGGGTCGCTCCGTTGCTCGAGACGACGGTCGCCGGTTGCGTCACCACCACGGGCGCTGCCGGGGTGGTGAAGGAGAGCACCGCGCCGAAGCTGGTGCCCACCGCGTTCGAAGCGATCGCGCAGTAGTAGTACGTGGTTCCCGCGGTGAGGGAGGTGAGCGGCTCGGAGTACGGAACTGCGCTGGAGCCGGCGCCGAGCGCGGTGCCGCCCCCAGCGGGCACCCGGATCCCGAAGGTGTCGTTGCAGGCGCCGGGACTGGTCGTCGCGTACCGGAACCAGCCGGTGGCGTCGGACAGCCGAGGATTCGCCGAGCCGTTCAGGGTCGCGCCGCTGCTGGAGACACCGGTCGCCGCCAGGGTCGTCACCGTGGGTGCGGCGGGAGTGGTGAACGACAGAACGGCGCCGAAGCGAACCCCCAGCGCGTTGGAGGCGACGGCGCAATAGTAGTAAGTCGCGCCGGCAGACAACCCGGTGACCGTCTGGGAGTAGTCCACTGGAGCCGAACCGGCGCCGAGCGCGGCTCCGCCGCTCGAGGGCGCGCGAGTCCCGAAGGTGTCGTTGCAGGTGCCTGGACTGGTGGTGGCGTACCGGAACCAGCCCGTGGTGGCGGAGAGGTTGGGATTGGCCGAGCCATTGAGCGTGGCACCCGTGCTGGACACCGCGGTGGCCGGCTGCGTGACGACCGTGGGCGCACCGGTGGTGGTGAACGAGAGCACGGCACCGTAGCCGAGACCCGCGGCGCTGGAGGCGATCGCGCAGTAGTAGTAGGTGGTGGACGACGCCAGGCCCGAGAGCGTCTGCGCATAAGCAACCGCCACCGAGCCAGCCCCGAGCGCGGTGCCGCCAGTCGCGGGAGCCCGGGTGCCAAAGGTGTCGTTGCAGGTGCCCGGGTTGGTCGCCGAGTATCGGAACCAGCCGGTCGAGGCCGTGCCGTTGGGGTTCCCGGAGCCGTTCAGAGTGGCGCCGGTGCTGGACACGGCGGTGGCCGGCTGGGTAGTGACCGACGGCGCCGCGGTGTTGAACGACAGAACGGCGCCGAAGCCGACGCCGACCGAGTTCTCGGCGATGGCACAGAAGTAGTAGGTCACGCCGGTGGTCAGGCCGCTGACGGTAGTGGCGTAGGCAACGGGCGTGCTGCCGCTGCCCAGGGCCGTGCCCCCAGTGACCGGGGCCCGAGTCCCGAAGGTGTCGTTGCACGTGCCCGGGTTGGCCGTCGAGTACCGGAACCAGCCGGTGGTGGCGGAGCTGTGAGGATTGGCCGAACCATTGAGCGTCGCCGACGTCCCCGAGACATCGGTCACGGACACGGTGGTCACCACCGGCTGGCTGGCAGGCGTGGTGAACGACAAGACCTGTCCAAAGCCCGTACCGATGGCGCTGGAGGCAATGGCGCAGAAGTAATACGTGGTGCCGGGTGTGAGCCCGGTGATCGGTTGAGAGTGACCGACCGCGATGTTGCCAGAGCCCAGGGCGGTGCCGCCGCTGGCGGGCGCGCGGATGCCGAAGCTGTCGTTGCAGGTGCCCGGGCTGGTCGTGGAGTAGCGGAACCAACCCGTGCTGGCGAAGCCGTGAGGATTGGTGGAGCCGTTGAGGGTGGCGGTGAACGCGGTCACCGGCGTCGCCGCCAGCGTGCTCACGGTGGGCGGACTGGTGGTCGTGAAGGAGAGTACCGCGCCGAAGGCCGTCCCCACCGAGTTCTGCGTGATGGCGCAGAAGTAGTAGAGGGTGCCAGGAGCGAGCCCGGTGATGCCCTGTGAGAAGGCGACGCTGCTGGTGCCCGAGCCCAGGGCCGAGCCGCCGCTGGCCGGCGCGCGAGTGCCGAAGCTGTCGTTGCAGGTGCCGGGGCTGGTGGTCGCATAGCGGAACCAGCCGGTGGTCGCTGCGCCCCCCGGGTTGCTGGAGCCGTTGAGCTGCGCCGTCGTCGGCGTCAGAGACGAGGCCGCGGTGGTCACGGCGGTGGGCGCTGCCTGCGCCGTGGTGAAGGAGAGCGGAGTCCCGAAGGAGGTCCCGTAGGCGTTGCTGGCGATCGCGCAGAAGTAGTACGTCGTGTTGGGCAGGAGCCCGCTGGCCGTGAATGCGTAGGGTGCCGCGGAGGTGCCCGCGCCGAGAGCGCTGCCGCCGCTGGTGGGCAGTCGGGTGCCGAACGTGTCGTTGCAGGTGACGGGGTTGGTCGTCGCGTAGCGGTACCAGCCGGTGCTGGTGGCGCCGTTCGGGTTGGCGGAGCCGTTCAAGACGGCCGACGTCGCCAGCACGTTGCTGGCCGGTTGGGTGGTCACCGTGGGCGCCGCGAGCGTCGTGAAAGACAGCACCTGACCGAAGGACAGACCCTCCGCGCTCGAGGCGATCGCGCAGAAGTAGTACGTGGTGCCGGGCGAGAGGCCGGTGACCGAGCGGGGAAAGGACACGGGCGAGTTGCCGGCCCCGAGACTCGTGCCGCCGGTGACGGGAGCACGGGAGCCAAACGTGTCGTCGCAGGTGCCGGGGCTGGTGGTCGCGTAGCGATACCAGCCGGTGGTCGCCGCTCCGTGCGGGTTACCCGTACCGTTCAGGGTCGCGGAGGTGTTGGCCACCGCCGTGGCTGCCAGGGTGACCACCGTGGGCGGCAGCGGCGTGGTGAACTGCTGCACGGCTCCGAAGGCCGTGCCCACCGCGTTCTGCGTGATGGCGCAGAAGAAGTAGAGCGTGCCCGGCGTGAGCCCGGTGATGCCCTGGGAGAAGGCGGCGGAGCTGGTGCCCGAGCCCAGGGCCGAGCCGCCGCTGGCCGGCGCGCGAGTGCCGAAGCTGTCGTTGCAGGTGCCGGGGCTCGCCGTCGCGTAGCGGAACCACCCCGTGGTGGCCGAGCCCCCGGGGTTGCCCGAGCCGTTGAGCTGCGCCGTGGTCCCGGTGAGCAGCGTAGCCGCGCTGGTCACCGCCGTGGGCGCCGCCGCCGCCGTGGTGAACGAGAGCGGCGCGCCGAAGGACGTCCCGTAGCTGTTGCTGGCGATCGCGCAGAAGTAGTACGTGGTGTTGGGCAGGAGCCCGCTGGCGGTGAACGCGTAGGCCGTCGCCGAAGTGCCTGCGCCCAAGGCGCTGCCTCCGCTGGTGGGCAGTCGGGTGCCGAACGTGTCGTTGCAGGTGCCCGGGTTGGTGGTGGCGTAGCGGTACCAGCCGGTGCTGGTGGCGCCGTTCGGGTTGGCCGAGCCGTTCAAGACGGCCGACGTCGCCAGCACGGTGGTCGCCGGTTGGGTGGTCACCGTGGGCGCCGCCAGCGTCGTGAAAGACAGCACCTGGCCGAAGGACAGTCCCTCCGCGCTCGAGGCGATCGCGCAGAAGTAGTACGTGGTGCCCGGCGACAGCCCGGTGATGTTCTGGAAGTACGCGACCGGACTGCTGCCACCACCGACGTTGGTGCCGCCCGAGACGGGAGCGCGAGAGCCGAAGCTGTCGTCGCAGGTGCCGGGGCTGGTCGTCGCGTAGCGGAACCACCCGGTGGTCGTCGCGCCGTGCGGGTTGGCCGTGCCGTTCAACCGTGCGCCGACGTTGGTGACGAGGGTGGCCGCCGTGGTGGTCACCGTGGGCGGCAGCGGCGTGGTGAACTGCTGTACGGCTCCGAAGGCCGTGCCCACCGCGTTCTGCGTGATGGCGCAGAAGTAGTAGAGCGTGCCCGACGCGAGCCCGGTGATGCCCTGAGAGAACGCGACGCTGCTGGTCCCCGAGCCCAGGGCCGAGCCGCCGCTGGCCGGCGCGCGAGTGCCGAAGCTGTCGTTGCAGGTGCCGGGGCTGGTGGTCGCGTAGCGGAACCAGCCCGTGGTGGCCGAGCCCCCGGGGTTGCCCGAGCCGTTGAGCTGCGCCGTGCTCCCGGTGAGCAGCGTGGCCGCGCTGGTCACCGCCGTGGGCGCCGCCGCCGCCGTGGTGAACGAGAGCGGCGCGCCGAAGGACGTCCCGTAGGCGTTGCTGGCGATCGCGCAGAAGTAGTACGTGGTGTTGGGCAGGAGCCCGCTGGCGGTGAACGCGTAGGCCGTCGCCGAAGTGCCTGCGCCCAAGGCGCTGCCGCCGCTGGTGGGCAGTCGGGTGCCGAACGTGTCGTTGCACGTGCCCGGGTTGGTGGTGGCGTAGCGGTACCAGCCGGTGCTGGTGGCGCCGTTCGGGTTGGCCGTGCCGTTCAAGACGGCGGAGGTCGCCAGCACGGTGGTCGCGGGCTGGGTGGTCACCGTGGGCGCCGCCAGCGTCGTGAAGGACAGCACCTGGCCGAAGGACAGTCCCTCCGCGCTCGAGGCGATCGCGCAGAAGTAGTACGTGGTGCCCGCCGACAGCCCGGTGATGCTCTGGAAGTACGCGACCGGACTGCCGCCGCCACCGACGTTCGTGCCGCCGCTGACGGGCGCGCGCGAGCCGAAGGTGTCGTTGCAGGTGCCCGGGGCGGTAGCGCTGTAGCGAAACCACCCCGTGGTCGTCGCGCCGTTCGGGTTGGCCGTGCCGTTCAACCGTGCGCCCACGTTGGTGACGAGGGTGGCCGCCGTGGTGGTCACCGTGGGCGGCAGCGGCGTCGTGAACTGCTGCACGGCTCCGAAGCCCGTGCCCGCCGAGTTCTGCGCGATGGCGCAGTAGTAGTAGGTGGTGCCAGGTGACAGACCGGTGACGCCCACCGAGAACGGGACGCTGGTGTTGCCGGCGCCGAGGGCCGTGCCGCCGCTGGCGGGAGCACGAGCGCCGAAGCTATCGTTGCAGCTGCCGGGGCTGGCCGTCGCATAGCGGAACCACCCCGTGGTGGCCGCGCCCCCGGGGTTGCCCGAGCCGTTGAGCTGCGCCGTGGTCCCGGTCAGCAGGGTGGCGGCGCTGGTGGCGACTGAAGGCACCGCCGGCAGCACGGTGAAGGAGTCCAGCGCGCCATAGGAGGTGCCGTGGGCGTTGCTCGCGATCGCGCAATAGTAGTAGGTGGCGCCGGGGGTGAGGCCGGAGATCCCCTGCGTGTAGGCCACCACGCTGGTACCCGACCCCAGCGCAGAGCCACCGCTGACGGGCGCCCGGGTGCCGAAGGTGTCGTTGCAGGTGCCCGGGCTGGTGGTGGAGTAGCGGAACCAGCCGGTGGTCGATGCCGCCACCGGATTGGCTGAGCCGCCGAGGGTGGCGGCGGTGCTGGTGATGCCGCTGGCCCCGGTGGTGGCCGCCACGGGCGCCCCCGGGATGGTGAACGACAGGACGTTGCCAAACGCCGTGCCCGAGGCGTTCGAGACGATGGCGCAGAAGTAGTAGGTGACCCCCGAAGTCAGACCGGTGGTGGTGATGGCGTACGGGACCGCTACCGCCCCGGAGCCCAGATCCGTACCGCCGGCGCTCGGCACGCGGGTGCCGAAGGAGTCGTTGCAGGTGCCTGGACTCGTGGTGCTGTAGCGATACCACCCGGTGCTGGCCTCCCCGGCGGGGGTGCCAGTGCCGTTCAGCACGGCCGAGCTGGTGGTCAGCGAGGTAGCCGGCGACGTGGTGGCCGAAGGCGGCGCCGCGAGCGCGCGCAGCGGGGCACCGACCAGAATCAAGAAGACTGCGATCCGCAGAATGGCGATGTGCACGCGATACCCCGAGGTTCCGATTCTAGCGCAGCCCGGGACCCCATAGAGGGACTATCGGACTCGGGATGCGCCTCGCACTTCATGGCCGCGGGGCCCGGCCGCCGGGTCGCCCTGGGCCCCGAGAGGGACCTGACCGTCACGCACTACGCCCCCACTCGTGGGGATCTGCCCTGGTTGATGTCGATTCGAGTCCGAGCGCGGCACCGTCGATGCCAAGGCCCCGCAGCCCCCCCTCCGAACCCGGTCACCCCATCGCAAACTTCATCGCTTGCCCTGCCGCTTCCATCGCGTTGCTGAAGGGACGCGCCTTGCTCAGGTCGTTCACGGCGGCCCACTGCTCTTTGATCGCCTCGGGGCTGATCTTGTCCGTGGGGATACCGATGCCTTCGCCTTCGACGATGGCCACGCGGGAGAAGTAGCCGCCGCCGACGGCGTACACCTGGGCGCTGTCCTCGAGCTCTTCCGAGCAGAGGATGAGCACGAGCGCCGAGACGTACTCCGGGAGCAGCTTCTCGAGCACGTTGGGCGGCATGATCGTCTCGGTCATGCGGCTCTTGGCGATGGGGGCGATGACGTTGGCCTTGATGTTGTACTTGGCGCCTTCGTGGCTCAGGGTCTTGGTCAGGCCCACGATTCCCAGCTTGGCGGCGCTGTAGTTGGCCTGGCCAAAGTTGCCGTACAGGCCGGCGGCGCTGGTGGTGTTCACGACGCGACCAAAGTTGTTGTTGCGCAGGTGCGGCCAGGCGGCCTTGCTGACGTTCATGGTGCCGGTCAGGTGGACCTGCAGCACCTTGTTCCAGTCCTCTTCGGTCATCTTCACGAAGCTCACGTCGCGCAGGATGCCGGCGTTGTTGATGACGATGTCGAGCTTGCCGAAGGCGTCGATCGCGGTCTTCACGATCTTCTCGGCACCCTCCAACGTGTCTACGCCGTCGTAGCTCGCGACGGCCTGGCCGCCGGCGGCCTTGATCTCGTCGACGATCTTGTCGGCGGCCTTCTGATCGCTGCCGCTGCCGTCCACGCTGCCGCCCAGGTCGTTGACGACGATCTTCGCGCCGCGGCTCGCGAGCAAGAGCGCGTGGGAGCGGCCAAGGCCTCCGCCGGCGCCAGTGACGATTGCTACTCGGTTGTCCAAACGGATCTCGGCCATGTCTCGTTCTCCTTCGGAAAGTCTCGGGTCACGCCGACACGTGAGCGTCGGGCGAGTCGGGTGCCGGAGTCCGGCGTGCCGGCGCTCGGGCCGGGGGACCCTAGTGCGGCGCGGGGCGGACCGCAGCGATTTTCGTCACGCGCCCGTCAGCGCCGCGCGACCCGCCGGTTCCGCGTCGGACCGAAATCACCAGCGCTCACGTCCATTGCTCAGTGAACGGGTGGGCGACCGTAAGCGCCCTGCCTGAGCTGCGTTGTCCTCGAGTCATGCGAACACCCTTGCTTTCGCTCGTGCTGGCTACGGTCACGAGCGCCCCCGTCGCCCTGGCGACTCCCCCAGCTTCGGCGGCCGACGACATCGGGACGACCCCTGCGCGCAGTCCCGCGCAGCTCGTCGCCGCCGACGAAGAGCGGGTGTCCCACCGAGGCCTCGAGCGCGGCCCCGAAGCCAGCCCGCACCCCGCGATGCCAGCCCCCATCGCCACGGAGCCGCCGGGCGACTGGTGGGTGTTGCACGCCGGCGTGCGCCCGCGACTCGGCACCTTCGGTGGCATCGCCGCCCTCGGGCTAGCTCACGAGCGCATCGAGCGCTTCTACGGCGTGCTGTCCTTGTCCCTCATTCGCAACGACGCCGGAACGCACTACGGAGGCGTGCAGCTGGCCCTCGGTCGCAACTTGTCGGACGACTTCGGCGGCATCGCGCAAATCGGCGTCGGCGAGAATCGCGCGCGCAGCTTCGCCGGCGTGGGACAGCTGGCGCTGGCCTACAATCGCACGCTCGACACGGCCGCCGTGTTCCAGGTCGCGGGCTACAACCGCGCCAGAGACTTCGCCGGAGCCCTGCAGCTCGGCGGCTACAACCGCACGGACGACGCCTTCGTCGGAGCGCTTCAGCTCGGCGGCTTCAATCACTCGCGGGGGGACTTCACCGGCATCGGGCAGCTCGGCGTGGTCAACGCGCAGGGGCAAGACCCGTTCGACTTCGACCTGCGCGGAGACGCGCGATTTGCGGGTCTGGTCCAGCTCGGCGCGGTCAACAGCGCGGGGCGCTTTCGCGGCCTGGTGCAGGCGGGAGTCTCCAGCTTCTCGCACGACTTCGCCGGCGGCCTGCAGCTCGGCGTCATGGGCGCGGGCGCGGCAGAGTTTCGTGGGCTAGCCCAGGTGGGCCTCCTGGCCATGGCCGGGAGGTCCTACGGCGCGCAGATCGGCGCGGCCGCCGTCGCTCTCGACAGTCACCGCGGGCTGCAGCTCGGGCTCGCCGCGAACTACGCCGAGTCGGTGCACGGCGCGCAGATCGGCATCGCGAACATCGCCAGCGAAGCCCGGGGCGTGCAGATCGGACTGTTCAACCACGCAAGGCGCCTGCGCGGCGTTCAGATCGGCCTGGTGAACTACGCCGAAGACGGCGTGCTCCCGTGGACTGCGATCATCAACATGGGCTTCGGGGACGAGCCGAGCTCCGACCCCGGCAACTACGCCCGCACCGCTCGCGCCGCCCACGATGGTTGACGCTCGCGACCCCGCCACCAAGTCGGACCGCGGGCCCGTTCACACACCCGCTCACGACGGACAGCAGTAGTAGGCGCCTTGGCGCTGCTTGCAGCCGGAGGGAATGGTCGCGCTCGGGTGGCAGGTGTACGAGTAGGGGGGCAGGCCGTCGAGCGCGCAGTTGTTGTCCCAGGGAGTGGCGCGCAGGCACGCCGCTTGCGGGCAACAGTGGGTCCCGCCGCCCGTCTTGTGCACGCAGCCGCTCAGGCCCGGCGGCCCTCCGCTCGAGGTGCACTGATAGCCGTACTGCGGCAGGCCACAGCTCGCGGAGCAGTGCACGCACGCCGTATAGGCGTCGAGGGGGAGGCAGTACTGGGCCGTCCCGCTGGAGGGCGCGCTGCTCGAGCACTGGGCGGGAGGCGTACAGCCGCCAGGGGCCGTGCACTGGCCCTGGGCATTGCAGCTCGTGCCCGATCCGCACGCCCCGCAGCTACCGCCGCAGCCGTTGCTGCCGCACTGCTTGCCGGCGCAGTTTGGCGTGCATTGACATTGACCACTGACGCAGGACGATCCGCTGCTGCAGGTTCCGCAGCTACCGCCGCAGCCATTGCTGCCGCACTGCTTTCCGGAGCAGTTCGGCTCGCACACGCAGCTGTTGCTCTGACAGGCGTACCCCGAGGGGCAGGTGCCACACACGCCGCCGCAGCCATCGGTGCCGCACTGCTTCCCTCCGCAGGCGGGCAGGCAGCACGAGCTGGTGTCGAACATACAGCTCGACGTGCAGCCCAGCGTGCCCGTGGCGGAGGGATCGAGCACGGTGGCGCAGGTGTGCCCCGCGACGTTGATGCCGTCGCACTGTTCGCCCACGCCCACGGCCCCATCCCCGCAGCCTCCCGCCCCGCCGCTGCCCGCGCTGCCCCCACCCGTACCTCCGCCGCCGCTGCCCGAGGTGTTGCCAAAGCCCCCGCCCCCCGCCGCGCCGCCGCTGCCCGCGGCGCCCCCGGATGGGGTGCCCGCCGCGCCCGCTGCCGCGCCGCTGCCAGCGGCGCCGGAGCTGCCCCCGGACGCGGGTGCGTCCGAGCCGCCGTCGAGCGCGGTCGAGGGCAGGTCGGTCCCGGAGCCGGAGCTGCAGGCGAACGACGGGGACACGAGCGCCGCGGCCAGGAGCAGGAGAGAGAACTTCACGTCGGCGTCCTACGCCTCAGTTCGCCGCAGCTTCCCTGCAGCGCTACTCGATGCTCAAGATCTCCACGTCGATCTCGCCCGCGGGCCGGCGCACGGTGACCACGTCGCCGACCTTCTTCTTCATGAGCGCTTGGCCGAGGGGCGACTTGAAGCTGAGCAGGCCCTTGCCCGGATCGGCCTCGTCCGGCCCCACGATGGTGTAGCGGCTGCGCTTGCCGTCCTCGTCTTCCACCTCCACCGTCGCACCGAAGTACACCCCATCTCGACGGCGCTCGTCGCCCTCGACCACGACCGCGCTGTCGACCCGCTTGGTCAGGAAGCGGATGCGGCGATCGATCTCGCGTAGTCGCTTCTTGCCGTAGATGTACTCGGCGTTCTCGCTCCGGTCGCCTTGCGCGGCCGCGTCCTGCACCTCCTGAACGACCCGCGGGCGCTCCGCGCTCACGAGGCGAGAGAGTTCGTCCGCCAGCGCCTTGTAGCCAGCCCGGGTCAGGTACGTCGCCATGCGCAGCGGGATCTACCACGGGATTGGTGGTGTTGCGTACGGCGAGCAGCCGGGCGGTGTCGCTACTCCTTGGGCTCAACGTCGACGCCGAGCTCGCGGAGCCGTGCGACGAGCG
Organism: Polyangiaceae bacterium; assembly: GCA_019637295.1. Lineage (GTDB taxonomy): Bacteria > Myxococcota_A > Polyangia > Polyangiales > Polyangiaceae > JACKEA01. Next base: position 49,024 of record JAHBVX010000018.1, read on the forward strand.
AGTCGGCGCGTGCCTTCTCTTCCTCGGCGCGTGCCTTCTCTTCCTCGGCGCGTGCCTTCTCTTCCTCGGCGCGTGCCTTCTCCCGTGCAGCGAGCGCGAGCGCTGCTTCGAGCTCGTCGGCGAGCGTCTGCTCTTTGGAGACGAGCTCTCCGACCATGGCCTCCAAGCGGTGAATCAGCTCGTCTGCGTGCGGCAGGGGCGCGGAGCCCGCGAAGAAGCGCACGCGACCGAGCTCGAGCGCCAGAGCGAGGCCCAGCACTCGCGACGTCCAGCGTCCAGCCTGCGGTAGGATCGGTTCGTAGACTCCACCCGAGCCCAGCTGATAGCCCAGGAGGCGGCGGAGCTTCAGATCGAGCACGAAGTACTCGGGAATGCCGAGACGAGCGTAGCGCTCGACGTTCGTCTCCAGGTCCTTCTTGCGGTCACCTGCCAGCGTCACTTCCAACGCGAAGTCCAGCCCCTTGCCCTCGTGAGAGACCATCCAGCGCGAGCGCTGGTGTGGCTCGACGTCGAGTACGGCGATCAGATCGGGTGCGAATACGAGCTCGGCGGGGTAGTAGACCGGCAGCTCCGCGGACAAGTAGACGCGTCTGCCCTGGCGCCGGTAGTACTCGCGCAACGCTTCGAGGGCTCGCTCCTTCGGATCCCGATGTTCGTCCCCTTCGGGCAGGCCCTCCCGGGGCAGCTCGGAGGGCAGCGCCGCGACCACCCGCTCACGTTCCTCTGCCGTCATCCGCCGCCACTCCTCCTCCGAGGGGGCGCGCGGCTGGGACGGGTCCAGCACGTAGGCGTCGGTCTTCATCGCGACTTCGAACACGGTAGCAGCCGACCGTGGGTCCGGGAAGGAGCGGCGCTGGACTCACGCTACACAAACCGATTCCACCAGCCTTGGACGCAGCATAGCCTGCCGCCGATGCGCAGCCTCGGCCTCGCGTTCGTGTTCGTCTGCGGGTGCGCCCCCGCGGCGGTCGTTGCGCCCGCGGCCGCGCCGGCGGCGCTGGTGCAGCCGGTGGCGCCCGCGTCCGAGCCCGGGGCGCCGCCGGCCTCTGCGGCTCCGAATCGCTGCGCCCGAGTGCCGGGGCCGAAGCCGGATCCAGACAGGGCGTCTGCGCGCCGCGGTCAGCTGTGCGTGGACCACCGCAAGATCGAGCGCACGCTGCGGCGAGATTTCGCCAAGGAGTATCGCAAGGCCAGAGCACACAATACGCTCGAGGTCGGCTTCGGTTGCGATCCGCTGATCACCGACGTGGAGTCGATCGTGGTGGAGCGCGGCAGCGGGCACGGCGGCTCGTTGACCATCTGGCACCTGACGCGGGCCAAGGACGACAAGACCGCGTTCGAGGTCCTCGGCATCGCGGGCAGCCGCTCGTACTTGCGCGCACCGACCATCGACGGGCAAGACGCGGTGCTCGTCGCGCGAGGTCGATTGGCCTCGCAGAAGCTCGACGCGGCGCTCGAGGTCGCCCGACCCGCGCTGACGGCGCTGTTCCGGGAGCTCGAGCAGCCGACGCCCTTGCTGGGGCTCTCCGGGTACGGCTCTTCTGGCAATTTTCACCACTTCGTCGCGATCCGCGACGCCGGTGGTCACGAGCTGTCGCGACAGTTCACAGGCTACCCGTCCGGCGGAGCGCAGCATCACACCATCGGTCTCGGGCGGGCCGTCAACCAGCTCGGCCCGTTGCTCGACGGGTACGAGCTCGAGCCCGAGCGCGCGTCCGACGAGCTGCGTGAGTGGTTCTCGCTTCACCTGGCGGAGGCGTGGCCGCGAACCGGCGGAGAGTACGCCTGGTGGGTGCGCGAACGTCTCGTCACCATCGCCGGTCGCCTGAAGGATCGCACCGCCATCCCCATGGTCGTCGATCAGCTCGAGTGGGGCCTGGCGCAGCTCGAAGAGGCCGGGGAGCAGCGCGAGCAGCTCACCGAGCGCTACTTGCTCGAGCCGCTCACCATCCTCACGCGCCTCAGCGACTGGGATCCGCGAGTGGACTCGCGCGGAGACGCCGTCGGCCTCGTCAGTGCCGCTCGTGACGCCATCAGCGAGTGCCGTCGCTGAACGTCGGCCGACCGTCCCGCTGTCGGTCCTACTCCACGAGATCGTTCAGATCCGCCGCGAGCGCGTACAGGAACAGGAAGAGGTACAGCACCGCCCCGCGCGCGGCGCCCTTTCCGGCTCGCTGCTTGGCGGTGGCCATTTCGCGTTGCACCGCCACAGCAGCCCAATACAGGCCGTAGACCGGGATGAACCAGTGCCACACGACCAGCTTGCTCCCCGCCACGGAGTTCAGCTCGCTGATCATCACCCTGGCGAAGGCAAAAGCGATGAAGATGCCCGCGAGGATCGCCGCGGTGGGTGCCATCCGAAACGCCGTGGTGCCCAAGAAGTTCGCGGCGCCACTGCAAAGCACACGGCGGGGACGAGCCACGTCGCCAGAGCGTTCCGCTTGGTGGGGCCTGTGGCGGCAACGGACGTCGTCATGGTCGCGTCCATGGGCGATAGTCTGGGTGATGGCCGATGTCCACCGGGCCTCTGGCATGCAGCTGCATCCGAAGTGCCGGTGCGTCGGCCGTACCCGCGTCGGACCAACGAGACACCGAAGCCCTGGAGGCAGAGCGCGTATACTGGGGCATGGCGTACTTCGACTGGGATGGCAGGCTCCTGTGGCAAGACCCCTTGACCGGCCGCGGCATCGCGCCAATGTCGCTCGGCCTGCCCGGTAACGTCCGACACGCCGACCGGGATCGCTGAGCGGACGCCGAGGGTCCGATGCTCAAGCGACGTCCCACGCTGACGTTCCTCGCACCCCCCGCGATCTACCCGGGATATCCGGTCGAGGGGACGGTGGTCACGCGGGCGCTTCGTCCGCTGGACATCGACGCCCTCGACGTGTGGCTCGGCGCCGCCGAGAGGACCACGACCGGGCAGGGGAAGTACGAGGTGACCCAGATCACCCCACGGCTGACGCTGCGCGCTCGGCTCAGCTCCAGGGCGCTGCTCGCCGGCGAGCAGCATTTCGTCACGAACTTCACGATCCCCCACGACTGTCCGCCGAGCTACGCGGGGGCGCGCTCCTCGATGCAGTACATCGTCTCGGTGCTCGTGGACGTGCCTTGGTGGCCCGACGCCCGCGCGAGCTTCCGGCTCCTCGTGCTGCCGCCGCCGAGCAGCCCGAACGCCAAGCCAGCTCTGATGTCGTCCAACCCCCGAGGGCCCACGGCGGACGAGCCTCACGCGGAGGTGGCGCTCGCCGACACCTTCCTGGTGGTCGGCGGGGTGGTCGAGGGCGCCGTCGCGCTCTTCAACGTGGGCTTCCATCACTACACGGCAGTCACCGTAGCGTTGGTCGCCGAAGAGCTGCGCAGCCTGCGCACTTCCGAGTCGACCGAGCTTGGCTGCTACGAGCTGCAGCTCCCGCTCAGCCGCCCCAGTGAGGGCGAAGCGATCCCGTTCCAGTTGCGGGTGCCGAACGTGCAGCCGTCGGCGCGAGGCACCCACTGGCAGCTCGCCTGGTTCGTGGATGTCACGGTTCGTCGCGCCCGCGGCGCGTCACTCCGGGTGCGCACGCCCGTCGAGGTCCTGCCCGAGCGCTCCACCCGACCGGCGTCCACGCAGCCCCTCCGGCTCAGTGAGCACGTGGGGTCGCCACGGATCCTGGCCGCGTGGCGAGCCGTCGCGCAGCGCACCGGCGCTCACTTCGATGGGCAGACGCTGAGCGCGAGCGTCGGCCCGGTCTCCGTCGTGGTAGCCCGCGAGCACCGCGGGGAGCGTGGCGTGCACCTCACTGCGCGACTCGGCTACCCGCACCTGCGCCTCGGGCTCGACGCGGGGCGCCTCGGCAGCTTCGAGCGCTACTTGCCCGGCCATGCGCGGGTGCAGTGGCCGAACGCGGATCACTACTTCTCCGCTCGGGACCTGGCGCAGGCCACGAGCTTCGCGCGCGCCGCCGTTCCTCGCGACTTCGGCTACGGCATCGCGGACGCCGACGACGAGTGTTTGTGGCTCGAGACACGCGACCCGGGCTTCGATCACGGGAGTCTGGAGGCGTTCCTCCGGGCTGCGTGCGCTCTGGCGGCGCGCATTCCGGCGGCCGCGCTCGCGCTGCCGTTTCCGTCGCAAGCGACGCCCGCGCTGCGGCAGGTGTTCGCGAGTCTGGCGCAGAGTCTGGGCGCCACGGTATCGGCGGCCGACGTGAGCGTTCGCGGGACGTGGGAAGGGCGTCCGGTCGAGGTCGCGACGGTCTGGTCCCCCGGCGGCGCACCCGTGCACACACGGGTGCGGCTCGACGCCGAGGTGCGACCGCCCGAGCGCTTCTGGGGCAGGTACTCGTCCGACGCGGTGCCATCACAGGTGCGCGGGGAGGCTCGGGTCGCGCTCACGGAGGTGCTCGCTCGATGCTGGGAGCTGGGCGTCGAGCCGGAGCGCCTCGAGGCCATCCTGCCCGCGCCGCTCGGCGCTCCGCCCCTCGCGCTCGATGCCCTATCGGCACTCGGTCGTCTCGAGGTCGCGCTGCACCGCCGGGACGCGTATCGCTGAACCGTCGCCGCGATTTGTCCTGCGGCCGCGCTTCGCGTAAGAGTGCAGCATGACTCGCCGCCGGCTGCTGCTCGGGATCGCGGCATTCCTCATCGGTGTGGCGGTGGCCGCCATCGTCGGGGCCTTCGTGCTCTTCCCACCGTGGATGCGGGATCGCATCGTGGAGGAGGCGAAGCAGCGCGGCGTGACCCTGCAGGTGGGCGAGGTGACCCTCGGGTTCGGCCGAGCCACGGTCAAGGACGCGAAGTTTCGGCTGATCGGCGTACAGGGGCTCGTGGGCAGCGCGGAGGTGCTCGACGTTCGCTTGGACTTCTTGACCATCAAGGGCGTCGAGGCGAGCGGGGTGAAGCTCGAGACCGCTGGCTCGGCGCCCCTGCTCGCGCTCGAGATCAGCACCTGGGCGCGCACCTACCCGCGCACGCTGAAGCTCCCGGCGGTCGCACGGGACGTGCACTTCACCTGGCGCGAGCGTGTGGCGGACGAGCCGTGGCTCGTGGTCAGCGGCGGAGAGATCGCGCCGCAGCCCGGGGGTGCGGTCTTCCGCGCCAGCGACGTGAAGTTCTCCGGCATCGCCCTGGGTAAGGTCGGCGCGGCGTGGACCGGCGGGGACGTCGACGCAGCGCTCGCTTTCGGCGAGGACGACATCGCTCGCGCGCCAGTGCGCATCAAGATCGAGCACGCCCGGCAGCCCGCCCGCGCGACCATCGAGCTGTCGCCGGTACCGCTCGATCAGCTGTCCGCGCCCTTCGGCACCAAGCTGCCGCTGAAGAACGTGAAGGCGAGCGGCACGGTGGTGCTCGAGCTCGAGGCGGGTGGCGAACCGAGGCCCGTCACCGGCACGCTGTCGGCCACGCTGCATGGCTACATACCGCCGCACCCTCGCGAGCTCGACGGTATCGTGTTCGGTGATCGCACCACCTTCGACACCAAGCTACGCGTGAACCCCGAGCGGTCTCGCGTCGAGCTGACCGAGTCGAAGGTCAAGGCGGGCGCGTTCCAGCTCGGCGGTGGCGGGGTCATCAAGCGCGAGGAGACCCACGCCACCATCTCGCTGGAGCTGCGCGGCAACCTGGCCTGCACGACCTTGGCGGGCGCCGCGGCGGAGACTCATCTGGGGCAGACCCTCGGCAAGATCGCCGGCGCCATCGCCAAGCAGACCCTCAAGGGCTCGGTCGGGATCCTGGTCAAGGTCCTGGCGGATACCCGCGAGCTCGACAAGGCGAAGGTGCTCGAGACCATCGGCATCGGCTGCGGCCTGAAGCCACTCTCGATCCCGAACCTCGACTTCAGCGGCTTCGAGCTGCCGCCGGAGGTACAGAAGACGCTCCCAAAGGAGCTGCCGAAGCTACCGAGCGGCGGCGGCGTGCCGAGCCTGCCGAGCGGGTTGCCTAGCCTGCCGCTACCCAAGATCGACGTGGACTTCGGGAAGCCCAAGCCCAAGCCCGAGCCCACCACCACGCCGACGTCCGAGAAGCCGGCACCCGCGACGAGCGGCTGAGCGCCAGCAGCGGCTGCGGCACAGCTACCCGCCCCACGCCGCGACCAGCGCCTCGTGCGTCTGACGCACGCGCGCGACGTGGGCGAGCAGCCGGGGCAGCTCGGCGGGCAGCAGCGCTTGAGGCCCGTCGCACAGCGCCACGCCGGGCTCGGGGTGGAAGTCCACGAGGATCTGGGTCGCGCCGGCGATCACCCCCTGGCTGATGACGTGCACGATGTCGGGAATGCCGTCGGGGCCCGAGTCCCGACGGCCGACCGAGTGCGACGGATCGATGCACACCGGCAGGCGAGTGAGCCGTCGCACCACCGGGACGTGGGCGAAGTCCACCAAGTTGCGGTGTGGCTCGCCCAAGTGCGTCTTCACACCGCGCAGACAAAAGACGATGTTCGGGTTGCCCTCGCTGGCGATGTACTCGCAGGCGTTGAGGGACTCCTCCAGGGTGATGCCCATGCCGCGCTTGAACAGCACCGGGTGCGTCTTCTGCTGACCCACCTGCTTGAGCAGCTCGAAGTTCTGTGCGTTGCGCGTGCCCACCTGCAGCATCACGCCACAGGGGCGACCCGCCTGCCCGAGAGCCGCCTCGATCTCCTCGATGTGCCGCGCGTCGGTGACCTCCATGGCTACCACTTGCACGCCGTGCTTACCTGCGCTCTCGAACACCCAGGGCAAGCACGACTTGCCGAGCCCCTGGAAGTCGTACGGGCTGGTGCGCGGCTTGTAGGCGCCCATGCGCGTAGTGCGTAGGGCCGCGCCGCCGAGAGCCGCCATCATGCGCTGGACGTGCTGCTCGGAGTCCACCGCGCAAAGACCCGCGAACACGTTCACCGTGCAATCGTCGAAGCTCACGCCGCGGTACTCGAACCCCACGCTCGCCTCGGCTTGGTCGTGGCGGCCGATCAGGCGGTACTTCGTCGAGACGCGCACCACCCGCACCACGCCGGGCAGCGCCTCGAACGGGTCCGTGGGCACGTGCCGGGTCTGCCCGATCAAGTGCACCTCCGTGATCGACTCACGAGAGCCCTCGAAGGAGTAGCGTCGCGGCGCGACGCCCTCGAAGCGCGCCGCGATGGCCTCGACTTGGGCCAGCGTCGCCTCGGACGACCCGGGGGCCAGCGTGATGATCATGGTCTTGCGTGTATCAGCAGGCGCCCGCGCTGGGTAGTAGTTCGCGGCCTGGGGCTCGGTGGTCAAGTCGCGCTCGGTGCTGTAGACCCTGTGTCATGACTGGGCCGATGTGGGTCACCCTCGCGGTGACCGTGGTAGCGCTCGGGCTCTTCGTCCACAACCGCCTGCGGGTGGAGTTGGTGGGGCTGATGGTGATGGCGGCCCTGGTGCTCACTCGGGTCATCACCCCAGCGGAAGGCATCGCCGGGTTCGCCAACGAAGCCGTCGCCACGGTGGCGGCCATGTTGGTGATGTCGACCGGGTTGGTGCGCACGGGAGCCATCGACGCCCTGGGACGCCTCTTGCGTCGCGCGGCGGGTGAGAGCGAGCTCAAGCTGCTGGTCATTTCGATGGCGTTCGTCATTCCGTTGAGCGCGTTCGTCAACAACACGCCGGTGGTGGCGGTGATGGTCCCGCTGGTGATCGGGCTGGCCCGCAAGATGGGCGCCCAGCCGTCCAGGCTGTTGATGCCCCTCTCCTTCGCGAGCCAAATGGGAGGGACACTCACGCTGATCGGCACGAGCACCAACCTGCTCGTCGCAGGGCTGGTCTTGGACCTGGGCCTGCCGCGCATCGGGCTGTTCGACATCACCCCGGTGGCGGGGATCCTGACGGCGATCGGCGTGGTGTACTTGCTCAGCGTGGGTCGCTGGCTCACGCCGGTGCGGCAGACGGGCGGCGGCGTGCTCGAGGCGTACGAGCTGCGGGAGTACCTGACCGTGTTGATCGTGCAGCCCGAGTCGAAGCTCGTGGGGTCGACCTTGCGCGATGCGCACTTCGCAGAGACCTACGGCCTCGACGTGATCGCGCTCGAACGGGATGACCGTCGTCGCGTGGATGAGATTGCCACCACGCCGCTGCGGGCGGGGGACGTGCTCATCGCCCAGGGGCGCGTCGACGACATCGTGCAGCTCACTGACTCCGCGCATCTACGCGTCGCCGAGCCCACCCTGGAGCGTCATGGTCGCGAGGTCGCCTTCGAAGACGCTCCGGACCAGGAGCTGGCAGAGTTGCTCGTGACCCCGCGTTCCCACGCCATCGGCCAAACCCTGCGCGATCTGAAGTGCCGTCAACGATACGGCGTCACGGTGCTGGGCATCCAGCGCCACGGCGCGTCTTTGATGCAGCGCATGCGCACGGTCAAGCTTCAGCCCGGGGATCTGTTGCTCGTGCGAGCCACGCCGGAGGCCTTGACCCATCTCCATCATCAAGAGCCCGACTTCGCGCTCCTGGGCGCGATGGATGCGCCCGTGCGGCGTCAGCGCAAGCTCGGGTGGGCCGTCGGGATCCTCGCTGCGGTGGTGCTCCTGGCGGCGGTAGGGGTGATGCCCATCCTCGTGTCGGCGCTGCTGGGGGTAGTCGCGATGTTCCTGACGGGTTGCCTCACTCCCGACGAGGCCTACCAGGACATGGACTGGATGGTGCTGGTGTTGCTCGGCACCATCATCCCCCTCGGTACCGCGCTTCAGAAGACCGGCACGGCAGCCCTGGTGGGGGAGGGGCTCGCCGGGCTGACGGTCCACCTGGGTCCGGCCCTCACGTTGGGCGTCTTCTACCTGATCACCTCGCTCATGACCGAGCTGATCACCAACAACGCCGCTGCTGTCGTGCTCACTCCGGTGGCCGTGGCCGTGGCCGGTGCCTTGGGCGTTTCGCCACTGCCCTTCGTGATCGCCGTCATGCTGGCGGCCTCCAACAGCTTCATGACGCCCATCGGCTATCAGACGAACACCTTCATCTATCGGCCTGGAGGTTATCGCTTCTCGGACTTCGCGAGGGTGGGGACCCCGCTCAACGTCCTCATGATGGTGGCAGCGATGCTCGTGATCCCGCTGTTCTTTCCCTTCTGACGACCGGCGACTCGAATCGCGCGCCGGTGGGCACTGTTCCTGCCGGGCCCGGGCGAGGCTATCCGTCCCAGCATGGCGAACGACAACGCACTGGACACGGGCCGAGGGCTGCTGAAGGCAGAGCTCTTCTCCATCGGGAACACCCCCATCACGGTCACCACCCTGGCGACCATGGTCGCGATCGTCGTGATCTCCTACCTGGTGGCGCGCGCCGTGCGCGCCGCCATCCGCAGGGCCGTCGAGCGGCGAGGGCTGACCGGCACCCACGGGAACCTCCGCGCCGTCGGGCGGCTCCTGCAGTACGCGATACTGCTGGTGGGGCTCGCGATCGCCCTGCAGACCGGCGGCATCGAGCTCAGCGCGCTGTTCGCGGTGAGCGCAGTGTTCGTGGTGGGCGTGGGTCTCGCGCTGCAGAACATCGCTCAGAACTTCGTGGCAGGTATCGTCCTCTTGTTCGAGGGCGCGATCAAACCGGGGGACATCATCGAGATCGACGGACGGCTTGCCAAGGTCGTGCGTATGGGGGCGCGAGCTACGATAGCGCGCTCGTTGGACGAAGAAGATCTCATCATCCCCAATCACTCACTGATGCTGGCGACGATCAAGAACCTGTCGATGAACGACTCGCTCTACCGACTACGCGTGACGGTGGGGGTCAGCTACGGCTCGGACCTGGATCAGGTCGAGCGTTTGCTGACGGAAGCCGGCACCGGGTTCGCCAAGCGCGATCCGACGTTCGAGCCCCGCGTGCTCCTGACGGAGTTCGGCAGCAGCAGCGTCGACTGGGAGCTGTCGGTCTGGATCCAGGACCCGTGGGTGCGACGATCGGCTGGCTCGGCGTTGCGCCGCGCGATCTGGAACACGTTCCGCGCGGAGGGCGTCGTGATCGCCTTCCCTCAGGTCGATGTTCACTTCGACGCCCCGGTCACGAGTGCGGTCGTCGCCCTCGGAAAGGTGACGAACGTGCGGCCCTCGACCGAAGTCGCTTGATTTGCGCCCAGGCCGCGGCACAGTGTCGCTCGCAGCGCTCCCCGAAGGTGCACGGTGGTCTTCATCCTCGCTCGTTTGCTCGACATCTACTCGCTCGTGGTGCTCGTCGCCGTCGTGTCATCGTGGCTGCGGCTGAGTCCGGACCATCCCGTGTCGCGGTTGACCGAAGCGCTGGTCGAGCCGGTGCTCGCGCCCATTCGCAAGATCCTGCCCAGCATGGGCGGCTTCGACTTCTCGCCCATGGTGCTGCTCTTCGGGCTGCAGCTGCTGCGGCGCATGATGGGGATCTGAGCCATGGCCACGGTCACCGTCGTCGGCGCGGGCATGATGGGCAGCGCGCTGTGCCTGCCGCTGCTCGACGCGGGCCACCAGGTGCGCCTGGTGGGCACGCACCTCGATGGCGACATCATCGCGAGCCTCGCCGCATCGCACGTGCACCCGACGTTGAAGCTCGCGCTACCCGAGGCGATACGACCGTACGGCATCGAGCGCATCGACGAAGCGATGCAGGGCGCGGAGCTGATTGGCGTGGGCGTCTCGTCCGCGGGCATCGAGTGGGCCAGCCGAACCCTGGCGCCCTTCGTGCTCCCAAGCGTGCCCATCGTGATGATCACCAAGGGGCTCACCTGGGACGGCGAGCGGCTGGGCGTGCTGCCGGACGCGCTCACTCGGCACTTCCCAGCCGCGGTGGCCGCGCAGCTCGCGCCCGTCGCGGTGGCGGGGCCGTGCATCGCCGGTGAGCTCGCGCGTCGAGTACCGAGCGCGGTGGTGCTCACGGGCCGAGATCGGGTCGTGCTCGACGCGGTCACGGCGCTTCTACGTACGGACTACTACTTCCCCTTCGTCAGCGAGGACGTGGTCGGCGTGGAGACCTGCGCAGCGCTCAAGAACGCCTACGCCATGGGCATCGCGTTCCCGACCGGGCAGCACGAGGCCCAGGGCGGCCAGGCGGGTAGCGTGGCGCGGCACAACGCAGAGAGCGCGATCTTCGCCCAGGCGCTGCACGAGATGCGCGCGTGGGTCAGCGCGCTGGGGGGCGGAGTGGACAGCGTGCTCGGTCTCGCCGGGGCGGGGGATCTGGACGTGACCACCAACGGCGGACGCACCGGTCGCTTCGGCAAGTGGCTCGGCACCGGCCTGCCTCTCGCCGAGGCCATCGCCAAGATGGAGGGCGCCACCCTGGAGTGCCTGGAGATCTTGTCGGTGCTCCGCCAGGCCTTGCCCCGGCTCGAGGCCGAGGGCCGCGTGCGCCGCGAGGCGCTCCCCCTACTCCTGCACATGCAAGAGGTCGCCCTGGATGGCAAGCCCGTGCGGGTGCCGTTCGAGGCGTTCTTTCAAAGCGCGAAATAGACACGCGAGGAGCGCCCCGCAGCGAGCAACGCAGCCAGCGCCGATGGATCGGCCGGTCCGGCGAGCCACCGCGACACGCTCACGCCCCCGCCACCGCCACACGCCCACGCCCACCCCATCGCCCACCGCGACACGCTCACGCCCCCGCCACCGCAACACGCCCACGCCCACGCAACCCGCCCACGCCCACGCAATACGCCCACGCCCCCGCCCCCCCTCGCGCGCGCCGCGACCGCGCCGCACCGACAAGCCTATTCGGCTTCGTCCACCCGCCGCATGCCCTCGAGCAGCAGCCCGTCCGGACTGTCGGCGATCACCCGCTGGGGCGCCTCGAAATTGGGGTCGAGGGTGAAATCCCCCTCACGCAGGCGCAGCATGGCGAAGAACGCTTCCTCGCCCCGGTGCTGATCCCACAGCGCGTTGTAGATGTTGCCGGCGACGAAATGGATCTCGCCGGTTCGTCCCGCCGAGCGGATCTTGAGCGCGCCGGTCTTCTTGCCGTGCCACAGCACCTGCACCATGTCGGGCAAGCTCATTTCCGTGAGCGACCCGGACACGCCGCGAGCGCGCGCGGATTCACCCGCTTCTCGCGCCAAGATCTGCTTGATCTTGGCCACCAAGAGGTCCGCGCTGCAGGGCTTGGTCACGAAATCTGCGGCGCCCGCGGCGAACGCGCGCTGAGCGTCGGCGCCCGCGGCGCGTCCGGTCAGGATGACCCAGGGCAAGCGGTGTCCCCACTCCTCGCGGCGAACCCGCGCGAGCAAGCCGATGGCGTCGTCGCCTCCGATGGCGATTTCGCTGGCGACGAGCTCCACGTCTCCGCGCGAGATGATCTTGAAGGCCTCGTCCACCGTGCGCGCCGCGACCACCTCGAACCCCTGCTCGAGCAAGCGGAGCTCGAGCACCGTCGTCTCTTCGGGGTCCGGATCCAGGAGCAGCACCCGGTGACGAGTCGCGAGCAGGCGAGCGCGCAGATCCGCACCCGTGACCATCATGCGAAACACGTCGACCAGGTTCGGATCGAAGACCGTGCCTCGATAGCGCGCCAGCACCTGACACGCCTGCACGGCGGGCAGCAGCTTGCGGTAAGGGTTCCTGGGGTTCTGGGTCAGATCCGCGTAGGTGTCGGCGATGGCCAAGAGCCGCGCGGCGATGGGGATCTCCTTGCCCGAGGTCCCGCCTGGAAAGCCGGTCCCGTCGTAGCGCTCGTACATGTGCTCGATGGCGCGAGCCGCCTCCGAGGCGAGGCCAACGGACTCCATCATGCGGGTCGGCGCGGTGTACAGCTTGTGCGCCGCAGCGCGGTGGGTGTCGTACTCCGCCACGTTCAGCGCGGTGACGTGATAGGCGCCCATCTTGCCGAGATCATGCAGATACCCGGCGATGATGGCCGCGTTGCGCTCGCCCTCGGCCAGGCCGATGCGCTCGGAGACCTGTCGCATGAGCCGCGCCACCAGCGCGCAGTGGCCGCGCAGGTCCGCCCGGGTGCTCTCCAATAGCGTGATGAGCACGTTCAAGGTCTCGAGGAACGCATCGATGGAGACGCCGCGGGTGCTGACCCCGGGCACGGCAGCCGCGGTGCCCTGCTCGATGTCGCCTCGGGTGAGGGTGCGCTCGCGTCCGGCACGCTCGGCGGCGAGCGCGCTGGCCAGAGACTCTTCGTCCACCAGATTTCGCTCGTAGACATCGAGCATGTTGGTGAACTGGGCGTGGGCCGCGCGGTCGAGCACCGCGAAGGCGTGGATGTCTCCGCTGTACGCTTTGTTGATCGCCGCGTGAACGGCGCGCTGGCGCCCCACGAACGCCTTCACCTCTTTGGCGTTGGAAGCGAGCTGCACGTCCTGCAGCGCCTGGGCGTCGTCCGGATCTGCGGTGACGATCGACAGCACCGAGGTGTCCGCGTCCCACAGCACGGGGAACACGTTGTGCTTCTCGGCGACCTTCTTGGGCACCTTCTCGAGCGTGAAGCGGTCGATGTCCGCCTTGGACAGCTTCTCGGTGGAGACGAAGCGGGTCTGATGAAAGGCCGCGAGCCACTTGAGCAGCACCACTTCCTCGAGCGCCCGCAGCTCGAGCAGCGCCTCCTCGATGCGCTCACCCGTGCGCTGAACGTGGCTGAGCGCCGCCTCCTGCTGCTCGCGGCTGATCAGGCCGTCGGCCACGAGGCGCTCAACGAAACGGACGGGACCCGCGGACTTCAAGGCCAGGGCTGGAGTATAGCCAAGGGAGCCTGGGCGCGAGACCCCGTGGCGCTCGCCAGCCGTTCAACTTGCTGAAAAGGCGCGACTTTTCCGAGCGGGCGCCCCACCCGGCGGCGCGCCTCGCCCCCGGTCGCTCGGCGAGCTTGACGGGACTGGGCGCAAAAGCTAGTAAAGCCGCCCCTTTCGGCGCGGGACGCGAGCCCGCCCATTTCGAGGAAACCTTTTCCATGCGGACGTTCAGCGAGAAGCCCGAGAACGCTCAGGCCACGCGCCAGTGGTGGGTCGTGGATGCCAAGGGCCAGCCCCTCGGTCGCCTGGCCAGCCGGGTCGCCAGCCTGCTCAGCGGCAAGCACAAGCCAACCTACACCCCCCACGTGGACACGGGTGACTTCGTGGTGGTCATCAACGCGAGCGCCGTTGCCCTCACTGGCAACAAGGCGACCACGAAGATGTACTACAAGCACAGCGGCTACATGGGCGGCATGCACTCGAAGAGCTTCGAGTACCTCGCCACGAACAAGCCCGAGATGCCGATTCAGAAGGCCGTCAAGGGCATGCTCCCGAAGAACGTGCTCGGCCGGCAAATGCTCGGCAAGCTGAAGGTCTACGGCGGCGCGGACCACCCACACACGGCGCAGAAGCCGCAGACGCTGACCCTCTGATTCCCCGAGACCCGATCATGATTGACACGAGCTACACGTACGCAACGGGCAAGCGCAAGACGGCGGTCGCCCGCGTCTGGATCAAGTCCGGCACCGGCGGCATGACCGTCAACGGCGTCGACGCGGACAACTACTTCGAGCGCATGACCACCCGCATGATCGCGCGGCAGTCCCTGGAGCTGCTCGAGCTGATCGACGGCTACGAGGTCCGCGCCACCGTCGCTGGTGGCGGTCACAGCGCGCAGGCCGAGGCCGTGCGCAACGGTGTGGCCAAGGCGCTCACCGCAGAAGATCCCGAGCGCCGTCGCGCCCTCAAGCGCGCCGGCTACCTGACCCGCGACGCTCGCAAGAAGGAGCGCAAGAAGTACGGTCAGCCCGGCGCTCGCAAACGCTTCCAATACAGCAAACGTTGACAAGTCACCCTGGTTCGGAAGACGCGCGGTCCTCGCGGGCTCGCGCGTTTTCTCTTTTGTGGAGTCGACCATGAAGTCCGAGCAGGTTCGGGTCGGTATTCTCGGTGTCAGCGGCTACACGGGCGCCGAACTGGTTCGGCTCGTCGCCGGTCACCCTCGGCTCGAGCTGGCCTGGGTCTCGGCCAAGCAGAGCGCCGGCGCGCGCCTGGGGGAGGTGCTGCCCTCGGCCCGCGGGATCGCCGGACTGGCGGAGCTCGTGATCGAGCCCTTCGAGCCCAGCGACGCCGGGGCCGTCGCGGCGCGCGCCGAGGTGGTCTTCACCGCGCTGCCGCACGCGGCCAGCGCTCGCGCGGGAGCTGCGCTGTTCGCCGCAGGCACACGGGTCGTCGATCTGTCGGCGGACTTTCGACTCCGCGACGCCGCGGCGTACGAGGCCTGGTACGGGCCTCACCCGGCGAAGGAGCTCCTGGCCTCTGCCGTCTACGGGCAGCCCGAGCTGCACCGCGAGGAGCTCGCCGGCGCCCGCTTGATCGCGGCGCCCGGCTGCTATCCCACCAGCGCCATCCTGGCGCTCGCGCCGCTGCTCATGCGCCAGCTCGTCGAGGCATCGCCCCTGATCATCGACGCCAAGAGCGGCGTGAGCGGCGCGGGCAAGACGCCGACCGCGGCGAGCCATCTGCCCGAGGTCGCCGAGGGCATGCGCGCCTACAAGGTCGCCGGCACGCACCGACACATCCCAGAGATCGAGCAAGAGCTGTCGCGCGCGGCGGGTCACGACCTCCGGGTGGTGTTCACGCCCCACCTCGCGCCCATGACCCGCGGCATCCTCGCCACCGCGTACGCCCAGGCTCGCCCGGGCGTCTCCGCCGAGCAGTGTCGCGCCGCGGCCCGCGAGCTCTTCGCCGGCGGCCTCGTGAGCGTGCTCGACGAGGGTCAAGAGCCCGACACCCTGCACGTCCGCGGCTCCGCCCGCGCTCACCTGGCCTACAGCCTCGACGAACGAACGGGGACCATCGTCGCGCGCTCCGCCATCGACAACCTCGCGCGTGGCGCCTCGGCGCAAGCCATCCAAGCCCTCAACGTCTCGCTCGGTTTCGACGACGCCCTTGGGCTGCCCGAGGTCGGACTGTTTCCTTGACCGACGCGGAAACGCGGGGCGTTTGGGCCTTTGCTCGTCAAAGGCGGGGCACGCTATGATGCCCGGCTCAGCCGATGGCCAGAAAGCTCGAGATCCGGAGCGCCATGACCCCGCGGGGGGATCAGCCAGCAGCGATACAGGCGCTGGTGGCTGGCCTGCGCGGAGGTGAGCGCTACCAGACCCTGCTCGGCATCACGGGCAGCGGCAAGACCTTCACCATCGCCAACGTCATCCAAGAGATGGGTGTCCCCACCCTGATCATGGCGCCCAACAAGACCCTCGCCGCTCAGCTCTATGGCGAGATGCGCGAGCTCTTCCCCGACAACGCCGTCCACTACTTCGTCAGCTACTACGACTATTACCAGCCCGAGGCCTACATCCCCGGCACAGACACCTTCATCGAGAAGGACGCGATCATCAACGATCAGATCGATCGCATGCGGCACGCAGCGACCCAGGCGCTGCTCTCTCGCCCGGACGTGATCATCGTCGCCAGCGTGAGCTGCATCTACGGCATCGGCTCGGCAGAGAGCTACGAGGGCCTGTTGATCGACATCGTCAAGGGCGAGGAGCTCCGGCGTGACCAGCTGCTCCGTCGACTGGTGGACATCCAGTACGAGCGCAACGACACGGACTTCCACCGCGGCACGTTCCGGGTCCGCGGGGACGTGGTGGAGATCTTCCCGGTGTACGAGGACAAGACCGCCATCCGGGTGGAGTTCTTCGGCGACGAGGTGGACTCGATCAGCGAGGTCGATCCGGTGCGCGGCAAGGTGCTGTCGGAGCTCGACCGCTACGCCGTGTTCCCCGGCTCGCACTACGTCACCCCGCGGCAGCAGCTGCAGCGCGCGATCGAGGCGATCCGGGTGGAGCTGCGCGAGCGGCTCGACTTCTTCGATCGGGAGGGCCGCTTCCTCGAGAAACAGCGGCTCGAGCAGCGCACCCTGTACGACCTGGAGATGCTCGAGCAGATGGGCTTCGTGCAGGGCATCGAGAACTACTCGCGGCACCTGTCCACGCGCCAGCCAGGGGAGCCCCCGCCGACGCTCATCGACTACTTCCCCGCTGACTTCTTGCTGATCTTGGACGAGTCGCACCAGACCGTGCCCCAGATCGGAGCGATGTACCGCGGGGACCGCTCACGCAAGGAGACGCTGGTGGAGTTCGGCTTCCGACTGCCCAGCGCCCTCGACAACCGGCCGCTCAAGTTCGACGAGTTCGAGAAGTACATGCGGCGCTCGATCTTCGTGTCCGCCACCCCGGGAGACTTCGAGCTCGCCAAGACGGACGGCGTTGTGGTCGAGCAGCTCATCCGCCCCACGGGGCTGGTCGATCCGGAGATTGAGGTCAGGCCCGTCGGGGGGCAGGTGGATGACCTACTCGGCGAGATCCGGGAGCGGGTCGCCCGGGACGAGCGCGTGCTCGTCACCACCCTGACCAAGCGCATGGCCGAGGACCTGACCGAGTACTACTCCGAGCTCGGCGTGCGCGTACGCTACCTGCACTCGGACGTAGAGACTCTGGAGCGGATGGACCTGCTGCGCGATCTGCGGGCCGGCGAGTACGACGTGCTCGTCGGCATCAACCTGCTGCGCGAGGGGCTCGACCTGCCCGAGGTCAGCTTGGTCGCCATCCTCGACGCCGACAAGGAGGGCTTCTTGCGCAGCGCGCGCTCACTGATTCAGACCATCGGCCGGGCAGCGCGAAACTCCCGCGGCCGCGTGTTCATGTACGCCGATCGCATGACCGACGCGATGCGTCACGCCATCGGCGAGACCGACCGACGCCGCGCGCTGCAGGTCGCCTACAACACCGAGCACGGCATCACCCCGGAGACGATCAAGCGCGCGATCTTGGACCTCAACCCCGCGAGCGGAAACACCGACTACTACGCGGTGCCGCGGGGGAGCAGGGCGGGCACGCGCGCGGCCGAGCCGTCGACCCTCGAGCTGGCGGACCAGGTCGAGAGTGTGCGCCAGCAGATGTTCAGCGCAGCGGAGAACCTCGACTTCGAGACGGCGGCGCGCCTGCGTGACGAGCTCAGGCGGCTGACGGGTGGCAACGGCGCGCCTGCAGCGAGCAGCAGCGTGAGGCCGCCGGCCAAGCGCAAGGCGTCTCGCAGCAATCGCCCGCGCGGCCGGGGCTGACAGGTCAGCGGGCCTGGCAGTAGCCGTTGATCTTGTTGACCAATTCGTCCTCTTGTTTGACGATCTTGTCGAACTCGGTCTGCGCGCTCTCGGCCTGCTGCGGGTCCTTCTTCTCGATGGCCTCGGCCACCTGCCGCGCCGCAGCGGCAGCCTTGGCGGCCATCGCCTGATACTCGCCCGTGTGCGTCTTGAGATCCGGCGTCGTGATCTCGAGCGCGCCTACGTCCTTGGACAGCTGCTCGTACAGCTCGCCGAGCTTCTTCATGTCCGCTGCGGCCTTCGCATCTTCCTTGCCGGCGGTGTTGGTGTGCTGTTGAATCACGCTCAACGCCGTATTGACGCGGTCGATGAACGCGCTGCACTCCTTCGTCTTCTTCAGATTGCCGCAGCCGGACACGAACAGCGTGGCCACGAGCAACGCAGGGACCAGTCGACGCATTCCAGTCACTCCTTCTGTCTTGCCCCTTCTACTTCCTCGATTCGACGAGCGCCAGGGACATGTGCGCGTAGGCCTCACAGCCGGTCCCGCTGCCCCCGGCTCTCGAGCGCAGAAACGACGCTCCGGACGTCCTGTGAGCGCTCCTTGGGCATGACGAGGAGCACGTCCCCGGTGTCCACCACGCACAGCCCTTGCACGCCCACGAGCGCCACCAACTTGCCCTGCGCGGCGCCCGAGAGATGCACCAGGTTGTCGTCGCCATCCACGATCACGTGGCCGGCCTCGGCCACGTTGCCGCGCTCGTCCTTCTGGCCCAGCTCCCACGCGCTCTCCCAGCTGCCCAGGTCGCTCCAGCCGAAATCGGCCGGCACCACGGCGAGCTCTGCCAGGTGCTCCATGACGGCGTAGTCGATGCTCACCGAGGGCATCTCCGCGAACGCTTCCGCCACGGCGGCCTGCTCTCGCGCGCCACCGTCGCGCGCGGCGGCTTCGATGCGCTCGACTCCGCGGTACACGTCCGGCGCGTGCTCCGCCAACGCGGCCAGCATGTCGGCCGCCCGAAAGAAGAACATCCCGCTATTCCAGTAGTGTCGACCCGAGGCCAGGTAGCGCTCGGCGTTCGCCCGATCCGGCTTCTCGGTGAAGCGGACCACGGCGCGCACCCCCGGCGACCGGGCAGCTCCGGCCTCGATGTAGCCGTATCCCGTCTCGGGTCGCGTCGGCGTGAGCCCTATCGTCGTGATTGTCCCGTCGCGCGCCGCCTGCAGCGCCAGGCTGACCGCGGCCAGGTACGCCTCGACGTCGCCGATGTGCTGATCGCTGGGCAAGACCGCGACCAGCGCGTCCGGATCGCGCCGGTGGATCACGGCGGTCGCCCAGCCGATGCAGGGAGCCGTGTTGCGAGCGCTCGGTTCGCCCAAGAAGGCCGGCTCGGGGAGCCACGGGAGCTCCCTCCGAGTCGCGTCCAGCAGGTGCGCACCGGTCGCGATGTACACTCGCGATGCGGGGCAGAGCGGCTCGATGCGCCGCACGGTACGCGCGATCAGGCTGTCCGACCCGGGACCGAGCGCCAAGAGCTGCTTGGGCCGGCTCTTGCGTGAGGCGGGCCAGAACCGCGTGCCGCTACCACCCGCGAGGACGACGCCGTACGCCTGCAAGTCGCTCATGACTCCCGTGTCTGCCACGACGGGGCGGCGCGCTCAACTTGCACCTCCTTGACCGGCCAGGCACGCGCCAGCGCGAGGGTGGCCAGCGCCATGGGCAGCACCCAGAGCGCGAACAAGGCGAAGTGGCCGCGAATGACGAGCCTGCGCAGCGCGAGCAGCGCGACGACGCCGACCACGAACGCCACGCTCGCGCCCACCAGCGCGGGAGTGAGCGCGCCCGCGCCTGCGCCCAAGTGGCGCGACTCGAGCAGCACCGCGCCGAGCACCGCGGGCAGCGACATCAGCATGGACAGCTCGAAGGCGCGATCGGGTCGCACCCCCAGCCAGAGCGCCACCGCGATGGTCGAGCCGCTGCGCGAGATACCCGGCAACACGGCGATGCCCTGCGCGAGCCCCAGCAGCAACGCCCCGAACATCGAGGGCACCTCCCGCTCGCCCTGCTTCAGCCAGCGAGTGCTGAGCAAGGCGACGACGGTGACGAGGAACCCCACGCCGACGATGGCCGGTGAGCGTGTCACGCGCTCGACCGCGTCGCGCGCGAGCAGGCCGATGATCGCCGTCGGAACGCTGGCGAGCAGCACCACGAGCGCGTCGCGCCCGCCCTCGGTCGCCGAGAAGCGCGACGGTCGCGGCAGCGCGCGCAGGCCCTCCACGAGGGCCGGAGCGATGCGCCGCCGCAACACCAGGAGGGTCGCGAGGAAGGTCCCCGCGTGCAGCATCACGCTCAGGGTCAGGCCGCCTTCGGACAGGTCGAACACCAACCCGGCGACCGCCAGGTGCCCGGAGCTGGACACCGGCAGAAACTCGGTGAGTCCCTGCAGCAGACCGAGCAGCGCCGCGTGGCCAGCGGTTTCGTCCATCTGGTCTCGCGTTCTACATCACCTGGCCGCCCCGGCTGAAAAATTGCCGGCGCGCGGCCCCCCCGGCGGCTCGCGCCGGCGAAATGAGGAAGCTCGCAACATTGTTGTCGAGCGCCCGACATGAAGGCGTGAAACACTGCCTGCCGATGAACTTCCGTGGCTTGCTCGCTTCCACCGCGCTCACCATCCCCCTGGCAACCTGGGGTGCGTTCACCGGCTGCGGAGGCGGCTCGAGCGGCGGCCAGGGCGGCACCGCCGGAGCCCCAGACAGCGGCCTCGGCGGCGTCGGCGCGGCGGCGGGAGCAGGCGGCTCTGCCGGGAGCGACGCGAGCACGGGCGGCGCGGCGGGCACGGACGGCGGCGCCGGCACGGGGCCGGGCACTGGGCTGTCCATCGTGGACTGCCAGAAGAACCTCTCGCCACCCGCGACGGGCGTTTGCGCGGTGACCCAGCCGGGCAGCGCCGGCGTGCGACTCGTGGGCACCGTGCTCGGACCCAACACGCTGTACCGCGGCGGCGAGGTCACGGTAGACGCCAGCGGCACCATCACCTGCGTCGCCTGTGACTGCGCTGCGGCTCCGGGCGCGGCGTCGGCCACCACCGTCACCTGCGCCAACGGCGTGATCTCGCCGGGCTTGATCAACACGCACGATCACATCAGCTTCGCCAACAACACACCGAAGAACGGGGCGGCGCGCTACGACCACCGTCACGAGTGGCGCCTGGGCTTGAACGGCAAGCCCCAGATCAGCACGTCCGGCGGCGCGAGCGCGAACGTGGTGCTCGCGGCCGAGCTGCGCTTCTTGCTCAGCGGCACGACCTCGGCCATCAGCTCGGGCGGCCGCGTGGGCTTCATTCGCAACCTCGATGGAGCCAACAAGGAGGGTCTGCCCGCGCAGACCGTAGACTTCGACACCTTCCCGCTGAACGACGCCTCCGGCATCATGCGCGAGTCCGGCTGCAACTACGGCAACAACCCGACGACCGCCGCGGACATCGTCGGACTCGACGCCTACGCGCCCCACATCTCCGAGGGCGTGAGCCAGGCGGCGCGCAACGAGATGACCTGCACCACCGCGGGCAACTTGGACGTCGTCGAGCCGCAGACCGCGATCATCCACGCGGTGGCCGTGTCCCCCACCGAGGTGAACGAGATCCACGCCGAGACGGCGCGCGTCATCTGGTCGCCCCGCTCGAACATCTCGCTCTACGGCAACACCGCGCCCATCACGATGCTCGACAACATGGGCGTGATGATCGCCCTCGGGACCGACTGGCTGCCCTCGGGCTCCCTGAACCTGTCACGCGAGCTGCACTGCGTGAACTACCTGAACGAGACCCACTTCGACTCGCACTTCTCCGACTTTCAGATCTGGCAGATGGTCACCACCAACGCGGCCTTCGCCGCGGGGGTGGAGCGCGGGCTCGGCATGCTCAAGCCAGGCTACGTCGCGGACATCGCCATCTTCGACGGCACCACCCTCGCGGACCACCGCGCGGTCACCGCCTCGGAGCCCAAGGACGTGGTGCTCGTGATGCGCGGGGGCAAGACCCTGTACGGCGACGAGGCGCTCTTGAGCGCGCCCTCGCTGGGCGCAGCCAGCTGCGAGGAGCTCGACGTCTGCGGCGTCGGCAAGCGCGTCTGTGCGCAGTCGGACGCGGGCGTCGCGCTGGCCGCCATCCGCACCGCGGGCGAGGCCTTCGCGCCCTTGTTCAACTGCGGCGCGCTGACCACCGTCGAGCCGACGTGCATCCCCTCCCGCCCCAGCGAGTACTCCGGCCAGTCGAGCGCCAGCGATCCCGACGGAGACGGAGTCGACACCGCCAGCGACAACTGCCCGACGATCTTCAACCCCATCCGTCCCATGGACCAAGGCGTGCAGGGCGACGCGGACGGGGATGGCAAGGGAGACGCCTGCGACCCGTGTCCGAACGATCCGAACGACGCCTGCGCGCTACCGGACGCGGGCGACATCGACGGGGACGGTTGGGCCAACGGCGTGGACAACTGCCCCCGGGTGGCGAACCCGGACCAGGCGGATGCCGACAAGGACGGCAAGGGCGACGCGTGCGATCCCTGCCCCACGGCGAACCCGGGCTTCTCGTCGTGCCCGGTCTCGATCAAGGCGATCCGCGACAAGAGCCACCCGAATCACCCGGCCACCGGAACCAAGGTCGACCTCGAGGGCCTGTACGTCACGGCGCTGCGCCCGAACACCGGCTCGACCCGGGGCTTCTACATCCAGGACACGAGCCTCGAGCCCTTCACCGGCATCCTGGTGTTCACCGGCTCCCAGTCTCCCACCGTGAGCGTCGGCAACCGGGTGAACGTGAGCGGCACCTACGAGGAGTTCTTCGAGCTGTCCGAGATCACCAGCCCCACCGTGACCATCGTGGACACGTCCACCACCCTGCCCTTCGGCCCCATCGCGATCCCGAGCCCGGCGACCATCGCCACCGGCGGCGCGCAGGCGGAGGGCTACGAGTCGATGCTCTTGGCGGTGAACGGCGTCGCGGTGCTGGTCATGAACCCGGACGCTCCCAGCGACTTCGACGAGTTCACCGTCACGGGCAACCTACGCATCGACGACCAGCTGTACGTCGCGCTCGACAACGTCTACCCGGTGGGCACCACGTTCTCGAACATCACCGGCATCCTCGGCTACTCGTTCAACAACTTCAAGCTGCTGCCGCGCAGCGCGGCGGATCTGACCACGCCTTAGCGGAGCCAAGGGCTCGCTCAGTGAACGGTGCCGTCGGTCGCCATGTTGGGGCGGATGGCCGGATCCGAGTCCAGCGCCTCGTCCGGGTCGGTGAGCTGGACGATCTGCGCGACCTCGTGATCCATGGTGCCGGCCAGCATCTTCCCCCACATCACGAAGTCCGCCATCAAGCTCCACTTGGGGTACTTGAAGGTCGCGGGCCGGTTCTTCTCGATGAAGAAGTGACTGAACCACGCCGGACCATAGCCGACTACCGGCGCGGCCAGCAGCAGCCACTTGTGACGAGTGAACAGCCCCGCGGTCGCCGCAGCGAGGGCGAGGGACGTGCCCGCGAAGTGAAACTGCCGCGTCAGCTTGTGCCGATGCTCGCGGACGTAGAAGGGCCAAAACTCGTCGAAGGACTCGATTTCACGCGACATGGCGAGGCAGATCTACCACGCCGGAAGCGCGCTGGCATGGTCGGCGGAAACCGCGCGGAAAATCGCCGCGAAATCTTGGAATCCCTGGTCGGTGCGGCGCGGTCACGGCGACCGGGCGCTGGAGCTCAGCGCGCCTCGGCGATCAGCTGCAGCAGCTCCTGCCGATCCACCACGCGAGTGCGCACGGCCTTGACCTGCCCCTGGCTGCTGACCACGACCATCGTGGGCAGCGCGCGCACACCGTACGCGGCGGCCACGCGCGAGCCCTCGTCGAACACGGCGGGATAGCCCAGCGCGTGAGAGCGGGCGAACTCGACCGCGTCGGCCCGGCGATCGTCGGTGTTCACCCCCACGAAGAAGACGTCCGGCTGCGAGCGCGCCAGCTCGTCGAGGATGGGCGCTTGCTTGCGGCAGGGCGCGCACCAGCTCGCCCAGAAGTCGAGCACCACGGGCTTGCCTTGCATGTTCGAGAGGCGCACCCGATCCCCCGTGCTGCCGCCATGGATGATCTCCAGCGCGAAGTCGGGTGCCGTGAGTCCCTCGAGCTTGGCGCGGCGATCGATGCGTGGCAGCACGATCAAGCCGAACAGGCCGCTCACGACCAGCACCATCACGAGGGTGACCCAAGCTTGCTTGGGGTTCGAGGTTTGCTTCAGTTGTTCGGTCATGAGTCGGTGGGTGGCGCCCCGGCGCGGCGCGACGAGGGGGCCGGCTGGGCGTCCCGGAGCTGCTGGCCCGCGTGCGTGTCCGCCAGCGGAAGCCGCACGGTGAAGCGCGCGCCCCCCAGCGGGCTCGCACCAGCAGTGATGAAGCCGCCGTGCTCGACGACGATCTTCTTGACGATGGCCAGTCCGAGCCCGGTGCCCTCGGACTTGGTCGTCACGTAGGGATCGAAGATCGCGTCCCGTAGCTCGGGATCGATGCCCGGGCCGTCGTCGTCCACGTGCAAGGTCGCTTCGTGCTCGTCCCGCGCGAGGTGCACCACGACGCGTCCCGAGCTCGCCACCGCCTGGACCGCGTTGCGGAGCAAGTTGATCAGGGCGCGACGAAACATCTGTCGGTCCATGTAGACCCGCGTCGGCAGGTCCGGAAGCTCGAAAGCGACGCTGACGCCGGGGGAAACCAGCGACTCGCCGGCTTCGTCGGGCAGGGCGAGCTGGTCGCGCTGCTCGGCGAGCAGCTCGCCGAAATCGAGCTCTTCGAGCTCGGCGTGGGGCAATCGCGCGAAGTTCGAGAACTCCGTCACCAGGCGCCGGAGGGTGCCCACCTCGTCCTCCACGATCTCGAGGGTCGTGTCGAGCAGCTTGCCGAACTTCTCGTCGCTGCCGTCGTAGCGCCGATGCACCTCCTGCACGGCGAGCTGAATCGGCGTCAGCGGGTTCTTGATCTCGTGCGCTAGCCGTCGCGCCATCTCCTGCCACGCGCCGATGCGCTGCAGGTACTCGATGCGCGCTCGACTGGTCTCCACTTCTCCGAGCATGCGGTTGAAGGCGCGCGCCAGCTCGGCGATCTCGTCCTCGCCGCGCTCGGGCACCCGAGTGCTCAGATCGCCCGCGCCTACCCGGCCGGTGGCCTCGGCCAAGATCCCCAGCCGCGACGAGACGCCACGAGCGAGCAGCGTGCCCACGCCGACGGCAGCGACGATGGTGATGCCGAGCAGCGCCGCGAACGCATACAGGTAGGATCGCTGGTCCGCCTGTCGGCGCTGCTCCACCTGCTTGTAGGTGTCGACGAACTGGCTCATCTCGCCCAGCTGATCGAAGCGCGCCTTCTCGGCGGCGAACACCGCCACCAGGCGAGGCCCGCTGGCCTGCTCGCTGTCGTCGTCATCGTCGCCGCTGCCGCCAGCGGCCTCGTCGGGCTCGTCCGTGAGCGGACGGGCGACCTGCAGCTTGTTCTCCTTCTGCTCGTCGAGGGGCCGACCCCGGTCGGCTCGCGCCAGGCGTTGGCCATCGGCGTCCAACACCTCGAGCGACACCAGCGACGGGTAGCGCGCGAACATCGGCTCCAGCGCCGCCTGCGCTCCCTGAGCGTCGCGCGCGAGGGCCGCGTCCCGCAAGCGTCGGTCCGCGGCGATCGCGCTGGCCGCGTGACGCATGGACGCTTTGACCGCCCGCGCGAGCTCTTGGTAGAGCTCGAGGGACTGATCGAGACGCACGCCAATCTCGGGCACGAAGAACTTGGCGGCGGTCTGGCTGACCATGCTGTCCGCGAGCCACACCGCCACGAGCACCGGGATGAGCGCCGTGAGCACGATGGCCAGCGCGAGCCGACGTCGGATCCGGCCCGAGGCGACGAGCGCCCGGGTTCGGGAGCGACTTTCGGCGGGCTCGGACATGCGGCTACTCGTCGGCAGGCTCGGCGGCGGGCGCGGCGTCCTCGGCAGCGGGCTCCGCGTCGGCGGGCGCGGCTGCGCGCGAGAACAGCTTGCGCAGCAGCATCATCGGGTCGAAACCGAGCAGCTCGCGCACGTCGCGATCGACCCCGGTGAGATCCCGAACCCCCTGCAGCAGCGGGTAGAGCGGGCTCCGCTCGCCGAGCCAGCCGTCGGCCCCCAGGCGCACGGCCAGGTCCCGGGCGACCGCCAGGGCCGCGCGGCCCACGTCCACGCCCAGCGGCAGCGCGATCGCGGGGGTCGCCGGCGAGACGATCACGTCCCGAGCCGCGACCGCCGCGGCCCACGCGCCAGCCCGCGGCGAGTGCAACAGCTTGCGCAGAGTGTGGACCTCGCCGAACACGCCGAGCGCCAGCGGCGCCGCGCAGGCCTCCGCGGCCCGCGACAGGTAGCGGTAGTCGCGGTGAAAGTCGCCGGACACCAGGCCCATGCGCCCGCGCAGCTCATCGGGCCCGAGCACCAGATCGAAGCCCTCCCCTCGGCGGCGCAGCACCAGCGCGGTGAACAGCTCACCGTCCTGAAACGCGCCGAACACGATGGCCTTGCCGCTCGGGCACAGCGCGTCGAGCACTCGAACCATCACGCGATGGTGGGGTACTGGCCAGCTCGCCAGCTTCCACGGGTGCACCTCGATGCGGCCCTCGCTCTCGAGCTCCCGCAGGATGCCGAACAAGACCCAGAGCTGCTCGAGGGCGTCTTGCTCGCGCCGGAGCCGCTGAGCGAAGCGCTCCATGAGCTCCTCGAGGGCGCCGGTCTCGATGCGCGCGGCGAAGCGCGCGTGGTGTCGCGCCGCGAGCACCGGCAACGGAGCTGGCCAGCTCTCGGCGCGTACGTCGAGACGTCCACTGTCCGTACTGAGGAGCTTGCGCAGTCGCTCGCCGGTGGTGACCGCGATCACGCCGCCGCGGCGCCGGGGCAGACCCGAGGCTTCGCGAGTCGGCGAGTCGGCGACCGCGGACGGCTCCTCGCGCTCGCGGGGAGCCAAGGGCGCGCGAAACACCTCCGCCAACCGAACCCAGTCGTCGGTGGTGAAACCTTCGAGACGCACATCGCGGGTGAGCACGGGCAGCGGCGGAGTATAGTCGGGAGCATGAGCGATGCGAGCCCTGCCGACCGCGCCCGTGACCTCCTCGCGTTCATCGACGAGGCGCCCACTCCGTATCACGCGGTAGCCGCCGCGGCCGCGCGCCTCTCGGCAGCGGGATTTGCCGAGCTCGACGAGCGTGAGCGCTGGGGAATCGAGGCCGGCGGGCGCTACTTCATCATCAAAGGGGGGGGCACCCTGGTCGCCTTCGTCGCGGGCGACCGCCCGCCCGCCGAGTCGGGCTTCCTGCTGATCGGCGCGCACACGGACTCGCCCAACCTGCGCGTCAAGCCGCTCGCGGACCTGGTCGCCTCCGGCACGCGCCAGCTGTCCGTCGAGGTCTACGGCGGCGTCTTGTGGTCCACCTGGCTGGATCGCGATCTCGCGCTCGGCGGTCGCGTCAGCCTCCGCGACGGCTCCTCTCGGCTCCTGCGAGTGACGCGGCCCGTGTGCCGCATCCCGAACGTGGCCATCCACTTGAACCGCGAGGTGAACTCCGCGGGCTTGCAGCTCAATCCGCAGAGCCACCTGCTGCCTCTGTTCTCGCTGGACGGCAAGGCCGAGGACGCGCGGCTCTTGCCGATGCTCGTCAGCGAGCTGTCGCGCGACGCCGACGCCGTCACCCCTGACGAGATACTCGGCTTCGATCTTTGTCTGTTCGACACGCAACCGTCGGCCATCGGCGGCGCGCGGGGCGAGCTGATATTCGCGCCGCGACTCGACAACCTGGCCTCCTGCCACGCGGCCATCTGCGCGCTGCTCGAGTCCGGCGACAGCGCGCCGCTCACGCGGGTGGTCGCGCTCTACGATCACGAGGAGGTCGGCAGCCAGAGCGCGGCGGGCGCGCGCTCCCGCTTCCTCGGTCGCGTACTCGAGCGCGTCGCCGGAGCCTACTCGGGAGGGGACACGAGCTGGGAGGTCAGCCACCGCGCGCTGGCCCGCTCGCTCTTGGTCTCGGCGGACATGGCGCACGCCCTGCACCCGAACTACGGCGACAAGCACGACAAGCTGCACGCTCCGCGACTGGGCGCCGGCCCCGTGATCAAGGTGAACGCCAACCAGAGCTACGCCACGGACGGCCCGAGCACGGCCTTCTTCGCGGCGGCATGTCGCGACGTGGGCGTCACTCCCCAGTACTTCACCTCGCGCAACGACGTGCCCTGCGGCAGCACCATCGGCCCCATCTCGGCAGCCATGCTGGGCCTGAGGACCGTGGACGTCGGTAGCCCCATGCACAGCATGCACTCGTGTCGCGAAGGCGCGGCCGTCGCGGACGTCGAGCCCATGATCCGCGTGCTGACTCACGTGCTGAAGAGCCCCGAGCTGCCGCCCCCGCGAGACTGAATCGGTGACGCCCCAGGGTTGATTGTGGGCTCGACGCGGGCACGGCTGTCCCGCGACCGAGTTCGCAGGGCGTGGTCGAGTCCAACGCGCACGGGGAGGGGAGTGGGGCCGGGTGCGCTTACATCATCCCACTCATTTGCCGGTGACGCGTCGGCGCGGGTTGCCGCCGCGCCAGTCACGGGTATCGTTTGAGGAGTGAAGGGTGGGAACACTCTTCGTAGCTCGGGCGGATCGATGGAGAGAGCGAAGATGAAGAGGGCGATGGGCGTGGTGGCGGGTGTGTTGTGCTTCGCGGGCGGTTTCGGGCGGGTCGCCGCGCAGACGTCCGGGGGGGGCGGAACCCACGTGGGTGGTTCCCAGCGAGGACGAGACGGGTGACAATGTTCGGATCTCGTGGGAGCTCCCGCTCCCCATCACCTTGAGCCGAAGGGCGAAGGCGTTGCTCCCTACCGCGCGCCTTCGCCCGCTGCCACCCGCGGTTGCGACGGAGATCTACGCGGAACGGACCGCGGCGCTCACGGAGTTGGTGAAGTCACCACCGTTTCGGGCGCTGCTGCATGCGCGCGACGGCGTCGACGCGCTTCGACTGCTGCAGGCCGACCCCACGCGTCGGGCGGTCACTTTCCAGCATTACTTCTTCGACGCCCGAGATGGAACCTGGGCGCAGGTCGCTGGTGCGCAGGTCGCACTTCACTTGACGCCAGATGGCATCGGACTCCAGGGCGTCACCACCTTCTTCCAACCGGATCTCGATCCGCCTCCCGCAGCCATCGGCTGGCACGACGCGCGCAGGATCGCAGTCGAGCTCGCAACGGAGTGGGGCGCGGCGAACCCGTTCGTAGCCCTCGAGCCCGGTCCGGTGGTGATTCGCGATCCGGCTCCCTTCGGTGGCGCTCGGCCCGCGTCGCAGGTTCGGCGCGGCGGGGATCGCAAGTTCTTCCGCGCCCGGGTGACCGACCAGGCTCGGCAGCTCGCGCCGAACGTGCAAGTCCTGATCGACGCCGAGACCGGGAAGATTGGCCGCGTCAGGACCCTGAGCTCGCAAGACACGCCGAGCCAGCCCTTCGGCTCGGCCAGAATCGGTGATTGGGTGAATCTGACCCTTTCGAATCTACCCGCACTGTTGAATCAGTTGTTCTGCACGTTCTTCGACGGGACCGGCCTCGACCTGGATAACACCCTCCGCACGTTCTCCACGACGCTCTATCCTCCGAGTCAGGTGCAAGACGACCCGTCACGACCCTACGCGATGGTCTCCTGCGACGAAACCGCGCCGGGCCGCTCGTTCATCGATCCCCTCGATATCATCACCTTCGCTGCGAATCCGCATCCGGACAAGGATCTCGTGAACGCACGGGTCTTTCGCGACGACGACAACGTTTGGTCCGAGCCGCCGACGCACCCGAAGCGGCACGCCGTGGCGGCTCAATTCTGGAGCGAGCGAGTGCTCGGCTTCTTCAGGAGCCGCGGCTACTGGAAGCGCGACCACGCGGGAGTGGGTAACACCGTCGTCCCGGCCCGAGTTCTGAGCTGGTACGGCGCGCCAATCGACGGGCTCGCTGAGTCCAGGCACTACTTCTTACAGACCACGTCGGAAAACAAGCTTCTGGTCGGGAACTCACTGCTTCTTTTTTCGGAGCCGACGGACGTCTTTCGGACCTCGGTCGACCTGTTCACGGTCGGGCACGAGTTCGCTCACTCGTTCACCTGGGACGTGGCCTACGCGCCAGGAGAAACGGGCCAGGCCAAGCCGCTCGCGGGCTTCAACACCGAGAGCTACTCCATAGACGAAGGTATCGCGGACTGCCTGTCGATGTTGATGCTGGCGGAGAACATCGCCGACCTCGGGCCGCGCTACAAGCTCACGGGCGTGGACGCGCCGTTCCATCTCGGCGCCGACCTCTACGACAACCCCGACCTGGGCATCCTCGGGTTTCCGAACCTGGCGAATCCCTGGCACAGCGAGCCGAGACGCTTCACCTACTGGTCCGGCGAACGGGATACTTCCTCGACCAACCAAGGCGCCGAGGACAACAGCACGCTCGTGGGCGGGCCGTGCAAGCTGCTGATCACCGGGGGCTCGCAGCCGCGCCTGGCGTCGGACGTGCTCAACGTACCTCAGTCGGCCGTGTCGCTCGGGGGCACGTCTCCTTCAACCAATCGACCCATCGCGTACGCTCGCCTGTCCGAACTCTTGTTCTACACGTGGCTCGAGACCAGGCCACGCCCGCGTACGGCAGCTACCACGACTTGATCGACATCTTGGCCGCCAACGCCAAGCACCTCGGTTGGGGGGCTGGGGACACCATGAGCGAGCGCGTGCGCCGGGCGTTCGACCAGTACGGCTTCGGCCGGGGCAAGGAGGTGGAGCCAAACTCCGGACCGCAGCTGAACGCCAATGACGGGCACATGCAAAGGAACCTGATGGCGTCGGGGAAGCGGCACCGGCGCGCCATCAGCGGCGAAGTGTGCGGCACGGACGAGGATGCGTTTCCGATCAATGAGCGGGTGGCGGTGGGGGACCTAGTGTCAATCGAGTTGAGCAATAGGGACTCCTTCGAGCTTCGGGTGTGGCAGACGCAACCTTGTCCGTTCGACGACAAGACCTGCACAAAGCAGTTTCAAGTGTTCCCCAAGCCGGCAGATGACGGCTCTTCGGTCGACACTGGTGCGATATCGTTTTCATTTCCACCAGGCTCCGGTGGTGCGAGTCCAAGCGGGAGTAAGTGGCGAAGCGTATACTTGGGTGTACGCCGGAAGTCAGGACCATGCACCCAATCGTACACCGTCTACGTCGAAGTAGTGCGTGCAGTAGGAAACGAGGTGTACCCATGATCCCCCCATCGATTCGACTACTCGGGGCGCTCACTTTGGCGGTTACCGGCTGTGGTCGAACTGTCGATGAGCCGATGCCACCCCGAGACGCTGGTCCGCCGGCGCAGCCGCAGCTACGCGTCTATGCGGGGGGCAGTTGGAGCTGCTCGCTCGACACTCGCGGTGCAACGGCGTGTTGGGGACTGGCTGCGGACGACTTGCTGGCCCCGCCCCAGGAGGCGTTCGCGGAGCTGGCTCTCGGCACCGTTGCCGCATGCGGGCTACGGAGCGACGGAAGGCTGCGCTGTTGGCCCGGTACGAGCTTGACGGATCCGCAGGTAGTGCCCGCGAAGAGGTTCACTCGTGTATCGCTCAGGGCAGGGCATGCTTGTGGTGTGTTGGCGGAAGATCGCCAAGTGCTTTGTTGGGGTGCCGGCGACTTTGGCGCCTTGGACGCTCCGCATGGTCGGTTCGTGGATGTGGCTGCGGGTGTGTACTTTTCCTGCGCCCTGCGCGAGAGCGGGCAGGCGACCTGCTGGGGAATGAACCATGAAGGACAATCGACGCCTCCCAACGGCACATTTGTCCGAATCACAGCCGGAGACGCGCATGCGTGTGCGCTAGACGCAGACGGCATCGTTGCGTGTTGGGGGAGTAAGACCAGTGCCACTGGTCAACGCGCCACCGCAATTGCATCCAATGTCGGGACCTGCCTGATCCGTCCCGACGAGACGGTCGCTTGCTTCGATGTGAGCCCGCAGTTGCTCGACGTGCCGAAGGGGAAGGCAAACGGCCTGGCCATGGGCGCGGCCCACGCTTGTGTGGTTCGCCCCGACGACCGCATCGAGTGTTGGGGCAACGACGAGTCGGGCCAGGCGTCGCCGCCGTGACTCGGCACCGTGCGCGGGCAGGCGTGCCGGCAAGCAGGGGCTCGCGGCGAGGCGTGTACGCTGGTGCGATCACGTTGGTGCTCGCGGTGGCGGGCGGGATGTGGCTGGCGCGGGATCGCCGTCCCGTGGGCCCGGTCGCGCAGCGGGTGGATCCCCAGGTCGAGCTGCCCGAGGGGTGGGACCTGCCGCCCCCCACGACGAAAGAAGTGATCAACGGGCCTCACCGTCCGGTGCTGCCGATCCTCCCGGGCGCCACAGGGTCGGGCGGTACCCTCCGCTGGCAGTTTCGCGTGGAGCTGCCGGTCGAGGAGAGCCGCTGCGGAAGCGGAGCGACGGTGCAACCCTGCGCGCAGGTGGCCGGCGGGCCAGAGCGGGTCGCGGTGGCGGTGATCTCGGGGTCGCGCACGCTGGTCGAGTCCTTCTACGGGGACTCCGACCTCGACCGCATCTTCCGCGTCGATCGGCCACTGCCTGCGGGCGCGGGGTACTTCCAGTTCGTACGCGTGAAGCGAGACTGGGTGCGGGTGAGCGATCCTCAGTTCGACCAGCCGGTCTTCGGCGTCACCATCACCCCGCCGGCCACGTCGCTTCGCGCGATCAGCGGACGGCTCTGGAGAACGACGGACCTGTCGCCGCCGAGGCTCGGTGCGACGCGCGCTCTCTTTCTGGCGCGTCGCTGGCTGACCGTAGATTCTCCGCTGGAGGTGGAGCTCGTGGCGGCCCCGCAGTCTCAGAACGACCGGCGGATCACGCGGCTCTGTTACCTGGCGTACGATACGCGCGTGCGTCTGTGGATCGACGCACACACGGGACGACCGTACCACGGGTATTGTAGCGAGTGCCCCAAGGCGCTCGAAGAGCGCGTCGAGCAACTCGCCAAGCATGACCCCGACGTGTTCGCGCCGCCACGACCGCCGTGAACGAACCCATCCCGGCGTTCCCGCGCCGGAGCGACAAGGGAAGTGTCCTCCACGAGCTGGAGGGACGCGGCAGCAGTCCTGTCGAGCCGCTCCACGGCTGCATCTCGGACGGCCCACCTTGGGCGCTCTGCGGTTGGCTGCACCGTCGCGTCCATTGCCATCGCTGATCCAGATCGCGGGCGGAGGAAGCGCCGAGCCGCGCGGGCTTCGGCCTTCGATCTCGCGCCGCCCCGAGGTAGACTGCCCGCGAAATGGGTGAGTACCCG
>JAHBVX010000019.1 GCA_019637295.1 Polyangiaceae bacterium
ATCCAAGTGTCCGGGTCAGACTTCGTGCGGCTATCCGCTACCCTGGGCATCAGCGAAAGTTCAGCGGCGCTGAGATTCGGGGAGGTAACCGGAGCGCCGCTCGCGCTACTGGCTCCGCCTGCCCCCGCGCGACTGCGAGGGCAAAGAAAGCCCGGACTTAGGTGGGCAAGGATCCCGCTCTCTGACGACCCCGCCCGCCTTGTACTGCTGGGGTCTGGTCGACATCCACATTGCGCGGGCGGGCCGTAGGGGGCGCGGCGAGCTGCTCGGTGAGGGCCCGGACATAGCCAAGGGTAGAATGGTCCTCGCTCGCAAGGCCGGACTCGCGCGCCAGCCTCTCCAACACCGCGGGCTTGAGGTTGCGGTCCTCGACCAGGAGGTCGATGGCTTGCGCGAGTCTGTTGACTGAGCCCGGGCGCTGTACCAGCCGGACTTTGTCCGGGTTCTTTCGCGCCCATTCGCTTGCCCGGGCGAGCAAAACGTCCACCGAACCACTGGTGACAGCATCCGCAATCATCTGCGCCTTCTCAAGGCCGACGCCCTTCCCCGACCGGAGCCCCGCCACGTACGCGCGAGCACGGGTCGCTCCCTTCACGTCGGTCCAGCGGAAGCCGATGAGCTTGGCGCCCTCCTGAGGACCCACTTCGTCACCGATGACGGCGAACCGAACGTAGGCCGTTAGCTCCGGATGTTGCACGCCTTTTGCCACACCAAGAGCTTCGCTTAGGCCAGTAGCAGCCGCTACACCCGTCATCCGTATTGACTCCGTAGAACTCAGTAGCTACTGTTACTGACTATGCTGTCCGCTGGCTCCAAGAAACTCGCTAAATTCCTGAAAAGTAATGGCATCGGCCCTACTCAGGCCGCGCGCGCTCTCGGGGTCACCCACCCCGCGGTGATTGCGTGGTGCCGGGGGCATCGCGTTCCCGAGCCTGAAATGCGCAGCGCGCTGGAAACGTGGACTCGGGGCGAGGTCGCGCGGGAGCACTGGCCGCTCTCCGATCGGGAACGTCGGGCCCAGGCCGTCACGCCATTCGAGGGATAATCCATGGCCCCCTCAAAGTGCTGCCCAGGGCCCGAGAGGGCCAGGAACCCCGCTACCGGTCGAGGTGCCCAGTGAGCGCTCCGGACGAGGTCGAGGAGCTGGCGCGCGTGGTGAACGCGCTGAGCGACCGGCTACCGCCGTTGTTTCGCGCCCAGCTTTCGGAGCGCATTGTCGAGCTTATCAAGGCTGGCTCCGATGGATCCGGGCTGCTTCTGCCGCACGTCGATCCGAGCGCCGCATCCGGGGCATTTAAGCTCACGCTGACCTTCAAGCTGACGGACCGAGCGCGTGATTTTCTTCGCGCAGCCCGGGCACTCGAGCGTGACCTTGAAGTCGTCCTTGAGCGCCATGCGGAGTTCCTCCGCGGACCATCGTCACCCGAGGCGTCGACCGCGGCTAGCGGAACGGGTGCTCAGTGAGCGCCACCGTCACCCACCTCCGCCGTCGGCAAGCCGCCCACGCGTTGCGCCGCCTACGCGTCGAGCTCGGACTGAGCCAGGAGCAAGCCGCTGCCCTCTGCGGCGTCTGCCCTCGTACATGGGGAGCGTGGGAGCGCGCGACCGTGCCGCTCCGAGCGCTCGAAGCATTCCTAGTACTCCAGGCCCGCGGGACTGACGCGCTATCGCGGAGGGCGGCGTGAGACCCTGCCGCCGCTGCTACGGGCTCGCGCACCGTGTCGAGGGCAAGGCCTGCGGGCTCTGCGATCTCGCGTCCAGTACAAAGCCGCGGTTCGTCGTCTTGCTGCCCCACGTCGAAGCCGCCCTCGCTCGAGCGTTCGACGCCGAGGACGAGGCATCACGGTGCTCAGAGCGTTGCGTACGATACCGGCAGCTCATCGCGAGGATAAAAGCCCAACGCACCCTGGGCGGACGGCGCACGGCGAAGAGGCGGCTGGTTCAGCACGTGCTGACTCATCAACCCAGCATGGAGCTCGTCGAGCCTTGAAAAAGTGCAGCGTGTGCCGCGGACCCCTTGCGAACCCGTCACGCAAGACATGCTCCAACGAGTGTCGCTATGCCGCCGTTTCCGCGTCCCGCATCAGCTTCGAGCGAGGTACTCCCCAGAGCGCGAAGCGCCGGTGTGGCCGGTGCCGAAAGCGCTTCGACCTAGATGCTCTCAGTCAAGTCGACCCGAAGTGGTCGGGCATGCGCGGATTCATTCTCGTCTGCGAAGACTGCGCGACGCGCTCGCGTGTGCGGGCGCCCGTCTGCCCGGTGTGCGCCGACCTGTCTCACCGCGTGACCGGAACCAACTGCAAACGGTGTGGCCTTACTCGCACGGAGACATGCACGTGAACCTCCCGCTCTTCTCTCGGCCGCAGGCGCGGCAGCCTCTGCGCGACTACCAGCACCGCGCCGTGCGTGACGTCCTCCTCGCCTACCAACGTGCACGCTCCGTCTGTCTCGTCGCGCCCACCGGCTGTCACGCGGCCGGGCAAGGGATTCTGATGGCGGACGGATCTGTGGTCCCCGTCGAAGACGTCCGCGTCGGAGACGCGCTCTGTGGCCTGGCCGGGCGGAGAGTGGTCTCGCGGCTACACCGCGGCACCGGCGAGATGTTTCGCATCGTCCCCACCAAGGGCGATCCGTTCGTCGTCAACGCTGATCATGTGCTCTCTCTGGTTCGCGTGCGCGAAGGGGCGACGAGCAAGAAGTGCGCGGCGCGGGCAGGTGAAATCGTGGACGTCACTGTCCGAGAGTGGCTGGCATGGTCGAAGCGGCAAAAGCACATCCACAAGCTTTTCCGGGTCGGCGTGCGCCAATTCGAGGGCGACACCGGCCGCCAGCCAATTCCTCCCTACATCCTTGGGATCCTGCTCGGAGACGGATGCCTTGCACGCATGGTGGAGTTTACGACCGCTGATCCTGAACCCCTCGCTGAGCTACGCGCGTTCGCTGCCGAGCGCGGCTTGTCAGTCGTGCGCGGAGCTGATTCTGGTGCGTCCACAACGTGGCGACTGACAGCACCGTATCGGCGCTCGCACCAGACCGGTCGGATCGAGCGCAACAGCAACCCTCTCACATCTGAACTCCGCAGCATGGGGCTTTGCGTCGACGGCGCGGTCAAGTTCGTCCCGCGACAGTACCTACGAGGAGCTGAGTTCGAGAGACTCGACGTGCTCGCCGGCCTGCTCGATGCTGACGGGTCCTTAACTGGTGGAGGATTCGACTTCATATCCAAGTCAGAGCAGCTCGCTCGTGACGTGGCCTTTCTGTCGCGAAGCCTCGGCCTCGCTGCTTATGTGCGAACAGTAACGAAGTCGGCTCACCCCGGGCACGTTGGCACTTACTATCGCGTCAGCATCAGCGGCGAATGCTCCATCATTCCCTGTCGGATCGCGCGCAAGCGAGCCCCAAAGCGATTTCAAAAAAAGGTGGTCACGCGCTCGGGGTTTCGGGTCGAACACGTTGGACCTGGCGAGTTCTTCGGGTTCACTGTCGACCAGGACGGCCGGTACCTGCTCGACGACTTCACCGTCACGCACAACAGCGGCAAGACCCGCATGGGCGAGGAGCTCGTCCACCTGGCTGTCGGCCGCTCGAGGCGCGTGCTCTGGCTCGCCCACCGGCGCGAGCTCGTCAAGCAGGCTGCCGACCGCCTACGCCTCTCGCTCGGGCATCTCGATGTGGGAGTGGTCTCGCCTGGACACGAGTACTCGCCGGGGTCGCCCGTGCAGGTTGCCACTATCCAAACCCTGCTCGCCCGCGACAAGCGCCCGCATGCCGATCTGCTCGTCTTTGATGAGTGCTTCCCCGCCGGCACGCTGGTCGATGGCCGGCCAATAGAATCAATCAGAGCAGGCGACTTGGTCTGGTCGGTCGACCACGGCACCGGGGCTCTGGGGATGCGCCGAGTCGTCCACCTGTTCCGGAAGAAGGCGGAACGGTTGGTAAGCCTGAGCATCGGGGGGATCCGCATCAGCTGCACGCCGAACCATCCTCTGTTCGTGAAAGGAAAGGGATATGTCGATGCCGCGTCGCTCGTACCGGGGGACCTGTGTTGTGTGCGGACTGCCGTTCGTCCGCCCGGCGGCCCGTCCGCCGAAAACGTGCTCGAAGACGTGTCGCTACGCGATCTGCTCCGCGAAGATGGCGGACACCAACCGCAAGTACGCGAGTCAGCGGATGCGAGAGCGGAACCCGATGCGCCGGGCAGAGGTGCGAGCGAAGGTATCGGCCAAGCTGGTGGAATTGGGGCACCGGCCGAAGGTGCGGGGTGGCAACGGGCGTCCGCCAACGAAGTTCGAAACCATGGTGGCGGAGGCGTTGGGTTGGCACATGCAGGTGATCGTCCCGACCGGCAAGGGAGCGAGAGGGATGGGACTTCCGACCCACTTCAAGCTGGACGCAGCGGACCCGGCGTTGATGATTGCCGTCGAGGTGGACGGAAGCAGCCACACGTCCCTGGAGAGACAGAGGCAGGACCGTCGGAAGGAAGCGTTCTTGCGTGGGCGCGGGTGGAGAGTACTTCGAGTGTCGAACCAGGAACTGGAGACGGAACCATCGTCTACAATCTCGAAGTTGAAGGCAGCCATACGTACTTTGCCAACAACGTCCTAGTCCACAACTGCCACCACTACGTCAGCGACGACTGGCGCCAGCTCGCTCGCGCGTACCCCGAGGCCCGCTCCCTCGGCCTGACCGCTACGCCAGAGCGTGGTGACGGTCGCCCGCTGGGAGATCTGTTCAGCGAGCTCGTGGTGGCGGCTCAGTACTCCGAGCTCATCGCAGCGGGCCACATCGTCCCCGCGAATGTGCTGCAGCCCGGCGAGTACCTCGAGGACGGCCTGGCCTGCGACATCACGAGCGCCTACACGCACTACGCCAGCGGCATGCTCGCCTTCGCGTTCGTCCGCTCGGTCGAGGAAGCGTACGCCGGGGCGCTCTCACTGCGTCAGGCGGGCTGGTCCGCGGCCGTCATCGAGGCAAACACCCCCGCTGCAGAACGCGAGCAAACGCTCGAGCTGTTCGCCGCTCGCAAAATCAAGGTGCTGATCAGCGTCAACACCCTCACCGAGGGAGTCGACGTTCCTGAAGCGGAGTGCTGCATCCTCGCTGCCAAAGTCGGGCACTCGAGCGGCTACCTGCAGCGGGTCGGCCGGGTGCTGCGCTCATCCCCCGGCAAGACCGTAGCGACCGTCCTAGACCTCGTCGGCCTCTGGAAACTCCACGGTATGCCCGACGAAGACCGGGACTACAGCCTGACTGGGGACGCCGGAGTGAGACGCAAGGCCGCCACTGCGGTCTCTCAGTGCCTCCGCTGCGGTGGGGTCAGCCCCGCGCACGTGTCCGTCTGCCCGATGTGCGGGTTCGTCCGCCCAGCGCGCGAGCTTGCGCCCCAGCACATCCACGACATCGAGCTCACGTCCGTTGGGAGCGACCTACCGAGCTTCGCCCCCGACGCCTCCCCCGAGCAGGTGTACGCAGACCTCCGGGGGCGTCAACGCGACGAGGCGCGCGGGCTTGACTGGGTCGTCTCATCGTTTCGTCGACGCTTCGGGCATCGACCGGTCCTTGACGACGTGACCGCGGACGAGCGTGTCGCTGAGTGGGAGCGGCTCCGCTCCATCGCCGCAGTAGCGGGCCGGAGGCCCCGGTGGGTCGACGAGCAGTATCAAAAAATCTTCGGTTGCCCACCACCGGTGGGCGATCTGGTGGCGCAGCGTGTCGCAGCTCGCCTCGGAGGAGGCTCCTATGCATGAGACCGAGATTCAGCAACAGATACGCCTAGCTCTTGGTCGGGAGCCCGACCTGGTCCTCTGGCGCAACAACACCGGCGTCGCGAAGCATGATGGGCGCAAGGTCCGCTATGGGCTCGCGCTGGGGTCGTCAGACCTCGTCGGCATTCTAGCCGGCCGGTTCGTTGCGCTCGAAGTCAAGCGACCCAAGGGCAGAGCGTCGGACGAACAGAAGCTGTTCGTCGAGCTCGTCCGCGCGAAGGGCGGGTTCGCTGCCTTCGTCCGATCGGTCGACGAGGCACGCGCAGCTATCCAGCGGGCTCGTGAGGGCGCGAGCGAATGACCCTCGACGCCGCCATCGAGTACGCCCGCCGCGGGTGGTCCGTGTTCCCAGTCTGCCCGGGCACCAAACGGCCCGCTTGCGCCCACGGTGTCCACGACGCGACCGATAGCCCCGCTCTGCTGCAGGACCTCTGGAGCAAGGCGGGTGAAGACGCTGGTGTCGCCGTAGCGTGTGGAGGGCAGTCGCGCCTCGTCGTGATCGACGTGGACGGCGCCCTGGGCGAGCACTTCTTCGCAGAGCTCGTCGCGAAGCTCGGCGAGTTGCCTCCGACTCTCACCGTCCGAACCCCTCGAGGGGGCCGGCACCTGTACTTTGCGTTTCCGGGGGTCTCCGAGCTGCCGAGGAACTCGGTCGGAAAGATCGCCAAGAAGGTCGACGTACGCTCCGCTGGGGGCTACGTCGTGATGCCCCCGACGCCCGGATACACCTGGACGACCGAGGCCGCCCCCGCGGAGCTACCTCCCGCGTGGGTCGAATTCCTAGCCGACGTCCCCGCCCCGCCCCCGGACGGCAACGGCAGCCGACCCGGAGGCGGCTACGTGGGAGCCGCTCTGCAGCGCGCCGTGCAGGCAGTCGCGGCGGCGTCTGAGGGCGAACGGAACGCTACGCTCAACCGGGAGGCCTACTCCTTGGCAGGGCTGCGTGATCTAGACGACGACGTCATCGCCAGCCAGCTGCTATCCGCGGCCAGGCAAGCGGGACTGCCCGAACGGGAGGCCCGCAAGACCATTGCCTCGGGCATCAGCGCCGGTCGCTCCGCGCCCCGGATTGTTCCCGAGCCGGTCCCGGCTGCCGCTCCGGCTGTCGCTCCGCCGGTCGAGATCACCTGGCAGCGGATGCTCCGGTTCAGCGCGAAGGGCCGACTCGAGAAGGACGTGGGCAACGTGGCTCTCTGGCTCGCTCACGAGCCGTCGTGGGCCGGTTGCCTGGAGTACGACGCCTTCGCCGACCAGATCACCTGGGTGCGCAGTCCCCCGACCCTCCCGGGTCTCGTATCGCCATCGCGAGGCCAGCTCTTCGAGGAGTGGCACCTGACCTACGTGGGGCATGCGATCGCCAAGACGGCCGGCACCGGATTCTCGAAGTCCGTCCTTTGGGACGGGCTCGTCACTGCCGCACGCCAGCGCACCGTGCACCCGCTGCAGGACTACCTCCGCGGCCTCGAGTGGGACGGCCAGCCCCGGCTCTCGACGTGGCTCACCCGCTACCTGGGCGCCGAGGACTCCGACTACACACGGGCGTGCGGGCGCTGGTGGGCTATCTCAGCGGTCGCGCGCGCGATGCAGCCAGGCTGCCAGGCAGACCACGTCATCGTCCTGGAAGGCGCGCAGGGGGCCGGCAAAACCACTGCCGTTCGCATCCTCGCCGGGGACTGGTACCTCGGCTCCCTGCCCGACCTGCGGGACAAGGACGCCGTCCAGGTGCTCTCAGGTCGGTGGCTCGTGGAGCTCGGCGAGCTCGACGCGCTTCGAGGCGCTGGCGCCACCCGCATCAAGGACTTCGTCTCGCAGACATGGGACGTCTTCCGCCCGTCCTATGGGCGGACTCCAGTGCGTAGGGGTCGGGGCGTCGCGTTCATGGGCACGACGAACGAGAACCACTATCTCGACGACCCGACGGGGGCCCGCCGGTGGTGGCCCGTACGCGTCTCCCGATGCGACCGTGATGCGCTCGAGCAGGATCGGGACCAGATCTGGGCCGAGGCCATGACGCACTACCTCGACGGCGCCAGTTGGCACCCGTCCCCCGAGCTCGCCTCAGCGATCAAGGACGAGCAGGAGGCCAGGTTTCAAGGCGACCCCTGGGAGGATCCTATCGCCAGCTGGTGCCGAGGCCGAGACGACGTGAGCACCGGTGAGGTACTCTGGGGCGCGCTACAACTCGAGATGAGTAAGTGGGGTCGCGCTGAGCAGACCCGCGTGGGGCACATCCTCCGACGCCTGGGCTACGAGGCCTACCGACCACG
Organism: Polyangiaceae bacterium; assembly: GCA_019637295.1. Taxonomy (GTDB): domain Bacteria; phylum Myxococcota_A; class Polyangia; order Polyangiales; family Polyangiaceae; genus JACKEA01. The sequence goes on from JAHBVX010000019.1 coordinate 8,033, forward strand.
CACTGGGGGGCGCGTACGTCGGTACCGACTCGGAGGTGAAACCACGGAGTAGAGACACGGGATGTCACGGTTGGTGTCCGGCCCGTCGCCTGGTCCAACCTTTTCTGGCCCAAGGTTGGACCACTAGCTACCGGTGCGTTTTCAAACGGCATTTCGACCCAACCTGGTCCAACGGTCCAACCAAAAAACCAAGTTTGGAGGTTCTGTGAAAATGTTTTTCGTTTCTCTCTCTCTATATAGGTTGGACCGGTTGGACCGGTTGGACCAGAGGGTAAAACATGCTGGTTTCGCGGTCCAACCCCCGGTCCAACCGCGCCGAGGGGTTGGACCGTGAATAACATTCACGGCGGAGGCCGAGACCCCGGGCTCTATTGCCCGGACGTGGACTGGTGGCTGCAGTGCGCGGACGCGGCCCTCGGACTGCGGGGAACAACCGGCAGCGTCATCGCGGCCATCGAGCGAGGTGGCGGCGTAGCTGGCGGCGACCACGAGCACGTCACCGACGAGCAGCTGGGCTGGGGTCACCACACCCGCAGTGCGCCGGCTCGCTACCGGGAGCTCGCCCGCACCTGGGCGGCCACGCCCTCGTGGGCGCGCGGGATCCTCGAGGTCCACTACGCCACGCGTTCGAACTGGCCGAAGGGTGTGCAGGGCCGACTGGGACGGCTATCAGGCGTCGCCCTCGCGCTCTGCACGGCAGACGAGCTCCCTGCCCTGCTGCGGGCCTGTGAGCACGGGCAGGAGCGCACGTGGGCGCCGTTCCTCCGGGCCGCCGAGAGGGCCGTCAGGGAGGCGCACGCAGCCTTTGCGGTGGCCCGAGGTTCCGAGGCTGGGACGGCCCGCTCCCGCCGAGTCGCCCGTGTGGCAGAGTTCGCGGCCGTTCACCTGCCCGACCCATGTCCCGACGACCCCATCTCACCCGCTACCTGACGCTCCGTGAGGCCGCCGAGCTCGTGGGGATGGGTGCGTCCCGACGCGCGGCCCGGCGTCTCATGAGCCTGCTGCGGCGCAAGGAACGGCGCACCCAAACGGAAATCGTCATCCGACTTTCCGACGCCCCCAACGCCGCGTGCGTCACGACCATCCCGCTGCTGCGCCAGCACTGTCCCGAGCTGTTCGACACGCGCGAAGAAGCGCTCGAAATCGTTCGTGAATACGTGGACGACCTTCGGGACGCCGTCGCTGAACTGAAGCTCCGAGACCGCGCTCTGGCCAGCCGAATAAAAGTGAACACCGAGGCCATTCGGAGGCTCACGAGCGCTCCCCGAGCGGCCCAAAGTGAACGCGGGTGAACCACCCCCACGGCCTAGGGGTAGGAGCTCACGCAGACTCGGGGCTCGGGGGTCATGGCAGCCGGAGGGACAACGTGACACCAGCGCAGCGAGCCCGAATCATCGCCGAAGCCGAGTGTGCGCCCTCTGTCTCGGAAGTGGCCAAACGGCACGGCATCGCAACCGGAACACTCCGGAGATGGCGCCGGGAAGCTCGCCTGGACGCCACGGCATCGGCGGAAGTCCATAAACAGAGATCTGAGCTGATGCGCGCGGGCTGGGTGCAGCCGGCCGCCGAGTTCCTGGTCTCGGCGTTCCGCAAGATGCAGCAGCTCACCGAGTCGGCGAAGGATCCGCGGGACATCCGAGTCATCGCCGGCGCCGTGAAGATCACGGCCGAAGCCCTGACGGTCCGGGAGGCCCTCCAGTATGGCCAGCAGCCTAGCGGCGATCTCGAAGGTCCGCCGGCTCCGCCGTTTGCGCGCGGAGCTGGGGCCGCGCTCGAGGACACCGACCCGATTCACTAGCAGCGGCCTGCTCGGCTTCATCCCGCGGCTGAGCCCGCACTACGCCGAGCCCCTGCACCTCGCGCCGCTCACCGAGCAGCTCGAGCGACTGCACCATGGGCGCCTGCGGCTCTGCTTCTCCGTGCCCCCGCGGCATGGCAAGAGCGAGACGGTCCTCCACGCCATCGCCTACCTACTGGCGCAGGACCCGACGACGAAGATCCTGTACGTCTCGCACACCGCGTCATTCGCCCGGCGTCAGAGCAAGTCGGCCCGGCGGTTGGCGAAAGCCGCTGGCGTCCAACTGAGCGCCGACTCCAACCGCGCGGACGAGTGGGAGACGGTGCAGGGCGGCGGGCTCGTAGCTCGCGGCGTGGATGGCGAGATCACGGGCCGCGGCTTCGACGTCATCCTCGTGGACGACCCGACGAAGAGCCGCAAGGTCGCCGAGAGCGCGCTGGCGCGTGAATCGATGTTCGAGTGGTTCACGAGCGACGTGTTCACTCGCCTGACTCCCCAGGGCTCCGTCCTGGTCGTGCACACACGGTGGCACGTCGACGACCTCATCGGCCGGCTCGTCAAGGAGAAGGACTTCCTCCGGCTCAACCTGCCGGCCGTCAACGACAACGGCGAAGCGCTCTGGCCCGCAGGCGGCTGGACGATCGACGTGCTGCTGGCCCGCCAGCAAGCGGTCGGCGAGTACGCTTGGTGGTCGCTCTACCAAGGCGAGCCCCGCCCTCGAGGCGGCAACGTCTTCCAGGAGCCCACGTTCTTCGACGAGCTGCCGACCCGAGGCTATCGCGTCGGTCGGGGCATCGACCTCGCCTACACGGCCAAGGGTCAGGGCCGCCGCGACTGGTCGGTGTTCCTCGAGCTCTGGCGCTGCGGCGAGTACTACTACGTCGTCGAGGTCATCCGGAAGCAGGTGGACGCCACGTCGTTCGCCCTCACCCTCAAGGCCAAGGCCACGGAACGCCCGGGGGTGCGCATGCGCTGGAGCGCCGCGGGCACTGAGAAGGGCTCGGCCTCGTTCTTCCGCAAAGCCAAGATCCCCATCCACACGGTCACGCCCCACGGCGATCCGTTCGTTCGCGCGCAAGACGTCGCGGCAGCCTGGAACGCCGGCAAGGTGCTGGTCCCCAACCCCGAAGTCTTCGACGACGCCGACACCGACTGGCTACACGCCTTCCTCGACGAGCTCGGCTCGTTCACGGGCCTGAACGACAAGCACGATGACCAGGTCGTGGCCCTCGCGGACGCGTTCGCGAGCGTCCAGACCAAAACCGACGCCTACGGGCGGCTACGAGGACGCCTCGCATGAGCTGGGAGTACCTGGGCGAGACGTACGCATGCGACGGGCGGCCCAACGGCCCTACGGGGCGGCGCTGCCGAATCGTCATGCATGTGGGCGCGAGGGTCTGGTGCGACGGCAAGCGAGCCCTGTGTCCGGAGTGCTATGCCCAAACCTCGCAACCTCAACCTGACGGTGACGCCCTGGTCGACGGGGATCCGCCCGACCTGGACGGTCTCGCAGATCCGGACGGCCCTGCAGCAGCATCGCCTGGGGATGTTCGAGCAGTCGTCCCTACTGATCGAGTCGATGGTGGAGGACGACGAGTTCCCCTCCGCCCTCGAAAAGCGGGTGGGAGCGGTAGTCGAAAGCTACTTCGAGCTCAGGACTCCTGAGTTCGTTCGCAACAAGCAACTGGCGGAGCGCATCCGCAAGCAGCTCGCCCCCCTGTGGGATGACATCGTCCCCGCCGAGACTCTCGATGAGATGTCGCGCTCGTGCATCATGTCGGGCGCTGGGCTCGGCTGGCTCGAGTGGGATCTGAGCGGCTCCTACTGGACGCCCCAGCTTCACGCGCTGCCCACGCAGTTCCTGCGGCGGGACGAAAACGACGGGCGCTGGTGGTACCACGCTCGCGAGGGCGAGCTCGAGGTCACGCCGGGCGACGGCAAGTGGGTGCTGCTGACCGACGGTCCTCGAGGCTGGCTGCGCGCTGCGGTGCGCGGACTCGCCGTCACCTGGATCGCCAAGCAGTGGGCGCTGCGCGACTGGAACCGGTACAACGAGCGCCACGGCCTCCCCATCCTCAAGGCGATGGTCCCGGCCGTCGCGGAGGAGGGGGACAAGGACGACTTCATCGATGACGTCCGAAAGCTGGGCGCCGAGGCCGTCGCGGGGCTGCCTACGCATCTGGACGAAGGGGGCGCGAAGTTCGACCTCGAGCTGCTCGAGGCCGTGGACAAGAGCTGGGAGTCCTTCGACCGGCTCGTCAACTACTGCAACCGTCGCTTCCAGATCTACATGCAGGGGTCGCACCTTGCGACCGAGATGGACGGCGCGTCCGGGTCGCGAGCCGCGAGCCAGACGCATCGAGGCGTCTCCAAGGAGAAGGCCGCCAGCGACGCGAGCAAGCGTTCCAAGCAGCTGCGCGAGCAGGTCCTGCGGCCCATCGTCGAGTTCAATCACGCGGGCGCTGACCGTACGGTGGTGCCGGTCCCCTTCTGGGACGTCGAGCCCCCCGAGGACATGGGCCAGCGCGCCACAACGCAGAAGACGTTCGGCGAGGCGCTGCAGATCATTGGTCAGAGCGGCTACGAGGTCACGAACCTCGAGGTCATCGCCACCGACTACGGGCTCGAGCTCGAGCGGCGCGCAACAGATCCGGCACCGGAGCCCGACCCGCCCCCGACGGGCTCCGGGTCGCCGGTTGATGACGACGACGAAGAAGAAGACGAGACGGAGCTACAGCTCGCCAGTGGTGATCACGCACCGGGGATGATCGCCGGCCAGCACTACGCCGATCGAGTCGTAAGCGACGCCAGCCAGCGCGCCGAGCATCTGCTTGACGAGGACCGGGCACTACTGCTGGGCGCCATCGGGCGGGCCACCAGCTTCGACGGCCTACGCCGAGACCTGCTCGAGATCTACCGCGACCGCATGACCCCCGCGTCCCTCGACGACCTCCTGCACCGTGCGCTTGTCATGGCTCAGCTCGTCGGCGTCGGCGCGGTGAGGCAGGACGATGGCGGCGCGTAAGCGTCGGCGGCGGCTGGACTGGACCGTCTCCGCCGACATGGCCCGCTTCGAGGAAGCCCTCGAATACTGGCGCAGCCTGCGCGTGGTGACCGAGGCCCAGCTCGAGGCCATGGAGGAGCGCGCTCGGGCCCGAACGTGGACCCTCGCAGGGGTCGTTCAGCTCAACGTTCTACGCGACGTGTTCGCGGCTCTCGACCAAGCCATCGAGAAGGGACAGACCCTCGAGGAGTTTAAGGAGCGGATCGGGCCGGTGCTCAGCGAGAAGCGGGCAGAGCTGGCCTTTCGCAACGGCGTGCAGAAGGCCTACAACGCCGGGCGCTGGGAGCAGCTCAAAGATCCCGAGGTCCGACGCGTGCGGCCCTACCTGATGTTCGACGCAATCCTCGACAGCCGCACCTCTCCCATCTGCACGACCCGCAACCGGACCATCAAGCCGGCGGACGACCCCTACTGGGTCACGAACAACCCACCCCTACATCACCGGTGCCGATCTTCGCTGCGCAGCCTCACGGAGGCGCAAGCGACGCGGCACGGTGGCATCACGGACGACACGCACGAGCAGCCCGAGGTGAGCCCCGGCTTCGGCCTGGCCCCTGATGTGGAGCTGCCTTGGCAGCCGAACCCCGGCGGCTACCCCGTAGGCCTCTGGGAAGAGTGGATCGCCAAGCAGCGGCTCTGGGGCACGCCTGAGCGGCCCCAGTGGGGCTCGGGGCTACGACGGTTTGACAGCCTGCCCCCGTGGCACATGGACGGCATTCGGCGCCCCGTCCGGCCTGTGCAGGGAGCCTTCGAGCACGACAAGGAGCGTAGGACCGCGGAGTATCTCGCTCAGAGCGGGAACGATGTGGTGGGTTTGCACAGACCAGGAGCAAAGTCAGGGCCGGGACGCCGGGCGGATTCAGAGGTCAACGGACGGAAGGTTGAGTTCAAGAAGCTCGGGGTGGTCGATGACTACTCGAAGAGAATCACGAACGATGTACAGAACTCCCTGCGACGGGGAGGGCAAGCGCCCAGCGTGGTGGTCGATGGTCGAGACACCGCGATGCGAGTGGCAGATGCCACTAGAGCAGCGCGACGCATCGAGGGGCTGCGCGCGCAGGGGATCCATCCGTATGAGCGGCTTGACTACCTCCGGGTCATAGGGGACGATTTCGACTTGACCTGGACGTTCTGATCGTGAGTGACCACGCCGAAGTCTTCATCGATTCCGCCGACGAGCTAGAAGAGCTCAGTGCAGCGGTGCGAGAGGTGCTCGATATCGACGTTAAGGCAGGCCAGTGGGCGGGGCGTGAGTATCTGTTCCTGGACCCACAAGAGTACGAGGGTGACCGAAGCCTTCCCTTCGAGGACTACCGCTTCTGCCTGAACATCGACGGCGGCGGGGAACCACTACGCCGTCGTGTCCTCGACTGCTTCGAGAAGCTGAAGGCTACGAACCGCTGGCGGTTGATGGCCACGTACAACCTCGAAGAAGTCCTCGACCGCTTCGAGCCCGCCGCTGCCGCCGAGTAGTCGACCCACAACCAATCATTGCGGCGTAGCGCAGTAGCGCGCCGGACTCATAATCCGGAGGTCGGTGGTGCGACTCCACCCGCCGCTACCAACCAACCTCGAGTCCGGGTGACCTCACCCGCGACCAGCTCGAGGAGAGAGGCACACCCATGTCCGACAACAAGCCCGACACCAAGGCCCAGGCGAAGCCTGAGCTCAAGCCTGACTCGCAGCGGTTCACGCCCGAGTCGCTCCCCAAGGAGAAGCCCAAGAGCAAGGCAAAGCCCGCGGCCCCCACCTCCGAGCCCGAGCCCCGCAACCTCACCCGCGACCAGCTCGAGGAGACGCACTACGCGCGCTTTCGCGCCGAAGGTCTCGGCGAGTCTGAAGCTCGCGGACGAGCGCGCATTCGAGCCCGAGAGCAATGCGGCTGAAACTCTTCGACGGGCTGCTGCTGGCGCTACCGGCCGGCGATCCGCCGACCGAGCTGCGCATCCTGGCGAACGGCGTGACCGAGACCTCGAAGGGCAAGGTCCTCTTCGACGCCCAGGCCGGCGAGCTCGTGATGAAGGAGTTCAGCGCGCACGGCCAAGACCTCCTGCCCTTCGACGTGGGTCACGGAATGTTCAACCCCTTCAGCCCGCCGGACGGACACAAGGCGGCCGGCTGGTTCCGGCCCGAAGTGCGCAGCGACGGACTGTGGGCGAGCGACATCGAGTGGACCGAGATGGGCGACAGCTCCTTGCGCAAGCGGGAGTTCCGTTTCTTCAGCCCGGCGCTGCTCCAGGAACGCTCCAGCGGGCGCATCAGCCAGTTGCTCAACATCGCACTTACCAACCTGCCTGCGACAAAGGGCCAACGCCCCCTGGTCGCCCATGCCGCGGGGGAGCCCGCACGAGGACACACAACCATGGAAGAACTGTTGAAACTGCTCGGCGTCTCGACCGAGTCCGCGGGGCTAGCCCGCATCACCGAGCTGCTCAGGCTGAGCGGCGAGTTGCGCAGCGTCACCGGGGCGAGCGATGACGCCGCCGCCATCGTCGCTGTGCGTGGATTGAAGGACCAGTCGGTGAAGCTGGCGCAACAGGTCGCCACGATGCAGGCCGAGAAGCTCGCCGACCAGCGGGCCGGCGTGATCGCCCGCCTCAGCCAGGAGGGGAAGCTGCCGCCGGCGCTGCACGCTTGGGCACAGACCCAGACGCTCGAGAGCCTCGAGGCTTTCGCCCATGGGATGCCCGCTCTGCACACCACTGCCGCGGCACCGGTCCCCGCCGGCGGTGCGGTGGTCACCCTCTCCGCCGAGGAGCGTGAAGTCGCTCGTCAGCTCGGCGTCGACCCGAACACCATTCTCGAAGAGAAGCGCCGCGCTTCCGGCGCGTGAAGGAGCTGACCCATGGCACTGTCTGACGACAAGGACGTTACGGAGCTCGACTCGAGCTTCTCGATGGAGCACGCATTGGCGGGCACAGATTCCACCCAGTACTACCGAGGCGGTTTGGTCTGCATCAAGGGCAGCACCGGCAAGGTGGTCAAGGGGGCGGTCGCCGCGGACCTGACCCCCATTGGACGCTGCGAGGAGCGGATCCTGACTGGCAGCTCGACCACCCACAAGGTCAAGGCCCGCAGCGGCATCTTCCTCTTCAAGAACTCGTCCGCCGGTGATGCCATCGCAGCCACCGAGATCGGCAAGGACTGCTACATCGTCGACGACGAGACCGTAGCAAAGACCAGCGACACCGCCGCCCGAAGCGCCGCGGGTAAGGTCTACGACGTCACCTCGGCTGGCGTGTGGGTCGCCGTCCGGTTCCCCCTGTGAGGCTGAAGGAGCACTGATATCATGATCATCACGCCTGCGACCATCGCTGCACTGCAGACCACGTTCTCGTCCATCTACCGCTCGGCCTGGGACGCCACGGTGGACTGGGGTTCGAGAGTGGCGACTACCGTGCCCAGCTCCACTCGGAGCAACACCTACGGCTGGATGAAACGCCTGCCGAGCTTGCGCAAGTGGCTCGGCCCGCGACTCATCCAGAACCTCTCCGCCCACAAGTACGAGCTCACCAACGAGCCGTACGAGCTGACCGTGGGGGTGGACCGGGACGACATCGAGGACGACAACCTCGGGGTCTACAACCCGATCATCGGCGATATGGCACGGAGCGCCCGCAAGTGGCCCGACCAGCTCCTGAAGACGATCCTACAGGGTGGCACCTCCGGGCTCGGATTCGATGGGGTGGCCTTCTTCGCGTCGACCCACGCGCTCGACCCGGCCGGCAACCAGTCGAACAACTTCACGGGCACGGCCCTCTCGGATGTGAACTTCGGGTCGGTCCGAGCTGCCATGGGCTCGTACAAAGGCGAGGATGGCGAGCCGCTGGGGGTCATGCCTCAGCTGCTCATCGTGCCGCCGCAGCTCGAGGACACGGCCAACAAGCTCGTGACCGCCGAGTACGGCGCGAATGGGGCGACCAACGTCCAGCGCGGTCAGGCTAGTGTGCTCGTCATCCCCGAGCTCGCCAACCAGGCCACCACCTGGTACCTCGCGGACGTCAGCCGTCCGATCAAGCCGCTCATCTTCCAGAACCGCAAGGCGCCGGAGATGGTGAGCAAGACTGCGCCCACGGACGACAACGTTTTCCATCAGCGCCAGTTCCTCTGGGGAGTGGATGCGCGCGGAGCGGCCGGCTACGGCCCGTGGTTCCTGATGGCCCGAGCCATCGCCTGAGGAGCACTGAGTGGCCCGATACGCGAGCGTCGACGACATCGAGCGTATCGGGCTGCCACCCGCCGCCACCGTCGACATCGACCCCGAGGTGCTCGAGGGACACCTCGACACAGCGAGCGGGAAGATCGACACGTACCTGCGCAGCAACTACCGGCTGCCGCTGAGCCAGCCGTATCCGCAGGAAATCGTGGACGCCGCCGCTCGCATCGCGGCGTACACGTTCCTCGTCTGGCGGGGCTTCAATCCCGACTCGTACGACGCGAACTTCCGGGACCTGTACCTGGACCTCGTCGGCCGGCCCGGACAATCGGGCTGGCTCGACAAGCTGGCGGCTGGCAAGGTCCACCTCGCGGCCACCGCCGACGCCACACCGAACTACCGAGAGGGCCGCGCGCGCGTGGCCAGTGCGCGCAGGCGGGGATGGGACTGAAGGGCGACACGGCTCAGCTGAAGCGCATCGCCCGGAAGGTCCGGGACGCCTTCGGGCCGGACGGGATGCGGGGTCTCAGCCGCAACCTCGCCGAGGAGACGGTCGAGCTCATCCGCGAGGGGTTTGACCGCCAAGGCGACCCGTATGGCCGGGGGTGGGCGCCGCTGAAGGCGCGGGCAGGACGAATCCTGCAAGACACCGGCCTACTACGGCGCTTCAAGCCCACGCACGTCACGGTGCGGGGGTTCACTGTCTCCTCCGGCGCCCCCTACGGCCCGTTTCACCAGTCGGGAACCTCCCGCATGCCCGCGCGCAAGATGGTGCCTGACGGCGGGATGCCCGCGCGCTGGATGCAGCGCCTGGAGCGCATCGCCAGGGGATACTTGAAAGCGAGACTGCAGTGACCTCCCGACTCGAGACACTGCTCGCCGAGATCCAGGACGATCTCGATGCTGCATTCGCCGGACTGTACCCGGACGGTCTGAGTTACAAGTTCGCGCGCCGCGGCCGCGAGGAGGCGGGCCGGCCGCCACGCATCGTGTGGGTTCCGGTGGAGTTCGACGACAGCGCCGCGCTCGCCAGCGCAGGCGGCAACCCACGAGCGCTGTGCAGCCACGAACAGGGCATTGACTCGGTGTGCTGGGGCGCGACGTTCGCGGCAACGGAGGAGCTAGTCTTCCAGCTCAAGCGAGCCCTGATCCGCCGCATGGGCGCCAGCCGCGTGAGTTTGGCGTTGCTGGGCGGTACGTGGGCTCCGGACGAGTGGGCCCACGACGGGTGGGTGGCCATCCAGCGGTTCTCGCTCAAGTACCCCGTGCTGAACGAGCTCCCCGACGTCGCGGTCACCAGCATCGAACACACCAGCGGCTTCGCCGGCTCAGTCAGCGACGGGTGCGGACCCATCGCTCCCGAGGAGCCCGAGGAGCCCGAGGAGCCCGAGCCATGAGCAAGAAGAACGAAGAGCATACGACACGGGAGCCGGACGGCACGCTCGAACAGCACGCGCGCGAGCAACTGGGTGTGGCCTTCGACCCCGGTGGAAGGATTGTCCACCGACCCGGGAAGGCGGCCGAGGAAGCGCTGGTTGCCGGGCTGCGAGCGCGCCGCGGCGGAGCGGTGGGGCAGGTGCTCTCCGCGCAGGCCTTCGCCCGTGAGCTCGCATCGCTACGCCAGATGGAGATCCGATGAGCAACCCCGACGTCGTAATCAGCCTGGTCGACAACGCCTCGGCCATCATCCCGTCTCTGACCGTGGACACGCATCTGAAGATCGGCGCGTGCTCGCTGGGGACCGCCAACGCCATCTACTCGTTCACTCGCGAGGAGGATGTGCGTGCCGAGCTCGGCGCGGGGCCGCTGGTCGAAGCAGGCATCGATTCCCTGAAGGTCGCGGGCGGTCCCGTGTTCCTCCAGAAGGTGAATGCGAGCGTGGCCGGGGCGAGCGGCTCCGTCACGCAGTCTGGCGGGGGTCCGCTATTGACCGTCACGGGCGCGAGCGTGGACGACTTCCAGGGCATCGTACACATCACGAAGGGTGGGGCCGTGGGCACCGCGGAGTTCCAATACTCTCTGGATGGTGGTGACACGTGGAGCGCGACGATCGTGACAGCCGCGTCCTACCCGGTACCAGGCAGCGGGGTGACCCTCGGGTTCCCGGCCGGGACGTATGTGCTCGGCGAGACCTACGCCTGGACGAGTTCCGCCCCCTACTACGTCGCGGATGACCTCAACGCGGCCTTCGCCGCCCTGTGGACGGACCCACGGGAGTGGCTCTTCGCCCATGTCATCGGCAAGGCGGGCTCAGCCGCGGACAGCGCGAGCATGGTCGCGGTGGTCCAGTCCCAGCTCGACAACGCGGTCGCCACGAAGTACCGGTACACCGAGGCCATCGTAGAGATGGCGGACGTGTCGGACGGCGATCTGGGCGCGGCCTTCGCCGCCGTGGTAGCGCCGCGCGTGATGGCCGCCGCGGGCTACTGCGAGCTGCTCAGCGGCGTGTCCGGGCGCTACTACAAGCGTCCTGCGGCCTGGCCGGTCGCGAGCCGTGCCGCGAAGGTCGCGCGCGCCCCCCGCGTCGGCATCGCTACCCACCTCGGGCGCACCCGGCCGGACGGGCGAGGCGGCGCCCTGCAGCACATCCGCCCCGTGGACGGCTTGTACCGGGACGAGGAGCGCACCCCGGGTCTGGACGCGCTGCGGTTCACCACGTTGCGGACCATCGTCGGCAAGGCCGGCTACTTCGTCACCCGACCTCGCATGATGGCTGCGTCGGGGAGCGACTTCGGCTTCTGGCACGACCGTCTGGTCATCGACAAGGCCTGCCGCATCATGCGCGCGAAGCTGCTCGACTACCTGAACGATGACGTGGAGACGAAGTCCAACGGCACGATCGACGAGCTGGCGGCACGGCGCATCGAAGGCGACATCTACGCGGCGCTGCGGGACCTCATGGTCGCGGCCGAGAACGTCGTCACCGCCACGGCGACGATCGACCGCGCCAACGTCATGAGCACGACCAACAAGCTCCGCGGGGACGTCCGGCTTCGCAAGCGGAGCTACCTCGAGAACATTGACTTTTCGATCGGCTTCGAGGTGCCGATCCAGTCGGCAGCGTGAACGGAGAGCCATGGCGACCACATTCCCCGCGGTGAACGGATTCCACCCAAGCTGGGTGGAGATGAACATCTCCATCCAGGGCGAGGTCACTCGACTGGTCAAGAGCATCGAGTACAGCAACGCCAAAACGCGCGGCATGGGCCGCGGTCCGGGCACGGGCAAGAAGAAGATCCGGACGCGCGGTACATCGGAACCCGAGGCGAGCATCGCGTTCTACGCGCTCGGGTTCCGAGATTTTCGCCGCAAGCTCGCCGAGACCGGAGCAGCGCTGACACCGCCGCGACACTGGCAGGACGTCGAGTTCGACATCACCGTGTCCTACGAGAACCCCGACGGGGACATCGAAACCGATCAGATCGAGCGCTGCCTGGTCAACGAGTGGTCGAAGAGCTCGGAGGACGATTCGGAGGAGCCCGTCGTCGTGGAGTGCACGCTCGACGTGATGGACGTGCGGCTGGACGGGGATGAGGTGGAGTCGTGATTCCCGAGGGCCGTATCGCGGAGCTGAAGGAGCACCACGGCCGGCTCTGGCTGGAGACCACCGACGACGGTGACGAGGTCGTCGTGCGCGCGCCCAAGCGGGTGGAGCTTGCGCGTTTCATCGACGAGGTCAGCAACGACGACGGATCTCGCGCCGGCGCCATGAAGAAGTTCGTAGAGGCCTGCGTGGTCTACCCGGACGACAAGGCCGTGGTGAAGGACATCTTCGAGCGGTGGCCCGGGCTGGTCACCCCGCTACTGACCAAGCTCCGCGAGATGAGTGGAGCGAAGCGCAGCGCCGAGGGAAAAGAGCTGTAAGCCTGCTGAAGCGCGCGCGTGCCGACCTCCTGGAGGCGGCCTACGCGCTGCTCGCGTTTCAGCGAGGCGACGACGGGGACGACGCGTTGACAGGCGCGCTATTGACTGCCGAGCACTACGCGATCATGCGGGTCGGGAAGACCAGGAAGACCGATGGTAAAGTTCGAGCTCGAACTCGACGCCGACGACGCGGTTGACGCCGTCCATGAGCTAACCGGAGGCCTCGACGACATGCTCGAGTCGCTGGGGATGGGCGGCAAGGAGCTGGACGCGTTTGTGCGGGACTTCAGGAAGCTGCAGCAACCGGCCAAAGACTTGCAGGCTATGAGCGGAAAGAAGTCCGGGGATGCCTTCGGCTTCGCGGGGGGGATCGCGGGCGGGGTCATGCTGGCGGACGTCATCAAGAACGTCGCCTCCGCCGCCTTCAACGCGGCCAAGCAGCTCGTTGTGCTCGGCTTGAAGGCCGCCGCCGCTTTCACGGGCGCGGTGGCGGGCGCCGCGATGTTCCGCGAGAAAACGGTCCTCGCCCTGGGTGTGCTCAGGGGCGGAGGGATCTCCGGCGGGACGAAGGAGTTCGCGAAGATCAAGGACATCGCCATCGAGCTCGGTGTGCCACTGGATGATGCAGCGAAGCAGTTCCAGAAGCTCGCCGCCATGCAGTTCTCGCCGAAGGAAGCGGAGAGGTTCTTCCGGCGGATGCAGGACCTGCGGGCCATCGGTGCAGACGCGCAGCAGGTCGAGGGGGCCATGACGGCACTGACGCAGATCAAGAGCATGGGTACCCTCCGAGGCGGCGAGTTGATGCAGCTCGCAAACGCCGGTGTGAGCCTGGAACTGGTCTACAAGGAGCTCGAGAAGCAGACCGGCAAGACCCGCGAAGAGGTCATGGCCATGCAACAGGCGGGGAAGATTACGGCGGAGATGGGTCTGGACGCCATTGAGAAGGCGATCGGGAAGAAGGCCGGAGGTAAGGGGGCCGGCCAGGCGGCGGCGGAGTTCATGGACACGACACTGAGCGGGATGATTCAGCGCGTGCAGAACTTCAAGTCCATCCTCCTGGACGACATTGCGGAGAAACTCGGCCCCGAGCTCAAGGCCGTCAAGCCGATGCTGGACGACATCATGAAGGCCCTGCGCAGCGACGAGGCCAAAGCCGTCATCGGTGAGATCGCCGGTGGCTTCCGGCTCCTCCTTGGCACGGTCCAGAAGGCATGGCCGCTGGTCAAGGCCTTCGCCGCCGGGTTCGCGAGTGAGTTCAAGACGATCTGGGGTGCTTTCAGCAAGTTTTCCGACGGCTTGTCGAAGGCCTTCGGCGGGGACAACAAGCAGGGCTTCGATGACCTCATCACCGCGGTCACGATGTTCGCCCGGGTGCTGGCGCATGCGGTTGGCTTCTTGCTGTTCCTGGGGATGGTCGCGGGAATGGTAGCGTCCGGCGTCGCGAAGGTTTGGTCCACTCTTCTGAGCCTGGCGATGCGCTTCTACGAGCTCGCCGGCAACTTTCGGGCTGCCGCTGGCTCGCTGGGCAAGGCCATCGTCGACGGCATCGTAGGCGGCATCACAGGCGGAGTCGGCAGGGTTGTGGCCGCCGTGCGCGGGCTGGGGACCGCAGCGATCGGCTCCGGCGAGAAGACCCTGGGCATCGCTTCGCCCTCCAAGGAATTCGACTGGATCGGGGACATGACGGCCGAGGGATTTGTAGGCAGCATCGACGCCTCCATCCCGGCGGCGAACGACGTGATGGCTGAGATGGTCGCGCCGCCGGCGCCGCCGGCGCCGGCGTCTGTCTCGGCGGGCCCGTCGCAGAGCAACACCATCCACATCAACATCCACGTCTCGGGTACCGATGCCACCCCAGAGGGGATCGCGGAGGCGATGCGCCGCGAGTGGGAGTCGCTGGAGGAGCGCCGCGCAATCGAACGCGGTGCGGCGTGACGACGATTCCACGGATCGACGAGGATCCCGAAAGCTGGGACACGGTCGTCATTGGCGGGGTCGTGCTACCCGGAGTGGCAGGTCCCGAGGGAGTGAAGAGCCCGCGGGATCTAGACGTCCAGAAGGCGAAGGGGAAAACGAAGGCGACGGTCAAGGACAACGGAAACCCGCCGCGCAAGCCCAAGATCGTCTGGCGATTCGACGCCACCGACCCTGTACAGTGGGCGGCGGCGATGCGTGCGATCGATGAGGTCATCGAGCCGCGCAAGGAGACCAAGACGCTATCTCCAGTGGAGGTCATCCACCCACTGTTCGCGCGTCACCAGATCCGGACGTGCCTCATCCAGGACTACGATGGACCGATCATCGAGCATGGCTTGGCGACCGTGACCATCGAGCTGCTCGAGTACGAAAAGCCAAAGCCGGCGGCAGGCATCGGGGGCACCGCGAAGGGCACGGGCGGATCGCCACCCGAGTACATCCTGGCGCTCCTGCAGCACGAGCTGAATGCTGTGGCGGCAGACCTGCAGTATGCCGCCGCGGCCGGTGATGAGCAGGCGCTCCTTGCGCTGGCTGCGAAGAAGCAGGCCATCCTCAACAAGATGGCCAAGCCCTCCTCGAAGGGCCCACAGCAGAACCTCTGATGGTGGCAGAGCTATCGGGTGCAACCGTGCTGCGAGCCACGGTCACGATGCCGTTGCGTGGGGCGTGGACGGCGGACGTGACGACCGAGGGCACGCCGATGCTGGCCGTCGACACGGCGGCCAGCCTACGCCTCGGGGCCGCACGGTTCACCGGCACGATTCGGCGGCTGACCAGCTTCGCCGGTCGCGCGGGCGCGCGTCTGGTCGGGGGCGCGGGTCGGCTCGCTTCCCAGCTGCCCGCTCGGGCGTACTCGCAGACGCCCCTCGACCTGCCGCTACGCCACGCCCTGGACGCCGCGGGAGAGGTGTTGGACGCCGGAGTGGACCCGAGTCTCCTGGGGCGCACGCTCTCGCGCTGGACGCGCCTGGGCGCTCCTCTCTCCCACGAGCTCGACGCGCTCGCCTCGACGGCGGGACCGAGTGTCAGCTGGCGGGTACTGGACACCGGCGGAGTGTGGATCGGTGAAGAGACCTGGCCCATTCGCGAACTCGCCGCCGAACTGCTGGACGATGACCTGAACGTGGGGCGGCTCCGTCTCGCACCGGACGCCGCCACGTTGCGACCGGGAGACATGTGGCGCGGTCGGAGGTGCGCCCGAGTCACGCACGTCTGGACGGCCGACGGGCTGCGCACGGAGGCGTGGAGCCCGCTCACCAGAGAGGACCCACCCGCCGACCTCCACGCCCGCTCCTATCTCGCGCGGGTGGTCACGCAGCACGCCGACGGCACGGTGGATCTCGTCCCCGATTCGCCGCTCGTACCACCCATGGCGGGCGTGCCCCTGCGACTGGGTGTCCCAGGTTTGCGGGTCGAGCTTCCTAGCGACCAGCGCGTACGGCTCCACTTCGACGCCGGGAACCCGCAGCGTCCCTTCGCGGCGCTCTCGGACGCGGGCGGGACTCTCCGTCTCGGCACGCTCCTGGTCGTCACCAACACGACTGTGGGTGCGGTGGTAACGGTCCAGTGGTTCGAGGGGGCCGAAGGCGGCTCGACCCTCGCCTTGGCTGCGATGGCGGCCCTCACTCCCCCGCTGGTCGGCGTGCTCGTCCCGCTGACGGTGGGTACAGCAGCGGTGGTGTAGCCATGGCGCAGGGCATCGAGATCGACTGGTTCGATGACCTCAACCCGCACGGGCTCGTGGTGTCCGGGGCGCGCGGCGTCGCGCAAGCCATCTATCACCGACTCGTGACTCCGGCGGACTCGGTGCCCGGCTTGCCGGGCTACGGGTTTGATGTCCGCAGTCTGCTGAATGAGGACGGCGCCGCAGGGACGCCATTCCAGATCGCAGCGGCCGTCGAAGGCCAAGCTCTCAGAGACGAACGCGTCGCGGATGTGACTGTCAGTGTGCGCGCGCTGCCGCGCGAACAGCGGATGATACTGGAACTGCGTGGCATGTGCGCTGACGGACCCTTCGAGCTCGTGTTGTCCGCGAGTGAGCTGTCCGTAGATCGGCTGCAACCATGACCACCCTGTCCGACCTGCTGTCAGAGCAGCGCAAGGAACCGGTGCTCCAGGCCTTGCTGAGTTTGATGGGCGCGCTCGAGCTGCCCGTGACCGCATGGCAGGAGGGCAACCCCTTGCGCCTGGTTGCCGATGCCGTGAGCGAGATCTACGCGGATAGCAGCGAAGCCGTCAGCGGTATCGTTCGTGGCGGGTTTCTCGGACTCGCCGAGGGCGCGTGGCTGACTCTGCTGGCGCGCCACAACTACGAGGTCGAGCGCAAGCCGGCCACCTACGCACGCGTGACGGCCATTCTGACGGCGGCACCGGCATCCGGCCCCCACACGATTGGCCAGGGTGACCTGTGGGCCAGCACGGCCGACGGTAGGCGCTTCGTCAACGTCACGGGAGGCACGCTTGGCGTCGGCGGCACGATGGCCCTCGAGTGGCAGGCCGAAACGGCTGGCCCGGGCCACAACGTTGCGGACCACACCGTGACCACGCTCGTTACGCAGCTCGCCGGGGTGGCTGTGGCCAACCCGGGGCCTGACTCCCTGACGGAGGCCGGGGTGGATGCCGAGAGCGACGCACGCCTGACCGAGCGTTGCCGCCAGCAATGGGGCACGTTGGGCATCCCGACGGGAGCGGGGCTGGTGGCGTGGGCGATCGAGGCGAGCCTGGGGGTGACGCGGGCATGGGTCGATGCACAGAACCCGGACGGTCCGGGCACGGTCCGGGTGTACTGTGCGAACGATGATGGCGCCGCGCTGGCCGGCGCGGTAGCTGCCGTCCAGGCATTCTACGACGCCGGTCGCACCCCCGTCAGTGCAGTCTACACTGCGCTTCCCGCGGTCGAGCGCGTCGTCCCCGTCGTCGCCGTGGTGTACGCGCATAGCGCGACCGCTCCCACCGTCCTCGCATGCGCGACCGCCGTCGAGACGTACTTCCGGGCCCTCCCGATCGGCGGGGACGTCATCCCAGCGCTTGCTCCGGCTCGCCTGTTTCGTGACCAGATCGAGCTCGCGCTCCTGGCCTTGCCCGGGGTCATCACCGTCAACCTAGTGGCGCCGGCGGCGGATGTGGCCCTGCTGGACCACGAAGTAGCCACGCCGACCTTGTCCATCAGCGTGGTGACTGTGTGACGACTTACCGGGGATACTTCGAGCGGCTGCTGCCTGGGTGGATGCGTGGCCACTGGGGCTCGCGCTACCTCTACCCGTTCGGGCTCGTCCTCGACGCCATCATGCAAGCGACCTCGGACGCGGTCCGGGTGCGCTTTCTGACAAACGCCCCCGACGACGCGCTAGGCGAGCTCGGTCTCGACTCGGCGCTCGAGCGCTACCCTGCCGACAGTCCCGCCGGGCACCTCACGCGGATGCAGAAGCGGTTCTCTACTTGGCGACGGGCAGGGTCCCGGCAGTCGCTGAGCGACCAGCTGCAGGCCTTCGGCTTCCCTTGGGTGACGCTGTACTCAGCGCGCGCGCTCGGCGTAGAGATTCCGGACTGGTCGCGCTTCTGGACTGTCGCACAAGACGCCCACGGGTGGGACTGGCCTTCGTGGGACGAGGTGGACCCCGTGACCGGCAACGTGATCGCGTGGGATGCCTTCGTCTGGGATCAGTTCGTCTCCCCCGGGGGCGTGGTGCTCGACCTGGAGACGTCTCTGCGACGCCTGGTGCGCAAGTTCAAGTCGGCGCACGAACGCTGCGTTGAGATCCTGGTGTTGCACACCAACACGACCCCTCGGTGGGACCACCCGGGCCCGCTGAACCTTTGTTGGGATGATTTCGTGTGGGACGCCGGCAAGGTGGCACTCTTCAAAGGATGACAGCATGGGCACCGTACTCACTGAGACCGAGAACTTCGACTTGGCGGTGGAGGGACCGAGCACACTGAGCCACGCCTCATCTGCGGAGATGAGGGAGAATCTGACCAAGTTGGTCAATCGGGACCGATATCTCATCTCGCGCGTGGCGGCGGCGGAGGCGGGGGACGTCCTGCGCCCGAGCCTACACGCTCTCGATGTTTCCCGGTTCACGTTTGGCACTGGGACACCACTGGTGTGGCGGCAGAGTGACGTGACCGACGAAGGCACCCTGCTGCGCAACCTCGAGGCGCCGAAGAAGGGCGTGCTCACCGGCGTGCGAGCCCGCATCCTGCCGATCGGTGGTCACGCGGGCTTGCCTGGTACCATGCCCAAGCTCGAGCTGTATCGTCAGCCGCTGCTCAGCAGCGCACCTGTCCTGGTCGCCGACGCGACCGATACGAGCGCCAACGTCACCGACTACGAGCTTGGACACAACGTTGAGCTCACCGGACTCTCAGAGAGTCTGCAGGTGGGCAATGCTCTGGAGTACTTCGTGGTCTTCCGCGGAGAAGCCGGCGCAAACTCACTTGTCGGCCTGCTCCTGCTGGATTTGTACGGGATCTGCGGATGACCTGGCTTGATCCGTTGCTGCGGCGGCAGTTCGTCGACCTCGCCTTGGTGGCCGGCGTCGCCAACTCAAGCTGGGGCGAGTTTGTCACCGTGGGCGCCGTGGCCGTGGATCCTGCCGGACTGGGCGATATCCGCGCTGTCAGCTTCGAGGCGGTCCTCGAGGTGACTGATGCCGCCGACACGGCGGAGTTGCGACTCTTCGACCTGGTTGCGGAGGAGGCGCTCGTGACGCTGTCCGCCAGCAGCCTGAGTCCTGCACACGTCGCCAGTTCCGTGGCGCTCGCGCCCGGGAAGCGGATCTACGAGGCACAGCTGCGCCTGGCATCGGATGGGGACGGGAACATCGCCACATGCAAGAGCGCGCGACTCCGCATCGACTTCTCAGTGAGGTAGCATGTCGTTCCAGTTTCTGAAGTTGACGCCCGCCAACGGTTCGGTAGCAGTCTATCAGCTCAAGGAGTTCCTGAAGACGCACGGGTGGGAGGTGCTCTCGAGCTCGGACGGGACCACCTACAACGCTGCCGGGGATCAGATCACTGCTGCGGGCTCCGGTGCTGGAGGGATGGCGAACAACGCGGCCTGGTTTCGGATTCGCAACGGCAGTGCAGGCGCGCCAGAGCTGACGTGGCAGCGCTCGACGACGAACCTAAACTGGCGGGTGAAGTTCTCCCAGCTCGCCGGTTTCGTGGGCGGGGCTCCTGGGGCGACGCAGACTCCCTCCGCGACGGACGAGGCCATCGTCGTGGGCTCCGGGTCTGACGCGGCGCCCGGGTACGCCGCCCTCCTGTCAACCGACAACACCTACCACTTCTTGGTGGGCGCTGAGGCGAGCGGACAACGCCGGTTGTGGTGTGTCACCTACGACATCAGTGGGCTGGCGCTCCGCAACACCCTCGTACTGGATCGTGTTGCCCACGCTACGCCCACGGACACCGGGCTGTACGTGGTGGGGCACGTACAGGGTCTAACGCCGAGCACCTTCGGCGTCGACACGAGCGGTGGTGCTCTCTGGACCACTCGGCCATCCGCGACGGCGGGCGCTCCGCTGCGGTGCTCCGCGTGCTTCATCGGCAACAATACCGGCCCGCTGCCTGGCGTTACCAGTGCCAACCCGATCACAGCGCGTGATGAGTTGACCCCGGTCGTCTATGCAAGGCGCTCCAATCACGCGAACGGGTTCTACAAAGGCGTGTCGACCATGCTGAAATGGACCGGCGTACCACGAGCCAACTGTGACACCCTATCGCTGGACAGCGCCCGCGACCACATCGTCTTCCCTCTCATAGCGCTGCCATGGGACGGGTCAGCGCCGCCGGTGTGATGGTGGCAGACTACGACGCGCAGGTCTCGGCCCCGGCCTCCGGACTGGTGGCTGGCGAGGGCACCCCCGACGCAGTGGAGGCACGGACGATGCTGCGGGCGTCCGCCGTGACGCACTTCAAGATGCGCGCGCAGGCGCGAAACGGCGGCTACGTCACATGGGTGGTGACAGGCGCACCCGACTTCGGCGCCGACGCCGCTCCGGACACCGTGGTCATGAATTCAACAGTCGTGGCGTCCAGCTGGGACGCATAGGAGCATCTGCGATGACACCCGAACTCACCGAAGCCGCAATCACCCTGTCTGCCGCCGTGACGACCGCGTTGCTCGCCTGGCTGACCCGCATCATCACGACGAGGCTCGGTGTGGGGACTGCGCGCGATGCCGCGCTCGAGCTGCACCTCGCGGCCGAGACGGTCGTGCGACACGTCGAACAGACGGCACGGGCGGAAGCGACGGACGGCAAGCTCGACCAGAAGGAGCGAGAGGAATTGAAGCGCATCGCTACCCGCATGTTGCGCGAGCAACTCTCGAACGCCGCACGCAACATCGTGACCCAGCACGGTGAGGCAGCGCTGGGCAGAGCTATCGAGGCAGCAGTCAACCGGCTGAAGGAGAGGACGTGACGTGGACATCCCCCGTGACCCTGCGCTAACCGACGCGCTGGTCGAACGGCTGTTCGCGCAGGTCAGCGCCGACACCGTCCACCTCTCCCACGAGGAGCGCTTCCGTGTGTACCTCCAGCTCGCGGCGAAGCTCGACGAGGCTACCCGGGGAAGGCCATGAGCATGCCGGCCGAACCATGGGTGAAGCGGCCGCTGCTCCTGGCTTGCTCGTCCGAACCGCCCGGCGGCGCGGTCGCGGTCGCGGCCCCGGCCCCGGCGAACCTCATGACCTCGGACCTCATCGCCACCGCGGTCGTCCTCCTCGTGGTCGTCGCGCTCATCATCGGAGGACGTGACGCATGACCCACGACCATCGTATCGCGCTGGTGCCCGCGCTGCTGGACTACGCTTGCGGCGGCGGCAAGGGGCGCCCCCACCTCGGCGATCCCGTCTACGACGCCGTGGTCGAGGGTCGGCAGCGACAGACCGAGCAGCTCAGAGCGGCCTGGGCGAAGCGCGACCCGGCGACTCGAGGGGCCAAGCCGTTCTACTCCTCCTGCGGCGACCTGGCGCACTGGCTGCTCTATCGGCTCGGCGTCCGCGAGCCGTGGCTCAATCGCGCCGAACACCGCGGCTGGCGCCCCGCCATGAACGTCACGCTGCTGGTCTGCCGTCCGCAGTTTGGCACCAACACGCTCGCGGAGGTCGCGACCGCGAACGACCGGTACGCACCGGGCGACATCCTCGTCGTCAACACGGCGACGCCGGCGACCACGCACGTCGTGGTGGTGCGTGAGCATCCCGAGCCCGAGACCATCGTGGTAGGTGAGTACGGGCAGCCGGGTGGACACGTCGCCGCCAAGACGGTGACGCTCCCGGGCAAAGCGCGGGCGATCCTCGGCAAGCGGCAGATTGACTCAGTGCTGCGGTTGCGCCGCGTGCTGGAAGCCATACCGCTGGCGGCCCCGGAGTCCGCCGAGGACTTCCGCGTGCGGCTGGCGGGCCCGGTGTTGCCAGCGTCCGGCTCGGCAGGCCTACCCACCCTGCGGCTGGGCGCCTCCGGCGCGGCCGTCCGTCGCCTGCAGCAGGTTCTCGGCATCACGGTCGATGGCGCCTTCGGGCCCAGGACCCAGGCGGCCCTGGTGGCCGCTCAGCAGCGCCTGAGTGTCGAAGCGGACGGTGTGTGCGGGCCGCGCACGTGGGCGGCCCTTGGAGTGACGGCATGACCCAAGAGCACGACACCGAACCCCCGCCCACCGACCCGTTTGGAAGCGCTGCGGACGTCCTGCGCGCGGAGACGTCGGAAAAGAGGACCGCTCTGATCTTCAGCACCATCGTCCGCGAGGAGATGAAAGAGCAGATCGATCCCGTGCGCGCGACCCTCGAAACGCTGACCACGCGCCAAGTCGAGCAACTAGCTGAGATCCGGGGGCTCGCCAAGCGTGTGACGGCACTGGAGGTCACGCGCCTCATCGTCCCCGTGACCGCGAGTCTCAGCGCCCTCATCGTCGCGCTAGCGTCCCTGGGCGCGGTCGTTTACCTCGGGATGACGGTGGGGCGGTGACACATGGACGACGTCGCGACATGGACAGCGCCCGCGACGGTGATGGCCGTGATGGGACTACTCGGCGCGGGAGTGCGCTACTGGATGGCGTGGGCGGAGCGCCAGGCGGACCGCAGGCGCGCCCACGAGGCCCAGCTGGCCCAGGAGCGCGAGGAGTGGGAGACGGCGCTCACGGCCCGCCTGGAGGCTATGCAGGGGACGTTCCTCGCGGCGCTCGAGGAGCGGGACTCGAAGCTGGACCGGCACCGCAGCGAGCATCTGGAGGATACGAGGAAGTACGCGGCGACACTGGCGGAAGTGACGCGCGCGCTGAGGGACCGAGCGAGCCACAGGCCACCGGCCGAATAGACGACTGGGACGAGGACGAGGTCACCGAGGTTACGAGGGCGCGCCTCGTCCTCGACGACCAAATGGCCGAGCTCGAGGAACTCTGCCGGCAGTATGCGGAGGAGGAGCCGCCGGCGGTGGACTAGATTCGCTACCGGCACCGACGCTTGTGTGGCCCCTTGTCCCAGAGCTTCTCGCTTCCCGCCAGCTACGCCCCCGCACGCCCAGAGGCCAAACGCCCCCCCTCTCGGTCGGCGGGGCGTTTCTCCGTTACGCCACCCCCACCGTCACCCACCCCAGCCAGCGCCCCTGGTCGTCCAGCCAGCAGGCCCGCAGCTCGCCCCAGGGGTTTCGCTCCACGTGGAGCTCAAGCTCCAAGACGCCAGCCTCAAGGCCCAGGTCGTGCCACTGCATTGCCCGACATCGGCCACGCGTGGTGTCAGTTGCGACTTTGGAGGCCTTCCCGTAGACGTTTCACCATGTCCAAGCGCCAGCGCCTGGTGGTCGGCCTTCTCCTCGTTGCTGGTACCTGCTCGGCCGAGAAGAGCTTCGCGCGCCTCTACTCGCTTCACGTGGAGCCAGGTGACGTACAGCGTCACGCGGAGCGCGCGTGCCGCGGGAACCACGTCTTGGCGTGGGAGCTACAGTACAACGAGCCGTTGCTGCTTGAGATCCGCAAGTGAGACGTGCCACCCCCCCCCGTGACGGTCACTCACGCCGCCCTCCCCAGCCACATCCCAAGGTCCCAACCGGCCACGAACCCGGCGGCGAAGACGTCGTTCGCCGGCGTGCTCCCAAGAGGGAGCAGCTCGACCAGCATCCTCGGGCTTTCGTCCCTCGCGCGACGCTTTCCTAAACCGTTGGTCGCAAGTTCGACTCTTGCCGGGGGCGCCAACCGCCGGGGCGACCACCCTCGGCGTGTCCCGGGTGGGACCCGAGCGAACCTGCACCGAGTCTCCCGAGAAGCTCCCCGAACGGGCCATACGCCAAGCACCCACGGAGCGTTCACTGGGATCATGAAGATCCGAATCATCGTCTCGTACGTTCCGCGCTATCGCGGGGGTCATCGCTGGCACTTTGCTCCACCGGTCACGGCCATCCACCTGGCCGCGCTCGTGCCGAAGGGTCACGAGGTGGAGGTCGTGCACGAGCAGGTGCGCGAGGTCCCGATGGACAGGGACGTGGATCTCGTCGCGATTACCTTCTTTTCCGGCTTCGCGCGGCGGGCGTACGAGGTAGCGGACGCGTACCGGCGGCTGGGCGTACGCGTGGTCCTCGGCGGTCCCCACGCCAGCTACTGGACGGACGAGGCGCTGGAGCACGCGGACGCCGTCGCGATCGGCGAGGCCGACGCGGTGTGGCCGACGATCATCGACGACGCTGCCCGGGGCCAACTCGCGCGCATCTACCGCGGCACCCCGCACTCCCTCGCGGGCCTGCCGGCGCCACGCTACGAGCTGCTGGAGTCACAGTTCGTGGTCCGGCGCGTGGCGCAAGCGACGCGAGGATGCCCGTTCAGCTGCTCCTTCTGCGCGGTTCCGGACCTCAACCCCGGCTTTCGAGTCCGGCCCGTGGACGACGTCGTGCGAGACATCGAGGCCAGCCACTTCGACCACTGGTGGCAAGACAAGGTCGTGTGGTTCTGGGACGACAACCTGCTGGCGAAGCGCAAGTGGGCCCGCGAGCTGCTCGACGCCATGACCCCCCTCCGCAAGTGGTGGCTGACCCAGGCCTCGATCGACATCGTCAAGGACGACGAGCTGATGAAGCGCATGGAGCGGTCGGGCTGCATCGGGATCTTCCTGGGCATCGAGAGCCTCGACGCCGGGGACCTGACACAGGTCGGCAAGCGCCAGAACAAGGCCGCCGAGTACGCAGACGCGATCCGTCGCCTGCACGACCGAGGCGTCTGCGTGATGGCGGGATTCATGGCGGGCTTCGACGACCAGGACCCGGAGCGCATCGTGCGCACCGCGGAGGGGCTGAACGCCATCGGCGTTGACGTGCCCTTCCTGAGCATCCTCACGCCGCTGCGTGGCACCCCCCTGTACGATCGCTTCCTAGCTGACGGTCGCCTGCTCGAAGACCGCAGCTGGGACCACTACAACGGCTACAACGTCGCGTTCCGGCCCGCGCGCATGCCCCCCACTCGGCTGCTCAGTGCGCATCGGGAGCTGTGGAGCCGAGCGTTCTCCCCCGGAGCCGTGGCCCAGCGGCTGAGCCGCGGCGCGCGGCAGCTCTCTGCCGGCGGGCTGATGCTCTCCACGGCGATGAACGGCTTCTATGGGCTCAAACGCCTCGAAGGCAACGCGCCCGCCGAGGCCGCGTCGGGCGGGCCCAGGATCGCTCATCCGTCGCCGGGCGGCCTGCTGCGCGTCGCGCACTCCGCGATCCCGTCGGCGATCGAGACCGCTGCCGTGTAGCCCAGCTCTCGGCGCGCCTTCGCGTCCGAGACCGTGACCTCCTGCCCGATCAAGCACAGCGCCATGGGCGTCACCGGTGGCTGACGCGTGAGCGAGAAGGTCCGCCAGATGACGTCGGTGAAGGCAGCGGCGGCGCGGGCTACGGAACGCGGGATGCTGCCGGAGGGTGGCTCGGTGCCGTTGGCGCGCAGCAGCTCCGAGAGAAAGGTGCGCATCTCGACGGGCTCGCCGTCGGTGAGGAAGTACGCCTCGCCGCCCTTGCCCCGCTCAGCCGCGAGCAGCATGCCCTCCACGACGTTGTCCACGTGGCAGGTCGACGTGAGGTAGTGACCGCCGGCGATCCAGCGGAAACGCCCGTCGCGGACCGCGTCGATAATTTGCGGCAGCACGCTGGTGTCGCCGTGGCCCCAGATCAAGCGCGGGCGCACCACCACGGTGAGCAACGCGTCGTCGTTCGCCGCACGCACCAGATCGTCCGCCGCCCGCTTGGTGCGCGCGTACTCGCCGATGGGTCGCTCGGGTCGCGGGCTGTCCTCCGTCAGGTTCTGCATGGGCCCGCCGGCGTACTGCGCTTCGGTGCTGACGTGCACGAGGCGCGGCACGCTCGCCGCGCGCGCCGCGGCTAGCACGTTGCGAGTACCCTCGACGTTGATGCGCTCGAACTCGGCGGGCGCGCCCCAATCTTCCACCTTGGCGGCGCTGTGGAAGACCACCTGGCAGCCACGCATGGCCGACGCCATCGCGTCGGTCGCGTCTAGATCACCCCGCACGGCGGTCGCGCCGTGGGCCTGCACCCGCTTTGCCGCTGCATCCGAGCGCGCCAGCGCGAGCACCTCGTCCCCACGCGCGACGAGGGTGCGGATCAACCGACCGCCAAGGAACCCAGAGCCCCCGGTGACGAACGCCTTCATCCCGGCGCAGGCTATCACGCGCTGGGCTCAACTTCGGTCGGGGCTCGCCGGGGCCGGCGCCGGAGCACGACGCACCCGGCGGACGACGGTCGCCACCAGCGGCGTCAGCAAGAGCGTCGCGCCGATACGGAGGGGCTGAGTGAGCTTGGTCGCGACCCAGGCTGCCCCCAGGGTGCCGGCGCCACCTTCGCTCGACTCCACGCTCGCCCCGAGCGCGATGGCAGTGGCGAACCCCGCCAGCACCAGCGCGAAGATGGAGAAGTAGGTCCAGATGGCCACTCGACCGTACTCGGCCAGCAGGTTCTTCAGCTTCGCGCGGGTCACGGGCAGGTACGTAGCTCAGGCGCCCGCGACGAGCAATGCCCGCTGTCGCGCCTTGGCCGCCCGGCGCCGCACGTACACGCGCCGCAGCCAGACCACGAAGCCCACGAGCATCACGATCGCCAGCGGGGCGAACAGCAGCGTGAGCACCGCGGCCGCGATGGCGCACACGAGCTCGACCGTGGAGACCAGGAAGTTGGCGAGGCCGCCCGTCGTGGCGGAGGAGAGCGCGCGCGTGAACACCGACGCGGTCTGCGTGATGCCCGCGGCGCCACCACCGGCTACGATGGCCAGCGACCACTGGGCCACCGGGTGCAGCTCGCTGGTCATCCCCGCGGTCAGCAGGACACCGGATAGGACCGCGAGCGGACTGGCGACCGTGTCGAGCGCGTTGTCGAGCCACGGGACGTAGTACGCGCCGACCTCCACCACCGCCGCCACCGCGAACACGGCGATCGCGATCCAGCTCCCGAGCCAATCGGGCGCCACATCCGTGGCCGGCACACCCAAGCGGATCGCGATGCCTAGAATGAGGGGCGGGACGAAGACGCGAAATCCAGCGGCGGCAGCGAGGCCGATGCCGAGGCAGGCGCTGAGGACGAGCTCCAGGGTCTCCATGAACCAAGGTCGAAGCAGTGTCTCGGGTCTACGACGCGAATGGGCTGGAAGCGAACTCCGTCAGTTGGCGGGGGGCAGACCGTACAGCGGCGCTACTCCACCGTCGAAGCCCGCGTCGGAGCCAGCTGCACCCGCCGCGCCGTCCGTCCCGGCGTCGCTGCCTGTGCTGCCCGAGCTACCGCTCGAGCCCGCGCTGCCGCCGGCGCCCGCGCTGCCGCCGGCGCCCTGCCGCCGGAGCCCGCGCGCGCCGCCGGAGCCCGCGCTGCCGCCGGCGCCCGCGCTGCCGCCGGAGCTACCCCCGGTCCCGCCGCTACCGCCGGTCGACCCGCCGCTGCCGCCGGTCGAGCCGCCGCCCGTGCCGCCCGCGCCGCCCGACGCGCTCGCGCCGGTGCCGCCTTTGCCGCCGCCTTCGTCGTCCGACCCGCAACCGCTGAGCGCGGTGGCGCCGGCAAGGGCGGCGCCGAACGCGAAGATGGCCGCGCGTCCAAGGCGCGCCCGGGGCGCCTGGAGCGGGTCGGGTCCCGCAGCGACGTGGCTCCCGCAGAACGGGCAACTCGCGTCGCTGCTGCGCACATGGCGCCGACACTCCGGGCACGGTGAGAACGAAGTCATGCTGTTCCTCCTCGAAAAAAGCAGCTCCAGCCTAGCACATCACTTCCGCTGGGGCTCCCGCGGGACCGTCGCGCTATAGGTTGAGGCCATGCGACGAGCCAGCCGCTGCGCGCGAATCGCGACCTTCGCCATCCTGGGCGCGGCGGCCTGCGGGCCCGCGCCTGGCCCGCCGCAGCACCCCGCGGCGACCAGCCCCACGTCGCAGGCGAGCGCCGGGCCGAGCTCCAAGCCGGTGGGCGACGCCGAAGCGCCGCGCGAGACCTCGAGCACGGTCGCCTTCATCAAGGATGATCTCGCCGGCGCGCTCGCGCGCGCGAAGGCTCAGGGCAAGCTGGTGTTCGTCGATGCCTGGGCGCCGTGGTGCCACACCTGCTTGTCCATGAAGAACTTCGTGCTCAATCAGCCGGCGCTCAAGAAGTTCGAGTCGGACGTGGTGTTCGTTGCGCTCGACACGGAGCGCGAAGAGAACGAGAGCTTCGTCGAGCGCTACCGGATGGATGTGTGGCCGACGCTGTTCGTGATCGATCCGACCCAAGGCGAGCTGGTTGGCTTCTGGCCCGGCGCCGCCTCGCTGCGCGAGGTCGAGCAACTCTTGAGTGAGTCCGTCACGCTGGCCGAGCTCGGCCGCAGCGGCAAGCTGGATCCGAGGTCACCGGACGGCCTGCTGCTCGCGGCGAAGCGCGCGATGTCGAACGAGAAGTACAAGGCCGCCTCGGAGCACTACGGGGCCGCGGTGCGAGCCGCGGCCGAGAGCTGGCCTCGTCGTAACGAGGCGCTGCTCGGGTGGATCAAGAGCTTGCACCACGCGCGGCGGGGCGCCGAGTGCGTGGAAGTGGGAAACCGTCACGCGGACGAGGTGCGCGGCGCGGCGATACCAGCCGACTTCGCTCGCTTCTGGTTCTCGTGTACGCGCGGGCTCGCGTCGCCCACCGCGAAGAGCGCGGCGCGCAAGAAGGCGCTGGCGTACCTCGAGCGCATCACGGCCTCGCCCTCGAAGGACGCCTCCGCGGATGACGTCTCCGACGCCTGGGAGATCCTGGCCGACGCGCGGCTCGAGCTCGGCGACAAGGCTGGCGCCAAGGCCGCCCACGCCGCGCGCCTGACGCTGCTCGAGAAGGCCGCGGCGGCCGCGCCCACGCCGTCGGCGGCCGCCACCTTCGACTACGCGCGAGCGGCCTCCTACGTGGCGCTCGGTCGCGCGAGCGAGGCCGTGAGCATGCTCGAGGAGCGCGTGACGCAGCTCCCGGACAGCTACGAGCCCTCCGGACGCCTGGCGTCGCTGCTGCTGCGCATGGGCCGCTTCGCCGAGGCGAAGGCCGCGATCGACCGCACCCTCGAGATCGCCTACGGCCCACGCCGTCAGCGCTACCTCGCGCTCAAAGCGGAGATCTGTCAGAAGCTCGGCGATCAACCCGGGCGCATCGCCGCGCTCGAAGAAGAAGTGGCCGAGTGGCGCAAGCTGGCCAAGCGCCAAGGCCGAAGCCCCGCTGGCCTGCGCGACGCGGAGACACGCCTGACGCAGGCGCGACAGGGCGCGCGCTGAAGCGCACCCTCAGAACGTCGTTCGGTAGCGCGCGAACGCGCCCCCAGGCGCGAGATCCACGGACAGCGCCGCCGCCTCAGCGGGGGGCTTCTCTTTGCCCGGCGCGAGCCAGAAGTACGCCGCCGCGCCGAGCGACGCCACGCCGATGCCGAGGGCGATGTCGCCGAACAGCCGGCGCTGCTTGACCGAGTCCACGTCGTCTTGGCTGCAGCGAGGCTTGCAGCTCTCGAGCTCCGACTGCTTGCTGTCGGCGCCAAGCCAGAAGACGGCCGTGCCCGTGAGCGCCAAGACCCCCACCCCACCCAAGACATAGCTGATGGTCGGGGGACCGCTGCTCGGTGCTCTCGGGGGCAGGTCGAGGGACGCTTCTTCCTCGGTGTCCGTGGGATCGGTCGTCACGCTCGACGCGGCCTTGGCGAAGCTCACCTCCACCACCTTGTTGCGCTCGCCCGCGCGCAGGATCACCTCGACGGAGATGGGCTCCTCCCCCTCGAGCTCGAAGGTGAGCTCGTGGGTGCCGGGATCGAGCTCGATGCCCCTGGTGTCGATGCGGTCTGCCAGGACGCGGTCTCCGAGCTTCACGACGACGTCGAGGGTCTCCTTGCCCGCAGCGTCCTTGGCGACGACCACGAGCGAAGGGATCGCCAGGTTCACCTCATCCAGCCACTGCAGACACTCCTTCTTGACCGCTACCATACACTGCTCACGAGCGCAGACGATGAGCTGCTCCCGCGCGTCGAGCAGCGCGCCGGCCTTCTTGTGCTTTTGAGCAGCGACGTAGGCGTCGGCGCATTCCTTCTTGTTCGCGCTCGCGCTCGCGCTGAAGGCGATGGCGGCGAGCAGCACAACGCCGATGCGGCGAGCGCGGGGACCAAGGAGCGAGATTCTGCTATTCACTACATGCACTCCGGCTTGACGTGTTTGATACCGCTGCTGTCCACGTAGAACGGGTTGTCACAGGCGCCAGGCTTGGCCGCGGCGGGCGGCTTGGTCGTGGGGCTGGCGGTGGGCTTCGCCTGGGTCGTGGCGGCGGGTTGCTTGCCGGACTTGGGTGGCTCCGGCGCCAGGACCTTGGCCTGGGGCGGCTCCGGCTCCGCCGCGGGCGTGACCTCGGCCGGCGCCGGCGTCGTTGCCGCGGGCTCCGGCGTCGATTCGGGCAGGGCCGGGGCTGCGGCCGCGCGGGGCGTGACGGGAACGACCGCGGCGGGAGCGCCGGGATCCCGCGTGCGCAGCAGCACGAGCAGCGCGATGCCGAGCAGGCCGAGCGCCGCGGTGACTCCCACCACGATGAGCACCAGACGAGTGGACGAGCCGTTCGAGGCGGGGACCGGCGGAAACGCGAGCGGCGACACCTGCGACGCATGCGACGGGTACGACACCTGCGACGCCTGCGACACCTGGGACGCGTGCGACACCTGCGATGGGTAGGACAGCTGGGATGCCTGCGACACCTGGGACGGGTGCGACAACGCCGAGATCTCGCTGATGCTCGATGGACTCGTGACCAGGCTGATGCCCGAGGCGGTGCCGTCTACCACGGCAGGGGCCGCCGGACGAGGCAGCCCGGAGGGGACCATGTGCACCGCCGAGGTGCTCTCCATCTCGCGCACGCGCGCGGCCCGCAGCGTGAGCGCGTCTTGGGCCCAGGCGCGTACCCACTCGCCGACCTCGTAGGGCGACGCGACGCCGATGGCGCGCTCGACCGCGATGGCCATCTCTCGCGCCGTGGCGAAGCGTTGCTGCGGGCTCGGGGCGAGCCCGCGCATCACGACCGCGTCCACGTGCGGCGGGATCCACGGGGCCACCTGGCTCGGCGCCGGGAAGGCCGCCGAGAGCACCTCGTGCAGCACTTGCGCCTCGTTCTGCGACTGGATCAGGCGCCGGCCGGTGAGCCCCTCCCACAGCACGACCGACGCGGAGTAGATGTCCGTGCGGCAGTCCACCGCCTCCCCGCGCACCTGCTCGGGCGCCATGTAGCTCAGCTTGCCCTTGAGCTGTCCGTCCCGAGTGGACTGCAGCCGGCCGGCGGCCTTGGCCACGCCGAAGTCCAGCACCCGCGCGACGCCGTCCACGCCGACCAGGATATTTTGTGGCGAGACGTCGCGGTGGACGATCTCGAGCGGACGACCCTGCTCGTCCGTTGCCTCGTGAGCGGCGTGCAGGCCGTGCAGCGCGTTGACCAGCACGCTGGACACGATGCGCAGATCCGGCCGGGCCTCGCGGCCGCGCATCGCCTTGAGCAGGCGCGACAAGGACTCGCCCTGCACGTAGTCGAGCACCAGGAACACCTCGCCGTCCATCGAGGCCACGTCGAGAGTGGAGACGACGTTGGGGTGCTGGATGCGCGCGGCCACTCGGGCTTCGTCCAGGAACATGGAGACGAACTCGGGATCACGCGCCAGGTTACCGTGCAAGCGCTTGATGGCGACGGTCTTGGAGAACCCAACGGGACCGAGCAAGCGCCCGAGGTGTACCGTGGCCATGCCGCCGGCCGCGATCTCGTGGAACACGGCGTAGCGTCCGAAAACTCTCTCAGGTTGCGCTTGGACCATGGCCCCCAACTCCATCCTCGTTCAGCGAAGCTCGTTGGTCCACAGGCAGCGGTAGGCCAGCGACGCGGTGAGCAGCGCCGAGTTCGTCGCAGTGGGCACGTCGGTGAACGCGGGGTTCACGCCGTTCCAGCGCACGGTGTGCACCCGGGGAGTGACCCCCAGGGTGGGGTCGGTGTGTCGGATCCGGTCCGCCGTCCACAGGTACGCGTTGGTGCCGTTCGGCAGGCCCCCGCGAATGGCCTCCACGTAGTCGCGCGGCGAAGCCAGGTGGCCACCAGCCGCGCGGCAGGTAGAGATCGCGTTCTGAAGCGACGCAGCTGGCGCGCGGTCAAAGGCGTCGAGCCACATCTTCGCGCCCGCGCTGCCCGGGAGCGCCAGCTCGAAGCAGCCGCCGGCGCAGTCCGCCGCCGCCGGGCCGGCGTAGGTCGTGTCGATGGGGTAGTAGATGCAGCGCGACAGGCGGTTGGTCACCTTGTCCGACACGCTGATGTCCGTGGTGGTGGTGAAACCCAGCATGGAGACGGTGCCGAGCCAGCGGACGATGTGGGTGCGGTACGCCGCCCCGTTGTAGTCGCCCTGATCCGCTGACCATACCCAACCGTTGGAGCCGGCCGGCAAGCCCTGCTGCACGAGCTCGCCGAGCTCCACGCCGCGGGGCATGTGGCCGCCGCGCGAGACGCAGGTGTCGTGGGCGGCGAGCCACGCGACGGTAGTGGCCGAGTCCACCGTCTCGCCCTTGAGCCGCGTGAGCGGCGCGACGAACTCGTCCGGCACCGTGGCCGGGTGAGTCCCAGACTCGTAGTTGACGCCCACGCAGCGCACCGGACGCACGGTGCCGTTGGCCCCGTCGCTCGCTGCGGCGCTGTAGCTCGGGTTCGTCGCCACGCCGGTCCAGCGCAGCAGCGCCACCTGCGTGGTGGTGACGGCGTCCGCCGTGCTGAGATACACGTTGCTGCCTCCGGGCAGCCCCTGCTGCATGGCCTCGAACAACGTGAGTGAGTTGGTGAGGCGCCCGCGATTGAACGCGCACTCCCACAGGGCCGAACCCACCGCCATGGGCGCGCGGTCCTGCAGGTCGACGTTCAGGCGCTTGTTGTCCGTGTCCAGCGTGAAGCAGGCCGAGCCCGGCGGCCCGTGGCAGTTGTTGCCGGTGAAGGTCTGGGGCAAGGGCGCCGGGCACACGCAGCGGAAGTTCGTCGTGCTGGTGGTCGCGAGGTTCGCGACGTTCGCGTCGCTCAGCCGCACTCGGACCTGCGCCGTCGAGCTGAACGGCACGATCGACCACAGGTAGTTGGTGTGGATGGTCTGGCCCACCGTGGCGGACTGGATGGCGCTGACGCGGTACAGCTCGGTCGCCGTGGGCAAGCGGCCGCCGATCCCCGCGCAGATCGCGCTGGCGGCGTCGTAGGTGGACACGGCGCGCTCGAGCCCGTCCCAGGCCGTGCCCCAGGGATCGGTGATCTGCTGGTTCAGCAGGGTCTTGCACGCTATTTGGCAGCTCCCGTTCACGCACTCCTGGTTCGCAGCGCAGCCGTTGCCACACGAGCCGCAGTGACTCGGATCCGTCTGGGTATTGACGCAGCCACCCGAGCACTCGGTCTGCCCGGCGGCGCAGTTGAAGGTGCAGCCGCCCGAGCTACACACCTGTCCGGTCGCGCACCCGTTGCCGCACGAGCCGCAGTTGTTGATGTCGCTCTGCAGATCGAAGCACAGCCCGGAGCACTCCACCTGACCGCCGGGGCAGAAGATCTTACACGCGCCCTCCGCGCAGATCTGCCCCACGGCGCAGGCGTTGCCGCACGTCCCGCAGTGCTGGGCGCTGCTCTGGGTGTCCACGCACAGGCCGCTGCACTCGGTCTGTCCGCTGGTGCAGCTCGCTGCACAGCTCCCGCCGCTGCACGCCTGGCCCAGCGAGCACGCCTGGTCGCAGCCGCCGCAGTGCTGAGCGTCGGTCTGCGGGTCCACGCACGCGCCGCCGCAGTCGATCGCGCCGCCGCTGCAGCTCGCCGCGCAAGCGCCGCTCACGCAGAGCTGGCCCGAGGTACAGCCGAGACCACACCCGCCGCAGTGCAGCGTACTGGTCTGGACGTTCACGCAAGCACCGGAGCAATCCTCGAGCCCGGTGGGGCAGGAGTCCGTGCACTCGCCGTTGGCGCACACCAGCCCCGAGCCACACGCCTTGCTGCAGCCACCGCAGTGCGCCGGATCGCTGCCCGTGTCCACGCACGAGGAGCCGCAGACGGACAGTCCGGCGCCGCAGCTCGGCTGGGCGTCGCCGTCCGCGTAGCCGTCGAGGGACGACCCGAACACGGAGCACGCGAGCACCCCCAAGGGCAGGTACAAAGCCAGGAGCCACAGCCAGGCCGTTCGTCGCATGAGCACCGCTGAGAGTAGCCCGGAGCCTGGGCAATCGCCAAACCCCGCGAAGAGGTGGCCGCGGACGGCGGCGCTACTTGCCGAGCTTCTTGCCGCGGGCGTCGTAGAAGTGAAGCGGCCGGCCGAGCCCCTCCAGGGTCGGCACGACGGATTTCTTGTCGCCCGCGATCACGATCGCGAACTGGCTACCGTCGCAGTAGCGCTTGCCCAGTTGGTTGGCCGTGGTCAAGTCCACCGCCTGCACGCGCCCAGGGAACGTCGAGAACCAGCTGACCGGACGCTGATACAGCGGCAAGTTCATCAGCTCCCGCGCCACGTTGCTCACGGACTCGAAGCGACCCGGATAGCCGAGCAGCAGGCCGCCCACTGCCTTGTTCCGCTCCTCCTGAGACAGCGGCCGCGCTCCGCACGTGCCCTCCAGCTCCTTCAGCACCTCGTCGATGCTCGGGCGCGTGGTCTCGCTCTTGACGCTGGCCGCAATGGCGAAGAACCCGTGCGCAGGCCAGCGCGTGAACACCGAGCGAGCGCCATAGGTGTAGCCCTTGTCCTCGCGCAGGTTCATGTTCACGCGGCTGGTGAACGCCTCGCCGAAGGCGCGATTGTGCACCAGCGCCGGGAAGTATTCGTCCGAGTCGTGCCCCGTGGCGCGGCGCGCGAGCGAGATCGCGCTCTGGGTGCTGCCGGGATAGTCCACGACGAAGATGTCGGGCGCGACCGGCGCGCTGGACAAGGAGCGCGCCTTGATGGAAGGCGCCCCGCTCCAGCTGCCGAAGTGGGTGTTCAGCGCGCTCACCGCGGACTTCTGGTCGATGCCACCGGCGACGATCAGCGCGACTCCCTCCGGCGCGACCATCGCCTGATAGTGCTTCTTGACGTCCGCCAGCGTGACCCTGGTCAGCGAGTCCCGCGTGCCCACTGGCAGGTAGCTGCCGTAGCCGTCTCCGAACAAGGCCTTGCGCAGCACTACGGCCCGGCCGTGGGTGGGCTCGGACTCGGCGCTGATGGCCTCGGCGATGCGCTGCTGCTTGCGGCGCGCGAACTCCGTGGCGTCGAGGGTCGGGCGACGCGCGATGTCCGCCAGGAGCGCGACCGACGGCTCGAAGCTCTCTGCGATGAGATCCATACCGAGCACGGCGTGCTCGACGTCCGTCGTGGCGGAGTACTCGGTGCCCAGCCGCTGCAGCGCTTCGCTGAGGGCGAGGGCGTCCTTCCCGCCCGCTCCCTCGTCCAACATGTCGATGGTGGTCGCCGTCAGCCCTTCCTTGCCGACCGGATCCGTCACCGCGCCGCCCGAGACCAACAGCAGCACCGTCACCAGGGGCGTGGGCCCTTGCTCGAGGAAGTAGACCGGGACGCCGTTGTCGAGCTCGACTCGCGCCGGGCTCGGCAGAGCCCAGCCGGGAGCGGGCCCGGGCTCGGGGAGCTTCGAGCGATCGGGCTTCGGCTGGGGGAGCGCGGCGACGGGCGCGGACGTCGCGAGCGGCGGCGGGGCGGGCTCGGGC
Source organism: Polyangiaceae bacterium (assembly GCA_019637295.1). GTDB lineage: Bacteria > Myxococcota_A > Polyangia > Polyangiales > Polyangiaceae > JACKEA01. The sequence continues at coordinate 44,046 of JAHBVX010000019.1, forward strand.
GGCGGCGAGCCGTCGCACGCGAGCATGAGGGTGACCAGGGCGAGGGCCGCGCGCCTCATGGCTCACCCGTCGTGGACTTCTTGCCAGCCACGATGTCGATGCGAACTACCTTGTCGAGGGGCAGCCACTCGCTGGCGGCGCGCTGTACGTCTGCTGCGCTGGCCGACTCGTAGCGCGCGAGATCCTGCGGCAGGTAGTCTCCCTTGCCGGTGTGTTGGTAGTAGGTGGCCAGGGTGGAGGTTCGCGACAGCGCGCTCTCGAGCCGCTGGTAGAACTCCTTCTTGTAGCCGTTCTTCGCGCGCAAGAGCTCGTCCGCCGTGGGGGGCGTCGCGAGCGCGGTCTGGAGCGCGGCGGTCAGCTCGGCGGCGAGCTTCTGCAGCGAGACTCCCGGCGCTGCCGTGGCCTGCACGACGTAGAAGCTGCCGAGCTGCATGGACGCTTGAAACGCCGTGACCTCTTTGGCCACCTTCTTCTCGTACACCAGCGGCTTGTACAGCCGGCTCGTCTTGCCACGGGACAGCACGCTCGACATCAGGTCGAGCTCGGCGTCCCCCTGCTGGAACAGCGCAGGTGTCGGCCACGCCAGGTACACCCGAGGCAGCTTGACGTCGTCGGTGTAAGTCAGGTGCTTGGACGCTTCGAGCTTGGGCAGCTGCGCCACCGGCGTCGGCGTGCGCTTGCCCGCGGCCCCCTCGGAGAAGTACTTCTCGATCAGGCGCTTGGTGGGCTCTGTCTCGAAGTCGCCGACCAGCGTCAGTACGGCGTTCGCCGGTACGTAGTACTCACGGAAGAACTCCTTGACGTCGTCCAGCGATGCGGCGCTGAGATCCGCGTGCGAACCGATCACGGGCTCGTGGTACGGGTGCCCCGGCGGGAAGATGGCTTTCCCGAGGTAGATCCAGCTCATGCCGTAGGGCACGTTCTCGTAGCTCTGACGCCGCTCGTTCTTGACCACGTCCCGTTGGTTGTCGAGTCGCGCCTGCGTCAGCGCCGGCAGCATGTGAAAGAGCCGGTCGGACTCCATCCACAGCGCCAGCTCCAGGTAGTTGGAGGGAACGCGCTCGTAGTAGTTCGTTCGATCCTGGCTGGTCGTGCCGTTGACCGAGCCGCCGATGGGCTCGAAGGGCGCGAAGTAGTCCTCGTTGAAGTGCTTCGAGCCCTGGAACATCAAGTGCTCGAACAGGTGGGCGAAGCCGCTGCGACCGGGGCGCTCGTGCGCCGAGCCGACCAGATAACGCACCTCTACCGCCACCACCGGCAGCCGCTTGTCGGGGCTGAGCAGGACCGTGAGGCCGTTGCCCAACTGGTACTGCTCCACGGGGATGCGGAGGGCCGGCATGGCCTTGGGTGGCGCGGCGGCCGCGGGCGCCGTCGGTAGCCCGAAGGCCAGCGCTAGCGTGGCGGGCAGGGAGAGCAGAGCACGTCGCCAGGGCGGGAGGATCGTCTTGCCAGACATTCGGTGGGCAACGGAAGCGGCTGACGCAGCCGCCGTCAAGCTCCGCCGGCTGATTCAGTGACACTGGAAGCGCTGCCGGAGAGGGAAGGTTGAAAGGTCCGAGTCGTAAGGGCAGGTCGCACCCACACCGACACCCAGGATCCCGGACGTCATGACCCACTCGCTCCTCAAGACTCTGTTCGTCTCTCTGGCCACGCTAGGCCTGGCCGCCTGCAGCAGCGGCGCTGGCGGCGGCTACGTCGACGACGACGGCGGCGCGGGCTCGGGCGGCAGCGGCGCCCAGGGCAGCGGCGGCTTCGGCAACTTCGGCAACAAGGACGCCGGCAGCGGCGGCTCGGCCGGCAGCGCGGGCAGCGCAGGCAGCGCCGGAGCTGCCGGGGGCAGCTGCCTCGACGACGGCTACGAGTGCGTCTTCGACTCCGACTGCTGCTCGTACGACTGCAACGGCGGGGTGTGCGGTGGCCAGGAGTGCGGGACCGAGTACTCGTACTGCGCGAGCGGCGCCGATTGCTGCGGTGGGCTCACGTGCTCGGGGAACTACTGCATCACGCCGCCGAGCTGCGGGAGTGTGTCGCAGTCGTGCTCGAGCGCGTCCCCCTGCTGCTCCGGGCTGTACTGCAACAGCGGCACCTGCAGCAGCACGCCGCCGTGCAAGAGTTCTTCTCAGGCTTGCTCGAGCAGCACCGAGTGCTGCTCCGGGCTGTCGTGCAACAGCGGTTACTGCTCCGTCACGCCCACCTGCAAGAGCTTCTCGCAGGCGTGCTCGGGGTCCGAGTGTTGCTCGGGTCTGACCTGCGTCGAGGGCTACTGCCTGACGCCGCCCACCTGCAAGACCGCCTCGCAGTCGTGCTCGAGCGCGTCCCCCTGCTGCTCCGGCTTGTACTGCAACAGCGGCTACTGCAGCAGCACACCCCCGTGCAAGACGACCTCGCAGGCCTGCTCGAGCAGCACCGAGTGTTGCTCCGGCCTGTCGTGCAACAGCGGCTACTGCGGCACGACGCCGGCCTGCAAGACCCTGTCCCAGAGCTGCTCGAGCGCCTCGCCGTGCTGCTCGGGGCTCACCTGCTCGGGCGGCTACTGCGCGTCGTCCAGCACCGGCAGCTGCAACGGAAAGTGCGGCGGAAAGTCCAACGGCAGCTGCTACTGCGACTCCGCCTGCGCCGGGGCCGGTGACTGCTGCCCAGACAAGGTCTTCTACTGCGGCAGCTGACGGGCCGGCGCCCCGACGTGCTACAGCTCGTCGGGTGAGCTCGGTAAGGTACGGCCTGGCGCTTGCCGCCGCGGTGCTGCTCCTGGCTTTCGGCTGCGGCGATCGCCGCGGAGGCGACCCCGCCCCGCAGCCCGACGCCCAGGCGGGCACCGGCGGTGAGGCGGGCAGCGATGCGGCGAGCGGCGGCGCAGCCGGCGACGGCGGACCGCTGGTCTGTCAGCCCCTCGGCGGGCCCTGCGCCTTCGCCGCGGAGTGCTGCCCCGAGCTCGAGTGCCCGAGCGGAAGCTGCGCGCTGCCCTCGACCACCAATAGCTGCGCTGGCAAGTGCGGGGGCTTCGCGGACTCCTGCGCGTGCGACGCCGCCTGTGAGGACGAGGGCGACTGCTGCCCCGACCGGGCGCAGCACTGCGGCTGACGCACTCGTCCGGTGCAGCGCTGCACCGCCACGACGCGTGGGGCTCCAACGCCCAGCGCGAAGCGGGCGCGGCGAGGCGCGGCACGACTCGTGCTCCAAGCCCCGGCATGAGCCGAACCGAACTGGATCTGGTCACCCGCCCCGAACAGCACGATGGCTGGCGCTCGGGACGCCCCGTCGAGGACCCCGAGAAGACGAAGGGCTGGGGCTTCGTCACCGCCAAGCCGAGCGAGTACTTGGTGCATGTGCGGCGCGGGCGCGTCTCGCGGGCGTCGGGCCAGGGCGCGACCTGCTTCAAGTGGCCCTGGGACGCAGTGGCCGTGGTGCCCACGTCCTTTCAGCGCCTGCGCTTCCGCGCCGATCAGGTCACCACCGAGAAGGTGGGCGTCGAGGTCGTCGGGCTGGCGGTGTATCGCATCGCCGAGCCGCTGATCGCCTATCGCGTGCTGAACTTCAGCTATCCCGAGCGCGCGCAGCAGAAGCTCGAGGAGACCCTCAGCAGCATGTTCGTCGGCGCGACCCGCCGGCTGGTCGCCAACCTGTCGGTGGAGGACTGCCTCAAGAAGCGCAAGACGGCGCTGGCGGAGGAGCTGCTGCGCGAGATCGCGCCGGTGGTCGGCGGCGAGGGCAGCCCGGACGACACCACCGTCAGCGGCTGGGGCGTCGTGATCGACACCATCGAGATCCAGGAGGTGCGCGTGCTCTCGGAGCGCGTGTTCGAGGCCATGCAAGCGCCCTATCGCTCGGAGCTCGATCGCGCCGCTCGTCACGCTCGGGCGGACGCGGAGCGGGACATCTCGACCCGCGAAGCCGAGTGCAAGAAGACGGTCGAGGAGGCCGCCATTCGCAGCGAGATGGCCGTACGCGCCGAGCGACGCGAGCTCGAGCGCGCCGAAGCCGAAGCCAAGAAGATGCAGGCGCTACGGGAAGCACAGACCCGGCGCGAGGTGGAGCAGGCCCGCCTCGACGCCGAGGCGGAGCTGGCCGCTCGCGCCCGGGAGATCGCCGAGCGCGCCGCCATCGCGCAGACCGAGAGCGTGGTCCTCGCGCAGCAACGCGCCACGGCCGAAGCGCGCGCCGAGATCGAGGCCCACGAGCTGCGCGGTCAAGCGCTCGAGCGGCGCGCCGCCCTGCTGCGCGCGGAGACGACCATGGAGCTCGAGAAGACTCGCCTGCTCGCCGAAGGGGCGCTGGCGCAGGGTCGAGCGGCGAACGAGGTCGCCATGCTGAGCGCCCACGTCGAGCGCGAGCGCGCCGAGGCTGACGCCCGGCGGCTGACGGCGGAGCATCTGCCCGAGTTCGCCGCGGCGGTGGGGCAGCGCTTCGGCGAGGTGAAGATCACGCAGATCGGCGGCGACCCCAGCCAGGCCTTCGGCTCGATCGCCCAGGCGATCACGAGCGTGCTGGGGGTGGTGGAGACGCTGGGGAAGCGGCCGTGAGCACGACGAACGCGAGGGGCAGCACCAACAGGAGCGGCCATGTCAGGGGCTGCACCAGCACGCCCGCGGCGGAGAGCAGCGCCACCCCGAGCAACTCGAGCACCCGGACCCTCGCGTACCCGCGCCGCAGTCGCTCCGAGCCGAACCCGAACAGCACGTCGCTCGGCCACCACACCGCGAGCAGCTCGTTCTGCACCAGCTCGGGAACGCGGCTGACCGCCGCCAGACCCCACACCAAGAGACCGAGCAGGCCGAGCACCACCGACGCGCTGCGGAGCCACCAGCCGAACGCGCGCGGACGGCCGCGAAAGAGCAGCGAGCCCGCACCCAGCAGCGCCGTGGCGGAGAGCCAGGGCAGCGTCAACTGCGGCGGCGCGAGCGCGAAGGGCGCGCCGCGCCGCTCGTAGACGACAGTGCGCTCGGCCGTCCAGGGCGTGAGCTCGTCGTGCAGGTAGTCCGGCAGGAACATGCGATCGTAGCGGACCAGCGCGCGATCCGCGCGGCGTCCGACGAGCACGTCGCCGGCGAGCAACAGCGAGGTCTCTCCGGCGAGGCGAAGCTTTCCGAGCCGGCGAAACGTCTCGCTCACGGGCTCGGCGGTGCGCCGCCGGAGCTCGCCGTCGAGCGCTTGGTCCACCACGTCACGGACCCGCGTCGAGCAGTTGTCGTCGAAGTGGTGGTAGAGGTAGCGCCGGTTCTCGGGCAGCGCGTCGTGCTCGAGCCGCCGCGCGATGCGCTCGGCGACCGGGTGCGCCAGCGCGAGGCGCTGGCGCACCACGGTTCGATCCGAGCGCACGTAGGCGGCCAGCATCCGCTCTCGCTCCCAGACGCTGACCCAGAATTCCGCGTCGCCCCGGAGAAATCGCCAACCGAGTTGCTGCGGCGGCGAGCCGAAGTCCGTGGTGCCGTAGTTATAGCAGCGGCTCTGCACGCCGCGCTGCACGCAGATGGCAGCATGCCCAAAGCGCTCGAACAGGTCCTGACCCGCCCCCATCGTGTACACGTCGATGATGGGCGCGCTGGTGGTGGCGGCGAGGACGGCCAGTGCTCCGAGCGCCATGGCAGGTCAGGCCTCGTCCGGCGTGACGCGCCAGACCAGGACGCGGACGTCGCCACCGAGCGCCGGCGACGCGAAGGTCGTCTCGCCCAGGTTCGCGCCCTCGGCGTCGAGCAAGGCCCTCACGCCCGGTAGCTCCAGCAAGCGCTCGCAGAACGCCACCTCGCCCGCGCCGGCGCAGGCCTGCAGCTTGGCCGCGCCGTTGACGGTGCTGCCGAAGTAGTCGATGTTCGTGTTGAGCTTGACGGCGATGCACGGCCCCGCGTGCAGGCTCGCGCGGACCCGGATGCGCAGATCTTCACGCCCCGGCGGCAGTCGCCGCTGGATGGCTGCGGCCGTCGCGAGAGCGCGCACCGGATCGACGAACGACGCCATCGCGGCGTCGCCGATGGTCTTGACGATGGCGCCGTTGTTCTTGCGCACTTCCTCGTAGATGTCCCCGAAATGGCGCTTCACCTCGACGAACGCGCCGGGATCGCCCCGCTCGGCGTACAGCGCCGTCGAGCCGACCACGTCCGTGAACAGGATGGTCTGCTGGCCGACCGAGAGCTGGATGTCGCTGCCCACGTACTCTTCCGTGAACAGATCACGAAACCCCTGGAAGCTGAACAGTCGCGCGGGGCGGAGGGCCTCGTCGGTCCAGTGCGCTCGCTCGACGATGAAGGTGCGGGTCTGGTCCCCCTCGTTGGAGAGGACCAACGGCGTGCCCGGCGCGACGCGGGCGTCTGGCGGCGCGGCGCTCGACCACTCGAGCGGCTCCTGCGAGGCGCCCGGCTCCACGTCGAGCAGCGCGTGGCGCTGCTCACCCTGCACCCGCAGCCTGTAGCGCCCCGGAAGCAGCACCGGGGCGACGTCGGTGGACTCCCCCGGCGCGACCGGTAGCTGCAGTCGGATGTGCTCCTTGCGCGCCGGCTCCGCGCTGCAGAAGAACACCTCGGGCACCGCTCGCACCGAGGGGTGAACGTGAAAGGTCACCTCGATGGCGTTCTCCGAGTCCGTGTCGAAGTCGATGGCGCACACCTCGCACGAGCCCCGACGCGGCACCTCGCCCAGGGTGCTCACCTCCGCGCGCACCCCGCGACAGTGCGGGCAGATCACGTCCCAGGACATGTGCAGCAGGCCCGCGCGCGTGGCGTGCAGGAACGCGAGCAACACCTCGCCCTCGTCCAGCCCCCAGTCGTGCACCAGGGACAACGCTCGGATGCGCACCAGCTCCATGTCGTCCTCGCTGCTCACGAGCTGAATCAAGCGCTCTGTGGCGGCCTCGGACACCCCGGCGTCGAGCAGCGAGCGCCGATGCCGCTCGAGCACGTCGCTCGGCGGAGGCTCCTGCGGAGGCAGACGAAACGTCGTCGGTCCTTCGCTGTCGAGCATTCGTCCGATGTCCTCGAGCGCGCGTCGATAGCCCGAGCGCAGCATGGACAGCGTCAGCGGCAATAGCAAGCGCCCGAGCAGCCCCCGCGCCACGAAACCGAAGTACACGTCGAACCGGCAGCCCTCGTCGCCCAGGGGGGTGAGCTCGTACACCGCGCGGGCCACGTGGACCACGCCCCGCGAGTAGCGACGCACACTGTACAAGGAGCGCTCGGCCACCCAGGCCCAGGGCACCTCCACCCACTCGTGTACGATGCCGGCGTTGCGCGAGCGGCCGTGGAGCAGCCCCTCGCGCTCCTCGAACTCCATGCGCGTGAGGCCGATCGCTCTATTCATCCGCGACGTGTCCGACACGATGGGCCACACAGCGCCCGGCGGCGCGTCGAGCTGAAAGGACATGAGCCCTTCCACCACCGGACCGAGCGCCCGCTCCGCGTCGCTCCAGGGGTAGCGAGCCAGCAGCGCCGCTAGCGTCGGCTCAGCGTTGACCAGCGCGCGAGTGGAGGCCATGTCCGCTGACGGGTGTAGCGCGATTCTGCGTGGATGGCGACGGGCGTCGCACCTGCACCGGGGCCCGCGCGTGGTAGCGTGCGCCGCATCGTGCCAACGCGAAAGCAGGCCTTCTCCGAGCTGAGCCCCGTCTTCGCCGCCGGCGTGGTGTGGGCCGCCTTCTCGCTCGCCCTCGGCCTCCGGGGCGAGACGCCGAGCGGTCCGGTGCCCTGGCCCCGAGAGCACCACTACCTCGCGCAGGCCGCGTTCGTCCTGCCCTTGCTGGCGTTGATGTTCCTCGTCTACGTGCGCGCTGCGTCGACGCTGGCGCGCGCGCTGGGAGCGAGCTCACCGAGTGCGATCTCGCGAGCGGCGCTGGCGCGGGCGTACGGACGTCCGCTCCTGTTCTGTTACCTCGCGCCCGAGTGCGTGGCCTACGCCTTGGCCGGCATCGGCGCGGTCACGGCGGTCGCTCGCTTCGCCGCGCCGCTGCTGTTCGTGGCGGTCGTGGTGCTGACCACCCGGGTCGTCGCCCGGTCCGGAGGGCTGGGCACCGGCCGCGCCGCCCTCGCCAGCATCGGCGCCACCCTCGCGCAGGCCGTGGTCGGCGGGCTCGGCCTGCGGTGAACATGGCGGCCGCGCGAGGGCCGTGGCACACCCGCGGGCGAGATGTGTCGCAACATTCGTCCCCTGTTCAACTTCGCGCCGCCCGCTACGGAGGAGGAGATCCGCGCAGCGGCGCTGCAGTACGTGCGCAAGGTCAGTGGCTGCACGAGACCGGCGCGTCACAACCAAGCCGTGTTCGACGACGCTGTCGAGCGCATCTCTCGCGAGACCGCCAGGCTGCTCGGCGCGCTCTGCACCCACGCGCCGCCGAAGGATCGGGAGGTGGAGCGTGAGCGCGCGCGCGCGCGCAGCCGCGCGCGCTTCGGCGATCCAAATCCGGGCCCAGCGCGATGAGCCTCGAGATCGAGCGGAAGTTCCTGGTCGTGACCGACCAGTGGCGCGACCAGGGCGCGGTGCTCGAGCTACGCCAAGGCTACCTGTGCGCGACGCTCGAGCGCACGGTGCGGGTGCGCGTGGACGGCGCGCGCGCCTGGCTCACCATCAAGGGCAAGAGCCGCGGCGCCGTGCGCCTCGAGCTCGAGTACCCCATCCCGCTCGGTGAGGCCGAGCAGCTGCTCGGGCTGTGCGACGCGCTGGTAGAGAAGCGTCGGCACCACGTCCCACACGGTGAGCTCACCTGGGAGGTGGACGAGTTCACGGGCAAGAACGCCGGGCTCGTCGTCGCCGAGCTCGAGGGGCCCGACGAGGTCACCCTCGCCCGCGCCGTGGCCAATGCGCCGCCGTGGGTCGGTCGCGAGGTCACGAGCGATCCGCGCTTCACCAACGCCGCGCTGAGTGAGCGGCCGTTCGCCGAGTGGTCGACGGAGGAACGCGCCGCGCTTCAGCGGTGATGCGCGATGTCCTCGATCTTGGCCAGCCGTCGGGCCACGTCCGCCAGGCCACGCGAGCGGACGCCGCTGCGCGCCGCCCAGCGAAACACCGTGGGCAGGTGCTGCCAGAAGGGCCCGCGCCAGCCCACCAAGCGGAAGGCCCGCTTCATCATCAGCGCGGCGGTCGGGCTGAGGATCGTCTCCGCGTTGGTCATCCAGTTCGGATGGCGCTCGGCGGCGCGCACGAGCAGCGCGTACAGCTCGTTCAGGTCGAGCTTTGGCGAGAGGTACCAGCTCGGCAAGAACAGCGGGTCGCTCTCGTCGAACCAGCCGCTGTCCTTGCAGCTGCGCTCGAGGGGAGTCCCCGCGTACACGCGGATCCCGGTCGAGAACAGGACCATGTGATCCGCGGGGATGTGCTGTTCGCAGAACTCGAGGGTCTCCCGCACCGTGTCGAGGGTCTCCCCGGGCGCACCGAGCATGAAGAACCAATAGGTCGGCATCCCCGCCTCGCGCAGCGCGCGGGCGGCGCGCTCGATGGCGGGTTTGCCGAACCCCTTCTGCAGCGACTGCAGCGTCACCTCCGAGGCCGACTCGGGGGTGCACATCACGTTGTCGAACCCCGCCCGCTTCATCATCCCCACCAGCTCCGGCGTGACGCCGGCCGGGTTCAGCCCCATGGTGGACAGGCGCACCCCGAACGCGCGGGAGGCCAGCTCGTCGCACAGGGCTCGCGCGTGCGACAGCGGCAGGTTGAACGTGGAGTCCACGAAGTCGAAGCTGCGGACGCCATGCTCGATGGCCTCGGCGATCTCGTCGGCGACGTCGCTCGGTCGACGCAGCCGATAGGCGTGACCCTCGATGTTGTTGTACACGCAATAGCTGCAGCGCAGCGCGCAGCCTCGCTTGGTCTGGATTGGGTACGGGCCGCCCCGGGAGCCGTACTTGGCCACGTCCACCCAGCGGAAGGCCTCGCTGCGGACCGAGCGCTCGAGGTCCGCGACCCGCGCGCGCCCACCGATGGGCTCGTTCTTGAGCAGGCGACCGGTGTCGAGCACCGGCAGCAGCGTCGGGCTCTTGGTCTCGTTGGCCAAGAGACCCGGGACGCCGAGCACGCCGCGGCCGGCGCCGAGCGCCCTCAGCAGCTCCGGGAACGCCTCCTCCCCTTCCCCCACCAAGGCGTAGTCCGCCTCCAGGTGATCATAGATGTCCGACGGGGACACGTTCACCGCGCTGCCACCGATCACGATCTTCGCGTCAGGGGCCGCTCGTCGAGCCGCGCGCACCACCTGATCGCGGATGTCGTCCAGGAAGAACTCCGGCGCCTCGAAATTGCAGTTGTCGATGTTGCGGATGGTCACCGCGATGACGTCCGGCGCGCGCTCGCGCACGGCGCGCGCCGTGTCCGCCGCCAGGTTCGAGCTGAAGGTGCCGTCGAAGAAGGCGACGTCGTGTCCGGCCCGCTCGGTCGCGGTGGCCACCATGGACGCCCCGACGGGGATGGTGGGCCAGGGCATCTGCTCCCGGTTCGGATTGATGAACAGGACGTTCACGCGCGCTTCGTAGTGAACATACGCGCCGGCGGGTAGCGGTCAACGCTGTTCTCCCGCGGCACGTGCCGCTCGCCGCCAACGCTTGACAGCCCTCGCCCGCGCGGTCAGCGTTGCCCCATGCGCACTTCGAGCTTCTTTCTGGGCACATCGATCATGGCTTCCGCTCTCGCCCTCGCCCTCGGCCTCGGCGGCTGCGGCTCGGACGGCTCGAATGGCGGCGGGGGAACGGCCGGAACCGGAGCGACCGGCTTCGGCGGACTCGGGGGCTCGGGCGCGACCGGCGGCAGCGGCGGCAGCGGAGGCAGCGCGGGCAGCGCGGGCAGCGCGGGCAGCGGCGGCAGCGCGGGCAGCGGCGGCGCAGCGGACGGCGGCTCGGACGCCTCCGCCGGCACGCCGGCGGACCACGTGCTGATCAGCGAGGTCGGCATCCAGCCGGGCGGCGCGGAGTTCATCGAGCTCTACAACCCCACCAGCGCCGCGATCGACCTCAGCAACTACTACGTGGCGGACAACTCGGCCTACTACAAGCTGACGTCCGGCCCGTGGAACCCGACCGAGACCCCCGGCACGGACTTCCTCGCGCGCTTCCCCGCGGGCACCACGATCGCCGCGGGCGCCGTGCTCGTGATCGCCGGCGATCCCTCACCCGGCGCCAACAACCAGACCTTCGAGCAGATCTTCGGCAAGTGCGCGAACTTCGCGCTCAACAGCGAGGGTGCCGCGCGCTCCTGCGGCGGAGGCTCCGTTCCCGCGATGCTCATCCCCACCAACGGCTCCGTGGGTGACTCCAAGGGCGCGCTCTTGAGCAACGATCGCGAGATGGTCGTGCTGTTCGAGTGGGACGGCTCGGCCTCCACCGTCAAAGACGTGGACTACGTCACCTGGGGCACCACCTTCGACAACAACACCCGCGCGGACAAGACCGGCATCGCTGGCTACGCCGCGGACACGCCGCGCAGCTCGCAGAAATCCGTGGTCATCACCATCGTCCCGGAGGGCGGCACGGCGCTGTCGATCAGCCGCTGCAAGCTCGAACCCGGCGAGAAGCTGAGCGGCGGCAACGGCATGAGCGGCCACGACGAGACGAGCGAAGACCTGGCGGACGCCTTCCAGGCCGGCTCGCCGTCGCCCGGCACGAAGAACACCTGCCTGCCCTAGCTCGAAGTGGGCAGTCGCAGCCCTCACTTCTTCAGGATGAAGGTCCGACCGCAGCTCTGCTGCGCCAGATCGAAGATGCAGATCTCGGTGTCGTCCTTGCGCAGGAAAAGCTTGCGATCGTCGGCAGAGACGTTGAGGTTCTTCGGCCGGAAGCCGGGGAACAGCTGCGTGGCTCGCCCCTGGGCGATGTCCACGTCGATCAGATCCGGAGACAAGACGTACACGTGGGCCGAGTCGCTCGACACGGTGAAGTTCTGCAGCATGAGGTCCGGACCGTCGATGCTGCGGAAGGTCCGGCTGGTCACGTCGAACAGGCGCAGGGCCTCGCCCCCGAGGGGGCTGTCGACCAAGAGCACGTTTCCGTCGGGCGTGATCGCGTAGCGCGGCAGCGAGTCCCCGACCGGGGCGAACTCGTACTTCAGGCTCACCGTGTCGATCAGCATCAGGTGGTAGCGCTGCTTGGAGTCGACGGGCGCCTGGGAGGGGTCGTCGAAGAGCTCGAGCTCGATGGCGTTGCGATCGAGGAACGCGACGGCGTTCGTGCCATCCGGCGAGACGGCGACCGGGCCGAAGCCGGGCAAGTTCCTCACGAACGCCTCCTCTCCTTCGGACAGATCGATGACGCTCACCGGGTCCTTCTGGCAGGTCGTGGGCGCCAAGAGCGCGTGGCGACCCGCGTTCGACACCGCGATGCGGTCGGAGCAGTTGGGCACGGTGACGACCCTGCGGCCACCCGTCTGCAGGTTCAGCACGGTGACCCGCGTCTCGGGCACGTCACCCGTGAACTCGTGCGCTTCGACCGCCAGCGCTCGCTTGGAGTCGGAGAGCAGCACCACGTCCACGAGTTGTCTCTCGAACTCGAAGCTGCGCTTGCCGCCGCCGTTCTCGGCGCTGACGACGTCGACCGCGAAATCGTGAGCCATGACCACGAAGCTGTCGTCCGCCGTGGACATCAGCCGCAGGCCGCCCACGCTGGCCTCGCGCGTCGGCGTCGACCACACCTTCGCCTGGGCGTCCACGTCGACCGCCACCACCTGGTCCCCCGCCTTGCTGCCCACGTACACCACCGGACGCTGCTTGGAAAACGCCAAACGCGTCGGCTGCGTCACCGGCAGCGACTCGATCTTCCCCGTGTCGATGAAGCCCACGGCGAGCTCGGCGTCGCGCTTGAACAGCACGTAGTCCCCGATGGGCGCGACCGCGATGTCACCCAGGCCCACCTTGACCCCTCCAGGCTCGTCACCCACGCGCTTCTCGTTTGGGTTGGCGCCGCCGCAGGCCAAGAGCACAGCGACCAGCAGTCCACCGAGCCCCACTTCCGCTCGTCCCATCGTCTTCATGGCAAACCCCTTTGCAGGCAAGATGAAGCACTGCACAGCAAGCCGCGTGCCGCGCGCCGAACCGGGGGCAATGCTCCCGCCGCGGCTGCCCAGCGCGGCAACCGTGTCAGGGGGTGTGACCTCGAGCCACGGTGAGCGCGGGCCGGCTCAGCGCCCGAGCGCGCGCGCGTGGTGCTGGAGGTGGTCCGCCACGAAGGTGGCGATGAAGTAGTAGCTGTGGTCGTAGCCCTCGTGGCGGCGCACGGTGACGGGGATGCCTCGCGCCGCAGCGGCTCGCTCGAACAGCTCGGGTCGCAGCTGCTCGGCGAGGAAGGGATCTCCCAAGCCTTGATCGATCAAGATGGGACGGCGAAAATCCGTGACCGCGCACAGCAGGCTGGCGTCCCACTGCTCCCAGGCGGCGGGGTCGGTGCCAAGGTAGCCCGCGAGCGCCTTCTGACCCCAGGGCACGGCGCAGGGCGCGACGATGGGAGCGAACGCCGACACGCTGTGGTAGCGCTCCGGATTGCGCAGCGCGATCACCAGCGCGCCGTGCCCGCCCATGGAGTGACCGAAGATGCCCTGGCGCGTCGGGTCCGCCGGGAAGTGCTCGGCCACCAGCGCGGGCAGCTCGTCGGTCACGTAGCTGTACATCTTGTAGTGCCGCGACCAAGGCGCCTCGGTGGCGTCGACATAGAAACCCGCGCCGCTACCGAAGTCGTAGCTGTCGTCTTCGCCGGGCAGCGCGACGCCTCGAGGGCTCGTGTCGCACACCACGAGCATCAAGCCATGCTCGGCGGCGACGCGCTGCGCGCCGGCCTTGGTCGTGAAGTTCTCCCAGGTGCAGGTGAGGCCGGACAGGAAGTAGACCACGGGCACCGGGCCCTGGCGCGCCGCCTCCGGCGCGAAGACCGAGAAACGCATCGCGCAGTCCGTGCTCCGCGAATCGTGCTCGTACACGCCTTGTACGCCGCCGAAGCAGCGATGCTCCTCGAGCCGTCGCAGCTCGCTCACGAGTAGGTGACCACCGTGCGGATGGAGGTGCCTGCGTGCATCAGGTCGAAGGCCTCGTTGATGCGCTCGAGCGGCAGCGTGTGGGTGATCAGGCTGTCGATGTCGATCTTCCCATCCATGTACCAGTCCACGATCTTGGGTACGTCCGTGCGGCCGCGGGCCCCACCGAAGGCCGACCCGCGCCACACCCGCCCGGTCACCAGCTGAAAGGGGCGCGTCTGGATCTCCGCGCCCGCGGGCGCGACCCCGATGATGACCGACTCACCCCAGCCCTTGTGACAGCACTCGAGCGCCTGGCGCATGAGCGTGACGCTCCCCACGCACTCGAAGCTGTAGTCCGCTCCTCCCTTCGTCAGGGCCACGAGGTGAGCTACGAGATCTCCCTCGACCTCGTTGGGGTTCACGAAGTGGGTCATGCCGAACCTCTCGGCGATCGCGCGGCGCGACGGGTTGATGTCCACGCCCACGATCTGGTCCGCGCCCACCAGGCGGGCCCCCTGGATCACGTTGAGACCGATGCCGCCGAGCCCGAACACCACGACCCGAGAGCCCGGCTCCACCTTCGCCGTGTTGACCACGGCTCCGATGCCCGTGGTCACGCCGCAGCCGATGTAACAGACCTTGTCGAACGGCGCGTCCGGCCGGATCTTCGCGAGCGCGATCTCCGGCAGCACGGTGTGACTCGCGAAGGTGCTGGTGCCCATGTAGTGATAGATGGGGTCTTTGCCGATGCGGAACCGGCTGGTGCCGTCCGGCATCAGCCCCTTGCCCTGAGTCGCGCGGATGGCCTGACACAGGTTGGTCTTGGGGTTGAGGCAGTACTCGCACTGGCGGCACTCCGGCGTGTACAGCGGGATCACGTGATCCCCCGGGGCGACGCTGGTCACGCCGGCGCCCACCTCCAGCACCACGCCCGCGCCCTCGTGCCCGAGGATGCTCGGGAAGATACCCTCTGGATCCTTGCCGCTGAGGGTGAACTCGTCCGTGTGGCACACGCCCGTCGCGCGAAGCTCGACCAAGACCTCGCCGGCTCGGGGCCCGTCGAGCTCCACGGTCTCGATGCTCAAGGGTTTGCCCGCCGCATGGGCGACTGCCGCGCGTACCTGCATGAACTGCGCATAACGCGACGCTGCCCGAGCGCCAAGCCGCCAGCGCCGATGGGCCCCGCGTCTGCGCTCACGACCTACCGACGCGCGGGTCCCCGGTGAGCCGAGCTCACTCGGCCCCGCCGTCGCCCGCGGTCCCCGCGTCGGGTGGAGCGCCTCCGGGCGCCGCCGCCAGCGGGGCGTTCCAGCGCACGGCGGCGAGCTCGCCTTGGCGCGCGTAGTCGATGGCCAGCGCCAGCACCCGCGCCCCCTCCTGGGGGGCGTGGAAGCCCATGCTGTTCTCCGCAGCGATGAAGTCGAGGCGCCACTGCGCCTTGCGCTGCAGCTCGCGCGCTGGCTCCAGCTGGGCGTCGGTGGCGCCGGCGGCCTTGGCCGCCACGATGGCATCGATCAGCGCCACGATGGCCTTGCCTCCCCGTTGGAGCAGGTCGTGGTGACGCTCCTGGATGCCGTCGACGCGCGCGAGCAGCTCCCGTTCGTCGGCGCGGTGGCACGACTGGCACGCGCGGTTCACGTTGAGCAGCGGACTGCGCACCCAGTGGTCGCTCACCTTCGAGGCGCCCTCGCGCATGTAAGGCATGTGGCAGTCCGAGCACGAGACGCCCGCACGCGCGTGCGTCCCCTGGCTCCAGACCTCGAACTCCGGGTGCTGAGCCTTCAGGATCGGTGCGCCGGTCTCGGCGTGCGTGTAGTCGAGGAAGCGCTCGCCGCTCTTCAGCTTGGTCTCGTCCCAGAACTTCTCCGTGTCTTCCACCGTGAGGCCGTGACCCCAGGGGAAGACCAGCGGCATCTGCGGCCCGCAGTAGTACTCGACGTGGCACTGCCCGCAGACGAAGCTTCGCATCTCGTTGCGCGTCGAGTCCCGGTTGGGGTCGTAGGTGCCCTTGCGTCCTGCGTCGCGCCAGCGCTGGATGGACGGGATGGCGGGGAGCGGCGCCTCGGAGCGGGCCAGCGCCGCGATGCCGAGCAAGAAGCCCGGTCGCGTCACGCGCAGCTGCATGGTCTGGGGCTCGTGACAGTCGGCGCAGGTCACCGGGTGCGCGTGGCCCTGGTCGTGGAGCTTGCGGTTCAGCTCCTGGTAGGAGAACGTGTAGCTCTTCTCGAACCCCTTCATCGCGTCGCCGTCGCCCAGGCCCCGGTACAGCGGCATGACCGAGGCGTGGCAGTGCAGGCAAGAGCCCGACTGCGGCTTGGTGAGGCGCTCGGTCTGCTCTTGATCGTAGAGCATGTAGGCGTGACCGCGCCGATCGCGATAGTCGATGCTGAAGGCGTAGCCGCGGAACATGCGCTCCAGCCATGGGTCGCGCTCGATCTTCTGCGCCGGAAGGGTCTCGCTGCCGCCGTGGCCGCCGTACTTGGTCGCCGTGCGCAGCGCCGTCTGCTTGTAGCTGTCGTACTGCGAAGGCCAGTTCTGGCCCCACTTCGCTGGATCCGTGTCGTCCTCGCCCACCTCGACCAGACGCGGCTGCGCGAACCTCTGCTCGACCCGCCGCTCGGAGATGTTGACCAACAGCGCGGCGACGCCGCCGGACGCCACGGCCGTGACCGCCAACAGACCCATCAGCGCGCCCCGCTTCTGATACCAGTGCAGTCGCGGTTTCGTCGCCTCCGGGCGCGGGCTCTTCGGCTCGGGGGTGTCCTTGCGCTCGCTCTGCTGTGCTTCTTCGCTCATCGTTCGCGGTCTCTCTCGTGACTTCGTAGTGGGCCGCCCACCAGGGCGCGGGTGCCGTGACCCACGGCGTAGTGGCAGTGAACGCAGCTGAGGTCGTCATCGCGACCTCCCGTGGCCCGGGGGGGCAGCAGCCCGCTGCCCGCGTGGGTGCCGAAGCTGGCGTGCACCAGGTCGGCGTGACAGCGCCGGCAGTTCGCCTCCACGATGCGCGCGCCGGTGGCCTGCAGGCGGATGGGCTCCTCGAAGTCCTGGGTCGTGAACTTCTCGCCGTGCCGCCAGCCGTTCTCGAGCTTGGCGACGTACTTGGGCACCAGCGCCACCGGGAGGTGGCAGTCGACGCACACCGCGGCGGTGTGGTGGCTCGCCCGTTGCCAGCCGTCGTACTGCGCCTGCATGATGTGGCAGTTCGCGCAGGCAGCGGGCTCCGTCGTCAGGTACGACAGGCCCTCGGCGTAGCGAAACGTATGCAACCCCACGCCGACGAACACGCCGAGGAACACGACCAGCGCTGCTCGCACCAGCGCCGTCGAAACCGAGGACCGGAGGGGGACACCCATGGGAGGCAGCGTGACGTCGGTCGTCCATAACATCGGTCAACCGCGGTTGGCCAGATCCGTCGGACCGAGCGCGCCGGATCGACGCCGGCGCGCGGCCCGACGGACGTCTTCACCCGTGTCGCTGGTGGTGCGAAGACCTCCGTTCTTGACGCGCGGACATCGGCGTGTCGCTGTTCGTCCATCCGAGCGAGAAGGACGTCATCGCGGTGAAGGGCACCAACACCTCGAGCCAGTCGGTCAACGACCGGGGCATCATGGGCGAGCTGACCCTGGCCGGGTCCGCGCTCGTACCCGCGAGCACTGCCGACGAGCCGAACCTCGAGTCTGGCAACCAGCGGCGCCGCCGTCACGCACACCCTGGGCTGTCCGTGAGCCAATGCGCAGCTCCGCATGACTGACCGCTGGAGCCGCCGCGCGAAGCGCATCCTCGATCAGCTGATCACGACCGAGTCCATCGCGCTGGCCCGAGGGCGACGAGTCGCGCCGCTCTTGGAGGCGCTGGCTGACGCGCTCGAGTCGGAGGCAGTCGCCTCGGGCGACGAACTGGCCGCGTTCCTGGTCGAGCGCGGCGAGGTGGACGAGCTGTTCGCGGACGACGAGGCGTTGACGACGCTGTTCGAGGCACTGGAGGGCGAGGCGGAAGACGAACGCGACGAGGGGAGCGCCGAGCTCGAGGTGCAGCACTACTGGCGGGAGCCCCTCTTTTCGCGCTGGATGGCCAAGGTGACGAGCGCCGAAGCGCGGGTCGGCGAGCTCGTTCTCGAGCGGCGCGACGCTGGGTTCGTCGACCTTCCAACGGGGCGGCTGGTCATCTGCGATCCAACGACGCTGGCGACGGCGCCCGCGGTGGTAGCGGGGCCGGTGCCCTCCGGTCGGTTCCCGCTCCAGGTGCTCGCCGTCACCGCGCCAGACGCGGGGCCTGCGGTCACGATCGCGTTCGCCGTGGTCCAGTTCGCGCACGGCGACGTCGCACGATGGGAGATCGTCGCAGCGGAGGGACAGGACGTGGAACGTCTGGCGATCGGCTCGCAGTTCGTCGTGCCCGTCGACGGCGGGGTGATCTGCTACGCCGACGCACACCTCTACGATGAGATGAAGGGGCAGCAGAGCGCGATCGCGCGTGCCGCCGCGCGCATCCCATCGGCGGCGGGGGTCGGCGGCTGGAGTCACTCGGGTGGCGAGCTGGTGCTGATCAGCGCCGGCGCAGGAGACGGAAGCTACCCGAGCTTCTTCGGGCTGAACGCTCGCGGTGCGATCGTGGTGCTCGTGACGGACTTCCTCGTCGTCGGCCGGCCGGCGACGGACGAGCGCTTCTGAGCGAGCGGAGTCGCGTGCTACGGTGCTTTCGCGCGCTCTCGCTCCCGGGCGGGCCCCACCCGCTTCGCCCGCCGCCGGCAAGATACGATCGAACTCTCGCGGGTGGCTCGTCACCGCGTCGGACCGACCAGCGGCCGCGTGCTAGAGTCCTCTGTGGTAGCGATGATGCACAGGACGACGGGTCTGGCGGCTTTGCTCGGAGCGATGGGCTTGGTGTTGGCCGGGGGTTGCGGGTCGGACGACGATGGCGACAAGAAGGGCGGCACCGGGGGAGAAGGCGGTCGCCCGGACCAGACCGGCGCGGCCTGCGAGACGGTGGACGACTGCTACCCCGACGTGGCCGACAAGACCACGCTCTCGGGCGAAGTGCAGTGCCTCGATCGCGTGCGGGACGGTTACTGCACGCACCTGTGCGACACCGACGACGACTGTTGCGCCGCCGAGGGCGAGTGCAAGACGGCGCTGAAGCAGGTGTGTTCGCCGTTCGAGTCCACCGGGCTCAAGATGTGTTTCCTGAGCTGCGAAGCCGAGGACAGGGACGCGGGCGAGGCCGAATACTGCCAGCGCGAGGCGGGCAAGGACTTCATTTGTCGCTCCAGCGGCGGCGGCAGTCAGAATCGCAAGATCTGTGTCCCCGGCGACTGTGGTGTGGGCGCGGAGTGCGCCGACGGCACGGACTGCGACGCCGATCTGTCCTGCGTGACCAGTGTGCCCGGTGGCTACTGCGGTAAGACCGGGTGCACCTCCAACGCGGACTGTCCCCAGGACTCGCTCTGCGTTCAGGGCGATCCCAACTACTGCGCCCGCCCGTGTACCGCGGTCACCGACTGCACGTTCTGCCGCCGCTCCGAGGTGTGGACAGCCTGTAGAGACACGGTCACGTTCGTACAGGATGGCACGACCGGATCGGTGTGCGTGCCATAGGCGACCGCCAGGCGCGCCCGTGTTATCCTCCCGGACGGAGGAGCGACGTGACGAGACGACGAAGCGCCATGATTGCCGGGGCTGGCTTGCTGTTGGCCGCCCTGGCTCACGTCTCCGGTTGCGGCTCGGACGATCCGCCGGGCGGGGGCAGCGGAGCGGGGGGCAGCGGAGCGGGCGGGTCCGGAGGCGGCATCCAGATCGACAGCGGGCTCATCGACGGAGGCTGTGAGGGGCTCGCGTGCGACGTGCCCAAGTGCGACGACGGCGTCACGACCTCCATCAGCGGCACGGCCTTCGCGCCGAACGGCACCCTGCCCTTGTACAACGCCATCGTGTACGTGCCGAAGTTTCGCGACAAGCCGCTGGACACCTTCGAGCCGGGGGTGAGCTGCGATCGCTGCGGCACCCTCGACAACCTGGTGCGCGCCACGCTGAGCGACGCGCAGGGCAAGTTCGAGCTGAAGAACATCCCCGCCGGTAAGGACATCCCGCTGGTCGTGCAGATCGGCAAGTGGCGACGCAAGGTGGTGCTCCCGGAGGTCACGGCTTGCCAGGACAATTCGGTCCCGGATCCGGAACAGACTCGCCTACCGCGCAACCAAGCCGAGGGGGACCTGCCGCAGATGGCCATCACCACCGGTGGTTGCGATCCGCTGCCGTGTCTGTTTCGACGCATGGGGGTGGACGCGAGTGAGTTCACCACCTCCGGTGGCAACGGCCGCATGCACGTCTATCGCGGCGCTACGGGACCCGACATCACGGGCGGAGGCGCGGAGTTCGCACACCTCTCGCTGTGGAATAGCGCGGCTTCGCTGTCCAAGTACGACATCACGTTCTTGTCCTGCGAGTGCGGGCAGGAGCTGGCCACGAAGAACGACGCCAGCCGCGCCGCGATGAAGGCCTACCTGGCGTCCGGCGGGCGCCTGTTCTCGACTCACTACCACTACACCTGGTTCACGCTAAACTCGAAGGAGTTCTTGACCATGGCCCAGTGGGAAGAGGTGGTGACCCAGAACCCGTACACCATCGACACGTCCTTCCCCAAGGGTCAGGTCTTCGCGGAGTGGATGCAGGGCGTGAGCAACATCGTCACCGGCGACCAGATCACGCTCAACTCCGTGCGCCACAGCGTGAGCACCGTGGACAAGGATGACACGACGCGCTGGATCTACAAGCCCGAGTCCGGCACCACGAAGGAGAGCGTGAAGTACTTCACGTTCAACACGCCCATCGGTGTCCCCGCCGCGCAGCAGTGCGGGCGCGGCGTGTTCACGGACATTCACATCTCCGAGGACACGGTCACCAGCATCCCGGGCGACTGCGCGAGCGGCCCGCTGACGGATCAGGAGAAGGCGCTCGTGTTCTTGATCTTCGATCTGTCGTCGTGCATTCAGCCGGACGAGGAAGTCCCGGCTCCGCCCACGCCGCGTTGAGCTCAGCGGCCGGATCGTGACTTTCGACCGGGCGCCTCAGTAGCGCGGCGGTGCTCTACCGCGAGCACCTTTCAGGGCGTCGACCACTTCCGTGCGTTTGTCGAGACACGGGAAGCAGTCCTCCCGCCCTCTGTCCCCGCAGCCGTTCTTGCGCATCAGGCGGGTGAGCGGCACTTGACTGCGACGATCCCCCACCTCGCCGACGGTCTGCAGGTGCTCGCGCACCTTCTCGCAGTCCTCGGTCACCCGCAGCACCAGGGCCGCACGTAGCGCGGGCGAGGCCTTCTCGAGCACGTCTTTGGAGTACACGAGGCTCTCGGCCAGCTCCGTGATCGGCGTGCGACGCGGCGGCCGGGTCCACGCCTCGTACAGCAGGTCGGGTCCAGCGGGGCCGGCCAGCTTGGCCATCACGCGCAGCGCGGCCGCCGCCGTGTCGCCGTCGGCGATCGCCTCGCGCAGCGCCGCGACGTCCTCGGCGCTCGGCTCCTTGCCGGTCAATCGCTCGCTCATCTGCGCCAGCGCCAGCTCCCGCGCGCGGCGCTTGCCGTCCCCGAGCGTCAACGCCTCCTCCGCGCTGCGCTCGGCGGCGGGCCTTTGGGCCAGCGCCTCGAGGTCCACACCGCCCAGTGACTGCGGAGCCGGCGACGGAGTCTCGGGCGCCGCCGTGGCTTCCAGCTCCACCGAGGGCAGCTGCGACGCCGACGGCGCCGGTCGCTCGGGTGAGCGGCGAGCCACGAGCGCCGTGAGCGTACTCGACAGCAGCATCACGACGGCGGCGACCACGACCACCGCCAGCAAGACCGCCGACCACACGGGAGTCACCACGCTGCCGATCCGCGTGCGACTGCGGAGCAGCTGCTGAACGTCGGGCACCGCGTCGCTGCCAGGCGGTAGCGACAGGCCCACCGCCGGGGTGGCCGCGATCACCTGCAGCGGCATCGATGGCGGCGCGTGGATCTCCGCGAGCTGTCGGGTGCCGCTGCGCTCACTGGGCACAGGCACCTCGGGCGGCGGAGGACGGGGCGCGTCCGGCGATGCCGCCGACGGGGTGCTGACGGCGGCGACGGGGCCAGGCGAGTGGCTGCGCTCGACGGTCTCGTCGAGCGCCTCGAGGTCCACCCCGACGTCCGTGTTCATCGAGCTGGCGGACCGCTCGAGCAGCTCGCTCGAGTGGATCAGCTCCAGGCTGTCGTAGGGGCGACGGGCAGGCGGCGGGATCTGCAGCGCGCTCAGCTCCGGCCCGGGCGCGGGCGGCGGCGCCGA
>JAHBVX010000002.1 GCA_019637295.1 Polyangiaceae bacterium
ACCATCAACGAAGGGCTCGACCAGATCGAGCCGCTCGCGGACGCCTCGCCGCCCAATCTCGTCGAGCTCGCGAATCGGTACGACGCGCTGGCCGAACGGGTGCGGGGGCTGTCCTTCTCCGAGGCGAGCGTGGAGAAGGCCGCCGCAGACTACGCGACGCTGCTCGAGGACACCGCGCGCGCGCTCGACCCGAGCCGGCCCGCGCCTGGACCCGACGCTGGCCGGAGCCAGCTGCGCCCCGTGCTCGCCAACGTGATCAAGCGCGAGAGGCCGCTCGTTGGCCGCATCGAGGGGCTCTGCCAGTCGCCCTGAGGTCGACGCGGCTCCGGGCTTCTTTCGCTTCTTCTTGACGGCGGGGACCAGGGACCTGCGAGTCGGTGCAGTGCACGGAGGCGCCAGTTGCCCGAGTTACACGTTCCTCGGACTCGGCGCGGGCTCGTGTTGTCCCGTGTGCTTCTCGGAAGAGCGTTCTGTCCCGGGCAAACACCCTGCGCCGAACTGACGTTTCCCCCCCGGGACGCGAGCGACGCCGACCCGTGCTGCACCTGTGAGCCCTGAATGGCCAGCGGACAGGCCCATGTCCCGTGCCGTGGAAGCCAGCCCCGTGGATGTCGTGCAGACGCGGTCACGTCGGTTGCGCGCCGATCGTCGGTCATGGTCTTGCTCCCTGCACCGATGCTGAAGACGTGGACGTCGCGCAAGGACGCAGCAGATCGTCGCCCGGTGACGTAGTCCTCATCGACCACGAGGGGGAGGCCCAGAATCAACGCTCCACCGCAAGCCGTTTAGGCGGGACACCGGACACGTCCTCGGATGCCTTGCCCTTCGCCGTGGTCTCGCTCGATGGCAAGTCAACCGCTATTGCATCCTGCGATGACCTCGTCGCGCAGCGCCAAACCGGTGAGGATCCGAGCGCGTTGGTCGGTGCGGTGCGCACCATCACAAGCACCCTGCTCAGTAACTCCGCCAAGCCCTGCATCGACGTTGGCAACAACTACCGCCGCGAGGTGCTCGACAAGGTCATCAACCACTTCACCAAGAACGCCACCCGCATGTGCCACAAGCAGCTCCGCAGCGAGGACCTGCCGATCGGCAGCGGTGTGATCGAGGGCGCCGTGCGCCATCTCGTCGGCGTGCGGCTCGACGGACCCCGCATGCGCTGGGGACGCGACCGCGCCGAGGCCGTCCTCCATCTACGCTGCGTCCTCATCAGCGGACAGTGGGCCCGCCTTCGATGCCGCCCTCGCCGCGCAGCCCACCTTCCGACTTCGCGCACAGCCCATCCCGACGCGGACCCACGATGCGAAACCGGTGAAGTCGAAGGCCGCGTAACTGAGCGTGATGAAAGTAGGATCTGCACCCCACTCACTCCGACGCCACCGCATCCGCGCAGCAGCGGATGCCCCGGAAAGAGTAGATCGCTCGGACGCTTGGGAAATTAGTGGTCGCCGCGCAGTCCTTGTCCTGGTCCGCCGGCTCCTCCGCGCCGCTGCCAGACGCGGTGCAACTCGCTCCGCCGCTCTTGGGCGTATAGCAGACGTTGTGCCACTCGCGGACGCTGCCCATCAGATCGTAGACCTCGTCATAAGGTGGGGTTGCTCCGTGGCACGCGTTGTCGGTGAGGTCGGTGACGTCGAAGGCCTTGGCGTCGGCCTGGATGGCGGTGCGATCGATGCAGCGCCCTTGAACGAAGGCGTCGCCGTAGGGGTACTTCGTGGTCCCACCCTGAGTGCAGGCGTTGAACCACTCCGACTGCGTAGACTTGCCGATGGCGACCGCCTCCTCGTACGTGGCCGACACGGACGCGCCCTTGCCGCCGGCGCCCACCGGCCCGCACAGGCGCTTGCCTGCCCAGGCGCAGTAGGCGAAGGCGTCGCAGAAGTCCACGCAGCGCAGGCGAAGCCGGGGTTGTCCTGCAGGGCTTTCAGGTGTGCTCCGAGCAAGCGTTGCCGCTCGGGGTGTCCGTCTCCGGATCTTCCAGCTCCGGCACGTAGCTGTCGTTCCAGTCGCAGACCTCGGGCTGGCCGCTGGTGTCCTGCTGCTTCGCCTTCACGAAGGCGTCGTACTCCCCAAAGGTCACCTCGCGCTGATCCATGCAGTAGTGGCTACCGTCCGTCGCCGTGAGGCGAACGAGCTTGGCCCCGGGCAGCCCCTCGGGGCAGGTGTCCTTCGGGCCCGACACCGCCGCGTCCCCTCCCGAGCCGCCCCCGGGCTCCGGCTCCACCTTTGGCTTGTCCGCGCACGCGACGAGCCCGAACGCCACCAGCGCCGCGCTCGCCACGATGAACCTGGACTTGGTCATGTCTCGCTCCTTTGCATCATTAGAAGAATACAGCCCGCTCGTTGTTCACGTTTCGGTACGACTCGGTGCCGTAGTTCGAGTTGCTGTGAACCCAGTTCACGGTGCCGTAGTTCGGATCGATGGCCATGATCTCGGCCTTGCCGTTGAGCGGTGCCTCTGCCCCGTGAACTCGACGTAACGGAAGTCATCGGGGCATCACGGAGCTGCGTCGTCGTCGACATCGTACGCGCCGGAGGGTGGTTCCGCGTCCAACGCGTATTCGTACGCGAGCATGTCAGAGAAGCGAGAGAAGGCGTCTGCGAAGTCCACCACCATGAACTCGCGCGTTCCGCCCAGTTGGTCTCCGCGACTGCCCCGACCCGTCGGTAATGCACGCGCAGGGACTTCCGTCCCGCCGGGGCGCTCATCGCAATGGGTTCTTCCACCTCAGCCCAGGGAAACGAGCGAAATCGGCGTCGTTCGAATGCAGCTCGGCCTGATGCTCGATGGCCAGGGCCGCGAGGTGCGTGTCGGTCGTCAAGCTCGCGGCTACGCCGGTAGCTCGGAACAGCCCTTCTACGATCGTCAGGTGGCGAGGCCCCGGCTCGACGATGGCGACGGAGCTCTGCTCAGTCCAGCCGCGCACGTAGCCTAGCGCCTCCAGACCCGAAAGCGGCTGAGCGAGGACTGACGGGTGCGTGACAAGCCGGATGAAGCCAAACACTACTGCCCACGGCAACCCGACCGGTTGCTCGCGATTGACGCTATCCTCCCACCACTGGCGGGCGGGGACGTGTAGAGGTGCCGCGAAATTGTACGCGTACACCAGCAGGTTCACGTCGGGGATGATCATCGCCCGCCGAGGCCGTCCCGGATTTCGAGCTCGTCCACCAGTTGGTTCAGCTTCACCGGGTCCACACCCGTCCGAAACGCACTGTCGAACGGCTCGACCCGGAATGGCGTTCGCCGCCGGAGCGGGCGTTCCTGCGCAGCTAACCCCCGACGGATCGCCTGGTTGACCACGGTCTTGAGGCTCGCCCCCTGCTTGGTCGCCAGCCGGCGAAGCTTCTCGGTCAGATCGTCGTCGAGGTCGATTGTGGTGCGCACCAACGCATACTGATGCGCTGATCGGATGATGTCAATGTGCGCAGCCCGCTCGCGACCGCGAGCGCGCTCCAACTACCCCCCTTCCATGCGCCCAATCTCGTCGAGCTCGCGCGCTCGTTGGCCGCAGCGAGGGGCGCTGCCAGGCGCCCTGAGGTCGACGCGGCTCAGGGCTTCTTTCGCTTCTTCTTGACGGGCTTGGGCACCCGTCGCTCCTTCGGTCCGATGCTCACGAGCCCCCAGCCGTAGCGGATCAGCGTGCGGAAGTTGCCGAGCTCGTCGCCGCCGAACAGCCACAGATCCGAGGCGGCAACGTCCGTGTGCAACGTCGGCGCCCAGTGCCCGCTCGATACCCAGCCGAGCATCTGCGGCTTGTCGAGCACGATGCGCGTGATGAGCACGCCGCACGCGGGCTCCTTCCCGAGCCCCGCACACCCGCCGAACACGAGCAGCTCCTCGTTGCCTATCGGACGCCACACCCACACCCGCTCGATACCGAATCGCTCCGCGCCGACCTCCTGCTTCGCGTTCTCGGGCATCGCCTCCACCGCCAGCGCAGCGAGCGCCTTGTCGTAGCTCTCCCGCAGCTCGAGCTTGCGCCCTCGCTTCACGTCGAGCACCACCTCCGCCTCGTTCTTTGGGCCGGCACAGCAGCGAAAGCCGATGGTGCCGCTGCGAACTCGGGGCGGGCGTCCCATGGCGTTGGCGCAGCGCCCGACGAGCTCGCCCGAAGCCGCGTTACCGCCCCGCAGCGCGCCCAGCTCGTCCGGAGGCGCCCCGCGACCCCAGGGGCTGGACGTCCACTCCCAGATCCCGCCGTGCATGTCGTGGGTGCCCCACTCGCTCCGACACCCGACCAAGAGCCCCGCGGGCCTCAGGGCAGCGGCCTTGCCGGTACCGCAACGCTCCGCGCGGTAGACGTCGCCGTACTCGTAGGTGTTGTTCTGCGGACCCTTGCACGCGCGCTCCCACTCGAGCTCGCTGCACAGCCGCTTGCCTTGCTCGGCGCACAGCGCCCCGGCCTCCTCCCTATTGACGTTCGAGTGCGGTATGGCCCCCTCCTCGTTCGGGAACGGGAACACATCGATGTAGAAGCCCTGCAGGATGACCTGCTCGCCGGGCATTTCTTCGTCCGCGATGCGTGGCAGACGATCGGGTGGCGTCCCGGCGACCAGTGCACCTTTGGGTATCCACACCATGCCCTTGCGCGGCACCGGCGGCGCTTCGGGTAGGCCCTGAACCATGCTCGCCGCGCCGCTGGGCAGCGGCGGACTCGACGGTCTCTCCGAGTCACGACACGACGCACACACGAGCGCGAGCGCCAGGGCCGCATCGCGCGGCCGTGTCATGGTGGATCCGAACGGTCGTCTCGCTCCCTGAGCGAGAGCTCCTTCATCTTGAGCTGCAGTCCCTTGCGCGAGATCTTGAGCAGGCGCGCCGCGTGCGTGACGTTGCCACCGGTCTGCTCGAGGGCGCGCACGATCAGGTGGCGCTCCAGGCGGCTCATCGCGGCCTTGACCTGCTCCTTCAGGCCGTCGCTGGCGTCGGTGTCCTGGCTGAGGGCAGGGCCCGGCGGCGGCTCGGAGTCTTGGCGCACGTCGAGCGGGAGGTCTTGGGCCAGGACGACGTCGCGATCCGAGAACAGGATGGCTCGCTCCATGACGTTCTCGAGCTCGCGGATGTTCCCGGGCCAGGGGTAGCGCGCGAGCAGCGCGGCGGCCTCCGGGTGCACCGACTTCACGCTCTTCTTCAGGCGGGCGTTGAACTTCTTGAGGAAGTGCGTAACGAGTGGCTCGATGTCTTCCTTGCGTTCGCGCAGCGAGGGCAAGCGGATGGGGACGACGTTCAGCCGGTAGTACAGGTCTTCGCGGAACGCGCCCTGGGCAATCTCGCGTTTGAGATCGCTGTTGGTCGCTGCCACCAGCCGCACGTCGACACGCAGCGTCTTGATGCCGCCGACACGTTCGAACTCGCTCTCCTGCAGCGCCCGCAGGAGCTTGACCTGCATCTCGACGGGGATGCTCCCGATCTCGTCGAGAAACAGCGTTCCGCCGCTGGCCAGCTCGAAGCGCCCGGGCTTGGAGGTGACGGCCCCGGTGAACGCGCCCCGCTCGTAGCCGAACAGCTCGCTCTCCATCAGGTCGCGAGGGATGGCGGCACAGTTCACCTTGATGAAGGGCTTGTCCCGCCGGGACGAGTTCTCGTGCAGCGCGCGCGCTACGAGCTCCTTGCCCGTGCCGCTCTCGCCCGAGATGAGCACGGTGGTGGGGGTGTCTGCCACCCGCGCGATCACGTCGTAGATGGCCAGGATCCCCGGACTCATGCCGATGATCCCGTAACGCGCGTCCGCCTGGGGAGCGCCGCTGGGCTGTCGCGTCGCTTCGTGGCCCGCCAAGTCCCGGGTTCGCAGCGCCTTGCGCACGATGGCGCGTACTTCGGACTGGTCGAACGGCTTGGTGATGAAGTCGAAAGCCCCGGTCTTGAGCGCTTCTACCGCGTTGTCCACGGTGCCATGCGCGGTGATCATCACGACGGGCAGCGTGTCGTCGATCTCCACCGCCTGACGCAGCAGCTCCATGCCATCGATGCGGGGCATGCGCAAATCCGTGATTACCAGGTCGATGTGGTGATCCCGCAGCAAGGCCAGAGCCTGCTCACCGTCCTCGGCGGTGTGCACATCGTAGCCGTCCCGCGCCAGCTGCGCGGCCAGCACCTTGCGCAGATTGGGCTCGTCATCCACGACCAGGATCTGTTTCTTCTCCGGCAGCATGGCTCCCTCTACCGACAGCGCGAGCCTCGCTGATCGGCGCGCAACAACTTCGAGCAATAGAAGAGCATCGCCTTGGCCGCGCCAGGCGCGCCGGCCACGAGCAAGTCTCGGCTGCTCTGCGGCGCAAACACGACGGCCTCTCCGAGCCGATCGCCGCTGGACGCGGACGCAACGAAGCGCGCCTCGGTGAGGAAGTCGGGGTGGTCGCCCTCCACGTCGAACACCAGCACGGCGCCGCCGTTCGCCTCGCCGCGAACGGTCATGCCGGGTGCGCCGACGACCACTTCGCCGTCGCCGTCCCCGTCGATGTCACCGACCGCGATGCTCTCGCCGAAGCGGCCCGGGCAGGCGCTGACGTCGGCCGTCTCACGACACGACAACGTCGCGAGCGCCGAGTCCGCGGCGGGAGTGCAGCTTCCGCCGCTGGCCGCCTGAACCGCAGCGCCGCTCACCACCAGCACGCCAGCGTCGCCTGCGACCACCAGCTCATCCGCGCCGTCGCCGTCGACGTCTCCCGCGGCCAAGGTCCGGCCGAACCCGGGCGCCGCGCTGAAGCAACCCATCAGCGTGCCGCTGGCATCGAACAGGAACACCTGGCCGCCGGCCGGTGCGCTCACCGCGAAGCGGCGCTGCCCGCCAGCGCGCAGCACCGCCACCGCGTCGCCAAAATCACCAGCTGCCGGCGCCGCCACCAGCTCCACGAACCCGGTGGAGAGCGGGGGGTAGAGCCACGCCTTGCCGCCGCTGCCCGCCACGAGCGCCGCTGACTGGTACGCCGGCTCGCTCTTCTGCGCGCCGATCGTCACCGCGTCGCTGGCGAGCCGCAGGGGGCCAGCCGTAGTCAGCCCGGCGGGTACGGCCAGGGCGGTCACCAGGCGGTTCTGTTGCGCCTCGGTGCAGCCCCCGATCAGCGAGAGCTCCCCGCCGGAGTCCGCCGGACCCCAGCCCGGAAACCAGCACGCCTGGCGCAGACCCGAGCCTACGGTCTGAGCCCGCGCCAGGCCGGCCGCGCTGCGACCGACGACGCAGCCGCCGCCGGTGCACTGACCGAAGTCGAAGGCGTTGGTGTTCGCCTGCTCACCCTGACCGACGCTGAACACCGCCGCGCCGTTGGCGCCGCCGGGCGCGCCCGCGACCAGCACCAGCACGCGATCGCCGTCCGCGAGAGCCGCCAGCGCCGAACCGAACCCCTTGACGCTGCCGGGGCGAGTCAGCACCACGACCGACGCGTTGGACTCCACGTCCCCGAAGCGGGACCAGGAGCAGGCCGAGGCCGCGATCGCCAGGCCGAGCGCGGCGCCCATCCAGCCACGCATCAGAAACGCCCTCCGAAGCCGATCCCGCCGAGCTCGGGGCCGACCAGGGGCCCGACGTCCCAGCGTCTCCGCGCCTGGGGTCGGGGAGCTGGTGGCCGCGCCGACGGGGCCGCGGTGCCCGCGTCCGCCGGCTCCTGCGGGCGAAACACCCGCGCGCCAGAGTCCGGCAGTGGATCACGGATGAAGTTGTAGGTGGCGAGCGCCGCCAGCACCCCGCCCAGCGCGAAGCCGACGTCCGCGCCGACGGCGAACAGCCGCCCGCGGTTGATGCGCTCGTCGTCGCTCTCGATGACCCCGGCCCGACGGTCCGCCTCCACCTCGTCGTACAGCTGGTTCGACTTCAGCCCGAGGTAGGTCCCGGTGCCCAGGAACACCGCGCCGATGATGGCCTGCGTCCACGCCGCGCCGCGCGGATACTTCGGCACCAGCTCGGCGCGCAGAGGCAGGACCTGCCCGCGGGGGATGGTCACCTCCCCCTCGTAGGTCTTGTAGCCGTCGGCGCGGATGACGACGCGGCTCGGACCCGAGGGCAAGCGGCGCTCGAGCGGGACCTGCCCGCTCTGCCAGACGCCGATGGGCTTGCCGTCAACCTCGACGCGGATCGTGGGCGCGTTCGAGTCCACCCGCAGCACGCCGAAGCGCTCCCGCACGAGAGTGACCTGCAGCTCCACCTGCTGCGCTTGCTCGATCTGCACCGTCTTGACGAATGGGTCGAACCCCGGCGCCTCCACCAGCAGCGCGTACTGTCCGCGTGGCACCAGCTCACCGTAGGGCGTGCGCCCCCACACGGGCTTCTGCTTCTTCGGATCATCCAGGTAGATGCGCGCGCCCTCGACGTTGGCCACTACCCGCAGAAAACCCATGAACTTGCCCTGCGACAGGTTGGCCCGGAAATGAAACACGCGCCCGGCTTCGACGCGGATCTCCGTGTCCGTCGGGTTCAGGTCGCGATACTTCTCCACGACCAGGTGGTAGTCGCCCTCGTCGACGCCGAGGCTGAGAGGCGCGGGCCGATTGGCCAGCTCCACCCACCCGGCGTTCGCCGATCCAACGCTGAAGCGCGGCGCGCCGGGCGCCGTCTTCTTGAACAGGCGTACCGGGGCACCGGTGGGTTCGGTCTCGACGATGACCAGGCTCTTGGTGTCGCTGGGCGGCAAGTCGACGGGCATGGCTGGCGGCTTCTCGGGCGGCGCGTCGGCGTCGCCTCCAGCGTCGGGATCGCCGGGCGGGGCGCCCGCGTCCGCGGCGGCCTGCACCGCCGCGTCCGCCGCCTCGAGCTTGCCGACGCGTTCCTTCACGCTCACTGCGTCCGAGGCATCCGGATCCGCGTCGAGGTACGCCCGCAGCTTGGCAGCAGCGTCGCCCGGGCGCTGTAGCTTCTCGTAGCAGACGCCGGCGTTGAACAAGAAGGCTGGGTATCGATGCCGCTCGAAGCCGTGCTCGAAGCTCTTCGCAGCGGCTTCGTAGTTGCGGGCAGCGAACAACGCCTGACCTTTCTCCATGTCCACCCGGATGGCAGCCAGGGACTTCGAGTCGAGCTGCGCGCGGCTCTGCGCCGACGCCCAGGAGGAGACCAGCACTCCCAGCAGGAGCAAGACCCCAAGCCATCGTCGACCTACCGTCACGGCGCAGAAGCAGACTCCGTTTGTGGCGTCGCGACAAGTCACCAGACGCGATGAGCACGGCCGGCCAGCCGGGTATTCGGCGCCATTTCCCGGCCAGCGCGACGCTCGGCCACCCAAATTCGCCTCGATCGCCGGCCCGCTATTTGGTTGCCGCCTCCGAGGGCGCGCGCGCTATGCTAGCCGCGCCTTCCACTTCTAGAGGATGCCATGTTGCGCGCTCCGCTCTGCAGCTTGCTGATGGGAACCGCCCTGCTCACGGCGCCGCTCGCCGCGAGGGCTGCGGACGACAACCCGAAACCCTACCCGGATTGTACGCAGCAGCCCACCGAGGGCGACGTCGCCGCCGCCAAGGGGGCTTTTCAGGCGGGCCAAGCGGCCTTCAACGAGGCCGACTACAATCGCGCGATCACGTACTGGGAGGATGCCTACCGGCGCGACTGCACCGCTCACGCGTTGTTGCTGAACTTGGCGCGGGCCTACGAGCTGAACGAGCAGAAGCGCATGGCCGTGACCAGCCTCGAGACGTTCCTCGCGCGCAATCCAAGCACGAATCAGCGCGACCAGATCGCCCGTCGCATCGAGGTGCTGAACGAGAAGATCGCCAAAGAGCAGGGCGCCACCGGTCAGCCGGGGCCCGGTCCGGGCCCCGAGGCCCCGCCGACCAACGGCTCCGGGAGCGGTCCGGTGGATCCTGGGACGAAGTCGCCGTCCCGCCCCATCTTGCCGCTGTTGGTCGCGGGTGGCGGGGGAGTGATCGCCATCATCGGCGGCGTGGTCTACTTCGGCGGCAAGAGCGATCGCGACGACGTCGAGGCGAAGTGCGGGGGCACCGCGTGCCAGAGCGACGCGGACAAGGAAGCCGGCAACTCGGCCAATTCCCGCATGACCACGGGCTCCATCGTCGGCATCGCCGGCCTCGCCATCGCCGCGGGCGGCGTTGCTTGGTACTTCCTGTCGGAACCGGAGGGCGGCAGCGGGCGACGGCAGCCCGTACGCCGCGCTCATCTGGCGCCGGCGGTGGGCCAGGGCTTCGCGGGCTTCAGCGTCGGCGGCGTGTTCTGAGCGGCCGAGCGGCTCAGCGCAGCTCCCGAGCCCCCCGCCCGCCTTTGGATTTGGCCCCACCCCAAGTGTCGGGCGCCGGCGCCTCGTCGCCCTCGTCGCTCGGCAGGGCGTCATCCTCTCCAGCCCCGGGTAGCGCGGTCGTGCCCCGCTCCGCCGCCTGCGCTCCGCGCAGCGTGGCTCGGTCGGGCTCGAGGGGAAAGGGAGTCTCGCTCGCCGAGCCGCCGCACGCCACGAGCAGGAGCGGCAGCGCAGCGGACGCGAGGGTCGAAGCGCGCATGGCGGGCTGGTAGCACGAAGTCCGGTCTTCCGAAAGCTCCGCTGCCCTCTGGCCAGGTCGAAGCCCGAGCGGTAGGGTTTCGCCGTGCGAGTCAGACTCAGTCCCGCGCTCTGGGTGGTGACCGGTTTCGCGGCGGCGTTCGGCTGCGGCGCCGAGGAGGAAGCGCCCAAACCGTCGTGCGCGAACCTGACGTGCCCCTTCGACTACGCGGCTTTCGACGGGCAGACCCCGGCGGTGTCCTTCGAAGCAGACGTGATGCCCATCTTTCGCCGCGCGTGCGGCTTCTCCGTCTGTCACGGCAGCGCGACCAAGCCCGCGGCCTCCCTGTTCCTCGGACCGCGCTGTCCCTCTCAGAAGGACGACCCCACCTGCACGACGGACGGTCCGGACGACGCAGGTCGCCAGGCCATCATCGATGCCATCCTCGGCGTGGCGAGCTCGACCGCGCCGGCCATGGACATCGTGAGCGCCAACGACCCGGCCAATAGCTTCTTGATGTTGAAGATGGACGGCTGCCACGACTCGGCGGGCCTCACCTGCACGCCTCAGCCGGGCGCCAAGGGCGACGACCCGTGCGGGGACGCCATGCCCCAGACCTCCAGCTCGCTGTGCGACGACGAGCGCGACGTGGTCCGCCGCTGGATCGCTCAGGGCGCCAAGAACGACTGACCATGATTGGACGCGTGGTCGGTGTCGTGGTCGCGGAGGAACCCACCGGGGCACTCGTCTTGGACGTGCGCGGCGTGGGCTACGAGGTCTCGACGCCCGTCGGCACGCTGGGTCGTTGCTCCCGGGTCGGCGACGAGGTCGTACTGCACACGCACCTCAACGTGAGGCAGGACGTCTTGGAGCTGTTCGGCTTCGCGACGGACGCCGACCGTCGAGTGTTTCGGCTCCTGATCGAGGTCCCGAACATCGGGCCACGGACCGCCCTCAACGTGCTCAGCGCACTGCCGGTCGCCGATCTGGCGAGCGCCGTGCGCGAGGGGGACATCGCGCGGCTCACTCGCATCCCAGGGATCGGCAAGAAGTCCGCTGAGCGACTGGGGCTGGAGCTGAGAGAGAAGATGGGGCAGCTCGCGCCGGGCCCGTCCGCGGGGCCCCCACTGCAGTCCGAGGCGCGACGGATCGTCTCGGCGCTGACCAACATGGGCTACCGTCAGCAGGAGGCAGAGCGCGCCGTCGCGGCCCTGGGGGAACGGCTGGGCGAGGCCCCGACCGCGGACCTGCTCCGGGAAGCCCTCGCGTCCCTCGGCCCCTGAGTGGGTGCAAAATCGGGGCGATTCGCGGAAACGGGCTGGCCTCGAGGCGCCCGGCTTCGCTATCCTTGACCCCCGGCGGAGAGCATGAATAATCGCGCGCTTACGAAGCATCAGCGGCGTCGTGGGGCGGCGCAGCAGGAGGCTCAGCGTGATTACGTGTCCTAAGTGCAGCAAGGAAAACCAGGACCACTACAAGTACTGCCTCGGCTGTGGCGCGGAGCTGCCGCGCGAGAACGCTCCAAAGCCGTTCTCGCCACAGACGCCGCCGCACGGCGTTCCCGCGCAAGCGGCGCCCGCTCCGGCTCCAGCGCCCGTCGCGAGCGGGGCTCCTCCAGCCGCTGCTCCGACGCCGTACCGCGCACCTGCGCCGGAGGCGGCCGAGCCGGCCCCCGCCGCGTCGGGTCAGGTGGACTGCCCCCAGTGCGGCCACAAGAACCCACCGAACAATCGCTTCTGCGCGTCGTGTGGCTACAACCTCGGCGCGCTGAGCGGCTCGGTCGCGGCAGCCGCGCCTGCTGCGGCACCGGCGGCCGCCGGCAGCGGCCCCAGCGTGGTGCTCACCGCGCTGCGCTCGGATGGTTCGGAGGCCGGCAGCTATCCGTTGCCGGACGCGCCGACGCTCACGGTAGGCCGCGACACGGGCGCCATCTTCGCCGGCGACAGCTACCTCTCGCCTCGACACGCCACCTTCTTGCGCAAGGCTGGGCAGCTCTCGATCAAAGACGAGTCGTCGCTCAACGGCGTCTACATCAAGCTGCGGCCCAACGAGCCAGAGGTGCTGGAGTACGAGAACGTCTTCCGCATCGGTCAGGAGATCATTCGACTCGAGCCGCTCAAGCCCCAGCCCGCTTCGCCGGACGGTGTCCAGCGTTTCGGGAGCCCGGCCAAAGGCTACATCGGGCGCCTGGCGCTGGTGATCGGCCGTGACACGACCGGCAACGCCTTCCCCATTCCCGAGCGAGGCGTGCACTGCGGTCGCGAGCGCGGGGACATCCTGTTCTCGGAGGACGGGTATGTCTCGGGCCTGCACTGCCGGATCCACCGGGCCGAGGACGGCAAGATCTACCTGACCGACGTGGGCAGCTCCAACGGCACCTTCATTCGCATCAGCGGGGAGCGCAGCCTCACCAATGGCGACATCTTGCTGATGGGGCAGCAGCTGTTCCGTGTGGACCTGTAACGTGACGCTCGGGAGCGAATCGTGAGCGGACCAAGGACCATACGGGTCGTGGCCGCCGTGATCGAGAAGGACGGGAACTACCTCATCACGCAGCGGCGACCGTCCGCGGTCTTGCCGCTGCTGTGGGAGTTCCCCGGCGGCCGCGTGGAGGACGGCGAGACGGACGCGGACGCCCTGCGGCGCGAGGTGAAGCATCGGCTGGCAGTCGAGATCGAACCGGGGCAGCTCATCAGCTTCGTCAGCCACCCGTACGAGCACTACGTCGTGGACCTCTATCTATACGAGTGCCGCCTGTCGAGCGGCGAACCCTCCGAACAGAACGTGCACGCGTTCAAGTGGGTCACGAGCGCTGAGTTCGATCAGTACCCGTTCACGCCAGCAGACGAGCTATCGATGAACAAGCTGCTCGGCCTGAGCTGAAGGGCTGTCAAGATTGACCCAGTTCGCGCCGGCGGAGCCGGCCCGCGTGGGGTGGGGCCCCGACGAATTCACTTCGGCGGGGCGGGGAGGCGCGTGCCTCCCCGGTGAAAGAAGGAAAGAGCTGTCGATTATTTGACAGCTCTTGAGCGCCGGTCTCGCCGATCCATCGCGGCTGGGGCGTCGGGGCGCAACCCGCCCTGCTGCCGACCGAACAGGCGGCGTGTGGGAACGCCTGGAAAGCCTGTGGCAGCGCGCGCTCGACGTGCTCGCGCCCCGAGAGTGCGCGGGCTGCCGCCAGCGCGTGCCCGGGCAGTGGTGCCCACAGTGTTGGCAGCAGCTCGAGCCGCACGTCGCGGCCCTCGGCGACCTCACGGTGTGCGCGCTCGGCCCCTACGACGGTCCCCTCGGCGCCACGGTCCGGCGGCTGAA
The DNA here is from genome assembly GCA_019637295.1 of Polyangiaceae bacterium. Taxonomy (GTDB): domain Bacteria; phylum Myxococcota_A; class Polyangia; order Polyangiales; family Polyangiaceae; genus JACKEA01. The sequence continues at coordinate 13,727 of JAHBVX010000002.1, forward strand.
GTATCACGACCGTCCTGACCTCGCCGGGCCGCTGGGCGACACGCTCGGCCGACTTCACGCCTCGGTCCTGTCGGGGCAGGCGCTGTTGGTCCCCATCCCCCTTCACCGGGCCCGTCTGGCGCAGCGGCGCTACAACCAGGCGGCGCTGCTGGCGCGGGCGATAGCCCGACGGACCGGCCTCGACCACAGCCCCCGCGCGCTCGAGCGCCTCACGAGCGCCGCGCGCCAGGCAGGCTCGTCCGCGACTGAACGCAGCCGCAACGTGCAGCAGGCGTTCCACGCGCGGGAGCGACGACTCGCGGGCGCCACCGTCGTGCTCGTGGACGACGTAGTGACCACGGGCGCCACCGTCCGAGCCGCTGCCGGCGCGCTACGGGCGGCCGGCGCGTCGGTCGCGGTCGTGCTCTGCGTGTGCAGAACCCGAACCCGTCAGCCGCGAGCCGAGGCTCAGGGACCGCGGTGACGGGCTATCGATTGCCCGTCGGGCGCAGAAATGGGAAGTATCCCAGCGCTCGACTACTCTCGTCGGGCGGAGGACGATTTTTCACCGGTGACGGACGATCCGGACAACTGGCGCTGGGCGGACTCGGACGGCGTCATCAGCCATGTCGGCGAGTGGGAGCTCTTGTCCTCGCTCTCCACGGGCGCGCTCCCGCCCTACACGCTGGTCTGGAAGGAGGGCTGGGCGGGCTGGCTTCCAGCGTGCCAAGTGGCTGCGCTGTCCGGCTCCCTCGATGCCGATGCGGTCGAGAAGCCCGTCGAGCCGGAGCTGGATCCCACACGCCGAGAGCCACCCGAGCCGCCCCTCGAGCGCTACCACGTCTATCGCTCCCGCGACGCGGCCAAGCTGCTCGGGGGTGGCGGCAAGAAGCGAAGCATCACGCCGCCGCCACCGCCGAAGGGCGGCATGATTCAGGTGGCCCCGATCCCGCCGGTCCGCCGACCACCCATGCCCACGTTCGTGGACGCGCCGGCTCAACAGAACACCACCGCGACGCTGCGCCCCCCAGCAGCGGTGCCCCCTCCCCCTCGCGCAGTCCCCCAGCGGACGAGCAATCCCGGCACGGCACCGGCCGAGGCGGAGCAGCCGACGCGCCCGCGGCCCATGGACACGCCGGTGCCGCCACCGAACTTGGGCGGTGCCCCGGTGGTGATGCCTCCCACCCCGCCGTTGCCAGTGATCACCGATCCCAACGCGCCCGCCACACTACCGACGATGGCGCTGATCGGCGCCGGCGCGCTGCTGGTGGGAGCGGTCGCCGTGATCGCGGGCATCGTCGCTCTGCACGGCTTTTCGCGAGGCACGGACAGCTCGACCGCCACCGGGCCTGCGCTGGACGGGAGCGCAGCGGCCACGCGCACGGTGCCCTGCACGCTGATGCGCCCGGCGAAGCGCCTGGCTGCGCCCATCCACCTGGCCGTCACTCCCAACATCACAGGCGCCGGCGAGCAGGCTGCGGTCGGCTACGCCCGGACCGCTCGCGACGCCCGAGGCATCTTGGTGAGCCTCACGGATCTGTCGACGACGGAGCAGTTCAGCGAGTCGGCCGAGTCCAACATCAGCGGCGTCGTGCCCCTCTCGAGTGGCGGCGGCGTCCGTTTCGTGATCGACGCGGACGAGGCCGAGGTGAAAGCGCCGCGCACGGTGGACGCCTCCCCGCCGTTCACTCTCGGCACCACTGGGCAGGACCTCGTGCGTGTGGCGAGCGGTCAGCAGCACACGATCTGGCCCGGCGGCGGAGGCGCGCGCATGACGGACCCGAGAGTCGCGTTCGCGCCAGGGATCGGGCACGCCGTCACGTACCGTCAGGGCGGCCAGCAGGGCAAGCTGCGGGTCGGCTGGCTCAACCCCGACGGCTCGAAGCGCAGCGAGCTGTGGACCGTCGAGGTCAGCGCGAGCCACCTCGGCACCCCGCTGGTGGCTACCAACGACGAAGCGACCCTCGTCGCGTTTGCTGCTCGAGCGACTCCCGACTCGTTCTGGAGAGTGCAGCTCGCCCACGGGACGCTGGGGAACGATGTCGGCCCGGCGGCCGGCTTCCGCATCCCCCCAGGCGGCCCCGGCTCCGAGGCCATCTCCCCAGCGGCCACCGGCCTCAGCGGGGGGCGCTGGCTTTTGCAGTGGACCGAGGGGTCCACGGGCAATCGGCAGGTGCGGCTGCAGACCTTGGCCCGGGATCTGATCCCGGTGGGAGATGCGATCGGTGTGTCACCTGAGGGAGCCAACGCGGGCCAAGGCGTAGTATGGGTGCGGGGCACGACCTCACTTTCGCTATTCCTCGTACAAAGTGGTAAATCCCACGAGCTCTGGGGAGCACTTCTGTCATGTCCGTAAAGCCCACGTCATCCAGGTTTTCATCGATTTGTCTGTCCCTGTCGCTCGCCGTGAGCCCCGTCGCCCTCGGGGCGCTGCTAGTCACGACGCCGGGGTGCCTGTTCGGCAGCGGGGGACCCTCCACCGTCGGCCAGGGCAAGGAGCAGTACCGCACCGGCGAGCCCAGCTTCGACGAGTACTTCGGCGCGCTGTACGAGCTGCAGGTCGAGCTCGGCAGGGCTCCGGAGGATGAGAAGGAAGCGCGCCGCAACCTGTCGAAGGATCTGAAGGGGGACCCCGACGCGTCGGCCACCATGTTGGCCAAGCGAGTCGAGAAGCGCGCCGCCGAGCTCGCGGAGGCGGGCACGGGCCTGAAGGTTGAGCTGCGCGGGCTCGGCGAGGGCACCGCGGCCGTCGAGATCACCCCAGCCGGCAATGACCTCGACTCGGAGGGCACGGCCTTCGTGGCCGCGGTCAAGAAGGGCATCCTCACCCAAGCGACGATCCACAACCGAATGCGCAAGGCTCAGCTGGTGCTCGAGCGGCTCCAGGCGTTGACTCCTGCGCTCGAGCAACAGGTCGACTCGGTGTTTCGCAAGAGCGTGGCGCAGAAGGGAGAGGTGAAGAAGAACCTCGCCGACGCGAAGAAGCTCATCCCGATCATGAGCGCCCGCGCTCAGGAAGTGGCGGAGAGCTCGCACGGCGCAGCGAAGAAGCTGGTCGACGTCTGCAACACCGACGACGGCAGCTTCAACAAGCCGCCGCCACCTCCCCCGCCGCCGGAGGAGGAAGAAGAGCCCCCGCCGGATCCCAAGGCCAAGCCCAAGGCCGGGGACAAGCCCAAGCCCCCGCCCGGGGACAAGCCCAAGCCGCCGCCTCCCGGGGACAAGCCCAAGCCGCCTCCCCCGCCGCCGGGCGACTTCGAGCCCTGACCCCGGTTCAGTTCACCCGCCGGATCGCCTCCAGGAACGGCGCGGCGGGCACGAAATCCGTACACCGAATCGCCTCCTTGCCGCTCGAGTCGTAGATCAGCACCGTCGGCAGCCCGACGACGTTCATCGACTGCATGGCCCGAGTGACGATCGGATCTTCGTCGTTCGTCGCGTCCACCTTGACGGCGACGAAGCGCCCGGCCTCGCGGGCAACCTCGGGCTCACTGAAGGTCTCACGCTCGAGCTGCTTGCAGGCGCCGCACCAGTTGGCGGTGAAGTCGACGAGCAGCGGCCGCTTCTCTTCCACGGCCTTCGCCTTGGCCTCTTCCCAGGTGGCCGCCTCCCACGCCAGCGAGCCGGAGGGCTTGCCCGCGCCGGAGACGATCGCGAAGGCCGCGGCGCTCACCAGCAGCACGCCGACACCTTTGCGGAGCTTGATGCCCGCGCCGGGCTCATCGAACGCGCGGTGAACGGCTCCGAGCGCCAGACCCACGAGCAGCAGCGCAGCCGCCGCGGCCAAGAACACGCCGTCGCCACGAGCGAAGCTGGCCAGCACCGGAAAGGCCGTGGACAAGAAGTAGAGCGCGACGACGATCAACACGAGCCCGAGTAGGCTCTTGACGTGCACCATCCAGCGACCGCTCTTGGGCAGCTGCACGGCGAAAGCACCAACCACGAAGAACGGCGCGCCGAGCCCGAGCGCGAAGGCCCCCATGGCGAGCGCGCCGAGCGCGGCGCTCTGGGTCTGGGCGATCCAGGTCAGGATGCCGGTGAGCACCGGTCCGGTGCAGGGCGCCGCTATCAATCCGCACACGAGCCCCAACAAGAACGCGCCCTTGAAACCGATGCCACCGACCGTCGCCAGGCGGTTGGTCAACGCCGACGGCAGCGTCAGCTCGAAGGCACCGAACATGGAGGCGGCCATCACGAGAAAGAGCCCGCTGATGCCGACGATCACCCAGGGGCTCTGCAGCACCGAGCCGAACACCCCGCCGGTCAGCCCGGCGACCACACCCAGCGGCACGAACATCCCGACGATGCCGAGCACGAACGCGAGTGACAGCAACATGCCCTGCACGCGGCTTCGGGACTCGCGGGCTCCGAACACGCTGACGGTGACGGCGATCATCGGGTAGACGCAGGGCGTCAGGCTGACCAGCAGCCCGCCGACCAGCGCGGCCAGACCGGCGTAGACCGGGCCCCGGGCCAGCGCCTGAGTGAACGCGTCCCCCGCGCCCGCGCCCCCTTCGCCGACGATGGTGCAGGCCTCGGCAGCGCGCGCCGGCGTGGCCAGCAGCCAGGCGGCGAGGGCGGCCAGCGACGAGATGATGACGGGACGGCGGGACATCGGAGCTGCAGGCATGGTGATGTTGTGCCGGTGCGGCGCGGGCACAAGCCCCGAGCGCCTTCAGACTAGCTCGAAAACCCGCCGGCGGTTTCAGCCGGCGCGTCTTTTTCGCGTCGGCCCCAGCTCGCGCAGGAGGCGGCGAGCCTGGGCGATCTCGCCCTGGAGCGCGACCGCGAGCGCGACCCGTCCGCTCGTGGAGCGCCGCACGAACCCGCGCAGGTACTGGCGAGCCGCGTCCGGGTCCCCGAGGGCGTGAGCGAGCTCTCCGAGCACGAACTGCCCGTAGCCCTGGCCGCACGGGGCGTCTGCCAAGCGCTCCCGCAGCTCCGCGAGGTCCGTGACCGGCTCTCCCGACGCCCGCCGGGAGAGCGCCAGCTGTGCCTGATAGAGGGGCCGGTCGGTGGTGCCCCAGCGCGCCGCACGCGAGAGCGCTCCGATGGCCTCGGGGTGACGACCGGCGAGGTACAGGACGCTGCCCAGGGTCCACAGGTGAAATGCTCGGCGAGAGGCGGGGCTGACGCGGCTGGCCAGCCGCAGGTGCGACAGGGCGAGGTCCTGCTGTCCCAAGCCGAGACAGGCGCGCGCGGCGTCTTGCCTGGCGACGTCCGGCATGACGTCCTGCTCGATCATCTCTTCGGCCACCTGAAGCGCATCGGCGAAGCGCTTGGCCTCCATGTGGGACAGGTAGAGCTGCCGCAAGAGCATCACGCGCGTGGTGCGGCTGAGGGCCCCCGGATGCTCGAGCCCCCGGCGCGCGTACTTCGCCCGGAGCAGGGAGGTCCGGGCGAGGGTCGCCTTGCGCAGGAGGAGCTCCGGCGCAGGGGATGCCGCGCTGGCGCGCGCTTTCGTCATCTCGCTGATGCGTCATGGTAGCAGGCCCTGCACAGGCGTCCAGATTTCGGAGCGTCGGCCCTTGCGAGCACGTGCCCCCGCGCGCTAAGCGGCTCGGTGAAGATGCACCGCCCCAACTGGATAGCGCTCGCTGCCGTGGTCGGCCTGACCAGCGGCTGTGGCCGCCCCGCAACCGAGGCGGACTGCGACGAGATCGTCGAGCGCATCGCACGGCTCGAGCTCGAGAGGCGCAAGCTGTCCCCCGAGGCCGTGGCCGACGAGATCGCCACCGCCAAGCAGTCCTTGCGCGAGACCTCCATGAAGGAGTGCGTGGGCAAGCGCCTGACGGATGAGTCCATGGCCTGCGTTCGCGCGGCCCAGTCCTCCCGGGAAATCATCGAGGATTGTTTCGATTGATACGGCTGTCGTTCGCTCCGCTCGCGCTCTGTGGCTGCCTGGGCTGCAGCCCCCCGCTCACGGCGGACGAGTGCAATCAGCTGCTCGACCGCTACACGGAGAAGGTCGCGGAGCAGCAGAGCGCGGAGACGTCTTCGGAGTCGGTCTTCCGCATGCAGCGCGACGCGCGCGCCCGCGCCGCCATGAACCCCGAGTTCTCGCGCTGCGCCGCCAAGGTGTCGCGTCGTCAGTGGCGGTGCGCGATGAGCGCGCCGTCCGTGGACGACATCGAGCGCTGCTTGCTGTGAAGCTCAGCCGCCCTTCAGCCCGGACTTGAAGCGCTCCTCGAGGCGCGCCAACGCTCGGGTGATGTCGGGCCGCTGATGAGCGAACGACGCCATCGGATCGCCGAGCTCGGCGACCCGCTCGGGCACCGTGAGCATCGTGTGGTTGGCCGGGTCCAGCGCTGCATGCACCTCCTCCCAGGTGAGCGGGGTGGACACGCGCGCGCCGGCGACTTCGCGCACCGAGTAGGGCGCGACGATGGTGCGCGAGCGACCCGTCTGGCCGGTGTCGACGTACACGCGCGCGCCACGACTGCCCACCTTTCGCTCGATGGTGGCGATGTCCGGGTGCAGATGCACGAGCAAGCGGCCGAACAGCTCTGCCAGCGCGCGCGTCACCGCGAAGGGCACCTGCGGACCAACGGGAACCAACACGTGCAGCCCCTCCTTTCCGCTGGTCTTCGGGTAGCCCACGAGACCGGACTCTTCGAGCAGCGAGCGCAGGCTGAGCGCCAACGTGACTCCGTCGCGCAAGGACGCGAGCTCGACATCGAGGTCGATCGTGAAGAAGTCACCGCAGCCGAGGTCGGCGCTGTGGCTGGCCAGCACGTGAATGGGAATGGCGCCCAGGTTCGCGACGAACGCCAGACCGTCCTCGTCGTCGATCAAGAACACGCTCTTCGTCCCGCGCCGGGCTTCGTCTTCGTCGTCGCGCAGCTCGAGCGTCCGCATCCAACCCGGCGTGCCCTGGGGCGCGCGCCACTGGTAGAAGCTCTTGCCCTCGATGCCGTCCGGATAGCGCACGAGCACGACGGGGCGATCCCGCAGGAACGGCAGCAGGACCGGCGCTATGGTGCGGTAGTAGTCGACCAGATCACCCTTGGTCAGGCCGTCGTCGGGCCAGAAGACCTTCTCCCGGTTGCTGATCACCACCCGCCCGCTCGTGACCGTGACCGTCGTCGCTGCGGTGGAGACGTGATCGCCGGGCGCGGGGGCAGCCACGCAGTCGAGCGGGCTCGCGTCCACGCGCAGCCCACGGAAGACCGGGTGACGCAGCACGCCATCTTCGGTCCACTCCGCGAAGCGTACGGAAACGACCAGCTCGGGCCGAACCCAGCGCACGCCACGCGGCGGCGGCGCGGCGGGCAGCTCGAGCTCGGGCGCGGGCGAGTCGAGCGCCAGCTCCACGAAGCGCTCCTCGAGCGCCGCGCGCGCGGCCCGATCGAGGCCGCTGCCCACCTTGCCGCGCAGCACCAAGCGCTCTTGCGAGAAGGTAGCGAGCCACAGCGCGCCGAGCGCCCGGGTCTTTCCCTTCTCTGGCTCCCAGCCCACGACGACGAACTCGTCGTCTCGCTCACGCTTGATCTTGACCCAGGCGTCGGTTCGGCGCGCCGACGCGACGTAGGGGCTGTGCTTCGTCTTGGCCACCACGCCCTCGAGCTCGTGGGCTTCGCACATCGCAAACAGCGCGGCGCCGCTGCCCTCGATGTGGTCGAGGGCGCGCACCAGGCCACGGCCGCGGCACAGCGAGAACAGCAGCCCCTTGCGCTCGACCAGGGGCAGCCCGGTCAGGTCCAGGTCCGCGAGCGCGAGCAGATCGAACACCAGATACACGACCGGGACCTCGTGCCGAACCCGCTCGGCCTCCCGTGGACGGCGCGCCGTCACGCGCGGCAACAGGCGCCGGAAGCTCGGGCGCCCAGCCTCGTCGAACGCGACGATCTCGCCGTCGACCAGGAAGTGGTCCGCCGGCAAGGCCCCGAGGGCGCGCGCGATCTCCGGATAGCTGGCCTGGGCCGCGCCGCCCCCTCGATAGCGCAGCGTGACGACACCACCGCGCCGCTCCGCGAGAATGCGAACCCCGTCGAGCTTCAGCTCGTACAAGCGCTGTGGATCGTCGAGGCTCGCGCCTTCGGACGCGCACAGCATCGGCTCGGGTGCCTTGTGGCTGGCTCGGGGCCGGGCACCGAGCTCGAGCGCGCGCGCTCGCAGCTCACGGGCAATGCGCTCTCGTTCTGCGAGCTCGGTCACCAGCAGACCACCGAGGACGCTGCGCTGGTCGTCGATGGCCTGCTCGCTGGCGTGAGCGTCCTCCTTCTTGACCAGCAGCCAGTGGTTCTCTTCGCCAGGTCGCCGCGCGGTGTGGATCAATCCGAAGCGCCCACGGAGCTTGAAGCCAGAGAGAGTGAAATCGATCTTGCCGCGCAGGACCCCGTCCTCCGCGCTCCCTTCGAGGTAGTCCACCCGGCCGGCGTCCCACACGATCATCGGCCCCGCCCCGTAGTTGCCCGCAGGGATGACGTCCTCGAAGTCGAGGTACGCGAGGGGATGGTCCTCGGTGCGTATGGCCAGGCGCTTCTCACGGGGATCGAGGCTCGGCCCCTTCGGCACCGCGAAGCTCGCCAGCACGCCGCCCAGCTCGAGGCGGAGATCGAAGTGCGAGCGGGTGGCGTGGTGTTCGTGGACCACGAAGCGGCCAGTTCGAGTGGGCCGGCGGCTGGTCGTCCGTTCAGGGCCAAAGGGCTCGTTGGTAGCGATCGGATCCCGCAGCTCGCGATAGCGACCGAGTGAGGAGGCGCCAGCCGCGCCATTCGCCGAATCCTTCCGTGTTGCCACGCTGGCCCGCTAGCATACGCCCATGGCTGCCCGCGCCATCGCTTCCGGAACGATTTCCTTCGGTCTCGTCGCGATCCCCATCAAGCTCTTCACTGCCGCGTCCAGCGAGCAGGTCCGCTTCAACATGCTGCACTCCAAGTGTGGCGGCCGCATGAAGCAGCAGTATTTCTGTCCCGTGGACGACGAGATCGTCGAGCGCGCGGACATCGTCAAGGGCTACGAGTACTCCCGGGGTCAGTTCGTTCGCTTCACGGACGAGGAGCTCAAGGCGCTGGAGGCTCAACGCACCAACGCCATCGAGATTTCCGAGTTCGTCCCGCTCGCGGAGGTCGACCTCGTACAACTCGAGAAGACCTACTACCTCGGACCCGACAAGGGGGGCGACAAGCCCTACCGCCTGCTCAGCCAGTGCATGCGCGAGCAGGGGGTCGTGGCCGTGGGTCGCTGGTACGCCCGGGGCAAGGAGCAGCTGGTGATCATCCGTCCCTACGGGGAAGATGGGCTGTGCCTACATCAGCTGTACTACTCGAACGAGGTTCGGGCCTTTGACGACGTGGACCTGGGCGCGAAGCAGTCCGTGAGCGACATCGAGCGGGAGCTCGCGCTGAAGCTGATCGAGCAGCTGACCCGGGCCACCTTCGACGCCAAGAAGTACGAGGACGGCTACGAGGGTCGCGTACGCCGCGCCGTCGACGAGAAGGTGGCCGGGCAGGAGATCACCATCGCGCCGGAGGCGCCGCGGGCTCAGATCATCGACCTGTTCGAGGCGCTGAAGAAGAGCCTCGCGGACGCGTCCGAGAAGGCGAGCAACGACGGCCAAGCCGCGCCGCTCAAGCCGCCCAAGAAGGCGGAGGCGGATGGCGCGAGCGCGCCCGCCAAGCGGACTCGCAAGAAGAAATCCGCGGGTGGCTGAGCACGACGATGGCGACGGGGGCGACGCCGCCGTGGTGCCGATCGAGGACAGCATCGATCTGCACGGCTTTCAGCCGCGGGACGTGCCGGGGGTCGTCGCGAGCTACCTCGAGGCCGCGCGCGAGAAGGGCCTGCTCGAGGTGCGGCTGATTCACGGTCGAGGCACGGGTTTTCAGCGCGCCCGGGTGCGACAGGTGCTCGACTCGCTAGCCTGGGTCGAGGACTACCGTGACGCACCCGCCACCCGAGGCGGCTGGGGCGCGACCGTGGTGTGGCTGCGCGCCCTCGAAGACGGCAGCTGACTCAAGCCGCGCCGCGGCCCGAGGACTCTGCGCCGCACGTGGAGTCGCCGTACAGAGCCGCTTGGCTGCCGAGCCGCACGCTGACGCGCACCCCGCTACCGACGGCGTCGAGATCCAGCGCCGCCGCGAGTCCGGTGAGGGTCTGACAGGCCCGCAGCTCGGCGCCTTCTCCCAGGGTCAGGACCAGCTCCCCATCGTGCGCGCGCATGTGCCGAGACAGCATCCCGCGCGCGAGCACCGAGCGTGCGGCGAAGGCGTCCGCGTCGGTCCGGGAGTTGACCACCAGGATGGTGGTGCCGATGTGCCAGCCCGTCGTCTCCAGCCGCGCCACCCGGTTGGCCACCTGCCGAACCAGCGACGAGGGCTCACCCTCGTAATGCTGCGCCACGACGGCCAAATGCCCCGCCTGGCCCGGGTCCAGCCACTTCGGCCAGCTCGCTCCGAACTCGATGACTACCAGCGTCGTGCGCTCGTCCTGTTGCATTGAGACTCCTGGGGGCAGTGCGGGAGATAGGTTCGATGCGCGCGCTGGGCCAAGAAATCGGGGGGCGAGGCGGGGTCCGCCCGGGCGCGACCGTGTTACGGTTGGGCCATCGCTCACTCGCTCACGGACTCGGAATCGCTCCCGGCCGAGGAGTCGGACGCACACGCGAGCACGGCGGCGGATCTGGAGTGGGCGCGGCTGCTCGACCACCTGGCAGGTCTCGCCCTGGGCGAGGAGGCTCGCGCTCGGCTCGCGTCACGCAGCCCGCTTCCAACCCGCGCCGACGCCCTGCGAGCCTGCGAGGAGGTGCGGAGCGCGCTCGACGCCCACGACCGGGGCCACCCCGTGCCGGCACGAGGGCTGCCGGCGCTGAGCGACGTGCTCGCGCGCCTCACGCTGGAGGGCGACCTCGGTGGCCGGGAGCTGGCCAGCGTTGGGAGGGTCGTGGCCCACTCGGAGGACCTCAGGCGTTGGGTCACGGCCCACGGCGACGCCCACCCCGCGCTGGGGACCGCGCTCGCGACGCCCGCCGAGCTCGGCGCGCTGGGCAAAGAGCTGGCGCTCGCCATCGAGGAAGATGGCGCGATCTCCGATCGCGCGTCGCCCGCGCTACACGCCGCGCGGCGCGACGCGACGACGCTCCGCGCGGCGTTGAGCAAGCAGCTGCAGGCGCTGGTGCGACGGCACGCGCGCTGGCTCAGCCAGGACTACAGCACGGAGCGCGATGGTAGGCCGGTGCTGCCGGTGCGTGCGGAGGCGCACGCGCACGTGCCGGGCATCGTGCTGGGGTCGAGCGCGTCCGGTCGCACGCTATTCGTCGAGCCGCGTGAGGCGACCGAGGCAGGCAACGGCCTGCGAGTCGCCCTCGCCCGCGTGGAGCGCGAGGAGCACGCGGTGCGGGTGTGCCTGTCGGCGCGTTGTCGCGAGCATCTGAGCGCGCTGCAGACCGCCCACGAGGCGTGCGTAGCCTCGGACCAGCTCCAGGCGCTGGTTCGCTGGGCGGTCGCGGCGCGCGCCGTGGTAGTCGCGCCCAGCGAAGCCGCGAGCCTCGAGCTGTACTCGATGCGACACCCGCTCTTGGTCGTGCAAGGGCAAGAGGTCGTGGCCAACGATCTCGGCGTGACGTCCGGCGGCGCGCTGATCCTCTCCGGCCCTAACGCGGGAGGCAAGACGGTTGCGCTCGAGTGTCTCGGGCTGGCGGCGTGGATGGCGCGTGCAGCAATCCCGATCCCCGCGCGAGACGACAGCGTCATCGGTTGGTTCGACCACGTGCTCACGGACATCGGCGACGAGCAATCCCTCGTGAAGTCGCTGTCCACGTTCAGCGGGCACGTGACCAAGCTCGCGGCCGTTCTCGCGCGAGCGGGGCCGACGACGCTCGTGCTCTTGGACGAGGTCCTCTCGGGCACGGATCCCGAGGAAGGTGCCGCACTCGCCGTCGCCGTGCTCGAGGCGCTGCTCGATCGCGGCGCGGCGGTGGTGGCCACCACCCACTACGAGCGGCTCAAGGAACACGCGGCGCGGGATCCTCGCTTCGAGAACGCCTCGGTCGGGCTGATCCTGGAGACCCTCGCGCCGACGTTCCGCGTGGTCCGCGGCAGCCCTGGGCCGTCGAGCGCGCTGATCGTGGCGGAGCGCTACGGGATCGAACCCACGGTAGTGGCGCGGGCCGCGTCCCTCGTCCCCGAGCACGCGCGCGCTCGCGAACGGCTGCTGCTCGAGCTCGCCACGGAGCGCGAGCGGCTCGACCGGCAGCGCACCAGCATCGACGACGAGCACCGGGCGCTCGCCCTCGAGCGCGAGCAGCTCGAGCAGGAGCGGCAGCGCCTGCTCGAGCGCGAACGAGACGAGAGCAGACGGGAAGCGCGCGCGCTCGTCGACGAGGTCAAGCGAGCCCGAGCAGCGCTCGCGACGCTGCGGTCGTCGTTGAGCGACGGCCCCAGCGACCGGAGCGCGGTGGGCGCCGCCGAGCTGCGCAGCGCCGAGCGACAGATCGATGAAGCCGCCCACCTGGTGGCGGTCGGCAGCCCGGTACACATGCTGGCCCAGGATCGTGCCGCGGGCACGCCGACCGCCGACCCGGCGCTCGCGCCGGGCGATCGGGTGCTCGTGACCAAGCTGGGCGTGCAGGCCCGCGTGGTGGAGCTCGCGGCGTCGGGGGAGCTGCGGGTGCTCGCCGGCCAGATGCGCCTGGTGCTGCGCGCGGACGAGGTCCACCGCATCGAGGGCGCGCGCGCCAGCCCTGGCCGAGGCCCGAAGCCCCGGGGGCCCAAGCCGGCCAAGGTCGCGCTGGTGGACGGCTTCATCCCGCTGCGCCTGCCGAGCAACACGCTCGATCTCCGCGGCGAGCGGGTGGAGGAGGCGCTCGAGCGGGTCGAGCGCTTCGTGGACGAGCTATCGCTGCGCGGCGAGCGCGCCGGCTTCGTGCTGCACGGGCACGGCACCGGCGCGCTCAAGTCGGCGGTTCGTGCGCATTTGGCGAGTCTGGCCGTGGTTCGTCGCGCCGAGCCCGCGTCGCCCCAGGATGGCGGCGATGCCTTCACGCTGTTCCGCTTGGACGAGTGAGCGCCTTGCCAACGCCGGTGCCGAGAGGTAGGCGTCTTGCTCGATGCGCGGAAGCTTCTCGCTCCTCTTGTGGCTGGTGTTCTCCCTGACGGGCTGCGGGGGACCGAGCGCGCCAGCTCGGGATCCACAGCTCGAGGCCGTGAGCCTCGCGCCCGCCTTCAGCGCGCCGGACGAGTCGGGGACCCTGCGCAGCCTCCGCGAGTTCCGCGGACGCGCGGTAGTCCTCTATTTCTATCCCAAGGACGGCACCCCCGGTTGCACCAAGCAGGCCTGCGCGTTTCGCGACGCTTGGGACCGCCTGCAGGCGACGGGCGCCATCGTGCTGGGGGTGAGCCTCGACTCGGTGGAGAGTCACGCCGCGTTCAAGGCGGAGCATCGACTTCCGTTCCCGCTGCTGTCGGATCTGGACGGACGGATCCTGGAGGCCTATGGCGTGCCTCGCTCGCCCCAGGGCTACGCCGCGCGCACCACCTTCATCATCGACGCTCGCGGCGTCATCCGGCGCATCTTCCCCGAGGTCGATCCGGCGCTGCACATCGACGAAGTGCTGCCCGTGCTGCAGCAGCTCGCGCGCGAGCAACTGGACGCGGATCCGAGCGCCAAGCCCGCTGCCGATGGACGCGGGCGACCGCCACCAGCGACCCCACCGTCGGGCGTGAGCGCGAGCCGCACGTGGCTGATCTTGCTCGAGCCCGCCCGGGAGACCATGCCCACGGAGCCCACTGCAGACGAAGAGGCCGCGGTGAAGCGACACTTCGACTACCTGCGCATGCTGCGCGACAGCGGCGTGCTGGTGCTGGCCGGCCCGAGCCTCGACCCTCCCTACACGGGCCTGGTGATCTTCCGCGCCGCAGATCGAGACGCGGCCGAGCGCGTGCTGTCCAGCGATCCGGCCGTCGGCGCGGGCGTGTTCAAGGCTCGACTCACGGAGCTGCGGATCAGCCTGCGAGCTGCTCGCTGACCGCCGCCGGTCGTTCGCTCAGCAAGGGGAAGCCCAGGGCTTCCCGCTGGGCGAGCCACGCCGTCGCCACGCCGCGCGCGAGGGTGCGCACGCGCAAGATGAAGCGCTGCCGCTCGGTCACGCCGATGGCCCCTCGAGCGTCGAGCACGTTGAAGGCGTGGGCGGCCTTGGTCACGAGGTCGTACGCGGGCAGCACGAGCTTCTGCAGCGGGTCGTCGCTCCTGGCCAGCAGTCGCAGCGCCTCCGCCTCGGCGCGGTCGAACGTCGCGAAGTGGGCCGCCACGTCGGCTTCTTCGAAGTTGTAGGTCGACCACTCCCACTCGGCGCGACGATGGAGCTCGCCGTACTTCACCCGGCTGTCGAACATCAGGTCGTAGACGTTGTCGACGTCCTGCAGGTACATGGCGATGCGCTCGAGCCCGTAGGTGAGCTCGCCGCTGACGGGCTTGCAGTCGAAGCCACCGGCCTGTTGGAAGTAGGTGAACTGGCTGATCTCCAGTCCGTCCAGCCACACCTGCCAGCCGAGCCCCCAGGCGCCGAGGGTCGGGCTCTCCCAGTCGTCCTCGATGAAGCGCACGTCATGCTCGAGCGGCTTGGTACCGAGCGCCGCGAGGGACTCGAGGTACAGGTCTTGGATGTCGAGCGGGCTCGGCTTGAGGATGACCTGGAACTGGTGAAACTGCTGCAGCCGGTTGGGATTGTCCCCGTAGCGCCCGTCCGTGGGGCGCCGCGACGGCTCGACGAACGCGACGTTCCAGGGCTCGGGCCCCAGCGAGCGCAGGAAGGTAGCGGGGTTGAAGGTGCCCGCGCCGACCTCCGAGTTGTAGGGCTGCACGATGAGGCAGCCTCGCTCCGCCCAGAACCGCTGCAACGTGAGGATGAGCTCTTGGAAGTACATGGCCGTGGCCCGAGCGATATCACCGCGCCGCCGGGGTCGGCGGGAATTTTTCAGCTCAGGCCGGCCTCGGCGAGAAACGCGCGCTCGACGCCGGCGTAATCCACCTCGACGTCGAGGCGTGCGAGCACCGAGTAGAAGCCAAACTGCAGCCGGTTCATGAACACCATGCCGGGGGGCAGCGCGACCACGCTCCCGTCCTTCTGGAACATGAGCTTCTTCATGTCACGCACGCCGTCCATGAGCTCGGCGACGTACTGGCGGTGGATGCGAAAGGGCGCTCGGAACAGCGGCTCGAAGCACTTGCGCGAGTACGCGACGGCCGCGTCCTCGTAGGCGCCGCCTCGCGTCTCGAGCAGCTCGCGACAGCGGTCGGCGAACGCCGCTTCGTCCCCCGCGAGGGCAGCGAAGTGGAGGCGCCGCGCCCGGTCGAGTCGCACCCCCTCGATGGGCTGCACGCAACCGAAGTCGAGGAAGGTGATGACGCCGTCGGAGCCGAACAGGTAGTTGCCCGGGTGGGGGTCGGCATTGAACATGCCGCCCACCAGGTTGCCCTTGAACACGAAGCGCCAGAGCGTCTCGGCGGAAGCGCGACGCGCAGGTTCGTCGAGCAAGGCCACCTGCTCGAGGCTCTGTCCGCTGGCCATCACCGTGGTGAGCACGCGACGGGCCGAGCGCTCGGCGATGACCTCGGGAACACGGATGTGTCGGTCCGCCGCGTGCAGCGCGCGAAACGTGGTTTGCCGCTCGGCCTCGAGCGCGTAGTCGAGCTCTTCGCGAAATCGTGCGCGCACCTCCTCGAAGATGCGTCGAGTCTCGAGCGACTTCGGACCCACCGCGCCGACGATGCCCTGCATGACCGACGCGTTGGCCAGATCGGCCTCGACGGCGCGGTCGATGCCTGGATGCTGCACCTTGACGGCGACCTCGCGGCCGTCCGCGAGCCGGGCGCGGTGCACTTGACCGATGGACGCGCTGGCGAAGGGCTCGTCCTCCCAGTCCGCGAACAGCTGCTCGATGGGCCGTTCGAGCTCGTCTTCGACGACCCCGCGAATGGCCGCCGGCGAGGAGGTGGGCGCGGCGGCGCGCAGGGCCGAAAGCGCGGCCTCGTACGCCTCGCGCTGCGCCTCCGGCACCACGCCGTCGACGTAGCTGGCCATCTGACCCACCTTCGCGGCGAGACCGCGCAGTGAGCCGAGCACCTCCGCGGCGTGCGCGGCTGCCGCTTCCGCGCCGCGACCGACGACGAGGCTCGCGCCGGTGCGCGCTCCCACCGACGCGAGGCGCGCGAGACGAGACAACCTCCCGGAGGGCAGGCGACGAGCTTTGGTCATGGCCGCTGCGCCCGAGTCTTGTGCCTCTTGCGGGCGGACGGAAGCCCGATCCCGCGCAAGTTCGCCCGGCGCCATGATATGGCAGCGGCCACGTCATGCAGCCGCCCTTCGCTCCGCCCCCTGGGCCGGGGTTTCAGCCCGCGGGCTTCGGCTACGGGCCGCCCCCACCGCCGCCGAATCCCCCGGTACCGTCGGAAGCGATCATCGCGCTGGCTTGCGCGTTCTTCACCATGAGCACGTCCTGCTTCCCCCTCGGGTTCGTCGCGCTCTACTACGGCGGCAAGGCACGCAAGCTCGCCCGCGAGCGCGCGGACAGCGGACCTACCGCGACCCTCGCCTTGATCTCGATGATCGTGGGCGGAGCGTTCGGCGTGCTCTGGCTGCTCTTCTGGGGCCTTCAGCTCGGGATGATGCTGCTCGGCGCTGGGATGGTGTTCTTCCTGGCCTGACGAGGAGCCCGGTCGGAGTTGCTCGCGAAGGTAGAAGCGCCACGCCGGGCGCCCTAGCTCGCGTACTTGACGCTGCACCCGTAGGACTTCGTCTCCGCAGGCTCCGGAGCTCGCTTGGCGCGAACGGCCTCGATCGCACGGTCCGCGTAGTTCACCAGCGTGCCGTCCGACGGGGATTGACCCTCGCCGTCCGGGCTGTTGTCGATGGCGCCGCGGTAACGCAGGACGCCGCCCTCGTCGATGACGTAGAGGTGAGGCGTGGTCTTGGCGCCGTACAGCTTGCCCACCGCACCGGACTCGTCGAGCAGGATCGGGTTCGACATGGAGAAGCGATCCTTGGCCGCGACGTTCGCTTCCCGGCCTGCGCCCTGCTTGCCAGGAGCGCCGCTGTTGATGCTGAGCCACACGACGCCGTCTTTCTGATGGCGAGCCGCGGTACCGACGAGCGAGCCCTTGCTGTGCGACGCCACGACATAGGGACACCCCGGGTTGAACCACTCGAGCACCACGATCTTGCCCTTGTGATCCGAGAGCTGCACGGCCTTGCCGTCCGTGTCGGTGAGCGTGAAGTCCGGCGCGGGCTGGCCCACCTCGGCGGCCTTGGCGTCCAGCGCGACGGCCGGACCCGGAGCGGCCGCCGGAGACTCAGGCGCGGCGCTGCCCGCCCCCGAGGCCTTCTGGTTGTTGCACGCGAGGGAGGCCAGCCCGAGGGCGAGGAGCAAGTGACGCATCCGTCCGTCCTAGGGCCGAGCTCGCGAGCCTGCAAGCCCGGCGCAGCGAGACAGGACCGCTCGGTCACGGGTGACGCGGGCCTGCATCAGCTCCTCCACCTAGGCCACAGCTGCGAGCACGTGCGCAGCGCGGTGACAGGTCGCTGAACCTCCGGCTCGGACGGCTGGGGGTAGCGTCTCGCCCTGCGAAGAGCGAGCGGTGGCGAGTGAAGGGCTCTTCACGACGGGTGGCGCGGCTGCGCTTCTTGGAGTGTGGTTCGGCGAAGCCGGTATACCATTCGCCCGCAGGCCCATCGCGTGCGTGACGCCCCATCGAGAAGCTCTGGACCGCGGGCGAACGCCTGCATCGGGAGGGCTCCACCACGAGCTTCGATCACCGTGGCCACCGCCGCGCTGGTGGGCCTCGCCGCCTGCACCACACAGCCGCAGCGCGTCCGCAGCGGCAGCGGCGCGCCCCTGAGCCCAATCACGGCGACGATGCCGCGCGCCGAGGCCGCAGCGGGGGAGGCAGAGGCCACGCCTCCACCGCCCCCGAGACGTCCCAGCGAGCAGCCTGAGCCCAACCACCGGGAGCCCCCGGAGACGGAGCTGAACGCGTTCGGTGATCGCGTCCCAGTGCGGTTCACCCTTGCGCCCATGTTGGAGGCCGCGCTCGAGCCCGCGCAACGTGCGAGCGCCGAGGCGCGCATCCTCGCGTGGATGATTCAGATCGACGATCGCCCGCTGCTCGTCGAGTACGCGCTGCTCTGGATCCGAGTTGCGCCCAAGAACGCTGCGCCGACCTACCGGCTCGTCAACCTGTTCCGTCACCCCCTCGATGACGACCGCGATCGTCGCGAGCAATGGCGCCTGTGGAGGCGCTCCCACGCGCCCCCCGGCGTGCGCAGCTTCGCGGCACCGCCGACGCTGCGTGAGCTGGATGACTTCACCGGCTTCACCGACTGGGACTACGACGCGAGCGACGGCTTCGATCTGGTCGACGGCCAGGTCTGCGCCGGCGCCTGGCGGAAGAGCTTCGGCAGCGCTCCGGGACGGGCGTTTCCGAGTCCCCACGCCGCTGACCGCGCCGCTCCGCCGTGACTTGCTCGGGCTGCCCCGCAGCGGGCTTGCCTCGGGTTCATCGCCCGAGGGCGGCGCGAGTGTCCGGGTGGAGGTGGAGCTCCCGCTGGGGGAAGGGGATGGCGATGCGCGCGGCGTCGAGGGCGGTCTTGGCGTCGCGGATCAGGCGCTGGTGCACGTCCCAGTAGTGCTCGGTCTTGGCGTGCGCCCGCAGCTTCCAGTCCACGCTGCTCGCGCCGAGCGCCGCCAGGAACACCTGGGGCGGTGGGTCCGCGAGCCCGCCCTCGACGGACGCGACGACGCCCTCGAGCACGCGACGAGTCTCGTCGATGTCCGCGTGGTACGCGGTGCCCACCGCCACCTCGACGCGCCGGGTCGGGTAGTGCGTGATGTTCACGATCTTGTTCTTCACGATCTCGCCGTTGGGCAGGATGATGCGCCGATGATCGGGCGACACGATCTCGGTCGTGAACAGCTCGAGCTCTCGCACCGTGCCGATCTCGCCAGCGACGTCGACGACGTCACCCACCTTGAAGGGACGGAACACGAGCAGCATGATGCCCGCCGCGAAGTTCGAGAGCGTGCCCTGGAACGACAAGCCCACCGCGAGCCCCAGCGCGCCCAGGATGGCCGCGAAGCTCGTGGTCTGGATGCCGAACACACCCAGGCAGCTCAGCACCGCGCCGGTGAGCACCGCGTAGCGCGCCAGGTTGGCCAGGAACGTGCCGACCATCAGGTCGAGGCGCTCGCCGATCGAGCGCAGGACCGCACGCTTGACCCAGCCGGCCAGGATCCACGCGATCACCAGCGCGACCACCACGCCCACGAGGCGCAGTCCCCACGAGGTCCCCTTCTCCAGCAGCAGCGGTATCACAGGGTGAACATCCACGGTATCGACGTCTCCTCTCCGTCCGGCGCTTCCCGCCGGAGAACGAGCCTGTGTGGCGTCATCGCGCCGTCGCGTCAACCATCGCGGCCGGTCCGAGTCGCGCGCAGACGATGCGCTTTGCGGAGCGTGGGACAGTCGTGACAAGCTCCGTGCATGCGGCCTGGCTCGGTTCGTTCGGTGGCGATCGCGCTCATCGCGGGCGCGAGCGTGGCGACCCCCGCCGCGGCTGCGGAGACGGACGTGGCCGCCGCCCCGCTCCGCGAGATCGCCCTCGCACACACGTTGAACGTGGCGTTGGTGGTGGAGCGTCCCAACGGGATCGACGATGTGCTCGCGTCGATCCAGGCCGTCGGCGGGAAGGTGCGCACCCGCGCAGACTCCCGCCTCGGCGCGGTGCTGCCTCACGCGCAACGTGACGCGCTGCTCGGCCGGCTGCGCCGGCTGGGCGCCGTGCAGAGCTTCCGCGTGACCGTCGAGGACCTCAGCGAGAGCATCGCGACGGCGGAGGCGCAATTGCGCGCGGATCGCGAGAGCGTGGCACGCATCGAACGCATCGGGCAGCGCGGGGGCTCGGTGCCCGAGCAGCTAGAAACCAGCCGCGAGCTGGCGGAGGCGCAGTCGGCCGTTGCGCGCCGCGAGCTGAGCTTGGCGGAGCTGCGCGCTCGAAGCGAGGGCTTGAACGTCGAGCTGGCGCTCACCCTCCCGCAGGCCGAGTCCTTCGCTCCAGCACGGCTGCCGTTCCCCTGGCTCGCCGAGCTCGGTCTGGACTCGCTCCGGTTCCCGACGACCCGCACGGAGCCGGGGCTGCGAGTGGATGACTACTTCGATGGCGAGCTGCGGCTCGCGGGCGCGCGCGCCGCCGATGCGGACGCCTTCGGTGGCAGCTCGACCTTCGTGAGCGGCGCGATCGACATGCGTTGGCTCACCAACGCCGAGCCCTTCGGCTTCGCCGGGAACCTGCTGGTCGAGCTCGGCGGAGGCGGAGGGTTCCTGTATCACTCGCGGCTCTTGCTGGGCTCCGGGGTCCCGCTCGGGAGTCGCGTGATCGTCTCCCTCGCGGCCGGGCCCGGGGTGGGCGGAGTGACCGGCGGGGTCGTCCCGGCGGGGCTGCTCGTGCCCGTCGAGCTGTGGACCCACCTCGACCTGGGGTGGCTCCACGCCTCCGCGTTCGCCAGCGAGAGCTGGGTGCTGGCCGCGCAGGCGCGAGACCAGGGCGCCGAGCACGCTTTGTTCGGCGATGAGCTCGCCGCCGGGTTGATCCTCGGGGTCGGCGAGCCGAACGCGAGCACCTACTCTCGGCGCCGGTCGAGCGTCAGGTTCGGCGCCGTCTACCGCGAGAGCCTCGGCACCCACGCCATCGAGCTGCGGCTGGGCTGGGGCCACGGGGCGCTCAGCCTGCGCTGAGGCGCTCCGCTCAGTCGTCTTCGATGCGTGACCCGCCGCGCAGGTCGTGACGCTGCAGCAATCGATATAGATACATACGGTCCATCTTCGCGCGACGAGCTGCCTTGCTGACGTTGCCCGAGGCCCACTCGAGCAGCGCCTTGAGGTAGCCGCGCTCGAACTCCGCCACCACGTCCTCCTTCGCGACGCGAAAGGGCACGCTCAGATCCACCCCCGGCGACGGCTGCGCAGCTCCCGCCGTGGGCGGCGGCAGCGACGACTGACGCTGTGACGCGGGCGCCACCTGGTCGAGCACCACCGTCCGTTCGACGAAGTTGCGCAGCTCCCGTACGTTCCCCGGCCAGTCGTGGGCTCGCATGTCGGCGAGCACGTCCGGCGTGAACAGATGCGCCGAGTCCTCGGCGTTCAACGAGCCGAGCATCACGCGGATCAGCAGCTCGAGGTCGTCGAGGCGCTCGCGGAGCGGCGGCATGCGCACCGTGACCACGCTCAGGCGAAAGAACAGGTCTTCCCGGAAGCGACCACGGTTGACCTCACGCTCCAGACTCCGATTGGTCGCCGCGATCACGCGCACGTCGATCTTGCGCGGATCGTTCTCGCCTGTCCTGCGGATCTCGCGCGCCTCGAGGGCTCGCAGCAGCTTGGGCTGCATCTCGAGGGGCATCTCGCCGACCTCGTCCAGGAAGATGGTCCCGCCGCTCGCGGCCTCGAAAGCGCCGATGCGCAGGCGGTCCGCGCCGGTGAAGGCGCCCTTGGCGTGACCGAACAGCTCGCTCTCGATCAGGCTCGGAGAGATCGCGCTGCAGTCCACGATCATGAAGGGCCTGCCCGCGCGATGGCCCCGACGCGCGATCTCCGTCGCAGCGAGCTCCTTGCCCGTGCCGCTCTCTCCTTGCAGGAGCACGGTGGAGTCGCTCTGCGCCACGCGATCGAGCACGCCGAACATGCGGCGCATGGCCATGGACTCGCCGTGCAGCTCGCCGAAGCTGGACCACGTCACCAGCTCCGCCAGCGCCTCGGAGCCGAGGTCCCGCGCGCACAGCACCGAGTCCCCGAGCGAGATGCGACACGACGGCCGCGGGAGATCGGCGTCCCGCACGCGCACGCCGTCCACCAGCGTGCCGTTGAGGGAGCCGGTGTCGGTCAGCACCCATCCGCTGTCACCGCGTCGGAGGCTACAATGGAAGCGCGAGACCATCGCGTCGTCGATCACGACGTCGTTGCTCGGGTGCGAGCCGATGCGGATGGTGTCACCCTCGAGCACGACCGAGCGGTCCTCGGCTCGGCCCGCGACGCGCTCGAGCTGCAGGCCCAGCCGCGGGATGGCGACGGCCCGCGCGAGCTGCCGCACCGTGTGTAGGTGGGCGCCGCTCAGGGTCGGTCGGTCCTCGGCTTCCGTCATGCCGCCCAAAGCCTAACCCGGCCGAGGCCGGGGCCACGATCCGAGCCGGAGCGGAGAGGCTGCTGCTGCCTGTTGCCCTCAGGTTGCTCCCTGCAGGCAGCGGCGCCGAGCCCGCAGGCCGGCGCGGTCGCGGCTTGGATTTCAGTAATTTCAAGCATTTGAACCCACCCCGGCGGACTGGAACGGACGTCGCATTGGGTAGGCCTCGATGAAGTCGGTGCTCGCCTCCCTGCTGGCCGTGGTCCTCGGACTCTCGGGCGATCCGGCGGCCCCAGCGCCTGCGCCGGAGACCCCGGCCGTCGACGAGGTGGTGGCCCTCGCCGAGGTACCGGCGCGTGAGGCCAGCGCCGAGACCGCCGCTGCGCCCGTGCTCCCCGCCGGACCCGCGCTGCCGTACCGGAAGGTCCTGCGGCCCCATCGACTCGTCCTCGTTCCCGGGGACTGCGCGACGGCCGCGGGTCCGCTCGACGTGATGATCCATTTCCACGGCGCGCCGGAGCACGTGGAGGCGGCCCTGGCGCGCTCGGGGCTGCGCGTCGCGCTCGCGATCGTGAACCTGGGCGCGGGCAGCGGACGCTACGAGAGCGCCTTCACGCAAGACGGGTCCCTTGCGCGCTGGCTCACCGGGATGGAGACCCTCCTGAAGCAAGAGTGTGGTGGCCGAGCGCGGGGTCGCGTCGCGCTGTCGAGCTGGAGCGCGGGCTACGGCGCCATCTACCGCATCCTGGCCAACGAGCAAGACGCGAAGCTGGTCGACGCGGTGCTGCTCGCCGATGGGCTGCACGCCGGCTACGAGCCCGGCAGCAGCACCCGCGTCAACGCGCTGCAGATGGCCCCCTTCACCCGCTTCGCCGAGCGGGCCGCTCGCGGCGACGCGATCATGGCGCTCACCCACACCAACATCCGGCCCCCGCGCTACGCGAGCTCCGCCGCCACCGCCGACCACCTGCTCGCCGCCACGGGAACGGCCCGCACGGTCGAGCAGAGCGCAGGACCCCGCACGATGCGGCTCGAGAGTCGCGCGGACGCGGAGGGCCTGCACGTGCGCGGCTTCGCCGGAACCGGCCCCGACGAGCACTGCGACCACCTGTACGCGCTCGACGCGCTGACCTGGCAGTTCTTGGGTGCGGACTGGCGCTGACGAGAGACGCATGACCGCGAGTTTGACGCCGCCGCCTTGCCTGGCGACAAGGGGGCGTGATCCTACAAGGGCCGGAGTTCAAGAAGCACGCGCTGGTGCTGGTGGGGTTGCCCGCCCGGGGCAAGACCTTCGTGGCGCGCAAGATCGCCCGCTACCTGTCCTGGCTCGGCTACCGCACGCGCACGTTCAACGTCGGTGAGTACCGCCGCTCCATCGCCGGCGCGCGGCAGCCCGCCGCCTTCTTCGATCCGGGCAACGCCGAGCAGCGCGAGCTGCGTGAGCGCATCGCCATGCGCGCACTGGACGACCTCGTCAGCTTCCTGGTGGATGGCGGCGACGTCGCCATCTACGACGCGACCAACACCGAGCGCAGCCGACGCGCGGCCATCTACGAGCGTTGCCAGGCGCTGGACATCAAGGTCGTGTTCGTCGAGTCGATCTGCGAGGACGAAGCGGTCGTCGAGGCCAACGTGCGCGAGAACAAGGCGCGCTCCCCGGACTACCAGGGAGTCAGCCCGGACGAGGCCGTGCGGGACTTCCGCGAGCGCATCGCCTACTACGCCGAGACTTACGAGCCGGTCGACGACGAGGACAAGAGCTACGTCAAGCTGATCGACGTCGGCCGCAAGGTGGTCGTCAATCGCATGCAGGGGTACCTGGGTGCGCGGCTCATGTTCTTCTTGATGAACGTCCACCCGGCGCGCCGCAAGATCTGGCTCACGCGCCACGGTGAGAGCCGCTTCAACCCCGAGCGACGGATTGGCGGTGATCCGGAGCTGACCGAACGTGGGCGCGAGTACAGCGAGAGCCTCGCCGCCTTCTTCGGCTCCCGCGCGCCCGAGCACATGGTGATTTGGACCAGCACGCTGAGGCGCGCGCTGCAGACGGCAGAGCCCCTCGGCCCATCCGCCGTCGCCCGCCGCAATCTCGACGAGATCGACGCCGGCATCTGCGACAGCCTGAGCTACGAGGAGATCCACGAGCGCCTACCGGAGGAGTTTCGCGCTCGCTCGCTGGACAAGTTCCGCTATCGCTACCCGCGCGGCGAGTCGTACATCGACGTCATCAACCGGCTCGAGCCGGTGATCGTGGATCTGGAGCGACAGCGCAGCCCCGTGTTGGTCGTCTCTCACAACGCGGTCATCCGCGCCCTGTACGCCTACCTGATGGGCCGCCCGCAAGAGGAGACGCCGCACGTACCGGTGCCGCTTCACACGGTCATCGAGCTGACCCCGACGGCCTACGGCTACGAGGAGCGGCGCTACGAGCTCGACCCCCAGCTCGACAGCGAGTACGCGCTCTCGCGCTCCGTCGGGCCCCCGCCCGTCAGGCGCTCGTGAAGCGCTAGTACCACACCGCGCCGATCGACGCGGTCGTCATCCAGTACAGATCGTCGCTGACTCGGGGCAGCACCAGGACAGCGAGGCGGAGCTGCGAGTTGGCCTGCGCGGTGGTGTCGAGCTTGATGATGTCGAGGCTCAGCTCGAAGCCGCCGTAGTTGAAATCGCCCTGGATCTCGTCCTGGTTCTTGCCTACCTCGAGCGAGGCGATGACCGCGGGCGAGTAGGCCAGACCGAACGCGAGTCCACGCCACAGCGTGGCGGTGCGATGCTCCCCGAACGCGAAGTGGACCCCGAGCTGCAGCGGAAAGACGCCGTAGACATAGGCCTTGTTGGCGTACGCGGTGTCCCGGGAGGTGACCTGATTGTTCTCCAGACGGTAGTCGAAGCCCTTGGGCGGGCGGACGTACAGCCCGGCCAACGTGGCCCCGACTCCGACCCGGAACGCAGCGAAGGACGAGCTGCCAGCCGCCGGCTCGGGCAGGGGCAACATCATCATGGACAGCTGCACGCCGAGCCCAGCGCCTACCCCGAAGGTGTCGGCTCTGGACACCTCCAGCTGCGACGTCACCGGGTTGGTGTCAGCGAAGCCCGCGCCGGGAACGTACAGCCCGACGAGCGCCGCCTGCACGCCGTAGCTGAAGCGGGGACCACCACGCTCCTGCCACGCGGAACCGCTCCCGGCGATGTCCGGGGCGGCGCGGCCGGCCGGCTCGGCGCCGGTGAGCACGCCCACCTGCATGGGCTCGCCCGCGGGCTGCTTGGGCGCCGGCGCAGCGGGCTTGGGGCCGCCGAGCGCATCGAGCAGCTCGCGCGCCGCACCCGCAGCAGCGTCGGCGCTGGCGACGTCGCGGGAGGTGACGCCGGACGAGGTCACGAGCAGCACCCGAACCCCCGCGCTGGTGCGCACGATGCGCACGAGCGCGCGCGCCCCGAGCGCGGCGCGGAGCTTCTCGAGTCGCTCGGGCTCGGAGCTGACCACGCCTGCGTCGAGCGCCCCGGACTCGGTGGCCTTGCCGGTCACGTCCGCCTTCGTGTCGGGCTCGAGCCCGCGCTTGCGGCCGTGCTCGTAGACGCTCGCGCGCACGCGGGCGTTCTCGGTCTCGTCCTGCTCTGCGTCCGCCACGACGACGATGTTCGAGTCCGCTCCGGCCGCGCGGGCCGCGCCGCCCCCGAGCATGGCGACGATCACCGCGCCGAGCAGGCAAATCCGGGGCATCCGTACTGACATGGACCTCATTTTACCGGACTGGGGCCGGGCGCGTCGTTTTTCCGCGAGGGTGGCGCCACTGACCTCCGCTATCCTGCCCGGCGAGCCATGCCGCCTTCCTCCGGGCCAAAACCCCGACTGTCGACCATCAGGCCGCCGAGCCCACCGACCGAGCGCCTAGAGAAGCGCGAGTTCAAGCGCCTGCAGCAAGGCCTGGTCGAGCGCTGGCTGGCGTTGCACGAGATCGAGTCCGTGCCCCGCGACGTGGTCGTCGTCCCGTCCCTCTCGCTGGACGGCTTTCAGCTCGGCAACATCCCCGGCATCACTCACTACGAAGAGCGCATGCTCTTCACCCTTGGTCTGCTCAGGCATCCGCGCGCTCGACTCGTGTACGTGACGTCGCAGCCGCTGCATCCCGCGATACTCGACTACTACCTGGCGCTGATCGGCGGCATCCCCACCGCCCACGCTCGAGAGCGCCTCACGCTGGTGTCCTGCTACGACACCTCGCCGCGTGCGCTCACCGAGAAGGTACTCGAGCGCCCGCGTCTCGTGCAGCGCATCCGTGACGCCATCGACCAGAGCCGCGCGCACATGACCGTGTTCACGGTGAGCGACAAAGAGCGGAGCCTCGCCGTCAGACTGGGCATACCGCTGTACGGCGTCGATCCTGACCTGCTCTCGCTCGGGACCAAGAGCGGGTCGCGCAAGGTCTTCCGCAAGGTCGGCATCCCGCTGGCCAACGGCGCCGAGGATCTCGCGAGCGAGCGGGAGATCGCCGAGGCCGTGGCGAACATCTGGGAAGCGGAGCCCTCCCTGCGTCGCGCGGTGGTCAAGCTCGACCAGGGGTTCTCGGGCGAAGGCAACGCCATCTTGCCGCTCGGTCGTCGCCTGGCCCGGGTGGCGCCGAGCAAGGCTCCGCACCGCGCCCGCGTGGACGCCGTGCTCGAAGCCCTGCCCGGGATGCGCTTCATGGCGCCGAACGAGACCTATGTCCGCTTCAAGGCGCAGTTCGAGGACATCGGTGGCGTGGTGGAGGCGTTCCTGGAAGGCGAGGTGAAGCGCAGCCCCAGCGCCCAGCTCCGCATCAACCCGCGCGGCGAGCTGCAAGCCATGAGCACTCACGACCAGCTGCTCGGCGGCGTCGACGGGCAGACCTACCTGGGCTGCAAATTCCCCGCCGATTTCGGCTATCGCATGCAGATCCAGAACGACGCGCTGGCCGTGGGCAAGGAGCTGAAGCGACGCGGTTGCGTCGGGCGCATCGCCGTCGACTTCGTCACGGTGCAGAATCCAGACGGCTCGTGGAGCCGCTTCGCGATCGAGATCAACCTGAGGATGACCGGCACGACACACCCGATCATGACGCTCAAGCTGCTGAACGACGGCGACTACGACGCCAAGCTCGGCTTGTACGTCACGCGTCGCGGCGAGCCGCGCTACTACGTCTCCACGGACAACCTGATCAAGCCCCACTACCAGGGCCTGCTGCCCGACGACGTGCTCGACATCGCCGCAGTCCACGAGCTGCACTACCAGCCCTGGAAGGAGACCGGGGTGGTGTTCCACCTGCTCGGCGCGGTAAGCCAGTTCGGCAAGATCGGGCTCACCGCCATCGGCTCGAGCCCGGACGAGGCGGACGCCTTCTACGAGCGCGCCCAGGCCGCCCTGGACGCAGAGACAGTCGACGAGCAGCCGTGATCCGCCCGCACTCGAGCATCCCGCAGGTCTGGGAGATCAGCCCCGATGGCAGCTTCCGCGGCCCCTTCGTGGGCATCCTGGGGGCGCTGCACGGCAACGAGATCGCCGGCTTGCGCGCGCTCGAGAGATGTCGGTCCGACGCGGAAGCGTTCGCCCAGCGCATGCGCCAGGGAACGCTCGTGCTGATCCACGGCAACCCGCGCGCCACCGCGGAGGGTCGGCGCCACTCGCGCGGCGGCGTCGACATCAACCGGCTGTTCGCCTACCGCTGGGTCGAGGAGCTCGCCCCGGAGGCCTGGAGCTACGAGCATCACCGGGCCCTCGAGCTGCGACCGCTCATCACGGGCCTCGACGCCATGCTCGATCTGCACTCCGCAAGCCAACCCACCGTGCCCTTTGCCATCTGCGACGGGCGTCCAGAGGGGATCGCGCTCTCGCGCAAGACCGGCTGCCGTGTGACGCACGGCTGGGACGGCCCGGGCATGTTGATGCAGGACGTGAGCATCGGCGCGCTGGTGTCGCGAGGCCGCCCGGCCATCTCCGTCGAGTGCGGGCAGCACGACGCTCCAGCGTCGATCGAGGTGGCGGAGCGCGTCCTCGAGCGCTTCTTGGGGGGGCTCGGGCTCACCGACCACGAGGTGGAGGACTCGACGGGCCCCAGCTTCCGGCTGTTCGGGCGGGTCGTGAAGCCGACCCTCGACTTTACCTTGGCCCGCGACTTCGCGAGCTTCGATCGCCTCGCCCCGGGCCAGCTGCTCGGCTCCGGAGACGGCGTCTCCATCCACGCTGACCGCGAGGCGTACCTGCTGCTGCCCACGCCCTCGGCGCAGCGCGGCGACGACATCGTCTACCTCGCTCACGCCGTGCTGCACTCCTGAGCGCGCCCTTCCTTCACGGCCGCCATCGGCGCATGATATCCCGGGTGGATGCCATGAAGTCGCTCAGCGCAGGGTTCGTCGTGCTCGTCGTCCTGTCCGGCTGCTCCTCCGCCGAGGACGCGGGCCCCGCCGCCAAGGGACGTCCGCCCGGGCCGGCCGCGGGCGTGGTCGGGTTGCTCGACGGCGGCCAGGGCATTCGCCTCGGGTCTGCCAACGAGCAGGCGCTGCCGAAGGGCTGGGTGCAAGAGGAGTACGCGCTCGAGGGCAGGGCCATCTCCTACACGTCCGAGGACAGCTTGCCAGCCGACGGCGTGCTCGAGCTCGCCAAGGCGCAGTCAGCGGACTATCGCACGCGCGTCGTCGTCCGGCGCCCCGGTGCCGCCGAGGACTTCAATGGCACCGTCGTCGTCGAGTGGCTCAACGTCAGCGGCGGCGTCGATGCAAACCCCGACTACAGCTACCTGGCCGACGAGCTGCATCGCGGCGGCTACGCCTGGGTCGGCGTGTCGGCGCAGTACATCGGCATCGAGGGCGGGCCCGTGCTCGTCTCGACGCCGCTCAGCGAGGAGTCCGGCGCCGGCGTCGGGCTGCGCGCGCTCGATCCGGAGCGCTATGGCGAGCTGCACCATCCAGGCGACGCGTTCGCGTACGACATCTACACCCAGATCGCCCGCACGCTGCGCGCGGCTGGCGACAGTGGAGTGCTCGGCGGCCTCGTGCCCAGCCGGCTCCTCGCCGTCGGCGAGTCGCAGTCGGCCTTCATGCTCACCACCTACGTCAATGGTGTGCAGCCCCTGGCGCGGCAATTCGACGGCTTCTTGATCCATAGCCGCGGGCGAAGCGGAGCCCCCCTGGGCGAGGCGGGCAGCGGCATCAATCTCGTGAGCAGCATCACGGGCTCGTCCATGCGCATCCGCGCGGATCTGGACGTACCGGTCATGGTGCTCCAGAGCGAGACGGACATGCTCTTCATGCTCGACTATTTCTCGTCGCGTCAGCCAGACACCGGGCTCTTCCGCAGCTGGGAGATGGCGGGCACCGCGCACGCCGACGCGTATCTTCTCGGCGACATCAGCGCGCTGTTCGAGTGTGGCGCGCCCATCAACGCGGGACCCCAGCATTTCATCGCCAAGGCCGCGCTGGGTCACCTCGACGCTTGGGTGCGCGGGGAGGGGTCACCTCCAAAGAGCGAGTTGCTCGCCATCGACGGCAGCGGCTCGGCGCCGAAGTTCGTGCGCGATGCGGACGGTATCGTGCTCGGCGGGATCCGCACGCCGCTGGTGGACGTGCCCGTCGACGTCCTGTCCGGTGAGCCCGCGGGCGGTTCCATCGCGTGCACGCTGTTCGGCTCCACGACGCCGCTCTCCGCCGCGCGGCTCGCCGAGCTGTACGCGTCGCCTCAGGCGTACCTCGACGCCTACGCAGAGTCCGCGGCCAACGCGATCGCGGCTGGCTTCGTGCTCGAAGGAGAGAAAGCCGCCTTGCTCGCCGCGGCGGCTCCAGCGCGCGTCGCGCCGTGAGCGGCACGAGCACCGAAGCCACCCGTCGTGCCCGCGCCGGGCCGACAGGAGTCGGCAGGGGTGTCGGGGCCGGGTCGGGGTGGCGGCCGAGGGGTGAGGGTCGAGCTGGCTACCGAGCAACGGTGGGGACCCGGGGCCACGCCTTCAATCACGCGCCGGGTCGTGTCAGACTGACGCGATGATGAGGGCAGTCGCCGGGGTACCCCTGCTGTTGGCCGTGGCCTGCGGAGGCGACGACGCGGCTCCCAGCGGCGGCGCGGGCGGCGCGGGTGGCACGGGTGGCGCGGGCGCGAGCGCGGGGAGCGGCGGTGGCGGAGCTGCGGGAGGCTGTGGCACGTCTGCGCCGGCCACGGGCAAGCGCAGCCTGACCGTCGGCGGCGTCGAGCGCGTCTTTCACCTCCACCTACCCTCGAGCTACGACTCGTCGCAGGCGTGGCCCCTGGTGTTCAACTTTCACGGACGCACGCCGAGCTTCTTGGGTGAGGGAGCGCTGCTGCAGAACCAAGTCAGCAAGTTGAGTCAGAAGGGGGAGAGCTCGGGCTTCATCGTGGTCAATCCGCAGGGGCTCACGAACGCGAACGCCGAGCAGACGTGGAATGGTGGCACGTGCTGCTCGGACGATGACACGCGGGACGACGTCGGGTTCGTCGACGCGCTGCTCGCCGCCCTGGAAGCCGAGCTGTGCATCGACGCGAAGCGAGTGTACGCCACGGGGCTGTCCAACGGCGGCTACATGGCGCATCGGCTCGCGTGCGAGCGCGCCGCCCAGTTCGCGGCGATCGCGCCCGTGGCCGCGAGCAATCGCCTGCCGAGCTGCAGCCCCTCGCGCCCAGTCCCGGTGCTCGCGTTCAACGGCACGGAGGACACGCTGGTCAGCTACGCCTCCGCCCTGCAGTCCCACGAGGAGTGGGGGGCTCGCAACGGCTGCGCCGCGACCTCGACGGAGACGTTCCAGAACGGCGACAGCCGCTGCGAGGGCTTCGACGGTTGCGACGGCGGGAGCAGCGTCGTGCAGTGCACCGTACAGGGCGGCGGGCACACCTGGCCGGGCGGCACCTCGCTGCTGCCGCTGGGCAAGACCACCCAGGATCTGGTGGCCAGCGACATGCTGTGGGACTTCTTCACGGCTCACCCGCTGCCCTGAGCCGACGCGTTCACTGCCCGCTGGGCAGCCGCTCGGTCAGCACGTCGTCCGCGTCGACGCCGCCCCAGGGGTGCTGCGCGAGGAGCGCCTCGGCGCGTTGCCTGAGCGCGGGCTCGAGGCGTCCCACCAGGGCGTGCCTCAGGGCCTCCGCCAGCCCACCCGCGGACGCGAAGCGCTCGGCCGGCGCCTTGGCGAGCCCGAGCGCCAACACGAGCTCCACGTCGCGATGGAGCTCGAGCACCGGACGTCGAGGTTGCATGTGCACGATCGAGTACAGCAGGCGCGATGCGTCGCCAGCGAAGGCGGGCACGCCGCAGAGGCAGCGATAGGTCACCGCGGCGAGCGCGAACACGTCAGCCCGATGATCGACGTCGCCGCCACGGATCTGCTCTGGCGCCATGTATCCGGGAGTGCCCACGAGCCCGCCCTGGGTGATGGTCCGCCCCATGCCCAGCTTGGCGATGCCGAAGTCGAGCACCTTCCATCGGCCCGTGCCGTCCAGGCGAAAGATGTTCTGGGGCTTGAGGTCCCGATGCACGATCTGCTGGGCGAGGGCGTGATCCAAGCCGCCCCCGATCTGAGTCAGCATCTCGACGACCTGCTCCGGGGGCAGCTTGCGCTGCTTGCGCAGGATCAGGGACAGGCTCTCGCCATCGAGCCGCTCCATGGCCAGGTACGGGATGCCTTGCTCCTCCCCTACGTCGTACAGCTCGACGATCGCCGGGTGGCGCAGGCGGCGCAGGACCTCGGACTCTCGCTGAAACCGCGCCAGGATTTCGGGGTTCTCCTCCACCTCGCTAGCGACCAGCTTGACGGCGGCGGGCGCCCCGGACTCGACGTGGACCGCGTCGTACACTTCGCCCATCCCCCCGCGCCCGAGCAGGGCGCCGAGCTGCCAGCTGCCGAAGCGCGCCGAGGTGTAGCGCCCGCGGCCGCGCCCCTCCAGCCGCTCGAGATCACGCGCTGCCTCGTCGAGCAGAGCGTCGCGCTCGTCCACCTTGATGAGCGCCGCCTCGAGCTCCGTCACGGCCAGCTCTTGGGAGCGGCGGCTCTCGCTCCCGAGCCAGTACATGGAGCCCAGGTAGAGCTGGATGTAGACGAGGAACGCCAGCTGCACCAGCGGGGGCATGGGCAGAGGTCGCACCAGGCCCGTCGGCTCGATCCAACCGAGGGCGAGGCCGACCATGCCCACGGCCGGCACGCTGGCCATGAGCAAGTAGGACAAGAACGCGAACAGGCGCGAGCTGCCCATCGCGAACACGAACACGCCCACCGCCGAGCCGGCCGCGAAGAAAGACCACACTCCGAAGTAGGTGTAGGCCAAGATGACGAACGGAATGATCGTCAGGTGGGTGAAGAGCAGCCGCCGGGTGGTGACGTCGCGCCAGCGCAGGCCCACCGCCAGCGTGATCACCGAGAACAGCGCGAGGCCGATGAGCCACGGCCGGATGGCGGGGGCGCCGGGAGAAATGTAGGCCAACAGCCCCACCGCTCCCACCGTCACCAGCTCACCGACGAGCAGCGCCCGAGTCCGACGGATCTCGTCGTTGCGCAGCACGTCCACCGCGGTCGCTCGTCGCACGCTGGCTCCGAGCGGAGACCTTGGATCGATTCGCGGTTGTTCGTTCACCTGGGTGCTCGACGGTAGCCCCACGGTACCAGGGTCCGCGCGGCAGCGTCAGTCTTCGCGTCGCACGAAGGCCAGTGCTTGCCGCGCGGTGCGCACCACGTGCCGGCGCTTCATGGGCGCGGACAGGAAGCGCTCGAGCGCCGCGACGTGCGCGGCGTCCGCGAAGCCGGCCTGCAGCTCTCGGCGCACGGCCACGAAGGTCTTGAGTCGATGCACGGACACGATGGGCTCGGCGAGCCCATGATCG
Organism: Polyangiaceae bacterium; assembly: GCA_019637295.1. GTDB lineage: Bacteria > Myxococcota_A > Polyangia > Polyangiales > Polyangiaceae > JACKEA01. Next base: position 46,646 of record JAHBVX010000002.1, read on the forward strand.
AGTATCGACGGCAGCAGGTGAGCCAGGTCTAGGGACGCTTCCGCGAGGGGCTCCGCGTCCGGCGGCGGCCCCGGCGCGTACCTGCGGTTCCGCCCCGTGAAACACGCGAGCTGCAGCAGCGCCGCGGGCCACAGCTCGGGCTGGCGCGTGGCGAAGCTCCGCGCCGCATGACCGAAGGTGAGCGCGTGCGTGAAGTCGAGCCAGCCGACGTTGTCGCTGACCGGACGGTCGACGCGGGTGGCCCAGGTCGTATCGAAGCACGACAGCCGCGCGGCCGCCGTGTCGAGCAGCACGCGATACAGCGCGAGCGGAGCCGCTGCGGAGCTGTCCACGACGCGAGCGAGGGTGTCGGCGGTGCCCAGCTCGAGCAGCTCGGTCACGGTCGGCAGCGGCGCGGTCCCGCTGCCGAAGCGCTCGAGCGCGGGGCGATACTCGCGAAACTCGGGGATCAGGTCGTCTCGCTGCGCGTAGACCAGCGAGCGCACGAGCGAGCCGAGCAGCGGCCAGCGCGCGTCCCCGCCGAGCCGGCGGATGCCCTCTAGGGCCTTCTGCAGATAGATGAGCGAGTGACCGAAATCGGCGTAGTGGGAGAGCGCACTCCGCGCCAATAGCGGGGCGAGCTCGTCGTCGCTCACTCCAGCGGCGAGGGCGGCGCGCACAGCGCCCTCCGCTCGCGCCTGGTCCTCGGCCTCGATGGCCTCGGCGAGCAGGGCCGGGTCGAACTGGGGGGCTGCGGGCGCGAAGGGTCGAGCGGGCTGGCGCAGCGTGTCGCGCGCGATGTGTGCCAGTGGCTCGACGAAGCAGGCCAGACGCTCCGCCTCGTCGGGCAGCTCGTCCGCGAGGGCGAGCCAGTCGGGTAGACCCGCCAGCGCGTGACTGAAGCCGAACTCCAGGTGCTCCGCACGCCGAGCCACGACGTCGAGCAGGACCCGCTCGGGCGTGACGCCGAGACCGAGCAGGCGCGCCACCTCCCGCGCGATGCGATCGGTGCTGTCGTCCGTCACCGCCTCGTGCAGGCGCGCCATGCGCTCGGCGACGGCGAGCTCGGGCGGCGGATCGCTGACGTCTACCCACACACGCCCAGCCCTGATCTCGACCGGGTAGGTACGCAGCGCGTCGCCACCGTACAGGTTTCTGCCAGTCTCGAGCTCGAACTTCCAGTTGTGCCAGTTGCAGGTGAGCACGCAGCGGTCGTCGAGCGTCCCCTCCGCGAGCGGGTAGCCTTCGTGAGGGCAGCGGTTGTTGCAGGCCAGTACGCCCCGCTCGGTCGCGAAGACCGCGAGCTGCTTGCTCCCCACCCGCACGACGGCGCGGCCCTTCGCGACCAGCTCTTGCTCGCCGATCACGTCGAGAGCGCGCCGCGTCGTCATCCCCCGCTGCACATTTCCCCGGACGTCCCGGGTTCGGGGGTCATGGGGCCGGTGCCGCCGTACTGCGTGGCGAGCGAGCGCGAGATCCGACGTGCCCCGGCGACCTGCCCGTAGACCGTGGCCCCCGTCGTCGCGGTGCGTTCGTAGCTGTCGTAGTCCACGTGATAGAGGCCGAAGCGTGGAGCGAACCCCTCCGCCCACTCGAAGTTGTCCATCAAGCTCCAGTGGTAGTAGCCGCGCACGTCCACCCCGGCCTTGCGCGCGCGGTCGATCTGCTCGAGCGCTCGCACGGCGTTCTCCGCGCGCCGGGCGCCGACCTCGGTGGCGATGCCACCTTCGCTCACGACCAGCGGCAAACCGGGGTAGCGATCGCCGTAGGACTTCAGCAGGTTGTACAGGCCCGGCGGATAATGCTCGTAGGCCATGCTCGGCACGCAGTAGCTCGGGTGGATGGGCGCGACGCAGGAGCCCATGTCGAAGCTCGAGAAGCACGGCGTGACGTTGAGCACGGGGACCAGACCGTTGACGCTCGTGACGCCGGCGCGAAAGTAGTACTGCACGCCGAGCCAGTCGAGCGTGCCCTTCCAATCCGGTTGCTCCTCTTCCAGCGTACCGTCGAGGTTGGCGTCGAACTTGCCCTCTCGCACCGCGTCCGCGAACAAGAAGTGAAAGACGTACACCAGGCGATCCCGCGCGGCGATGTCGTCCGGGTGATCGCTCGGCTCGTTCCCTCGTGACGGCACCCACTCACCGCCGGATAGCGACAGCCCCACCGAGGCCGCGACGCCGTCGCCATCGGCGTCGGTGGTGTCTGTGGCCTTGATGGCCTTGTACATCGCGGCGTGCGCCGAGATGTAGTCGCGAACCACCGGCACGAAGTCGTCGAGCAAGCTGAAGATCGTGTTCTTGCCAGGCGGGAAGTAGCCGATGCCGTAGGCCGCGAGCAGGTAGTTGACGGGTTCGTTCACCGTGCCCCATTCGTCGACCCGATCCCCGAAGCGCTCGGCCAGCAGCGTCGCGTGCTCGGCCAACTCGGCCACCACCAGCGGTCCCCCTTCGGGGTGACCGAAGCCACACAGGTTGTCGTCCGTGGGGCCGCTCGCGCACGCCAAATCCCGCGGATCGTCGACCCACACCGGGTTCGAGAAGTGGTGAAGCGTGATGACGGGTCGAATGCCCTTGGCCAGCAGGGCGTCGATGAAGTCCGAGTAGTGCGCCAGCGCGGTCTCGTCGATCTGGTCGCGCTTCGGCTCGATCCGCGCCCACTCGATGCTGAACCGGTACGAGTCGAGGTTCATCGCCTCGATCAGGGCGATGTCGTCGAGGGCCTTGGAGTAGCCTCGGGACGCCTGGCCCACGAAGCCGTGGCCTTGCCCGAGCCCACCTTCGCTCTTGGGCTGCGTGAAGAGGTACCAGTCCGTCGCCTCGTTCTGATCTTCGATCTGCGTCGCGGCGCTGGCCGCACCGAAGCGGAAACTCTGTGCGCCGGACGGCTCGGACAGCGAGCCCATTTCGGGGAAGGTGACCTCCGGGCCAGGCTCGGGCTCGTCGTCCGACCCCGAGCACCCGACGAGCAGCGGCAGCAACGCGAGCGAACGTACGAACAGTGAGGCGCGAGTCGGCATGCTCTCTTCTATCACGATTCGCTCCCGCCTTCTCGTGGTCGTGACGGCGCGACGACGCGGCGCTGCAGGTGCGTGACCAGCTCCGCGACGCCGTAGCACTCGCTGTAGCCCGTGACCTCGAAGCCGAGCGCGAGCCAGAACGGACGAGCATCCGGGTAGCGAGAGCGTGCGGTCAGTCGCAGCCACTCCACACCGACGGCAGCCGCGGCCCGTGCGAGGTGAGTGACGAGGTGACGGGCCGCGCCGCGGCCGCGCGCCTCGGGGACGACCACCAGCCGAGAGAGGTGCAAGCTGCTGGCGGGTTCGACCGCGCGCGCGGCCGAGGGGTCGTCCGACGCGGACGCGAGCCACGCGCGCGCCGGCCGCGCGAGGTCCCGGGGCTCGAGCCGAAATCGCACGCAGCCCACGGGCTCCTGGCCCAGGAGCAGCAGCGCGCCGAGGTCGTGGTCGAGGCTGCGGCGCACGACCTGGACCGTCTCGCCGAGCGCGCTCGACGGAAGCGGGGTCCGCCGGGACTCGGCAAAGCCTCGCTGCACGAGCGCGACGAACACCTCGGCGTCCTCGACCGACGCGAGCCGCACGCGCCACTCGCCGGCGCTCGGACCCGAAAACATCGGGGTTTTCTAGCGAACATTCCGGCCCCGGGCCAGGCGCCGACTCGCTTTGACGTCCCGACCCGAAAGTGGGACGCTGCACGAGTAGAGGTATGGAGGCAGCGATTTGACGGCGGTCGTCCCAGGCGTAGTCCTCGTCGATCGATTTCGTCTGGACGCCCACGCCCCAGACATCGGGCCCGGCGTCATCGTGGGCGTGGACCAGGGGAGCTCGCTCCCCATCGTGGCCTTCGAGGTGCCCAAGGCTCAGGTGCACGTCATCCGTCCCGCGGTTGGCCTGGACCACGCGCACCTGGCGACCTTGCTCGGCGACGTGGTGCTCGAAGGCCATCACGTCTTGGTGGCCGCGCGGGTCACGGGCCCTACGGTGGCCGACGCGCTCGCCGCCTACGGTCCCCTCGCCGCTCCGCAGGCGGTCAAGTGCGGGCTGCGCCTGCTCGACGCGGTGCTGACGCTCCACGAGGCCGGCGCGTGTCACGGGCTCATCCATCCCCGTAGTGTCATCCTCCAGGCCGAAGGGCGAAGCAGCCCGGTGCTGGGTTGGGCGCCACTGGGTGAGGGCGAGTCGCTCGCGTTGCCCCCGGAGCACGATCCCGACGCGCAGCACTCGCCGGCAGACGATGGCTGGGCGCTCGGCGCGCTGCTCGTGCAGTTGCTCACCACGCGAGCGCCTCCGCTCGTGGGCGTGGTCTCTCCCGACGACTTGATCGGGCTCGGCGTCGAGGACGCAGAGCTCGCGGCGTGCCTGCAGCACGTGCTCCACGCGGACGCCGGCCAGCGGGGAGACCTGCAGGAGCTGAAGCGAGAGCTCGCGCGCTGGTTCGCCAAGCACGCCGGAGAGCGGACCGAGGCGAGCGGCGCCTTCGTGATGCCACCCCCCCTGCCCCCGTCCGAAGCGCCCCCGGCAGTGAGTCTGGCGCCGACCGCGAGCGTCCACTCGGCCCAGGCCTCGCGCGCGCCAGGGCCGGCCCAGCCGCCGCGCTCGCGGCGCTTCGTGCCGGTGTTCGCGGCTCTCGCCGTGGGGGCGGGACTGCTCGCCGCCTGGGGCGTCTCGAGTCTGGTCAGCAAGCCCCGGGTGATCGAGATCGTCGACGCCGGAGGCGCGACGCAACCGACCGAGCCAGAGACCATCGAACCGGCGGCGGTGTCGCTCTCCGCCGTGCCCGTGACGGGTGAAGCCGAGCGGCCCGTCGGCACCGCGCAAGCCAGCTGCGTCGCCGATCTCCTGCCGAAGGATTCTTTCGTCAAGACGCCTCGACTGGACTGGCTGTGCAGCGAGCGTGACGTGCGTGAAGGCTCGGCCAAGCTTCGCGTCGCCGTCGTCGAGGGCGCCGGCGGTGCCCGCGTCACCGAGGCGATGCGGATCTTCAGCAAGCTGGGCTGGTACGAGATGGCGGCCTTCGCGCTCGTGCGCAGCGGCTGTTGCCCGAGCGATGCCGAGCCCATCGTCGCGCCGGAGCCAGCGGACGGGTGCGACCCGCTGGTCGGAGCGCTGCAAGACCTCTCGAAGGCGGCGCTGTCAGGCCAGGAGACCGGCGCCTTGGTCGAGCGCGTCGGCGGCGTGTTCGCGTGCGAGTCTGGCAAGAACCGAGCCTCCCTCTTTCGACGAGCCACTGCCCCGCAGAATCACGAGCAGGCCGCGTTCCGAGAACTGCTCAAGAACCTGGCGACGCAGTAGCGCGCGGCTGTCGTCATGACGGTGCTGCTGTTCTCCCTGCAGCTGGTGCTCGGGATCCTGGTGCCCTGGTGGATCCTCCGCCGCGATCTCGACCGCCTGCGCCCCGAGCAGCTGGCCAGAGCCTGGAACGACGTGACGTTCTGGATGGCGATCGTGGTGTTCGGTCCGTTGGCGCTGCCCTTCCACTTCACCAAGACGCGGCGCTCGCTGCTCGGCCTGCTGCTGGGCCTCGGCTGGTTCGCCGCGGCGGTGCTGGCCATCTCGCTGCTCAGCCTCGCCCTCGGGTGGGTGCTCGGCGTCTAGACCGGCGACGCCGGCGCCTGCTGCGGCTTGCTCGGGAGAGCCGCGGGGCACAGCGAGTCCGGTGAAGTCCGAGGATTCTTCGAGGAAGATTGAAGATCCGCGCCCGCTCGGCCGTCCAAGCTCTCGGTCGCAGCTGTCCCTTGGGCGCTGTGGCCTCCAATCTCACTGGGAGCTCGCCATGCGCTTCGCGACCCTGTCAGCCCTGTTCGCCACCTGCTCGCTCTTGGGCGCTTCGAGCGGCGCCCGGACCGTCGATCCGCCGAGCTCGCTCGAGCCGAGCGCGGAGCGCGGTGAGGTCAGCCTGAGCCACAGCCACAAACGCGTGCGCGCGTGCGCGCCGGCCGCCGAGGGCAAGCCCTGCCAGCCGGAGCTGGAGGACGGCTCCGCCAGCGCGCGGGTCAGGTTCGTGCCGGTCAAGGCCAAGATCTACGGCGACGACAAGCGCGACACCGTCGACGTCAGCATCGCGGCGAAGGGCGGGGCCCAGACCGTCACGCTCGCCGGTGGAACCTGGGACGCCGACTGGGTCGAGGCGGGGCGCAAGGCCCGCCTGCGCATCGCGGGTGGAGACAAGCACGCCGTCCGGCTGGAGACGCGCACCGGAGAGTGCCAGCGCCAGAGGTCGAAGTGCGTGCTGGCGACCGAGCCCGTCGTGCGCAGGCTGGACGTTCGACCCTTGCCTTGACGTCGCGGCGCGCCGTCGCCGCGTCGCACCGACAAAACCAATTCTGCGGCTGTTACTGGGCGCGGCTTGACGGCGGACGAGGAATGGGAAATGCACGTCCATCATGAGGACGGCTTCTTTCTTGGTGCTGGGTGCAGCGCTGCTCGCGGGGTGTGCGGCGCAGGATGATGACGGCGTGGGGGCCACCGGCGGCGTGGGCGCGTCTGGCGGCCTGGGGGCGTTCGGCGGTCAAGGCGCCACCGGCGGCCAGGGCGCCACGGGCGGTCAGGGCGCTACGGGCGGCGCAGCGGGCAGCAGCGGCGCGGCAGGGAGCGGCGGCAGCGGCGACGCCGGGGCCACGGTGATGGTGATCGGCCGCACCAGCTCGCTCACGAACCTGACGACGGCCGTGCCCGGCTTCAAGGTGTGCGTGTTCCAGGACCCGAGCGTGCCCTGCGTGCTGTCGGACAGCCTGGGGGACTTCCAGCTGCCCGGCGTACCGGCATCGAGCGAGGTGCTGCTCGAGTTCACGCGCACCCAGTACTACCCGGTGCTGCGCACCGTCACGACCCACGGCAGCGCCACGGACATCGGGAACGCGGGCTACCCGAGCACCATCGAGGCCAACGCCTTCGCCTCCATCGTCGGGACTACCATCGACGGCACCAAGGGACAGGTGCTGTTCAGCGCGCTGCAGCCTGGCCAGGGCTTCGCGGGGCAGGACGGCGTGACCGCCAGCATGACGCCCGCCTCGGGCGCAGGGCCGTTCTACATCAGCGCCGCGCAGCTGCCGGACCCGACGCTCACGGCCACGACCGAGGCCGGCTTCGGGCTGTACGCGAACGTCAACCCCGGGACCGTGAACGTGAACCTCACGCACCCCTCGAAGAGCTGCACCCGGCTGGTGCTGGCGTCCTTCGCGGGCAGCAGCGCCACGGCCTCGAAGGTGCCGGTACACGCCGGGTACCTGACCGCAGGCGCATCCCTCGAGTGCCCCTAGGGCCGCCCACCCCGAGGGAATATCCAGACCCGACGGCCCGTTCCCGCAACCGGAGCCCGCCGAAGCCGCGGGCATCGTGATATAGCAGGGCGCGAAAAGGGAAGCCTCAATGCAGGACGTGCGCGCGCTGAACGAGCTGGTCGCCAAAGAGAGCGCCTTCATCGACGATCTCCTGGCCGAAGTGGGTAAGGTCATCGTCGGCCAGAGCTACATGGTCGACCGCATCTTGGTGGGGCTGCTCGCCGGCGGGCACGTGCTGCTCGAGGGCGTGCCTGGACTGGCCAAGACGCTGACGGTGCGCACCATCTGTGACGCGATTCACGCGTCCTTCGCGCGGGTGCAGTTCACGCCGGACCTGTTGCCGGCGGATTTGGTCGGCACCGTCATCTACAACCAGAAGACCGGCGAGTTCACCAGCAAGCTCGGTCCCATCTTCGCCAACTTGGTGCTCGCGGACGAGATCAACCGCGCGCCAGCCAAGGTGCAGAGCGCGCTGCTCGAGGCCATGCAGGAGCGGCAGGTCACGATCGGGGACCGGAGCTATCCCCTGCCGGACCCCTTCGTCGTGATGGCCACGCAGAACCCGATCGAACAGGAGGGCACCTACCCGCTACCGGAGGCGCAGGTCGATCGCTTCATGCTCATGGTGAAGGTCGGCTACCCCTCTCGGGACGAAGAGCGCGCGGTCATGGACCGCATGACGGGCCTCGTCACGGCGCGAGCCAAGGCCGTCACCTCGCCCGAGCAGCTCGCCAGCGCCCGACAGGTCGTGCGCGAGGTGTACATGGACGATCGGGTCAAGGACTACATCGTCGACGTGGTGATCGCCACGCGCGAGCCTGCGTCCCGCGGCATGAAGGATCTGGCGCCGCTCATCGAGTACGGCGCGAGCCCCCGCGCGAGCATCGCGCTCAATCTGGCTTCCCGCGCGCACGCCTTCCTGCGGCACCGCGGCTACGTCACGCCGGAGGACGTCAAGGCCGTAGGGCCGGACGTCCTGCGACACCGCATCGTGGTCTCCTACGAGGCCGAAGCGGAGGAAGTGACGGCAGAAGACATCGTTCGGCGGGTGTTCGAGGTCGTGGAAGTGCCGTGAGGCGCGAGACCACGCAATCGACGGGGGGCGCGCCGTGATCCCCAAAGAGCTGATCAAAGCGCTGAAGAAGATCGAGATCACGACGCATCGGCTCGCCACCGAGCAGCTCTCGGGCAACTACACCTCGGTGTTCAAGGGGCGGGGGCTGGCCTTTCGCGAGGTGCGTCAGTACATGCCCGGGGACGACGTACGCACCATCGACTGGAACGTGAGCGCCCGCATGAGCGACACCTTCGTCAAGGTGTTCGTGGAGGAGCGCGAGATGACCGTCATGCTGGTCGTCGATCTGTCGGCCAGCGAGCAGTTCGGGACCCGGCGAGCGTCCAAAGCGCAGGTCGCCGCGGAGGTCGCCGCCCTGTGCGCGTTCTCCGCCATCAAGCACAACGACCGAGTGGGGCTGATCTTGAGCACGGACCAGGTCGAGAAGATCGTGCCGCCCAAGAAGGGGCAGAAGCACGTGATGCGCGTGGTGCGCGAGATCTTGGGCGCGACGCCCGAGCGAACGGGCACGGATCTCTCGGTCGCGCTCGAGACCTTGTACAGCGTCGCCCGTCGGCGCAGCGTCGCCTTCGTGATGAGCGACTTCTTCGCCGCCGACTACGAGCGCGCGCTGTCCCTCGCGGCGGCGCGCCACGACCTGATCCCGTGCATGCTGGTCGACCCGCGGGACGACGAGCTGCCCGACGTGGGCCTCGCTCATTTCGAGGATCTCGAGACGGGGCAAGACGTGGTCGTCGACACCGGTAGCCCGAAGGTGCGCGCGTACTACAAGAACCGCATGCGCGCGCAGCGCGTCGAACAGCTCAAGTTGTTCCGCAAGCTGGGGCTCGACCACGTGGTCATTCGCACGGACCAGAGCTACGTTCGGCCGCTGCGCGACCTGTTCGCCCGCCGCGCCCGGAGGGCACGACGTTGAGGCGAGGCGCGCTGCTCGGGCTCTTCGGCTCGGTCTGGCTGACAGCGACCAGCGCTCCCGCCGACGGAGGACCGGACGCCGCGGACGGGCGGGATGGCGGCGCGGACGCAGCCACCGCGCGCTCCGACACCTGCGTGGAGCACTGGCCCTCGAGTCGGCCTCGGCCGAAGCTCACGGAGAGCCTGCCCGCCCAGGGCACGTCGGGCCACGCCTTGCGCTTCGAGATCGTCGTCGAACACGGGCTGGGTGAGTCGGTCATGCCCGGCGGCATGAAGCTGCGCGAGGGCTCCTCCGAGGCGATGGCGTTGGAGCGGCAGTTCTTCGTGGTACCCGATCCGGAGGGGGGAGCCGCACCCCGCATCACGACGGAGGCTACGGGGCAGCTCGCCAAGACCACGCTCGAGCTGTTCCTGGTGCCGCTGCCGCCGAAGCCGGGGCGGCAGGAGCTGGTGCTGCCGCCGTTGCCGATCTCCATCGCGCGCGCGAGCGGTGAGCTCTTGACGCTGTGTACGAGCTCACATCGAGTCACCATCGAAGATCCGATCGCGAGCACCCCCGACGCAAAGCCCAAGCACAACCCCGACCCTCGCCGGCAGGAGGAGGTCTGGACCAGCGCGCGGAACATCACCCTGTCGGCGCTCGCCGCCTTGCTGGTCGGACTCGTGCTCGCCTGGCTGCTGGGCCGCTGGCTGAAGCGGCCCAAGAAGGCGCCGCCCGCCGCCCCTCCCCGACCGCCCTGGGAGGTGGCGCTGGAAGATCTGCGCGATCTGCAGCATCAGGGCCTCGTGGAGCGCGAGCTGTTCGTCGATCACTTCGAGCGCGTCAGCTTCGTCTTGCGACGCTACTGCGGGGATCGCTACGGGTTCGACGGCCTGGAGTGCACCACTCGAGAGATGCTCGGTGTGCTGCGCCGCATCGTCCCGCCGATCCCGGTTCTGGATGAAATCGAGACCTTCTTGCGCGAAGCAGATCTGGTGAAGTTCGCGCGGCTGACGCCCTCCGCGGACGAGTGCAACACGGCCCTCGCGCGGGCCAAGACCATCGTGGAGAGCACGGTGCCGCCGGCCCCCGTCGCGTCCGCTGCCGCCGGAGGTGAAGCGTGAAACCGGCGGTGGCGGCACGCCGGCGACTGTGGCTGCGGCTCGGCATCTTGTTGCTGGCCACGGTCGTCAGCGCGCTCGTGGCGCTGGCCTATCCGGGCTTGGCCCGCGGGGACGAGCTGCTCGCGGCGAGCTGGCAGCAGCCCTGGGCGCTGCTCGGCCTGCTGCTCGTTCCGGTGCTGTTCTGGCGCGGCACGTTCGGGGAGGACCGGCGCATGCCCCGGCTCAAGCTGGGCACGGTGGCGCCGCTGCTGAGCGGTCCGGTGGGCGCGCGCGTGTGGCTGGCGGACGTCCCTGGCGTGGTGCGCAGCATCGGGTTCGCGCTCGCGGTGCTGGCCCTCGCACGACCCGTCAACACGCTGAGGCCCCAGGTGACCGAGGAGCAGGGCATCGACATGGTGTTGGTGCTCGACTTGTCGGGCAGCATGCAGGCGGCCATCGACGACCTCCCCAAGGACCTGGCGCGCTACGTCCCGCGGCGGGATCCGCGCATCCGGCCCACCCGCCTGGACGCCGCCAAGGCGGTGATTCGCGATTTCGTCGCGCGCCGAAAGACCGATCGCATCGGGGTGGTCGTATTCGGCAAGGATGCCTACGTGCTGTCCCCGCCTACCCTGGACTATCAGCTGCTCGATGGGCTGGTCTCGCGCATGGAGCTCAAGTTGATCGACGGCAGCGCGACCGCCATCGGGGACGCGGTCGGGGTCGCGGTCGCCCGGTTGAGGCGCTCGTCCGCGACGAGCAAGGCCGTCATCTTGCTGACGGATGGCGACAACAACGCTGGCGCCATCGCTCCGGAGTATGCCGCCCACTTGGCCAACGTCGTCGGCGCCAAGCTGTTCACGATCCAGATCGGGGACGGCGACATCGCGCAGGTCCAAGACGGCTTCGATCTGTTCGGCCAACCGCGCTACCAGACGGTGCCGTTCCCGGTGAACCCCGCGTTGCTCGAGAAGCTCGCCAAGCAGACCGGCGGCGAGGCCTACGTCACCAGCGACGCGCGCTCGCTCCAGGCCAGCTTTCACAGCGTGCTCGACAGCCTGGAGAAGACCCGCTTCGCCGCCAACATCACGAACTACGAAGACCTGTACCGCTACCTGCTGCTGCCGGGGGTGCTCTTGCTGGCGCTCGACGCGCTGCTGCGCGCCTTGCTCTTGCGGAGGTTTCCATGAAGCTCGCGGCTCCCTGGTGGCTGTTCGGTTCGCTGCTCGCGGTGGTCGTCGGCGCGCTGCTCGTGGCAGGCGGGGTCTTGCTGGTGCGCTCGGTGCGACGCTTCGGCGACGAAGAGCGCGTGGACACCCTCGTGACCTCCAAGGCCGGCGGACGCCGTGCGCTCAAGGGGGCGCTGCTGGTGCTCGGTGTCGCCGCCAGCTTCGTGGCGCTCGCGGGGCCGCAGTATGGCCGAGGTACACGCCTCATCCCCGCGACGAACCTCGATGTGGTCGTGGTGCTCGACTACTCCAAGAGCATGTATGCGCGCGACATCGCGCCGTCGCGCATCGAGCGCGCCAAGAGCGAGGTGGGACGGCTGATCGCGGATCTGCCCGGCGCCCGCTTCGGCGCCGTGGCGTTCGCCGGCGAGCCGATCGCCTTTCCGTTGACCAGCGACGGCGCCGCCATCGCTCAGTTCTTCCGTCAGCTCGCGCCGAACGACATGCCCGTCGGCGGCACCGCCATCGCGCGAGCCCTGCAGGCGGCCCAGGAGCTACTGTCGCGGGATCCCCTGACCAAGAACCACCGCACGGTGATCGTGCTGGTGACGGACGGCGAAGACCTGGAGGGGGATCCGGTGAGCACGGCGCGCTCGATCGCGTCCCAGGGGACCACCATCAACGTCGTACAGATCGGCGGGCGCACGCCGGAGGCCATCCCGGACGTGGACGAATCCGGCGAGGTGATCGGCTGGCGCACGGACGACGACGGGAGACCGCTGACCACCCAGCTCAGCGCGGACGGTGAGGCGCAGCTAGGCAAGATCGCGGAGGTCGGCCGTGGGTACGTGGTGCAGAGCGAGCGCGGCACGACCGGCATCCGTGAGGTCACCGCCCGCATGCGTAAGCTGATGACCGAGGAGCTCTCGGAGAAGGTGGAGACCGTCTACGCGGACGTGTACTTCTACCCATTGGGCTTGGCGGTCGTGCTGTTGCTCGTGGAGTCGTTCGTGGGTCAGGCCCCGCGCCGCCCGAGGCCGCCTCAGCTGCCGCCGCCTCCGCCGCGGCGCGCTCGCGCGCGGGGCGCTGGCAGCCGCTCGCTGCGGGCGGTGGGGCTCGGCGCGCTCGTGGCGTCGTTCGGCTCCGGGGCGGGCTGCGAGACCGCGGATCGGGTGTTCACCCGCAACGCGCCGCAGGTGGACGAGGCCATCGTTGCCCTCGACGCCGGGGACGCGAGCGCGGCGTTCTCGCTGCTCTCGGACTACCTCGGCACCGGAGCCTGCGCCCAGGGCAGCATCGGCACGCCGGACAGCATCAAGCAGCGGTCGAACGCGGGGTTCGACCTGGGGCTGGCGCTGTTCGCCATCGGGGAGAGCTTCGGAAGGCGCTTCGGCGACGAGGAAGAGGGGCCCGAGCAGGTCAGCCCCGAGGAGGAGGCCACGCTCGCGTCTCGCTCACACGAGGTGGAGTGCGCGCTGCGCATCGTCCTCGCGATCGCCGGCGACCGCGCGCAGCCCATCGATCTGCGAGCCCGCGCGCACTACTTGGCCGGCAATCTGGAGTTTCTTCGCCGCGACTACGAGGCGGCGGTCAAGAGCTACGACAAGGCGCTGGCGCTCATTCCGGGCTTGCCCGAGGACGCCGGGGACGGCATCGGGCGGGACGCCGCCTGGAACCGAGCCATCGCCCTGCGACGCATCGAAGAGCAGGAGAACCAGCGCGACGCCGGACAAGACGCGCAGCCCGACTCGCCACCCGACTCACCACCAGACGCGCCGCCGGAGGGCGGCGACGGCGGCGGCCCACCGGACGGTGGAGACGACGGCGGCGGAGGTGGTGACGGTGGCGGCGCGGACGGCGGGCGGGACGCCGGAGACCAGGACGGCGGCGGCTCGCAAGATCAGCAGCCCCAGCAGCAGGAGCCGCAGGCGCAACGGCCCGAGCCCAACGTCAATCAGGACGAGCGGATGCTCGATCGCCTCGAGCGAGCGCCGACCCTGCAGCAAGAGGCAGCCAAGAACCGGGCGCTGCGCGGCAGCCCGGTCCGCGCGATGGAGGACAAGTGAGCGCGCGAGCCGTCGTGCGCTGCGCGCTCTGGGCGGCTGTCACGTCGCTGCTGGCCACCCTCGCCTGGGCCGAGCCGAGCCTGCAGACTCAAGTGTCGAGCAGGCGCCCCGGGGTGGGCGAGACGTTCACCGTAACGCTCAACGCGCTGGTCGACGGCGGCACCGAGCTGCCCATGAACGCGAGGCTGCCCGTCCCCCCGGGGCTGGTGGCCCACGGCCCGAGCATTGGCGCCCAGAGCCGCATCTCGATCGTGAACGGACAGGTCCGCGCGCGGGTCGGCATCTCGGCGACCTGGAGCATCACTGCCTCGCGACCGGGCACGTACCGAATCGGTCCGGGCAGCGTCACGGTGCAGGGCAAGCGCTACAGCGACAACGCCGTCACCGTCGAGGTCGTGCCCGAACGGTCACCGCCGTCGCTGCAGAACCCGCTCGATCCGTTCTCGCTCTTTCCGCGGGTGCCGGGGCTCGCGCCGCCGGAGGACGACGACGCGCTGCTCGATCTGCTGCCACCGTTTCCGCCAGAGCTGCGCGTGGACGAGGCGCCAGACGCGCTGGCCTTCGTTCGCGCCGTGGTCACCCCGAAGCGCGCGGTGGTCGGCGAGCAGCTCACCCTGGCCATCTACGCCTACGGCCGGCGCGGACCGTTCCGCGAGACCTTCACCTCGGAGCCGAGCCGAGAGGCGTTCCTGGCGCACACGCTGCTCGAGAACTCCTACGCCGAGCCGCTGCATCAAGTGCCGATCGCCGGCAGCGCGTGGCACGCCAAGAAGATCCGCGAGATGGCGCTGTTCCCGATCCGCTCCGGCCAGCTGACCATCGGGGCCATGCGCATGGGCTTCGACGGTCGCGGCTACCCGTCCGAGGGGCAGCACAAGGGACTGATTCGTTACAGCCAGCCGCTGGAGGTCCTGGTCAGCGAGCCGCCCCTCGCGGGCCGGCCGGCGGGCTACACCATCGGGGACGTCGGCCGCTTCACCCTCGCCGCGACCGTGTCGCCGCGCGAGGTTCCCGCGGGCGAGTCCGTCAGCGTCGTGGCCAAGATCGAGGGCACGGGGAACGTACCGTTCGCACTCAAGACACCGCAACAGCACGGCGTACAGTGGCTGGAGCCGAACCACTACGAGAAGCTCGACGTGCGGGGGACGAAGGTCGGCGGGCTGCGCAAGCTGACCTACGCCGTTCGGCTCGCACAGGCTGGCGAGGTCGAGCTCGGCGAGCTCACCCTGCCGTACTACGACGCGGAGCGCGGACGCTACGAGGTGGCCCGCGCCGAGCTCGGGCGCGTGCTCGTGCGGCCGAGCTCGAACGCCGCGAGCGTCGCCGATGAACCCGAGAGCGACGCGCTGGCAGGCCTGCTGCAGGCCAGGTCGACGCTGCGCGCCGAGCCCCCCAGGCGCAGCGACCCGCTCACCGATCGCCCCTGGTTCTTGTGGCTGCTGCTGGCCGGCCCCGCGCTGGTGCTGGGGTCGCGCGGCGCCCAGGCAGGGCTGGGGCGGCTGCTGACCGCGCGCGCCGGACGCAAGAGCTCACTGGCCGCGCAGGCCCAGCGCGCCCTGGCCGCGGCGAAGCAGGCCGAGGACGCCGGCGACGCCGCCGAGGCGGCCAGTCGGGCCGAGAGCGCGCTGTGGCTCGCCATCGAACACGCCACCGGACTCAAGGCGCGGGCCCTGTTGAGGACCGAGCTACCCACGGCGCTGGGCGACCGGGGCCTCGAGCCCGAGTTGGTCGAGCAGCTGACCACGCTGCTCGCGCGGGCCGACGACGCTCGCTTCGTGGGCAGCGCGCCCCAGCAGTCCTTCGCGTCGGAGCTCCGCGCGCTGGTGGAGCGCCTCACGAGCCGCACGCCGGCCGCCGAGGAGCGGAGCGGCGAGTGAAGCGCTGTGTCGTCGCTCTTGCGGCTGCCCTGCTGACCGCGTACCTGGGCGTAGCCACCGCGCTGGGCAGCACGGAGCGCGAGACGCTCTGGAAGCAGGGCGTGGAGGCGCTCGCGCGCGGCGCCCACGACGAGGCCATCGATCAGTTCGAGCTGCTCGCGGACCGTGGTCACGCTCACCCGGACGTCAGCTTCAATCGCGCCGCCGCGTACGTCGCGAGGGCGCGCTCGGCAGCGGCCCGCCCGGGTGATCTCGGACGCGCGGCGGCCGCGCTCGTGGAGACTCTGCATCACGACTCGAGTGACGAGGAGGCCGCGCGGGCCCTCGAGACCGTGCGCCGCGAGATCGCGCGGCGGCGCGCCCGGCGAGGGGCCGCGGCCATCGCCGAGCGACCGGCGCTCGGTCGCGCCGTGTTGGGCCTCTTCCCAGAGAACGGCTGGGCCCTGGCGGCGGCGCTCGGCTCGCTGCTCAGCACCGTGGGTCTGGCGCTGGGGCTGTTCGCGAGCCACCGGCGGCCACGCCTCACGGGCGCCACCTTGACCGGCGCCGGTACGCTGTTGCTGCTGGTCGGCGGCAGCGCCGCGGTCGGGGCGCGTCAGCTGCGCCTCACCAGCAGCGAGGGGGTCGTGGTCGTGCCCGAGGCGCGCCTGCTCGACGAGCAGGGGCGCCCTCTACCCCCCCGCGGCCAGGAGCCGAACGAAATACCCGAGGGCGCGTCCGTCTTCGTGCGCCAGCGAGGCGGGCAGTACTGGCAGGTGGAGTGGGGCACGGTGGACGGCTGGGTGGCCGCCGGACAGGTGCGGCTGGCCGAGAGGCGTTGAGCCAGGAAGCTGTTGCCGCGGCGTGTGGGGTGCTACACCCCGGCAAGACTCTCGGAGGTTCACGATGCGTCAGGTTCTACTCGTTCTGGGCTCGCTAGCGTTGACGGCGGTATTGGTCCCGGGTTGCGGCGGCTCGTCGGACGGCACCGGCACGGCGGCTCCCATTCCCAAAGAACAGCTCCTCGACCGCATGACCTCCGCGGTGTGCGACAACATCGGGCCATGCTGTTCGCAGCAGGGCTACGCGCACGACCCGGCGAGCTGCAAGCAGCTCCTCACCCAGTTCTACGGCCAGTTCGTCACGCCGCTGCTCTCCGCGGACGGGGTACAATACGACGCGGCGGCCGCGGGAGCGTGTCTGAAGGCGTTCCAGAGCGTCGCCGCCTCGTGCGCGGGGGAGCCCGACTCACCGGCCTGCGATCGCGTGTTCGTCGGCACCCTGGCGGACGGGGCAAACTGTCAGCTCGACGAGCAGTGCAAGGCGCCCCCGGGCGGCTCGGCATACTGCGACGACGGCAAGTGCGTCGCCGAGCCCCGCGGCAAGCTCGGAGATGGGTGCTACAGCACTTGCACCACCTCCGGCAACTCCACCAGCTGCAGCGGCGGCGGCGCGTCGAACGGCAACGCCACCTGCTACACCAACGATGGCGTGTTTTGTGGCGAGTCGGGCAACTGTGAGCAGCTCGCGGGCGCGGGGCAGAGCTGCAGCGGCGGCGGCTGCGTGGCTGGTCACTACTGCGGCAACGGGACGTGCACGCCTCAGCTCGGAGCCGGCGGCGATTGCGGCGGGAGCTGGGAGGCCTGCAACGCGCAGACGTACTGCACCGACGAGGGCCAGTGCGCCGCCAGACAGCAGAACGGCGCGGACTGCCAGAGCGCGGAGGAGTGCCAGAGCGACTACTGCGACTACGCCGGCGGCGGCAACACGGGCAAGTGCGCTCCGGACTACTTCGTCACCGAGACGATCTGCAGCGGACAGCCCAGCCCCTGATCAGTCCAAGGCAACCCCCGAGTACGGGCACTTCTTGACCAGCTCGGCGCAGTTCGCAGGTGGGGTGCAGTCGAGCCACTGCGGGCAACTCAGGTCCTGCTGGCAGCCGCACCCGCACTGATTCTCGAAGCCCGTGGTGTGGTCCGGGCACGCGAAATCGATCACCGCACAGGTCTGGAGATCCGTGGCCACATAGTGCCGCCACCACTCGCTCTTGGGATCGCACATGCAATAGCTCGTGGTGCACGAGACGACACTGGGCGCCGCGCAGTGGCACTGGTTGCAGCCGTCCAGTGACGGGAAGGCTTCGCCGACGGCGTAGGGCTTGCCGCCGTATACGCAGTCAGGCGTACAAGCCATGTTCGTGCAGCTCACCTCTCCGGTCGGCTCGCACGTGCACTCGTTACAACCATCCTTCGCCACGAAGCTCTCGAAGGGCTGGTAGTCTTGGCCGCCATAGTTGCAGCCCTTGGCGCAGGCCATCAGCGTGCAGCCGACTCCCTCGAGCGAGCAGGAGCAGGTGTTGCAGCCGTCCTCCGCAGGAAACGAGGCGCCGATCGCGTACTGCTTGCCGCCGTACCAACAGGTGTCGGCCGAGCCCCCGTCCCCGGCGACGCCGCCGCTACCGCCGTCGCTCGACGTGGAACCGCCGCAGGCGACCGCGAGCAGCGCCAGAAGCAAGAGAGTCCATGGCTGTGACACGGTCGTCGGCATTGGCTCACCCTGCGCTCAGCCAGGGGTTGAAACCTTAGCACTACCTCGCACCAATGATGGAGCCCGACCCCCCCCGCCCTCCTAGCTGGCTACCGGGCGGGCTCGCGACGAACCTCGAGGAGCGCTCTGTCGAGCTTCACCTCCGGCGCCCACTGCACCTCGGCGCTCACCCGGTGCGGGCCATCTGCTGCCAGTGGGACCTCGCAATCATTGAAGATCTCGAGCAGCGTCATGTCGTCGCCGGACCACGTCGTCTCGAGCGACCCCTGGAGGAACTGACACGTGACGACGACTTCGCGCCGGTCTGGTGGCACGACGCGCAGGGTGAGCCTGGAGTCCACCAACGCCTGAAACGCCCTTCGAGCGCGAGACTTCTGCGTCGTTCCCTGCAGGTGCCCCGTCGCGACGGTGATGCTTCCGGAGAGAGTCAGCCGGTCCCCGGCGCTCATCCTACCCGCTCACTCCTCGATGGCCTCGATACCTTGCTCTGCGAGTCGGGCGAGGTGGTCCCTCGAGCTGCTCGGGCGCGTGCCCCGTCCAGTCCGTGATCTCGCCGATGACCCGAAGCGGGTCCTTCGTGCGGTAGGATCTCGTCGGGTTGCCCGGGAATTTCTTGTCCGTCAGGTTGGGGTCATCTTCGAGCGGCCCGGTCGGCTCGACGATGTAGATGCGTCCCGGGCCGTCGCCGGACGCCAGCTCGGCTCCCCAGGTGGCGGCGTCCAGCGTGGCGCCCGCCTGCGCGTGCCGTAGTTCGAGGGGCGGCCAGCCTCAATCAGGTCCCCCCGCTTCAGCTCGGGTCAACCGCCGTCTTCCCCCGTACCCGCCTCCGGCACCGGGCACTTCTCGCCGGTGTGCCCGGGCTCGCCCGCGGGGATGCGGCAGGGGTGGACCTCGACGCGCCGTACCCGCGGCTTGTAGACCACCTTGCGCTTCTCGTCCTTCTTCGCGCCGCCGGGGAACGTCAGCTCGCGCCCCACGAACACGCTCCAGCCAATCTGCCCGCTCTCCTTCACCTTCTCTTCGTCCGGGGACAGGTCCGGGTTGGGCAACAGCTCGACCGGCGGCCGGGTCACGTCGAACTGCGCGCCGCGCGTGGCCCGCACCTTTCGGCCGCCGTTGTTGCCGTAGATCTTCACGCTGATGCTGGTCTCCGTGTACACGCAGCGGATGAGCATGGCAGCGGCGGTGTCGTTGCGGAAGATGATGTCCGGCTTGGGCCAGGACAACGTCGCCTCGTGACCCATCGGGTAGCGCGCGAAGTAGAAGCTGTGGGGCTGTCGTTCGATGATGTCGTACCCGCCGTAGAACAGCGCGTTGAAGAAGGTCGTGGCGAACTGACTGACGCCGCCGCCGAGGGAGTCCACCATCTCGCCTTCTTCGATGGTGGGCGCCTCCACGAAGCCGTTCTTCACGGTGCGTGGGCCGATGGTCGCGTTCACGCTCACGATCTCGCCGGGTAGCACCAGCAAGCCGTCGAGCATGTCGGCGATGCGATGGATGTTCTTCACCCGCGGTTGACAGCACGGATGATGGGTCGTGAAGCGCGAGACCAGACCGGTGACCCCGCGTGCGAGCAGTTCGTCGGTCGTGACTTCGGGCTCGGCGCCCGTCAGGCGGGGCAGCACTCCGTGTCGCCCCGTCGAGTGAGCCGCCAGCAGCAGCGCCTCCGCCACCCGCTCGGCCGAGATGCGCGTCCCGGGCCGGCTCGGCAGCACGCTCACGCGCTCTTGCGCATCGATGACGAACTCCGCGCTCCGCGGCGGCGCCTCGAGTCGCTGCTTCTCGCTCGCCAGCCAGGCTGCGATGGCCGTCGGGTCGAAGTGCAAGTCGACGCGACGACCGTCGGGGGTGACCACGGAGCGGAGCGCAGCGCCGAGCTCGGCGGGAGTGGCGCTGAGGGTGACCTCGCCGTCCTCACTGGTGAGCTCGACGTTGGCGGCGAGCAGGCGCCTCGCCTCGGACAGCGCGTGGTCCAGAGCGCTCGGCTCCGTCGTAGGCTGTCGCTTCAGCAGCGGCAGCTCGATGGGCTCGCGCTCGGAACGCACCAGGGCCGCGAGCAGCAGCGGCGTCGAGCGCGCGACGTCGAGCGCGTCACCGTCGCGCGGCGGATCGATCACCGGACCGCCGCCGCGATGCGCGATGCCGCCCGAGAATGGTGGCGTGGACAGCGCGCGCTCTCCGATGGCGTCGAGCGCGCGGCGGAGCTCGACCTCGTCCACGCGGAGGTCGAGCTCGACCTCCGCCGGCGCGCCGAAGCGGCGAAGCCACCAGGCGAACTGCGCGACGACCGAGCCGCCGCGACCCTCCGCCAGCGCGCGGCGGACGCTCGCCTCCTCGTCCACCGCGAAGCCGATTTCGCGCGGGTCGAGCGGGAAATCCCGGCCTGCGACCCTGACCATGAGCGGGACGCTCGCGAGCTCTGTCTCCAGGGAGGCGAGACGCGCTGCGAGCCGCTGAGCGTCATCGCCCGACGCCGGTAGCCCAGCGACGTGAACGCCGGCGAGCACCTGGTCACGCGCACCGACGCGCGCCGCGACGAACCATGCAGTGAGCACGACGAACGGCAGAGCCAACACCAACGGCCACCAGCGCCAACGCCTTGGGCGCGGCAGCTCGTCTTGGCCAACGGGGGTGGGCTCGGGCATGCTCTCGGCTCGATGCGGGCAGCGCCAGAGCGCCGTCACACGCCGACCGCCTATACCATGTGCGCTCGGGCGGAGCAGAGGGCCGAAACCCGCCGCAAGCGGGGAGAAAAGACTTCCCGAGCCGCGAGCCCATGCTAACAATGAAGGGCGTGTGGGTTCGTCGCACCGCCATCCGACCGGTTCCTCCCTACGCCAAGGTGCCCACCTTCGCGCTGGACGCGGTGCGCGACAGCCTGGCGGATGACGACGACGAGGCACGGGACCAGCTCGACGAGGCGTTCGATCGCTTCGAGAAGAGTCAACCGGCGCTCGCGGGTCGCGTCGCCGAGACCCTGAGCAAGCCGCTGGACGAGACGGCGCTCGCGCTGGGCTACTTCCTCTCGCTCGCGGTCTGGCTGGCGTTCGAGCAGGCCCACGGCGAGCACCTGGACGAGATCCACGCGCAGGAGCTGGTCGCCACCGAAGAGCTGCTCGAGCTGGATGAAGAGCTCCGCCGCACGGATCCGGCCGAGCCCCTGGACAGCGACGACGTGATCTCCATGGAGCAGCCCCACCTGCTCGAGTTCGTCCACGAGCACGTGGACGCGACCCTGGAGGCCCACTCGGACGAGGTGGACGTGGACGACGTCCACGCCGTCTACCGGGTCGTCTTGATCGAGATCCTGGCGCTTTCCTACGCCGTGGTGCGTCCGAGCGGTTACCCGGTTGCCAAGACCGAGCTTTTGGCGTGAGCATCTCGCTCCAGGAGCAGCCCTCATGAGATACGTCACTCGCACCCTCGGCTCGTGGACTCGATTCTTCGCGGCGGCAGCGGCCGCCGTCGCGTGTGGTGGGGTGACGGACATCGACTTTCAAGGCTATCCGGAGGCGGACTCGGGGGCGGGCGCGGGCGCAGGCGGCAGCGGCGGCTCGGCGGCGGGCCCCGCAGGCGGCACCGGCGGCGTGGGTGGTTCGACCGGCGGCGTGGGCGGTAACACCGGCGGCTCGGGCAACGTGGCCGGCGGCACCGGCGGCGCGGCCGTGGTCTGCGGCGGCCAGCAGTGCGAGACGCCGTCGCTGCCCATCGGCCAGATCGACTCCTGCTGCGTCGGGGACAAGTGCGGCGTCTCCTCCAGCCTGCTCGGCAACCAGTGCATCGAGCAGAACCAAGCGGGCACGCCCGACAGCAGCTGCCCGCCGCAGACCATTCAGGGTTTCACGCTGCAAGGTTGCTGCAAGCCCAGCGGGATGTGCGGCGTGCTCGACACCTTCATCGGCCTCGGCTGCGTGGATCCCAGCCAGTTCGGCGGTCCACCCTCGGTGCCGTGCGGCGGCGCGGGCACCGGCGGGACGGCCGGCACCGGCGGCGCGGGCACCGGTGGACGGCCGGCACCGGCGGCGCGCGTACGGCACCGGCGCGGCACCGGCGGCGCGGGCACCGGCGGCAGCGCGGGCGGACCGGGGACCAGCTGCGGCACGACGAATCCAGCGGTCTGCGCGGCCGGCGCCGAGAAGTGCTGCGTGCTGAACCCGGGCGCCGACTACTGCACGGCGACGGCGACGGCGTGCTCGTGCGCGGGCGCGCCGAACTGCACCACCCTGCCCGTCACCTGCGACGGTCCCGAGGACTGCCCCGGCCAGATCTGCTGCGCCACCTTCTCGTTCCCGCAGAACCGCTACGTCTCCGTGCAGTGCGAGAACACCTGCACGGGCCAGACGAAGCGGGAGGTGTGTCACCCAGGTCAGGTGTGTCTGAACCCGAACCACACCTGCTCGGCGTCGTCAGGGCTGCCCTCCAACCTCAATCGCTGCAACTAGCCCTTCGCGCGCGCGCCGGGTCATTCTTCCGGAGCGATCTCGGCGCGGGCGCGCTGCGCTTCTTCGAGGCGCTCGTGGATGAGGCTGCGCAGGGCGGACAGATCATAGCGAGCGGGGCGGATGTCTTCGCTCTGATAGGCGACCTCGCGCATGATGGCGTCGGCGTGCTGCCGAGGCTTCTCGGGGATCTTCAGGCTGTCCCCGAGACGCGCGAGGGCCGCTGTCTCCTCCTCGCTGACCTCGCCGTCGAGCCAGGTCATCCACGAGGCCACGGCGTAGACGAAGAGTCGATCTTCCTTGCTCAGCTCGCGGCGGTCGATCTCGCCGAGATCCACCCGAGTCTGGGTGGCCTCCTCGATCTCGGCGATCTCGTCCAGCTCCAGGCCGGCCTCGACGGCGGTGCGGACGATGGCGTCCGCTTCCTCGGGATCGAGGTGACCGTCCGCCCAGCCGACGGCGGCCAAGGCAACGAAAATATCCCGTCCTAGCTTCGGGGCGCTCGACACGGCTGTTCCTCCAGACATGGGCCGGGCCCTATTTATCACGCCCCGCCCGCCGAGTCTGTGCTGGAAAACCGGGGGACTCCCGGGGCCGCCGCGACCCCGCCTCAAATTCCCGCACGTCCCTGGAAAATCTCCTAACATCGGCGCGGAATGTTCCGAATGCGATTGCCTCGAGCCGGCTTCCCCGGACTCGCGTGTGTAGTCTTGCTTTCCACCTCGATCGCCGCGGCCCAGGCTGGGGACGCCCGCGCGACCAAGCTCGCGCGCGAGGCGATGGAGGAGGATTACCTCGCGACCAACATGGACGCCGCCGTCGCGAAGCTCAAGAAGGCCATCGACTCGTGCGCCAAGAGCAAGTGCAGCACCGGCGTGCTCGCGCAGCTGCACGGCAACCTGGGCACCGTCTACTCGGCGGGCATGGCGCGACCTGGCGAGGCCGTCGAGGCGTTCAAGAAGATGCTCGAGCTCGACCCCAAAGCCAAGCCCGACCCGTCTTACCTGACGGGCGACGTGCAGCGGGCGTTCGATGAGGCGAAATCCGGGGGCACTGCCGAGCCCAAGGCGCCGCCCAAGAAAGGGCTGCCCAAGCTCACCGAGGATCCGTGGAAGGAGCAGGCCGTGCTGCACTCCATCCCGGTCTATGTCGAGCTGCCCGAGGGCCTCGAGGCGTCGAGCGTGACCGTGCGCTATCGAACGCCGGGCAGCGAGGACTGGAAGGAGACTCGCTTGAAGGCGCACCGCGAGGGGTGGGGCGGATACATCCCCTGCACCGAGACCCAGCGCCCGGGCAAGCTCTCCTATTTCGTCACGGCCTTCGACGGGAACCTCGATCGCATCGCAAGCTCGGGGTCTGCCGGGAGTCCCAACGTGGTCGAGCTCAAGGAGTCGATCTCCGGCCGTCAGCCCGCCCTACCGGACGAGGTGCCGCCATCGCCGTGTCCACGCCCGGTCGACGCGCTGTCCTGCGACGTGGACGACGACTGCCCGGGCACGCAAGTCTGCCAAGCGCTGAGCTGTGTGGACGCCTCGGAGCGGCCCGCGGCGCCCGGCGACGCGCGGAAATCCAACTGGTTCTCACTGTCCTTCTCGCCCGACCTGATGGTGGTGGACTCCACCGACGACGCCTGCAGCCCCGCGGCTCAAGACAGCGGCAAGCTCAGCTGCTTCTTCTCGGGCGGCGTGCCCTACGTCGGTCAGCCCATCGAGAGCGGCAACACGAACACCGTTCAGGGTGGCGTGGGCATCGGCAGCATGCGCGTGATGCTGGGCTACGATCGACTGCTCGGCACGCGCATGACCGCCGGGCTGCGCCTCGGTCTCGCGTTCCTGGGCCATCCGTCTCGCCCCGACGGCAAGAGCTTCTTGCCGGTGCACGCGGAAGGCCGCTTCGCGTTCTTCTTCTCGAACGATCCCTTCGTGGCGACCGGCGTGCGGCCCTACGCCTACGCCAACCTCGGCGCGGCTCAGGCGAGCGCGCGGGTGAACACGACGGTGAGCGAAGATCGCGGTGGCGAGATCGAGAACTACAAGCTCGACGTGTACCAGACCGGCGGCCCGTTCTTCGGCGGCGCCGGGCTGGGCATCCACTACGCCGTGTCCACGGATCTGGCCATGGTGGTGGAGGTGGCCGGTCGCGCGCTCCTGCCGGAGTTTGCCGTGGTCATCGCGCCGACCCTCGGCTTCACCTACGGCCTGTGAACCTCGATCCACCATGCTGCTCTCCGCCGACTCGACCCTGAAGTTTCCTCGCGAGACCGTGTTCACCGCCTACCGCGACAAGCTCGTGGAGTTGGTGGAGTTTCTGCCGAACATCCGACGCATCGAGCAGACGTCCCGCGAGGACGAGGGCGCCGTCACGCGCATCGTCAACGTGTGGCATGGTGGCGGGGAGGTGCCCGCCGCGGCGCGCATGGTCTTGTCCGAGTCCATGCTGGGCTGGACGGACTACGCGACCTGGAACGCCGACGACTTCACCTGCGCCTGGCGCATCGAGACGCGCTCCTTCACTGAAGCGGTGAGCTGCGAAGGCAAGAACCGCTTCGTAGTCGACGGCGACGCCACCCGGCTCGAGATTCGCGGTGAGATCCAGATCGACGCCAGTCGCATCAAGGGCGTACCCAAGCTGCTCGGCAAGAGCGTGAGCAAGACGGTGGAGGACTACCTGGTCAAGCGCATCACGCCGAACCTGCTCAGCGTGAGCGAGGGTCTGGCGCGCTACCTCGCGAAGGCGAACGCGTGACCATCACCGTGCTGTACTTCGCGGCCATCCGCGACCTCGCGGGCATCGCCGAGGAGCAACTGGCGCGACCCGCGAACGTCCGCACGCTGGCGGACTTTCAGACGTATCTGCCTACGGTGCGACCCGCGCTCGCGGGCAAGCTCGCCGGCGTGCGCTTCGCCATCAACGAGACCTTCGCCGATCCCGCGGAGCCGGTGGAGGACGGCGACGTGGTCGCGATCATTCCGCCGGTGTCCGGCGGGTGACGGCGTCGCTGGCGCTGCGCGGCGAGTGCGGGCTATCCTGCGCCGGCCGTGAGCCAGCTGTATCGCATCGGCGTGGATGAGAACGGCCTGGGCGCGCGACTCGGGCCGCTGGTCGTCACGGCCGTGGGCGCGCGGCTGGACGAGCGCGGCGAGAGGACCCTGTCGCGCCGCCTGCCGCGCTCCATCGCGGCGGATCTGGACGACTCCAAGCGCCTAGTGAGCCACTCGAGCTTCTCCCTGGGCGAGGCGTGGGCGCGCGCAGTAGTGCCCGAGCCGTCGGGTCCGGCGGAGCTCTTCGCTGCGCTCTCGCTGGAGAGCGCGCAGGCGCTCACCGCGCCGTGCCCACGCCACGTCGAGGCCCAGTGTTGGTCTCCCGCGGGGCAGGCCTTTGGCGCGTCGGAAGCCGACGTCGAGCGGCTGCGTTCACACCTGTCGAAGCTGGAGGCTCGCGGCGTGTGCGTCACGACGATCCGGACGAGCGTCGTGTGCACCAAACGACTGAACGAGGCCAACGACGTCGGGCACCACCGCTTCGTCGCCGACCTGCACGCCATGGAGCGCCTAGTGCTCGAGCTGCGCCGGGAGGCCGGCGTGGAGATCCTGGCCATCTGCGGCAAGGTCGGCGGCATCGCGGACTACGGGAGCTATTTCGGGCCGCTGTCGGAGCGACTGTTCGCCGTCCTCGAGCAGGGGCGAGCGCGCAGCGCGTATCGCTTCCCCGGGGTGGGAGAGCTTCACTTCGTGCGCGACGCGGACGCGTCCTGCCCGCTGGTGATGCTCGCATCACTGGTGGGCAAGTGGGTTCGCGAGCTGCTCATGGAGCGCGTGGCTCGCTTCTACCTGGACGCGAGCGCTGGGGACCGTCTGCCGAGCGGGTACAACGATCCCGTCACCAAGCGCTTCATCGCCGTCACCGCGCCGCACCGACAGCAGCTGGCGGTTCCGGACACCTGCTTCATGCGCGATCAGGCCAATGGCTGAAGCAGAAGCGCGCATTCAAGCGGGTGCGCTGCCCTGGGCGGTGTTGCGCTTCGGCACGCCGCTGGCGCTCGGCATGGGGCTGCAGACCACGTTCAACCTCGTCGACGCCTTCTTGATCTCACGGCTCGACTCGGAGGTCGCGGAGCCGGCGCTCGGAGCGATTGGGATCTGCGACCAGCTCGCCGCGCTCGGCACGATCTTGAGCTATGGCCTGTCCATCGCGACTTCGGCGATCATCAGCCGCAAGTGGGGGCAAGGGGATCACGACGGCGCGCGCCGCATGGCGTGGCAGTCCGTGTTGTTGGTGGGCGCGCTGAGCGTGGCCTTCGGACTGCTCGGCATCTTGGGAGCGCGCTGGCTGCTGGAGGACGTGGTCGGTGCGAAGGGCGAGGTGGCCCGCCTCGGCGCGTCGTACCTGCGGGTGCTGATCGGGGGCAGCTTCACGATCTTCTTCCTGCTGCACCTGACCACGGTTCAGCGTGCCCTCGGCAGCAGCAAGACGCCGGTGAGCATGCTCTTGACCGCCAACGCCCTGAACCTGGTCCTGGCGGTGCTCATGATCTATGGGCCGGGGGAGGCTCCGGAGGTGTTCTCCTGGGGGCCGCCCATCGCGGCCTTCCTCGGCATCCCGCGCATGGAGCTGATGGGCGCGGCCTGGGCGACGCTGTTGGCGAGGCTGCTCGTGCTGTTCCCGCTCGTGCTGCTGATCACCAAGCGCTTCGGCCTGTTCCGGAGAGACATCCTGGTCGGGCCCGAGCGCGCCGCGCTCGCCTCCATCTGGCGCATCGGCTGGCCGTCGAGCGCGCAGCTCGTGGTGCGCATCCTGGCCATGTTGTTCGTCCACTCGCTCGTCGCCCGCGCGTACACGACCGCGGAGGATCAGTCCGCGACCACGGCGCTCGGTATCGTGTTCCGTCTAGAGACGATGGCGCTGTTCGTGGGACTGGGCTGGGGCAGCGCCGCGCAGACGTTCATGGGGCAGAACCTGGGCGCAGGCCGGGCCGATCGCGCGCTGCACTCGGGTTGGTACGCCGCGCTCTACAACGGCCTGATGATGGCCGCGCTCGCCCTGGCGTACCGAGCGTGGGGCAGCGAGATCGTCGGCTTCTTCGACTCCCGTCCGGAGGTGCTCGAGGTGGGCCAGTCTTACGTCGCGACCGTGGGCCCGGCCTACGTCGCGCTCGGTGTCGCCATCGTGCTCGGCTCGGCGATTCAGGGCGCCGGCGCCACGCGCTTCACGCTGCGCCTCGACACGCTGGTCGTGCTCGGCTTTCAGGTGCCCGTGTGCACGGCGCTGGTCCTGGGCTTCGGCCGCCCGATGCAGCACCTGTGGTACGCGGTGGCGGCCACCTACCTGGCGTTCGCGCTCGTGTACACGCTCGCGTATCGCCGGGGCCGGTTCCTCGAGACGGCCCTGCCCTGAGTCGCGGCGCAGCGGGAGCGATCGCGCCCTACTGCGCCGCAGGGGACTCAGCGGCTCACTGGGCCGGGCAGAGGATGAAGTGGTTCGTCTTGGGAGACGCGACGCCCTGACCGACGAAGATCTTCTTGGGCGCTGGGCCGCCGTCGATCTGCAGGTCGAAGCGCACGCAGCCCTGCACGCGGAAGTCGAAGCCGTCCACGTGCCCCTTGGTCGCGAAGTTGAAGTGCACTTCCTGACCCGCCTTCGTCACGCGATCGGCGAACTCGGTCCGGGACGGGCGCACGGTGCCGATGGGGGAGCGGACGCCCTTGACGCGACCGCGGAACAGGTGCGGCAGCTTGGCCGTCGTGGTGCGGACCTTCCAGACCCCGGCGGGGTTGCGCCAGATCCAGAACGCGGCCGGCGAGCCCGGCTCGATGCCCGCCGGCTTGCCGTCGGCGACGCCCGCGGCGAGCTCTTCAGCCGCACCCGGAGTGGTGGGAGGAGCCTCCATGGGGGGCTGCGGCGGCAGCGCGTCGGTGACGCTCGCCGGATCCTCCGGATCCGCGGGGATCTCGGCGGTGGGATCGTTGGTGACAGGCGCGGGCGCCGGCTCGGTCGTGCCCGTTGGCGTGGGGGCCGGAGCGGCTGTCGGGGCCGGCTGGGCCGAGGGC
Organism: Polyangiaceae bacterium; assembly: GCA_019637295.1. Lineage (GTDB taxonomy): Bacteria > Myxococcota_A > Polyangia > Polyangiales > Polyangiaceae > JACKEA01. The sequence continues at coordinate 75,118 of JAHBVX010000002.1, forward strand.
GGAGGGCCCTGATGTACGACACAGCCGATGAATCCCACGCTGAGGGCCAGCGCGGTAAGAGCGGAGAAAGTTCGAGTCATGGGTGTTGATCCTCCCGTCGTGGTGAGACGAGCGTCCCGACGGGTAGACGCAAAAAAAGTGGGTTACATGGCCAACCAGCCGCGTCAATCGGCGCACCAGCCAGCACATTGTGCGCGCGGCGGTCACTTTCCCTTCCCTCTGCAGTGCGATGTTCTACCCTCGCCAGACCATGCGACGCTGGCTCTCGACCTGGATGGTGTCGGGGTTCGCCGCCTGCGCGCCGCAGCCCGAGCCCGCGGCCGTCCAACATGCGGTCGCCAAGCCCACCCGGCCACCGGCGGCTTCCACCGCGCCCGCCGCCCAACCGGCGGAGGCCGCCAGCGTGCCGGAGCCGACGCGGGAACGTTTCCCAGGCACCTCGTTCCCACCGCCGGACGTGGCGCCCCCGCACCCCGCGTCCGCGGGCGAGGGCGACGGGCGCTGGGTCGCGCTCGGCAGCGCGTCCCTCGCCGAGCACGCCGCGGCCGAGCCGCACCTGCTGTACCGCACGGTGATCCATCCCCACCACGTCAGTCGCTGGAAGAAGGTCACCATCGTCGCCATCGATCTCGAGCGCGCCCGGCTCGAGCTGGTAGCCGGCACCGATGAGCCCGAGTCCAAGGACGTCCCGGCCGACAAGCGCCCGGGGGTCGTGCCCGAGAGCGATCTGCCCCACGTGCTCGCTGCGTTCAACGGCAGCTGGCAAGCGCGCCACGGTCGCTACGGCATGATGAAGGATGGCGCGGTGTTCCTGCCGCCCCGCGAGGACGCGTGCACCGTCGCACTGCACCAGGATGGCCGCGTCACGCTGCGCTCGTGGACCGCGATCGCGCCGAATCAAGTCGGGCTCACCGCGTGGCGACAAGCGCCCTCGTGCATCCTGGAGCAGGGCGCGCTGCATCCCGAGCTCGAGCAGCGCAACGAGCGGCGCTGGGGTGGCCTCGATCCCAAGACCAAGACCCGCCGTCGCTCGGCCATCGCGCTCGACGCGACCGGCCGCGTGTTCTTCTTCGGCCTCGGCGAAGAGGTGGGCCCTCGCGAGCTGGCCGAGGGGCTGCGCGTCGCGGGGGCCGCGCACGCGGCGCAGCTCGACATCAACTACTACTGGACTCGGTTCCTGTTGTTCGGCAGGCCGAAGCCGGACGCCCCCCTGCAGGTGACTTCCACGCTGATCCCCAAGCTCGAGCACCGCAAGCGAGGCTACGTCTCGCTGCCCGAGCCGCGGGACTTCTTCTACGTCGCGCGGCGAACGCCGGAGTGAGCGCGCCCCTCAACCACCGTGGCCCGGGCCGATGATCTTCTTCCACGCCTGCTCCACGTCCCAGTTCGGACCCACGTGCGGGGGGTGGTGACAGGTCGGCGCGCACAGATCTTTTCCCGGCGTCTTGAGGATCAGCGCAGGGTTGGCGGGATCGGCGAGGTGACGCGAACCCGGACCGTGACACACCTCGCATTGCACGTCGGTCAGGCGCTCTACGTGCGTCACCGTGGAGCCGCCGGGCTTCTCGTAGCCCGTCACGTGACAGTCCACGCACTCTAGATTGAACTGCTTGTGCTGCCGCTCGAGGGTCACGTAGGCGCGAGCGTGGGGCGTGGTCTTCCAGAACGCATGCTCTTCGAGGTGACAGCTCTTGCATGCCTCGGCGCCCAGGTAGCTGCTCTGGTTCTCCGTCACCGGCTCCGGCTTGCGATCCTTGAAGGCCTCCCGATTGTGCTCGTTTACTCGCTTGTAGTAGCTCGCCATGCGCCCGGCGACCTTCGCGTCCGTGCCCACACTCTCACGCACTTCGGCCAGCTCGTAGCGAAAATACGAGCCCGTCTTGGGGGGCTCCGCGGGCGCCAAGCCCGCGAGCTGTGCGCGCGCTGCCGCCAGCTCCTTGCGGCGCGCGTCGAGGTCCGTCTCGCTCACGCCGCGCTGCTTCTCCCAGTCTGCGATACGCGCGCTCAGCTCGCTGATGCGGCTCTCGAGGCGCTGGCGCTTCTCGCCTAGCTCGATGCCGATGCCGTCCTGGAACTCGAAGCCCCCATCGCGCACGAAGAAGTCGACGACGGACACCGCCTGCAAGTGATTGGGCGGCTGCACCACGAGGGTCTTGCCCAGCAGCACCGGCGGCGTGGGCGCGTCGTTGCCCTCGCCGCGGTCGAAGGGCTTGCCGATGATGGCCAGGTGAAAGACGTTGGCCGTCTCGACCAATCGCAGCGCTTCGCCGCGTGGCGCGCTGACCAGCGCGACGAACAGCCGTGCGCCCTGCGCAGCCAGCGCCTCGTGCCCTCGGACCAGCGCCGCTTGCGCCTCCTCGACCTTCACGCCCGGGGGCGAGGCGCCGACGATCAACGGCAAGCTCACGCCCACGACGCCAACCTTGTGCCCTGCGACCTCGATGACGCTCACGGCCGTCGCCCCGGCGACTTCCCCGCTCAGGTTGGCTGCGAGCAGCGTCGCCCGAGCCTTGCCGCGCAGCTCGGCGAGGCGCGCGGCGCCGGCGGCCCAGTCGTTGGCGCCGGGCGACCACGCCGCGAGCCCCATCTCCGACAAGGACTCGGCGATGGCGTCCGCCTTCCATTGCTCTTGAGTCGCGGCCTTGTGGTCGAGCTCCGGGTTCATGAAGAACATCGGTCCCGCGCCGAGGACGAGCTGCGCGCCAGCCGTCTCTCGCTTCTTGGCCAGCAGCGCGGCGGCGTGATCGGCGCCGCCGAGCATGTCCTTCTGGCAGCCGCAGGGCTCGAGCGCGCCGGCCAGCGTAGAGACGACCGCGATGCGCAAGGTGGGCCTCGGCGCCGGGGCCTCTGCGGACTGCCCGTTCTTCTTCTTGCACGACACGACGGCCAGACCGCCCGCCAAGAGCAGGGCTGCGAGGCCGAGTGCCGTGCCTCTAGAGAGCAGCGAACGTGGGAGCATGACTTCAGCGGCGCTCGACGACCTTTGCGCACTCGGACAGGAGAGGCAAGCCCGCTGGACTCCCGTGGCCCCGATCACCCCGGTTACGTGACCTTGGGAGTCGGCTCCGGCGGCCGCGGACCGTCGCCAGGGATTCGGCGCAAGGACGCTGGTTTTCGCACGAGCGCGGCGCGGCAGGGATCGCGATGCTCGGCGGCCCGCGAGTTGCTTGCAGCCGTACGCGTGTCACTCCCAACAGGGGGTGTTTTGCAGCCGACTGTGCAACCCGGCAAGCTCATGCCATCCGGAGGCCCCCATGGGTTCATTGTCTCCCGTTCACTGGCTCGTCGTCATCGTCGTCGTGTTGTTGGTTTTCGGTCCAAGCCGCCTCGCCGATGTCGGCAAGGGTCTTGGCGAAGGCATCCGCTCCTTCAAGAAGGGGCTCAGCGACGACGACGTCAAAGCCAAAGCCAAGCGACTCGCCGATAGTGACAGGGACGAGGCCGACAAGAAGGCCGAGAGTTGAGCGCGAAGCGTGAGCGTTGTGACGGCGCGCTCATCCGCCAGCGGTCGGCTGGGCCGGGTTCGGCTTCAGCCACTCGCGCCCGATCTCGATGACCATCGGCAGCACGCTGAGCAGGATGATCGCCATGATCACCAACTCGAAGCGTTCCTTCACGATCTGGGTATCAGCGAACAGATAACCGAGCGGAACCAAGAGGCCCACCCAGAGCGCGGCGCCGATGACGTTGAAGGCAATGAAGCGCCGGTAGTGCATGCCCCCGATCCCGGCCACAAATGGCGCGAAAGTGCGCACAATAGGCACGAAACGCGCGATGATGATCGTCTTCGACCCGTACTTCTCGTAGAAGCGCTGAGTCCTGATCAGGTGCTTCTTGTTCAGCAGCCAGGACTTCTCGCTGGTGAAGACCTTGGGGCCGACGTACTTGCCCACATGGTAGTTGGCGGTGTCGCCCAGGACGGCGGCCACGAACAGGATGACGCACACGACCGGCAGGCTCGGCACGAAGCCGCCTGCTGGCAAGCCGAGCCACACCGGGTCCATCGCGCAGAGTACGCCGACCGCGAACAGCAACGAATCGCCAGGCAGGAAGGGTGTTACGACCAGACCCGTCTCCGCGAACACGATCAGGAAGAGGACCACGTACAAAGAGGGACCCATGGTCTGGGTCATGTGCGACAGGTGCCTGTCGATGTGGCGGATGAAGTCGAAGTGGAGGAGAATGAAGTCCACGGCTCTCTCGATGCCCGAAGGTAGACCCAGAGTGTAGGGTGGGCAAGGAGCCGGACGACATCCGATCATCGCCGCGAGGCAGCTCCTCACACTGCAGGACGAAGGGTTCGTCGGTGTCTGCGGTTGTACCTGCAACTTGCATGTGCCCTAACCTGACCTACCGTGCAACGCGCACGAGTGGGCCAACGACGTCACCAATGGAATCGGACGCGGCCCCGGACCCTCGGTCGATCCGGGCGAGTCGGCTGGCGTGTCGAAGTGCAAGCGCGGCGCGTGCGGCAGCTACTGAACTAGCGGCCCGACCTCGCACACCCACGCGTAGCTGGTGCTCTGCACGTAGTCGAACCACGTCGAGCCGCTCATCCGCGCGGCCTGGAGGCCGCTCTGGGCGCAGTTCGGCTCGCCGCTCGACCATAGATCGACTGAGAAAGGCTCTCCCGTCACCCACGCGAAGGTCGACTTCGCGCAGCTCCCCGTCGCCGTCTGTCGCAGGCCAATCCAGAAGTCGCCGGTTCTGACGCTGCGCACGAAGGTGTTCTCTTCGGGGGATTGGATGGTGACCAGATAGCCGCCTTGGCCGGCGCACGCGGCTTGCGCCGCAGTCCAGTTCGCGGAGGAGTTGCCCGACGACCAGTAGCAGTGGGTGTTTCCCTGAACCACGAACGACACAGCGTCCGGATACTGCGTGCAGTCGAGCGGCGGGCTGCCACCCGTGCCACCTGCGCCTCCACTGCCACCACCCGTGCCCCCGCTGCCAACGGAACCGCTCGCGCCGCCGCCGCCGCTCGCGCCGCCGCCGCCGCTCGCGCCGCCGCTCGCGCCGCCGCTTCCGCTCGCGCCGCCGCTTCCGCTCGTACCCGCGGCCGCTGCCGAGCCCGCCTGCCCGCCGCCGAAACCCGCGCCGCCCTCGGCGGCCCAGCCCCCGTCCGTCAGCGATGCGTCAGCCGCGCCAGCGCCGCCGGTGCTCGTGGGGTCGCCTTCCGCGGTGCCCGAGCGATCGAGGCCGCAGCCCGCGACGAGCACGCCCCAGAGCACGTAATGGCTCGTGCGCCACGCCGACATGCCCGTAGCGTATCAGATACTCGACGCGGGTGCAGCGCTGCGGCGTGATCGGCGCCGCGGAGCATGTGCTTCGGGCAGCCGCAAGGCTCGGGCCCGCCGGCGCCCCCGCCCCCGCGACACGCCCTCGCCCACGCGACACGCCCACGCTTCCCGCCCACGCCCACGCGACACGCCCTCGGTCACGCTTCACGCCCCGACCGCTTCCGCGTCTGACCAACCAGAAGAACGCATGGCGGTGGGTCGTGAAGACGCGAGCACGCTCAGCGAGGCAGCGCCCAGGAGACCATGACCTCGGGGCGATAGACGCAGAACGAGCCCGTTCGAACGCTGTTCTCCAGGTGGCGACCCAGCGTCGGATGCGTCGCCTCCACCTTGCGGATGGCGTGGCGAATGCGCCAGGTGATCGCGCTTCGCGCCCGCTCGCCTTGATCACCGAGGCGTCGACTCTTTCCCCCGAGGCCAAGGGCGCGGCTGAGGTCGTCCATGAGCCGCTCGAGCTCTGCAGCCACGCGCTCCGCGCGCCCCGTGTCGTTCAGGTCTTCCGCCTCGGCCAGCTCCTGCTGCAGCTCGCGGATGCGGGACTTGATGGACGCTCGCGCGGCGTCGTCGAGCACGTCGTCCGCGCCGTAGGTCGTCTCGGAGCGCTCGGCCAAGTCCAGACAGTGGATCTCCTGGTCGGGCCGCTCGAGCAGGCGCCGGATGTCCACCAAGCCCTTCAGATCCGGCAACGTCACGCGCTGGCCGTCGAACTCCACTAGCCAACCGCCTTCGGTCCGTGCCAGCAGCGCAGACGCCGCGCTGCCCTCGTCTGTGCCCCGCTGTGGGGGGCTGCTCCCAGCCAGGGGCAGCAGTGCCCGCAGCTGGAGGTCCACGTCCTCTTGCCTGCGGAACGGGTTGACGTCGAGCAGCCAACGCAGGGCCTCGCCGGTACGCTCGGGTGAACGGGAGGCGATCTTCTGCTCGAACAGCACTTCGAACTGGCTCCATTCGGAGCGCGCTTCGTCCGTCCTGCCCGCGAGGGCCAAGGGCAGCGCGCGGTAGGCCGGCGAGTCGACGAAGGGCGACGCCGCGCACTTCTGCTGCGTCGCGATGGCTGCTTCGACGTCTCCAGCGAAGCAGTGCGCAATGGCGGCGACGCCGAAGTAGTCGCTGGGGTGGTAGGGGTTCAGGCGCATCGCCCGCGCGATGTGCCGCAACCCCACGTCGGCTCGTCCCAGATACACTTCGCACAGCGCGGCCTGGACCAGCAGGTCCGCGTCGTTCGGACACAGCGTCAGGGCGCGGTCCACGTACCAGGAGGCTTGCTCGAACTCGCGCCGGTACAGCTGCACCTTGGCGATGACCATGTGGACCATGGCGTCGGTGTCGTCGAGCTGAAGCGCGTGATGCGCGTGGACGTAGGCCTTGCGGCTCGTCTCTTCGAACCGGTCCCAGAACTGGCAGCTCCACTCGTTGAACCAACTCAAGGAGATGCCGACGTGGGCTCGGGCGTGCGTCGGATCGCGCTGCAGCGCCTGGGCGAAGAGCTCCCGGGCGAGAGCGTCCGCCTCGAGGGTGCCCTGCCGCAAGACGCTCAAGCCCCGCAGGGTCAGCTCGTGCACCGCGAGCTCGGCGGCGGGCAGGCGACGCGCGTGGGCGAGGGCCGTCTCCTCCAGCCGCGCGCTGAGGGTGGAGACGACCCGCGCGACGACCTCGTCTCGTAGCGCGCTGACCTCCGCGAGGGGTAGCTCGATGCGCTCATCCCAGACCTGCGTCGCGTCCGCCGTCGCGATGAGGCTCGCCGTCAGCCGCAGTCGCTCGCCTTCCCGGCGCAGCCGACCGCGCAGCAGGTGGCTCGCGGAGAGCTTGGAGCCGATCTCCGGCTCCGCGAGGGCGGCGACAGCCATGACCGAGTGAGGAGAGATCACCCGCAGCGCGCGGAAGCGCGTGAGGGCGCTGCAGATGTCCTCGTGCAGCCCCTCCGCCAGCAGGGCGAGCTCGGCGTCGTCGCCCGGCACCATGAGGGGCAAGACCGCGACGACCGGTCCCCTCGCTTCCGCCCGCCATGAGCCATCCATCGCCAGCCAACCGCGCTTTTCTGCAATCAGACTAGGGCACGCGGGGTCGGGAGGGAACCCTCCTCACGATGTGAGGGCCCACCTTCCGCCTCTGAGGGTGAGCCCTCTAGTACGAAGGAACCCCGCCGATGAGCCTCAAAGACGTCCTTGGAATCGAGCTGTCGGGCGCGAACAGCCGCGCGATCGGTCACTACGAGCGGGCGATCCGCGAGCTCCAGTGCGTGCGAGGCGATCCCATCGCGAGCGCGGACGCGGCGATCGCCGAAGCGCCAGGGTTCGCCATGGCGCACGCGGTCCGGGCCTGGGCTCACCTGCTCGGCACCGAGCTCAGCGGCTTGCCGAACGCCCGGGAGGCGCACGCGCTCGCCGCGGCGACGGCAGGCACCGCCCGCGAGCGAGCCCACGTGACAGCCCTCGGGCTGCTGCTCGAGGGGCACTGGCACCGCTCGGCTCGCGTGCTCGAGGACTGCACCATCGCCGCGCCGCGGGACGCCCTGGGCTTGCTCGTCGGCCATCAGCTCGACTTCTTCACCGGACACTCGCGCATGCTCCGGGATCGCATCGCCCGAGCCCTGCCCGCCTGGGATGAGGGTGTGCCCGGCTACCACTCGATCCTCGGGATGGCCGCCTTCGGGCTGGAGGAGACCTTCGACTTCTCTCGGGCCGAGGCCATCGGCAGGCGCGCCGTCGAGCTCGAGCCCCTGGACGGCTGGGCCCAACACGCCGTGGCGCACGTGCTCGAGATGCAGTGTCGACAGCACGACGGGATCGCGTGGATGCGCAGCAACCCGGCGGCGTGGTCGAGCGAGAGCTACCTCGCGGTCCACAACTGGTGGCACCTGGCGCTGTTTCACTACGACCTCACGGACTACGCCACGACGCTGTCGCTATACGACCGCGAGATGGGCGGCGGGACGTCGAGCGTGGTGTTGGACATGATCGACGCCTCCGCGCTGCTCTTCCGGCTTCAGCTGCGCGGTGTCGACGTGAGCGATCGTTGGCAGGTGCTGGCCGACGCTTGGGCACCCGTCGCCACCGCCTGCAACTACGCCTTCAACGACGCTCACGCCGTGATGGCGCTCGTCGGCGCGGGCCGTCTCGAGGCGGCCCGCGCCGTGCTCGCGGCGCAAGAGACATCCATGCGGCGGGATGACGACAACGCCTCCTTCACCCGAGAGGTCGGCCACGCGGTCGCCCGAGCTTTCCTCGCCTTTGGCGAGGAGGACTACGCTCGAACGGTGTCGCTCTTGCGCGAGGTTCGGTCGATCGCCCATCGCTTCGGCGGGAGCCACGCTCAGCGCGACATCCTGGACCTGACGCTGCTCGAGGCGGCGTTTCGCGCGGGACAGACGGGCTTGGCCAGAGCGCTCGCCACCGAGCGCCAAGAGACTCGCCACGACAGCCCGCTCTCCCGGCTGTTCGTGCGCCGCGCGGCGGGGCGCGCAGCGGCGGCGTAGTCGCGTGGGCCAGTCCGGGCGCGGACTAGCAGGTGACGACGTTCGTCAGCAGGCTGACTGCGTACGGCGGCCGCGCCCGGTCGACCGGAACCGCGCCTGGACTTTGTTGGACGTGAGCTCGCGGAGGGCGTCCGTCGCGACCCAGCGCGCCGCGCGAGCGGCCGGGTCGCCGCCGCGCTCGCCACCCGCGCGCTCGTTGGCGGCGGCCAAGATCCTCCGCGCGCACGCCACGGCGGCGATGTTGAGGGCGAGGTTGCGCTTGCCGATGTTGCGCAGCGCCCAGTTCACGGCCTTCTTGACGAAGTTTCGTTCGTCGGACGCGCCGCGCTCGACGAGGGGAAGCAACCTCACGAACCCACGGTCCTTCGCGGTGTTGTCATGCACGGCCAGCCCCGCCATCAACGTGAAGCCGGCGCGCTTGGTCCACTCTTCCTCGCGCTTGGCCCACTCGGTCGCTTTGGACCAGCCGTGAGGCGTCCTGTCGAAGAGGCTCGTCGTCGCCTGGTCGCAGAGGTCCCAGGAGTCGAAGTCGCGCGCCCAAGCCTCCGTCTGCTCTGCGGTGACCGCCGCCGGATCGTCGATGAAGCACGCCAAGAGTCGGGCCTCGTGGTTCCCAGTCGCCCACAGGGCGAGCGCCAGCTCGTGGTCCGAGCCAATGCGCTTGGCGATCTTGCGCAGCTCGTTGACCGAAACCCCGAAGGCGTTGTCGACGTTGATGCCGTAGCGGGCCATGCCCGCCCGATCGCGCTCGCTCCCCATGCCGCGCAGCTCGGCGAGGAGCGCCGGCACCCGTTCGTCCCGAGGGCTCCGTGACTTGGTCTTCATCTCACTGTGTTCCGGCGGCAGCGCGACCCTGAGCGCTCCAACGGTAGGACCCGCTCAGATTCAGGTCAATCAGGGCTGCAGCGTCGAACGGGTCACAGGTCTCCGCTGCCGTCTCGAGATCCTCACACTCCGCGGGCACCTCCGGCGTGCCGCCAACGCAGGGAATCGGGTGGTCGACGACGCAGTCGAACACTTGGCGCGTCGCGAGATCCAGTCGAGCTCGGCGCCCCAGGCCACAGGCGCGGCAACACGTGTACCGCGACTACAGGTGGCGATCGGCACGGCGGTCATTGAGATCTCGGCAAACCAGTTGGAACGCGCTGATACCTGGCCCGCGCGGTTGCTCGGGCGTTGATGGCGCGGAGGAGCGAGAACTCCAGGCGGAAGATCTACGGAAGGCCGCGGCACGTCGCTTGCTGTAGCCAATGCCCATGTCCAAGAACACCGTACGCAAGGCGATGAGTTGGTTGGCCGCGCTGGGTCTGGCTGTGATGGCTCAAGGATGCGTCGTAGATCTGGAAGAGTCAGACGAGGGAGCCGCCGCCGACCCGTCGGCGGAGCAGGCCATGTACGCTCCCGAGGGCGATCTGCTGTCCACCTGTTCCTTCGGTTGGCACTGCGCTCACCAGAAGTTCTATGGGTGCGCGACGTGGGGTCAGTGCTGGGGTCGGAATGGCCAGTGTGACCTCACCTGCCAACCGTCGGTCTTCGTTCCCAAGTGATGGCAGTTGGGTCAGGGCCCCACCGTGCTCGCGCCCGTAGAGGCGGCCGAGCTGCTCGCGAGCTTGCTCGGCGCCATGCCCGCCCGGTAGCGCTCGTTGCCCATACCGCGCAGCTCGGCGAGGATTGCCGGCACCCGTTGGTCCCGATGGCTCCGCAACTTGGTCTTCATTCCACCTGACGATTTCGGGCGTCCTCGCGGACGTTCATCGACAGTTCCACTCGTGTTCCAGCGCCGACGATACTACCCTCGAGGCTCGTGTCTCAGGGGAGCTCCGTCTTTCTCGAAGTACCGGCCACGGAGTGGGTGGGCTCGAACGAGCACGCCTTCGCGTTTCGGGATCGCTTTCCGGTCTCGCCCGGCCATACCTTGGTCGTCAGCCGTCGAGTCGTCCCGGACTGGTTCTCGGCGAGCAAGGATGAGCAACTCGCGATCCTGGCGCTCATCGATGACATCAAGGCCGCGCTCGATCGTGAGCTGCGGCCCGCCGGCTATAACGTCGGCTTCAACGCCGGGCGAGCGGCCGGGCAGACGGTCATGCATCTGCATGTCCACGTGATCCCTCGCTACGAGGGCGACATGGACGACCCGCGGGGTGGCGTGCGCCATGTCATCCCGAGCAAGGGGAACTACCTGCGCGACGTGAGGCCCCTGGCGGTGGACGGAGAGGACCCGTTCGCGCGCCACGTGCTTCCACTGCTGGATCGCGACCGGTCGAGGCACACGGGGGAGTCCTGAGCGTGGGTGAACCCAACGTCATCCGCTTCGCCGAGAAGGTCATCCTGCTGCTTGACCAGGGGGAGTTCACTGCCACCTACAAATACGCAGTCTTGCTCGGACTCATGGACCTGTGTCTGGAGCGCAGCGAGCGCGACGGGTCACCCCCGGACGTACTGACCACGGACCAGCTAGCGCGGAAGGCCATCGAACTGTACTGGCGCCAGAGCCAGCGGTTCGCGCCGCTGCATGACCGCATTCCGCTCCAGAATCGACGCGGGCAGGCGGAGATTCTCACGCTGATCACGCGCTTTCGCGAGCAGCACGCGCCGGACCCGAACTCCACTCTGTTCCGCGCGAAGCTGCACGATCCCGAGCGGTTCGAGCAGCTAGTTCGGGAGGTAGAGTGGAAGCTGGTGGAGATGCCGCTGCCCAAGCTGCAGCGCGTGGGACGCGAACTGGACCCGTTCATCTACGACATTTCTTGGGACGACCAGATCAGGCGACGGATGTTCAAGTCCCGGGAGTTCGACAACCGCATCCGCTTTCAGCCCGGCGCGTCGCGGTGTCTCGTCGCTCTTGCAGGGGTGCTTCGCCCGCTGGTGCACCGGCACTGGGCCACGCGGGTCACACAGCTCAATTCCTTGCAGGAGTCAGGGCTCGACGAGTTCCTGTTCGGCGCCGACCGGAGTGCTTTGCGCCCCGTGTGCCCACCGCTGCTCGAACTGCAAGGCGGGAGGTGCTTCTACTGCGCTGGCCGGATCCAGGCCAAGCCCCAAGTCGATCACTTCCTGCCCTGGGCGCGATGTCCCGATGATGGCCTCGCGAATCTGGTCGTGGCACACGATGCCTGCAACCGGCAGAAGAGCGATTTCTTGGCAGATGCAGGTCACGTCGCCTCCTGGGTCGAGCGCGCTGTTCACCACGCCCAGGGGCTCGGTGAGGTTGCTGCCAACGCGTGCTGGCCTCACGACCCGCAACGCACATCGAGCGTCGTGCGCAGCATCTACCGCAGACTCCCTGACGACATGCGCCTCTGGCACCTCGAGCAGAAGTTCGTGCCGATCGATCGCGCGCGCCTGACTGCAGCGCTTACGCTGCTGCCGGACCTGGCATCGTGAGCCTGTGTTCGCGGTCGCTCGCGGGATCGCGATGCTGGAGCCAGCCAGGTGCCCGGCCAGCTCACGCTGGACGAGCTGGCCCACGAGTTCTCCCGCATCGTTGAGCGTTCAGCGCGACCGGGACCCCAGCTCCGCGCGCAACGCCGCGAGCTCTGCCAACGCCGCTTCCTTGGCCAATCGCTCGGCTTCTTCCGCGGTCCGTGCGACTTCCTTCGCTGCCCGCTCGGCTTCCTCCCCCGTGGGCCAGAGTCCGCCCCCAGCCGAATCGTCCGCGAGGCGGAGCCGGGTCCCGGAGTTCGTCGCGAGCCAGAAACCCCCAAGGACGATGGATCGGACGGGGCCGGGGCCGCTCGAGGTCCGTTCGAAGCCGCCGTCGTCCATCCGCAACCACTGCTGCAAGAGGGACGGCCCGCCGCGAACCCGCGGCCCAACCTGCTGCGGGTCGAACACGACCAGCTCCTCGACTCCGAGCGCCGCACACTTCTCCGGGACCTCCGCGTAGTCCTTGCCCGGGTGACGTCGACTGACGACCTCGACCACCAGCCGGGGCGGAAGGTGCCCCGGCTGCCACAGCTTCAAGCTCTCTACGTGCTCGGGGTCTGGCGGGGCGGGTTCGACCAGACAAAGATCGGGGTCGAAGCCTACGTTGGGCCGACGCTCGTCGATCCGAATGGCCAGGTTCCGGTACACGGCCAACTGCCCTGCGCTGCGGCTGGCAAAGTGCACCAGGATCGCCTTGAGCAGCTCGACGGTCGCGTCGTGTTGGGCGCTCTCAGGCAACGGGCCCTCCGCGATCACCCAGCGGTCCAAGAATCCCGCGACGCGGTGGCGCACCTCCACTCCGGCGAGCGCTGACATGGAGTCCGAGCATAGCACAGCCCTCCCCCTCGGCTCGCGACCACGGGCAGTTGCGTTGCAAGTGTCGCACGCCTGCCGACGCCGCTAGCTCGCGCTGCAGGGCAGGTTGACGCGCCGTAGCCCCACACCGATAGTGCAAGGCTCCATGGCTGGGCGGCTCGCGGAGGGGCTCTACGAGCAGGTCGTGACGAGGGCCGTCGCCGCGGAGCTGCGATCACTGGACGAGGGGCTCCAGGCGCAGGTCGAGGAGCTCGACCCCGCCGACTCCCACGGCGTGCTCGCGCGGCACCTCGCGGCCGAGGTCGAGCGCGCGCTCGAGGCGGTGCCGCAGGGGGAGCGGCCGGGCGCGCAAGTCACCCTCGTGAACGCCCTGCTCGAGGCGCTCGACCGCGCGTCCCGCCGCAGCGAGGAACCAGCGGCCCCCGCAGCTGAGCGCAGGGTGGAGTCCGCGGGACGCGAGCTCCTCGCGGTGTTCCGGGCTGCACCTTACGAGCGGCCGCAGACTCCGCTCGCGGCCAGCACCTTGCTCACGCGCAACTCGGCGGAGCCGCGCCTCGGCGAAGAGCTGGCCAGGGAGATCGCCTCATCCGATCGCATCGACGTGCTGGTCGCGTTCATCACGGTGAGCGGCGTGCGCCTGCTGCGCGACGCCCTCGAGGCGTTCTCGCGCCGCTCGACTGGGCGAACGCGGCTACGCGTCCTGACGACGATCTTCACTCAGACCACCGAATTGGAGGCGGTCGAGCTGCTCGCCACCTTGCCCGACGCCGAGGTGAAGGTGTCCTACGACACGCGCCGGACGCGCTTGCACGCCAAGGCGTGGCTCTTCTATCGCGACACGGGCCTGCATACGGCCTACGTAGGCTCCGCCAACCTCACGTCGACCGCCCTCGGTAGCGGTCGGGAGTGGATGATCAAGGCCTGCGCCGCGGATCTCCCGCACGTCATCGAGAAGTTCAAAGGGACCTTCGAGGGGCTGTGGCACGACCCCGAGTTCGAGCGCTTCGATCCGGCGGACGAGACGTCGCGCGGCAGACTGCGCGCGGCGCTCACGCCGACCGACGCAGCGGCGCCGCAGGTCTTCTTCTCCCTCCGCCCGTTCCCGTTCCAGGTGGAGATCTTGGACCGTTTGGCCACGGAGCGCGCCGTGCATGGTCGCCACCGAAACCTGGTGGTGGCCGCCACCGGCACGGGCAAGACCGTCGTCGCCGCGTTCGACTACGTCCGACAGATCGGTCCGGACGGTATCCCGCCCCGGCTGCTGTTTCTGGCCCATCGCAGGGAGATCCTCGAGCAGGCGCGGGCGACGTTTCGCCACGCTCTGCACGACGGAGCCTTCGGTGAGCTGCTCGGGGACGGCCAGGAGCCCCAGCGCTGGGACCACGTCTTCTCGACCATCCAGAGCGCGGCGAGCCGGAGCCTGCCGACGCGTCTGGGCGCGGAGCATTTCCAGTTCGTGGTCATCGACGAGTGCCACCACGCACCAGCCGACTCGTACCGTGCGATCGTCCCGGAGCTCCGGCCGCGCGTCTTGCTGGGGCTCACGGCCACGCCCGAGCGCGCGGACGGCAAGTCGCTCCTGCCTGATTTCGACGGCCACATCGCGGCCGAGCTCAGGATCTGGCACGCCCTGGAACGGCAGCTACTCGTGCCCTTCGAGTACTACGGGATCTCCGACGACACGGATCTCACCCGGGTGCGCTGGACCCGAAGCGGGTACGACCATGAGGCTCTCGGGGACATCTACACCGGCAACGACGCTCGCGTCGATTTGATCCTGCGACAGCTCCGGCGGCGCGTTGCCAGTCCACGGAGCGTGCGCGCTCTGGCGTTCTGCGTCTCGGTAGAGCACGCGGAGTTCATGGCTCGGGCGCTGACCGCCCGCGGAGTGCCCGCGCGCGCCGTCCACGGACAGACCCCTGCCTCCGAGCGCGCGGCAGCGCCCGGGCTGCTCCAGCGGCGCGAGGTGAACGTTCTTTGCACGTGCGATCTCTACAACGAGGGCGTCGATCTGCCCTACGTCGACACCTTGCTGCTGCTGCGCCCCACCCAGAGCGCGACGCTCTTCCTGCAGCAGCTCGGTCGCGGCCTACGCCACTCCAAGGACAAGCCGAGCTGCCTCGTCCTCGACTTCATCGGCAGGCACCGCAGCGAGTTCCGCTTCGATTCGACCCTCTCCGCTTTGACGGGGGTGCCGCGGGCGCGGCTGGCGAAGGCGGTGGCCGAGGGGATGCCGCTCTTGCCGAGCGGGTGCGCCTTCCAGCTCGACCGGGTGGCGCGCGAGCAGATCCTGGCGTCACTGAAGGAGCACCTCGGCACGCGCCGGCGGCTCGTGCAGGAGGTCAAGGACCTCGCCTCCGAGACGCCGGAGACGCTCACTCTCGCGCGGTTCCTCGATGCGACCGGTCGCGATCTCGAGGACGTGTACGGCGCGGGCGGCTGGACGACGCTCCGCCGGGCCGCAGGGCTCCTCGGTGAGCCCGAGAACGACACGGAGGACGAGACGAGCAAGGTGCTAGGACGGCTGACCCACGTCGACGAGCCCACCAGGCTCGCGAGCTGGCGCCGCGCGGGCGCTGCTCCCATCCTCGAAGTCTCCGACGTGGAGCGCGCGCGGCTGACGATGCTGAGCATCCAGCTCAAACCCCGCGGCGTGATCCCAACACCCGAGGAGACGGTGACCCGGCTGTCGCCGCCCGCCATCCAACAAGAGCTGCACGAGCTGTGCGAGGTGCTCTCGGATCGGGTTCCGCTGCCGGACGACGTGTTCCCCGAACCGGACTGGCCCCTCGCGCTGCATCGCCACTACTCGCGCTTCGAGATTGCAGCGGGCGTGCGCTACAAGCAGGCCGGCGCGAAAGCCGGAGTTCCACAAGGCGGGATCCTGAAGCTCAAGGGCCAGCGCGAGCTGCTGTTCGTGACCCTGGACAAGTCCGCCAAGAGCTTCTCCCCCACCACGCGCTACCGCGACTACGCCATCTCGCCGGAGCTGTTCCACTGGGAGACGCAGTCCATCGCGAGCGTCGAGAGCGAGAGCGGCCGCCGCTACATCGAGAGTCCAGCCAACGGCTGGCGCTTCTTCCTGTTCGTGCGCCCAAACCAGGACGCGCCCTATGCGTTCTGCGGCCCCGCGCTGTACCAGTCCCACGAAGGCAGCCGGCCCATCGCGATCACGTGGCGGCTCGAGCACCCGCTGCCCGCCGCGCTGTACCAGGGGTTCGCGACGCTGGAGCAGGGCTGAGCGGGGCTGCCGTGCCTTGATGGCCTTCCAGCGCCGCGCCCGCTCCTGGAATGAATGCCGTTTGGCGCTGGCGGACGTCCGAGGCACAATGGGAGACCGATGACGGACCGACGGCTGTGGCTGCGAACCTTGGCGGGAGCGATCATCGGCGCCGGGTGCGGCTGCGCGTCGCTGCTCGACTTCGACGACGTGACCTTCGAGCCCACCTCGGACGCGGCGGCCGGCAGCGGTGGTCTCGCCTTCGGCGGCAACCCGGGTGGAGGCGCGGCTGGCGGTCCGAGTGGAGGCGCGGCGGGAGCGGGAGGCGGCGCGGGCGGCGCGGGCGGCGGCGCCGCGAGCGGTGGTGGCGGGAGCGGAGGCGCACCCTCCGGCGGCGGCACCAGCAGCGGCGGGGCGCCCGCGGTCGCGTGCAGTCCCAGCTGCGCCTACGGCTTCTATTGCGACCCCACGGTGCAGCTGTGCAAGTGCTTGCCCGGCTTCGTGCAGAACGGCACCAGCTGCGAGCCCATCCTGCCGGGTGATCCGGCCACGCACACCCAGAGCGAGGTGTGTCAGCGCTGGCAGCAGGGCAATCAGCTGACCGATTTCAGTCCCTGGACCGCGGGACCGACGGAGTGTGATCCGGGCACGACCTCGCGCGCAGGGATCACGGACGCCATGGCGCGCATCAACATGTACCGTTGGCTCGTCGGGCTCGGCCCCGCCGTCGACGATCCGGACATGAACGAGAGCCTCCGCTCTTGCGCCGTGCTCGCGTCGTGGAATCCACCCGGCACGGTGCCCAACCCACACAGCCCCCCGAGCACCGCCAAGTGTTACACGGCGCAGGGCGCGTCGGGGACGGGCAGCTCCAACCTCTCTTGGGGCGTCGGCGTGGCCGAGGCCATCACCCAGTTCATCATCGACAACGGCAACGACACGACCTTCGGTCATCGCCGCTGGATCCTGAGCGCGGGCACCGGCGTCACCGGCATCGGGCACTACGCAGGCGGTGGTCCTTACGGCGCGGCGACGTGCCAGTACGCCTTCGGCGGCGGCACCACCTACCCTGCACCCAGCTGGATTTCCCTCCCCCCACCCGGCTTCTCTCCCACCGAGGTGGTGAACTACGACTGGACCTTCCACGCCAGCGTCAGCGTCGGCAGCGCCACCATCACCGTCACCCGCGTGAGCGACAACCAGAACATGGCGATGACCAAGCTGCCGCTCAGCGGCGGCTACGGCAGCTACCAGACCGTCGCCTTCCGCAAGCAGGGCTGGAGCGCTCAAGCCGGGCAGACGTATCAAGTGACTATCAGCGACATCTCGGGCGGACCCATCGCCTACGAGGTGAAGCCCGTGGCGTGCAACTGAGGAGCGTCCGGGCGGCGCGGAGCTGGCTCAGCCCTCTTCCGACGCCGGAGTCACCGCGCGCGCCAACAGCTCGTCGATGCGCACGCCATCGATGGTCAGGCCTGTGATGGTGCAGCCCCGCAGGCTCACGCTGCTGAGGTCGACGTCCTCGAGCTCGGCGCCCGCGAGGTTGGCGTCCGTCAAGGTCAACCCCCGGCCGTCGACGTCCTCGAGCTTGGCGCCCGCGAGGCTGACGTCACTCAGGCTGGCCCCCGCGAAGCTGACGTCCCGCAGCGAGGCGCGCTCGAACGTGCAGTCCTCGATGCGCGCGTCGGTGAAGTCGACGTCCACGATCTCGACCTGCTGAGCCTTCGCGTCCGTCAGTCTCGCTCGGGAACAGTCGATGTCGCGCAGCTCCGCGCTCGTCGCCGACGCGTCGATGATGGTCGCCCCATCGAAGCGAACGTCCTCGAAGCGCGCCCGGGACAAGTCCACGTCCCGAAACGCGGCCTCCGTGAGGTCT
Source organism: Polyangiaceae bacterium (assembly GCA_019637295.1). Lineage (GTDB taxonomy): Bacteria > Myxococcota_A > Polyangia > Polyangiales > Polyangiaceae > JACKEA01. Next base: position 93,225 of record JAHBVX010000002.1, read on the forward strand.
CGCTGCTCGAAGCGCTCGGGGCGCGGCGGTTCCGTCATGCGCTCGGACGATCGATCTCGCCGTTCGAGTCGTCAAGGGGGGGGGGCGCCCGCGGCGGGCGGTCGCCCCTCACGGCTCGAGGGGGCGGTACTCGAGGCCGAAGGTGGCGGCCACCGCCCGGTTCGTGACCGCGCCGGCGTGCAGGTTCACCGCGCTCTTGATGTGTGGATCCCGTTGGCACGCACCGGCGACGCCGCCTCGCGCGAGCAAGAGCGCGAAGGGCAGCGTGACGTTGCACAGTGCGTAGGTGCTCGTGCGCCCCACGGCGCCGGGCATGTTCGCCACGCAGTAGTGGACGACCTCGTCGACGATGTAGGTGGGAGCGTCGTGCGTCGTGGGGCGCGTCGTCTCGACGCAGCCGCCCTGATCCACGGCCACGTCCACGATGACGCTGCCGGACTTCATGGTCTTCAAGTCTCCCCGCTCGATGAGGCGCGGCGCCCGCGCCCCTTCGATCAGCACGGCCCCCACCACCAGATCGGCGCGCGCGATCTGCGCGCGGATCGTGTGCCGGTCGCTGAACAACGTCGTCACGTTCTTGGGCATGATGTCGTCGAGATAGCGCAGGCGCTCCATGTCGATGTCGAGGATCGCCACGCTGGCGCCGAAGCCCGCGGCTACCTTGGCCGCGTTGGTGCCCACGACGCCGCCCCCGAGCACCACGACGTGCGCGGGCTCGACGCCGGGCACGCCCCCGAGCAAGATCCCGCGCCCCTCCTGCGGCCGCTCCAAGAACTTGGCGCCCTCTTGGATGCTCATGCGACCGGCGACCTCGCTCATGGGCGTCAGCAGCGGCAGCCGGCCGCTGTCGTCACGGAGCGTCTCGTACGCCACCGAGGTCGCCCCCGACTCGAGACAGCCGCGAGTCAGCGCTTCGCTCGCGGCGAAGTGGAAGTAGGTGAACACGATTTGCCCGCGGCGCATCCGCTCGATCTCGTCGGGCTGAGGCTCCTTCACCTTGACGATCAACTCCGCCCGCGCCCAGATCTCTTCTCGCCGCTCGACCAGAGTCGCCCCGTGCTCGACGTAGTCCGCGTCCGCGATGCCGCTGCCGAGCCCCGCGCCGCGCTCGATCAGCACCTCGTGACCGGCGCGCCGGAGCTCCTCCACTCCGACGGGCAGCAGCCCGACCCGATACTCGTGCGCCTTGGTCTCCTTGACGCTCCCGACGATCATTGGCGGCCCATAGCACGAGCGGTCGCTGGCGTCAGGGCACGCACACGCCGTTCGCGCAGCTCTCACCGCTGGCGCAGGGGGCGTTGCAGGCGCCGCAGTGCTCGACGTTGGTCTGCACGTTCGTCTCGCAGCCGTTCGTCTGCTTGTTGCCGTCACAGTCGTCGAACCCGGACGCGCACGCCCCGGCGCACACGCCTCCAGCGCAAGTGCGGACGGGGATGTTGCTGGCCGAGCACACGACACCGCAGCCGCCGCAGTGATCCACGTTGGTGTCGCTGTTGATCTCGCAGCCGTTCGTCTGCTTGTTTCCGTCGCAGTCCGCGAAGCCCGTCGCGCACAATCCGGTGCACACGCCGCCGGCGCAGGCGCGCACGGGCACGTTGTTGCTCGAGCACACCACATTGCAGCCACCGCAGCGGTCCACGTTGGTGCTGATGTTGGCCTCGCAGCCGTCCGTCTGCTTGTTCCCGTTGCAGTCCGCGAAGCCGGGCGCGCACACGCCGGTGCACGCACCCGCCGTGCAGGTGCGCAGCGGGATGTTGTTGTCCGAGCACACCACGCTGCAGCCGCCACAGCGGTCCACGTTGGTGCTGATGTTGGCCTCGCAGCCGTCCGTCTGCTTGTTCCCGTTGCAGTCCGCGAAGCCGGCGGCGCAGTTCCCACTACACACGCCACCCGAGCAGGTGCGGGTGGGGATGTTCTGGCTCGAGCAGACCACGCCGCACCCGCTGCAGTGGTTGACGTTCGTGGCGAGGTTCGCTTCGCAGCCGTTGGCGATGTTGGCGTCGCAGTTGGCGAAGCCGCCGTTGCACAGGATGCTGCACGCCCCCGAGCTGCAGCTGGCGGTGCCGTTCACGCTGCTGCAGGACAGCCCGCACCCGCCGCAGTGACTCGTGCTGCTCGTGAGGTTGGCCTCGCAGCCGTTGGCGAGCAAGCCGTCGCAGTTGGCGAAGGGCACGCTGCAGGCGATGCTACACGAGCCCGAGCTGCAGGAGGCCTGGCCGTTGTTGCTGTTGCAGGCGTTGCCGCAGGCGCCACAGTTCGCCACGTTCGTGCTGCGGTTCGTCTCGCAGCCGTTCGCCAGGTTGCCATCGCAGTTGGCCCAGGGCGCAGTACACAGGATCACGCAGCCGCCGTTCACGCAGCCGGGCGTGCCGTTGATGGAGCCGCAGGTGGTGCCGCAGCCGCCGCAGCTCGCGGGATCGGTGGCGGTGTTGACCTCACAACCGGTGGCGGGATCGCCGTCACAGTCCGCGTAGGGTGCGATGCAGGACACGATGACGCACTGGCCGGCTTGGCACTGGCTGATGGCGTGGGGAAGAGCGCAGGCTTGGCCGCAAGTGCCGCAGTTGTCCGCGTCCGTCAGCAGATCGATCTCGCAGCCGTCGGTCTTGTCGCCGTTGCAGTCGGCGGTGGTCGCCGGCACGCAGCTGGTCACGACGCACTGCCCCTGCTCGCAGGTCCAGTTGCTCCCATGCCGCGCGACGCAGTTGGTGGCGCACGTGCCGCAGTGGGTCGGCTCCGAGTCCAGCTTTGCCTCGCATCCCGTGATGGACTGCCCGTCGCAGTCCGCGAAGCCGGGCTGGCACTGGTCGATCACGCAGCCACCGTTCGGGCCGCACTTGGCCGCCGCGTTGGCGAGCGCGCAGGGCTCGCAGGAGCTCTTGGCACAGCCAGTGTCGGGGTTGTTCGTGGGGATGCAGACCGGATCGCCGTTCGCGCCCGGACAAACCTTCGCTCCCTGAAAGCACTCGACCCCGCCGTCGCCAGCGCCACCGCCCGTGCCACCGAGCCCCCCGCCAGCGTCTACGCTGCTGCTGGCCGTACCCTCGGGCTCGAGGGCGCACGCCAACGCCACGCTGCCGGCCACCAGACACAGGATCCGAGACAGAACCGGTCGCACCACGCGCCGATGCTAGCCTGCGCCCGGCTGTGGGGCGAGCGCGTCGAGTCCAGTGGCCGCTGCTGGTCTGTTAGACGCGGGAACGGCGCCCATTCGACTGGCGGCGGGCGGAGCCGGCGGCGATGGGGCGTGTGGAATCAGCGCGCGGCCATTGGCGACGACGACTGAGGTCGATCCGCGGTGAGGGGACAGGCAGGTGCCAGGTTGCGCTCAGCCCCACCAGGGGCGAATTGGATACGCTCGTACCAGTCCGTCGGGGGTAACCAGGGCAAGTCCGCGGGCAATTGCCTGTGCAATGAGCATGCGATCGAAGGGGTCGCGATGCAGCGACGGCAACTTGGTCAAGCCGAACACGTCGCCTTCCTCCAGCGGCAACGGGGCTATGCCGAGGCGTACGCGCCGATTGGAGATGTATTGCTCCGGTGTGACGGTCAACGGGAGCTTGCCGAGAGCGTGCTTGACGCACACTTCCCATGCCGAGACTGAGCTCAGGAAGACCTGCTCGTCGGGATCTCGCAAGCGAGCGCGCACGGGTGCAGGCACGCAAGGGTCGCCCGTGGCCCACCAGAGGAAGGTGCACGTATCGAGAAGGAGCATCAACCTTCCCAGGCCCTCAACTCGTCTTCAGGAAGCGCTGCGTTGATGTCGGCCGGAACGGTGAAGACCCCGCTGTCGATGCCCCAGGGGCGCCGCCGCTGAAGCCGTCGCGGCAGTGCGCGCAACTCTGCCACGAGCTCGTTGTTCTTGCAGATAACGATGACTTCGCCGGGGGCGAGTTGCGCGATCTCGCGAGAAAGATGCGTCTTCGCTTCGTGGATGTTCAGGCGCTTCACAAGGTCAAAGTTGAACTAAGTGGTGAACTAACCGCATGTTGACTAACCAACGTCCCTTCGCCGGTGGGTTCCTCCACGGCCTTGCGACCTGGCCGTCACCTACGTCGCGCTCGTCGAGTCTCGCATCATCGGCTTTGCCACCGTCGCGGCGTCCTCCGTCGAGCGGGCCAGGGTGCCGAGCGCACGCCTGCGCAGACGGTCTCGGTGCTTTGCCATCGTGAACACCGGAGGGCATCGCCATGCCGAGCGCCACCACCGACGCCCGCAAGCCGACCAGGAAGAACGGCGCGCCGCTTCACCCCTCGCCCGCCACCCCCACCCCGCCCCACTGCCCCTACCGCTGCCCCTTGCGCTCGACCACGCCTCGCGAGCTTGCGCGCACCACTGCCGAGCCCGCGTCGAACCCACAAGCGATCGAACCCTTTCAGGACCGTCTGGGGTGCGAAGCGCGGTTTACTCGCCCCGCCGGGGCGGCGCATACTTCGGGGTGAAGATCGGGCGGCCGAGCGCAGAGAGCACGGGCCGCGGCCGCGCGGTGAGCGGTCACGTTCAGGTAGTACGGAAGGAGTCACCCCATGCGCAGGTTCATGATGACGGTTCTCGCGTTCGCGCTCGTCGGTTGTGGCGGAGACTCCGAAGGCGGTGGTGGCGTGGGTGGGCAGAGTGACGCCTCCGTCGGAGGCACCGCGGGCAGCGGCGGAGGCACCGCGGGCAGCGGCGGAGGCACCGCGGGCAGCGGCGGAGGCACCGCGGGCAGCGGCGGAGGCACCGCGGGCAGCGCGGGCAGCGGCGGCAGCGCGGGCAACTGCGGTTCCTGCGACTTCTCGTGCTGCGGCAGCGCGTGCATCAACACCGACAACGACATCGACAACTGCGGTCAGTGCGGCACCAAGTGCAGCGGCGTGTCGCCCTACTGCGACAAGGGAGTCTGCAAGCCCTCCCCGCCGTGCGCGTCGGGCACCGCCTGCATCGGCACCCACACCTGCTGCGGCACGGACTGCTGCAGCCCGACAGAGCTCTGCTGCAACGTCCCCGGACCTCTCGGCGAGCAGCTCGGCTGCGCCACGCCGGTGAACGGCACGTGCCCCAAGGGCTGCACGAGCTGCATCTGCAACTCCCCGGACACGCCCATCGCGACCCCCAGCGGACAGCGGGCCATCGCCGAGCTGAAGGTGGGCGATCCGGTCTACAGCGTACACGAGGGGCAGGTGCGCGTGGTGCCCGTGCAGCGCGTCGCGCGACAAGCGGCACCCGATCACGTGGTCGTGCAGGTGCGCCTCGCGTCCGGCGCCGTGCTGCGCAGCAGCCCGGAGCACCCCACGGCAGACGGGCGCACCTTCGGCGAGCTGCGCGCGGGCGATGGACTCGACGGCGTCTCGGTGGTCGAGGTTCGACGGGTGCCTTACGCGCACACACACACCTATGACATTCTCCCGGCGTCGAGCACCGGGAGCTACTACGCCGGCGGCGTGCTCATCGGCAGCACACTGGCGCCCGCGGTCGCGCGGAGCTCAGGAAGTTCCGTCGCGCCCATGAGCTGGTGAGGCCGCAGCCGTGCTCCCGGCGCACGGCCGTTGCGAAGCAGTCTCGCCTGGCGTGTGCCGCGTGAAGCCCTGACTAGCCGGTGATCGCGCTCTGACTGCGGCGCCAGAGACCGCGGATCCGATCGAGCCCGGTATTCTCGACCGGGGACAGCCCGCAGCGCGCGCCCATCTCGACTTCGTACGAGAGCAACTTCTCGAGCCGCGCGCCACGGTGATGGTAGACGATGAGCTCTTCGCCGTCGCCGGCGCGCGCCTGGCAAAGGTCACGGAAGAAGCGCAGAGCCCGGAGCTCTTCGCCCAGCCCTGGCGCGAGAGCCGGATCGATCTGACCCTGGCCCGTCGCCTCGACAGAAGCGCCGCCGTCGCGGTCGAGCCACACCGTCTCGACCACGAAGCGCCCGGACGCGAACCAAGTGAAGCGCTCGGAGCATGGCCGCGAGTCGGCGACGTTGGGCACAGTCGCCGCGTAGGAGAGTACGACGCGCTGATCGAGCGGCGCGCTCTCGCCTGCAGGCGGGCCCTCGAACCGCGGAGGTTGCCAGGTGGGCAGCGTGCTCGGAGGTCCGTACACGGCGGCCAGGAGCCCGTCGAACAACGCAACCACGTCGCTGGCCGCGCCCGCCGGAAAGTCCAGCCAGTCCTGCTCGGACGTGGGCTCCTGCGCGTCGCTGTCGAAGGTCACGACGTGCCGCCGAGCGGAGTCGCCCAGCGTGAGCGTACCGCCTGCACGCGGAACGTACACGGAACGAGGCATGCTCCCCGCGCCAAGGTGCGCTAGCGCCGCATCGAGCCGAGTGCGTTGTTCGGGAGTCAGCTGGTCGCTCCAGGTTCGAGTCTTCCCGCCTTCGACGGCCGGGATGCGCGTGAGGGTGACCTCGAGCTCGCGCACCTCGAGCCGCCACTCGGGCTGACGGGGACCCGACTCTGGATGCCACTCGAACCGCTGCACGGAAGGTGACAGATACCATGCCGCGAGTGCCCGCGCCGGGCCGACAAGCAAGTGCTCGGGGCCGGGCGCGGCGTGCGCGTGTGCTACGTGAATCCGTGAGCGTGCCCGGTCGCGCGCAGCCGATTGTCCCCGCTCCCTAGCGAGAGTACCCATCGCGTGTGGGAAGCCCCGTAGAGCGCGATCCGACATGGCTCGGAGGTGGTTGGTTCTGGACCGTCGTGGGCCTCGGCGTGTTCATCTCCGCCTGCGCCGTGGGCTGGCAGTGGCGTCTGCGGGACGAAGGGCCCGGCGAGTTCCGCGTGCTGTCCTTGGAGGCGCCCGACCAGGTGACCGTCGGTGGCAAGGAGCGCATTCGCGCGTTGGTGCACGACCTGCGCGACGGTCGCCCCATCGCGGGTGAGCGCGTGGAGCTGTTGGCGTTCGTCGACGAGCAGCCCGAGCTGAAGCTCGCGTCGGGGGTCACGGACGCCGGGGGCGAGTGGATCGCCGAGGCGCAGCTGCCCGCCAGCAAATGGAGCTCGCTGACCTTCGCGGCCTATATCGTGCGGGACGGCGAGTCCAGCGCACGCACCGTCAGTCCGGCGGGTCGGCGCGCGCCCACGACCGCGCTGACCACCGACAAGCCGCTCTATCAACCGGGGCAGATCGTCCACCTTCGTGCGCTCGCCTTCGACTCTTCGGCTCGACCTGCCGCGGGCACGGAGGTCGTGTTCACGGTGAGCGATCCCAACGAGACCAAGGTCTTCAGGCAGACCCGTAAGACGTCCGAGTTCGGGATCGCGCACGCGGACTTCACGTTGGCGAGCGAGATCCTGCTGGGCGACTACACGGTCGAGGTAGCCGGCACCCAAGCCTTTGCCCGGCAGAAGATCCGCGTCGAGCGCTACGCGCTGCCGAAGGGCAAGGTCACGCTGGAGATCGAGCACGACGGCTCCCGACCCGGGGAAGCGGCGCGAGGAACGCTGGCCGCCGTGTGGAGCTTCGGCAAGCCCATCGTCGACGCGAAGGTGACGCTCCAACGCTCCGCAGCGGGGCAGAGCCCGGTGGCGGAGGGCCGAACGGACGCGAAGGGGGAGTATCGGTTCGTACTGCCGCCTCCCGTGCAGGCAGGGGCGCTCGTCGGTGTCGTCGAACTCGAGGGCGGCACCACGCTCGAGGGCAAGACGAACGTCGGCACGGCAGCAACGAAGGTTCGCGTCGAAGCGATCCCCGAGAGCGGGACCCTCGTGCCCGGCGTCGAGAACCGACTGTTCGTCGTCGTCAGCGACGACCTGAATGGGCCCGTCAGCGCCACGGTCCGCGGCGATCCAGAGCTGCCCAGCGCGGAGACTGACGCCAACGGGATCGCCGTGTTGAGCGTCGTTCCCCACGTTGGCCAGCGCTGGTACCCCGTGACGGCGACCACGGAACGCGGGCAGAAGGGGACCGGCGACGCGGCTGTGCACCAGCACGGCAGCGACGGGGGGAAGTACGGGGGAGGGGCTCAGGTGCCGCGGCCGCTGTTGATTCGCGCCGCCAAGCCGGTGTTGCCCGCAGGCGGCAGCTCGCCCATGCAGGTGTTGGCGCCCGAAGGTGACACCGGCACGGTTCACCTCGCGCTCTGGAAGGGCGGTCGCCTGCTCTCGACCGCGCGCGCGACCGCCAACGGCGACGTCACGGATGTGCCCCTCGCGGTACCGCCCTCGGCGCGGGGCTTGGTGATCGTCGAGGCGAAGTTGTTCGGCTCTGGCGGCTTGCTCCAGGGCCAGCGCTTCTTGTTGGCCGACGGCGCCGGGGACTTGGTGCTCGAGGCCAGCACGAAACAGTCCACCCACCCGCCCGGCTCGCGCGCAGCGCTGGACGTGACCGTCCGCGGTCCTGGCGGGCCGGCTCGGGTGGCGCTGGGACTGTCGGCGGTGGACGAAGCCTTCTTCGCACTGGCGGAGCTGCGGCCGGATCTGGAGAGGCGCCTGCTCACCATGGAGCATGAGCTCGGGCCATACCGCAGTCGGCACACCGACAGGTTCGGTGCGCGCACCGAGTACGCTCCGTCCGAGCGCGTCTCACCGGACGTTCCCGGCGTCCTGGAGGCGGACTCGGACTCGGTGCGCTTCGCTGCTCTCGGGCTCTTGTCGAAGACGCTGCGCTCGACCACGGCCGGCGCGTGGTTCGACGTCACCGCTCTGCCCGAGGTCGCGGCTGAGCAGAAGCGGCGCGCCGGCGGAGCCGGGATACTCGGCGTCGGCGCGCTGGGGCTCTCGTGCATCGCGGCGTTCGTCGCCTTCGGCTTCTGGCGAATCGGTCGCGCGCCGCCCGTACCCGAAGTGCCCGCCGCCGATCGCCAGGCCTTCAGCGGCGCGATGCGACGGCTGATGTTCACCTGGCTGCTCGCCTCCGCGCTGCCGCTCGTGGGCGTGCTGCTCGTGATGCTGCTGACCGGCCAAGGCCGGATGTTTGGGCTTCAGCGGCTCGGGCACGTCGTCGGCGGCACCTGGGCGCTCGTGGCGGTGGCCTGCTTCGCCTGGCAGTCGCGCGCGCTCGGCGGCATCCGCTCGACGGCGCTCGCCCAAGCGCTCCCCGCTCTCGCGCGCGTCCTCTGGCTCGCGCCCGCGGGCATGTTGGTGTGTCACCTCGCGATCGCGCTGAGCCTGAGCGCGAGGCTGGAGTGGCTCCTGACGGTCCTCAGCGAGCGCCACCTGCCGGCTGTACTGTGCGCCCTTCTGCTCGCCGTTCAGCTTCCCTTCGGAGTGATGGCGATGCTCCGCACCCTCGCCACCACGTCCACCGGCGCGGGTCGCCGGTCGTGGCTGCTGCTCAGTCGTGCGTCGTTCGTCGGGCTGCCGCTGACCCTGATCGGGCTCGGCGTGCTGGCATACCGCTCAGCGACGACCCCTCGAACCCGGTGGGACTTCTACGAGGTCCAGCGCGAGGAGGCGTACGAGGACGTCGACCACAAGGAGGGCGGAACGGGAACGAGAGCCAAGGGAGAGGAGGGCTCCATGGGGGCTCCGCGCTTCGCGGTCACCGGACCCGCCGACAATCCCGGCGGTGTCCCCATCCGCGTGCGCAGCTACTTCCCAGAGACTCTGCTGTGGCTACCGGAGATCGTGACCGACCCGAGCGGCCGCGCGCGCATCGAGATCCCCCTGGCCGACTCGATCACGACCTACCGGGTCGCGCTGTCCGCGGTGTCCGCGCAGGGCGAGCTCGGCAGCCTCACGCTGCCGCTGGTGGCGTTCCAGGACTTCTTCGTGGACGTGACCACTCCGCCCACGCTGAGCCAAGGCGATCAGGTCAGCGTGCCCGTCACCGTGTTCAACTACCTGCCCGAAGTGCAGAGCGTGCGCTTGACCCTCGAGTCCGATGGCTTCGAGGTGCGCGGGAAACCGGAGCTCGAGCTCGCGCTCGGTCCGAACGAGACCCGGGGCACGAGCTTCACCGTACGCGCCACCGCGGCGGGCTCGCGGCTGCTCCGCGTGAAGGCCGTGGGCAAGACGCTCTCGGACGCCGTGGAGCGCAGGCTCGACGTCCAACCCGACGGTCGGCCCCGAGTGACCGTGCACAGCGGCGTAGTGGGGGCAGCCACGCGCGTGAGCTTCGACGTCCCCGCCCAGGCCATCGCGGGCGGCACGTCCCTCGCCGTCAAGCTCTACGGCGGCACGTTCAGCCAGATGGTCGAGGCGCTGGACGGCGCGCTGAAGCGCCCCTCCGGCTGCTTCGAACAGACGTCGTCCACCACGTACCCCAACGTGCTGGTGCTCGACTACCTGCGGCGGACGAAGGCGTCGAGTCCGACCGTCGAGCAGCTCGCGAGCGCGTACATCGACCAGGGCTACCAGCGCCTGCTGTCCTTCGAGGTGTCAGGCGGCGGCTTCTCCTGGTTCGGTGGCCCACCGAGCAGCACCGTGCTGTCGGCGTACGGGCTGCTCCAGTTCCACGACATGTCGACGGTGCGGGTGGTGGACGAGGCGATGATGCAGCGCACCCGCTCGTACCTGTACGCTGCTCAGCGCAGCGACGGCGCCTGGCAGGCGGATGGCGCCTCCGGGAGCGCTGGCCGAAGCGACCGGCTCGTCACGGCCTACATCGCCTGGGCGCTGGCGCAGACCGGCGAGTCGGATCCGCGCCTGGCTCGCGCCCTCGACTGGCTGGCGGCCGCAGGCGACGACGATCCCTACGCGCTGGCCCTGACCGGCGCGGCCCTGCTCGCCGGCGGTCGCAGGGACGCAGCCACGTCGCGTGCCGCCGCGCTCGCCAAGCGGGTACGGCGCGGCGGCTCCCTCGCCCACTGGGAGTCACAGGAGCGTGGACTGACCGGCGGCTACGGAGAGAGTCTGAACATCGAGGCCACGGGGCTGGCGGCTCAGTTCCTCGCCGCTGCGGGCGTCGAGCGTGAGCTGCGCCAGGAGGCCCTCGGCTGGCTCGTCTCGAAGCGCGACGCCAACGGACTCTGGTCGTCCACCGCGTCTACCGTCGCCGCGCTGCGCGCGCTGCTCCACGACGCGAAGCCCGCCCGCGGCGGGAACCAGCGGGTGACGGTGCGAGTCAACGGCGAGCCTGTGAAGGAGCTCACCCTCGAACGGGGCGCCCTGGACGTGCACCACCTGGTGTCGTTGTCCAGTCACGCGCGGAGCGGCGACAACATCATCGAGCTCGAGGCGGCGAAGGACTCGGACGTCGCCTACCAACTGGTGGGGACGCACCACGTGCCGTGGGGAAGCGCGGCCGCAGCCGCGGCCGAGGCGCCCATCTCGCTGAGGGTCGACTACGGCTCACGCCGGGCCACGCCGGGCAAGACCTTGGAGGTCCGCGTCGACGCGCGCTGGAACCTGCAGCGCGACTCGGGCATGGTGCTCATCGAGGTGGGCGTCCCGCCGGGCTTCGACGTGCTGACGGAAGCCCTCGAGGGGCTCGTCGAGTCCGGGGTCGTCGCGCGCTACTCCATCAGCGCCAGCCGCGTGGTTCTCTACTTGAACCAGCTCGCGCAGGGCACCCCCGTGAAGCTCGGCTTCCGCTTGCGCGCGCTGCTGCCGGTGCGCGCCCTCGCTCCCGCTTCCGTCGCCTACGCCTACTACTCACCCGACGCGCGCTTCGAGACTCGGCCGGTGCACGTCTCGGTGGATCCCTGAGGAGGCGGAACCCTCTCGGCGTCTGCGCTGCTCGCTCTCGCGGTCGCGCTCGCGTGCAAGAAGAAGAACGCGCCCAGCCCCGAGACGGTGGCGCGCGCGGCGGAGCTCAACGTGCGTCACTGCATCAGGATCTGCAGCAACTCCAGCCGTCCCCCCAGCGTGCGCAAGCGCTCGAAGCGCTCGGAGTGCACGACCCCGCGACCCGCGATCATGCAGTTGACGCCGCCGGGCCCCATCGGCCCGACCGAACGTTGCGTGGCCGGTGCACCCACTGGGCACGCCAGCGCCGTGGTGATCATCCCAGTCGAGTACTGCTTCGCGTCGAAGCTCGTGTCGATCATCCTTCACTTCCAGGCAAGAACACCACGGCGCCGCGGTCAGCACGCCTTGCCGCCACTACAGACACCGCCGCTACAGACGCACGGGCACACGGTGCCGCAGGTCCCACAGTTCGAAGGGTCGCTGGCCAGGTTGGTCTCGCAGCCAAGCTTGCTGGCATCGCAGTTCCCGAAGCCAGGGTTGCACAGCACACCGCACTTGCCGCTCGTGCACGTCGCGGACGCGTTGACGCCGGCTTGACACGCGCTGTTGCAGGCGCCGCAGTGCATCGTCGAGGAGAGCGACGCCTCGCATCCGTTCGCCGAGTTGGCGTCGCAGTTGCCCCACCCGAGGCTGCAGCTGACGAGCACACAGCTCCCGTCGCTGCAGGTCGCGTTGGCGTTCGCCAGAGCGCATTTGTTCCCACAGCCGCCGCAGTGGCTCGTGTTGCTCTTGGTGTCGATGCAGCTGGCGCCGCACCGAGTGTAGGCGGGGTTGCACTGGATGTCGCACTGGCCATTGACGCAGACTCCCACGCCGTTGGGCGCGCTGGGGCAACCGTTCCCGCACGTCCCGCAGTTCTGCGAGTCCGCCGCGAGCTCGACGCAGGCGCCGCTGCAGTTCGTGGTGCCGGAGGGGCAGCTCGTCGCGCACTGGCCGGTGGCGCACACCTGATTCTGCCCGCAAGCGTTGTCGCAACTCCCACAGTGAGCCACGGTGTTGACCTGAGTCTCGCAGCCGGGCTCGGCCGTGCAGTCGCCCCACCCGGGCTCGCAGGACGCCACCGCGCACTCGCCCTCCGCGTGGCAGTTCGTCTGCTGCGCGTGCGGCAACGAGCAGGGCTGACACGACGCGGCGCCGCAGCCGTGGGCCACGGAGTTCTTGGGCACGCACTCGTTGCCGCACTGCTTCGTCTCGGCGCCGCACACCAGGCCGCCCTCGGGCCCGGCGTCCAGCGCCGCGCCGCTGTCCCCGGCACTCCCACCGCTGGGGGCTCCGGCCGCGCCACCGGCGAGCTCGTCCAGGGAGTTGACCGAGCAGGCAGCCACCGCGCCCAGGAGCACGAGCCAGAGGCGACTTCTCATCCCAAGCAGGATACCACCGAGTGGCACGTCGTTGCCTTTCGACGTGCGGCTCAGCACCTCGAACTGGCGGAGGGTGGCGCACACAGGGAGGCAGCGCTCGAAGCACGCTACACTGGGGTCCTCCGCCCAGCAGGCTGCTTCGGCGCGACTCGCGCGCGGAGCGTCGCACATCGCGCTCACTTGACGCCGTCGTCAGTGTGACTACACTTTCCGTCATCATGCATGGTTGAGTTGCCGTCCGCGCCGCCGAGGAAGACCCTCGCGCCTGCGCCGACGAGCCCAACTTCTCCTGCCCGTCTCTAACCATTCCCTAGATTTTCCGCGCATTTGCGGGTGTTCTCATGAAGCTCAAACGCATCGTGCTGCTTCGGCGCGACAGCGAGCGGCTCGGCACTCTGTTGCTGGAGCAAACCGACGTTCCTGCCGCCATCATCCAACTGCTCGACGACAAGCTGTCGCGAGCCAAGCTCGTCGATTCGCACGACGAAGCCGCCAACATCGTCACGATGGGTTCGGTCGTCGTCGTACGCCGTCCGCCACAGTCCCGGGTCCGTCAGCTTCGGCTCGTATACCCCGACGACGCGGCTCCGACCCAGGGTTCGGTCTCGGTTCTCTCGCCGCTCGGCGTGTGTGTGCTCGGTCATCTCGAAGGCGAGGTCTGCGACGTCGGAGACATGGATTTCCTCGATGGAACAAGCGTGGAGTCGGTCAATCGCGCGCCGCTGGCCCGTGCTGGCGGGGATAACCGGTGACGTGGAGGCAGGGCCGAGTCTCGCGAGCCGAGCCACACGGAAGCTCGCGCCACGCGCTGCCGACATGGGGTAGTGATGGGGGACAGCGCGGCGCGCATCGTCATCAAGGACGGAGCGGCGCGGGTCATCGGCACGACTCGTCGGCGACGCGCGGCTTGCGCTCGAAGCCTTGCCCCGTCACGAAGCCTCCGCTTGGGCGATACGTCAGGCGCTGTTCCTTGCCGGCGCGTCGCACGGCGATCACGACGTCACGGACCAGGCGGTCCGGCGTGTACTTGAGCGTGGCAATCTCGTCTCCGTCGACGAGACCCGCCCGCGCCGCCGGGCCCTTGGGATCCAGCTCCGACACCGTCATCGGGCCCTGCTCGTGGGACCGGGGTCGAAACCCGAGCGCGTAGCGTTCGTAGCCACGCGGAACCGCCGTGAAGCACCGCCCGAGGGCCTCCGTCGGCACGACCGCCGGTGTGTCGCCGCGGAGCACGCCGGAGTCGAGACGAGGGGCGTCCGGGCCCAGCTCGACCTCGAGAGCACGCACGAACCGCTCCGGCGGCAGCGGCGCGCCGGCTGCCCGAGCCTCGGGGAAGAGCGCCCGAAGCACCGTTCCCAGGCTGCGCTCGTCGCGACTCTTCTTGCGGATCGCCCCATCGAGCACCAGCGCGTACAGGGCGCCGCGGGCGACGATCAACACGCCAGCCTCGTGCGGCGGCTCGCGCACCAGCGTGTGCAGGGGGCGTTTCGTGAGGTGGTGGGTAGCGTGCACCCGCATCACCTGTTCGATGTCGTCGCGGTACTCCTCTGGGGTGAGCAGCCCGAAGCGAAAGAGCAAGTCGCGCGTCAGCCAACGATTCACGCCATCGTCGAACCAAGCACGCTCCAGGGTGAAGCTCGCGTCGGCGGGCGCGATGGAGAGCTGCGCGCCGAGCCACTCGCGCATCATCTGTTGCATCGCGGCGATGCGCAGCGGTCCGTCCCAAGTCTGGGACACCCCCGTGTGGATCAGCACGCTCGCCGCTCGTCGCATGACGTCGAACTCCCCTGCGGGTCGCGCGTCGCTGACGAGCAAGGTCATCGATGGCGAGGACGTGCGCGCGTCGAAATGCTGACGTGCCGCCGTACGGAAGCCGGCGATCTCGGCCACGACCTGCCGCGGATCGAAGCTCGAGTAGCCGAGCCAGGCAGCTCGGTCCACGCCCTCGGGCGCTTCGAACTCGGCCGTACCCAGCGTACCCACGAGCACCGTCGAGCGCCGCAGCGCGTCGGCGGTCGCCTCGGTTTTCACGGGTGAGCCGAGCCCAAGGGTGGACGCAACCCGTGCGCCCGGTGCGAACACCGCGCTCGCGACCGAGATCTGCACCGATACGGGTTCCCGTTCTGCCGTCTCGGGCAGGAGGTACATCGCCTCGCCCGAGAAGCGTGCTTGATTGGGATCCAGCGATGGCGCCAGCGGCCGGGCGGCTGAGAACGGCTCCCCCGCGACGCGATACCTCGCGGATACCGGTCCCTCCGGTGCCCGTCTCATCGTCACTCGGATGCCACCTTGCACGACCGACGTCGCCTCGTGCTCGATCTCTCCGCGTGGGTCCTCGAACTGCAAGTCCGACACCCCGCTCGAACCGTGCTTCATCGTCCAGATGCGATCGCGTCCGTGCAATCGCGACGTGACGCGCACGGCGAAGTGCGCCGCGTTCGGCTTGGGCTCCACGTCGATCAGCAGTCGCACCGGCGACTCGGGAGCGGCGTCGGGGGTCGGCGCGACCCCAGGGGTGCGCTCCTGCGCGATCGGGGGCGTTGCGGGTCCGGGCGACGGCGGTGCGCACGCGACCAGACAGAGCGCGACCCAACCGAGTTTCCAACGCACCGGCACCGCGGAAGGGTGGCTCGACTCCGGGTCGCGACGCAAGGCGGTTTCCGCGCCTCCCGCCGTGGTACAGCGCGCCCATGGCCGCCGACGTCATCACGGAGGCCATCATCGAAGCACATGACATACGACCGCTCGTACTGGGAAGAGCTCTGGGCGAGGACGCTGCGCGAGCACCCGGACAAGGTCGCGCAGCATCCGCCGAACGCGCACCTGGTCGCCGAGGTTGCCCGCCTCAACCCCGGCCGCGCCCTTGACGCGGGCTGCGGCCACGGAGCGGAGACGCGGTGGCTCGTTGCGCAGGGCTGGGAGGTCACGGCGGTCGACTTCTCGGCGAGTGCGCTCGCGCACGCGATGACCACTGCCGAGGCGTTGGGCCCGGAGATCGCCGAGCGCATCACGTGGGTCGAGGGCGATCTGGCGGTGTGGACGCCGCCGCCGGCGCACTTCGACCTGGTGGTGTGCCTGTACGTTCACGTGGCGGGGTCGGTGGGCGAGATGGTGCGGCGGATGGCGAGCGGAGTGGCGCCTGGGGGTGCGTTGCTCATGGTCGGCCACTGCCCCGTCGATCCCGCGACGGGAGCGCCGACGGCCGCGTCGGGTCAGGTACAGGTCTCCGTCGAGAGCGCGGTCGCCGCACTCGATCCGGGCGAGTGGGAGCTCGTGGTGGCGGGGGAGCGGCCGCGCGCGGTCGCGGGAACGGGTGTCGATGCCGTGATCCTTGGGCGGCGTCGGGGGTGAGCTGCAGCGCAGCCGCTCTCCGTGTCGTTCAGCATCCAGTCCGGAGAGACCGCGGCTCGCGGAGGAGGGCGTAGCCGGACGGGCAGGTGCCCACGAGGAGCGCGAGCCTCGAAACCTCACTCCTGAAACACCACCGGCATCACTCTGGGCCGGCCCGAGTCGTCGAAGAACGGGGAGCGATTGGCGTCGCCGCGCCACCAGGCGGCGCCGAGCACCTGGGGTAGTGAAGCAGCACGCAGCCAGGATTGCGGACATTTTCTGTCCTCAATGAGTGAGGCTTCAACGCCGAGCGCGAGACTGCGGCGCGGGGCTGGGTGCCGCTGCCGGCGGGACGACCGGCTGCCCTCCCGGAACGCGCTGGGGTTCGCGCGCGCTCGTCGCCGAAGTCGCGCTACACTGGGCGCATGCGCGACGGCAAGGAAGCGCTCCGGAACCAGATGAACGTCCTCGAGGAAGAGCTCGCGGCGAAGGACGCGGAGATCGCCAAGCTGAAGGCCGCCGCGGAGCAACGCGACAAGCCCGCGCCCCAGCCGCAGAAGGCGAAGCCACCGCCCGTGGTCGAGCCGCTCGATCCCTCGCAGGTTCGCGTCGGCAAGCCGCTGTCGGACGGGACCATCCGCTACGTGGTGCGACCCATCGAGTGGGTGTGGGTACTCTTCGCGGCGTGCCTCGGCGGCCTCATCACCGGCGTCGTCCTGTACGATGGCGGCGGAGAGCGCCCCTGGATCGTCCCGTTGGTCTTCGGCATCTTCCCGTTCCTGTTCACTTGGAACGCGGGCGTCGACGTCGATCCGCGCACGCGGCGCATGCGCGCGTGGTCCGGGCTCGGCCCCATCCGCGTCACCCGCTTCACCGTGGCCAGCGTGAAGGCGCCGCGCGTCCACAGCAGCAAGTCTGACGAGGGCCCGGGCACGTGGACCGGCCTCCACTGGAACGACGAGTACCTGCGCACCACGTTGAAGCCCGATCAGGTCAGCGCGCTGGTCGCCGAGCTCCGGCAGCTGTCCCCAGGCCCACGGAAGAGCTCGTGACCCGCGCCTGGCCCGCCCACCGCGCGCTCTGCCTCGCCGAGCTCCGGCGGCGCCACCACCCCCGCCTCGTGACCCTGGTTGCGGCCCTGGCCCTGGGAGGGTGCGGCGCCGGAGTGAGCCAGCGAGCCGAGGCGACCCCACCGGTCCTGGTGGAGGTCGCTCCGCCAACGGACGAGTCGACCGAGCAGCCTCCGGACGAAGCTCTCGAGCTCGATGACTCCGGCGACGCTCCCGGGGAGGGCATCCCCGCGGTCTCGGCCAGCGAGGAGAGCTACGACTCCGGCCCCGCCGGTCCGTCGCCCACCTCCGGCCCGATCGCAGCTTCCGGCTTCCTCGACCCGAGCCTCATCCAGCAGGTCATCAGGCAGGCACTCCCGCTCATCAAGTCCTGCTACGAGCGACAGCTCGTCCTCACGCCCACCCTCCGAGCGCGACTTGCCGCCGAGTTCGTGATCGACACGAGCGGCAACGTCACGTCCGCGAGCGTGCGGACCGGCAGCGCCGAGCCGTCGTTCGACCGCTGCGTCGTCGCCATCATCCAGCGCCTGAAGTTCCCCGCCCCCAAGGGGGGCACGGTCAAGGTCGCCTACCCGTTCGTGTTCGCGCCGGGATGAGCCGCTCCTCGCTCGTGTTCACGTCGAGGGCTTCGGACAGCCGCCGATCAGCACTAGCCGATAGCTCGCGCCGCTCGGGCTCTCGACGTCGAGCTCGAGGGGCTCAGCGAGCTGTTCTCGGGCGAGCTCGGCGCGGACGCCCGAGCCATCGAAGCGGACGAGGACCCGGTCCCGGTCGGCGTGGAGCACGAGCTCGAGCTGGGCGTCGATCCGATGTCGTTGCTCCACCTGGCTGCCGAGCAACAGCGGCAGGGTCAAGCAGCTGTTCGCAGGGCTGACGTCGACGCCCGCCTCGTCGCTGACGGACAGATGCACGTTGTCGTAGTGGAGCCCTGCGTTCGACTGACACCCGAGCGACGCGAGCGCGAGCAGCAAGCCGAGTCTTCGCTTCATGGGAACAGCACCATCCTCACCGTCAGCGTGATCCAGGCGTGCAGCGCGGTTTGCTCGATGGGGCCGTCGAACACGGGCTCGCCGTTCACCTCGGTCCGGCTGTGGGTGTACTGGCCGAGTCCGACCGCCAGCGCGGGCCCAAGACCACCGACGCGGCCCATCCGATGGTCCAGCCCGACCGCCAGCCGTGCCCACTCGACGCCTCGCGCGGTAGTCGTCTCCCGACGGGCCCGCACGCGATCGTGAATGCTCTGATGCCCGAAGTCCGCGGCGATGCCATAGCCGATCCAGGGGTTGACCTGGTCGGCCGAGCCGAGTCCGTAGCGCAGCTCGACGCCGACCTGGTAGGAAGCGGCGCTACACGCGATCTCGTTGTCGATGGTGCCATCATCGTCTTCACACGCGCGCTCCACCCGCGTGTCACTGCCCTCCGCGCCGACGCCCACGCGCAGCACGCCACCTACGTACAGGTCGTCGCTGACCTTCGCCCCAAGCCCCAGGTCCAGGGGCACGACCTGCCACGCGTAGCGAGCGCCCAGGGTGTCTCCCCGTGCGCCGCTGGCGTTCCCCGCCGGCACCGCGACGCCGACGCCATAGTGCATCTGGAACCCGCGCCTCGGCCCGGGGCCATCCGCGTGGGCTGGTGAGCCCACGAGCAAGACGAACGCAGCGGCGAAGCCAGCTCTCATCGCACCGATGATACGTGGGCTCGCGAGCGCGTTGTGCCCGACGATTGCCGACGGGGGCGTTGGTACGCCCACGGTTGGCTCGACATCCGACGCTCCCGTCGGCACGCCGCGGCTGCCAATCTCTACCCCCATGGACGATCCCTTCTGCCCGAGTCAGCCGAGTCGACGTGGCAGCTCGCGCGTCACCGTGTCGATAGCAGCGACCCTGAGCTGGTCGGGACGCAGCGCCGGAGTCACCATCCTGAACCTCGGCCCGAACGGGCTCTACGCCTACGGCTCCCAGCTCCCGCGCGTGGGTGAGCTGGTGCAGATCCACGCCCCCTACAAGAGCGGCACCATCGTCCTGGCGGGGACGGTGCGCTGGGTGAACGAGCACAACGGCTTCGGGCTCCAGTTCGAGCTGCTCGGTGCACGCGAGACCCACACGGTCACCGAGCTGATGCGCGCGGCGCACGCGCCAGCCCCGTCCGGCACCAAGCCGTGGCGGGTCCCGGTGCGCTCGGGCTGAAGGTCGGTCAGACGCGGGCACGGCGAGTCGCGTACCGCGCGCCAGCGGGAGCGTCCAACGCCGACCCGCAGCCCCAGCCGCTCTCTCCGCCGCCGCAGCCGCAGCCGTTCCCGCGTCTCACCGACATCGGCGAGCGTCTCACCGACCTCGGGGCCCTGTCGCTTGGGCCCCTGGGCTCCATGCTAGCGTCCGGTCGTCCGAATGTGGTCCGCTTGGTCCGATGTCCGCGCAGGCGAGCGCCGCGTCACGCTGCTCGCGTTCGCGACGCTGTTCGGCATCATGGCCGGCCACAGCCTCGTGGAGACTTCCCGCGACGCGCTGTTCCTCGCTCGTCTCCCCGCCACTCACCTGCCCTTGGTCTATCTCGGCGTGGCAGCCGTGGCCTGGGGTATCGCGCGCTTCGAGCCCGAGCTGCGGGCGAAGAACGTCGCCTCTGCCCTCACCCGCACGCTGGTGGTCGCGGCGCTGGTCACCGCCGGCTTCTGGCTCTCTCTTCCTTCCCTCGGCGCCGCGGGTCTGTACGCGCTGTACCTGTGGTCTGCGATCATCGCGTCCCTCGCGGTCGCGGGCTTCTGGCTCACGCTCAGCGAGCGCGTGACGGTGACCCAAGCCAAGCGACTGTACGCCGTGGTCGGGACCGGGAGCGTGCTGGGCGCGACGTTCGGCACCGCGGCCGCAGGGCTGATCGCCGCTGCGATGCCCGCGCGCCACCTACTGCTCGCCGCGGCGTTGCTGCTGGGACTGTCGGCGCTCGGTCCCGTGCGCCTCGCGCGCGAGGTGACGCAGGTGGTCACCACGCGCGCCGAGGAGGACGCCTCCGCCCAGCTCGCCGAGCTCGGCAAGAGCCCGTACGTCGTGCGCGTCGCGCTCCTCGCGCTGCTCGCCGCGGTGACGTTCACCCTCGTCGACTACACCTTCAAGAGCCAGGTGGCCGCCGCCATCGCTCCCGAGCGCCTGGGCGTGTTCCTGGCTCAGACCTACCTGGCGCTCAACGTCGCGTCGCTGGCGGTCCAGCTGCTCTTGGTGCAGCGGACGGTGCAGCGGCTGGGGGTGACCGGGGCCCTCGCGCTCTTGCCCGCGCTGCTCGTCCTCGGCGGCGTGGGGGTGGCCGCGGTGGCGGGGCTCGCGACGGCGCTCGTGCTCAAGGGCGCCGACGGCGCGCTGCGCCACTCGCTGCATCGCACCAGCGTCGAGTTGCTCTATGTCCCGATGGAGGACCGCAGCCGAACCAAGGCCAAGACGCTGATCGACGTGCTGGTGCAGCGCGCGGGCCAGGCCCTGGGCTCGGTGCTCATCTTGGCGCTCTTGGCCGTTGGCGCCGGACCGCGAGTCCTGGGCATCGCCATCGCGCTGTGCGCCACACTCTGGGTCGTACTGGCCCTCGATCTGCGCCAGCACTTCTTGAACCTGTTTCGGCGTACGCTGGAGAGCAGCGCGCACCGGCGCGCCGTCTTCCCCGAGCTCGATCTGTCGAGCTTGGAGGCGGTCATCGCGTCGCTCAACAGCCAGAACGATCGCCAGGTGGTCGCGGCGCTGGACTACCTGGAGCTCGAGGGCAAGTCGCGCCTCGTGCCTTCCTTGATCTTGTACCATCCCTCCGAGGCGGTGGTCGTTCACGCGCTGGCTCTGCTCGCGCGAGCGGGCCGCGCGGACGTCACCCCCCTGGCTCGGCGCCTGGTCGGCCACGCGGACGCGACGGTGCGCGCCGCCGCGCTGCGCGCGCTGTCGAAGCTGGACCCACGGCGCGAGGAGCTCATGGGCTACCTCGACGCCGGCTGCCCCTGCCTGCGCGCCACCGCGCTCGTCGGGCTCGCGAGTCGCTCGTGGCTCGACGCTGACGAGACCGGGCGGCGCGTGGACGCGTTGTTCGACGCCGGCTCTCCGGTGGGCTTGCTGGCTTTGGCCGAGGCCATCGCGGTGACGCCGAGTCCGACGTTCCAGTCGCTGCTGGTGCGGCTGGGGCAGCGCCCGGAGCTGGAGGTGCGCCGCGCGGCGCTGGCCGCCATGACCGCGGCTCCGAGCGAGGAGTACCTCGACATCCTGATCCAGATGCTCGAGAGACGGGAGCTGCGCGCCGAGGCCAGAGCCACGCTCTTGGCCATCGGCGACCCAGCCCTCGAGCGACTGTCGGCGGCGCTCGACGACGAAGACCTGCCGGTGACGGTGCGCCGTCACGTGCCGCGTACGCTGATGCGCTTCGAGGCGGGGCGTGCGGCGCCGATCCTGCTCTCGCGCATGGAACGGGAGGACGACGGCATCGTGCGCTACAAGCTGCTGCGCGCGCTCGGACGCCTGCAGCGCAACGAGCCCCACCTGCGCCACGATCGCGAGCTACTCGACGAGCTGATCGCGCGCACGGCTCGCCGCATGTATGGCCTGGTCGCCTACGCGCACGTGCTGCAGGACGGCGCCCGCAGCGAGGGGCAGCGCAGCACGGATGCGCAGCGACTGTTGCTGCAGCTCTTGCTGGACAAACTCGCTCACGGCATCGAGCGCCTCTTCCGCTTGCTCGGCCTGCGCTACCCGAGAGAGGATTGGGCCGCCATGTACCGTGGCCTCGCCAGCAGGCGCCCCGCCGTCCGCGCCTCGACGCGGGAGTTGCTCGACGGCGTGCTGCCCTCACCCTTGCGCGAAGCGGTGCTCGGTCTGCTCGACGACGTCCCGGCGCCGGAGCGCCTGGCGCAGGCGGGGCCCTTCGCGCCGCCAGCCGCGCCCAGCTACGAGGCGGTGCTGCGTGAGCTCGTCGCCACCAAGAGCGAGTCGCTGCGCAGTCTGGCCGCGTATCACGCCGGCGAGCTCGGGCTGCTGGAGCTGCGGCCCGCGATCGAGGCCGCCGCGGACGTCGAGACCGCCCCCACCTCGCGGCGCTTGACCGCGCAAGCCCTCGAGCTCTTGGGAGCCGGCCCGGAGATCGTCGAGGTCTGATGGCTGACGAGCCCCGCTTCATCGGTCCCGTCGAGCGGCTCTTGTACTTGAGCACGCTCCCCGGCCTGTCGAGCTCGAGCCCGGCCGAGCTGGCCTCCATCGGACAGCACGTGCGCGAGCGCTCCTTCTCCCGCGGCGAGCACCTGCTGCAGGAGGGGGCGCCCGCAGAGTCGGTGTTCTTCCTGGTCGAGGGCAGCGTGACCATCCTGCGCCAGGGTCAGGTGCTGCAGCGGGTAGAGCCACCCTTCGGCGTCGGCTTCTTGCCCGTGCTGTCGGAGGATCCGGAGGGCGTCACCGCCCGCGCGGACTCGAAGGTGCTGGCCCTCGAGCTCGCGGCAGACGATTTGATCGACGCGATGGAGGACAGCTTCTCGCTGCTCGAGTCCGGGGTGCGGCAGCTCTCGCGACAGCTCGCCGAAGCGCAGGCGCAGCTCGAGTCGCGCGGCTTGCTCGAGCGAGACGAGCCCCTGGAGACCGAGTACCCCGAGGCGCCCCTCGATCTCGTGCAGCGCCTCACCCTGTTTCGGCGGCGCGGTCCCTACATGCACGCCAGCCTCGACTCGATGGCCGAGCTGGTGCGCCGGGCAGCCGAGGTGCGCTACGAGCCGGGCGTCACCCTGTGGACCGAGGGCGACGCGGCGGCCTGGGGCGTGCAGATCATTCACGGCGTCGTGACCTGCAGCGGCAAGCAGCCGCCCCGAGCCTTTCGCATGGGCCCCGACTCGGTGCTCGGGGTCGTGGAGGCCAACGCGCAGCTGCCGCGCAGCTACACCGCGGTCACCGAGACCCGGGTGGTCGCGCTGCGGATGGAGAGCGAGACAGGCTTCGACATCATCGAAGACGACGCAGAGCTCGGGCTGGCGCTCCTCAGGTTCCTGGCCACGCTCATCAATCGCCTGTACGTTCGGCTGGCCGCCGACGGACCGGGGCTGCTCCACGCTTTGCCGGCACCCCAGACGTGATAAGCCTGATCGCGTGGCACACGGGGATTGGGTGATCGTGGCTATCGGAGGCACCGCTGCCGCGTGCAGCAGTGGCCGCTCCGGCGGTCTCGCGGATGATGGTGGTGCGTAACCCATCGGTGACCGACGTGCTTCCGCAGCCCCGCCTGGGTCAGCTACGGGTGGGGGGAGGTCGCGATGCGAAACAAGGGAAGCAGGGTCGGGACACCGAAGCGACGGTGGCGTCAGTGGTCGGAGCAGGAAGCACGTAAGGCGGTCGCGGAGCTTGCGGCGAGCGGCGAGAGTGCGGCGGCGTTTTCACGAAGGACCGGCGTTTCTCTGGGGCGGCTCTCGTACTGGCGCCAGCGACTCGATGGCTCGTCGCTGGCGCTCGGGGAGACGACCGACTTCGTAGCGGTGAATCTCGCTGGGGTAGCGACGTCGCGTTGCCTCGAGATCGTTGCCGCGGGGGTGGTGGTGCGCGTGCGGGACGATCTCGATGTCGGACGAGTCGCGCACCTCTTGTGTGCCAACCCCGGCTTCCGCCGGCCTGTACGATGCCTTGCTGAGCTGCGCCGCGGCGCAACCCGTGTCGAGCGTCGAGTGCGACTCGAGCGGCACGACGACCCTCGTGCCGGGGGTCTGCGCCTCCCAGTTCGTCGCCTTTGAGACCTGCTACGGTTCCTGACAGCAGCGGAGCGACGACACCGCTGCTGTCGCGCACGAGCCTGAGTCAGTCCTGATGTGCATCGACGCCCGAGTCGCAGATGTAGATGTCGAGCGTCCCGCTGTGGGCGCACTGCCAATCGCCGACGGGACACTCGCAGAACCAAGGTCGCTTGCTGGACGGGTCACCCGCGCAGTGCATCAATGTGATGGCACAGCTGGCTCCAATCACACACGGGCCCTTCGGCACACTCGTCACCTGGTCGCCGTCGGCGCAGTGCGGATCCACGACCGCGGCGTCGCGGCCTGCCCCGTCCGCCACCCCACCCGGCTCGCCCTGGCCCTCGCACCCGGCCGCACACCAAGCCAGGAGTGCAACGCAACCCGGGACCGCCAGTCTTCTCACGGCTCGGCCGACTCCTCGTCCGGGAGTGAGAAGCGATTGCCTTTGAGATCGTAGTGCAGCACGCGCCCAGCCCACTCCACATCATAGGACGCCTGGGCAGTAAACGCTCCCTCCCACACACCAGAAGTGTGACGAATCACGACCTTCCCATGGCTGGGTACCTTCTGGAAATAGAGTTGGCGCGACTCCGGGTCGGCCAGCATCGCCTCCATCTCCTTGGCTCGAGCAACGACCGATCCGGGGAGCTCTGGCCAATAAGCGGACTCCGTCACGACCTCGGAATCCTCATTGACCTGCGCCCATGCGAACGAGTCCCGCACCGGCACACCGTCTGCAATCCGGTCGATCACTGAATAAAACCCCACGAGCTTTGCGTCGGCCAGCCCATCCGAGTCCGCTGTCACCTCTCCCACCTTCGCCATCTCCGACATCGTGCGCACACCAGCGATCTGGGCTACTTGTAACCCTCCGGCGACGAAGTAGTCTCGCACGAAGCTATCATGCGCCTGCGCGCCCCCCACCAGCGGTCCCTTGCCCACCGTGGGAGCGTCCCCGTTGGGGAGCGCCAGCACCAGACCGGTCTTGACGCGTGTCCCGAAGACGCCCCACTCACCAACCCGTTTGTGGATCCCGAACTCGGTCACGTGCAGGATCAGCCTGCCGGACGAGAAACGGGAGCGCTCCTCGAAGTGCTGGTACCCGATCAGTGCGCTGCTGGTGGAGCCAACTCGCGCAAGCGAGTCGAGTTCGCTAGGCGCGCTCGAACAAGCGACCAACCCTACCGCCAGCGCTAGAACTATCCGATGCGTCATGGGCTCACCTCACGTTCCATACACGGAGCAGTTGTAGTTGCAGAGAATACGAATACCGGCATACCCGCTGCCGTTCGCGTCGTTGGAGTCCAACCGGGCGCCAAACCAGCTCTCCGTATCCAGGTGCCACGTAGTCCGGCTCGCGGTCGAATCGCGAGCCATGATGACGTTGGCACCACTTGGGAATCCAGTTCCCTTCAGAGTGGCGAAACCGTTGTCTACTTGCGTTGGGTTCAGCCAGGCGTGCCTCACGGCTGAGAACTGGTTGGTGAGGATCGCGTTGGCGATGTAGCTGCCGCGCGACGTGTAGTTGCGCGCGTCCGATCCATCTCTGACCCCGGTCGAGTTCATCCACGCACCAGTCGGCATGGCCATCAACACTGAGTGCACGCCCGCATGGAAGAAGTTAGACGCTTTCTGCCAATACCTCGAACGGATGCCACAGCTGTTGACGATGAACGCAACGTTCGTTCCCCCGTTGGTGCCTACTCCTGCGAAGCCTCCACTCGAAGGGCTCTCACCCAAGGCGAAGCTCCTCTGATGGGGCTGAAGAAAGCCGGCGCCGTACCGGACAAAGTTACCGTGCCAGCTGACGGTAGACGCTGTCACCAACTCGCGGGCAGACACGCCAATGCAGACCTTGCTTTGGGTCGGCTGCAGAGGCGCTTGGCCTGGACAGTAGCCTGCGATCCCACACTGGGCGTCCGACGTGCAGTTCACCGACGAGATGTCGCCGCACGTGCCATGCGCGATCACGTAGGAGATCGCAGTACCTGGCTGGTCGAAGTTCAGCTGGTCGACGTCAGCTCCGTTGCCCGTCAGCTGCGGGTCGTGGAAATCAACGTCTCTGACGCTGTTGTCCTTCTTTCGTCCAGAGTTGCTGTAGGCGTTGTTGACGATGAGCGGAAACCAGAGTCCGTCCGCTTCCACGTGTGCACCCGGAATGTCCGCCGCGCCCGATGGATCCCAGAGCGTGTAGTCACGCACGCTAGCAACGAAGAGTCCGCTGCTCGACTGCGCAGCAGCGTCCGACGCCGCGACCGCCATGGCCACGCTCAGCGTGATGCGTGATGCGTGATGCGTGATGCGTGATGCGTGATCATCTACACTCCCATAGGTTGGAGTGGTAGCCTGGTGCTCTCGCTTCTATCGCACTAGTGCTATCACACATGCGACTTCCGTCAACAAGAAGAATGTCGCGAGTCGTCGCGTACGGTGCCTTGCTGAGCTGCGCCGCGCCGCAGCCGGTGTCGAGCTTCGAGTGCGACTCGAGCGGCAACACGACCCTCGTGCCGGGGGTCTGCGCCTCCCAGTTCGTCGCCTTCGAGACCTGCTACGGTTCGTAACGAAAGTGACGACGCGAACCCGACCGCCCGCCGCCGACGCGCTCAGCCGAGCCCTGGGCCCGGAGTTCACCCCGGCTCGCAGCGCCGCGGGGACCCTCGGCTTGCCCATGGTGCGCCACGCCTCGGGGGTCGAGTTCGTCTTGATCCCGGGCGGCACGTTCGAGATGGGGCTGTCCACGACCGAAGAGCGCGCGCTCCTCGCGGCGATGCGCACTCCCGACGGGCGCGCAGCCGCGAAGGAGCTCGCGCGCGCCGCTCGCCCGCGTCACCAGGTGCGCGTCGCTCCGTTTTTGTGCGCGCGAGCGCCGCTGGTGCAAGCCGGCTCGGTCGCGCTCGTGAGCGCCGCGGAGGCCGCGCGCATCGTCAAGCGCGCCAAGCTGCGTCTACTGTCCGAAGCCGAGTGGGAGTACGTCGCACGCGACGGCGGCTCACGCGCATGGATTGGTCTGGACGACGCGGAAACGGACGTGCAGCGCGCCCTCGCGCGCCACGCCAAGTCGCTGTACGGACGCTCGAGCCCCCCGCGCGGCGCCGCCGCGGATCGCTTCGGCGTGTGGGCCCTGGCGCTCGGCGACTGGGTAGCCGACAGCTGGCATCAGGACTACCGGCGCGCTCCCCGGGATGGCGCGCCGTGGAAGCCCGACAAGGCGCCAGGCGTACGTCGCGGCGGAGCGGCCTCGCTCTACCCGTGGCAAGACGCCGACGAGCACCTCGAGTCCCACGCGGCGATCCGACTGCCCGCGGCCCGGGGCACCTTCGCGTGCGTGCGGTTCGCGCTCGACCTGCCGCCGGGCTCGGACGGCTTGGTGACCGCGGACCGGCATGGCTCCAAACCTCGCGCTCCCGAGGCGAAGCGCGCCCGTGCGCCGGTCCGCAGCCGCAAACCGACGAAGCCGCGGGCCTCCGCCAAGAACGATCCGACTCTGGTGGCCCGCGCCGAGGCGCTCGCGCTGGCCCGTTGGGCGCCCGCTTCCGCGGCGGAGGCCCGAGCCCGCGTCGACTGCTTCCGATTCGTCACGGGCAGATACGAGGCGACAATATTCGTCGTAGTCCGCGCGCGAACCCGCGAGCGGGCCTTCGGGGAGCGCGCGTTTGGACCGGATCGACGAGCCGCGCTCGCCGCGCTGGTGGCGAAGCTCGAGCGCGCTTGATTGGGTGTCCGATCCGCACGCGCAGGAGCGAGGACCGAACGAGGTGCGGCACTCACGCACCAGACTGAGCTGTCCGGCGCCGATGCGCTTGAACCTCACGACGACCCGCGGCTCAGCCCACGCCAGCGGCCTCGTAGAGCGCATCGACCTCGAACTCGAAGGCGATGGACCCGAAGGTCGCTCTCTCCCCCGCGCCGTGAGCTCGATGCTCCCATCCCTCGGCGCGTCGCAGCCACACCTCGACGAGCCGCCGGTCCTGCGCAACGACGGCGTACTCCGCGAGTGACGAGAGGGTCTGGTAGTAGAGCCGCTTCTGCTCGCGGTCGTAGCGTTCGCTGCTTGGGCTCAGCACCTCGACGATCACGCGCGGGCTCGTCACGTGCGTGGGGCTGGCGGGGTGACGCTCGACGGGATCGCACACCACGACCACGTCCGCGTAGGTCGCCACCTCGGCGGCAGCTATCCACAGCCGGAGGTCGGCGCCGTGGGGCCGGCACGGTCCGCCCCGCAAGTGCCCGAAGAGGAGGCCGATCAACGTGCTCGCGAGCGCCGAGTGCTCCACCGAGCCACCG
The DNA here is from genome assembly GCA_019637295.1 of Polyangiaceae bacterium. GTDB lineage: Bacteria > Myxococcota_A > Polyangia > Polyangiales > Polyangiaceae > JACKEA01. The sequence continues at coordinate 121,585 of JAHBVX010000002.1, forward strand.
GCCATCGCGAAGACCTCCCCCGCGACGTACTCGTGCCTCACCGCGCCGCTCTGCTGCTCGATCTCGAGGTAGTCGCTGAGGGTGTATCGAGGTCGCAGGGCGGCCGTCATCGTCGCCGTCGAAGCCTAGCACGATGGCGCTTCTTCTGCGTCGCCGCCTGGGGCCCAATCGTCTTGCCAATCCCAGGCTCGTGAGCGTCGTCAGCGCATTGCTTGCCGCCGTCCACGCCGGCTGCTTTCGGGCCCTTGACGTGCCCCGCCGTTCATGCGACCGCCCTGCGTGTGCTCAGAGTGTGGTGGAAGCTCGTCGCGATCATCGTGCTGGCGGTGCATGTCGCCGGCTGCGCGACGCGCTACTCACCGCAGACGCCGGGGGTGGTCTCCATCGTGGTGGACGGCGGCAAGATCGCCTACCACAAGGACGGAGAGACTCACTCGCATGGCTTCGCGGGGGGCGGCCTGGTCGACGCGGTGGAGGACGACCCGCAGGCCAAGGAGGCGGCCGATTCGTATCACTCGCGCATGACGACGGGGCTGGCGCTGTCCATCGCGGGAGCCGCGTGCATGATCGCGACCGTCACCCTCTTGGGGATGCAGGCCGCTGACCGCAGGGACAGAGACCTCACCGCGCCGACGGTGGGCACCGCGCTGTGCGCCTTCGGCGGGATGCTCGGCGGCGCGGGGGTCGTCGCCAGCGCCATCCCGTATCAGTACGACGCCATCAACATCTACAACGACAACCTGCGCAGGCGGCGCGCGCCCCCGCCCTATGCCTGGCCTCCGCCGCCGGGTCCGGGCGCACTTCCGCCGCCGCCTCCAGCCCCACCCCAGGCGCCTCCCGCTCCCCCGCCCAGCGCCGACCCACCGGCCCCGCTGCCGCCAAGCGAGTGAGGCTCAGGTCAGCTTGCCGAGCGCGCCGGTGCAGTACTTGCTAGGGCCGAACGTGTCGATGTCGAGCCCGACGGCGCGCGCGATGGAGACGAGCAGGTTGTTGTGGGGTACTCCCGAGTACTGGACGTAGCGACCCGTCTTCAGCGCGCCGCCCGCGCTGCCCGCGAGCATCCAGCGCAGCCCCTTGCGCGAGTGGGTGTTGCCGATGCTCAGCTCGTTGCCCCACAGCACGACCGTGTTGTCGAGGACGGTGCCGTTGCCCTCGGGGATGCTGTCGAGCTTCTGCAGCAGGTAGGCGACCTGCTGCGCGTAGAAGCGGTTGATCTGGATCAGCTTGGACTTGGCCGCCGTGTCCGTATTTCCGGCGTGGCTGAGGGTGTGGTGCGTGTCGTCGAAGCCGAGCGCCGGGAAGCGCTTGCTGCTGGTCCCGCCGCCGTACAGCACCGTGGCGAAGCGCGTCAAGTCGCAGGCGAACGCCGCCGCGAGCAGGTCGCTCTGCAGCTTGCCGACCTTCTCGTAGTTCTCGACCTTCTTGTGGGCGAGCCCAGCGGGCACCGTCGGGTAGTCACAGGTCGCAGTGGGCATCTCGAGGCGCTTCTCGACGTCCCGAATGGACTCGAGATGCGCCTCGAGTCGCTCGTGCTCGTCGGCGCCGAGCTGCTGTTTGAGGCGGAGCAGATCGTTCTCCGCGAAGTCGAGCACGCTCTGGCGACGACGCAGCCTGCGCAGCACCGCCTCCTGGTCCCCCGCCGAAGCCGCGATGGTACCAAACAAGCGCTCGAACACGCTGGCCGGGCTGTCGTCCGGAGCAATGGGTTGGTTCGACGCGGCATAAGCGATGCGGTGGCGATTGTTGGAGCCTTCCACCTGCACGCCGAGCTCGAGGCTCTTGAACGCGGTGTCCTTGCCCAGCGCATTGGCCAGCCGTTGGTCGAGTGAGATACCGCTGGCCCAGCCGCTCTTGGCGTCCCCGCCTCCGCCGAAGTCGCCGTCGAGCAGGGGCGCGCCGGTCAAGAACGCGCCGACGCCCTTCTGGTGCGCGGCGCCCGGACCGTCGTAGCTGGCCAGGTTGTCCAGGCCGCTCAGCAAGATGAGCTTCTTCTTGAAGGGCGCCAGGGGCTCGAGGATGGTCCCGAGCGCGAAGTCGGTCTCCGAGGTGCTCGACTTCACCCAGGCGTCACCGATGGTGCCATTGGCGGTGAGCAGCGCGATGAACCGCTTGGGCACCGGCGCCTCCGCGGCGCGCGACACGACCGCGGGCAGCAGCGACAAACCCGCCGCGCCCACGCCGATGCTCTTCAGGAAGGTGCGTCGGTCCAGGTTGCGTCTCATGGCTGCGACTCCTTCATGGCCGGGCGATACCGGAACGCTTCGCTCGTGACGATGGCCACCACCAGCTCGCGGATGTCTCCGCCGCTCTTGGCGAAGGTCTCGTTGATCGAGGCCAGCGCGCACTCGTCTTCCTTCGCTTCCCCGCGACCGACCGCGAAGCGATACCACTGACTCGCGACGCATGCGCTCACGTCCGGGCTCGACGCGAGCAGCCCGGCGAGCTCGCGAGCGCCCACGAACTCTGCGTCCGTGTGCTCCGTGCCGACTATGGCCCCGCTCGCGTCCACGGGAAAGCCCGCGTCCATCGTGCGGTGTCGCCCGATGGCGTCGTAGTGCTCGAAGCCGAAGCCGATGGGATCCATCAGCTCGTGACAGCCGCTGCAGGACGGGTCGGCGGTGTGGGCCTCGTAGCGCTCTCGGGTGCTGAGGCTCGGATCCGGATCCGGCGGATTGACCACCAGGTTCTCGGGCGGGGGAGGCGGGGTCTGACACAACAGCGCCTCGCGCACGAACAGGCCGCGGTAGACCGGCGAGGTCTGCTCCGGACCCGAGAACACCGTCATGACCGACGGATGCGTGAGCAGGCCCGCCCGCTCTGCGGGATCGAGCGTCACCTTGGCCCAGCCGCTGGCGGGTGGTGCGACGCCATAGAGCGGCGCGAGCTCGGCGTTCACGAAGGTGAAGTTCGCGGTGAGCAGGGTCGAGAGCTTGCCGTCGCCGTCGAAGATCACGTGCTCCACGAAGCGGCGCGTCTCCTGAACCATGGCCTGCTTCAACTTGGGCGTCAGCTCCGGGAATCGCACTTCGCTCTTGGTCAGCGTCTGGAGCTCTCCGAGGTGCATCCACTGCACGAACAGCTCGCCAACACCGGCGCGGGCCCGGTCGTCCGCGAGCATGCGACGCGCTTCCTCCGCGAGCACGACCGGATCCGTCAGACTCCCGTCGTCCGCCCGACCGAGCAGCTCGTCGTCGGGCATCGTCTGCCACAAGAAGTACGACAGCCGCGTCGCCAGCTCGTGCGGGCGCAGCGTGACGCGACCGCCGCTGTCCCCGAGCGCCGGCGAGCCGTGCTCGGGTCGGTACAGGAAGCGCGGCGACTGCAGGATGGCGCTGATGACCAGCTCGATGCTGCTCGCGTAGTCCTCCTGCGCGCGCTCGGCGTGATACAGCGCCAAGAGCTCGTCGATCTCCATGGGCTGCAGCGGACGTCGGAACGCGCGTTTGCCGAAGCTCTCGATGAACTGCCGCGCGCACACCGGCTCGCCGGCGCTCTCGGGCGCGCAGCTCGTGTGCTTGGACAGATCCGCCACCGCGGTCGCGGCGAGCTGCTCCGCCGCCCCTTGATACAGCTCGACGAGCAGCGGCGACACGGTGGCACCCTCGGAGAAGCCACCGAGCTTCTCGTCCTCGGGGAACGCGCTGGCGGGGGAGGACGCGTCGCCGAGCAAGTCGAAGACGGTGTTATCGTACTCGGCGCGGGTCAGCCGGCGCAGCGGCGCGGGGCCTACCGCGCACACGCCGCCGGACTGCCCCTTGGGCGTGGTCGTCGGCCCGCTGCGCTCGCCGGGTTCGTCGATGCTGCCCACGCAGCCGAAGGCCAGCGGGAGGGCGAGGGCTGCGCTGAGCAGGAGCGGTCTACGCATGACGTCGAGCAAGTAGAGCAAGCACCGCGCCAGCCGGGTGCGCCGCGGATCTCGTGGAGTTTCGCGGGTTCATCGGCGCTGCAGCCGCGAAGCGCACCCCCGGGCCGCCAAGCTCGGGTTGGCAGCGGCGGCGCGGCTGGCGCAAGCTCGCCGCGTGCTGAGCCTCGACCGTCTCACCCTCGCCGCCGTCGCCGGCGCCGCGCTCGGGCTCGGCTGCGGGGATTCATCCGAGCCCGAGGCCGAGGCGCCCATTCACTGGGACTTCGAGCCCTTCGTCGGCAGCGACGCGCCCGTGGACGTGACGACGGACCGGCTTTGTGCCGAAGCCGCGGATCCGGACGCAGCGCCCGACGAGGTGTTCATCGACTGCGAGCTCGAGGGCGCCAGTTTCGCCCCCGACGCGCCCGCGCCGACGAGCGCGCTGCGGGTCATGACCTGGAACGTCGAGCGCGGCGTGAAGCTCGACGGTCAGATCGCATGGCTCCGCGACGACGCCTCGTCTCCCAAGCCCGACGTGCTCCTGCTGAGCGAGCTGGACCGGGGCTGTTCCCGCAGCGGCTCGCGCAACGTAGCGCGCGAGCTCGCCGAGGCCCTGGGCATGAACTACGTGTTCGCGGTCGAGTTCTTGGAGCTGCCGCGCGAGGCCGGCTCCGGCGGCCAGATCACGGACACCTGCGAGCACGGCAACGCCATCCTGTCGCGCTACCCCCTCGGCAACGTCAAGGCGCTGCGCCACACCGCGAACAAGAGCTGGCGCGACGTGGCCGGCGAGCCACGCCTGGGTGGACGCGTGCTGGTGATGGCGGACATCCAGGTAGGCGCGCGCTTCGTGCACCTGTTCTCCTTGCACTTCGAGTCGAGCCCCGCGGACAATGACATCCAGATCGCGCAAGCCATCGAGACCGCGGACCTCGGCAAGGCGCTGCCCTTCGGTGTCGCGGTGGCGGGCGACACCAACGCGCCGTTTTACAACTTCGTCTTGCTGGGCAACTCCGCTCCGGGCATCGACCGCGTGACCGAGGCGTTCTTCGAGCGAGGCTACCGCGACACCCACGCGGCGTTGCCGCTCGAGGAGCGGGGCACCCGGGGCCCCTTGGTCATCGACCTGATCTTCGGTAGAGGTCGGCCCTGGTCGAACCCCGGCATCTGCGACCCCACCGTGTGCGATCCCCTCTCGGACCACCGCGCCGTGTGGGCCACGCTTCGCCCCTGAACCTCGAGGAATCCGCCATGACCAACCTCCGCCATGATCGATTTCGCAAGCTGGACCGCCGAGACTTCGACGTCGTCGTCGTCGGGGCGGGCGTCGGCGGCTTGACCGCCGCGGCCCTGCTCGCCCAGCGCGGACGCAGCGTGCTGGTGCTCGACCGTCACTACCTCGCGGGCGGCAACGCGACGATCTTCAAGCGCCCCGGCTACGAGTTCGACGTCGGCGTTCACTACGTGGGTCAGTGCGCGTCGGGCGGACCACTGCCATGCATCCTCGAGGCCGCGGGGGCGCGCGTGAAGTTCAACCCCATGGATCCGGACGGCTTCGACACGCTCCTGGTCGAGGGGCGCGAGTTTCGTGTGCCCATCGGCCTCGACGCCTACCGGGAGCGATTGGTCGCGCACTTCCCCGCGGAGCGCGAGGGAATCGATCGCTACATCCGTTTCTTGCAGGGCGCCGAGGCGATTCAGAAGACCGTGCAGAGCCCGCGGCAGGGCCTGCGCGGCCTCGGCACGCACGCCCGCGGGGCGCTGACGGCGCTCCGCTGGGTGGACTCGACCCTCGGACAGTTCCTCGACACCTGCACCCGCGATCCGGCCCTGCGCACGGTGCTCGCGGGCGAGGCCGGCACCTACGCGGAGCCACCCAGCCGAGCGTCCCTGGCGCTGCACGCGGCGCTGATGCTGCATTACCTGGAACAAGGCGGCTTCTACCCCGAGGGCGGCGGTCAGGTGATGGCCGACGAGCTCGCCGCATCCATCGAGCGCAGCGGCGGCAAGCTCCTGCTCTCCTCGCGCGTGACGGAGATCCTGGTGGAGAACGGCCGCGCCGTGGGCGTCAGCTTCGAGAACAAGCACCTCGGACCGACGACGGTGCGGGCCCGCGCGGTCATCTCCAACGCGGACATCAAGCGCACCTTCCTGTCCTTGGTGAATGTCCGTCACTGGTCCGGCAAGGCGCTGAAGCGCGCCAAGAGCTGGGAGATGGCGCCCGCGCTCGGCGTCGCCTACCTGGGAGTGAAGCGCGAGGTCTTCGCCAAGCTGCCGCGCAACACCAACTACTGGGTGTATCCGCACACCGACTTGGACGCGCTGTACGACGACGCGCGCGCCGGGCGCATGACGAGCGATCCGATGGTGTACGCGACGATCGCGTCGCTGAAGGATCCGACCAACCCGCGTCTATCGCCGCCCGGAGTGGTCAACCTGCAGCTCATGACCGTCGCGCCGTCGCAGCCTTCGGCCTGGGGCGTGAGCGACGCGCAGGTTCAGAGCGGCGAGTACAGCGAGTCCGAGCGTTACTTGGCAGAGAAGGTGGCCTTTGCGACGCGGATGAAGCGCGTGGCGGAGCAGGCGCTGCCCGGCCTCGGACAGAGCGTCGTCTTCGAGGAGGTGGCCACCCCGCTCACCCACTCACGCTACACCCTGTCGACGGGCGGCACCTCCTACGGCCTGGCGCTCACCCCGTCGCAGTTTCTGCACCGCCGGCCCGGCGCCAAGACGGAGATCGAGGGCTTGTACCTGTGCGGCGCGAGCTGCCAGATGGGACACGGCATCTTGGGGTCCATGGTCAACGGCGTGGTCGCCGCCGCGGCGCTCGCCGGGCGCGAGGTGTTCACGGACGCGATGGCGGGCCGTCGCGCGGCGCGCTCGGCCGCGCCGGGGGTCGCTGGGAGCCCCGCGCCAGCGATGGGTTGATGCGCCAGCGCGTGCTGCTCGGTCTCGCGATCGCCGCCGCCCTGTCCGCGGTCGGCGCTGGCGCCTGGCGCTGGCGCGCCAACAACCTCGAGCCCTCACCCGACCCGGCGGCGGTGGGTTCGTCGCGCGCGGTGGTGCACGACATCACGCGCCGCAGCGAGCGCCGCGGCGGCCTCGACGTCACCTTCTTCGCAGCCAGCGACACGCACCTCGGCTTCGACTCGAGCGAGCACGACCTGCTCGGCAAGCTGCACGACCCGCTGACCCGACCGCGGGGAGTGGAGCTGGTCAACCAACGCCAGATCCGCGACATGAACGCGATGCCCGGTCGGCCCTGGCCCGCCGAGCTGGGCGGAAACATCGAGCGGCCCCGGGGCGTGCTCATCAGCGGCGATCTGACGGAGAACGGCGACCCCTGGCAGTGGCGGCACTTCGTCGCTCACTACGGCCTCAACGGCGGCGACGGTCTGCTCGCTTTCCCCGTGTTCGAGGGGCACGGCAACCACGACAAGCACCACAGCTGGTACGTCCTCGACCGCATTCGCGAGCGCCACGGCGCTACGCGCTACGCCTTCGACTGGGACGACCTGCACCTGGTGTGCCTGGGCGAAGCGCCCGACGACGACGCGCTAGCGTGGCTGGCGCAGGATCTCGCGAGCGTGGGGCGCGAGCGCCCGGTGATCGTCTATTTTCACTTCCCGCTGCAGGGGCCGTACTCGGAGGACAACTGGTTTGGGCGCGGCAACTACCGCGACACCTTCGCGACGGCGGTCACGGGCTACAACGTGATCGCGGTCTTCCACGGTCACTTTCACGCCTCGGGTCGCTATCGCTGGCGAGCTCTGGACGTGTACAACATGGGCGCCGCCAAGCACCGCCGGTTCGCCTTCGGCGTGGTGCGCGTGACCGACGACCGGCTCCGAGTGGCGAGCTGGCACCACGGCGACCAGCACTGGGAGTGGTGGCACGAGAAGCCTATCAACGGCTCCGCGGTCACCCCGCGCGCGGGCGGCGAGCGCGCCGATCAGGGCGCGATGTTCGATTGAGGACGGCACTTTCCGTCACCGCGGGCTGAACGACCCACAGAACGCCGGGATGGTAGTATGCTCCGAACAGTGAAGCGCAGCACCCTCCCGCTGATCTTGGTCGTGTTGGTGGCGCTGCTGGCCTGCAAGGCGAAGCCGAGGATCACGACGGAGACGACCCCGGTCGACGATCAGCTGATGGTGCGCATCGACGTCAGTCCCGCGAGCGCAGGCACCGCGCGCCTCCACGGTCAGGCCGCCTTCGAGGGCGTGGGCGCCATCGAAGTCGCGAGCGACGGGACGGCCAGGGCTTTGGTGCCCCTCGCCGACGTCCCCATGGGAAAGCACACGATCACCGTGACCTTCACCGGCCCAGGCAAGGGTCTGGCGAGTACCTCCGAGGGCAAGACTACCTTCACGTTCGACCGGACGCCCATCGTGCCCACCCTCGTGCTGAAACCCGTGGCGCAGCCCGGCGCCACCACGCTGACATGCAAGGGCGACCTGTGCGCCGAGGGCACGAGCCTAGCCATCACCTCCGAGGCGAAGCTGTCCGTCGACCTGACGTCCTGCGACGGCTGCACCGTCGAGGTCTTGGGCCAGAAGTTCGCGGTGACCGGGGACAGCACGCCCGCGCTCGTCGATCTGATCCCCGTCGTCGGCGCCGCACCCGTGAGCGAGCTCGCGAGTCTCGGGTACCTGAAGGTCCCCCTGAAGGTCAGGACGAAGGAGGGCGGCGTCGCAGACTCGAGCGCCGACCTGCTGGGCTCGGTGATTGGCGCCGTCGTGTTCAATCGAGTCGCGCTCGGCCCCCTCACGTTTCCCGGAGACGGCCCTGCCGCGGACTCGCCGACGAGCGCCATCGTCGTGCGGAGAGACGTGGGCTACGGCGTCGTGACCCTCGTGGGTGATGCACGAGTCGGCAGCGACATCGACCTCGTAGGGCTGGCCAAGGCCAGCGAGCACAGCCTCGGCAGCTGCGGCGTCTACGAGCACTCGAACACCAAGGAGCGCGTGAACGTCGCCCACAAGGGGCTCTCGTATCAGGTGACCCTGGTCGACCGCCGGACGGGCAAGACTCGCGGGCAACGCAGCTTCCGGCCCGTGAATCAAGGTTGCCACGGGCAGCTCGTCGCGGGCGTGAAGACCGTCTACAGCCGCCCCGCTGCGTCCGAGATCGACACCTGGGCCCGCACGTTCTTTCGGTGACGCTCCCCCGCGACGTCCATGAGCGCCTCGCGGTCCCTCAGCCTCGTCGACCTCCGGCGCTTCGCCCTCGCGCGCAGCCTCGTCGAGTCGCGGTCGCTGGCCGCCGCGGTCGAGCGCATGGGGTTCGTGCAGGCGGATCCCATCCGGGCGCCCGCTCGGGCGCAGGATCTCATCTTGCGTCATCGGGTCTCGGGTCATCGCGCGGGGGATCTGGAGCGGCGCTACGGCAAGCTCGCGATCGAGGAGGACTCGTTCGTCAACTATGGCTTCTTGCCGCGGCGGCATGTCGAGCTGATGCATCCTCGCGCTCCGCGTCGAGCCTGGGACAAGCCGACGACGCGGCTCGCGGCGCGCGTGCTGGAGTTCGTACGCGAGCTCGGTGAGGCGCATCCGCGTCAGGTGGACGCGCACTTCGCGCGCGGCACGGTGAGAAACTACTGGGGAGGCTCCTCCAGCGCCACGACCCACCTGCTCGACGGGATGCACTTCCGAGGCTTGCTGCGGGTGGCTCGACGCGATGCGGGGATTCGTATCTACGCGCCACGGGAGCCAGCGACGAAGCCGCCGGGTGCATCGTCGCGGCAGGCGGCGGCGGACGCGCTGCTCGCGCTGGCCGTCGCGCTGTACGCGCCCTTGCCGAAGGCCACGCTCGGCCAGCTGACGAGTCGACTCCGCCACTCGGCACCCCAGCTCTCGACGGAGCTGGGAGCGGCGCTCCGCCGGGCCCACTCGCAGCTCGGGCGCGCGCGGATCGCTGACGTGGACTGGTACTGGCCGGCGGCGGAAGAGCCGTTGCGATTCGCGGATTGGGACCGGAGCGAGCGGGTCCGCTTCGTCGCCCCCTTCGACCCGATCGTCTGGGACCGGCGCCGCTTCGAACACTTCTGGGGTTGGGCGTACCGGTTCGAGGCCTACACGCCCGTCGCGAGGCGAAAGCTCGGCTACTACGCGTTGCCGCTCGTGTGGCGAGACCAAGCCATCGGCTGGTGCAACTTCACGGCTGAGGGCGTCCGCCTGGGCTACGTGGCGGGCCATGCGCCCCGTGAGCGAGCCTACCTGCGCGAGCTAGACGCCGAGGTCGAACGCATGCGTCGCTTTCTGGAGGTTCGGTGAAGCCTGCTGCCCGACGCCCGCGCTGGGTATCCTAGCGCCCGCGCGATACCCCTGACGCAATCGTTGCGCGAAGGCCTTGCCACCCGCGCCGCTCTGCGTCAGATTCCGCACGACGCGACGCGGCACGCCCGTTGCAGCTCGGTATCCGGTCCCACCCACCACGATCCCGAGGGGGAAGTAGGAGCCTGTCATGTCCCAACCCCAGAACCGCTACAAGGCCGATCTGCGTGAGCTCGACTTCGTGCTGTTCGAGCAGTTCCGCCTCGGTGAGCTCCTGGGCACCGCGCCCTTCGAGGCCTGGGGCGAGGAAGAAGTGCGCATGACCCTCGCCGAGGTGTATCGCTTCGTCACCGAGGTGACCGGCCCGCTCAACGCCGTCGGCGACGTGGAGGGCTGCAAGCTCGTGGACGGCCAGGTGCGCACCCCCAAGGGGTTTCGCGAGGCCTGGCAGCGCGTCTACGAGTCGGGCTTCAAGAGCCTGGTGGTGCCCGAAGAGTTCGGCGGACAGAACGCTCCTCGCGCGCTCGCGGCGCTGGCGACCGAGCTGACCACCGGCTCGAACACGGCCTTCGAGATGTACCCGGGCCTGACCCTCGGCGCCGCGGATCTGATCGAGGCCTTCGGCACGCCTGAGCAGCGGGAGCGGTACTGCGCCAAGATGTTCGCCGGGGAGTGGGCCGGCACCATGTGCCTGACCGAGCCCGCCGCCGGCTCGGACGTGGGCAGCTCCGTTTGCCGCGCCAGCAAGAACCCCGACGGCACCTACACCATCACCGGCAGCAAGCTGTTCATCAGCGGCGGCGATCAGGACCTGACCGAGAACATCATCCACATGGTGCTCGCGCGAACCGAGGGCGCGCCGAAGGGCACTCGCGGCCTGTCCCTGTTCATCGTGCCCAAGCGTCGCATCGACGACGGCGGCAACAGCGGCGAGCCGAACGACGTCAAGTGCGTGTCCCTCGAGCACAAGATGGGGATCAACGGCTCCTCCACGGCGCTCCTGCAGTTCGGAGACGACGGTCGCTGCATCGGCGAGCTGTGCGGCAGCGACGAGCTGCAGGGCATCAAGCAGATGTTCAAGATGATGAACTACGCCCGCATCGGCGTGGGGCTCCAAGGCCTGGGCATCGCGAGCGCCGCGTACCTGGCCGCGCTCGAGTACGCCAAGGAGCGCAAGCAAGGCCCCAACATCAAGAACTGGAAGGACGCCGACGCCCCGCGAGTCGCCATCATCGAGCACCCCAACGTTCGCCGTATGCTGCTGTCGATGAAGGCCGAGGTGGAGGGCATTCGCGCGCTTATCGTGAAGGCCGCGGTGCACCTCGATCGCGCCGCCACGTTGGCCGGCAAGAACGACGACGAGGCGCTCTATCACCAGGGTCAGGTGGAGCTGCTCACGCCGCTCATCAAGTCCTACAGCTCCGACATGGCCTTCCGCGTCGCGGAGACGGCGATTCAGGTGCACGGCGGCGTGGGCTACACGCGCGACTACCCCGTGGAGCAGCACTGCCGGGACTCGAAGATCTTCAGCATCTACGAGGGCACCAACGGCATTCAGGCGCTCGATCTGGTCGCGCGCAAGCTCGGCCAGAACGGCGGGCAGAACATGCAGCGCTTCCTGGGAGACGTCGCCGCCTTCGTGGAGAAGAACAAGAGCCACGCCGTGCTAGGACCTGCGGTCGCGCTGCTCTCGGCCGCGCACGAGGCGGTGGGCCAGAGCACGATGCAGTTCATGGCTTGGTTCGGCGCCGGCGAGATGGAGCTCATCCCGCTGAACGCGAACCGCTTCTTGCTCATGATGAGCCAGCTCACCGTGGGCTGGCTCTTGCTCGACGCTGCCGTCATCGCGCTCGAGAAGCAGAGCGCACTGCCCGCGGACGCGCCGGACCAGGCGTTCTACGCAGGCAAGCAGCACGCCGCGATCTTCTTCGCGAACCAGACGCTGTCGGCCATCCCCGGCTCGGCCCGGGCGCTGGCGGCGGGGGACAAGAGCGCGATGCAGATCCCAGACGCGGCCTTCGCCACGGTGTGAGCCGCGCTCAAGAGCTGTCGAATAATCGACAGCTCTTTCATTCTTTCACCGGGGAGGCACGCGCCTCCCCGCCCCGCCGAAGTGAATTCGTCGGGGCCCCACCCCACGCGGGCCGGCTCCGCCGGCGCGAACTGGGTCATTTCCTGACAGCCCTTCACTCCAGGAGCAGGGTGCACTCGCCGACTCCCTCGGGGTTGCGCGCGAAGTGGACGCACACGCCCTCGCCGACAGGGCAGGCCGGCAGGCCTCCCTCCACGGCGCGACACAAGCGGCGGCAGGCACCGCCCACGCAGGACGCGCCGGCCACGCAGCGCAGGGTGCTCGAGCACGCCTGCCCAATGGCGACGTCTCCGGACGGAGCGCAGGCGACGTTGCCGATCGGATCGACGATCTGACAGGTGCGCCCGGGCTCGCTGGCGCATGCCTGCGCGTCGAACAAATCACAGGTACCCACGGGCGCGCACAGATCGGCGCCCGCGTACTTGGCTTGCGCCGGATCGGTGCTGCCCGCGGGCAGCAAGAACAGCTCTTGGATGCAGCTCTGCCCGGCGGGGCACGCCGACCAGTCGCCACCGCAACACAGCTTCCGACACACGCCCGGGGCGCCACCCGTGAGTCCCACGCAGAACGCGCCGCGCTCGCAGTCGTTCCAGCCCGTACACGCCTGACCAGGCGCCGCGGCGCCGGCGCTCTGACACGCCGGAGGCCACGCTCCGCTGCCAGGCGGAGTCGTCGTGGGTAGGCAGCTGCCGCCCGACGGGCAGTCTTGCGCCTGGTAGTTGCACTCACCGGGCTGACAGAGCAGCTCGCCATCCGGGGGATCCGGCTTCACGCCACCGCCGTCGAACACGGTCGGACCAGAGTCGGGTCGCGCCTCGTCCGCGGGTGTCGAGCCACAGCCCGCGGCCAGCAGCAGAGCCAGGGCAAGGGTCTTCATGGGCCAGCGTCAGTAGTGGAACTTGACGGAGTAGGAGGTGCACTGATCCGCCGGACCTTGATCCATCCGGATGTAGACCGTCGAGCCGTCGTTGCTGCCGCTGCAGTCGGGGGTCGCCTTCAGCGTGCCGCCGCTCGGGATGCAGCAGCCCTTGCGCCCATCGGGGCTCGTGGCCTGCGTCGCCGGTGAGGCGCAGGCCACGGCGACGCCTGGGCACTCGAAGAACGCACACAGCCGGGCCTGCGTGGTCGTCTCGAAGGACGGATCGACCACGCAGCCAGCCACGTCGCTGGCGACCACGCGATAGAAATCCACGTCCGTCGCGCCGTCGAGCTTGGCCACGACGGTCTTGCCGGTGCTGTCGCAGTCGGTCATGGCGCCGAGATCCGTCGCCGTGGCCTCGGTCTCGTTGGGCTCGAAGCCGATGTCCAGACACGAGCTGCCCCCCGTCCCGCCGCCGGTGCCACCGCTGGGGGCGCCGCCGGTTCCGCCGCTCGACGTGCCGCCGCTCGACGTGCCGCCGCTCGACGTGCCGCCGCTCGAGGTGCCGCCGCTCGAGGTGCCGCCGCTCGACGTGCCGCCGCTCGACGTGCCGCCGGCGCCCGAGCCCGCAGCCCCCGCGCTCCCGGCCGACCCAGCCACCAGGCACGAGAGGCCGTCGGCGCTGCACACCGGGTGACTGGCTGGGCAGCAGCCGAGCAGCGAGCCGGACCCGCTCAGGCAGGCATTCGGCGACTCGGACGGACACGACGAGGTGCCGCCACCGACGTCGTCCCCCGAACCACAGGCTGCGGCGAGTCCGAGGGCGGCAAGAAGCAGGAGCGTTCGCGTCATCATAGGGCCGGCGGAAAGAGGGTCGAGTCGAGCTTGGGTTTGGTCGCAGCGCTAGCCATGGACACGAAGCCGCTGCCTTGATTGATCTCGATCTGGATGGGCTTCAGGGCCGTCGAGCAGCGCAGCACCATGAACTCGGCGGCCAGATCGCCGCCGGGGAAGATCGCGCTGGGCGCGTCGGGCGTGAGGTCCGCCGGGATGTGACCGTGCACCTCGAGGAAGACGTCGCTGGTCGCAGCGCTGCCGACCCCAGGTCCGAGGAACGCCCAGATGGCGTCGGTCACCTCGTCGTTCTGCTCCCGCAGCCCGAGTGAGCCACCCGCGTGCGTGATGGTGCCCGTGTACAGCACGATGAAGTTGAACTGATCCGAGAGCAGCGTCCCTCCGAGCGTGTTCATGCCCGGGATGTCCGTCACGGCGAACTGATTGGCGTTGGTGGGATCGATCCAAGACGCGAGGGGCACGCCGGCGACGATGTCCTCGCCGAGCGCCAGCTCGGTGCTCTTGGCGCGCGCGAAGTTCCAGATCACCGAGCGATCCGGGCCCGAGACGACGCTCTTCTCGCAGAACGCCCCCGCCATGGCGCCGCCGTTGGCGAACACGCGCACGATCGCGGTCAGGCCGCTGGTGGGCGCGGGCCACGCGCCCTCGGTGTAGGTCTCGGTCCCTGCGCTCGTGACGACCTGCAGGGTGCGCGGGCTGCCGGCCGTCACCGTGAGCGAGTACGACTCCTGCTTGCCGTTGTCCGGATCCACGGGCCACCCCGCCGGTACGGTGAGCGTGGTGTTCACGGTCTGGTCGTCGCCCTGCACTTGCATGATGCGTAGGCGGCGCCGGCGCGCAGGACCGTACGGATTTCGAGTCTCTGCCCAGAGCAGCGAGCCCGCGTCGAACTCGAGCTGGATCGCCCGCTGCTTGCCCTCGCGGGTCTGCAGCCCGCTCCAGACGCTCGTACCCAGCGCGGCGAGCAGCGCGCTCTGAGTGCTGCCGCCGGTCCCGCCGGTGGCGGCCACACCGCCGCTGCCGCCGCCCGCGAGCCCGCCGGTGCCGCCGGTCCCGCCTGCGCCAGCTCCCGCTTGGCCTCCGCCTCCCGCCGCGCCCGCCGCGGCGCCGTACCCGCCACCGCCGCCGTCGTCGCCGCAGGCGCTCACCAGCGAGCACGCCAGCACCACCGCGAGCCAGTCCGTTCGCTTCATGATCACGCCTCACCTCTCGACCGACGACGCCCGAGCGCGAGCGCGAGCGCGAGCAGCGCCCACGCGAGCGAGCCCGTGCCCGAGCCGCGCGCGCTGCGACATCCGCAGCCACCGTCATCTCCGCTCCCGGTCTGGGACGGCAGCGTGGAACCCACTCCACCCGAACCGCTGCCCCCGGTGCCGAGCCCCGGTGGCGGCTTCGGCAAACCGGCGATCTCGATGCCCACGCAGGTGGCGGGAGTGGCCCCGAGCTCGGGCGGGTGCGCGCGACTCAAGGTGCCGCGATGCGCCGGATCCGCGACGAGCGAAACCAAGTCCGTGAGCTGACAGCTCTGAGTCGTGGGGCTCGACGCGAACGACGCGAGCGAGCCGTCGTGGCACTCCACCGGGCTGTCCTCGGACGCGGTGGACGTGAAGGTGGTGCCATCCGACAGCCGCACGCTGAGCGCGCCGGCCACGTCGATTCCGAGGGGGAACACCGCGTCCCGGAGGTAGGGGCACACGCCGACCTGCATCCAAGACACCACGTAGGACGCGTCGAACGTCGCCGGACCGATGCCGATCGGATCCTCGCCCACCGGCAGCACCGAGCGCGAGTCCGCCATGGCCACCAGCGCGACGTTGACCGAGTGGCCGAACAGGCCGCTGTCGAGCACGTAGTCGAGGGCCGTACCGGCGGCTCCCGCCGGCGCCGCGGCCAAGAGGCGCGCCTCGAACTCGCTCTTCGCCGACGGGTAGGCGAGCTTGTACTGCTCGACCAGCTCGCCGATGAACGCCTGGGCTTGATCGATGGCGTACTGCTTGACCGCGTCTTTGATGGGCGCGATGACGGGATCGAGCAACGCGGCGATCAGGTTCGGAATGCTCACGTTCACCCCCACGGCGTTGAGCGCGTTCTGCAGCGAGATGAGCCAGTCCGGGACGACGGCCTGAGTGAGCGTCGTGTAGTCGATGTTGGTCAGGTCGTTGCCCCAGGTGGTGAGCGGCGCGAACGCCTGGGCGACGTCGGCCTTGCTCACCGCGAAGCCGTCGCTGTCCGCGGTGATGGGCTCATTCAGTTTGTCGGACAGGTTCTCGACCGTGTCCAGATACGCCGGCGTGAAGCGCGCGAGGTCGAGCGCGAGCTCGTCGCTCAGCTTGTCGAACGCCGACGGCAAGGGGTTGTTGCCCGCGTCGAAGCGCGGCGCGAGCAGGGCCACGTACACCTTGTACTTGGCGTACAATGACGCGCAGGTCGCCGAGCACGCGGTCTGGTCGTCGGACGTACCGAGCTGTCCGTCCGAGCCCGCCGTCACACCGAGCGTCGCGCCGTCCGCGGTGGCCGGATTCTGCAGGTCCTTGATGGTCTGCTCGATGCTGGCGCGCAGCGCCACTCGGCTCTGATCGATCTCGCTCAGGTAGATCGGCGTGAGCACGAGGTGCTCCGCCGGCGCGATGTCCGCGCTCTGCAGGATGGTCACCAGGGAGGCCGACGGATTGGCCGCCTTGGCCGCGTCGAGCTTGCCCTTGGCGTGGTGCGCCACCAGCTTCCACAAGGGGCTGTCGAGGTTGAAGTAGGCGCGCTGCACGAAGCTCTTCGGGATGACGTGGGCCAGCTTGCCCGTCGTGAAGGCGTCGGGCTTCGCAGTCAGGATCGCGTTCTGGATCATCGTCTCCGCGGTGATGTGCCGGGTGACGTTGTCCAGCGAGAAGGCGCGGTTGCTCGTGACCGGGTTGAGGGTGAACGTCTCTCCGGTCAAGAAGTTCACGTAGTGATGCGCGACCGCGTCGGTGGAGCCATGCAAGAAGCACCCGAGCGCATACGCCCGCTCGGCGGGCAGCAGCGCCGCCTCGTACAAGAGCTGGCACTGCTCGAAGGGTCGCTGGCCGATCGCGTGCGACGGATCCGTCATGCCGGGGAACGCGGTGTTATCCGGTCCCACGGCGCCCGCGCGAAACTCGAGCGGATGATTCACGATGGCGTCGGCGTCCTGCGCGGAGAACTGCACCGCGTGAGCGCCGAAGCGCAGCGCCGCCGCCTGACCGCCGCCGGCGATGATGGCGTCGCGCACCTCGTTCGCCAGCGCGATGTGCACGCGCGTGCTGAAGGCGGCCGCGGGCGAGCTGACCGCCAAGAGCGCGCCCGTAGCCAGTGCCGCCCCAACCGTCCGCCTGAGCCTCATTGCTCGGCAGTGTAACAAAGCCCGAAGCGCGAGGCCCGCAATCGCCCGGATCCGTGAGGTTTGTGCGCCGGGGCGCGCCGGGGTATGCGATCGGAACCATGCGATTCGCCATTCTCCTGGGCCCGATCTTGCTGTGCCTCGTGAGCTGTGGAGGCTCCGCGCCGCCGCCCGAAGCGCCCCCGCCGGTGGAGCCACCCACGGCGCCGCCGCCCCCACCCGAGCCGGTGGACACGACCGAGCCGCCGGAGCCGCCGGACGAGCCGCCGCCCCCGCCGCCCGAGCGCGTCAAGTCCACCTCGACGATCGGCGGGACGAGCATCACCGAGGTGACCGGCGAGGAGATCGTCGCGGCGCTGCAGAAGCTCGGTTGGGCCCCGGAGAACGTCGCCATCACCGGCGGCACCGTCGGCAAGTACGAGAACCTGCGCATGGGCATCGCCACCGCCAAGCTGGTCGGGCACCTCGAGATCGTTCGTCCCGCGGCCGAGCCCACCGGCAGCAGCGCCAGCATGATGCCACCGAAGGATCAGAAGGCCATGCACGAGAGCACCGCAGCGGTGTACCTCGACCCGACCGCGGACGTGGTCATCATCATCGTGGTCGAAGGCAAGCAAGCCGAGGCCAAGAAGCTCTTGGACAAGTTGGTCAAGAAGTAGCCAACAGCCCACGCGAGGTGGACCGTGGACGAGAAGGTATACGAGATGCTCTGGGACTGCCGCTACTGCGGCACCCAGAAGCTCCTGGGCAAGACGCACCGCCACTGCCCGAGCTGCGGAGCGCCGCAGGAGAACGCTCCCCGCTATTTTCCGCCGGACGAAGAGAAGGTCGCCGTCCAAGATCATCAGTTCTTCGGCGCCGACCTGGTGTGTCCGCACTGCACGGAGAACCAGAGCCGTCGCTCGAAGCACTGCGGAGCGTGCGGCGGACCGCTCGAGGGCGCCGCCGAGGTAGCCCGTCGCGCCGACGTACTCAGCGGCGGCGCGACGCCCCCGCCGGCCGCGAAGAAGTCGAACGCCGGTAAGATCATCGCTGCCGTGTTGCTGCTGGGGTTGCTCGGCGCCGTCGCACTGGCGTTGGTGTTCTTCTTGTGGAAGCGGGACGCCGCGTTCGAGGTCGCCGAGCAGACCTGGGAGCGCAGCATCGCGGTCGAGCGGTATGGCCCGGTGGAGGACAAGGCCTGGTGCGACGAGCTGCCGAGCGGAGCCGAGGTGATCTCACGCAGCAAAGCCAAGCGCTCCACGCAGAAGGTCGAAGACGGCGAAGACTGCAAGACCCGCAAGGTGGACAACGGCGACGGAACCTACACGGAGAAGCAGGAGTGTACCCCTCGCTACAAGGACGAGGCGGTGATGGACGACGAGTGCAAGATCCGCGTCAAGCGCTGGTCCGTCGTGCGTACGGAGAAGAGCCAGGGGCCCGGCGACCAAGCGCCAACCTGGCCCGAGGTGCGGCTAGCGAAGGAGGGCGACTGCGAGGGCTGCGAGCGTGAGGGGGAGCGCAAGGAGACCTACCGCGTCGTGCTGGCATCTTCGGGCAGCAGCGAGCACTCGGAGTGCGAGGTCGACCCCAGCCGCTTCTCGCGCCTCGGTCCCAAGACGCGGGTCAAGGGCCAGGTTCGCGCGCTCGGGGGTGGAGTCGTGTGCGACAGCCTGACGCCAGAGTGAGCAACTCACCGCTCGATGGCGCGCGGCTCACCAACGTGCTCCTCACCTAGGGTCACCCTTGCCGGCAACCCCGCCTCGAGCAGCGTCCAGCGTTGCTTCTCCGCGGCGCCGTGCTCCAGGGGTCCGAGCACGAGGGAGAACCCCGCGTCCTCTTGACGGCGAGTCTCGAACACGCGCAAGGAAGCGCCGCGCGCGTCGATGCGTCGCCCGAGGGTCAAGAGCGGCGCAACCGTGGCGGCGCGATCGATCTCGACGAAGTACGCGTCGTCGAGGAACACCGAGATGACACCGAAGGGCACCTCCCCTGCCTTCGGACGCAGCGACAAGCCGCGACACAGCAGCGTCGGACTCACTGGGACGGGGCTCTGCCACTCGGCCAGCGGCTTGGCTACGCCGCGGGCGACGATGCGGAGCTGAAGCCCCGCGAGCAGATCCTGCGCCGAGATGGGCAACGCGAGCGACGTCCACGGCGGCGCGCCGCTGCCCTCGGCCTGCATCACCACACACTCCTCGCGGGCCGCCCCGGCGCGCACGCACGCCTCCGCGCCGCCCGCGGGGATGCTCGCCAGCACGCGCGCGGCGTCGCCCAGGGG
Organism: Polyangiaceae bacterium; assembly: GCA_019637295.1. GTDB lineage: Bacteria > Myxococcota_A > Polyangia > Polyangiales > Polyangiaceae > JACKEA01. Next base: position 141,122 of record JAHBVX010000002.1, read on the forward strand.
CGTGAGCGCGCTCACACGCGCGCGGTAGCGCGCCTGCGTCAGCTCGGGCCGACACGGGATGCAGCTACGACCGGACGGACACTCGCGGAGCTCGGGCTTCGCGGCCTTGCACTCCTTGCCAGCGCAGCACCCCGCGCCGCAGCTCTCGCGAGCAGGCAGCAGGATGGGCGCTTCGGCGCGCGCCTCGGCCGCCGCCTCGAGAGGCACGATCCGGGGCTCGACGCTCGCGCCCGTGGCGGGCGTCGACTGCGGCTCGCGACTCGCGACCACGAACAACACGCTCGCCGCGGCCGCGCCCAGGGCGACCGCCACGAGGTGAGTGCCCCAGCCGAAGCGTCGCGCGCGCTCGTCAGCCAGGGAGACGACCCGAGCGCTCTGGGCCCCAGGCTCCGCCGCCGTCAGCGGCGCTCGCTCCCCCAGCTGCCGGAGGCGCGGGGGCAGCTCACCCGTGAACTCCTCGCCTGCCGCCTCGGCGCGGCGCACCTCGGCCTCGGTCGTCGGGATCAGCTCGCGTGACAGCGCGCGACAGGCGAGCGCCGACAGCTCCGGATCGTCTTGGTCGTGCGGGTCCGTCATGACTCCTCCTCCGGCGCGGCGCCGTCGGCCACCACGAAAGCCTTCAGCTTCTGCAGCGCCCGCTTGCGGATCGCGCGGATGTTGTCGCTCGTGATGCCCCACCGGGTGGCGAGCTCGGCGCTGACCTCGTTGGGCAGCCGTTGATGGGGTTCGCCGACTCGCTGGTACAGGGCCGTCACGCGCAAGACATCCTGCTCGCGCTCGCTCAACTGCGCCAGGCCCCGGCGCAAGGCGCGGACCTCGTCGGTGGAGCTCGGCGCCTCGTCGATGTCGTCGCAGCTCACTCGCTCGAGGTACGGCGATGCGCTGACCTCGCGCTGCCGACTCAGCTGATCCGCGAGCAGGTTCTGCGCGATGCGACCCAACCACGCCCGCGTCCGCAGCCTCATCCGCTCGGGATCGTCGATGCCGTCGCGATCGAACGTGTGCGCGCGCTCGAAGGCGCGATGAAAGGTCTCCTGCACCAGGTCCTCCGCGCCAATCCCGGCGTGCGCGAGCAAACGCGACGAGCGACTCATCAGCACGCCGTACAGGTAGCGTACGTGCCTCTCGTACAGCTCCGCCTCGGCGCGGCGAGCAGCCGCTCCGTCCCGCGCTCGCTGCGCCACCCGGCGCAGCAAGACGGCATCGTCCGGCGGAGGCGTTGACGACGACAAGCTCGGGGAAACCATGGCACACGCTCGCTCGAGAGCGTCTACGGAAAAGCGTGACACCGGCCTCGAGCGTCACGCTTCGCGGTAGACCGTGCATGAAACGCTTCTGGCTCCTGCTCACCGCACTGCTGACCTTCGCTTCCTCCGGGCTGGCCAGCGAGGGGGCCGCCCCTGCCCCGGGCGCCGCCTGCGACGCCGGGCCCACCGCCGTACCGACCGTGCACTCGCGCTCCCCAGCGGCGCCGGGCCGCGTGACGCTGACCTTCGACGACGGTCCCCACCCGGGCAAGACGCCGCGGGTGCTCGATCTCTTGCGCGAGCAGCAGCTGACCGCCACCTTCTTCTTGGTCGGGCACGCCATCCGCAAGAACACCTTCCGGCTCGTGCAGCGCATGGTGGCCGAAGGGCACACCCTCGGCTCCCACAGCTACAACCACGACGTGAACATGGCGCTGCGGCGCAGCGGCCCGAAGGCCGTCGAGTACGTCCGCGGTCAGCACGAGGTCACGCAGATCTTGATCGAGCTCGCGCTGCTCGCACAGTCCGAGGTGCAGTTCGAGCAACTGTTCATGCGCGTCTTCGAAGAGAAGCAGTTTCGCTACCTACCCTCGGGCAAGCTGCGCCACTGGCAGCAGTTCGCGAACAATCACCGCGCGCTGTTGAACGAGCAGGGCTACGCCCCGGGCAAGCGGCCCTACCCCATTGTGTTCTCGCGACCGCCGGGCGGAAATCCCTACGTAGCCGGCGGCGAGAAGTGGCAGCGCGACGTGTACGACGAGGCGCTGCGCGCCCTCGGTCACGTCAACGTCCTGTGGCACTCCGAGTCCGGCGACACCCACCCGCACAAGAAGCACGACTTCGCCTTCCTGACGGAGAACCTGCGCCGCGGCGCCCGTCGCGGCGGCGTAATCTTGATCCACGACTACATCCGCACCGACGCGCTAGTGAGCGCCCTGGGCGAGATGAAGCGCTCGGGACAAGTCAGCATCGTCCCCCTGACGGCGCCAGCCCAGAGCAAGACGACCGCGTGCTCGAGCGAGCAGCTCAGCGTCGCGTCGAACCCCGGCAGCTGATCGCTCCCCATGTCGGTCCGGCGCGGAAACGCCGCGCTGCCGTGTGCTATACGTCGCTTTGGATGCGATGACTGGCCAAGCAGCCGAGATGATGCAGGGGCAGCGCTGCGGACTCCATGGCGTGCAGCTGCGTAATCGGAAGCGGGGTAACCCGCGTCTCGGCACTCCGCGTGGTCACGAACTCTTCCACCGCGCATGGCAGGCGGAGCTTGCCATGCCTGACCTTGAGCGCGATCTCCCACGGCACCGCCGCGGAGAGCAAGAGCACGTTGCGTTCGTCCTCGAGGTGCCGGCGCACCTTGGCCGAGAGACGCTTTGGTGCGGCCCGCATCCAGATCCAGACCTGGGTGTCGAGCAGAATCCTCATCGGCGACGGCGCTCGTGCCCCGTACGCCGCGCGCCTTTCCCCGGCGCTATCGCCTCGCCGTAGAATGCGGCGATCACTTCATCGGATAGCGGAGCATCGAAGTCGTCGGCAATCCACACCGCCCGTTCGTCACCGCCGAGGCACCGCGGTCCCTCCGCGCTTTCGAGGGGAACCAGGCGCGCCACGGGCCGCCCGGCATCGGCGATGATGATCTCCTCGCCGGCGCGTACGCGCCTGAGCAGACGCGACAGCTGCGTCTTCGCCTCGTACACGTTTACGGAACTCATCCGCGAAATCTAGGCTTGGTCAAGAGCTTGGTCAAGGTTCAGGCATGACAACTGCGGCGGCTGGATGCACCTGTTGTGCGCGATGATGGCGCAGCTGGACCACAGCATCGACCTGCGCGAAGGCGCGCTCCAAGAAATGAGCTTGGCGCAACCGCGCGGTGACGCCTCAAGCTGGCGCCGCCAGGGCGCTCTTCGACGACTCGCGTCGGCCGGCCAGCGCCTTGCCACCCCAGGCGAAGAAGTACGCCGCGATGGTCAGCTCGAGGTAGCTGTGGAACATGCTCAGGCTCAGGTACACGTTGCGAGCGCGGGTGGCGCCGAAGAAGGCGGCGGCGACGACGGCCAGGGCCGCCATGGCCACCAGCGCGATGCCGAGCGGACCGAAGTCCGCGAACGCGGAGCGCACGGAGGTGCGAAACGGCGTCGGGGCCTCCCGGGCGACGTCGTCTTGCGGGATGAGCAGCAGCCACGCCGAGTAGTGCACCGACTGCAGGAACACGTAGCTGTAGAGCAGGCCATAGGAGTGCTCCCAGCGAAAGCCCGGCGCGACCCACTCCGCAGCCACCGCGAAGTGCAGGCCCATGGCGCTCAGCCCCCCCACGGACTCGGTGAGCTGCCACGGATGGGCGAAGAACAGCACCGCCGCGGCTCCAAAGATCACCGCCAGCGGAATGAGCGCCGCGCGGCGACTGCTGCGAAACAGCCACAACCAAAGCCCGACCGCGATCAGGTTGTGCAGGTGCACGAACACCAGCCGCGTCCAGCCGGGCTCCACCCAGGAGAACCACGCCAGCGCGCCGAGCACCGGCAGCGCGAGAAACGCGCGACCCCCGGACGGGACGAGCTCGTCCCACGGGTTTGCCCCGGTCGCGCGCGCGGCGCGACGCTCCGAGTGGCGCTTGACGGCGCCCGCGATCAAACCGAGCAGAATCCACACGCACACGAAGGCGTGCTCGGCCCGCGCCAAGACGATGCCCCGCGCGCCGGTCTCCTGGAAGATCCGAAAGGCGATCAGCGACGCGCACGCGATCCACACCACGTGCTTCCACCAAGCGGGTAGCGCGCGACGCAGCACGAGGTAGCGCACGTCCGCGGCCACGTGCAGCACCCCGAGCAGCACGGGCCCGAGCACGAACAAGAGCATCGGGAACGTCGCCGCGAGCGTGAACGCCACCAGCGCGTGGCCGACCGCCAACAGCGTGACGCGCCGATCCCGACGGACGAGCCACTCGCTCAGCGAGGGGATCCGCAGCGCCTGCTGCAGCAGCAGGCGCCGCAGCCGATCGATCGGCGCGGCCGCTCGCTCGAGAGCGAGCGCGCCGCTCGTCACTCCTGGCCCCGACCCTTGCGGCGACGCGCCACGGCCCAAGCCAGCGCGCCCAGGGCGCCCCACAGCGCCGAGAGCGAGGCACCCGCCTGCCACGGCCGCACGGCGCAGCCGCCGTCGTCGTCACTCGACTGTGAGGTGCCGCTGCCGCCGGTGCCGCTGCCGCCCGTGCCGCTGCCGCCCGTGCCGCTCCCGCCCGTGCCCGCGCTGCCGCCGCCCGCCCCGCCCGCGTTCGGCTGGCACAGATCGCAGTCCACCTCGAAGCCGCCATCCGGCCCCGGCTTCTGGCACTTCTGCGTCACGCAGGTGCCGGGCGACTTGAAGTCCGGCGGCGCGGTGTTGCAGGCCGCGCCGGGGGTGTTGCAGGAGTCTGGCGGCGGGACGTCCGCGCTCGCGCTCGCCACGACGAGTGATGCTGCCAAGAGCGCCCCGAGGGACGCGATTCGTTTCGACATGCCGCAGAGGATGCGGCATCGCCGGGAGGGAAGCAAGCGTGCACCCGGCGGCGCCCGCTAGCACCAGGCGCGGCTTCCTGGCGCTGGGACTTGAGCGCTCTCCCACCCGCACTGGGGCATCGCGCCGACCGTGCAGCGGTCGCTGCAGATTGCCGAACCGCCGGGAGCTGGGGCTCAGGCACCTCGGGGAGACGACCGATCTGCACTGACGGGGCTATGGGATCGTCACGCCACCGATCGGGTGCGGGTTGAAGGCGACTTCCCATCGGAAGCCATCGGGATCGGTGAAGTAGCCGCTGTAGCCGCCCCACTCGCGCTGCTGGGCGTCGTGGACCGTTGCGCCCGCAGCGAGAGCCGTCGCGAGGGCCGTGTCGACCTCGGCAGGGGACGCGACGTTGTGCGCGAGGGTGAACGGCAGCGTGCCGCCACGCGTGACGTCGCCGATCTCGGCCCGGGCTCCGTCCTCCGTCCAGAGGGAGAGCACCAGCTTGGTGCCAACGTGGATCATCACGACGTCGTCCCCCGTGAAGGCGGCGGGCCAGCCGAGCCCGTCGACATAGAAGCTGCGCGCCCGGCCAAGGTCGGCGACGACGAGCGTCACGAAGTTCAGGCGAGGTTCCATGCCCTGGTTCTACCCGGAGGGGCGCTGCAGCGCATAGGTGGAATGAAGGGGGTAGTTGGAGAGCGTCTGAGCGCCGAAACGGCGGCTGCCAGAGCGCGAAGCACCATGGGTGCGCCGCACTTGGCGCGTTTCTCGAGGGCTCTGTAGACCAGGATGGGAAACGTCACCGGCGCCGCGCGCGACGCCATCGGGAAGCGCCGCGATCACGTGCGCACGACACCCGCGCGGTCAGGGCACGACCTTCATCACGTAGTTCGGGTAGCGGACCGCGAAGGCAAGGCGCACCGTCTGCGCATACTCGGGGCTGCCCTTCTTCGCCTCCACGGTGGTGAGCACGTCGCGTCCGTCTTTGGCCGTCAGGTAGCTGACCACCAGCCGCTCCTCCGCGTCGATCCCCTTCCAGAAGGTCTCCAGGAACAGCGCGTTGCCTTCCCGATTGACGAGCTCGAGCTTCGGCGGCGTCACGGTCAGATCCAGCGTGCCCACCTTCGCGCCGTCGCGGCTGAACTCCAGCTTGCGCACGGACCGCGGCGGGCTCTTGTCCTCGAACCGACCCGGCGCCTGCAGCACCTCGAACCCACGACGCCGTAGCAGCTCCTCGATGGCGAAGGGGTACAGGTGGTCACCCGGCGCCGCCTCCGTGCTGCCGTAGGGGCCCCGCGTCCCGGGCTCGTCCGGCGGCAAGTGCACGTTCACCGAGATGGGCGCGGCGCCCTGCTCCTTCACCAGCTTCTCGAGCGCGAGCGCGTCGTCGTTGGCGCTGTGCAGCACCAGGCGCCAGGGCTTGCCAGCCAGCACCTCCACGACCCCGAGCTCGTGGCCGTCCTTGTAGATCCGAAACCACTTGTCCACCTGCTGCTGAACGAAGCGTCCGTCTGCCGGCGCGGCGCTCGGAGTGCTCGATGGGGCCGGCGCTACCGACACCGACGCGACGGGCGCGCCGGGAGCCGCGGGGGCTGAGCGGTCGTCACAGCCGCCCACCAGCGCGGCCAGGGTCACCAGGGCCGCGCAGGCCCGCGCTGGCAAGGTCGTCATACCGAGAGCTTACGCACGACCCGGCCGCGGGATCTCGTGTTTCCTTGTTGGTCAGACGCGGGAACGTCGCGGCGCGCCGCGTTGCGCCGTGATCACGCGAACGCTCGGGCGAACCGGGCTGAGCTCGGGCGAACAAACCGCGGTCAGCTCGGCCAAACCAACCGCGGCTGGGGCGAGCGAACACTAGGCAGATGTCGAGCATGGGGTTGGTCTGGCTGCCATGGCGGCACACAGGACGGACATGCACAGACTGCACAGCGCGCCGTCGTAACCGCACAGCGCCCGCAGGCGCCACGGCAGTGAGCACACCCGCTGCCGGAGGTTTCTTCATGGGGGCTCCTCCTGGCGCCGGCGGGCTCAGCCAGAGTGTACCCAGCATGCGCGGTCGGCGGTCTCAGCTCAGCCCGTGCTTGTGCAGCTTGTAGATCAACGCACGACGAGAGATACCGAGACGCTTGGCGGCGCGGGTGCGGTTGTTGTTCTCTGCCTCGAGCGCCGCGACGATGTTCGCTCGCTCGACGGCCGAGAGCTGATGGTCGAGCGCTCCGCTGCCGCGAGCGGCTTGGAGCGGCGCCACACCTTGGGTGATCGCCTGGGGCAGGTGTTCGGGCGAGATCGTCTCGTCGGCGAGCACGAACGCATGCTCGATGGCGTTCTTCAGCTCCCTCACGTTCCCGGGCCAGGTGTGCGCCGACAGCACGTGCGCCGTAGACTCCGCGATGCGGGGGGTGGCGCGACCGAACCGCTGCGCGAACTCGACAGCGAAGAACTCCGCCAGGAGGGGCACCTCACTCTTGCGCTCGCGCAGCGGCGGAACCACCAAGGTGAACGCCGCCAACCGATAGTACAAGTCCTCACGAAAGCGCCCAGCCCTGGCCTCTTGCTCCAAGGCCCGGTGGGTCGCGGCCAAGATTCGCACGTCGACCCGCAGCTCCTGGGTAGAGCCCACTCGTGTGATGGTGTGATGCTCGAGGAAGTGGAGCAGCTTGGCTTGCAGCGCCAGCGGCAGTTCGCCAACCTCGTCGAGAAAGAGCGTGCCGCCGGCTGCGGCCTCGACGTAGCCCGTCCTGCGGCGATCGGCACCGGTGAACGCGCCGCGTTCATGCCCGAATAGCTCACTCTCCATCAGGCCCTGGGGCGTGGCCGCGCAGTTGAAGCGCACGAACGGCGCGCTCGCACGCATGCTCTCGGCGTGGATCGTGCGCGCCACGACGTCCTTGCCGACCCCGGTCTCGCCGAGTATCAAGCAGGTGGTCGGCGTCTGTCCGAGGCGTCGAGCCACGCTCATCACGCGCTGCATCTCCGGGTCCGCGATCACCACACTCGGCCCGTGGTCACCGGCGCTTGCGCCCAGGTTCGTCCCACGCGGCATGGCGCGCACCATCGCCACCAGCACCTCGACCGAGCCAATGGCGATGCGACTGCCGCCGCTGAGCTCTTGCCTGGCGTTCTTCAGCTCCGCGTCGTCGATGCGTGTACCATTGCGACTGCCCAGGTCCTCGAGGATCACCGCTCCGGCCCGGCGAAAGACGCGCGCATGCAAGCGCGAGACGCGGGGTTCGTCGACGCGAACGGTCGCCGTAGGGTCACGGCCGATGGTTACCTCGCCGTTGGTGAGCTCGAGGGTTCGGGTACTGCCATCCGCGCCGACCACCACCAGAAAGCACCGGGCGAGTCCCGCATCAGGAAGAGCGGTTTCCCCCGCCTCGGTAGCGGCGTCGAACTCGGTGCTAGGTCGGGGCATCGGACCCATCGAGCATATCCGAGCCCAGCCGCGACGCGCGAGTGGCTCTAGGATATAGTGCGCGCAGATGTCCGGTACCGTCGCGGAGACTTCCAGGCAGCGCGTGGAACTCGCGACGGGGGTCCTGGTCTCCGCCAAGTACGAGCTGCTCGAAGCGATCGGAGAGGGCGGCATGGCTCGCGTGTGGCGAGCGCGCCGCTCGGTGGATGGTCGTGAGGTGGCGCTGAAGTTCTTGGCTGCGAGTTCGGGCACGGATGCGTCCTGGCGGCGGCGCTTCGAACGCGAGGTGAGCCTGCTCAGTCGGCTTGGGCACCTGTCGCCACACGTCGTCCGCATCGAGGACCATGACTTTGACTCGGACTGCGGCCCGTATCTCGCCATGGAGCTGCTCACCGGACTGAGTCTGGCAACCCGACTCGCAGAGGCCGCGCGACTACCCACCGCTGAAGTCGTGCGCATCGTTGGCGAGCTGTGCGACGCGCTCGCCGTCACCCACCGGGCGGGCGTCATCCATCGAGACATCAAGCCGGCCAACATCTTCTTGCGACGGCGAACGGGTGAGCCCGAGCAGGTCAAGCTGCTCGACTTCGGCGTCGCCAAGGTGCGCGCCGACAGCGAGCTCACGGCGCCCACGCGGGACGGAGCGCTGCTGGGCACCCCCGCCTACATGAGCCCGGAGCAGTTTCTGGGGGACACCGGGCTGGATGCGCGCTCGGATCTGTGGTCCGTCGCGGTGGTCGCCTACCACATGCTCGTGGGCCACGCGCCGTTCTCGCGGGGGCCCGCCGCGGAGCTGGCCGCGCGCATCTTGGGTCAACAGCCCGCGCCGCCATCGAGCCTGTTGCCGAGCGTTGCGCCGGAGGTCGACGAGTGGTTCACGCGCGCGCTGGCCAAGCGCCCTCGGGACCGGTTCGCGAGCGCCAGCGAGCTCGCCTCGAGTCTGGCGACCGCTGTCTACGGCGGGCGTCTGGCGCCGAGGTCCGCGCCGGCACGCCGGGCCAAGGGGGTGAACCTGATCGAGTTGGTGAAGCTGCTCCGCATCGAGCACCGAGCGGGTAACCTGGGCGAGCTTTCCCCAGAGGACGCGGAGCTGCTCGACGAGCGCATCCTGGTCTCTTCCTGGTACCCCATCGAGCAGTTCTGGCGCGTGCTCGAGCTAGCGCACGACCGCGTCCTCGACCGCTCCGAGACCAAGACCATCGAGCTCGGGCGCCTGGGCGCCCGGCGCGTGATGAGCGGAGTCCATAGCGCCTTCGTCCAGCATGACGACCTCGCCCGTGGCATCAAGAGCTTCGAGCGAGGCTGGGACAACTACTTCGACTTCGGCAGCGTCGACTGTCGCCTCGACGCAGAGGGCGTGCGTATCGTCATCCTGGGGTACCCGGACATGCCGCGCTGCCACGCGCTGACGACGCTCGGGTGGTACCAGGTGGCGCTCGAAATGCTGGGGTTCGAGGCCAGCCGGGCGACGATCGCGAGCGGGCTTTCACCGACCGGTGTGACCTTCGAGTACCAGCGCTGACGCGGGTCGGTAGCGGGCCGAGAGTCTGTTGCCTTCCCGCGATGAGCCCAGCCGCGGAGGCATGGGGAACGCGTCTGCCACCTGGCCCGGAGCGGCGCCGTCTGCGTTCAGCGCGCTCCACTGCGCAGACTTCGTCGCGTTCGGGCCGGGGTGTACGAAGTGTGCGCAGTCCACGCGCCCCGCTCAAGCGCGAATCCCACTAGTCCTCTACGAGGCGCGAAACTTGCTTGGTGTGGCTCGACGGAGAGCGATATGTACGATGATGGCAACGGGCGGGATCGATCGCTGCGGACCAAGCTCGGGGTCGCTGCCGCGGTGGCGATCGCGGGAACGTGGGCAGCATGCTCGGCGAGCCCCGCCGGCAGCGCCGGCCCCGGCGGCAACGGCGGCAGCGGCGCCGGCGGAGGCGGCGCGGGCGGGTCAGGGGGGAGCGGCGCCGCAATCGCCGTCGACGGCTCGAGCGATGCCCCGGCCGACCCGGACGCCGCGTGCGCGGCCAAGACCGCCAAGGCGACGGTGATCTCGCGACCGATCGACGTCATCTTCCTGGTCGATACCTCGGGCACGATGGCGCCGGTGATCAACGCGGTGGTCGCGAACATCGATGTCAACTTCGCGGCCATCATCGGAGCCAGTGGGCTCGACTATCGGGTGATCGTGATCTCGAAGCACGGGACCGCCGCCAACTCCGGAGCCTGCTTCAAGAGCCCGCTCAGCCTGACGAACTGCAGCCCCGTCCCCGCCGCGCCCGCCAACAATCCGCCGAAGTTCTTCCACTACGATCCGGGAACGCACCTCGGAAGCTCGAACATGTATCCGGTGACGCTCAATGGCTACAACGCGCCCGATGCCCACGGACTCGCGCCGAGCGGGTGGTCCGCGTGGGTGCGCGACGACGCCTTCAAGACCATCGTGCTCATGACGGACGGGACCTCGGAGGGAGGCTCGCCGCTGAAGGCTGCAGCGTTCGACGCGGCGCTCTTGGCACTCAACCCGCCACGCTTCGGAACGCCGGGCAAACGAGACTACGTGGCTCACGCTTTCGTGGGTCTCGCCGCGAACAATCCCCCCACGCAGCCGTGGACCGCGGCTGATGGAGTCATCACGGGTACGTGCCCGGGGCTCTCGGTGTCTCCCGGCTTCATCTATCAAGACCTGAGCATCCTGACGGGTGGGCTGCGGTTTCCGCTCTGTCAGTACGCCGCGTTCGATCAAATCTTCAAGGTAATCGCGCAGGGCGTCATCGAAGGCGCCAAGCTCGATTGCGAGTTCGAGATGCCGGACCCGCCGCCTGGCGAGACCCTCGATCCGAGCACGATCATCGTGAAGTTCACGCCCGGTGCGGGAGCTCCGGTGCCGTTCCAACAGGTCGCAACCGCGGCCGCGTGCGGGTCACAATCGTTCTACATCGAGCAGAACGTGATCCGACTGTGTCCCGACGCTTGCGCGACTGCGCAAGCGGACCCGCAAGCGTCCCTGGACATCCTGTCCGGGTGCAAGACCTACGTATTCTGAAGCAGCTCTCCCGCGCTGCGCCTTCGTGCCCCCGCCACCCCCCGGTCCTAGTTCCAGAGAGCGAGTACGACACCTCGGAGGACGACCTGGAGGCAGCGCTCGTCGAGCTACGCGAGGGTTCGTTTTCGGGTGGCACGGGCGCATCCGACGGCGCGGGCACGTCGCCCAACCGACGCGCCCACGCGCGACTCGGCGGCGACCACCAGACGCGCGCGGCGCTTCGACCGAGCGCGGAGCGCCGCCCCCGGGACGTGCTAGCGTCGCGCCACGACGGTCATGCTGATTCGCCGTGAGCCCCTTCCGCCACTGAGGCCCTACGTGTCCGCGCTGTGGGCAGAGAGCGGCGCGAGCTCCGCGGCAGCATGCGCGGCGCGCGAGCGGGTACTGCCGACCGGCGCGACCCACCTGGTGTTTCGCCTGTCGCCCGAGCCGCTGCTCCTCTACGACGAGCCCGCAGGCGCACCCCGGGCGGTCGGTCACGCGGTCGTCGGCGGACCGAGGTCCGAGGCGTACCTGCGCGACGTCTCCGTCTCGGCCGCGACGGTCGGGGTACAGCTCAGAGCCGGCGCCGCCGGTCTGCTGTTCGCGGGCTCCGCCGCCGAGCTGTCCGGTGCGCACACTCCGCTCGAGCAGCTCTGGGGCAGCGCCGCCGAGCGGCTCCGAGAGCACCTCGCGGACCTTGGCGACCTCGACGACCGGCTCGACTTGCTCGAGCGGGTGCTTCTCGCGCGCGTGCCCAGCCTGCGTGACGTCCACCCAGTCATCATGAAGTCGCTCGAGCGCGTGGGTCGGGGCGTCGCCATCCGCGACGTCGTCAGCGACAGCGGCTACAGCCACCGTCGGCTGCTCTCGCTGTTCCAGGGCGCCGTGGGCCTCACGCCCAAGCGCTACGCCAGAGTGCTGCGCTTCGGCCGCACCCTGCCGAGGCTCGCGCACCCGGGGGCGAGCCTCACGCAGGTGGCGCTCGCCGAAGGCTACGCGGATCAGGCGCATTTCACCCGAGAGTTCCGCGAAATGGCGGGACTCTCTCCGAACGCCTACCGTGCCCTCGCGCCGCGCCACAGCCACCACGTCCCCGCGTGAGGTCAATTTCGTTCAAGACGGCAGCACGCGCCGATAGCAGGCTGACGGGGTCCACTCGAACCACGAGGAGTTGCCCGTGTCCGTCCACGAACTGTTCGCCTACCTTCGCGTCAAGAATGCCTCCGGGGCCATCGAGTTCTACCGGCGCGCCTTCGGTGCCGAAGAGAAGTTTCGCTTGGTGGAGCCAGGCGGCCGCATCGGTCACGCCGAGCTCACCTTCGGCAGCTACACGCTGATGTTGTCCGAAGAATTTCCGGAGTTCGGTCTGGTTGGGCCCGAGACGATTGGCGGAACCACCATGAGCATCCACCTTCACGTGGACGACTGCGACGCGATGCTCGCGAAGGCCGTGGCGGAGGGCGCCACGCTGCTGCGACCGGCCTCGGACGCCTTCTACGGCGAGCGCTCCGGAACCGTGAGGGACCCCTTCGGCCACGAATGGATGATCGGGCACGAGCTCGAGCAGGTCTCGCCCGAGGAGATGCAGCGCCGCTACGACGAGCTGATGAAGAAGAGCTGAGCGCGCGCGTCTTCGCAGCCCACAGCCAAGCCAGCACCCGCGCTCACCCCTCACCCCTCACCCCTCATCCCTCATCCCTCTTCCCCCTGCCCGCTGTCCGCTGCCCTCTGCCCGCTGCCCCCTGCCTACGCCGAGCCTCCGCTCCCGCGTCGCACCGGCCCCGCTCTCAAAGCGGAACCCCGACCGCCCGGAGCAACAGCCCCGCCGCGACGCTCACGCCGTTCGCGATCAGCGCGATCGCGAGCGCCCGGAGCCAACCCAGCTTGGGGAAGACGAGGCGGTAAGCGAGCGTCTCGCTGCTGACGGCCCAGGTCTCGGCGACGACGAACATCCACAGGTAGGTCATGCCCAGTTCGGGAAAGACGAACCACACCGCGGGGTGGCTCGCGACGTTGACGAGGGTGACGGCGCCAAAGCGTCGCAGGCGTGACTCCCGAGTGGCGCGCAGCATGGGCACGGCCACGCACGCCTCCGAGAGCCAGGTGACGAGGAACGCGCGAAACCAGAGGCTGACGTACACCGAACGCTCAGGGCCCGGGGGCGAACGGCAAGATGGTCTTGAGGTCTTCGTCGTTGAAGCGCAGCTGAAGCCCGACGAAGTAGTCGCGACGGTCCGGGCTGAGGATGTCGTCCACACCCGCGAGCAGCCACAAGCGGGACACGAACTGGTAGCCGAGCCCAACACGCCAGCGCGGGAGGACGACCTCGCCGAAGCCGAACAGATCTTGCGTGAGCTCGAAGCGGTCCTGGAACAGGAGCGTGTCGAGGCCGACGCCGCCGGTCGACTCCTTGATCCCGAACCGTCCGACGAAGGGACCCATTCGCTGGGCGAACTGCAGCGAGAAGCGGAACGAGTTGGTCGTGACGGTGCGCACCTGCCGGTAGTGGGGCGGGTCGTTCGGGTTGGTGCTGTCCACGTCGATCTGCTCGAAGCGCGTCAAGCCGCGGGGATCGTTGACGATCTCGATCGAGTAGTACTTGTCCTCGCGGGGCTGCAGCCGCAGCTCCACGTAGCTCTTCACGGTGCTGGAGAGGAACTGGTAGTCCGTGCGCAGTCCGACGACGGTCTGCAGCCGACTCAGGCCGCCGACGAACTCGCCGATGTTCTCGGCCACGCCCTCCACTTCGTTGATGAGCTTCTCGTCCTTGGTCAGGCGGCCGAGAGTGCCCTCGCCACGTTCGAGTCGACCGCTGACCGTGTCGAGGTTTGCGAGCGCGCTCTCGAGGCTGTTGCTGGCGCGGTTCACCTTCTCGATGATCTGCCGCACCTCGCCGTCGGTCGCTTCGCCCTGCTCGCCCTTGGCCAAGAGCTCGCGGATCTCCTTGGTGCTGACCCGCACGTTCTCGAGGATCTTCTCGACCTCGGGCTCGCCCTTGCGCGTGATGTTCTCGACGTTGGTCAGGATGTTCTTGATGCTCTGACGATTCTCGCGCACCGTCTTGTTCAGCGCGTCGGTCACGTCGGCGAGGTTCTGCAGCGTGCCCTTGAGGTTGTCCTCGCCCTCCTTGGTACCGATGGAGGCAGCCAAGCTGTCGGCCACCTTCTTGATCTGTTTGGCGATGTCGGACACGTCCTTGAGGATCTCGTCCGTCGTCGCCGCCTCGATCACGGTGCGAATGCGATCCCCGTTCTCGAGCTGCACGCGCCCCTCGGTGCCTGGCGCGATGCCGATGAAGTACTCGCCGAGCAAGCTGGCGCTCACCTTGCTGGCCGCCGCGTCCTCGTACAGCGGGACGTCCGCGCGGACGCGGATGTCGATGCGGGCCTTGCCGTCTTGCAGCCGGATGCTCTCGATCTGCCCGACGGGGATGCCCGCGATGCGCACCTGCGAGTGCTTGGCGATGCCCGTCGCGTCGTCCATCAGGGCATAGACGACGTATCCGTCCGTACCGGCCGCCTTCTTGCTGACGAACTGGTAGATGAAGACGCCCGCGATTACGGTGACTATCGCGAACACCCCCACTTTGACCGAGGTGGAGAAGCGATTCATGAAGAACGCCGCTGCAAGGAGGGTATCAGTCGCCTGGGCAAGGGTCGACTTGTGGCACCTTTTTGGGCCGCTGGCCCTGTTATTTGCGCTCGGCTGCGGCTCTCCACCGGCGCCCGAGAGCGCCGGCCACTCGTCGGACGCAGCGGCGGCCCCCACGCCGGAGGCCGCGCCGGACCCCGAGCCCGACTGGTCGCCACAGACCGCCTCCCCCCACCCGGCGCAAGAGTCGTCCGCCGACTCCGCGGCGCTGGCCGACTGCGCGCGGACCGACGCCGCGCTCGGCCGCGTGGCCGTCACCATGGCCGCGCGGCTGGCGGATGGCCGGCGCATCGCGGACACGGCGGAGCTCGGCCACGAGCTGCGGCGCGCCGGGGCGCCCTACGTCTGGCCCCGGGCCTGGTCGCTGGTCGGGCCCAGCGTCGAGCCTCGACAGGCGGCGGAGCGCGCCGCCGCGTGGCTGGCGAAGCTCCCGCCGCAGGGCGAGCGCCGCTGCGGCGTGGGTCGGGCTCGCGGCAGCGCCGGCGACGCGGTGGTCGTGCTCATGTGCGACGTGGTGGCCGATCTGCTCCCTCTGCCCTCCCGGGCTCGGACCGGGCAGTGGCTCGAGGTTCGGGCGCGGATCGGCGGCGCGTCGGAGGCCAAGGTGGTGCTGCTCGGCCCCCGCGGTCCGCCCAAGCCCATCCCGACGGCCATGGTCGCCGGCGAAGCGCGAGCCCGCTTCACGCCCTCGGAGCCGGGCGCGTGGCTCGTGCAGGTGCTGGCCAACGTCGACGCCGGCCCGAGGCCCGTCGCCGAGGCCTGGGTGTTCGCGGACGCGGCTCCGCCGAGCGCCTTCCAGAGTGAGTCGGCGCCGGGGGAGCGCGCCGGGGGCGCCGACACGCCTGCCGGCGCATTGCTGGCCATGATGAACGCAGCCCGCGCGGCAGAGGGGCTGCGACCCCTGACGAGAGATGCGGCGCTCGAGGAGGTCGCGCGGCAGCACGCCGAGGCCATGCGCAGCCGGGGGCTGCTCGCGCACGACGCCGGCGAGGGTGGGGTCTCGGCGCGCCTGCAGGCGGCGGGCCTGACGCCGTCGTCCTACGGCGAGAACATCGCCCGCGCCGAGAACGTAGCGCGGGCCCACCGCGTGATCTGGGCCAGCCCCTCGCATCGCGGCAACCTGCTCGACCCCCGCTATGGCGCGGTGGGGGTCGCTGTGGTCGAGGACCAGAGCGTCGTGTGGGTCGCGCAGATATTCGCCACATTCCGTTGAGTTGCCGCCGCACGCGGGCAGGGAGGCGACAAACGAGGCCGCCGCCGTGCTCCAGGCTTTCCAATGCCGACCGGGTCGGGGTACTTTCCGCCGTGCGCATGCCTCGCTCCATCCTCTCCCGGTCCTCCGCTCCTGCTCGCGCGCTCGCCGTCGTGCTCGCCTTCATAGCGGGCCTCGGGCTCCACGCTCGGTCCGCCAGCGCGCAGACGCGCACCTTCTACCTCGACCGAGCGCAGATCTCCGGCGCGCCGGACGACGGTTACATGGTCTGGCGGCCCTACGTGCACGAGAGGACCCGCTTTTACGGCATGGCCGCCTTCGGCTTCACGCTCAACCCGCTGCGCAACGAGACCGTCGCTCAGGATGGGCGCAATCAGCAACGCATGGCCGATCCGGTCGATGGTCAGATCATCAGCTACCTGAGCATCGGCACCGAGCTCGCGGGGCGCGCGAGCCTCAACGCCTCGCTCCCCATCGCGCTCTATCAGTTCATCGGCGAGGATCCCCAGCGCTTCGGCGTGGGTGACGGCCTGAACGCCGCCAACGTCGCGACGCATGATCTGCGCCTCGACGCCCGCGTGAAGGCATACGAGTCGGACAACCGCAAGCTTCGCCTCGGCCTCGGCGGCGCCTTCTGGATCAAGACCGGCGATCCGGAGAGCTACACCAGCGACGACCAGAGCACGGGCATGCTGTACGGCTCCGCGGAGTACGACTTCGGCAAGTTCTTCCTCACCGGCATGCTCGGGCCGCACTTCCGCCCCAACCGAAGCATCGGCGGCGCCGAGGGCGCGCTCTTCCTCGGCTCCGAGCTGCGCTACGCGGTGGGCGCGTTCATCCCCATGCGCGACGGCAAGGTGCGCATCGGCGCCGAGCTGTGGGGCTCCACGGGCCTCGTGACGACGGACGACGGGGAGAGCTCGTTCTTCCGCGGCCGCAACACGGATCTGGAGTGGCTGGCCCAGGGTCGCTTCGCCATCGGCCAAGAGCAACGCGTGTGGTTCATGGCCGGCGCGGGCACGCGCCTGGCCACCGGCTACGGCGCCCCGGACGTGCGCGTGCTCACCTCCATCGGCTATTGGTTTCCGATCAAGGACAGCGCAACCCAGTCTCCAGACCGGCGCATTCGCGTGACGTCGGACGTCGACGAGTACGCGAAGGACACGGACGGAGACGGCTACCCGGACGACATCGACAAGTGCCCGACCGTCCCGGAGGACGGCAAGCCGCCGGATCCGTCGGATGGCTGCCCGGCGGACTCGGATCGCGACGGCGACGGCATCCCGGACAGCGCGGACGCCTGCCCGGACGTGCCCGAGGACATGGACGGCGTGCAGGACAGCGACGGCTGCCCGGAGGACGACGCCGACAACGACGGCATCCCGGACGCGCAGGACAAGTGCCCGCTCGAGCCCGGACCGGCCAGCAAGAACGCCGAGAAGCACGGCTGCCCGAGCCTCACCCGCATCACCGAAGACGGCGAGGTCGCGCTGCTCGAGCCGATCCAGTTCGAGTACAACAAGGCCACGATCAAGCGGGAGAGCTTCCCGATCCTCGACGAGATCGTGACCTTGATGAAATCGAGACCCAAGATGCGAATAGGCGTCTACGGCCACACGGACAACCGCGGCAACGCGGCGTACAACCTGCGCCTCAGCAAGCAGCGCGCTGCCTCGTGCCTCGACTACCTGGCCAGCAAGGGCATCGCCCGCAACCGCTTGGAGTCGGAGGGCTTCGGTCTGACCAAGCCCCTCACCACCAACGACACGGACGAAGGCCGCGCCAAGAACCGGCGCGTGGAGTTCAAGATCCTGGGCGAGTAGCGGTCACTTGTTCGGCTGAGGCGTGAGCCTCAGGTACGGCCGGACGACCCTGTAGCCCTTCGGAAAGCGCCGCTCGAGCTCCGCCGGGTCCTGGAGGGCGGGGACGATCACGCAGTCGTCTCCGTCTTTCCAGTCCACGGGCGTGGCGACCTTGTAGTCGTCCGTGAGCTGGAGCGAGTCGATGACCCGCAAGATCTCCGTGAAGTTGCGGCCCGTGCTGGCCGGGTAGGTGACCATGGCGCGGATCTTCTTGTTGGGATCGATGATGAACACGGAACGAACGGTGAGGGTGTCGTTCGCCTCAGGGTGGATCATGTCGTACAGCTGCGCGACCTTGCGCTGCTCGTCGCCGATGATCGGGAAATTCATCTTGGCGTTCTGCGTCTCCTCGATGTCGCCGAGCCACTTGTGATGGTCCTCGACGGAGTCGACGCTCACGGCGATCATCTTGGTGCGGCGCTGGTCGAACTCCGCCTTCAGGTTGGCGGCGCGACCGAGCTCGGTCGTGCACACCGGCGTGAAATCCTTCGGGTGGGAGAACAGCACGGCCCATTGATCACCAATCCAGTCGTGAAACCGAACTGGCCCCATGGTGGTGTTCGCCTCGAAATCGGGTGCAATGCTGCCCAAGTGCAGTGACATGTCGGTTCCTCCTCGTGCCGCGGTACGTCGCGGGAAGGGCGAGTAGTGTCCCGAGTCAGGCTCGTCAAGCCCGGGGGTACTGCCGGGGGACGACAACGGTCGCCCCATCGCCGCCCGTGATGTACCGTAGCGCCCCGCCATGAGACTCCTTCACCTCCTGCTCGGGTCGGTCTTGCTGATGGCCGGGTGCAAGCGCGGCGTGGGCAGCTCCTGCGACAAGGGCGAGGCGCGCTGTCTCGACCGGGGGCGGCAGCTCGTGTGCGACCAGGGGAAGTTCATCGAGTCCCCCTGCCGCGGACCCGAGGGTTGCTCGCTGGCGCCCAAGGGCGTCAGCTGTGACGTCTCGGCGAACAAGCCGGGGGATCCCTGCTCCCGGGACGACGAGGGTGCCGCCGCGTGCACCGACCCGAAGACCCTGATCAGCTGTCGCGGCGGCAGCTATCAGCCGAGCCCCTGCCGGGGACCGGACGGCTGCGTCGCGAGCGAAGGCCGTCCCAAGTGCGACACATCCGTCGCGACCTCGGGGGACGCCTGCGCCGAGCAAGAGAAGCCCAAGGCCTGCTCCACGGACGGCAAGACCCTGCTCGCGTGCAAGGGCGGCACGATGCAGACCGAGCTGCCCTGTCGCGGCCCGGATGGCTGCAAGATCACGGCGAGCAAGCTCGACTGCGATCTCACCCTGGCCGAGCTCGCCGACCCCTGCCCCAGCGAGATGGACGGGCGCCACGCCTGCGCGGTGGATCGCAAGACGATGCTCGTCTGCAAAGACGGGAAGTTCGCCCCCGACTCGCCGTGCAAGGCGGGGGAGAGCTGCCTGGTGGAGGGCGGCAGCATTCGCTGTGGCAAGCTCTGAGCCGCGCGCGCAAACCTCGGAAACCCCAGCTGAATCCCGCGCGGCCTGTAGGTGCGGGTGGGACAGGTCTTGCACCAAGTTGTAGTGGTGGCGACCCGCGCTGCTAGACTCTGGCAGGCTCGGGAAGCAAACCCCCCGAGCCAGCGTACGAACCTGGGGCAGCTGCCTGCTTCAGTTTGCTTGGCTCAAGGAGAGATCACTCATGCGAAAGCTCATCACCGCGACCGTTGCCTCGTTGGCCCTGGCCGCACCCCTGTTCATCACCGCTCCCGCGAAGGCCGACCTCTCGGCGTGCGGCAACATCAAGGTGGAAGCCAGCGCAAAGTGCGAGTTCGTCGCAGAGGGTGGCTGCGAGGCGAGCTGCACCGAGCTGAAGTTCGAGGCAGCGTGCGCCGCGGAGCTGCAGGCCAGCTGCGAGGGGAGCTGTCCCCAGCTGCCGAGCGTGGAGTGCTCGGGGAGCTGCGAGGCGAGCTGTCAGGGTAGCTGCGAGGCCGATCCCGGCAATTTCAGCTGCCAAGGCAGCTGCGAAGCGAACATCGACGCGGACTGTAACGCGCAGTGCGCCGGCTCCACCGGCGAAGGCAAGAGCGAAGCCGAGTGCAAGGCGTCCTGCAAAGCGACCGCGACGGCGGAGTGCCAGGGCTCCTGCGCCGGGACCCCGCCCACGGCGAGCTGCGAAGGCAAGTGCGCCGCCTCCTGCGAGGGCAAGTGCACCTACGACTCGCGCCTCGAGTGCCAGATCGACTGCCAAGCCAAGGGCCACGCCTCGTGCAAGGCCGAGCTGCAGGGCGGCTGCAGCGTGAACTGCAAGGCGGGCAAGGCCGCCATGAACTGCGACGGCCAGTACGTCGACTACGGCAACAACGCCAAGGCGTGCGCGGACGCACTGAAGGCCGCCCTCCAGATCGAGGTCACCGGCAGCGCTAGCTTCAACGCCGGTTGCAGCGGCAACAAGTGCGAGGCCGAAGCCGAGGCGAGCGCGGGCTGCGCGGTCGCTCCCGGTACGAAGACTGGCGACCTGGCGCTGCTCGGCGCCCTCGCCGCGCTCGGTGCGGCGTTCGCCGGCCGTCGCCGTCGCCGCTAGTCCCGACCACACCCCACGACCCGAGGCGCCGCGCTGGTTCGCGGCGCTTCGTGTTTTTGTCCTTCAATCCGCGGGCACGGCCGGGCGCGGCAGCTCCAGGGCCGCGCCGCCGTCCGCAGCCGCCGGCTGGAAGTCGAGCAGGTAGCCCGCGTCCCTCAGCCGCGGCAAGAGCGAGGGCAACGCCTCCATCGTGCCCGCGGCGTGCATGTGCAGCAGCACGACCGCGTCCGGACGGACCTGCCCGAGGACGGTGCGCTCCACGTCCACCGCCGGGGTGTCCTGCCAGTCTCGGCTGTCGATGTCCCAGAGAAAGACGTCGTAGCCGAGCTCGCGAGCGATGCGCTCCACTCGCTTGTCGATCGCCATCAGCGGCGGTCGGAACAGACGGCAGGTCCCGTGTCCCGCGCCGTTCTCGATCTCGAAGCGAATGAGGTCGTCGGGCAGCCCGAGGGTCAGGTTGCGGTGACTGAAGGTGTGATTGCACACCCAGTGTCCTTCGTCGACGGCGCGCTCCACCCAGTCCTTGCGCTGGCGCGCCCAGCGCCCCGTCGGAAAGAAGATCACGCGTGCCTCGTGTTCGCGCAGCACGTCGAGCAGTCGGTCCGCCTGCCGTCGGTCCTGCGGTCCGTCGTCGAACGTCAAGATGACGCGCTTGCCCTCTCCGGGGACCACGGCCCTCGGCTCGGGCACCTCGGTACGAAAGCCGAACTCCACGCGCGGCTCGTCCGGCAGCTCGATGGTCACCCGCTGCGCGCGGCCCCCGCGCCAGCGTGTCTCGGGGGCGAGCACGAGCTGCGTCGGGCTCTCCCAGTGGCGCCGAGTGGGCACGTCCGGCTCGAGGGTGACGGTGACTCGGTCGGCCGGGGCAGGGGCGGACAAGGTGACGCGCACCGGCTCGCCGACGGGCACGCGCTCGCCGAGGGGCGACACACCGATCACCCGCGCGCGAGGTAGGTCCGGTGGCGTCGTGCCCCTACCGGCCGCGGGCGAGGCAACGGTGACGAGCTCGGCGGCGACCGCGGGGAGCAACGGGGCTGGCGTGTCCGCGGGCAACCACGGGAGCGCCAACGAGAGCAGGGAGAGCGGGAGCCGCACGGGGCTCGCAGGATAGGCGCATCGGGCCGCCCACGAAATGCCTCGGGCGACGTGTCGCGCGCGGAGCCGTTCGGACTAACCTCCGGGCGTGCGACCGTACTGGCCTGTGTTGTGGGCGCTGCCGCTGGCTTCCTGCCAGCACTGCGCGCCTCCCAGCACGCCCGACGACCCCAAGCCGGCGGCCGTGCCGGCGCCAATGGTGTCCGTGGCGCCTCCGCCGACGCGAGTCGGACCTCCCCCGGCGGTCGACGCGGCAACGGCACGACCACCGGCGCTGCTGGCGCCCAAGGCGCCTGCTCGCCTGTGGAAGTCGCCGCCGTCGCCCGCCCTCGCGGATGCGACGTGGACCGGACCCCTCGACCCCAAGCTGGACGCCGGCTGGCTCGCGCGGCTGGCGGGCGCGCCCATCGAGTCGGTGACGCTCAACCGAGGCGGCTCGAGCATCACGCTGCGCGCCCGCTTCGCCGACGGGCAGCGCGCGGCGCTCAAGCCCGAGCAGCGCCGGTGGCGCGTGGGGCATCGCGCGGAGA
Source organism: Polyangiaceae bacterium (assembly GCA_019637295.1). Classification (GTDB taxonomy): domain Bacteria; phylum Myxococcota_A; class Polyangia; order Polyangiales; family Polyangiaceae; genus JACKEA01. The sequence continues at coordinate 163,171 of JAHBVX010000002.1, forward strand.
TCGCGGCATATCACCTGGATCGCGCCCTCGGCCTCGGTCGCGTCGCGCCGGTCGCTGGCCGCAGGCTGCCGCACGCCGAGCTGCGCGCGCACCTCGTCGCCTCCGGGGCCGACGGCGAGTGGCTGGCTCGCTTCGACGACGAGGTCACGGTCCGCGAGGGTGTGGTGGAGGTCGCCGCCATCGCCTGGCATTCGCGAACCCTGGTCTCGGTGGAGCCACCCCGAGACTGGCTGGACGGCCTGAGCGCGGACGCGCCGCTGCGCCCAGCGCTCACGCCGCGCCTCGGCGAGTGGTCCGACATGCTGGTGTTCGATGCGCTGATCGACAACACGGATCGCTGGTCGGGCGGAAACATCCTCGGCCTGGGTAAGGACGGACCGCTCATCTTGCTGGACCAGGCCGCAGGCTTCAATCCCACGCGGCGCGAGCCGGTGCTCGACCGCCGCGTGCAGTCCCTCTGTCGCTTTCGCCGCGAGACGGTGGCCGCGCTCGCCGCGCTACGCGCCGGCGGCGCGGTGAAGCTGCTGTCCACCTCCCTGGACCACGACGCGCTCGCGCCGGTGCTCACGCCGGCTCAGCTCGCGAGCTTCGACGGTCGCAGCGAGCTGCTCGAGCGCCACATCGAGTCGTGCGTCGAACGCCTGGGCAGCGAGCGCGTCCACACGCTGCAGTCCCCGCCCCTCGACGACGCCGCGGCGGACACGAGCCCAGAGGCGAGTCACTGATCCTTGGCCGGGTCGCGTCGCTCGAGCTCCCGGCGCAGGCGCGTGTTCTCCGCCCGAAGGCGCGCGCGCTCCGCGTCGGCCGCGGCGAGCAGTCGCTGCACCTCGGCCCCCCGCTCACGCTCGGCGAGCACGAGTTTCTCGTAAGCGTGGCTCAGCCGTCTGGACTCGGGGGACCACTTCGCAAAGTACAGGGCGACCGCCGCTGCCAGCGAAGCAACGAGCACCGCCGCGAGCGAGACGGCGAGGCGGCGTGACGCGCGGGCCTTGGACTCCTCCGTCAGCTTCCGCATGCGCTGAGCGTGCGCGTGACGGCTCTCGAGCTCCTCGAGACGGGCGGCGGCCTCCGCCTCGATGCGGGCTCGCTCCACCGCGGCGAGGCGCAACGCGTCGAGGCGAGCGGACCGCTCCCGCACGGAGAGCTCGGCCTGGCGCCGCACCTCCACCTCGGCCCGCTCCTGCCGCATGCGGATCTCCGCGAGCACCCGGGCCTGCTCAGCCTCGGCCCGGCCTCGCTCGGCCGCCTCCGCTCGCAGGCGCTGCTTCTCGAGCGCCTCGAACCCTTTGAGTGAGAATACCAGGGGAACCTCGCGCATGTCGGCCATGGGGTACGCCACCTCGGCCCGCTCGGCGGACCGCCTGAGGCATGAGACAGCCGACGGGGCCCGAGTCTTTGACTGAAGACGCGGGAGGCGTGGCCTGGGACTGAGCGGATGCTCAGAGCCCGAGCTGCTTGGCGATGATGACCTTCATGATCTCGTTCGTTCCGGCGAAAATGCGCTGCACCCGCGCGTCCATGAACGCTCGCGTGACCGGGTACTCGAGCATGTAGCCGTAGCCTCCGAAGAACTGCAGGCACTCGTCCACGACCCGCGACAACATCTCCGTCTGCCACAGCTTGGCCATCGAACATTCCTTGACGAGCAGCTTCCCGGAGACGTGCTCTGCCACGAGGCGGTCGAGGAACGCCCGGCCGACCTCGACCTCGGTCGCGCACTCGGCGAGCTTGAACTTCGTGTTCTGAAAGCTGCCAATGGGTTTGCCGAACGCGCGCCGCTCGCCCACGTACGTGAGCGTATCTTCGAGGATCTTCTCCGCGCTGGCCTGACACGCGATGGCAACCACGAGCCGCTCCTGGGCGAGCTTCTGCATCAGCATCATGAACCCCGCGCCCTCGGCGCCCAGCAGGTTGCCCGCCGGCACGCGGCAGTCTTCGAAGAACATCTCCGACGTGTCCTGCGAGGGCATGCCCATCTTCTCGAGCTTCTTGCCCTTGATGAACCCGGGCGTTCCCGCCTCCACCACGAACAGCGAGATGCTGCGGTGCGGGTCGGCGGCGGTGTCGACCTTCGCCGCGACGATGACCAGATCGCACAGCTGCCCGTTGGAGATGAACGTCTTCTGACCGTTCAGCACGTAGTAGTCGCCGTCGCGCCTCGCCGTCGTGGCGATGGCCGCGAGATCCGAGCCGGTCGTCGGCTCGGTCATGGCCAGAGCGGTCACGATCTGCCCCGAAGCACACGGCCCGAGCCAGCGAGCCTTCTGCTCGGCGCTGCCAAACTCGTGGATGTAGGGGACGATGATGTCCGAGTGCAGGCTCATCGCGAAGCCGGACTCGTACGCCCGCGCGAGCTCCTCGATCACCACCACCGAGCACAGGAAGTCGCCGCCTGGCCCGCCCTCCTCCGCCGACAGCCACGGACACAGAAATCCCGCCTCCCCGGCGCGCCGCCAGGTGTCCCTGTCCACCGAGCCCTGCTCCGCCCAACGCCTCTGGTTCGGCGCGACCTCTCGCTCCACGAACGCGCGAAAGGACCTGCGGAAGTGTTCGTGCTCTTCGGAAAACAGGACGCGGTCCATCGGCGACTCCTTGGCTTGGTGCCTTCCGCAATAGCCGAGTCGAATTTCCAGGGCAACCGAGCTGGCGGGTGACGCGTGGCGGTGCGGTGATCGCTCGAGCGGCGCGGCCAGGGCCACCTCCGTTGCAGCGTTGCAACGGCGCCCCGCTGATCTATGCTGGCGCATTGATGCGCTCGACCGCTCTGCTGCTTGGGGCGCTGCTCGGCGCCTGCGACTCGCCGCCCCGGTCGGACGCGGCCGCCGCGGGGCCCGCCGCCACCGAGGTCACGCCCGCCACGGGGCCTGCCGGCGCCCAGGCGGCCGCCACGCTGCGCCCGCTCGCGGTCGGTCAGTGGGCGGAGTATCGAACGACTCGCGCCGACGGCACCACGAGCAGCGTCAAGTATCAGGTCGTCGCCGAAGAGGAGGGCCAGCACTGGCTCGAGATGTCCAGCGGCGTGGGGCTGACCATACAGCTGCTGGTCGCGAGCCGCGGCGCGCAGCAGTCGGCGGACATCGTCGCCGCGCGGATGCGCCTGCCGTCCGGCGAGCTGAAGGAGTCGCGGGGCGAGGCGCTCGAGAAGCACAAGGTCGGCTTCGGCAAGCTGCTCGGCGACGTGCTCGTGCCGAACCTGCGCGGCAGCGAGCGCCGAGACGTGACGGTGCCCGCGGGCACCTTCCCAGGGGCGTTTCTGCGGGAGCACGAGAGCGACGTCTCGGGCGAGCTCATCAAGACCCGCACCTTCTCGCACCCCTCGGTGCCCATCAGCGGGCTGGTGCTGAGCGAAGGGGTGTTGGAGCGGTTTCGCATGGAGCTCGTGGCCTACGGCACGACGGGCGCCAAGAGCAGCCAGTAACGAGGCGCTCAGCCGTCGAGCACGTGGTTGTCGAGCACGAACGCCGTGAGCGTTCCGGCCAAGACCTCGCGCGCGCCCACGCTGGCGGTCACCGTCAGGGTGCGCTTCTTCCCCTTGGTGTCGCTGACCCGCGCGCTGGCGATCACGTCGTCCCCGACCCGCACCGGGGCGACGAAGCGAACCTCCGCGGAGCCCAGCACCACCAACGGATCGTTGATGGCGAGCATGGCGGCGTGATCCACCAGCCCGAACACGAACCCGCCGTGCACGAGCCCCCGCTCGTCCACCGCCATCTCCGCGGTGGCGCGGAGCCTCGCCGACGCGAATCCGTCGGACAGCTCCAGCGGCTCGCCACACAGGCGCTGAGAGATGCCCAGGTGGGTGCGAACCTCGGCGCTCACACCCGCACCCGCTCCGCAGACTCGGCGCGAGCAGCGCCGGGCCGGCCGGGGAGGGCGCGAGGCTCGCCGTAGAAGGTCGTCCCGCGCTGCGCCATCTCCACGAGCACCGGCGCCGGAGTGAAGCGCCGGCCGTGCTGCTTCTCGTAGCGCTCGAGGCGCCGCACGACCTCGAGCGCACCCAGAGTGTCTACATAGCGGAAGGGTCCGCCGCGGAAGGGCGGGAACCCGAGCCCGAAGATGGCCCCGATGTCGCCATCTCGGGCGCTGCGTAGGATGCCCTCCCCGAAGCACAGGGCGGCCTCGTTGATCATGGCGAGCGCGCAGCGCTCGGCGATCTCGTGGTCCGGCAACGTGCTGGTCGGCTCCACGCCGAGCACGGCGTACACGCTCTGATCGACGCGCTTCTTGGCGCCCTTCTTCTTGTCGTCGTACCGGTAGAACCCGCGCTCGTTCTTGCGCCCGAAGCGCTCGTCGGCCACCAGCTTCTCCATTCCGGGCGGGGGCACCATGCGCTCCCCGAAGGCCTCGAGCATGATCTTGCCCACCTTCTCGCCCACGTCGATGCCGACCTCGTCGAGCAGCGTGATGGGACCGACCGGGTAGCCCCAGTCCATCAGCGCGCCGTCGAGCTTCTCTACCGCCACGCCCTCCGCGAGCAAGTACGCGGCCTCGTTCATGTAGGGCGCGAGGATGCGCGAGGTGTAGAAGCCCACGCCGTCGTTGACCACGATCACCGTCTTGCCCTGCTTCTTGCCCAGCGCCACGCAGGTGGCGGTGACCCAAGGCGCCGTCTTCTCGGTCACGATGATCTCGAGCAGGGGCATCTTGTGCACGGGTGAGAAGTAGTGCATCCCGATGACCCGCTCGGGGTGCTTCGCCGCGGCGGCGAGTCGGGTGATGGGGATGCTCGAGGTGTTGGACGCGAAGATGGCCTCGGGGTGGCCGTGCTCCTCGATGTCGCGGATCATCGAGTGCTTCAGCGCGACGTCCTCGAACACCGCCTCGATCACGACCTGTGCGTCGCGAAAGCCCGCGTAGTCCAGGGTCGGCGTGATGCGCGAGAGGATGACGTCCCGGTCGTTGCTGGAGAGGCGACGCTTCTTGTAGCCCTCCTCCACGATGCCGGCGGCGTACTTGACGCCTTGGGCCAGACCCTTGTCGTCCCGATCCTTGAGGCGGACCGGCGTCTTCGCGATGGCGCTCGTGATGTACGCGATGCCCGCGCCCATGAGGCCAGCGCCGAGCATGCCCACCTTGGTGACGGGACGCGCCAACACGTTGGGATCGCTCACCCCGGTGTCTTTCTTGAGCTCGTTCGTCGCTTGAAAGATGCCAATCAGCTGAGCAGCGCCAGGGCTCACCACCAGATCGCCGAAGGCCTGCGCCTCGGCCTCGAGCCCCTCGGCCATGCCCTTGACCAGACCGACCTTCACCACGTCGAGGATGCGCTCCGCCGCCGGGTAGTTGCCGCGAGTCCTCGCCAGCAGCTGCTTGCGAGCCTGGTCGAACAACACCTTGCGCCCGAGGGCGGTCTCGCTGAGCAGCGTCTCGGTCAGCTTCGCCTTGCGCTTCTTCTTCCGGTCCCCTTTGGCGTCCGCCAGCTGCAGCCCGAACTCGCACGCTGCCTCCAGCAGGATGGGCGCGGGTACGACCTCGTCCACCAAGCCGAGCTTGAGCGCGCGCCGGCCGTCGAGCTGCCTACCCGTGAGCATGAGGTCGAGCGCGGCCTGTACGCCCACCAAGCGCGGCAGCCGCTGGGTCCCACCCGCGCCCGGCAGCAAGCCGAGCTGCACCTCGGGCAACCCGAGCTTCGTCTTCTTGTCGTCCGTGGCGACGCGAGCGTGGCAGGCCAGCGCGATCTCGAGGCCGCCGCCGAGCGCGGGCCCATGGATGGCCGCGACCACCGGCAACCGGAACGCCTCGATGCGATCCAGGCCGCGCTGGCCGGCGCGTGACAGCTCTCGGGCGTCGTGAGCCGTGCGCACGTTGCCGAGCATGCGCACGTCCGCCCCCGCGATGAAGCTGTCCGGCTTGCCGCTGGTGAACACCACCGCTCGCACGTCGCTCGCGCGGTCGAGCTCGTCGAACACCCGCGCCGCGTCGTCCACGAACCCGTCCTGCAGGGTGTTCATGGTCTCACCGGGCACGTCCATCCGGATGATGGCCACGCCGTCCGCCCGCTTCTCCACGCTGAACACGGACGCCGTGGCGCTGCCGTTGCCGTTGCCGCTGTCGCCCGTGTTGCTGCTCGTCGCTTTCATCACGCCGCCTCCAGAACGATTGCCGCGCCGAGTCCGCCCGCCGCGCACGCGGTACACAGAGCGAGCCCGCCGCCACGGCGGCGGAGCTCGTTCAAGGTTTGTGTGATCTGCCGGGCACCGGTGGCCGCGAAGGGGTGCCCGATGGCGATCGAGCCGCCCATCACGTTGAACTTGTCCCAGTTGACCTCACCGATGCGCTTGCCGCGCCCGAGGTGCTGTTCGGCCCACTGTTGGCTCTCGAACGCCTGTACGTTGGACAGCACCTGCGCCGCGAACGCCTCGTGCATGTCGATGAGATCGAGGTCCTTCAGCTTGATTCCCGCGCGCTCGAGGGCGACCGGCGTGGCGTAGCTCGGACCCATCAGCATCTGCCCCGCCGGGTCGAGGGCGGCGAAGGCGTAGCTGCGAATGAACCCGAGCACCGGCAGCCCCGCGGCCTTGGCCTTCTCTTCGCTCATCAAGAGCACCGCGCTCGCGCCGTCCGTGAGCGGCGAGCTGTTGCCCGCGGTGATGGTGCCATGCTTGCGATCGAACGCGGGCTTGAGCTTCTTGTAGCTCTCCACGTCGCTGTCCCGACGGACGAGGTTGTCGTCGGTGGTGGCAGCGTACTTCGGCGGCGCATACACGTGCATCACCTCGCGCTCGAAGCGCCCGTCCGCCCAGGCCGCCGCAGCGAGGCTGTGGCTGCGGTGGGCCAGCTCGTCCTGCGCCTGCCGCGTGATGCCGTTCTCCTTCGCCATCTTCTCCGCGCTCTCGCCCATGGTCAGGCCGGTGCTCGGCTCCTTGAGGGCGGGCGGTACGGGCACCAAGTCTCGGGGTGAGAGGCCGCTGAACGCCTTGAGTCGCTCGCCCAGGCTCTTGGCGCGGCTGGCGGCGATCAGCGCCTCGGCCAGCTTCTTGCTGACGGCGATGGGCACGTCGCTCGCGCTGTCGGCGCCGCCGGCGATGCCGCAGTCGATCACTCCCGCCCCGATGCTCTCCGCGACGTTGACCGTGGACTGATAGCTCGTGGCGCACGCACGAGAGACGCTGTAGGCCTCGATGTCACGCGGCAGCGCCGTGCCGAGCACGATCTCGCGCGCGATGTTGGGCGCGGAGAGCGACGGCACCACCTGGCCGTAGACCAGCTGCTGCACGGCGGCCGGCTCGACGCCGCTCTGCTGCATCAGCTCGGTGACGACCATGCGGCCGAGGTCGAGCGCGGACAGGTCCTTGTACGCGGTGCCCGACTTGGCGAAGGGAGTCCTCAGACCCGCGACGACGGCCACGCGCCGCCCGTTCTTCTTGCCCATCGTGATGTCTCCTTTGCCGGCGCCGTGAGCCCCGGGGATCCGGTCTCTCGGGAGCCGCCGCGCGGACTCGTGTCCATAGGCACCATGACGCGACGTGTCAAGCGCGACCCGTCGTGCCCGCGGGCGGCAGTCAGCCTGCGCCGGCCAGCTCCGGGGCGGAGTCGGCGCGGAAGCTGTGCAGCCCGCTGCGGGACGCCGGGGCGGAGAAGCGCACGTCCACCGCGACCCGCGTACCGCGGAGGCCATCGAACAGCGCGCCGGCGAAGCCGAACATCTGGTGCTTCAGCTCGTCCGGCGCGGTCTCTTCGGCGAACAGCACGAGCCGTCCGCTTCCATGTCGGGTCATCGCGGCGACGGAGGCGCGCGCCATGCGGTAGCGCGGCGTGAGCAGCCCCGGATCGGCGTCACTCGCGAGCGCGAGCACGATGGTGTCGATGCGATCCCCCGCGTCGAGCAGCCCGCGCACGCGGCGCACGACGCGACGAGTGAACTCGCCGGCAGACTCGCCGGGCGGCTGCGCTTCGACGATCGCCTTGGCGTACTGCGCTTGCAGCTCCGCGAGACCTGCCGGAAAGCGCGCTCCCGACTCCATGATGACCAACGCGACCTGCCGCTCGTTCAAATCCTGCTCCCTGCTCTCCGCCGCACCGACTCTGCCGGTGGCGGGTCTCAAACTCTCAGGGCGACCAAGTCATTCCCCCCGAAGCGCGACCAAGTTCGACGACGGGACATCCCGCCGATGTCCTAGGGTCAAGCACGGGACGCAGCAGAGTCAAGGCGACGCGACCGCAAATCTCACGACGCGCCGTGTCAGCGCAGGTTCAGCGCGAGATCGGGCGTGCTCGGGGGCAAGTTCACGCCGCCTACAGCGCGCGAATGCGCGTGTCCCACGGGGAAGCCCGGGAGCCGCGCCGGCTGGACGGCGGTCGGCTACACTGGAGCGATGAGCCCGACGCGCGCGAGGGTCGCCGCGCTGCAGATTGCGGCCCTGGGCACCGTCGCTTGTGGCAGCGAGCAGACGGGTCCCGAGCCGGATCCACCCATTCCCTTCGAGTACGCGCGGGATGACACGCTGCGCATGGATCAGCTGCAGCTCGTGGCCACGCACAACAGCTACCGGATCATGCCCGAAGGCATGACCATCACGGCGCTGCAGTACGACCACCCGCCGCTCGACGTGCAGCTGCGCGAGCAAGGCGCGCGCGGGTTCGAGCTCGACATCCGCTACGACGCCGAGCTCGATACCTTCGTCGTCTACCACCTGCCGGTCATCGACGAGCTGACGCACTGCCCGCGCCTCGTGGACTGCTTGCGCGCGCTCGAGAAGTGGTCGCGCAAGCGCCCCGGGCATCACCCGCTGTTCGTGCAGATCGAGCCCAAGGACGGCCTGCCCGCCGACGCCGAGCCGCTCGTGAGCAAGCTGGAGCAAGAGATCCTGAGCGTGTGGCCCCGCTCGCGCATCGTGACCCCCGACGACGTGCGTGGCGACTCCCCCACCCTAGCAGCCGCGCTCGCCAGCGATGGCTGGCCCACACTGGGCGAGACCCGGGGCAAGATCGTATTCTTCGTGGACGACACGAGCAGCTTTCGTGACGGCTACACCCGCGGCGGCAAGGACCTCGACGGCCGCCTCATGTTCGTTGACTCGGACCCAGGGGATCCCTTCGGTGGGTTCGCGGTGATCAACGATCCCATCGGGGGCGCGACCTCGATCGCGGCGGCGCTGGCCGCAAACTTCATCGTGCGAACCCGCGCCGACGGCGACAACATCGAGCCCCTCGCCGGTGACACGACGCGGCGCGACGCCGCCCTGAGCAGCGGCGCGCAGGTCGTGAGCACGGACTACCCGGTGGCCAAGCCCGGGGTGAACTTCGTGGTGGAGCTGCCGGGCGGGGCGCCATCGCGCTGCAATCCGGTGACGGCGCCCGCCGAGTGTGCCGCGACGGACATCGAAAACCCCGCGTTCGTCGAGTGAGCCGCGATCAGGCCGCGAGCTGCTACACTGCGTCGCTGTCGCGAGTGAAAAGGAGTGAGCCATGGGCTGTGTTGGGCGTGCAATCTGGGCGTTGGTGATCGTCGCATCCACCGCGTGCGGCGGCGGCGGTGGCGACGGCAGCGGGGCGAGCACCGGCGGCACCGGCGCGGCGAGCGGCGCGGGCGGCGCGGCCAGCGGTGGCACCGGAGCGGCAGCGGGCTCGGGTGGCACCGGAGCGGCAGCGGGCTCGGGCGGCGCGGGCGCGGCGAGCGGTGGCGGCGGTTCGTCAGGCGCCTCGGGCGGGACGGGCGGCTCCGCGGGCGGCGCCTGCAGCGGCGTCACCACCTTCGCGGACGGCGCGGTGCCGACGACCGAGGTGCACGTCAGCCCCACGGGCAACGATCAAGGCGCGGGTACGTCCGCGAGCCCCTTCGCCACCCTGGGCAAGGCCGCCTCCGTCGCCAGCCCGGGCACGGCCATCCGTCTGCAGCCGGGCACCTACGGCGGGGGCGCGTTTCTCTCCAACCTGTCCGGCACGGCGACCGCTCCGATCTGGATCGGCGGCGTGACCGGCTCTGCCAAGCCCGTGATCGACGGCGGCGGCCAGGCCATGCAGCTCAGCCGCGTGCGCTACTTGATCGTTCACGATCTGGAGGTGAGAAACAGCACCCAGAACGGCATCAACATCGACGACGGCGCCGACTACGCCAACGAAGACGCGACGCGCTACGTCGTCTTTCGCAACCTGACCATCTCGGACATCGGCAGCGGCGGCAACCAAGACTGCCTGAAGATGAGCGGCGTGAACGACTTCTGGGTGCTCGACAGCACGTTCACGAACTGCAGCAGCGGAGGCTCGGGCATCGACATGGTGGGCTGCCATCGCGGGCTCATCGCGGGCAACACCTTCACTGACATGGGGAGCAACGCCGTGCAGGGCAAGGGCGGCACGGACGACGTCGAGATCCGCCACAATCGCATCAAGAACGGCGGCCAGCGCGCCATCAACCTGGGCGGGTCCACGGGCTTTCAGTTCTTCCGTCCGCCGCTCTCGACCTCCGCGCCCAACTTCGAGGCCAGGAACATTCGAGTGGTCGCCAATTTGATCGAGGGGTCCATGGCGCCCATCGCCTTCGTGGGGTGCGTGAGCTGTGTGGCAGCGCAGAACACCATCGTCAATCCGACGAACTGGATCATTCGCATTCTGCAAGAGACCACCTCGGGCAGCGGCTACACCTTCGAGCCCGCGAAGGACGGCGTGTTCGAGAACAACCTCGTCTACTTCGCGCGGGGCGGGCTCTCCACCTACGTGAACGTGGGCGCGAACACGGACGCGCCGAGCTTCACATTCCGAACCAACCTCTGGTACGCGCACGACAACGCCGCGCAGTCGCAGCCGACGAACCTGCCCGCCGCCGAGTCCGGCGGCATCTACGGGCAAGACCCGGGCGTCGCCGCGCCAGACTTCGTCACCGGCGCGGGCAGCCCCGCCGTCGGCCAGGGCACCCACCCCGCCCACGCGCCCGGCGATCTGCTCGGCAAGTGCTGGCAGAACCCGCCCAGCATCGGCGCCTACGAAGGAGGCTGATGCGCGTCGCGATCTTGTTCCCGCCGCTCAGGGTCTCGCGGGACTTCATCGACTACCCGTACTTCGCCGATCTGGGCGCGGTGCAGGCTGCGGCGGTGCTGCGGCAAGCGGCTCTAGACGTGGTGCTGCTCGACGCGCTCGCGCGCCCGGGCTCGACGCTGACGGAGGCGGGCAGCGAGCTCGATCTGGGCGAGCCCCTCGAGTCGTACCTCGACGCGGTGCGCGCCCTGGAGGCGGACGTCGTGCTCATGGCCTATTCACCGTTCCACCGGCCGCCCTCGCGCGCCCACGGCCTGTCGCAGGCGCTCGAGGTATTGCGGCAGGCGCTGCCCAGGGCCCCGATCTGGCTCGCGGACTTGTACCAGAGCGGCCAGCACTACGTCGACGCGCCGGCGGCGGAGGTGCTCGCGGCGTACCCGGAGATCGACGGCTACCTGCGCTACGAGGCCGAGACTCGGCTCGCAGTGCTCGTGCAGCAGTGGCAGCAGGCCGGGCGCGGCGGCGAGCGACGCGTCGTAGACGGCGGCGAGACCGCGGAGCTGGACGCCTTGCCCATTCCCGCCTGGGACCTGCTCGACGTGCCCGCGTACTTCGAGCTGCAAGCAGCCATCGTGCGCGGTCTCGGTCGCCCGAGCTGGGCCTTTCCCCTGGGGCGTGCGCTGCCCCTGGTGACCAGTCGAGGGTGCCCGTTTCGCTGCGCGCACTGCTCGTCCAATCCCGGGCTCGCGCCCGGCGCGCCCAAGCGCCAACGCCGGCTGGCACCGGCGCGGCTGCGGGAGGTCATCAGCGCCCTGCGCGCTCAGGGCGCCGAGCGCGTGCACGTGCTCGACGAGCTGGCCAACGTGAGCGAGCGGCACTTCGACGCGCTGCTCGACGCCCTCTGCGAGCACGAGCTCGCGTTCGAGATCCCCAACGGGCTGCGCGCGGACTACGTGTTGCCCGAGCACCTCGAGCGCATGCGCGGCCGATTGACCACGCTGAGCGTGAGCGCCGAGAGCGGCGTGCAGCGCGTGGTGGACGAGGTCGTGAGCAAGGACCTCGACCTGTCGGCCATCGCCCGCGTCGCCGAGCGAGCCCGCGACGCGGGCGTCGCGCTGCTCATCCACTTCATGATCGGCCTGCCGGGCGAGAGCGCCGAGGAGGTCAACGCGACCCTCGCGTTCGCGCTCGACCTGCACGAGCGCTTCGGCGCCTGGCCCAGCGTGCAGTTCGCGACCCCGCTGCCTGGTACGCGCCTGGCCGAGCACGCCCGAGGCGCGCTGCCGGTGCTGGACTGGGGACCTCGCTTCCAGCAGCGACCGAGCGCGCTGTCGCGGGGGCTACCGGAAGCGACCCTGCGCGCGTTCAAGGAGACCTTCGACCTTCGTCTGGCCGCCTCCGGCGGACCCAAGAAGGCCATCATGAACGTCACCTACCGCTGCAACAACCACTGCACCTTCTGCGCCGTGGGCACGCGCACTCAGGTGGACGGGAACTTCGAGCGGCAGCGCGAGCTGCTGGTCAAGTACCGGCAGCAAGGCGTGCGGCTGCTCGACCTGGACGGCGGAGAGCCGACCCTCAACGAGCGGCTCTTTGCGCTCATCCGCTTCGCCCGCAAGCTCGGCTACGAGAAGGTGAACGTGACCACCAACGGTCGCATGGCCGCGTACGAAGCCTACGCCCGCGAGCTGGTTCGTAGCGGCGTGACCAGCGTCCTGTTCAGCCTGCACGGCCACGAGCCCTGGCTGCACGCGGCGAACGTGGGTGTACCCGAGGCCTTCGAGCAGACCCTGGCCGGCATCGCCAACGTGCAGCGGCTCGCGGAGCCCGAACTCGAACTCGGCGCGAACGTCACCGTCACCCTGTCGAACCACAAGCACCTAGTCGAGATCGCGGACCTGGTGCACGCGCTGGGGCTACGCTGGCTCAACATCCAGTTTCTCACGCCCTTCGGGCGCGCGACGAGCACGGTTTGTCCGGACCTACACGCGGCCGCCGAGCAGACCATGCGCGTCATCGATCGTCACCGCGACACGATGAAGCTCGCCGTGATCAACGCGCCCTGGTGCGCGTTGCCCGGCTACGAGCAGTTCGTGGCCGCGGACTTGCTCAAGCTCGAGCGCCACATGCTGTTCGTGGACAACGAAGAGGTGAATCTCTTCGAGTATCTGCGCGAGCAGCGCGAGTACCGAGCCGAGTGCGCGCCGTGTCCGCGTCGCGTCTTCTGCGGCGGGTTCTACAAAGAGAGCGACGTAGCGGAGCCCACCTGGCTCATCGCGCCGGAAGATCTCGTGCGTCGCATCGAGCCGGCGGGCAAGACCGGCCCCGCTCGCGAGCGAGGGCGGGCGTGAGCGGTCAGCCGTCCCCGTAGTCCCGCAGCATCTTCTTCAGCTCGATCTGGTGGCGCTCCTCCTGACCGATCTGCGTGCGCGTGAACTCCTCGAGGTAGATGCTGGCGTTCTCGACCACCGCGAGCAGCTCCTTGTACAGCTTCACCGCCTCGAGCTCGTGGTTGAGGCTCTCGGTGAGCAGCGCGCGGGTGGAGTGCTCGTTGGACTCCACGATGGGCGCGATGCGGAGCGACGGGTGCCCCTCGAGCCCGGTGAGCAGCTCACCGACCTGCTGGGCGTGCAGCAGCGACTCCGCCGCTTGCGCCTTGAGGAACCCGACGATGGGCAGGCGGTTGGGACCGGTGACCATCAGCGCGTAGTGCGTGTAGCGGACGACCCCTGCGAGCTCGTGTTCGAGCACGGCGTTCAGCAGTGCGATGGTGCGCTTGACGTCGAGTTCTCGGAGCGGCATGGCGCGAGCAGGCGGTGACGACGACGCGAAGTCAAGACGAAGCGCTGGCCAGCAACGGATCCCACGCTCGCCGTCGCGACGCCGCCGGCTGCAGCAGGCGCGCGGGGCCGAGGGGCTCCGCGAGCGGGTGCTCGTCTCCGAGGACGGCGCGGGCCGTGACCTCGCCCAGCGCGGTCCCGGTGGTCATGCCGAAACCCCCGAGACCTGCCGTCCAAAACAGGCCGGCGACCCGCGGGTCCGCCCCGGCCACCAGGGTTCGGTCCGGCGCGAAGGTGCGCAGGCAGGCCCAGGACCGCCGCACCCGCGCGTCCGCTAGCGCGGGCGCGACCTGCGCGAGTCGCTCGGCCAACAGCTCGAGCGCCGCGGGATCGCTGCTCGGCACGCCGGGCAAGGTGCAGGTCTCGTCACACGGGCTCGCGAGCCAGCCCCCCGACTCCGGGCGAAAGTACGCCTCGAGCTCCACGTCCCAGACCGTGGGCAGCGCCGGCTCGGAAGGCGCGCTCGACTCGAGCACCGCGAGGTGACGGCGCACGGGCACGAGCGGCAAGGCCAACCCGGCGCTGGCCCCGAGCGCGGACGCCCACGCGCCCGCAGCGAGCACCACGGCGTCCGCATCGAGGGTGCTCCCATCCGCGAGCGCGACGCCCCGGGCGCATTCGCGTCCGAGATTCAAGCGCGCGACCTCGCGACCGAGCTCGATCCGCGCGCCCAACCGGCGCAGCGCCGCGAGCAGGCTGGTGCAGATGACGTGAGGGTCGAGCACCCCCGCGTCACGCACCGCGAGCGCGTGCTCCGCGCGCCCCCCGCGCAGCAGCGGCATGCGCGCGACCAAGCTCGGTCCGTACAAGCGCTCCACCGCGACGCCATCGCGTCGACCCAGCCCCTCCAGCTCAGCGAGGGATCCAGGAGCGTTCCCGACGAGCAGCAACTCGCGAGGCGAGAGCCAGGCGTCGCGACTACCCACGATGTCGTCGAGCAACGCCGCGCTCCGCTGCGCCAGCCAGGCGATCCCCGGCGAGCGCTCGAGCGGACGAAAGATGGCGGCGTTGCGGCCCGAGCTGTGGCTGAAGGCGTGCGCTTCGGGGTCGAGCACCGTCACCTCGGCGCCAGCGCGGGCGAGCGCGTGGGCCGTCGAGAGCCCCGCGATTCCAGCCCCGGCGACGATCACGTGCATCAGAGGAGGCCAAGCGTAGGCCCCGTCCGCCGCGTCGGCCAGGGATTCGTCACTGCCATGACGCAGCCGTCGAGCCCGCTTGCGCCGGCGGCGTTTTGGACCATGATGCGCCGCGCCGGCTGGTGCCGGCGCTGCTCCGGACGATGCGCACCCATCCCGCCTCTCGCCCCGTGGTGGTCTGGCTCTGGGCCACCACCCTCATGCTGCTGACGATGATCGTCGTCGGTGGGGTCACGCGTCTGACCGGCTCGGGGCTGTCCATCGTGCGCTGGGAGCCCGTCGTCGGCGCGCTGCCGCCGCTGAGCGCCACCGACTGGGAGCGCGTGTTCGCGCTGTACCGCGAGACGCCGCAATACGCCCTCGTCAATGCGGGGATGGACGTCGAGGGGTTCAAGAGCATCTTCTGGTGGGAGTACATCCATCGCCTGCTCGGCCGCGCGATCGGCGTCGTGGTGTTCGTGCCGCTCGTCGTGTTCTGGTGGACGGAGCGACTCGATCGCCGACGCGCCCTCGTGCTGTTGGGCATCTTTTGCCTGGGCGGCCTGCAGGGCTTCATCGGCTGGTACATGGTGCAGAGCGGCCTCATCAACGTGCCGCAGGTCAGCCACTACCGGCTCACGCTGCACCTGAGCCTCGGCTTTCTGCTGTTCGCCCTGGTGCTGTGGCAGGCGCTCGACGTGAGCCTCGGTGCCGCCCGCCACAGCGCGGTCGACGAGCACCCGCCGAGCCCCGGGTTTCGGCGCGGCGTCATCGCGATCCTGACGCTCGTCTCGATCACCGCCGTGTCCGGCGGCCTGGTCGCCGGCCTGCGCGCCGGTCACGCCTTCCCCACCTTCCCCTTGATGCTCGGCCAGTGGGTGCCTCCGGGCCTGCTCGCCCACGAGCCCGTCTGGAGGAACTTCCTCGACAGCGCCGTGACCGTGCAGTTTCAGCACCGCGTGCTCGCCGTGGCCGTCCTCATCGCGGCCGCCGGCCTGTCGGTCGCGGCGCGCCGCGCGGCGCTCCCCAAGGAAGCCCGCCAAGCCGCGGATCTGCTGCTGGCGCTGGTGTGCGTGCAAGCAGCCCTTGGCATCACGACGCTCTTGCTGCACGTGCCGGTGTGGGCCGCCGCCGCCCACCAAGGCAACGCCGCGCTGCTCATCGCCGGCTGTCTCAACCTACTGCACGTGCTCACCGCGGGCGCCCCCGCCGCGCAGTCCGCTCCCGTCCCGAGCCCTGCCCCCGCCACCTCCCACTGAGCGCTTCCGTGTAGGTGAGACGCGGGCACGTCGGTGGCGCGCCCCCAAAGCCCGCCTACCCGCGGGGGCTCGCGGCGGCTAGGCTCGGCGCCAACGAGAGCGGCTCCCCATGCACCCAGACCACGAGAGGCGGGCTACGGCCGCAGCGCGGCTCGCTCCGAGCTTGGCCGCCCTGCTGCTCGTGACGCTGGCGGGCTGCGCGAGCGCCGGAGCTGCGCCACCTACCGCGACGGAGGGCACCCCACAGCGACCGTCGAACGAGGCGCCGGCGGAGCGAGTACTGATCACGCATCCTTCCCAGCGGCAGGCCGCCGTCGGAAGGCACGTCACCATCCTTGGCCTACAGACGCGCACCAAGATTCCGCAGGTCAATGGCGTCGACGTGGACGGCGACTACGAGCTATCCGATCGCCGCGTTCGTGTCGACGGCATCCTGCAGAAGCACGTCGTCGAACCGCGCGAGCGCGATCCGGACGAGCCGGCCATCGCGACGCGCGGCCCGGGCACGTACTACAGCGTCGTCGACCCGAAGACCGGTGAGCTCGCGCGCACCAGACCCGAGTGACCCGTGGCGGCCCAGGTCCGTCAGCGCGGCAGGGACCACACCTTGTTGTCCTGGAAGCTGGCCCAGAACACGTGCGTCGCGTTCAGAGCAATGCCCAGCACCGAGCTCGTGTCGGCCGCGGCGCGCGCCACGGTCACGGTCGAGCACGCCTCGTCGACGACCAGGATCTCGCTCGACTGGAGCGAGGCGACCCAGATCTTGCCGGCGTCGTAGGCCAGCTGGCCCACGTCTCGGCCGCTGGTGGCGCCCAGGTCCACGAGCTCCGTGGCGGTGCCACCCGTCAGCGGCATCGACCAGAGCTTCGGGACGCTCGCGCCACCCACGATGAAGCGGGTCGGGGCCTTCACGACGCTGCGGGTGGTCACGGGGAACGTGCCCAAGGGCACGGGGGTTCCGCCTCCGATCGGGATCTGCAGCAGCGGGCCGGGGTTCGTGAGTCGCAGCGCGTAGAGGTGGCTGCTGTCCGCGGTGAGTCCAATCCCGTCCGAGCCGAGCGAGGCGACTTGGTTCTGCGAGCTGCCGTTCTTCGCGGCGCGGGTGACCTCGCCGATCACGTTGGTGAAGTACACGTTCGCGCCCAGCTCGGTGATGCCCATCGCCGAGACGCTCGAGGTGGCGACGAGCTCGCTCGCTCCCCCGGACACCGGCGCACGACGCACGACGTTGCCGGTGTAGGTGGCGATGTAGACGTGGCTCGCGTCAACGGCGAGCTGCGCGAGCTGCGTGACGCCCGTCAGTGTGGTCACCAGCGTCGGCGTGCCGGTCAGTGGCGCCGTCGCGCCGCCGCAGCCCGCGGTCCCGCCGCTGCCACCGCTGCTCACCCCGCCGCTGCCACCCGTGCCGCCGCTGCCGCCCGCGCTCACACCGCCGTTGCCGCCCGCGCTCACGCCGCCGCCGGCGGCCGCGGCCCCCGCGCTTCCACCGAGGCTCGCGTCCTGCCCGCCGCTGCCACCCGCGCCGCCGCTACCGGCGTCCGGCGGCGCACAGCACCAGAGCACGGCGCCCGGGAGCGGCAGCGTGGTCGCTCCGTTGGCCGCGCGGCAGCCGCCGTTGTGCACCAGGAGCTCGCGGCACACGTACGTCATCGTGTAGTCCGAGGTGCAGTACACGCCATCGATGCCGGACGCGCGGTCGCACGACGAGTGGAGGGTGGTGCTGGAGATCGAGCCCCCCGTGCCTGCCTCGAAGTCCCCATCCACCCCGCCCTCCTCCGGCGCGAGACACGAGCCGGCAGCGCACAGCAACAGTCCCGCGAGCAACCACGACGAGCGAGCGCTCATTTGACCAGCAACGCCTCCCCTACGGACAGGTAGTAGTAGAAGCTCCAGGAGTTTCGCGCAAAGGGGAAGCTCACGAGGTACTCCGGATCGTTGATGTGAAACCGCATGCGGCCCTCGAACGCGTCACCCATCGCACCGAGCGCCTCGATGTGGAAGTTGACGTTCCGGCTCTTGCGCAGCCCGAAGGCGGGAAGCTCCGGCAGGTTCACCAGGCCGCCGCCGATGGCGACGCCGCCGCTGCCGTCCTTGCTCCTCACACCGTCGCCGCGCGGATGGAACCCCGGCGTGTGCAGCGAGCCGATCAGATTGTAGAGCTGCGGCACCGGCTGGATCAGGTAGGCCGCGTCGACGTCGACCAACTGCAGGATGTCCTCCGGCTTCAGGTGAGCCGAGATGTGGCGGAACGCGCCCACCTGGTCGTCGACATCGGGGAGCTGATAGTCGTTGCTGGGCGAGAGGTTCTGCGGCGGCAGCTGGCGCAGACTGCGCACGTACGCCGACACCATGGCCGGCGCCTGCTGCGCGTCCGCGCCCAGCTTGCGCACTCCCGCGGCCAGCATGGAGACGTCTTGCAGCTCCTCCATGACCGCCGTGGTGAGGAAGGCGCGGATCTTGTCGACGCTCAGGTCCGTGTACACGCCACGGTCCCCCGGTGCGCCCAGGTAGCCGACCCGACCGCTCAGCCAGGGGCTGGTCACGTTCACGCCGAGCACGACGCTGGTGCGCACCGAGGTCATCCCGCGCCGGTATTCGCTGCCTCCGAGGCCGAGCATCAAGGGCGCCACGGGCCCGAACCCGCGACCTGCCATGCCCCAAAGCAGGTTGTCGGTGAAGCGCTCGCCCTCGCGCGACGCCAGGGTCGTGGTCATGGCCGCGGCATAGAAGCCGCACACCCGGGTCCCCCCGTCCTGGCCCGGCTTGCCGCTGCAGTAACTGGCGGCGAAGTTGCTGGCGGTCAGATCGATGGTCTGGAGCTTGTAGACACCGCTTCGGCAGTTGTCGCCGAAGCAGCCCGGCACCTGGGCCACGCCCCAGATCCAGTTGAACTCGCCGCCCATCCGCGTCTGATCGAACGTGCCCATGGGCATGAGCACCCGCTCGACGGCGGCGACGGCGCCGTACACCTGGGCGTTGGTCAGCCCCGCCTGGAGCACCATCTGTTGCCGCGCCGTGCCGTCGAAGGCGAAGAACTCGTCGTTGTCCGCCTGCGCGCGCGCGACCGGCGCCGCGGCCAGGCCGAGGGCGACGATCGCAGCGGTGCGCAGGCTCCGCATCAGGGCTGCGCCTCCGCCTCGGCGTCGCCGACGGCTGCATCGACGCCACCGTCTGCGGGCTCGACGAGAGGGGTGCCATCCGCATGCATGACCACAGCCAGACACTCGGGGATGCTGGCGAGCATGGCGTCGAGGTCGTCGCCGAAGCCGAGCAGCATGTCGCAGTCCATGCGCATCACCTCGACGGGGCACACGTAGTGAAGGCGGATCGAGTCGTCGACCTTCTTGACGGCGCAGCGGTAGCGGCTCTCGTACGCGTCCCATCGTGCGCTGGCGAGCTCGGGATCCTTCGAGCAGGCCTCGGTGCGACTCGCGATGGACAGGCCGACGTCCTTGCACACCTCGTCCGGCGGCAGCTCTTCCCAGGGAGAGCCGCACGCGAGCAGCGCCGCGAGCACGAGCGCCAGGGACACTGACGTCGCTCGGCCGCTCCGTGACCGGCGGCGCAGCCCGAAGAGCACGAGCGCCAGCAGCGGAACGACCATCGCGCCAGACCGGCCACGGCCACCGGGGGCTTCGCAGGTGCAGGTCTCCGGATCGTACAGCCCCACCCGACGCACGGTGCCGAAGTCCACGCAGCGGCCGGTCATGCACTCCGCCCCGTAGCGGCACTCGTCGTCCGCGGTGCAGCTGGTGGCGCACGCGCCAGACTCGGCGTCGCAACGGTAGGGCGCGCAGTTGGTCCCGATGCCATCCGGCGCCAGCGACACGTCGTCGTTCCAGCAGGTGGGCTTCGTCCGCAGCACGCACTGGCCGCCTTCGCAGAGGGTGCCGGTGACGCAGTCGGCCTGGCCGCTGCACGTCGTGAGGCACGAGCTGCCGATGCACCGGTAGTAGCCGCAGTCGGTGGTCGCCGTACCACAGGCGCCCTGGACGCACGCCTGGGTCACCAGCTTGCCCTCCGAGCACGACACCAACCCGTCGCAGCCGGCTGCCGCCGAGGGGTAGACGCAGCTGGGGCTCGTCCCGTCGCACGCGCCGTGACAGCCCCAGAACTCCGACACACACGGCTTGTGCGAGCTGACGCTGCCCGCGGGCACCTTCTCGCAGGTGCCGACCTGGTTGCCGATGCACGTCTCGCACTCTGCAGTGCACGCCGCGTCGCAGCAGACGCCCTCGGCGCAGAACCCCGACGCGCACTGCGTGGCGTCGCTGCACGGGGTCCCGAGCGGCGCGGTGCCGGCGTCCACTCCCCCGTCCGCGCGCGCACCTGCAGCGAGCAGGGACGCTGCGCAGAGCAGGAGCAGGGAGAGCAGCCTCGGGATCACGACCAACTTTTCACCTTAGCTGGCGGAGGGGCGCCGCCAAAAGCGAAATATTTTCGGCTCTTCCGGGCAGGACGGTAGCGGCCGGCGCGGAGCTTCCGGGTAGACATCCTGCAACATGCGGTATGCGCTGTGGCTAGGCTCAGCGCGGTACTGGCACCGAGCAGCTGTCTCGAGGCCCCAGCCACGACATCAGGTTGACCCAGAGCTTCTCGATCTCGGGCAGGCTCTGCCACTCGGAGTCGTACTCGATCCACTCGTCACCCCAGACTACCGCGCGACCTTCGCCGCGCTCGTGGGCATAGGCGACCGGGCCAGCCGAGATGCTGCCGATTGGGGTGCTGGTGCCACCGCTGCCACCGCTGTCGCCCACGAGGTAGCCGCCGAGGAACGTGACTGACGTCAAACCGACCGTCACCGGGTGCGTGGCGAAGCTGGTCACCGGCTCGCTGTGCAGGCCGGGCAAGTAAGAGAGCCCCAGCGGCGCGAGCAGCGAGTTGGTGCGAAAGTCCAGCGCCGCGCCCGTGTAGCCGGTCATGCTGACGAATCCGCCGCCTGCTTCCACCCAGAGCCTCAAGGCGTCCGCTTCCGTCGTCGTGTAGTCGCGCGACAGTTGGTCGAAGATCACGACGTCGTACTGAGCCAGGAACGCCGCGTCGAAGGTCTCCGTCGGCGCCGTGTGGCTGCGCTCCACCGAGGTGCCACGCGCCGTGAGCCAGCCCTGGAAGTTCGCCGAAGGGTTCGAACCCGGGCTGCCCACGATGCCGATGCGCAGGCAGTCGCAGATCCCGTCGTTGCCCACGTCGACGTCGTCGATCTTGCCGTTGCAGTCGTCGTCGATGCCGTTGCACTCCGTCTCGATCGCCGCCGTCGGTATGCACGCCCCCGCGTCGGTGCTGATGCCGCCGCCGGTCCCCGACGATCCGCCACCCCCCGAGCTGCCCGCGCTGCCCCCCGTCGCCGCCGTCGCGCCGCTGCCCCCGAAGGCCCCGGGCCCCGCGGTCTTCCCGTCGTCTGCCGAGCAACGCAACAGCGATCCGAACGCGAGACAGAGAGCAACCCGGCGCATGTCGGGAGCATACGGCAGCCGGCGTCGTGAGCCTAGCGCCCCAGCTCTTGCACCCTCCCGCCGTCCCACACGCGGAGCATCACTCGGCGCCCTGCGGGGTAGCGGGGCAGCTCGTCGGCGCTCTCGAGCTCCAGTTCATGCTTGCGACTCGGCTCGCTCACGACCGAGAGCTCGGCGAAGTAGCGCGCGCGCCGCAGCTCGCGCTCCTGCTCACCCACACCCAACTTCCCAGCCGGCTTAAGCTCGTCTTTGCTCGGCCACCCGGGGGCCTGCTCGCTCCCACCGGCCTTCTCGAGGGTGCGGTGGGGCTCCCACGCCCACACACGCCAGCGATACCACATGGCGTCGCGTGGCTGGTCTTCGTAGCGTGGCTCCTGGCGGGTGTAGGTCACCTGCTTGGTCCGCGGCACCTGTCGAGTCTTGGTCACGGTGCAGTAGCGCGTGGAGCACCGCTGACCGCCGCCGCTGCACTCCGTTCGACAAGTGGCGAAACCGTTCTCGTTGCTCGTGCAGCGCTCCTGGCAGTTCTCCGGCAGGTCCGTGCAGTCTTGACCGCAGCTCTCTTGCTCGGTGTACGTCTCCGTGTCGTAGCCGTCCGGCTCCGTCACGGTGTAGGGCACCGTGTCGTGGCCCACGAGCACACGCTCGGTGTGGTGGAAGCGCTTCTCGACGGCGACCACGTCGAGAGCGTCCCTGGGGCGCGCCTCCTCGAACCCCTCGCGCGCCGCGCGGTGATAGCGCTCGACGACGACCGTGTGCACCCAGCGGGCAGCGGTCACCTCGCAAAGCTGATCGCGGAACGGCAGCTTGGCCAGCGTCACGACCCGACCCATGCGCTGAGATCCCGTGCCGGACTGCGACCCTCGCGCTGCCAACGTCAAGCTCACCAGCAGCAGCGCCAGCACCACCCCGACCACGCCGAACAGCGCCACCCGCCAGGGCACGCGCGCCTCGCGCGCCAGCGCGGGACGCTGCGCAACCATGCGCGCCATCGCCTCGCCTTGACTCGCTCCGCAGCTCTTGCAGGCTCCGTCCAGCGCGCGCTGATCACTGCGACAGTAACGACAACGCCAGTTGGCCCCCGCGAGCGCCAGCTTCAGCAGGCTCGGATCCGTCACCGTCGCCGCGGCGGCAGTGTCCCCGGGCATCTCGTACGGTTCGCTCGGGTCCTTCGCATCACCGCAACCCTGGCACACCGTGTGGCGGCCCAGGTTGCGGTGGGAGCACGCGGTGCAACGCCACATCATCTCGATCTGACGGCCGCCGGACACGGCCGGGAGGATAGCTCACTCGAGCCCCCGAGTCCGTCAGTTCGACCCGCAGCTGCAGTAGGGATCGGCCTTGGCGGCCTTGGCGCAGATCCAGTCCCACGCGCCGGAGCAACAGTAGGCGTCCTTGGCGCAGACGGAGGCCGCGCACGAGGAGCAGCCCGTGGGCAGCGCGCTGCCGGCCTCGCACTCGCTGTGCGAGCAGCTGCTCTGGCCGTCGGCGCACTCGCTCGCGCACGCGCCGGGGCTGTCTCCGGCGAGCTCCACGCAACCTTGATCCCAGGTTCCGGACGGATCGCAACACGACGGCTTCTGGATGCACACCATGTTGGCGCAGCTGCTGCAGCCGACGTTCAAGGGCGCACCCACCTTGCACGGCGAGTGGGCGCAACCGGCTGCGCCCTTCTTGCAGTCGGGGATCGGCACGAGCTGAAAGGCGCGGGCGATGAAGATCGCGGCTTCGGCGCGCGTGGTAGCGCGACCCGGACAGTACTCGGTGGAGCTGCAGCCCTGGGTGATGCAGTACGCGGCGAGGGTCTCGATCTCTTGGTACAGCCAGGAGCCGGCGGGCACGTCGTCGAAGGACGGCTCCGTCGTGGTGACCAGATTCAGACCGGCGGCGCGCCGCACGAGCGCCGCCGCAGACGCGCGGTTGGCGGGCTCCGACGGACAGAAGCGCCCGTTGCCGCAGCCGCTGGTCCAGCCCGCCGCCGCCGCCGCTTCGATGGCGCCGTAGGAGGGGGAGGACGGAGCGACGTCGCTGAAGGTCGGTTTCGCAGGAGTCAGCGGCGAGAGTCCGGCGGCGCGCACCAGCATGGTGACCAGCTGCTCTCGCGTGATCGAGCAGCTGGCGCAATACAGGGGCGGCTCACTGCTGCAGCCCTGGGTGATGCCCGCGTCGAGCAGCGCGATGGCTTCGTCGTGAGCAAACGACCCCGGCGGCATGTCGCGGAAGGGCTCCGACTCCGCGCCGGGGACGGGCGACGAACCGCAAGAGCAGCTGACCGTGCGCGGCGCGCCGACGAGCTGCTGTGGCTCCTTCGTCTCGGGGTCGATCGCGTACGCGTACACGCTGTGGTTCTTGCCGTCGCGCAGCGAGGACGGGAACGGCACGGAGTAACCGTGGTCGCAGGAGCCGAGGACCTTGCACAGATCTGCGCGAGGCAGCTCCGCCTTGGTCGTCACCTTCAGCGAGTGCTCCTTGTCGATGGGGCCGTCGAAGGTCAGGACGACTTCGATGGCTCCCGCGCCCGCGTCATCGTCGAAGGCCCAGCCCTCGATGTTGGAGCAGCCAGCCGAGTCGAGGTAGCCGCGGGCGTTGGAGGCAGGCGCGTCGTCCACCCCGTTGCGCCGGATGGCCACGTACGCGCTGCCCAGGGTCTTGGACCCATAACGGCAGCCCGTCGAACAGCCAGCGCACTCGTACACCATGGCGCTCCCCGCCGACGTCCAGCGGTCGAAGAGCACGATGTGTCCGCCCGTGTTGGCCGCGTTGCGGTACACCAGCGCGTCCGCGGGCTGGAGATCCGCGCGCGCGATGCGCTTCCAGTGGATCTCGTTCCAGCGAAAGTGAGACGTGCTGTAGGGGTGGCTATACTTCGGGATGGGCGTCGGTCCGGGGACCTGCCACACCTTGGCCACATAGCCCGAGCAGTCGGCGCCATACTCGGGACCGCCGCCGGTGGCGGAGTGGGAGCACTTGGGGCAAGAGCCCGAGCACGAGCCCAGGAACTTCTTCTCGGTCGGATCCCACTGGTCGCGGCCCCACCAGTACGAGTAGCCGACGCCGGTCTGCGCCAGCGCGATGATCTCGGCGCGGCTCATCCCGGCCGTCACGGCCTGTTCGACGGTGGCTGTGGGCTCGGCCTCGCTCCCGGGGGCGTTCTCGCGATCGGCAGGATCGAAGGACGCACAGGCGATCGCGAGCGACAGCGCTAGGGTGGTGGAAGCCGCGGAGACGATGCGTCGAGCGATCATGGCTGCACCTTCGAGACGCGGAAGAGCTCTTCGGTCGCGGTCATGACGTAGACGTTTCCGTCTGCGCCGAGGCGAACGTTGCGCAAGCCCGCGTGGGCTCCCTCGGCGACGGGAAGGTCGGCGCGGCTCTGCTCCTTTCCCTCCGGGGAGAGCCGAAGCAAGCGGCGTGACAGCGTCGGTGGCGTGTCGGGATCCGCTTGGGCCGCCTCGAGGGTGACGGCCAAGAGCAGCGAGCCCTTCGCGTCGAAGCCGAGCAGCGCGTGGTGGTTGACGCGGCTCGGGAAGCTCAGCGTGCCGAGCGGTGTCGGCCCGCCCGCGGGCAGCCCTAGCTCGAACAACTCGATGACGTTGGCGCGCGCGGTAGAGCTCACCGCTTCGCTCGCTCGAGTCAGCACGCCCGGCAGCACGTTGGACTCGACGGGCACGCCCGCTGCGTCGGCGATCTGCACCCGATGGGTGGTCTCGACCTGCACCCAGACGCCCGCTTCGTCGCGGACCAACCCGGCGACGCGGCCGGGCGTGGGCAGGTCGCCCTTGGGCAGCGTGACTTCGTTCGTCACCCCGCCGCTCGCAGACACGAACACGACGGCGGGCGCGACGAACAAGTCCAGCAGCAAGAAGCCCTCGTCGCCGCTCGGTGCGACGAGCTCGATGTCCTCGAACGCGCGGGCCGGTAGCTTGGTCTTCTTGGGCGTGGTCGAGCCCGGCGTGAAGGAGAGCACCTGATGACCTACCTGATCGAGCACGTGGACACGCCCGCTCGCGTCCACCGCGAAGCTGTTCGGGCTCTCGGGGGCGCCTTCCTCGGGCACGGTGATCCCGACCGTCTCCGCCGCGGCGTTTACCGCCAGGTCACCGGCTGGCGGCTGCGGCCCCGCCCCTCTCGTCTGCTCGCATCCGAGCGCCAGCACCATCAGCGGAACGAGGAGCCCCCCAAGGCGTCGCCTGGGCATGAGTGGGACGTACAGCAACAACCTTGCCACGCCGTAGCGCGCGCTATCCGACGCGAATCGTTCCAGCCGCGCCCCTCCGGCGCCAAGCCCTGGTTGGCGGTCGTGGCAACTCGGGGTTGCGGGTTGGCGTCACCGCGCCGCACCGGCAACTTCTCAGCGAAACGCGCGCGGTCGCGCGCCCATCGCCAGCGACTCGAGCAGGTCGAGGGCCACGCGCAGCGCCTCCGGGCGCTCCTCGACCGACGCGAGGTGCACCACCACGACGCTGTCGTTCGCATGCACTGACTCCGGAGCAACCTCGGCGATGAGCTCGGCGCCGCCCGCGGCGAGGCGCGCCAACGTCGCGGGCGGATTGGTCGACGCCGAGTGATAGTGAAGGGGCAGGTCGATGCGTTGCTCCTCCGGCGTCGGGGTCAGCGCCGAGCGCTGAAAGCGAAATGCCTCCGTGGTAGCGCCCGTTCGCTGCGCGACGAGCACTGTGCGCGTGACCGCGCCTGGCTGTAGTTCGATCCGTGCCCACCCGTTGCGGATGGGGACCACGATGGACGCCTCGCCCCGGGCGTTGGGGGCCACCTGCCCTGCGAGCGCCGCCGCGAGCCAGTACCAACGCTGCAGCATGCGCTCGCCACCTCGCGCGACGGTGGCCATGGCATCCAGCCACTTCGCGACGGTGGGCCAAGGGCGATCGTCGAGCCACTCCGCGGAGACGCGTCCGGAGCGAATCGACCCCTCGAGCCCAGACTCGAGGATCGCCGTGCGCGAGGCGCGGTCGAGGAAGCAGAGCGCCATCGCCGGATCCTCGCTGTCCAGCTCGTAGTAACGGAGGAAGCGGTCGTGCTCGGCGCCAGCGAGCTTGCGCACCGCGAAGCGAGCCTTCAGCTGAGGCGGGCAGGTCGCCGAGGCGACCAGGCTGTACTCGACCATGCCCAGGTGTGGCGTCCCCGAGGCCACGATGTACGCGCCGCCGTAGCTGCCCATGACATACGACGCTCCCACGCTGGACCTCACGCTGGCGCCCAGCGCCGAAGCGATGTGCCTCAGGGTCTCGGGTGGAGGCGCGCTGACCAGCTCATCAAACGGGATCATGCGCCTCGCTCATGCGCGACTGGCCCCACCGTCGCGCGCCACACGCGCGCCGGCGAGCGGATCGACGCGAGTCGGCGGTCCACGTCCGGGGCGGCGACGGGCTCGGCGTGATCGAAGCCAGCGGCGCGAAAGAAGTCGCGCACGGCGTCGGTGCTCCCGAAGTCTTCGGCCACGCCGCGACCGCGGGTGACCAACCAAATGGCGCCACGCAGCACGCTCGCGGCAGCCGCGACGCGTGCGCCTCCTTCGCGCGCGCGCAGATCGCAGCCGAAGACACCGCCGCCGGCGTCACGCAGGCCGACCGCGATGGCCTCGACCAGACGCCGGCGCTCATCCATCGGGAAGTAGCCGAGCAGCCCCTCCGCGAGCACGACCGGGGCCCGGGCGGCTCCGAACGCGGCGCGCAGCTCCAACGCGAAGTCGTCACCGAGCACGTCCAGCGCCCGGTGCTCGAGGCGCGCTTCGAGGCGCGCCCGCTGCTCGGCGGACGCGGCGCGCGCGAGCAAGCGCCGCTTCTCGTCGATCATGTGGGGCAGATCCACCTCCACGTAGCGAGTGTCGCGGTCGAGCGCCCAGGTGACCCCGCGCCGGGACAGCCCCGCGCCGAGCTCCACGACCGCGTCGGGCTGAGCCTCTTCGAGCACCCGCTCGAGCGCGCGATGGCGGAGCTCGAGGTACTGCTCCATGCTCGGGACGCCCGGCAGCTGCGTCGCCAGCCACTCGCCGCTCAGCCGGAACGTCCAGAACAGCCGCCGCCCGCGCTCGGACGCGAACCAGTCGGCGTAGGGCATGCCCAGCCGATGCCAGACGTAGGAGGTGTAGTACGCCGTTGGACCGATGCGAGCGTCGCGTTCGGACATACCCGGTCGATACCAGCGCGGTCACCTGCCGGTCAATCAGGCCGCCAGTAGTACAGCCGCGCGTCCTGCACCCAGGCCAGGTACACGCCGTGGGCCATGCCGTGATCGGTGCGGGACACGTCTCCGCCGAACAGCAAGCGCTGGCGCGTTCCGAGCTCGCCGCTGTATTCGTGGACCGGCGTCCGGGCCAGGAGGGGCGCCCGCAGGCGCCAGTAGTCCACGAAGCGACTGCCCCCCGAGCTTCCGCACAGCGCCAGCCGCTGGCCGTGGATGGCATGCTGCCACGCGCGCTCGACCACGTTCGCCGCGGGGGTTCCCGCAAGCGACGCGAGCGCATCGCGCACCACCGTCTCGTGCTCGTGCAAGATCCAAGCGCGCGCACGCGCCGGCCAGATGCAGAGCAACACCACCAGCCCCAAGCCCATCCAACCCGAACCGCCGCGCACGGCCGCGATGGTAGAATTTGTCGGTCAGACGCGGAAGCGAATGCCGGCCGGGCCGACGGTCAATTGCACGGGTCGACGGCCGGCGGGGGATCGGCGACCACGCCACCGAGCTGAACCGAGATGGCGTCGAACCCGATCCCGACGCTGATGGCGTCACACTCTTTGCTGGGATCGCCGTTGCTGCCGTCGCTCATGATGTCGCTGGCGGCGCGGAATGCCGCCAGCGCGCCGTCGAGCGTGGGACTACCGGGGCAGAGCTGGCCATCCGAGAAAGCCCCGGCGACCTTCGCGAACGCGCTGACGAGGTCCACCGTACGGATGATGCCCGAGATGGTACCCATGCTCGCGGAGGCGCCGCTGCCGGCGCCCGCCAACAGCATGGTCACCGTCGCGTCGCGGATCGGGACCAGCATGGGGGCACCCGCCAATCCCAGGTCGAAATCGATGATGCCCACGGAGGTGACCACCCAGGTCCCGGCGGTCACGTAGCTGTTCTGGAATGCCACCTTGGGGCTGTCGGTGCTGCCGTTCACGCTCGAAGCAGTGACGGGCCACACGTCCGAACCACTCCAGCTGGGCGGTCCTCCGCGGTCCGCACCACGAAACAGCCCGCCCGAGAGCTGCACTTGATTGGGCTGGGTATCGAGCGCGTCGAGGCGAATCAGCAGAGTCTGCTCGCCCTTGTCGAGTGATTCGTTCAGCGAGGCGGTGGGCGAGGTCCCACGCCACCCGCGCCGCCGCTGCCCACCGCTCCGCCGCTGCCCCCCGCTCCGATGCCACCGGTCGACGAGGCGGCTCCCCTTGCCCATGACACCTACCATGGTAGGCTCGCGGTATGACCGCAGCCAAGCGCAAGGTCTCCGTGTCACTGGACGCGGATCTGGTCGAGGAACTCGAGGCGGCGGACGTCGCGCTTTCGACGCAAGTCAACGACGCGGTCCGCGACGCGCTTGCGCGGCGGGGCCGCCAGCGCCTCCTCGGCGAGCTACTCGCCGAGCTCGACCGCGAGCACGGGCCCGTTCCGCAGAAGCTCGTCGCGAAGTACGAGTCGCTGCTCTCGTGAACCGCTGCGTCGTCCTCGATGCGGAGGCGATGTCCGCGCTCGGAGACCGCCCCTCGCGGCGTCAACGCGAAGTCAGGGCCGCCCTGTCCGCTGCAGCGCGGCTAGCCCGCGACGTGATCGTCCCGGCGGTGGTGCTTGCCGAGCTCTATCGTGGCCGCGGGCACAGCCAGCTCGTGGACGCGTGCTTGTCGCGCGAGACGGGGATACACGTGCGGGTCACGGACCGCACCTTCGCCCGCTTCGTCGGTGGAGTCCTCGCCGCGGTGCGGGCGGGTTCCGCACTCATGGTGGATGCGCACGTCGTTGCGGCGGCCGTCGAGGCGGGTGGCGGCATCGTGCTCACGGCGGATCCAGAAGACATGGAGCGCCTGGCAGCGCCGTATCGCAATGTTCACGTGGTGGATATCAGCGGCTGAAGCTGTCCAGTTCTCGGGTACGGGACCGTGGGCCGGGAGTGGCACTTCACGATCTCGTCGAGACCATTGAGAGCAAGGACTGGGCGCAAGGCGTGCCCATCGTCTTCGATCGCGCCATGGGCTCGGCGGGCGCGGTTGCGCGGCTCTGCAAGAGCGAGCTGCGCTTTCTGACGGCCGTGCGCCGCTCGGAGATCCACAGCTACACCGAGGAGCTGCCGAGCAAGACGCTGACCGACCTCGGGGGCAGTGAGGACGAGGTCGAGCGCAGGCGGCTGATCGCCGAGGCGGGCGCACGCATCAGCGCGGCCGGCATGCACAAGGTCGACGAGCAGCTCTACGTGCTCGACCTGGCATCACCTCACGCGGCCTTCGCCTGGTGTCGGACACCCCTGAGCCCGACGTCGACGCCGACAAGCTCGAAGGGGGTGCGCTGTGGCTCTGCCGTGCCCGCGCCTATCGGGCCCAGCTCGAGGACAAGACCTTCAAGACCCAATCGGAGATCGCCAAACACCTCGGGGTCACCCGGGCCCGCATGACCCAGATCATGACGTTGCTCCGGCTCGACGAGGCGGCGCGAATAGTCGACCGAGCCCAGCTCGTAGCTGTTTCCACCCCGCGACGCCCCAGGTCGCCGTTTCACAGACGGAAGCGCGGAGGTGTACCCAATGATGCTCCAACCCTCACAACGAAACTGATCACCATGACTCGAGCTACGACGAAGCAGCCAAAAAAGAATGGAAAACGGTTGACGCCATTGCCGCCTCATAGTCGACGCGACGAACAGCACGGGGGAGCACCAATGCCGGCGCGGGGCAAGGTGAAGGTGACGTACAAGGTGAGGGTGCGGTGGTGTTGAGGTTGGTGTTGGTGCGGCGCGGGGACGGTGGGGGGTGGCGACCGACGGCGCGAAGCACTCCACGACCGCCTCTGCAGCTTCAACGGCGGACCGGGTGGCAATGGCTGCTCATCTTACCACTACAACTTCTCGGGGAGCTACTACTCGGACAGTTGCGAGTACGGGTCGGCTGCGTTCAATGAGGGGATCGCGAGCTTCTTCGGCATCCGCTCCGCGACCACGCACGACACGAACGTGTGGGACTGCCGCTGCCGCGACAACAACCAAGGGATCTGCAGCCAGATGTCCAATAGCTTGACCACTCCGGACAGGGTCCAACTTTGCCCGGACCTGGATGGTGACTTCGTCGGCGTCGGAGACCGGTGGATCGTATCGAGCGCGACGTGCAAGCGACTCTACCGCACCAGCGGCTGCAACGACTGCCAAGCAGGCGGCGATGGGTACTGCACATCCGGCTGGAACGCGTTGTTGGGCTGGCGCAACGTGGTTCAAGTGATGCGCTTCATGTGGGACCTCATCGATACCAACAACGAGGGTGGCAACGACGACGTCGACTACACCGCGGGGAGCCTTGTCACAGCAATGCAGTCCATGCCGACGGGCTGGGGCGACGACGGCTCGTGCCGCGAATCCGAGAAGGTGCCGGGGCAGTTCTGCAACCCCCTAATTGACGGCTATCCCGTGACCGGTGGCACGGGCTCGCGAGACGCCTACAATCCCAGGGACATCTCGGACCTCTTGCCCGAGAATCTCGCTAACTTGATGGCCATCAACTGCGTCAGCTTCGCGACGGACAACTGAGGCGACCGATGTCGACGACGAATGAGAGACTATGTGCGGTGGTGGCGATCACGCTGGCGTTCAGCGGCGGAGGATGCAGCTCGGACGGGGGACCCACCGCAGCGAGCGGGAGCGACGCGGGGTCCAACTGCGAGCTGGGCGGGCTGCGGTTCATCATCGCCCTCGATCCCGAGCCCAAGATCACGGGTAGCCCAAACGTGTGGGAGGTGACGGGGCACATCGCTACGAAGACGGGCAAAGGCTTCACGTTGGACTCGTGCCGCCCTTCCGCGGCGTGCTCGCCGTCGCTCACGGAGGTGTCCTACGACGTGCACGGGAAGCTTTCGCCGCCGGATGTGGACTGGCCCATCGGTGCGTACGTCACCGTTCGGTATACCTCCGAGTTCTACGCGAGCGGCAGCACCATGGCGACGCTGAGTGTGCGCAACCTCCCGGCGTGGGACGGAGCGGCCAACCCGGTCTCGAGCAGCGAGCAGTGGTACCTGCTCGCCACGGAGGGCTATCTGACGCACCCTCAGGCGCCCTTCGAGGTTACAGAGGAGGCGGTCGCCGGGTGCCCGCGAAGCCACGCGGTGCGGATCCGGGCGCCCGGCGGAGAGTGGACGACCGTGGCTCAGGGGCAGTCCGGTTCGGTGATCGTCGACGACTGGAGCTATGACTTGTCCGTCGTCCGCGCGTACACGGCTCCCTGCTGCGACTATCCCCCGCCCTTCGCGTGGTGGGCCACGAGCACGCCGGTGGAGTGAGCGGGGTGGTCACTCCGCCGCCGGGACCCTCATCCCGTCCCCCTCCGGGGATTCCGATGCGTCCCGCGCAGCCCGCAAGCCTTGTGACGCGTGAACACGCCGGCGGGCGAGCAAGACGGGATGAGGCGGCTGTCGAGCCTGTCACCCCCATGCACGCTTCTACCAAGACACCACGCAGCCGAGCACGTCGCGCGTCACCAGCGAAGGTCTTACCTGAATCACCTTCGCCGGTGGTGACTGCACCGACTGGCTCCGGGGCGAACGGGACTTTGAAGGGTCCCGTGGATTCCGCCCCTGCGCCCCGTAGCAGCCAGCGTCGCGCTCCGCGTAAGAAGAAATTGGCCGATCTCCCGCCCGCAGGTTTCCCTATGGGCACCCCCACGCGCTCGAACGGCGCAGTCAACTCGGGGGTAGACCGCGCCACCGTCAGTTCGCTCGCTGGACTCGAACCGATGCTTGGGCCGAAGGCTCCAAGCGCGCGTGTCGCGATCGAAGCGTGTCGCGAAGCGTGGTTCGTCCACGCGAAGCTAACTGAGTGGGGCAACGAGGTGTTGCTCACTTTGAACCCCGAATTGCGCCGGAGCCATCCACGGCAACACGCCGGCTTCATGAGCGCGAATAGTCGACCGAGCCCAGCTCGTAGCTGTTTCCACCCCGCGACGCCCCAGGTCGCCGTTTCACAGACGGAAGCGCGGAGGTGTACCCAATGATGCTCCAACCCTCACAACGAAACTGATCACCATGACTCGAGCTACGACGAAGCAGCCAAAAAAGAATGGAAAACGGTTGACGCCATTGCCGCCTCATAGTCGGGATGAGAGGGCCCGAGCCGCGCGCAGCGCCAGCGAGCACGGCGAGCCGTGAAGTGGCGAACAACGTGGGGGAGCAACAAGACCGCCATCCACCTCGACCACGACGCGAACGGCGGGCACGGCGAAGTCCGCGATGTAGCGGCCACCGAGCGGCACCTGCCGGCGGAAGCACACGCCGAGCTGGCCACGTGGATGGGGGCGTTTGACTCACGATCCTCGTCATCGATCTCGCCGATGGAGGTCACGGGTCGAGCGCGCGCAGATCGCAGAGGTCTTTCTCGCGGCCCGCCGCGCGCTTCGCTGCGATGATGTCGTCCCGACAGATCACGTGTACTACCGTGTCCCCCCAAGTGACCTCGAGGCGGCGGCCGTATGCAGCGACGAAGGCGACCCCGGGGATGGAGCGGAGTCCATGCCGGTCAGACGCGGGCACGGCGGGCCGGCGCCCTCATCGGGTCTCGAGCGGCTCCGCCGTGATCCCGACGAGTTCGAGCGCCCGACGCCCTTCGTCGTCGTGCGCAACCACGAGGTACTCATCGAACACCGCCAGAAAACCTGGATGGCCCGCAAGCTTTGCCCCCGCCGGAATCAGCACGTCGATTGGGAGCGAGACCGCGAGCGCCGCAGCTACCGCACGCAGCCCGGCCGCGTGAGCTGCATCCCGGGACGCGAACTCGGCGGCAGCGGCCGCCGAAGCGAAGAGCAACAGTCGTGAGCCCTCGGTGCAGACTGCCCCCGCCGAGTCGCTGGCGAACAGCTCGCCCGTGTCGACGAACCTTGCTTGAAACCAGTCATCGGCCGCCTCTACGAACTCCGGGTGAGCCGCGCGCCACGCGCGCAGCGTCTGAACCTCGGTGACCTCATCGTCGTAGGTTCGGTCCTCGGTCTCGACGAACCAACAACGTATCGCGCGCGGCGGAGTCGACATTGCGCGATGATAGCAGGACAGGTCGGCCTGTGGTCCGTCGCAAGCAAGTTTGGCGGTGGGGCTGTCGCCCCACTAGCTCAAACGGCCCGCGAGAACTCGAGCTGACCCGCGAGGACGGCTTCAGCGCTGTACGTCCACACCTGAACGTTGGATTCCTTCGCCGCGCCTAACAATGGTCCGGAAGTCCGGTCGGTGAGAACCACAGGTTGCACGTCTTCGCTGCGCTTGGCGTGCTGTTCGCGGATCCAGTTCGTGTAGCCGAGCACCTGCGCGACGGCGCTGCGCGACGAGTTGGCCTGCTTGATCTCGAACACCCACCACATCCTCTTCCCTTCCTGGTACCCAAGCAAATCGATGTTGCTGTTCGGCGTGCACACCTGGCGCCGCTGAATGTGGTCGGCGTCAGGGTCCGCGAGCCTGACGCCCAGTTCGCGATACAGCGTTCCCCGCTCCCACCGCTTCTCGAACTGCTCTTCGATGGCGCGCTCAGTCAAGCCGGCCTGCACCTTCCAGGTCTTTCGGTCGGGATTGAACCGCTTGAGGATGGTCCGCGCCGCGTCGCTTGGCAGATGAGCGCGGTACCTCGTCGGATCCGACAGCGCGGGCAAGGTCACGTCCAGCGAGCGAACAGCCTGCACGAGATAACCTTATAGATATATAATGTCTAGTCGATATTGCGGCCGCCTTCCACGGTGCGGCGCACCAGCAGCCCCATGCTGGCGCATCCGAGCTGGCGGCCGCGCTGGAACCGGGTCGAGGAACCCGTGCCGGCGGAGCCGGCCCGCGTGTCGCGGTGAGGGGCGGGTTCAGCGCACGACGGGCGCGCAGCGCCGCTGGCCCCCGATCGTCAGGCAGTCGGAGAGCTGGTCGCAGCAGTCGTCGCGCAGAGTGCACGGCGCACCGTCGGGCGCGCAGCGGGCCGCGCATTGGTACCCGTCCGGCGCAGGTAGGCAGAAGCCGCTGCAGCACGCGGTCGGAAGCACGCACTCTGCTGCGCCCGAAGCACACGGCGGCAGCGGGTCGGGGTGGCAGCGCTTGGGACCGCTGCCGGGCGGATGCTCGCGGCAGCGAGTCTTGCCGGCTTGCTTACAGCACTGGGCGTCGTCGGCGCAGAGCTCGCCCAGGGGCAAACACTCGATGGGCGGACCGCAGCGTTGGGCCCCGTCGGCTCCCACGACGCAGTGGCCCGTGCAGCACCGACTCGGGTCGTCACACAACTCGCAGCGCCCGCGGCACCCGCCCACCGGCGCGCAGCGCTTGTCGCCCTGACCGCTCTTGACGCACCGCCTGGAGCGGCGCGTAGGAAAATCGAACTGCCAAAACCTGTCCAGTTCTCGGGTACGGGACCGTGGGGCGGGAGTGGGCTGGGGTCGAGAACCGGATACGACCATCACGGATGGGGTGGTGCTGGGGTGGTGTTCGCGCGGGCCGGTGCGGAGGCGAGGTCGAATAGGAGTGGGTAGGCGCACCTTCGCCTCTGGGGAGGTCGCTCGCGCGCTGACCTCACCTGCTCGCCACTCCGAACGGCAACTGCAGCTGTTCGGGCGGCGCTGCAGCGGCCGTGCGCGGGACGGGTGGCGCCCTTGGCCCGAGCCCGTGCTCCGAGAGCAAGCGCGTGATGGCGCTGCGGCTCGTCGCGACTTCTGCCCAGCGCATGGGCCCCGAGCAGCGGGGACAGCTCTCGAGGTCAGCCGCGAACACATGGGCGAGCAACCACGCCCATCGCTTTCGCTTCGCTGGCGCGTCGTCTGTCTCGCCGAGCAGCGCGAGCTGATCGCCGCGTGCAGGCGGGGGCTTGGTCGCGGCCACATCGGGCACGGGTTGCGGAACGACGAGGCGCCGGCGCGATGAGTGGCTCGACAGTACCCCGAAGTAGCGGAGCAAGTGCCAGCGAGGCGGTGGCACGGCGGCGACGAGGCGCGCAATGAGGTCGTCGGGCTCGAGGAGCAGCGCGCGCGTGCCGTCACGCCACACCTTCTTGAAGGAGAGCTCGAGCTTGCCGTCGGGCCGGCGCGTGAGGCGGTCCTGGGCGACCGGTGGGCGCGTGATGTACTTACAAAGACGCTCCACTCTTCTGCGGTCCCGGCCGTCCACGACCTGGGCGGCGTGGAGGTTGATGCCGCGCACCTCGGCGATGGGCTCGTCGGTCGCGTCGGCGGCGCGCGGGCGCGCGGGTGGGTCCAGCGACGCTACGAGGCGGAGCGGCGGCTTGCCGGCCCGGTCAC
Organism: Polyangiaceae bacterium; assembly: GCA_019637295.1. GTDB lineage: Bacteria > Myxococcota_A > Polyangia > Polyangiales > Polyangiaceae > JACKEA01. Next base: position 199,189 of record JAHBVX010000002.1, read on the forward strand.
CGCTCACCGCGACGCCCTGCGCGGCGGCGGCGTAGCAGGCCGCCAGGCCGGGCTCGTCGAGGCAGACCTCGGGCGCGTCACCGTCGTCTAGCTCGGGGTCGAGGCTCCGGCCGTGCGCGCGCAGAATGCGCTCGACGCGAGCCGCGGTGCGCGCGGCAACCTCGGCTATGTCGGCGTGCGTGGGCGCGCGGAGCTCGCGAAACTCGAGCGGAGAGCGCGGGTCATCGCTTGCGTGCACGTAGACGCCGTCGAGCACGAGGGCGTGGAAATGCACATTGAGCCGCAGCGCACTGTCCGTCCTCTGCACGGCGACTACGGCCCCAGGGTGGGCTTGCGACAGCTCGAGGCGGACGTCGCCGACAAGATGGACGAGGCCTGGCGCGCGAAGGGCATCAAGAACCGCATGGAGTTCTTCCGGGGCGCCATCGGCCACTACCTCGCGCATCTCGGCGCGCGCGACGCGGCCGCGCTCTTCACGAACGTGGGCGCCACGAGCGCGTGAACGCGGCGGAATCGGTGGGGCGTCGGCGGGCCTACAACCGCCTCCGACGCCCCATGTCCGCGGAACCTCGCGGCTATTCCAACCGCCTGAAAACACCTGCGAAGTCAACGTGTTCGGCCTTGCTAGGGGCGCAAACGGAAGCCTGTATGTCCTCACGCGACGGGCACTGGGCCCGGCGCAGAACGCGAGGACGACGACGATGAAGATCAAGAGCACCACCGCCTTCTGCGCCTACGCTGACGCGCGCGCCAAGCACGCCACCGAGCAGGCCGCCGCGACGGCGCGCTTCATGGTGAAGGCGGTGAACAAGGACGGCTCGATCAGCCGCATGGCGCCTACCGGGAACAACTGGAAGTTCGACGCGTTCGCCACCGCCGAGGACGCGGAGAAGCGGCGGGCCCAGCTCGAGGCGATGAACCCCGGCTCGCGCTTCACGGTGGTGGCGCTGTGAGCAAGCCTAGCAGCATCACGATGACGAAGATCGTGAGCCAGGGCGAGAGCCGCTACGGAACGCCCGAGCCGCAGATCGCGATCCGCTTCCCGAAGGGTACCAGCTACCGCGTCGTGAAGGCCGCGCTCCACAAGCTCGCCGCCGACGTCGAGCTGGCGACGCCCGCGAGCGAGCGCTGGTGCGTGAACACCGACGACTTCAACGAGAGCGGGCGCGTGTACCTCGAGCTCGCCGACGCGACGCCCGCCGAGGCCGCGCGCGGGATGGCGATGCTCAAGGCGCTGGTGGGGTGAGTGTGAGACCGGGCCGCGCGGAATGGACACCTCACTACGGAAGTGGCTCTTCGCCGCCGCCGGGAACTGCGCCGCGGAAGTCGTTGTCGCGTCGTCGTCCGAGGTCTCGGCACGGTGGCTCGGGCCATGCGTAGGGACCGGCATCGACTCGCATCACCGCTTCCAAGGGAGGTCGGCTGACGAGCCTCCTCGCGTACTCCCACTGCAAAGCCTGAAAGCGCTCGAGCTCCTCGGGCTCGGCGTGACCCGCCTCGATGCGTCGCATCTGCGCCCGCACATCGACCGGGTAGGTCTCGGGGCGGATCCTCACGCGGACCGTGGCGCCGGTCGACACTCGCTGCAGGACAAACTCGCTCTCGGTGAGCGCGGGGTCGATCAAGTGCGTACCGAAGCGAGCGCGCGCGCCGGTCAGGTACGCCGCGACGTCGCCGCCGCAGGCTGAGTTGTTGGAGGCGACTCGGAGATCGGTCCTGTCGATCGCGCCGTCGGGAAAGAGCGCGTCGAACGCGACGCGCAGCGAGACGGCTGCTTCGACGAGCCCTCCGCAGAAGTGTCCGTGAAAGCGGATCAGATCCGCGAGGTCGATGTGCTTGGTCTCGCGCGCGTAGCGACCGTACTTGTTGACCGTGTCGCGTACCTCGAACACGGGCGCGTGCGGCGCGGTCGCCAGCCAGTCGGGGTAGTACGAGCCCGTCACATCCCGGGCTGGTCTCGGTGCACTCGCACAGCCGCCGGTCATCACCATGGTCGCGATGATGAGGCCCCCGAGGAGATGGCCGAGGTTCACAGCGCCTCCGCTGCACTGCGCGCGCAGCGGCGCCCGGAAGCTCCGTCGAGCTGAACGGTCACGTGCGAAATCCCGAACCGCTCCTGGAGCTCGTGCTCGAGCTCGCCGAAGAACGATGGTTCGCAGGCCGGCCAGGGCATCACGAGGTGCGCGGTCAGCGCGACCTCGGTCGTGCTCATCGCCCAGACGTGGAGGTCGTGCACCGCCTCAACCTCGGGCAGCTCGCGGAGAAACGCGCGGACCTTCTCGAGGTCGATGTCGCGGGGCACACCATCCATCGCGAGGTGCAGCGCGTCACGGAGCAGGCGCCACGTCCCGTAGAGCACGACCGCCGAGACGAGCAGGCTGGTCGCAGGGTCGATCCACGCCGCCCCGGTGCGCCACACCAACGCTCCCGCGACGACGACGCCCGCGGACACCGCTGCGTCGGCGACGAGGTGAAGGAAGGCGCCGCGAACGTTCACGTCGCCCTTGCTCCCGCTGCGGAACATCAGCGCGGAGATTCCGTTCACCGCCACGCCGGCGGTCGCGACCCACATCATCGTGGTGCCATGTGGCGCGATCGGCGTGTGGAATCGCCCGATCGCTTCCCACGCCACGGCGCCGACCGCGGCCAGGAGCAAGACGGCGTTGGCGAGCGCTGCGAGCACCGTGGAGCGCCGGAAGCCGTACGTGTGCAAGTTCGACGGTGCGCGACGGGCGAGCGCTGAAGCGCCCCAAGCCATCGCGAGTCCGAGCACATCGCTGAGGTTGTGCGCGGCATCGGCCAAGAGCGCCGTCGAGTGGGCCAGCACCCCGAACACCGCTTCCAGCGCGACGAAGGCCACGTTGAGGCTGATGCCGACCAGGAAGGCGCGGCCGAGGCGGTTGGCCGCTGTCCCCAACGGGAGGTGCTCGTGTTCGTGGCTCATCGCGGAGGGCCTCTCATCTATCACCCACGATGGCACGAGATATGCCATCCATCTGGCGGTGCGGTCCTGGCTACTGCCCCTATCGGCGATTGCGCTCGCGGCGCTGGCGCGGCCCGTCTACGCCCAGTGCACCTCGAACGCTTCGTCGTGCGTGACCTGCCACGAAACGCAAGGTTCGCGTCCGGTCCTGCAGAGCGCGCAACCTTGGCACGTCGACCACGGCTTCGGTGACCTCTGTGCCTCCTGCCATGCGGGTGACCCCGCGGCCTCGGCCAAGGAGCTGGCGCACGTCGGATTGCGGCAGCCGCTCGCCGATCCCGCGCTCTCCTGCGCCGGATGCCACGCGGACGACGCGTCAGCGCGCGCGGAGCGCTACCTGGCAGTAGCGACCAGCACCGCAGCGGCACCTCCTTCGAGCCCTCCGGCGAGTCCGAGTGCGGCAGCACCGCTTCGGTCCTCGACAGCCGACCGCATCCTCGCGTCCCTGGCCGCGCTCCTGACGATCGCCCTCTACTTCCTGGTGAGGCGCGAGCCGGCGACCGACCGGCGCTCACTCCTGGCGTGGCTGCGCGCCAAGACCTGGAGCCCGTACGCCGCGGGCGTGCTGCTCGGCCTCGTCGTCGCGTTCTCCGAGGTCATCTGTGGTCGACCGCTCGCCGCGTCAGGCGCCTTCGACAAGCTCGCCGCCTATCCCGGCCGCTGGCTCTTCCCGTCGAGCCAGTACTACGGGCACATCATGACGCCGGGGATCACCTGGCAGGTGTGGCTCATCGTTGGCGTGCTCGCCGGCTCGTTCGCGTCGAGCAAGCTCTCGAGTGAGTCGCGCTGGCGATGGCTGCCTGACACGCAGTGGCAGCCGCGCTTCGGCGCGAGCCGCAGGCTGCGACTCGCCATCGCGTTCTTCGGCGCGGTGCTGGTGCAGGTGGGTGCAGGCATCGCGGGCGGATGCACGAGCGGCCTTGCCATCTCCGGTGGCGCCGCGCTCGCGCCCGCAGCCTTCCTGTTCATGGCCGGCATGTTCGCCGGGGGTATTCCCGCTGCGTGGTTCTGGTACCGCGGGAGGGCCGACTGATGCTCGACATCGTGAAAGCGTTGGTGCTTGGTCTCCTGTTCGGCTGGTCGCTCCACAAGGCAGGGCTCACGCACTACGCGCGCATCGTGAACGTGTATCGCTTCCGCGACATGACGGTGATGCGCTTCATGCTCACCGCGCTCGTGGTCGGCGCCTTCGGGATCCAGGCGGGCATCGACCTCGGCTTCGCCGCCAGCGCGCCCATCCCGCCCACGTCGATGCTGGCCAACGTCGTGGGCGGCGTGGTCTTCGGCGTGGGGATGGCCACGGCCGGCTACTGTCCGGGCACCATCGTCGCGGAGGCCGGCGAGGGACGCCTCGACGCCTGGGTGGCGGGCCTCTCGGGGCTCCTCGTGGGCGCGATCGTGTTCGGCTTGCTTCAGCCGGTGATCATGCCGACGCTTGCGCGGGTGGGGGCTCTCGGTCGCGTGACGTTCGCGAGCCTCGCGGGTGCGAGCCCGTGGCTGGTGCTGCTCGTCTTTGCGCAGGTCGTCGTGCTCGTGCTGATGCTCATCGCTCGCGTGGGGAGGAAGACGACGTGACGAACCCGGTCCGCTACCGAACGCTCGATGCCAACGAGGCCGTCGCCGACGTCGCCTATCGCCTGAGCGAGGTCATCGCCATCTACCCGATCACGCCCGCCTCGATCATGGGGGAGCACGCCGACGCGTGGTCGGCCGATCGCCGCGCGAACCTGTGGGGCACGGTCCCCGAGGTGGTGGAGATGCAGTCCGAGGGCGGCGCAGCCGGAGCCGTGCACGGGTCCCTGCAGGCGGGAGCGCTCACGACGACGTTCACCGCGTCGCAGGGCCTGCTGCTCATGCTGCCGGACCTCTTCAAGCTCGCCGGCGAGCTGACGTCGTTCTGCATGCACGTCGCGGCTCGCACCGTGGCGACGCACGCGCTCTCGATCTTCGGCGACCACTCCGATGTGATGGCCGCGCGCAGCACGGGCATGGCGCTGCTCGCGTCGGGCTCGGCGCAGGAGGCGCAAGATCTCGCGGCCATCGGCCACGCCGTGACGCTGCGCGCGCGCGTGCCGGTGCTCCACTTCTTCGACGGCTTTCGCACCTCGCACGAGATCATGAAGGTCGTGCCCCTCGAGGACGACGCGCTGCGCGCGCTCGTGAACCCCGAGGCACTCGCCGCTCATCGCGCGCGCGCCCTCGATCCGGATCGCCCTGTCGTACGCGGCACCTCCCAGAACCCCGACGCGTACTTCCAGTCCCGCGAGGCCGTCGAGCCCTTCTACGCGCGCTTCCCTCAGGTGCTCGACGAAACGATGGCGCGCTTCGCCGAGCTCACCGGGCGGCGCTACAGACCGTTCGACTACGTCGGGCACACGGAGGCCGAGCGGGTTGTCGTGCTGATGGGTTCGGGCGCCGAGTGTGCGCACGAATTGGTCGAGCATCTCGTGTCGCGCGGCGAGAAGGTCGGTGTTCTCAAGGTGCGGCTTTTCCGGCCGTTCTCGACAGAGCATCTACTCGCGGCGCTGCCGGCGTCGGTTCGTTCGCTCGCGGTGCTCGACCGCACGAAAGAGCCCGGCTCGTCGGGTGAGCCGCTCTATCAGGAGCTCACCGCCGCGCTCGTGGAGGCGATCGCCCGAGGGGAGCGCGCCTCGTTGCCGCGCATCGTGAACGGGCGCTACGGGCTCGCCTCGAAGGACCTGACGCCGGCGATGCTGCGGGCGGTGTTCGAGGAGCTCGCGGTGGCAAGCCCGAAGCACCGCTTCACAGTCGGCATCCGCGACGACGTCTCCGGCTCGTCGCTGCCCTTCGACGCAACCTTCGACATTGAGCCGGATGATGTGTCCCGTGCGCTGTTCTTCGGCCTGGGCGCGGACGGAACCGTCTCGGCCAACAAGGCCACCATCAAGATCATCGGAGAGGAGGCGGCGCTCTTCGCGCAGGGACACTTCGAGTACGACTCGCGCAAGGCGGGCTCCACGACCATCTCGCACCTGCGCTTCGGCCCGAGGCCCATCCGTTCGACGTACCGGATCGCGCGCGCGCAGTTCATCGCGATCCACGATCCCGAATTCCTCGAGCGGCGCGACGTGCTGGCGGCGGCCATGCCCGGCGCCACGGTGCTGCTCAACACGTCGTTGCCGGCCGAGAAGGTGTGGGACGCGCTGCCGCGCGAAGTGCAGGTCCGGCTCGTCGAGCAGCGCTGCCGGCTGTTCGTCATCGATGGCTACGGCGTCGCCGAGCGCGCCGGCCTCGGTCGGCGCATCAACACCGTGATGCAGATCTGCTTCTTCTCGCTCGCCAAGGTGCTGCCGCTCGACGAAGCGATGAAGCATGTCCGGCGCTCGATCGAGGAGACGTGGGGACGCCGCGGCCCCGAGGTCGTCGAGCGCAACGTGGCCGCGCTCGACGCGGCGCTGGGTGCGCTACGCGAGCTCCCCGTGCCGAGCACCGCGACCGCGGCGCGGACGCGTCGTCCAGCGGTGCCGCCAGAGGCGCCGGACTTCGTGCAGCGCGTGACTCGCCTGCTCATCGAGGGACGAGGCGACGAGCTGCCAGTGAGCGCGTTTCCGCCAGACGGAACGTGGCCGAGCGGGACGAGCAAGTTCGAGAAGCGCGCGCTCGCGCTCGAGATCCCGATCTGGCAGCCCGACGTGTGCGTGCAATGCAACTTCTGCTCGATGGTCTGCCCGCACGCGGCCATCCAGACCAAGGTGTTCGACCCGGCGCAGCTCGCGCGCGCGCCCGCGAGCTTCCGGTCGATGCCCGAGGCGTTCGAGCCCGCGCTCGACGGACTCCAGTACGCGGTGCAGGTCGCGCCCGAGGACTGCACCGGCTGCGGCCTGTGCATCGAGGTGTGTCCCGCGAAGGATCGTTTGAAGCCGCGTCGCAAGGCGCTCGTGCCCGAGCCACTCGCTGACCACCGCGAGGCACAGCGCGAGGCCTTCGCATTCTTCCAGACGCTCGAATCGGCGACGATCGCCGCTGTGCCCATCGACAAGCGCACCGCCGCGTTCCGTCTCCCGTTGTTCGAGTTCTCTGGCGCCTGCGCCGGCTGCGGTGAGACCCCGTATCTGCGCCTGCTCACACAGCTCTTCGGCGACCATCTCATCATCGCGAACGCCACGGGGTGCTCGTCGATCTACGGCGGCAACCTGCCGACGACCCCGTACACGACCAACGCCGAGGGACGCGGTCCGGCATGGTCCAACTCGCTATTCGAGGACAACGCCGAGTTCGGACTCGGCATGCGCCTCGCGGTCGACGTCCGCGCCGAGCACGCTCGAACGCTGCTCAAGGGCGTCGCCGCGAGGCTCCCCGCTGCGCTCGTTGACGCGCTCCTTTCGCCCGGGTCAGGCGAGACCTGGATCGCCCAGCAGCGGCGCCGCGTGAAGGAGCTCGACGCGCTGCTGTCGGGCGATGCATCACCAGAGGCCGTCGCGCTGCGCGATCGCTCCTCCGCGCTCGTGCCGCGCAGCGTGTGGATCGTCGGTGGCGACGGGTGGGCGTACGACATCGGCTACGGCGGGCTCGATCACGTCCTCGCGTCGCACAAGAACGTCAACGTCCTCGTGCTCGACACCGAGGTGTACTCGAACACCGGCGGTCAGCAGTCCAAGGCGACCCCGCTCGGTGCGTCCGCCAAGTTCGCGACCGCGGGCAAGTCGGTGCGCAAGAAAGACCTCGGTCTGCTGGCCATGAGCTACGGCCACGTCTACGTCGCCCAGGTCGCGATGCAGGCACGCAGCGCGCAGACGGTGGAGGCGCTGCTCGAAGCGGAACGGCATCCTGGCCCGTCGATCGTCATCGCCCATAGCCCGTGCATCGCGCACGGCTACGACCTCGTGAACGCTCCGCTGCAGCAGAAGCGAGCCATCGCGAGCGGCATGTGGCCGCTGTATCGCTTCGACCCCAAGCGGGTCGACCGCGGTGAGGCGCCGCTCGTCCTCGACTCGGGCGCAGAGACGCTCGACGTCAGCGCCTACATGGAGACCGAGGCCCGCTTCCGCATGGTCGAGTTGCGCGATCCCGCGCGCTACGCGCACCTGGTCGACGCGGCTCGGGACGCGGCGCGGCAGCGGCGCGCGCTCTACGAGCAGCTGGCGCAGATCCACCTGCCGAAGGAGAAGAGCCATGCCTGACCTGTCGACCACCTGGCTCGGGCTCTCGCTCAAGAGCCCTCTCGTCGTGGCGGCGAGCCCGCTCTCGCGCGAACCGGACGCGGTCGCGCGTGCCGTCGATGCCGGCGCCGGCGCCGTCGTGATGCACTCGCTCTTCGAGGAGCAGCTCACGCACGATCAGATGGCAGCGCACCGCTTCATCGATGCGACCGTCGACCTCGACGCCGAGACCCAGGGCATCCGCCCGGGTGCGCGCGCCTTTACCGTGGGCGTCGAGCCTTACCTGCGCGAGCTCGAGCGCATCAAGCGACGCGTCGATGTGCCGGTCCTCGCATCGCTCAACGGCACCACGCCCGGCGGGTGGACGCGTTACGCCAAGCGTCTCGAGGAGGCTGGCGCCAACGCGCTCGAGCTCAACCTGTACGAGGTGGGTGGGCCCGAAGGCGAGACGGGCGCCGCCGTCGAAGCGCGCCAACTCGCGGTCGTGCAAGCCGTCGTGCAAGCCGTGAAGTTGCCGGTCACCGTGAAGCTGACGCCGTTTTATGCGGCGCTCACGGCGTTCGTGCGTGACCTCGAAACGGCCGGGGCGCGCGGCGTGGCCGTGTTCAACCGCTTCTACCAGCCGGACATCTTGCTCGACACGCTCGACGTCGACAGGCAGCTTGTCCCGTCCACGCCCGCCGAACTGCCGCTACGGCTGCACGCGCTCGCGCGTCTGTCGGCGACCACGACGCTCTCGCTCGCGTGCACGGGCGGTGTGCACTCGGGCCTGGACGCGGCGAAGGCCATCCTGAGCGGAGCACACGTCGTGCAGCTCGCCTCCGTCCTGCTCGAGCACGGGCCGCAGCATGTCGCCGTGCTGCAGGGCGAGCTCGCCGGCTGGCTCGACGGCAAGGGCTATAAGTCCAGCGCGGAGGCGCGCGGCGTCCTCGATCTGCGGTCGGCGCCCGATCCGCACGCGTGGGAGCGCCTCAACTACACACGCATGCTCGACGGCTGGCGAGCGCGAGACAGCTGGAGGAGAAAGTCATGAGCGACGACAAGAAGAAGAGCTGGCACGGCATCCCGCGTGAAGAGATCCCGTGGCTGCCCACCGTGGACGCTGAAGCCTGCATCGGCTGCCAGCTTTGCTACGTGACCTGCGGCCGAGGCGTCTACGAGATGCGCGAAGGAGTTGCTGTCGCGACGGCTCCGATGGAGTGCGCCGTCGGCTGCTCCACCTGCGGCAACATCTGTCCGACGAGCGCCATCAGCTTCCCGACTCTCGACGCGGTGTGGAAGCTCGAGCGTGAGAAGCAGATCTTCAAGACGGTGAAGAAAGAGGCGCTCAAGAAGCACGAGCGCGAGGACACCCTCAAGGCACGCGAGGCCGCCCAGCGAGCGGTGGCGCAGGTGGCGACCCGAGCCAAGGTCGAGATCGCTGGTGAGTTCGGGGACAAGCGCTTCCTTGTGCGGCTCGAGGAGCTCATCGGGAACAAGCCCTTCGACGTCGTGAACCTGAAGCTCGAGGTGCCCACCGTGAAGGGAGCGAGGCAGAAGGCGCCCTCCTACATGAGCTTCGAGGTCACCTCGGAGCAGCAGGAAGACATCAAGCCGTTCCTCGAGACGGTCAAAGGTCTCGTCCACGATGTGGGCCTGGTCCTGGTGTCGGCCACGCCGGTGGGCTGAACCCGAGCTTGACGGAGGTCGGGTGATGCGGAATCGTATATCTACGATGAACGAACGGACCGCCGCTGACTGTTGCCCTAAGCCGAGCCTCGAGCCTGACCTCCGGCCGGTGGAGGGCAAGGAGGCGGACGAGGAACTGGCCGCGCTCGCCAAGGCGATCGGCCATCCGGCTCGCGTCCAATCCTGCGCATCCTGGTCCGCGAGACCGCCTGCGTCTGCGGGGACATCGTGGACGAACCACGCCCATCGCTTTCGCTTCGCTGGCGCGTCGTCTGTCTCGCCGAGCAGCGCGAGCTGATCGCCGCGTGCAGGCGGGGGCTTGGTCGCGGCCACATCGGGCACGGGCTTTGGAACGACGAGGCGCCGGCGCGATGAGTGGCTCGACAGTACCCCAAAGTAGCGGAGCAAGTGCCAGCGAGGCGGTGGCACGGCGGCGACGAGGCGCGCAATGAGGTCGTCGGGCTCGAGGAGCAGCGCGCGCGCCGTCACGCCACACCTTCTTGAAGGAGAGCTCGAGCTTGCCGTCGGGCCGGCGCGTGAGGCGGTCCTGGGCGACTGGTGGGCGCGTGATGTACTTACAAAGACGCTCCACTCTTCGGCGGTCCCGGCCGTCCACGACCTGGGCGCGCGGGTGGGTCCAGCGACGCTACGAGGCGGAGCGGCGGCTTGCCGGCCCGGTCACCGCTCACCGCGACGCCCTGCGCGGCGGCGGCGTAGCACGCCGCCAGGCCGGGCTCGTCGAAGACGAGCTCGGGCGGCGTGTCCTCACCGAGCTCGGGGTCGAGGCTCCGGCCATGCGCGCGTAGGATGCGCTCGACGCGGGCCGCGGTGCGCGCGGCAACCTCGGCTATGTCGGCGTGCGTCGGCGCGCGGAGCTCGCGAAACTCGAGCGGAGAGCGCGGGTCATCGCTTGCGTGCACGTAGACGCCGTCGAGCACGAGGGCGTGGAAATGCACATTGAGCCGCAGCGCACTGTCCGTCCTCTGCACGGCGACTACGGCCCCAGTTCGGTGAACGTATGTTGCTCTCGCCTCTTCAGCAAAAGCACGACGAGCTCTTCAGGCGCGCCACCGGACTGCACGAGGGCGAAATCTACTTGCAAGGCGTTCGCGTGCCCGAACTCACTTGGCTTCGCAAACGGAAGATCCGAAAGGCTCTTCGTTCTCTGGCCGAAGTGCTTGAGATCCATCCGCACAACGGCTCCGCGATGTTCTTCGCTGGGAAAGCGCACCAGCGTCTTGGCGAACACGACACTGCCCTAGATTTCCTGACGCGTGCGCATGTCGCCATGCCGGACCAACCCGACCTGGCACGCGAGGCCTCTCTCGAAGCCATGCGCTGCCGACGCATCCCCGTCGCTCTCAAACTCTGCCAGGCCGCCGTAACTGGGACAGCGCGCTGACGATGCGGCTGAGATTCTCGGGCGTGCGTCGATAGACGACGTCGAGATCGAGAGTCGTACGGGCTGCACCGTGTGCCGCGGCGGCGACACCGCCGACGATGATGAACTCCACGCCCGCGTCGACGAGCCGAGCGATGAGTCCGCCGAAGTCCGTCATCGCGCAGCGTTCATTCCACGCCGCAGCTCGTCGGTCAGCCGAAGCATGGCGACCATGCGCTCGAGCCTCTCTTGCGGCGTCCTACGCAGGTTTTCGACGAGAAGAGAGACATCGACGTCGCGCTTGTAGGCCTCGATCACGGGATCCTTCGGCAAGGCGTCGTCGGTTGCCATGAGTCGATCGTACGCGAGGCGGGCGCGTCGGTCCAGGCGCGGCGCTTAGCTCGCCATTCCGCGGCACTGCAGGTTCGACCGACCCAGTGAAGTGCCCAATGGGTCGGCGCTCCACAGTCGTGTCCCCTGCGCTCTCGATCCAGGTCGGGGAGGTGCTGGCGGTCTACGGAGCGCCGGAGAGGGTGGTGCCGATGACGCCGCACGTGGAGCGCTGGGCGCGGCAGTTCACCGGCGAGGCGAGGCGTCCATTGAGCGTGCAGGAGCACGTGATCGTCGAGGGTGACGTCCTCTACGTGTTGGGCTGGGCGCAGGAGTCAGCGGGCGTGCCCACTCTGCGAGACCATTCGCTATCAGCCAGACCTCGGGATAGCCCGAGGCGGTGGCGGGCTGCACGACGTGTGAGGCGGTGCCATCGGCGATGGGGGTCAGGACGAGCCGGGTCTCCGCCAGCGATGGGCTAACCAGCTGATAAGCCTTCCACAGAAGCGGTAGAAGCTCTTGTCCGACGGCGCGAGCGCCAGCGCGTGCAATGCCGGCGCTTCCGCCGGTGCCCGACGCGCCGCCGGGGGCGTTTCCGCGCCGCACCGGCCAGAGGAGCGTCAACCTTCGCTCAGCGCTGCCAGCGTTGCTTCGGCCAGGATCTCGCCGAGCACGGTGATGGTCGCGAGGCCTTCTTCGGCGCTCGCGCGGGCGGGGTAGCCGAAGTACGCGCGCGGTCCGCCGGCTTGTTCGAAGGTGGTTCGCCCCTCGCGGATCGCGAGGGACAGACTGCTTGGGTTGTCCGGCAGCGCGAGGCGCACGTCGTCGCGAACCCAGTCGGGGCGCGCCGCCATCACGATGGAGCCCTCGTACTGTCCAGCGTGACAGGCGCCGCTCTTGAACTCGTCGGTGAGCCGCAACGCCCAGGGCTTGCGGGTGACGTCGGGATACACCACGGTGAGCGAAGGCTCTGCGGCGAGGGACTCCTGGGCCGCGTACAGCGTCTGGATGTGGGTTGGCTCGAGGTGCGCGTTGGCCAGCACCAGCGCCCGCGCGCCGAAGCCCTGCAGCGCGCGACCGATGTCGGTTACCAGCGCGGCCGCCGTCTCGGAGCGAATGGAAATGGTCCCGGCGAATCCCGCCGCGTAGCCGGCGACGGTGTAGGCGAGCGCCGGCAAGATGACGACGGTGAGCCCCGCCGCAGCGAGTCTCGCTCCACCCGCCTCCGCCATGGCCTCGGCGATGATCACGTCCGTGGCCAGCGGTAGGTGCGGACCGTGGGCCTCGGTGGCCCCGACCGGCAAGATGAAGATGGGCGCGCGCTCCCGCAGCGCCTCGATCGCGTCGTAGGAAACCTCGGCCAGTCGGATCACGGCGGGGAGCTTAACTCCCCGACAGGCAGATGACGTAGAGTTGCTGCGACCTCGGAACTTTCCACTCCGAGCGCAGCACTCACAGACGCCGCGTACACTGACCACACGAAGGCAGACTGCGCTACACTGTCGCGATGGTGCGCTGGTCGGCTCTCCTCGCCCTGTTGCTGCTCGGGTGCGACGTCGGCTCCGCTCCGTCCTCGCGCAACGTCGAGCACGCGCTCACCGAGCTTGGCGCGGAGCTCGGCGGCCGCGAGGTGAAGGTGCTGGCCACCGAGGGCGGCGAGTCGATCCTCGGCGCACGCAGCGTGGCCTTACCGGACACGGACTCGCCCACGACTTGGGAGCTGTTCCGATACCGCGCCGGGCACGAGCGCGCGACGCCCCTGGGCCTCACCGCGCTGCTCGCCACCCCGACCCCTGCCGGCGTGCTCGTGGTCGCGACGGATCGCAGCCTGCTCCGGCTCGACGCTCGCGGCTGGCGGCGCATCGCGACCAACGTGCTCGGTCGGCCCGCGGTCTTGGGCTCACGGCTGGTCATCTCGCGAGCGGGAGACGAACCGGGGCAGAGCGAGCTCGTCGTGATCGAGCCGTCGGGCTCGCTACGCACCCTCGCGCCGGCGCCGGGCCCCGACGACTTGCCCATCGCGCTGCCGGATGGGCGGGTCGCGTTCGTGTCCGGTCGCACCGGCGTCGCGTCGCTGTGGGTGGTGCATCCGGATCGCGGTGCTGCCGAGCAACTCACCAATCGCGGAGTGACGCCCGGGCGCGGGCTCGTGGGCTTCGTGCCCCCGCCGGCCACGGTGCTCTCGGTCGACGCCGTGGGGATCGAATACGACGACGGCGAGGGCGGCGTCCACGTCGTGGATCACCGCAGCGGCGTCACGGTCCGGAGGCAGCCGTGAAGGCGGGAGCCATCCAGCTCGCGCTCGCGGCGGCGCTGCTCGCGGCGCCGGCGAGCGCACAGCAGTACCGCTTCCCGATCGAGCTGCCGAGCTCCGGCACCCAGCCCTACATCACCGCCTACCGTGATCTCGACGGCAGCACCGCGCTGAAGGACTGGAACTGCGGCACTCACACCTACAACGGGCACAAGGGCACCGACATCGGCATCGGTAGCTTCCCGGTGATGGACGCGGGCAGCCGCTGGATCGTCGCGGCGGCGCCGGGCAAGGTCGTGGTCGTCAACGACGGCTGCGCCGATCGCTGCACCACGGGAGACTGCGGCTGCGGCTCGGGCTTCGGCAACTACGTCAAGGTGGAGCACGCCGACGGCAAGTCCACCTACTACGCGCACATGATGAAGGGCTCCCTGCAGGTCGCGGTCGGCAACGACGTGAGCTGCGGTCAGCACCTCGGCAAGGTCGGCTCGAGCGGCAACTCCACCGGTCCGCACCTGCACTTCGAGGTGCGCTACGCGACCAACACGTCCGACGATCCCTACTCCGGGAGCTGCGGCGGTCCGGCGTCGTTCTGGGTCAGCCAAGGCGCGTACAAGGGTCTGCCGTCGGATCAATGCGAGAAGCCCGCCGAGGTCGACGCCGCGAAGCTCATCGCGCTCGTGCCCGCCCCGGGTACGGAGGTCACCGCGGGCGCGAGCTTCGAGGCCTCGTTCACCTACGAGAACACCGGCAACACGACCTGGTCATCCGCGGGCAGCTACTCGCTGGCCCACGACGCGGGCGAGAGCTTCGGCGCCTCGGGCGGCGTGGGCCTGCAGGGCGGCGCGAGCGTGTCCGCTGGTCAGAGCCAGGTGTTCACCGTCACGCTCAGCGCCCCGACGAGCCCCGGGAGTCACTCGGGCTCCTTCCGCATGACCCGCGGCGCGACGCGCTTCGGCGACACCGCGACGCTCGAGATCCAGGTGCTCGGGGCGCCCTCGAGCGGAGGCGCCGGCGCGGGGACGGGCGGCGAGGGTGCGGGCTGGAGCCAAGGCAGCGGAGGGCTCGTCACCGGCAGCGGCGGCAAGGGCTCGGGGCAGCAGTCCACGGTCATGGCGGGGGAGTCGGAGGGGTGCGCGTGCCGCGCCGCGGGCGCTGCCCGCCCCGCCGGCGCGGTGTGGCTCTTGGCCGCTGCGCTGCTGCTCGCGCTCCGGCGTCGCCGCTCCGCTTGACGCGCCTTTGGCTCCTGCGTTTCGTTCCCACATGACCGCCCCCGAGCTCCCCGAGCAGCTCAACATCGCTCAGAGGTTTCTCGAACAGCGCATCGCGGACGGCCACGGCGAGCGCGTCGCCGTGCGCACGGCCGAGCGGCGCATCACCTACGGAGAGATCGACGCCGGCGCAGCCCGCTTCGCGAACCTGCTGCGCCGCCTGTCGGTGGAGCCCGAACAGCGCGTGCTCATTGGGCTGCCGGACGTACCCGAGTTCGTCGAGTCGCTGTTTGGTACTCTGAAGAACGGCTCGGTAGTGGTGATGGTCAACTGTCACCTCAAGCCCGACGAGATCCGCTATTTCTTCCGCTACACCCGGGCGAAGCTCGCCGTCGTTCACGCCGAGCAGCTCGCCGCGTTCGAGGAAGCTGCCCGAGACGCGCCCGACCTGCGCGCGCTCGTGGTCGTGGGGGGCTCGTCGACCGGCTCTCGCCACCTCGACTACGCCCGCGCGCTCGCGGACGAGTCCGACGCGTTCACGACCTACCCCACGCACCGCGACGACGCGGCCATCTGGCTCTTCTCGGGTGGGACCACGGGTCGCCCGAAGGCCGTGGTGCAGACCCACCGCTCCTTCGCGAACACGACGGAGCTATACGGCAAGCGCGTGCTCGGTCTCGGGCCCGACGACATCACCCTGAGCGTGCCCAAGCTCTACTTCGGCTACGCGACGGGCTCGAACTTGCTCTTTCCGTTCTCCGTCGGCGCGAGCACGGTGCTCTTCCCAGAACGCTGCACGGCCGAGGCGCTGTTCGAGCAGATCCGCGCGCACCGGCCCACGGTGCTCATCAACGTGCCGACGATGGTCAGCCACATGGTCAGCCATCCGGAGCGCGCCGCCCAGGACCTGTCGTGCCTGCGGCTCGCGACCAGCGCCGGTGAGGCGCTGCCGGTGGAGCTGTATCAGCGCTGGAAGGACGCCTTCGGCGTCGAGCTGCTCGACGGCCTGGGCACCGCCGAGATGTGGCACGTGTTCATCAGCAATCGCCTGGGCGACGTGTACCCGGGCACCCTCGGCAAGGTGGTGCCGGGCTTCGAGGTTTCCGTGTGCGACGACGACGGGCGGCCCTTGCCCGATGGCGAGGTCGGCTGGCTCTGGGTGCGTGGTGGCTCTCGCGCCGTCGGCTATTGGCAGAACCAGGAGCAGACCGAGCGCGCGTTTCGCGGTGAGTGGTACGTGTCCGGCGACATGATCTGCCGCGAGTCGAGCGGCGCCATCCGCTACTGCGGGCGCGGGGACGACATGCTCAAGGTCGGTGGCAAGTGGCTGGCCCCGGCCGAGGTGGAGAACTGCCTGCTCGAGCATCCCCAGGTGGCAGCCTGCGCGGTGGTGGGCGTGACCGACGCGCAAGGACTGGTGAAGCCGCACGCCTTCGTCGTCGCGCGCGAGTCGTCACCCGGACTGCCCGACGAGCTGACGCGCCACGTGCGCGAGAAGCTCGAGCCCTACAAGGCGCCGCGGCAGGTCACGCTGCTCGACGCGCTGCCGCAGACCCACCTTGGCAAGGTGGATCGAACCAAGCTCCGCACGCTCGCGTGAGCGTCAGTCGCCGTGGGGTGGCGGGCTCGAGATGGCGCTCGACTCCAGCGACAGCAGCCGGTCGAGCAGCACTTCGTCGCGTCGCGTGATGGCGAGCTTCAGCAGGTTGGAGCGACGGTCCCCCGATGGAAGATCCGCGAGCAGCACCTTCGCGCGGCGGATCAGCGCATCGACGCTGGCTCGGCGCGTGACGCCGTCGCTCGCCGGGGCACCGGGGGCTTCGACCCGCGGGCGCACGGACGAGCGCTCGTCGGCGATGTCGGCGTCGTCCGGCGGCGCGGGCGGGTAGGGGGTCTTGGTGGCGGAGCCGGTCATGGGGGACTTTCGTTGCGGTCGGTCAACCGTCGGAGTGCAGAAACCGTTCCCAGGATCGACGCCCGAGCGGAAGAATCGATCCAATCGGCGCATTTCCCTGGATTTTTCGAGGATTGCCGCGGTGGCCGGCCGGCGGGACGGTTGGAGGACCCTGGCGCGAGCGGCCTGGCGCCGCCCACGAGCCTGAACAGATTGCGTAGCGGGGGGCCCAATTCCGTCACGCGGATTGGAGCACGGAATCGGACGCTCTCGCGTTGCCGATCACGATCGGCATTCCTAGAATTTTTGCGTTCGGAGACCCGGGGGTACCGGCTCCGAGCGGAGTGCTCCAATGATGCGTGCCAGCAACGAGTCACCGCGAATGTTCGACAGCGACGTCGTCGACTTCTTCTCCCGTACTCACCCCATCGTCGTCCCCCTCCTCTACGTGCCGGCCACCGTCGCGTTGCTCTGGTACGGAGTCGCGCGCGCTGGCGTCGGCGCTGCGGCGAGCGTGCTGTACTTTCTGCTCGGACTCGTCGTCTGGTCCCTCTCGGAGTACTGGCTGCACCGCACCGTCTTCCACTGGCAGCCCAACGCGCGCTGGGGAGCGCGCATGCACTTCCTCATCCACGGCGTGCACCACCGGTGGCCCCGGGACAAGTACCGCCTGGTCATGCCCCCCGCGGCGAGCCTGCTGGCCGCGGCGCTGTTCTTCGGGCTGTTCTATCTGCTGCTGGGCGCCCGCGTCGTCTGGCCGTTTCACGCGGGTTTCGTGGTCGGGTACGTGACGTACGACCTGACGCACTATTACATCCACCACTACAACCCGAAGTCGAGCTACGGTCGGCGCCTGAAGAGGCACCACATGCTGCACCACTTCAAGGACACCGACTCTCGCTTCGGCGTCTCGACCCCGGTCTGGGACTCCGTGTTCGGAACCCGAGGACAGCCATGACGGACGAGCCGGAAGACAGAGACGAAGAGCTCGACCCGAGCGAGTATGTGATGCCCGTCGTGCCCGCGGAGCTCGGCATCGATCCGTTGCTGCTCGCCATCGTGCACTGCGCCGCGTTCTTGGACTTCGCCGAAGAGGCGCTGGTCGAGCCCGACGCCGCCGGCGACGCCCTCGAGCACATCGGGCTGTACGTGCAGCGCCTCGCGCCGGAGCGCGTCGCGGCGCTCACCGCCGACCTCGAGCGGCTGGTCTCGCACGCCGAGGCCGAGAGCTGGCCCACGCCCATGATCGAGTTCGTCACGGACTTCTTGTACAGCTGCGGCATCGGCGACGAGCGCGACGACGACGAACCGTCGTGAGTCGACTACACCACGTCGCGCTGGGCGCCATCGACGTGGAGCGCGTCGCGAGCTTCTACCGCGATGTCCTCGACCTGCCCGAGACAGCCCGTCACGAGGACGCCCGCGGCCTGCGCAGCGTCTGGCTCTCCCTGGGCCCGTCGGTGCTCATGATCGAGCGCACGGACGAGCCGCTCCGCCGCGTGCAGGGCGTGGGAGCCGGGCCGTTTCTGCTCGCGCTCACCGCTCCCTCCGGCGCCGAAGCGGCCCTCCTGCGCCTCGGCGTCGTGATCGAGTCCCGCAGCGAGTACACGCTGTACTTCCGTGATCCCGAGGGCAACCGCGTCGCCCTCAGCCGCTATCCGCTGCCCGCGGGCGCCTAGCGCCGCGGCTCGACCGCTGCGCCACGGCTGCATTATCGTGAGCCCACCATGTCGAAGCTCGCGCACCTGCTCCTGGAGCAGGACGGACCCGTCGCCACCCTCACGCTCAATCGCCCGGAGCGGCTGAACGCGTACACCACGGCCATGGGCATCGAGCTGTTCTCGACCCTGGCGGAGCTCGACGCGAAGGACGACGTGCGCGTGATCTTGATCACCGGGGCGGGTCGCGCGTTCTGCGCCGGCGCGGATCTGGAGCCGAAGGGGGCGACCTTCAGCGGCGAGCGCACCTGGCAGAGCGCCGCTGAGCTGCAGCAGCGCGTGGCTCCCTGGCGCCTGCGCACGCCCATCATCGCCGTCATCAACGGCCCGGCCGTGGGCATCGGCGCGACGCTGCCGCTGTCGTGGGATCTGCGCATCGCCTCGGACCGCGCGCGCATGGGCTTCGTGTTCACGCGCCGCGGGATCCTGCCCGAGGCGGGCAGCACCTGGCTCCTGCCGCGGCTGGTCGGGCTGGCCAAGGCGATGGACCTCTTGCTCACCGGTCGCATCCTCGGCGCACAGGAGGCGCTCGACTACGGCCTGGTCAGCCGCGTGGTCCCCCACGACGACTTGATGACCGTCGCCCGGGAGATGGCGCGGGACATCGCCGAGAACACCGCGCCTCTGTCGGTGGCGCTGACGCGTACGCTGCTGTGGCAGCAGCTCCTCGAGGCCGATCCAGTGGCCGCCAAGGCGCGCGAGGACGAGCTGTTCTACTGGCTCGGCAAGCAAGCCGACGCGGCCGAAGGCGTGACGGCGTTCCTCGAGAAGCGCGCGCCGGCCTGGACGCTGAGCAAGAACCAGCGCGCTCCCGGCGAGGACGAGCCGCGGTGAGTAGCCCGTACTACTTCGAGCAGCCGCCCGGCGAAGTCCCCGCGCCGCCGGTCTGGCTCTGGTACCGCGTGTACGCCGCCGCCATGTGCGTGATGTACTTGCTGATCGGCGCGGGCTGCATCGGCCTCTATTTCGTGGCGCCGCCGAGCCCGGATCGGCTCTTCATCATCGTGATGGCGGTCATCAGCCTTCCCTTCGCGCTCCTGTTCGGCGCGGCCCTGGCGCTGCCCAAGAAGCCCTGGGCCTACTGGGTTCACTTGGCGCTGATGGGGCTCGGCATGACCAGCGCGTGCTGCATGCTGGCGAGCGGGCCGCTGATCTGGTTCTGGCTCAAGCCCGAGGCCAAGGCGATGTTCGGGGTGCGCTGAGCGGCGCGCTCACTTGGAGTCGAAGGAGCCGCCCTTCTGCTGCAGCACGGGCGCCTTCTTCTGTTGGGGCGGCTCGGATAGCTTGTTCGGCACAGCGGTCGTGAGCGGCTTCGGCGGAGCCTTCTTCTTCACGTCCTGGGGGGCGACCGGGGGCGCCGGCGGCGGCTCCTTCAGCTCGGTGGGCTCCGGCGGGGCCGGGCGACGCGCGCCCGCGGCGGCCGCGCGCGCTCGGACCACGGGCTCCTCGCTCTCACCGCTCGGATCCAGCCGTCGCGCCTCGTCGAGACCGCGCTCGCAGGCGTCCCAGCGCTCGGCGCTGCACTGATCGAGCGCTGCTCGACGCAGCTCCCGGGCGAGCTCTTCGGGCGGCAGCGCCGCCGGTTCACCGGCGATCTCGTCCACGCCGGAGGGCTGCGAGCGCAGCACGGCGAGGCTGGCGATCACGATCGCCGCCACTACCGCGGCGGCCGCGAGCTGCGCCGCCCAGCGGGAGCGAAAGTGACGTCGCAAACGCGAGACGCGCTGCCGCAGCGTGGGCGCGGGAACAGCTGCTTCCTCGGCGAGGTGCTCGAGCTTCTCGCCGTCTCCTTCGCGCAGCATCCACTCGAGGGTGCTGTGCGACTCACCCTGGGGCAGCTCACGCTCCGCCCAACGAAGCAGATCCCGCGCGCTGACCGGCGCGCTCTCCGCCTCTGCTGCTTCGCTCTCGAGGTCGCTCGGCAGCTCGCGTTTGCCGCGACGGTAGGTGTCCACGATCTTGTTGCGCGCGATGCGGTGGACCCAACGCCGCACCTCGGTGGGGTCATCCGGCCCGCGCTCCGCCGCGAGCGCGTCCGCCAACGTTGCCTGCACGACGTCGTCCGCCTCGTGCTCCGGGACCCGACGCCGCGCATAGCGCAGCAGCGCGCGGTACAGGTCTGGATCGGCCAAGGCGCTGTGGCGCGACGCAGACGGTTGGGCGGCGGGCGGCTCGGGCATGCGGACGGCGGTGGACATCCACCGCCCTCATCGCGACGATGGCTCAGTGTGTGACCGCTGCCGAGACACTTTCTGCAAATGCCAATGATTTCAGAGGCCTGCAGGAGCGTGACGCCAGCCAGCCCGGGGGCCTCAGCCGCGGGGCTCGCGCAGCTCGAGCTCGGCAAGGCGCGCTTCCGCCTCGAGGCGCGCTTGGCGGTCGGCTGCGGCTTCCTCGCGAGCGCGCGTTTCGCCCTCGCGAGCGCGCGTTTCGCCCTCGCGAGCGCGCGCTTCGGCCTCGCGAGCGCGAGCTTCGGCCTCGCGAGCGCGCGCTTCGGCCTCGCGAGCGCGAGCTTCGGCCTCGCGAGCGCGACCGGCTTCGCGCTGCGCGTGCTCGGCACGCGTGAGCCAGGGCTCGGCCCGATCGGGATCCGCGCTGATGGCTAGAGGGCGAGCGCCGACCCAGGCCTCGAGGGCCGGTGAGAAGACGGGACCCGGGCCTGCGAACACGCGAGTGAACACACCTTCGCGTTGGAGCCACTGCTGCACCGCGTAGGGCCCGCCGTGGGTCGCCGGTCCGTACAGCTCCGGATCGAGCACCAGGAGTTCTTCGGCGCCACACGCGGCGTACCGCTCTTGGATGCGACCATAGTCCTTGTACGGGTGGCTTTGGCTGACGACCTCGATCGAGAGCTTGGGCGGAGCGTGACCGGGCTTCCACAGTCTCAGGCTGGTCAGCTCCTCGTCGGACGCGGGCCTGGGCGCGATCAAGGCGACGTCGGGATCGATGCCGACCTTGGGGTGCTCCTGCACGAACCTCAGCGCCAGGTTGCGCGTGACGATGGCGTCGACGCCCGTCCGACCCACCCAGTGTTCGAGCAGTTCGACGAGCCGGCGCACCGCTAGATCATGCAGCCGTGACTCGGGCACGGGCCCCTCCGGCAGCACCCAGGACTGAAGCTCCGGATGAAGATCGTACCGCAGCGACACCTGCAGCGAAGACTGGGCCATGGGCATCCAACTCTACCTCGCCTTCGGTGCAGCGGCAGTGCAGCGCTCGTGCTAGCGGGATTCAGCCGCAAACCGGCGCTGACAGGGGTGGCCGCCATGGCGCGCTGGCGGCGGATGGCCAGGGGCGGTGGCGGGTGGGACACCGACTGTCGGTGGTGCAGCGCGTTGATCGGTGGACATCCATCCCGCTCATCGCGAAGATGGCTCGGTGCGAAGCGTTGCACGGACGGCGCGCCGTGAAGCCTGAGACCTGGGTGATCGAGCGCCTGGTGCCGGGGGGAGACGGCATGAGTCGGCTCGGCGATGGGCGAGTCGGGTTCGCGAGCGAGACCGCGCCCGGGGACCGCCTGCGAGTGCTCGAGGTGGAGGACCGACGGCAGTGGGTGCGCGCCACGAAGTGGGAGCTGCTCGAGGGCGGCCCACAGCGGGTGACGCCCGCTTGTCGCTACGCCACCGAGTGCGGCGGCTGCGACTTCATGCACCTGTCGGACGCGGGGCAGCTCGCGGCGAAGCGTGAGCTGCTCACGCAGGCCCTCACGCGTACGGGCAAGCTCGCGCCCTTGCCCGAGCCGATCGAGATCGAGCCCAGCCCGGCCCGGACGGGCTACCGCTCACGCCTGCGCGTGCACGTCGATCGCCGAGGGGAGGTGGGTCTCTACGCCAAGGCGTCGCACGCGCTGGTGCCGATCGAGCAGTGTCTGGTCTCGAGCGACGCGGTCAACGCCGGGCTCGCGCAGCTGCGCGGCGCGCTGCGCCAGCACACCGCGGCCGCCAGGCTCGTGGCCGAGGTGGAGATCCGCTCCTCCGCGCTCGCGCCGCAGCTCCTGTTCGCGCTCCGAGGCCACGCCGAAGTCGCGGGCAACAGCCAACCGCTCGGAGCTCTGCTCGCCGCGCTCGCGCCTCATCCCGCCGTGCTGGTTTCCGAGCACGGCGCGGCGGACGTCGTGCAGCACCACGCGCTCGGCGACGGCGTGACGCTGCAGATCGAGCCGGCGGCGTTCGCGCAGGTGAACTGGGGCGTCAACCTGGCGCTGGTGGAGGCGCTGTGCGGCGGGGTGGAGGCGCGCGGCGCGCGGCGCTTCCTCGACCTGTATGCGGGCGCTGGCAACTTCACCTTGCCCCTGCTGGCGCGGGGTCTGTCGGGGATCGCGGTCGAGCTGGACGGCGCCGCCATCCGCTCGGCCCGCCGCGCCGCGACGGCGCAGGGGCTCGACCCCAAGGTGTTCCGCAGCGGCGACGTGCGCCGGGTGCTCCCGCGACTCGAGAAGAGGCTGCGCTTCGAGGTCGTGATCGTCGATCCGCCGCGGCGCGGCGCCGGTGAATTGCTGCACGAGATCTCGGCGCTCGGCGCGCGGGCGGTGGCCTACGTGGGCTGCGATCCGGTGACGCTTGCGCGCGACGTCGGGGCGCTGTGCCGTCAGGGCTACAGGCTCGAGTCCGTGCGCGGGTTCGACATGTTCCCCCACACGCATCATTTCGAGACCTTGGCCTGGCTCGCGCGCGAGGCGGGCGGCGGGGCTTGAAGCGGTGGGCGCGCGGTGACACTCTCGGGGGATGCGCATCACTTACTCATCCGTCCTTCGCACTCGGATCTTGGCGCTGCTCGCCGCCAGCAGCATGGCGTCCGTCGCGTGTGGCTCCGACGACGAGACCCAGGGCGGCACCGGCGGGACGGCGTCCGGCGGGGTCGGCGGCAGCGGGACCGGGGGCTCCGGCGGCGCCACCGGCGGCAGCGCGGGTGTAGGGGGCGGGACAGGGGGAGCCGCTGGTGTCGGCGGCGCGTCCGGCGGCGGCGGAGCGTCGGGCAGCGCGGGCTCGTCGGGCAGCGCGGGCTCGTCGGGCAGCGCGGGCAGCGCCGGCAGCGCCGGCAGCGCCGGCAGCGCGGGCACCGGCGGCCTCACCATCAACGGCACCGTGGACTGCAATGGCTGCACCCCGTGGGAGAGCTGCTGGCCGCTGGGCTCGGTGCCCGTGTCGGGCGGTTCGGAGCAGACCACCTGCCCCCAAGGTCACGAGGTCGCCACCGCGAGCTACCCGCACTGCAACGGCGGAGTGTGGTTCAGTGGGCCCAATCAGGTCGGCAACAGCTGCTGCTATACGACCCAGACGTGCGTGGTTGGCCGACCGTTCTTGGTGCGCGGCGAGCTGCGGATGGCCGCGACGGTGGAGCGCGCCGACTGGTGTGCGCCCGTTGGCGCTGCGGCGTCGCTGGACCGAGCCGCGCGTGAGGCCATCGCTCAGGCCTGGCTGACGGACGCGCGCCTGGAGCACGCGTCGGTGGCCGCGTTCGCTCGACTGACCCTCGAGCTCTTGGCACACGGCGCTCCGGCGGACTTGGTGCAGGGCTCGCAGCTCGCATCGTTGGACGAGATCGAGCACGCCCGGGCGTGCTTCGCGCTGGCGTCACGCTTCGCTGGGCGTGCCCTCGGGCCTGCGGCGCTGAGCCTCGAGCACGCGCTCGATGCCTCGACCCTGGAGTCGCTCGTCGAGACGACCTTCGAAGAGGGGTGCGTGGGCGAGACCGTGGCGGCGCTGGTCGCCCAGGCGGCGCTCGAGCGCGCGACGGACGCTGAAGTGAGGGAGACCTTGACGCGCATCGTGCGCGACGAGTCCACGCACGCGGAGCTGTCCTGGCGCATCGTGGCTTGGGCGCTGCGAGTAGGCGGCGCTCGGATGCGAGAGGTCGTCGAGCGCACGCTCGCGCGAGTGCTCCGCGCCGCCGAGGGCGCGCCCATCCCCGCGCCGGACGCCGAGCTCGCCACGCTGCACGCCTTCGGCCGTCTGTCCGAGCAGGAGCTTGGCTGGGTGCGGCGGGAGGCGCTGAGCGACGTCGTCGTGCCCTGCGTGCAGGTGTTGCTCGAGCCCCCCGCGTCCCGCGACGTGGTGGAGCCAGCCATCGCCACTGGGTGACAGCTCGCCAGGCTTTGGCCTATCCTCCCCGAAGGCGCGACGGGCGCGCCCGGAGTCAACCATGAGCGATTCGACGAAGCTGCCCACGACCCTTGGCGATCTGATGACCCGTGACGTGATCACGGGACGCGCGGACGAGCCCATCGAGGATCTCCGCATCGGTATGGAGCGCTATCGGTTTCGTCACCTGCCCATCGTCGAGGATGGCAAGCTGATTGGCCTCGTCACGCGTTCGGATCTGCTCCACGCGTCGTCCACCTGGCTGTCGGACGCCGCTGCTGCGCGTGATGCGCTCATCGGCAAGCAACCCCTGGGCAAGATCATGCAGCGCGAGGTGATCACCATGCGGCCGGACGAGCCCCTGCTCGATGCAGCCAAGGTGATGTGGGAAGGTCAGCTCGGCTGCGTGCCCGTCACCGACGACGAGAACAACTTGCTGGGCATCGTCACCACGACGGACTTCCTCAAGCTCGCGGTGCAGCTGCTGGGCGGGAAGATCAAGGACCCGCCGACTTGACGAGGGTCAACTAGACGCTGCTGACCAAGACCCGACCAGGGCGGCTCAGCGGGGCAGCAGGACCGAGGTGCAGCCGAGCTCGATGCGCACCTCGCCCTTGGTGCCCTCGATCGCCGTGCAGCTCGCCGGACAAAGCGCGATCTCCGTCGGGCTGGTCGGGTCGTCGTAGTACCAGCCGCCCAGGGTCGGATCACACTGCGCCGGACCGCTGACTTTGTAGATCAGCGTGGGCGTGCCGGACGGTGGCGTAAACCAGACGTTGACCTGGTTCGGGTTGAGGGTCTCCCCGGGCCCGGGCTTGGGCATCTTGAACGTGCAGCCCAGGGCCTGGCCCTGGATGGCCTCGATGGCTGCCAGGAACTCCGCGCCAGCGTTGTTCGGATCCACGATCAGCGCCTGTCCTGTGCCGCCGGACTGCGCGATGCTGTGCAGGCCCGAGACGTTGACGCCCGAGTTGTTGATTCCGATGACGAAGGTCGCCACCGAGGGGCTGCCGTTGAAGGCGCCCGCGGCGACCTGGGCGACGTTCTGCGTATTGCTGCTGCAGTCGTTGGGATTGCCGTCCGTGGCCAAGACGATGATCACCTTGCGGTCCGGGTTCTGCGCGGCGTGCGCGCTCACGGCTTGAGCGGCGGCCTGCATCGCGGGCAGCGTGGGGGTGCCCCCTCCGGGCGAGGTGCCGTTGAGCGCAGCGGTGATCTTGCTCGCGACCGCCGGGAGCTGCTCGATGAACACGGCCGGCGGCAGGTAGTCGTTGACGCTGCAGCCCGAGTCGCCCGCGGGGACGCAGTAGGGTCCGAAGGGCATGCAGCCCGTGGGGCAGCTCGGCGGTACGCTGCCCAGGCAGTTGGCGCCGGACGCGGTGCCAGGCGGGAAGAACTGCAGCCCCATGCCGGTGCCGACCGAGCCCGGCGCGTTCACGAACGTGATGAACGCTTGCTTGGTCGCGTCCCACAAGGTCTGCCCGCCGGCTTGAGTCGACATGGAGCCCGAGCGATCGAACACGATGTACATGTCCAGCGGGATGCGCTCGCCGTTGTTGATGGACGTCGCGCACGCCGCGTCCCCGAGGGGCGAGCCGTCGTTGCCGGCGCTGCCGTCGGGGACGATGATCCCGCCGCCGGTCCCGCTGCTCGCGCCGGACGCCGCCGAGCCGCCGCCGCCGCCGTTGCCGCCAGTGCCGCTGCTGCCACCGTCAGCGCTGCAGGCAGCGCCGAGAGCCAAGGGGAAGACCCACGCCAGGACCCGCATGCGGTAGAGAGTGAGCCAAGCCGGCTTCGGTGTCAAAGCCAGCGGCGGGCATCGCCGGGGGATCGCCCCTGGGTTAGGGTCGCAGCGTGAGGGCGACGCCGATAGGAGGGTGCTGAGTGTCCACGTCGTACGCCGCCGCGGCCCGGCTCGTGCGCGTGCTCGTGCGCGCGTTCTTCCGTCGAATCGAGGTCGTGGGCAGCGACAACGTCCCGCCGAGCGGGGGCGGGCTGCTCATCGCCTGGCACCCCAACGGCCTGATCGACCCCGCGCTCATCCTGTCCCGAATGCCGCGTCGCGTCGCGTTCGGCGCGCGCCACGGGCTGTTCCGCGTGCCCGTCGTCGGTGCGCTGCTGCGCGCGGTGGGCGCTGTCCCCATCTTCCGGGCGGCGGATGCGGCAGGCAGCGCCGAGGAGCGCAGGCGTCACAACCAGCTGAGCCTGGCGGCGCTGGCTCGCGCCATCTCGGACGGTGACTTCGCGGCGCTCTTCCCGGAGGGAGTGAGCCACGACGCGCCGCACTTGATGGAGCTGCGGACAGGGGCTGCGCGCCTGTACTACGAGGCCCGTCGCGCTACGGCGCCGGGCAAGCCCCTGCCCGTGATCGTGCCGGTGGGCCTGCACTACGATGACAAGCGCGCGTTCCGATCCAGCGCGCTGGTGACCTTCGAAGCACCTCTCCGGCTCCCTGCTCACCTCGACGTCACGCCTGAGGCCGGCGAGTCAGACGACGTCGAGCGCGAGCGGGCGCGCCAGCTCACCGCCGAGATGGAGCGCGCGCTCACGGAGGTGATTCACGCCACCGAGAGCTGGGAGCTGCACCACCGCATGCATCGCGCGCGCAAGTTGGTGCGCGCCGAGCGCGGCCGTCGCGCCGGAAAACGCCTGGAGCGTCCGGACATGGTGGAGCGGGCGCTGGGGTTCGCGCGGGTGTGGGCGGGGTACTACCAGCGGCGACGGTCGCACCCGGACGAAGTCGCGACGCTCGAAGCAAGGCTCGCCAGCTACGACGCGGATTTGCGCGCCCTCGCTCTCGAGGACCACGAGCTCGACGCCGATCCGCGCCTCGGCTCGCTGTGGCTCCCGGCGCTGCTGGCGCTGCAGGTGGTCACCGTCTACCTGCTGCTGCCTCCGATCCTGCTGGTTGGCTACCTGGTGAACGTCCCGGTGGCGCTCCTCTTGGTGGGGGTCTCGCGACTGGTGTCGAACGCGTACAAAGACGAGGCGACGGTGAAGGTGCTGCTTGGCGCGCTGCTCTTCCCTGTGGTTTGGGTCGGCGCGGGCATCGTCGCGGCGCGGGCGCACATCGAGCTGCGCGCCTCGATCCCGGCCCTGCCCGACGTTCCCGTGCTCACCGGCGTGGTGTTCGCGCTCGTCGCCGCGCTCGGCGGCGCGGTGGCCCTGCGTTACCTGCGGGTGGCCCGGGAGACGGCGCGCGCCGTACGCATCCGTCTGTTTCGGCCGTGGCGGAAGCGCGCGACGGCTCGGCTGCTCGCGGAGCGGGCGGCGCTGTACGAGGCGATCACGGGCCTCGCCGAGGGGCTCGAGCTCCCAGGGCAGGTCGGCGATGACGGGCGCGTGGTGCGGGGCGCAGGCCGCAGTGGGTAGGAGTGCTCGGCTAGCAACCGGAGGTTCATCGCTGTAGAGTGCCTTGTCATGTGGGTTCGCTCCGGGCTCGTGCTGCTGACGGCGAGCGGGACGCTGGGGTGCACCGGCGAAGGCGCCTCGCCAGCGGGAGGTGTCGACGCGGGCGCGGACGGGTCGAGCGCGGACGCGAGCCTCGGGCCCCCGTTCGCCGTCACCGCCTTCGACCGAGCGCGCATCGGTAGCGATCCGAGTGGTCCGAACTTCCAGCGCGCCGCGGCTGCGGTCGACCTGGGTGCAGGTCCTTTCGAACGGGTCACGCTCACGGTGCAGCTCGACACGACCTGTTATCCATTCGAGTCGTGGCAGGCCAATCCGCCCCCGGCAGGACAGAATTGGCCCGCGGACTGTGACGCCTTCGATCGCAATTTCGAGATCGTGCTCGACGAGCCCGCAGACGGCGCGCCCGGGCCGCCCGGCATCGAGCTGGAACGGGCCATCACGCCCTTCGGCGGTCCGATGACGCTCACCATCGACGTCACCGACGTGGCCAACGCCAAGCCCGGCGTGCGCGAGCTCGCGGTGCGCATCCCCACGTGGTCGGACGGCGCGGGGCAGGTGAGCGGCAGCAACGGGGGCTGGTTCGTCAGCGCGAGCTTCGACGTCGTGCCGGGCGGCGCGCCGCGCTCCGTGCTGGCGGTGGTGCCGCTCTTCTACGGCTCGCAAACGACCCACGAAGGTGTGGGGCCCCTCGCGTTCGAGCTCCCGGCGGGCACGACGAGCGCGCGCATCGACTATCGAGCTACCGGTCATGGCGGCGTGCTCGGGGGCAGCGGGTGCGTGGGCCCGGCCGAGGAGTTCTGCGTGCGCAACCACTCTTTGTTCGTGGACGACGTGCTGGCGGCCGACTTCGCGGCTTGGCGGGACGACTGCGACGAGCTGTGCACGCTGACCCATCAGGGGCCGGTAGGCGGTGGGTTCGACTACTGCCTCGAGAACCCCTGCGGTGCGATCCAGAGCGTGCGTGCCTCTCGCGCGAACTGGTGTCCCGGCAGCGTCACGCCGCCGGCCGGCGTGACGGTCCCCGCGGCGAGCGGCTCACGCACCTTCCGCTGGAGCCTGTCCGACTTCGCTCAGGGCGGCAGCTGGCGCGTGTCGGCGGTGCTCGTGGCCTACGGAGGATGATGGCGGTGCACACCCCCGACGGCTCACAGTACGGCGTCCTGGAGCGGGTGGCGACGGGCGCGCCCCTGTCGGACACGCTGCTCTCCATCGCCAAGCTGGTGGAGGCGCAAGGGCCCGAGCTCGTGTGCTCCATCCTGCTGTTCGACACGGAGCGTCGAACGCTGCGTCACGGCGCCGCCCCGAGTCTGCCGCCGGACGCCATCGAGCGCATCGACGGCGTGGTGGTTGGTCTCGGCGTCGGCTCCTGTGGGACCGCCGCCCAGCTCGGCGACGAGGTGATCGTGGAGGACATCGCGACACACCCCTACTGGGAGTTGTACCGCGACATCGTGCTACCTCACGGCCTCCGCGCCTGCTGGTCCACGCCGATCTTCTCGGCGGAGCGAGAGTTGCTCGGGACCTTCGCCTTGTACCTTCGCGAGTCGCGGGGGCCGACGCCGGTCGAGCGGGAGCTGGTGGCCAGCGCGACCCACCTGGCTGCCATCGCCATCCTGCGCGAGCGCTCCGAGCGTCTGCTGCGTCAGAGCGAAGCGCGGGCCCGGCAGCTCGCGCGTCTGTACTCGGTCTCCAGCCGAGTGAACGAAGCCATCGCGCGCCTGCGGGAGCCGGCGGACCTCTACGACGTAGCGTGCCGAATCCCCGTCGAGCAAGGGCTGGCCGAGCTGGCGTGGGTCGGGCTGTACGACGAGGCGAGGGACGAGGTCGTCCCGGTGGCGCGCTTCGGACGGGATGACGGCTATGTGGACGCCATCCGCCTGCGGTTGCGAGACGCCGCCATTGGGCAGGGGCCTGCAGCGACCGCCTTGCGAACGGGCGGGCCGGCGGTCACGAACGACGTGGCGACCGACCCGGACTTCCACTATCGCGAAGAGGCGCTGGCCCGCGGCCTCCGATCCTGCGCGGTCTTTCCGCTGCACGAAGGTGACCAGCCCGTGGGGGTGCTGGCGCTGTACGGCGCCGAGGCGGGACTGTTCCGTGAGGAAGAGGTGAGGGTGCTGGCGGCGCTGGCCGACGACATCTCCTTCGCGCTCGGTTCCGCCGCCAGCGAACGGGAGCGCCAGCGGCTGGTGAGCGCGCTCGGCGAGCGGGTCAAGGAGCTGACCCTGCTGCACCGCGCCGCGCGGGTGCTGCAGCCGGAGCGTCCGGTGGACGCGGCGTTGCTCGCCGACCTGGTCGAGCTCGTCCCGGCGGCCTGGCAGTTCCCCGACCTCTGTGCGGCGCGGATCCAGTGGGGGAGTCTCGAGGCGAAGACCGGCGCGTTTCGTGAGACGCCGTGGCAGCTCTCAGCGCGCTTTGGCCAGCTCGGCGCGATCGACGTGGTCTACCTCGAGCAACCGCCGGTCGCCGAGCCGGAGCCGTTCCTGAGCGAGGAGCGCGAGCTGGTGCGCTCTCTGGGCGATCTCTTGGCCTCACACTTCCGGCGCGCGGCTGCCGAGCACGCCCTGCGTCAGAACGAGGAGCTGCTCCGCATCGCCGGGCAAGCCGCGCGCCTCGGCGCGTGGAGCCTCGCGCTGCCGGGAGGCGCAATCACCTGGTCCGAAGAGGTGTGCGCGATTCACGACCTGCCGCCCGGCACGTCCCCCACGCTGGAGGAGCTGGTGCAGTTCTGTGTGCCCGAGTGGCGCAGCGCTCTACTCCAAGCCGTGCAGGACGCCGTGGCTGGTGGCGGCGGTTTCGATCGTGAGCTCGAGATCGAGACCGCCCAGGGTCGACGGGTGTGGGTGCGGGTCATGGGTAACCCCGAGTACGACGCGAGCGGCAGGTGCGTCCGACTGCAGGGGGCCATCCAAGACGTGAGCGAAAGGCGGCAGCTCGAGGCGGAGCTCCGGCAGGCGCAGAAGATGGAAGCCATTGGCCAGCTCGCCGGAGGCATCGCTCACGACTTCAACAACTTGCTCTCCGTGATCTTGAGCTACGCAGTGCTGGTGCGGGATGGACTGGCCGCGTCGGATCCGGCGCGGGAGGACCTGGACGAGATCGCCCGGGCGTCGACTCGCGCCGCCGAGCTCACGCAGCAGCTGTTGGCGTTCAGCCGCAAGCAAGTGCTCGAGCCGCAGGAGCTGGACCTGGGCCGCGTGCTCGTGCACCTGCAGAAGATGGTGGTGCGGTTGATCGGCCCGAACGTGCGCCTGTCGCTGAGGCCGTCCCCGGCCCTGGGGCTGATCTGGGCGGACCCGGGGCAGATCGAGCAGGTGATCCTGAACCTGGTGGTCAACGCCCGTGACGCCATGAACGGCGCCGGCAGCATCACCCTCGAGACCCAGAACATGCGCGTAGAGGCGGGGCAGACGCGCGAGGTGGAGCCCGGCGACTACGTCTTGCTCAGCGTCACCGACACCGGCGCGGGCATGGATGAGCACACCCGCGCACGCATCTTCGAGCCCTTCTTCACGACGAAGGAGCTGGGCAAGGGCACCGGGCTCGGCCTCTCCACCGTGTGGGGCATCGTCACCCAAAGTGGCGGTCACATCGTCGTCGAGAGCGAGGTCGGGCAGGGCACGACGTTTCGCATCTACCTGCGCCGCGTCGACCGGTCCGCGCGTGAGGAGCTGGTACGGCGCGAGTCGCGGCTGCCGCGTCCGGCGACCCTGCGAGGTACCGAGACCATCTTGCTGGTCGAGGATCAAGACCAGGTCCGCGTGCTCGCGCGCGAGATCCTCGAGCGCGCTGGCTACCGGGTGCTCGACGCGCAGAACGGCGGGGAGGCGTTCCTGATCGCGGAGCAGCACGACGGCTGTATTCACTTGCTCCTCACCGACGTCGTCATGCCGCGCATGAGCGGACCGGAGCTCGCGCTCCGGATCACGGCGATGCGCCCCGACTTGCGAGTGCTCTACATGTCGGGCTACGCCGAGGACGAGTCGATTCAGCGCGAGGGGGTCGGGGCCGACAACGCGTTCCTGGCCAAACCCTTCACTCCCGAGAAGCTGCTGGGCGCGGTGCGCGGCGCGCTCGGCGCGGCAGGGCGCTGACGCGTCACTTGCGGATCAAGTCGCCGAAGTCTCCGTCCGAGGTGGCAGCCGAGGACGGCTTGGCCTTCGGCGGCGTGCGCGTGGGCCTCTGCGCCGCTGGCTCGGGCTTGGTCGAGGAGTCTTTCGCGATCGCGGCGTGGGCGTCGACCCCACCGTCTGGCGGCGCTGCGCTGGGAGGCGACGGCGTCGTGCTCGCGGAGGGCGTCGTCGCCACCTCGGTCGCGGGTGGCTCGGGCTGCGTCACGCTCGGCGCGGCCGCTGCGCGGGCGGGTCCGTCGCCGAGCGCCTGCCATGCGCCGAGACCTGCTGCGCTCAGCCCCAGGGCGGCACCAACCAACCAGGCCAGCGGAGCCCAGCGACGCGAAGGGCGCGCGTCGGACACGGAAGCGTGGGTCAGCTCCGAGCGCTCCTGCGCGTCGTCGTCTCCGCGGCGCTCCACCGTCGGGAGGCTGACTCGCTCCGATGTGGAGGCGGCCTCGACCGCGTCGCGCACGCCCTCGAGCTCGGCCGAGGAGGAGACGCTCTCCATCTCCGCGACGCGCCTGGCGCGCTGGTCGAGGGTGTCGTGGGCGATGCGCCCCATCCACTCGCTGACGTCGGCCGTGGGGGCGGGCGCGAGCGCGCCCTCGAGGGCGCGAGCAAACTCGCGCGCGGTCTCGAAGCGGTCCGAAGCAGCCGGCGCCAGGCCGCGCATCACGATGGCGTCCACCGCCGCGGGCAACCCCGGCGCGTACTGGCTTGGTGGCGGGACTTTCCCGGTGAGGATCTTGGTCACGATCGCGCCGGCGTCCGCGCTCGCGTACAGCCGCAGGCCGGTGAAGGACTCCCAGGCCACGATGGCGGCCGCGTAGATGTCCGTCCGCCGATCCACCGTCTCCTCGCGCAGCTGCTCGGGCGACATGTAGGCCAGCTTCCCCTTGAGCTGCCCCTCCTGGGTGGACTGTAGCCGGTTGGTGGCCTTGGCCACCCCGAAGTCGGTGACCCGCGCCACGCCGTCTGCACCCACCAGGATGTTCTGGGGGGAGACATCTCGGTGGACGATGAGCAGCGGCTCGTCTCGCTCGGAGCGGGCCTCGTGGGCGGCGTGCAGGCCGTACAGGGTGTGGGCCAGGATGGTGACCACGATGTTTGCCGGTAGCGGTTTGCCAGCGCTGGTCTTGAGCAGCTTGGCGAGGGACTCGCCCTCGACGTAGTCCATGACCAGGAACAGCTCACCGTCCAGGGTCACCACGTCGAGCACCGGCACGACATTGGGGTGACGGACGCGCGCCGCGAGCCGCGCCTCGTCCAGGAACATGGAGACGAACTCGGGATCCTTGGCGTAGGTCGCGTGCAAGCGCTTGATGGCGACGGTGCGGGAGAAGCCAACCGGGCCGAGCAGACGGCCCAGGTGGACGGTGGCCATGCCGCCCGCGGCGATCTCCGAGAACAAGGCGTAGCGCCCGACGACGCGGACGGACTCATCCCGGGCAGAGGAACTCAAAGCCCAGCCATCCTAGCAGATCCCGAGGCGGACCCGCCCCCGTCAGTCCGACGGCGGGAGCGCCGTGTTGCAGTACCCAGTGGTGCTGCACTGACCGGAGCTGCACTGGCACTCGATGAGCTGGCCGTTGCCGCAGTCGAGCTTCCCGCACCGGCCCGGGAAGGTACCCGCGCACGTGCAGCCGCAGCGCCCATCGATGCCGCCGCCCCCGCAGGTGGACGGCTTGGGGCAGGCGCCGCAGTTGAGGGTCGTACCACAACCATCGGACACCAGGCCGCAAGTACGGTTCTGCTGCTCGCAGCTCTTGGGCACGCAGGCGACGGCGGTGCACTTCCCGTCGTTGCACTGCTGGCCACCTGGACACGTGCCGCACTGGATGGTCTGACCGCAGCCGTTGGGGAAGCTGCCGCAGCTCGCGCCGATCAGATCGCAGGTCTTCGGCGTGCAGCCACAGGCGTTGGGCGTCCCCGCCCCGCCGCAACTGTTCGGCGCGGTGCAGGTCCCGCAGTCGAGCGTGCCGCCGCAGCCGTCCGGCGCCGAGCCGCACGCGACGCCGAGCTGAGCGCACGTCTTGGCGGCGCAGCCGCAGCGGTTCGCCTCGCCGCCGCCGCCGCAGCTCTTCGGCGCGGTGCACGAGCCGCACTGCAAGACGTTGCCGCAGCCATCCGAGATGGTCCCACAATCGGCCTGCTCGCCGGCACAGGTCTTCGCGGTGCAGCTGCCGGCTCCACACTGGTTGGGTCCGAGCGCACCACACGTCTGGTTGCTCGCGCACTGACCGCACGTGAGGACGTTGCCGCAGCCGTCCGGGACGCTGCCGCAGTTGGCGCCCTGCGCCTGGCAGCTCTGAGGCGTACACTTGCACTGCCCCGTCGCCGAGCAGTCGTCGCCGCCGGCGCAGCCGCCGCAGTCGTTCTGGCCGCCGCAGCCGTCGTCGTGCGTGCCGCACTCCACCCCGAGGGCCGCGCACAGCTTGGGTTCACAGCGGCAGACGAAGCCGGCGCCAGTGTTGTCGCAGCGCTGGCCGGGCTCACACTCGCCGCAGCTGAGCACACCGCCGCAGCCGTCGGGCTGCACGCCGCAGGTGGCGCCGAGTAGCTCGCAGCTCACCGGGGTGCAGCCTGCGTTGCCTCCCACGCCGCCGTCTAGCGTAGACACGTACTCGAGCTCGTCCCAGTCTCGAGAGCAAGCGAACAGCAAGAGCAATGGAACGTACAGCAGCGTGGCGAGGGTGCGACGCCAGGTGATCAAAACGAACCTCCGAGGCTCACGCGGTGAGGGTCGACGGTGAGAGTGACGCGCGCGGACTGCCGTGCGCGCTCCCGCGGCCCGAGCAGCACCAGTGACACGCCGGTCGCCAGCGCCACGCTGCCCAGGATGATGCCAAACTGTCCGATGCGCTCGTCGCGTTTGCCCTCGTCGGCGAGGGCGCGCGCGCGCTCGGGGCAGCGGTTGCCATCGCACTGTGCCTTGACGTCGTCGAAGGTGCTCCCGCTCCTGACGTAGAAGTACGCGCCGGCAGCCCCGAGCAGGACACCCGCTCCTGCCGTGATCCAACCGACGGTCGCCAGAGAGCCGGCGCGCTGCTCGCTGGGTCCCTTGCCGGGGCCTTCGGCGACCGCGGCGGGCCGACTCGCAGCTCCGGCGCTCGCCGGGTCCGCGGCCGGCTCCGACCACGAGACGCTCACGCGCGCGACCTGTCCCTCGACGAGGGTAGCCGTTGCGGCAACGGTCGCGCCGTTCGGCGCGGTTCCCTCCAGGCGTTGCTCCCCGGGATCGAGGGGCAGCGGCGTGCCGAGCGCGGCGACCGCGAGCGGCGCGCCGTTCAGGCGCAGCTCCGCGCCGGGTGGCGTCTGGCCCGTCACCTCCACGATCAGCCTCGGCAGCCGGGGCTCGAGGGCATCGAGCCGTGCGCGCGCCACCTTGACCCGCGCGTCGTCCCCCGCCCGCGCGCTGACCTCGACCAGCTCCCGGTAGCGTGCGTACGCGCTGGCCACCCGCCCGAGCTTCTCCTCGGCCATGGCCAGGCCCTGCAGCGCTCCCCGCGCGGGCTCGAGCGCGTAGCTGG
Organism: Polyangiaceae bacterium; assembly: GCA_019637295.1. Lineage (GTDB taxonomy): Bacteria > Myxococcota_A > Polyangia > Polyangiales > Polyangiaceae > JACKEA01. The sequence continues at coordinate 234,884 of JAHBVX010000002.1, forward strand.
CCTTGAACTTGTCGGCTGCCGCCGCGAAGTCGCCGTCCTTGGCGAGCTGGACGGCCTCTTGGAACAACGCGTCTGCAGCGGCAGACTGCGCCTGCGCAGTGGACGCGAGCGCGACGACCAAGGCGCTTGCAGTGACGAGTCGAGTCAGGCGACGCACCATGGTCAAGCGTGAAGACTAGCCCAGAGACCCGCCGGGCGGAACCCGCGCGCGCGGGTAGGTTCTGGACGCACACTGGCGCCCCACCGCAGCGCCAGCCAAGGCTCGATCAGGGCTGAACACCGAGGTAGCTCGCGAGCGCCTGCGTGGCGATCTCCTCCGTGGTGGACTCGTCCCAGTCGGCGTTGATGCACACGGCGACGGCGAAGCGCGCGCTCGGCACGACGTAGAGCGACGTGAGGAAGCCGCCCATGGAGCCGCTGTGGGACGCGATCACGCCGGCGGGCGAGGGCTCGAGGAACAGGCCGAGGCCCATGAAGCCACCGAGCCTGCCGCTGAGCATGTCCGCCGTCGTCGCGTCCTCGAGCACGCCGCTCATCGGGAACAAGACGCGGGCGAACTTCGCGAGATCGACCACGCTGGCGTACAGACCGCCGAAGGGCTCGAAGAAGGGCGTGCTGTACAGGGGGTAGGTCTGGACTGCGCCATCGACCACCATGTGGGGCGCCGCGTGATCGCGCGCCTGGGCCTCGAGGTGCGAGAACGTGGCGGTCGTCATGCCGGCGGGGGACAGCACGCGATCGTCGACGACCTGGGCGTAAGGAGCTTGGCCGAGGCGCTCGACCAGCAGACCGAGCACGGCGTAGCCGAAGTTCGAGTACGTGAACTGCGACCCTGGCTCGAAGTCGAGCTGCAAGTCTTGGTACTGCAGCAAGTAGCTCGAGATGGCGTTGGGCGACGGATCCGAGAACGGGCTGTACGTCTCGTCGGCGTAGTTCGGGTACCCGGACGAGTGCGTGAGCATCTGCTCCGTGGTCATTGCGCTCGCCGGCCAGGGACCGCTGACGACGAGCTCGGGGATGAGCGTCGTGGGGTGAGCAGCCAGTGACCAGTGGCCATCCTGAACGAGCGACATGAGCGCCGTCGCAGTGACGGGCTTGGACACGGACGCGACCGAGAACACGGTGTCGCGAGTCACCGGCTCGCTCTGCCCTTGCCGGCGCACGCCCACGCCGTCGGCGAACAGCTCGCCGTCGGTCACGACCGCGAGCGCGCCCCCCGGCGTGCCCGAGCTCGCGAGGCGAGCCGCGAGCGCGTCGCGCAGCGCCGCGAAGCGCGCCGTCGCGGCCTCCTTCGCGCTGGACGTGTCGGCAGGGCTGGGCTGACGAGGGGCGCCCGGGCTCGGGGCCGGAGGCGAGCCGTCGGGCCCTCCCACCGCCGGGCCGCACGCGACCGCAACGGACAGCAGAGCCACCGAGCGCAGCGAGCCGATTCGGGTCATGCCGGTGGCTCAGCAAGTTTGGGGCCAGGTTCATCTCTGGGCACGCGACGCCGAAAATCGCGGCAATCTTCCGGCTTGGGTCGCGCGGGTCCGGACGCCCCCGGGGTGGGCTCCGGATGGTGTGATACCTTTGGAGAGCCGGGGAGCAATGCTGGACGCGGACACGCTGAACGTACTCGTGGTTGATGATGACGATCTCGTCCGCGGTGCTTACGCGCGCGTGCTCCAAGGGTCCGGGTTTCACGTCCACCTCGTCGCCAGTGGCCAGGAAGCGCTCGCGGTGCTCGGCAGCGTCGAGCTCGATGCGGTCCTCAGCGACATCTCCATGCCGGGGATGGACGGTGTGCAGCTCTTGCGGCAGGTCCGCCAGCGCGCGCCGGATCTGCCCGTGCTGCTCGTCACGGGGCTGCCGAGCCTCGAGACCGCCACCGAGGCCATCGACTACGGCGTGATGAAGTACCTGACCAAGCCCGTGGCGCCGGACAAGCTGGTCGACGCGGTGGAGCGCGCGTGTCGGCTGTCTCGCTTGGGGCGTGCCAAGCGGGAGGCGCTGCGAGAGCTCGGCACCGTCATCGGCGAAGGCTCGGATCGCGCTGGACTCGAGGCGAGCTTCGAGCGCGCGCTCGCCTCGCTGTGGATGGCGCTGCAGCCCATCGTGAGCGCGACGGATCATCAAGTGTTCGGCTACGAGGCGCTGTTGCGCACGGAGGAGCCCACGCTCCCGCACCCGGGCGCCGTGCTCGACGCCGCCAGCAGGCTCGGCCAGCTCCCGCGGCTCGGTCGCGTCGTGCGAGCGCGAGCCGTGGAGGCCTTCGCGGTGGCGGAGCCGACCTGGCTCTTGTTCTTGAACCTGCACCCACAGGATCTGCTCGACGAGTCGCTGCTCGATCTCGGCGAACCCATCACGTCGCTCGCAGAGCGGATCGTGTTCGAGCTCACCGAGCGCGTGAGCCTGGATCAGGTCCCCGGCGCCCGCGAGCGCTTGGCCCGACTCCGGAGTTTTGGTTATCGCATCGCGGTGGACGACCTGGGCGCTGGCTACGCGGGGCTGGCCAGCTTCGTGCAGATGGATCCCGAGTTCGTCAAGCTCGACCTGTCTCTCGTCCGGGACGTACACCAGAGCGGCATCAAGCGCCGGCTCGTCAGGTCCCTCACTGCGGTGTGTCAGGACATGGGCCTGGGCGTGATCGCCGAGGGCGTGGAGTCGCCCGAGGAGCGCGACGCGCTCGTGGGCCTGGGCGTCGATCTCCTGCAGGGCTATCACTTTGCCCGGCCCGGCCGGCCGCTGCCCACTCCGGCGTGGTAGCGACGTCGCGCGCGAAGCCGGTCTCAGGGGAGGCGCTACAGGTCGTTCGAGTGGTGGCGCGGCGTGAGGTTCGAGCGTGCCGTCGCCAGCAGGCCGCGCCCCTTCGGTCGCAGAGTGACCGAAGGTCGAAACTCGAGACGCGCGCCGGGCTCCAGCTCCAAGTGAAACCTCTGGCCGATGGTCGCCAGCAGCAGGACGGCCTCGAGCATGGCGAAGTGGCTACCCACGCACACGCGCGGGCCGCCACCGAAGGGAAAGTAGGCGAAGCGGGGCAGCGCACGGGCACGCTCCGGTAGGAAGCGGTCCGGGTCGAACGCCTCCGGATCCGGGAAGAAGCGCGGATCTCGGTGGACGACCCACTGCGACATGACGAGCTCGGTGCCTGCCGGGATGTCGTGACCGCCGAGGCGCACGTCCCTCAGGGGTTGGCGCCCGATGGCCCACACCGGCGGGTGCAGGCGCATGGACTCCTTGATGATGCGTTCGGTGAGCGACAAGTCACGTGCGGATGTCGCGTCAGGGGGTTCGTCGCCGAGGACCTGGACGAGCTCCTGCTGGAAGCGACGTCTGAGGTCGGAATGAGTCCCAAGCGCGTAGAAGGCGTGCGTGAGGGCCAGGGCAGTGGTCTCGTGCCCGGCGAGCAACAGCGTCATGCACTCGTCCCTCAGCTCCCGGTCCGAGAGGCCGACGCCCTGCTCGTCTCGGGCGTGGACCAGAGCACCCAGCAAGTCTCCGCCCTCCGCCGGTTCAGCACGGCGTCGCGCGATCATGCGAAGCAGGATCGCATCGATGCGCGCGATGGCGCGGGACAGTCGCAGGTTGTTCGGCGTGGGCAGCCAGGGCGGGACCAGCAGTACGGACTCGAGGGCCTCGGCGAAGAAGTGATTGAGCACCTCCATCCCCCTCTCGACGGTGGCTTCGTCGCCGGGGGCCAGCTGAGTGTGGAACAGCGTGCGACACACGACGTCCAGCGTCAGCCGAGACATCTCCTGGTGGACGTTGAGGGAGCCACCCGCTCGCCACGACCCGATGCGCTGCAGCGCGGCGTCCACCATCGTCCCGGCCTGCGCCGCGATGCGCTGTGGGGTGAACGCGAAGGCAGCGAGCTTGCGATGCCGCTTCCAGTGCTCCCCCTCGCTCGTGACCAGGCCCTGGCCCAGGGCTCGCGCGAGGTCCTGGGTGAAGCGATCCTTGCGGTAGTCCGCCGCGCACCTGACCAGGACTTGTTCGATGTCCTCGGGATCCGCGAGCTGCACCACGAAGCGGTGGAGCAGTCGGAAGCGACTGACCGGGCCGTAGCGTCGCGCCGTCTCGGTCAAGAACCCGAGGGAGTCCCGCTCGAGTTCGAGCAAGCTGCCGAGTGCGGGCAACCCGCGCGGGCCGGGGATCGCGCTGCCGCTCACTCCTCGCAGCACACCGTGTACGCTCCGGTGGGCACGGCGAAGCCGGTCATCTCGCCGCCGGTGCAGCCGGTGTGCTCGACGTTCGCGCTCACCATGCGGAGCCCGGTCACGAACACCTCGCTGCCTGTGTTGCAGCATGTGTTCGCGCCAAAGGCCGTGCAGCTCAAGCTAGTGCTCGAGCACTGCGCGGCGCTGAACGCCTGCACCTCCACGTTGCACTTTGGGCTGCACGCGCAGGGCGTACACTGCCGAGTGTCGGTGAAGCCCGTGAAGTAGGTGGACGACTTGGAATAGCCGCCGGGGCAGCTGTGCTGCCCGGCGCGCCACACGCAGCGCGGCGGCGGCTTGGGCGGCGCGCACTTCTGTCCGCTGGGGCAGCCGGAGGGTGACGGCGCCTCGCAGAGCTTGTGCTGCACGCTCCACTGCGGCGGAGGCAACGTCGTGGAGCTGATCGACCCGCACGCGCCTACCGGTGTCACCTCCAGCGAGCCGATGTTCTGGCCGTTGACCGCCTGACAGGTCGCGCCGACCGTCAGCTGAGTGAGCACGGTGCCGCAGGAGGCGCCAGGGTCGAGTCCGACCTGCGCGCTGCAGGAGGGCCCGCCGCACTGGCACGAGCACGCGCCGGGCGCCGTGAGCCCTTGGTTGGCGTTCTGCACCGTCGTCGGATAGGTGCCGCTGCAGGTGGGCGCGACGACCACGGGACCGCTCCAGTCGGTGGGCACCGTGATGCAGCCACCCGTGCACGTGCCGCCGGTGCCGCCGGTCGCGACGCCGCCGGTGCCGCCGGTCGCGACGCCGCCGGTGCCGCCGGTCGCGACGCCGCCGGTGCCACCCGTCGCGACGCCGCCGGTGCCACCCGTCGCGACGCCGCCGGTGCCACCCGTCGCGACGCCGCCGGTGCCACCCGTCGCGATACCTCCCGCTCCTGCCGCGCCGCCGCTTGCGCCCGCGGCTCCACCGGCTCCCGCCAGGGCGCCGGTGCCCGCGCTGCCTGCGGAGGCGCCGGTGCCGCCGGTCGCGACGCCGCCGGTGCCGCCGGCTCCGCCGCTCGCGCCGCCGTCCGGTCCGCCGCTGCCTCCCATGGCGCTCCCCGCGGCGCCTCCCGCGCCCGGCGCCGTCGAGAAGTCGTCCCCACCGCAGCCCAACACGAGCGCTAGCGAGACCGCGCTCCACGCTCTGACGCCCATGAGTGAGCAGTGTAGCCGAGCCCGGGCGCGCCGACCACACGACAGAGACAAGGCCGTCGACGCCGGCGCGGGCAAGCGGGTCTTCGCAGGACCGTGAGCCGTCACATCCCCAGGATCGCGGCCATCTTCGCCTGGGCGTCGGTTGCGCTCGAGGCCTCGACATAGCTGTGCAGCCGTCCATCGACGCTCGGCAGCCCCGTGATGCACCAGCCCGGGATGTCGGGCTGGGGTTCGAGCTTGCCGAAGGGATCGATGCCCGCGACGAAGTACTCGCCCACCGCGTCGGGGCCCTCGGGCGGCGCGTAGTAGGCGTGACCGCCATAGCTCACGCGCGTGAGCGCGGGCCCAGCGCCTACCGCCACGACGTCGAACGTGACGTGGGCGCCGCCCGCGCCGGAGCACTCTTCGTCGATGCGCGTCACCTTCACCACCGCGACCGCACACGACGCGGCGATGACGGCCTCGACCCCGGCGTCGACGGTGCCTCCTTCCTGGCAACTCCCGCCGCCATCCGCGGCGCCGGTGCCGCCTCCGCCGCTGGCGCCTCCGCCTCCACTGGCGCCACCGCTGCCTCCGGAGCCGACGCTGCCGTCCACGCTGCCTCCAGCACCCGCAGTCGCGGCGTCGCTGCCGCCGCTCGAGGCGTCGCCAGCGGCCGCGCCGGAGCCGCCCGCGCCGTCACCGGAGGTTTGTCCGGAGCAGGCCGCGACCAACGCGAGCGCCGCCCCACCCACGGAGCTCAGCCAGGTCCCTCGAGTCATGGCGGGAGTGTACCGCGTCTGGGTGCGCTCGGCGCCGCCGCCGCGTGACCGCGTGGTGCAGGCCGGAACGTTGGTTGCGCGGGTAGGATTTGAACCTACGACCTTCGGGTTATGAGCCCGACGAGCTACCAGGCTGCTCCACCGCGCGTCAGAGGATGCGCAAGATAGTCCTCGGCTGGGCCGAGTCAAGCGGAAAGGCCGGCGGCGCCGGCCGCCCCGGCCTGGGTTGCGGCGGGGCGCCGGAGGCTGCGATCATCGCGGCATGGTGCGCTCCCCCGCCGTGGTCTCGCTGACGGCTGTCGTCGCCCTCGGCGCGGCCGGCTGCGTGCAGCCGATCGACGAGGAACAGAGCTCGGTCGGGGAGGTCACGCGGGACTGCCTGGTGCCGGCGCCCGAGGGTGTGGAGGGCCTCGGGGCGCCGGTGTCCCTCGAGTACGCGAGCGAGTCGCTGTGGATCTGGGAGGAGCTGCGGCTCGACGGCGGCGGCGTCGTGCCGAACGCGAGCGCGCGGGTGACCAGCGCGAGCGCCGTGTGCGCCGGAGGTCCGGCGCTGAGCCGCGACGGACAGGGCGCTCCCCTCACGCTCTTGGCCTTGAGCGCCGCCGAAGAAGCACAGAACGCGGCGCGCACCGACGGACGGCGCTTGGTCTTGGTCCCGACCGGGGGCTTCGTGCACGCGGGAGTCGGCTACCTGTTTTACGATCACGTGCTGAAGGGGCCAGGGATCTTCGACGCCGACGTGCTCGGCGCCGGGATCTGCGTGCTGCCCGAGGGAGCGAGCAGCTGCGATCGCGTGATGGACTCAGCGGGCGGTGGCGGCGAGGAGACCGTGCTGTTCGCGCCCCGCGAGCGCGTGCTCAACCGCGGCGGTCTCGTCGCTCCGGTCGCCTCCGGCGGGGGAGGGACGGAGCAGCGAGCTCTGGTGTACGGCTGCCGGGGCGAGGCGGCGTTTCTGAGCGTCTGTACCGTGACGGGCGCGCCGCTCGATCGGCTCACGGAGCCCGAGGCCTACCAGCTGCACAACGACTTCGACGGCTGGACGGACGAGCTGACGGCGGCGTCGTCGATCGTGGACGAGCTCGGGCCGGTGACCGTGTCGCGCTACGAGGGCGAGTACCTAATGACGGTGCTCGACATCTTCGAGGCAAAGGTGTTCTTGCGTCCTGCCAAGACGGCGACCGGCGGCTTCGGGCGGCGCATCTTCGCGTTCGACGTGCTGCCATCGTCGTTCTTTCCTGGCGGAGGGCGCGAGCACTCGGGTCTGCGCACCGCCTCGCGCACCCTTCACCTGACCTACACGACGGACGACCCCCGGGGCAGCGGGCTGCACCTCGTCAGCTTTCGCGCCTTCGGCGATTTGGGACCCTGATGCGAGTGCGCCGCTCGACGTCGCGTGTGCTCGCGCTCGCTGCGTTCGCGTTGGCGAGCGTCGAAGGCCCAGCTGCGCGGGCGGACGACGGCGAGCCGCCGGATTTCGAGTGGCTCAGCCCGGCCAGAGAGATCTCGCGCTCGTGGTCGGCGTCCCGGGACGCGCCGGTGATGACGATGACCGTCTTGCCGCGTCCGGTGCTGATGGGGGGCGGCGAGCTCGCCTTGGCGACTCGGCGCTGGCCCGGGCTGACCCTGCGCTCGGGATTCGGCGGGTTCGTGGAGCTGGAGTTCGACGGTGAGACGGACGGCTTCCACTTCGGGCCCGTACCCGGCTCGAGCACCGGGCAGATCCTGTGGCGCGGCGCGTACGCGTTCTACGCCGCCGTGGTCCCCACCCGGCTCGGCCCCCGCATGTGCGAGGGGTGCGCCCTGGAGGCGACCCTGCAGTACCGGCACGAGAGCCAGCACTACACCGGTAGCAACCACGGCGGCGCTGGCGACGACGTGACCGAGCAGCCCTACGTGGGTGACGACGTGATCCTCGACGTCGCGTTCAGTCAGCGCGTGGGCGACTTCTACTTGGCCGAGCGCGCCATCGGCATGTGGTTTCTGCCCGAGCGGTCCAGCTACGCCGGGGGGGTCGGCGCGGACTTGCACGCGCGGTTCATCGCGGGCAAGTGGGTGCATCCCTTCACGTCCTTGTACGGCGAGTACCTGCTCGGGGATGACCTGAGCGGCCGGGTCTATCCGGACGCGTATCGCCTGCGTGGACTGCTGGGCGTGGCGCTGCCGTCGAACCTGGGCGACGTGCTCGTGTTCGGCTTCGGCGACGTGGGTCACCGCTACGGCGTCCGCATCCTGACCGAGGAAGCCACGATGGGCGTCGGGGTGCGGCTGGCGATCGGCACGCAGCAGCGCTGAGGCTCGCGGGGGGCTGGCAGCGCCACTTGACGCGCGCGCCCGACGCGAGCACCTCCGCTCCCCGGACCTGAACAGGAGCCCCCCATGACTGGCACTCTGACCGAGACCCTGACCACCCGCGGCATCGACATCGGGCTGAAGATCCTGGGAGCGTTCATCGGCTACATGATCGGCCGCTGGCTGATTAGCTTCGCGGTCTCGCTGATGAAGCGCGCCCTGACGGCGAGGAACGTCGACGCCACGCTGCAGCGTTACCTGGGCAACATCGTCTCGGTGCTGTTGCACATCGCCCTGGTGGTGGCGATCCTCGGCTACTTCGGCATCCAGACCACCTCTTTCGCGGCGTTGTTCGCGGCGGCCGGTGTGGCCATCGGCATGGCCTGGAGCGGGCTGCTCGGCAACTTCGCAGCGGGTGTGTTCCTGGTCATCCTGCGGCCGATCAAGGTCGGCGACTTCGTCTCGATCGGCGGAATGCTGGGCACGGTGAAGGAGATCGGTCTCTTCGTCACGGTCATCGACACGCCCGACAACGTCGAGACCTACCTGGGGAACACGAAGGTCCTGGGGGATACCATCCACAACTACTCCGCCAACCCCTACCGTCGCGTGGACCTGAAGGCGCAGCTCGATCACACGGCCAACGTCGCCGACACCATCACCCGGCTCAAGGCCAAGCTGGTCGCGATCCCCAACGTCATCGCCGAGCCCGCTCCGGACGTCGAGATCCTGGAGTACTCCCTCGCTGGCCCGGTGCTCGCCGTCCGGCCGTACACGCACACGGACCACTACTGGCAGGTGTACTTCGAGACCAACCGGGTGATCAGCGAGGTGGGCAGCGAAGCGGCCCTCCAGCCGCCAAAGCAGCACTTCGGGATCCGCAACGTCAGCTGAGGCTCCCGGGTCACGCTCGCGGTCACGGCACGCGGATCAAGAACAGATCCATGGGCTCGTCCGTACCAGCGACCAGGGTGCGGGGGAGATGCGGAAACGTGAAGTTACCGTACAGGGGTCGGTGCGCCGCTAGGCGCTTCTGGCCGCGGTCGACGTCGTACACGTGTAGGCCTTGTCCGCTGCCCACGGTGAGCAGGGCGCCGCCGTGGGTGAAGGCCGGCATACTCCCGCTGTACCACTTCATGCCGTCCAGCCTGCGCACGCTGCGCGCCTCGAAATCGACGAGCGCGTAGCCGTCGTTCACTCCGTCCGGCCTGGGCGCGTAGCGGAACATGGCGCGCTTGCCGCTCGGGTCGAAGACCACATACTGGTCCGAGCTGGGACGGGACCAGACGTTCTCGATCGCTCCGTCCGGGTAGCGAACACACGAGAAGCCGGCGTCGGTGCCGGTGCACAGGCGATCTCCGGAGCTTGCCAGCGCTCCGGCCACGCCCGACCCGGGTGATGGATCTCTGGGCAAGGCGAGCTGTCGGCCCTGCTCGTCCACGAACCAACGTCGATCGTAGGTCTCGACCAACCAGCGTGTGCCGTCCAGCGACGCGTGACACGAGTCCGCAGCCCGAGCGCCGCCCATGGGCACCGGTGAGCCGCCCGCCAACGGCAAGCGAAGCAGGCGGGCGTCGTCCTGCTTGGACGACGTGTGAAAGACGACCTCGTCGGGGCCGCGGAAGCGCGCCGCGCAGGTCGGCAGCTCGCTCTTGGCGCGAAGCGCGCCGCTGGCGACGTCGAACACGCGCAGCGGTCCCTGGTAACTCCAGAGTGCGACGTGGCGTCCGTCCACCGAGAACGCCGCAGCACCGTTGTCGACATCGACCTCGATGCCGCCAGGCTGCGCGGGGGTGATCAGGCGCGAGTCGCTGCCGAGCTCGAGCACCCAGCTCTTCTCGTCCGGCGAGAGCGCCGTGATCTTCGCCTGCTTGGCGATCGGCTGCACCCGGAGCGCCGGTCCCGCGGCAAAGCGCAGCGCGGGTAGCTCGCTGAAGGTCACGAGCGCAGGCTGGCTCGGGGGCGTGAGCTCGGTCGTGGCTCCCGGAGGCTCGGGAGGCGCTGGCTGCGCGGGTTGCCAGGAGGCCGGAGCCGGCGCGTGCGAGCCTGGTCCCGCTCGCCGCGCGCCGGGATCGCACGCGGCGCCGAGCGTGCACAGGATGCAGCCGAGAACCGCCACCGTCCGGGCGCGCAACATGCGGTCATCCTAGGCGAAGGTCCGTCCGTGGGGAACTCGCCGGTCGCGGCGTGCTGCCGGCCCGCTCGAGATCGAGCAGCGCGGCGGCGCAGGGCGCGACGGCGCGGTCGAGAGCGTCACGGTGCAGCTCCGCGCGCTCGCGTTCGGAACACGCGCCGAGCGACCGGTAGCGCGCGGCCTCGAGCCGCGGCGGCGGTAGCGGCCGCGCCGCGACGTGAGCGATGGCGTCCGCGAACGCGCGTCGCGCGGGCTCGACCAGCCGCGGCTCGGCGCGCACGAGCCAGCGCACGAAGCGCCACGCCAGCTCGGCGTGACGGCTCTCCTCTTCGGCGATGGCCGCGAGCACGCCCGCGAGCACGGGGTCCTCTGCGTGTACCGCGGCGTGGGCCGCCTCCGCGGCGGCCAGCGTCTCGCCGATGCAACCCTCGCGGATGACGTCGCACAGAACGCGCTCGGCATCGAGGGGCGGCAGCGCGCCGTCCAGGTCGAGCGGCCCGGGTCCGCGCAGCGCGCCAGCATACGAGCTGGCCAGCGCGAAGGCGACCCGAGCGTGGCGCGTCTCGTCCGCTTGGGCGGCGGTGGACGCCTCGACTAGCTCGACGGGAGCGCCGAGTCCGAGCAGTTGCAGGGTGAAGCGCGCGAAGGCGGCGATGGACGCGTGCTCCATCAACCCCACGGCGGTCCAGTGTCGATCGAGCTCGGCGCGCTCGCCGGCGGTCAGCCCCTCGAGCTGCGGCGCGCACTCCAGCGCGAAGTCGGCCCGCTCCGTCACCGCCGCCACGCGCGCGAGGCCGCCGACGAGGAAGGGTCGCCCGAGGCCTGCACACCCGTCGTAGGCACAGATGAACCCGCTCGAGCCGGGCACGCAGATCATTCCCGGCTGACAGTCTGCCGCGCTGCTGCACTCGTCGCCGCGTGTCTGGCAAGCAAGCCGACTCGACACGCAGCTGCCGACCGGGGTCACGCACTCGAGACCGTCGCCGCACTCCGCGCTCGTGCCGCAGTCGGCCGGGACGCATTGTCCCACCGGATCTCCGCACAGACAGCGCTGCCCCTCGGCGCAGTCGGCGTCCGTCGAGCACCCGTAGGCGCAAGAACACGTCGGGGGGGCTCCACCGCCGCCGGGCCAATACCTGCAGTAGCCGTTCGGTTGGTCTGCGCAGTCGGTGTCGGCTTGGCACTGCTGGTCGGTCGCGCTGCAGGCCTGCGCGCGCGGCACGTAGGGACAGGCGACCGCGGCGCGTCGGCGCACCATGCCGCCCTCGCATTGGTCCACTCCGGTGTCCTCGCCACCCACCAGGATGGGCTGGGGGTTCTTGCATCGCGGGGACGCAGCCTCCTCGCTGCTCCCGCCGCAGGAAGCGGCGGCGACCCCGAGCGCCGACAGCAACCAGCGCGCGGTCACGTCCACGGAGTGAAATCGTCTCATGTCGTCGGCTCCCGGTGAGAGGCGCCCGAGTCTAGCGCGCCCGTGCGCGGAGAAGAAGGCGTGCCTCACTGCGCGCAGGTTGCGCCGATCGCGACGCGGACCTTCTGCTCGCGAGCGCCCTCGCGGATCACGACGTCGGCGCAGCCGGGCGCTTTGACCCAGAATCCCCCAGCGAAGGCGAGCCATGGACGAGGCCCAGCGCAGCCCGTGACACGCACGCGGGACACCGGGTCTTGCTTGTTGCCCCAGACGAGCCGAAGCGACGAGCCTCGAGGGACGACCAACTCGAACCTCGCGCCTGACTTCACGAGCAGCCCCGATTTCGCAAAGAGCGAATCCGAGGTGTGTCGTGCGGTCTGGAGCGGGACGCCGCCCGGACCGATTCCGCCCAGAGCCACCACGTCGAGGATGGGCGTGTGTGACGGCGGGACCTGCTCGAGCGCCTCGATGGATTGGGAGCAGGCAAGGGTCAGCTCGGTCGCGTCGGCAGGCGTCATGGCGCGCGGGGCCCTCGCCGATGCGCTCGCCACCGGGGTCAGCGGCGGAAGCGGCTCGCCCGCGGCCGGACTCGCGCCGCCACAGCCCACGACGGCGACGAGGATGAGCACGAGCGAAGAGCAAGCGTGCAGCGGAGACTCCATCCCCGTCGCCGCTACCAGGAGCGCCACCAGGGTTTCGTCGGCGGGTTCAGCCGTGCGGCAGGTACCCCACGCTGCCCTCCGTAGATCGCCGAGCGCTGCGGCGAAGCGTCGAGGAATGCAGCTGCCCCACGGCGTCGAATGAGCTCCTCTTCCTCGGCGGTGATGGGAACGAGAACCAACAATCGCACCGGATCGCCGTCGAGGCTCAGATGCTCGTGGAGCTTGCTCTCCGGCAACGTACTCGGGGGGGCAAGAGCAAGAACGCCGAGATGGTCGGGTCGTCGAGGAACGCGACCCGGCCCTGCCCGATGACACACACCGGGACTACCTGGGTGGGCGCGAGGAACGTGTCTTCGAGGAAGGGGTACTTGGCGTAGTGAAGCAGGACGTCCGCCCCGAAGGCGATGAGGTCGCGGTTCTCCGCGACGGCCTCGTGGTCGAGATACAGGGCGAGCTCGACGCGGCAGCAATCCGCCGGCGTGCCCGAGGGGACCGCCATGCGCTCGTTGCTCATCCCCAGGGTGGCGAGGGTGGTGAAGGTGCGCGCTGGAGAGCTGGGAGGAGCGCCCTCGAGCGCGCCCGGCATGATGACCAGGGGTGGGTCGCGCGGCGGCGGCTCGTCGTAGACGTGGACGTTGACCACGAACGGGGGCGTCGGGATCGGCAACGTGACGACCGAGAGCGCGGTGCCGCCGAACGACTGCTGATATGCGGGTGCGCGGAGCTCGTCGTAGGCGTTCGCGTCGTAGTCCGGCGCCGGCCTGGCCGCGCGTTTCTCGAGGTAGTCCTGCCAGAGTTTCTCCACGTGTGCCTCCCTCGGCGGGCGAGCTCGCGCCGTCGACGGCGACGGCGCCTCCCAGTCTCGCACGCCTCGAAGGCCGCGTCCGAAGGAAGGCCGTGCCACCCCTCGCGCCCGTCTGGCCCAGTGACTTGCCTCACGTCGCGCGGAACAGGGTCTCCAGCGCTTCCGCGCCGGGGACGCCCTCGAAGCGCAGCTCGACGAGCTCGGCGCCGCTGATGCCGAGCCCGAGGGAGATGGCGTGGGTGATCTGCGGGAGCAGCCAGCTCGGTGTGTCGTTCAAGATGTCGAACATGGGATCTGGCGTCGGTACGGCGGCGCTCTTCAGCTCTCGGCGCAGCACGGCGGCGCCGAAGGCATCGAGGGCGACGCGATCGCGGCTGGCCGCCAGCAGGCCAGGGTTGGTCACGACGCGATCGGCGAGCACGCCCTCGGGGCCGCCGCTGACCATGGCGGTGAGCGCGTCCAGGATGCACAGGGTGGGCGTGAAAGCGCCGTTCAGGATGGCGATGTCGCGGGACAAACGATCCGGGTCGCCCTCGTTGAAGTGCAGCGGATCTCGCGAGTCGTCGCCGATGGCGCCGATCAGGTTCTTCATCGCGAGCGAGAAGGCGGCCCAGCGGTGGTTCTTGCAAACCGGCAGATCGATGAAGTGGTCCGCCTCGACGATGCGCTTCATGACCAAGACGCCGCCCTCGGCGCTCCACGTCTCTTCCCACTCGGGGGGCTGCACCAAGAGCCACGCGGACGGATCCTCGCTGGGCCGCGGCGCGGGGTAGACCTCGTCGGCGCCGGCGTCGAGCGCGGTCTCCTCGAGACCCGAGAGCTGAAAGACGGACACCGAGTCCGACTGACGCCAGGAGCGATCCCCCACCACGATGTGCGCCGGGCGGCGCGAGCGCACCGCGCGGATCACGGCGGCGAGCACCGCGTGCGACGTGACGATGCCCGGCAAGCCGGTGGTGACGCCGTGTACGGCGTTCGGCTTGATGAACACCGTCTGACCGGGGCCGATCGCGCCGAGCCCACCGGCCAGAGCGATGGCGCGGCGCACCGCGTGATCGACGTCCGTCGGGTCCGGCGCGCCGACCACGCCCACTGCCGCCCGGCCCGGCTCGACGGGGACCGGCGCGTAGCGGCCGTCGTCGCGCGCGGGCTCGTCGTCCGCGCCGCAGCCACTGGCGGCCGCGAGCAGCGCCGCGGAGGTCGCTCCCAAGAAGCTTCGCCGAGACAGATCGTCGTCACCCGCCATGACCCGACGTGTACACGAGCGGCGGGCGGGCGCCAAACGCGGTGACCCGAAGCCCGAGCTCGTGTCGGTGAGGGCTGTCTTCTCCGGCGCTCGCTCGAGCCGCGCGCGGTTCCGCGCCGCACCAACAAAGGCGAGCGTCAGTCCTTCGTGCACGCGGGGACGTCGAGCTTGCCGCTGGCGTCGATGGGGTAGCCGGTGTGCTCCCACTTCGCCGCGAAGGTGACCTCGACGCGGCCGTCTCTCTCTTTGCCCAGCGTCCACTTCGGCGGCGTCTGGGCGGAGCCGAAGCCGGCGCTCATCTGCGCGGTGAAGAGGGCGCCGCGTAGGAAGGCGCTGTCGGGCGCGCCCTTGCGCGCCGTGACCGCGAGGATGGCGTCGACGTTCCAGGGTTGGCGCTCGCAGGACAGCGGTGAGGTCGACAAGACGAGGGTGTCTTCGCCGCCTGCGCGACGCTCGAGCAACGCGCCGACGATGGGCAGCGTCTGTCCGGCGATGGTCAGGGTGAAGTGGTCCTGCAGAGCCGGCGCGGGATCACCGTCGCGAGGCGCGGGCGCGCCGCAACCTCGGGCGCGGGTGGCGCCGGAGAGCGTCAGGGTGCGCGGCTTCTCGCCGGCGCCGACGAACTCGAGCTTGGGCAGCGTGACGATGGCGCCCTTCGTGGCGTCGCCCTTCACCGTGACGGAGCCCTGGTCCGATTGGCGGCTCGAGCCGTCGAACGACGAGTAGACGACGCGCCAGTCGCGCTGGCCGTCCTTGCTGAGCGTCGGCGCGAGGGTGAGGGTGACGGACGCTCCGCCGTCGGGGACCATGCCGCCGCCGTCGCCCGGGCAGCCGATGTCGTAGTTGCCGACGCGCAGCTCGATGGCGCTGCCTCCAGGGCTCGAGGCGACGGCGAACTTCAGCTCGGCGGCGGCGCCGTCGAGGCTGGCGGCGAGCTTGGGATCGTCCTCGGTCGGCGTGGGAGCCGGCTGGGCCGGGCTCGGCGCGGGCGCGGCGGTGGGCGGGGAGTCGGCGGGGGGAGTCGAGCCCCCGCAGCCAGTCAGGGCCACGGTGGACAGGCCTAGGGCGAGCACGCCTCTCATGAACCCGGTGCTAACACGCCCAGGGCGAGGCCACGACCAGCACGGAACTGACGGAAATCATGGGATTCGGGTTGACATCCGCGGACTTGGCCGCTAAAAGTTCCGCAACGTAACCCTAACCCGTACGTAAGGGTTATACTTAGACCATGTCCACTCGCCGCCACCTCGAGGTGTTGTCGAAGGATCCGCCGGATCTGCTGCTTGGGTTGCGCCCGGAGGCGGCGGCCGCAGTGGACGGGGCGACGATGTTGGTCGGTGAGCTGGCCCGCGCGGCCGGCAAGACGGTGCGCGCCATCCACCTGTACGAGGACCTGGGCCTGCTGCGCCCGCAGGATCGCTCCAAGGGGCGTTATCGCCTGTTCGGCGCGGAAGCGCTGGTGCGCGTACGTTGGATCGCGAAGCTGCAGAGCCTGGGGCTCTCGCTCGCCGAGATCCAGGAGGTCGTGCGCGAGCAAGAGGGCGCGGACAGCGCGAGCTTCGCCGCCGCGCGGCTGCGTCACGTCTACTTGGAGAAGCTCGCCGAGACGCGCTCCAAGGTGGATGAGCTACACAGGCTCGAGCGCGAGCTGGTGGAGAGCTTGGACTACCTGGACGCGTGCGGAGTCCGCTGCGAACCGGAGGTGCCGGTCCGCGGCTGCTCCACCTGCGAGCGTCACGCGAACACGGCGGCCGCTCCCGAGCTGGTCGTCGGGGCGCAGGCGCACTGAGAAGAAGGCAACCGAATCATGGCTCTCAAGTTTCCGATCTACATGGACTACCACGCGACTACTCCGGTGGACCCGCGCGTGGTGGACGCGATGCTGCCCTACTTCACGGAGCACTTCGGCAACGCGGCGAGTCGCACTCATCGCTACGGCTGGGAGGCCGAGAGCGTGGTGGACGACGCGCGAGACACGGTGGCGTCCTTGATCGGCGCGGAGTCGTCCAAGGAGATCGTGTTCACCTCCGGCGCCACGGAGAGCGACAACCTCGCCATCAAGGGCGTGGCGGAGTACTACCAGACCCGGGGCAACCACATCATCACCACGCAGATCGAGCACAAGGCGGTGCTCGACTCCTGCAAGCGGCTCGAGAAGCAGGGCTTCTCGGTCACGTACCTGCCCGTGGGCAAGGACGGGCGGCTCGACCCCGACGACGTTCGCCGCGCCCTGACCGACAAGACCATCCTGGTCAGCGTGATGCTGGCCAACAACGAGGTGGGCACCATCCAGCCCATCGCGGAGATCGGCAAGCTGACCCGCGAGAAGGGCGTGCTCCTGCACTGTGACGCGGTGCAGGGCATCGGCAAGACCCCCTTCGACGTGAAGGCCATGAACGTGGATCTCGCCTCCCTCACGGCGCACAAGATCTACGGCCCGAAGGGCGTCGGCGCGCTGTACGTGCGCCGGAGCAAGCCCCGGGTGCGCCTGGTGGCGCAGATGGACGGCGGCGGTCACGAACGCGGCATGCGCTCGGGCACGCTGAACGTGCCAGGCATCGTGGGCTTCGCCAAGGCCTGTCAGCTCTTGAAGGACGAGGGCGCCGCCGAGGCCGAGCGCATCCGCGGGCTACGCGACAACCTGCACCAGGCCATCCTGCGCGAGCTGGACATGGTGGTGCTCAACGGGCACCCGGAGCACCGGCTGCCGGGCAACCTCAACTTGTCGTTCTCCTTCGTGGAGGGTGAGGGGCTGATGATGGCGATCAAGGACGTGGCCGTCTCGAGCGGGAGCGCGTGCACCAGCGCGAGCTTGGAGCCGAGCTACGTGCTGCGCAGCATGGGGCTGGACGAAGATCTGGCTCACTCCAGCATTCGCTTTGGCCTCGGTCGCTTCACGACCCAAGAAGAGGTGGACTACGTGGCCAAGCTCGTCGTCTCCAAGGTCAAGCGCCTACGCGACATGTCTCCCCTGTACGAGATGTACAAGGAGGGTGTCGATCTGAAGAGCATCGAGTGGGCGGCGCACTGACGCCGGTGCCAGAACGAATTCACTAGCAAGGAAGCAAGTACCATGGCCTACAGCGACAAAGTCATCCAGCACTACGAGAACCCGCAGAACGTCGGGACCCTCGACAAAGAGGATCCGAGCGTGGGCACGGGCTTGGTCGGCGCTCCCGCGTGCGGCGACGTGATGCGCCTTCAGATCCGGGTCAGCGACGACGGCGTGATCGAGGACGCCAAATTCAAGACCTTCGGTTGCGGCTCGGCCATCGCGTCGTCGTCCTTGGCCACCGAGTGGATCAAGGGCAAGAACATCGACGAAGCCGCGACCATCAAGAACAGCCAGATCGCCGAGGAGCTAAACCTCCCGCCGGTCAAGATCCACTGCTCGGTGCTGGCGGAGGACGCCATCAAGAGCGCGATCGAGGACTTCAAGAAGAAGCGCGCTGCCCGGCAGGCGCTGCAGGGCGACGCCGCTCCGGCCGCGACGGCGGAAGAAGCTCGCGGCTGAAGCGCACCACTCGAGGAACCGACATGCAGGCCACCGACACCACCCCGAACCCCGCCGCCTCGAGCCCGCCCGAGACCGCGGCGGAGCGCAAGGGATTCTTCATCAGCGACGGCGCGGTCGAGTTCGCCCGGCAGAAGCTGCAGAAGCGCGGCACGCCGGACGCCGCGATCCGCGTGGGCATCAAGGGCGGTGGTTGCTCGGGGTTCAGCTACGTCATTCAGTTCGAGGACGATCCGCCCCGGGAGCGGGATCGAGTGTTCGAGGCCGGTGGCGTGCGCTTCATCTCGGACAAGAAGAGCTTGGTGTATCTCGCTGGTGCGATGCTGGACTACGAGCGCACCCTGATGTTCCAGGGCTTCAAGTTCCGGAACCCGAACGAGGCTACCAGCTGTGGCTGTGGACACAGCTTCACCGTGCGCTGACGCGGTCCGGCGCAGGAGCTCGTCGGCCAGCGTGACTCGGCCCGTGATGGATCCGTTCCAGACCCTCGGCATCGAGCCGGCCTTCGAGCTCGACTCGAAGGATCTGGAGCAGCGGCACCGGGAGCTCTCCCGCGCGCTCCATCCGGATCGGCACGTGGGCAAGACGCCGGGCGAGCGGCGGCACGCCCTGGGACGGGCGATCGAGGTGAACGACGCCTACCGCATCGTCAAGGATCCCGTGCGTCGTGCGGAGGCGCTGCTCGCCCGCCTGGGCCTGAGCGTGGAGGAGGGCGCCGAGCCCAAGGCGGCACCGGAGTTCTTGATGGAGGTGATGGAGCAGCGGGAGCTCTTGTCCGAGGCTCGCGCCAAGCGTGACCGCGCCGGGCTCGAGCGGCTTCGGGCGACCATCGAGGCCCAGCAAGCCGACGCGCTCGGCCGCCTCGCTCGGGCGTTCGCGGCGACGACGCCGGACAGCGCCGCGCTGCTCGGCGCCCTCGGCGAGCTGCGCTACTTCGCGCGCTTCCTCGAGGAGGCGGGCGCGATCGAGGACGAGCTGCTCTGACAGCGGAGAGATGGCCATGGTCCTGCTCGACATCTTCGATCCCAAGGCGCCGCCGAGAGCCATCGGCATCGATCTGGGCACCACGCACTCCATCGTGGCTGCCATGCGCGACGAGCGGCCGATGGCGCTGGTGACCTGCGACGGCACGGCGCTCTTGCCCAGCGTGGTGTACTACGGTGATCATGGCAACGTCGTGGTCGGCCAAGCGGCGCGGGGTTTCTCCGCCCGCGCGCCCGAGCGCACCATCGCCAGCGTCAAGCGCTTCATGGGGCGCGGCGCGGCGGACGAGCAGACGAAGAAGCTCGGCACCTATCGCTTCGCAGATGCTGCCGCCGACGAGCGCGTAGTGCACTTCGACGTCGGCTCGCGGGTGGTCACGCCGGTCGAGGTCAGCGCCGAAATCTTGAGGAGCTTGGCGCAGAGCGCGCGCGACCACCTCGGCGCCGTCGGCGGCGCGGTCATCACGGTGCCCGCCTACTTCGACGACGCCCAGCGCCAAGCCACGAAAGACGCCGCGAAGCTGGCCGGACTGACGGTGCTGCGGCTCTTGAACGAGCCCACGGCAGCGGCGCTGGCCTACGGGCTGGACAAGAAGCAGAACGGCACCTTCGCCGTCTACGATCTGGGGGGCGGCACCTTCGACATCACGCTGCTCACGCTGGACGACGGCATTTTTCAGGTGCGCAGCACCGGCGGCGACAGCGCCCTGGGCGGGGACGACATGGATCGCGTGATCGCCGAAGAGATGCTCGCGGCGATGGGCTGCGCGACCGAAGCCTCGCGGACCCCGGAGGTCGTCAGCGTGGTGCTCGACGCGGCTCGGCAGGCCAAGCACGCGCTGACGGACGCACTGGTCGCGGAGGTGGAGCTGCCCAAGCTCGGCGGCGGGCATGTCATGTATCGCCTCGAGCGGGCGCACTTCGAGGACGCCATCGCGCCGCTCGTAGAGCGGACTGGACGTGCGGCGCGGCGCGCGCTGCGCGACGCTGGGCTCGCGCCGACCGACGTGGACGGTGTGATCTTGGTGGGTGGTTCGACGCGGGTACCTCGCGTGCGCGCTTACGTGCGAGAGCTCTTTGGCCAGGAGCCCTTGGCGGATATCGATCCCGACTTGGTCGTGGCTTACGGCGCCGCAGTGCAGGCGGAGCTGCTCGCCAGCGAGAGCGACGAGGTGCTGCTATTGGACGTACTGCCGCTGTCGCTGGGCGTGGAGACCATGGGCGGCGGGGTGGACAAGATCCTGCCGCGCAACACCACCATCCCCGCCGGCGCCAAGAGCGTGTTCACGACCTACGCGGACGACCAGACGGGGTTCGTGATCCACGTCGTGCAGGGCGAGCGAGAGCTGGCTAGCGACTGCCGCTCCCTCGCGCGCTTCGTGCTCAGCGGCATTCCCCCCATGCCCGCGGGGATGGCGCGGCTGGAGGTCGAGTTCTTCGTCGACGAGAACAACCTGCTGCAGGTGGAGGCCCGCGAGCTGACCACCGGGCTCACGCAGCACGTCGAGGTGCAGCCGAGCTACGGGCTGACCGACGAGCAAGTGGAGGCCATGCTCATCGACGCGCTGGATCACGGCGAGGCGGATCTGGAGGCGCGTCGACTGGCGGACGCGCGAGTGGAGGCGGAGCGCATCTTGCTCGCGACCCGCAAGGGGCTGGCGACGGACGCGGACTTGCTCGAACCGGAGGAGGCCGCACGCATCGAGCGAGCCATGAGCGCGTTGGGCGAGGCCATCGAGACCGCGACCAAGCCGGCGCGACTGCAGCTGTGTCTGGATGAGCTGGACGACGCGACTCACCGGTTCGCCGGGCAGCGCATGAACCGCGCGATCGCCGCCGCGATCGCCGGGCGAAACCTGATGGACGTGGAGAAGACCGTGGAGCACGCCGCCGGCGTGGACGCTCACCTGCTCGCGCATGGTCACCCCGTGGAAGAGGAGAGCCGCTGATGGCCAAGGTCGTGTTCGCCGATCAGGGTATCGAGATCGAGGTGCCCGTCGGAACCAATCTGCTCGCCGCCGCCCAAGAGGCTCACGCGCCCGAGGGTCACGCTTGCGGCGGCGTCTGCGCGTGCTCGACTTGCCACGTCTACGTCGATCAGGGGCTCGAACTCCTGAGCGAAGCCGACGAAGACGAGGAGGACATCCTCGACAAGGCCTTCGACGTACGGCCGAGCTCTCGTCTCGGCTGTCAAGCGAAGATCGAGCGCGAGGGCGTGGTGGTGGTGCGCATCTCGCGAGAGAGCCTCGACGCCTACTACAACGAGCACCCGGACGAGCCGCGTCCAGGTTGATTTTCCGCGCTAGCGGCGCGACTCGACTAAAGAATCGCCCAACACCGCCGTTCTCTGCGAACATCGAGCCGGATGGGCCAGGTGTCTCCATACTCCCGTGGCAGAGCCACGCGCACCGCGGGCCAAGCAGCGCGCGCACTCGGCGTGTGTGCGGCCCTGGGAGCGCTCGCGGGGCCAGCGCGCGCCGAGCCGCTCCGAGTCCACGGCACGGCCGCGGCCGCGCGTGCCGTCGGAGGGCACCAGCAGGACGAGCTGGGCTGGGGCGGGGGGCTGTTCGTCGCTGGCGAGCTGTCGCTCTCTCGGGCCATCGGACTGCAGCTCGAGCTGGGCTCGCTCTGGCTGAGCGACGGGGAGCCGCCGAGCGACCCTCGGGTCTCGCCGGCGGGCGCGGGCTCGGCTGCTCACTTGGCCGCTGGCCTCAGGCTCCGTCCCTTCTACCCCGGCTGGGACGGCAGCGCCCTGAGCCCCGCGGGGCTCTGGCTGTCAGCCGCGGGTGGCGTCGCGCGCACCGGCGAGCTGACCCGACCCCTGTTCGACGTGTTCGTCGGCTGGGACGTCCTGCTCGCCGAGGGGCGCACCGGCGTGGGGCCCGCAGTGGGTTACCTGCACGTGTTTCAGCCGAACGACGAGTTCCGCCCCGCGGACGCCAACGTCGTGCTGCTCGGGGTGCATGGCTTCTTCGGGGGCGCGACCCGGCCCGCCGAGGACGGGGACCGCGACGGCGACGGCATCAAGGACTCGGTCGATCGCTGCCCCGACGAGCCAGAGGACTTCGACGGCTTCGAAGACGCCGACGGTTGCCCGGACTTGGACAACGATCGCGACGGCATCCCGGACGCCGCCGACGAGTGTCCGAACGATCCCGAGGACAAAGACGGCTTCCAAGACGAGGACGGCTGCCCGGATCCGGACAACGACGGCGACGGGATCCCCGACTCGGTCGACAAGTGCCCGGGCGAGCCAGAGGACTTCGATGGCTTCGAGGACGAGGACGGCTGCCCAGACCTGGACAACGACCAGGATGGCATCCCCGACGCCGTGGATCAGTGCCCGAACGAGCCCGAGACCTTCAACAAGTACCACGACGAGGACGGCTGTCCGGACGCGGAGCAGGTGCGCGTGGTCGGGGACAAGATCCTGCTCGACGATCGGGTTCACTTTTGGACCAACAGCGCCAAGCTGCGTCCGGTGAGCTACCCGCTGCTCGAGCGGGTCAAGCAGCTGATCGCCGACAACCCCAGCTGGGTCCACATCGAGGTGCACGGCCACACGGACGAGCGCGGACCCGAGTGGTTCAACAAGAAGCTCAGCCAGGAGCGCGCCGAGTCGGTCGCCAGCTTCCTCGTCTCGCGGGGGCTCTCGCGGGAGCGACTGTCCGCCAAGGGGTTCGGCTCGGCCGAGCCGCTCGTGGACAAGAAGAACGAGCGCGCGTGGTTCCTCAATCGGCGCGTGGAGTTTCAGATCACTCGAGAGCGAAAAGTACCGGCCAGCCAAGCCGGATTGGAGCAGAGTAGCGAGGGAGAGAAGAAGTGAGTCGGGGCCCCGTCACCATCTTGGTCGCTCTCGTGGCCCCCGCGGTCGTCGCCTGGGCATGTACGGACGGCGGCATCGTCGGCGGTGAGTGCCTGCCGGGGGCCTGCGGCGACGGCGGCGGGCATCCGGACGGCGCGGCCGACGGCGCGGCGGACGGCACCGCCGACGGCGCCCTCGACGCCAGCGAGGACGGGGACAGCGATGGCGCGTCCTGGGACGGGAGCGCCGACCGAGACGGCCCGGACGACGACGCGGGAGATGGCGGCCCAGGCGACGGTGGTCCGGGCGATGGCGGGGACGCCTGCACGCCGCCCTACGTCACCGCGAGTCAGTGCGGCGACTGCTTCACCCAGTGCGTTGGCGCCACTCCGTTGTGCTCGCCCGGGGACGGCGGTCACGCCTGCGTGCCGCTGTGCGATCCGCCGCTGGTTGCCTGCAACGGCCAGTGCGTCGACCTCAACAACGATCCGATGCACTGCGGCGCGTGCAACAACCAGTGCCCGAGCGGGATCTGCCAGAGCGGGCAGTGCGTGGGCGCCGTGGTCGGACACCTCGTCACCGCGTGCATGAACTACGAGCAGAGCTTCCAGAACGCGCCTCAGACGCTGCTCCTGGGCAACGCCGTGTTCTTGCCTCTGGCGGATCCGGTGAGGATCCTCGCGTATCATCAGCACACGCCGGCCAACGTTCGTAACCGCGTGAACCAGACCATCGGCTGGGCAGCGCAGGCCAAGAACCGCACCTTCTCGCTCACGACCGCGGCCACACCCGCGGCTGTCCTCAGCCAGCTGAGCATCTTGTCGTTCGACGTGCTGCTCGTCTACGATCAGCCCAACGCGCCCGCGGGGACCCTCGGTCCGGCGGGCGCCAGCTGGCAGACGGCCGTCGATCAGTTCAGCAAGGCGGGCGGGGTCGTGGTCGCCCTCGCGAGCGACGCGGGGGTCAACGCCATGCCAGCCTTGCTCTCGAGCGCGGGGATCCTGGCCGTCTCGGCCGTGAACGCTCACACGGGCACGCTGTACAACAAGGCCCCCGCCGACGCGGTGGGCGTCAACGTGCTGTCCCCCTTCGCGTC
This sequence comes from Polyangiaceae bacterium, assembly GCA_019637295.1. GTDB lineage: Bacteria > Myxococcota_A > Polyangia > Polyangiales > Polyangiaceae > JACKEA01. The sequence goes on from JAHBVX010000002.1 coordinate 258,928, forward strand.
GCTGACTCGAACCTGCACGCTCACCGCCAGCGACGCGGCAGGACCGACTACGGTGTACGTCGTGGGCGATGCTCCGGGGCAAGGGCAGGGAGCGCCGGTGGTGGTCCACCGAATCCAAGCTCCGTGAGCTTCGTCAGCGGTCGAGGGTTGGCCCCTGAGCCGGAGCCCGACTCGGCGGCGCGAGGGAGCGAAATGGTGCATGACAACGGGCTCGCTACGGTCCACGCTTCAGCCACCTTCATGCTCACCCGCCGCTCCCCTTCGCTCGCGTTCTGCTCCACTGCCATCCTGGCCCTCGCGTGCGGTTGCTCCGCCGCGAGTGGCGGCGGAGGGAGCGGCGGCGACGCGGGTGGCGCGGGCGCGGGCAGCGGCGGCATGGCCGCCGGCGGCAGCGGAGGCAGCGGCCTGGTGGGGGGCAGCGGCGGCAGCGGTGGGGGCCTGCTGATCGACGCCGCCACCGGCGGCGGCCCGCCGACGGGCCCGTCCGAGGTGTACGGCCACGGCCCGGACGAGCTGTATCGCCTCGATCCGGACACCAAGCAGGTTCAGGTCATCGGACCCTTCGACGGCTGCAGCACGGTGTGGGACATCGCCATCGACAAGGACTCCAAGATGTTCGCCACCACCGAGACTGCCCTCTGGCGCATCGATCCGACGACGGCGAAGTGCCAGCTCATCGCGTCTGGTGGTCCGTTCCCCAACTCGCTGTCGTTCGTTCCTGCAGGCACGCTGGACCCGAGCGCGGAGGTGCTCGTCGGCTACGAGGAGACCGACTATGTGCGTGTCCACACCACCACCGGCGCCATCGAGGTGGTCAATGCGGGCGCGTTGACGGACGGACTAGTCTCGAGCGGCGACATCGTGAGCGTGATCGGGGGCGCCACGTATCTCACCGTGAAGGCCGGGGCTTGCAGCGTGGCCGACTGCCTGGTGGAGATCGATCCGAAGACGGGAGCAGTGCTGAAGAACTGGGGCTCCGTCAGCCACAAGAGCGTCTTCGGGCTCGGGTTCTGGGCCGGCGCTGCGTACGGGTTCACCAGCGCTGGGCAGCTCTTCCAGATCGACTTCTCCACCACGACCGTGTCGACCACGCCCATCGCCATCCCCTCGGCGCCGGTGGGGCTGAAGTTCTGGGGCGCGGGTTCGACCACCGCCGCGCCGCCGCTTCCGCGCTGAGCCGACCAGCAGAGGCTAGAGACTCGCGTCTGGGCCGTCGGCGGAGGCGGTCAAGACCAGCGGCGCCTCGTCGTGTCGCTCCTGTGGGTCGGCCGGCGGCGCCGTGACGCTGGTCCAGACGCTGCGGTAGACGGTGCCGAGCGCACGGCTCGTTCCGTCCATCGCGTCGCGGGCGGCCCGGGTCTCTACGATCGCGCGCGCGTGCTGAAAGCCGGTGCGCTCGCCCAGCGGGACCACGAAGAACCCGAGCGCGGCGAAGGCGACGACGACTCCCTCCACCGCGCGGCGGGTGATGCGGCTCAGCACGGCGCGGATCCTAGCGGGCGCCACCCGAGGCGTTCAAATTAGCGGCGAAGAATGCCGGCTAGCCCGGGTCAGCGGGTGTCGCTCTTGCCCGTGAGCTTCAGCACCTGCTCGATCATCGCTTTGGGGTAGGTTCCCCCGGAGAGCTGCCGAATGCTCGGTACGAGCAGCTTTCGCCACTCCTGGCGATCGGCTTCGCTCAGGTCCACGACGGTCATCCGCTTGGCCAGGCGGGTGTAGGCCTCGCCGTCCAGCTTACGAATGCGCTGCGCGTTGGACGAACCGAGCTTCTTCTGCAGCTCGAGGAAGGTCTCCCGGAGGTCCGCCGGCAGGTTGTCCAGCGCCTCCTTGCGCATGACACTTCCGCCCACGGCGCACACCGTGGCCTGGCTGCCGATGTGATCGAGGCTGCTCGTCCACTGCAGCTGCTCGGCGGCGAGAGACGGCGCGCTCACCGCGTTCACGCGCCCGGCGCGCAACGCGGGCAGCAGCTCCGTCGGAGACACGGGCACGGGGACGACGCTGCCGATCTTGGAGTACACCAGCGGGCCAAGGGGCTCGTTGCGCCACACCGCCGGACGCTTGCCCTTGAGATCCGCCGGACGACGCACGGCGAACCCCTTCGACATCTGGCGCACCAGGCCGACGTCTCCCCAGCCCAGCACCACGAAGCCCTCCTTCAGAAACCCCTGCTCGAGCTCCGGAGCGAGCGCCGACCGCACCTTGTCGAGCGCGCTCCAAGAGTCCACTACCCCCGGCAGCTGCAAGACCAGCACGTCTCTGTGGATGCGCGACAGGCCCACGCTGGTGAGCACTGCGCCGTCGAGCTGGCCGGACTTCATCTTGCCGACCATGCCGTCTTCGTTGCCCTGTACGGCGTTATAGTAGACCTCGAGCGCGAGCCGGCCGTTGGTCTTCTGATCGACGGCCTTCTGCCAGACCCGAAACACCTTGCCCCAAGCGCTGTTCTTTGGCGCGAGGGTGGCGATACGCAGCGTGGTCTCGGGCTTGGCCTCCGCGGCGAGGGATGCGCTCAGCGCCGCGAGCCCGCACAGCAAGCCGACAGCCCGGGAAGCGATGCGTCCAGCCATGACCCTGGAGGGTAGCCGAAATCCGGGGCTGGCGCCCGCCTGTCCCCGAGGTCACTCGCTCGTGGCCGGCAGGCTCGAGCGCGCTTCGGGCCCCTCCTTCGCGCTCTCACCCGTGCGGTCGAGCGCTAGCTTGAACAGCACGGGCCCGACGATCTCGTTGACGGCGACGGTGGCGACCACGAGCGAGCCAAAGCCGGTCAGCTCCGGGAACTGCCGCTCGATGACGACCCCGAGGCCGAGGGTGAGCCCGGCTTGCGAGACCAGGCCCGACCACCCCCAGCGGCGGATTACCGGCTCGTCCCGGGCCAGGGCGCTCGCGCCGCGGGCGGCCAGCCAGGTCGCCAGCGCGCGTACGGCGCACAGCGCGAGCGCGATGGGACCGAGTTCCCGGAGCAGCGGCAGATCCAGGTGTGCGCCGGCGGTCGCGAAGAACACGACGTACACGACCTCCCCCGTCCGCATGATCGCGGACAGCATGACGGGGCCCTGCCGGGACAGATTGCGTACCACGAATCCGGCGGAGAGGAAGGTGAGCAGCGGCTCGAAGTGCAGGTAGTGCAGCGCCTCCGTGACGCCGAAGGACAGGGCGATCAAGAGCAGCAAGAGCTGTCGCCCGAGCAGCTTGAGGTAGATGGCAAGCACGATGCCCAGCGTCGTGCCGACGCAGATGCTGGCGACGATCTCGTAGCCTACGAGCTCCAGGTTGGCCACCGACAGCTCGGCGCCGGGGACCAACATCGGTCGCACGATGGCGATGACGACGGCGAGCATGACCACCACGACCACGTCGGACGTCATGATGAACGCCAGCGAGAAGCCGGCCACGGGTCCTTTGGCGCGGGTCTGCGAGAGCACGGCGAGACACGCCGCGGGGCTGCGGCTGACCGAGAGCACACCCCAGAGCAGCGCGACGCCCAGGATGGCCTCACTGCCGAGATCCCGCACGAAGGGGATGAACGGCGCCAAGAGCAGGAACGCACCCGCGAGCACGGCGAACACCAGCACGCTCTGCACCAGCGTGGAGACGACCAGGCTCCGCATGACCTTGCGGAGCATCGCGATGTCGAGCTCGACTCCGCCCGCCAGCGCAATCAGCGCGAGGGCGAGGGTGTTGACCGGACTGAGCCGCGCTACGGCGTCGTGCTCGACCAAGTGCAGCACGTACGGTCCGGCGAGCACACCCGCGAGCAGGTAGCCGGTCAGGTGGGGCAGCCTGAGTGGCTCCAAGAGCTCGGCGACGAGGGTGCCCGCGAGCAGCAACAGACCAATGGCCGCGATCGTGGCCAACGTGCCATCGAAGGTCGGGACCAAGTGGCGGGCGCCGAGCATCAGCCCGAAGGTCGCGGCCAGCGCGAGCGCCTGGCTCATCCGTACGAGGATGCCCTTGCTCGGTGCGGCGGTCGTCGCGCTCAAGTCGTCTCTCCCGCGCGGCGACTCGAGGACGCCGCGATCTCACCCGCGCGCAGCAGCGCGCTCCGCAGCGAGAGGGGGCCGACCAGCTCGCCGAGCACCGACGACAGCACCGCGGTGAGAAGCACGAGCTTGCCCACGTCGCCGGGGAACTGCAGGGCGTAGGCCAGGCCGACCATCACACTCACGCTCCCCGACGAGAGCATGCCGAGGCCCGCTGCTCGCGCGGTGCCCGCGGGAGCTCTGCTCACGCGCGCGAGCGCCGCACCCCCCAGGAGTTTGGCCAATACTCGGGCCGCGAGCGCCGCGGCGACCAGCCAGCCGAGCCGTCCGATGACGTCGACGTCGACCATCGCGCCGGCGAGCAAGAGCACCGGCAGCACGACGGGTGAGTGGGTCGGCCGCAGCATGTTGCGGATCTCTTCGCGATGGCGCGAGAGCAGCGAGAGGGTCACGCCCATCACGAAGCAGGTGCTCACGACCGCGAGCTCCAACCGCACGGCGCCTCCGATCGCGAGCAGCGCCGCGCCGATGAGCAGGCCCCAGCTCTCGCTGAGCCGATGCTCCATGGCGAACAAGATCGCCACGAGCACTCCAACGGCGATGCCTCCGCCCAGGGTGACGCCGAGGCGCACAGCGGTTTGCTCCGCGGTCTCGCTGCTGCCGAGGGCGAACAGCGCGGCGAGCAGGAACAGGCCTACGGCGTCGTCGGCGTCCGCGACTTCAGCGATCAGGTTCGAGAGCGGTCCTCGGGCGGAGTAGCGCTGCACGACCCAGCGCACTGCGTGCCGCGTCGTCTCGGACAGCGCAGCGCCCATGCCCCCACCGAGCAGCCACGCCTCGCGCGTGGGCAGGCCGAAGCGGGCCTGTGCCAGCCACGCGACCGGACAGGCGACGACCGCGGCCGTCGCCATGCCGAGGGAGAGGCTCACCGCCAGGGTTCGCTTGCGGATGCTCCGCTCGCCCACCACCCCGAAGTCGAGACCGGTGACCAGGGCGAGCCAGCCCATGCCGACCAGCGCGAGCGGCGCGAACTCCCCGACCACCGAGCGCTCCGCGACGTTCAGCGCGTGCGGACCCACGACGAAGCCGAGGATCAGGTACTCGGATCCGGAGGGCAGGCCGAAGCCGCGCAGGGTTCGCCCACCCACCAGGATGCTGCCTGTGTAGGCCAGCACCAGCAACACGAGCAACAGCCCGATCCCGCTCACGCGTCGGCTGGCTCCGAGGCGGCAGCCGGCTCGGGGCGCTGCGCGGCGTGAGCGAGCGCGGTCACCAATTTCGACGCCGCGGTGAAGGCCTCGGTCTTCACCGAGACCCGGTAGCGGATCGAGCGCACGTCCAGGGAGACGACCTCGAGGGTTGGCTCGCTGCCGATGGCGGCCGCCGCCGAGTGGAGCGCCGCCTCGATCTCCACGAGCGATCCGAGGGGGACGACGATCTCCGCGGCGAGTCGCTCGCCGTTACGGACGATGGGGCGAACGAGCGTCACCAGGTGGGGTACGGTCGTGGTGCCCCCCTCGCCGTCGACCAGGTGCACGCCGAGCAAGGAGATGGTCTCCACCCAGCCCCGCTGCTCTCCGATCTGCGTGGACTCACCGATCCGGAGCCGTCCGCTGAACATGGTCGTCGCCCCCACCACCAGCGTCGCGAGCAACGGCACCGAGGCCATGCCGAGCGCTGCCAGGAGCACGATGCCGACCTTGGCGAAGGCGCCCTCGGAGTCGCCCGTCACGACCGGACCGGCGAACACCAGCGCGCCGACGATCACGCCCACACGCAGCAGCACGCTGGTGGGTCGCGCCAGATGCGGCGGAATCCAGCCGACCGAGCTCTCGCGACGCTCCACGCTCTCGAAGAACAGCGCAATGAACCGCACCAAGAGCGCCACCGCCAGCGCGGCGATGAGCGCTACGAAGAGGACGGGGACGCCCGTGGCGAGGCGGCGCAGCATCCCGCCCACGGGCTCGAACAAGAAGCCCGTCAGCTTCTCGTTGTACTCCTTCGTGGTCTCGAACAAGCTGAGCGCGAAGACGATCCAGAAGTAGATGACGCTGAACTGGCCGAGCACTCGTCCCAGCGACAGACCCGTGGACAGCGAGCTCTTGAGCAGCGCGGGGCTGATGACCTCGAGCGACTGCAGGTGGATGCCGGTGAGCCGACCAGCGTTGTTCGCGAGCCAGGCGTGGGCGCGCTCAGCGAAGTCGCCGAGCTTGCGCATCAGGTAGACGGCGATGAGCCCGGTGAACACCACCAGCGAGATGGAGAAGACGGTGGAGGCGATCCGTTGGCGCTGGCGTTCCCGCGCCACGGCCTGGCGTACGCGGTCCGCTGTCGCTGCGGCGTGCACTTCGAGGCTCGAGTCTCGGGCGGCTTCCGAGTCTTCGGGACCGAGCTGGATGATGGGCGTGGAGCCGACGTAGACCGTGACCGTGTCGCCCTTGCGCTCGGTACGAACCTCGTCATTGGCTTGCTCGAAAGCGGAACCTAGCGCCTCGGTGGCCCGCGCGGCGCGCTGCTCAGCGGGGATACCGCTGCGGGGGACGAGCACCTGGAACACCGTGGTGCCCTTGAGCATGACGGCGGTCGGATCCGCCGGTGGGGCGTCGTCGGATGCACTCGGTGCGGGTCCCGCGGGCTCGGGCTCGACCGGCGCGGCCTCGGCCTCGACCGGCGCGTCAGGGGTGGCGTCCACCCTCGCAGTCGACGCCGCGTCGGCGGCAGCCGCTGCGTCCGACGCTTCCCCACCATCCAGGGTCGCGGCGCTGCCGTCGGGTCCAGCGTCGGCGGCGGCGTCCTGGGCGACGGCGGCGAGCGACCACAGCGTGACGCCGACGGCGACCGTACACCCGACTCGAAGCGCGCGCCTCTGCGCCGCTCCTCCGTTGAGAATTCTCGACATGGGCGGGGCACGATTGTCCCTTGTCCCCCGCACAGCGGGCCAAGTTCACAGGCCCGGGGCGCGCAGTAGGGACAGCTCACCCCGCGCGGCCCAGGGCGTGGCGCCCGCGCGCCGGGCCAGTGCTGTCTGTTCGTCGCCGGTGACCACGAGCCAGTGAGCGCCCGTGTTCGATATGTACTTCATGAACTCCGCTGGGCTGGCTGGCGCTCCCTGCCGCGGGGGCAGCCGAGGATCGCCGCCGCCGATCGCCAGGGACGACTCGGGGCTGCCATAGCCGGTGAACACCGAGTAGTAGCCGTAGTCCGGCGTGCTCACGAGCAGTACGCGGCCGGGGGCTGCTGCGCGAGCCGCGCGCCCCAGCTCGACGTGGTCGCTGCGATCGATGAAGCCGTCACGCCGAGCGTACCAGGGACGAGCGAACAAGGCCGCGCAGAGCACGGCCGAGAGCGCTCCGAGCGTGGTCAGCCGCCGGGTCAGCGGGCTCAGCCGGACTCGCAGCGAACAGGCCAGATCACCGACCAGCAGGGCGGAGGCGAGCCAGCAGGCGAGCAGTGTACGCTCGGCGTGATGGGTCGGCGCGGCGCCGCGCACGTCGCCGATCATCAGGAAGGCGAGCAGCGCGCCAAGGCCGAGGCCGACGCGAGCGTAGCGCCCGAGGGGCGCTGTGCCCCGCGAGAGCTGCGCGACGAGCAGGACCACGAGCAGCGCCATGAGCTCCGGCTCACAGCGAACGAGCGCGATGGGCTTGTCGAGCAGGCGCTCCCACGCCGGGCGCGCGTCGCCACCGACAGCAGCGTGATACGCGGCCACCCGCTTGACGAAGAAGAAGGCGCTGCCGTGGCGCACCAGGCCACTGACGAGCCAGCTGAGCGGTCCGAGCGCCGCGATGACCGCGGGTAGCAAGCGCCGCAGGTCCCGGTGCCGAAGGGCGTCCCAGGCGCCCAGGGCTGCCAGCCCGAGCACCACGGGCCAGGCCTCGTAGCGAGACAGCGCCGCCGCGGCCAGGAGTACTCCGCCGGCGAGCCGTTGCGTGGGGTTCGGGCTCGCTGCCGTGGCCAGCGCGAACACGATGAGCGAGGCCGTGAGCAGCTCGGGGACCGTCGCCACGCCCAGCCAGGCGGAGTACGGAAACGCTGCGGCGATCGTCGCGCCGAGCAGCGCGCCCTGCCTGCCGACGCCGAGGGCCCGCGCCGCCGCCCAGAGCAAGGCGACGCCGAGCACGCCCGACGCCACCGCCACGACGCGCGCCACGATGGGATCCGTGCCCAGGAGCGCCATGGCGGCGCCCGTGAGCCAGAAGGGCAGCGGCAGCCAGCTCGTCCCGCTCGGGTCGAAGCTGGGGGCTTGCGCGAAGCTCTGCGCGATGTGGACCCGCGCGTAGTCGTCGTCCGACAGCGCGCGAAAGCCAGCCGCCAGGACCAGCAGCGAGACGAGCGACTTGAACCCAGCGACTAGCCAGAGCTCACTGGGAGCTCGCGGGAGCCGCACCGATTTCGACCCTCTCCGGCTTCGTCGTGTCCGCTCGCTTCTGCAGGGACTCGTCGGTGCTGGTGGATAGATACGCGAGCGACAGCGCGGTCACGAAGAAGATGGCGGCGGTGACCCACGTGATCTTGGTCAGGATGTTGCCGGCTCCGCGCCCGCCGAACACCTGCTGAGCCGCGCCGCCGGAGAGCGCGCCGAGGCCGCCGGAGCGTCCCGGCTGAATCAGGATCACGAGCATCAAGAAGATACACGCGATGATGTGCACGACGGTGATCGGGGTCTTGAGGATCTCGCCCATGAGTTTGGCTTTCTAGGTGCGCTTCAAGCGGCGGACGGCGCGGCCGCGACGATTCTGCAGAAGGACTCGGCATCCAGGCTCGCGCCGCCGACCAGCGCGCCATCGATGTTGGGCTGGTCGAGCAGGGCGGCCGCGTTGTCCGGTTTCACGCTGCCGCCGTACAGGATGCGCGTGCGCTCCGCAACCTCCGGACCGTGATTGGCCAGGCGGGCACGCAGCGCCGAGTGGACCTCCTCCGCCTGTTCGACGCTGGCGACCTTGCCGGTGCCGATGGCCCAGACGGGCTCGTAGGCGACCACCCCGAAGCCTGGCTTGCTGGCCAGAGTCGCCGCGAAGGCGTCGAACTGGCGGTGAACGACCTCGAGCGTGCGCCCGGCCTCACGCTCGGCCAGCGTCTCCCCGAGGCAGACGATGGGGCGCAGGCCGTGCTCCAGGGCGGCGCGCACCTTGTCGCGCACGGAGTCGTCCGTCTCGCCGAAGAGCTGCCTGCGCTCGCTGTGCCCGATGATGACCCAGCGCACGCCGGACTCGAGCAGCATGGGAGCGCTGACCTCACCGGTGAACGCCCCCTCCGCGGCGGGGTGTAGGTTCTGCGCGCCCAGATCGATGCGGCTGCCCTGCAGCTCGTGCGCGACGGCCGCCAGCGCCGTGAACGGCGGCGCGACGACGACGTCCACCGTGGCGAGATCGCCGCAGGCCACGACGAGCTTCTGCGCGAGCTCGACGCCCAGGGCGCCGCCCTTGTACATCTTCCAGTTCCCCGCGATCACCGCGCGCCGCTTCATGTCAGCCTCTCACCAGCCGGAGCGCCTCGATGCCCGGCAGCTTCTTGCCCTCCACCAGCTCGAGTGCCGCGCCGCCGCCCGTGGAGACGAAGGAGACCCGAGCCGCCAAGCCTGCGGCGCGGATCGCCGCGGCGCTGTCGCCGCCGCCCACGACGGTGAACGCCGCCGAGTCCACCAGCGCGCTCGCCACCCCGGTGGTGCCAGCGGCGAAGGCCGGGTTCTCGAACAGCCCCATGGGCCCGTTCCAGAACACCGTCTTGGCGGCCAGGATCTGAGCGCGGAACGCCGCGACCGTCGCCGGTCCGATATCGAGCGCGAGCTGTCCGTCGGCGAGCATGGCCACCGCCACGGTGCTGCCGCTCGTGGCCTCCAGCGAGCCGCCGGTGACCACGTCGCTGGGCAGCAGCAGCTTCACGCCCTTCTTCTCGGCTTGTTCGAAGAGGGTGCGACCGCGCGCGACCAAGTCTTGCTCGAGCAGCGAGGCGCGCATGTCGTAGCCGCGGGCAGCCAACAAGGTGTTGGCCATGGCGCCGCCGATGCAGAGGCAGTCGCACTTGTCGAGCAGCGCCTCGATGACGCCGAGCTTGTCGGTGACCTTGGCCCCGCCCAGCACCGCGACGAAGGGCCGCTCGGGCGTCTCTACCACGCGCGCTAGCGACTCCACCTCGCGAGCGACCAGGAAACCCATGGCGCGCTTGGGCATCATCCTCGGCAGCGCGTCGACGCTGGCGTGCGCGCGGTGGGCAGCGCCGAAGGCGTCACCCACGTACACCGTGCACAGTGACGCGAGCTCCTTGGCGAAGGCGTCGTCGTTCTGCTCCTCGGCCTCGTGGAAGCGCAGGTTCTCGAGCAGGCAGAGCTGCCCCTCGCGCAGATCCGAGATCACCTTCCGCGGGGCCTCGCCGATGCAGTCGTCCGGGACGTGCACCTCCATCTTGGTCAGCTCGGCGAGGCGAGCGCCGACGACCTCCAGGCTGTAGGCGGGGTTGGGCTTGCCCTTGGGTCGACCGAAGTGCGACGCCAAGATCACCTTCGCGCCGGCCTTGGCCACATGCAAGATGGTGGGCAGCGCTGCGACGATGCGCTCGTCGTCGGTGATCGCGCCCGTCTTCTTGTCGAGCGGGACATTGAAGTCCACGCGGATGAAGACCCGCTCGCCCGCGAGCTCGAGGTCCGTGACGCTCGCGATTCCGTCCAGGAGGGCCATGGGGGCTTACCGCTCCGCGCTCAGAGGCGGGTGGCCATCAGTCGCGCCAGATCGATCATGCGGACGGAGAAGCCCCACTCGTTGTCGTACCACGCGAACACCTTGGCGAACTTGTCGCCCTGGGTCTTGGTCAGCGTCGCGTCGAAGATGCTGGAGGCGGGGTTGCCGATGTAGTCGCTCGAGACGAGCTCCTCTTCGGTGTAGCGCAGCACGCGAGACAGGGGACCGCTCTCCGCGGCCGCCTTCATCGCGGCGTTGATGCTGTCGACGCTGACGGCCTTGCTGGTGAGGACCGTGAAATCGACCACCGACACGTCCACCGTGGGCACGCGCATCGCCATGCCGTCACAGCGCCCCTTCAGCGCCGGGATCACCTCGGCGATGGCCTTGGCGGCGCCGGTGCTGGTCGGGATCATGCTGACCGCTGCCGCGCGGGCTCGGCGCAGGTCCCCCTTGCGATGGGGGAGGTCGAGCAAGCTCTGGTCGTTGGTGTAGGCGTGGATGGTGGTCATCAGGCCGTGCTCCACGCCGAAGGTGTCCACCAGGACCTTGGCGACGGGCGCGAGGCAGTTCGTCGTGCAAGAGCCATTGGACACCACCTGATGGCCGGCCGGGTCGTACTCGTCGTCGTTGACGCCGATGACGATGGTCTTGTCGTGGTTCTTCCCGGGAGCGCTGAGCAGTACTTTCTTGGCGCCCGCCTCGATGTGGGCGATCGCCTTGGATTTGTCCGTGAACAGCCCCGTGCACTCGAGCACGATGTCCACGCCGGCGCTCTTCCACGGGAGCTCCTTCGGGTCCTTGATCGCGGTGACAGCGATGTCCCTGCCGCCGACCGTGAGCCCGGTGTCCTTGTGCCCGACGGCGGCTGCGGTGAAGCCGCGATGAATCGAGTCGTACTTGAGCAAGTGGGCGAGCGTCTTGGTGTCGGTGAGATCGTTGATGTGCACGACCTCGACGTCACTCACCTTGTCTTGGACCAGCGCCCGCAGCACGCAGCGGCCGATGCGGCCGAACCCATTGATCGCGATCTTCGTTGCCATCGGAGACTCCTCGCCCGATCGGGTGGGAGCACCGCGACCGGAACCATGCCCCCGGAGGCGGAAACGCACCTGGCTGCTGCTTCCGCGCGGGGACGGGGAAGCTAGCGGCGCCCGGGGGCCTGGTCAAGGACCCCTCGGTCGAGCCCAAGCGCTGGCATTTGCCTTGGAAGTTCAATCACTTGTCTTGCGCCACGCGGTCCCGGCGACGGGCATTGAGTCGGCGCCCGAGCCGTGGCCAGCATGCCGCGGATGCAGGTGCTGCTGATGCGACACGCCCGCGCCGTGGACGAAGGCCCCCGGCTCGCCGATGAGCAACGCTTCCTGACCCTGGAGGGCCGGCGGACCGCCCTGGCCGTGGGACGCCGGCTGGGCGAGCTCGGCGCCGCGGTGGATGCGGTGCTCACCAGTCCGCTGGTCCGCGCCGTGCAGACCGCCGAGCTGGCGTCGCAGTCCCTCGGCTACGCCGGTGCGGTCGAGTCCTTCTTCGCGCTCGCTCCCGGCCTGCCGGTCAGGCTCGTCGCGGAGGAGCTCGCAGCGCATGGAACCTGTGTGTTGGTCGTGGGCCACGAACCGTCCATCTCCGCGCTCGGTGCGTTCCTGGCCAGCGCCCCGAGCTTCCCGCCGCTTCGCCCCGGCCAAGCGGTGATGCTGGAGCGGGGCCAGCCGCGCTGGTCGCTGCACCCCGAGACCCTGGAGCAGGACGTCGTCCGCATTGGGCCTTGAGCCCGCGCGCGCGTCAGAAGTGATACGCCACCGTGTAGTCGAGGCAGGCGCTGGCTTGGTCGACCTGCATGGTGATGGCGGCCGAGTCGTCGTCCGTCAGCCCTGGGCAGTCGTGATCGATCTCCACGGCGGCAGGCGCTTGCGCACAACAGCCCTGGAGTTCGCCCGGGCCCGGTGTGAGCGTCCCCTTCTTGCAGCCCGTGATGGTGGTCTGCTTGCCGCCCCCGCACTGCGCGAAGATGCACAGTCGAAAGCCCGAGTCCAAGGTGGAGGCTTCGGCGTTCACCGTGCAGGTCACCTTGTCCTCGCCGAAGTAGGTGAACAGGTCGACGTCGCCGGGTGAGAGCACGCCGGTGAGGTCACCTCCAGCGCTGTCGCTGCAGCCGATGGTGCAGGGCGCAGGGCTGCACACGGGCGTGGCCTTGGGCAGCGTGTCGTTGGGCTCGGGACCCGGGTCGTTGCAGCTGCCGCCCACGGCTCCCGCGCCGCCGCTGCCGCCCGTGGGGCTCGCTCCGCTGCCGCCCACTCCGGCGCCCCCTGCGCCGCCGGCCCCGAAGCCGCCCACTCCGGCCCCGGCGCTGCCCCCGCTCGCCGCGCCCCCGCTGCCGCTCGCTCCCGCGCCGGCCGCGCCGGCGTAGCCGCTCGCGTCGTCCGCTTCGCTGCCGCAGGCGCTCGCGAGCAGCAGGGCAGCACCCAGCAGCCACCGCACGCCGAGACCTTGGTTCGTCATATCGCTCCTCACCGCTCCTCACTCTACGCCACGAAAGAGCCGAGGCGCCGAAAGCGCGAGTAGCGATCCTCGCGCAGCGCCTCTGCGTCCAGCCCGCCCAGCGACATCAAGGCTTCGTACAGGGCCCGGTCGAGGCGCCGCGCGGCCTCGTCGTGGTCCTGGTGGGCGCCCCCGGGAGGTTCCTCGACGATGGCATCGACGCAGCCGAGATCGAGCAACTCGGGCGCCGTGATGCGCAAGCGTTCGGCGGCCTCCGGAGCCCGCGTGCCATCCTTCCACAAGATCGCGGCGCAGCCCTCGGGCGAGATCACCGAGTAGTACGAGAACTCGAGGATCAGCACGCGGTTGGCCACGCCGAGCGCGAGGGCGCCGCCCGAGCCTCCTTCGCCGATGATGGTCGTGACGATTGGCACGCCGAGCCGACTCATCACCTCGAGGCTCGAGCCGATGGCCTCGCTCTGGCCTCGCTCCTCCGCTTCGATGCCCGGGAACGCGCCGGGCGTGTCGATGAACGTCACGACCGGGAGGCCGAAGCGGTCGGCGAGCTCGTACAGCCGGATGGCCTTGCGGTACCCTTCGGGGTTGGGCATCCCGAAGTTGCGCACCATGTTCTCCTTGGTGCTGCGCCCCTTCTGGTGCCCCACCACCACCACCGAGCGGCCGTGGTAGCGGCCCAGGCCGCCCACGATGGATGCATCGTCGGCGAAGCGCCGGTCCCCCCGCAGCTCGATGAAGTCGTCGAACAGCCGGTGGACGTAGTCCAAGGTGTACGGCCGGTTCGGGTGCCGCGACAGCTGCACCTTCTGCATCGGGGTCAGGCGCGCGAACACTTCGCGCGCGGCCTTCGCGGCCTTCTCCTCGAGTCGCTTCAGCTCGGCGCTCAGCCGTGCGTCTTCACGAGCCAGCTCGCGCAGCTCGGCTACGCGCTTGACCAGCTCGACGACGGGTCGCTCGAACGCCAGGACGTGGTTCATCGACGGAGCGCACAGGTCTCGCCGATCCAGCCGCTCAGAGCAAGACCCGTGGCTCCGCGCCCCGAATTCAGCCTTCCCCACTCAGGGCTGCGGGGACCTGAGCGCTCTCGAGCGTTCCGAGGACATTGAACGTTCGAAACGGCTTGCCCTTACCCTTGAGCTGGGCGGGAGGCAGCTCTTCCCAGCGGAAGCGGTGCTTGACCCGCGACAGGGTCTCTTCGCTGACCAGGATCTGCCCGGGGACGGCGACGCCGCACAGCCGCGCACTGGTGTTCGCGGTGTCGCCGATGACCGTATAGGACAGCGCTCGGGAGCTGCCGATGTAGCCGGCGACCACCGGCCCGGTGTGGATGCCGATGCCGATGGCGAGGGGCAGCTGGTCTTGCTCCATCCGCCGGCGATTGAAGCGCCCGAGCACCTCGAGCTGTTCGATGGCGCAGCTCACGGCGCGGATGGGATCGTCCGGGTGACGCACCGGGGCGCCCCACAGCGCCATGATGCCGTCGCCCATGAACTTGTCGAGGGTGCCTTCGAACTTGAACAGCGTCTCGACCATCTGTTCGAAGTACTCGTTCAGCATTTCGACGATGCCTTCCGGGTTCGCCCCCTCGCTCATGCGCGTGAAGCCGCGAATGTCGGAGTTGAACACCGTGCACTCGGTGACGAGCTGGCCGCCCTTCTTCACGTCCAGCTCGCCCGACAGCACCCGCTGAGCCAGGTTCGGGGAGAGCAGCCGGCTGAACCGCTCGCGATTGACGATCTCCTGTTCGATCTTCTTTCCGAGGATGTTGATCTCGATGAACATCGCGGCCTGGGCGGCGATCGCGGTCACGATCTCCATGTCCTTCGGCTGGAATTGAGCGAGGGTCTCGCTGTCGAGCCAGAGCACCCCGAGAATGTCGTCGTTGTGCAGCAAGGGTGCCACGATCGCGGAGCTGATCCGGTTCAAGATCATGCTCTTGCCCTTGGAAGCCGCGAAATCCATGGCTGCGTCGTGGGTGAGCACCGTCGCCCGCTCCATCATCACGTGGTTCATGATGGTGGAGGACACGGTGATGGGCGTCTCCGTGCCGTCGCGCCGCAGGCTCGCGCCGGGCACCAGCTCCCCGGCGGTGTCGCGCAGGAAGATCACGCCCCGGTCCGCGCGGACGAACTTGAAGATCGTCAGCAAGATCTTGTTGAGCAACGTGCGCAGATCCCGCTCCATGGCGATCTCGCGGCTCAGCTCGTGGGAGAGGCGTAGCCGCTCGTAGTCGGCCTGCAGCTGCGAGGTGTTCCCGGCGATCTGGTCGTAGGGCAAGAAGCCCTTGTGGGTCGCCGCGATCTGCGTGCCAATCGCGCGCGACTGGTCGCTCACGTCGATGCGCGTCGACTGCAACGGTGGCAGCCCGGCGCCCTGCGGGTCGTCGAGGGTCGGGGTGCGCGTCGGGAGCGCCGGCGCTGCTTCGAAGCCGAGCGGGGCGACGGGCACCGGCGGGTTCGCCGCCACGGTGGGCGGCGGGGCGCTCATGGGCCTCTGCAGTCCCGGGGCGGCTGACGCCGGCGGTGCGGACTGCCATCCGGCCGGGGCCGGGGCCGCGCCCTGCCCCACCGGGGCCGGAGGCGCGACGGGGGCACCCGTACCGTCGTCGAAGCGAGCTCGAGTGCCGCCGAGCGCGATGTCGTCGCCGTGGCGCAACCCGCGCTCGCCGTTCACGCGCTCGCCGTTCACATAGGTGCCGTTCAAGCTGCCGAGGTCCCGCAGGACGTACTCGCTGCCGCGCAGTTCGACGATGCAGTGCTCCTTCGAGACGATCTTGTCGAGCAGCTGGATGGTATTGCTCGGGTGGCGCCCGAGCGTATTGAACGCGCGCAGCTCCACGACTTGTTGCCCCTCCGGGCTCGCGAGCAGAATTCGCGCCATCAGAGGTCGCAAGGCTACCCAACGCGGAGCGCGGCGACAAGGCTGGCGCAGGGTCCGCGTTTAGGCGCAGCTTTCAGCGCTTCCGGCTGCCAAGCGCGGCCCCGGCGGGGCTAGGGCCCGCTCGGCGATTCCGGCCGCTCACTGTCGGTTCGGGAGGCTAAGATACCCGCGTGACGCAGCATCTACTGGCCATCGATCAGGGAACGACCGGCTCGACCGCGCTGGTCATGGACAGGACCGGGGCCACCCTCGGCCGCGACAACCGGGAGTTTGCTCAACACTTCCCGAAGCCGGGTTGGGTCGAGCACGAGCCCGAAGAGATCTGGCAGAGCGTCGTCGATTCGGTCGCCGGCGCGCTGCGCAGCGCGGGCGCTCGGGGCGAGGACATCGCCGCCATCGGCATCACCAATCAACGAGAGACGACGTTGGTCTGGGACCGCAAGACGGATGCCGCCGTCCACCGCGCCATCGTGTGGCAGGATCGCCGCACCAGCGCCCGCTGCGCGGAGCTCAAGGCTCGGGGCCTGGAGCCGGCGTTCCGTGAGCGCACGGGGCTCGTGCTCGATCCCTACTTCTCGGGCACCAAGGTCGAGTGGATCTTGGACAACGTCGCTGGCGCACGTCAGCGCGCGGAGCACGGCGGGCTGGCCTTCGGAACGGTCGATAGCTACTTGGTCTGGCGGCTGTCCGGGGGCGCGAAGAACGCGGCGACGCACGTCACGGACGTGACCAACGCCTCGCGAACGCTGCTGATGAACCTCGAGACGCGTCGCTGGGACGACGAGCTGTGCGGCGTCTTGAACGTGCCCTCTGCGGTCCTGCCGCAGATCGTGCCCTCGGCTGGACGGATCGCGGCTACCCGCGGCGTCCCGGGCCTGCCGGACTGGATCCCGATCTCAGGCATCGCGGGGGATCAGCACGCCGCGCTGTTCGGCCAGGCGTGCTTTCGCGTCGGAGAGGCCAAGTGCACCTACGGCACGGGGGCGTTCGTGCTCGTGAACGTGGGCCCGAAGCCGGTCCCGAGTCGCTTCGGCCTGCTCTCCACGCTGGGGTGGCAAATCGGCGACGACGTCGTCTACGCGCTCGAGGGCAGCGCGTTCATCGCGGGCGCCGCCGTGCAGTGGCTCCGTGATGGGCTCGGCATCGTCACGTCGGCATCCGAGATCGAAGCGCTCGCGCGTCAGGTCTCGTCGAGCGACGGCGTCAGCTTCGTGCCAGCGCTGGCTGGGTTGGGCGCGCCGTATTGGGATCCCGACGCGCGTGGGATCATCACCGGACTGACCCGCGGGACGACGCGCGCGCATCTGGCGCGAGCCACGCTCGACGCCATCGCGCTCGAGGTAGGTGACCTGCTCGCCGCCATGAGCGAGGATCTGGGGGCACCCGTGCCGCGCATGCGCGTGGATGGAGGTGCCGCGGGCAACGACCTGCTCATGCAGCTGCAGGCGGACTACTCGGCGCTCACGGTCGAGCGGCCGGTGGACCTGGAGTCCACCGCCCGTGGCGCAGCGATGCTCGCCGGCATCGGCGCCGGAGCCTTCGCTGGCCTGGACGAGGCGCGCGCGATGCTGCGAGTGGACCAGACCTTTTCGCCGTCCCTGGCGGCACCAGCGCGCGAGGCAGCCCTGGCCCAGTGGCATGACGCAGTGCGTCGTTCGCGAAGTGATCTGGGCGTCGGGGCGGGTTAGCCTGATACTGATGGATGCGCCAGCGACCTGCCGGCGCTGAGCAGCGATCGAGCATCATGAGCGACACGCAGACTGGCGGCGCAGAGGCCACGCGCAACGTGCCCGTGGATTGGGAAGCCCTCGAAGACGCCTTCGAGAACAACGCCCCCGAGGTGCACAGCTATCTGCACCTCGACACGGGTGAAGTGCTGCGGGTGGTCGATGGCATCGCGGATCCGGAGATGCACGCGCGCATCGCCTCTGACACGGCCTACATGCGCGTCGAGCCGGTCAGCTCGCGCGAGCAATACCGATGGATGGAGCGCTTCATCCCCATGGTGGAGGACGAGGCGCTGCGTGAGCGCCTGACCCGCGCCATCGACGGCAAGGGTGCGTTCCGTCGCTTCAAGGACGTCCTGATGTCGCAGGCGACGGAGCGCGAGCGCTGGTTCGCGTTCCGGAGCGAACGGCTGCGCGTGTTCATGGAGGCGTGGCTGTCCGCGCACGACCTGGTGGCGGTGGCCCGCCCGGTGGCCGCACCCGCGGTCGCCGAGCGGCCGCCGGACACTGCACCCATCTCGCAGGAGCTCCTCAGCGGGCGTCGCGGTCGCAGCGCCGAGAGCCTCCGCAAGTCTCTGCGTGAAGTCGCCGAGGCGCTCGGCGCCCGCGACCTGGACAAGGTGCTGGCGTTCGCGGAGTTCGTGAAGGCGCGCCGCGCGGCACGAGGTTTCACCCAGCGTCTCGAACCCCGCGTCGGGGAGGAAGAGGGGGAAGCGGACGCTGACGGGGACTCGCTCGAGGGCCCGGATCAGAGCAATCCGTCCTCGAGCAAGCGGGCCCTGCCGTGAGGCGCGCGCTGGCGTTGCTCATCCTGAGCGGCGCCCTCGTCGCGCCGTCGCTGCGTGCCGAGCCGGCGCTGGCGGATCGGGTGGTGGTGCGCTTCACGGCGCCCGAGACCGGCGGCGCGCGCTCCCCGCGCTTCGTGTTGGAGCGAGTGCTCGCGTTCGAGGCCCGCCTCGAGGCGCTGGGGGATCCGGACCACGTGGTGACGGATGAGCGGCCCTATCGCGAGCGGCACGTGCGTGCGGCCCTGGAGCGCCATGTTGCCGAGACCCTGCTGGCGTCGCTGCGCATCGATCCCGAGCCCAGCGAGCGCGAGCTCGTGCGCACCGCGCAGACCGCTCGGACCATCTTGTATCAACGCGCGAAGAACCCGGTCGCCGTCGAGCGCGCGCGTGCGGCAGAGGGAATCGATGATCGCGAAATCCTCAGGATGCTGCGCCGGCAGGCCAGGGCCAGCCTATACCTGGACCGCATGGTCGCCCCCATGCTCGCGCCCAGCCGCGCCGAACTCGAGGTGATCCATCGCACCCTGGACACGCCCTTCGCGGCGCTCCCCTTCGAGCAGGCACAGGCGCCCTTGGCGCGCTGGACCGTAGCCCTGCGACTGTCCGAGGCGCTGGCGACCTTCTACCAGAACGCGCGCTCGCGCCTGGAGCTCACGATCGTCAGCTGACCGCCGTCGACCCGCTCAGCAGCCGGGGGCGAAGATGTGCAGCGTCGTGGCGGTGGTGGGTGATTGACTCGGCGGCGTGAGCACGAAGCCATAGCGGCGATTGGCAGCGACCCCGATCTGCGAGGGTGGGAAGGGCAACACTGGCGGCGGCGTCTCGCTGCCCAGGGTAAGCGTGCTGCCGCTGCGCGAGACGCTGCGGACCAGCGTCTGCTGTGGGTCCGGGGGATAGGCCACGGTAGCCAGCGCAAGCGTTGGCGTGATGACCGCGCTCGGGCCGGCCAGCGCGGCGTTCACGCCGGTTGGGTTGAAGGAGGCCAGCACGACCTCCGCGCCGGCGTCGATGCTGCCGCTGCTGCCAATCACGGGCCAGCGCAGCACGACGCCGGTGGTCTCCTGGCTGCCCGCCGCGCCCTCTATGCGATTGGTCGTCCACAACACCGAGCCGTCGTAGCCCGAAGTGAAGTGATGCGCCGACAGGGAGTTCGGGGCTTCGAAGGTCTGCGCCTGCAAGGCGCCAGCTTGCGCGCTGGAGGTGCCCGCCGCGGTGATGAAGCCGAGCTGCGGCTCATACACCCCCAAGCTGGTGTCCACCAGGTAGGCGAGCAGTCGCGTTCCGCTCGCCGCGACCACGCTCGCGCCGCTGACGAGTCCGGCCGACGGATAGAGCGTCACCGTCGTCTGGCTGGTGAGCGGGTGGGGCAGGTAAGCGGCGGGGAACAGAGTGTCGTTCTGCACCAGGAACATGCGATCCTGCGCGGCAGGGTACGCCGCCGCGTAAGTGTCGCTGAAGTTCACCCCCGCCGAGTTGATGGTCAGATCCGTCGCGAGTGGATCGCTCGGCACGTCGATCCACGCGATACTCAGCTTGCCGGCCGACGCCGGTCCCAGGATGAAGAGCCTGTTGTCGATGGCGACCATGCGGGTGATCGCGAAGGAGGGCGACTGCACGTTGACCGGCTCGGGAGCCAGCGGGGAGAGCACGCGCCAGGCGTTGAGCCCGGACGTAGTCCCTACGAACACGTAGTCGTCAATGGCGGCCACACAGCGGCCCGGCACCCCGCTGCAACCGACGGCATCCGGGAGCGTGACCGTTCCGGCTCGGAAGGTGAAGGCCTCGGGGGCTTTGCAGGCGTTCACCGCGGTAGTCGTGTCGCACGCACGCGCGGTGCAGGCCGTGCTGACCGGACACAGCTCGTACACGCACGTGCCGCCGGAACAGCGACCCTCGACGCAGCCGCCGTCCGTCTCGCACTCCGCGTTGGCGTCGCACGCTCCGCCGGAGTCCAGGATCTTGCCTCCGGTACCGCCGTTGCCTCCCGATGCGCCGCCGCCGGCGCCGGAGCTGCCGCCCAGGGACGAGTCCGCGCCGGCATCGCCCTTGGCGAGCAGGGCCTCGTCGAGATCCAGCGAGCAAGCCACGAAACCCGCCAGCAGGGAGCCCGCCGCCGACCACCACACCACGTCGCTCCGCTGCATCAGAACTGGCCTTCCGCGAACAGCTGACTCCCGGCGACGCGAACCGAGAGCTGCTTCGCTTCGCTCGGCGGCGATTCCTTCTTCTTGGTGCTCTCCCACACCAACAGGCCGACGCCCGCCGCCGTCAGCACGCCACCGGCGATGAACATGATGTTCGTCTTGGACTCGAGCCCGCGCGCGTGGTCGAGGGTATCTCGCGTCGGAGCCGCCTTGTAGGTCTCCTCAGCGTCGTTGGCCGAGAGCCCTAGCAGCGCGCCGCCGCCGAGGGCAGCGAGCCCCGCGCCGGTGGTGAAGTAGCCGATGGTGCGCCAGGGGCTCTTGGGCTGGGTCTCGACCACGATGGGCTTCTTCTGTGGCTCGGAGAGCGGGACGGTCTTGGGCTCGGGAGTGGCCTCGGTTGCCTCTTCCGCCTTGCCCTCCTC
The DNA here is from genome assembly GCA_019637295.1 of Polyangiaceae bacterium. Classification (GTDB taxonomy): domain Bacteria; phylum Myxococcota_A; class Polyangia; order Polyangiales; family Polyangiaceae; genus JACKEA01. Next base: position 280,039 of record JAHBVX010000002.1, read on the forward strand.
CGTGTCGAACTTCGTGGACTCCCCGGCGCTCAGCACGACGCGGTGGGTCTCGGTGGCACCGCTGGGGCGGATGACGGACACCGTCTGCTCACCGGGCGCGCCGTGAAGCCGCGCGGGGGGCTCGAGCTCCATGTGGTCCGCGATGCGAACTCGCACGCCGGGCGGTCCCGCGATCACGAGCACCCCGAGCTGCTTCTGGAGGTCAGCGAGGCGCTCCCGGGAGCGCTGCGCTTGCGCGTCGCTGAGCTTGGGCGTGTCGAGGGCGAGCGTGTAGGCGTCCGCCGCGCGAGCCGGGCTACCGGCGAGCTCCCAGGCTTGCGCCGCCGTGTACAGCGCGACAGCGTGAGGGATCAGCATGCTCGCGCCTTCGAACGCGAGGGCAGCTTGCTGGTAGTTCTTGTCGCTCATCGCCTTCTTGGCTTCGTTGTACAGGCGGCGCGCCTCCTCTTTGGCGCTGCGGTCATCCGCGAACGCGCCCGGAGAGGCAGACAAGCAAAACAGCGCGCCCAGGGTTGCGAGCGCGCGACGGGATGCTGCCCAAGACATGCGGCGAAGCCTACCACGCGCGCCAAGCGTGGTCAGAACGGGTTGTCCGGGATGTCCGGCTTGGGCGGCTTCTTCTTGTCCGCCGGCGCCGCGGGCGCCTTGGACTCTGCCGTCGGACGCGGCGTGGGCTCCGCCCCGGTGGCCTTGGGTTCGGGCTTCGGCTCGGGCTTGGGTTCGGGCTTGGGTTCGGGCTTCTCCGCGCCGACCCTGGCCAGCGCCACGTCGAACACGTCCGGGGTCTCGGCGTCCACCCGCAGGGTGTCGTCCTGATAGCCCTCGGCGCGTGCCTTGACCAGCGTGAACTCGCCGCGCTTCGGTCGAGGCACGGTCAGCGTGGCCGCAGGGAGCGGCTTGCCGTCCACCTCCAGGGTCACGCCGCTCGTCGGAGCGACCAGCCTGAACGTGATGCGGGAGATCGGCTCTACCGGCGCTTCGGGCGCGGGTGCGGCGGCCAGCGGCGGGGTCGCCACCGTCGCCTCCGGCTCGGGCCCGCCGCGCAGCACGACGACCGCTGCGCCCACGGCCACGAAGGCAGCGACGCCGATGCCGATGCCGATCAGTGCGTTGCGGGCGGTGTGGTCCGGAGCCGGCGCCGCGTACTGCGGGTGCTGGAGCGTGAACTGCGCGCTGGGAGCCGACTGACCTGCGGTCGAGGGGCTGCTCGGGCTGCTCGGGCTGGTCGCGTGCGCCACGCTGCGAATGGCGCTCGCGCTGGGGCTCGAGATCTTGGAACTCGAGGTGTCGCCGGGTGACGCGAACACGTTCGGGTCGAGCGCCGCGGACGGGGCCCGCGTGCGCTCGCGGATCAGCGCGCTGCGCTCCTCTACGGCGCCACCTACTCGGCTGCGCACCAACTCGGCCACCTGCATCTCCGTGACCACGGGGCCGGAACGCGCCAAGAACTCCTCCAGCGCGACGCGCATCTGGTCCGCGCTGGCGAAGCGCCGGTCGGGGTTCGAGTCGAGCGCTCCGGAGACGATGGCCTCGAGCTCGCGCGGATAACCGGGGATCAGCTGAGACGGCGGAGCGAAACGACCTTCCAGGAGTTGTCGGAGCACCGCGACCTGATTCTCGCCCTGAAACGGGCGCTGCCCCGTCGTCGCTTCGTACAGACACACGCCGAGCGCGAACAGATCGCTGCGGCGGTCGAGCTTGGCGCCGGTGGCCTGCTCGGGCGCCATGTACGCCGCCTTGCCCTTGATCTGGCCCGCCGCGGTGGCTTCACTCGAGCCACCGAGCGCCTTGGCGACACCGAAGTCGGTGACTTTGACCGTGCCGGACAGCGCCACCAGGATGTTTTGGGGTGACACGTCGCGGTGTACGACGTTCAGCTTTTGCCCAAGCTCGTCGCTCAGTTCGTGCGCCGCGTGCAAGCCGGCAGCCGCGTCGGCGATGATTCGCGCCGCGACTCGCGGATCGATCGGCACGGGCGTACGCGTGCCGTCCGTCCGGCTCGGCTTGAGCAGGCGAGCCAAGCTCTCGCCGTTCACCCACTCCATCGCGATGTACAGGACTCCGTGATCCTCACCCAAATCGAAGATCTCGCACACGTTCGGGTGGTGCACGCCGGCTGCGACCCGAGCCTCCTCCAAGAACATGGCCTCGAACTGCGGATCGCTGGCCAGCGCCGGGAGTATGGTCTTGATGGCGACGATCTTGCTGAAGCCACGCTGCCCGTGCTGCTTGGCGGCCCACACCCGCGCCATGCCGCCCTCGGCGATGCCGAGCAGCACTTCGTACCGGCCCAGCCGAAGACCAGGCCGAACGTCGGTCAGACCGATGCTAGCTTCCCGTGCAGACACGTTCGTATTCGGCTCCGACTATACCCGAGGGGCTCGGGTCCTGGCTTGTCCCTTCACAATTGGCCCGGCGCAGCTCGCCGCGCCAACACCACCCGATTGCCATAGGCCGGCGGCGGCGCGATCAGCTTGGGGCCAGGATCTCGCGGAGATTGGGGGGACACGCCGGTGCTGGGGTCCACCGCGGGAGGCGGGGGCGCGCTGGGCTCCGGAGGACGCGCACCCGCGCAGCCCGACGCACCGCCGAGCAAAAGGGCCAGGGTCAGGGCACTCCTACTCCACATTACCTGGAAATCTAGCACCCGGCGCCGGGTTCGCCAGTCAGCTCGCCCGCCTCGGGGACGCGGGATTGCGCCGCGCCGGACGCGGCTGAAGGCTAAAACCCAATGCGCTTGCTCTGGGCTCTGATCGCGAACCTCATCCGGCTGCTGCTCCTGCCGCTGACCTGGCTCCGGCGCACCTTCGCCGCACCGCGCGGGTCGTGGCTGCTGCTCGAGCTCGACGGCGCCGTCGTCGAGATCGCCGGCCGGCGGCCCTTCTGGGACCGCCGACCGAGACCGCTGTCGATACAGCAGCTCCGTCAGGTGCTCGCGCTCGCCCGCGAGGACTCTCACGTCGTGGGGCTGGTCGTGGCGTGTGAGTCCTTCGACGCCGGCCCCGCGACGGCGGAGTCGCTGCGACAAGTGCTGGTGGAGTTTCAAGCGAGCGGCAAGCAGCTCGTGTGTTACCTGCCCCGGGGCGGTGGTGCGCGCGCGTGGTACCTGGCCAGCGCGGCTTCGCGCATCTTCGTCGGCACCGACGCGTTGGTCGAACCTCTCGGCTTCTCGATCCAGTCGCCCTACCTCGGCCAGCTGCTGGACCGAGTCGAGGTGGATCGAGAGGTGCTGGCGCGGGGACGGTTCAAGACCGCGGCCGAGCCCCTGCTCGAGCGCGCGATGAGCGAAGCACAGCGGGAGCAGCTAGGCGCGTACCTCGACGCGCTCTCGCAATCTCTCGTCGACGCGCTCGCGAGCAGCCGGGGAGTCACCCCGAGCGCTGCGCGCGAGTGGATCGACGGCGGACCCTGGACCGCGCGGGAGGCGCTCGAGCGCGGCATGTGCGACGCGGTGCTGCACGTCGACGAGGTCCCCACCACCCTCGATCCGAGCCGCAGCGACGGCGCGGTGCTCGTGCCGGTGTTCGGCTATGGCGCTCGCCGCGCCGTACGCTTCGTGCCCCTTCGCCCGAGCCCCCACCTGGCCGTCTTGCCACTGCAGGGCGCCATCGTGAGCGAGGCTCCCGGCTCCTTCGTTCCCATGGCGGAGGAGAAGGAGCTGGTGGAGGCCTGCCGCAAGCTGTGGGCGGACTCGCGAGTCCGTGGCGTCGTGCTCGTGGTCAACTCGCAAGGGGGCAGCGCGCTCGCGTCAGAGCGCATTCGACGCGCCCTGGAGCGGCTTGGATCGAGGAAGCCGCTGGTGGCGTACCTGTCCAACGTAGCCGCGAGCGGAGGGTACTTGGCGGCGGTCGCCGCACCGACCATCGTCGCGCAGCCGACCACACTGACCGGCTCGATTGGCGTCATCGCAGCGCGGCTGTCCGTGGGTCGTATCCTGGGGCGCGTTGGCGTCGCCGTGCAGGTCGAGAAGCGCGGCGAACACGCGGACATCTATTCTCCCGCGCGCACCACCAGCGAGTCGGAGCGCGCGCGGCTCGAGCACTACGTCGACGACGCGTACGAGTCGTTTCTCGCCGCCGTCGCCGCGGGACGGAAGCTGGAGCGAGACGCGGTGCACGCGGTGGCGCAGGGCCGGATTTGGTCGGGTCGGGACGCCAAGGAGCGCGGCCTGGTCGACCGCCTCGGTGGGTTCGACGCCGCGTTGGCCGCGCTGCGAGACCAGCTCGGGCCCAAGTCTCACGCCTGGGAGCCCAAGGTCGTGGGGCGGCGCCGCGGACCGTCGCCGCTCGCGCAGATCTTGGTCCGCGCGAGCGGCGTGCAGGTTCCGGCAGGGGCGCTCGGCAGCGTAGTCCGGAGCGGCGTCGGCGCTCTCGCACCGTTGCTCTTCGACTCCGAAGCCCGCGCCTACGCGCTGTGCGCGAGCGTGGCCGCACCGTATGACGCGGTGGACGGCTGAGGCCGGTGGTTCACGGCTGAACGACCACGCTGCCGGCGGCGAAGCCCAGGCTGCCGAGGAACGGATCGCTGAGCACCGTCGAGTGGTTCTGGGTCGCGGTGTCGTAGCGGACGACCTCCACGCTCGTGCCGCCTTCGAGCGTCTGGAACGACAAGCCGAGGAGGGACGTACCGGCCTCGAAGGTCGCGCCGGTCGGCACGGCCGCCAGCGACGCCCCCAGGCTGGACGACGTGGTCGTCCAGAGATGCCAGTACTCCGCGAAATTCGCGTCGAAGCCGTTGATGATGGCTTGGCCGCTACCGAGCAACAAGAGCCGCGCCAGGTAGTCGCCGCTGGTCGGCAACAGCAGTGGGTCCTCGCTGAGGCCGCTGAGCGATACGGCAGTGACGCCGTACGCGCTGCGCGCCGTGCCGGCTTCGGAGGCCGCGAAGCAGCCCGCGGAGAGCACGAGCAACCGGTCGTTCACCGGGTCGAGCACCATGTCGACGGGGTTCTTCAGTGACAGGTCGACGCCGGTGCCCGGCGCCGACCCATTCAGATCGACCAGTGTCTTGCTGGTGGGGTCGAGGGCCAGGAGCAGCGCAGGCGCCGCCGAACACGCGAGCTCGTAGTTCGGTGGCGCGATGGTGGTGCGATCGATGCGGCCCGCGATGAAGTAGAAGCGATCACTCTTGGGATCGTACGTCGCGTTGCCGAGCTCGATCGCCCCGTCGCCGTCGCCCGTATCCAACAGGTCGTCGAGTACGATGGTCGACGCGATCTGTCCGGTGGTCAAGCTGGCCACGGCGATGCGGTTCACGTCGTACAGAAAGACGAAGGCGTCGTCGCCGCTGGCGACCACGTCGGACGGGTTGGTGCTGCCGGTCCCGGTGGTGCCGATGGCCGCGTGGCCCACGTCGATGACAGGCGTCGCCGTCGTCTTGCCGACCACGACGACCTCGCTCGACGAGCGCGCCAACAGAAAGCCGCGACCTCGACTGGCCCGTGGCACCGCGTCGCCGTCGGTCACGTCCACGCGCTGGGTCACGGTGTTGGTGGCCAGATCGACCACCGCCAGCTCGGTGGTCGAGAAGAAGTCGGTGGCCGCCGTCAGCAGCAGCCCCGGCGCCAGTCCGCCGTCCGAGCCTCCGCTGCCCGAGCTGCCGCCGAGGCCTGCTTCCGAGCCTCCCGCGCCGCCGGACCCGCCGGACGCACTCGAGCCGCCGCTGCCGCCGGACCCGCCGGACGCCCCCGAGCCGCCGCTGCCGCCGCTCGCCCCACCGCCCAGGGGCTCGTCCTCACCACAGGCCCAGCTGCCAAGCGCCACGGCCAGCGCCGCGACGCATCCACTCAATTGTCGGCTCTTCATGTTCTGCTCCGGCGTCCCACGCGACCCCGCGGGGGACGAATCGAAGGGCTCCCCTCGAGGGCGAGCCCTGGTTTTTGACGCCGAAGGGTGGAAGAGCGCGGTCCGGCGGCCGCCACGGGGCGAGCCGCTGCTCTCGCGCGCTCCGCACCCCGCGGAGCCTTGCCGAGTAGCCGGGGCCAAAATGGCCTCGACTGGCGTCACGGCCAGGTCTCCTGGCTCTGGATCGTCCTCCGGTGCGCCCTTCCCAGGCCGAAGCCCAGTGGTCACGCGCGCCGTCGTCCCCAGTTACAGTGGCGGGGGCCGCGCCGGATTCACACCGGCTTCCCTTGACCGTGACGTGTCCGAACCCGCCTCGAGCGAGGTCGATACCCGGCCACTGCTATCACGACGCTCGCGAGACCTCCAAGCCCAAACTCCCCGGACGCAGGCTTGGATTGCAGGCTGGCGCCAAATCGACGACGCTAACGCCGCGCCAAACGACGGACCCCGATGGCTCAACCTTCGCGAAATGCTCCCGCCCTGTCCCAGGGTTCCGTGGTCAACGACCGCTACGAGATCCGACAGAGCCTCGGCAAGGGTGGCATGGGCGAAGTGTTCTTGGCCTACGACCGGAGCACCCAGCAACCGGTAGCGCTCAAGATCGTGCGCGAAGAGTCGCGCATGCCGGGCGATGACGAGGCTCTTCGGCAGGAGCTGCTGCTCGCCCGCTCGGTCAGTCATCCCAACGTGTGCCGCGTTCACGATCTCGCGCCCAGCCCGTGGGGCCCCATCCTGGTGATGGAGCACATCGCGGGCCAGACGCTGCACACCCACATCCGCCGCCGCAAGGCGCAGGGTGGGTACACTTCCGACGAGTTCAGGAAGATCGCGAGCGAAGCGGCGGCGGGTCTCGCGGCAATTCATGCGCAAGGGCTCGTTCACGGGGACCTCAAGCCGGGCAACGTGATGGTGACCAACGACCGCGCCATCATCCTCGACTTCGGCTTCGCGCAGGAGCGCGCGCGCCTCTCGGCGCGCCGGCCAGGCGCGCCGCCGGACGGGGGCACCCCCAACTACATGGCTCCCGAGCGCCTGCGCTCTGGCGGGGCCAGCATGGAGGACGACATCTACGCTCTCGGCCTCACGTTGTGGGAGATGTGGACCTGCCGAGTCCCCGAGCCCGGCTATCGGCCGCGTGCCAAGCCGATGCGATCGCAGATCATGTTCGACGTGCCAGCTGGTCTCAGCGTCGACGAGGTGAAGCAGGTGTTTCGTTGCTTGAGCGACGACGCCGAGCTGAGACCTGGCGCGCGGCACCTCAGATTTTTCAATCCCTCGGCGCTGACCACGAGCCAGCTCTCGATCCCCCGCGAGCGGCTCTCGCCCGGCCCGCCGCTCGGCCGCAGCGTGTCCGAGGCGTTCGTCTCGGGAGCCCAGTCCCTGCTACTCACCTACGCCAGCAACGCCCCCGACGCCGCCGGCCGCCTGTATTCCCTCGACAAACCGGTGATGACCATCGGTCGGCGCAGCAACCAGGACCTGGAGATGCCCGAGGCGACCGTCAGCGGCGCGCACGCGGTGCTTCGCTGGCAGGCAGGGTCGTGGGCGCTCGAGGACACGGGCAGCACGAACGGGACGTACGCGGACCACAGCTTCGAGCGCAAGAAGTCCGTCGCGCTACTGCACGGCGGCGAGGTTCAACTCGGCGAGTGTCGCATCAAGCTGGTGAGCTTCCATGACGGGTCGCCCCAGCACCAGAAGGCGCGCGCGTACCTGAGCCAGCGGGATGGACTCACTGGCCTGCTGCAGCGCGACAACTTCCTGCGCTGGCTCAAGGACGATCTGGTCTTCGCCGAGTGGGACGGGGTACCCCTGGCTGTCGCGCGTTACCATGTGCGCGGGCCGAACCGCCATGTGAGCGACCGCCCCACCATTCTCGAGATGCTCGCGCTGCGGCGAGCTGCACAGCGCGTGATTGAGCTCACCGAGATGTTGCTCTTGAGCGTCATCCCCGTCACGGCGGGTCGCATCGGTCCGCTCAAGTTTGCGATCGCGATGACGGGGCCGAGCGTGGAGGAGGCGCGGCACGTCGTCGAGCAGGTGGTCGCGCAAGTCCAGGGTCTGATGCCGGAGTCACTCGATTTGGCGGCCACGCTCGTCAAGGCCGAGCCCGGGCAGCCCGCCGAATCCCTGCTGGAAGACTGAGCGCAGGCGGCCTTATGGCGCGTCCGTCGTTTCCAGTTCCCAGTGAGCCCAGCCTTCGCCGCCTGGGTGTGGGCGGGGGTGGTGGTGGCGACCGGCCGCTGCGCGCCCAGCTCGTCGTCGCCATCGTCGTCGGTCTGGTCCTGCTCGCGGTACCTCTGTACCTGTGGCGTCGTCCCAGTGGTACGGAGAACGCGCCGGCGACGGCGTCCGCGGATGCCCTCGCCGCCTCGCTGGCGGCCGACGCCGCAGCCGCCGCGGCCGCCGCCGACGCCGCAGCCGAGAACGAGCGGGTGCGACTGTCACCGCCTCAGCGGGTGAAGTGCGCCGCATCGGCCACGGCTCGCGGCCAGGAGGGCGATCTGTGCGACCGACTCGAAGCGTTCGAACAGGCGCTCGCACGAGCGATCCGCGAGAACGTCGACTGTGCGCCGCGCACCGGCAAGCAGGGGACGATCAACTACGTCCTCACCGTCGACTTCGCGGCCAAGCGCGTGCACATGTTCCCAGGCAAGAGCGGTGAGTGGAAGGGACCGCTGGCACGCAAGGCCGCCGAGTGCGTCAAGCGCGCCATGGTCGTGCCGGACTGGGACTCGGTGAAGCACCAGTACCGCTTCTACATGATCGCGCAGCTGGCGACCTACCCGCCGCCGGGCATGTCGGGTGGCTCCGTGCCGCTCTTCGAGTGAGCTGCCGGCAGCACGGGAAGCTCGAGGGTCCCCGCGAGCTTCAGCGCGGCGAGCAGCCGGGCCAGCACTGGCCGCCGCTGTCCGGGGGCGAGGTCATCGCGAATCGCTGCCAACGCGATCGCGAACTGGCCCAGGTCCGCGGCGGTCAACACGCGATCGAGCTCCTCCCGAAGGCGCCGCGCGAGCAGTGGCGCGCGCCCGTCGGTCGAGATGGAGAGCGTAACGGGCCCGTGGCGCGTGACCGCCACGTGATGAAAGCTGCTGCTCCCATCCGGCTGGTCCACGGCGCAAAACAGGCGCTGGCGCCGCGCGCACTCCGCGCCGAGCTCGGCTCGCAGTCGCGCGTCGACGTCTGCGAGGATGACGAGCCAATGGTCTCGGATGTCGGTGGCGCCGGCACCGCGCCGCTCCAGTGTCGCTCCGCACTCGGACACGGCGCTCAGCAGCTCCGCACCGGGCTCGTCCGCGATCACCGTCACGACCGCGCCGACGGCGCGCAGGTTACGGACCCGCAGGGCCGCCTCGCCGCCGCTTCCAACCACCAGACAACGCCGACCGCCGAGCAGCAGCATCACTGGCAGGCCCGTCACTTCTTCTCCTTCGGTGGCGGCGGCACGATCGGGACGACGGTCTTGGTGGTGAACTTCAACTCGCGCTCGGCCTCACCGATGCGTTGCAGGAAGAGCCCGGTGAAGGTGCTGAACAGTGCGTCTCCAGGCGCCGCGGTGCTCGTCCCCGTGGGGCGGCTGACCCAGCGCTTGATCTTGCGCAACACCTCCGGGCTGACCGGATTGACCTGAACCTTCGCGTTCATGTAGAGCGCGGCGCCTTGCGGCACCTCGTCGCGTGTACCGGCGATGAGCTGTCGCGCCTCTGCGCAGCGCCGGAGCACGCCGTCCACGGTGATGGCGGCGGACGAACGAGTGCCTCCGGGCCTGGTCATTTCGATGAGATACACCTCGTCCCAGACGTGCCAGGTGATTTTGCACGTTTGTGCGGTCGTGCTCACCGGCTCGGTCGCTCCCGCGCGGTAGACGGCTGCGGTGAACACGATGGTGGTAGGCAGGCCCCGGGACAGCTTGCGGCGGATGCTCTCGTCGACGACGTCTCGGTACGACACGGCGACGTACACGGCGGAGCGCGACGTGTCCCAGTTGAAGCGCACGTCGCGCGGCGGCGATTCCGCCTCGCTCTTCTCTTGGGCGGCGCCCCGCGCGGCGACCATGAACATCGAGCCTGCGACCAGGCAGCACACCGCGTATCGAAGCGTCAAGGCCCGCCCTCCCGCCGCAGGGGAACGAAGGACAGGACGTTCGAGAACGCGAAGGAGAAGCCGCCGGCGCTCGTATCCATTCGAAAGCCGACGTTCGCCGTCAGGTCGAGGGGTGCGAGCTGCAGTCGGGAGTAGCCGCGGGCCGGATCTGTCAGGTCCCGGCGGTGAGCCACGGCGAAGAGCCCTGCGCTCCCAAACAAGTCGATGCCGTAGACCGAGCGCTGCCCACGAAACAGCGGGATGCGGTACTCTCCGCCGAGCTTCGCGGCGTAGTGTCCGTAGCGCACCTCGACGATGGCCGTATCCAAGAAGTTGGGCGACGGTCGGCGATCGAAGTTCAGGCCCAGCACGCGCCCTGGCAGAAAGTCGCTGAAGTCGCCGACGTAATACTGCTCGAAGAACGGCGCGTCCCCCGCGATGGCGCCCCCGAACAGCTCGAGGCGGACGACGTGTTGCCAGGGCAGCGCCCACCAGCGTGAGGCGTGTACGTCGATGCGCTGAAACCCGTAGTCGCTCCCGAAGGGAGCGAGCCCGAGCTCACCGGTGACGGAAGTGTACCAGCCGCGGGTGGGTAGGAAGGGTGAGTCGCGCGTGTCGAGTTGGAGCGTTGCCCGCGCCGTGGACAGCACGCTTCGCCCGGATTGGATGTCGAAGAGGATCGGCTCGCGATCCAGCCCACGGGTGTGCGTCGCGGCCCGGGGCAGGTCGGTGTCGAGCCCTTCGAGCCGGTAGTGGAGCCAGAGCTGGGTGGCGACCGATAGGTCCCGCCCGATGCCGAGGTTACCGCCGAAGCGCTTGTAGCGGACCACGGCGTAGTCCGGCACCTCCTCGAGCTGGAGTGGGTCGTCCCACAGCACGTCGGCGTTGCCAAAGAAGTCCTTGGCGTCATTGAACAGCAGCTGTCCGCTGGTCATCCAGCGCGAACCCAAGAACGCTGGGTCGAGGAAGCGTACGCGCAGCGCGAGTTGATCCTGGGCCAGCCCGATGGCTGAGCCGAGGGTGACGCCGGAGCCAGCGAGGTTGGTCTCCGCGATGTCCACGCCAGCGTACGCCGTGAGCGGTCGCGCGTTGCCGCGGGTGTCAGCGTCGGCGGACAAACCCATCCACAGGTCCGTCACGACGATGGTGTTGCGCTCGACCACGTCGATGACGAGCACCACGCTGCCGCGCCGACTGCCTTTGCGCAGTGAGAGCTGCACGTCTCGGAAGAAGCCAGTGCCCAGCAGGCGGTAGCGCAAGAGCTCGATCTCCGGATCGTCCACCCGGATCACGTCCCCTTGCTGAAATGGCACGTACCGGAGCACGACGCGGGATCGCGTACGTGAGTTGCCGCGGACCTCGATGCCCTCGAGGGCGTAGCGCAGGTCGTGCTTGTCAGCAGGTGAGTCCCGAGCGCGCTCGTCGCGGTCGGGTCGACGACGGGGCGGCGGGAGCTGTTCCGGGAGTGGGCGCGGTGCTGGAGGAGACGAGGCACCGCTACCCCAGGTGTCCATCGCGGCAGGGGGCGCCGGTGCCTCGGCGGAGGGCGGCGCGGCGGGTTGAGCAGAAGCGATCGAAGCGAGCGCCGTCACGAGCGCGGCCGCTCCGACGAAGTGCCGCATGCTGCGTCCGACGTCAGTCGGCGAAGATCGATTCATTCCGGCCGGTCGCCCTGGCGCATCCGGGCCTGGCTCGAGCTGGGTCGGGGTGGCCACGGCGCTCGGGAGCCTACCTGCGGTCGGGCGTTTGTTCCACGTCACACGCGCTACGAGCTCGGGATGGACCGCCCGCAGGGCTGTTCTCGCTGCGCCTCAGGGGGTAGGTTACGGCGGCGCATGGTGCTCGACGGGCAACTCTTGGGCGGACGCTACCGAGTCTCCGGGCTGCTCGGCGAGGGAGCGGCGTCCATCGTCTATTGCGCCGAGAGTCAGCTGTTCGGACAGGTCGCCGTCAAGGTGTTGCGCGAGGCGGTCAGAGCCGAAGCCCAGGCCGTCGCGCGGTTCATGGCGGAGGCGCACGCGACCAGCGCCATCAACCACCCGAACGTCGTCCGCGTCCTCGACGTGGGCAGTCACGATGAGCTGCCATTTCTGGTGATGGAGCTGTGCGAAGGCGACACCTTGAGGAGTATCGTCGATCAGCGGGGCGCACTCGGCGTCAGCTACGCTTGCGAGCTCTGTCAGCAGGTCCTCGATGGGCTCTCCGCCGCCCACGCCATCGGTATCGTGCATCGTGACCTGACGCCAGCGAACGTGGTCGTGAGCCACCCGACGCCCGAGCGTCCGCTGGCCAAGGTGCTCGACTTCGGAGTGGCAAAGCGCATGCTCGGAGCCTCGTCCCGCGACGACGCGGTGTTTGGCACGCCCGGGTACATGGCACCGGAGCAGGTGCAGCTCGGACGCGTGGATCATCGCGCCGACGTGTACGCCGTCGGGGCGGTGCTGTACGAGCTGCTCACCGGCAGAACTCCGTTCCGTGGCGACAGCGCCGCCGAAGTCATGAACCAGATCGTTTCGCGCCCCCCGATGCCGCTGATGGCCTTCGATCGGTCCCTGTCGCGCGAGCTCGACGCGCTCGTCCGCACCTGTCTGGCGAAGAACCCCATCGATCGCCCCGCGTCCGCGCGCGAGCTGCGCGATCGGCTGGCCCCGTTCGTGACCAAGCTCTCGATCCCGGCGGCTGGGTCGATGCACCCGCTCAGTCAGGAGCCGGTTCCCCTCGTTGCCAAACGAGGCCCCGAGACCCAAGCGGTGCCTCTGGTGATGCGTCCGCGAAACGACGCGAACCCGCGACCGAGGCTCGAGTTGCTCACCGACAGCATCGTCGACGATGACGAGCTGAGCTGAAGGTCTGTCGAGAATTGACCCAGTTCATGCCGGCGAAGCCGGCCCGCGTGGGGTGGGGCCCCAACGAATTCACTTCGTTGGGGCGGGGAGGCGCGTGCCTCCCCGGCGACAGAATGAAAGAGCTGTCGATTTTTCGACAGCTCTTGAGCTGAGGCTCAGCGGCTACGTGCCTGCGCGACGAGTGTGTGATCGCCGAGCGTCGCGGTGAGCGGGACAGGGGCCGGCGCGGACGTGCCGCTCACTCGCGCGACGCTGAACGTCTCGGCGGGTGGGCGCCGCGCGGGCCCGTCGCCGAGCGTCGAGCTCCTGCGCAGGCACGCCGCGCAGCGGCCGCAGCGCTCCCAGCCTCCGGTTCCGAGGCTGCGCTCGAGGACCGCGCGTGGGCAGTCCGAGCCGAGGGCCAAGGCACGCACCGCCTCGAGGCGGTGCTCGTCCTGCTTGCACAGCGTCTGGAGGCGCGCGGCGAGCGCGTGGCTGCAGGCGGCCACGTCGGCGGGCGAGCGAGCGTTCACGCGTTCGGCCTCGAGGCGCACCGCCCCGACGGACTCGAGGGCTCGAGCCAGAAGCTCGGCCGTGTCGAGGGGCAGTCCGCTCTGCAGCGCGAGCGACTTCAGCGTCGTCGTGCGCGCTTCCGCCGTCTGCGCTTCGAGCGCGCGAGCGAAGTTGTGGACCTTGTGGGGGAACACGCGGAGGCGGCACAGCTCGCCCGACAAGCGGCTGCTGTCGCCGTCGTCCCAGAACAAGAGCGCGCGGGTGTCCTCACCGTCCCGGCCGGCGGCGCCCAGCTCCCGCGCGAGCTGCTCGAGGGACGCGGGGGCCCCGAAGTGAGCGACGAACCGCACGTCGCGCTTGTCGAGACCCAGGCCGAAACCGCCGCGGCGCGGCTCGGCTCCGCGGCCTTCGTCCAAGCCGAGCAGGCCTGATCTTGGGGCGAAGGCGCTGGTCGCGACCATCACGGTGCGCCTGCCCGGGAGCATGAAGTTGAGCTGCTCGCTGGCGCGTTCGCTCGGGGTGAGCCCGTCGTGGTAGCGGTGCGAGGGGATGCGGGCGGCGGTGAGCGCCGCGTGCAACTGGTCCACGTCCCGAGGTGTGGGCGCGAGGATCAACCCCGGGCGACGCAGCTCCTGAACCACGCGCACCAAGGCGCGCACGCGGTCCGTCCCGGTCGTGCGAATCACGTCGAGCTGGACGTTGGAGCGAATGGCCGCGCCCTCGACGCCGACGCGGTCACGAAGGCCGAGCACGCCGGCGACCTCCCGCTGCACCGTGAACGAGACGGGGCCGATCAGCGCCAACATGGGCGGAGAGCCGAGGCGGGCGAGCAGACGGCCCAGCTGAGCGTCCACCGGGGACAGCTCGTGAGCGGCATCGGTGAAGGCGTGCGCCTCCTCCACCACCACGAGCGCGGGCGCGAGTCGCGCGAGGTGGGCGACGAGGTCTTCCCGGGCGAGCAGCGCCGCGGGGGTCGCGAAGATCGCGAGCGGGCTGCGCGGGTCGGCCAGCCGCGCCAGGGCGTCTGCGGAGCAGTCCTCATCCAGCCACAGACAGGCGATGCGGCGGTGGTGCAGGCGCTCGTACTGCTCTCGGCACAGCGCGGGTCGAGGCGACAGGATCAACGTCAATCCGTCCAGCGCCTGCGCCAACACGGCAGCGACCGTCGACTTGCCCGCGCCGCTGGCGGCGGCGTAGGAGACATCTCGCCCCTCGAGCGCGGCGCCGATCACCCGCCGCTGGCTCTCGGACAGCGATGGCACGCCGAGCCGCAGCGCCCCCGCGGTGACCCGCTCCCAGGTCGACTCGCTGGGCTCGGGGCGGCGGGCCCGTGCGAGCTCGCCGCGTGGAGGCAGGCGGCCCACGCGAACCCCGACCGCGCTCGGCGTCGCGACGTCGGCTACGCGAAGCACTGGGTGAGCCTCGGTCTCCGTGGTCGGGGGAGGGGACGGCGCCTCGCGTCGGTCGCTCTTGGAGCGAGTGACGGGCGTGACGAGCTTCGATTGGGTACCTGCGGGGGGCAGGCGCGGCGCGCGCTTGGTCTTCGGTGTGGCCGTTGCCGTGGAGCGCTGCAGCTTGGGCGTGCTGGCGTGGCGAGCCACGAGGGCGGGCAGCTTCGATCGGCGCCTGGCGGTGCGAGGGAGGCGGGGCGCCCGCTTGGCCTTCGGCGCCTTGCGGGTCGCGGTGCGCGCGATCGGCGCGGCGGCTCCGCGGGCCGAGCCCGAACTGGCGTCACGCTTGACCGCTGAACGGACGTCTGCCCTGCTCGCTGCCGCCCGGGTCTTCGATGCCCGTTTCTTCATGGATGCTGGGCAATCCCGTAGCACTCACGACGGCTCATGTGAACACAAAAGCAGTGAGCGGACGCTCAGGAGGTCTGGAGCGAACGCGAGCGACGGCGTCGCGCTCCAGCGAGCGCGAGCAGGTACAGCAGCCCGACCACGCCGGCCGTGGGCCCGCCGCCAGGCGCGAGCGAGCAGCCGCGCTTGGGCTCTTCAGTCGGCTCCACGGACGGTTGCGGGCGTGGGGCGCGCGCGGGGGCGTCGGCGCGACCCCGCCGCACGGACTTGTCGCGGTACTGCGCCACGTCGAGTTCGAGCAGCAGCTCGCTCGCGTCCTCGACTCTATCGAGCAGCCAGAGCATGTAGCGGATGTCCACGCCGATGTTGCGCGACCTGGACTGGGTATAGCCGAAGTCGCCCGCGATGTTCTCCCACACGCGGTCGAAGTTGAGACCCACCAGCCGCCCTTGGCCATCCACGATCGGGCTGCCCGAGTTGCCACCGGTCGTATCCGCGTTGGTCAGGAAGCACAACGGCAAGTCGCCGAGCTCCGGGTCCGCCCAGTACGAGTCGCGTGCGGCGGGCGCCTTCTCGATCACCGCCGCGGGCAGGTCGAATGGATCGGCTCCGGTGTGCTTGGCGATCGCGCCACGCAGTGTCGTGTGTGGCACCGCCGTCAGACCGTCCCTCGGCGAGTACCCCATCAGCCGCGCGAAGCTGACGCGCAGGGTGCCGTTCGCGTCTGGATAGACCGGCCCCGAGCGGACCGCCTCGAGCAACCCGAAGTAGAGCGGCCCCGAGCGTGAGAGTCGTCCGCTGCGCGCATGCCCGAGCTGCTCGACGCGTTCGAGCTCCGCGGCGAGCTCACGGCCGAGGGTGACGATGGGGTCGCTGTTCTTGGCGAGCGTCGCTGCGTCGGCATCGAACAGCCGCTCGGCCTCCTTGGGCAGGGTGGAAGCCCGAAATCTCGGCGCGAGGGCGCGGCTGATCCCAGTCGGGTCCGACTGCCCCGGGGCGATCCGGTCGAGCGCCGCGATCTTCTGCGTGGCCGGGAGCGCGCGAGCCCGGGAGACGAGCAGGGCCAGGAGCCGGGCGTCCACCTCCGCGTCGAAGTCCCGCAACCGACGCGCCATCGACTGACGCAGCGCCGCCAGATCCCGCTGCTGGTAGCCGAGCGAGCGCTCGAGGTCGGGCTTCGCTCGTTCGGTGGCCAGCCGAGCGAGGTCCACGGCGAGTGCCAGCAGGTTGGGGCCGCGAGCGATGGCGGAGAGCAACAGCTCGCGATCGTGGCTCTCGCGCCGCTCCTCGGACAGCCGGCTCAGCTCCGCCAGGGCTGCTCGCTCTGCGGCCCGCTCGGGCGCCTTCGCCCGTTCGTCGAGGGCGGCCTGCTCCTTGGTGCGTCGGTCCAGCAGGTTCATCGACCGGATCCCCTCCAGCATGCCGCGAGAGTTCTTGTGCCGGTTCGCCAGCGACTTCTCGAGCGCGGCGACCTTGATGGCCGTGCCGGGGCTCTTCTTGGCCTCGTCACGCAGGATGTCCAGCATCGCTCCGTACAGGGAAATGACGCCGGGGAGCACCTGCTCGACGTGTCGCTCCACCTCGGGCCTCGGCAAGTGTCGGTGAGTCTGGCCCGGGTAACCCATGACCATCACCAGCTCGCCAGCGCGCACGCCGTCCGCGCTGACCGACAAGTGCACCTGTGGCGTGAACGGGACGTTGTCGGCGGCGTGCTCCGCAGGTTGATTCCCCGCCTTGGCATAGGCGCGCAGCAGCGCGAAATCGCCGGTGTGCCGGGGCCACATCCAGTTGTCGACCTCGCCTCCGTACTCGCCGATGGCCGCCCGGGGCGCGTACACGAGACGAACGTCCCGCAGCTCGAGGCTCTGAAACAGCTTGTACTGCTTGCCCAGAAAGAAGTCGGCGACGTCGCAGCGCAGGCCAGGACCCTTGGCCTCACAGGTGGCGACCAGCTCCTTCGCTCGCCGATCGATGGCGCGGCTGCGCGCCGCGTCGTCGGGTGCCGCCTTCTTGACCGCCTCGATCTCACCCGTCACGTCCGTGATGGTCTGGAGCACGCGAACCGTCAGGCCCTTGGCCTCGAGCTCGTCTCCGCGCTTGCGCGCCAAGAAACCACCCTTCAGCAGGTCCCGCTCTGGCGAACTCTGGCTCTGGATGGCGCGGTAGGCGCAGTGGTGGTTGGTGGCGATCAGGCCATCCTTCGAGACGAAGGCTCCCGAGCAGCCGGACACGTTGACCGACGCGCGAGCGATGCCGCCGTCGTCGCTCCAGATCTGCTCGGCGCTCAGGCGCAATCCCAGGCCCTGGAACTGCTTCAGGTCCAGCGTGGAGAGGGTGTCGATGGGCCACTGCCCCTCGTCCGCCGCGGCGCTCCCCGCGTGCAGCGCCGCTGCACCGCACAGCGCGGTCAAGGAGCAACGCAGAGCTCGTTGGTTCCTGGGCATCGGTCGCTCCAGGGTCTCCGCGACTTGGCGTCGACGCAAGGCCCTGATGGGCTCCCTCGCGCCGCGCGCATTGCCAGCGGCGAGAAAACGCGAAACACTGAAGGTCACCATGAGACTTCGCCGCCTGTTCTGCATCGCCGCGCTAGGGGTGTTCGCGCTCAGCCCCGGCGCTCTGGCCAAGCCGTCCCGGGCCGACATGGCCGAGGCGAAGAAGGCGGCGAGCGCCGGCAAGAAGGCCGAAGCAAAGAAGGACTGGGAAGCTGCCCGTGAGGCGTATCAGCGGGCCGTCGAGCTGAACGACACGCCCGCCGCGCGCATCGGGCTGGCGCGTGCGGAAGAGAAGCTCGGGCACCTGCTCGAGGCCGCGGAGCACCTCCGCGGCGTGATCCAGGCTCCTGCGGTGAAGTGGAACGACAAGCGTACGGCAACGACGCGGCTGGCCGCGCTGGAGAAGCGCATCCCCACCCTCAGCTTCGAGCTGCCGGGCGGCTTCGAAGGTGAACTGCACGTCGATGACGAGCTGATCGAGCCCGACGAGCGTCGCCAGCCGGTGGCCGTCAACCCGGGCTCGCGCAAGGTGCGAGCCACGGCTGAAGGATTCCTGCCCTTCAGCGAGACCTTCGAGCTGGCCGAGGGCGAGAACAAGACCATCACCGTGCTGCTCACGGAGAAGCCGGTGCCGGTCCGGCGCGAGCCGAAGCCCGAGCCGGTGAAGCGCTCCGGCAGCGGTCAGAAGACCCTCGGCTACGTCAGCCTCGCCGTCGGCGGCGCTGGGCTCGTGGTCGGGACAGCCATGGGGCTGGCCGCTCGGTCCACGCGCAGTGAGCTCGACTCGGCGTGTCCCAACGATCGCTGCAGCGCCTCCGAGCGTGATCTCTACGACAAGGGCAAGACTCAAGCGAGCTGGTCCACCGCCGGCTTCATCGTCGGCGGCGTTGGCTTGTCGCTGGGCACCGTGCTGCTGCTCACCGCCGGTGACGACGCCGAGAAGAGCCCAGCGGACCAGGCCAAGGTGCGCTGGCAGCCCGTGCTCGGCCCCGGACACGTCGGCGTTCACGGAAACTTCTGAGCCCATGGGGTTGGCCGAGCTCGGCAGTCGCGCGCTGTTCCCCCAGCTCGTCGCTGGTGCCTACCTCAACCACGCCGCCGTCTCTCCGCCGTCGCTCGTCGTGCGCCAAGCCGTCATCGCCGCCCTCGGCGAGTACGAGCGTGAGGGCGTCGGCGCGGTGCACTGGGCCATCGAGCAGCGCGTGCGGCTCAAGGGAGCGCTCGCGACGCTGCTCGGCGCGGCCGCCGACGATCTCGCGCTTGGCTTCGGGACCACCCGTGGACTGATCGACCTGGCGCTCTGCATGCCGCTGCGACCGCGGGAGCGGATACTGCTCTTTGCTGGGGAGTTCCCGGCGAACGTGACGCCCTGGCAGCAGGTGGCCGAGCGCTTCGGGCTCGAGATCGTGATGCACGACGCTCGCGCGTTCCTGGACGCACCCGAGCAAGCGTGGCAGCGGTTCATCCGCGAGCTCGAGACCGGCCTACGACTGGTCGCTACCAGTCTGGTGCAGTTCTCGACCGGCTTGGTGATGCCCGTACAGCGCATGGCGGAGGCGGCTCACGCGCACGGCGCAGAGATTTGCGTGGACGCCATCCAGGCGCTCGGCGTGCTGCCGTGCGACGTACGCCAGCTCGGAGTGGACTACCTGGTGGCCGGCGCCCACAAGTGGCTCATGGGAGTGGAGGGCGTCGGCGTCGTCTACGTCGCTCCGCGGGTCGTCGCCTCACTCAGGCCCGTGGTGGCGGGCTGGCTCAGTCACGTCGACCCCCTCGGCTTCCTGCTGCAGGGTCCAGGCCAGCTGCGTTACGATCGACCCATCCGCCGGAGCGCGGATTTCCTCGAGGCTAGCGCGCCGAACACGCTGGGCGCAGCGGCGCTCGAGGCCTCGGTGGGCTTGCTCGCGGAGCTGTCGGTGCCGGCGATCTTCAGCCACGTTCAAGGATACCTCGATCGGCTCGAACCCTCGTTGGTTCAGCGCGGATTTCGCAGCCTGCGCGCCGCCGACCCCGGAGCGCGTTCCGCGCTGCTGTGCGTGCTGCCGCCGCCGGGGGTAGACGTGGTCAGGCTCCACGCGGCCCTGAACACGCTCGGCGTCGCGTGCAGCATCCCCGACGGCGTGCTGCGCTTCTCGCCCCACTGGCCGAACGCTCATGACGAAATCCCGTTCGTCATGAGTTGCTTGGATCGAGCGCTGTGAGTTGGTTGCGCTGGGAGCAGGTCTCGACACCTAGGCTACTTGCCTGCGCACTCCATCCGGCACGACGCTTCGATCACCGGTGCGGCGACCGCCTCTGCCTGACGCCGCCTGACGCAGCCCGCGACGCACTCGGCGAGGGTGGGCGCGCCGCTGGCGGTCGTGATGCCGAGGGGCGAGCGCGGCGCGCTCGCGCTCGGTGCCGCGGGCTCGGGCTGGCGGGCCGAGTCGTCGGCTGCGCGCTCGCACGCGAAGACCAGGGGCAGCGAGACGAGCAGGCGGGTGACGTTCATGGTGAGCCTCCCCTCGGGGACAGCAGGCTAGCGTAGCCCTCGCGATAGGTGGGGAACAAGAACTCGTAGCCGCTCTCACGTAGCCGCGTGTTGCAGCAGCGCTTGTTGCTGGTCGGACGCCCGGGGGGCTCGGCCTGGCTGCTCACTCGGGGCTCCGCTACTTCCAGCCGAGCAGCGAGCCAGCGCAGGACCACGGCGCGCTCCACGGGCTCGTCGTCCACGCCGACGTAGAGCGGCTCTGGCTGCGGCAGCTCGAGCAGGTGCGCGATTGCGCCGGCGCAATCGTCGCGGTGAATACGGTTGGTCAGCTGCCCGCGCTCGGCCGCGATCGTCGCTCGTCCGTCGCGCACGCTCCGCACCAGCGAGTCGCGCCCGGGGCCATAGATGCCCGCGAGCCGGAGGATCACGTGCTCGATCCCGCTGTTCGACGCGAGCTCCTCGGCCTCGAGCAGCCGCTGGCCGGTGAAGTAGGCGGGGGTCGTGGGCGACAGCTCGTCCACCGACTCTCCCGCCTGCTGCGCGTACACCGCCGTGCTGGAGGTGAACACCAAGCGCGCGAGCTCGCGCTGCCCCGCCAGCGCGCCCAGCAGGTTCCCCAGGCCCTCGACGTAGGTGCGCCGATAGGCGGCGTCCGACGTCTCGTCGGCCCCGGCGCAGAACACGACGTGCGTGAGCCCCGAAGGCAGCGCCGCGAGGGTCGCGGGCCGCGCCAAGTCCGCGCTCAGCGCGCAGAGGGGTGCCGGCACCTCGGCCGCGTCGCGCCGGAGGCCGAACACGACGTGACCCTGGGCGCATAGGGCCCGGCCGAGGGGTATGCCCACGTAGCCAGCGCCTGCGATCAGCACTCTCATGAGCCAGCCTACAGCGGCTTTCATTGGGTCGT
This sequence comes from Polyangiaceae bacterium, assembly GCA_019637295.1. Lineage (GTDB taxonomy): Bacteria > Myxococcota_A > Polyangia > Polyangiales > Polyangiaceae > JACKEA01. The sequence goes on from JAHBVX010000002.1 coordinate 300,968, forward strand.
AACCTGTGTGTGTCCCGCGACTCGCGCGACCGGCGAGCAGCCGGCGCCGGCCCCGCCGGAAATTCCCGGTGGGGCTGACGCCCCACACCCCGCGCGGGGTCCCCAACCGCGCGCCGCTGCTGTTCCATGCATTGGAAAGCCGCTGTAACCGTAGCAGCTTCGCCGCGACGGCCGGCTCGGAAAGGCCGCCGCGCCAGGCTGACGGCTCCGCGGCAGCGGACCCGCCTCGACCTGGGCAGTCTCGGCACGACCAGGATTTTAGCAGGCCGAGATCGGCTCGCCCCGAGACTAGAATGCTCATCCGACATGCGCTTCGTCCTGCCCGAGGTCGAGCAACGCCTCGCTCGCCTGGAGATCCCGTTCAATCGAGACGGTATCGATCCCTTCGGGCTGTCGCGGGATCACCTGGCCAAGTTCCTGTCGATGCTCACGTTCTTCTACCGCCACTACTTCCGCTGCACGGCGCGGGGGGTCGAGAACGTGCCGGTACGCGGCAGGGCAATGCTCGTGGGCAACCACTCGGGCGGGTATGCCATCGACGCAGGCATGCTGATCGCGTCGGCTTTTCTCGAGCTCGAGCCGCCGAGGCTGGCGCAAGGCATGGTGGAGAAGTTCCTGAGTCGCATGCCGCTCGCGGGGACCTGGCTGCAGCGGACCGGTCAGTTCACGGGACTCCCCGAGCATTGCACACGCCTGCTCGAGGAAGAGCGGTTGCTCATGGTGTTCCCGGAGGGCGCACGAGGGACCGCCAAGCTGTTCGTCGAGCGCTACTCGCTGGTTCGTTTCGGCACGGGCTTCATGCGCCTGGCCCTAGCCACCAGTACGCCAATCGTGCCCTTCGCGTTCCTCGGTGGCGGCGAGGCCGTGCCCACCGTCGTCAACCTGGAGCGTGTGGGCAAGATGGTGGGCTTGCCGTACGTGCCGGTCACCCCTTACGGACTAGCCGTGCCGCTCCCGGTCCACGTCGAGCTGCACTTCGGTGAGCCGATGCAGTTTCGAGGCACTGGCAACGAAGACGACGTCGAGATCTTGCACAAGGTGGACGACGTGAAGCGCAAGATTTCGACCCTGATCGACCGGGGCCTCCGGAGGTACGCGCCGACATGAAGGTACTCGTCATCGGTGTCGCCGGGAAGATCGGCCAGCGCGTGGCGATCGGGCTCGCGGAGCATGGTCACCAAGTGCTCGGCATCGACCGGCGCCCGTGGCCGGACGCGCCAGCCTCCATCGCCGTCAGCGAGTGCGACATCCGCAAGCGCGCCGCCGAAGACGTCTTTCGCACGGAGCAGCCCGAGGCGGTGGTTCACATGGCGACGGTCACACACCTGACCGCGGCGAGCAGCGAGGATCGTTATCGCATCAACTTGGGTGGTACGAAGAGCGTGTTCGACTTTTGCCACCGCTACGGCGTGCAGCGAGCCATCTTTCTCGGTCGACACACCTACTACGGTGCGGCTCCGGACTCGGTGCTCTACCATACGGAGGACGAGCCCCCGTTGGCGCTCGAGACCTTCCCGGAGCTTGCGGACTTGGTCGCCGCGGACTTGTTCGCCGGCACGGCCTTGTGGCGCTATCCGGAGATCGATACTGCCGTGCTGCGGGTCGTGTACACGCTCGGCCCGTCGCGTTCGGGTACCTTGGCGTCGTTCCTTCGCGGACCCCGGGTGCCGATGGTCTTCGGCTACGATCCTTTGTTTCAGTTCATGCACGAGGACGACGTGGCGGCAGCGATCATCGCTGCCCTCGAGTCCAAGCTGCGTGGGGTTTACAACGTGGCGGGCCCGCCGCCGCTGCCCTTGTCGCTGGTCGCACGCGAGGCCGGGCATCGTGCGCTGCACGTCCCCGAAGCCCTCTTTCGGCTGATGCTCGGGCGCTTCGGCCTGCCCCGATTGCCACCGGGCGCCCTCGCACACGTCAAGTACCCGGTGGTGATCGACGGCAGCGCTTTCAAGCGCAAGACCGGTTTCTCGCATCGGCACGACGAGTATCGCACCATCGAGGCCTTCGCGCGGGCGCCCCGCTGATCAGGCCGCGGCCCGGCGACGCTCCTGCATCCGCTGGGCGATCCGGGTGGCCAGGGCCATGATGGTGATCTGCGGATTGACGCCGATGGCCGTGGGAAACAGGCTGGCATCGGCGACGTAGCAGCCGGGCAGCTCCCAGAGCTGACCGTCGAGCCCGACGACGCTGCGCTTGGGATCCGAGCCCATGCGGCAGGTGCCCATCAGGTGTGGCGTGAACAGCTCGAGGGTGCTCGGGCTTCGCTGCAGCTCGTCGATGGTGCGGAGATCGTCTGGACTCTGAGCCTCGGGCTGATTGAAGAAGGGCAGGATGACCTTCTCGGCGCCCATCTCGAAGTGCATCGTCGCGAGCAGCTTGATGCCGCGCAAGAAGCGGCGATGATCCAGGGGCTGGATCTGGTAGCGCGCGAGGGCCATGCCGAAGGGGCCACGAGTGACCGTGCCGGAGCTCGAGTCCTCCACCAGCACGCCGCTGACGACCATCTGGTTGTAGCGCTGCATGAGCTCCCAGGCTCGCTGCCCATGGAAGGGCAGGTAAGCGCCCAGAACCGAAGGCGGCACGAAGTTCTCCGCCATCAGGATGCCGTCCTCGTGAAACTCGCGGATCTGAGTGTTCTGACTGACGCCCTTCCAGCCGTTGACGTCGTGGGGATAGATGGCCACCACCTTCGCGTTCGGGTGACACAGGAAGTTCTTGCCCAAGAGCCCGCTCGGGCGGCCGAGCTTATGGCGCTGCAAGAGCAGCGGCGACTGCACCGCGCCGCATGCGATGATGACGGCGCGCGCGCGCACGCGGATCTCGCGGTCCGCCCGGCGAGTGAGGGGGCAGACGCCGCGGCCGATCACGCCCACGGCGCGGCCGCGCTCGATCCAGAGCCGCTCGACCCGAACCTGCGTGAGACAGCCCGCCCCCGCCGCGAAGGCGCGGGGCAGGTAGCTGACCAGGGTCGACTGCTTGGCCCCCGTGGGGCAGCCCAGGCCGCAGTTGTTGGCTCCGACGCACGCCTGTTGATTGCGTTGATTGACGGTGTACGCCCAGCCCATCTTCTTGGCGCCCTCGGTCATCAGGCGGTTGTCCTCGCCGATGCTGCTCGGCGTCTGACGAGCCACCGACACGCGGGCCTCCACCCGCTCGAAGAGCGGCTCCATGGCGCGCGGGCCGAGCTCGTCCGACCCCGACTCCTCTCGCCAGTGCGCGAGCACGCGCTCCGGGGTGCGGTACGCCATGCCGCCGTTGATCACCGTGCTGCCGCCCACGACTCGCCCCTCCACGTACGGGATCGGCGGGTTGCCTAGGATGACCGTGGCGCCCGCTTCCCGGTACAGCCGAGGGATGCTCGCGGTGGCGTAGGGGTTGAAGCTGTCGGTGCGAACGTAGCTGCCCTCCTCGACGAACAGCACCTGCTCGCCGGCCTCCGCCAGCTCCGTGCCTACCACCGCGCCGCCCGCCCCGGTGCCGACCACGACCACGCCGGTGGAGAACTCGCGCTCGGTGGCGTAGTCGTCGTACTCGAGGATCACGACGCTGCCCCCCGGTGTGCAGCCGCCAGCACGGGTTTGGCCGTCAGTGATCCGAGCGGCGATGGCTCATGGTCCGTGGCGCTCTGTCGGGCGAGCAAGCGCTCGCGCGTCGCGATACGCTCCGTGAGGAACGCAACCGGGTGATAGTCGATGGCGCGGTGCACCTCGTCTTGATCGAAGTAGGCGCTGAGCACGACGCCGCGTATGGCGACCACGAGCATGCGCAGCGCCGCGAAGCGGCCGTGGACCATCTGATCGAGCAACGCCGAGCCGCGCTCCTGGGGCATACGGGAGAGCCGGCGGGTGGACTGAAACAAGAACCAGGGCGACAGGTCCAAGATGCGAACCGTGAGCCACAGGCCGAGGGCGGAGAGGGGGTGCATGTAGCGCGTCCACAGGCGCATGGTGCGCTCCACCCGCAGCACGATGTCCTCGGGTCGCGGCGCGGGCGGCGGCGGCAGCAGCACCGAGATCAATCCGCGCAACACTCGGGTCGTGCCTCGACCGAGTGAGTAGGGCCTCGCCAGCTCGAGGCCGTCCTTTGGGTAGCGCCCGAGGGCCCTGTCTTTGGCGATGGGCAGGCGTGTGGACGGCGTCGGACCAGTGGCGAGGTGATGGTGGGTCATGGCTTGTCGGGCTCTTTGGGGTCGGGAGGCTGAGCAGCGGTTCGATCGTGCTCGGCTCGGTGAGCGAGCACTGCGTCGAGTGCCTTGATGAACGCACCGTCGACGCGGTGGTAGTAGTCGCGGGTGACGGCGATGGCCGTCGTGCTGTCGCCCGCGTCGAGCGCGGCCATCAGCTCCTTGAGGTGGCGCGGAAAGCTGGGCTCGAGCACCCACAGCGCTGGAAAGCGGTCGATGATCTCGCGGTAGGCCTCCAAGAATGGATTGGCGATCCAACGAATGGACACCGAGTGTCCCGCGTCGATCAGCGCGTCGAGCCAGCGCTGGAATCCGTGGCCGACGATCTTTGGATCGCCACGCTCGAACGCGGTGATGAGCAGCTCGGTGAGGTCGCGCAGGCGCTCGAGGTCGGCCTTGTGGGCGCGCTTCACCGCCAGCTCGGTCGCGAACTCGATGACCATGAGCCGCGCCGGCAAGATGTCCTCGAGCAGGTGCACCACCTCGCTGAGATCGGGTGCCGCTTCGAGGTAAGCGGGCAAGAGCTCCATGGTGCCCGTCCTGCGGAAGTCCGCCACCGTGACCCCCTGCCCATGACGGACGGTGACGAGCCGGGACTGCTCGAGCTTGCGCACCGCCTCGCGCAGCGTGTTGCGGTTGGTGCTGTAGCGCGCGGCGAGTTCGCGCTCCCCCGGCAGGCGCTCCCCCGGCGTCAGCTCCCCGCGCAGGATCTGGCGGCGGAGCTCGTGGAAGATGGTGGCGGCGATGTTGGCGGTGTGGGCGGTGTCATCCATGGTCTGTTTCCCGGCGAAATTGCGGTGCGGGGACCAAGTGGTTCAACCAATATAGCTGGTTGAACCACTTGGTCAAGGTCTTTTTGTCACGTCCTCGGACGCTCGGTTCAGCGCACGAACCCGTACTGCTCGGCGTTCTGGAGCGGCGGAACGGCCGTCTTGGGTAGCAGGATGGTGCGCACCGCCCAGAGCTCGTCGAAGATCCGGTAGCGGGCCGTCTCATCCAGGTAGTCCACGCCGGAGGAGCCCCCGGTGCCCACCCGCCGGCCGATGATGCGCTCGACCATCCGTGCGTGGCGAGTTCGGAACAGCACCAGCTGCTCCTCGAGCTCCACGACCGTGTCGATCAACAGCCGCGGCCAGGCGAGCAGCGGCAGTTCCCGGTAGGACTCGATGAAGAGGACGCCCGCCCGAACCCGGCGCATGCGGGCGCGCTCGCCCTCGGGGACATCCTGGGCCCAGAGGAAGCGCTCCGCCGCGCGCAGACCCTCTTCGATGCGCTCGCGAAAGGGCCCGGGGTCATCGTTGAGCGCGGCAGCCAGCCGCTCCGCCTTGCCCTCGCTGCTCGCGCGCAGCGCTGCGAGATAGTCGGACAGGAACCGTGAGACTGTCTCCTCGTCGTCGCCATCCGCTGGCCCTTTGCCTTGCACCGGCGTGCGATACAGCCACTCACGCAGGGCTTCTTTGAGGGACAGCTCCTGTCGCGCCGCCTCGATCCGTTGCCACGCGAGCTGGCCGGAGGGAGAGGTCTCGGCCAGCTGCTTGATGTGGTCGAGCGGATCCTTTCCGGCGTAGGAGGGCCGCAGCTGCTCGTCGAGACCGAGCACCAGCTCGAGCTCCCGCAGCTGAAAGGACTGAAAGCCGCTGGCTGGGATCAACTTGTCCCGGAAGGCGAGGAAGTCCTGCGGCGTCAGCGTCTCCATCACGCGAAACTGATCCACACACAGCTCCAGGATCGAGCTGCCGCGCCGGAGATGGTGCACCACCCGCGGGATCTTCTCCTCCGGCACTCGTTCCGAGGCGAGGTGATCGCGCGCCTCTCGCAGCTCCCGCAGGCACAGCTTGAACCACAGCTCGAAGGCTTGATGGACGACGATGAAGTGCAGCTCGTCCGAGAGGAGCTTGCCCTCGTCGTCTTCGAGCCCCCCTTGCAGGCCGAGCAGACGGTCGAGCTTGAGATAGTCCCAGTAGTTCGGAGCGGGGGAGGTCATGGCCGGACCACGGTAGACAAAAAGAGAAACGGCGGGCACCCCTCGGGGTACCCGCCGCGCTCCTTCGACCCGCTGAGGGTCAGCCCGTGCCCGGCAGAGTGGCGTTCGTCAGCCACTTGAAGCCGTCGATCAGCGCCAACGAGTCGTAGGCCGAGTCGCCCACGTCCCAGATGACCATGCGGATCTCGACGATTCCACCCGGGATGACGTTGCCGGCGGTGGTCAGCCAGAACGTCCCGCCGCCGATGGGGCAGGTGCCGAAGTTGCCGACCTGGAAGCCGGTGCCGGCCAGCCCCGACGCGCCGAGCGTGCAGGACTTGTTGCTCACGTCCGCGTCGAAGCAGCTGCTGCCCGACTGGCTCACCGACGGATCGCAGACCGCGAACAGGCCCGTGCCGTTGGCGATGTTGATGCCGATCGGCCACTTGCTCTGGGTCGAGAGGTCCGAGTAGACGAGCAGGTTCTTGTCCACGGGGTTCGGCAGCGGCGACGGGGTGCCGCCGGGGGTGTCCACCAGCGCGACGAACTGGTCGTTGAAGGTGGAGCACACGAACTCCGGGTACTCCGCCGAGAAGAAGTAGCTGTTGAAGGAGAACGCGCGCGCGTTGGTGGGCGCCCGCAGCCGGACCCGCAACATGACCGAGTCGTTGGCCGTCGGCGAGTTGCCGCCGGTGGAGCAGCCTGGCGACGACGGCAGCGCGTTGGCGGCCTTCAGCGGCAGGTTCGGCGTCGAGTACCAATCCTTGATGCAGCGCGGATCCGTGCAGGTGGAGATGTTCACGCTGCTCGAAGGCGAGTGGGTCTCGCTCACGTTGCCGCCGGTGGGCGCCCCGCCGTTGGGGCCGGGGTTGGTCTGCGTGCCGTCGGCGGCGATGCCGCTCGAGAGCACGACCAGCGAGGAGCCCTCCAGGGTGGAGATGTTCTGACCGAAGCCCGTGCGGATGCTCTTGGCGCCCGAGAACGCGAGCGCCGTGCCGTCCGCCCGCAGGATCTCCGCGGAGATGAGGCCCCAGCTCTTCTGCGCCTTGTTCGCCGGGTTCTCCTCGGTGCTGCGGCAGATGCCGAGCGCCTTGGCGTAGTCGACGGCGTTGTTGGAGCTGCTGGCGAGCCCGGCGTCGCAGGCGAAGGTGTCCTCGGTGTCGAACAGATCGACCTTGCCGTTGCAGTTGTCGTCGATGCCGTTGCCGACCACCTCGAACGCGCCCGGGTTGACCAGCGCGGGGTTGGCGCCGCAGAAGCCGGGCTTGTCGCAGCAGTCGCCCTCGCTGACCAGCCAGCCGTCGCCGTCGCAGTCCGTGGTGGCGCTGTCGCACACGCCGCAGGTGCCCTGCAGGCAGTCCTGGTTGGCCGCGCAAGCGTTGCCGCAGGTGCCGCAGTTGTTCTTGTCGGTCAGGATGTTGACGCAAGAGTTGCTGCAGTTGATCGAGCCGTCCGGGCAGGTGCCGAGACAGGCGCCAGCCACGCAGACCTCGGACTGCATGCAGGCCGTGTCGCAGCTGCCACAGAACTGCTTGTTGTTCTGCGTGTCCACGCACTGGGTGCCGCACTTCGTGGAGCCGCCGGCGCACTGGATGCCGCACACGCCGAGCGAGCAGACCTCGCCTTGGGCGCATGCGTTGCCGCAGCCGCCGCAGTTGGCCGGGTCGACGTTCGTGTCCACGCACTTGGCGCCGCAGGCCTCGGTGCCGCCGCCACAGGTGGTGGTACACGCGCTCTGGGAGCAGAACTGGCCCGCCGGGCAGGCGGTGCCGCAGGTGCCACAGTTGGCCGGGTCGTTCTTCAGATCGGTGCACGCGCCGTTGCACACGTCCAGGTTGCCGCAGGCGCTGCTGCCGCCGAACGCTCCGAGGCCGCCGGTGCCGGACGTAGCTGCGCTACCGCCGCCGCCGCCTGCGCCGCCGCCGCTCGACCCGCACGCTGGGGCTCCCGCGATCGCCGCTCCAGCCACCAAAGCGCTCGCCGCTACGCGCCACGCCGTCATGCCCTTGAAGAAAGTCTGAACGCTCATCGAACCTCCCAATCGAGAAGGGGGTTAGCGCTGATCCGGACGTCGCGCAACTACATCCGCGTACATTCTGCGCCGCGCGAGCCATGCGAGCGCGCAAGTAGCGAGCATCATTAGGGGGGTGGGGTCGTCAGGGCGCCCACTCGTTGCGCAACGCACGCCTTGCTCGTAGCTGTAGGGTGGCGGCTGGGCGCCCGCGCCCGCGGCGCCGGAGCTGCCCGCGGCCCCGGCCGCTCCGGCCAGCCCCCCATCGGCTCCGGCCGACCCCGCCACCCCCGAGTCGGCCGCGCGGGCCGGGCCGGTGAGCACGACCGAGAGCGCGATGCAGCAGAGTCCGGCGCGGCTCATCACTCACAGCTCCACGTTCAGGTTGGCCAGCAGCGTCCGACCAGCCTGGGGCAAGGTCAGCATGCGAAACTCCCCGCTGACGGGCACGGACTGGTGCCAGTCGGCGATGTTGTAGGCGCCGAGGTTATAGCGAACCTTGCCCGCCATGACCTCGCCCGAGAGCACCAGGTCCCAGGTGACGGCTCCGTCCGTCCGGCGCTGGCGCGGGTCGCCGGTCGTCTCGTGGCGATCGTAGCGACCACTCTCGAGCGTGAGCCGGCTCATGGCCATGATGCTGCGCCCGACGATGGGGACCGCCCCCTTGACGGCCGCCAGGTGTGTGGGCGAGTTCGGCAGTCTGCGCAGCTCCGCGTCGTTGTCCACGTACTCGGAGCGCTGCAGCGAGTACTGCGCGCCGACCATCCAGCCATCCCGGTACTCGCGCCGGACCTCCGCTTCCGCGCCGGTGGTGAGCACCGGCGAGGACGAATTGACGAGCACCAGAGGATCGGTGTCCGTGCCCTGACCGCGCCCGACCACCAGACCCGTGACGTAGTTGGCGAACACCGACGCAGTGCCCGTGACAGCGGCGGAGAAGCGGTGCGTGTGCTCGAGCTCACCCGAGACCACCCGCTCCGGCTCGAGGTTGGGGCTCGGCGCCTGCACGGCGCTCTGGTAGAAGATCTCGTACACGCTCGGGGCGCGGAAGGCGCTGCCGCCCAAGAGCTTGGTCACGCCGCTGTCGTAGGGCAGCGCGATCAACGCGGCGCGCGGGTTGAACGCGCTGCGGCTCACTTCGCCGAAGGAGAAGTCCCACACGAAGGCGTCGTAGCGGGCGCCGACGTGGGCGCGGAGCTTCTTGCCCAGCTCCGCGTCCGCCACGGCGTAGGCGCCGCCGACGAGGTAGCTGTTGCGCTCGTCGGGCAGGTACACACCGGAGTCGTCCTCGCCTTTCATGCTCGCGCGAAAGTGCCGCTGCCCCTCGGCGCCGAGGGTGAGGGTCAGGGCCTGCATCGGCTGGAGCACGAACCGCTGCTCGAGCCCCACCCACTGGCCCACGTAGCTCTCCAGTGCCAGACCGCCATCGGCGTCGTCGTAGGGTGCGCCGCTCTCGAACAGGTACACGTTGCCATGGGCGCGGGTCAGGGACTGCACTTCCTTGCCGAGCTTGGGCTCGAAGCGAGCCTCGAGGTAGCCGCGTTGGTCCTTGAAGAAGCTGCGTGAGTCCCCGAACAGGGTCTCGTACTCGGCGGTGGGCAGCGTCTTTCGCCGATAGTGCCAGAGCCACTGCAGCGTCAGATCCTTCCACCACACGCGACCGGTGGCCGTGCCCAGCTTGGTGTCGTCCACGCCGCGAGCGTTGCCGTCGAGCCCGGACGGGTCGTTCAAGTACTCCTGGAAGTAGAAGTCCCGTCCGGCGCCGCGTCCGCCGGAGACGCTGGCCCAGACGCCGGAGTCCTTCCCCAAGCGGTGGTAGGCCATCACGCGCCCGCGCTGCATGCTGTACTCCACCGCCGAGGCGCCGATCTCGAGGCGATTGTTCTGATCGCGCCCGTGAGTCACCACGTTGATGACGCCGAAGAACGCGCCCGTACCGTACAGGGCCGAGCCGGGACCGCGCACGACCTCGATCCGGTCGACGTCCTCGAGGTCCGTGCGGCCCTCGAAGCCCGGGAAGGACTGATACAGGATGTTGTCGTTGTACGGGTGCCCGTCGTACAGGATGAGCACCTTGTTGCCATAGTCGCCGGGGCGTGAGAAGCCGCGCACGCCGATGGTGCTGTAGCTGCGATCGTCCGAGAGGTAGATCCCGCGCACGCCGCGCACCGCCTCGGCGATGGTGGGATAGCCCATCTGGCGCAGCTCCTGTTGGCCGATGATGGTCACGGAGGAGGGCGCCTCCTCGACGCGCTGGGCGGCGCGCGAGACGGCGCTGACCTCCGCTTCGCGGGCCAGCTCCAGGCTGATCCGCTGCTGCCGATCCACCAGGACCACGACGTCCCGCTCGATGGGGCGAAAGCCCGCCAGCGAGACCCGCACGCGATGACGCCCTACGGGCAGAGTGAGCACCGCCGGGGTGAAGCCCTTCGGCGTGCCGTCCACCTCGATCAGCGCGTCCTTGAGATCCGTGGACAGCACCAGGGTGCCGGTGAGCGCCGCCATCACGGGCCGCACGATCTGCGCCCGGTTGGCTTGCACCACGACGTCCACGTCCGCCGTGCGAAACCCCGGTCGCGTGAGCACGAGGCGCCGCGTGCCTGGGGGCAAGCGAACCTCCGCGGGCGCCACCGCCAGCACCTCGGCTCGTTCACTGCCGACGCGCACCTCCGCGCCGTCGGCGCCCTCGATGCGCACCGTGCCCAGGATGGGGGTGAGCTCGAGGGACACGGACTTCTTCTCGCCGGCCTTGATCTCGAGGGTCTGCGAGCGCGCGTCCTTGTGGCCATCCAGCGACACGATCACCGTGTACTTCCCGGGGGCGAGTCCGAGCGCGCGCGGGGTGGAGCCCCGTGCGCCGAGATCCTTCCGGTCGATGTACACGCTCGCGCCGGGTGGGTTGGTGGTGATCTCCACCACCCCCACGAACGGCGCGATGCGGCGCAGGGAGTCCTGAACGCGCGTCTTGCCGTCGGGGGTCGTCTCCAGATCGAGCACGGCGCTGTAGCTGCGCCAGGCGTTGGGGTACTCGGACAGTTGCTCGTAGCAGCGCGCGACGTTGAAGAGCACGTTGCGATTGGGCACCAGGCGATTGGATCGCAGGAAGTGCTCCAGTGCGGAGGTGAAATCCCCCGCTTGGTAGTGCTTGGCGCCGAGACGAAAGTGCAGGTCGGCCTCGTCCGCCACGTCGTCCGCGGCCGCGCGGGTGGAGAGGGCCAAGACGAACAGGAGGCACGCGCGAGCGAGCCACGAGCTACGGAGCGTCATGTCGGGTCAGCGCTCGAGTCGGATCTCGAGCTTCGGTTGGGAGGGGGCGGGGGGAGGATCGGGGGTGGCGGCGGCGGTCTTCACGGGCGGGCGCGGATGCGCGGCGCGCTTGGCGGTCGCCGCGGGCACCTCGGCGCTCGGTGGCGAGGCGGTCGCCGGCTCTGACTCCGGCTCGGCGGAGGCGCTCGCCACGGGCTCCGCGGCTGCGGCGGTGGGCTCGGGAGCTGGGGGTGCAGTGGGCTGCACGCTGGCTGCGGGTTGAGCCGTCGTCGTGGCCTCGGCGGACTTGCCGCGCAGCGCCGCCAGCGACAGCAGGATGATCGCGAGGGCAGCGACCACGCCCCCCGCCGCCCATCGGCCGAGGCGCTGCCGAGGGCGCGCCAGGGTCACTGCGGTCGCCGTGGCCAGGGGAGTCACGCTGAGCGAGGTCGAGCCAAGCTCGAGGCTGACTCGTGACGGCTCTGCCGGCGGCACCGAAGGCACCCGCACCGAGCTCAGACCCGCGATGCGCTGCACGCGCGTGAGGTGCTCGAGGGTGGCGTGCTGTCGCGGGTGGGCGAACTGCAGCACGTCGATGGCCAGCTCGGTGACGGACTGGTAGCGCTGGGCGGCGCTCTTCGAGAGGCAGCGGGCGATGACCCGATCGACCTCCGGGGGAAGCTCCGGGCGCAGTGAGCTGGCGGACGGCGGGTCGTCCTCCAGGATCATGGCGCAAACCTCGGGCAGACTCTCTGCCACGAACGGGGGCCGCCCGGTGAGCAACTCGTAGAACACGGCCCCCAGCGCCCAGATGTCGGCGCGATGGTCCACTTGCTTGCTCGCGCGCACCTGCTCCGGCGACATGTACAGCGGCGTGCCGATCATCTGCGACGTCACGCCCAACTCTTCGGGCGCCGCATCGCCCGTGAGACCGAACTTGGAGACACCGAAGTCGAGCAGCTTCACGCTCGCGCGCCCGTGCTGCTCGACCAAGAACAGGTTCTCCGGCTTCACGTCGCGGTGAATGATGCCGTGGGCATGGGCTTCGCCGAGCGCATCGCACGCCTCGATGACCCAGTCGGCGGCGTCCCGCAGCCCGGCGGGGCCGCGATTCATCACGGTCCCGAGATCCTCGCCCTGGAGGTACTCCATCACCATGAACGGAATACCCGAGGCGGTCTTGCCCACGTCGAGCACCCGGGCGACGTGCTCGCCCTTGAGCTTCACTGCGGCGCGGGCCTCGCGGTTGAAGCGCTGCAGCACCTCCTCTTTGTCCAGCCAGTCCGGCTTGAGGAACTTGAGCGCTACGGGGATGCCCAGGTCCCGGTGCGCGGCCCGCACCACGGTACCCATGCCACCGTCGCCGATGATGTCCTCGACGACGTACTTGTCGACGACGACGTCTCCCGGCTTCCAGGAGGTTGGCGCGGCACCCTCGGGCACCCCGCAATACTACTGCCCACGCTCACACGACGGAAGTCATTCGCCGCTGTAGGTCCGCATCACACATACGCCGACTTCTCGCCCAGGACTGCGCCGGTCAGCTCCGCCGCGCGAGCGCGCACGGCGCCGCGGGTGGCTTCGGCCCAAGCCGCGATCGGGGCCAGCTCCGCCGCGCTCAGCGCGAGGCGAGGCCGACCCCGCAGGGCGTGGGCGATGCGGGATGCGATGGATGCGCCCGTCGTGTGCTCGTCCGAGACCCCGCGGGCGAGCAGCGCGGAGGCCAGGGCGCACAACCGGGTGCCCTCCAGAGTTGGCTCCGCCAGCTCGGGTGCGTGCGCCAGCGCCCGGAGATACGCGGCGGCCGCGTCGCTATCCCGAGACAGCTCGCGGTCGAGCAGCAGCTCCACCCCGATGTGCGCCGCGGCCCGGGCCGCGCCGCGCGCGACCCCCGCGCGCCGGAGCTCGCCGACGCCGGTGGCCACGAGCTCGATGAACGCTGCTCGCGCGTGGAAGTCCGCGTCCGTCCGGTGGTGATGGGCGACGCCCTCGGCCACCCTCGGACTGCGCGACAGCTCGCTCTGCGTGCGGAGCATGGTCTGGAAGTCCGGGAGCATGGCGCCGAACACGAACGCGGGCTCGCGGTCCGTCCAGCTCGCGACCACCGCGTGCCCGAAGAAGTTCACGGTCCCGCCCCACCGACGAGCGCCACCTCGAAGTCGAGCGTCGGTAGCACGGTCGGGTCGAAGTCGACGGTCGCGGCGTTGGCGGTGCTCGCCAGCACCGTTCCGTTGGTTTGGAGCTGCCCCAGCTCGTAGCCCGGAGGCGCGACGAGCCGCAGCTCTCGCCTGCTGCGTCCGCTCGGGCGATAGCTGCCGCGGAGCCGCGCGGCGTCGAGTTCGAGCTCGAGCAGGGCGCTCTTGAGCGCGAGTGCCGGCGTGACGGATGGCGGCTCGATCACCAGACCGTGTGCGCCGGCGTCGATGCCCGCGACGCGCAAGGCCGCCAACAGCGGCATCACGTGGGCGTTGTTGTTCTGCGTCGGAAAGTCCAGCATGGGGGTGACTTGGCTCGACCAGGTCAGCCCAGTCTTGCTGTCGAGCCCGTCCGGCGCGCTCCAGATGCCGTACCAGACGTTGGGGAACGCTCGCGCGTGGGCGCTCAGGGTGTTGCGCGCGAAGTGTGCGAAGGCGCGCTCGGGCGCGCGCTTGGCGTAGCCCCAGGTGAGCAGCGCGCTGATCGCGGGCCACACCTGCGCGCCCGGCAGCAAGCTGGCGCCGATGGGGGAGGGGTCGTCCAGGCGGCTGGCGATCTCTGCCAGCAGCCCCGGCTCGAGCGCGGGTGGCGCCGCGTCGCCGATCAAGGCCCACACCTGCGCTTCCAAGTTGATCGTGTCCGCGTAGGCCGGCTTTCCGTCGCCGAAGTACGCGCGGTAGAAGAACTTGCCGTTGTGCGCGCCCGCGAGCGCCGCGCGGTACCCGGCTATCTGCGCGCGGATCTCGCTGGCCAGCGCCGAGTCCCGAGCCTCGAGCAGATCCGCGATCCGCGGCAGCACCGCCACCGCCATCTGGGTGTTCGGGATGCTCTCGCCCTTGGCGATGGCCAGCGGGCGATCCTTGGCCTCGACCACGATCCCGTCGCTCCAGTCCCCGGTCCCGATGCGGACGAGCCCGTGCTCTCCGGTGCCGACCACGTCGAACAGATGCCGCACCGCTCCGCGCAGGTGGCTGAGCACCGTGGCGTTCGGGCGCGAGTGCCTCGGGTAGTAGGGCGCGCGCTCCTCGAGGAAGCCGAGATCTCCGGTGGCGCCCAGGTACTCTCCGAGCGCCCACAGGAAGAACAGCGTCAGATCGCTGGGTGCGGTGTGGATGCCGCCGTCGTCCAGCATGCCGTGCCCTTGAAAGGCGTAGCTGAAGCGCTCGTCCGCGTGTTGTACCCCCATGTAGAACAACAGCTCGAGGCGAGCCAAGGCTGGGTCGGTGTAGATGAGGGGCACGGCGAACAAGCCGAGATCGCGCGCCGCGCCGTCTGCGCCGTGGAGATACAGGTAGGCCGAGCCTTGGGGCACGACCGGGCTCTGCCAGTAGTCGCGGTAGCCCACGCTGGTCTCGATCTGATAGGAGTGCCAGGCCAGCTCGCGGGTCAGCTCCGGCTGACCGGCCGCGACGAAGCGCAGGAGCTTCGGCTCGAGCTGCTCGGCGTAGTCCGCCGCGGCGTCATAGGTGGGATCGAACCACTCGGGCCGCGTCGGGAAGGGCTGCCCGGAGCGCGTGAAGCCGTAGACGAAGCGCAGTCGCCGCGCCTCGCCGGGCTGCAGCGTCAGGTTCGTCTTCATCACGAAGGCGTGGGGTTGCCCGAGGCCGCTCTGTCTCGACAGCTCGCCGCCGCCTGCCCCCGCGCCCGCCGCGGCGTCCGCAGCCATCCGCGGCGCGCTCGGCCCCGAGACCCCGAAGAACTGCGCCTGATCGACGTACACGTCGTGTACGTCACCGATCGCCGCCAGCAGGAACGGCTCGACCGGGTGGTGGTCGATCGGGCTCGGCTCATCCAGCGGCGTGCGCGGTTCGGTGGACGCCCAGCCTCGCCGCAGCTCGAGGCGCTGCGCCAGCGAGTCGTAGCGCACCACCTCCTCGAACAGCGCGTTGCGGGAGTCGCGAAGCTGGCGCGCGGTCTCCGGCGCCGACGGGATGGCCGCGCCGGACACGATCCAGTTGATCTCGATCGGTCTGCGCCCCACATCCCAATACTCGTAGTGGACCAGCTGTCGCGGCTCGGATGAGCGGTTGTGGAGGGTGACGTCGCTGATGACCACCGGAGCCAGGCCCGGCGGCGACGCCGTGGTGCGCGACACCGCGAGTTCGCGGACCTCCGTCGTGGTTCGGCCGTAGCCCATGCCAAAGCGGCGGCTGGTCTTGGCCCCGGGCGGCCGGTAGCGATAGGCGCTGCTCCAGACGCTCCCGCCGTCGTCCACGTAGCTGAAGCCTCCGCCGTGGTTGCCCGCGCTGTCGTCGACCTTGTTCAGATACTCGACGCCGCGGTCCTGCGTCACCACCTCGATCACGCCGTCGTTCGACAGCATCGCGTTGACGCGCCGGTTGCCGAAGGCTGCCCAGTGGTCCCGGCGCTCGATGGGCTCTCCCTCGAGGGTGGTCTCGGTGGTCGGGTAGACGGCCAGCGCGGATCGCTCGTGCGCCAGTCGATAGTCGTAGGCCACCAGGGCGCGTTCATCGAGCGTCCAGCGCCCGAATGCCCCGCTGCCGGTCGAGCACGCGGCGAACGCCGCGAGGGTGGCTGCGGTGCAGGACTCGGGCGCCATCGGCGTGCCATCCCCGCCCAGGTCGACGGCGGTGTCCGGGCCGCAGCCCGTGACCGCGACGCCCAAGACAAAGAGGACCGACCCTGACGTGCGCACGACGGCGCAGCCTACCACCACTTTGCTGCGCCAGCGCGCCCTCAACCGTCGGGTCGTTCGACGCTGACCACCGCGAGGACGGCCTCTGCTTGCACCTGTTCGCCTTCGAGCACCAACACGCGGTGCACGAAGCCCGCCGTGAGCGCCTTGACGCTGTGCTCCATCTTCATGGCTTCCAGGATGACCAGCGTCTGTCCCGCGTCGACCTCCGCGCCGGGCTCGGCCAGCACGCGCACGACCTTGCCCGGCATCGGCGCCACGCACGCGCCAGGCTCGACCTCCGCGACCGCCGACGGGAAGCGCGGCAGCGACTCGAGCGCGAAGGCGCGACCGTCGAGCTGAACGTAGGTCATCGGCTCGCGTCGAGCGACGAACGCGCGGCGACGAACGCCCGACGCGTCCTCGAAGGACACGGTGGTCTCGTCGTCGGACAGGGTGACGTTCGACACCACGCTGGCCACGCCGCCCGCGGAGATCTCCAGGCCGCCGGCGCGTGGCCGGTACTCCACCTCCACGCGCTCGCTGCCGAGCGCAAACTCGGCTCGCTCCGGCGAGGTGCGGTTGTTCGAGAAGCCCGGCGCGAGGGCGGGCAGCACCCTTCGCTGCCGGCGCCGGGACTCGACGTCGGCGACCGTGGCGGCGATGGCGGCCCACTCGGGCGCGTGCGCCGTCTCCGCTGCCGGCCCCGCGAGGTGCTCGTCGAGGAAGTGGGTGTGGGTGTCCCCCGCCAGGAACGCCGGGTGCAGCAGGATGCGGCGGAGCAGCTCGCGGTTGGTCGTCACGCCGGCCACCACCAGCTCCCCCAGCGCGTAGTGCAACAGGCGCGCGGCCTCCACGCGGCTGTCCGCGTGCGCGATGATCTTCGCGAGCATCGGATCGTAGTGGATGCCCACCTCGAAGCCGGCTTCGATGCCGCTGTCCACGCGCACGCCCGGGATGGACGGCTCGCGATAGGCTGCGATGGTGCCCGTGGTCGGCAAGAAGTCCTTGTCCGCGTCTTCGGCGTACAGCCGCACCTCGATGGCCGCGCCTCGGATCGCGAGCTGCTCTTGGCGAAAGGCGAGCGGGGCGCCCTCGGCGATGCGGAGCTGCTCCTTCACCAGATCGAGACCCACGATGCTCTCGGTGACGGGATGCTCGACCTGCAGGCGGGTGTTCACCTCGAGGAAGTAGAAGTCTCCGTCCGGGGCCAAGATGAACTCCACCGTGCCGGCGTTCTCGTAGCCCACGGCGCGGCCGACGCGCACGGCGGCGGCGCCCATCGCCCCGCGGAGCTCGGGGCTCAGCGCCGGTGAGGGCGCTTCTTCGACGATCTTCTGATGACGACGCTGGATCGAGCACTCCCGTTCGAACAGGTGGACGAGCTGACCGTGTCGATCGCCCAGGATCTGGATCTCGACGTGACGCGGGCGCTCGACATACTTCTCCACCAGCAGCGTGTCGTCGCCGAACGCGCTCTTGGCTTCGCGGCGCGCGCCGTCGATTGCCGCCTCGAGCTCGGCCTCGGTCTTGACGATGCGCATGCCCTTGCCGCCGCCGCCGGCGCTGGCCTTGATCAGCACGGGCAGGCCGACGCCTCGGGCTTCTTCGATCAACGCGGCGGTGGATTGATCGAGCGCCGTACCGCCGGCGATCACCGGCACGTCGGCGGCGACGGCGATGCGCTTCGCCTCCCGCTTCGAGCCCATGGCGGCGATCGCGCTCGGGGGTGGTCCCACCCACAGCAAGCCCGCGTCGAGCACCGCCTGCGCGAAGTCAGCGTTCTCGGCCAGGAACCCGAAGCCCGGGTGCACGGCGTCCGCGCCGGACCTGCGGGCGGCGTCGAGCAAGCGTTCGATGTCGAGGTAGCTTTGCCGGCTCTCCGCGGGACCGATGCGGAGCGCCCTGTCCGCGCTGCGGACGAACGGGGCGCCCGCGTCCGCGTCCGAGTACACGGCCACCGAGACGATGCCCAGGGCGCGGGTCGTGCGCTGGATCCGCGACGCGATCTCGCCTCGATTGGCTATCAGTAGTGAGTGTATGGGCCGCATGAGCGACGCGGATGCTAGCCCGAGTGTGGGGTCATCCCAAGGCTTGCCTCTTCCGTTGATTCGGATTTCGTGGGAGAGGAGGGCCGTGAACGAGCCCCACCCCGCCACGAGCGACGCGATCGACACGCGAACCGCCGAGGTCGTGGCCACCTCCAGCCTGTCGCCACGCGTGGTGGCCCTGACCCTGCGTGTCGTCGGTGCGCCGGAGCTGCACTGGCAGCCGGGGCAGTACGTGGAGGTCGAAGCTCCGGGCGCGCGGACCTCGCAGCCGCTGAGCATCGCCTGCGCGCCGGATCCCGAGCGCCCGGGTGAGTTCGAGGTGGCGGTGTCCCCGCACGGTGGGGCCTTGGATGTCTTTCACGGGCTGCCCCTCGGCGCCAAGGTCGACGTGCGCGGTCCCTTCGGCGGGCTGCTACGCCGCGAGCCTCGCGGCGCGCCGCTGCTGTTGGTCGCCGCGGGCACGGGGCTGGCGCCGCTGCGCGCGCTCCTGCAGCAGGAGGCGGCGGCTCCCACGGCTCCAGGCATCGCGCTCTTGTTCGGATCGCGCTCCGCGGCGGAGATCCTGTGGCAGGGCGAGCTTTCTGCGCTCACGGCCCGCGACCCGCGCTTTCGCTTCGAGCCCACGCTCTCCCGCGCCGACGAGCGCTGGACGGGTCGGCGTGGCTACGTGCAGGAGCACGTCGCGGAGTTGCTCGAGGCCCTCGGCTCACCCGAGATCTACCTCTGCGGGTCCACGGAGATGGTGCGCGACTGTCGGCTGCGCCTCGCCGAGCTCGGCGTCGAGCCCGAGCGGGTCGTCACCGAGTGGTAGGGCTCACGGACTCGACGCGGCGCCGGCGAGGATGCCCAGCCCCATCAGCCCGAAGACGAAGATCATCAGCACGACGTTGAGGATCAAGAACAGGCCGTTGACGACCAAGCCGGCGATGGCGAGCCCCCGGCCCGCGTAGCGCGCGGGCTCACCCTTGATCTTGCTCAGGCTCAGAAAGCCCAGGATCAGCCCGATCAGGTTGGCCGCCAGGGCCAGGCCGCCGCAGCAGAAGTACAGGGGCAGGCTCAGCGCGGCGAGCACCAGCGACACGATGCCCATCGGCTCTTGCTGCGACCCCATGCCGGGCATCTGTCCGGCTGCGCTCGGGTGGACGCCCGGCGGCAGGCCCGTGCCCCAGCCTCCGGGCGGTCCGGCCGGGCCCGGCGGCGGGCCCCAGCCCTGAGGGCCGGGTGGAGCGCCGGGAGGACCAACCATGCGGCGCCCATGAAAAGCGGAGGGCGCGAGGCTGTCAACCTCGAGTCGCTTGCGTCCGCGCTCCGGGTCGCGGAAGGCTAGCCCTCGCGCGGCGGTCGCGCGGGTTTCGAAGAAGGTGTGACGATGGCTTGGGTGCGACGTTCGAGTCTGGCAGTAGTCGTCTGTGCGGCGGTGGCCACCACCACGAGCTGCGCAGGAATGAGTGGCTTCGGCGTCCCGGGGGCGTCCTGCCCCGGGCTCAGCGCCGCGGACCCGCTGAGCCTCGAGTACTCCGCCAACGCGCAGGCGAACGCGAAGATCAAGACGTTCGTCAAGGCGTCCCGCGACCTCATGGATGCGTCGGTGCGCCTCGAGGCGCTCACCGCGGACGCGTGCTCCGCCATCGCTCGCGATCTCGGCGCGCCGCCCGCGGAGATCGCGCCGCGCGACGACGAGCCCGGCAGCCGTGCGAAGGCCGCGTGCGGCGCGGCGTCGGCGCGTATCGACGCCATCCTGCGCATGGGCGTCTCCTTCCGCATCCAAGTTCAGCCGCCGCAGTGTCAGGCGGATTTCCAGGCCAAGGCCCGCTGCGACGCGAGCTGCGACGTCAGCATCGATCCGGGTCAGATCGTCGCGCAGTGCGAGCCGGCCAAGCTGTCCGGCTTCTGCCAAGGGCGTTGCGAGGGACGGTGCGATGGACGCTGTCAAGGGCAGTGCCAGGGACAGTGCTCCGCCGTCGACGCGAACGGCCAGTGCAACGGCACCTGCAGCGGTTCGTGCAGCGGCGGCTGCGACGCCACCTGCCACGCGCGCTGTGAAGGCCAGTGGCAGGCGCCCCAGTGCGAGGGCATGGTCAGGCCGCCGAGCGCCGACGCGGAGTGCAACGCCAGCTGCAACGCCAGCGCCAACCTCCGCGCGGAGTGTACGCCCGCGGTCGTGACGGTGCAGACCAACGCCAATCACGAGGCCGCCATGCGGCTGGTCGCGTCCCTGCAAGCGCACCTGCCCTGGCTGCTCAAGGCCGAGCTCGGGCTCGGGCGGCGCATCCTCCAAGACGCCAAGGTCGTCGTCGACGTGGGCGCGCAGCTGCCAAAGATCGTGGGCAACGCCGGGCTCACCGGGCTCGCCTGCGTCGCAGCCTCGGCGAGCGCCTCGGTCAAGGCCAGCGCGCGCATCAACGTCAGCGTGCAAGCTAGCGCCAGCGTGAGCGCGAAGGCCAGCGGCTGACAGCGCCGCCACTCCCGAAAACCAGCGACGTCCGCGCGCTGCGGTACTACACCTCCGGGTGCATGCGGAACCTTCTCCACTGGCTCTTGCTTGCGTGGGTGGCGTGCGCTCTGCCGGGCTGTCGCGGGCGGCAGCAAGACTCCCCCCGCGTCGACCCCGCGGCTGACGCTGGTTCCGTGGCGGTCGAGTCCCCACCGCTGCTGCCCGAGGCTAGCGGCGACGTCGTGGTCGCGGTGGCGAGCTCCGCTGACTCCGGCTTGCTAGCGGTCGCGTCCGCGCGTGGGCTGACGCTCTGGAGCCTGCCGGGCGGCCGACTCGTCGCGGTGAAGGACCTCGCGGCGCCGAGCGCGATGGCGTGGGCGCCCTCCGCACGCAAGCTGGCGGTCGCGAGCGGTGGGTCCCTGGTGGTGTTCGACCACGCTCCCGGCGCGCCCCTGCGCCAGAGCGCGCGGGTGGAGGTTGGAGCCCCCGTCCTCGCCGTCGGGTGGCGGGACTCGGAGCGCATGCTCGTGGCGTTGCAGGATGGCGGCCTGCGCGAGTACGCGGGCGAGCCCCCGAAGCCGAGCCAGACGCGGGCGCCGGGCGTCGAGATCGAGCGCGCGGTCTTCGAGCGCAGCACCGCGCGCGTCGCGCTCGTGCCGCGAGGGGGCGAAGGTCTGTTCGTGCGCGAGCTCGCTGCTGGCACCGAGGTGACCGTCGCGAGCGGCCTGCGCATCGGCGCCCTCGCGCTGCCACCCGTGGGGCGACGGATCGCCGCGGTCGACTTGGCCCGACCGCGGACGGTCCTGCTCTGGGAGACCGAACGCGTCGCGCAGCCTCGGTCCGTGCCCGTGGCCGTCGACGGCGACATCGACTCGCTGGCCTGGCTCCCCGACGGCAGCACGCTGGCCGTCACCGCCGGTGGCCGGGTGGCCGTCATCGACGTGCGGACCGGCGCCCATAGCGCCCGGCTCGCCCTCGCGACCAGCTCGGCGCGCGCGGTCGACGTGTCGCCGGATGGCCACGCCGTGGTCGTCGGCTCCGCCGCGCTCGAGGTGTTCGACGCGCGGGGCGCGCTGAAGTGGCGCAGCGGCGGCGCGGCGGAGCACCCGCATGGCGTCGCGTGCTCTCGAACGGCAGTAGCGCTGCTCGACGCCGGCCAGGGGCTGAGCCTCATCGATTTCGCGCAGCGGCGCGTAGCGCGGATCGAGGCGAGCGCTACCGGCGCGCTGGCGCTCGCGTGGCCCGAGCCCCGTCGCATCGACGTCGCGTGGCCGACTCGCGTGCAAGGCATCTATCCGGTCTCCGGCGGGCAGGAGCGCGCGGTTGCGCTGACGGGTGTTGCCGAGACCCTGGTCTTCAGCGCCAATGGGCGGGTGCTCGCGGGTACGATGCGTGACGAGTCGGGCCTGCGGGCCTCGGTTTGGCAGCGCTCGACCGGCGCTCGAAAGGATTTGGGTCCGGCCGAGGCCCAGGCTGACTTCGCGTTCTCGCCAAGCGCCGATGAGATCGCCATCACGACGTCCGACGCCATCGCGGTCCACGCCGTGAGCAGCGGCCAGCCGCGTCGGCGGATCCGAATCGCCAACCCGGGCGACGACGACCGCGGACAGCCGTCGCGTCCGCTCGCCTGGAGCGCCGCGGGCGATCTGTTCGCGGTGGCGGGTCCCGAGCGGCGCGGAGTCGAGCTGTTCGACGCGCAAGACGGCGTTCGTGCGCGGCACCTGCCCCTCGCCGTCGCGCCCGTCGTCTTCAGCCCCGACGGCGCGTGGCTCGCTGACCGAGATGGGCGCTGGCTCGATGCGCGCAGCGGCGCCATCCTGGTACAGCCCGAGGAGCGCCCCGCGCTGCGTCTGCAGACCAAGCAGGGCGCGTGCTTCGCGCCGGACGGCTCCTGGGCGGTGTTCTCGGCCCACGCCGGGGTGGTCTTCGTGAGGCGGGGCGGCCAGCGACTGCAGCTGGTGCGCGTGCCCGTCGGCGCCACGACGGAGCTCGTGGCCATCGATGCCGCAGGTCGCTTCGAGGGCAGCGACGCCGCCCTCGCCAACCTGATCCTGCACTACGACGGCGCGCGTCGCCGCGCCCTCGACCTGCCGCGGTTTCGCAGCTCCGGGCTGATGGTGCTGCTGCCGGCGCGGTGACGGCGGGTCAGCCGCCGTCGCCCGCGTCGGGCGCGGCCGCACCCGCGGCGCCGCTGCTGCCGCTCGCACCCGCGCTGCCGGATGCTCCGCTCGAGCCCGCGGAGCCGCTCGAGCCGCCGGATCCCGCGGAGCCGCCCGAGCCGCCGGATCCCGCGGAGCCACCCGAGCCGCCCGAACCTGCCGAGCCCGCGGAGCCACCCGAGCCACCCGAGCCACCGACCGCCGCGTCAGCGCCACCGCTGCCGCCGATGCTGGGCGCGAGCTTGCCTTGCTCGTCGAAGCCGCAGCTCGGGGCAAGGAGCAGTAGAGGTGAGAGGCTGATCAGGAAGAAAGCTCGATTCATGATGTCAGCAGTGTAGCTCTCGAGAGCCGCGTGAGCCTGTCGGGCGACCGACCCGACCCCGTGTGACCGCAATTCAGTGCCGGAACACGCCCCAGCGGGTGCTGCCCTCGACCGCCGCGCTGTGGGCGGCGGACAGCGCGATGGCGAGCACCTCGCGGGTGTGTCGCGGATCGATCACGCCGTCGTCCCACAGCCGCGCCGTAGCGAACAGGGGGTCGCTCTCTTGTCCGATCTTCAGCTCGATCATCTGCTTGGCCATCTCGAGCTGCTGTTCGTCCACCTCTTGCCCGCGCTTGGCGGCCGCCTCGCGCCGGATGATCTCGAGCACACCCGCGAGCTGCTTGCCGCCCATGACCGCGATGCGGTGGTTGGGCCAGGCGAACAGGAAGCGCGGCTCGTAGGCGCGCCCGCACATCGCGTAGTTGCCCGCGCCAAAGCTGGCGCCGGTCATGATGGTGAACGCGGGGACGGTGCTGTTGCTGACCGCGTTGATCATCTTGGCGCCATGCTTGATGATCCCTTCCTGTTCGTACTTCTTGCCCACCATGAAGCCGGTGATGTTCTGCAGGAACACGAGCGGGGTGGAGGTCTGGTTGCACAGCTGGATGAACTGCGCGCCCTTGTTAGCGCTCTCCGAGAACAAGATGCCGTTGTTGGCCAAGATGCCCACCGGGTAGCCGTGGACGTGCGCCCAGCCGCAGATCAACGTGTTGCCGTACAGCGCCTTGAACTCGCTGAAGCGCGAGCCATCCACGATGCGCGCGATCACGTCGCGCGAGTCGAAGGGCACCTTCAGATCCGAGCTGGCGATGCCCAGCAGCTCGTCCGGATCGTAGCGGGGAGGCTCCACGTCGCGCAGCGGCTCGGGGCCGAGCTTGCGCCAGGATAGGTGCGCCACGATCTCGCGCGCCAGTCGCAGGGCGTGTCGTTCGTCCTCCGCCAAGTAGTCGCTCACGCCGGAGATCTTGGAGTGCATCTCGGCGCCGCCGAGCTCTTCGTGGTCCGTCTCTTCGCCGGTCGCCATCTTCACCAGGGGCGGTCCGGCCAGGTACACCTGCGCCTGGTTGCGGACCATGATGACGTAGTCGCTCATGCCCGGGATGTAGGCGCCGCCCGCGGTGGAGGAGCCGCACACCACGCAGATGGTCGGCATGCGCGCCTCGCTGCGGCGCGTGAGCTCGCGAAACCCGCGCCCGCCGGGCACGAAGATCTTGTGTTGGTTTGGCAAGTCGGCGCCGGCGCTCTCGATCACGCTGATGCTGGGCAGGCGGTTCTGCTCCGCGATCTCGGCCAGGCGCGCCGCCTTGCGCACGCCGAGCTCGTTGACGGCGCCACCCTTGACCGTCGCCTCGCTGGCGGTGATCAGCACCTCCACGCCGGAGACCAGCCCGATACCGCCGATGTTGGAGGCGCCGGTGGCGTGATCGTCCACCTCGTGACCCGCCAGCGCGCACAGCTCGAGGAAGTGGCTGTCGCGGTCGAGCAGCAGCTCGACACGCTGCCGTGGCAGGAGCTTGCCCGCCTCGAGGTGCCGAGTCGTGTAGCGCTCGCCGCCGCCCGCGCGAGCCTTGGCCAGCGCGTCGTTCAGCCGCTCCAGGGTCTGCCCGTTCTCGTCGTAGTTCTTGCGGAAGGCGTCGCTCTTGCGATCGATCGGGCTCACGATCACGGGATAGGGCTCGGGCTGCATGGCCACGAGAGCCTAGGGCGCGCTCGGGCTCGCGGGCAAGCTCCAGCGGTGCGTGGCGTGTTCGGCCTAGGCCGCGAGCGCGCGAGAGTCGTCGAGGACGCGGCTCAGGCGCGCGACCAGCTTGTGCTTCTTGCTGTAGACCGTCGCCACCGCGATACCCATCTCCTTGGCCGCGTGCTCTGGCGCGGTGCGACCCGCGATGCACAGATCGAACAGCTGACGCTCCCGCGGGGGCAGCTCAGCCAGGGCGCTGCCGAGCAGGTCTTCCCGCTCTCGCTCCAGGCAGGTGGCGTGGGGGTCGTCGGTGGAGGTGAACAGCGCCTCGACGTCGAGCACGCTCGTGCGACGTCGTCGCAGCTTGCGGACGTGGTCGTAGGCGGCCTGCTTGGCGATGCGCACCAGCCACTGCTCGAGAGTCAGTCCTCGGCCCGCGCGGAACGCGCGCAGCTTGTCGCCGCGGTGGCGCAGCAGGCGGATCCAGAGCTCGCCGAGCACCTCATCCACGGTGTCGGAGCAGGACAGCCCCGGGAACCGGCACACCACCGACGAGACGGCGCGCCGCAGCCTGGCGCCGTAGCGCTCTTGGCACTGCGCCCAGGCGCGGGAGTCGGCGTCCGCGAGGCGGATGGCGAGGGAGGTATCGGAAGCAAGCGAGTCGAAGGTAGGGTCCGTCATGTCGGGCGGCCCCTTCGCAACCGCCGTGCCAACGCCGAACCCGCGGCGAAATTGCCTGTGGTCGTCGCAGACTGGGGCTCGGGCGCCACGACGGCTGGCCCGGTTTGGGGCGGTGGCGCCACGTCTCGCCGAGTCCGGCTCTCGCGAAGCCCGCCTGCTACGTCACGGGCCGAGCGGATCTTCCTTCCCTCGGCTAGCCGAGCGCTGCCGCCGCCGTGACGCCGTTGTCGAACAGGCGCAGTCCGTCCGCTCCCACGTGCTGCCCGGTGCCGCGGCGACGGGCGAAATCCGGATGCTGGAAGGGGTAGAGGAAGGCGTCCGGGTGCGGCATCAGGCCGAACAGGCGCCCGCTGGGATCGCACAGCCCTGCCGCGCCGCCAGGTGAACCGTTGGGGTTCTGCGGAAAGCTCTCGGTGGGCTCGAGGTCGGCGCCGACGTAGCGGGCGGCGACGAGGTGGCCGGCCTCGACCACCTCGCGCACCCCGTCGGCGAACAGCAGCTTGCCCTCGCCGTGCCGAGCCGGCAGGCTCATCGACTCGAGCCCGCGGGTCCACAGACAGGGCGAGCGCTCGTCGAACCCCAGGCGCACCCAGGCGTCGCGGTAGCCCGGCCGGTCGTTGGGCGCGAGGGTGGCGCGCGGCGTGCGGTAGTCGCCGTCGAGGCCCGGGAGCAGCCCCAGGCGCGTCATCGTCTGAAACCCGTTGCATACGCCCAGCGCCAGCCCGCCGTTCTCGATGAAGCCCACCAGCGTGTCGTACATCCGCGAGCGGATCTTGTTGGCGAACACGAAGCCGGCGCCCAGGTGATCACCAAAGGCGAAGCCGCCGACGAACGCCAGGATGCGAAAGTCCATCAGCTGCGCGGGCCGCTCGAGCAAGTCGAGCAGGTGCATGCGGGTCACGCTCGCCCCCACGGTCTCGAAGGCGTACTGCGTCTCGTCCTCGCAGTTGAGCCCGAGACCCGTGGGCACGAGCACGCGCACCGCGCCTCGCCGCGCCGCTTGCTCCTCCGCGGGCAGCGCGGAGAACTCCGCGAGCTTCTGGGAGGTTTCCAGGGCGAGTCCCATGCGCCGTGGAGCCTACAACAACCGGGCGATTTGCGGGGCACCGATCCGGCGCGGCCATGCTACAAGGGCGCCCTCGACAAGGAGACGTGCCATGGCCAACCCGACCGCGACCTTCGACACCTCCCTCGGTAGCTTCACCGCGGAGATCTATCTGGACAAGATGCCGATCACGGCGAAGAACTTCCTCGATCTCGCCAAGAGCGGCTTCTACGACGGCCTGCACTTTCACCGCGTGATCAAGGGCTTCATGATCCAGTTTGGCTGCCCCCACTCCCGGGACCCGAACAGCTCCCGCGCCGGCACCGGGGGCCCGCCCCACGGCACCATCCAAGACGAGCACCCGGCCGAGCACAAGCTCTCGAACGAGCCGCTCACCTTGAGCATGGCCAACACTGGCCGGCCCAACAGCGGCGGCTCCCAGTTCTTCATCAACGCCGCGCACAACACCTACCTCGACTGGTTCACCCCCGGTCAGTCCAAGCACCCGGTGTTCGGCAAGGTCACCTCCGGCGCGGACGTGGTGCAGAAGATCGAGACGACGCCCACCGGCAGCGGCGACAAACCCCGCACTCCCGCGCAGGTCATCAAGATCACCGTCAGCGGCTACTGAGCGGAGCGCTCGCAGCACTAGTCGGTCGCCTGTCGGTCCGACGCGGTTACGTCCGGTCGGCGCCGGCACTGGTGCGTCTCCGGGCTTGGGCTGCCCAACCTGGCGAACCGCCGCCAGCCGCCAGCGTCCGCCACCCATCGGGCGGCTCCCTTGCTCGCGATCCGTCGCGCTGGAGTCCACCCCAGGGGCGCGGCACGCGCCGTGCAAGTCCGGTGCGCGTGCTACCCTTGCCCTGTTCGGTGTCGTCATGACCACCCCCGTTCTCGAGTCTCGAACCACGGCCCTCGAGGCCGCCATGGCAGAGCTAGCGGTAGCGCAAGTCACCGCCGCTCGCAGCCTCGATCGCCTCAGCCGCGAGATGACGGACTTCAAGCGCGAGATGGCCCAGTTCAAAGACGAGATGGCCCAGTTCAAAGACGAGATGGCTTCGTCTTGGGAGCGGAACGATCGCGCCCGCGCGGACGACCGCCGCGACTGGGAAGTGCGCTTGGCCGAAGACCGTCGCGACTGGAACCGGCGCTGGGGCGAGCTCTCCAATCGCCTTGGCACCATGGTGGAAGACTTGGTCGCGCCGAGTCTTCCGCGCGTCGCCGAGCCGTATCTCCAGCTCCCCGAGGGTTACCCGATCGAGACGGCCCTGCGCGTCAAGCGCCGCCACCCGGCGGATCCCAGCCGCACGCGCGAGGTCGACGCGCTCTGCTCGTCGCCCTCGACCTGGATCGTGTGCGAAGCCCGCAGCCGGCTGACCGCGCGCCACGTCAGCGCGTTCGCGCAGGGCCTGGCGGAGCTGCGCGAGTTCTTCCCGGAGTACCGAGACCGACGTTTGTTCGGGTGCCTGGCCTCGCTCGCGGTCGAGCCGGAAGTAGTCACGTTCGCCGAGCGTGGCGGCCTGCTCGTCCTCGCCATCGGCGACGAGCTGATGGACGTACTGAACTCACCCGGCTTCGTGCCGAGAGCCTATTGAGCCCCGAGCCGCGGCCGCGCTGAAGAGCGCACGGTGTCCTGCCCCGGGTTGGGCCTGCGGCACGGTCGCCAACTGGACACTCCCCCTCGGCGGCGCCTGCTTTCAGCTCAGGTTCGAACGCGGCTAGCCGCCGCCCGCCGCCGTCACGCTCGGCGGCGGGCTCCGCTTCGACTCGGACTGACCGCTGCGAGCTCCTACGACCAGTCCTCGACCTCGAGACCGGGGACACGTGCCATGTGCTTCAGATTCGCGGTGAGAAGGACACAACCCGCAGCCAACGCGTGCGCAGCGACGGCAGCGTCGATGTCTTCGGTTCGGTCGCCCTGGCCCAAGCGCAACCGAACCCGCGTCCCTCCGCCGCCGCCGCGATCTCCCCGCCGCCGATCTCCCCGCCGCTGCCGCCGCCGCCGCTGCCGCCCCGACTCAGTCCAGCGTCCCCCTCCATCCCGCCTTCAGCTCCAGTACCTCCGCGTTCACCACCGAGCGCCCCCCGTGTCGGATCGAGAGCGGCCCGGTCGCCGTGACCCGGCCTATCTCCACGCAGGGTCGTCCCGCCATCAGTGACTCGAACCCTCTCTGATCTCGGGGCGCGACGGTGACGACGAGTCGCCCCAGGGACTCCGAGAACAGCGCGCGATCGGCGGCGAGCGCGCGCAGATCCCCGGCCCGATCGAGATCGACCTCGAGCCCGAGTTCGGCGGCCATGGCCATGCGCGCGAGTGCGGCCCCGAGCCCGCCGAGCGCCGGTACCGCGGCGCTCCGAACCAGGCCTGCCGCAGTAGCGAGCGCCACGCCGCGGTACAGCGAGTGCGACGCCTTCAGAGCCAGGCGCGGCACGCGG
Source organism: Polyangiaceae bacterium (assembly GCA_019637295.1). Classification (GTDB taxonomy): domain Bacteria; phylum Myxococcota_A; class Polyangia; order Polyangiales; family Polyangiaceae; genus JACKEA01. The sequence continues at coordinate 330,011 of JAHBVX010000002.1, forward strand.
TTGCCGACGTAGGGTTGGGGCTGCCCGAGGGGCGCGCTCTGCCCCGCCTGCTGCCCGAGATGGCGGAAGTACTCGCTTCCTCCGCACTCGTCGAGCGTCGTGCCGAGCACGTAGACCAGCTCCCCGGGTGCTTTGGGATCGAGGGTGATGGCGTCGTACACGTCGGGGAGCTGGCCGATGGCGCTGACGAGCAGGGTGGCGGGCACGCTGATGCGCCTGCCCCCGAGCGTCGAGTCGTTCTTCATCGAGTCCTTGCCGCTCACGAGCGGCGCTTCGAACCCGACGCAGGCTTCGTATAGCCCCCGGCACGCGCGTACGAGCTGCGCGAGCTTGTGCGCGCCGTCGGGGTTGTGCTCGCTCGCCACGGGATCCGGCCAACAGAAGTTGTCGAGCAGCGCGATGCGCTCGAGCGGCGCGCCCGCGGCGAGCTGTCTGCGAATGGCCAAATCCACGGCCGCTTGCGCCATCGCAAAAGCATCGATGTCCGAGTAGAACGGGTTGACGCCCTCGCTCAGCACGTAGCCGCGTCGCGTGCCGTGGCGCGCCAAGAACACCGTCGCCTCGGCCGGGACGTCCGCGCGGGCGCCGACGTAGGGCTTGATCACCGTGAGCCCCTTCACCTCGTGATCGTAGTGGCGGGCCATGCTCTCGCCCGAGGCGAGGTTCGGCCGAGCGAGCAGCGCGGCGAGGGTGGCGCTCAGATCCGCGGCGGGCAGACCTTTGGGTTCGTCCCAGACGACGGGGGCGTGCTTGGCGTCGAGCACCAGCGGCGGGTTGCCCTCGTGCAAGAACTTCATGCCGATGAGCGCGACCGTCTCCGCACCGTACTGGACGTGAAAGTTGCCGCTGCTCGTGAACTCGCCCAGGCAGGTGGCTTCCACGTCGCGGCGTGCGGCCAGGGCCATCAGCGCGTCGAGGTGCTCTGGAGGCACGGCGAGGGTCATCCGCTCCTGCGCCTCGCTGACCAGGATCTCCCAAGGCGCGAGCCCCTCGTACTTCAGCGGAGCCAACGCCAGATCGAGCCTCGCGCCGCCGGGCTTCTCGGCCATCTCGCCCACGCTCGACGACAGGCCGCCGGCGCCGTTGTCCGTGATCGCGCTGTACAGACCCAAGTCGCGAGCCTCCAGCAAGAAGTCGAACATACACTTCTGGGTGATGGGATCCCCGATCTGCACTGCCTGCACCGGCGCGCTCTCGTCGAGGGCGGCGCTCGAGAAGGTCGCGCCGTGGATGCCGTCGGCGCCGATGCGCCCGCCGACCATCACGATGTGATCCCCCGGTCTGGCCGCCTTCTCGTGTCCCGGCTGGCCCGCCACCGTCACGGGCAAGAGCCCAACGGTGCCGCAGAACACCAGCGGCTTGCCGAGGAAGCGGGTGTCGAACAGCTCCCAGCCTCGGCCGTAGGGCACGCCGCTCTGGTTGCCGCCGTCGATCACGCCGCGGTGCACGCCCTCGCGGATGCGACGCGGGTGCATCAGCCCGCGCGGCACCTCGCCGTCGTAGGCGGGCTCCGCGAAGCAGTAGCCCCACACGTTGCTGCGCAGCTCTGCGCCGAGTCCGGTGCCGAACGGATCGCGATTGACGCCCACGATGCCGGTCATGGCGCCGCCGTAGGGATCGAGCGCGCTCGGTGAGTTGTGGGTCTCCACCTTGTAGACCAAGTGATGAGTGTCGTCGAAGCGCACCACGCCGGCGTTGTCGTGGAACACGCTGACCAGGAACGAGCCGTCGCGTTGCCCGAGGGCCCGGTCCACCGCGTGCGTGGCGCCGCGAATGAAGGTGCGGAACACGCTGGAGATGGTCTCCGGCGGGCGTCCGTCTTCTTCGTAGCGGATGATGGCGTTGAACAGCTTGTGCTTGCAGTGCTCGCTCCAGGTCTGCGCCAAGCACTCGAGCTCCGCGTCCGTCGGATCCGGCCCCAGGCCCGCTCGTGCTCTGTCCGCGGTGACGTCGGCGAAGTAGTCGCGAATGGCGCGCAGCTCGGCGACCGTGAGCGCGAGCACCCGCTCCTGGCTGAGCGCCGCGAGGCGCGCGTCGTCGTCGGGTAGCGGTATGGTCTCGACCGGTCGATGCCCCTGGCCGTGCACCCGCGGAACCGTCAGGTCCGGCGGATCCCGCAGCAGCTCGGCGCGGGTCTGCACCGTGATGGTCTGGATCACGGGGTTGGCCAGGAGCTCCAAGGCGATGTGCTCTGCCTCGGCGGGCCCGACGCCGTCGAGCAAGTACAGCGTGCTCGTGAACACGGCGGCCTGCTTCGGCAGCTTGCGCCCCAGCATGTCGCTCACCGCCACCAGCGCGCTCTTGCCCACGGGATCGGTGACGCCGGGCTTGAACGCCACCGTCACCGCGACGTCGAAGGGCCCATCATCCAGACGGCCCAAGGCGCCCGTCTGCAGCACTGGATCGATGAGCTCGCCGAGCACCCGCTCGGCCTCCGCCCCGTTCAGATCTCCGAGCAGTCGATACACGTCACGCGTGCGCGCGCGGGCCACGCGGAGCCCGAGGTGGCGCTCGGCGCTCCGAACGACGGACTCGGCTCTCGGATCGCGCTGGGCAGGCTTCAGTCCTAGCTCGAATCTGACGACACCGAGTTCATCCAAGGGGGCCTCCGGGGCAGGGCGGGCGCAGCCTACCTCACCGCTGTGGCATCGGCGACACCGTTCGGGCGCCTCGTGTTCGAGCTCTGCGTTTTCGCTCGACTCGTGCGCGTCGCGCCGTTCTCGCGTCAACGACTCGTCGGGGAGCCCCCTCCTGCGCCATCCCGCTTGGGCACGTGGCGATTGCGCGCGAGGACGCGCATCGAGTTGATCGTGCCCTTGTCGCCCACCCACAGCTCGATGCCGCGAGCTCGCCACAGGAACATCTCGAGCGGGCCGGTGGACTCCCTCTGCTCGTAGGCCGGTCCGAGGGCGTCGAACGCGAGCTTTGCGGGGCGACCGGGACCAATGCCCTCCGGCGTCGTGAGGTGGCGCTGGCTGAAGCCGATGAAGATCTCGTCGAGCTTGCCGTCCTTGAAGCTGAAGCTGGAGGGCCTGAGCCAGCTCTGCGGGCTGTCGTACTCGTCGCGATAGCTGATGGTCTGTATGGGACCTTTGTCCTTGGGATAGCGGTACAGCTGCGTGGCCGAGCCGAAGACGCGCAGCACGTCCTCGGGCGTGGACTTTCCGATCTCGAGGTCGAGCAATCCGCGACCAGGCTCGATGATGATGGGGACCCAGACGCAGCCCTTGTCTTGCTCGAGGCGGCTGCCGTCGGGGCACTGGCCGGTCTCGTCGTAGCGGACCAGGAAGGTGCCCGGCTGTTGTCCGGCGGTCGCCGACTCCGTCCGCGGGAGCCGCAACACCCACCACGCGAGCAGCGAAAGCGCGCCTGCCGCTGCGGCGACGAGGATGCGCAGGTTACGCAGCCGTCTGTGAGCCGCGGCCTCGGCTTTTCGCGCGAGCGATAGCTGGGTGCCCAGCTCCCCGAGCTGCTTCTCGAGCGCGGCCACGTCGCCGGTCTCGAGCTCGGCGATCCGGTCCTCGAGGGAGCGGATCTGCGCGCGGAGGGCCGGCTCGTCGCTGCGGAACACCCTGCAGCGATTAGCGCGAGACGCTGCGCGGGTCGATCCCCTCGGCGGCGCTCACCTCTCGGGGGCGGGCGTCTTTGGCGGCGGCTTGGTCTTCGGCTTCGCGGGCGTCAGCCTGCCGTAGCCTGCGCCCGTACCTCGGCCTCGGGTGCCGAGAGAGCCGAGTCCGATGCCGTCGCCCGTGCCGCCGCCGCCCAGGCCGGTGCCACGCAGGCCGAGGCCGCCGTAGCCGGGCTGCGAGTCGATGAGGTCCCCGAGCCCCCCGCCGAGCCCGTCGCCGAGGCTCGAGCCCCAGATCCCAGCGAGCCCCGGCGGGCTCGGGCGACGCACGGCCTCGTCGAGCACCACGGTCGCGCTGACGCTCGACGGTGCGCGCGCGAGCAGGCGTGGACCCACGTGCTGCAGACACTCGAGCACCGCCGTGGTCTGAGCGTCGCCGCGATCGGCCTTCGCCTCGACCGCGACGCGGCCGTCCGGGAACACCTGGGCGCGCAGCGTGATGGTCGCCACGCGACGCTGCTTGCCGCTGCCGTTCGCCGGCGGCAGGCGCGTGCGCACCGGCTCGAGGCAGGCCCGCATCGCCGAGCGCACGTTGTGAGCGACCGGGCTCTCGTCCTGCTCGCTCGCCGTCTGTCCGGTATCGTCGTCATCCGCCTTGCGCCGCAGCTGCGCCGCCAGGTGGCGCTCATCGGGCTCGGCGTCGGCGCCGACCCAGTCGCGGTAGCCGAGCGGGAGCTTCGCGCGGGCGCGAGCGAGCTCTTCCACTCGCTCGGACTCTCCCTTGTGCAGCGCCAGGGCGCGCAACACGTCGAGCGCACCCCGCGAGCCCGCGAACGCGCCCAAGTTCCGCGCCGCTTCGGCGAGCTGCCGCGCGCGCTCGGGATCGTTACGGTACAGGGCGCGCGTCGCGAGTACGCTCAGGATGGCCGCTCGCGCCTGCGCTGCGCCGCCGAGGCGCAACGGATCGCGGCCCAGGCGCTCCACGCAGTCGGCCGCGAGACGAGCGACGCCGTCGGCGTCGAGCTCGGAACCGCCGCTGTCGAGCAGCCCCAACACGCCGTACTGGACGGCGTCTTGCAGGCCGGCGGGTCGGGCGGCTTGCAGCGCAGAGAGCGCGGCTGGCGCGGGGGGCACGGGGGTGGTCGGCACGGGGCGCGCACTCTCATCGAACACGCGAAACGCCGCGCCCAGCGCGCGCTCGAAGTCGAGGGCGCGATAGCGCGCCACGAGCGCGGCCATGGCCAGCGTCTTGACCGACACCGCGCTGCCCGCCACGTGCTCCTCCAGCGCGCGGTCGAAGCCATCGGCCGCCTTCGCGTCGTCTCCGTCGAGGGCGTCGAGCAGCGCCGCACGGTAGCGGAGCTCCGCGCGCCACTCCGCGGGGGCCACGGGCGCGAGCTCGTCGATCACGCGGCGCGCCTGCTCGCTGTCGTCCGCTGACCACAGCCCGTGCAGCAGCTCCCGGCGCACGTGTTGTCCCGCCTCGGTGTGAGCGCCGGCGAGCTCTGCGGCGCGCTCGAGCGCGGCGACGCCCGCGGCGCGCTCCCCGGCTTCGGCGTAGCGCACCGAGCGGCTGGCGGCGCCGCGTCGTCGCCCTTCCTGCAGTCGCGCCAGCGCGACGCCGACCTCGGGCGCCGCCTTGGGCGAACCGAGCTGCCGCTCGAGGGCGGCTGACGCGCGCTCCACCGCCGTGTCGCGCGCCCGGCGCGCCTGCACGCCCGCGCGCAGGGTGACCGTCCTCTGCTGCTCGAGTCGCGCGCGCTCGCGGCAGTCGTTGCAGCGGTACAGCTCGGTCGTCGCGCGCGACGCCTTGCGAGCCGCATCGGCTGCGAGCTTCTCCGCGCGCTCGACCGCGTCGAGCTCGCGGCGCGCCGCGGCGGGCAGTCGTGCACGCAGCTGGTCGTGGCTCCAGAGCGCCGGCCGTAGGTTCCCGAGTCCGAGCTGGACGAACCCGCGCTCGATGGTCAGCTCGATGGCCTCGTTGGCGAGCGGCGCGAGCGGGGCTGGCGGCTCGGCGCTGGGCGGCAGCGCCGCGAGCGGTGCTTCGGTCGGTGGCGCTGCCGGCGGCGGCGCGTTGGCACACGCCGAGATCAGGCTAGCGACGGCGAGGACTGCAGACGAGCGCATGGGTCAGGATGCTACGTCGCCCGCGCCCGCGCCCTTCCCCGCCCGCGCAGCGCCCACAGCAGCCCCACCACGACGGCGAGAGAGCCCCCACCCCCGCGCCGAGGCAGGCTGCAGCCGCAGCCCGACTCGGACTCCTCGTTCCTCACGTTCGGCGTCACGCCGGGGCCGCCGCCCGTTCCCAGAGCCGCCCCCGAGCCGCCCGTGCCCGTCAGCCCGCCCGAGCCACCCCAGCCGCCGTCCGGATCGCCGTTGCCCGGGCCGACGGTCAACTTCAGCTGCGGCGGGTGAGCGGAGGAGCCCTCCTTGGAGAAGAAGTGCGTGCCGTTGCCGTCCGTCGCTGGGGAGATGACCGCGAAGCTGTAGGTGCCCGGCCCCGGGATGGCGGCGGTGATGTCGAGGGAGACTGTCTCGTCGACCCCCACCGGACCGATGCGCCCGAGGGAGGTTGGCGAGGCCACGGGACGCGCGCTGTAGGTGAGCGTGGTCTCGGACCACTGGTTGCTCGACACCGGGTGCACCTCGCCACCGTCGCCGTTGGCGAACGACTCGGTGCGACTGCGCATGACCAGCAGCGCTTGCGTGATCGTGCCATTGATCGCCGGCACCACGAACTTAAGGTACGCCTGGTTGTCCGCGGCCTCGACCGCGAGATCGCCGACGTCCGCGAAGACCGTGGTCGGAGTGCTCGGTGCCACGGTCACGTCTTCCGCGACCGGGATCGTGATCGTTTGAGCCGGGGTCACGGCGGTCTCGTAGCAGACCTGCACGTTCTGTGCGGACGCGTTGGGCAGCGACCAGGTCTTGCCGCCGCCGGGGAGCAGGTACTCGAGCACGGCGATCTGACTGACGACGTTGCCTTCGTCGTTGTCCCCCACGGCGTCGAAGGTGCTCGCCCCGCACTCGAGCTTGTAGCCAATCGAACTCGGCCTGGTCCACATCGTGACCTTGCACTGCTCGCTGCCGTCCGCGAAGATGACCGCAGATGGGTTTGGGTCGGCCCACTTCTCGCCGCAGGTCCCGGACGGACAGCAGGCGTTGCCGTATTCCAGCTTGAGGGTGCCTGGTGGATGCGCGGTGTTGAGCGGCTCGGACGTTCCGTACACCTTGATCACCGAGTCCTGCTCGCCGCCGTTGCAGGTCGTGTTGCGCATCTGCGCGAGGGAGCCCTTGTCGTTGTGGAAGTCGGCGGGGCTCACGCCCACGAGGTCGAAGGTCAGCGTGACGTCGCTCGAGCTGGTGGCGCTGCCCGCCATGGCGGCGTTGAAGTCTGCCAAGGTGCCGCACACCGGGGCCGCTCGCGAGGGAGCGGCAGCGAGCATCGATGCGAGCGAGACCAGCGATCCGACCCCAAGCAGCCCACGACGCGACATGGCCTCAGGGTAGCAGCCTTCGGCGAGGTACGGTTCGGCTGCGTCGCGGGGTTCGCAGCGTCACCCGGGTTCACGCGAAGTGTCGCCCCGCGGCCGCAGCCGGCCCGAGCACCCCGACGGCAAGGCCCATTTCCCGTGTGGCACGAGCCGTGCAAATCTCGGCCGCCATGAAGAATGTCGCTTGTTGGCTGCTGCTGGCGTCAGCCTCCGGATGTACCACCCTGGGCCCCATGCCCGCGATGACCGGCTCGACCGGCGCGGTCGAGCGCCGCGCTGGCGTCGAGCTGCAGGCCGCGGCGGTGCCCGGCTTCTACCTGAGCTCCACGACCCAGTCCCAGCCCGAGCAAGGCGGGGTCGGCCAGCTCGGCGTGTGGCTCGACAGCGGTGAGCTGCTCTCCGCCCCCGGGCTCGCGGTCGGCGGCCGTATGGTCAGCGGCGGCGACGACGCGGCGTACCCGGAGCCCATGCTGCGCTATCGCAGCGCGATCGATGACGAGGAGCGCTTCACGCTCGGTGGCGCCGTGTTCGGCACCCATGCCAGCGGTGGAGCGCGCAGCGCGTCCTACTCGGCGACCCGGGTGGGGGGTGAGGTGATGGCCAACGGGCGAGTGACGCCCAAGAGTCACTGGCTCGAGCTACACGCGTTCATTGGCGCGAGCGCGCTCGGTCTGTCGGCGGACGGCCGCTACTGTGTGGGCGACGACGGCACCGGCGTGGACTGCGCCGAGGAGGGCCCGATCACGAACCTCGTGGACGGCGAGTTCGCCGGCGTCTACCCCGCGGGTTTCGCCGGCCTGGGCCTCGACTTCGCGCGCCACCTGGGCTTGCCGCTGCACGGCGTGCGGCTCGACGCGACGGTCGCCGGCGGCATGATGCCCGAGATCCGCAGCGGTGAGCAGACCGGCCGGGCGCTGTGGACCAACATCGGGCTCGGCATCACGCTGCGCGGCGGCGTCGTCGACTGAGCCAGCTCGGCAAGGGAGGCCAAGACCCACGGAGAGAACCGGCGGGGCCGGCGCGTGCTCGCTTGCGATCGCCCAAGTCGCGTCTAGCGGGGCTCGGCCTTCGCCTTCAGCCGCTGCAAGTGGCGGCGAGCCACACCGGCCGCGGCGGCGGCGCGGGTCACGTTGCCACCATGCTGAGCGAGGGTGTGGTCGACGTAGCGCGCGTCGAACTCCTCCACGAGCCTCTGTCGCGCCTCGGCCAGCGGCAGGTCGAGGGCCAAGATGCGCGCGATGGGATCGCTGCCTGTCGGTGCCGGCGCGGAGGACAGCGAGCGCGCGCGCGTGGGGCCCTCGTCCGAGGGCATCCCGTCGGCGAGATCGCCCAGGGCGACGCGGCGCATGACGGCGTTGCGCAGCTCGCGCACGTTGCCAGGCCAGGCGTAGTCCTCCCAGCGGCGCAAGAGCTCGTGGGGAATGGCCTCGGGAGCCGCGTGCATTTGCGCGCAGAAGTAGGACACCAAGAGGCGCACGTCCCCCTGCCGCTCGCGCAGCGGGGGCAGCTCGATGCGCGTCACCGCGATGCGGTGGAACAGGTCGTCTCGAAAGCGACCGAGCTGGACCTCGCGATCCAGATCCCGTCGCGTGGCGGCCAGCAGCCTGACGTCCACGCGGATCGAGCGTTCCCCGCCGACGCGGGTGATCTCCGAGCGCTCGATGGCGCGCAGGAGCTTGGGCTGCAGCTCCAGCGGCAGGTCACCGATCTCGTCGATCAGCAGCGTGCCGCCGTCAGCGCGCTCGAACACGCCCTTGCGCAGTCCAATGGAACCCGTGAAGGCGCCCTTCTCGTGACCGAACAGCTCGGACTCGATCAGGCTCGGCGCCACGGCGGTGCAGTCGAACACGACGAAGGGCTTGCTCGCGCGGGAGCCCTCCTCGTGCAGCGCCTCCGCCAGCTGCTCCTTGCCCGTGCCGGTCTCGCCCTCGATCACGACGGGTACGTCCGACCTCGCCAGCCGCGCGCACAGCGGGTACATCATGCGCATGCTCGGGCTCGCGCCGATGACGCGACCGAACTGCACCCCCGGGGGGAGTGAGTGCTCGCGGTAGGGGCCGACCTCGTCGACGCGAACCGCGGTCCCGCCGAGCCGCACGACCTCGCCGCCTCGCAAGAAACCGTCAGCCACGGCCACGCCGTCGACGAAGGTGCCGTTGGTCGAGTCGTGATCGCGGATGCGCAGTCGCCGGCCGACCAGCTCCACGGTGGCGTGTCGCCGCGACACGCTCGGGTCCTTCAGGCGCAGGGTGCAGGCCGGGCTCGTGCCGATCAGCACGCGCACGACCTCGTCGCCGTCGAGGGTGACCGCGGCGCCGGCGTCCGGGCCCTCGAGCAGGCGCAGCGCGAAGCTGCTGGCCGAGAAGGTGCTCTCCAGGTGGAGCACGGCGGTCGAGCTCTGAAGCGTTTCGAGGGGCTCGCGCGCCATGGCAGCGGGGAGTCTACCCAGAGTCAGCCGCGCAGCGCTCGCACAATCGTGAGCGCTGTGGCTGGTCCCGCGAGCTCAGAAGGGCGACGAGAGCCGGGCGACCGCCGCGTGCGTGAGCGCGCGTACCAGCTCCACGTCGCGGCGGCGGAAGGCGTGATCACTGCGACCGAGCTCGAGGACCGCGACGAGTTGTCCGGACTGCACCATGGGCACGAGCGCGACGCCGGCGACGGGCGCTTCGATCGCGAGCCGGGCGGAGATCCTTCGGCCGAGAGGGCCGTCGTCCGGCTTGCCGAACACCACTCGTCCGCTACGAGCCACGAGGATGGCGGGGTCGTCCCGCTCGATGGGGCGCTCGAGCAGGTCGAGCAAGCCTGCGCCGCGCACGCAGGTCGTCACGGGACGGTCATAGCGACGGTGAGAGCGGTGGATGGCGCCGAGCTCGGCGCCGGTGCGGTCCATCAGGGCGTTGAGCAGCAGGGTGGCGACCTCGACCGGGTCGCTGGCCGCGGCGAACGAGCCCTCGAGCGCTTCGGGCAGCGGTGGTCGTCGGCGGATGCGCGGTGCGTCGAAGCCGAGCCGCCGGGCGCGCCTCGTGGACGCCACTTCACGGACTTGATCCAGCGCGCGGTACTCGCGCCAGCGCGCCTCGCGAACCCAGCAGTCCCCGGGTATGCGGTCGAACCACACCCCACGCATGAGCAAGTCGCTGCGCACGGGGCCGACCGTCGTCTCGCCGTTGGAGACGTACCAGAGCGGCGGAGGAAGCGCTGGGGAGGCGGGGAAGGGGCGTTGAACGAGCTGCATACGATTCTCCAAGAACGAATCGTTCCTCGTCGCCCGGCGGCGGGCCAAATTCAGAGACGAATCTCCGACCAGCGACCGCGCGCGAAGATGACGCCGAGCAGGATGGCGCGGAAGATCCAGTCCACCAGGCTGGCCCACCAGATGCCGACGATGCCGTAGCCGAGGCCGATGCCCAGGGCGTACGCCAGCGCGACCCGCAGCACGAGTCCTCCCACGATCGCCGCCAGCAGTGGGGAGCGGGTGTCTCCGGCGCCTCGCAGGGCCTGGGCCAAGACGACGCTGACGGCCATGAAGGGCTGGGCGACGACCAGGAGCGGCAGCACCCGTCCGGCCTCGCTGGCGAGTGGGCCCGGCTCCGCGCCTGCGGGCGTGAACGCGCCCAAGGTCCAGGGGGAACTGGCCCACAGCAGCAGGCCGAGCCCGGTCAGCGCTCCGCTGGCGATCATGGCGGCCAGCGAGCCTCCGCGCTTCGCGGACGCGGGCTCTTGGCGGCCGAGGGACTGCCCGACCACCGTGGCCGCGGCCACGCCGAAGCCGTCCGCGGCCAGGAAGCACACCGACTCCAGGGTGATGAGGGCCTGGTTCGTCGCCATCACCAGCGGACCGAGCTGGGTGATGACCCACACGTAGGCCAGGTAGCCCACGTGAATGATGGTCCGCTCCAGGACGGCCGGAGCGCTGATGCGCAGCAGCGCCAAGCCCGCGCTGCGATCGAACGGAGCGCGCCAGCGCAGGCCGAGGCCTGACCTCGAGCCCAGCGCCGCGACGAGCAGCGCCGCCTCCAGCGTGAAGGCGACGACCGAGCCCGTGGCCGCGCCGCCCACACCCAGAGAAGGGATCTGCCCGAGGCTCCCGAGATCGGCGCCGAAGACCAGGAGCACGCTCAGTACGACGTTCACGCCGTTCGAGACCAGCCCCGCGAAGAAGGGCGTGCGAGTGTTGCCCGAGGCCGCCAGGATCATCGCGGCGGTGGTGGCCACGAACATGGGCGGGAAGCCGAAGAGCGCGATCTCGAGGTAGTCTCGCGACAGCGCCCGCACGTCCTCGGCCTCGGGCCCGAGCGCGCGCACCAGCGGCTCGATGGTCGCGCCGCAGCCCAGGGCGATGGCGATGGCGACGGCGAGCGCCACCAACACGGAGGTGCGCGCCACCGCGCGGGCCCGCGCCTGATCACCGTGTCCGGTCGCGCGCGCCACGAGCGGGACCGTCCCGACGAGCAGTCCGCCGAACACACCGAACAGCGACCACAGCAGCGGCCCCTGCACCTGCATGGAGGCGAGTGCGTCCTGACTGTAGCGAGCAAGTACGACGCGATCGACGAGGAACACCAAGGTCTGCAGCAGGCTGGTGAGCACCGCCGGCCACGCCAGCCGGAGCAGCTCCCGGGCCACGCCACGCTCCAGCCCAGGGCCCGAGTCTGCTACGCTCGCGCGGGTGAGTGAGTCATCGTCGGTGCGCATCGATCGTTGGCTCTGTGCCGCGCGCATCTACAAGTCGAGATCGCTCGCGACGCAAGCCTGCGCGGGCGGACGGGTCAAGATCAACGGCCAAGCGGTGCGTCCGAGTCACCTGGTGCGAGTCGGGGATCGCGTCGAGGCGAGCGCGCCGCGGGGCCCGGTCGTGCTCGACGTCAAGGCCATCGCCGAGAAGCGCGTGTCGCCGGCGCTCGCGCGCGCGCTGTACGACGATCACTCACCGCCTCCGCCCCCTCGGGACGAACGACCGCGCGGGCTCGGTCGCCCGACCAAGGCGGATCGACGCGCCCTGAGCCGCCTGCGCGGGTTGTGACGCTCAACGACGGGGGAGCATCGGCGCGGGCAGCATCCGCAGCGGGCCGGCCAGCGTGGGACGACGAGCGCCCGCGATGTCCGCGGGCTCGCTCGGCTCGCTCGGCTCTTCCGCGTCCTCTTCCTCGGCCTCGACTTCGGCCACGGGCTCGGGGGGGCGGTCGGGCACGTGCGGTTGCGGCGGCGGCGGCGGCTCGGAACGGGGCGCCATCTCCGCGGGCCGCTCGTCGGTCAGGGCGGGAGCGGCCGTCATCACGACCTGCGGCGTGGGCGGAGTGTAGGTGGGGCGCGGCTCGGCCGCGCGCGGCGCGAACGCCGGCTCGGGCGTGGCGCCGCGGGGAGGGCGCGTAGCGCTGAGCGCGTTCTCGACGGGGCTCGACTCGCCGAGCGCAGCGACACGGCTCGTGCCCGAGCTCGGCTCGGCGCCGATCTGCGCCGGCATGACCAGCGCCATGAGCAGGGCGTACACGGTGGCGCTGCCGATGAGCGCGACGCACGGCGTCCACCGCCATTGCAGCCCTTCCGTCACCGCTTGCCCGAGGCGCATCGCCCGTGCAGTGTACCCGACCTGAGGCCGCTGGCCAGGGGTTCCCGAGCTGCCCCCTTCGCGCACGAATTAGCCCCCGCTGGTGGCGTCCTCGGCGTCGGCGCCCGGGGGCGTCGCATCCTGCAGGTCGTCCAGGTACCCCTCGGGGAGGCTGACCGCCTGCGTCCCCGAGCCCTTGCCGCGGGGGACGCGCATGGCCGTGGGCGGGAACGCCTCGCTGCCGTCGAGCCCTTCGAGCACGCTCTCGAGCTCGGCCAGGGACCCAATGCGCATCAGCTGGCTGCGTGCCCGGGCGCTGCCGCGAAACCCCTTGGTGTACCAGGTCGCGTGCTTGCGAAACTGACGCAGGGCGAGGCCCTCGCCCATCCAGGCGCTGAGTCGTCCCGCGTGGTCCAGCATCACCCCGCAGATCTCGCCGAGTCGCGGCGGGTCGGACGGCTCCTTCCCGGCGAAGGCATCCGCCAGATCGCGAAAGAGCCACGGGCGCCCGAGGCACCCTCGCCCCACGATCACGCCGTCGCAGCCGGTCAGTCGCATCATGCGCAGAGCGTCGCCGTACTCCCAGATGTCGCCGTTGCCGAGCACCGGGATGCGCGAGCGAGACTTCAAGTCAGCGATGTGCTCCCAGCGCGCGAGCCCATCGTAGAGCTGCGCCGCCGTGCGGGCGTGCAGGCCTACCGCCGCGCAGCCCTCCTCTTCTGCGATCGCCCCGGTGGTGCGATAGGTCAGCAAGTCCTCGTCCACCCCCAGGCGAAACTTCAGCGTCACCGGCACCCCGGCGGCGTTCGAGACCGCCGCGCGCACGATGTTCCGCAGCAGATTGGGCTTCAGCGGGATGGCCGAGCCACCTCCCTTGCGCGTGACCTTGCGCACCGGGCAGCCAAAGTTCATGTCGACGTGGTCGACGCGACCCTCGCCGACCAAGCGCTTGACGGCTTCACCGACGTAGTACGGATCCACGCCGTAGAGCTGCAGCGAGCGCGGCGACTCATCCGGTCCGAAGTCGGACAGTCGGAGCGTCTTCTCGCGGCCCTCCACCAACGGTCGGGCGGTGATCATCTCGCTCACGTACAGTCCCGCGCCGAAGTGGCGGCAGATGCTGCGGAACGGGTAGTTCGTCACGCCGGCCATCGGCGCGAGCACCACCGGTGGCCACACCACGATGGGGCCGAGCTGCAGCGGCCGGAACTCGCCTGGTCGGGCCAGCGGCTCGCCTTGATTGTCCGGGCTCTTGTAGCGGGGATCCATCGAGCGAGGGCGATCAGAAGAAGCGGAGCTGGGGCGAGTCGAGTCGCTCGGCGACGGCTCGTTCGGTCACGTCCAGCCACGCTTGTCGAGCGTGGTCCGAGAGATCGAGCACCGCCAGGGAGCGGGCCCGCAGCTCGCTGCGCAAGCGGGCCTCGACCGCGCGCTGGAACTCCGGATCCGTCGCGCGGATGCCGTCTGCGGCGAGGGCGCCGCTGGTGGGGACGAACACGAGCAACTGGTAGCCGCTCATCCAGCTCGTGACCAAGGTCTCGAGCTCCGCCTGCGGTCCCCGCGCCAGGAGCAGGTACACGTAGTTGTCGAGTGCGCTGCGATCGCAGAGCACCACGGGGTAACGCTCGGAGGCCACGAGCTCCTCGGCGATCTGCGTGTGCAAGATCCAGGACTGGGCTCCGACGCCGGTGCCTTCGTTGATGGGCAGGGGACAGCGGCGGGCGACCTCGTGGACCACCTCCAGCACCACGTCGCGAGCCTTGAGCCGAGCGGCGAGTCCGTAGCACAGCGTCGTCTTGCCCACGCCGTGGGTCCCGATGAACGCGATCTTGAGCCGCCGGGGGACCGTCACGGCGAGATCTCGATGGCGGCCTGTACCGATCCTAGGCGCGGACTCTCCACCACCAGTCGCGCCGTGCCGGCGCCGGTCAGCGTGAAGGTGAGCACCCGGCGGCTGGTCGTCCCGCGGCTGCGCGGGATGTGAAAGGCGAACTCCCGGCTGCCGGCGCCGCGCCCCCAACCATCGAGGTGGCCGAGCTCGCGCTTGGTCGAGTCGAGGCAGCGGGCGCCGCCCTCGGTGGTCAGGGTGGCCACCGGCGGCGCCGAGAGGGGCAGGTCCTTCGCGCTGTCCAGGACGTGCGTCGGCAGGTACCCGAGGTTCTCGATGGTGGCGACGAGCTGGCACACGCCGGCCTCGACGCCCTGGACCTCGAGCGAGAGCCGAAGTCGCGGGGACAAGGCAGCGATCCGAAAGAAGGCGTCGGCTTGACGGCGACAGATGTCGGCGAGCTCGCGCTCGGGTGGGTTCCAGATGCCGATGCGCGCGTCGAACCCACCGAGCTCGACGGGGCCGAGCTGGGGATGCTCGAAGCGCTCCCACGCCTGAAAGATGCGCTGCTCGTTGTGCTCTCGATCCCAGGCCGCGAGCTTCAGGAGCTCCTCCCGCCCCAGCCGGATGTAGTAGTCGCAGAAGCGCTTGGGCTTGGGGAGCTCGAGCCGCGCGAACAGATCCCACAGCTCGCACACGTAGGCGATGGCGCCGCGTTGGTGGTAGGCGAAGTCGGACAGATCGCCGTGCAAGGGCTTCGACTCGGAGTAGGTGAACTCCTCGAAGCCGCTCACCATCGGGTAGCCCGTGTACTCGGTCGTCCAGCGCTCGAGCTGCGCGAAGATGGCGCGATCGAAGTCGGCGAGCTGAGTGTCCGGAGCGCCGCCGAGCGGGCGGATGAACACACCGCCGAAGGTGTGATAGTTCACCCAGTAGAAGATCTCCGGCCGGGCGGTGGCGGCCTCGATCACGGCCCGAGACTCGGGCTCGCTCCCCGGGAACTCGCCAGCGCCAACCTGCTCGCGCTCCGGCGCCCACGACCACGGGAAGTTGCGGTTGAGGTCCGGCGAGTTGTCCGACATGAAGTGCGGGGAAGGCACGTGCTGCCCGTCGAAGCCCGTGATCACGCCCTCGGGATAGAGCTTGTAGAACGGTCCCGGGTCCTCGATGTCCCGCGGCACGAGCACGGAGCTGTTCGGGTCCGGCGCGATCCACTCGCCGGTCGGGTCCTCCTTGCGCATGAGCAGCGCACGGCCGTCTCCGTCCAGATCGCGCGCGACCCAGCGCGGCTGCCCGCCGTGCTTCCTCTCGTCGCGAGGGACGGAGCGGATCCAGCGCGCATGCGTGAGCACCGCCTCGGCGCCGTCCGGCGAGATGCGCGGGACGACGTAGAACAAGACGTCCGAGAGCGTCTCGCGCAGCGGGGCGGGGATGCGGGATGACTCGGGAGCCAGGTGCAGCCCGAGCACGTCCTCGGCGAGCGCGAGGGCCACGCTCGAGCCACACAGCTCGGAGGCGTGCATGTTGCCGTCGACCCAGACCGCCGGACGCTTGCGGTCGGGCTCCGGCCCCAGCGTCACGAGCCAGATGTCGCGACCTTCGCGGGTGACGCCGATGGACTCCACGCGGACCAGACCGGGGAACGACGCGCGCCAGGCTTCGAGCTGCGCCGTCAGCTCGGCGTGATCCAAGTACCGCTCGCGAAAGCCGCGGTAGCACGCGCTGAGGAGGGGGCCGACCGACATGGCCGGCAGCGTAGTCCGAGCTTGGGATCTTTTCGAGAGGCCGCGGGGTCGGGAGCCCGTGCGCGGCGCCGAGGCCGTTTTCTTGCTAAGCTCCGTCACAGCATGACAGCACTGTTGCCCAACCGCGCCTATCGCGCCGCCTACAAGGCCCAGCAGGCGGCGTTCTTGCTCAACTGCTTGGCCGCACATCGGATCCTGCGCACCGTGAGCGGCACGTCGTACCGTCCGGGTTCGGACGTCGAGGCGCTCGCCCGTCGCCGCTACGATGAGCTGCTCGAGCTCGACCTCCGCAACGTGGAGCAGGGGTACTATCCGCGCTCGCTGCTGTTTCAGGTGCCGCTCGCCGAGTACGCCCGGGTGATGCCCAGCCTGGTGCGGGACTTTCCGCGCACCATCGTGCGCGCCAAGAACAAGAACTTCAAGGACCTGCCGGCGGAGGTGGAGCTGGAGCGCTACCCGCCCTACTTCCGGCGCAACTTCCACTGGCAGACGGACGGCTACCTGAGCCGTCGCTCCGCGGATCTCTACGACGTGGGGGTGGAGTTTCTGTTCCTCGGCACGGCGGACATCATGCGCCGTCAGGTGATCCCGCCGCTCGCGCGAGGGCTCTCGAGCACGCCGGCGACGTCGCGGCCGAAGATCCTCGACGTCGCCTGTGGCACCGGCCGCACCCTGCGGCAGATCGCCGAGGCGCTCCCCGACGCCAAGCTCTATGGCCTCGATCTGTCGCCCTATTACGTGGGGGCGGCGCGCCGGCTCTTGCGCCATGCGGCGCCGGACGCCTCCTTCCTGGTGGAGAACGCCGAGAGCACCCCGCTGCGCGACGACACCTTCGATGCGGTCGTCAGCGTGTTCTTGTTTCACGAGCTGCCGCGCGCCGCTCGACGCAACACCTTTCGCGAGATGTACCGGGTGCTCAAGCCGGGCGGTACGCTCGTGATCGAGGACTCGGCTCAGTACTCGGAGGCGGGGCCGATCGCCGGGCTGCTCGAGCGCTTCGCCGTGGACTTCCACGAGCCGTACTATCGGGACTACCTCCGAGATGAGCTCGCGGACCTCGCCCGCGAGGTCGGCTTCTCCGTCGAGCACTCGGGGCCGTGCTTCGTGTCGAAGATCGTCGTCGCCAAGAAGCCGCCGCTCGCCAGCTGACGTCTCCGCACCCTCAGGGGTCCAAGTTCACGTCCACGAGCCCTCCCGGCGCGGGCAGAGTGAAGTCCACGCTCACGTCGTGACTCGGGTTGCCTTCGAGGGCGTCCGTCTCGCTGGCGTACACCGGAACACTGACGCGGTACTTTCCGGCGGGGGCCGCGTGCATCTCGTGACAGCTGCAGCCGTTCTCGGTCCCGAACGTGAACGTGTTGCCGGCCCAGCTCTGTTCGAACTCCTCACCGGGACCGATCAGCGGCGCATCTTGCATGCACGCGCCGCACATGACGCAGCCTGGCGCGCCCGGGCCGCAGGGTCCGGTGCAGTCGGCGCTCAGCGAGAGCGAGTCCGTGTAGCCGTCCGCGCAGCTCGTCACGGTCATGCGCAGCTGGCAGCCGCGGTACAGGTACGCCTCCACCGTGGACTGGAAGCGGAAGGTCACCGCGTACGGTCCGGGGGAGCTCGACGGCGCGAAGCACTGCGGCGGCAATCCACCCGACCCGCCCGCGCCGCCGGACCCACCCGTGCCCGCGCCGCCGCTGCCACCTCCGCCGCTCGAGTCGCCGTCGGTGTTGCCACCGCAGGCAAGCAAGAACGCGAGCGAGCCGACGGCGAGCCCTGATGCAGCGCGAAGTAGGGTCATGAACGCTGACGAGTAGCACGACTCGTGCCTGGCGAGATCCGTCGCTCAATCCGCACCGGTGTGCCAGGTTGCGCCGGGCCGGGCGTCAGGGCGGGGTGATCCGGTAGCAGCTATCCACCCGCACCTCGGTCGTCAGGGGACCGAGCGCCGAGCTGCCGGTCAGCCGCGCGAGGAAGATGGGCGGTGGGGGCGCGTAGGGATCGGGCTCGGTGGTGGGAGCGACGTAGGGGCACGCGTCGTGCCCGAGCTGATCCTTCTGCGCGTCGAGCAGCACGCTAGTGGCCGGCCCCGAGCCATAGGTGGATTCACTGATGTGCGCCGTCCACTCGTCCGTGTCGAGGGGCTCGAGCAACGGCCCACCGCCGAACGCTCCCCAGGTGTAGGGGACGATCCGGATCGCACCATCGACGCTGAGGATCTGGCCTTGTCCTGGGAGATGCGGGAACGTCAAGTACGCGCTGGTGAACACGAACGACTGACCTTGGAAGCTGGACTCCTTGACCTCGATGCTCGTCGATGTCGGCGGGAGCGTCACGTTCCGATGGCAGCTCATCATGACCCGCGGCGGCCAGCCGCTGCTCCCGGCCGTGGCGCCGCAGGTCGCGCTGAAGGTTCCGCCATGCATGCGGCCCTTGGCGTGGAACCGGAACGGCTCGACGCGCTTCTTCTCGTCAGCGCACAGCTCGGCGACGGGCGCGGCCGCGGGGACCTCGAACCACACGCGACTGAGTCCGGTCGCCGTGGGCGCGCCGGAGAGCGAGATGACCTGCAGCGGTGACGGCGCATCGCCGAGGGTGACCTCGTCGAGCACCAGGCAGTCGTCGGCGTTCGGCGCCGTCCCCAGGATCCGCCCGTAAACGCTGAGCACTTTGTCCGAGCCCCGCTCGATCACGCTCACGTGGATGTCGTCGCAGTATAGGTCGTCGTGCCCGGTCCCTGCGGTCGGCTCGCAGCTCGACCCGCCTGCGCCACCCCCGCCGCCCGCCGCTCCGCCGCTGCCGCTCGCCGCGCCCGTGCCCGCCGCGCCGGCGCTTCCGCCGCTCGCACCGCCGCCCGCGCTTCCGCCGGCTCCGCCGCTCGAGCCCGAGCCCGAGCCCCCGCACGCGAGACAAAGCGAGGCCAGCGCCAGCTGTAAGAGCCCTCTCCTCATGGTGGCCCGTACGATGCGGACGCCAGGCGAGACGTTCACCGCCGACGCTCAATGCTGCGACAAGCACGCCAGACACGGCGGCTGACGCTGCCCCACGCACGGCACGTCGTTGCAGACGCCGAGCACACCCGGGGCGAGGCGGCACTTCTGTCCGAGCTTGCTGCACTGCGCGGTCTCCTCGCCGCTCGGCGCGGCGCTCCGTTCAGGGCAGCCCGTCAAGCTCAGACCAAGCGGCAGCAGCGCAGCCAGGCGGCGTCGCACGAAGTGGGGCATGGGGGAGTTCGCAGGATACCAGCAAAGTCCGGGGGGGGCGCCTCGCACCGCCGGTTCCCCCGCGCGCGCCTTGGCGCGCTTGCCCCTGCGTGGGAGGGGCCGGCGCTGTGAGCGAGTCATTGAGCGGCGTCCGGCGGCGACGCGTCCGCGCCGGCGTCGGGTGGGGGAGCGGGGGGGAGGGTGCGGACTAGGCGGAAGCCGCCCGCGCTTCCGCGCGCAGACCGTGGAGAAGTGAAAAAGTGCGCAGCGGAGCGACAACTGCGAGCATAGTCTATGACGCTTCCGCCGCGCCACAGGACCTGGCTCGAGGGAAACCCGTTCGACTCGTCTGGGTCGACTAGCGGGCCCGGTCCGTGGCCGATGCCGTCGGTCACGTCGTTCGTCCATTCGTAGGCGTTGCCCGCCATGTCGTACAGACCCCAAGCGTTCGGCTGCTTGCCGCCGACCGGGTGGGTGGTGCCGCCGGCGTTGAAGCAGTACCACGCGATCTTGTCTAGGTTGCCATCGAACTCGCAGATCGCTACCTTCGGCTGACTGGTGATCTCACCGGAGTAGAACGCCGTCTTCGTCCCAGCACGCGCTGCGTACTCCCATTCCGCTGCAGTAGGAAGGCGGTAGCCTTCGCATTGGTATGGCGAGGCAGCGCTCATCGTGACCGAATTGCACGCCATACCCTCGCCCAACACACCGGTGCACTCAGTCAGGTGATAACAAGGCGCGAGGGCTGGAGTTCGCTGCCCCGAGAGAAGGTTCGCGTAGGCTGCGGCCTCGTACCAGTTGACGTTACCGACGGGACACTTCTGTTCTAGGCAGTCGCCTGGGGAGCCGGCTTGCGGTGACGGGGCGCTAGGGTTCGTGAGCCCGAGCGCCTCCCACTGCGCCTGCGTGACCTCGTGCTGCTGGATCTCGAAGGAGCGTGTGAGCGTGACCTTGGCCTGATCCTCGTCGTATGCACCACGTCCCCACTCGTCCTTGGGCGAGCCCATGATGAAGCAGCCCGCCGGGATGCGGCACCAGCCGTCAACGCAGGACTTCTCGACCGTCACGTGGTAACAGTCGAGGTCCGGCTTGACGCCACCGGTGCCGCCACCACTCGATGCGCCGCTAGCGCCCGACGCGCCCCCCAGCGCGCTGTCGATACCGCCACCGACGCCTCCGGTGCTCGTAGCGCCGCCGGCGCTGGGGTGCGCGTCGTTCGAGTCGGAACAACCGCAGCCGCCAGCAATGAACGCAAGCGGGAAGAGCCACGCGCGCATCAGTGGTTGATTCCGTAGGTGCTCGACTGCACTTGAAGGTGAACGTATCGTGGGTCCAGGAGACTTCCGTAGTACGCAAACGCCGCCCCATCGAACGTGGGCCAGTCCATCGGGTCGAACTGGCAGTACGTGCCGCACCCCTGGCGATGGATCGCGAACAGATCGTCGAGCGTGGTGCGTTGACCGGGCGGAGCGGTGTAGATGCTCCAGAGGAAGTTGTTCCAGTCCCATTGCACGCCGCGGTCTGGGGCCAGGCACTCGTTCTCGAGCCAGCGCACGGGGTAGGTGCAATCCGTGGGGACTGGCGGAGGCAGCGTGATCCCGAAGTGCTTCACGTCCTTGTAGTACACGAACATGCAGTCGCCTCCATTGGGGTCGTTGAAGAGCTTGTTCGCGTAGAAGTGGGCGAAAGCTTCGATATGTGCGGTGCTCGTGTGTTCGCGGGATTGCAGGCAATGAAACGGGTTCGATGAGTCGACGTGCTCGCAAGTGCAGAGCAGAGGGGCTTCGTCTGTTTTCCAGGCGCCGTAGTTCTGATGGAACCTACCCGAGTTGAAATGCTGGATCACGTGGCCCAGCTCATGACCGATCGTGTACTTGTAGTCCGTGGTCATGATGTAGTGACCCGAGGGCAGCTTCTGGTTGGACCTTCCGAACTTGATACTTCCCACCTTGGTGGTGTAGTCGCCGCTGGCGCAAGCGAAGGCGCAGACCCCGCTTTGGCAGCAGTCGTCGTACAGCGTCACCGTGGTCGCGTTGGCTACGGCGGGGAAGCCGTTGTCTGGTGTTGCGAGCGCCAGGCCCATCACCGCCGCGGTGTTGGAATAGGTGATGGGGAGCGGGCTCGGGAAGTCGAGGGTGAGTGGGAGCGCGTTGGGTCCCGTCTTCACGAACGCGCTGGACATGAACGTGTAGTGAGGGAAGCCGCCGAGGCTGTTCACGGACTGGATGTCGATCTTCGACTCGTCTTGTCTCAGCGTGGAGAAGAAGGTCAGCACGTAGGTGCCGGTCTCCGCGAGTTGGATGATGGGTGTGCAGCCGAAGGCGTTCAGGTGTCCCGCGAAGAGGACCTCCGCGGTGTCGGCGCGCCGGATCTGAGCTGCGGCGAACCGGGCCGGCTCGGCGCTCCAGTCCTTGCTCGCCATGTGGTCCTCCCCAAAGCCCGAGTCCACGAACTTCGCGAGCCAGCTGCCGCACAGTTGCGCTTGGTTTGGCCCGAGCACCGGGCCTTCGTAGTGAGGTTGCGTGGCCAGCGGGTCCGGCAAGGAAGCGGGCCAGGGCTCGTTCGTGTCCGAGCCGCCGGAGTAGCGGATGATGCCGCCGCCCGCGCCGTTCGGCGGCAGCCGGCCGACGGGGACGTACCGATCGGTGACCCAGACCTCTCCGGCCACGTTCAGCAGCTCGGCGGCGAGGCTCCGAAGCTGCCGCCGTTCCCGGCGGGGGTCGTGGGGGTGGCGCAGATTGCGAAGGGCGTTGCCGATACCGTGGAACGTGACCGTGCTCAGCGCGCGGTCGAACGCCGCGGTGAGCCTCTCGGAGGCCACTGACAGCCGCTGCCCGTTCACGGTCACGCGTCCCTCCGCGAAGATCGTCGCTGGCGCGGAGTGGCTCCGCAGCGGAAAGCGGGCAGCTGCGATCGGGATCGTGCGCTGCTCGCCGCCGCGAAGGTCGTAGGAGCCGTAGCTGCGGTCGGAGCGGCGCTGGTCGAGGCCGAAGCCGACGAGAGTGAGCGAGACGCTCAGCGTCTCGCTCGTGGTGTTCGTCACCAGCAGGTTGACGAAGTGAGGCATCCGATAGGTGCCGCGCAGGTCGGGATCCTCGAAGTGCACGACGATCGCCGGTGGCGTACCGTGCTCGTCTGCCTGCAAGGGCGGGTCGGGGGGAGGGACCTCATCATCGGCGTGTGGCTCGCAGCCTAGCGCCGCGAGCAACGTGACGAGTACAGCGACGACGAGTCGCCAACCGCTGCCCAACCCGAACGGTCGTGGCACGATGCCTGCAATGCGTGCGTGCGTGCGTGCGTGCGTGCGTCCCTCATGATCGACCCCTTTCGGCCTCCCTGACAGCCACTGCACGCCAGTGTAGCCCGACGTGAACTCCCCTGCCAGCTCACCCACCTTTGATCGGTGGTCCCCTGGGGTGAGTTCGCGTGGTCGGTCGTTGGAGCCGAATCGGGGGCGGCTCAACGGAGGCGGCTGGCATCAGGGCGAGCGAAGGCGTCTCCCGCTACTTGGCGTGCGGGAGACGGGGACGGTCGGCCAGGACGCCGATATGTGGATGATGGTGGGGCGTCAGCCCTGTTTGGAGTCAGCCATCGTGCTCATCCGGAAGGCGCGAGCGGGCGATGTCGAAGCCGCAAGTAAAGTCGAGCGCGACGGGACGTCCCTCCGCGCCCGACTCGCCGGAGCTAGCCCGAACGCTCCACTAGGCGGACCAGTGAGCCGATGATGCGATCGAAGTTTTCCCGCATCTCGGCAGAGACGGGCGGGATGCGCGCGGCGGAGCTCTCGAGCTACGGCATGGTCGGTGTCGGGGGCATCTTCGAGGACTTCCGCGAGGGTCGGCTGGTGGATGACGACGAGGTCGCCGTCGTTCACTCCTCGTCGGGGCAGCCCCTCTCGACCGCGATGGTCGACATTCGCGCCACCCTCGAGAGCGCCGTCGAGTCTGGTGTATTGAGCGCGTCGGTGGCGACTCGCGCGCTGGCTTTCGCCAAAGACACCTTCTATCCGGAGCGCTCCTTCGCTCGGCTGCTCGACGGACTCGGAGGCGAGCCGGAGGCGAGTCGGCTCGCGCGCTGGCTGGCCCACGGTGGACTGGTGCAGCGAAAGCGGGACGACGCGCTGCTGGCGCTTCGGACAGTCGCCGGGCGCGACTTCGGCGAAGCGCCCCGCCCCGCACTCGTGCAGGTCCCGCGCACGTCGTTCCTGCGGGTGCTCCTGCGACACGTGGCCTGCAGCGCACTGCTCGGTCAGAGCGCGCAGCTGCCCAAGACCGAACGGGTGGTGCAGGCGGCGCGGTTCCTCGGCGAACCGTACCGCGACGCCAAGCGCCTGGCGGAGCTGATGGCGGCGCTGCACGAGATCGCGCCGGCCGAGGCGGGGCCCGAGTCGGACGGATGGTGGCTCCCCGAGATGCGGGAGGACCGCTGGGCCGAGGTGAACGAGCTGAGCCCCGACGAGTGGGCCGCCCTCGTGACCCGGGTGCGCCAGCTCGCTCGGCTCCAGCACGCGCTGCTGCGCGTGCCTGCGGAGGCTCAGGCCAGGCTCGCCTTTCGCGCACGTACGCAAGAGAGCCGCTATCTGCGCTGGCTCGACGCGCTCGACGACGTGCGGCGCGGCCCGGGGTCGGAGCCGGGAAGAGTGCGTACTCTGCTCGCTCGCGCTTGGCGTCTGCTCGACGAGGCTGGGCGCCGCGCGGGGCTCGTCCCTCGAACGGAGCTGCTCGACTCGTTCTTCGGCGAGCTTCGTCGGCAGCATGGACTGAGCTCGGGCGAGCAGGTCGAAGGGTGGCTGACGGCGCATCGGCTCGGTCGACACGAACTCGCGGCGCTGCTCATCGCGCGCCTTCGCTGGCACGCCATCGCGTCCGAGGCGCAACCCGCCGCTCTCGGGCAGCAGCGCTCGAGCGATGACGTGTTCTGGCTGCTCGACGCGCTTCGCTGCAGCGGGCTCTATGCTCGCGCTCGCGAGCTGCTGGAGACGAGCCCCGAGGCTCGCGCCAGGTCCGCCGAGCTCCCCGAGCACCTCGGCCAGGCGCTCGAACGCGACTTCGACACGGACGACCGCGCGACGCTGCTGCGACGCCTGACGACGCTGTGAGGCGCCCGACGGTCGGGCTCGAGGGACACCCGGGCCGAAGTCCCGCTATGCGGCGCGGGACCTCGGCATCGACTCCGCCCGCTCGGCAGCCCGCGCCGCGATGCGCTCGAAGAGCGCGTTCTGCGCCCGACTGCCGCCGAGTCGATGGAGCTCGGGGGTGACGGCCGCGAGCGCCGTCGCGGCGGCGTCCCAGTCCTCCGCCGCGAAGGACTCGAGGGCCGTCGCCATGCCCAGCAGCAGGTCGCGCTTGCGGCCCGGCGGCTCGAGCTGACGACGCTGGATGTAGCGCAACAGGCCGGCGTGGTCGCGGGCGCCGCCGAGCGCGAGCAGGGCGTGCAGCTCCGCATAGGCGTGGCTCTCGCTGCTCAAGGTGCGCGCGGCCTGGCGCCGCGCAGCGGCCCAAGGCAGTGGCGCGCCGTCGGGCAGCGCGAGAGCGAGTCGCCAGAGCGCGGAGGGGCCGTCGGTGGCCGCGTCGCCGCGCTCCATCGCCGGCAGGATGTGGCGTGCGAAGCGCTCCGCTGCGTCAGCGGTGTGACCGAGCTCGAGCTCGAACACGAGCTGGTGCCAGTGTAAGTGAACACTCCGAGAGGAGTCGGCCGCGACGTGCTCGAGAGCGGAGCCGAGCATCGCGTGGCCGCTGCGGAAGCTCCCCGAGTCCAGGGCTCGATGCGCGCTGACGTGCACGAGCCCGGTCCCGCCGTCGGCGAAGGGGCGGAAGCCAGCGGGAGCCACGGCGTCGCGGAGGGCTAGGTCGTCCATGGTGGCCAGCCTGACCTCGGGGGGTGGTAGCTCGCGTGTGAGCCTCCGTGGAAAGCGCTCGCTCAGGGGAGGGCACCCGCCCGGGCCAGCTCCCCGGGCGTGTCGAGATCCTCGAGCACCGCGGGATCGGCGATCGGCACGTCGAGGCCGGGCAGGTCCCGCAGCACGTCGCACAGCCGCCTGTGGCTTGGCGCGGCGGCGACGGCGGCGAGCGCGGGGCGAGTCAGGACGATGGGGTGGCCGCGTCGACCTCCCGAGGCGGGCCGCACCACCCACGCGCTTCCGAGGGCGGCGTGGGCGATGAGCGTTTGGATGGTGCTCGCGCGTGCGTGAGGGTGGTCGATCAGCGCGAGGACGGCGCCTGTCAGCTCGCGGCGCGCGAGCGCCGCCTGGGCTGCCAGCGCCGCCGAGCTCAGCATGCCACGCTCGGGCTCGGGGTTCAGCAGGACCTCTGCCCGCGTCTCGACCGCGATCCGGGCGCCGTGAGGAGGTCCGAGAACGATCAAGCACTCGCGCACGCCACCCCCCCGCAGCGCGCGCTCGCTGCGCGCGACGAGGGTCTCGCCGTCGATGCGATAAAGAGCCTTGGGGCGCCCTATGCGCCGCGACGCGCCTGCCGCGAGGATGATCCCGAGCCAGGTCATGCCGCGCCTGCCGCGCGGAGCAAGGCGCGGCGCACGAGCACCGGCACCAGCTTGCGTCGGTACTCGGGATCGCCCGGCACGTTCGCCACCGGATGACACTGGTCGCGGGCCCTGAGCCCGAGCTGAGCTGCGGCGGCCTCGAAGGCCTCGCCGTGGATGGGCACACCGACGATCAGCGAGTCGATGCGCGCGACGCGGCGAGGCTTGGCCTGCAGCGCCGTGAGCACGACGTCGACGTCGGTCACCACGGCGGAGTCGGGGTCCACGTCGAGTCGCACCGCGACCCCGAGCAAGGGGTAGTCGATGGCCTCCCGAACGCGCAGCTTCTCGTACGCGCCGCGGTGGCCGGGTCGCTGAGCGGGGACGACGAGCTCGGTCAAGAGCTCGTCCGGTCGGAGCACGGTGTTGGCGATTCCGTCGTTGCGATAGAGGTCGAGCAGGGGTAGCGCGCGCACACCGTGCTGGCTCTCCAGCGTCACCCTGGCGCCGAGCGTGAGGAGCGCCGGCGCCGTGTCCCCGCTGGCTGCGGCGACGCACTTCTTTCCACCCTCCACGACGTGGCAGAGCGTGCCGTCCTTCTTCAGACAAAACCCCAGCGCCTTGCGCCAGAAGTGGCTCTGGTTGTAGTAGCGGCACCGGGTGGACAACAGCGCGTTGCCGCCGATGGTGGCGACCTGGCGGACCTGTGGGCTCGCCACGCTGCGAGCCGCCTCGCCGAGCGCTGGCGCGAGTCGTCGCACGAGATCGCTCGCGCCGAGCTGCGCCAGCGTCACGCGCGCACCGATGGCCAACGACCCCTCCTGCTCGGTCACGTGGTCGAGCCCGCCGACGCGAGCCAGACTGACCACGCGCTGGGGGACCTCGAGCCGGTTCTTCAGGGCGACGAGCAAGTCCGTACCGCCAGCCATCACCCGCGTGTCGAGCTCGGACTCCGCCAACAGCGCGAGCGCCTCGGGCAGGCTCTCGGGGCAGCTCACCTCGAAGCGGGGCATCCTCAGCATCGGGCCCTCCTCCCTTCGAGCGCTGCCCGCTGCTGCTCGAGCTCGGCGAGCACCCGCGCGGGCGTGAACGGCAAGTGGCGCAGGCGCACGCCGACGGCGTCGTAGACCGCGTTGGCGATGGCGGGGACGGCAGGGTGCAGCGGACCTTCGCCCGCCTCCTTCGCGCCGTACGGCCCCTCGGGGTCGATGCTCTCGACGATCAGGCTCGACAGCCCGGGCACGTCCAGCGCCGTCGGGATGGGGTAGTCGAGCAGGGACGGGCCGCGATGCAGGCCGCGCTCGTCGACGTCGTGATCCTCCATCAACGCCTCGGCGGCGCCCATGTAGGCCGAGCCGTCCATTTGCCCGGCGACCAACATGGGATTGAGCGCGCGCCCACAATCGTGTGCGACGTACAGGTGTTCGCAGGTGATTCGACCCGTCTCGTCATCCACGCGCACCTCGGCGACGTGAGCGGTGAAGGAGTACGAGGGCGAGGCGCCGATGGTGCCTCCCCGGTACGCGCCGCCGAGCTTGGGCGTGTTGTAGGAGCCCGCGGTGGCCAACGTGTCGTACTTCGCTTCGGCGATGGCGATCGCTTCCTTCAACGACAAGCGACGAGTCGGCTCCTTCCGGTCGAAGGCCTCGCCCTCGGACAGCACGATGTCACCCTCGAACGTCTCCCAGTGTGCCGCGAGCGCGGAGGTGAGCTTGGCGCGGAGCTTGCGGCACGCGTCGATCGCAGCGTTGCCGACCATGAACGTCACGCGGCTCGAGTAGGCGCCGAGATCCACCGGACACAGATCGGTGTCGGCGGCGACCACGCGCACCTGGTCGAGCGCCAGACCGAGCTCCTCGGCGACCAGCATGCGCACGATGGTGCTCGCGCCCTGGCCGATGTCGTTGCTCCCGGTCAGCACGGTGACCAGCCCGGAGCGGTTCGCCTCCAGCACGATCCCCGCCTGTGGCATCTCGTTCGGATAGACCGGGTAGTTCGTGCCCGAGATGTACATCGAAGCCGCGACGCCGAGGCCCACCCCGAACGGCAACCGGCCCCGACGAACTCTCCATTCGCTCGCTCGCTCGACGGCGGTGAGGCAGGCCAACAGGCCATTGGAGGTGATGCGCTGACCGTTGAGCGTCTCGGTGTACGCCGGCAGGGCCCCGCGACGACGCAGCTCGATGGGGTCCAGGTCGAGCCGAGTCGCCAGCTCGTCGAGCTGGACCTCGAACGCGAAGCGGGGCTGAACCGCGCCATGGCCGCGCTTCGGCCCACAGGGTGGCTTGTTGGTGAACACCCGGGTCGAGTCGAAGCGCAGCGCGTCCAGGGCATAGGGGCCCGCCAGCAGCTGCCCCGAGTAGTAGGTGGTGACCAGGCCGAAGGAGCTGTAGGCGCCTCCGTCGAGCACGGTGCGCGCGTCGAGCGCGAGCAGCTTGCCCTCGCGGGTGGCCGCGGTCCGAAAGTGCATCTGCATCGGGTGTCGGCCCCGGTGCGTGTAGAAGACCTCCTCACGGTCGTAGAGCATCTTGACCGGGCGCCCGGTGATACAGGCCAGCTTGCAGACGCAGAGCTCCAGGCTGAACGGATCGCTCTTGCCCCCGAACCCGCCGCCGACGCAGGGCTGGATCACACGCACCAGGTGCTCGGGGAGCTCGAGCACCTTGGCCACCGTGCGCTGAACGTAGTGCGTGATCTGTGTCGAGCTGTACAGCGTGAGCACGCCGTCGGCGCCGAGGCGGGCCAGCGCGCAGTGCGGCTCGATCGCCGCGTGGGTGGTGCCGTGAAAGGAGTAGTGCTCGTCGATCACGACGTCGGCCCGAGCAAACTCCGCGTTCACGTCGCCGAACTCGAGCAGCACGTTCTTGGACACGTTGCGCTCGCGTGTGTCGTGGATGGGAGCCGCGTCGTCCCGCAGGGCGTCCAGGGGATCGAAGTGCGGGGTGAGCAGCTCGTACTCGATCCGAATGAGCTCGAGGGCGTCGATGGCCGTGTCCTCGTCCACCGCCGCGACCGCCGCCACGGGCTCACCCACGAAGCGCACCTTCTCCAGGGCGAGGGCCGTCTCGTCCTGTGTCCAGGGCAGCACGCCGAAGCGACCGGGCAGATCCCGGCCCGTGATGACGGCGCGGACACCGGGCAAGGCCGCCGCTCGAGTCGTGTCGATGGCGACGATCCGCGCGTGGGCGTGCGGGCTGCGCAGGGTCTTGGCGTGCAGCATCCCGGGCAGGGTGATGTCGTCGGTGAACACCGCTTCGCCCGTGGCCTTGGCCATGCCGTCCACCTTGCGCGCGGAGGTGCCCACGACCTTGAACACGTCGCCGAAGGGGGGGCCCGAGCCGTGGCGGTCGCGAGCGGCCATCTCAGGGCTCCTCGTCTCGGGGTTCGATGGACCACGCGGGCGCCGGCGGGTCCTCGCCTCGCTCGACGGCTGCGGCCCGCAGCACCGCCTCGATGATCTGCGCGTAGCCCGTGCAGCGACATAGGTTGCCCGAGAGAGCGGCGCGCACTTCGTCTGCCGTGGGAGACGGATTCTTTCGGAGCAGCGCGGCGCTCGACAGGAGCATGCCGGGCTGACAGAACCCGCACTGCAGCGCACCCGAGCGATCGAACGCCTCCTGAACCGGGTGAGGGCGACCCTCGGCGCGGCGATGCTCGGCGCCCAGGCCTTCGATGGTGGTGACGGCGCGACCCGCCACCGTCACCGCGAGGGTCAGACAAGAAAGCACCGGGCTGCCGTCGAGCAGCACCGTGCACGCTCCGCAGTCGCCCTTGTCGCAACCTTGCTTGGTTCCCGTCAGTCCCTGACGATAGCGGAGCAGCTCGAGCAGGGTATGGTGAGCCGGTGCGGACACCGTGACCGTCTCTCCGTTCAGCTCGAACGCGAAGACCGGGTCCGGGGCGGGGCGGCTCGTCATGGTGGCCTCGTCAGGGCGCGCGGCCCAGGGAGAGCTCGAGGCACAGTCGCGGCGCGAGCAGGAACCCCTCGCGGCGGAAGAAGGCGATCAAGTCGCCTTGATCCCAGTCGACCTGCGTCTGAACTCGGTCCACGCCCAAGGCGCGCAAGTTCATCGTCAGCTGGCGCATCAAGGCGCCGCCGACGTGCTGCCCCGCGCGCGCGCCGTCCACGCCGATGGAGTCGATCAGCGCCACGGGCTCGGGTCGACCGAACTCGCCGTAGTAGAGCCGCCCGGTGAGAAACCCCGCGGGCTCCCCGTCGATCAGCGCAGCCAGCGAGATGCGCACGCCGGTGTCTTCGTCCGCTTCGACCAGCTTCTTGCGGAAGTACTCGCTGCGGGTTCGCTGCGAGTACTGCCGATCGATGCGCACTACCCAGTCGAGGTCCGAGCTGCGCAGGTTGCGGACTTCCACCGCGTCGGTCTCCAAGAGCCCAGGTTCGAGGTCACTCATGCTACCGCCACGCCGCGCAGGCGCCCCCAGTGTCGAAGGTTGTCGTCGAGCTGTCCCGATGCGCGCAGGGTGCTCTGTGCGACGGGGAAGAGGATGGCCTCCTCCTTGGCCAGGTGGTCGCGGGTGACGCTGGCCAGGGCCGCAAACGCCGCGCGCGCCTGGGGCAGCGTCTTGGCCGCGTACAGTTCGGCGATTCGCTCGTCGATGAGCTCGTGCTCCGAGTGCATCACCGCGATGGGGCCGCTCTGGGCCAGCAGCGAGAAGAGCAGGTCCTCCTCCAGCCGCGCGTGCGAGCTCAGCGCTTCGCCCAGTAGCTCGAACCCCGAGCGCAGCGCGCCGACGTCGCTCGCCTCGGCGACCAAGACCTCCATCCGATCGAACAGGGCGTACAGCACGCCGTGCTCGCCCAAGAGTGCTTCCGTCAGGTCCATTCCGTCCTTCCTTTCCCGAAGTCGTCAACCAGCCTGTCGCTCGGCGAGCTGCTGCACGCGGTACGCGCCGAGCAGCGCGGCGCCCATCGCTCCCGCGAGGATCCCGTCGGCGTGAGCCAGCAAGGTCACGTCCGCGTGTTGCTTCTTCTTCTTGTTCTTCTCCTCGGCCAGCACCTCGTCGATGGCGGCGACCATGCCTTCGTCACGGGACAGCCCGCCGGTGACCACCACTGTGCCCGCGGCACCCACCGAGCGAAGCAGCTGGACGAGCCGGCCCGCGATGCTGAGGTGGATGCCCTTGAGGATGTCCGGAGCCGCGATGCCCCGGCTGACCATGTTGATCACGTCCGTCTCGGCGAGCACGGCGCAGATGCTCGACACCTTCTCTGGCGTCCCCGCCTGCCGGCTCAGCGCGCCGACGTCTTCGAGCGGCACCCCGAGGTAGCGGGCGATGTTCTCCAGGAACTGGCCGCTGCCGCTGGCACACTGGCTGGTCATGCGGTGGGACAGCACCCGGCCGACGTCGTTCATGCGCAGACCGCGCGCGTGCAAGGCGCCGATGTCGAGGGCAGCGCGTGCGCTCTTGCACAGCTGTAGCGCGCCGCGAGCGTGGGTGGTCATGCTGTAGAAGTGCCCGGTGCGGAAGCCCACCGAGTCCCCGTCACCCGTGCTCGCGATGTAGTCGAAGTCGCGGTCCGTACAGCCCGCCTCCGCGCAGGCCTCGTCGAAGGTCGCCCGCACGACCTGGGCCACGTCCCTCCGGCGAATGCGCTGAACACGCGACGCCAAGAGCTCGGCGTCCTGGCCGGCGTTGCTACGAAAGATGGCGACCTTCACCGTGCTCGCGCCCGGGTCTACTCCTGCCGTCAAATGCCGACTCATGCTCATCCTCCTCACGCGCCCGTGGTGAGCGCATCCAGCGCGAACGTGGGCAGGACCTGCGGTCGTCCAGCCACGACGTCGTCAAGCCCGTACAGCGCGGCGCCCAGTGCACCCATGTAGATGGAGTCCGGGTGGGCGTTGAGCGTGATGCCCTCGCCATAGCTGTCCGTGACCAGCTCGCGGAGCACCCGCGTGGCCATCGGGTTCTTGCACACCCCGCCGGTGAAGGTCAGCTCGTTCGAGACACCGCCGGAGCGCGCCAGGAGCGACATCGCCCGCAGCATGATGGAGCGGTGCAGCCCCGCGAGGATGTCCTCGCGGCGCTCGCCGAGGCCGAGCCGCTCGCGCAGTTCGGCGCCGGCAAAGACGGTGCAGGTCGAGTTGACCTTCACCACGCGCTTCGCGCCCAGGGCGAGCGGGCCCAGCTCGTGCAGACCCAGGTTCAGCTCGTCCGCGATGTAGCCCAGGTAGCGTCCGCAGCCGGCGGCGCAGCGATCGTTCATCTGGAAGGAGGTGACCACCCCGTGTCCGTCCACCTGGATCGCCTTGGTGTCCTGTCCGCCGATGTCGAGCACCGTGCGCGTACCGCCGAACACGCGGTGGGCGCCGCGGCCGTGGCACAGGATCTCGCTGCGCACGGCCTCCTTGGGGAAGGGCAGGGTCTGGCGACCGTAGCCGGTGCCCACGAACGCCAGCTCCTGGATGGGTGCTCTGGCGGCGCGAGCCACGGCGGACTCGAAGCGCTTGCGCTCCTCACCGGAGGTACCTCGCTCGAGCACGTGACGCGCGGCGCGCGCGAGCAGATCCCCGAAGTCGCGACGGCGGAGCTCCGTCTCGACGTTCAGTACGGCGCGGTCGAACAGCCCAACGAGCCGCTCGTAGGGCACGTTCTGCTCGCGGCTCACCTCCTCGGCGGCGCTGATGAACGCTGCGCCGGCCAAGTCGCGAAAGAAGTCGCTCTTGCGGGGCGCGCCCACGACGAAGAGCTCGGGCGCGTGCAGGCGCATCCGCTCGTGCACCTCGCGCGCCGCCGGCTCGAGCGTGGCCTTCTGGCCGACGTAGGTCAGCGCGCGCAGCGCGACGGCCACCTCCGCTTCGAGCTCCGCCAGCTGATCCCGATACAGCTCGAGCCGGAATGCTTCGTGCAGCTGGTCCCGCCAGCTCTGAGCGTCGTCCGCGAAGCTCTCGAGCTCGCGCTGCAGCAGCGTGAACCGGACGGCGATCAGGGCCTCTTCACGTGCCACGGCGCAGGCCACCTCGTAGTTGCTGCGGCTGTTGGTGATGCCTCGTCCGACGACGCGGCCCTGCTCGTCGAGCAGCACCGCCTTGGTGGTGGTGGAGCCCAAGTCGATGCCGACGACGCACCTCATGCGCTGGCCCTCCCGCGGCGTGCCTCGAGCATCTGCAGGTAGCTCTGCAGCCGGTTCTCGATGTTGGCCTTACCGAAGTAGCGAGGGTCCACCAGATCCGACTCGATGAAGCCGCCGGGCACCCCGGTGCGCTTCTCGAGTTCCCGCAGCATCACGAGCTGACCGGCAGAGAAGGAGTTGCAGCTCTTGACGCTGTTGATCAAGAAGCCGTCTGCCTCGTAGCGCCGGATGTAGTCCTCCAAGAGCGCCGTGCGCGTGGGCAGACCCAGGTTCGTGTAGCAACCGAGGCAGTAGTCGGCGAGGCTCTCGAGGGGCTCGTCCGGCGAGTGACGGAAGCCCTTGTCGTACAGACCGCCGACGCGGGTGTAGGTGCTCGCGACCACGGTTGCCCCCTCTCGGCTGAACATCCGCCAGAAGTCGAGGAAGCTGGTCCAGTTGGGCGGACCTTCCACGACCAGTCGAAAGCGCTCCTCGCCCGCGGGGCCGTCGGGCGTCATGGGCCCCTCCTTCCGTCGCACCCGTTCGTCCACCTCGGCCCGCAGCATCTGGTAGTAGCGGACGGCGTCTTCGGTGCCGCGGAAGGCGCTGAAGATGGGACCCACGTAGTAGACACCGCCAAAGTAGCCGTCGATGGGCGAGGGGCGATGGCGCGCGGACTCCCACACGGCCACCAGATCGTCCTCCGCCCGGTGGCTCAGCTGCAGCCGCCGCGAGAGCTCTCTCATGTCGAGCTTCTTGCCGGCCACCTGCTCCATCGCCGGGATGACCACGTCCTTCAGCTGACGCACGATGTACTCGCGCATCTCGGGGGTGATCTCGCCGTCCGTCTGGTAAGGAACGTGCAGCATCACCACCGGACACTTGTACTCTTCGCGCAACAGCTCGAACCACTTCATGAACGTGAAGCAGCCGGTGTAGGACAGCAGCAGTAGATCCGGCTCCGGCAGCTTGGTGCCGGTGGGCCCGATGTTCCCGCTCTTGAGCATGCCGATGTCGCACTTGACGTAGGTGCAGACATCTTCAGAGTGTCCGGCCTTCTCGGCCTCGGCGATGTAGCCGGCGCTCTTCTTGCGCATGCCCGATTGCAGCGCGTTGATCTCGGGCAGAACGGCGAGCATGTCGAGGGCGCCGATCAGCTCGGTCAAGTTGCCGGGCACGAAGGTGTAGACCACCTTCTTGCCTTCGGCCTTGGCGCGCGCCAAGCGCTCGAAGTGGTCAGCGATCATGCGCTTCTGTTCGATCTGACTCTGGTCCTTCTCCGCCGGCTCGAGCTGCGCACTTTGGGTCATGGCTGGGTTACTCATGCTGCACTTCCCCAGAGCTTGACGGCGTCCGAGAAGGCGCCGGCTTGTTCACGGATCACCTGAAACTGACCGCTATTTTCCGCATACTTCAGGCTGGTGTGCGGGATGCCTTGGCGGTCGAGGGCGGCTTCGAGCATGGGCTGGTCGAGCAGCGCTGGATCGCAGAACGAGGCAGCGGCAAAGATGACCCCCTCGGCGGCCGCGGCGCGGACGCTCTCGATCAGCGCGTCGCCTTTGGTCGCCTCGCCGATGTAGCGGCTCGAAGTGGCGACGCCCCGGTCGAGGTAGGCGTTCGACAGCGCCGTCCAGGGGTCGATGCTCGAGTCCTCCTCGATGTCCCCCTCGATGAAGTGAAGGCCCAGCTGGAAGTCGTCATCGACGATGTCGCAGCCCGCTGCCTCCAGCGTTCGAATCAAGCCCAGCGGAGGCTGCTCGCAGAACGCGCCGCGGACCACGACCCGCACGTTGTCGTAGGCGCGTGCCTCACGTCTCTCCAGGGCGGCCAGCAGCTCCCGGAGCCAGGCCTCGTGCTCCTGCGCCTCGAGCACGCTGCCGGCGCGCGCCGCGAGGTACGCCTCCGACGCGCGCAGTCGCCAGGGCTCTCGACGGCGCAGGGCGCTGAGCTCGCTCAGTACGCGCCGGCGCGAGTTCTCTCGGCGAATGGCCGCTCGCAGCTCCTCGTCCGAGGGGGGCTTGGCGCCGCGGCCGACGAGTCCCGCCGCGATGCGCCGAAGCTCACCGGTGTAGAAGCGCCCGCCGATGTCGCGATCGAAGTTCTGGGGCAGGTCCACGTAGGCGGTGAAGCGCTCGGGGAAGAGCATGTTCCAAATCCCGCCCAGGTTGCGGATCACGTCGCAGATCGACGGGAACAGCATGCCGTCGAGCACGTCGAGCTGCCCACCCATCGCCAGCTCGAGCGTGCTGCGGGGGATGCGGCAGATGTAGGACTGAAAGTAGGAGTCCCCCCGGATCACGTCGAGCTGGTCGCCGCCGCCGAAGATGGAGACGGGCAGGCAACCCATGGCCTCGAGCAACGGGCGGGGGACGTAGATGGGGAGCGCGCCGATGGCCAAGCCCCCGGGATGCGCCTCTTTCCAGCGTCGGACCCGGGAGAAGCTCATGTCTTCGTACAGCGCGAGGCAGCGCGCGAGCACCTCCGCGGCGGGGTCCGATGCAGTCGAGTCGGTCATCGTATTGGCTCCTGTTCTCCGTCCGCGATCAGCGCTGGGGCGGCGTGGTCAGACAGCTCCGCTTCCACCCGCGCGAGCAGCGCGTCGTCCGTCCGCCGCTCGACCAGTCCACCGCTCACGAGGTGCATGATGGTACGCGCGAGCCCGTCGGGAGCGCCGTGTTGCTCGGGATCGTACCAACCGTAGATCCAGTTCAGCACGCCAAACACGCAGTAGGTCGTCTTCTCGACCTCGGCGTACGGCGTGCCTTCGGGCATCACGCTCGAGACCAGCTCGGAGGCCAGCGTGAAGTACGCGAGCTTGCGCTCCCGCACCAAGCCCCGCTGGGGGGGAGCGAGCGCGGTGGCCTCCTGGATGAGCACCCGCATCACGTGATCGTGCGACGCGAAGTAGCGCACGTGGTTGAGCACGAAGGCGTACAGGCGCTCCTCCGGTTCGACGAAGCGGCCGAGCAGGCTGCGCGCCCGGGCGAGGAGCACATCGAACGCCTCGCTCTGAATCGCGAACAGCACCGCCTCTTTGGAGGGGAAGTAGTTGTAGAAACTCGCCGTGGATCGGCCCGTGGCTTGGGCGAGCTTGCGCATGCTCATGCCGTGGAAGCCGTGCGCGGCCACGGCTCGCGCCGCGGCGTGCAGGATCTCGCTCCGGGGGCTCGGGTGCATGGGTGTACGAACGTTCGTTCGCACGTCTGGCGGCGGCTCGCCTTGACGGGGGTCAAGTTCGCGCGCCATCCGGACCCTCAGGCGTGGCTCCAGGCCGGCGGTCGTCTCGCGATGAAGGCCTCGATGCCTTCGGTAGGGTCGGCGCCCGCCATCAGCTCGTCCAGGTACTGCCGCTCGGCCTGCGCCAGATCGTGGCTGAAGTCCCGCAGCAGGCTGCGGCGGGCGGCGGCGGTCGCTTGCCGCACGGCGAAGGCCGAGAGCGGGGCGATGTGGGTCTGGTACCAGCCGAGGGCCGCGTCGAGCAGCTCTACGTCGTCCTCGACCAGCTCCGTCACCAGCCCGAGCTCGGCCGCCTGCGGAGCGCTCAGGTCGGCCCCGGTGAGCAGCAGCCTCTCGCTGGCGCTCTGCCCCAGACGGGCGGGGCCGAGGGCGGCCAGCACCGGCGGGAACACGCCCAGCTTGATCTCCGGGCAGGCGAACACCGCCGAGCGCTGGGCGAACACGAAGTGCCCAGCCAGCACGAGCTCGAACGCGCCGCCCAGACAACGCCCCTGCACCAGCGCCGCGATGGGCACGGGATAGCCCGCGACCCGTCGACACACCGCGTGGAACGACGAGAGCATCCGAGCAGCCTGCGCCTTGCGATGCTCCTCGACGGAGGCGCCAAACGAGAAGTGTCTGCCCTCGGTACGCACGAGGACCAGGCCGAGAGCCGGCGCGGATTCGTGCTCCGCGAGCGCGGCGTCGAGCTTCGCGAGCAGCGAGCTGGTCAAGATGTTGCCCTTCTCGCGAGAGAGGGTCACGTCGAGCACGCGACCGTCGGCCAGTAGCCGAGCGCGAACGTGCTCCGCTTCGCTCACGACTCACTCTCCCGGCGAGCCGCCGCACCCGGCGGGAGCACCGCGTCGATCAGCGCTTGGTCGAAGCGGTCGCCTCGGGCGACTCGGCGGCGCAGCTCCACGAAATCGATCTCCCGTGCGCTCCTGTCGCCAAAGTGAAACGCCGGGAAGCCAGCCGCTGCCTCGGTGTTCATGTTGAGGGAGAGCCAGGAGCGGTTGGTCTCGCTGTTGGCGTACCAGTGCACGAGCTTCTTCTTGCGCACGCTCTCCAGGGTCTTTCGGCTGCAGTCGGGGAACGTGTACAACAGCTTGGTGGCCAGTCGACCGACCGCGGCGTCCAGCTCGGAGAAGTCGATGACGCAACTCTCGACCACCTTCTTGGCGGCGTCGCGCTCGGCGCCGGTCTTCCACTCGCCGTGCACGATCATGCCGCGCTCGTCGAGGTAGCGATCCGTGATCACGAACGGGTTCGCGATGAACTTGCCGTCGCTGGTCTTGTAGACCGGTGTGATCTCGTTCACCAGCCCGATGCGGTGTGCCTTGTGGGCGGACCAGGGCTCGCACAGCACCAGCGACTCCACAGCTCGCGCGAAGCCCACGTACTCGTCGAGGAAGTCCGTGGAGCCGCCGTCGGGCGCGGAGCCGTGCACCGGTCCCGCCTGTCCGAAGCGAGCGTGATCGCCCGCGAGCGTGAAGTCGCAAGCCATGCCGATCTCTTGTCCGCCGCCGATGCGCATGCCGTTCACGCGGCACACGACGGGCTTGTCGCACAGCAAGATGTTGGTGACCATGTCGTTGAACAGCCGCATGTACTGCAAGTACTCGAGCGGCCTGCTCCGATAGTAGGTCGCGTACTCGGCCGTGTTGCCGCCGGTGCAGAAGGCGCGCTCTCCGACCGCAGTGAACACCACGCACACGGCAGCGCGATCCATGCTCGCGCGGCGGAAGCCGAGGATCACGTCCTTGACGGCCTCGGTGGTGTAAGAGTTCAGCTGCCGTTCGTTGTCGAGGCTCAGCCACACCTGGTGCAGGCCTTCGACCGGCGTGCCGCGGCGGTCGAGGACGGGCTTCTTCTCGTAGCGCACGTGGCGGAGCTCTCGGCGGGCATCGAGCTCGTGATCGCAGAGGTCGTTCATCGTTTTCTCCTCGGTGTCATGCGTTGGGGTCGAGCACCAGACGCCGGTTCAGGCGATGCTCCTCGAGGGCGTCGAGCCACTCGTTCAGTCGGGACATGGGGGCGCGCTCGATGAAGGGCTCGAGCTTCACTTTCCCCTCGTAGATCAGGGAGAGCACGGCGGGGTACGCGTCGATGGGACAGCCCCAGGTGCCGGCCATGGTGGCGTCGAACGCCATTAGGTTGGACAAGCGAACCTGCACGGGTTCACGAGTGAAGCCCACCAGCATCAACGTGGCGCCCTGCGCCAGCAACGCGTAGGCCTGGAGCTGGCCGCCGGCGGTGCCGCTGCACTCGAAGATCCTGTACCGCAGCGAGGGGACCCCGAAGCCGCGCGCCAGGCCGTGAAGCTCCTTCTTCACGTCACGCACGTCGCGGCCCTGCACGCCGATGCGGGCGTCAGCGGGCAGCTGATCGAGCCGCTCCGGGTGCACGTCGCACACGACCGTCTTGGCGCCGAGGGCGTGAGCGATCTGAACCACGTAGCCGCCCACGCCGCCGCCGCCCACGACAAAGGCGATGTCCCCGCGCTCGAGCCCCGAGCGGAGCACGGCTTGGTAGGCAGTGCTCACCGCGTCCGCGACCACCGACAACGAGTCGAGCGCGATCGAGGGCGGTGCGCCGGCGAGGGACACGAGCGCATGAGCCGGCACCAGCAGGTGCGTCTGGAAGCCGCCGTCGATGTCGTTGCCGGGCATCTTCTGCGCTGGGCACGCGTTGCCGCGGCCCGCGCGGCAGAACGCGCAGTCGCCGCAGGGCATCACGGCCGGTACGAGCACCGGCTGCGACAGCAGGTGCTCCGCTCCGCTGCCGGCCTCGACGACGGTGCCCACGATCTCGTGCCCGAGCACCAAGGGCAGGTCGTGGCGAGGAGCCACGCTACCGCGGGCGAAGCCGAGGTCGGTGTGGCACAGCCCGCAGGCGGTCACCTCGACCACCACCTCTCCCGCCTGCGGCGCAGGCAGCGGCCGCACGGTCTCCTCGAGGGGGCTGGACGGAGCGTTCAGGACGTAGGCGCGGGTCTTCATCGATCACCTCGTACGAACGTTCGTTCGCACGCCGGGCGACGGGCCGCCTTGACCGAAGTCAAGTTCCCGCGCCGCAGGCCGCGCCTGGTCTCAGATGTTCGCGAACTTCTTGAGCGCGTCGAGGTTCGCGATGCGCACGCTCCGCCCACGGGCGACGGCTCGCCCATCCCTCAGGCGGGCCAGCGCGCGAGAGAACGTCTCGGGGCGCATGCCCAGGACCCGCGCGACCACGCGTTGCTGTACGTCGAGCGGATCATCGGGGCCGCTCGCTTGGTGGCTGGTCAAGAGGAAGCGCGCGATGCGCTGGACGGCGGTGCCCTCGAGCGCCTGGCGGTCGGCGGCGCGCCGGCCAGACTCGCGGAGCGCCAGCTCGAGGACGGCGCCCATGGGCGAGCCCAGGCGGCCCATCCAGGCCTTGAACGCGGTCACATCGATGGAGCAGAGCACCACGTCGGTCAGCGCCCACACGCTGTGCGGCATGGATT
This sequence comes from Polyangiaceae bacterium, assembly GCA_019637295.1. GTDB lineage: Bacteria > Myxococcota_A > Polyangia > Polyangiales > Polyangiaceae > JACKEA01. The sequence continues at coordinate 369,640 of JAHBVX010000002.1, forward strand.
CACCAAGTAGCGACTCCAGTCCGAGGAGCGACTCGGAACCGCGCACTCCGCACGCCCCGAGGGTTCCCGACTCGGTGAGCGAGCCGAAGACCGCCCGGCCTCGGCGCAGGTACCACACCGTCTGCGGGACCTCTCCCTCGGTGAGCAGCTGCGTTCCCCCGGTGCGTCGGCTCTCGCGGAAGGGGCAGACTTCGGGGAGCGATGCCGCACCCAGGGTGCAGACTTGGCAGCGCCACGGGATGACTTGGGTCGTTGCTGTCATGGCCACCTCCGGCGTAGTGTACCAAGCCGGCCCTGGAGCGAATTGACGGATGTCATGTTCACGCGCGCTCCCCCGGCCAACCGTCGGAAATCACGTCCAGGGCAGATGACGAATGTCCTACTTGCAGGGTAGCAGGGTCGCCCACTCCGCCGCGGTGCGCTGGCTGCTCGGCGCCCGCCCCGGCCAGCACGTGATCCGGCTGGCACACTCCGCGTAGCGGTCGAGCGCGGAGGGATCCGGCAGCGGCCTGACGCCCGAGAGCCACAGGTTGAGCAACAGCAGCTCCATGCAAGTATTCCCGGTCCGCTCGCCCACGCCGAGGGCGGTGGCGTGGATGCGCTCGACGCCGTACTCGATGGCCCACAGCGCGTTGTCGAGCGCGAGGCCGCGGTCGTTGTGCCCGTGCCACTCGAGCCCCACCTCGGGTCGACCGCACTCGGTGGTGACGGTGCGAGCGAAGAGCACGAGGTTCCGGACGCCAGACGAGGTCGCGTGGCCGACGGTGTCCGCGAGGCAGAGTCGGTGCGCCCCGGCGTCGAGGGCAGCGGTCCACAGCGCGCGCAGCGTGCCTGGGTGCGCGCGCGTGGTGTCTTCGGTGACGAAGCAAACCTCGAGTCCTTCGCCCGTGGCGAACGCGACTGCGTCTCGCGTCCTCTGCACTAGCGTGTCCGTGCGCCAGTTCTCGACCCAGCATCGGATCTCCGAGCCGCCGAGGAACGCGTAGGCAGCGGGAGCGATGCCGGTGCGTTGGGCGATCTCGACGATGGGGACGAGATCCCCCACGACGGTTCGGCCGGCAGCGATGGGCAAGATCGGTAGTCGCTGGCGCGCGATGGCGCGGCACAGCGCCTCGGCATGCTCACGATTGCGCGGCGAGGACACGGGCAGTCCGACGTTCACATGGTCGATGCCGAGGGCGACCATGTGCTCGACCAACTCCAACTTCTGCTCCGCCGTTGGATCGGTCACGCTCGGGTTCTGGAGTCCGTCGCGCAGCGTCTCGTCGACGAACTTGGCGTGGGGCGTCAACGGCGAGCCTCGCGCTCCCATGGCGTTCCAATCGCTCAGCGCGGCGCCGCACATCTCGAGTGGAGCTTGGTGGGCCGGGGCGTGACCCCGCCATGACCTCCGTCAATCACGTGATGGACGCCTCGCTCACGCGAAGGTTTTGCGCGGGGGAAGCCGCCGGGTGCGGTCGGTTACGGGGGGCCGCCGCAGGATTCCTCAATGAAACCAGCGTACCAGGAGCTCAGCGCCGCCGCGTCGGACCCGCTGGCGCGTGGCTTGCTTGGAGCGCAGGACATGAGCTCGATCCTGGACGCGACTGGGCTGGCGGGTGAGGTGCGCCGAGCGCTCGGCTCGGTCATCGACCCCGAGGTCGGCATCGACATCGTCTCACTCGGGCTCGTGTACGCCATCGACGTGCGAGGTGGCGAGGTGAGCGTGCAGATGACGATGACGACTCCCGCGTGCCCGCTCGGCGAACACCTCGTGCTGGATGCGAAGCGGTGCATTCAGGAGCTTCCGGGTGTGCAATGGGTGGACATCGAGCTCGTGTGGGAGCCACCCTGGGATCCGACGCGGATGTCAGCGGAAGCGCGTGCGCGGTTCGGTTGGGCGCCGTGAGGCTGGGGGAGCTTCAGCTCCGCCGCGGTCTGCTGCTGTTGGCTGCCGCAGCCGCGCTCAGCGCCGTGCTCGGGGGTCTGGCCAGGCTCGGTCTCGGAACCGACTGGGGAGACGCACGCGCGGTGGACCACGGTCCGCTGTTCGTGCTCGGTGTATTCGGCACAGTGATCGCGCTCGAACGAGCCGTCGCTCTGGGCGCGAGCTGGGGTCGGGCGGCACCGCTGCTGGGAGCCATGACGGCGCTCGCGCTGCTGCTCGGATTTCGCGAGCTGGGTCCACCGCTCGCCGGTGCGTCTGCCGTGGCGCTCGTCGCCGTCAACGCCGCCATCGTTCGGCGCCAAGCGGTCGCGTTCACCTGGTTGATGCTGCTTGGCTCAGGGCTGTTGCTCGTGGGGAACGTGGCCTGGCTCGTCGGAGTGCCGGTCCATCTCGTCGTCTGCGGCTGGATGGGCTTCTTCGTGCTCACGATCCTGGCGGAGCGACTCGAACTCTCGCGACTGGCGCCCAAGCCCCGGTGGGCGACCTCGACGCTCTGGCTCACCTCGATCGCGCTCACCGCAGCGGTAGGGCTGTCGCTCGCGCAAGCGCCCCTCGGGCCGCGCCTGCTCGGCGTCTGCTTCGCGGCGCTGGCGCTGTGGGAGGTCCGCTTCGACATCGCACGGCGCCTGCTGAGCGTCGACGGACTGCCTCGCTACGCGGCCGTCGGCGTCCTCGCGGGTGCGGGCTGGCTCGGGGTCTCGGGCGCGCTCCTGGCCGCGGGGGGCCTCGCGGCCGCCGGGCCCCACTACGACGCCGTCCTGCACGGCGTCTTCATCGGGTTCGTGCTGTCGATGGTGTTCGTGCACGCACCCATCATCTTGCCCGCGGTGGCGCGCCTCGAGTTGCCCTTCAGCTCGACGATGTACGTCGCCCTCGGGGTTCTGCACGTGGGGTTGAGCGTGCGACTCTTCGGAGACTTCTTGCCCCACGCGGCGCTCCGACGCGTCGGCGGGCTGTCCACTGCCGTCGCGCTGTTGGCGCTTGGCCTGGCGGCACTCTGGTCCAGACGGCGGGTGAGCGAGCGCCGCCCTACGGCGTGACGTCAACGCGCGAGCCAGAGTCGGACGCGATAGGCGAGGCGAGTCGACAGTCCGACACTCACCGACGACACCCGACCATCCGGCGCGATGAAGTAGCTGGTGGGAAATGCGCTCACTCGATACTGGCCGAGCACGCGCTCGTCGGCCAGCAGCACCGGGTACCGAAGCTCACGCTCGGCGACGAACCGGGCGACGGCCGCGCGATCGTCCGCGTCGGCGACCACGGTGATGAGCGCTTCGTCGGGTCCCAGGCGCGCGTGCACCGCGGAGAGGCCCGCGAGCTCCAGCTTGCAGACGCCGCACCAGGTGGCCCAGAAGTGGAGCAGGACACGCTTGCCCCGCAGGCTCTCGAGCGACACCGTCGAGCCGCCCAGCGAGGTCAGCTCGAAGCTGGGTGCCGGCTGGCGCGACAAGTGGTTGCGGGTCTGCCATGCGTTCACGCCCACGAGCACCAGGAGCACGAGCCCCAGCTCGAGTCCGAGCCGGACCAGGCGTGGCTTCAGCGGGCGCCGCTCGCTCTTGGCTCCGCGGGACTGGGTCTGTGCCGACACGTCAACGCTTCCTGGCGGTCAGCCACGCGCGCACCGCCTGGCGAGCCAACATCGGGGCAGTGAGCATGCTACGCGCGAGGGATGCCGCCAGGGCCACGGGGGTCGTGCCGTGCGCCTCGAGGGCGACTCGTTCGCCGCTGTGCACATCCTCCATCGCTCCGCGTGCGATGGTGCGCGTCCCATCCGAGCGGATCTCCACGATCATCCGCGCGACCACCGGGGGGTCGTCGGGCGCCGTCGTGAGCGCCTCGACGGGTCGAGTCTGCTTCGGCTCGAGCTCGACGTCGGGTGGGTCGCTCATGCTCGACGACTGTAGCTCACCGCCAGGGATTCAGCGAGCACCCGGCAAGCTCTGGCGCGGCTTCTTGCCGCGCCACGGGGTGAAGTCAGACCCTTGCTCGAGCGCAGCGTCGCACGGCGGCGGGTGAAAGGGACCCGAGTACCGGGGCTCGTTGCCCTGTCGATTGTCGCTGACCAAGATCCGCTCGTGCTCGTCGATGAAATACACCTCGCTCGGACCCCCCGGCACGGCCGGCCAGCCATAGGCGACGAATCGTCGCTCCGCAGCCTCGTCGTCGATCGGATCCTTTGGATCCGCGGTGAGGCCGCCGCCGACTCTGGGCAGACAAACGATGAAGAAGTACCCGCCGACGTTGGCCGCCGGTCCCAAGGGTGTGTCGTGCAGCGCGCCGTAGCGAGGGTGGAGCGGTGGCGGGTCGAGCACCCGCAGTCCGCGGACGGGTTGCTTTCCCGCGAGCTCGCCGAGTAGCGCTGCCGAGCCCACGCCGTCCGCATCGGGATCCACGAACGCCTTCTGCCGCAGCACGTCTTGCGCGAACGAGATCTCGCGCAGGCGCGACACCGCGGACATGCCCGCAGCGCGATTGCCGCCTTGCACCAGACCCGGCATGGCTTCCTGCACGATGAAGCGAGTGACCGCGACGACGGCGATCACGCCCGCCACGACGGTGGGCACGCGCGCCGTCGTCAACCCTCCGGTCACCGCGGCGAGCAGCGCCAGCCCGGCTGCCGGGAGCGCGAGCTTCGTCCACACGAGCGCAGCGAGCCCGACCAGCGCCGAGCAGAGCGCGAGCCACAGGGCCGTGCGCGAGCGACCGGAGGGAGCAGCAGTCACGGCCGGCGGCGGTGGCGCGCGGCGGGCACCGAGACCGCATCGACGCGCGAGTCATCGCCCGACAGGGAGTAGCCTCCGACCGCGGTGGTGGTAGGCTTCTTCTTCTGCCCCGCGCTGGGGTCGGGGTCGGCCAGTCGCTCGATCGCCGCGGGAACCTGGGGCGCCGTGCGGCGGGTGTTGCCGCTCGCGTCCATACCCCCGGGCGGGGAAGGTCGCGAAGCGGTGAGCGCTCGGGCCAGCTCGGCGGGTGGTGGCGGCGCGGTCGCGCGCTGCACGTCGAGGGTCGGTCGATCTCCGCTCGAGACGGCCTCGAGCGTCGCCGCCGCCGGCTTGACGGGCTTGGCGGGCTCGGTGGGTCGCGTGTTCGCCCCGGCGGCGGGCTGCGGCGAAGCCCCGGCGAGCTCCGCCCTCAGGGCCATGACCTCGGCCTGGGCGTCATCGCGCTGCCGCTGCAGTCGCCGGATGAGCTCGATGGATCGGGCGCGCTCTTGTTCGAGCTCGGCGAGGCGCTGCGCGGATGCTTCACCGGCCCTGGTCTTTGGCGGCGCGGTGACGGCGGTCGCCGCGGTGCGAGCGAGCTCTTCCTCGTGCTCCTCGAGCATCGAGGCGATGAAGTGGTCCTGCTCGGCCATCCAGAACGCGCGCTCCTCGGCGGCCGTGACGAGCTGCCCCTCGAGCTCGGCCACGCGCCGCTCCAGCTCTCGGAGCTGGTCGAGCTCGCTGCGCAGCTGCGCGAGCTGCTCCGTCAGCCGCGCGTTCTCTTCCAGCGCGCCGGCCAAGCCCAAGTCGGCTTCGCGAATGGCGTGGTGGAGCGCGGACATGCTCGCTGCAGCTCGGCCGCTCGCGTCGAGCTCTGCGGTGTGGATGGACCCCGGTCGTGGGGGGACGACCGCGGGGGCAACGCCCCCGAGCCCCGGATGCGTGGTTCCGCTCTCGCGAGCGGCGCCTGCCTGGGGATTGGACGCCATGGTCTCAGTGTAAGTCGACTGTCCCGGGAACAGGGAGTGGTTCTGCCGTGGGCCAGGAATCTGCGGCAATCCTGGGCTCGGGAGGCTCGCACCGGCCGGGATCGGCCGGCGAGCGGACGCCCGGAAGCGTTCCCCGAAGACCGCGGCCGCTGCTACGATGAGCGCCGATGAGACTCTGGCGAACCGCGGGGCTCGGCGCATGGCTCCTGGCGCTTGCTTGCGACTCGGGTGGGTCCGGCGAGCCGAAGCCCGCGACGACCGCCAGCGCACCGGTACTGCCCGCGCCGCCCGCGCCGCCGCCACCCACGCCGAAGACGGCCACCACCTTCGCGTCGAAGGACGGCGCCGCGCTCTCCGGGGACCTTTACCTCGCTCGGCCCGACGCCCCAGCGGTGCTGCTCGTACATCGGCTCCACGGCGACCGCAGCGAACTGTCGCCGCTCGCCGAAAGGCTGGCCCGGGCAGAGAAGCGCTATACCGTGCTGTCCTTCGATCTGCGCGGCCACGGTGACAGCAAGGCGCCGGAGAAGGACAAGGCGCAGCAGCCGCGGCGATTCGTCGCTGACGTGGAAGCAGCGATGGCCCACGTGTCCGAGCGCACCGAGAGCCCTGTGCCACGGCTGGTGCTCGTGGGCTCCTCCTTCGGCGCGACCCTCGTGAGCCTAGTCGCCTCCCAGGAGCCCAAGGTCAGCGCGCTCGCGCTAATCTCGCCGGGCGGCGCCATCGAGGGCGTGGATCTGTACACGCCCTACGCGGCGGTGCGCGAGCGGCCAACCTTCTTGGCAGGTGCCGAGGACGACAACGTGACCCGCGACCCACTGGCTGCGCTCGCCAAAATGGCCAAGCGCGGTACCCACAAGACGTTTGGTGGGAAGGCGCACTCGGCGGGGCATCTCGCAGCGGCCCATGCGTCTCTCTGGGAAGAGCTCGAGCGCTGGCTCGTCTCGGTATACGACGAACCACCCTCCGCGGTCGCGGCGCAGCCCGACGAGTCGACCCCAGGGAAGCGTTGAATGACGCGCATCTTGCTGGTCGAGGACTCGGTGACGATGCGCGGCTTCGTGCGGGGGGCGCTGCTCGCCGGCTCGCCCACCTTGGAGCTGGACATCGTCGAAGCCGAGAACGGCTTCGACGCGCTCAGGCTCCTTCCGCGAGGCCCGTACGATCTGGTCATCACCGACATCAACATGCCCAACATCAATGGGCTCGAGCTGCTCTCCTTCATTCGCAAGAGCGACCAGCACCGTGATACGCCGGTGCTCTTGATCTCGACGCAGTCGTCCGACAAGGATCGACGTCGTGCGCTCGAGCTGGGGGCCAACGACTATCTCGCCAAGCCCTTCACCGCCGTCGCACTTCAAGAGGCGGCGCAGCGACAGCTCGAGCGGGCGCGGTAGGCCAAGCATGGACGCGACGGACAAGGCCCGCGAAGAGTTCCATGCCGAAGCGCAGGAGATCATCGAGACCTTCGGACGCAACCTGTTGGCGCTCGAGTCCACCCTCAAGTCCGGCGCTGACGACCCCGCGCTGGTGAATGAAGCGTTTCGGGCCGTTCACACCCTCAAGGGACTGGCGGGCTTGTTTGGTGCCCTGCGCATGGGCGCGCTGTCCCACCGACTCGAGGACGTCCTCGATCACCTGCGGCTCGGGCGCATGCCGCTGGATGACACCGTCCTCGACGTGCTGTTCTCCGCCGTCGACGCCTACCAGCAGCTGCTGCTGTCCGAGCGGCAGGGGCTGCAGGAGCCCCTCACGGTAGTCGACGATCTCGTCGAGCGCCTGGGTCAGTTGGCGTCCGGCGCGGGAGCGGCAGGGGATCTGACGGCCGAGTACGAGATTGATACCGGCTTGCTCGCCGTCCTCACCGAGTACGAGGAGCACCGCCTGCGCACCAACGTCGAGCAGGGCTTGAGACTGTATCGGCTGCGTGTCCAGTTCGAGCTCGCCACCATCGACAAGGCCCTCGAGGAGATGAAGACTCGTGCCAAGAAGCACGGCGAGATCATCACCTATCTACCCACCGGCGAGGCGTCGTCGCCCGATTCGATCGAGCTCGACCTGCTGATGGCCTCCCGGGACGACCTCGCGACCCTGATCGGCACGCTCGGTGCGGACAACGTGGTGATCGAGGAGGTGCCCCGCCGCGCGTACGGCGCTCACTCGATGCCGCCCGCTCGCTCGATGGTGCCTGAGCCCCCGGGGGCCATCGAGGCAGGGGAGGGCGCGGACGCCGTCGAGGGTGCAGCGCGGTCCATCGCCCGTACGGTGCGGGTCGACATTCGTAAGCTCGATCATCTGATGAACATCGTCGGCGAGCTGACCATCGTGCGTGGCGTCTTGGCACGTCTGGCGGAGCGAGTGCGTTCCGACGGCAACCGTGCGCTGGGGACCGAACTCGGGCGGGTGCATCGGAGCTTCGAGCGCAGACTCACCGAGCTGCAGGGGGCGATCCTCGAGGTGCGGATGGTCCCGCTCGGGCAAGTGTTCGATCGACTCGCGCGCGCGGTTCGCCAGATCAGTCGCGAGGTGGACAAGGAGATTCGGCTGGTCATCACCGGCAGCGACACGGAGATCGACAAGCTCATCGTGGAAGAGCTCAGCGATCCCCTGATGCACATGATACGCAACGCCATCGACCACGGCATCGAGACTCATTCGGTGAGAGCGAGCGTGGGCAAGCCATCCGCTGGTACCATCGCCCTCAACGCCTATCAGAAGGGCAACCACGTGATGATCGAGGTCGAGGACGATGGCGCGGGCATCGACGAGTTGGCGCTCGTGGAGCACGCGGTGCGAGCGGGGAAGCTGAGCCCCACCGACGCCTCGGACCTGAGTCGCCCCGACGTGCTCGGGCTGATCTTCTTGCCGGGCGTGACGACCCGGGACGTCGCTGGCAGCTACAGTGGCCGCGGAGTGGGGATGGATGTCGTCAAGACCAACATCGCCAAGATCGGCGGAGTGATCGACGTCCAGAGTGAGATGGGGATCGGCACGAAGATGACCATCACGCTGCCGATTACCCTGGCGATCGTCAGCGCGCTGATCATCGAACTCGCCGACCAGACCTTGGCCATCCCCATGGCCGCCGTCTCCGAGGCCATCGTCTTCGAACCGAACCGCGTGCGGATCGTGGACGGTAAGGAGACACTGTCGCTGCGGGGTGTCACCCTGCCGCTCTGTCGCCTGGAGCGCTTGCTGCAGTTTCCGCCAGCGCGCGAGCCGCGGCGGCGCTTCGTCGTCGTCGCCAGCATCGCTCAGCGACGTCTCGGACTGCTCGTCGACCATCTCGTGGGTCAACAGGACATCGTCATCAAGCCCCTGGGCTCCACCCTGACACGGGTGCGCGGCTTCGCCGGAGCCAGCGAGCTCGGGGATCAACGGGTCGCGCTCGTGCTCGACGCCGGGTCCATCCTGGAGGAGGTGCTAGCGCCCACCGAGGTGGGGCTGTCCGTCGCGGAGGGACATGGCTGACGTCGTTCGTCGCGTGCGCAGCCGTGGCCGCTTGGCTCCGAGCCCTGGCTCGCGGGATTTCTTGGTCTTCACGCTGGCGTCCGAGCCCTACGCCGTCGCGCTCGAAGACATACGCGAGATCCTCGGGCCGCCCCCGATCACGTTCGTTCCCCGGGCACCACGAGAGATCGTTGGCGTGTGTAGCGTTCGTGGCATGCTGGTGACCGTGATCGATTTGCGCCGCCTGCTCTCCCTGGAGGAGGCCGCCATCGGTCGCCGGACGCGGATCTTGCTCTCTGCCGTGCTGGAGGAAGAGACGGTGGGGCTCATGGTGGACGAGGTAAAGAACGTGGTGCGCCTGAGCGAAGCGCAGATCGAAGTCGCCGGCAGTGTGCTCGGTGGTGACGTGTCCGAGCACGTTGCTGCCATCGGGCGCCCGGATCCGGACACTGTGATCGTCGTTCTCGACGTGGCGAGTGTGGTTGGCGGAAAGGCAGAGGTGCACAAGTGGTGAGCGCTCGTCATCGTCCGGACCCAGACAAGAGCTTGGTAGGGTTCCGCGTTGGAGACGTGCACTACGCCGTGCCCATCGGCCACGTGCGCGAGATCGTCAATCCCCTGCCGGTCGTGGGCCTCCCGCACGCGCCCAGGGCGGTGATCGGGGTCGCCGACCATCGCGGGGAGGTCGTGCCGATCATCGACCTTCGGCAGCGGTTCGGGCTCCCCCCGCATGACGACCCGGAGCGGGCCAAGTGGATCCTCGTGGACGTGAGCGGGCGCGCGATCGGGCTACGGGTCGACCAAGTGACCGAGGTGTTTGGCACCGGTGGCGGGGAGCTCCGGCCGGCCCCCGAGCTGGGCGGAGGCGACGACACCCGCGGGATCGTGGGCGTCACGGCTCACGAGGATGGGATGGTCTTCGTGCTGGACGTTCAGAGGTTCGAGCACCTGACCGAGCCGCTGGCGGCTGCGGGAGCACTCGGTGATGGCCGATCCGACTGAGGACGGAGCCAGCGTCGACCGCCCCCTGGCCGTCGCCCTACGCGCCTTCGACCCCGAGCTGCGCCGACGCGCGGTAGCCGAGCTCACCGACGTCGCCGTCGAGACGGTACCGCTGTTGATGCAGGCGCTCGCCGACGAGGACTGGCGCGTGCGCAAGGAAGCTGTCTCCGCGGTGGTCGCGGCGCCGCCGATCCCCGAGCTCGTCACGGCGCTGATCGGTGCTCTCGAGCCGGGGGACAATGTGGGGCTGCGCAACGCCGCGGTCGACGCGCTGGCAGCACTCGGCCTCGAGTCGATTCGCGAGCTGTCCGCCGCGATGGTGCACCTCGACGCGGACGGTCGGAAGCTCGCCGTCGATGCCTTGGCTCGCACGGGTCGGGCCGAGGCGCTGGTGGTGTTGCGCGGGGTGCTCGACGACGGGGACGCGAACGTGCGCATGGCGGCGATCGAGGGGACGAGCGCCATCGGTGTCGCTTGCGCGGACAAGGCCATCGAACTGCTCGACGGCTGCTTGTCCCGCGCCGAGCCCGTGGAGCGCCTCGCCGCCCTCGCGGGGCTCAATCGCTTGGGAGCGCAGCTCGCCTGGGAGCAGCTCGAGCCCCTGCTGGGAGATCGAGACCTCACGGAGGAGGTCTGGACCGCGCTGGGTAAGAGCGGCGATGTTCGCGCGCTCGCGCCGCTGGCCGAGTCCCTGGACGCAGCGATGGGCGGCCGCCGTCACGTCGTCGTCGGCGCGCTCGGCGACTTGCTCTGGGGTGCGGACGAGGCGCTGGCGGCTCGCGGGCGGGAGCTGTTGGGTCGCGTCTCGGGCGAGGCCGTGCGCGAGGTCGCGTGCCTCGTAGCGAGCGCCGAGCCGCTCGCCTTGCGTCGCGCCGCGCTAGTGGTGCTCGGTGTCACCGGTACGGGGCTCGGGACACGCACGCTGGTCGACGCGCTGCTCGACGACTCGCTGTGCGCGGACGCCGAGGCATGGCTGAACCTCAGCGACCCCACGGTGCGTGACGAGCTGATTCAGCGCCTCGCGTCGGGCGATCCGCGCGAACGCGCGATCGCGGTCGAGGTGCTGGGGCGCAGGCTCACCACCCCGGCCCAGGACGCGGTCGCGGCCGTGCAGCGCGCGCTCGATGACGAGGACGAGGGGGTCCGAATCGCCGCGCTCGCTGCCCTGACGCGGATCGGGGGTCCAGCGAGCCTCGAGCGCGTGGCAGCGCTCTTGGACCCGTCGCAGCCGAGCTCCCTCCGACCCGACGCGGAGGCTGCTCTGGCCGCGCTTGCCCAGCGTCACCCCGAGCAGGCGCTCGAGGTGTTCGCCCGTGGGCTGCCGCCCGCCGCAGGTGCGGTGATCATCGCGTCTTGTCCCCTGACCGCGACGGGCTCGCGCGAAGGCGATCGGGCCTACCTAGTCCTGCTGTTGTCGGATCAGGCAGCGTATCACCGTCGGGTTGCGCTCGACGCGCTGGCACGGCTCCCCGCTCCCGGGAGCCTCGACGCCATCGTGTTCGCGCTGTCGGATGAGGAGCTCGACGTGCGACAAGCCGCGGTTCGCGCCCTGGGACGACTGGCGGAGGGCGCCGCCGCCCCGGTGGCCGTCAGCCGCTTGCTCGAGCTTGCCCAACCGGACGCGGAGGCGGAGCTGTGCACCTTGGCCCTGGCTGCCCTGGCCAAGGTGAGGGATCCACGCGCCCTGCCGGCGTTGCGCGCGGCCGCTCGCGCGCCGCGTGCGGCCATTGCCGTGGCCGCGGTGGAGGCGCTGCCGACCCTCGCCGATCCACGCCGCCTCGACCCCTTGGTCGAGGCCTTGTCCCACCCGGAGCCGGAGGTCGCCAAAGCGGCGCTCCACGGGCTCGCCTCGCAGCGTGACGCCCGCGCCCGCGCGCACATCGGTGCATGCTTGGATCACGAAGCCTGGGACGTGCGTCGTCTCGCCGCGGACCTGATCGCGCAGGATGGCGATCCTGCCACGATGGACCTGCTGCGCTCCAAGCTCGGCTCGGAGACCGAGCCGCTCGTACGCGAAGCGTTGACCCGAGCGCTCGAGTCCAACGAGCAGGTCGGGGGGGTCCGACGGACGCGACCGCCACCGGGACCAGGGCCTGGGCGATGAGCAGCGCCCGTTCGCTCGGTCCGCGCGCCCGACTACGCTCTGACGAGTTCAGGCTCTTGCGAGATCTGGTGAACGATCACGCGGGGCTGACCTTCGACGAGTCTGCGCTGTACGTGTTCGAGCGACGTCTGGCGGAGCGGGTGGCCCAGTTGGACTTGCGTGGCTTCGACGAGTACTACAAATTCCTGCGCTTCAACGTGCGCGGTCTGGCCGAGCTGGAAGAAGCCATCGACGCCATCACCACCAAGGAGACCTACTTCTTCCGGCAGGACTACCAGCTGCGGGCGTTCTGTGACGAGGTCGTCCCGCGCATCGCGCAGGCTCAGAAGGATAGTCGCCGACTGACCGTGTGGAGCGCCGGCTGCTCCAGCGGTGAAGAGGCCTACACCCTGGCGATACTCCTCTTGGAGCACCCCCTGTTGGCTGGCTTCGACATCAAGGTCATCGGCAGCGACCTCAGCCGCAGCTCGATCGCCTTCGCGCGTCGGGGAGTCTATCGCGAGAGCTCCTTCCGGACGACGCCTGAGGAGCTCAGGCGGCGCTACTTCGAGGCCGACGGGACGGGGCACCGGGTGGTGGACTCCGTGCGGCGCTTGTGCCACTTCGGCAACCTGAACCTGCTCGATGGGCAGCGCGCGGCCGTCGTCGGTAGGGTCGACGCGGTATTCTGTCGTAACGTGCTGATCTATTTCGACGTACGCTCCCGGCGGAAGGTGATCGACAATCTCCACCAACGCCTGCTGCCCGGTGGGTTTCTGCTGCTTGGACACTCCGAGTCGCTGATCAACGTCACCACGGCATTCGAGCTGGTGCACCTGCGGGAAGACCTCGTGTACCGAAAGCCAGCGCTGGGGGCGCAGACATGACCGCCGGCGCGGAGCGAATCCGCGTGCTGGTCGTGGATGACTCGGCCGTCAATCGCCGGTCCATCGCGGATGCGCTGTCCCAGAGTCCGGAGGTCGAGATCGTGGGCAAGGCGGCGGACGGTGAGGAGGCGCTGCGTCTGGCTCTGCTGCTCAAGCCTGACGTGCTCACCCTCGATCTCGAGATGCCGCGCATGGACGGCTTCACGTTCCTTCGCATCTTGATGAGCCGGCAGCCCACCCCCGTGGTCGTGGTCTCCAGCTACAGCCAGAAGGAGAACGTGTTCAAGGCGCTCGAGCTCGGGGCGCTCGACTTCGTCGCCAAGCCGGACCGTCAGCACACCATCGACCTCTCGGGTATTCGCGACGAGCTGCTGGCCAAGGTGTTGATGGTCCGCGGGCTGCGCGCCAGCGCGCTCGCCATGCGGCCGCGGATGGAGTCGATCTCGGGCGTGCACAACCTTTCCGCGCCCAGCCCGCGCGAACGGACCAGCCCAGAGCGGGTCATCGCCATCGCTGCCTCCACCGGCGGACCTACCGCTCTGCTCGAGGTGTTTCGCCGTCTACCCGATCAGTTCAGCCACGCGGTGCTGGTCGCCCAGCACATGCCGGACAAGTTCACCAGGACGTTCGCGGCTCGTTTGGACCGCGGCGCTCGCGTCGCCGTGTCCGAGGCCGCGGACGGCGACGGTGTCTGCGCTGGGTTTGCCTACGTCTGCCCGGGAAGGCATTGCATGGAGCTCGGGCGTGACTCGGCGGGTGCCTTGCGTCTCGGAGTGGTCGCCCCCGGCCCGAGCGATCGCTACGTCCCGAGCGCGGATCGGCTGTTCGCGAGCTTGGCCCGCTCGGTCGGCCCCAAGGCCGTGGCGGTGATCTTGACGGGCATGGGTGACGACGGCGCCGAGGGGGCCGCGGCGGTGCTGGCGGCGGGTGGGCTCGTGGTGGCCGAGAGCGAGCAGAGCGCGGTCGTGTACGGCATGCCCGGCGCCGCCGTGCGACGAGGCGTGGTCTCCCGCTCCCTCGGCATCACCCAGATCGCCGACTTCCTGTCCAACCTGTGAGTCGAGGAATAGCCGGTGACGCCCAGCGGTTGGCCCCGACGGAGCATGTGGATCCGCCGAAGTAGTCTGGGCCGCTCGGGATGGTCACGTAGCGTCATCGTCCTGGGCCTCTTGGCACTACCGGCGTTCGGCGTCGGATGTGCGCGCACGGCGAAGACCGAGCCGACCGGCAAGCCCGAGCCGAGCGGCGAACCCTCGATGGTTGCCTCACCGCCGCCGGTCGCACCGCCGCTCATCCTGCCGAGTCCGGCGCTCGCGCGCGCCGGGACCGGCGCCTCCATTGCGGATGTCGTCGAGAAGGTCCTGCCGTCGGTCGTGAGCGTTTGGTCGTCTCGGGCAACGCGGTCGTTGCCGAGCCCGTTCCCGTTCGGACCGGAGGCCCCATCGAATCGTCGTCAAGGTCTCGGTTCGGGGGTCGTGGTCGGGGCGGGGTTGGTGGTGACCAACCACCATGTGGTCGCTGACGCCGACGAAATACGCTTGGCCACCAGCGACCAGCGAGAGCTCACGGCCAAGGTCGTCGGCCGGGATCCCAAGAGCGACCTCGCGGTGCTGCGTGTGGAGGGGGATGCCGCCGGCTTGGTGCCCATCGAGTTCGGAGACTCGTCCCGGTTGCGGCTGGGGGACGTCGTGCTCGCCATCGGCAATCCGTTCGGTGTCGGGCAGACGGTGACCATGGGCATCGTGTCCGCCAAGGGGCGCGCGAACGTGGGCATCGTGGACTACGAAGACTTCATCCAGACGGACGCCGCCATCAATCCCGGCAACTCCGGAGGCGCGCTCGTTGACATGGAGGGCCGCTTGGTCGGCATCAACACGGCCATCCTGTCCCGCTCCGGCGGGAACGTCGGCATCGGCTTCGCCATTCCATCCGCGATGGCGCGCCCCATCATCGACAGCCTGGTCTCCCAAGGGCGCGTGGTACGCGGGTATCTGGGCGTCACGATTCAAGACGTGGACGCAGAGCTGTCCAAGGCGCTCGGGCTCGGCGGCAAGAAGGGAGTGCTCATCGCCGACGTGGAGCCGAACGGTCCTGCCAAGCGCGCGGGTATCGAACGCGGGGACGTCGTGCTGAGCATCGACGGCATGCCGGTCGACTCGACGGGCCGACTGCGCAACCTGGTCGCACAGTCCGGCGCGAAGAAGAAGGTCACCGTCGTGCTGCTGCGCAAGTCTCAGCAGCGCACGCTCGAGGTCCCCCTGGCCGAGTTGCCGCAGAGCCTCGGCCCAAGCGCGCGCGGGCCCAGCGCCGCGCCGGAGTCGCTCGACGGCCTCACGCTCGAGCCGCTCACCGCTGCGAACCGCAAGCGCTTCCAGCTCGGCTCACTGAGTCGGGGCGTCGTGGTCGTCGCGGCCGAGCCGGGCAGCAGCGCCGCTCGCGCGGGCCTGCGACCGGGGGACGTCATCCTGGAGGTCGACCGTCAGGCCGTCGACCGCCTCGAGCGTTTTCGTGAGCTGTATGCGAAGTCCAAGGAGCGGGTGCTGCTGCTCGTGCTGCGCCAGGGCAAGACCAGCTTCGTGGTGGTGAAGAAGTAGGTCAGACCATGTGCTCGGGCCTCACCCAGCGGTCGAAGTCCTCCGCGCTGACTGCGCCGCTGTCGGTCGCGGCTTGTCGCAAGGTCACCTGCGTCTCGTACGCGCGCTTGGCGATGGCCGCCGCTCGATCGTAGCCGATGTGAGGCACGAGAGCCGTCACCAGCATCAATGATCGCTCCAAGTGCTCTTGGATGCGCCCCTCGTCGAGAGACAGTGACTCGATGCACCGCTGCCGAAAGCTATGGCAGCCATCAGTGAGCAGCGTCGTGCTCTCCAGGAACGTGAAGGCCAGGAGCGGCTTCATGACGTTCAGTTGAAGCTGCCCGCTCGCTCCCGCTATGCCCACGGTTACGTCGTTGCCCAGCACCCGCGCCGCCACCATGCACAGGCTCTCGGCCTGAGTCGGGTTGACCTTCCCCGGCATGATCGAGCTGCCAGGTTCGTTCGCTCGCAACCTCAGCTCCCCCAATCCGCCCCGGGGCCCCGAGGCGAGCAAGCGGACGTCGTTGGCGACCTTCATCAGCGTGGTCGCGAGCGCGCGGAGCGCGCCGTGCCCGTGCACGATGCCGCCGTGCATCGCGATGGCATCGAACTTGTTCGTCGCCGGACAGAGGGGCAGGCCCGTCTCACGCGCCAGCGCGGCGACGGCGCGCTCCGAGAGCTCGGCGTGCGCCGAGAGGCCCGTTCCGACCGCCGTTGCGCCGAGGGCCAGCACGCCGAGCTGCTCGGTGCTGCGCTCGAGGCACAGCGCGTCGCGCTCGAGGGCTGCCGCCCAGGCGCCAAGCTCCTGCCGAACGGTCAGCGGCGTGGCATCCATCAAGTGAGTGCGGCCGAGCTTGACGACGGCTCCCAGCTGGTCGGCCTGCTGCTCGATCGCCCGCGCTAGCGCGCGCACGCTCGGCAGGACGCCCCGCAAGACCGCGTCGCAGGCCGCGATGCTCATCGCGGTGGGGAAGACATCGTTCGACGACTGCCCACGGTTCACATGGTCGTTGGGGTGTACGCACCGACCGTCACCTCGGCTGCCGCCGAGCAGTTCGCTGGCGCGGTTGGCGAGCACCTCGTTGACGTTCATGTTGGTCTGAGTGCCGCTTCCGGTTTGCCAGACCGAGAGGGGGAACTCATCCTCGTGCCGTCCGTCCAGCACCTCGTCTGCCGCGCGCACGATCGCGTCAGCGAGCTCCGGGGCGAGCTCACCGAGCTCGGCGTTCGTCAGCGCGACGACCTTCTTCACCCGCACCAAGGCCTGCACGAGCGCCCGGGGCATACGCTGCTCGCCGATGCGAAACTGGCGTAGACTGCGCTCGGTCTGTGCTCCCCACAGCCGCTCGGGCGCCACCTCGATCTCGCCCAGTGCGTCTCGTTCGACTCGCCCCTTGCTGCTGCTCATCATCTTCCTGCTCTCGGGCAGGCCGCGCCGGACCGGCACCGGCCTCAGTCACCCCTCCGCCGGGCGGCTGCCGAAATCAAGATAGCAGGACAATTCCCTGGGCATTTGACCGGAGGCGGCCAGACCGGTACAAAACTGGCTCCATGCGGAGGCTACGGACGGCGAGTCTGATTTGGGGGATCGCGCTCGCCGCGCCCGGCGCGCTCGCCCAAGGAGCGGGCGATGTGAAGCCGTCCGGCGACACGGCGCCAGCAGCGCCGAAGGCCGACGACGCGGGCGACGCCGCCGGACGCAAGCCGGGCGTCGGACCCGGCGCCGGGGCGGGCGCTCGTCACGTGGAGACCCCGCCGAAGGTGGCGCCGCCAGCCGCCACTGCGCCGGTCGAGACCTCCGCGTCCGCGGCGCCCGCCGCTCCCCCCAAGTCGGACAACGGCCACCGCAAGGGCCGCGCTCCCAAGCGGCCCGCCACTACCTTGCCCGCCGGCAGTGAACGACCCAAGGCAAACGACAGCGTGCGCCGCGCCATCGCCCAAGGCCCGACCCTCGACGATGCTCGCGCAGGCACCAACGATCCGGAGTTGCGCGCCCTGCGCGAGGCGGATCGCGTCTTGTTCCCGCGTCCGGTCGTGGGGCTCACGCCGGGCTTCAGCTGGGACGTGGGGGGCGGCAAAGACGTCGTCGCGACGGGACTGCCGCCGACCCGCGCCCTGCCCCCCGCGGCGAGCGCCGAGGAACCCGCGCGCACCGCCGAGTGGCTGCGCACGCTGACGATGCCGAACCTGCCCGTTCGGCTCGAGCCCAGCGTCGTGGCGTACCTGAAGTTTTATCGCGACAACACCCGCGGGCGAGCCATCGCGCGGACCTGGGCCAAGAAGAGCGGACGCTTCACGTCGGCGCTCAAGGCCGAGCTGGCCGCGGCGGGACTACCCACGGACTTGGTGTGGCTGAGCCTGATCGAGAGCGGACACAACCCAGAGATATTCTCGCCCGTCGGTGCGGCCGGACTGTGGCAGTTCATGCCGGCCACCGGCCAGATGTACGGGCTCGTCGTCGATCGCTGGGTGGACGAGCGGCTCGATCCCAAGCGCAGCACCGAGGCCGCCATCGGCTACCTCTCGGATCTGCATCGCCGCTTCGGAACCTGGGAGCTGGCGATGGCCGCCTACAACATGGGTCACGGTGGACTGTCGCGCTCGATCCAGAAGTTCAACACCAACGACTTCTGGGAACTCTCCAAGCTCGAGGCCGGGATCCCTTGGGAGACGGCGCTCTACGTGCCCAAGATCGCCGCCATCGCCATCGTGATGAACAACCAGCGAGCGTTCGGCATCGCGGACGTGACGCCCGACGCGCCGGAGGCCTTCGAGACGGTGTTGGTCGACTCGGCGACCCCACTGTCGCAGGTGGCCCAGGCTGCGGGGGTGGCTCCCGCCACCCTCGAGCGGCTCAATCCGCAGCTCCTGGCCGCGCGCGTTCCGCCGACCAAGCCGGGCGAGAGCCGCAAGCGCTGGCGGGTGCGGGTCCCGGGGGGCAGCGGGGTGGCCACGACCGAGCGACTGGCCAGCAGCAGCGCGGCCGAGCCCACGCTACTTCCCCATGTCGTTCGCGCGGGCGAGACGGTCGAGTCCATCGCCCAGACTCGGGCCGTGCGCCAGGCCGAGCTCGTGGCCGTCAATCGACTCAGCTCGTCCGAGGCGCTCACCCCAGGGACGGTGCTGTTGGTGCCTTCTCGCGGCAAACACAGCCTGACGGAGCCGAGCGCACCCGAGGTGGTGGTCGTCCCCGCCCGGCACATCATTCTGCCGGATCGAGAGCGAGTCTTCGTCGTGCTCCGCTCCGGCGACGCACTTGGCACGATTGCGCGCGCCCTCGGCGTCAGCGTGGCCGAGCTCGCACACTGGAACGCGCTCGACGAGCGAGCGCGCCTGGTGGCGGGCATGACGCTGCAGGCGTTCGTGGAGCGCGGGGCATCGTTCGATGCGGTGCGCGTGATCCGAGAGCGCGAGACGCGGGTGCTGGTCGCCGGTAGTCCCGAGTTCATCGACCACTTCGAGTCACAGAACGGCAAGCAGCGCCTCACCGTGACCGCTCGCGCCGGCGAGACCCTCGCCGCCGTCGGACGCCGCTACGGACTGTCGAGTGGCTGGATGGAGCGCATCAACCGCAAGGACCGCAACGCCAAGCTCGCCGCGGGCGATCCGGTCATCGTGTACGTGAAGCGACCGCAGGCCGTCGCCGTCAAGGCGCCGGAGCCCGAGCCCGGCGAGAGCACCGACGACGCGACCGACGAGCCCGCGGGCGATTCGAGTGAAGCTGCGGTCGAATCCAGCCCCGGGGGCTGAGCCCCGGGGGCCCGGTCGAAATTACAGCGGGTTTCCAATGCATGGAACAGCAGCGGCGCGGGGTTGGGGTCCCCGCGTGCTGCGACCGCCGGTCCTCTCGCTGCGCCGGGCGGCCTCGTCGCTGCGCTCCTCACCCTACTTCAGTAGGCCTCCGGTGCTCGCTCCTCGGGCGTCCGTCTCGCTTCGGTCTCGCCGGTCTCGCGACACACCAATTTCGGCCGGGCCCCCAGGCTCGACTTGGGCAGTCTTGGCACGAGGGTCGCAGGTCGCCTCCGCACCTGACCTGTCAGAAGCGCGAAGAAGTCGCGGAATGCGCGGGCAGAAAGCGCCAAGTCCAGCCTAGGGGTCTTGCGCGTCGAACGCCTCGTCGAACCCGCCGTCGTCCGACTCCCGCTCCGTCGCGGCCTTCGGCCTCGGCTTGGGTCTTGGCTTCGGCTCGGGAGCGCTGGGCGTGGTCCCGGGACTGGCCGGATCCGAGGGCGGCGGCTCGAACTGATAGACGAGGCCCAGGCCGAGCACGTTGGCGGTCGCGGTGTAGGTTCCGGCGTTGATGGTGTGCGGTTGGGAGGTGGGGTTGGCCAGCACGGGGTTGACCTGACGGACCCGTGCCTCGCGCGTGCCGACCTCCACCGCGGACGTGAAGACCCGCGCCATGACGGCGTCGAAGCGCCAATTGCCAATGTGCAGGCTGCCGCCGATGGATGCGACGACCTTGTCCAGATCGATGGTCGCCGCCGACAGGTACTCGGGCGGGATCGCGCTGCGCTCAGCCATCAGCCCCGCCCGGGTCACGAGTCGATAGCTTCCGAGCTCGAACCCGAGCTCGCCGCCCAGCCGCGCCGAGTAGCTGTCGCGAAACCCGCGCTCGATGCTCACGTCGCTGATGTAGTACCGCTCAGGGAAGCCCGCGACGTTGACCAGCGCGATGTCGTCCGGCTCGACACGGATCTCGTCGTGCATGCTCCAGGCCTCGTAGCCCACTCCGCCCTCGACGCGCAGGGCGCTGGTCGGTCTGACCTCCACCCCGGCACGCAGCGTCCAGGGCAGCTTGAACTTCACCGTGGCGGAGTCGCCGCTCACGCTGGCGTTGTCGAAGGCCGCGGCGCTGGCCAAGCGGACATCCTGCTTTGCGCTCGCGTTCACCCAGTAAGGCAAGTGAAAGGACAGCCCCAGACGCAAGAGCTCATCCGGCGCGTAGATCGCGCCCAGGATGCCGGAAGGCGCGAAGATCGGCCCCACCCGCAGGCGCGCATAGGTGTCGTAGTCCGGTTGCTCCGGCGCGCAAATGAAGCGGTCCGGCACGCAAGCGCTGAAGTAGACGCTGGTCTGGAAGAAGCCCGTGAGCATCTCGACGCCGGCGCCCAGCGCGAAGTCCGAGCCCGGCTCGTGCCAGGCTACGTAGGCGCCGGGGATGGCCAGGGCAGAGCCGTCCAGAGAGATGATTGAGTAGCGCTGCGGAGCGGGGCCACCGCGCACCTGCTCGGGAAAGCTGGTGATCGCCGAGTAGGGCGCCCACAGCGCCAGCCCGTAGGTCAGCGCGCGGGAGCCAGCCTGGAACGCGTAAGCGATGGTCGGGATGGGCAACACCGGCGTCGTGCCATCCACGCTCGGAAACGTCTGCTCCCACTCCTGCCCGGTGGGTTGCCCCGTGTTCGGATCCACTTGCCGGAGCAGGGCCTTGCGCTGATACGTCGCGGAGTACTGCAGCCAGGATGCGTCCACCAGCAGCTGAGTGCCGGCGAACGCGAGCCCAGCCGGATTGTAGGCGACCGCACCGGCGTCGTCCGCGCCGGCGATGAACGCTCCCCCACGCCCGAGGGGGCGCACGCCGCGGTCAGTGAAGTACAGCCCGCCGGCGCTGGCGGATTGGGGCGCGCACAGCACGCCGAGCACCGCGCCCGCCAACAGGCGACGCCAGAAGCGGAGAGAGGAGTTCATGGAGGCTGGCGCCAAAGACGAGTCACTTGCCGTTGCGGTGACGCATGATTTCGTACAGTTGCTCCATACCCCGCGTGGGGCTGGTCATGAAGTCCCGAAGTGTACCGAACACCGCTTCGAGGTCATCCGGCGACAGTGGCTCCTCCCGCGGCGCGTCTGCGTCGATGCGATTGACCTCGGCGATGGTGTCGATGAAGACCTCTATCGGCGTCTGACTGGTCGGATCCGTCGCGACGATGGGGCTCACCAGGTTTTGCAGGATGCGGTCCATCACGCGATAGGGATCGTACCTGTTGGGCACGGGCTGACCCTCGGCGTTCACCTCGCGGGTGAGGGCGTCCATCAACTCGAGCACCCGGTCCGCCGTGCCCGGAGCCCCCTTGCCGCCCAGGGAGGCAGACTTGGGCGCGACCGCGACGGCGATGGCGTTGTAAATCAGCGGCATGTTCAGGTCGTCGCCGAGGATTTGCATCATGTCGTTGGCCGAGGTCAGCGTGCCGTGCAACGCGTCGTGGCTGCTGGCTTGCTGCATCAAATAGCGCAGGTGCTTCTGCAGCGCGGCGCGAGTCGCCGGGTCCTCGTTGATCTGGTCGACCAACGTCATGGTGGTGGCGAAGGGCGCGCCGGAGAAGGTGTCCGCGGCCTTCTGGCCGAGATCCAGCGTGGCCCACTTGCAGGCGGTTGGGCTGGTCTCCCGGTCCGGGCAGTTGGCGTTCAGCTGCACCCTGAGCACATCGAGCAGGATGGGAATGCTGCGGACGAACGCCCGATTGTCGAAGCTGGCGTTCACACCCTCGCCGCTGACCGACAGGAATCGGTCCACCAGCTGCGAGCGGGCGCGCTTCCAGCGCACGCGTCGTTCGGTGTCACCCAAGCGCTCGTCGATGCGCGCCAGCGCATCGGCGAACAGCCCGAAGGGGGTCAGCTGCGTCTCGATCTTGCCGTTCGCCCAACGCGTCGTGGTCTTGCCTTGGCGATCCCGGACGCCGACGCTCTTGGAGTGATCCGGGTCGAACAGGGCCACCGTCATCTCGTTCAGGATGTCGAGGCCATTCATGCTTTGCCCGGTGCGCGGACTCTGGACGTTCATGCCATCGAGCACGCCGACGAGCTCACCCACGGCCGGGATTAGGTCGGTCACGAAGGCTTCGGACAGAATCGGCTCGTAGCGGGACACGCCGCTGCCGTTGCAGTACTTGGGATTGAACGCGGGGTTGACCTTGTGCACGGCGCGGTCGGCGTCGGTCAGATACTTTTGCCAGGGGCGGGCAGCGAAGTCCCCGTTCGAGTTGCACTCGGAGCCGTGGGCCTGGCTGGCCCAGTGCCGATAGAAGACCTCGATCTTGTCGAGGAACAGCTGGGCGGCCCCGTTGTCGTCGAAGGCCTTCAAGAGGGGCCGCATGGCCTTGTAGAACTCGTACTTCTCCCAGGTGAAGATGGTGCCGCGGTTGCGCAGCCGCATCAGGTCCTTCGGATCGCCCGCCTCGCCGTTGTGCGCCCACTTCACGCTCGGCGAGCAGTCCGAGAGCCACAGGGTGCCGAGCTGGCCGTTGGGATCCTGAACCGGGCGCTCGGGGCAGGTCGAGGGGCTGATGGCCTCGACCAGCCGCGAGACGAACTTGTTCGTGTCGTCGTTCTTGCTCGCGTAGTTGGGATCCCTATCCGGCATCGCGCCGCCGAAGAACGGGTCGAACTTGGGGCTCTCGGCGCCAAAGAACACGAGGCGATCGAGCGCTTGCGGCGTGGGCGACAGCCCCATGCCGGTGATGCCGCTCGAGGTCTGGAACAGGTCGTCCGGGTTGGTGAAGATCCCCGCCGCGCTCATCATGCCGTTCAAGAAGTCGGGGCGGACCTCGAGCTTGGCCTTGCCCAGGATGGAGTGCAGGTAGAAGACGCCCATGTTCTTGAACACGAACAGCTCGCATTCCTTGTAGCCGGCGCCGAACGGGTAGGTGATGGGGAGCCCAAGCTTGATGCGGACCTTCGCGTCCGGCTTGTTGCAGGCGTTCACGTCGTTGACGTCGTGAATGATCTGCAAGATGCGGTGAAACTGGCTGCGGTTGTCGCCGGCATCCGGCTGGTTCGGATCCGGCGCCACGCTCGGATCCGCCGTGCCGCCAGTGGTCAGGTTCAGCGGAGGGCCGTTGAGGTTGTTCGTGTCGTAGTGAAGCAGATCCTTGTAGCGGGTGTAGTTGCCGTAGGCCGGTCCGATGTAGGCCTGCACGTCCGGGTGCCGCAGGCTGCGCAGCAAGTCCCGCGTCAGGCTAGGGTTCTTGCTCATGCGCGCCAGGATCTCGGCCATTTCGTCCCAGAGGGTCACGCCCGGATCGAGCGCGATGTCGGGTCGCTGATTGGCGATCTCGCGCACGCGCAGCGCCGCGCCGATCACCCGCGCCATGACCTGCTCGTGGTCCCGGAACAAGCGCTTGACCAGCTCGAGG
The DNA here is from genome assembly GCA_019637295.1 of Polyangiaceae bacterium. GTDB lineage: Bacteria > Myxococcota_A > Polyangia > Polyangiales > Polyangiaceae > JACKEA01. The sequence goes on from JAHBVX010000002.1 coordinate 393,388, forward strand.
TGCATGTCGCTGTTCTTGTGCGCGAGCACCCAGCCCGTCGCGTGGAGCAACTCGACGATGGGCGAGTTCTGCGCGTCGAAGCTCGGGTACAGCCCGCCCTCGGCCCAGCTAGCCTGAACCTGGATGGGGTCACCGTACAGCACGAAAGCGCCCGATAGCAGGTCGGCCAGCGCCTCGTTGTTCTCCTCGGGAGCGAGCAGCTTCTCCAGATCACGCAGCGTGGCGGCGGTGAACGTCTCGCTGGTGTCGATGTAGCCGTAGAGCGGCGCTCCCCCCGAGCCGACGGCGCGACCGAACGGGTCCGGCGGCAGCTGGCGGGGGATGCCGGGGACCAGAAACGGTGTATCCACCGGCGCTGGTGTGCCTCCGATCGTCACGAACCGTCCGAGCGCGTCTACGTCGGCGAAGCCGTCACCATCCCCGTCGAAGAACGGCGCGGGCACGGTACCCGGCGTGCCGGGAACGTTGGACGCTGGGATGGCATAGCCCCGCACGTCGCGTCCCACCAGGTAGCGCGGCTGGCTGCCGGCGCTCGCGAACAGTGGATCCGTGGCCAGCATGACGGCCTGGGCGATCTCCATGTTCGTGCGCGGTCGCGCCGGAAACGCGGCATCGAACGCGGTCGGGAACGCCAGCGGCGCCTGCGGGCTGGTGTCCAGCTCGAACTGGGTCATACCGAGCACGTTCTGGAACGCGACGCGCATCGGTCCGCCAGCGCCGAGTCGGGGCGTGAAGGTCTGGGCCAGGTGACGCAGCTCGGGATAGGCCAGCGCAGGCCTCAGCGCGCCCAGCGTGACGCGCAGCGGTCGGTAGCCCAGTCGCCCCGAGAGTCGCGAGAGGGCTTGCCGGGCGGCGAGCGCGCGTGCCGGATCCGTGACGCCGCTGATGGGATCGTCTCCCGGTCCAGCGAGCGCAGCGAAGAGACGACCCGTCGCGCGCGTGACGCTGGGCATCAGCGGTTCCTTGGCGGCACCGTCGTCGATGGGGTTGCTGTCGTAGAGCGGGACGACGCGCTTCAGGAACTGATCGAGCGCATCATGGCCGCTGATCGTCTTGCCGGGCTGTTGAGGATCCGGCAACGGCTGGTCGCTGAACGTCGCGTTGAAGGCGGCGATCAGCTCCGAGCGTCGCCTTGCCATCGCGTGCACCTTGGCTACCGCGATGCGGCGTGTGAGCGCCGCTCCGCCCGCGACCGGTGGCAGCAAGGACTCGTCTACCGTGCTGCCATAGTTGCCGAGCGCGTCGCGGTGACAGACGGGCCGGTACGACGCGCCGCTCAGATCTTCTCGCAATGCGCTCGCCCCAACCCGATCGCACAGCGCCGAGAACAGATCGTCTCCCAGGGTCGCGGTCGGCTCGGTCTTGATTCGCTTGTCGTCGAAGTCGCTGGCGCAGGACACGCTCAGCGCGAGCGCGAGACCACCGAGGACCACCGACTTCGCTCGATACCGCATGCTCGGAGATTAGCCCGTGCGCGGCGATCGGGACACCGTGACGCGTTGCGTTACGCTCGCCCATGGAACGTCGGGCCCAATTCGTGCGATGCGTTGGCCCCATGGTCGACCTCTCCGCCGTCGTCCTCGCCGCGGGCGAGGGCAAACGCATGAAGAGCGCCACGAGCAAGGTGCTGCACCGAGCCTGCGGGCGCCCTCTGGTCTACTACCCGGTGCGCGCCGCGTTCGACGCGGGCGCTACCCGGGTGGTGTGTGTGCTGTCGCCGCGCAATCGGCAGGCTGCCGAGCGCGAGCTCGAGCACGCCTTTGGTGCGGACCGCGTCAGCATCGCCGTGCAAGATCCCCCGCTCGGCACCGGGCACGCGGCCAAGATTGGCCTCGAGCAGGTACAGACCTCGCAAGTGCTGCTGCTGTGTGGCGATACGCCGCTGTTGAGTGCGGCTCATCTCGCGGACCTGTTCGGTCGCCTCGACGGCGCGGAGCTCGTCCTGACGACCACGATGCTGGATGACCCAACGGGCTACGGCCGCGTGCTGCGAGGCGCTGACGGGCGTGTGTCTGCGGTGCGTGAGCACAAGGACTTGGCGAGCGACCACGAGCGCGCGGTTCGCGAGATCAACGCGGGCGTGTACGCGGCCAAGACGGACTTTCTGCGGGCTGCGCTAGCCAGCTTGAAGAACGACAATGCGCAAGGTGAATACTACCTGACCGATGTGGTCGAGGAAGCGGCGCGAGTCGGCGCCGCCGATGCGGTGCTCGGACCGGCGCGGGATCTGCTCGGCGTCAACGACCGCGCCCAGCTCGCTCGGGCCGAAGCGCTGCTGTTCGAGCGCATCGCAGAGCGCTGGGCGCGAGGCGGGGCTAGCGTGCAATGCGGCGCCTTCATCGACGAGACCGCCGTCGTCGAGCCGGACGCGGTGATCTGCGCGGCTGCTGCGCTGCGGGGCCGGACCGTCGTGCGCGCCGGCGCGTTGGTGGATACCGGCGCGGTGATCACCGACTCGGAGATCGGTCCCGGCGCGCGGGTCCTGCCCTACTCGGTCATCACCGACAGCCAGGTCGCGGCGCGCGCACAGATCGGGCCTTTTGCTCACCTGCGTCCCGGCAGCGTGATCGAGGACGAGGCCCACGTCGGCAACTTCGTCGAGACCAAGAAGACCCGCCTGGGGCGGGGCGCCAAGGCCAACCACCTCGCGTACCTCGGCGACGGCGAGGTGGGGGAGAGGGCCAACATCGGCGCGGGGACCATCTTCTGCAACTACGACGGGTTCCGGAAGCACCAAACCGTCATCGGCGCGGGCGCCTTCATCGGCAGCGACAGTCAGCTCGTCGCGCCGGTCAACATCGGAGAGGGCGCGTACGTCGCGACCGGGACCACCGTCACCCGGGACGTGCCGGCCGACGCCTTGGCCATCGGGAGGACGAAGCAGGAGAACAAGGCGGGGTATGCCAGCCGCTTGCGCGCGCGCCTGTCCGCCCCAAAAAAGGTGTGAGTCGCGCCGGCGGAGCCGGGCGCTCGACTTCCGTCCCGCCCGGGTCCAGACTCCCGCGGGAGGTACGCGAATGATGCAGCGCTGGCGGGGACGGGTATTCGGGGCGATGACGGTGGCGCTCGGCGCTCTTGGCTGTGGTTCCCAGGATGGTGACGAGCCCCAGAAGAAGCCCATCACCGACGTGAACTTGCCGGATCCCGGGCCGCTCGGCTTTCAGCTCACGACCGGCGAGTTCGCCGTGGATCCGGGAGCGGAGCAGCAGAACTGCTACTTCTTCGAGGTGCCGTTCGATCACGAGGTGTTCGTCAATCGCATCACCCTCGCGCAGACCAGCGGCTCGCACCACATGAACGTCTTTCGCGTCCGCACGGTGCTTGGCCTCGGCGGCGAGCCCGGGGAGGTCGTCAGTGGTGGCGAGTGCTGGAAGAGCCCGAACTGGGCGGACTGGCCGCTCGTCAGCAACTCCCAGACCTCCGGTATCGAAGACTGGCAGATGCCCGAGGGGGTCGCCCTGCGCTTCGCGCCGCGCGAGCGGCTCATGCTGCAGTCACACTACGTGAACGCGACGACGCAGCAGACCCCCGGCAAGGCCAAGGTGGTCGTCAACTTCGAGGGGGTCGAGCCGGCGAGCGTCACGGACGAGCTCGGCACCCTGTTCGCGACCAATCAAGAGATCGAGATTTGTCCCGGAGAGACGTCGCGCACCTTCGAGGCGAGCTGCAAGGGCCTGGCCAAGGAGGGGCCCGTCACCATCACCGCGGCCAACGGCCATTTCCACAGCCGGGGCAAGCGCTTCACGATGAGCCAATGGGATCCCATCAGCGGCACCGGCGCGATGTTCTACGAGAGCCTGTCCTGGGACGAGCCGCCCTTCGAGAAGAACTTGAAGGTCCAGGTTCCGGCCGGCGCGGGCATCTCCTGGTCCTGCGAGTACGCGGTGAAGGCCACGGAGTGCGGCGATCCGAACAACGAATGCTGCTTCACCTTCGGCGGCTTCGTCGAGTACCAGGAGCACTGCAACTCCTTCGTCTACTACTACCCAAAGGCCCAGACGGACATCAACTGCTTCTGACGGCGCTGCGCGCCGCGCCGCTTCCGCGTCTCACGGACCACACTTGCCCAGCACGTAGTTCGCCAGGCACTCGCACTCGCATAGCGCCAGTGCGTCGGCGCCAACGCAGCTCGGGGCTACGAGCACCTCGGCCGAGCCAGCGCCAGTGCGGTGCGGCAGCTCCGTGACGATCACCTCCAAGAGCCAGCTCTCACCCACCACGTCCCTGGCGTCGTAGTCCGGGCACACGGGGATGTGCGCCACGTCGGTCACGGAGCCCGCGCGGGGCTCCCACTGCTCGTCGCCTACGAGCTCGAACAGCGCCGTACGAGCCTCCTCCGCGTGGATCGCGTGGGTGTCGGGATCCCGCAGGCGAGCGCGGAGCTCCGCGCGCGCGGTGCGCAGGCCGGTGACCCGAGCGCTCGCGTGGAGCACGTGTCCGCCTTGCGGCGCGCTCACCAACGACACCGAGTCGCCAGCCGCGAGCAGGCGGAGCGAGCCAGTGCTCTGCTCGAAGTTGCCAGCGCGTACCTCGAGCTTCGCGTCGGGTGGTATCGGCTGGGGCTCTGTCGGCTCCACGCCGCAGGCCAGGATCCCGGCGGCGAGCAGCAGCGCGCACGCCGCCCGCGCGTCAGTGCGGGGCTGGATCGGCGTCGGCGTCCACGTCTGGCGGGGGACTCGAGTCATGAGTCGGCTTGGCGTGGAACATACCGCTCGGCAGCTCGTGCTGCATCCGCCGCCGCTTCACCTCGAGGTACGGCGCGCTGAAGGGATTGGCGGCCACGAGCGTCGGGATGCGTTTCTCGACGCTCACCCCCAGGCGCCTCATGGCGTCCACCTTGTCTGGGTTGTTGGTCATCAGCTCGATGCTCGTCACCCCGAGCTGCCTGAGCATCTCTGCGGCCAAATCGTACTGGCGCGCGTCCACTGGCAGGTGCAGCAGCTCGTTGGCTTCGATGGTGTCCGCGCCCTGAGCCTGCAGCGCGTACGCACGGATCTTGTTGGCTAGACCGATGCCGCGGCCCTCCTGGCGCAAGTAGAGGATCACGCCTCGCCCGCGGCGCGCGATCTCCGCCATGGCCCGCTCGAGCTGACCGCGACAGTCACACTTCAAGCTGCCGAACACCTCGCTGGTCAGGCACTCGGAGTGGACACGCGCGACGACGGGCTCCCCCGCGTCCACCCGACCCATGACCAGCGCCAAGTGCTCGTTGCTGAGCCCGTGCAACGCCGGCTGGTTCGAGCGGAACACATGCAGTTCGAAGGTGCCGTGGGCGGTCGGCAGCGGTGCGCTCGCCACGCGCTCCAGCCGAGCGAGACCCGGCGCGGCGGGCTGTAGGTGTTGGGTCATTTGCTGTTCCTCGGCAAGGCTTGCGTGATCCGCGCCAGTCTTCTCCACGTCACGGCAGGGAGGGGCATTTCAGAAGCCGGGACTTCGACCCGAGTGCACAAGATGGTGCGCGCCGGCAGGGAGGTCAAGCTCCGCGCCCGGCGTGGCGCTCCGGGGCCGCGCGGCAGAGCGTGAGCAGCGCATGCTCTAGCACCGCCTTGGGCAGCCGCCTGGAACCGCCTTTCAGCGCTGCATCGACCCCGGCCAGGGTCAGCAGCCAGCGCTCGAGATCCGCGCGCGGCGTGCGCCGCACCTGAGCCTGAAGATCCCGCGCCTTGAACGGCTTGGCGCCGGCCCGCCTGGCGGCGTCCTCGGCGCTCGCCCCCTGCGCCAGGGCGGCCTCGAAGCGCAGTAGCTGCCGTGCGTTCCAGGCCAGGACACCCACCAGCCGCAGGCCGCGGTCCTGGGGATCGTACACGTCGTTCAGCAAGGCCAGCGCCCGCCCGGCATCACGCTGCCCCACGGCGTCCACGAGCTCCCACACAGTCGCCGGTCGCACCCGAACGATGCACGCGGCCACCGCCTCCTCGTCGACGGCTCGCCCCGGCCCCACGTACAAGCACACCCGCTCTACCGCGTCGCTCACCGCGGACAGCTCGGGGCCCGCCAGCTCGGCCACCAGCTCGGCCACGTCGCGGCTCATCTCGTTGCCGCGCTCGGATGCGGCGCGGGCGATCCAGCGAGGCAGCTCGCCCCGCGAGAGCGCGTCGCACACGACGAGGCAACCGAGCTTGCTCGCCTGGGTGTACAGGCGCCGACGCTTGTCGAGCTTGGCCGCGGCGAGCACGAGCACCGTCGACGGCGCCGGAGCCTGGACATAGTCCGCGAGCAGGTCGAACGCATCGCCGTTCTTGCCTTTGGCGCCCCCCTCCCAACTCTCGATGCCCTTGACCACGAGCACTCTCCGCTTGGAGAACATCGGCAATGTGCGCGCGGCGGAGAGCACGGACTCGATCTTGGTGTCGGCGGCGCTGATGCGCTCATCGTTCAGGCCCATGGTGTCGGACGCGCGCGCCGCTTCGGCCAGCGCCGCTACGACGCGCGCCGCGAGATACTGCTCTTCTCCTGCGACCAGGTACACGGGACGCAGTGAACCGGCTCGAGCCTCGTTCAGCGCGTCTTCGGGTGTCATGCCGAGAGCGTTAGAGCAACTTCCGCGGCGATGGAACCTGCGCCGCGGCGGAGCGACGAATCGGCTTCCGCAGCGGGCACCGATTGTAGTACTACCCCGGCGCCGGTGCGGCCGCTTCGACCACGGCCCTCGGCCCGCTGCCATGTCGATTGAGCCAGAGCAGGTGCCCGGAGCGTCGGCGTTCTCGCCGGCCGCGGGCGGGACGCTGGTGGCGATCGGAAACTTCGATGGTGTCCACCGCGGACACGCGGGGGTGCTGGCCGAGGCCGTCAGCGAAGCCAGAGGGCGACGGCTGCAGGCGGTCCTGCTCACCTTTCATCCGCACCCGCGCGTGGTGCTCGGTCGCGCTGCGCCCGAGGCGCTGACGCCTCTCGAGCGCAAGCTCGAGCTGCTCCGGCGACTTCAGCCCGAGCTTCACGTCGTCGTCGAGCCGTTCACGCCGCAGCTGGCCCAGTTCAGCGCGCAGCAGTTCGCCGAGCTCATCCTGGTGGAGCAGCTCGCCGCGAAGGTCGTGGTGGTGGGAGACAACTTTCGCTTCGGACGCGGACGCGCCGGGGATCTCGCCGGGCTGCGCACCCTGGGGGCGCGCCTCGGGTTCGAAGCGCACGCGCACGAGTTGATCGGCGACGAACTGGGGGAGTTCTCCTCCACGCGCATCCGGCGAGCGGTGGCGCTCGGGGACGTCTCGGCCGCGTGGCGCTTGCTCGGCCGTCCACACGCGCTCAGCGGCGAGGTCGTGCCGGGTGATCGGCGGGGTCGAACCCTCGGCACGCCCACGGCCAACCTGGCCCCCGTGGAGGAGGCGACGCCAGCGCTCGGCGTGTACTCGTGCCTGGTCGACCGCCTGGACCCGAGCCCCATCGCGCTGGGGGTGGGCGTGGTGAACGTTGGCGTCCGTCCTACCGTGGGCGCCGGCTTCAGCGTCGAGGTGCACCTGCTCGACTTCGACGCCGACCTGTATGGCGCCCGGCTGCGCGTCCATCTGCTCGAGCGGCTGCGCGAGGAGCGGCGCTTTGCCGGCGTCGAGGCGCTGAAGGAGCAGATCGAGCTGGACGTCGCCGCGGCGCGGCTGAGCGCCGAGCGGCTGGCGCTCGTGCCCGGCGGCGACGGCGCCTGGTTCTGAGCGGCAAAGCCCCGTCTTGTGGCCCGAATCGGGCCTGGTACAGTCCAGCCCGTGGAACGCAGTGTGCTCGAGGGAATGAGTCGGCCCGAGCTCGTCAAGCGCGCTGGCGCGCTCGGGATCGAGCGCCCGGACGTGATGACTCGTGTCGAGCTGATGGACGAGATCCTTCGCCGCGTGATCACGGACGCCGAGGCGCGGCGCAAGACCCGAGGCTGGCTCGGGGTCGCTCGCGATTTGGTGGCCAGCTTGATCGAGCAAGGCTTTCATCTTCCCGACGCCGCAGCGCTCGTGCGGCGCGCGGCCCTGAGCGGCGTCAAGGTCAATCACCAGCCGCCGGTGGCCACGGTGACTCTGGCCGAGATCTACGCGACGCAGGGCCATGTCAAGCGGGCGCTCGCGATGCTCGACGAGGTACTGGCGCGGGAGTCCGACCACCAGGCCGCGCGCCAGCTGCGCGACCGGTTGCTCCAGGGCAGCCCCGGCTCTGGCGTCGAGCCCACCGGGGACGAGCCGGAGGCTGACGCGGCGGAGGTCGAGGAGGTCGAGGCGAGCGACGACGACGCGCTCGATGACGCCCCCGCGACAGGAGCTGCCGGCGTGCCCGAGCGGACGGCCGAGGTCGACGGGCCGGCTGAGCACGAGGCGTCGCGCGACGTGGTCGTGTTCGAACCGGCGCGGGATCTCGTCGCGCTGCGTCGCTGCGAGCCTGCCCTGGTCCGAGTGTACTGGGAGGTGCGGGGTAGTCACTTCGCGCGTGGAGACGTGGTGCTGCGAGTCGTCTCGTTCGTCCCCGGCTGGGGCGGCGCGGAGCGGGTCGTGGTCGATCGGCCCGTCTCTCGCGGCGTCGGCATGGCGGTGGTCGAGGTCGCCCCCGGCGCCGTCGTGCGCGCCGCCGTCGGTGTGTCGTCGGCGACGGGGTTTTCGGCCCTTGCGGTGGCCGTGGAGTTGACGAACGACGGAGCCGCCGAGCGCCCCGGCCCAAGCCCCGACGCCAGCGCGCTCGAGCGGGCCGCCGCGCGCCTGATGCAGCCCTGAGCGCGACACGGCCGCGAGCCGCCGCCGGTCGACTCGGCTGCACGCGTGTGTCATGGTGCCTTCGCCTTGAGCGAAAATCGTGACGTGCTCGGCATTCGTGGGCTGGAGGTGCAGTGCGTGGTCGGCGTGTACCCACGCGAGCGCGACACGCTGCAGCCCCTCACGGTGGACGTGGAGCTCGTGCTCGACACCCAGGCGGCGGCGGAGAGCGGCAAGCTCTCCCGCTCCCTCGACTACGACGCCGTGGCGCGGCAAGTCGAGGCGGTGTTGGTGGGCTGTCGCTTTCGGCTGCTGGAGACCGCCGCGCACGCGCTGTGCTCGCTGCTCTTGGCGCCGCCCGCTCCAGGCGAACGACGCGCGTCGGCGCGCAGCGTCGCGATCAAGCTCCAGAAGCCGGAGGCGCTCGCCGGTCGCGCCGTAGCCGGGCTGACCGTTCAGCGAGACGCGAGCTGGCTTGCCGTCGCGCGGGCGTCGGCGCCGTTCGGTGCGGTCGAGGTGTTGCTCGACACGCGCGAGGCTGGCGTCTATCGCCTGGTGATCGACGCGGGCCGACAGGCTCGATTGCCGAGCTTGCCGCGCGGCGCCGGCGCCGCCTTCTCGCTGTCCGACGGTCTGTCCCTGGACAGTCGCGGTTTTCGCGCCCGCTCACTCGAGCGGCTCGACGGCAACCGTCCTCACGTCGTGCAGAACACCAGCCGCGGCGCGCGGACGCTCTTGCTCGTCACCTGCCAGCAGCAGCGCGTGCTCGAGGGCGTACAGGCCGAGCGCCGAACCGCCGGGTGAACGCTACCCCGGTCGCACCGGGGCCAAGATGTAGGTCCATGTCATCCATGTCGCACAACGTCCTTCCATTCTGAGGCCCGCGGTCGATTGGGTATTTCCATTCGGGAGCGTTTGGGGAATGCTCCGGTGCGAGAGAGGGGTCATGGACGTGGCACGAACGGCGGCGATAAATTCCATTCCATCCGAGTCCTCGGGCAGCGGGCTCTCCCGTGAACAGCGGCGCTCCCGCCGCAAGCGAACGGTTCGGGCTCGTACCATCAGCGTGGGGCGGGTGAGCCGTGGCGAACTGCACGAGCTCAAGCGACAGAACGCTCGCCTGCTCGAGGCGCCACCTCGGTCCCGGGGGGAGTGCCAGCAGGGGCCACGCCCCTGCCCGCACGTCTCCTGCCGGCACCACCTCTACCTCGACGTCTCCCCGCGGACCGGAGCGATCAAGCTGAATTTCCCCGATCTGGAGGTGTGGGAGCTGCCCGACTCGTGCGCCCTGGACGTGGCTGACCAGGGGGGCATCACGCTGGAGGACGTGGGCGCCATCATGAACCTGACCCGGGAGCGGATTCGCCAGGTCGAGCTCTCGGCCCTGTCCCGGCTCGAGAGCCTGCGCGACATGCGCGAGCTGCGTGAGCTGGTCTGCGAGTGAGCCTTCGTGCCCCGCGGCGACGCCGGACGTGGCACGATGTGGTCATGCGTAAGCTCACCCTGCTGCTCGCCGCCACCTGGACCCTGGGCTGTGGAGCCGAGCCGAGCGAGCCCCAGGGCGGTGGCCTCTCGGCCGAGTGCGTGCAGCTATTGCCCAACTGCCTCGAGAACCAGCAGACCTGCGAGCACCCGGCGGCCGGTCCCCGTTGTGTGCCTTGCCCGGCCGCGCGCTACCCGGAGGACGACGGCAGCTGCGTGCTCATACCTGGGCAGAAGCTGAGTCACGACTTCCCCGAGCTGACCACGCCGCCCGGCGAAGAGTCCTTGGGGCTGTGTCGCAGTTGGACGCTGAGCAACGACGCGGAGCTGTGGATCAACGCCGTCGAGCTCGAGCAGACCGAGTCATCCCACCACTCCAACTGGACGTTCGTGCCGGACGATCAGTTCACGGGCCCCGACGGCGTCTGGCCGTGCAAGGAGCGCAACTACGACCAGTTGACCGGAGCGCTGGCGGGCGGAGTGATCTACGCCCAGTCCACGCAGGCCGTACGCGAAGTACAGAAGTTTCCGGCGGGAGTCGTCGTCCGCATCCCACCCCGGTCTCGTATCATCAGCGACATCCATGTCTTGAACACGACACCGAAGGAAGCGAAAGGTCATGCCAAGCTGTCGCTGTACGCGATCGATCTGGCAGACGTAACGGTGAAGCTCGCGCCGTTTCACGTCACCTATGACGGTCTGGAGATCCCGCCCACGGCCACGTCGCGATTCACCGGAGAGTGCGCCATCGACGAGCAGTTCGAGAGTATCGCCGGCCGGTCGCTCGACATGAAGGTGTACTACGTGTTGCCTCACACCCACGCGCTGGGTTCGCGCTTCTTCCTCGAGCACCTCGGTGGCTCACGGGATGGCGAAACGGTGATCGACGTGCGCGGGTTCAACGGCGAGGCGCGAGGTCGCCGCTACGATCCACCCGTCGACATGACGGGTGCGGTCGGCTTGCGGTTCGGCTGCGAGTTCGACAACCCGCGCAGCGTCCCGGTGGGTTGGGGGTTCGACGATCAGGAGATGTGCGAAGCCCTCGGATTCGCCGAGTCACCCGTCGCGTTCGAGTCGCGTGTGTCGGCGGCCCATCCCGGGCCGAATGACGGCGCGGTGCAGACCTTCTCCGCGCCGTGTCAGAGCATCGTCTTCCCGTGGGATCAGTCGAAGGTCGGCGGATCCCCCTGACCTCGCGGCCGGCAGGCTGGCCATCGCGGGGACGCCGCTAAATCCGCTGGCAATTCCGTGTGGTTGGAAAGGGACCCGCTCGCGATGGTAGCATTGGGAGTCACCGTGTCCCGCGCCACCCGAGCCGACCTTCGATCTGCCTGGTGCCCCCGTGTGCGGAGGTCCGAGTGAGCGGCGGCCCGCCTCCGAAGCCTCCGCCCAAGCCCGGCGCGTCGCTGCCCGGGCGCGCGCCCCCGGCGAAGCCCCTCGCGCCCCCAGCGCGACGTGAGTTGCCGAGCGCGAGTGCTGTCGCGGACGTTCAGGAAGCCCCGACGCCCCCGGAGCCCGTGCGTTCGGCCACCCACTCGCGGATGCGATCCCCCGAGGAGCACGACGAACCCACGAGCGACATCATCCCGCTGCTCAGCATTCCCCCGCCGGGTCGCGACGTGGACAAGTACATCGGGTGCACCATCGACGGGCGCTACGTCGTGCAATCGGTGCTGGGCGAGGGTGGGATGGGCGTGGTCTACCGCTGCCGGCGGCGGGTGTTCGAGAAGACCGTCGCCGTGAAGATCCTGCGCTCGGACATGGCCAAGAGCAGCGAGGCGACGGAGCGCTTCATGACCGAAGCCAAGGCCGCGTCCGCCATCGGCAACGACCACATCGTCGACGTCTTCGACTTCGGCGAGCTACCCGACGGCTCCACCTACTTCGCGATGGAATACCTCGAGGGCCCCACCGTCGCGGACCTGATCGAGACTGGCGAGCTGGTCGGCAGTCGCCGGGTGCTGAGCATTGGCCGCCAACTCGCCGAGGGTCTGCTCGCTGCCCACCGTGGCGGGATCGTGCATCGCGACCTCAAGCCCGACAACATCTTCGTCATCGATCGCGAGGGCCGAGAGTTCGTCAAGATTGTCGACTTCGGCATCGCCAAGGTGGCCGGCCTCGGCAACAAGCTCACCCGTGCCGGAGCCATCTTCGGTACGCCGCATTACATGTCGCCCGAACAGGCGCGCGGCAAGCCCGTCGATCACCGCACCGACGTCTACTCTCTGGGTATCATCCTGTACGAGATGATCGCCGGACAGCCGCCCTTCGACGCGGACAACCCGCTCAGCATCCTGTCGATGCATCTGCACGATCCGCCGCTACCCCCGAGCGCCCTCGACGACCCGCCGGAGGTTCCCCCGGGGCTCGAGCGGGTGATCCTGAAATGTCTGGCCAAGACGCCCACGGACCGCTTCGAAAGCATGAAGGAGCTCGGCGATGCTCTCGCTGCGATCGAGCGGGGAGATTCCGTGGACGAGATCGTGGTCCCCATCAGCGTGGTGCCACCGCGCGAGTCACCCGTCCCGCTCAGTCAGCTGCAGCCGCACCTCGACGCCCAGCCCGAGTCTCAGGTGCCCGCGGCGCCGGCGCTGCCCAGCTTCGAGGTCCCGGTCGATCTCGCCCCGGCTCGCGTCTCGCTGCCCGAGGCCGGGCCGAGCTCCGCCCGCTCGGACCGGCTCTCGAGGCTCGAGCTCGCGGTCGAGTCGGCGCTCGAGGACGCGAAGGTCGCCGAGGAGTGGCAGGCGGCGCAGGCCCGTGCGCGCTGGCCGTACCTGCTCTTGGGGGTGGTCGTGCTCGGCGCGGCAGGCGTCGCGTTCGCGCTGCTCGGCTCCGGCCGTTCCGTGGCCATGCTCGGTGAGCCCGTGCAAGCCGCCCGCCCGCTGATCGCGAAGGAACACCCGGGTCTCGGCGCCGCCACCACTGCCCAGAAGAAGACGATCCCGGTGGCGCTGGTGCTCTCCCCCATCGACGCGCGAGTCTTCCGCGGTAGCGCCGATCTCGGAAGGATGCCGGTGACCGTGGACGTGCCAGTGGGGGAGACCCTGGTCGTCTACGTTCGGCGCGACGGCTACTACCCGCGCAAGGTCACCCTCGACGGCAGCAAGTCCCGGCAGCAAGTCCGCCTGGCCCCGATCCTGGGGGGCCGCGCGCCGGCGCCGGACGAGGCCGGCTCGGAGACCGAGGAGGGAAGCCCAGCGCCCCCCGCCAAGCCTGCCGCCTCGGCCCCGTCACCCGCGCCGCCTCAGCCCGACGTGGAGGAGTGAACACGCCGGAAGGTGCCTCCCGCTCGATCCTTGCGTACCCCCGGAAAGCGTAGGGCTCTGCCATGCATTACGACGTAGACTCCCGGCTGCAGCAGGCGAGCAGCGATGAGCGACTCAGTCACGTTCTGTAGGGCGTCGGTGTCCCGAAACTCGAAGGGCCGAAACGCGCCGGTCATGAGCACTGGGCTGGTGAGCTCGCCGAGTTCGGAGACCAGCACCTCGCCGGTCTCCGACAGGGTGTCCGTGCCGTGGATCACGAGCACGGCGTCGTGGTTCGGCAGCGCGCTCTGCACGGCGGCCACGATAGCGGAGCGATCCCGGGCGTCCATGTCGAGAGAGTCCTTGCTGAGCACGGGCACATGCGTGACCTGCAGCTCAGGCAGGCGCAAGTTCGCGAGCAGTTCGTCGAGGACGGAGCGTACGTTGCGCAGGCTGCCGTCGGTCTCGTCGTAGGTCTTGTCGATCGTACCCCCTGTCGTGAGAATGGCGATGCGAAACCCAGAATCAGAAGCCATGCTGCGTCCATATCAGAAAGTCGTCGCGCGTCACCCCTGGCTCTTGGCGGTGATGCTCGCGCTCCCCGCCTGCGGCGACGGCGAGTCGGAGCGCGTCATCGACGCGAAGCCCGAGGTGGCCTGGCCCACGCTGACCTGCGATCCGATTGCGCCGGCATATTGCCTCCACCCCTACCCATCGAACGTGTTCACCACGGACGATCCCACACAGGTAACCGGTCGGCGCCTGGCGCTCGACCCAGCGGCGATCCCGCAGCCCATCAGCGGGAAGCTGGCGACCGCGGAGCCCATGAACACGCGGGACGGCTTCTCCCCCGGGGGTCCCATCTTGGTGCATCTGCCTGGCGCCACGGGTGATGGCCTGCCGCCGCCCGACGATCTCGCGCGCTCCCTCGAGGCCGACAGCCTCACGGTCCTGCTCGACGCGGAGACGGGGGAGCGCGTCGCTCACTTCGCCGAGCTCGACCTGTCACGTCCGGACGACGAGACGCGCACGTTGATCGTGCGTCCCGTGGTTCGGCTCGAAGACGCCCGGCGATACATCGTCGCGCTGCGCGGCATCAGCGATGGCAAGCAGGCTCTGGCGCCGAGCGACGGGTTTCGCGCGCTGCGTGACAAGCGGCCTTCGAATGAGTCCAGCGTCAACGCACGCCGCGGCTTGTACGAGGACATCTTCCTGAGGCTCGCCGCTGCCGGCGTGCAGCGCAAGGACCTCCAGCTCGCCTGGGACTTCACCACGTCGAGTCGGCAGAATACCACCGAGCGACTGCTTCACATGCGCGATGAGGCCTATCAGCTCGTCGGTGAGAAAGGGTCAGAGTACGAGATCGATCTGGTCGACACGTCGTTCGAGACCGAGCACATCGCGTTCCGCATCGAAGGCCGTATGAAGGCGCCGCTGTACCTGCAGGAGAACGCTCCCGGTGCGCTGATCGTGCTCGGCGACGATGGGCTGCCCGAGCCCAATAAGGCCACCCCGACCTACGACGTTCCGTTCGAGCTCATCATCCCGAAGAGCGCGCTCACCAAGCCGGCTTCGCTGTTGCTCTACGGCCACGGGCTCAATGGCTCCCGCGATCAGATCCGTGCCGGCCATTTCGCACGCTTCATGAACGAGTACGGCTACGCGATGTTCGCGGTGGACCTCGTGGGCATGAGCAGCGCCGACCCCCTCTTCATCGCGGAGGTCCTGACCAGCGGCCAGATCCAACGCCTCGCCGGCATGTACGATCGCATGCACCAGGGAGCGCTCAACTACCTGCTGCTCATGAAGATGATGCGCGGGCGCTTTGCCGAGGACCCGACCTACGGCAAGTACCTCGATCCGACGGAGCGCTATTATCACGGCATCAGCCAGGGCGGCATCTTTGGTGGCGTGTACATGGCGGTGAGCCCAGACGTGTCCCGAGGTGTCCTCGGCGTCATGGGCCAGCCCTACGCCTTCTTGCTCAACCGCAGCGTGGACTTCTCGGTCTTCTTCGTGCTGATCACTACGACCTTTCCCGATGCGCGTGACCAGCAGATGCTCGTCGCGCTCGCCCAGTCGCTGTGGGACAGGGTCGAGCCGAACGGATACACCAAGTACATCGAGAACGACCCGCTCCCGGGGGCCGAGGGTCATTCAGTGCTGATGCGCGCAGCCGTGGGGGATCATCAGGTGCACACCATGGGCGCTCACATCATGGCGCGCGCCGTTGGGGCTACCCATCTCGACACGGGCGTCCGCCCGGTGTGGGGGCTCGAGGCCAAGAAGGGCCCGTTCACTGGCAGCGCGTACGTCGAGTACGAGTTCGGGCTCCCGCCGGAGCCGACCTGTAACAAGCCCTTTACCCACTGCGAAGACCCACACGGGAAGATCCGAGACCTGCCTGCGGCGGAGAAGCAGATGGACCAGTTCCTGCGCACAGGCGTGGCCGAGAACTTCTGCCCCGGCGCGGTCTGCAGCTACCCCGAGCTCGGCGGCTGCAAGCCGGGCCAGAACTACTTCGACGTGTGCCTCCCGTGAGACGCCTCGTCTCGTCGGTGCTCATCTCCGCCGCCTCGGTCGCCTGTCAGGCGGCGGCGCCCCCAGCTACCGGCGTGGCGACACGCCCTGCCGAGACAGCGCCGCCGCGCGTCGCCGTGCCCCCTGCGTCCCCCATCGACCCCGGACTGGCCACGACGCAGGCCACGCCGGGGACGCCGCCCCGCGAGGTGGACGTCGAGCCTGGCACGGCGCTGCTCGGCGCGACGCCGATGGCGGGTCGCTGCGAGTTCTCCGACTGCCTGAAGAACGGCTGGACCGCCCGCGTGGCCGCTGGGGAGCTCCGCGCGCGCTGCCAGTTCTCGGACTGCGCCAAGAACGGCTGGACCACCCGGCTGGCGGATGGCACCGAGGCACGTACACGCTGCGAGTTCTCGGACTGCGCCAGGAACGGGTGGACCACGACCTACTCGACCGGCGGACAGGCGCGCACCCGCTGCGAGTTCTCGGACTGCTTCAAGAACGGCTGGACGACCACCTTGCCCGAGACCGGCGATGTACGTACGCGCTGCGAGTTCTCGGACTGCGCCAAGAACGGGTGGTCCACGGTCCTGGAGGGGGGCGCGCTCCGTTGCCGCTGCGAGTTCTCGGACTGCACCAAGCACGGGGCTACCTGCTCCTGAGCCCACCCGAGCGTAACCGTGTGACGCGTCACCCGAGACGCGTCACACCCCGCACCTACATCGTCCTACGGGGGCAGCCGGGCGTTCCTTCCCCTCGACCCCCGAGCAGGCCCCGGCGGGTAATCGGCCACAACCTGTGGCTTTCGCCCCACGGCGGCCGGCGAGGAGACCGCCAGAAGCCCGACCCGGGGGTTGGCCCGACCCTTGCTCTAAGGAAAAATACAACCGGCACTGTCACGAACGGGAACCGAGCCGCGTTGGGAGTGTCAGCCGAAGACGTTCAGCAGGAGAGAAGCCATGACGAAGCGCAGTGTGATGAGTATCGTGTTCGCCGGTTTGGGTGCCCTGATGGTTGCGACGACTGCTCCTGCGGAGGCTGAGGCCTGCGGCGGCGCGTGGTTCCCCGAGGTCGAGGTGGACTTCCGCCCGATGGCGATCGCGATGGCGGAGAAGCAACTCGACCAGGGCAAGGTCGCTCAGGCTGCTGCAACCGTGATTCGCACGATGCCTCACGTCGGACAGCTGAACGCCAAGCGCAGCAAGATCGTCGAGCGCGGTCAGCGCGTCCTGGCGGTCGCGGTGGCGCGTACGAATGGCAAGCTCGAGCTCGGACAGGAGGTCCCCGCCTACGCCCGCGCTCACTGGGCCGGCAAGACGGAGAAGGACCGACAAGCCAACCTCACCTTCGCGGTCAACGCTCTGCGCAAGGTGAACGAGATCAAGAAGGACGACCCGGCCGCCCAGACGGAGCTCGCCGAGGCGCTGGCGCGGGTCGACGCCCACAAGTCCGAAGCGCGCGACATGCTGGAGAAGCTCGCCAAGAAGGACCTGATCGCCACGCCCGAAGGCTACGCCGTGCTCGCCGAGCTGCGCGCCAAGGCTGGCGACGAGAGCGGCAAGAAGCTCGCGCTCAAGCGCTGCGAAGCGATGGCGCCGGGCGCGACCGTGTGCCAGACCACCGCTCGAGGGTGACGCATGAGACGTGCAGCGGCGACGACCTTCGCACTTCTCTCGCTGGTCGTCGTCGCTGCTTGTGACAAGAAGGATGCTCCTCCCAGCGCCGGGAGCGGCGCTAGCGCCGCCCCGGAGCCCACTGCCGCGCCGAGCGCCGCCCCCGTTGCCTGGGCGGCGGCGCTTTCCGGGAGTGCGGAACGAGGAGCCAAGCTGGTCGAGAAGCACGAGTGCAATCGCTGCCACGACGGCACCGGGCTCGAACGCGCGAAGTTCGAGCTTCACTGCTTCGGGTGTCACGAGGACATCATCCGTGGCAAGTTCAAGATCGCGGACAAGGTCAAGCTCGCGAAGTGGAAAGCGCACGTGCGCGACATCCAGTTCGCGCCGTCTCTCGAGGGAGCCGGGGCTCGCTTCGAGCCAGCCTGGCTGACGGCTTTCCTCTACGAGCCAGCGGACCTTCGTCCCAACATGGTCGCGAGCATGCCGCGCCTCGGCCTATCCAAGCAGGACGCGGCGGACATCGCCGCTCACCTGACCCGCGGCCACCGGGACGAGAAGCTGTCCCTCGAGAGCGCCAGCGCCGAGCGGGGGCGCGCGGTGCTCGAGACGCGCGGCTGCGGGAGCTGCCATTTGATGACCGGTGTGGCCGCGTTCCCCGCCGTCCCGCCCAGCGCGCCGGGCGAGCGGACCGCCGCCATCGAGCTTGCGCCGGATCTGCGCTTCACGCGCGAGCGCCTGTCCGCCGCCGCGGTCGTGAGGTGGCTACGCGACCCCGCGGCCATGAAGCCTGGCACGCTGATGCCCAACCTGGGGCTCAGCGATCAGGAAGCGAAGGACGCCGCCAAGTACTTGCTCACCGCCGAGCTCGCGGCAGCGCCTCGCTACGTCGCGCCGAAGAAGCTGGCGCTGCTCGAGCGCAAGGTGGGTTTCGAGGAGGTTCAGGAGCGTGTGCTCGGGAAGATCTGTGCCCATTGCCACGGCAATCCCGACGTGGCGGGCGGCGATGGGGGCCCCGGCAATACCGGGGGCTTCGGCTTCGCGCCCCGGCGGCTCGATCTGAGCAAGTACTCCGGGGTCGCGAGCGGCTATGTGGGCGCCGACGGCGAGCGCCACAGCGTGTTTCTCCCGCTCGCCGACGGGACGCCGCGGCTGGTGGCGGCTCTGTACGCGCGGCACGACGAGCAGGCGGGCAAGCCGCGTCCCGACGTGCGCGGGATGCCGCTCGGGATGCCAGCCCTGCCTATCGAGGACATCCAGCTGGTGGAGAGCTGGGTGGCGCAGGGCCGGCCTCGCTAGCCCGGTCTCAGTGGGCGCCGGCGCCTCCGTCCGTCGTCGCCGCGTCGTGGCAGCAGCGGAAGCCCGCCTCATAGCCGTAGTCGAACTCCTTGTGGAACGTCACCGTGGGGCGGCAGCGATTGCGCACCGGCCCCCACCAGCCCCCTTTCAGGCCGCTGCGGTGGGGGTGCACCTTGCCCGGCAGCTCCACCCACTCGTTCACGTTGCCGTTCATGTCGATCACGCCCGCCCAGGACGCGCAGGTGTGCGTCGAGCCGATGGCGTGCCGCTGGTCGAGGCGGGCGAGCTCCGTGCGACAGAACTCGTTGCCTGGGCACTGCTCGTAGGTGCGCATTTGTCGCGATTGGTCCGGCTGCCGGTAGGGCTTGTCGATGTTGCACTTCGTCGGATCGCGTTCGTGACCGTAAACGTGCGGCAGCATCTCTGGCCCTTCGCACGCGAAGTTGAACTCGTCCTCCGTGCACAGGCGCTTGCCCCGCTTCTGGCAAAGCTCCCGCGCCTGGATCCAGGAGGTGAGCACCCAAGGCATCTCACCGGGCTGGTTCGGGTACTCGTAGCGGTCCATGCAGAACGAGAGCGTCACGCGCTCCTTGCTCATGCAGCGTGACGGTGCGTAGCGCAGGCAGCGCTCACTCACCGTGGAGTCGCCCTTGCGCGCCTTGTACTCGGGGTGGTGCTCCTCGCAGTTCTGGATCACCGCCGGGCAGTACTCACCCTCGACTCGCACCATGCCCGCCGGGCAGCCCTCGGTGCGCGCGGGAGGCAGGGACGAGGCCGCGCTCCCGGCGTCCGCCGGGCGGGCGTCGGGGACCGAGTCCGCAGCCTCGACCGCGGGGCCGGCGGCGACGGCATCCGACCCTGCGTCCGGGGTCGGCGTGGCGGTCTGCTCGGGCTTGGGCTTGCACGAGCAGAGCACGAGGGCGACCAGCGCGACCCACGCCCGACTTTGAACGCGGCGCATGAGCCCGGACTAGCTCACTTCGACGTCGGAACAAAACGAGAACCGACGATCTGCGCCCACGCAACGAGAGCCTGAGTCGGCTTTGTGGACGGCGCTCGCCCAGGGTAGAAGGGTCTGAGGAGGAATCATGGTCGACACCAGCGTCAGCTTCATGCGCTCGCTCTGCATGGGCGTCATCGAGGAGCAAATCGTCCTGCCGTTTCCGCGGGTGCAAGACGAGCAGCGCGAGACGCTGCGCACCGTGATCGAATCGATCCGTCAACTGCTTGGCTCGAAGGAGACGGACTTCGCCGCCTGGGACAGGGCGGGCGAGATGCCAAAGGAGTTCATCGAGCAACTCAAGGAGTTCGGCTTGTTCGGCCTGATCGTCCCCGAAGAGTATGGCGGTCTAGGCTTCAAGAGCACCGCCTACTCGCGCACGCTGCAGGAGGTGGCCAAGTACGATGCGTCGGTTGCCGTCACGATTGGAGCGCACAGCTCCATCGGCATGCGGGGGCTGGTGCTGTTCGGCACCGACGAGCAGAAGCAGCGCTTTCTCCCGAGGCTCGCGACGGGCGAGATGATCGCGGCGTTCTGCCTCACCGAGCCCGGCGCGGGCTCGGACGCTGCAGCCATCAAGACGCGAGCGGAGAAGGATGGCGATGATTGGGTTCTCACGGGCAACAAGCTGTGGATAACCAATGGCGGGATCGCTGACTTCTTCACTGTCTTCGCGCGTACGGGTGACGAGAGCGGCAAGGTGCACATGACGGCGTTCATCGTGACCCGCGACATGGAGGGCGTCTCCGTGGGGCCGCACGAGCACAAGATGGGGTTGCGCGCCAGCTCGACCACGACGCTGCACCTCGACTCCGTCCGCGTACCCGAGCAGAACGTGCTCGGTCCGCTGAACAAGGGCTTCAAGGTCGCCATGCAGATCTTGAACAACGGTCGCACCGGCCTGGGGGGCGGCGCCATTGGCGGCATGAAGCGGCTGATCGAGATGAGCACGCAGTACGCGAATCAGCGACAGACCTTCGGCAAGCCGATCTCCGAGTATGGCTCGATCAAGCTCAAGGTCGGGCAGATGGTGGTGAACTGCTACGCCACGGAAGCCGTCGTGGACATGGTGGCCATGCTCATCGACCAGGGCTACGAGGAGTACGCGGTCGAGGCAGCGATTAGCAAGGTCTTCGCCAGCGAGGCGTTGTGGCAGGCGGCGGACGAAGCGCTGCAGATCGCCGGTGGCAACGGCTACATGTGCGAGTATCCCTACGAGCGGATCCTGAGAGACGCACGGATCAACCGCATCTTCGAGGGAACCAACGAGATCCTGCGGCTGTTCATCGCGCTCACCGCGATGAACGACGTGGGCAGTCAGCTGCAGGAGTTGTCGAGCACCGTCAAGGGCATCTTCGATGATCCAATCAAGGGCTTCGGTGTCATGCGCCAGTATGCGATGAAGCACGCGACTCTGGTGACGGGCTATCCCCGCGCCAAGAGTCGGTTCACCCTCGTGGATCCACTCCTGCGAGAACACGCGGCGGTCTTCGAAGACGCGACCCGACACCTCGCCGCAGCCGTGGATCGAATCTTGCGCAAGCACGGTCGCAACATCATCGGCAAGCAGCTCGCGTCGCGTCGCCTCGCGAACATCATGATCGATCTGTTCGTGCTGGCTTGTGTGCTGTCGCGGGTCAACTCGTCCCTGGCCGAGCGGGGGGCGGAGGGAGCGCAGCGCGAGCTGGACATCCTCAAGGTCTTTGCCAACCAGGTGCAGCGTAGGGTCCGCCACGCCTTCAGCCTGATAGACATCAACGACGACGAGCTGATCAAGGGCGTCGCGGACTACGCGTTCGAGCAGGAGCGGTTCGTGTGGGACAACATCTGACACCCGGAATTGGCGCTATATTTGCGCGTCCGGGCCAGTGAGTCTGGCTTTGTCCGGGCGCGGCCGCGGCAGATGAACTAGGCTACGGCGCAGCCCGAAACGGTGACCTCATGGCGGACGATCCCAAGAAGAGCTCGGCACAAGAGAACCTGGACGAAATCCCCATCGCCAAGACCAAGCCCACGACGATCATCGCGGTGGTCGGCGTGGTGGTGGTGCTCGGCGGTGTGGTCGGTGTCAAGGCCCTGAGCGGCGGCAAGAAGAAGGCCGCGCCGGTGGCGGAGAGCACCGCCCAGGCCGACGATCCGCTCGCCGGCATGTCACCCGAAGAGCGCAAGCGTCACCTGGAGATCACGCGCAAGAGCCTCGAGAACTGGCAGGCCGCGGAGACCGTGAAGGAGGCCGAGCGCAAGGCGGCCGCCGAAGAGGCCAAGCGCAAGGCCGAAGAGGAAGAGCGCGCCAAGACCGCGGCCGCTGCCCCCGCCGGCGGCGGGGGTCCGGCGCCCGCCGCTCCAGTCAACAAGGCCGCTGCGAAGAAGCAGTCGTCGGCGCTCGACGATCTGGCCTCTGACATCACCGGCAAGCTCGGCGGGAAGTAGCGCCCGTCGGGCCGTCTTTTTTTTCGCGCCCGGTTCGTCGAGCGCTGGGCAGGCGGCCCAGAGTGATTATCCTTCGGAGCTGTGAGGCGCTCTTCTTCCGCCCCGCCGCCTCCCGAAGCGAAGCAGTTTCGGGTGAGGCACTTCGCGGGCGCTGCCGCCCACGCCGGCACGCTCGAGCACCTGCGCGTGGCGCACCTGACGGACCTGCACGTGGGGAGGGTCACCCCCTTCAAGGTGCAGCAGGCTGCCGTCCAGCTGACGAACGCCGCCAAGCCGGATCTGATCGCCATCACCGGCGACTTCGTGTGTCACAGTCAGCTCTACCTGGACCAGCTCACGGAGGTAGTGCGCGGCTTCGAGGCACCGGTCGTGTGCGTGCTCGGCAATCACGACTACTGGTCCGGCGCGACCGAGGTGCAGCGGGCGTTGGCCCGCGCCGGGGCCGCGGTGCTCATGAACCAGAACACGACCATCGAGGTGCGCGGACAGCGGCTGCAGCTCGTGGGGTTGGATGACGCCTATACGGGTCACGCGGACCGCGCTGCGGCGATCCGGGGCCTCGACCCGAAGCTGCCCATGCTCGGGCTGTCTCACATCGCTGAAGAGGCGGACGGCCTGTGGGCTGCGGGCGTGCCGCTCGTCCTCAGCGGGCACACTCACGCCGGTCAGGTCACTCTCGCCAGACTGCACGAGCTCGCCATCGGCAAGATGGCAGGACACCGCTACGTGCACGGGCTGTACGGCGCGCGCGCGTCGGGCGGTGCGGTCTACGTGGGCGCCGGTGTTGGCGCGTCCGTCATGCCGCTGCGGGTGGGCGAGCGAGGTCGCCGCGAGATCACCGTGTTCGAACTGGGCAAGCAGCCCGGAACGATCCCGGAACACCACCAAGAGCAGCCGCCGGGGCCCGGGCGCAAGCCATCGCCGAGAGTGCAGTACGAGCGCGCCGCGAAGGTGGTGGCTCGCGAGCGCCGGCGGGCCCGGCGCGGTGAGCGCAGCTGAACTCCGCTCAAGCAGGGGCGATGGGGTCGCGGTAGCTGGCCAGGACTCGCTGATAGCCCTGGCGCTCGAAGGCGCGCGGGTCCGGGCAGCGTGAGACGCTCATGCTGCCCCGCAGCGCCGCGAGCGAGGGGTACTCGTGTCGCTCGAGGAAGCTACGCAGTTCGGCGAGCAGGTCGCCGAATCGGCTCGGACCGTGGCGCAGCACGGCGGACACGACCTGGACGACGTGCGCGCCGGCCATCAACGCCTTGACGGCGTCTAGTCCGGTGTGGACGCCGCCGCTGCACGCCAGGGAGCCGCTCAGTCGGGGGGAGAGCAACGCGAGCCACCTCAGACGGAGCGGCAGCTCGGCGGACGTGGACAGCTCGAGCTGATGGCTGACCTCCAGCTCCTCGGCGTCGATGTCAGGCTGGTACAGC
Organism: Polyangiaceae bacterium; assembly: GCA_019637295.1. Taxonomy (GTDB): domain Bacteria; phylum Myxococcota_A; class Polyangia; order Polyangiales; family Polyangiaceae; genus JACKEA01. The sequence continues at coordinate 417,052 of JAHBVX010000002.1, forward strand.
CGGTTGAAGAGCACGAAGCCGTTCGCTCCGGCTTCCTCCAGACGCACCAAGAGGTTACCCAGGCTGGTGAAGAACGGCGAGAGCTTCACGGTGACCGGGATCGTGATGCTCGCCTTCACCTGCAGCACCATCTGCAGCACCTCGGCCTCGATGTTCTCCGCCGTGCGCTCGGGATCGCTGCCGAGCTGGTAGACGTTGAGCTCGAGGGCGTCCGCGCCGGCCTGCTGGCATTCGACGGCGTAGCGGAGCCAGCCGGAGGCCGTGGTTCCGTTCAAGGAGGCGATGATCGGAACACCGGTCGCGCGCTTCAGACGCGCGATGTGAGCCAGGTACTGGTCGGGGCCGAAGACGGCGTCCGCCGGCTCCGGCAGCACGCTCTTGGCCTCTGCGAAGTGGAAGTCGTCAGAGGCGCGGCGAAGGTGCTGCGCCTCCGCGGTGAGCTGCTCCTCGAACAGCGAGCGGAGCACGATCGCCGCGGCGCCGGCGTCGACCGCGCGCTGCGCCACCTCCTGCCGATCACCAATTGGCGAGGCGCCCACGATGAGGGGGCCCTTCAGCTCGAGCCCGAGATACGACGTTGCCAGATCCATCGACGTTGCTCCCAGTTGCGGTTAGCGCTTCGGACCGACCGACAGCTCCGAGAGCTGCTGGTACAGCAGCACCCGCTCCTTGGCTTGCCGCTCCGCGCGCCGGGTCAGCCGCTCGAAGCGCTCGGGATCGGCGCGCTCCACCATCAGGAATCGCGCTTCCCCCCGCATGTACTCCCGCACCGTCGCTTTTGGGCCGCTCGAGTCGAGCGCGAGCGGCGGCTGGGCGTCCTGAGCTCGTCGGGGATCGAAGCGATACAGCGGCCACACCCCAGAGTCGACGGCCAGCTTCTGCTGCGCGCAGCCGTGGACGAGATCGTAGCCGTGTGCGATGCAGTGGCTGTAGGCGACGATCAGCGACGGCCCGGGGTGCGCCTCGGCCTCCACGAAGGCACGCACCGTCTGCGCGTCCTTGGCACCGAAGGCGACGCGGGCTACATAGGCGTGTCCGTAGCTCATGGCGATGAGGCCGAGGTCTTTCTTGCCGGTCTCCTTGCCGGCGGATGCGAACTTCGCGGCGGCGCCGACGGGGGTCGCCTTCGACTGCTGCCCGCCGGTGTTCGAGTACACCTCCGTGTCGAGCACCAGGATGTTCACGTCGTGGCGTGACGCGAGCACGTGGTCGAGTCCGCCGAAGCCGATGTCGTAGGCCCAGCCGTCGCCGCCCACGAGCCAGACGCTCTTCTTGACCAGGTAATCACAGACGGAAGCCAGTGCGGCTGCCTTGGGCTCCGGGCGCGCCGCGAGCAGCGCACGCAGCTCGACCACGCGAGCGCGCTGCTGCAGGATCCCCTGCTCGTCGTCCTGAGTCGCGGCCAAGAGCTCGGTGACGAGCCGCTCGGGCAGCGCTGCCCCCAGCTCGCGGAGCAAGAGCGCGGCGCGCTCCTGATGGACGTCGACCGCGAGCCGGAACCCGAGGCCGAACTCGGCGTTGTCCTCGAACAGCGAGTTGGCCCAGGTCGGTCCCCTGCCGGCGCGGTCCGTCGAGTAGGGGCTAGTCGGAAGGTTCCCGCCGTAGATGCTGGAGCAGCCCGTCGCGTTCGCGATGTAGAGCCTGTCCCCGAACAACTGCGTCAGGAGCTTGATGTACGGTGTCTCACCGCAGCCAGCGCAGGCGCCCGAGAACTCGAACAGCGGCTCGAGCAGCTGGACGTGCTTGACGTCCCGCGGCAGGCTCGCGCGGCTGAGCGGTTCAATGGCCAGGAATCGCTCGAAGCGGTCGCGTTCCTGGGCGAGGAGCGGCTCCGCGAGCGTCATGTCGATGGCCTTGTGGCGTGGGTTGCTCTTGTCTTTCGCGGGGCACACGGCCACGCACAGGCCGCAGCCGGTGCAATCCTCGGGCGCGACCTGAAGCGTGTACTGGTGCTCCCCGAGCTCCGTCCCGCGCCACTTCACCTGAGGGAAGTCGGCGGGCAGGCGCGCGCGCTCGGACTCGGGGTACGCTTTGGCTCGGATCGCGGCGTGTGGGCAGACGAACGTGCACTTGTTGCACTGGATGCAGATGCCGGCGTCCCACACGGGGATCTCGCTGGCCAACCCGCGCTTCTCCCAGCGCGCCGTGTCCGTAGGCCAGGTGCCGTCCACCGGGAAGGCACTCACCGGCAGGCGTTCGCCCTGACCCGCCATCAACGCGGCGGTGACGCGCCGGACGAACTCCGGAGCGTGCTCGGGAACGGGCGGACGCTTGGCCGTACCCGTGGTGATGGCGTCAGGCACCGGGACGCGAACGAGCGCGGCGCGCGCCGCGGCGATCGCCTGCTCGTTCTGCCGAATGACAGCCTCGCCGCGCTTGCCGTAGCTCTTGGCCAGGGAGCTGCGGATCGCGGACTGGGCTTGCTCGTCGGCGACCAGGTCCGAGAGCGCGAAGAAGCACACCTGCATGATGGTGCTGATGTGTCGGCCCAGGCCGCTGTCCCGAGCGATCTGGTCAGCATCGATCGACCAGAGAGTCAGGCGCTTCTGCAGGATCTGCTCTTGGACATCGAGCGGGAGGCTGCCGAACACCCGCTCCGGCGCGACGGGAGTGTTGAGCAGGAAGGTCGCCCCTTGCCTAGCTACCGCGAGCACGTCGATCTTGTCGAGCAATCCCGCGAAGTGGCAAGCGACCAGATCCGCATCCCGGATCAGGTAGGGACGCTCGATGGGGCGATGCCCGAAGCGCAGGTGGGAGATCGTGACCGCGCCGGCCTTCTTGGAGTCGTACACGAAGTAGCCCTGAGCCGAGCGATGTGTCTCGCTCGTCACGATCTGGCAGGAGCTCTTGCTGGCGGACACGGTGCCGTCCGAGCCCAGACCGTAGAGCACCGCGCACCAGGTGTCTTCCTCCGCCCGGGGTACGTGCTCCGCCACCGGCAGCGACAGGTGGGTCACGTCGTCGACGATGCCCACCGTGAAGCGTCGCTTGGGCCGAGCTGAGCCGGTCTCGGCCAGCACGGCCTGCACCGACTCCGGCGTGAACTCCTTGGAGGACAAGCCGTAGCGGCCCCCGATCACGTCCACTCCGCGGCCGCTCTCGGCCAGCACGGTCGCGCAGTCGAGGTGCAGCGGCTCAGCCGGCGCGCCGGGTTCCTTGGTGCGGTCCAGGACCGCGATGCGCTGCACCGTGGCAGGCAACGCGGCGAGAAACTCCGCGCTCGGAAAGGGCCGGTACAGCCTGACCACGAGCCCCCCGACGCGCTCACCGCGCGCGCTCGCTCCGGCCACCACCTCCCGGACGACTTGGCTGGCCGAGCCCATCACGACGATGACGTCTCGTGCCTCGGGATGGCCGAAGTACTCGACGCTCGCGTAGCGGCGACCCGTGCGCTCCGCCAAGCGGGCGAAGCACTGCGCCACGACCTCGGGACAAGCGTCGTAGAACGAGTTGACGGCCTCTCGAGCCTGGAAGTAGGTGTCTGGGTTGTGCGTCGTACCGCGCGCGACCGGGCGATCGGGGGTTAGCGCGCGAGCGCGGTGCGCATCGACCGCGGACCAGGGCATGAGCGCGCACAGATCGTCGTCGGACAGCGTCGTGATGGTGGAGAGCTCGTGGGAGGTGCGGAAGCCGTCGAAGAAGTGCAAGAAGGGGATGCGACTCTCGAGGGAGGCCATCTGGGCCACTAGCGCGAAATCATGCGCTTCTTGCACGGAAGCCGAGCAGAGCATGGCGAAGCCGGCGCTACGGCAGGCCATGACGTCACTGTGGTCGCCAAAGATGCTGAGCGCGTGGGTCGCGATGGTTCGTGCGGCGACGTGGATGCAGACTGGCGTGAGCTCGCCAGCGATCTTGAACATGTTGGGCAGCATCAAGAGCAGCCCTTGCGACGAGGTGAACGTCGTCGTCAGCGCGCCCGCTTGCAGCGCTCCGTGGACGGTGCCAGCCGCGCCGCCTTCGCTCTGCATCTCGACCACGCTGGGGACGCCGCCTAGCAGGTTCTTGCGGCCGGCGGCCGCCCAGGCATCCGACAGCTCGCCCATCGACGACGCCGGAGTGATCGGGTAGATCGCGATGACCTCGTTCAGGCGATAGGCGACCGAGGCAACGGCGTCGTTGCCGTCCATGGTGAGACGCTCCACGATCAGCTCGCCTCTCCGTCGGGGAGCTTCACGCTGAGGACTGCGCAGGGAGCGGTGCGCACGACGCGCTCGGCCACGCTGCCCATCAGCACGCGACGCAGGCCCGTCCGACCGTGCGAGCCCATCACGATCATGTCGTACGCTCCTTGCTCGGCCAGCGTGACGATCAGCTCGTCAGGGCGGCCGACCTCCACGCGCGTCGCCACGGGCACCGTCGAGGGGCGAGCAACGGAGGCCACGAACTCCGTCATCTGGCGCAGCGCTTCCTTGCGCCCGATCTCTCCGAGGGTGCGGGGGGCGCCGGTCCCGACCTCGGACAGCAGAGTCTCGAGGGGAACCACGGTGGACGGTTCCCAGACGAAGAGCACGTCGACCTTGGTGCCGGTCCGCTCGGCAATCACCACCGCTAGAGCGAGGGCCTGACGCGACGCAGCAGAGAAGTCCGTAGGGACGAGGAGAGACATGTCGCGCTCCAATGCACGGCGCGTGCCTCGAGCGCCGTTGCGCAATTCTTCCTCGAAAATGTGCGAGCGCCGCGCGTCCTGCGCTGCGGTGCGGCGCCGGGCGAAGAGTTTGCGCAAAGCTCAGGTGGTAGTCTGCGGCAGCCGGATGCTGAAGCAGGTGCGCCCGGGACGCGACTCGAAGCCGACGGTGCCGCCATGTTCCTCGATGATGCGGTGCACGATGGCCAGCCCGAGGCCGGTGCCCGAGGTCTTGGTGGTGTAGAAGGCGTCGAACACCGGTGCGTCCTCGGGGATCCCCGGGCCGTCGTCCTCGATTTCCACCGACGCGAAGCCCTCCTCATCGGCCGGGCGGGTGCGGATGACGATGGTGCCGCCTCCGCTGCTTGCCTCTATGGCGTTGCGGACCAGGTTCAGGAGCACCTGCCGCAGGCGCTCGGTGTCGACGTCGACGCGGACCGGCGCCAAGAGATCGAGAGTCAAGGCGCAGCCTTCCGCGGCGACCTCGGGCTCGAGTTGCACCACGACGCTGCCCACCAGCTCGTCGAGCGGCGCTGCGTTCACACTCATGGGGCTTGGCCGAGCGAAGGCGAGGAAGTCGTTCACCAGCCGCCCGAGGCGACGGATCTCGTCGTCCACGATGGCGATCACCGGCAGGAGTGCCTCGGGGGCAACGTTGCCCTTGTCGATGCGCCGCCGTAACACCTGAAGCTGGAGACTCGCCGAGTTGAGCGGATTACGCACCTCGTGGGCTAGTCCCGCGGCTAGCGTGCCCACCGCAGCCAGCCGCTCCGCGCGGAGGGTGCGACGCATCATGGAGCGCTCCTCGGTGACGTCCATGCCGAGCGCGTAGGTGACGGCGCCGGAGCCACCAGGGAGCTCGGCGAGCTGCCAGCGCACCAAGCGGTGGCCGCCCCCCGGCAGCTCGAGCTTGCGATCCCCGCCTTGGCCCACCAGGTCGCGGCCCGGGAGCCCGAGCATTTCGCCGCGAGCGCGCCCGGTCGCTGCCTCCAGCTGCTGGTTCCAGAGCGCGATTCGACCCTCGGCGTCGAGCGCCAGCACGAACGCCGGCACCGCCTCGACGAGCTCGCGGTGGCGGCGCTCGGACTCCTCGAGCTCGAAGCGCAACGCCTCGCGCTCCCGAACCAGCAAGGCCCGAGCGAGTGCCGCGCTCGTCGTCTGCACCAAGTCCGCGGGCGCGAAGGGCTTGGTCACATAGGCGAACGCACCGTGGCGGACGGCTCGCGCCGCGCTCTCGACCGTGGCGTCTCCCGTGATGATCAACACTTCGCAGTGTTGGCAGCTGCGCTGGATCTCTTGAACCAACTCCAAGCCGTCCGCGTCTGGCAGGTGCAGGTCGACGAAGGCAACGTCGAGCTTGGCGTGAAGCTCGAGGCAGTGGGCCCGAGCCTCGGCTGCGTTGGCGGCGGTCAGCGTGCGGATCGAGTACCCAGGGATCGTCGCCAAGATCTCGCATAAGTTCTCGGCCAAGTCGGCGTTGTCGTCGACGATCAGCGCGGTCGCGAGCTTCATGTCGAGTCGACTACCTCCTGGACGCGGCTGACGAGGGCGTCGACGTCGAAGGGCTTGTCGATGCAGGTCATGTCGGGCTCGCGCGCCTCGTCGCGCAGTCGCTCGAGCTCTTCGGAGAACGCAGAGACGAAGACGACATGCAGGCCAGCGTTTCTAGCCTTCAGCTTCTTGGCGATGTCCACCCCCGCCGCGTCAGGCAGGCGCAGATCGACGACCGCCACCCGGTGCAGGCGTCGGTCGGCGAGGGCCGCCTTGCCTGTGGCCGTCACGTCTGCCTCGAATCCGTGCAGGCGTAGCGCTTCAGCGATGTTATCGGCGAGCGCCTCGTTGTCCTCGACAATCAGCACGCGTCGGTGTTGGAGCGCGAGTTCCGCGAGCAGCGCGGCGAGCCGCTTGGGCTCGAGGGGCTTGGCTAGGACCTCGAGCGCGCCCGCTTCTTCCGCGCGGGCGCGCGCCCGCGCGTCGATGAAGCCGCTCAGCACCACGGCAGGGACGCTCACATGCCGGCGTCTCGCCTCGGTCAGCAACTCCACGCCATCCAGCCGCGGCAGGCGATAGTCCGTGAGGATGGCGTCCACTGGGGTGGTGGCGAGCAGCTCGAGCGCGGCCACGCCGTCTGCGGCCACCACCGCCTGGTGGCCGAGGGCGTCGACCAGCTCCGCGAGGTTGTCCGCGAGGTCATGGTCGTCCTCCACGATCAAGACACGCAGCGATGCCATGCTGAGCCCTCAGCGTAGCGCAGGAGCCGCGGGCTCGGCAGCCTCAACGACGCTCCCGGCGCGCGTCGGGAGCCAGACGCGGAAGACGGCGCCTGGACCGCCGTCCGCCACGCCGATCTCGCCGCCGTGGGCGCTGACGATCCGTCGGCACAGGGCCAGCCCGAGCCCAGTCCCTCGCGCTTTTGTGGTGTACAGCGCGTCGAAGATGCGGTCACGCAGATCGGCGGGCACACCGGGACCCTCGTCGCGCACCACGATCTCGGTGCCGTCCCCGGTGTCTCGGGCCTCGATCCAGAGCTTGCCGGTCGCGTTCTGCGCCTGGGCTCCGTTGACCAGCAAGTTCGACAAGACGTGGGCCAGGTCCAGCGGGTCTGCGTGGGCGCTGATGCCCTGCGGTAGCGTCACGAGCACCTCGATCTCGTCCCCGAGCGCCGCCAGCCCGAGCGCGTGCTCGACCACCTCGCCGAGGTCGCACACCTGGAGTGTGGGCCGCGTGTCGCGCGCGAGCTCCAGCAGGTTCGTGATGATCTTCGCGCAGTTCTTCACCTGCTGCTCGACCCGGGAGGCGTGCTTCTCCACGCCGGGATCCGAGTAGCCGCCCTGCTCGAATCGCGCGCGCATCAGGTACATGGACGACTCGATGATGCCGAGCGGGTTGCGCAGCTCGTGGCCAATGCTGGCGGCGAGCTGTCCAATGGTAGCCAGGCGCTCACTGGCGCGCACCCGCGCGTTCAGGTCCTCGCGATAGGCGTCGAGCATGATCGCGAGCTCGATGTCCAGGATGCGGCCAACCGCCAGCGCGGTGGGTTCCGCGCGGGCAGGCGCTACATGGCGGAACGCAAGCTCGAGCAAGCGAGACCGGATGCGGTTCATGGCCGTGAACATGTACTGCTGAGGCAGCCCGATGCGGACGTGGACCCGTCCGATGCGCGCGTGCTGCTCGAGGTAGCGGGCGTCGTACGGGCCCTCGAGCACGCTGCCCATCCAGACGGTGAGCGTGTGCTTCAGCCGCTCGACCTGAGCGCTGCCCCCGGTGAACACGGCGCGTGCGTCGGGGTGCGCGGCGATGGCGGCGTAGAAATCCTCCGAAATAGCGGTGAAGAACGGCTGCGCGATGGGCAGTAGCTCGCGCAGCAACTCTTGGTCCCGCTCGGTGAACTCGACGTAGGCTCGGAGACTGTCGAGCCACGCCAGCCCGACGTCGCCTCCAGGACGGCGCTGTGCGCGCTCGGTCACGATCCGGTTGACTCGCGGACCGTCAACACCGGGCACTGCGAGCGACGGACGACCTTCTCTGCCACGCTGCCGAGCAGCAAGTGCGCAAACCCAGTCCGGCCGTGCGTGCCGACGGCGATCATGTCGTAGCCGTCGCGGTCGGCGACGTCGACGATGACCTTGGCTGCGTCGCCTTGTTCGACGAAGGCCTTGTCGATGGGCAAGCCCTCCTCCCGCGCGGCCTCGACGAACTCGCGGAGCCCTCGTTCGGCGTGTTCGCGCGCGAGCTGAGACAGAGTCTGACTGTTGCCGGCGACGCCGACCATCGCCTCGGGTGCGATGAACGCCGGCGCTTCCCAGACATGGATGACGTCCAGGGTGGCGCCGAAGCTCTTGGCCAACGTGGCGGCGCGATCGAGCGCCGCGCGAGAACAGGTGGAGAAGTCCACGGGTACGAGAATACGTCGTAGTTGCTGCATGTCATGCTCCTTGGCTCGGGATCATAGGCTATCGGCGCGCCCCGTGGGATCGGCACGCGGGCTGGGGACCACCAATACTGGACACGGGGCGCTGCGCACGCAGCGCTCGGCCACGCTGCCGAGCAGCCAGCGGCCCGGGGCGCCCCGCCCATGGGTACCCATGACGACCAGATCGTGTCCGTCGCGCTCGGCGATGGACACGATGGCGCTCACCGGGTCGGCATGGACGACCTTCACGGTGGCGGCATCCGGCGCGACATCCTCCGCCACCAGGAACTCCTGCAGCTCGGTCTTGGCCTGCTCCTCCGCCAGTTGCCACAGAGGGCGGGGTCCCGTGCCCATCCAGACCAAGAGAGAGGGCTGAATGTAGTGCGGCACATGGTAGGCGAACACGATGGTCAGCTCGGCGTTCAACGAACGAGCCAGACCCAGGGCGGTCTGCAGCGCGTTTCGCGAGCAGGGCGAGAAGTCGACCGGGCACAGGATCTTGAACGCCATGATGGTTCTCTCGCTTGCAGGTTGCATGCCTCACTCGCGCTCTCGCGCGAGTGGGACCAGGTAGCCGTACCGACGTGCCATCCAGCGAAGCACGTCGAGCGCCGAGAGTACACCCACGACCTCGCCGCCGGTCTCCGAAACCACGACGATCCGGTGTACCCCCTCGTGCGCCATCAGCGCTGCGGCCGTGCTCAGGCGCTCGGAGTACCGCAGACAAAACGTCAGGGGCATCATGATTTCGGCGACCGTCTTGGAGCAGCTGCGAAGCTCGTGGAATCCGGGTCCGAGATCGACCTCGTACTCGCCCACGCGCAGGGGGCGGCCGGCGGTCACCTCCGTGTCGCCGTGCTCGGTATGCTCGCGCAGGAGATCCGTCTTCGTCACCACGCCGATGGGGCGCCCGTCTGCGTCGATCACCGGTGCGCCGCTGATGTTGCGCTCGATGAACAGCAGCGCCAGCGTGTCCAGAGTGGTGTCGGGCCGCACGCAGATGACCCTGTCGCTCATCAGCGATGAAATCGGCGGGTCCTCCCAGTCGTCCCCGGGGCCCTCCGGCTGAACCTCGAGCGGCGGTGACTCGCCGCGGCAGACGAGGAACGTGTGCCGATCCGAGCTGTCGACGTGCATGCCCTCACACCGCGTGCAGCGCAGGCACTCGTCGACATCCACCAGCGCCTGGCGCTCGAGGCAGTACACCGCGAGTCGCTCCTGCTCGCCGCCGACGTGGGTGACCCGTCGCACGCGGATGGGAAGGTGACGTTGGATCATGGTGCCCTGCTCCTCGGGACTGCGCCGCCAGGATTGCCGCTCCAGATGCGCGCGCTGCAAACTTTGCGGCGGTTCTGCGGCGCGGCAGAGAAATTGCTCGGAAGACGTTGGCTTGCGGTCGCCATTTGCCGGCAAACACTGCAATCCTCACACCAGAGGCACGGCGGTTGCACTCGCTGGGCCCGAGAGGAGACCGAAATGGTCGTCGCAGAAATCATGACAAAGGATCCCATGACGGTGGACGCGGCCGCGCGCATCCGGGACGTCATCAGCTCCCTGTTCGAGCTGGATGTTCGCCACATTCCCGTCGTCGAAGGCAGGGAGCTGGTCGGCATCATCAGCGACCGCGATCTGCGCGGCTTCTTGGCACCCGCGCTGGTCGAGCTGGAGAAGCCGTCGGACGTCGCGGCGAAGCTCAACCAGCCCATCTCGACGGTGATGTCCTCGGACGTGCTCAGCGTCGATCCCGAGACCGAACTCTCCGAAGTCGTCGAGCTGATGCTCGACCACAAGGTTGGCGCCATCCCGGTCGTCGATCCGGACTCGTCCGAGCTCGTCGGGATCGTGAGCTACATGGACGTACTTCGGGCTGCCCAAGACTCGTTCTGAACGAGCTGTCGAACGAGAGCTGCGGCGCGCTTGGCTCCGAGTTGCGCCGCGGCGGAGGGCGCTGCGCCGATCCGGAAGTCGCCCTCGACGCCCACGCCCACGACGACCACTTGCTCCGGCAGCTGTCCCACCCTCGCGAGGAGCGCGAGCGCCGACGTGAGCGAAATCCCATGCGTGGACGCGCCGGCAGCACGTTCGGCCAGCTCGCTCAGGGCGAAGGCCGTGGCCTCTCCGAGCTCGCCACCCACGAGCGCATCGACGAGCACCACCCGGCTCGCGCCGTCGAGCGCGGTGAGCAGCTCAGCCGAGCTGCGCACCTTGAGCAGCACCACTCCGCCGAGGGTTCCCTCCAGCGCGTCCAGGGTCAATGCGCCCACGCCGTCGTCTCCAGCGCTCGGGTCCCCGAGGCCGACCACGACGGTCGCCCTGGCGCGCGGATCGGCGCTCACTGCCGCTCTATCCGCAGCTCGAGGAAGTGCGTCGAGCACGAGATGCAGGGGTCGTAGTTGCGGATGGCGTGCTCGGCCAGCACGCGCGCTTCGGCTTCGGGCAAGCGCGCTAGCTCGGGCGCGAGCACGCGCAGGTCGTCCTCGATGCTCTTTTGATTCTGCGACGTGGGCGGCACGATCTTGGCGCTCTTCAGGCTGCCGCTGTCGTCCAGCTCATAGCGGTGGAAGAGCAGTCCACGCGGGGCCTCCGTCGCCGCGCGACCAACCCCGGCGGCCAACGGTACCGCCACTGCGCAGGCCGCGGGCGGTTCGTAGCGCGCGCACAGCGCGGCGGCCTCGTCCGCGGCCTGGATCACCTCCACGGCCCGCGCCAGGATGGACCGGAAGGGATTGTCGCAGGGCAACTTCAATCCGCTCCGCTTCAGGGCGTCCCGTGCAGCCGGCCGCAAGTGGTCCTGATTGAGCGACAAGCGCGCGAGCGGCCCGCACACGTACCCGCCCCGCTCGCGAATGACCGAGTGCAGCGCCGTCGAGCGCGAGACCTGCTGCTCCTCGAACACGTCCTCGTACTCCGTCACCGCGATGTCCAGGCCTCGGCTCGACACCACCCGTCCCTCGCAGTAGGGGTAGTCGGTCTCGTGCCGGAGCGCGACCAGCTCGTGGTCCGTCGACAGACTGGGGTACTCGAAGCTAGCGAGCCAGTCGATGCAGCTTGCCATCTCGTCCCGAAGCCAGGCCAGCTCCGGCGCGAGGCTGCGGACGGCCTCGCGCTCTGGCGCCCGAAAGAAGCCGCCGACCTTGACGTTGATGGGGTGGATCTCGCGACCACCCACCGCGGTGACCAGCGCGTTGCCGGCCTTCTTCATGCGCAGCGCTGCACGGACCCGCTCCGGGTGGTCCCCGGCCATGGCGAGCGCGTCGCTGTAGCCCAGGAAGTCCGGGGCGTGGAGGAAGAAGATGTGCAGCAAGTGGCTCTCCAGCCACTCGCCCGCGTAGAGCAAGCGCCTGAGGCTGCGGATTTCGTCGCTGACGGTGATGCCCAGCGCGTCCTCGACGGCGCCGCAGGCGCTCATCTGGTAGGCGACCGGGCAGATACCACAGATGCGTGCGGTGATGTCCGGGGTCTCGAGCGCGGAGCGCCCCCGCAGGAAACCTTCGAAGAAGCGCGGGGGCTCGAAGATGCGAAGCTCGACGCTCTCGGCGACGTCTCCACGGAGCACGATGTGCAGCGAGCCTTCACCCTCCACGCGAGTGAGCAGTTCGACGGATAGGGTGCGAGTGGTGGTCAAGGTCGCTACTCCACGACGGGAAGGCGGACTCGATGCTCGTCCCCGAACGCGGGGGCGCCAACATTGAAGGTTCCGTACAGTCGCGCCACGTCCGTGTCGGTCGCGCCCACGGATGCCAGTACCGGTGCCAGCGCCTGAACGCGAGGTGTGTCGCTGGGGCCGAAGCAACCGAAGCAGCCGCGTGAAAAACGGGGACAGAGCGCGCCGCAGCCCGTCTGCGTGACGGGGCCTAGACACGGCGTGCCGTGCGCCACGGTGACGCACACGACGCCTCGGCGCTTGCACTCGAGACACACCGAGTGACGCGGCAGTCGGGGAGCGCGGCCGTGAAGTGCGGCGATCAACACCTCGAGTAGCTGGGATTTGTCGACGGGGCAGCCGCGCAGCTCGTAGTCGACCGGGATGTGCTCGGCCACCCCAGAAGACGTCGCGAGGGAGTCGAGGTACTCGGGGTGAGCGTAGACGCTCCGCGCCAGCTCCGGGTAGGACTGGAAGTTGCGAAGGGCCTGAATGCCTCCGCTGGTAGCGCAGGCGCCGATGGTGATCAGCAGCCTCGACTCTCGCCGCAGGGCTGCCAAGCGCTCGCGGTCCGCCGCGGTCGTCACCGAGCCCTCGACGAGCGTCACGTCGTAGGGCCCCTTCAGCAGCCGGCTCGACGCCTCCGGGAAGTACGCGATGTCGAGCGCGCCGGCGACGGCCAGCAGCTCGTCCTCGCAGTCGAGCAGGCTGAGCTGACAGCCATCGCAGGACGCGAGCTTGATCACGGCCAGCTTGGGCTTGGGCTTGGGTTTGGGCGTGGGCATCACAACTCGCGGATGGTCATCAGGCGGCTGACTCTAGGATAGCGGAACACGGGGCCATCCCGGCAGATCAGGTAGGGTCCCAGCTGGCAGTGCCCGCAGGTGCCCACGCCGCACTTCATGTTGCGCTCGAGCGTGACCCAGACGTCTTCGGCGGCCACGCCGAGGCGCTCCAGTTCGCGAGCGGCGAAGCGCATCATGATCTCCGGCCCGCACAAGAACGCGACGGTGCTCGGCGGATCGACCACGAGCTCCGGGAGCAGCTTGGTGACGACGCCGACCGGGCCCTGCCAGCCTTCCGTGGCTCGATCCACCGTCACGCCCACGGTCGCGCCTTGGGCGCGAAAGCGCTCTAGCTCGCGGGCAAAGAGCAGGTCGTCCGCCGAGCGAGCACCGAAGGCGAGCGCGACGCGACGCACCCGCTTGGGTCGAGCGAGCGCCGCATACAGCGCCGGTCGGAGCGGCGCCAGCCCGATCCCGCCCGCGACGAGCAACAGGTCTTGTCCGTGGGCTCGCTCCACCGGCCACGGTGAGCCAAACGGTCCGCGGACGTAGAGCTCGTCCCCGCTGCGGAGCGCGCTCAGGTGACGGGTGACCTCGCCCACGACGCGGATGGTGTGGACGAGGCGCCCAGGCCGCCTGGGGCTGCCGCTGATCGAGATCGCGCACTCGCCGACGCCGGGTACGTGCAGCATGTTGAACTGCCCGGCCGAGAACGCGAAGCCCTCCGGAGCCTCCGCTTCCAGGGTGAAGGTGTCGTGGCTCTCCTGAGTGCGTCGGAGGACTCGGAGCGCATGGGGCACCAGAGGGTGAGTCATCGGCCGAGCACGTCGAGTTGAGCAAGACGAGCTCGCTCGAGCCGATTGTGCACCCGCTCGAGCAGCCGCATGGCGATGCGGAAGCCAAAGGAGTGATCCGAGGCGAGCTTGCCTCGCAGGCAAGCTCCGTCCACGGCGAAGGCCAGCACGGAGTCGAGGGCTCGCAGATCGAGGTGCCAGGCGTGAGGAGGGAAGAGCACGTTCCAGCCGAGCACGTCGCCCGCGCCGACGGTCTCGACCCGCGAGACGCGCCCGGGCCGCTGCACCTCGAGCGCCACCGAGCCCGAGCGGATCAGAAACAGCGAGCTGGCGGGATCGCCCTCGCGAGCCAGGAAGGCGCCTGACGCCGTGCGCTGGTTCTTGGCGCAGCCGGCCAGGAAGGCCACGTCTTCCTCGCGCAGCCCTTGGCACAGGGGATGCTCGCCCAAGGAGCGGCTGAGGTCGGACAGTTCGGTCATGGGTCGGTCTCCAGGCTGACGTCGTCGCGCAGGCGGGCGACTTCTCGGGTCAGGTCGATGGCTGCGGGGCACCACGTGATGCAGCGGCCGCAGCCCACGCAGCCGGAGCGGCCAAACTGATCGATCCACGTCGCGAGCTTGTGCGTGAGCCACTGGCGATAGCGTGCGGCGACGTCGTTGCGAACCGGGTGGCCGTGGACGGCGGAGTAGTCCGCCGAGAAGCACGAGTCGTGCTGCCGCGTCCGCTCGTGGCTCTCGCCGTCGAGGGACGACTTGTCTACGATGTCCACACAGAAACAGGTGGGGCACACCGCGGTGCAGTTCGTACACGCCAGGCAGCGGGAGCCCACGTCCTGCCAGTGCGGGTGCTCGAGTCTGGAGAGCAACATCTCCCGCAGGCCTTGGGTGTCGAGCTGACGCTCCATCCCGCGGCTGGTGCGAAGCGCGATGCCTGCGGCCGCGCCTTGATCCTGTTCGCTGGCGGTCGAGAGGCCGAGCTCGGTCGCGATCTCGAGCGCCTCGGCGCTGCCGATCTCGACCAAGAATCGGTGGGGCCCGTCAAGCAGCTCGGTGAGCGAGAGATCAAACCCCCGGGTTGGCCGGGGGCCGGTCCCGAAGGACGTGCAAAAGCAGGAGGAACGACTCTCGCTGCAGCTGACGGCCACGATGAAGGCCGCCTCGCGCCGTGCGACGTAGAACGGGTCGGCGTGCGCACCTTCGGCCAGGATCTCGTCTTGGGTCTCGATGGCGGCGAGATCGCAGCCCCGGGCGCCGACGAGCGCCACCTTGGAGGTGTCGACGGGCTCCGGAGAGAACCGCACGCGGTCGCCGTCTCGGCGCGCACGGAACAGGCGCTGCACGGGGACGAGGAACGTGCGCTTGAAGCTGTCCGGCCCGACGACGAACCCGAACACCGCGTCGTCGTTGCGGCGCCGGAGGCGATAGCGGCCTGGGGCGTGTTCGTCCGTGTAGCCCACGGGCAGGTCCGCGCTGCTCTTCACCGTGTCGAGCACGATCACCCCGTCGCGTACCCTGGGGCCGATGACGCGATAGCCTCGGGCGCGCAGCCGCTCGAACAAGTCGTCCAGCCGCGCTCGCGGCAGCACGAAAGGTGGCGACAGGGTGCGAATCGAGGACATCTCGCGACGTCACTCGGTCAGCAGGCGCTCGAGCTCGCCGCTCTGAATGAGGCGCTCGAGCTCGGACGCGCCACCGATCAGCGCGCCCTTGACGAACACCATCGGGAAGGTTGGCCAGCCGGTCCACATCTTCAGAGCAGTGCGCCTGCGCCAAGCGCCGAAGTAGCTGCCATACTCCAGGTACAGATGCTCAATCCCGCGGGCGTCGAGCAGCTTTCGGGCGCGCCTCGGGTGGGGATTCTGGCTCATGCCGACTACCACGACGTCGTTCTTCGAAATCGCGCCTTGAACTTCTTCCACGATGTCCCGGTGGTGGCTACTGACCTTGTCCCGAATGGCGTCGTGCAGGTGGGCTTCGTCCAGGATGGGGCGTGACATTGCTCGGCGGGTGTAACGCATCGCCAGCACGTGTCAACGAGAGTCAGGGCGGGCTGCCCTTTTCGTCGGCTACCCAGCGCTGCAGGTACCGGGTCTCGAGCTGCTTGAAGGCGCGCTGGGTCATGTCGCCGTAGACCTGCGTTTCCAGCGCGCCATCGGCGGGCTTTCCCTCGTAGCCCTCCAGCACCGAGCGAGCCACGTTCTCCGCCGCCGTGAACTTCGTGGTCAGGGGTTGGTCGTCACCGGGCACGACGAAGGATGTGCGAAAGAAGACGAGCAGACCCACCAGCACGGCCCTGGGGTTGCGATTGGCGAAGGCTCCGCCCGACCACTCCACGCGGTAGTGCACGAGCAAGGTCGGCGACTCGAGCTCGAGCGCGCTCGCTGCTTCGGGCGTCAACGTGGGCCCCGACTCGAAGGTCAAGAGCTCCCTGGGAAAGACCGCGGAAAGACGGCGGGCGAGCGCGGCGGCGAGCTCGTTCTCCCGCGGCTCGAGCCGCTCCGGCCCGAAGTACCGCGTCACGTAGGCCGTCGTTCCGTTGAACATCGGGTTCTGGCGGATGGCGCCGTCGGCGCGAGACAGCGTGGTCGAGGGTTCTCGGACCAGGCGAACGTGCGCCGCAGGTCCGCGATAGCCGGCGCCCTCTCGCCGGGTACCGACCTTCTCCGAGTAGCGAGTGAGTCGCTCCGCGAATGAGCGCACCGACTCGGCGTCTCCGGGGATGGACCGCGCTACCCGGGCGAGGGCGGACTCGTACAACTGAGCGCGCGCGTCGTCCCAGGGCTTGCCGATGCCGTGATCCGGATACTTCTCTGCGTAGCCAAGCAGCGCGTCGAAGGTCTGGGCGGCGCGTACCTGCTCGAACTCGCGCACGAGCGCGACCCGGCGCGCGTGCTCGACCTCTTGCAGGATCTCCTGGTGCGGGCTTCTCTCGCGAAAAGCGTCGATGGCGTCTACCGTGCCCTCGGCGATCGCTGCGGATAGTTGCGCACGCGGCAGCGCGACTCGAGCTATTTGCTCGCGGTGACGCTGGCCCCGCTCCAGGTAACGCTCGTAGGTCGGCACGTCGTTCTTCGCCGTCACGTAGGCCAACATGCGGTCGTCGCTCAGCCGGTTGCGGAGCACGAACACGCCCGCGCCGAGCAGCAGACCGAGAGCCGCGGCCACGACGCGCGGGCGAGCCTCCCAGACCGCGGCGTCGCGAGCCAAGGGGACCGTGGGCGCCAACGGGCTCAGCATCGTGGGCGCTTCCAGCGGATCCTGTTCGAACCGCTCGGCGTCCGTCAGGGCGGAGGCAGCGCGTTGCCGGAGTCCGTCGACGCGGGCGACGGCCTCCGGCACCCGCGCCGGGTCGGAGACGGGCAGCTCGATCGTCCCGCGGGGCAGCTCGAGTCGCACCGACGCGCCAGAGCCAGGCGCCACGGCCGTGACCTCCCCCAGCGCATGGACCACGAGCCGCGGCTCGCGCGCATCGACCACGTTGGCGGGGAAGAGGTAGATGCCCGGCGCGAAGGGCAGCGCGCCGACTCGCGCGCGCCAGGCGAGCACATGCAGCACGCCGCCCACTGCGACTGCCGCCAGGCCGACGTGTGCCGCGGTGGCAGGGATGGGGTGCAACGCGAGCGCGCTGGACAGATCACCGAGCCCGATGAGGAACAGCGCCAGCCATGCCCCGGCTGCGAGCGCGCTGATCAACAGGCCGAGCAGGTGCCGCCGATTCGGACCCGGTCGCAGCAGCACGGGCTCGGGCACTCCGCGTCCAACGAGCGAGTCGACCAGACGATCCTGCTGCGGCCGGGGCAGGCTGTAGAAGTCCAGGGCTCGCATGGGGCGGCCTTGGATGATACAAGAGGATCGTGCCCTGGGTAGCGGTGAAGCGGCTCGGCGCTTTTGCGGCCCTGACTCTGTGTTTCGGCGGCGTCGCGCGCGCTGACGACGCCGCGACGCCCGAGCCGCCGGGAGATGCCGGCTGGTGCTACGACGGGGATGGCATCGAGTCGCTTGCTCCGGACATGTGCCACTTCTCACCTCAGTTGCCGAGCGGCGCATCGCCCGACACGCTCGTGGTGTTCTTGCATGGCGTCACCAAGGTTGGAACGAACTGGCAACACTCGGGACAGCGCGCGATCGTCCGCGCTGCCCGAGCCCATGGCTTCTCCGTGATCATGCCGCGGGGACCGCTGGGTGCCGGGTCGGAGCGCTTCGCGGATCACTACAACTGGCCTACCTCGGTCCGCGGCCAGACGGAGCTGGAGGCAGGGGTGCTCGAGAAATGGAGTGACGCACGGGGGGCGCTCGAGGAGCGCAACGGACAGCCGTTTCGCCAGCAGTTCGTGTTCGGCTTCTCTGCCGGCGCCTACTACGGCGCATCGCTCTTGCTTCGTGGCCGCGTCCCGGTCCAAGGCTACGCAGTGTTCGCCGGGGGCGGTGCGCCCGCGGGCGTCGAGCGATGGGCGCGAGGGACACAGCCCAAAGTTCCGATCTACGTCGGCTATGGACGCAAGGACCGCGCGTGGCGCGATCCGGAGCGACTCGGTCACGCGCTGGCTCGAATGCGTTGGCCGGCCCGAGTGGTGATGCGTCCGCGCGTGGGTCACTCGATGACCGACGCGCAGGTGCGGGAGGCGATCGAGTTCCTACGCAAGCACTCGCAGCGCTGAGGGCGGGTCAGCGGTCAGTCGATGTTGACTGTCACCGCGAGCGGGCGCTTCTCGATCAGGCACTTGTCATCGGTGCACACCGAGAAGGACAGGGTCCCGCTGACGGTTCCTTTGCCCTTCTGGGTAGCCGAAAAAGGCACACTCATCGTCGACGTCTTCTCCGCGATGGACATGCTGCGCACTACCGCGGTCGGATAGCTCACGCCGCTGCCTGGCGCGTCCAGCGTGAACTTGTACGGGTACTTCAGGTTGCATTTGAAGGGCGCCTTGGCGCTGAGCACGATGGTGGCGCTCGCGGTCTCGCCTTGCCTCACGGGGCTCGGCGCCTGGATCGACAACGCGAAGCTGTCGGCCGCGTGGGAAGAGCCGCGCACGGTGGAGACCTTGCGCGGCGGCGGCTCCGGCTCCTGCTCGGCGGTGGCCGGCGCCTCCGCTGTCGCCGTCGCTGTTGCGGTAGGCTTGAGCGCTGCGACCTTGGGCGCCGCCGTGGCGGCGGGGGCGTGGGTCACGACGGGCGCAACCTCCGGCGGCGGCGAGCCGCTCTCGAGCGCGCTCGGTTGCGTTGGCTCTTGCGCCTCGACGACCCCGCCCCCCGCTGGGGACTCCTCCGCCTGCGGGCTGGGCGCCGTCGTCGGCGCGGGTTCGGGTGTTGGTTTCGGAGACTGGTCACACGCGGCCAGCAGGGCGGCGGTGGCCAGGGCGAGGCAGCTAGGGACGATCGCGTTCACTCCACTGTTCTGCGGGCCCAGGTCCGCCGCGTCAACCGCCGCCTGGGTCGACCGTCGCGGAAGGGTCGTGATAGCGTCCGGGCATGATGCGGACCGGTCATTGGACTTCGCGTGCCGCGCTGGCAGGCTTGCTGCTGGCTTGGCTCTCGTCGCCGGCAGCGGCTCAGCCCGAGCCCGAGCCCGAGGTTGACGCCGAGCCGAGCGCAGAGGCCCCGCCCCCACCGCCAGGGGCTGCCCCCGTCGACGCCCCCGGCGGGCCCCAGCCCGCACCGTACGCGCCTGGCCCCGCCCCCGGCCCGGTGTACGGCCCCGGGGCTGGGGCTTCAGCAGCCCAGGAGCTCCAGCCTCGGAACGTCTCGCTGACGCTCTCGCCCATTCACCTGATCTTTCCCGTGCTCGAGCTCACGGGCGAGGTGAGGCTGACCGATCACTTCGGGCTCGCCGGCATCTTCGGCTACGGCAGCATCGAGGCATCGGACGGGCTCGAGACTCACCGCTTCAAGGTGCTCGAGGCTGGAGGGCAGCTCTCGGGCTACGTCCTGGCGCCCTTCGACAGCCTGCACTTCGGGCTCGAGCTCCTGTACGTGAACGTCTCCGGTGACAACCGCACTGGCACCGTCAGCGGAGTCGGCGAGGGAGTCGCCGTCGGGCCGTTCGTTGGCTACAAGCTGATCACCAGCGGGGGCTTCACGTTCGTTGCCCAGGGGGGCGCGCAGTACATGGCGGTACGCGCGGAAGCCAAGGACACGGCCGGCAACACGGACAGCGCGGAGCAGAAGAGCGTGATCGCGCTCTTGAACCTCAACATCGGCTGGTCCTTCTAGGCTCGCGTCCCGCCGAGGGGCGTCAGCCGGCCTGTGCGAGCTGCGGCGCGGTCTGCTCGAGAGTCGCCCGCAGCGCCTCGACCAGGCTCTCCGCGTCGTCGATGGCTCGCTCGGCGTCGTAGACGTTCCGAAACGCCTTGCGCGATCGCTTGCGACGCTTCAGCCGACCGAGCGCTTCTCGCTCGAGCGCCTCGGGCGTGAGCCAGTACAGTACGTCGACGGGTAGCCAGAGGGTGGCATGGGGGGAGAGCCAGCGGCTCCCGCTGTGGAGCCAGCCGCGCTCGATCAGCTCGCGGACCAAGATGAGGTTGATGGGGGACATGGGGGCTTTCGGTGTATGGCGGGGACGCCAGCGGCAAAGAGCAAGACCCGAGCCAACCCAGAAACTCGCATCCCCTCGGCGCGAAATCCTGCGCGGAGCGTCGAGCGCGAGACACGCGGTCACCGGACCCGCCGCGACGCGACACAATGTCAGCGCGGCCGACTCAGCGCGTGGCCCTGCAGCAGCGAAAGCCGGTCTGCATGCCGGCGTACAGCTCGCTGTGGCGATCCGTCGCCGCGCGGCAGCGGTTACGACCGATCAGCCACCATCCCCCGCGCAGGATGGAGCGCCGTGGGGGCTTCTGATTGTAGCGGGTCGTCCACTCGTCCACGTTGCCCACCAGGTTGAACACGCCGAAGGGGCTCTTGCAGTCGGGCAGGGCGTCCCGGGCCACGCGCCGGTCGATGAAGTTGTCGGGTGTCGTGACCAGCTGCTCCTCGGGGAAGTCGTGGTTACAGCGCTTGGCGTCTCGGACGTAGCCGTAGGGGTAGGGGAGCGCATCGGGGCCTTCGCAGGCGAACTCCCACTCGTCCTCGAAGCACAGGCGTTTGTCCATGCCGCGACACAAGTTCTGTGCTTCGGACCAGTTGACATGGGTCAGCGGGTAGCGATAGCCCTCGGGCTGAAACTCGTATCGGTCGATGCAGTAGTTCAGCTTGCGGCGCGCGCTCTTGCACTCGGTCGGCTCCTCGAACTCGGCGCAAGCGATCTTCTGTCCGGCGGAGAGGCGAGGCAGCCAACGCTTGCACTTCTGGACCGGCACGGAGCAACGCAAGCCCTCCACGTGCACCATGTCCACGGGGCACTTGGCAGTCGACGGCTCGTAGGCTGGAGGGGAGACCTTGGGCAGTCTGCCGGTGGGGTCCAGGAAGCTTCGCATCCCGGCCGGGTCGCGGGAATCGTCCGTCGCGCGAGGGACGGGCAGCGGCGGCGCGCCCGAGAGCGCGCCGAGCGCGGCCTTGTCTGGCTTCTTGCAGCAACGAAAGCCCGTGGTGAAGTCGTGGTACTGGGCGCCGTGGGCGCTCGTCACGTAGCTGCACCCCGCGCCATGCGTCGCGCCGTCCAGGTAGAACCCGCCCATGGCCAGCGGGCGCACATAGGTGCTGCGGGTCCACTCGAGCAGGTTGCCGTGCAGGTCCATCACGCCTTCGGGCGTCGCGCAGCGCTCGAACTCGCCGGTCTTGGCCACCGTGTCACTGAGTTGATTGAGACGAGGGTTGTTCAGCGACACGGCGTCGGTGCGGTGCTGGCCTCCGGTCAGGCGCGTCATGGGGTGTTCCCGCCGCGCGATGTTGCACGCGCCCTTCTGCAGCTTGGCGCCATAGGGAAACACGCGCTTGGGACGCGCCGGTCCTTGGCAGCCGAGCAGCCACTCATCGGTGGTGCACAGTGTCTTGTCGGCGCGCCGGCAGGCCTTCTCGGCTTCCTCCGCGGCGATGTGAGCTTGGGGTACCACGTCGGGTCGACTGACGGCGCGCACCTTCTTGGCGCGTACGGGGTGGTAGGGTGAGTGCGGCTCGCCGGACTCGTCCACCAGGCTCGCTTCCCAGCGGTCGATACACACCGCCTCGCCGATCAGCGCCATCTCGGGCGGGCAGGGGCTCGGCAGCGCGGCGGCGTCCGCGTCGCTGCCGTCATCCCCGTCGCTGCCGTCGCTGATACTGCTCGGGGTGGCGTCCGCTTCCGCGGCGGTCGCGTCGGCTTCGGTCGCAGCCTGGGGCGGGTCGGGCGCCGGTCGAGCTCGCAGTCGGCCGAGCGCGTCGCACGCCGTGACGAGCGCCAGCGCAACGACGCCGAGGACGGTCACCGCCGCGGTCGCTCGCGTCATGGGGAGAGTCTCGCAAGCCCCGGCCAAGGCGCCAAGTTTAGCGACCAGCCGCGTCAGGCGAGCAGATGAAACGGTCCGCTGACCTCGTACGTGACGCCGTTGCCGTCGGAGCCGCGCTGGGAGCTGAAGTAGAGCCGCGTGCCGTAGGGATCGAACGCGGGGCCCGTCACCTCCGAGCTCGGGTGGCCGTCCACCTGCACCACGGGCTTGAGGCTCCCGTCCGGCAGGATCGCGACGATCTCCATGTCGCCGCCGTCTTCCGCGACCAGGATGTCGCCGCAGCAGGTGCCCGTCAGGTTGTCCACGCCCTTGAGGATGGGGTTCTGTGCGGTGGCGATGTCGTAGATCACGCCCAGCTTCTGCGTCTCGAGATCGAGCGCCCAGACGCGATTGTCTCCCTTCGTGGAGAAGTAGACCACGTCGTCGATGTAGAAGATGCCCTCGCCGCCGTCGAAGGGCGTCGCCTCGGCCACCTGTAGTCGGGTGGGGGTGGAGCCCTCCAGGGTGGGATCGGGCAGGGCGTGCCAGCTCACGGTGTCGTCGCTGCCGACCTGCATCACCTCCAGCGTCCCGCTGGCCAGCGACGGGTACGCCTTCGGCACGAAGCGGTAGAAACAGCCATCGCCCTCGTCTTCGGTCAGGTAGATGACCTTGCGCACGGGATCGACCGCAGCGGCCTCGTGCTTGAAGATCCCGAGCGCGCTGCGGTGCACGCCCTCGCGTTTGCCGAGCGGGTCGCACTCCCACACCTTGCCGGCTCCCACCTCTTCGCACGACAGCCAGGTGCCCCAAGGTGTCGCGCCGCCGGCGCAGTTGACGTTGGTGTTCTTCAAGATGGGGTAGGCGTCGACCAGCACTCCATCCTTGTCGAAGCGCAGCGCCCCGACCCCGCCCACCAAGGGAAACTCCGAGTTGGACACGTACACCCAGCCCCCGTCGGGTTGCAGGAAGGTGGCTCCGCCGTCGGGCGCCATGTGCCACAGGTAGTCGCCGCCCAGGGGCGCCTGGTTGCTCGTCGCCAGGATCCGCGACGTGAAGCCGGGCGGAAGTCTCAGGCCGTCGGCGTTGGGCGCCTCGAGCGGGCCAAGGGCATCGAGGTTGGAGCGAAGCTTGGGCAGCTCGGGGAGCGAGGGCGACTTGGGCTTGGCCGGTTCTTCGGAGCTGCAGGCCACCAGCTCGGGCCCCACCATCATCGTGATCAGCCCGGCGATACCCCGGCCCATGAAGGTGCGGCGCGGAAGCTGAAATTGACGCTGAGGAGGCAGGGGGCGGAGCCGTGACATGACCGAGAGCCTGCCACAGATGACCACTATGACAAACGACTGGCGACCGGCGTCAGCCCTCCGGCTCCTCCAGGGGAGCGAACAGGTCCTCCAGGTCGTCTGGCAGCAGGCGGACGGTCGCCACGTCGCCGCCGAGCAGCGTGTCCGCGAGGGTACGCTTGCGGTGCTGCAGCGCCAGCATTCGCTCTTCCACACTGCCGCTGACCACGAGGTTGTGGACGAACACGGGCTGGGTCTGACCGATGCGATGCGCGCGGTCCGTGGCCTGCATCTGCGCGGCCGCGTTCCACCAGGGATCGTAGTGGATCACGGTGTCCGCCCGGGTGAGCGTCAGCCCAGTACCCCCCGCCTTGAGGCTGATCAGGAACACATCCACCTCGCCGCCCTGGAATCGGTCTACCAAGCGGTGGCGCTCTTGGGACTGCCCGGTCAGCGTGACGTGCGGGATACCGCGCTCTCGTAGTCCGGCGCCGAGCAGCGCCAGCATGCGCGCGAACTGGGAGAAGACCAGCACCCGGCGACCTCGCCCGAGCTGCTCCCCGAGCAGCGAGTAGAACGCCTCGGCCTTGGCGGAGCCGGCCACCTCGCGTGCTCTGTCCACCGGCACGAGCCGAGGGTCACAGCACACCTGCCGCAGCTTGGTCAGGGCATCGAGGATCATCACGCTCGACGCCGCGAACCCTTGACGCCGGATGACCGTGCGCACCTCGGTGTGCGCGGAGACGCGAATGCTCTCGTACAGATCACGCTGACCTTGCCCGAGCTCGACGTGACGGACCAGCTCCGTCTTGGCCGGGAGGTCGCGGGCGACGGTCTCCTTCAAGCGGCGCAGCACGAAGGGGGAAACCCGCGAGCGCAAGACGCTCAAGCGCGTCTCGTTGCCCTCGCGCTCGATGGGGTGGCGAAAGCCAGCGCGGAACCGCTCTCTGCTGCCCAGCAATCCTGGCACGACGAACTCGAACAGACTCCAGAGTTCGTCCAAGTTGTTCTCGACCGGCGTACCCGTCAGCGCCAGCCGATGGCGGGCCTCGAGCGTGCGCGCCGCGCGGCTGGCCTGGCTGCGTGCGTTCTTGATGGCCTGGGCCTCGTCCAGGATGACGTAGTGATAGGCGTGCTCGCGGAAGCGCTCCAGATCCCGGGCGAGCACCGAGTACGTCGTCAGCACGACCTCGGCGCGACCAAGCTCGGAGAACGCATCGTGGCGCTTCTTGCCGTGCAGCACCGTGACGCGGATGTAGGGTGCGAACTGGGCGATCTGTCGGCGCCAGCCCTCGACCAGGCTGGTAGGAACGACGATCAGGGTCGGCAGGTCCATCCGGCGCGACTCCTTCTCCACCGACAGCAGCGCGATGGCCTGCAGCGTCTTGCCCAGACCCATGTCATCCGCGAGTACGCCACCCACGCCGTGATCGCGCAGATGACAGAGCCAGGTGAGCCCGTCTTGCTGGTACGGTCTCAGATCGGCCTTCAGCGCGATGGGTTTCGGCGCAAAGGTCGGCCCCGCGCCCAGCGTCCGACCGCGTTCCACGGCGTCGAGACGCCCCTTCCAGCGGACGGCGCCGGGTGTGCCCGCCAGGGCGCGCTCGAGTCGCTCCACGCAGGCGAGGTTCGTCTCGTGCAGCTGGAGCCGGCGACCGTGCGTGCCGTCATACATCTCGCACAGCACGTCGAGCACGGGTTCGAGCCGCTCCCAGGGGATGGCGACGTAGCGGCCGTCCCCCACCGGCAGGGCCCGACAGCGCGCGGCGTGTCGGGACAGCACGGAGAGGCGTGCCCCCTTGGGCGCTTCTTCGAGCAGCCGGATCAGCGCGGGCACCAGATCGATGCGCTCCCCGCCTACGTCGAGGCCGAGCTCGAGCTGGAACCACGAGCCCTCCGCCTTGCGCTCGACGAGCGAGGCGACCCAGTCGTGCTGGCCACCGACGACGCGGTAGGGAAAGGCGTCGTCCACCTCGACGTCCCAGCCCCGCTCCCGGAGTTCGTCCGCCGCAGGACCCGAGAACGAGCAGATGGCGTGCACGTTGTCGTCTACGCTGATGATGTAGTCGGCGACGGAGTCGTGAGCAGGTGCCACCGTGTCCACGCAGGACAACTCGACGGCGCCATACCGCTCCAAGATGGCCTGCGCGCTGCGTTCGGCGCGCTCGTCGCGCTCGAGGCCCAGGTCCGTGTGCGCGGCGGGGAGGTCGAAGTCGTCGTCGAGCCCGACCGACAGCTCGCTGCTGCCGACCGGACGCAGCTCCACGCCACCGTAGACGAAGCGCAGGGACAGCACCGCCACGGCCTTCTCTCTCCAGCGTCCATCGCTGGATTCGACCAGCATTCGCTCGGAGAGCAGCCGCAGCTTGAGTTGGAACGGACGTGCCCGCTCGCTGGGGGCGGGCCGGGTGCAAACGGGGTCGTGGACTGAATGTGCCTCCAAGAATTGCTCCCTCGAGTGGCCTCCGAACGGGGCCGATGTGCTGCGACGTGGGTCCGAGAAACTACGGCTCCGGCTCGGAATCAACTTTCTGCGACTTCGACCTGGCGCTTAGATCACACTTCCGAAAGGCTTGTCGATCCCCAAAGTGAATGGTGCACCGCCGGGGATCGCGCTTCGGACGGGTTAGATCAAACCTCGACCGATCTGTCGATCCCCCTCGTGAGACAATCGACTCCGCTCGGGCCGGGGGAACCGCCCGTCGGGTCAGCGGGAGGGGGCCAGCGTTCGCCTCGCGCCGAGGATCAGGACGACGAGCACGACGCCCAGCAGCCCCGCGCTGAACATGTAGGGATAGGTCGGATGCAGTTGGTACAGCCCTGCGCCCGCCAGCGGGCCCAGCATGCGCCCGAGCGCGGACGAGGAGCTGCTCAGCCCCGCCACCGCGCCCTGCTCGTCGTCGTCCACCGCAAGGGAAAGCGCCGCGCTGACACCGGGGAGCGCGAGGCCCTGGCCGAAGCCCTGTATGGACAGGGCGAGGGTCATCGACCAGAAATCCTTCGACAGCACCAAGCCCACGAACCCCAGCAGGGCGATGGGCACGCCAACGCGCAGCAGCACGAGCGGCGACCAGCGGACCCGCCGCACGATGAAGCCCTGCACCAGGACCGCGACCACCCCATAGCAGACCAGCGCGGCGCCTACCGTGCGCGCCGTCTGTTGAGGCGCCAGCGACAGCCGGTCCTGGTAGTAGAAGGCGACGGTCTGCTCCATGGCGACCGAGGCCAGCGTCACCGCGAAGCCGACCGTCAGCAGCGGCCAGACCCGCCCGCTGAGCGCCGGAGCGCTCGCTTTGGGAGCATCCAGAACGCGGCGCGTCGTGTCCGGTAGGAAGAGCCAGACGAACACCGCGTTGAGCAGGGCGAAGCCCGCGGAGAAGTACACGGGCGCGAGCAGCGACAGACCCGCGAGCAGGGCGCCGATGGCCGGGCCGAACACGATACCCAGTCCAAACGCCGCGCCCACCAGGGCCATGCCCGCGGTGCGGTCGGCGCGCTCGGTGGTGTCCGCGATGTAGGCCTGCGCCGTGGGGAGGGTCGCCGAGGAGAACGCGCCGCCGATCACCCGGGCGACGAGCAAGCCGGCGAAGACCGGCCCCGGACCGAGGGCTCCTCGCAGGCCGAAGTGCGCGACCGCGCCGAACAGGAAGAACGCGGCGGCGAACCCGAGCACGCCGATCAGGATCACTGGCTTGCGCCCGACCCGCTCGCTGCGCCGACCCCAGTAGGGACTGAGGACGAACTGCATCAACGCGTAGGTTGCGGACAACGAGCCGATCTGGACTTCGCTCAGGTCGAGCGAGCGCCCGAGGGGCGCCAGGATCGGGAACAGCACGGACAAGCCCAGGATGCTGTTGAAGACGGTCACGAAGAGCAGCGCCCGGGGGCTCATCGCTCGGCAGCCTATCTCACCGCTCTCGATCCCGCGACAGGCGCTGAGCGCCGCCGGGCGTCGCCGGCATTGCGATCGCAGGCTCGGCCCGTATAGAGTGCGCGAGCGATTCACCCCCCGAGCCCCGCCATGCTGAGAAAAGCTCTGAAGTTCAAGCGCGATCAGACTCGCCCGGTCCCTCGCGCGCCGACCACCAAGAAGAAGGCGAAGAAAGCGCAAAGCGCCGACACCGCGCTGCCCAAGACCAGCGCGACGGACAAGCGAGCTGGCGGCGCGTCCACGGCCGAGCGAAATCGGTCGTCGGCAGCTGGCAAGAAGGCGGCGTTTGCGCTGGAGGACTCCAAGACCTCGCCGTCTCGCAAGTCGACCCGAAAGAGCGGCAACCGGCAGAAGCCCGACAGCCAACTGAAACGACGAGAGACCCGGCGCCAAGCTGCGCCCACGACCCGCGCCCGCCGCGGGAAGTGAGCGAGTGGCGTCCGGCTCCGCGGTGGGCGCGCCCGGACCGGGCGCGGCCTGGCTCGCGGAGGACTTGGGTGGACTTGTGGGCGGGACTTGTACATCCTCTCGCGCCGTGAGGACCGGTTCGCGCGCCGAGCGCATCGCAGCTTCTAGCGGCTTCTGGGGTCGAGCGCTCGCGCTGCTCTGCTTGGCAGGGCTGCTCGTCACGAGCCTGGTGACCCTGGCTACACCCGCCGGAGCTCAAGAGGACTCGAGCACCAACCTGTTGGCCGGAAGACTACCCATCCGCAGCGCCGGCGTTCCGCGCGCGGAGCGACTGACGGATGGACTGGCGGCCACGTTCGGGGATCACTGGAAGACGGATCGGACGGCCGTGTTCCACTCGACCGGCTCCTTCGTCGAGTTCGACTTGGGTGAGGTCGTCGCCCTGCGCGCCGCGTATCTGCTGGCGGACAACAACGATACCTACAGCTTGAGCGTCTCGAAGGACGGGGAGGCGTGGAGCCCACTCTGGGAAGCGGGCCCCGCGAGCGGTCGAGGTCTGCAGCCGCGCACCAACGACCGACTCGACGCCGAGGCACGCTATCTGCGCATCACCGCCAGCGCCGGTGATGCGTCCTACGCCATCAGCGAGGTGCAGGTCTTCTCGGCCAAGCCGGAGCCGTTCCCCCCGTTCGTGCCGTCGCGCCCAGGCATTCCGCCGGACGAGCGGCTCAGGAACCTCGCGCTCACCTTTGGTCTCGCCCTCGCGGCCTTCGCCTTGGTGGCGTATCGCGGCGCGCCGATCTGGTGGTTGTTACTCACGGCGCTGTTGCCGCTGTTCGCCGGCTGGGAGTTGGCGTCGGCGGTACAAGATGACTGGCCCGTGGGGCAGCGCGAGGTGGCGATCCTGCGCGGCATGGTGGCGCTCACCGCCATGCTCGTCGTACTCCGGGAGGCCTTCGCCCCGCTGAGGTGGAAGGCCAACGCCGCTGCCACCCTGTCGGTGCTCGGGATTTGTGCCGTCATCGCGGTGGCGTGCTTCTTCAACCTCGGCCGCCCCCAGTACATCGATCACGGGCTGCAAAAGCCGAGCTACGTCCACAACTTCGACATGCGGGTCTATTACCCCATCGCGAAGTACTTCAAAGAGTTGCGCTACGACGGTCTGTACATGGGCAGCGTCGCCGCCTACGTCGATGACGACCCCGCCGTGACGCTGGACTCGCTGTCCCACGTCGGGTTTCGAGATCTGAAGACGCACGAAATGACGAACGTGGCCAATCGGCGCCACGAGATCGAGGCGGTGAAGGCGCGGTTCTCGCCGGAGCGCTGGCAGGCGTTCGTCGAGGACATGCGCTACTTCCGGCTGAACATGGGGGTGCGAGACTACTTGGGCAGCATGCACGACCACGGCGGCAACGCGACGCCGGTGTGGTTCACGCTCGTGCACTACATGTACAGGGCCACGACCGCGAGCAATGAGACGCTATTCCTCGGGGCGATGCTGGATCCGTTGCTCTTACTGATCGGATTCTTGGCCATCGGGCGCACCTTCGGGCTGCGCACCATGTTCGTCTCGATGATCCTGTGGGGTGCCAACGACTTCTACATGTTCGGCACCAACTGGGCTGGAGCCACCCTGCGGCACGACTGGATGGTGTACCTCGCGCTCGGGCTGTGCGCGCTCAAGACTCAGCGCTGGGTGCTGGGGGGCGCGCTCTTGGCGCTGGCGGCGATGATCCGCGCGTTCCCGGCGACCGGTCTGGTGATCCTGGGCGTGGTCGTGCTGTGGTGGCTGGTGGACTACGTCGGCACCCACAAGAAGCGCCCTTCTCTCGCAGAGCTGCGCCGGGCCCAGGAGCCCTTCCTGAAGATCGCGCTGGGCGCCACCCTCACCGTGGTCGTGCTGCTGGGCATCTCGTCCGCCGTGCTGTCGTTCGGTGCCTGGTCCGAGTGGCTCGACAAGGTGCATTTGCTCAACCGAGATCCGCAC
Source organism: Polyangiaceae bacterium (assembly GCA_019637295.1). GTDB lineage: Bacteria > Myxococcota_A > Polyangia > Polyangiales > Polyangiaceae > JACKEA01. The sequence goes on from JAHBVX010000002.1 coordinate 446,761, forward strand.
GTCAATCACGTCAGCTGGCGGGGGCTAGTCGCCGGACCCGACGGGGTGCACAATCGCATCTTGCGCGGGCGCACGCCGGTGTACATCGCGGGCATCGTCTTCTACATCGTGCTCATCGCGCTGGCGGCGCGGCGGCGCAGCATCGCTCAGACCTCGGCGCTGGGCCTGCTGCTGATCCCGATCGTGTTTCACCCCGCGAACTACTACGTGCACTTCGTGTTCCTGGTGCCGCTCATCGCGCAGGAGCGGGGTCGCCGCAGCGAGGCGCGCGCGTTGTCTTTCGGGGACGGCATGCTCTGGGCGTCGTTTCTCGGGGTGTGCGCGGCGCAGTACTGGACCGTGCGGGAGAGCGACTTGGGGCTGCACTTCCACTTTGCCAGCGCGCTGCTCTTCGGCGGCCTGACCCTGGGCCTCGCGGCGCTCCTGGTCCAAGACGCGCTCGAGCGCTCCGGCGCCGCGCGCCTGCTCGAGCCGGCGCTCGCGGGGCCGCCAGACCCGGTGGCAACGCCCCCCGCAGCCGAGCTCGCGTCGGACCAGTCCGTGGCAGAGCCCGCGGTGGACGAGCCGGCGCCCGCGGTGGCGGAGCCCGCGGTGGACGAGCCGGCGCCCGCGGTGGCGGAGCCCGCGGTGGACGAGCCGGAGCCCGCGGTGGCGGAGCCCGCGGTGGACGAGTCCGCGTCCGCGGCCGAAGTACCGCCAGAATCCGGGCGCACCGCGGAGCCGGCGAGCGAGCCCGCCGAAGCCGCGGCTCCGGTGGATCGAGCGTCTCAGCCCGACGACGAGCCGCAGTCCTGAGGTGCAGGCTACTCGCCGAAGCTGCGCACGAGCCTCACGAGCGCGTCGACGGCTTCCGGCTCGCGCTTCAGATCGAGGTTGCCCGGCATGGCCGGACTCTTGCCGACCGCCGCGCCGCCCTCCAGGATGACCTTCCGCAGATACTCGTCGGTGACGCCCTTTTGCCACCCGGCGTCGGAGAGCGCGCGGGGTTTGGGCGACAGGGTCTGGGCCGCCGCGCCGTCTCCGGCGCCCCGGGAACCGTGGCAGACCGCGCAGCGTTGCTCGTAGACTTGTCGAGCGCGGGCCGCGGGGTCGCTGGGCGCGGCGGGGGAGGGCGCGCTCGTCGTCGCGGCCTTGGCGCTCGGGCCGCCGCCTGGGCTGCCGTCGATGCGCGCGCCCTGAGCGATCCAGCGGCCGAGGGTCTGGCGCTCTTCGGTCGTCATCTGGGTGCGGTTGCCCAGCGGCATGCTCTGCGTGAGGACCGCCCGCTGGTTGATGGCCTCGGCGAACGCGCGGATCTGCTCGGGCGTGTCGTACACGACGCCGCTGGGGGGTGTCGTGAAGATCGCGTCCGTCGGGCTCGACGAGTGGCAGGTGGCGCAGCGTGTGCTGACGATGTTCCACACTGTCTCGAAGGCCACCGGCTCACCCTCCGCAGACGCGGCGCGCGGGCGAGAGACCACCGCCAGGGCCAACATGCCCAGCGCCGCGACCGGCAAGATCCACTTGTTCCGGTGGCCCTTGTTCTTCAAGTTGAACCAATGCCGCGTACCTGCGCCGAGCACCGACAGCGCCGCCAAGACGGCCCAGCCGTGCGTGTGATCGAAGGTGATCGGGTAGTGGTTGCTCACCATGATGAACAGCACCGGCAGCGTGATGTAGTTGTTGTGTAGCGATCGCTGCTTCGCGCGCGCACCAGCCCGTCCGTCCGGCTCCTTGCCGGCCAACATGGCGTCCACCATCCGGCGCTGCCCGGGGATGATCACGAAGAAGACGTTGGCGGCCATGATGGTGCCGAGCATGGCGCCGACGTGGATGTAGGCGGCGCGATTGGTGAAGACCTGCGTCAGCCCGTAGGCCAGCAGCGTGACCAGCACGAACCCAAGGCTCGCGAACGCGACTGGTCGATCGACCAGTCGAGTATCGGCGAGCCCGTGGTACACGAGCCAGCCGAACAGCAGCGACAACACCCCGATGGCGACGCCGGTGGATGGGCCGACCGGAGACGAGCCCTCGTCCAAGAGGTAGGCCGCACCGCCCATGTAGTAGACCAACACCAGCAGGCAGAAGCCCGAGAGCCAGGTCGTGTACGCTTCCCACTTGAACCAGTGCAGGGTCTTGGGCAGCTCGCTGGGCGCTACCGAGTACTTCTGCACGACGTAGAACCCGCCGCCGTGCACGCTCCACAGCTCCCCGGCCAGACCTGCTTCGTCGACCTTACGCTCGGGCTTGCGCAAGTTGCCGTCCAGCCAGTTGAAGTAGAACGAGCTGCCGATCCAGGCGATGCCCGTGATGACGTGCAGCCACCGCACGAAGAGCGAGAGCCACTGTTGGTAGTGCGGGTCCATTGGCGTCAGAGCTTGCGAGGTCGAGGCAAGTTGTACTGGTCGAGGCGATTGACGAGGGTCCGGCGCGAGATCCCCAGCAGCTTCGCGGCGCGGGTCTGGTTGCCGCCCGCCTGCTCCAGGGCGCCAAGCACGCGCGCACGCTCGTCGTCGAAGTCCCCCGAACCGGTCGAAGGAGCGCGGAGACCTGCGTCCGTCAGCAGCAAGTGCTGCGGCTCGATCACCGCGTCGCTGCACAGCACGAGAGCTCGCTCCATCACGTTCTTGAGCTCCCGCACGTTCCCGGGCCACGCATGTGCGCGGAGCGCGGCGAGAGAGGCGTTCGACAGGTTGGGCGCGGATCGGCCATGGCGAGCGGACGCTTCCGTCAGAAAGAGTCGCGCCAGCGCGGGGATCTCGAACAGGCGCGCCCGCAGCGGAGGGATGCGCAAGGTCAGCCCAGCCAGGCGGAAGTAGAGGTCACGGCGAAACGCACCGCTCGCCACTAGCTCCTCGAGCGGACGATTCGTGGCGGCGACGAAGCGGACGTCGATGGGTTTGGGCACCACGCTGCCGACGCGCAGGATGGTGCGGGTCTCGATGGCGCGCAGCAGCTTGGCCTGGGTCGAGAGCGGCAGCTCCGCCACCTCGTCGAAGAACACGGTCCCGCGGTGCCCGGCCTCCAGCAAGCCGACCTTCGCGCCGTGGGCACCGGTGAAGGCGCCGCGCTCGTGCCCGAACAGCTCGCTCTCGAGCAGGCTCTCGCTGAGGGCGGCGCAGTTGAGGCTGACCAGCGGGCCGCCGGCCCGCGGGGAGGCGCGGTGGATGCGCTCAGCCGTCACGTCCTTGCCCACGCCCGTCTCGCCCAGCAGGATCACGCTCAGGTCGCTGCGGCTCACCCGCTCGATCAGCGCGTCGAGGGTCTCGCGTTCGGGGCGGCCTTCGCCAGTCGGCCGGGTGGACTGGACGGACAAGAACGCCCCGCCCAAGTCGATGACGTCCCCCGGCGCCACGACCGCGCGCTCCCCCGCGCGCAACACGACGCTGCCAACGCGGGTGCCGTTGTGACTACCCAAGTCCACGATGCTGATGTTCGCGTCCACGACGATGCGCGCGTGCTCTCGAGACACGGAGGGGTGATCAATCGAGAGATCTGCCGTGCGCGACCGGCCCACGACGAGTGCGCCGCGCGTGGGGAGCGTTGCCGCGGCGTAGCCGCCCTCCCAGAACGCGATCACGCGCTCCTCGGGGGCGTCGGCGCCGAGCTCGACTCGCGTTCGCGTCTTCTGATCGTCGGTAGTCACGCTGGCGGTGGCCACGATACCAGCCCCGGGCGTGAGAGCGGGAGCCGGTTTGACCCCCGCTGCCGCGCCCCTCCTTGCATCCCGAGCCAGAAGCGGGGAAAGTTCCGGATCAGGATGCCCGTGCGTTCCGAGTCGCTGCTGTCGCCCGGCGAGCGCCTCGATCGCTACCAGCTCGTGCTACCGCTCGCGGCCGGCGGGATGGCAGAGGTCTGGCTCGCCCGCCTGCGCGGCAAGCGCGGCTTCGAGCGGCTGTTCGCCGTCAAGACGGTGCTGGCCGAGCTGTCGAAGAGCCCCCGGGTGCAGCGCACGTTCGTGACCGAAGCGCGGATCGCCGCGGCCATCCGCCATCCCAACGTCGCCGAGATCATCGACGTTGGGGAGCACCGCGGGCACCTGTACTTGGTGCTCGAGTACGTCGAAGGCGGGTCGCTCTCGCAGCTGCGCCGCAAGCTGGCGGACGCCGGTGAAGCGTTCCCCTTGGGGGTGGCCCTGCGGGTGGCATCGGACGTCAGCCGCGGACTGCACGCCGCGCACACCTTGCGCGGTGACTCCGGCACGGCGGTGCCCGTAGTCCACCGCGACGTCTCACCCCAGAACGTGCTGGTGGGGCGTGCCGGCGGAGTGAAGCTGATCGATTTCGGGATCGCGAAGGCTGTGCATACTGCGGCGGAAGAGACGGGGGTCGGGATGGTGGCCGGCAAGGTCTGGTACATGGCGCCCGAGCAAGCGCTGAGCGGGGGCGTCGACGCGCGCACGGACGTGTGGGGAGTCGGCGCGGTGCTGCACCATCTGCTCGCGGGTCACCCGCCGTACATCTCGTCGAGCGAGGGCGAGGCCATGGCGGCGCTGTGCTCGGGCGAATCGCCGCCCCGGCTGACGACGGTGCCCGACGTGGTCTCCGAGGTGCTCGCTCGGTCGCTCGCGTACGAGCCCCGGGATCGCTACTCGAGTGCACATGAGCTGCACATCGCGCTCGAGAGCGCCATCTCGGTCACCGTGGGTGCAGCTCCGGCCAGCGAGGTGGCCGCGCTCGTGGAGCGCGTGCTGCGAGCCGAGTTGGAGGACATGCGAACGCGCATCGCGTCGGCGCTGTCCAGCATCGAGCACTCTGCGCCCGAGCCGGAGGCGAGTCTGCGGCCTGCCCCGGTCGCTGCGCCGGAGGCAGCCGAAGCCGCGCCGCCACGGCCACCTCCTCAGTCGCTAGCAGGGCTTCCGGGGTGGACGCCTCGTGCGGACCCGAAGCCCAGAGGCAGCCTGGTGTGGGTGGGCGTGGCGGTCGGCTGCATGGTCTTCGCGCTCGGCGTGCTGCTGTCGTTCGTGCGCTCCCGGCCCGAGGCGCCAGCGCTGGACCCGGCGCCCGTGCAAGCGCTCGCGGAGCCTGGCGCGGAGGCGGTGCCGACCGCGGAAGTCGAGAGACCTATCGTCGTGGTGGGTGGGGCGGCAGAGCCCGAGCCCGTCGGCCAGGATGCCAAGGTAGTCGCGCCGTCCTCGCGCCGCGTCGCTGTCCCTCCCAAGAAGCCAGCCCAACCCAAGAGCGTGATCGATGTCCTGGGCGAGACGCGCAAGTAGCATCGCGGCTGGTGCGGCGCTCGGACTGACGCCGCAGCTGGCGAGCGCCAGCGAAGCCGAGGCTCGGGCTGACTCCTTGTTCCGGGAGGGCAAGGCGCTGTTGGAGCGCGGTGAGATCGCCGCCGCGTGCGAGCGGCTGGCGCAGAGCCAAGCGCTCGATCCAGGGCTCGGCACCCTCGGCTTGCTGGCGCTGTGCCATGAGCGACAAGGCAAGACCGCCAGCGCGTGGCGCGAGTACCGCGCCGTCGCCGAGCTCGCGCGCGCGCAAGGGCAAGCCGAGCGCGAACGCGTAGCGCTGACGCGGGCGCGCGAGCTGGAGCCCAAGCTGGCGAAGTTGACGGTGCGCGTCCCCCGGCTGGTGCCGAACCTCGTCGTCGAGCTCGACGGCGAGGCCATCGAGCCGGGTGATGCGCTGCCCGTGGATGCGGGGTCGCTGGTACTGCGAGCGCGCGCGCCGGGACATCGGGATCACGAGCAGGTCGTGCGCGTCGCCGCCGGCCCCGGCGAGCAGTCCGTGACGCTGCCCGCGCTCGAGCCGAACCCGCCGGCTGAGCAGCCCGAGCGGGCCCCGTCGTTCCTCGAGCGCAACACCGTCGCGTTGACCGCGCTGGGCGTCGGGGTCGTCGGGCTCGCGGTGGGGACGGCCTTCGGGCTCAGCGCGCGCTCCAAGCACCAGGAGTCCGACGCCTTCTGCGACGCGAGCAATCGCTGCGATCCGCGCGGGATCGAGCTCCGGGACGCAGCGATTGCGCGAGCCACCTGGTCAACGGTGGGCTTCGCCGTGGGGGTCGCTGGTGTGGCCACGGGGACGACGCTGCTGGTGCTCGAACGCGGTCAGTCGGGGCGGGCCGTGCGGCTCGAGCTATCGGCGGGTCTGGGCGCCCAGCTCGCGGGTCGGTTTTGAGCGCCCCTGGCTCACCCCGGGGTCCGCGTGATACCTTTGCCGGGCGGCCAAATAGCCTTCCTTCCAGGTCATGACGGGCACAGCGGAAATCACTCCGGGGACGGTCGTTGCGGCGCGCTACCGCCTCCTGCGGCGTCTTGGCCAAGGGGGCATGGGCTCGGTCTACGAAGTCGAACACCAGGTGACCGGCCAGCGGCTCGCGCTCAAGCTGCTCGACCCGAGGCTGACCACGGACAGCGTCATGCTCGAGCGCTTCCGTCGCGAGTCCCAGGCCCCGGCCCGCATCGACAGTGACCACGTGGTGAAGGTCACGGACGCGGACGTGGCCCCCGAGCTCGACGGTGCCCCCTTCCTCGTCATGGAGCTGCTGCGCGGAGAGAGCTTCGACGATCTGCTCAAGCGCCGGGGTCGCCTGCCGGTGGATGAAGCGCTCGTCTACCTGCGACAGATGGCGCGGGCGCTCGACCGCGCGCATCGGATCGGCATCGTCCATCGCGACATCAAGCCGGAAAACCTGTTTCTGACCGAGCGCGAGGACGGCACGCCGCTCGTCAAGCTGCTCGATTTCGGGATCGCGAAGCTGACGGAAGCCGGTGGCGGACTGCAGTCCAAGACGGCGACCGGCGAGGTGTTCGGCACGCCGCTCTACATGTCGCCGGAGCAGACGCTGGGTCGTGTGGACAAGATCGCGCCGCAGACCGACGTCTGGGCGCTCGGCATCTTCGCCCACAAAGTGCTGGTGGGTGACGAGCCCTGGACGGCCGAGACGCTGCCTCACCTGATCGCGCAGGTCGCGTACGAGCCGCTCCCGGTCCCGAGCGAGCGCGGGTCCTCGCTCGGACCTGGCTTCGATGGCTGGTTCGCTCGGGCTTGCGCGCGCGAGCCGTCCGAGCGGTTTCCGTCGGCAGGCGAGGCCGTGCGTGAGCTGGCGGACGCCCTCGGGCAGCCGGACCTGGGCGTGCACTCCCGCGATGGAGGCGAGGTGTCGAGCGCACTGCGCTCGTCGTCGCGGGACGTCGCGTTCGCGGAGACCGCCCTCGGCGGCACCGGCGGCTCCCTCGGCACGGACACGCTGACGGCGCAGGTCGCGCCGGGGAAGCCGCGTTCTCGGGTGGTCGTCGCTGCAGGCGCAGCGGCCGCCATCGCCGCCGCGGTGGTCGCGTTGGTGGCGATGCGACCTGGAGCGGTCGCCGAGAGCCCCGAGCCCGCGGCGTCCACGGGCGCCCATGGCGCTGCGAGCGAGCTGACGTCGCCCGCGACGGCCCCCGCTGGGCCGGTGGTAGAGCTTGCTGCCGAGTCCGACGCGGCGGACGCCGCCGTCGCGCTCGAGGTGCCCAAGGTCGCCGGGCCTCGCCCCAAGGTCGGCGGCCCGCTGGCCACGACCAAGGCTACGGCTGCGACCACGGCGGCGACCGCTGCGCCGCCCAGCACCGCCCCGCCAACCGCTACCGCGGAGCCGCCGAAGCCCCCGGTGCAAGGACTCCCCGAAGGACGCCACTGATGATGGGAATCTCGAGGCAACTGCTGCCCGCGAGCGTGCTGACCCTCGCCCTGCTGGCCCCCGGCCGCGCTCACGCGACCGATAACGCCGCCGCCGCGGAGGTGCTGTTCAACGAGGCGAAGCAGCTGCGCGAAGCGGGAAAGCTGGATCAGGCCTGCCCCAAGTTCCTCGCCAGCTACAAGCTGGACCGAACCCTCGGCACGCTCATGAACCTCGCCGACTGCCGCGAGCAGATCGGCCAGATCGCGTCGGCCTGGGCCGACTGGAGCGAGGCCTTGGAGCTTGCCACCAAGCAGCAGGACGCGCGCGCGGATTTCGCCAAGTCGCGCCGCGACGCGCTCGCGCCGCGCCTGCCCAAGCTGAAGGTGGAGATCCAGAAGCCCGTCGCCGGGCTCGACGTGTATCGCGGGGACACCAAGCTGGAGCCGGGCGCCTACAACCTGGCGCTGCCCGTCGATCCCGGTAACCAGGTGCTCGAGGTGCGTCGCGGGAGCCGCGTGCTCGAGCAGAAGTGGTTCGACGCCAAGGAGCAGCAGGAGGGAAGTGTCAGCTTCGATCTCGCAGCGCTCGACAAGAAGTTCCCGCCGCCGAAGGACTCGGCGCCGGGCGGCGGCAGATCGGGGCCGACCGCGCCCGTGGACTCGACGCAGAAGACCATCGGCTACGTGGTCGGCGGCGCAGGTGTTCTCGGGCTGCTTGTCGGCGGAGGCTTCACCGTCATGTCGCTGGTCAAGAAGAGCGAGGCCGACGAGTCGGACGCGTGCGTGCAGAAGTTCTGTACGAACAAGGGCCTCGACGCGGCAGATGACGCCAAGACCTACGCGAACGTCGCGCAGTGGGTAGGTATCGGCGGGGTGCTGCTCACCGCCGTGGGCGCCACGCTGATCTTCACCGCGCCAAGCGCCGAGCGGCAGGCGAAGAGTCGGCGGGTGGTCGCCTCGCCGTGGATTGGCGCCGGCGCCGGCGGCGTGATGGTCGGGGGCCAGTTGTGACGTCTCGCTCGGGAGCTGCCGCTCTCGTGGCGCTGCTGAGCTCCTGCGCGTCGGTGCTCGGCGTCGACGACGAGCGCAGGAGCGCCGTCGACGCCGTCTGCGAATGCTACGACGACGAGCAGGACTGCCGGAAGCACGTCTCGACGCGGCTCGACCGGGCTCTCGCCGCGGACAGGGAGGCGTGGCTCCAGAACTTTCACTCGGATGCCTGCGGGCAGGGCAGCTGCAGCCAGGTGAGCGCCTGCCTGGACTTGGAGCCCACCTGCGGGGTGCAATACGACAAGTGCGAGGACGAGTTCGCGCTCTGTTGTCCTGGCTTCACCTGCGTGGACGGAGCGTGCCAGTGAGGTTCTCGACGCTGCTGCGCCTGGTCGCGCTGCTCGGCATGGTCGTGCTCGGCTGCAGCAGCATGCTCGGACTAGACGACTACGAGAGCGCGCCCGAGCGCCTCTGCGAGCTGTCGGTCAAGTGTTCGACGGAGTGCCCGAGCGGAGACAGCCTGTGCCGCCAGGGCCTGCTGGCCGAGTGTCTCGCTCGCATCGACCAGTCCCTCGGCCAGGCCGAGAGCGCGGATCGCTCTGCGTGGCTCGAGCAGTTCGTGCGCGGGCGCTGCGGGCAGCAGTGCACTGGGGCGCGCCGCTGCCTGGACTTCCCCCCGGTTTGTGAGGGCACCTTCGATGCTTGCGCGCGCGACGATCACTGTTGCGGCTTCTTGAAGGGCAAAGCCGGCTGCGACGGCAAGCCGGGGCAGTGCTGCATCTCGGCCGGAGTGGCCTGCACGGACGACGGCCAATGCTGCGGCGGGCTGCCCTGCGTGAGACAGGCGGGCGAGACCAAGACCTGCGGCGGGACCGTGTGCTTCGACGAAGGCGAGCTCTGCCAAGAGAACGCCCAGTGCTGCACCAACCGCTGCGTCTCGGGCGTCTGCGCGCTGGAGATCTGCAGCGGGCTGGGCTTCGAGTGCCAGGGCGACAAGTGCTGTCCGGGTCTCGAGTGCCAGGCCGGCAAGTGCGGCGTGCCTGCATGCCTCGAAGAGCGCGCACCGTGCGATCCCGACGCGTCCCAGTCCACCTGTTGCGACGGCACCGAGTGCAAGCAAGTACTGCCGGACGACCCTCTGGGCAAGCAGCTCGCCGGGCTGTGCCTCAAGGTGGTCGAGCAGTGTCTGCCCGTCGACGTGCCGTGTGACCGACTGAACGACGGGCTCGGCTGTTGTGACGGGCTGGCCTGCGCGGCGGCGACCAAGACCTGTAGCGCCGTGTGCACGCTGGACGACGCCTTCTGCACCAACGATCAGGAGTGCTGCAGCAAGTTCTGCGACTCGGCGACCAACAAGTGCGGCTCGTGTACGACGGGCTTCTGCCTGAGCGACGCCGACTGCTGCTCACTCAACTGCGTGCGGTCCAGCGGCGCTACCCAGGGCACCTGCGGCTTCGACTGCAAGCCCCCGAGTTGCCACGGCGTCAAGAGCGTGGGGCCGCCCCTCGGCAGCAAGCTCGACTCCGAAATCACCCCCAGCTGCACCGATCCCCCGACGGTCGCCTGCATCTTGGCGATCTGCGCGCTGGATCCGTATTGCTGCTGCAGTGCGTGGGATCAGACCTGCGTGAGCAAAGCAGAGAATCACGCCAGCTGTAGCCAGCTGCCGTGAGCGACCTGATGCGCGCCGCGGCCTTTCGGCTCGAGGGCCTGGATGGTCGAGTCCACCGGCTGGAGGACTACGCCGGGCGCTGGCTCTTGCTCGTGATGCATCGGCATCTCGGCTGACTGCCGTGCCGAGAGCACCTGTCGCAGTTGCGACAGCAGCAAGCACAGCTCGACGAGCTGGGCCTTGCGGTGTGCGTCGTGACGTTCTCGACTCTGCCGGCGGCCCGCGGCTACGTCGAGGAGACGGCCGTCGATTGGCCCATACTGATCGACACGGACCGGAGCCTGTATCGCGCGTATGGGATGGACTCGGCTCCACGCTGGCGCGTCTATGGTCCGCGCACTTGGCTGGCCTACGTTCGCCTCGTGCTGCGGGGGCGTCGGCTTGCCGCCGCGAGCGGGCAAGACGTCACTCAGCGCGGCGGCGACGTGCTGATCGATCCCCAGGGTGCCGTGCGGCTGCTCCACGTCGGGCGCGATCCCGCCGATCGTCCTCGAGTATCGGCGCTGCTCGACGTCGTGCGTCGCCACACGCGCCGCTGATCACAGCAGCGAGAGTACGACGATCACGAGCAGCATCACCGCCGTGCCGCCAAGCACCAGCCCGAGGCAGCCTAGGGTGACGACCAGTGGCCGTTTGTCCTTGGGTGCGGCTGGCGGGGGCGTGCCCGTCGCCCACGCCTGGCGGTGGTTCTCCAGGTGCGCGCTGAACACGTCCAGCGCACCCCCGAGGAAGCCGAAGGGGTCGACCAACGCCAGGATGCTTGCCTCATACACGACCGAGCAGCGCTGCTCGTCGACCGGGGTGACCGTCACGATGACGTCCATGGGGTTGGTCAGGCCGAAGCCTCGGCTGAACTTGGCGAAGCCCGCCGTCGGGTTGTCGATCACCAAGCGGAAGCTGCCGATTTCGCTGCCCGCGGCGCGCGCGAGCCCATACGTGATGTGCGCGGGCGCGTCGACGAACAGCTCCCTCTTCTTGGATGCCACGCCCAGAGCCTCCGATCTCGGGCTGCCCGCTACAAGACCCGCCTGCCGGCCTGGTGGCCGGTGGCGGCGCACGAAAATCAGCGCCAGCTCCGTAGGGGAGGGGCGCGGGCGGGCGTCGGTTGGATTGTAACGAGGAGACATTCGACCATGAGAACGACGATTCGCCTGATAGTTGCTGCACTGTTCGTGGGGTTGACGTCGACGGCGCTAGCCGCTGCGGCACCTGGCCAGCAGGGCGAGCGCAGGGAAGCTCGCGACGGCAAGGGCAAAGGCAAGGGCCAGTGGTTTGCCAAGCTCGACGCCAACAAGGACGGATTCCTGACGCGCGCCGAGGTCGGCGAACGACGCTGGAACAGGATCCAGGTGGCAGACGCCAACAAGGACAACAAGGTCTCGAAGGCCGAGCTCCAGAAGGCGAAGGCCGACGGCAAGCTGGGCAAGGGCAAGGGCAAGGGCAAAAAGGCCAAGGATGCCGCCCAGGCCCGCGGCAAGGCGCGCTCCTGAGTCGCTCACGGCGCGAGGTCACCCAACCGGGAGGCCTCGCGCCGAGCGCGTCGGCGGGCGCGAGGACTTGCTCGCGACGCTGACGTCTTGGGGTAGCGTCCGGGGATGCTCGGCGCCGTCGTGGGTACCCTCGGAGCGTGGTTCATCTACGCGCTCATCGGTGTGTTTGGACGGAGGTACCCAGCGTCCGAGATCGCCTGGCTGGTCGGTCCCCTCGGGGGCGACACGATCGGCGACCGGCCCTACGAAGAGACGGCCCGCGCCGAGGGATTGACCTTGGTGCGGGACGCGAGCGAGGGCGGGCTCATCCCCGAGTTCGACGTGCTGGCCAGCGAGGCCTTCGACCCACAGCGGGTGCACCCGAAGATCCGCGACTTCTACCAGAACACGTCTGCGTATCGCCTCGACACCTGGGCCAGCACCTACTTTCCTGCGAACGTAGCGCTCTGGCTGCTGGTCATGACCATCAGCCGACGAGTTCAGCAGCTGAACTTCCCGCTCGATGGACTCGACACTGCGCACGGTATGACGAGTGAAATCATCCTGCTTCGCGAGCCTGACGGGAAGATCCGCTACACGGGCTGGTTCCGCAAGCTCGCGCGCAAGGCGCAGGTCATCTACACCGGGTTCTACATGACCACCCGCGTCCCGCACGCGCCGGGTGCCTGCGTCAAGGTGGTGTTCCCCATGCCGAACGGGAACGCGACGGTGATCCTGCGCCCCGAGAACGACGACGATTCGGGCCTACGCCTGGTCTCGGCCGGACGCCGCTTCGGGGATGCGGGGTTCTATCGCGTCCAGCGCTCGGGGGACTCGCTCCGCGTGTGGCGCATCGGCAGCCTGCACGAGATCTTCGCGCTGTACGTCGAGGCCGACGGCACCCTCCGGTGCGAGCACGCGATCCGCTTCCTGGGTTTTCGCGTGCTGACATTGCACTACCGCATCGCTGCGGCGAGCGGGTAGCACTCGCTGGTCAAGGCAGCACGTTCCCCGTGGCTAGGTCCAGCCGGATCTCACGCACGATCCGGGGCTGGTGGCACAAGACGGCCGGCTGAGAGCCCTTGACCTGCTTGCGCACGAGCTTCTCGATCTTCTGACCCATCGCCAGGGTGGGGACGAAGGCGCCGAAGTAGCGCTTGCCGTTGTCCTCCGTCTCCGCGAACTTCGCTCCGGCGAGATCCAGGTGCCCGGCGATGGCCTTGCGCGTCAGCGGAAAGTCGTAGTCTTTCGGCGTGACTCGCGTGATGCCGTACATCAGCACGAACACGTGTTGGCAGCCCGCGGTTGCTGCTTTCGGGATGCGTAGCGCGCCGGGGAACTGCTGGCCGTACTCCCAGCGCAGGGGCTGGGGTTCACCCGCTGGCGGCGAGCTGCGAAACAGGGAGGTGTCCGCGGTGAGCCAGACCTCCTTCGCGCTGGCGTGGACGCTCACCGGCAGCCGTGCGCCCGAGGGCAAGGGCACCTCTTGCCAGTCCCCTCCGCGACTGCGGCGGAAGACGCCGCCGACGACGTTGTTGCTGTCGTGCAGCTGCGAGGAGACGACCCACAGTGTTCCGTCGGGTCCGAGCGAAGCGGAGACGACCGGATGCTTCAGTGGATGGGGGAGCTCGCGCCAGGCGGTGCCGTCGAAGTGCACGACCGAGCGCGCGCTCCAGGAGTCGCCGATCACCCACACGTGATCCGGGGAGCCGGCCAGCACATAGGTCTCGTTGTGAGGCGACGGCGCGTCGAACCGCTCCACGTTGCCCCGCGTCTCACCGGCCCGCCACCACTCGATGGCGAACTTGTCGTCGTCACAAGTCGCGCCGGCCGCGAACACCTCGCCGCTCGGCAGCGCGGCGAAGGCCGACGCCTTGACCAACGTCCCGCAGCTTGACTGGGACGGCAGCGGGAGCGCGCCTTTTGCCATCTTGCCTAGCCGGCGAAAGCGAACGGGCTGCTGGGTGTCGAACGGCATCACGTTGAAGCTCATGGTGAGCAGCGACCCCCCGACCCAGGGTGAGGCGCCGGTGTACAGCCATCGCTGTGCCAGATCCGCGCCCTCGACCTTCCAGGTTCGACCGTTCCAGCGCCGGAGCCCGCCCCAACCGACTCGCCCGTTGCTCAGGGTGATCAGCGCCCAGGCGTCGTCCGGGAAGTGCCCCGCGAGGCCGCGCAGTCCGATGAAGCCCTCGAGTCCCTTGCCGTACCGTTCGTCCTCGATGACGCGGTCTCCCTCCACGAGCGCGAGCGGCATCCCTCCGCCGCGCACGAAGAGCGTGTCTCCAAGGGGCACGAGCTCGAGCCGGTGCTCCGCCTGCGCTAGCCGGAAGAACTGGGGCGGGGCTTCGGGCGCGGCGTCGTCCGGCGCGGGCGGAGGGTCCGTGGCTTCAGCGGTGCCGGGCGGAGGCGCTGGGAGCTGACTGGACTCGGCGCCGCCCTGCCGGGGCAGCGGGGTATCGAGCGGAGGCGGGGCGCACGCCCCCACCGCGCCGGCGGTGAGGCTCAGGACGAGTCGGAACTGGGAACTCATGGTGGCTCTCCCTCGTGCGCGGGGAGAATGCCCTGCGCGATGGTCACTTCGCTCTCGACCACGGCGTGGTCATCGTCGTCCCCGGCGGGGTGCGCCAAGCGTTGATAAGCGACCCGCCAGGCGATGGGAAGGGGCGCGGCCGCTTGCCCCAGCGGCAGGCGAACGACGCGCACGGTCTGGCCGTCGGCCCCGAGGCGGTCGTCGTGCCTCTGACGCCGAGGAGCGCCGGACTTGCCCGCTGGGTGGAAGTGTCGCGTCAAGTAGCGCGCGTCCTCAGCCACGCGAACGTACTCATCCGAGAACGCCTCGGCGGAGATCTCGATGCGACGAAACAGATCGCCCGTCGGCAGCGCATGCCCGACCCCGCGCAGCTCCAGGCGGACCTCGACGCTGCCCTGGGGCAGCCTCCGGCTCGCGACGACGATGGCATCGCGCAGCGCAGCCGTTCGATCCTCGCGCGAGAACCCGTGGTGTCTCCGACCCTCACCGCGCGCGGGCATGTGGCAGCTCGCGCACGGTACGTGGCGATGCTCGCTCGCGGCGTGCTCGCTGACGGTGGACTGCATCAGCGCATGGTCCGCGCGCAGCGCACCGTCCGGAAAGGGGAACTCGTGGCAGCCGGCGCACGCGCCGGCCCCGGCGAAGGCTGGGACGCGTCGGATGGGGTGTGGAGCGATCTCTCGCGTGAGCTCCTGGGAGCGTGGCGCGGCGAGCACCGTGTCGCCGCTCAGGTGACACGTCACGCACCCGACGCCCAAGAGCGAGAGAGGCTCCGGAGGCTCTCGACGCGGATCCGCCTCGGGCGCGTGGCAGCCGCGGCACATGGCCAAGGGCTCGCGCGAATAAGCGCGCCGGTAGGCCTCGCCCCGATCCGAGCGCTGGTGGGGCGAGCCCTGCCACTCCGCGGCGACGTCCGGGTGGCAAGCGGCGCACTGCTGGTTCCGCTCTGCCATGGTCGGCCCCCGCCCGCGCATTGGTCCGGGCAAGGTGAGCGAGGCGTGGTCGGACGACGGCAGCGGCGCCGGCGAGGTGCTCGCGCAGGCGACCAACAGCGCCGGGAGCAGCGATCGCCCTCTCACGAGCGCCTGCTCAGCGCGCGTCCTTGCGCGCCTGCTGCCGCCGCCCGCGCGCCGCGACGTGAGCGCGGGTGCGGAGGTCCGCCGTTCGCTGTTTCTGCCGGTCGTCCCGCGCGATGGCCATCGGACGTTCGCCTCCCGTCGCTGCCGTAGTCGACTTCCGTCGCTTCGGCTTCGCCTTCTTCGCCGCCGTTGCCGCGCGGACTTGCGCCACGCGTTTCGCGGTGGCCTTCTTCTTCTCACGCTTCGCTTGCTTGGCCTTCTCTGCCTTGCGCGCCGCGCCTCGGGAGCGCAGCTCCGACTGCAGCCGGCCGATCGCCTCGTGGAAGATCTCCGCGCGCTTCGCGCTCGCCGCGCTGCGAGCGGCGGTGGTGCTGCTGGGCGCCGCTCGCCCCTTGCCTCGTGCGCTGCGCGACTGCCGCTTGGCCGCGTCCCGATACTTGTCCCGAAGCTTGCGCGCGCGCTCGATCTTGGACTTGATTCGTCCCTCGGGCAGGCCCGCGAGCGCTGGCCGGAAGGTCTGCGCCACGAGGGCGAGTTCGGATGTACCGAGCAGTGGCTGGATTTGAGCGAGCTTGAGCGGCATTGGGCTTGGTCCTCCTGGAGTCTGGGCCAAAGGCGACGGCGGCAGTCTAAATCAACACGTCCTATTCGGCGACCACCCTGGCGCGGCCCGGGGACCGATCGAACGCGAGAAAGTCAGCCTCGTCGCTCCAGCAAGACGAGGCACTCGTAGTGTTCGGTGTGGGGAAACATGTCCAGTACGCGCGCGCTCTTGGGACGAAAACTCGAGAGCCGGCCCAGATCGGTGCTCAGGGACGCGGCGCTGCAGCTCGAGTAGAGCACGTGGGACGCGGCCGAGCCTTCGAGGCTGGCGCACAGGGCGCTGCCAAGCCCGCGGCGTGGGGGATTGACGATGACCAGATCGGCTTGGGGCAGGGGCTCGAGCGCGGTCGCGTCGCGGCTCTCGAAGCGGACCCGCTCGAGCTGCAGCGCGCGCTTTGCGCTGTGCGCGGCGGCCACGGCTGCCGCAGACAGCTCGACGCCGAGCACGTCGCGATCGGGACCCGCGACGTGCAGCGCGAAGCCGCCGATTCCACAGAATAGATCGAGGACGTTCGCGGGCTGCTCCCGAAGCACCCAGTCCCTAGCTTGACGATAGAGCGCGGCTGCCACCCAGGTGTTGGTCTGGAAGAACGCACCTGGCGGCAACAAGAGCTCGATGTCGTTGAGCCGAACTGGAAGAAACGGCCCGCCTGCGAGCAACACCTCTTCGTCTCCCTCGACGATGGCCTTGTGCTCTGGCTGTAGGTTGGCCGAGATGACGCGGCAGCCAGGCAGGGCGCGGGCGAGCCGAGGGAGCTCCGCTTCGAGTCGGGGCAAGAAGTCCCGCGAGCGCAGCACGAATCGCAGCATCGACTCGCCCGAGTGCTCCGCCACCGTGAGCAGCACGTACTTCAGCTCGCCGCGCGCTCGACGGACGTCGTAGGGTGGCACCTCGGTCCGATCGATGAACTCGACGATGGGTGGGAAGGCGGCTCGCAGCGCGGGTGGGTACAGCGGACACGCCGTGAGATCCTCGGTGTCCCCAGCAGCGCTGCGGAGCCCGAGTCGCACTCGCCCCGGCGAGCCACCGACGACCATCTTCGCTTTGTTGCGGAACCCGGACTCCGGGCTAGCCGCCGCCGGCAGCCACTCGACGGCCTCGGTGCCACCGACGGCAGAGCGGGCCTGGGCTTCCTTGCGCGCGAGCTGTTCGGCGTAGGGCACGGGCAGCAGCGTGCAGGACCGGCAGCGCGCCGCGTCGTAGTAGTTGCACCTCAAGGCGGCGTGCACGCTAGCGCGGTCCGCTCGGGCGGGCCACGTCCGCTTTGGCAAGCGCAGGGCCCGCGTGTCAAGCTGCGGTCGTGACCCAAGGAGACCGTCCGTGACGTCGAGGATGGGGCGTCGGGGGCTGCTGCTCGGGGCGGGCGCCATGGGCGGAGCACTGCTGGTGGACGCGGTGGCGCTCGAGCCCCGTTGGCTCGATGTGTCGCGCCAGCGCGTGCCGGTTCGCGGGCTACCCGCGTCGCTGCGTGGCCTGACGCTGGCTCAGGTGACGGACGCGCATCTCGATCGTCTGGGCTGGCTGCAGGACTCCATCGTCGCCGCGGTGCAGCGAGAGAGCGCCCAGCTCGTCGTCTTGACGGGCGACATCGTGGAGCACCCGAGCAAGCTCGGGGTGCTCACCGAGTTCTGCCGCGCGCTCGTCGCCACGGGGGCGAGCGTGTTCGGGACTCCAGGCAACTGGGAACACTGGGGCGGCGTCTCCCTCGACGCGCTCGGCGCGGCCTACCAGCGCGCCGGCGCTCGCCTGCTCGTGAACGAGAACCTCGTCACCGGCGGTGTGACCCTCGCGGCCACCGACGACGGGCTCGTCGGTGCGGCGCGGTTCGCCCGGGCGTTGTCGGGGGTCGGCGGCTCGGGCAGCGACGTCGCGCTGCGTCTCTTGCTCACGCACAGCCCCGCAGTGCTCGACTCCGTCGCTGCGTCGGCGGCTCCCCCGCGCTTCGCGCTCACCTTGGCCGGTCACACCCACGGCGGCCAGGTCCGACTGGGCTCGATCGCGCCGCTGCTCCCGCCCGGCAGCGGGCGGTTCGTGATGGGTTGGTACCAGACTGCGTTCGGCGCGACCTACGTCAGCCGTGGGACCGGGACGAGCGTCGCGCCGGTGCGCTTCAATTGTCGCCCGGAGCTGCCCGTGTTTCGCTTCGACGCGGAGTGACGCGCATGCGACCGAGTCACGCGGCGTGCGTCGGGGTGGCGGCCAGCCTGGCGCTGGTCACCGGATGTCGGGCCTCGACGCCCGGGGCGACGGCGCCTGACGAGCCGCCCGCCCGGTCCGTCCGGCCCGACGCCGGTCTCACCCCGGCGGACGCAGGGCCCGTCGCGGCACGAGCCGCGCCCCAGCACGCCGTCGACCCTCCTGCTGCGCGTAAGCGGGTGGCGGAGTTCGTCGAGCTGGCGGGCGCGCCGGGGGCGCTGCTTCACCCGCCCCGGGTGGCCATCGAGAACGCCCCGCTGGTCGTGTTTCTGCACGGCATGTGCGCCAACCCGCACTGGGAGTGTCCAGTCTTTCGCGCTGCGGCAGCCGAGGCGTGGCTTCTCTGCCCCAAGGGACCAACGGCGTGCGCGGGCGACGGCGCGATGTGGACGGGCACGACGCGGGGGCTGCTGTCCCAGCTCGAGCGCGCAACTGACGCGCTCGACTCCTCCGATCCGCCCGACCTCGAGCGCCGAGCCATCGTTGGCTACTCCCTCGGCGCCACTGCTGCGCTGCGCGTCGCTCTCGCCTCGCCCGGCCGCTTTCGTCGGATGATGATCGTCGGCGCCAACGTGGTGCCGAACCCCAGCCAGCTCCGCTCGGCAGGGATCGACCGAATCGCGTTGGTCGCCGGCGAGCACGACGGCGCCGCCCGCGGCCTGCGGCGCGGGGCAGGCTCCCTCGCCGCCGCCGGCGTCGACGCCCGCTTCTTCAGCTTGGGCGCCGTCGGGCACTTCTTCGACGCCAGCACCGAGGCGCGACTGGAGGAATCGTTGAGCTGGCTGACTGCGGACTTTCATCTTCGGGAATGACGCGGAACGGGAGTTGCTTGCTAGGGGAGAGGAGGTGCCCCCGTGCCCAGTGACCGTGACCGACAGCGAGTGACCTGCGACGACTGCGGACGCGAAGTCGGCCGTCCCGGCGCCCGGGGCTTCGTCTCCGGAACGGCGACGTTTTGCCGCCAATGCGCGGAAGCACGGGGTGGAGCGTACGACTTCATCCACGGTGTTTGGAGCGATCCGCCCGACCTCAGCCGGCCCTCGACGCCGCCGCCGCCCCGACAGGGCGCGCGCCCACTGGCCAAGGGCAGCAGCCCGCCCGGCCGAAAGTTTGCAGAAGGGTAGCGGAACCGCGCACCCTGTGCGCGTTCGCGACAGTTGCCGGCAGATGGGCCCCGTGTTACCTCGTGGCTGTCGATTCGAGCCCCTTCGGGGCGGAGGCCAGCATGGCCTTCGATGGGAAGCCGGTGCGAGTCCGGCACGGAGCCGCCGCTGTAACCCTCGGCCAAGTTAGCTCGGCACAAACGCCACTGGTCGCAGAGACTGGGAAGGCAGTCCGGGCGAGGGAAGTCAGAAGACCTGCTCGACGACGCCGCGGCGAACCCGCCGCGGCAGACCCAAGCACGGGCGCGAGCCTCGCCCGAGGGAGTCGAAGCCGTGAGTGCCACCCGGCGCGTTCGAGCGCCAAACCGAGTTCTTCCGTTCCTGATCGCTGGGGCGCTCTTCGCGTGTGGTCCCGCCGAGCCAGCCGCGTCCCTGGGGGCTGGCGGTCAAGCCGGTGCCGCCGGCGGGCAGAGCACTGGCGGCAGCGGTGCAACCGCGCTCGACGCAGGAGCGGACGACGCCAGCGCCGGCTGGATCCCCCCCACTGAGCCTTTGAGCTGCGATGGCGCCGGCGCGAGGTTCGTGACCGCCGCCGTCGCGACCGCCTTTGGCCCTGGTCAGAGCGTGGGGCAGGATCGCCACCCTGAGCCCATCCTCGGTCCGCCGCGTGGGGCCGGCTGCTGCGAGGGCTCCCTGGACGTGGTCAGTCTCGGCAATGGCGGGATGGTGACCGTCGAGTTCGCCGGAAACGGCATCGTCGACGGTCCCGGGCCCGACTTCGTCGTATTCGAGAACGCGTTCTTCGTCGGCGGCGACGAAGCGCTGCCGTTCGCCGAGCTCGCGACCGTGGAGGTCAGCGAAGACGGCGTCGATTGGCATGCGTTTCCCTGCGTCGCATCGTCGCCGCCCTATGGCACCTGCGCCGGGTGGCGACCCGTGTTCTCGCACCCGGACAACGGCATCGATCCGCTCGACCCGAGCGTGAGCGGTGGTGATCCGTTCGACCTCGCCGACATCGGCGTCGAGAGCGCGCGCTACGTGCGCATCACCGATCGGGCAGACCAGCAGGGCCAAGGTGGCGTGTTCGATCTCGACGCGGTGGCGATCATCAGTCCCGCGTGCCCGTGATGCGTGTCCGCTTCGTGCCGGTCGTGCTGCTCTTCGCGGGTAGTGCTCGGGCGACGCCGGCCGAACCTGCCGAAGCCTCGGAGCAAGACACGATCGAGGTCACGGTCTCCGCGGACCGGAGCTCGCCCCGCGCGAGCAGCGATCCCACCTCGTCCTCCACGCGAGTGGATCGGGAGCGCCTGCGCCGACCGGGAGCGTCGAGCGCCGACGTGCTGTCGGAGGTGGCGGGCGCGCAGGTGTCCCGCACGGGTTCGTCTTCGGAGCTGTCCACGGTGTCGCTGCGTGGCGCCTCGAGCAGTCAGACGGCGGTATTTCTCGCGGGCATTCGCCTCAACGACGACGTGACCGGCACCGCGGATCTGTCTCGACTGCCGCTCTGGGGGATGGACCGGATCGAGGTCCACCGCGGCGCGTCCCCCGCGTTCCTGGACGCCTGGTCGATGGGTGGGGCCGTGTTGCTGGAGCCTCGGATCGCGAGGCGAACCGCCGTCGAGGGACGCGCGGGGGTCGGCAGTCTTGGGCATCGGGGAGTCGCCCTCGGCGCCTCGGCCGGCGACGGTCGAAGCGGTGCTCTGGTCTCCCTGGAGCACGAGCGAGCCGACAACGACTTCAGCTACCTAGATGACGGCGGGACCGGGTTCGATGCCTTGGATGACCGCGTGGTTCGACGACGAAACGCGGATCATCGGCACACGGAGGCTTGGGTCGTGGCGGCCCTGTCGCCGCTCCACCGCGTGCACACCACGCTGCTGATGAACGCCTTCGAGCGCGAGCAGGGTACGGCGTCAGTGGCGCTGCTCCCCGCGTTGCGCGCCCGCTCCCGCACTCGTCGGCAGCTCTTCGGCGTGCGCAGCGTCGTGCCGTGCTCGGCGACGTCGAGCTGTCAGCTCGACTTGACCACGCACGCGTTGCTCGGGCGCCATCGGGTGTACGATCCCGACGACGAGCTGACCTTGGGCGCGTCCCACACCGACAGCGATGGTCTGCGTCTGGGGCAGTCGGCCCGCGCGCGGTTGGAGCTCGCGCCGTTGACCGTCACGCTCGGTGCCAGCGCGGAGTCGGCGCGGATCGAGGTCAGCGGGGCAGAACGCCTGGTCGTGCGTCGGTTGTCCGCGCGCGCGAGCGGCAGCGTGGTAGCCGCGGTTCAGCAGCGGTTGACCGTGCAGGGGATGATCGGCGCGACGGCGCACGACACCCGCGGGCCTTCGCGCTCCACGACGGACCCGCTGCCCGACGGCCGCCTCGGCGCGGTGCTCGCGGCCCACTCGCTGCTGGCGCTGCGCGCGAACGTGGGTCACGCGCTGCGCCCGCCAAACCTCGGTGAGCTGTACGGAGTCTCGGCGGGAGTGCGCGGCAACCCGGCGCTCCGTCCCGAGCGCGCGTGGTCCGCCGACGCCGGCGTTTCGCTGACCGGCAAGGGCTCGAGCGGCTCCGGGTCACTCGACGCGACGCTGTTCCAGCGCTGGGCAGACGATCTGGTCGCCTACCGACGCTCCAGCTTTGGTGCGCTCACGCCGTACAACGTGGGTCGGGCCCAGTTCTTCGGCGTGGAGCTGCAAGCGCTCGCCGAGGCGTACCGCGTCGTGCGCCTGCAGGGGTCGCTCACCTGGCTCGAACCCCGAGACACGAGCGAGCAGCGCACGACGCGCAATGCTCTCGTCCCCTTTCAGTCCCGCCTGGTGACCTTCACTCGGCTCGGGGTTCGGCACGACGTCGGTCGAGCGCCGCTCGACGCCGTGGAGTTCGGACTCTCGGCGCGCACGCGCTCATCCCGGGTTGCCGATCCAGCAGGTCTCATCGTCCTGCCGGCCAATCAGCTGCTCGGGGTCGACGCGCTCGGGGCGCTGTTGGCCGAGACCTTGGTTTTGCGCGTCGCGGTGGACAACGTGCTCGACCAGGTGCAGGTGGACCAGCTCGGTTTTCCCCTGCCCGGTCGCAGCGTGTTCGCAACGGCGACCCTGACCGTTGTGCCCTGAGGGCCGACCGGGCATACTCCTGCGCATGATCGCCTTACGCCGTGTGCTCCTCGCTCCGCTGCTTGGCTTGATCGTCGGGTGCGGCAGCGATGGCGACACCCAGGGTTCGGGTGGAACGGCTGGATCGGACGCCAGCACGGGCGGCAGCAGCACGGGTGGCAGTAGCACCGGGGGCACCAGCTCCGGTGGCAGCAGCGGCGGCGGCGGAGCCAGCGGTAGCAGCGGGTCGGCCGGCACCAGCGGTTCCGCGGGAGCGAGCGGAGCGGCGGGCGCCGGTGGTGCAGGCGGGGGCACCGGTGGGGTGAGCACCGGCGGGACCGGCGGGATCACTGGCGTGGGCGGCTCCGGTGGCTTCGGGTTCGGCGGCTTCGGGACCGGCGGGACCGGCGGCTTCATCGGCGTGGGTGGCTTCGGCGGCTTTGGGTTCGGCGGCTTCGGGACCGGTGGGACGGGCACCGGCGGTTTCATCGGCGTGGGCGGCTTCGGCGGCTTCACCGGTGTGGGCGGCTTCGGTGGCTTCACCGGTGTGGGCGGCTTCGGGTTCGGCGGCAACCCCTGACCCGCCGTCAGAGCAGCGCGACGCAGACCACCGAGACGATCAGCGCGCCGAGCAGGTTGAGCAGTAGGCCGGTGGAGGCCATGCGCCGTGAGGTGACCCGTTCGGTGCCAAACACGATGGCGTTCGGCGCCGTCGCCACCGGCAGCATGAACGCGCAGCTCGCGCTGAGCGCTGCCGGTATCATGAGCAGCGCCGGCTCGACACCGACACCGAGCGCGGTGGCCGCGAGCACCGGCATCAGCAGGGTGGCGGTGGCGGTGTTGCTCGTCACCTCCGTCAGGAAGGTCACCGCCAGGCAGATGCCGAGCACCATCACGAACACGGGCAGGGCCGCGACCCCCGCGAGGGCTTGACCGAGCGCCTTGGAGAGCCCCGACTCTTCGAACCCCCGAGCGAGCGCGATCCCCCCGCCGAACAGCAGCAGCAGCCCCCAAGGGATCTTCGCTGCGGTTGGCCAGTCGAGCAAGGCACCACCGCGGCCGTCAGGCACGAGAAAGAGCAGCGTAGCTGCGGCCAGCGCGACGGTGCTGTCGCTCGCGCCCGTGATGCCTAGGAGCCCGGCCCACCCGCCGAAGGGTTCGGTGCGCGTGATCCAAGCGAGCGCCGTCAGGGCGAAGGCGATCAGCACCCGCCGCTCGCTCGCGTGCCAGGGGCCGACCGTCGGCAAGGTCAGCTGCAGGCGGGCGCTCAGTCGCCGGGTGACGACCCACCAGGCGACCGGGAGCAGGATCACGACGACCGGTACTCCGATCCGCATCCAGTCGAGGAACGACACTTCACGCCCGGTCACCTCCCGGTACACGCCCATGAAGATCACGTTCGGCGGCGTGCCGATGGGGGTTCCCAAGCCGCCGATGCTGGCGGCGTAAGCCATGCCGAGCAAGAGTGGTGGCCCGAGGGAACCATCGTCGCGCTCGAGCAACGCCAGCGCCACCGGCAGCATCATCAAGACCGAAGCCGTGTTGCTGATCCACATGCTCGACAGACCCGTGGCGAGCATGAAGCCGAGCACCAGGCGCCGACCCGAGCGCGCGCCGACGAGGCGAACCATGCCCAGGGCGAGGCGTCGATGGGCGCCGCTCTTCTCCAGCGCCGTCGAAATCATGAACCCGCCGAGCAACAGCAGAATCAGCGTATGCCCGTAGGCCGTCGCCACCTGTCCGTGGTCAACGACGCCGAGCAACGGAAACGCGGCGAACGGCAGCAGGCTGGTAGCCGGGATCGGGATGGGCTCGAGCACCCACCAGGTCGCGCACAGCGCGGTCACGGCGGCAGTCCAGGCAGCGGCACGGGGCAGGTCGAAGTGAAGCGCCAAGCCAAACGCGATAGCGGCCAGGGCCGGACCCAGGGCGAGGGCGCCGGCCCGATTCGAGAGCAGCCCTCCCGCCATGGCTCAGCGCGGCACCGGGCCCTGTGCGAAAACGGGTGATCCCACGGCGCGACGCTAGCATGCTCTAGGGCGTCGATGCCCCGCCTTCGAATTGCCAGGCTGCTCTCCCCGGTCGGCGCTCTGTTCGCGATCGGGCTGAGTCTGCTCGTCGTGTCGCCGTCGGTCGAGGCAGCGGGTGAGCGACAGCTGCCGGCGAAGTTTCGTCACTCGCCGTACACGCTGATGTCGCTCTCCGTCGGTTACCCCAACGCGGGCTGGCAGCTGCGTGCCAAGCGGCTCAAGAAGAAGCCGTACCTGGCGATCAAGGCCGGGAGCGAAGATCTCGTGTATGGACACCCGGCGCTGGTCTTGATGCTCGAGCGCAGCTCACGCGCAGTGTCACGGGCGGCGCGGGGTTCGGTGATGTTGGTGGGTGACTTGTCTCGGCGCGACGGGGGAGCACTGGCTGGCCACCGCTCGCACCAGAGTGGTCGCGACGCCGACATCGGCTTCTATGTCGTCGACGCCCAGGGCAGACCCACGCTGCCCTCGCGCTTCGTCAGCTTCGATGGGCGAGGCGAGGCAACCGACGGCAGCCGCCTGCGCTTCGATGATCACCGCAACTGGCTGCTGGTGGAGCAGTGGACGCTCGACGCGCGCGCCGGCATCAGTCACATCTTCATCTCCCGTCCCCTGCGGTCGCGTCTGATCAAGTACGGGCTCAGTCGTCCCGCGTCGCGCAAGTTCGTGCCCGAGGTCGTGCGCTTGCTGAAGCAACCCGAGGAGAGCAGCGCGCACGACGACCACTTTCACGTGCGCATCGCCTGCCCAGCACGGCACGACGGGCTCTGCCACGCGGAGTCACGCTGAGCCGGGCTCGACCAGCACCTTGAGCGCGCCGCGCGTGCAGGCGTGCTGGAACGCCTGCTCGGCCTGGTCGAGCGGGTACCGGGCGGTGATGAGCGGTGTGGGGTCGACCTGGTGCAACAGCTCGAGCGCACGGCTCATGTCGCCGCAGCGAGAGCCCACCACGGTAAGCTCGTTCACGACCACCGGCGACAGATCGACGGGGGTTGGTCCCGCCACGGTCGTCTTCAGCACCACGGTACCCCGGGGTCGAGTGAGCGCGATCGCGAGCGCGATCCCCCGCGCGCTGCCGGTCGCATCGACGCTCGCGTCCGCGAGCAGCGCGCGCGTGTCGACAGCGCTCTCGAGCTGGGCCTCGGCGCCGAACAGGCGTGCGATCTGGAGCTTCTGCTCGTGATGGCCCACGACGCTGACCTGGTGTCCGCCCAGGATCAGCGCGCGGGCAGTGAGGAGGCCGAGCTTGCCATCGCCAATCACGACCACACGCTCGGGGCCGACTGACAACGCGTCGAGCACGTGCGCCGCGGCCGCGAGCGGCTCGGCGAACACGGCGTGGTCGTCGCGGATGGCGTCCGGGACGGCGCGCAGGCAGCGCTCCGGCACGACGACTTCTTCGGCGAGTGCGCCGTCGCGCCCGAGGATGCCGACGACAGTGCGGGTCGGGCAGTGGTGACCGTCTCGCTGCAGGCACTCCGCGCAGCGCCCGCACCCGGCGTTGATGTCGGCGACCACGCGTCTGCCCAGCCACTCGGGCTCGTCACACTCGGTCACCTCGCCCACGTACTCGTGGCCCAGCACGCCTCGGAATCCCATGTAGCCGCGTGAGAGCTGGATGTCCGTGTCGCAGATGCCGGCGAGCCGGACTCGGATGCGCGCGGCGCCCGCCGGGCGGCTGGGGCGGGGGTGGTCGGTCGCCAGGCGTACCCGCTCGTCCATCACCAGCGCTCGCATGTGACGGCGACTTTGATCCCGCGGGGGCTCCCGCGTCGAGGTATTTCGACCTAGGCTGTCGGTGTGCCGAGAGTCGTGTTCGAAGGCAACCTGCTCGGACGCGAGAAGAGCGTCGACGTGGAGGCGGAGACGCCCTTGGTGGACCTGGCCGACCTGGTCCTCGCGCCCATCCCGTTCTCTTGCCGTTCGGCGACCTGCGCCACCTGCCAAGTCGACGTCGTCGCGGGCGCCGAGCTGCTGCTGCCCGCGGGGGACGAGGAGCGCGAGCTGCTCGCGCTCCTGCGCTGCCCGCCCACGACGCGCCTGGCCTGTCAGGCGGTGGTGCAGAGCGGGTTCGGCACGCTGCGCGTCAAGCCTGCCGGCACCTAGCGCTCACGCGCTCGCCGCCGTCACCGCGCCGGCTTCGACAGCGATCTCGATCTTGCGGCGCAGCACCTTGCCCAGCAGCTTCACCTTGCGGCGCGCGCCCCAGATCTCGAGCTCCGCATCGCCCACGGCGTGAGCGACGAGGCGCACCGCTCCCGCGTCGAGCTCGACCTCGACCGAACGGACAAGCTGATGGTGACTGCGGTCGAGCCCGTCGGCGACGCGCAAGATGGCCGCCAGAATACGCACGGCTCGCCGCCTGGGCAGGGGCAGCGCGGTGAAGTCCGCGTGCGCGCGACGCGGCCGGGCCTTGCGGTGGTAGCGGGCGATGAGGGCGAGCTGCTCCCGCTCGAGCTCGCTGAAGCCGCGCAGCTCTCCGTGGCGAATGATGTAGGCGGCGTGATGCTCGTGCTTCTCGTAGCCAATGTGTTGACCCACGTCGTGCAGCAGGCTCGAGTACTCGAGCAGCCGCCGGTCCTCCTTGGTGAGCCCATGCACGCTGGCGGTCTGGTCGAAGATGCCGAGGGCCAGGGCCGCCACGTGCTCCGGGTGCGGGCCGGTCTGCCCGCAGCGTGTGGCCAGCTCCATCACGCTGTGACGGCGGATGTCGCTGACGACCTCGTAGGAACGGATCCGGTCGGCCTTCTGCTCCAAGAAGTCGAGCACTAGGCCCTCTCGCAGAGCGGCGTCACACAGAGTCAGCTCGTCGACCTTGGCTAGCTCGAGCAACGTACAGAGCAGAACGGCGCCAACGTGCAGGGAGTCGGCTCGCTTCGCGTCCACGCCGGGCAGGAGGGCTCGCTGCTCGGGGGGCAGGGCCACCAATCGGTCCGCGAGTGCCCTCAGCTCGGAGAGCTGAATCACCTGCCCGGTGGGACTCTGCCGGGGGACACGGCCGAGCCCCGCTTGCACCGCCGCGCCCAGCGCCAGGATGGTGCCGCTGGTGCCGATCACACACTCGAAGCCGGCATCTCGCGCGTCGCGAAGGGCCGCTTGAGCCAGCACCCGAACGTGGTCCTCGAGCTGCTTGCGATCGCGCTTGCCGAGCGCTGCGCCGCGGCCAAACTCGGCGCGTAGGCGCTGGACACCCAGCTTGAGGCTGTGACCGAGGTGCATGCGCTGAGCGTCACCGACGATGGCCTCGACGCTGCCGCCGCCGACGTCGAGGATCAGGCCCCGGCGCTCGGAGAGGTCCACGGCGTTGCGCACGCTGAGGTAGATGTAGCGTGCTTCCTCCGCCCCGGAGATCACCTGGGGCACGATGCCCGTGGACTCGGCGATCGCATACAGGAACTCGCCGCCGTTGCTGGCCTCGCGAGTTGCGCTGGTGGCGACTGCGCGTATTTCGGACACCCCGTGACGCTGCGCGAGCTTCGCGAACTTCTGCACCGCTCCGAGCCCGCTCTCGAGCGCGCTCTCGGTGAGGCGGCCGTGCTCGAACACGCTCTTTCCGAGGAACACCATCTCCTTCTCGCGATCGATGACCTCGAAGGAGTGGCCGCTGCCCAGCTCGGCGATGATCATGTGGATCGAGTTGGAACCGATGTCGATCGCTGCGAGTTTCACTCTGCCTCGGCTGCCAGGGATCGAGTGGAGCCACCGCACCCGAGCCGCTGTCTGAAGTTCGTGCATCCTTGGATCATCCCGGCCCCGGTTGGGCCAGGGCGGACCCTGCTCCCGCTCCGTGACGGCTCGGTGACGGACGAGCTACTAATACGAAACCAGCAGGCGCACAACGCTCAGAGCCCCAGGCTCTTGGCGATGATCTCATTCATGATTTCGCTCGTGCCGCCGCCGATCGGGAGCAGGCGCGCGTCTCGGCTGAGTCGCTCGACGCGAGTCTCGCGCATGAAGCCCATCCCGCCGAAGATCTGGACGGCGTCGTAGCAGACCTCGTTGGCGATCTGCGCAGAGAAGTTCTTGGCCATGCTGACCTCCCCGACCAGGTACTCGCCCGCCGCGACCCGCTCGGCCAGTCGGTAGTTGAACGTTCGAGCCGCCGCCACCTTGGTGGCCATGGCCGCCAGCTTGTGGCGGGTGACCTGAAAGCCGGTGAGGGGTCGACCGAATGCCGAGCGCTCCTTGGCGTAGGCCAAGGCGTCCTGAAGCGCGAGCTCGGCGGTGGCGTGGCCATAGAACGCCAGCGCCAGCCGCTCTCCTTGGAAGTTCTGCATCAGCGCGACGAAACCGGAGCCCTCCTCGCCGATGCGGTTGGCCTGCGGGACCCTCACCTCGTCAAAGGACAGCTCCGCGGTGTCGCTCGCCCACCAGCCGGTCTTCTCGAGCGCGCGGGACACCGTGAAGCCCGGCATGCCTCGCTCGACTACGAAGAACGTCAGGCCACCGTGTTTGTCCGGTCCGGTTCGGCACAATACGCTCACGAGGTCCGCGCGCACGCCGCTGGTGATGAACAGCTTGGAGCCAGAGATGACGTAATCCGTGCCGTCGCGCACGGCGCGCGTCGTCAGCGACGCGACGTCGCTGCCGGTACCCGGCTCGGTGATGGCGAGGGCTGCGATCTGCTCGCCGGCCAGCACCGGCGGGACGAAGCGTCGCTGTTGCTCCGGCGAACCCATCTTCAGGATCGGTGGCAGCGCGATGCCGTGAGAGCACAGGCTCGCCACCACCCCGCTCGACCCGCCGTGGAGCAGCCCCTCGATGCCAACCAGCGCGTGGAGAGGGTCGCCGCCACCGCCGCCGAGGTCCTCGGGGTAGCCCGCGCCGAGGATGCCGGCTCTCGCCGCGTCGCGGTACAGCTCACGCGGAAACTCGCCGGCCTCTTCCCACTCGTAGCAGAAGGGAGCGATCTTCTCCTCGGCGAAGCGGCGGCAGGTCGCGCGAAAGAGATCGTGGGACTCGTCGAAGGCCATGGTCACTCCGCTCTGCGCCTCCGCGCCCCTTGGGCGCTCAAGAGCTGTCGAATAGTCGACAGCTCTCTCATTCTTTCACTGGGGAGGCACGCGCCTCCCCGCCCCGCCGAAGTGAATTCGTCGGGGCCCCACCCCACGCGGGCCGGCTCCGCCGGCGCAACCTGGGTCAATTCTTGACAGCCCTTCAGTGACAATTGTCGAACGTGAGTCCAGCGACAATCGTGTGACCGCCGCCGGTGCAGTTCGCGCTGACCGTGCCCTGGATGTTCGACACGTTGTTCACCTTGCTGTTCTTGCGCGTGATGCTGACGGTGCCGCAGTCCTCCCCCACATGGTTGCCGGTGGCGGCGCCAGGCTGGAACAAGAAGGTGCGGACCTTGCCGTCGGGCTTCGCCAAGAACCGCACGCGGCGGCCGCCTGAATCGAGCAGGTCTACTCCTTCGAAGCTGGGTACGTTCGCCTCGCCGGAGCGACAGGTGTCGATGGCGAAGGCGGCGCCGTCCACGGTCAGCGTGCCACCCGTCTTGCTCTTGCACGCCAAGAGCGCGAGCAGAGCCACGCAGCCGCACGCGCCCAGGGTCTTGTTCATCGCCCGCATCGGCTCATGATTACCAGCGCCCCGCCGCCGATGCAACGCTTCTCGTTTTTCCTGCCCCCCAGCGCGTGCGCTCACTCGAGCGCGCGGAGCAGCAGCGCGTTGACCTCGTCGGGCCGCTCTTGGTGTACGAAATGCCCGGCTCCAGCCACGATGTGGACCGTGAGGTCTCGGACGAACCGCGTGAGCCCGTGGTTCAGCTCCGGGCCCAAACAGCTGTCGCGCTCGCCCCAGATCACCGTCACCGGGACTTCGATGGGATCGAGGTGCAGCTCGTCATCGCGCAGCAAGGCGGCTGCGTTGTCCCGCAGCGCGGTTCGGTAGTAGGCCAGCGCTGCGCCCAGCGCGCCAGGCTCCAGCAGCGCGAGTCCCTCGGCCTCGACGATCGCCGCGGTGGCCGCCGACGCCAGCGGCCAGTCCGGGCGAAACATGCGCGCGATGTTGCGTCCAGCGCGCCGCGCGAGCCAACGCTCCGGCAGGCTGGGGAGCTGAAAGAAGAACATGTACCAGCTGCGCGCGAGCTGCCTCGGGTTGCGTCGCAGGGCGCGAGCCATCAGCGCCGGATGTGGGGCGTCGAGGATCACGGCGCGGTCGACCAGAGGCGCGTGGCGCGACAACAGCTCCCAGGTCACCACGCCGCCCCAGTCGTGTCCGACGACGGCGACCGGCCCGCGATCGAGCTGGCGAATCACCGCGGCGACGTCGTCTGCGAGCGTGGGCAGGTCGTAGCCGCTCGAAGGTCGGGCGCTCCGCCCGTAGCCACGCAGGTCGAGGGCGATGGCTTGAAACCCGCGCTCGACGAGCGCGCCGGTCTGCTGCTCCCAGGAACGATGGGTCTCCGGGAATCCATGCAGGAGCACGACAGGCCGGCCACGGCCCCGCGTTTCAGCGACCAGACGCACGCCCGAGCTGTCGAAGGAGCGGTCCACGGTGGCCTGGTCACCCAGCCTAGCATCGGCGCTCCTGCGGTGGCAGCGTGCTCCGCGGTCATGGAACCGCTCCGCATTCACCTGGCGTGGCTGATCCGGCTCCGCTTCGGCTTGTGCCTCGTCGAGGTCGGGGTCGCGGCCGCTGCGGCCTGGGGCTTCGCGCTCACCGTCCAGCCGGTGGTGGTGGGGGGGGTCGTGGTCGCCACGCTGGTCACGAACCTGCTGGCGCGTTGGTTGGAGCCGCGGGTCGCGCGCATCCATCCTGGGCACCCCGCGTTGCTGGTGGCCCTCGACATCGTGTTGTTCACCGTGGTGTTGCACGCCAGTGGAGGTCCGGAGAACCCGTTCGGCTTCATCTACCTCGTGCCCATCTCGCTCGCAGCCTACATGTTGCCGCCGGCGTGGATGTGGTCGCTCGTCGCGCTGATCCTGGCTGGCTCTGGCGCGCTCTTCTGGCTGCAGCCCGCGGAGCCGCACGCTGGACACCACGGGCACGGGGGGCATCAGGCCTATGCGCTCCACATGCAGGGGATGTGGGTCGCGCTGGGCGTCGCGTCGATCTTCATCGTGATGTTCGTAGGCAGGCTCGGGGCTGCCCTCCGAGACCGCGACGCGGAGCTGGCCAAGGAGCGCGAGAAGGCGGAGGCCGCGGCGCGGCTCGCGGCGCTCACCACGCTCGCGGCGGGTGCGGCGCACGAGCTGGCCACGCCGCTCGCGACCATCGCGGTGGTCAGCCAGGAGCTGGCCAAGCGGCTACGCGACGCCAACGTGCCGGAGGCGCTCGCCGCAGACGCTCGGCTCATTCGTGAGCAAGTGGCGCGTTGCCGCACCATCCTCGATCGGATGGGCGCCAAGGCGGGGCAGAGTCGGGGGGAGGGCAGGACGCACGAGCGAGTCGCAGGCTTGTTCGCCGCGGCGCTCGAGGAGTTGCCCGACGCCGGACGCGTCGAGCAGCGCGCCGAGGGTCTCGATGGGGCCGACGTGTGGGTACCGAAGGCCATCGTGGTCACGGCGCTCCGCGCGCTGCTGCAGAACGCGCTCGACGCCTCCAGTGACCGGGTCTTACTAGGCGCCGCGCTCAGCTCGGACGAGCTGACGCTGTCGGTGGTCGATCGCGGCTCCGGGATGGACGCTGCAACCCTCGAGCACGCGCGCGAGCCGTTCTTCACGACCAAGGAGCAGGGCATGGGACTCGGACTGTTCCTGGCGGCGAGCGTCGCCGATCAGCTCGGGGGGCGTCTGGAGATCGAGTCGGCCTCGGGCCGCGGGACGACCGCGCGGCTGACGATTCCCGTCGAGGCTCGCACGCCGTGACCGCGGTGCATGCGACAATTTGCCGCGCCGTCAGCGCATGCCTCGGAGCTACGCTCCAGCGCTCTCCGGCGGACGAGAGTGAAGCATGACTGCCCAGCTCGATGATCGGTTGACCGTGCTCGTGGTCGATGACGACGACGTGCTGCGCGCTGTGCTGGTTCGCGCCTTTGACGCGCGGGGCTTCTCGGCCTCGGGAGCCAAAGACACGGAATCCGCCCTCGCGCTAGCCAAGGACGAGCCCCCCGAGTACGCCGTGGTCGATCTCCGACTCGGCGGGGAGAGCGGGCTCGCGCTGGTCGCGGCCCTGCTGCGGGAAGAGCCCGAGACCCGCGTCGTGGTGCTGACCGGGTATGGCAGCATCGCCACGGCGGTGGAGGCGACCAAGCTCGGCGCGGTGAACTACCTGACCAAACCGGCAGACGTGGACGACATCCTGCGAGCCCTGCAAGGTGACGCGTCACTCGGCGTGGACGCGGAGGCGGAGGTACCGTCGCTGGCGCGCATCGAGTGGGAGCACATCCACCGTGTGCTCGCGGACGTGGGCGGCAACGTCTCGGAAGCAGCGCGCCGGCTCAAGATCCACCGTCGCTCGCTGCAGCGCAAGCTGAGCAAGCACGCCCCACCGTGAGCGCGTGGGATCAGCGCCCTAGCGCGTCATCCACACGCTCCACTCGTGCTGGGCGACGAACGCCAGCGCGAGCGCCAGACTACCGACCCCGAGCGCCGCGAGGGCTCTGGGCAGCCAGCGAGGTGGGTCTCGTCGCACCAAGCCCGCGGCGAAGTGAGCGAGCCCGAACGCGAGCACGCCGGACGCCAGCGACCAGGCCGAGCGCCCATACCAGTGCATGGCCACGCCGCCGGGTACCTTCTCCCAGCGCCAAGCGGGATCCAGCGGATAGTAGATCGGAGCGGACGGTGCCATCACGTGGACGACGCATGCCGTGACGACCGCAGCGCATACGGCGATCCCGACTCGGTCTTCCGCGCGCATCGCTACACGCTCCTCAGGGTGCCGAGGTACCACCCGACGCAGGCGTTGAATACCAGCACACACATCACCAGCACACTCAGGCCGAGCAGCAAAGGAGAGTGCGGCGGAGCCTGCCGTTCCGACCGCGAGAGCAACGGGCGAGATAGCAGGAAGATCCCCACGACCGGCAACAGCGCGAGCGTTGCAGCGTGCTCCTTGACCTCGAACAGGCCGGTCGCCCACGGGTACACGCGATCCAAGAACTCCGCGCGCACGCGGACTCGGAAGGTCGGGTACACCAGCGAGCCCAGGGTGTAGACGGCGAGGTAGGCGACGAGCAGAGTCCGCGCGTGAAGGTAGACGCGCCTGTCGACGCGGGACTTGGTCAGGCGCACGATCAAGTGAACGCACGCCGCGAGGCAAGTGATCGCGGCCACCCAATGCAAGAAGTGCAGCACCTTGACGAAGGACTCGAAGACGATCATGGGTGCCCGCGGACCACGACAGCTATAGTGCTGGCGTTCTGTACCATCAATCGGAGACTCGGCAGCGCGATCACGGCGCCCAGATCTGATGATCCGGAAGGGCGTGACAGTCGGCGCTGTTGCAGGAGGCCTTGTGCTCCTTGTCGTCGGGCATCGTCTTCTCGCCCAGCTCGCTGCGCGCGCGGGTCTCGACCGCGCTCCAGTTCGGCTCGGGTTGCCCCGCGGCGCGCAGGAAGAAGAAGCCCAGGCTGTCGGTGCAGGTGTAGTGGAAGGTGTCCCCGTCGCGCAGCCCGATCTCGATCCCCGGGGCGCCCTGCTTCGCGCCCCACTCCCAGACCATCCCGGCGATGAAGAACTCCTGGCCCGGGCCCGCTTCACCCCCCGCCGCGTGGCAGCCCATGCAGTCCTCCGCGACCAGCGCGAGGTGATCGACGGGCGCGGGCTTCTCCGGTTTGCAGTCGGGATCCCAGGTGCACGGCCAGAAGTCGTCGTCGAAGCACACCACCCCGCCGCCGCCGCCGGAGCCACCTGCGCCCAGGCCGCCGGTCCCGCCGCTGCCGCCGGTCCCGCCGCTGCCGCCGGTCCCGCCGCTGCCGCCGGCCCCGCCGCTGCCGCTGAAGCCGGGCGGCTTGGCCAGCTGTGAAGCCGCGAAGCAGGTCTTGGCGTCGACCTCGCCAGCCACCCAGGACATCAGGCACCGGTCGGTGGCGTCGTCGAGCGCGCGGCCACCGACGTGGCTCTCGAGCTGCCGCCCCTTTCGGAACAGCGTCAGCCGCTCGGGCTGGCGTCCGCCCTCGCGGACCACCCGGTGCATGAGCTCCGGCTCGAGGGCGAGGATGGCGGCGTAGTTGGCTTCGTGCTCGGCGATCGTGTCCTGCCGCCCGCCTGCCACGTCGTCGGGCGCGAGCCGCAGCCCGAACTTGCCGTGGAGGCGCAGACTACGCTCCGAGCCGCCGTGACAGTCGAGGCTGCCGCAGCGTGCGGCGAGCGCCGCGCTGACGTGGCGAAAGTTCTCCTGCGGCGGCGCGTTGAACGCGAGCGGCTCGGTGGCGACCGAGCAAGCTCCGGCGAGCAGCACTCCGAGCACGCGCTTCACGGGTCCTCCAGCAGGTAGATGTGTCCTGCGCTGCTGGGTCCGGCGGGATCCCGATGACATCCGGCGCAGGAGCGCTCGCGGCGCAGCGGGGTCTGCATGGCGCGGAGCTGGCCCTGCCCCTCGAGCTTCACCCACAGGGGGTGGGACAGCCCGAGCTCGCCGCGACGAAAGAAGAAGTTGCCTGCATCGTTGGTGAGCGCCGAGCGCTGCTTGCCGTCGGGACCGAACAGGCGCACGCGCACCGACGTCGCCGGAGCCCGCGAGCCCGGCCGGAGAAAGATGGTCCCTGCCAGCTCGAAGGGCTCGGCGTTGCCGCCCTCGGAGTGGCACCAAGTGCACGGCTGCCCGGGTCGGTGGTTCGGGCCTACCGGGTAGTCTCCCGGCTCGGGACCGAGCGACTCGATGCGCGCCGCGGAGGTCGGATCCTCGCAGCCGGACGCGAGCAGGGCCGTGAGCAGTCCGAGCGAGCAGCAGCGGCGTGTCAACGAAACCTCGTGCTGAAGCCTGCCACGACGAAGGTCGCCCAGCGATGGTCGATGTAGAGGGTGTCGGGGAACTCGGTGTACGCGCCGTCCAGCTGCAGGCTCAGGCGTGAGTCGCGAGCGGGCTCCACGGCCACGCCGGCGCCGAGGGTCGCGGTCCACAAGCGTCCGTGCTCGCGGTCTCCGGTGCGGAAGGAGGGGACGTCGACCCGACCGTCTTGAAACCGCCCCACGTAGGCGCGACGCCAGAACGTGACCGCCGACTGATTGTGCAGCCGAAGCGCCGGCCAGACCGAGAGCCTGGGCGCCACGTCGAACACCCAGCGCGCGTCGGTCGTGTTCGCCAGCATGCCCCAACCATCGGCGTAGGCTCGCTCCCAGAGCACCAGGGTCGAGCGGCGGAAGCGATGCGCGAGGCGCGCGCTCGCGGCCACTCGCCGGCGGCGATCCGGGAGCCGCTCGGCCATGCGCCCCGGCAGGCGCAGCCGATCGACCAGCTCGATGGACGCACCCGGGGGCACGCGGTCTGCGGTCTCGTCGTCGAACACCGGCAGCCAGCGATAGGGCTTCTCCTGACGGCCGGACTCGAACATCACGTCGAGGCCCGGCGTGAGCGTCGTGGCGGGGCCCAGCACCAACTCCAGCCGAGCGTCGACGGTGTGTCGGTCCGAGCGCAGAGCGTACACGGCGAACGGCGTTCCGGTGCGGCCGGCGATGTTTCGCTGGTAGCCGTAGCCGAGGGAGAGCCTGGCGTGCTTGTCTGCGAACGCGCGTGAGAGCTGGAGCCCTGCCGACCAGGAGACGTAGTCCGGCTCCATGGAGGCGACGCCGGTCGCTGCCAGGCCGGTCACGCCGTCGTCGTAGCCGGCGCCGAGGTTGGCGGCGTGACGCACCTCGGTCCAGCGGGGGCTCGCCGTCGAGACGATGTCCACGGACGCCGCCGAGACGATGTCGATCAGGTAGCCGCCGCTGGCCGACCACCCCGACGGCGTGCGCGCCCTCGCCCGCGCGGCGGGGGTGAAGACCGTGACATGGTCCGAGTCGTGGTAGCCGCTGACTTCCGCGCTGCCGTCCCAGCGCACCGCCGACGGGTCCGGGCTCGGTGGCGCCTGCGCGTTCACGGTGGCTCCGATCAGCAGGGCGGCGTACGAGAGCCGCCTGAGTCGAGCGGGCGCGGGGTTCGGAAGAGCCACGATTCGGTGAGGTCAGTTGCAGCCGCAGCCGCTCGTTCGAGTCCCCACGCCGCCGATCGCGCCCTCCTGCACGGCGTGCAGTCCCGCTCGGCCTGGGCCCTGGTCCGCGCTGGGGTCCATGCTCGGATGAGCCAACCGGCCTCGGGCGTAGGGCGCGACTCGGGCGCAGCCGGCGGAGAGCAGCGCGACGGCGATCACGGCAGGCAGGCAGCGAGCCATGCGCACGAGGGTAGAGGCTCTGCTGCCCGGAGGGAACACCGCGCCCGTTCTGCGATCCCAGAACTTTGCGCTCGAGCTGTCCCTGCCCCGCGACACTCGATGCGGGGTGGTTTTGCGGCGCTGCCGTCGCGCCACCGCGTGCTAGACTGAACGAGCGGTATCTGGAGGCTCCATGAGAAAGCTCGCTGGTTGGTCGGTCGTCGTGGCGGTGTCGGTCGCATTTGGCGCTTGCGGGTCGGACGGCGACGGCGTCGCGGACAACAACTTCGCGGTGGGCGGCAAGTCCGGCTCGGACTCGGGCACCGGCGGTGGCGCGGCGACGGTGGGCACCGGTGGCTCCATCAACGTCAACTGCCCCATAGGCATGAAGCAGTGCAGCGGCAACACCCCGCAGACCTGCGAGACGACGGGCTGGGCCAGCGGCAACGAGTGTCCGTTCATCTGCGATCAAGGTGAGTGCGTCGGCTCCTGCAAGCCCGGCTCCACGAAGTGCAACATCGACTTGCTGCAGACATGCGACGCCAAGGGCGCCTGGGAGAAGCCCACGGCGTGCGAGTTCGGCTGCGACGCCGCCGCCACTGGCTGCAAGTCGAGCTGCGCGGCCGGCGAGTTCAACTGCTATGGCAACCAGGTGCGCCAGTGCGATCCGGGTCCGCCCGCGCAGTGGGTGCCGGTCAGCCCCGCGCTGGTGTGCAACGCCGCGTCGGGCCAGAAGTGCGACGCGCAGACGGGGACGTGTCAGACCGTCCAGCCCATCGGCGGCACGACGCCCAACGGCAAGTACTACCAGTACGCCATCTTCACCAAGGGCACGTCGGATTTCCTGGGTGGCTACGACGTGACGTCCTTCGGAGACTTCATCTACGTCAATCGCAGCGCTCAGTACCTGGACGTGTACAAGGTGACGCTGCACGACTCGGACAACGACGGCAAGCTGCAGCCGAACCAGCACCCAGACAACCCGAACGCGCAAGGTCCGATGGAGCAGCGCACCCTCGAGCTCGTTCAGACCTATACGAAGGCGACCGAGAGCGCTCCCCTGGCCACCGCGTCTCAGTGTTCACTGTACGCGTGGTCCAACGATCGCGTCTTCTCCCTGGGCCCGGTTCGCAACGGCAGCGTGACCGAGTATGTGTTCGGCACGCAGGCGACCCAGGTCGTGGCCCAGCCCGCTGCGGCCACGCCGGTGATGTCCTTCCTGGGCTACGGCCACTGGGAGGGACGCTGGTACGCGGGCAACGAGTCCGCGCGTCGCGTGTTCTCCTTCCACGAACCCACCAAGTCTTGGGTCGTCGAGTTCATGTACCCGAACCTCGCCGGCAGCCACATGGACGGCCTCGAGGTCGTGGTGTCGCCCAAGACGGGCGAGCAGTTCGTGTACGTCACCGACATGACCTCGGACTTCATCGGCCAGTACGTCCGGCGCCCGACCGGCTGGGAACAAGAGGCGCTCTTCGAGTACAACGACTCCACGTCGTCGGCCATCGAGGGCTTCGGCTTTGGCGCTCTGAACCACTTCTGGGCGACGAGCGGCAACCACCTGTACGAGCTCGGTGGTGGTGACTTGCAGGACGACCTCGAGCCCTGCCCCGAGGGCGAGCAGGCGTGTGGCCCCGAGTTGCCGGCGTGTGGCATCGGGCAGACCTGCAAGGAAGGCTGCTGTAGCGGCGGCCCCGTGCGCTGAGCGCGGCGCCTCGAGTCTCGACGCATGACGCGGCTCTACGGCGTCGCGCTCGTGGCTGCGCTGCTCTCCGGCGGCTGCCGCGCGCAAGAGCGAACTGCTGGGGCGGCGTCTGCGTCTGCGTCTGCATCCGGCACTCCGCCCCGGACTCCGGTCGCGGCGGCGCGGATCATCGACGTCGTTCCCATCGACAATCCTCCGCTCTGCCTCGACGACGGCTGGTGCTGGAAGAGTCCGCTTCCGCAGGCCAACGGCATCAACGGACTGTGGGGCTCGGCGGAGCGCACCTGGGCCGTCGGCAAACACGGGACGATCCTCATGCATGACGGTCGCACGTGGGCACGTCAGGAGAGCGGCACCGACGCCGAGCTCATGGCGGTATCGGGCACGAGCGAGCAGGACGTGTGGGCAGCGGGGGGGCGCGGTATGGTCCTGCGCTTCGACGGCCAACGCTGGCGGGCGCTCAGCTCGGGGCTCGACCAGAAGCTGACGGGGATCTCGGCCTTGGGTCCGGGTCGCGCGGTGGTGGTTGGAGTCGATGGACTGGTCGCCGTGTGCCAGGAGCAGTGCGCGCGAAAGGCGTCTGGCACCGAGTCGGAGCTCAAGGGCGTGTGGGGGTGGGGCGAGCACGTGTTCGCGGTCGGGCGCGACGGCAGCGTGGTGCGAGCCGTGGGGGACGACTGGTCGATGCATACCATGGGGGGCACGCCCTACTTCAGGGCCGTGTGGGGCACGGGCCCGAGCAACGTCTTCGCCGTGGGCACGCCCGGCAGCCCCATTCACCGCTTCGACGGCAAGCGCTGGCGCGCGGAGCCCGGGGGGTCGGAAGAGACCCGGCGGGCGATCGGGGGCAACGGTCCCTCGAGTGTCTGGACGGTGGGTGAACACGGGGAGCTCGCACACTTCGATGGCGCGCGCTGGAGCGTGACCGGACGCCTGGGGCCGCCGCGCATCGACGCCCTGTGGCAGTCACCCAACGGAGCCATCACCGCGGCGGGGCCGGGCGGTGTGATGTTCCGGCGCGAGGCAGGGCGCTGGGCGGGCTACCCGAGCCCGACCACTTCCCGACTCCTCGCGGTGTGGGGCACGAGTCCCACGGACGTGTGGTTTGCCGGACGACATGGCACCCTGGTGCACTACGATGGCAAGACGCTACGGCGGCACGACTCGGGGACCCGCGAGTACCTCGCGGCGGTCGGCGGTAGCAGCTCGACGGACGTGGTCGCAGTGGGCCTCGGGGGCACGCTACTGCACTACGATGGCAAGGGCTGGCGTGCCGTCGATAGCGGCGTGAAGGAACCCCTCTCGGCGGTGCGAGCGCTCGGGCCAGCCCTCGCGTTCGCCGTGGGGCGGGGTGGGACTGTGCTGCGCTACGACGGCAAAGCGTGGAAGGCGGAGCCCTCCGGCACCCGACAGTGGCTCTACGGGCTGTGGGCTCATCGAGCAGACAGCGTCATCGCGGTCGGAGCGGCCGGGACCATCCTGCACTACGACGGGAAAGGCTGGCGCGCCGCGCCCAGCAACACCCGAAATCACCTGACCGCCGTGTGGGGCAGCGGTCCCAAGGACGTCTACGCAGTCGGCCACGACGCGACCGTCTTGCGCTATGACGGCAAGGCGTGGAGGGCGATTGGCGCGGGGCTCGAGTCGCTGGCCAAGAAGGACGAGCTCTTGCACGGCGTGTGGGGCACCGGCCCGAAGGACGTGTGGGCCGTCGGCTCGAGCGGTGTCATCGTTCACTACGATGGCAAACGCTGGAGACGGTCTACGAGCAGCGGTGGGCTGGTGCTCACGAGCGTCTGGGCGTCCGGCGACGAAGCGTTCGCGGCAGGTTGGGACGGTACGATCTTGCACCGGCGCGTGTCGCGCCCACCGTGACTACTCGACGATCACGCGATCGCCGGCGCCGCGGCCGAAGGTCTCCGGCTCGTACATCTCTTCCGCCTTGGGCGGTGGCACCACGAACACGCCCGGGATGGTGGCGCGGGACACGTAGGTGTACTCGTAGGTGCCTCCGTACACGATCGACGCGAACGCCTCGGCGCGCTCGTCGCGCAGATTCTGGTGTTCGTACCACGCGCGCGACCACCACCATGGCGTGCCGCCGCCCGCAGCTGGTGTCGGATCAGCCGGCACACTGGGCGTGGCAGCCAAGGCAGGGTTCTGCGCCTCGAAGCCCGCCGGCAGCCAGTCCACGAGCGCCACGTGGTAGCGCCGCCCGGGCGCGACCATCGTGACTCGCGTGCGTACCAGCGCGCCGGCCTTGACGCGCCAGCTGCCGTCGCGGTCCCGGCGTACGTCGCCCGGGCTGTCGACGCCCTCGTAGCGACGGTTGACCGAGAAGCCGTGCTCGGCCGGGGGCGGCCGCAGGTCAGCGGGTGCGTACTGCATGCCCACCCGGTAGTACAGGCGCCCTTTGCCGTCCTTTTGCAGCGTGAGGGAGGTCTTGCGACCCGTCTTGGCCAGCCACCCGAGCGGCACCTCGGTGTGCTGTCGATCGACGGACCGACCTCGGAACGGATGGTCGAGCGCGAGTAGGTCACCGAGCCAGGCCCGAGCCACGAAGTCTGGCGTGATGTTCTCGTACTTCTCGAAGTAGCGGTGGAGCGCGAGCAACACGAACACGTTGTCCTGCGTGCTGCCCCAGTGACCCCGCTTGCGGTGACCCAAGAGGCCCCGGGCGAGCTTGGGGATGGCGTCGTAGTCCGGACGATCGTCGATGAACGCCTCGAGCAAGATACCGTCCGTGCGGCGATCCGAGGCCAGGGTCACGTGCTTGTCGTCGTTGTAGCGAGTGACGAAGTGCGCGCGCCCGGCCGTCTCGGTGATGCGATTGTCGAGGTGGCGCCGCACGCGCTCGACGTCCTCCTGGGCCGTCGGATCTCCGGACAACACCGCGAGGAGCCAACCCAGCGCTTCGATGGACCGTTGCTCCGGACCGCCCCCTTCGTTCAGCAGCTGGCGCGCTCGCGTGCGATCTGCGTCCTTCGCGCGGTGGCGCACGTACAGGGCGTAGGCCTCGATCGTCCGGCGGGTCTCCGGGTGATAGCTGTGCGGCATGTGGTTTCGCACGTTGCGCGTGAAGCGTAGGGCCCCGTCGGAGAGTTGCTTGGGGACCGCGTAGCCGCGCTCTTTGGCACGCAACAACGCGTGGAGCACGTGCACACTCACGAACGGAACTGGCGGGCGGTCCTTGCGCCAGTAGTCCCAACCTCCCGAGTAGTGCTGCCTTGCGGCGAGGCGCTCGAGATCTTCCGCCATGCTCTGCTTGAGCGCGGCGCGGGAGGGTAGGCCTGCCGCCTGGAACGCCCCGAGCACGGGCTCGAGCGCCGCCAGGCTCAGGATACGCGACGAGATCTGCTCGTTACACTCGAAGGGGTACTTCGCCAAGTAGATGACCGCGTCCGTCAGCCCCTGCAGCGCCGTGGACGAGGTCGTCACCTCGAGGGCACCGAAGTCGAGCACGACGTTCGACGGAACCGAGATGGCCTGCAGGGCGGGCGGACCGTCGATCTCGCCGTAGGTGGCGAACGCCTCCGTCGTCGCGGGCGTCCAGACCGGAACGTCGACGCTCTGCGCGTCGCTGCCGACGCGTGAGCTGGCGCCGATCTGGAAGTGCGCCGTGCCCGGTGACGCGGCCGCGGCAGGGAAGCGCAGCTCCACCCGATCCGCGGCGGGCACCGTCACGCGCAGCCCCGGTGGCCCCGTCAACTTGGCGTTGGCTGCGCGCGCCACCACATCGACCGAGACCGGCTTGGTGGTCTGGTTCTGCAGCACGACGGGCAGCGCGAAGGTGTCGCCATAGTTGAGAAAGCGCGGCGTCTGGGGCCTGACCATGAGCGGAAGTCGCGCCGTGATGGCGCTCTCGCCGGCGCCGAACGCACGCTCGTCGTGTGAGGCCACGGCGTACACCCGGTAGCGGGTCAGGTTGTCCGGTAGCTTGACGCTGGCGCTCGCTCTGCCCGCGGCGTTCGTGCGCAAGCCGGGGACGAAGGCCGCCAGCGGGTTGAGGTCGCTGCGGACCTCGATGGGCTTGTGGTCCGGCGCTGACGACTCCTCCTTGATCGCCATCTCGTCGAGCGAGATCGACCGGGCGGAGGCCAGGGGACGAGGGGCGGCCATGGGCTCGGACGCCTTCATGCGCGCCGGTTTGGCGGCCGCCATCCCATACCGCTTCCCTCCGCCGTTGTACGCGTTCATTGGCTCGGCCTTCTGCTTGGCTCGCACGGCGAACGCGCTCGCGTCCGGGATGCCGAGGGCGATGCGGAGTCGCGCCTCGATCTCGCTCACCCCGCTGCCCCGAGCCGGGTACAGCACGGTCACGGGATCCGGCGTCTCGAAGCCCGCGAGGGCGAGCACGGACTCGTCCACCACCACGAGGGCGACCGCCGCACCCGGCGCCGGGCGACCCCCGGCGTCGCGAACCTCGATGTCGACGCTCGTGCGCGCTCCGGGCGACAGCGCGCGGCTCCGCGGCTTGACGTCGAGCGAGAGCTCTCGGTCCTTCGGGGGGATCTTGATGCTCGTGCTGCCCGTGGCGACGGCCGGCCGGGGGGGCAAGGCCGCGCTCTCCTCTCCGCGCTCGTTCTCCCGCGGCCGACTGCCGACCAGGTGGACGCGAACGTGCACGTTGGGTACCCACGCCGGATCCAGTCGCAGGCGGAGGGTGTGGCTGCGCGTCGTGGTCGTAAAGCGCTCCACCTGCGCGATGCCGTCGCGCTCGACCACCAACACGCCTTCGGCCGGCGCGAACGGCGCAGTCACGAGCAGGGTCGCCGTCTCACCGCCGGCGTACTCTTGCTTGTCCGTCATGAGCTCGGCGCGATCGCGCTCGAGGGGCGGCAGCTCGGCGGGATTGTCCGAGAGCACCCACACGTCCAGCTCGCTGTGGCTCTTGCGGCCGTGTCGATCCGTGACCTCCGCGCTGATGCGGTGGATGCCGCCTTGCTTCGTCTCGAGCAGGCACTTCTCGGCCTGCTCGGTGCTCTGCAGCGTGCAGTTCGCGACGTCCTTCTTGGACTCGACGGTGCGGGAGCCGCGCCAGGTGCGCTCGATGCGCGCGCTCTTGATCGAGACGGTCCGCCCCGAGGCGGCCTTGCCTTCGAGGTCGGTGACCAGGACGCCGAGGACGATGGGATCGCCCGCGCGCACCATGCGCGTCTCTTCGCGCAGCCCCACCGTGACGTTCGCTGGGTGAACGAGCAGGGAGGTGCGCGCGGCCCAGCTCTGCCGATTGACGTCCGTGACGCTCGCTTCGAGCTTCAGGCTCCTGGGATACGCCGGGTCGAGGGCGTCGAAATCGACGCGCAGCCGGTGACTCCCCTCGCCGTTGGTGGTCGACTTCCACG
Organism: Polyangiaceae bacterium; assembly: GCA_019637295.1. Lineage (GTDB taxonomy): Bacteria > Myxococcota_A > Polyangia > Polyangiales > Polyangiaceae > JACKEA01. Next base: position 490,385 of record JAHBVX010000002.1, read on the forward strand.
TTTCGCGCGCGCTGCGGCTCGCTTCGTCCGAGCGCGACCACCAGAAGAACTGCGGCCGCTTGCCGAAGTGGTAGCCCGGTCGCCCGGGCGGCGCGAAGTGTCCGTCCTCCGCGCTGACGGTCCAGCTGACCTCGCTCTCGGGCAGCCCACCACCGGCATAGTAGGCGGCGTTCACCGTCGCGATGGCGTGGCCGCCCACCGCGTGCGGACCTTCAGTCGTCGTCGCGCTGACCTCGAACTCGGGGCGCCTGAACTCCTGGATCTGGTAGCCGTGGGCGTGGCTCGCGCCCCGCGGCTCGAGATAGAAGCGCACCTGGGCATTGCCGAGGTTGGCCGCGTCGGGCACCGGGAAGGAGAGCTGGAAACGACCGTCTTGGTCGACGCTCGCGTTGCCTTCGGCGATCACGTTGCCGCGCGGATCCCGCGCCTCGTAGCGGACGGCCTTCGCCTCGCGTGACGACAGCTTCACCAGGTCTCCGCGTGGCCCGGCGCTCGACAGGCGAACCCAGCCGGCCATGTTGACCGTCTCTTTGGGCTTGTAAAGCCCTCGGTCGCTGAACACGAACCAGCGCACGGCCTCGTGCTCCGCGTGGGACGACAGGCCGGCGGGGACGAACACCCGGTCCGCGCCTTGGCTCGCGACCAGGAGCGAGCCCTGGGAACCGAGCGCCAGGGTTCCGAGCCCGTCGGCGCTGGTCTTGGCCACGCCCGAGCCCGGAAAGACGCTCAACGCCACGTCGCCACGTGGCTTTCCCGTCAGCAAGTCCGAAGCGAAGCCGACCGCGGTACGTTGATCTCGAAAGGCGCTCAGTCCCAGCTTCGTGGCTTGCACCCAGACCCGCACCCACTCTCGTTCACGCCAGCGCCAGCGTTCGTTCGCTGGCGGCGGGGGCCGCTGGTTCGGTGGCTCCACGATAGCGAGCAGCTGCCCCACGCCATCCTTCAGGTACGGCTTCAGCTCGAAGCGAGTGTGGGTCAGCTCGTCTTGCACGTGCTTGGTCTGCACCAATTTGTTCACCACCAGCCGCCCCGGCGGCGCGGTGAGTCGACCGTCCCAGTCCCAGTTCCGGCGGAAGGTCTGGTAGCGGTCGAACTCCTCCGGGCTGACGGCGTAGAGGCGCACTCGCAGGGTCGGCCGATTGATGCTGAACACGCTCAACTCCGGCTCGTAGGCAGGATCGAGGATCTGCATCTCGCTGCGCTCGGCGAACAGCATCGGCTCGGCCGAACCCACCACGATGGAGTGTTCGCGCGTTCCCTCCAAGGTCTGTCCGAAGCGGTCCTTGAGCGAGGGATCGACGCTGACGGTGTACGTCGTACGGCCCTTGCTGCGACCTTGAATGGTCAGGTAGCGACCGCTGACGCTCACCTTCATCCCGGCCAACTCGGGCTTCACGGTGACCTGCGCTGGGTCGAAGGCCTCGGCGTCGAGGGAGTTGGTGAAGGTGGCGGTCCAGCTCGCGAGCGGCGGACAGCCGGACCACCCGCAGTTCACGGCCTGGAAGTTGAGCGGTCCGTGGGTGCTGAAGGTGACGTCTCGGTCCGACTCGGTCGGTCGTGGGCCTTCGGCGGACCGGGTCCCCCTCGGCACTCGCACGGTGACCCGGGTGGACTTGGGGAGGTCGGCGGTGGGCTTGACGACGATGAAGCGGTCGGACTCTTCGCTCTGGATCGCGCGCCGGATGTCCTCGTCCTTCTCGATCTCGTCCTCGGTCGCGAGACGCAGGTGGGTGCCCCCGACTGGGTCCCTGGGCTCGAGCACCAGAGAAGCGAGGAGTTGGGTGCGATCGATGCGCTGGTTGAACTTGATGAACACCAGCGGCGACAGCTCGGTTGGGTCGCCCCACGGGTGAGGGTAGCGCCCCACGATGTCCAGCGTGGGGGTCTCGAAGTCGAAGCTCAGCGCCTTGGGCAGCGCCTTGCCGCTGACCGCGCGTATGCCGGCTGGTACCGAGATCTTGAACCGCGAGCTCATCGGGAAGCGATCGCCCGCCGGTTCGAAGAGCACGGTCTGCGTACCGATCCAGCGGAACTTGCCCGGAGGCTGGGGCTCGAGCGTGACCGGCGCGGCCGCCGCAGCGAGATCGTCGTGGGAGGTGATGGGCACCATCGCCTCGCTGAAGGTGAGGCTCAGGTTCTTCGCGACCTCGATCGCGCCAGTCGGTGCGTACCGGAGCACGCTGAGCTCGCCACCGCTCACCGCGGGCGGGGCACGCCCGTCCTGGGGCGGCGGGAACGCTGTCTGGATGGTCTTGCCCGGGCGGGGCGCCGGCAGCGACTTGCTCCGCAGCGCAAAGGCCTTGGTATCCGCGGGGGGTAGCTTGGGCAGGCGCGCGACGACCTTGGCCGCGTCGGCTTCGGACAGCACCTCGCTGCTCGCGAGCTTCGACTTGGGCGCGGGATCGGGATCGGCGTTGCTCAGCCGAAAGCCAAGTCCCGACTTCGACTCGCGCCAGGTGACCGGTGCTTCCTTGACCGCCGCCGGCGTGGGAGTCGCGGGTGGCGCCTTGGGTGGCGGCGACCCTGGGCAAGCTGCGCTCACGAGTCCGAGCAGTACGAGTCCCAGGGTAGATCCCTTGTTCAAATGGCCTCCTCCGCAGCGCGAGCCACGCACGGTCGGGGTCTAGAGTAGAGCGGCTCAGTTCCGGATGGAACCGCCCAGTCGGCTTGGGATTTGGCGTATGCTCGCCGTCATGGCGGTTCTCACGGCCAGCTGCCCGGGCTGCGGCGCACCCCTCGAGTTCTCCATCGGCCAGAGCGCGGCCAAGATCTGCGGCTTCTGTCGCACCACGGTGGTGCGCACGGATCACGGGCTCGAGAACCTCGGGAAGGTGGCGGCGCTCGCCGCCACGCCTTCGCTCATCGCGGTGGGGGACTCGGGCACGCTCGGCGGGCGGCCCATCGAGGTGCTCGGGCGAGTGCAGCTCGACCACGGCGAGGGGCCCTGGGACGAGTACTACGTCAGCTTCGACTACGGCGCGGCTTGGGGCTGGCTCGCGTTCGCCGAGGGTCGCTGGTACGTGACCAGCGAGGCGCCCGGGGTCGCGCCTCCTCCCCTCGAGGCGCTCTCGCTCGAGCAGGACGTGCCCCTCGCGGGAGCGGCCTACCGCGTCGCGGAGATCAAGCAGGGCACCATCGTGTCCAGCGAGGGCGAGCTACCAGCCGCGTTCCCCGGCGGATTCGTGCGTCGCTATGCCGACCTGTTCGCTCCCGGCGGCGGCTTCGCCACGCTGGACTACGGCGACGGCCGCGCTCGGCCTCAGGTGTTCACGGGCTTCGCGTTCGAGGAGCACCAGCTCGTGGTGCAGCAGCTCGGAGAGCGCAGCGCGAACAAGGTCAAGGTCGACCAGCTCCAGTGTCCCAGCTGCGGTGGGGAATTGCCCAAGCTGACCGGCGAGCGCGCGGAGCGGCTCGGGTGTCCCTACTGCGGCGCCGTCAGCGACGTCGCGCTGCAGCAGGTCGTCTACCAGCAGGAGAAGCTGCGCCAGGACCCGCAGATCCCGCTCGGCTCGCGCGGGATGATCGACGACGTGGAGTGGATCACGGTCGCCTACATGCGCCGCAGCACCTCCTTCGACGGCGAGCTGTTCTCGTGGGAGGAGTACCTGCTCTGGAGCCCGGCGGCGGGTTTCCGCTGGCTCGTCAAGGACGAGGGCAAGTGGTCGTGGGTCGTGAGCCAGAACCTGGCCGAGCTGGATCTGTCACGGATGCCTGCCAGCGTCGGGAGAGGCGGCAAGGTCTTCCGCAAGCGCAACGCCAACGACGCTCGCGTGGAGTATGTGCTCGGCGAGGTCTACTGGAAGTGCCGCGTGGGCGAGACCACGGCCGTGATGGACTTCACCAGCGGGGACGACGTGCTCAGCCGTGAGGCGAGCGACTCGGAGGTGCGCTGGAGCTACTCGACGCCCATCTCCTGGCTGGTGATCGCGCGCGCCTTCGCGCTGGCGCTGGCCGGCCGGGGCGAGAAGCTGCCGCCGCCGCCGCGCAGCGGCGCGCGCATCGCGGCGCTGCTCGGGTCGCTCACGGTCGGCTCACTCATGTCCTGCGGGCTGATGACCTGCGGGGGCTGCAATCCGACGCGGAGCTACGTCGCGAGCACGTACGCCACCGGCGTCTACAGCTACCCGCAGCGCTACTACGCACCCTCGACCAGCGGCGGCTCCGGCACTTCCGGCAGCGGCAGCTCGTACCGCGGCGGCTCCTCGAGCTACAGCGGCGGCAAGTGAGCTCAGCTAGCTTCGCGCAGCTTGCGCGGCGTCACGTCGAAATAGAACAGGGGGATGCCGTACAGCCAGAGCACTTGCTTGTCCGCGGGGGTGAGCACGACGGGCAACTCGATCACGGGTGACGCCAGATACGGCGCGACCGGAACCGGCAGCGACGAGCTCGGCAGCGCGGCGGGGTCGCCGTCGAGGCCGAACGCGAGCACGAGTTGATCCTGATAGAAGTCGCCGACCACGCCGCGCAGCGCGCCAACCACGATCTTCGGCGATGCCTCGGTCTCGGACACCTTCAATCCCGCGCTACGCAGGAGCCCGCGGACGCTCTCCAGCATGGCATAGCGCAACGTGTTGCTCTTGGTCAGGTTGGGGTGAACCTCCAGGAAGACGGCCACGTCCTGGCCGCGGTACTTGTCCACGAGCTCCTTGCGCAACCCATCGGCGATCTCGAAGGTGGCCTGCAAGCCGCGCGTGGCGAGGCTCACCCGCTGGCTGGCGAGCAGCGCGTCGAGCTCCGCGGACGTGAGCAGCCCCGGGTGCTGCGTGGCGGCGAAGAGCAAGGCGTCGCGCTGGCCATCCGTGAGATCGCCAGCCGCCGCGAGCTGGCCGGCGAGGGGCCGCGCCTCGGCCAGGTTCGTGAGTCCGAGGCGGAAGCTCCCGCTCGGCGCGCGCCGGATGACCGAGCCGATCCAGTCCAGCGCGGGATCGGGTCGTGCCTCGGCGCCCAGTAGGGCGAGCAGCACCCGCCGCTCGCTCGGTCGGGTGGCATCCGTCAGGAGCGCGCCGCCGCGCGACTTGCGGCCCGCGCTGCGCCACACGGCGCGCGTCATCTGCTTGGGCCAAGTGCCCGAGGTCGGGTCCGCCGCGAAGTGAGGCTCGAGCTCCCGCTCGAGCCGGCTGGTCAGCGTCGCGTCCCGCAGCACCTCCTTGCCGATGGTCGGATCGTCGGCGAGGTGGTCCTCCACCTTATCGTGTGCGAAGCCGATGGACGAGCCGTTCTTCAGATCCGACAGCACCACGCTGTCGCGCAGTCCCGGGAAGTGCATGACCCCGAGCACGCACACCACGCCGATGAGGGAGAGGGTGGTGAGCGCGACCGTGACCGTGCGGTGCCGGATCCGCGTCGTGAAATCCAACAGGACGATGAACAGCAGCGGCATGAACGCCGCGCCGATTGGCCACATGGCGATCACGTTCCAGCCGATCGAGCCCGTCTCCCGCAGCAACACACGGAACAGCACCGCCAGCATCATCCACGCGCTCGCCGACGTCGCGAGCAGCAAGAAGTCCCAGAACAGGGAGTAGGTCGGGCGGTGGGGCTCGGCGGTCACCGGGGTCGAGTGTCGCCCGAGCCGCGGTCACGGCAAAGTGCAATCCGGCCGGTCGCTCGCCCGCGGCGGTGTCCGGACACGCGGGCGACGCCGGTCCGGAAATCTGCGCGAGCGACCCGAGCTGGCCGCGAATTCGTCGGATCCTCGGCTGCGGCACGCGCTGTGCATCGAGACCAGCCATGGAACAGCGCAACAGTCCGCGAACCCGAACCAGCTTGCCCGTGACCGCGCGTCGGGGCGACGTCATCCTGCAGGCTCGCTGTGTGGAGCTCTCTCAGACCGGCATGCTCCTGCGTGCGCCGCGCGCCCTGCACGCGCACGCCTGGCCTTACTTGTCAGCGAAGCTGCTCCTGCCCAGCGGACCGGTTACCGTACTGTGTCGCCGCGTGGGGGTGCGGGCGGACAAGGTGGCGTACGCCTTTCAGGTCCTCGACGCCGTGAGTCAGCAGCGCCTCACCGACCACCTGTTCGACTGCCTGCACGCCGAGGCCCAGAAGCGCGGCCGTCGGGCGCGCGGGCCCTCCCTGCGTCGCGCCTCTTGAGCCCGCGGCTCGCCCCCAGCTCACGGCTCTTGCGTCGGAGGTGGTCAACCGGATATCCCTCTCGCGTCCATGCCTCTCGCCGAAGATGAACTGATCGACACCGTGCTCGGGCTCGATACGCTGAGCGAGCTCCCCCGCACGGGTTGGCTGTTGCGCGGCATCCGGCCTTGCGAGAGCATCGCGGACCACACCTGCGGCGTCGCGCTCGTCGCGATGCTGCTGACGGACCGTGTCCGCGGGGCCGGCCACGCAGTGAACGGAGAGCGCGTACTGCGGCTCGCCCTCGTGCACGACGCGCCCGAGGCACGGCTCGGGGACGTGCCCATGCCGGCCAAGACTGCCGAGGCCGCGCGGGCGTTCGATGCCCTCGAGGAGCGGCTCGCCAGCGAGCTCTTGCCCGAGCCCTACCTCGAGCTGTGGCGCGAGGCGGAGCGAGGAGAAACCCTCGAAGCGCGCATCGTGCGCGCCTCTGACAAGCTGCAGATGATGCTCAAGGTGCTGGCCTACGAGCGCAGCGGTCGCGGCGAGCTCGGAGAATTCTGGGCCAATCCGAAGAACTTTCGCCACATGGAGCTGCCCGAGGCGCGCGCGGTGTTCGAGCGCATCTGCCAACGCGCGGGCCGCGAAATGCCGGTCGGGGCCGGCTAGCGTCGCCTGGAGCAGCTTGGGGCGCTCCGATCGCGATCAGCGAAGGAGGCCAGAACCCACGTTACGAACCGGCGGGGCCGGCGCCGCCCGGCGTCGCTCTGGGTTCATCGTTCCCGCTTGCCCACGACCAGCCGTGCTCGGAGGCCGAAATGATCCGAGGGCCACACCTCGCCGTCGGGCCCTTCCGCGCTCGTGCAGAAGGCCAGCTCGGTGTGTGTGGGCTCGCCACGGAAGTAGCGGTCGGGCCCGCGCACGAAGATGTAGTCGATCCGCCTCGGCGGCTCGTGGGCTAGGGCGGCATAGTGGTTTCTGCGATCGAAGGTGTAGCCCGGCGATCCGTCGGCGCCGTACACCCAGGCGTCCGCGAAATAGACGCTGCGTCCGTCCACCACGGCGAAGCCGCGCAGAAAGCGGATCTCGTCCGAGTCTGGCTCGGCGTTGAAGTCGCCCATCAACACCGGCGGCAGCGCCTGCTCGTCGAGCGGGCAGACCGAGAAGATGGTGTCCACGATGGCTCGGACCTGATCGAGCCGGACCGCGCCGTGGTGAAGCTTCCAGTTCAGATGCGTGACGAACACGGGCAAGGCGCCGGCGGGCGTGTCGAGCCGCGTGTAGAGCAGGGAGCGGGTCTCGCCGCTGTCCTTGCCAGGTAGCTCGAAGACGCGCTCCTCGAGCAGCGGGTGCCGCGACAGCACGGCGTTGCCGAAGAACAGGCCGCCCCCGTAGTCCGCGGCGCGCCCGAACGCGACGTGATAGCCGAGGCCCTCGGCGATCTCCCAGGCCTGGCAGGTTGCCGCACCCGGCGGCGCGCCGCCGAAGCGCAGCACCTCTTGCAGCCCCAGCACGTCTACCGCGCGCTGGGCGAGCTCGCTACGCACCAGTGCCAGCCGCTCGGCCCACGGCCCGGCCTTGTTCCAGACGTTGAGGGTGGCGACGTCGAGGGTGTCGACCATGGCTCGACTCACGCCTCGTCACCGAAGACGACGCCCAGCGAGCGCGCTGTCATCACCAGCGAGTCATCGGGACGAACGCGCTTTGGCTCCCGGGTCGCCTCGGCGATGTCCACGGCCACCACCTCCGAGCCTCGCAGCGCGACCATCTTGCCGAACTCGCCCCGCGCGACCAGTCTCACCGCCTGCTCGCCGAAGCGTGTGCCCAAGATCCGATCGAACGTCGTCGGACTGCCGCCGCGCTGCACGTGGCCGAGCACCGTGGCTCGTAGCTCGAGTTCGATCAGCGCGCCCAGGCCCTCCGCCACCCGGGCCGCGGCGCCGAACAGGCGCCGCATGGCGCCTGCCTCGCGATCCCCGAGGGTGCTGACGTCGCCGCCCTTCGGCTTCGCCCCCTCGGCCACCACGATGATGGAGAACGGACGCCCGTTGGCCTTGCGTTCGGCGATCTTGGCAGCCACCGGCTCGAGGCGGTACGGGATCTCGGGCAGCAAGATGGCGTCGGCGCCGCCCGCGAGCCCCGCGTGCAACGCTATGAAGCCCGCGTCGCGGCCCATGACCTCCACCAGCATGACGCGGTCGTGGCTCTCCGCCGTGTCGCGCAGCCGGTCGATCGACTCCACGGCGACGTTGACCGCAGTGTCGAAGCCAAAGGTGACGTCGGTGGCTCCCAGGTCGTTGTCGATGGTCTTCGGGACGCCGACGATGTTGGTGAGCCCGCGGCCGATCGCCTGCTGGGCGATCGCCATCGAGCCGTCCCCTCCCACGCTGATCAACGCGTCGAGGCCAACCCGCTGCCAGTTCTCGAGTATCCGATCGAAGACATCCGTCTCGACCTTCTTGCCCTCCACCGTCTTGACGTACTTGAAGGGATCCGATCGGTTGGAGGTGCCCAGGATCGTGCCCCCCCGCGACAGGATCCCCTCGACGTGCGCCTCCGTGAGCCACACGTTGCCGTGCGGGGAGCGGTACTCGAGGTCGAGCAGCCCGTTGAAAGCGTCCTCGATCCCGAGCACCTCCCAGCCAAACTCGCGGATCGCGGTGCGCGTGACGGCACGGATGACCGGGTTGAGCCCCGGGCAGTCCCCGCCGCCGGTCATGATCCCAATGCGCTTCTTTGCCATGACTCCTCCAGGGTCTTCACTCCGCGGGTGCTGGCACCGGCCGACTGGAGCCGAGCGCCGCGTCCTGGCCTTCTTGCTCGAGGCGGGCCCGCCGCGCCAAGTTCGCCATCGTGCCCTGCAGCTCCGCTAGCTGCTTCTCCAGCTTGCCGAGCTCGTCGGACAGGGTCTCGGGTGCGGCGGCGAGCCCAGCGCGCACTCGGTCCGCCTCGTGCAGGTCGTCGGCCTCCTTCTGTGCCTCGGTCATGCCGTTCATGATCACGCCGATGAATAGGTTGAGCACGACCATGGTCCCCAGCAGCACGAAGGAGACGAAGAAGAGGGCACCGAGGATCGGGTAAGCCTGGGGATCGGTGCAGGAAGGATCACCATCGTAGCCGTAGTTGTTGCAGCCGTACATCTGGATGTACATCAGATCCGTCCAGTCCTCGAGCGTCACGGCGCGAAACAGCGAGACGAGCGCGATCTGGAGGTTGCGGAAGTGGATCGGGTCGTTCGCCCCGAACAGGAACACTGCGGCCACCGCGTACACGTAAAAGAGCAAGAACAAGAGCAGCGAGACGTAGGCCATGCTCGGGATGCTCTTCAGCAGCGCCGAGACCAACAGCTGCAGCTTCGGTAATGCGCGCACGAGACGGAGCACGCGCAGCAGGCGCGCCAAGCGGAGCACCGTCACGTACTGACTACTGATGGGCAAGAACGCCGCTGCGACGATGATGAAGTCGAACACGTTCCAGTTGTCGCTGAAGAAGCGCCACGGCTTGTTCCCTTCCGCGCCGACCTTCACCAGGATCTCCACGACGAAGATGCCGAGCACGATCTTGTCGAGCGTGTGGAGCGTGTCGCCGTACTGTGCGACGAGCCCGGGGTAAGTCTCGACCCCCACGAGCACACCCGCGAAGATGATTACCCAGGTGACGAAGTTCTGAAACCGCTTCGATTCCGCGATGGTCCGCAAGTATTCCGCCATGAGACTCCCTCGTGAGCAGGCAGGACTGGAGGCGCGCCCACGCTAGCGCGCCCCGGTGGGGTTCGGGGAGGGGGTATGCGGGGTCGAGCGACGGGTGGAGGCGCCTTGACTCGAGGCGTGGGCTGTTGTCAGGTCTCGGACCTGACATGAAGCACACGGTCACTCACGGGCTCGGCAAGGACAAGGCCAAAGAAGTCGCGCAGAAGGCGTTCGCCTCGTACCAAGAGCGGTACGAGAAGTACCATCCGAAGGCCAACTGGGTGCGTGACGACAAGGCGGAGATCTCGTTCTCGGTCAAGGGGATGAGCCTCAAAGGCAGCCTCGAGGTGGACGAACGGGACATCGCGATGGAGCTGGACGTGCCGTTCGTGCTGCGGCCGTTCAAGGGCAAGGCCCTGGGCGTGATCGAAGAAGAGATCCAGAAGTGGATCGTCAAGGCGAAGAACGGCGAGCTGTGAACGGACGCGTCCGCTCAGAACAGCTCCGCCGTCACGGGTGGGCGTTCGGAACGAGCGGCGCCGACTCGTTCTAGGTGAGCGAGCGCGGAGAGCACGCAGCCTTCGTCCCAGGCGTCGCCGAGCAGCTGCAGCCCCACGGGTAGGCCGTTTCGGTCTCGACCCACGGGGGCGGTGCCCGCTGGACACCCGGTCAGGTTGCCCAGGAACGCGAAGCGACAGGCAGCGTCGAGCGCGGGCGGGTCGACGAAGCCGCCGGTCGCTTCGGCGTCGGAGATGGGCGGCGCGCCGAGCGCGGTGGTCGGAAGCGCGATGAGATCGACGTTGGCGAGCACGGCCGCCACCTGGCCTCTGAGCGTTGCCCGCAAGCGCTGTGCGTCGAGATAGTCGTCTGCTCGGAACGTCTCGAGGTTGGCCAGGAGCATTTGTAGATCCAACCCCAGCTCATCCATCCGACTCACGCGCTCGTAGAGCATGCCGGCGAGGGTCTCGAGCCCGATGGTCAGATACCCGATGGCAGCAGCGTGAGCGGCGAGCGGCAGCTCTATGGGTACGAGCACCGCACCCTCTCGCTCCAGGGCCTCGAGGGCGCGCCGAGCCGGCGCGGCGACATCGTCGCTCGCCGCTGCCCACTCGGAGTCGGCGACTCCGATCCGTAGACCCGCCACTCCCGCGCCGAGCGCGCTCACCAGCTCGCCTGGCTCGAGCGCGGGCCCGGCGCTGGTCGCGTCGTCCGCGTCGAACCCGGCCGTCGCGTCGAGGAACAACGCGAGGTCCTCCACTGACGCGCCGATGGGCCCGAGGTGCACGACGCTGCTCCCCGAGTGGAGCCCGTGTCCGGACACGGGCACGCGGCCGAAGGTGGGCTTGAGCCCGAACACGCCGCAGTAGCAGGCGGGGATTCGGATCGAACCGCCCCCGTCCGCACCGAGCGCGACCGGGACCACGCCCGTGGCCACGGCCACGCCGCTGCCGCTCGAGCTGCCGCCCGGAAGGTGACCGGTGTGGTGGGGGTTGCGCGGCATCGTGCGATGCACATTGCCGCCCAAGGGGCTCATGCCGTACTCGGTCATCGCGGTGGTGCCGAGGATCACCGCGCCAGCCGCACGCAGGCGAGCCACCGCCACCGAGTCCCCGTCTGCGGGTGTCGACGGCATCCACCCACTGCCCACGCGACAGGGTAGACCACGGACCCTGACCTCCTCCTTGATCGCGACCACCACGCCGTCGAGCGGGCCGAGCGGCGCGCCGTGGGCGAGGCGCTTCGTGGCGTGCCGGGAGGCTTCGAGGGCGCCCTCGTCGTCGTAGTCCAAGAGCGGTCCCATGCTCGGTGAGCGAGACGCCAGGTGGCGAGCCGCGGCCAGCGCCCGCTCGGTCAACTCCTCCGGAGTGAACACACGTGCCGCGTAGGCTCGAGCGAGGCTCCGGGCAGTGACCGCGCTGCCCTCCGGGTCCCATGGCGCGAGGTTGGCGCCCGGGCGTCGATGCTCGGCCCGCGCTCGGATCGGCGCGAAGCTACTGGGGAGCGCCGACCTCGAGTCGTGAGGCAGCTCGCGCAGGGCGTCGATTCCCAGCTGATGACGGAGCAGTCGCGCCACCACGTGTCGGGTTGGGGTCTTGCGCACCGCGGTCACGAGCGCCTTGAGCAGCGGACCCGAGATGCGACCGGCAGGCAGATCGATCATGGCGTCCGAGCTTAGGGCCGGGCCGCGACTTTCGAAAGCGAATCCCGTGCAGCTCGCCGCTCGCGGGCAGGCTCCGCGGCGTGAACCGGGTCAATTCTCCGACAGCTCTTCAGCGGTTACGCTCATCCAGTCGCCGCAGCCCCTCGAGCACCAACATGTCCGCGTTGAGCTGGATGGTCGACTCGGTCGGCTTGAAGCTAGGATCGAGCGAGAAGCTGCCCTCGATGAAGCCCAAAAGCTCGTAGAAGGCCTCTTCGCCGGACTTGTCCCCTTGGATGGCGTGGACGATGCGCCCGTCTTGAAAATGCACCTCGCCCTCGTGTCCTTGGGACTTGACCCGCAAGCGCCCGCTCTTGCGGCCGTGATGAAGGATCTGCGTCAAGTCGGGCAGGGCCATGTCGCTCAGAGAGCCCGCTACCCCCGCGCTCACCTCCGCGCGCGGAGCCGTCTGCCCCATGCGCCGGAGCTTGCCCGCGAGCACGTCACCGCTGGTGGGCTTGACCACGTAGTCCTGCGCGCCGAGGGCAAACCCGCGGTCGACGGCGGCTGCGTCGCTCTGGCGCGCGACGAACACGAACGGGAGCTCGCGAGTCAGCTCCTCGCGCTTGAGCTTGGCGAGCAGCTCGAAGCCATCGAAAGGTTCGAGCTCCACTTCCGACAACACGAAGCGGACGTTGCCCTGCTGCGCCACGCGCAGCGCCTGGTCCGCCGTGCGAGCCACCTTCACCTCGAAACCCTGCGCCACCAGCCGAAGCTCGAGGATGGTAGCTTCCTCGGCGTCTGGCTCCACGACCAGCACCAGCGGCTTGTCGTCGGTGAGCTTGCGTCGCAGATCTTCGCCCACCACGAGTTGAGTCAGGAGTTCGACCAGATCCGGATCGAAGATCTTGGCGGAGAACTGCGACAGCACCTCGTGGGCTTCGTCGTGCGAGAGCTCCTTGCGATAGGGATTGCGTGGGTTCAGCGTCAGATCCGAGTAGGTGTCACACAGCGCCAGGATGCGGCCGCCGAGCGGGATGCTCTTGCCCTGGATCCGCCCGGGAAACCCCTGTCCGTCGAAACGCTCGTACATCGCCGCGACCGCGCTGGTGGCCTCGATGGGCAAGTCGACGCCTTCCACCAGGCGCCCGGGCGTGTATACGAGCTTCTGCGCGGCGTTGCGGTGAGGCGCGTACTGCGCGACGTTGAGCGCCGTCAGGTGATAGGAGACGGGCTTGCCGAGGTCGTGCAGGTTGGCTGCCATCGCGGCGTAGGTCGCTTCGGTCTCCCCAAGCCCCATGCGCTGCACCATCAGGCTGCTGAGCCGGGCGACGGAGGAGGAGTGCCCGCGGAACTCATCGCGCGAGTTCTCGGACAGACTCACGAGCACGTTGAGCAACTCCGCGAGATCTCGCACCCGGCGCTCGACGTTGATGCTGCGGGGTGGTTCCTCCACCGGAGCCGCCGGGGGCGGCTTGACCGGCGTGGCGGCGGCGCGAGCCTCGGGCCTCGGAGCCAGCAGTGGATCCGAGTCGAGCTCGCGCGGACCGGCGAAGCCCTCGCCTCGGCCCGGCACCGGAGCGGGCGGGGGCGGCGCCGCCGGCGGCGGCGGCGCGACCGGGATCGGCGTCAGGAAGTAGTCCTCCGCGGTCTTGCGCGTCCCCGGTTTGCGCGTCTGGAGGCCAGCCTCTCCGAGCACCTGCCGCTCATACAGCTCCTGAGTGCTCTGCAGTTGCGTGAAGGTGTCGGTAGCGATGGCGGCGAAGGCTTGGATCTCGCCTCGGTACCACTTCGCAACCGCTGCGTTCACGGCGGCCGGACGCGCCACGTAGGCCTTGAGGTTCTTTACGCCCGTCGCGATCTGCAGCTGCTTGACGTACTCGGGATCGCCCGCATCAGGGGAGACGACCGAGAGCGTGTCGGAGTCTCTCTCCCAGCGCACGGGGAAGACGAGCAGCTTCTCTGCGGTGCGCTCGGTTATCATCCGCAACGTGTCGCGGGGCACCTCCAGCCGTGACAACTTGGCCGTCGACACGAAGTGTGTCCGACAGCGCTCGGCCACGAAGCGCAGCAGCCGCGCCTCGTCGATGGCGCCGGTGCGGAGCAGAGCCTCCTCCATGCGCTCGTTGTAGAGCTGCATGGCTTGCTGCGCGGTTCGGAGCTGTTGTTCGGTGATGATGGACTCGGCGCACAGCCGCTCGCCAGTCCAGGTCGGAGACCACATCGAGATTCGAATTTTTTCAGGATGAGCGCAGATCGTCAATGGCGGCCGCGAGGAAGCCACCGGCTGAGGCCAACCCGCGACCCTGCGGTCAGGGCCCTGACGCGGCCATCCCCCCGCGGCGGGTCAGAAACTTGACTAGGTCCGCGCGACGCTGGCATAGCAAAAGGCGCGAAGAATGCGCCTGCGACCCGGCAACACGGCCGGACGGGCGGGACTTGTGGCGAGACCCGGCCGCGGTTGGCCCAACCGTTGCACCACTAGTCGTGTCGAAAGACGCGCCAGGAGACGACCATGTTCAGTAACAGTGACGAGCTCGACCGCCCCACGGAGTGGCTGCGCCGCCTGTCCGAGGATCGGGCGCTCTATCGCCGGCTGCTCAGCGACTCGGGCACGCTCTCACGGGCGGCCTATCGCTTGGCCCGCGCTCGCTGCCGTGTGCAGCCTTCTGGCGTCTCCATCCCTACCCGCGCCGAGCTGACCGTCGCGGTGCGGGAGATCGCCGCTGCGACCGGTACGCCCATTCCCGCGCTGCTGTCCGACCTGGTCGGGGAGTGTGAAGAGCACGGAATGGCCGTGATCCTGCCGTTGTCCGCGGACGCGGCCTGACGGCTGCGCGCTGGACGACGTTCGGGGCTCGACAGGGCGACCCCGCGCTGGTGTGGTCTGGGCCATGCAGTCCCACCCGGCTCCCGAGGGCGACCCCTTGCTTCCGCTCAGCGTGGACGCACTGGCCCAGAGTTTCATCTCCCACGTTCGCCATTCCCAGGGCAAGGATCCCCGCGTCGCCACGCAGCTGGATCACTTCGTCGCGGCCGTTCACACCGTCCGCGACCGACTGGCCGATCGCTGGACGCGAACCGTCGACCGCCTGGTTCGAGAGCAGCCCAAACGCGTCTACTACCTCTCGATGGAGTTTCTGCTCGGGCGGCTGCTCGAGGACGCCCTCGTCAACCTGGGGATTTGGGAGGAAGCACGACAAGCCTTCGCCAGGGCCGGCGTCGACTTGAATGACGTGCTCGAGCAGGAGCACGACGCGGGCCTCGGCAACGGCGGGTTGGGTCGGTTGGCCGCGTGCTTCCTCGACTCCATGGCCACTCTCGGCGTGGCCGGCATCGGCTACGGGATCCGCTACGAGTACGGCATCTTCCAGCAAGACATCGTGCGCGGTCAGCAGGTCGAGCGCCCCGACAACTGGCTGCGCTATGGCAATCCGTGGGAGTTCGAGCGGCCCGAACGCCGCTATGCCGTGCACTTCGGAGGGCGCGTGATCCAGTACACCGCCCCGAACGGTCGGATCCTGCACGAGTGGGTCGACACCCATCAGGTGCTGGGCGTGGCCTACGACTCTCCCGTTCCCGGCTACCGCAACAACGTCGTCAACACCCTGCGCTTGTGGAGCGCCAAGGCGACGCAGGCCTTCGAACTCGAGTATTTCAACCGGGGTGACTACATCAAGGCGGTAGAGCAGAAGGTATCCACCGAGAGCCTATCACGCGTGCTGTACCCGAACGATTCGCAGCTGGCGGGCAAGGAGCTGCGACTCAAGCAAGAGTACTTCTTGGTCAGTGCGACCCTGCAGGACGCGTTGGCCCGCCACATGGCGAGCCACCAGAGCCCACGGGACCTGCACCACTACGCGGTCTTCCAGCTGAACGACACTCATCCATCGCTGGCGGTCGCCGAGCTGATGCGTCTTCTCGTCGACCGCTATCACCTCGACTGGGAAGGTGCGTGGTCAATCACCACCCGGTGCATGGCGTACACCAACCACACCATCCTGCCCGAGGCCCTCGAGCGCTGGCCCGTCTGGATGTTCGAGCGCCTGTTGCCCCGTCACCTGCAGATCATCTACGAGATCAACGACCGCTTCCTGCGCGACGTGCGGCTGCGCTATCCGGGCGATGACGCCCGCGTAAGCCGAGTCAGCCTGATCGAGGAGGGCGCCGAGCGACAGGTCCGCATGGCGCACCTGGCCATCGTCGGCAGCAGTCACGTCAACGGCGTCTCTGCGCTCCACTCGCGCCTGATTCGCGAGAACCTATTTCGTGATTTCCATGAGCTGATGCCGGGGAAGTTCACCAATCAGACAAACGGCGTGACTCCGCGGCGGTGGCTGCTCAAATGCAACCCCGAGCTGGCGGAGCTGATTCGCTCTCGCATCGGCGACGGTTTCATGCGCGATCTGAGCGCCCTCGAAGCCCTCGAAGCCCACGTGGACGACCCCGAGTTTCACGCGGCGTGGAACGCGGTCAAGCGTCGCAACAAGGAGCGCCTGGGGCGATTCCTCCGTCGGCACCACGGCATCGACTTCGACCCGAGCCACATGCTCGACTCGCAGGTCAAGCGCATCCACGAGTACAAGCGTCAGCTCCTCAACCTGCTGCTCGTGGTCAAGAGCTACCTGGCGTTGCTCGAGGACCCGCGCCGGGATGTCGTGCGGCGAACGGTGCTCCTGGCCGGAAAGGCCGCGCCGGGTTACGCGAAAGCGAAGCAGATCGTTCATCTGACGAACCAGATCGCCGAGCGCCTCAACGGGGACGTGCGGACCCGGGACAAGCTGCAGCTCGTGTTCGTACCCAACTATGGCGTCAGCTCCGCGGAGGTCATAATCCCCGCCAGCGACGTCTCGCAACAGATCTCGACCGCGGGCATGGAGGCGTCCGGTACGGGGAACATGAAGTTCGCGCTGAACGGTGCGCTCACGCTCGGGACGCTCGACGGTGCGAACATCGAGATCCGCGACGCCGTCGGGCAGGAGAACGTCTTCATCTTCGGCCTGACCGCCGACGAGGTGCAGGCGCAGGCGGCGAGCTACGATCCGCACCGCGTCTATCACTCGGATCCGGAGCTTCGCGAAGTGCTCGATGCCATTGGTTCGGGGCTGTTCAGCCCGGATGACCCGAATCGC
This sequence comes from Polyangiaceae bacterium, assembly GCA_019637295.1. Lineage (GTDB taxonomy): Bacteria > Myxococcota_A > Polyangia > Polyangiales > Polyangiaceae > JACKEA01. The sequence continues at coordinate 507,418 of JAHBVX010000002.1, forward strand.
TTCCGCTCGATCGCGGACGGCCTGTTGGGCGGCGGGGATCCCTACTTCGTCCTCGCCGACTTCCGCAGCTACGCGCGCACCGTCGACGCGCTCGAGGCCGTATACCGCAACGAGGCGGAGTGGACCCGGCGCTGCATCTTGAACGTCGCGCGGATGGGCTGGTTCTCCAGCGACCGGACGATCGACGGCTACGCTCGCGAGATCTGGGGGGTCAGGCAGTGACTCCGCAACCGGGCGCAGCGGCAGAAGCGGACCACGTCGCGGCCGAGGAGGTCCTGTTCGAGGGGCATCCGGCCGTGATCCCGGGTCTGGGCTCGCTGCTCGTCGTCGTCCTCAGCCTGGGGCTGGCGCTCATCTACTACTACTTGCGCTCGCGCTCCCGGCATCTGCGCATCACTACCGAGCGGATCGTCGTCGACCACGGCTTGTTCAGCAAGCGGATGGAGCAGATCGATCTCTACCGCATCACCGACTACGTGGTCGAGCGCCCCTTCAGCCAACGCCTCCTCGGTACAGGCAACATTCAGTTGCGTGCGATGGACTCGACCACTCCCAGTCTCGGACTGGACGCGCTTCCCACGGATGTGAGGGCCTTGTACGAGCGCCTGCGTGCCGCGACCGAGATCGAGAAGCGGCGGCGGGGGGTGCGGGTCGTGGACTACGATTGACTGGGGCGGCTCACTCACGAGCCTTCGCTCGGCCCGGGCGGCGGGTCGTCGAGACTTCGCCCCGGGCCTCAGCGATAGCCCTCCGCCTGCAGTGAGAACAGTCGCGCGTAGCGTCCACCCAGCGCGACGAGCTCGTCATGGCTGCCCAGCTCGCTGATCCGTCCCTCGTGCAGGACCGCGATGCGATCGGCCATGCGTACGGTCGAGAAGCGATGGGAGATGAGCACGGCGATCTTGTCGCTGCTCAGCTCGCGGAAGCGGGCGAAGATGGTCGCTTCCGCGGCGGCGTCCATGGCCGCCGTGGGCTCGTCGAGCACCAAGATGTCGGCATCCGTGCGCATGAAGGCTCGCGCCAGCGCCACCTTCTGCCATTGCCCACCGGAGAGCTCTTGCCCGTCGCGAAACCAGCGCCCGAGTTGGGTGCGGTACCCGCCCGGCAGGCCGTCGGCCACGGAGTCGGCCATCCCCTTCTCGGCGGCGGCTCGCCAGCGGTCTTCGTCGTCGAAAGCGCGCACGTCGCCCGCGCCGATGTTCTCGCCGAGCAACAGCTGGTAGCGCGCGAAGTCCTGGAAGATGACGCCGATGCGCCGCCGCAGGACCGATGGGTCGAAGCGATGAAGCGGCAGGCCATCGAGCGTGATCTGGCCCGTGGTGGGCGGGTACAGGCCCGACAGTAGCTTGATGAGCGTGGTCTTGCCGGCGCCGTTCTCACCCACGATCGCCAGCTTGTCGCCGGGGCCGAGGCGCAGCGTCACGCCGCCGAGCGCGGGACGCTCAGCGCCGGGGTAGACGAAGCTGACGTCCTCGAAGCGGAGGCCGTCCCCGGGGCTCGGGCCTTGGCGTTCGCTGCCGCTCTCGCCCTCGCTCTCGTGAGCGAGGAACTCGTACAGGTTCGAGAGGTAGAGGTTGTCCTCGTACATCCCGCCCACGGCGGCGAGCACGGCGCTCAGCGCGGACTGCCCCTGCTTGAACACCAGCAGGTACATCGTCATCCCCCCGAGCGTGATGTGGGCGAGCGCTGCCTGATGCACTATGACCCCATACGTCCCGTACAGCGCGACGCTGCCGAGCAGCCCGAGGCCGAACCCCCAAGCGCTGCGCCGCAACGTGAGGCGACGGTCCTCGCCGAACACCTCGTGAAAGATGTCGCGGTAACGCTGGAGCAGGAGCGGCCCGAGCTCGAAGAGCTTGACCTCCTTGGCGTAGTCTTCGCGGGCGATCACCGTCTCGAGGTACGCGCTCTTGCGCGTCTCGGGCGCTCGCCAACGGAACAGGCGAAAGGCATCGGCGGAGAACCGGGTCTCGACGAAGAACGCGGGGATGGCCGCGATGATCAAGACCAGCACGGCCAGTGGCGAGAACGACCACAGGATCCCCGCGAAGGCGAGGATGGACAGCGCGTTCTGCAGCAGTCCGAAGGTGCGTCGGACCAACGAGAGCGGTCGGCTCGAGGCCTCGCGGCGCGCGCGGGTCATGCGGTCGTAGGTCTCCGAGTCCTCGAAGTCGCGCAGCGAGAGCGTGAGCGCTTTCTCCAAGATCATCTCGTTGACCCGTTGCCCGAGCAGCGCCCGTAGCAGCGAGTGGCCCAGCTCGGTCACTCGCTGCGCCGCGGCGATGGCCAGGATCAGTCCGAGCTCGACCGCGACCCAGCCGAGCGCGCCGGCGGCCGAGCCCTCGCCCGACGCCGCCCGCAAGACCGCGTCGACGATCTCCTTGCCCACCCAAGCGACCGCCGCCGGCAGCAGTCCGCCGAACAGGGTGGACGCGAGCAGCAACGCCAAGAGGCCGCGACTGGTCTGCCACACCAGCTCGAACGCGCGGCCGGTGTGGCGAAAGACCGCCAGCTGCCGCCGCAGGCCAGTCGGCGTGTCGTCGACGGAGATGGATGAGTCTGCCAACCCAGCCGCTCAGTCGATGCGCACGAGCGCGTAGCTGAGCGCGCGGGGGCGTCGGGGCGAAGGCGCGCGGGAGACACCCCAGGCCGCGAACCGGCCGGCGTCGCTGTCGAGCGCGGTCCAGCGGTCGGAGAGCGTCAGCTCCCGTGCCGCAAAGGTGAGCATCACAGAGTGCCCGCCACCGGACTCGGGCCCGAAGGCTCCGCCCTCGCGAACCGAGATGCCGTGACCGGTGCCCGGCCCCGTGCCAATGGCGAGCAGCAGGCGGCCGTCCTCGGCGAAGCAGAAGACTCCAGCTCGCTCCTTCGCCGTGGCCTTGGCTCGTACGGACAACACCAAGCGCTGCCCGACCGCCAGCGGCAGGGGCAGCGTCGGCGGCAGGCTCAGCTCCAGCGTCAGGCTCTCGTCGCGCGGCGTCTCCACGGTGATCGTCAGCTCGGCTCCAGTGCGCTGAATGTTCCTGACCACGACCGGGGCGGAGCTCAGCTGGGGCTTGGGGCTCGCGCTGGCGCTACCGCTGATCGCTCCGAGGTCGAGCGCCGAGGGTAGGGCGCTGCTCGCGCTGGTGGTGGTCAGGGGCGGCTGGGTCGTTGGCGCAGGTGGCGGCGGGTTGCCCAGGCGCGGCAAGAGCTGGTTGGCGCTGAGCTCCAGCACGCTGCGGTCCGCTCCATGCCGAACGACGAATAGCCAGCGCGACCCCGCGCGGACCGCGCCCTCGACGTCTCCGACGAACGCGGAGAGCACCTTCGAACCTTCCAGGATGCGTGTTGCGGGGGGCTCGACCGCGGGCGCGAGCCAGCGCTGCTCGAAGCTCAGACCCAGACCCGGGAAACTACGGCGCCGGTGCATGGACTTCCCGGACAGGTTGCCCTCGAAGAACTCGCTCGTGGGCACGGCTTCCGAGTCTGCCTCGAGCAGCTCCTCCGGCGGCAGCCAGCGTGCGTCTGCGACTTCGCCCACGAGCGCCAGGCGCTGCTCCGTCGGGTCCGTGCGACACCCGTCGAGAGCGATGGCGTCCCTCCAGCCACTGTCGAACCCGACCTTGGCGCTGAGCGACGCGGTGGTCGTACACGAACCTCGCGGGCCGACCAACGTGAAGCTCAGGGGCGGTTCGATGACGTCACCCGTCACCACCTCGAGCGTCCGGCCCTGCGCGAGCACGCTCACCGCACCGCGGACCGTGGGCGGCTCCGCCGCTTGCCCTTGGATGACATACGTCCGGCCCGCGGCCTGCAAGACCTCGAACACCGCGTCGCTGGGCAGCGTCGGCGCGCTCGCGCTGCGTGCGGGGCCCGGGTGGGGGCTGCACCCCCAGAGCTGCGCGACGGACACGGAGACGGCGACGATCGAAGCGATGAAACCGGGCGACATGTGCGCTGGGTCGCGGTAGCACGAGGACCGGACGCCTCGCAACGGTCGTCGCCTGGCTCGCATTCCACCATCCGGGGCCGGGGTGCTCGCCAACAGCGCCCGCAGCGCGTAGGCTTCGACCGCTTTGCGGGGAATCCGACGAGTGATGAGCGTTCTCGGTGCGTTGCTCGGTGCCTACGCGGCATTCGCCGGTGTGATGTACCTCGGGCAGCGCCGACTGCTCTTCCCGGCCCCGACCCGCGGCGAAGAGCCGGTGATCGATGGCGCGACGGTCACGCAGATCAAGGGCAAGGACGGTCGTACGGTGTACGCGCTGTTCGTTCCTCCACCCAGCGGGGCGCCCACGGTCGCTCACTTCCACGGCAACGCCGAGGAGTTGGTCGACGTCGTGCCGCTGGCGTGGGCGATGCGTCGCGCCGGGCTCGGCTTCTTCGCCGTGGAGTATCCCGGGTACGGTCTGGCGCGCGACCACGCTCCGAGCGAAGATGCCCTGTACTCGGATGCCGAGACGGCGCTCTGGCACTTGCACAACGGCCACGGAGTTCCGACCGAGCGCGTCGTGCTGCAGGGGCAGTCGCTGGGCACTGGAGTGGCCGTCGAGATGGCCAGGCGCGGGCACGGCGCACGTCTCGTCTTGATCTCCCCGTTCACGTCCGTGCCGGACGTCGCCCAGGGGTTGGTGCCGGTACTGCCCGTGCGCTGGTTGGTGCGCGACGTGTTCGACACGGCTAGCAAGGCGCCCTCCATCGCGCTTCCGGTCTTGATCGTCCACGGCAGCCGGGATGAGGTCATCCCCTTGTCCATGGGCCGAGGGTTGGCCGATCTGTTTCCGTCGGCGACGCTCATGATCGTGGACGGGGGTCATCACAACGACTTGTTCGTGCAGCGCGGGCGCCGCGTCGTCGAGCGGATTGCGGCCTTTGCGCTCGGGGAGTACGTAGCCGAGTGAGAGCCGCATGAGGTTCACGCTACCCCCGCCCTCGGCGTCCCTCACCGAGGCGCGCGACTCGTCGCATCCCCTCGCGGGCGGGGTGGCTAGCGCCATTCTCGACGCCATCGAGCAGTGCGACGACTCCGATCCCCTCGCCGGCGCGCACGAACGAATCCGCCAGGCGCTGGGCGGCGAGTCGCGAGGGGCGGAGCTGTTCAGCTACTGGGCGTCTCGGTCGCCCGGCAATCCTCGCGGGGAGATGCGGTATCGCTGGGAACTCTGCCACCGTCGCGGAGTGCGTCTGCCCGCGTTCGCGCAGGACGAGAGCACCTGGCGCGCGTGGAGGCAGGCCGAACAGACGCTGCTGGAGCGGGATCCCTTCGAGTTCGAGCTGAAGCTGATCACCCCGATCGTACTCACCGAGAACATCGAGCTGCTGGCCGACGCGGCGGGGCGGGGCGACGACGTGGCCCGGGTTCTGCTGGACGAGGCGCTGTCGGTCGTGCGTCGTGATTTCGCGTTGCACGTGCAAGGACTGGAGCCGTGGCAAGACACGTTCGCGCTCTGGTGCTTGACCCGGAGGCTGCGCACCCTCGGCCTCCTGCACCCGCTCGCGGTGGCGATCGCGACGGGCTACGCCGCGTCGGTCACCGAGGAGGGGTGCCTGCCCGGGCTCCGGTTTCCGTTCCACAAGACCCCGCTGGTCTCCGCCAGCGCGCAGCTCGCGTCGGCTTTGGTGGCGCTGGGCTTGGAGCTTCCGCTGGTCGCACGCCTGGCCGAGTTCGTGGCGCGCGCACAGCTGCCGAGCGGCGGCTGGGGGGACGGTTCGTCGGAGGCTGACGTGCTGACGACCCTGGTCGCGTTCGACCTGCTGGCGCGCATCGATCCGAGTTTCGATACGGGTCGGCCCCAGCGCTACCTGAAGTCCGTGCAGCAGCCGTCCGGGCTCTGGGGTGCGCTCGGTCCGGAGGCGCCGTGGCTGTCCTCCGAGCTCGTTGCGCTCTTCATCGCGGCCGACCAACCCTTCGCTCATCGATTTCGATGGCCGTATCTCCCGCCCGCGAACCGGGACGCCAAGACGGGGCTGCCGTTCTTCGCCTACTTCTCGGCGCTGGCCGCGCTGTTCGCGGAGCTGCCCGGGCTGGCGCAGAGCAGCGTCGAGCTCGGCTTCGTGGACTTGATCGGGTTTCGAGCGTTCAACAATGCGTTTGGTCAAGAGCGTGGCGATCAGGTGCTCCGCGCTTTCGCGGAGGCGCTCTCGGAGATCGACGGCACCCGATCCATCCGGGACGGCGGCGACGAGTTCATCGTCATCGCTGCCCCGGGGCGCGGCTCCCTGGAGCAGGAGCTCGAGCTGTTCCGCCGCACCTGGCCACCTCGCTTTGCGCATCACTTTGGCGCCGAGGTGCCCCCGGTTGCCCCCCGCATCCTGACGGGCCGAGCCGCAGGCGCCCGCCTGGTTCGCGCCCGGGAGCACCTCGGCAAGGGCATTACCGAGCTGAAGCATCGCGAGTCCCGGGGGACTGGCTTGCTCGTGAGCGCCGGAGAGATCGGCTGAGGTCGCGCTCGTGTGGGGGTGGTGGATGAATCCACTTGCCCTGGCCGCGCCGCGAAAGTACGGGGCCAGAGATCATGAGCGGTCACTCGAAGTGGGCGACGATCAAGCGGAAGAAGGGGGCCCTCGACGCCAAGCGCGGCAAGGTCTTCACCAAGCTGATCCGCGAGATCGTGACTGCCGCGCGCATGGGCGGTGGAGATCAAGACGGCAACCCGCGCCTGCGCAAGGCGATCGCCGACGCCAAGGCGCAGCAGATGCCCGCGGACACGATCAAACGCGCCACTCAGCGCGGCACCGGCGAGATCGAGGGTGCCAGTTATGACGAGGTCCTGTACGAAGGCACCGGACCCTCGGGCACTCTGTTCCTGGTCGAGGGGATGACGGACAACCGCAACCGCACGGTGGCGGAGCTTCGCAAGATCTTCGAGCGCCACAACGGCCTGCTCGGAAGCTCCGGCACCGCAGGATGGGCCTTCGATCGCTTCGGCACGATCAGCTTGAACAAGGCGCAGGTGAGCGAGGAGCAACTGATGGAGGCCGCGGTAGAGGCGGGAGCCGAGGACTATCGCGACGAGGGCGAGGCGTGGGTGGTGTATACGCCTCCGGATCAGCTGTACGAAGTCAGCGCCGTGCTCGAGAAGGCGGGGCTAGCCGTGGAGCAGGCCGCGCTCGCGCACGTCCCCAAGAACAAGAAGACGGTGACGGGTCACGACGCCGAGGTTTGCTTGAACCTGGTAGACGCGCTCGACGAGCACGATGACGTCCAGAACGTCTACGCCGACTTCGACGTCCCGGACGCGGAGCTCGAGCGCTTGGCGGAGGGCTGAGCTCAGCCGCCGGGGAATCGGAACTGCACTGCCGAGAAGTAGGTGAACGCCATGTGCGAAATGATCACCGGCGGCAGGCGTCCGAGCACGGAGGTCATGAACCCCCAGAACAGTCCCGTGCCGAGCGCGGCCAGCACCAACAGTGGATTGGCCCCCGCGACCGGGTCGGCCAGCAGGAAGGCCGTGGGCAGCACCGCCACCGCGTACAGCCCCGCACCGATCGGCCAGCCGCGCCGGGTACCGAAGGCCTCCGTCACGTCGCGCTGAACCCAACCCCGCCACACCAGCTCCTCGCACACCGGGATGAAGAGCAGCGCGGTGGTCAGCGGGATGGAGCGCTGCAGCACCTCGGAGTCGCCGACCTGGAGATAGAGCCGAAACAGCCAAGCGCCGCGCTCGGTGCTGGGCGGCGTGATGACGCTGCGCAGGAGCCAAGAGCCGACCAAGAGCACCGCCGCAGTCAGGGCGCCGATGGACAGGTCGCCCCACTTGGGCTTGAGCACGTCGAGCAACGTACCGTCGTCCCACAGGCGCCACACCGCGAAGCCGGCGAGGAGTGCGTACGGTACGGCGAGCCACAACCAGAACTCCGTGCTGCCCGCGAGCGCCGGGCGAAAGGCCATGCCGTGTGCCACTGCGACCAGCGCGGTGACGAGCAGGGCGCGCTTCACTTGCCCTTGTCTCCGAGCCGCGCGGCGACGAAGCTCAAGATGCGATCCGCCACCCAACCCTTGTCCGCACGCGGGAGCGGTTCCGTCGTCTCGTTGGTTATCACCGTGACGCGATTGTCATCCTGGCCGAGCGAGTCTCGCGCGTGGTTTGCCACGATCGCGTCACAGCGCTTGGCCACCAGCTTGGCGCGCGCGAGCTCGATCACTCGCGCGTCGCTGTCCGTCTCGACGGCGAAGCCGATTAGCAGGGGGCGGCGACCCGTACGCGCGCGGCCGATGTCTGCCAAGATGTCCGGGTTCTTGTGCAGCGCGAGCTTCAGGACTGGGGCGTGGCTCTTCAGCTTCGTCGGGTGTTCGGCGTCGGCGCGATAGTCGCCGACCGCGGCGGCCATGATCAGTACGTCAGCGGACCTGAGCTCCGGGCCGAGCGCCTCGTGGAGCGCGGACTGCATCGACAGGGCGCTGCGGACGTCTACCCGCAGGACGGACGGGGGAGTCGGCAGGTCGACCGGGCCGGCGATCAGGGTGACCCTGGCCCCGCGTCGGGCGGCGCGCTCCGCGAGCGCGAAGCCCATCTTACCGCTCGAGCGATTGCTCACGAAGCGCACCGGGTCGAGGTCCTCCACCGTGGGTCCGGCGCTGACGACGACGTGCAGCCCCGCGAGATCTTGCGGGGTGACCAGCGGTAGCAACTCGGCCAGGATCTGCTCCGGTTCGGCCATGCGCCCGACCCCGGAGTCGCCCGAAGCCACCTCACCATCGACGGGTCCGACGAAGCGGCAGCGCCCATCGGACTGGAGCGTCGCGACGCTGCGCTGCGTGGCGGGATGAGACCACATCGTCGGGTGCATCGCGGGAGCGACCAGCACCGGACAGGTCGCGCACAGTAGGGTGGCGGCGGCGAGATCGTCGGCGCGCCCAGTGGCCAGGCGCGCCAGAAAGTCGGCCGTTGCCGGTGCCACCAGGATGGCGTCTGCCCACGCGGCCAGAGCCACGTGCAGCTCGCCGCCGGCGTGCGACCCGAACATGTCGCTCTCCACGGGTCGCCCGGACAGCCCCGAGAAGGTCGCCGGTCCCACGAACTCTACCGCCGAGCGGGTGAGCACCACGCGGACTTCGGCACCGGCTTTGGCCAGAGCGCGCGCCAGCGGGGCGGCCTTGTACGCGGCGACGCTTCCGGTGACCACCAGCAGCACGTGCTGGGGGGCTCGCTGATCCTCGCGCCCGGACGCGGGCCGGACCAGGCGCAGGGGCGGCTGGCTCGGAGCGCGGGGACCAGGGGGAGTGGAAGTCATCGCGCCGGCAGCCTACCCCGAGCCCGAGGTCCTCGGGAAACCCACGGGCTGTCCGCCGCGAAGAATCGCCAGGGTCGCTCGGCCCACTCCCGGGCGTACGGAACGCCCACCCGAGCCGAGCGCCGCACGGCGAGCGGCTCCCCTGCGGCGAAGTACACCGGGCCGGCGCACAGATCGAGACCGTAGTGGCTGCGGTCGAAGCCGAAGGCTTGGCTCAGCTTGCCGGGACCGTTGGTCAGGCAGGGCGAGTCGACGGGGAGCCCGCGCCGCGCGGCCATCTGCCTCTGGCCCGCCAGGGGCTCCACGGCGCGGATCAGCACGGCGTGCGGCTGACCGACGCCGCCAGTCACCACGTTGAAGTTCCAGTGCATGCCGTAGACGAAGAAGACGTAGGCGTGCCCGGCGGCGCCGTACATCACCTCGGTGCGTGAGGTGCGGCGCCCCCCGAAGCTGTGCGCTGCTCGGTCTTCGGGGCCCCGGTACGCTTCGGTCTCGACGATCCGACCCACCAGTCGTCCGCGCGGCTGTTCGTGCACGAGCAGCGCGCCAATCAGGCCCCGAGCCACGGACAGCACTGGACGCTCGAAGAACGAGCGCGGAAGAGCTTGATAACGCAGTGCATCATCGCGCTCTTCGGGCGCTTTCCGGCGTTCGTTACCGTGCGCTCGGCCCATCTGGTAGGCTCCCAGCTGGATGCACGCCGTTCAGGCCACACAGCCGCAGGCCCGGATCGTGGGTCGCTACGCGATCTACGGTGAAATCGCCTCCGGGGGCATGGCGACGGTGCACTTCGGGCGCTTGGTAGGACAGGTCGGCTTCTCCCGCACGGTGGCCATCAAGAGGCTGCACCCGCAGTTTGCCAAGGATCCGGACTTCGTGTCGATGTTCGTCGACGAGGCCAGGCTCGCCGCGCGCATTCAGCACCCGAACGTGGTGCCGACGGTCGACATCGTCTGTATCGACGACGAGCTGTTCTTGGTCATGGAGTACGTCCAGGGTGAGGCACTCTCGAAGCTCATCCGGGCCGCGCGTCGAGCGGAGCAGATGGTGCCCCCGAGGATCGCGACCAGCATCGTCGCCGGCGCGCTGCACGGCCTACACGCCGCACACGAGGCGAAGAGCGAGCGCGGCGAGCCGCTGAACATCGTCCACCGCGACGTGTCGCCCCAGAATATCCTGGTGGGCAGCGACGGCGTGTCCCGCGTGCTCGACTTTGGCGTGGCCAAAGCAGCGATGCGCGTCACCTCGACGCGCGACGGGCAGATGAAGGGCAAGATCGCCTACATGGCCCCGGAGCAGATGCGGGGTCGCGGGGTGGACCGGCGTACGGATCTGTTCGCCGCAGGAGTCGTACTCTGGGAAGCGCTCACCGGGCGCCGCCTGTTCGACGGCAACGATCCGGGTGAAATCCTGACCAAGCTGCTCGAGGAGCCCATCGCGCTCCCGTCCAGCGTCGAGCCCAGCGTGCCCCCGGTCCTCGATGAGCTAGTGATGCGCTCGCTCGAGCGGGACATCACCAGGCGCTACGCGACCGCCCGTGAGTTTGCCATTGCGCTCGAACACTCGGGCTACGTGGCGCTGCCGCGGGAGGTGGGCGAGTGGGTGGCCGCCATCGGCGGCGACTCGCTGGCCCGACGGGCCGAGCAGGTCGCCGAGATCGAGAGCATCTCCTCGCACGTCAATCTGGTTGGGCTTCCCGGGGGCTCGGGCCCACCGTCGCTGCCCGCTGGCGAGGTACCCTCGCAGGTGACGAACGCCTCGCAGGTTCGTCACTCCCAGGTCAGCCATCCCTCCGCCGCGTCCCAGGGCTATGGGCCGCCGTCTCAGGTCAGCCTACCGGCCGGGATGGACGCGGGGGCAAAGCGCCGCAGCCTGACGGCAGCCCTGGTGGGCGTCGTCGCCGCGTTGACCATTGCGCTCTGCGTGCTCGTCATCGTCTGGATCCGGCGCCCCGCCGAGCCCGACCTGCTCCTGCCCCCCACCGAGCCGGTGCAGACGGCGGCGTCCCCCTCGGAGCCGGTGCCTGCGCGAGCCCCCAGCCCACCCCCAGACCCCACCCCGGAGGTGCCCACCGTCGTGCTCGCGCCCGAGCCTCCGGCGCCAGTCGCGACGGTGAAGTCCGTGCGCGCGCCGAGGGGCGCGTCGAAGCCCACGAGCGCCACGGCCGTCGCGCCTCCGACCCAGGCTCCGCCGCCCAAGCCCGCCGCCAACTGTGCGGACCCCACGTTCGTGGACAAGGATGGGGTCAAGCGCATCAAGCCGGAGTGCCGCTGACGCGGGCAGCAGCAGCGGGGTCGCACGATTTTGCCGGGCTTGGGTCCGCCGAGCCCGGCGCGTAGTATAGGAGTGTGATGAGCGTGTCGTATTCTCGGGCTTTGATCCTCGCGACGGTCTCTGCAGGGCTCTGGTCGCCAACTGCCGCGGCGCAGAGCCAGGGCGAGTGCGCGAGTTCCTACGAGAAGAGCCAAGAGCTGCGCAACCAAGGCCAGCTCCGGGGTGCTCGCAAGCAGTTGCTCACCTGTGCGCAGGCGTCGTGCGCGGACTTCATCAAGCGAGACTGTGCAAAGTGGCTTGGCGAGGTCGACGCGCAGCTGCCGACGGTCGTGTTCAGCGCGCGCGCCAGAGGCCAGGACGTCACCGACGTCGAGGTCACCATCGGCGACGAAGTGCTCGCCGAGACCCTCGACGGTCGCGCCATCCCCATGGACCCGGGCTCGATGGTCTTCGTGTTCGAGAGCTCCGAGTTCGGTCGCAAGGAGAAGAAGTTCGTTGTCAAAGAGGGGCAGAAATCCCAGGCCGTGAGCGTCGACTTCGGGGGAGACGACGGCAGCGGAGGTGGGGTGGGCGGGTCGACGGATGACATCGATCGCGGCGCGCTGCCTTGGATCTTCACCGGCGTGGGGGTGATTGGGCTCGGCGCGTTCGGCTTCTTTGCGCTGTCCGGCAAGAGCGACGAGGACGGCCTGGCCTGCGCGAAGACCAAGACCTGCTCGGACGACGAGATCGATCCCATCAAACAGAAGTACCTCATCGCCGACATCTCGCTGGGCGTGGGGCTCGTCAGCCTCGGCGTGGCCACCTACCTGTTTCTGGCGCCCGGCGGCAAGCGCACGCCTCCGGCTGCGGACAGCGCTCGCTTTCGTTTCGACGTCGCTCCCACTCGCGGCGGCGGGTTCGCCACGGTCGGCGGGCTGTTCTGAGGTCAGAAGCCCATCGCGCGGCCGAGCTGAAACACCAACAGGCTGGCTAGGTAGGCGATGCCTGTCATGTAGGCGAACAGGAACGCGGGCCAGCGGTAGCCGCGGGTCTCGCGTTTGACGACCGCCAGCGTGCTCATGCACTGACACGCCAGGGCGAAGAAGATCATGAGACTCAACCCCGCGAGCGGAGTGTACGCCGGGGTGCCGTCGTCGCGCTTCTCCGAGCGGATCTTGTCGCGTAGCGACTGTGGATCGTCGTCGTCGACCTCGCCGATGCCGTAGACCAAACCCATGGTCGAGATGAAGACCTCGCGTGCGGCGAAGGCGCCGATGATACCCACGCCAATCTTCCAGTCGAAGCCGAGGGGCTCGAGCGCGGGCTCGATGGCGTGACCCACGCGGCCCGCGTAGGAGTGTTCGAGTTGCCTGGCGCGCCGCGCAGCGCCGTCCTCTTCGGCGTGCTCCGCCGTCGCCGTCGGTGCGCTTGCCGGTCCGCTCTCGGGCAGCTTGGGAAAGGAGAGCAGCACCCAGAGCACTACGGTGGCTGCCAAGATCACCGTGCCCGCCTCGCGCAGGAACAACCAAGAGCGCTCCCACATCATGCGCAGGACCGCGAGCGGGTTCGGCAGTCGATAGGGGGGCAGCTCCAGGATCAGGGGCACCTGTCGGCCCTTGACCACGGTTCGACCGATCACGGCGGCCGACACGAGCGCGACGAGCACGGAGAACAGGTACATGGCCACCATGAGCAGCCCTTGCACGGGCAGCACGCCGAGCACCGTCGCCGGTGGAAAGAGCGCGGCGATGATCAGGGTGTAGACCGGCAGCCGCGCCGAGCAGGTCATCAGCGGGATGACCAGCATCGTGAGGAGCCGGTCACGCCAGCGCTCCATGGTTCGCGTGGCAAGGATGGCGGGCACCGCGCAGGCGAAACCCGACAACATGGGCACGAACGCGCGACCGTGTAGCCCGAGGGAACGCATGATGCGGTCCATCAGATACGCCACCCGCGCCATGTAGCCCGTGTCCTCCAGCAACCCGATGAACAGGAACAGGAGCAAGATCTGCGGCAAGAAGACGACGACGTTGCCGACGCCGCCGATGAGACCCTCCACCAGAAAGTCCCGCAGCAGCCCGTCGGGTAGCGCGCCCTCGACCATCCGGCTCAGCCCGCCGAAGGTCGCCTCCACCAGGCTGATCAAGGGATCGGCCCAGCTGAACAACGTCTGGAAGAGCACCAGCATCACGGCCAAGAAGATCACGAACCCGAACACGGGGTGCAGCAGCACCCGGTCCACGCGCTCGGACGACGCCCGCTTCTCGCCAGCGGGCTGAGCGCCCTCGTACAGCTCGGCGGCGTGCGCATCGAGGAAGGCGTATCGGGTGGCGATGATCTCGCGGTCCAGATCCCGGTCGCCCGCCTGCTCGTGGGCGCGCAAGCAACGATCTCGCAGGCCCTGGGGAATGTGCTCGAGCTCGTCGTCGGGCTCCAGGCTACCGAGCGCCCAGAGCCCGAGGGCGCGGTCGCGCTCGACGTTTCGCCGCCAGGAGTCGGGCAAGCCCTCGGCGACCCGATCGGCGTCCTCGATCAGCGCCTTGGGGTAGCGGAGCGCGAGGGCTCCGCTCGGGGTGACGCCCAGGGCGGACGCCATGGCCTCTCGCAGCGGCACGAGTCCCTCGCGCTTCCTCGCGTTGGTCGACACGCAGGGCACGCCGAGCAGCTGGCTGATGGCGGAGGGGCTCGGGGGTGCGTCCGTGACCTCGTCGATCATGTTCAGCGCGATCACGAGCGGCACGCGGAGCTCCACCAGCTGCAGCGCCAGGTACAAGTTGCGGATGAGCTGACCCGCGTCCACGACCAGCACCACGAGCTCGGGCGCTGGCTGTGAGGCGAGGCCGAGCACGCAGTCGAGCGCGATCTGCTCTTCTGCCGAGCGGGCCGACAAGGAGTAGCTCCCAGGCACGTCGACGACCTCGACCTCGAGCTCCGGACCCAGCCGCGCCTGACCCTCCCGCAGCTCGACCGTCACCCCGGGGTAGTTGCCGACACGCGCGCGCTGGCCGGTCAGCGCATTGAAGAGCGTGCTCTTGCCGACGTTCGGGTTGCCGACCAGCACGACTCGCTGGCGAGCGGCCAGCTTCGGGGGGGTAGCCGCGGCCGGCCGCGCCCCGGCGTGCTCGCCGGCGGACTCGGTCACGAGGCCCTCGCTGGACTCGCGGCGGGTGAGCTGTCGGGCATCGTCCCCTGCGCCACCTGCACGATCCGGATCGACTCCGCTTCGGCGCGACGGATCGACAGGCTCGCGCCGCGGACCAACAGCTCGAGTGGATCCCCGAGCGGCGCGACGCCGACCAGGCGCACGCGGGTGCCCGGGAGCAGCCCGAGCTCCATCAACCGCCGGCGGAAGGCCCGCGGCCCGCCGACGTGCTCGACGGTCACGGTGTCGCCGACGGCGATGTCCGCGAGCATCATGGCGTGGTCCTGGGGTGGGAGTGGTCGTGCATCGAGGAGATCCTGCGCATGCCCTAGCGCAATTGAAAACGATTTTCAATTGCGGGCGATGCCCGCGCGGAGCCGCTGCCGCGCGACCTCCACGGCCTGACCGAGGGGGTTGCCCCAGGTCGAGGCGGGGTGGGCTCGGAGCACCTGGCGCAGGGCCTCGAGCATTTCCGCGGCGGACGGGAACCGCCGCTCCCGCTCGCGCTCCAGGGCGCGCTGTATGGTCATGGACAGCCCCAGGGGCAGGTGGGGAGCCCGGCTCGCCAGCAGCGGCACGCGTGGATCCTGCACCCGTCGGATGACCTCGACGTCCGACGCGCCGTCGAACAGCCGCGTGCCCGTGTACGCCTCCCACAGCACGATGCCGAGGCTGTAGAGGTCACTCTCGGGCGTCGGGTCCTCGCCCCGGGCCATCTCGGGGGCGAGGTAGCTCAGCTTGCCTTTGACCATGTCGGGTTGGGTGATTCGCCCACGGTCCATCGCCCGCGCCATCCCAAAGTCCGCGAGCTTGGTCACGCCGATCACGTCGAGCAGGATGTTGGGAGGTGACACGTCGCGATGGAGCACCGGCGAGATGTCGCCGCGCTCGTCGCGCGAGGTGTGAGCAGCGTCGAGCGCCCGCAAGACCTCGATGCCGACGGCCGTGATGATGGGCCAGGGAGCGGGCTGGTCACCGGTGCTGCTCAAGTACTGCCCGAGGTGGATGCCCTCGACCCACTCGGTCACCAGGTAGTGTCGGCCGCTCTCGTCCACGCCAAAGTCGTGGATCTGCACGACGTTCGGGTGTCTGAGCCGCGCGCCCACGCGCGCCTCTTCGATGAACATCGCCACGACCTCGGGATAGGCCGCGACGTGCTCGTGCAGGCGCTTCAGCGCGACGGTGCGTCGGATGCCGTGCGCGCCATAGGTGAGCGCGCGCCACACCTGCGCCATACCCCCTTCGCCCACCAAGGCGACGAGGGCGTACTTACCGTCGACGATGGCGCCCGGCTGGTCTCCCGGGTTCGAGTCCATGAGTCAGGCCCCTTCGAGCGTCAATTGGGCACGCAAGCGATCGCGGTGGTGGCCGCCGCCCCGCTGCTGCCAACGAAGCGCTCGACGGACGTCGCGCTGGTTCCAGGAATGCTGGCGCACTGGCCGTTCAGCGACGCCGACTTCGACACGCAGCTCCCGGTCTGCCCGCCATCGAGGCTGGTGCAGAAGGTGGGCGCCTTGCCGGGCTGGTCCGGACAGAAGCCCTCGCAGGGCAGCGTGCAGAACCCGCCGCCGCCGTGGGTGTGGCAGGAGGCGGCGGTCGCGCCATCACTGAAGGTGCAGTTCGCGTGATCTGCGCAGCTGTCCCCCACGAACTTGCTCGGCGCCACCGCCGCTCCGTTGAGCTTGGGGAACGTGGCCGCGTCGTTCACGTTCACGAACGTGAACCCCTCGCTCACGAGCGTGCTCACGATGGCATCGAGGTTGGACGCCGTGTTCTGGTGGATGTCGTGAAACAGCACGATGCCGCCGTTCTTGCTGCGGATCTGCGACAGCGTGTAGCCGACCATGTCCGCGCGGAACGAGTCGGGCACGTAGCGGAACGTGCTCGGGTGGCAGTAGCCCACGCCGCCCGTGGCCGCCGCGTAGCACCAGTCCCCCGAGTCCACGTGCCAGCCGGTGACCACGTAGCCGTAACTCTTGCTGATGTTCATCGCCGAGCAGGACGCGGAGCCGAACGGAAAGCGGAAGAAGAAACGGCTCTCGCCAGCCGCGACCAGCACCTCGTGGGTGAGCCGCACCTGCGAGTCAACCTGCGCGGACGATAGGTTCTTGAGGTTCAAATGCTGCTGGGAGTGATTGGCCAGGATGTGTCCCTCGGCCAGGATGCGTGCCAGCACCGATTTCGCTGCGTCCGAACCCGCGCGGTTGCCGTTGATGAAGAAGGTCGCCGACACGCCGTACTGCTTCAGGGTGTCGAGCACCTGCGGCGTGGTCTCGGGGTTCGGTCCGTCGTCGAAGGTGAGGGCGACCCGCCGCTGGAAGCCTGCCGAATCTGGCACTACCACGCCCGAGCAGCCTGACGAGTCCACCTTGCCCAGCTCCACCTGTTCGTAGGCGTCTTCCCACGCTGCGATCTGGTCGCTGGACGGACCCGAGGCGTGGTCATGGTCGTCGTCGGCGCTGCAGGCTGCGAGGGGCGCGAGCCCGACGCAGCTCAGCAGGGTGACGAGGAAGCGTTGCTGAGCGGTCATTGAGCTGACTCCAGAGTGAGGCGTGTCGGAGTCTCCGACGCGCTGAGGCACCCGTCAACCTCAGCCGGCCTCCTTGCAGCAGCGCACGCCGGTCTGTGGGCCGAAATAGTACTCGTCGTGTCCCGTGGTCGCCGCTCGGCAGTTGTTGCGCCCCGCGAGCCACCACCCGCCGCGAAGCGCAGCACGCCAAGGACGGTGATGACCCTCGCGCATGGCCCACTCGTCGACGTTGCCGACCAGGTTGCGCACGCCGAAGGGGCTCACGCACTCGGGTCGGCTCGCCGGGGCCACGCGCAGATCCCGGAGCTTGCCGCGTAGGGTCAGGTCCGGCTGATCGTGGTTGCACAGCGCTGCGCGACGCTCGAACCCGTATGGGTACGGACGCAGCTCCTCGCCTTCGCAGGCGAACTCCCACTCCGACTCCAGGCACAGGCGCTTGCCGAAGCTCGCGCACAGGTCGACCGCCATCGTCCAAGACTGCTCGACCAGCGGCAGCTCGGCGCCCTCGGGCACGTACTCGTCGCGATCGATGCAGAAGCGGCGAGCCTGCCGCGCACCGGCGCAGGTCGGTTTGCGGTCGAACTCCGCGCAGCGGTGGCGACTGAGGAATCCTCCCGGGCCCTGATCGTCCAAGTAGCGCAGGCAGCGATGGCGCACGCTGGGGCAGTAGTCGCCTTCGACGAGCACCATCTCGGGTGGACAGGGAGGGTGTTGGTCCGGCGCGGAACCGGCCGCCTCCGTCGCGGCCTCGCCGCCAGCGTCGCTCGCACCCGCCGCGGCGTCGAAGGTCAGCCACCAGGGCACCGCCTCGCTCGAGGTGAAGCACAGCTCGCTACCATGGCGGCTCGGATCCGAGGAGAAGCTGCGGGGCTCGAAGCGGCACTCCATCACGGGCGGCGTCGGCGCGATGACGTCCAGCGCGGGCCCGCGGACAGGGCTCACCGGCGTGGGGCGGGGTTCCTCGCAGCCGAGCACCGCCAGCCCGAAGAGCGCGAGGGCTCGCCTCAGCGACACGCCGCGTCCGCTTCAGTGAAGCGCTTGTTCGCCGTCGCGAGCGCTCCATCGAAGCTGGCGTACCGAGTCTTCTCGACCCGGTCGAACGCGGCGTTCACTCGAGTGCGCCCGTTGTTGGCGGCGTTCCAGGTGATCTGCTCGAAGGCGAAAGACTCCCAGACCAGGTGCGCCCCACCCTCGATGTCGGCCCAGTCGTCGAAGTGCTTCTTCTTCTGGGACTCGCTCATCTCGTCGTAGCCGGGGCCGCCGCCGAGCTTGTGCTTGCCCGCCTGAGCCTTGATGCCCTCCCAGGAGCTCACCGCGGAAAGCCGTGCTTTGCGACACTCCGCGGCGCTCTTGCAGCCGGTGATCTGAGCCAGCAGCGCCCCGAGCGCGACCGCGGCGAATAGCACGGCTAGACGACGCATTGGGTCAGAGTAGCCGATGCCGGCGGAGGGGACAAAGTTGTGGCAGGGCAGGGGGCTCAGGACCGGGGCTTGCGCTGGCGGACCAGCCCGGCGCCGACGGCGGCTGCGAAGCCGACCGCCACCAGCGTGGCGATGCGCTGAATCGCCGCGGTGGACACTTCGAGGCCCGCTCCGCCGTACTGGGTGCTCACGTACAGCGCGAGATCGCCGACGGCGAGTCCAACCGCGAGCCAGCCAAGGGCGGCGAGGCGGCGATCGCTCGGCTGCGCGCCGAGCACGAGCAAGAGCGCGAGAGTGGCGCCCGTTCCCCCCAGCGTCGCGCCGATCACCGCCACGGCGTGCGCGGCGGGATGTCGATCCGACGGCAGCAGGATCAGGGCGATGGTCGCGACCAGGGCAACGCCGCCGAGCGCGCGGCAGAAGAGCGCCGCGTGTCCGCGCCGGGGACTGAGCGTCGGCCCGACCAGCCAGATGGCGCCCAGGGCGAACGCCATCGCGAGCATCGCGGCGCGCGAGAGCCGTGAGGCGACGCGGTTGTCTGCGCCGTTGAGGCTCTGTGCGTGCAAGAGGTCACACAAGAAGTTCTCCCAGAACGAGTGCCCAGCGCGTCCGCGGTCGAGCCACGTGCCTCCTGGATAGTGGGCCGCGGCCAGCGTCACGAGCACGAGGAAGGTGGCGCACGCGAGCAGGACGGCGACCCCGACCCAGCGTGTGCTCATGGCAGGGACTCCGCAGCGCGCCTGCGCCGAGGCGCGAGCACGGCCACCCCCGGGAGGCTCGTCAAGAGTTGCACCAGACCGAGGGCCAGGGCGAAGCTGACGGCGCGCAGCGCCGTGACCGGCCACTGAGCGCCAATGGCGAGGGCGGCCAAGAGCAGTGGCAGAGGCGCCGGCGAACGAAGGCGAGCGAGTGCGTCAGGCACATCGACGCGCCAGGCGAGGATGGTCAGAATCGAGACGGTCACTAGCGCCTCGAGCAGTGGGCGCCGCGCGCGTCCTCCGCGCGGCGCGCGTGGGGGCGGGGTGGTCACGGATCGCAGTCGAGCTGAGCGTCTGCCCAGTTCGTCCAGTCGTTCTCAGCGCCGTCGTCGGTGGTGTCGACGTCGAGAAACATCACGTTCTTGCCGAACAAGGGCACGTCCACGCGGGCGGGCTCGCCTCCCCCGCGCAGCACCTCGCTCTGGAAGGCAACCTCGCCATCGATGGTGACCATGAACACCGCTGACCCCCGCTCGCCCACCGCGTCGTCAATGCCCACGCTGGCGGCGAACTTGCGACAGCGACCGAGCAAATCCACTACGACGCGACCGGGGGCGTGCATGCCGATGCCCTTGGCGTAGACCCGGCCCTTCAGCGACAGGGGCGAGCCGTCGAAGGCCGCCTCGGAGCCGTTGGCTCGATCGATCTCGATGGGTCCCCAGCTCGTCGAGCTCGCGCTCCAGCCCCAGTCCGCGAGCCAGAACGTGCCCAGGGCGTTGCGCAACAACGGCTCCGCGCGGGCGCGCCGGCCCGGTCGCGTGAGGTGCGGGGGCACGAGCGCACCGTCGTCGCGCAGGCCCGCCCGGCCGGGCTCGGGCGGTGTCCCCCCGGACTGAGGAAAGCGCCGGGAGCCGAGGCCGAGGTCGAGCCAGGCTGCCGGCACGTCGGGCTGGTCACCGGACGTCCTGAGCAGCAGCGAGCTCTCGGCTTCCACCCAAAACGTGACGAGGAAGGGGTAGGCGTCCCGCGGTGGCAGGCCGACCGTGGCGGCGCGCTGCACGAGCAAGACCTGGGAGGGCGTGCTGAGCTCCACCCGGAACTCGACCGGTGCGGCGCCCACCGGATCACAGATCGCCATCGTGCCCGACAGGGTGTGAAAGCCGCGGCTGACGGGCAACTCGACCACGCCGTTCGGCGGCACCACCAGCGCCGGCTCGCCAAGACAAGACTCGAAGCGTGGCCGTGCGCCCAACGTGCTCACTCGCTCGATGTGGAGGCCGAACGAACGGCTCGCCCGCTCCGACACGGAGCCACTCCCCGAGCCTCCCTGTGTGCACGCCGCCGCTAGCGGTAGGATCACCAAGAGCTTGCCGACGCGCACGGCGCTGACCTTACCACGGACCAGCCGCTGCAAGGTTCTGCGCATGATACGCTCCGACGCCGTGGCCGGTCGCTCCTTCGTTCAGCGCGCGAGAAGCTCCTTGCGCCTGCTCGCGCTCGTCGCGCTCGTCGCCGTTGCCGTGCAGACCTCGCGCCAAACGCTCCGGGCCTTCAGCGTGCTCGAGCCTCACGAGCGCTGCGCCGAGCGCATCGCTGCGCGCTACGAGCCACTGCGGGACTACCTGCCCCGGCACGGCATCGTGGGCTACATTGGGCCTGAGCTCACCGAGGACGTCTGCAACGCGAAGTTCGTGCTGCAGTACACGCTGGCGCCGCTGCTGGTCAGCCACGTCTGGGAGCGACCCCATCGGCTCGCTGCCCGACGCACCGACTTCGTGGTGCCGGATGAGCTGCCGGTGGTGATCGTGGATACCCAGGATCCCGAGGCCGTCAAATGGCTCGAGCACAACCCCCAGTACGCGGTGCTCGTGCGCGTAGCGCCGGAGCTCTTCATCGTGGGCCGGACGCGATGAACGTCGCGCTCTCGTTCCTGCTGCCCCTGGTGATTGGCTACGTGCTGGTCCATCATGCGCTCGGTCGCAGCGGAGGTTGGCACTCCTCGTTGGGAAAGCTGCCGCTCGCCTTGGGGCTGGGCCTGGGGCTGACCGGAGCCTGTGCCTTCATCTCCCTGGCGTTGGTGGATCACATCAGCGTCGGCTTCGAGTGCGCGCTGCTCATCGGGGTCTTGTGGTGCTTCGGGCGCCGGCCTCCGCCCCCGGTTCTCAGCGCCGATTCGGAGCGCTGGACGCCGGCGTCCCGCGTGCTCGTGGTGCCGCTCGGGCTGCTGCTGGTCGCGTCCGGTATCGCGTTCTTCATTCAGTCGGGGCAGCTGAATCACGGCGGCTGGGACGCGTGGGACTTTTGGAACATGCGCGCGCGCTTCTTCGCGCGCGGGGGGGAACACTGGAACAACACGTTCTCGCAGATCCCCTGGTGGACACACCCGGAGTATCCGGTGCTTCTGCCGGCGATGGTCGCTCGCGGCTTCGTGTGGGTCGGACGAGAGCTCGTCGGAGTGCCGCGCGCCCTGGCTTGGGTGTACACCGTCGGCTCGGTGGCCTTGCTCTACTTCGGGGTCAGCCTGACTCGCGGACGAACGCAGGGCTTGCTCGCCGCCACGGTGCTCGCAGTCACGCCCTACTTCTTGCACCACGGTGCGGAGCAATACGCAGACAACCCGCTGGGCTTCTACTTCCTCGCGACCCTGGTGTGCCTCGGCCTCTACGACCGTGACGGGCGCCGCTCGCTCCTCGTGCTCGCCGGAGCGTTCGCGGGCTTGGCCGCGTTCACCAAGCACGAGGGCCTCATGTTCGTCACCTGCCTGGCGCTCGCGCGCAGTGTGGTGGTCTTGCGCGCGCAGGGGCGCTCCGAGTGGCGAAGGCAGGCGTCCGCTTTCTTGCTCGGGGCGTCGCCGCTGTTGGCGCTGCTCACGCTCTTCAAGCTGCGCTACGCGGTCATGCCGGACAACGCCGAGTTCTACGCTGCCCGCTGGCAGCACTGGGATCACAGCTTCACCGACCACGTGCTGATGAACCTGCGGAGCGGCGAACGCTACGTTGGTTTCTTCGAGTCGTGGTGGCACAACCTCACGCACTTCGACGAGTGGCTCTTGCCGCTGGTCTTCGTACTCTCGGTCTACGCCATCGTCCAAGGCGTCTCGGCTCTGCGACCTCGCACCACGTTGCGAACGCTGGCCGTGACGCTTGCGCTGCACTTCCTCGGAGCTTCGGCCGTTTTCCTGCTCTGGTCGACCTACGACATCCGCGAGCACATGGACGCGACGGGGCGCTTGCTGGCGCAGGTGCTGCCGGTCAGCCTGTACGGCGTGTTTCTGACCGTGAACACGCCCTTCACCGTCGCCTCGCAGGGCGAGCCGGAGGCGGCTCGTTGAGTGCCGACATCGAGATCGACTACGAGGCAGCGCTCCGCGAGCACACGTCGCGCTTGGGCACGGAGCTGCGAGGGCTCTGCGGGATCTCGGGTCTGCACACGTGGGTGCCGGCGGAGGACGTGGTGCGAGGCCTGCACGAGTTGCTCGAAGCCGCGACGCTCGAGGGCGCGCGCAGCGTGGCCGTGCGCTTGCCGGCGGCTCGCGCGGCGAAGTTGTCAGACGCCCAGTGGTGCGCGCTCGGTGCCGAGTTCGGAGCCGCTACCTTCACCCGGGGCGCCAAGTCCTCGCTGCTCCGGGTCGAACTCGAGAGCCAGCGAGGGGCGTGCGTCAGTACGCTCGCCGACCCTCCGCGCGAGCGGGCGCGGCGCGCGTTCTTCGCACCGCGCCGCCTGCGCGCCCCGCTGCGCTTGCCGCTGTGCTTCGCGACGCGGGTACGGCAAGCGGCAGGTCGACCAAGGCGTCACGCCCTGGAGCTGCCCTGCGGCGCCGGTGCCATCGTTCGGAGTGAGGTGGCCGGCTGGGTGCTGGTCGGGCGCGTGGTCGACGGGATCGCCGTCCTGCTGACGCACTCGGGCGCCGCCGACGAGGTCGAGCTCGGGGTGCTGGAGCTCGCGTGCGGCGTCGGGGAGGGACGGCCGGTCTCGGATCTCGCTGACCACGGCGCCATCGCCACTCTGGACGCAGCACGCGAGCCGCTGGCCGCCCGCCCGGAGTTCGGCGTCCCCCAGCCGAGCAACGAAGGCGAGCTGTTCGCCCGACTCGAGCGGCTGTTTCGGGCCTTCGACGCTGCGTGTCAGGAGACCGTCGACCCGGCGGCACACGACCGCTGGGAGCCCAGCCCGAGGCCCGAGTGGCTCGCCCTCCCGCCTGACGCGCGCTTGGCGCGGCTGCGCGCGGCGCTGCAGGTGGCGTGCCGGCGCGTTGGGCTCGACGAACACGCGGCTACGGTCGTGGAGCTGCGCGGCCCGTCACGGCTGCTCGTGGACGTCGATCCCCGGCTGCCTGCCACGAGGCGACGCGAAGCGCTGCTGGCCCTCGAGTACGAGCTCGCGGACGAAGTCGAGCCGACACTGTCGCTCGAGCGGCGGGCGCGCACGGACAAGAGCTCGATCCGGCGCTTGACGCTGTCATCCGCGGACGACGACGCCGAATCGGAGTAGCATTCAGGGATCGTCCATGAGCGCCATGCAGCCACACGCGGAGCTCATCTTGGACGGCACCAAGCTCGGCTGGCACCTGGAGCGGGTACGAGCTTGGGAGCGAGGCGAGCGGGTCGCACCCATCACCGTCGACATGGCGCTCACCCGAGCGTGCAACTACGCGTGCCACTTCTGCTACGCGATGCTGCAGGAGAACGAGCGCCATCCGATGACCGGACCGGTCGTCGAAGCCTTCCTCACCGACGCCGCGGCCATCGGGGTGCGCGGAGTCAGCCTCGTGTCCGACGGCGAGAGCACCCTCTCGCCCGTGTTCGTCGACGCGGTCGTGCGTGGTTCCGAGCTGGGTCTGAGCATGGCGTGCGGCACCAAGGTCCAGGAGTTCGAGGAGTTCTTGCGCTGCGGGCGGCCCGAGCACGGCTGTCTTCACCTGGTGTGCCGTGACCCCCAGCACCACCACATCCGTGAGGTCGTATCCGGTTCTCGCAGCGCGGCCACGATCGTAGAGTTCCTCCCGGGTCCAGCCCCGGTCCCCGGTCGAGCCGGCGACAGGCGCGCGACGCTCGTCGTGGCCGGCATCCGACCGGCGCCGTGCGTCGACGAGAGCGGGCGCGACTACAGCCCCAGGGTGGGCTTGCGACACGCGCGCGAGGTCGAGCTCGCGCTTCGCGCGCCAGCAGAGAGAGCGGTCCACCTCTCCCATGAACGCGCTCACCACCTCGGCGCAGAGCTTCCGGTCGTAGCCCAGGAGCGCGCGAAGGCCCCAGGGCAGAGAGCAGATCCAGTGCCGGATGGGCACGCGCGGCGTTCGCGTCGAACGCGCTCGCCGCACTCGAATGGTCTGAGGGGCGTGGCCCAGGAAGGAGGGGGATGATGAAACGGACGCACGGACGCACGGATTCTGGAGCCGCTCTGCGGCCCTTTGGTTCGCGGCGCTCGGAGCGGTGAGTACGTCGGTTGCTTGTGACAGCGACGACGGCTCGGGTGAGGTCGTCGCACAATCCGCCGAAGAAGTGGGCGGCGGTCTCTTGGACACTTCCGACCTCTTCCCGGCGGTGGTCGCGATTGCTCCGGCGGGCGGCGGCATCGAGTCGCGGTTCTGCAGCGGCACGTTGGTGACCCCGAACCGAGTCGTATCAGCAGCCCATTGCTTTACGCCGAACAGCGTGCTCGGGGCGCTAGACGTCTTGGTAGTGACCCACCCTGGCGGCGTAAAGACGGCCACTCGCTATACGCATCGACCCTCGTTCGCCGGAGGCGTTCAGACAAACGCGATCCGAACATTTGCGACCCCGGGACCCACGGGCGGGGATTCCAACGGTGATATTGCAGTCATCACGCTCGACAGTCCGGTGCCAGATGTCACGCCGATGGTGGTTGCGACCCCGGATGACCCGTGTCCGCGCACCACGGAGTTCATCGGTAACCTCGTCGGGTTCGGGCTCACTGGAGCGGCGCCCCCTTCCTGCGGCCTGGTGAACGCTGACGACCGAAGCTGGGCGACCAGCACAGAGTGGGAGTACGACGACCCTGGGGTGTACTCGAACAACTGGACCTTCACGTCCTACCAGGGCGGCCTTGTGGGTGATTCGGGTGGTGCGCTGCTGCATGGGTCGCGGCTGTGCGGGGTGCACTCTCGGCACTCGGGTGTGACCTGCGCCGGACCGCTAGGCGCGATCGACGCGAACTCGTACGCCGCCGCCATAGACGACTGGGACTTGACCGCGACGACGAATGTCCCGCTCACGGAGCTAGAGTCCGTCGTCTCCTATGTCGATCCGCGAACGGGCGAGGCTGCATCCGTGGGCAAGTGTCCCCCGAGCTACCTCGCGCTTCCTGGCGCGAACGCGGCGCTTGGCGTCACCGACTCGGACAGCGACGGCATCCCCGATCTGTGCGACAGCTGTCCGTACAAGCCGAACTTCGGCCAGATCCACGCGGTCGAACCGGATCTGGACGGCGATGGCATCCCCGACAAGTGCGACAACTGCCGTCGCGTGGCCAATCGTGCTCCGGCTGGAGTAGCCCAGGAGTTCGCGCGCCTGTTCCCGGAGCCCGACAGCGACGGCGACGGCATCGGGGACATGTGCGACTGGTGCACGAGCCCCGATCCGCGCGACCACGTGTTCGAGCAGGAACTCGCGAACTGCAACATCGAGTCGGAGCTCGCATTCCACTACCCGGGGCTGGCCGCGCCCCCAATAGTGACGCTCGGCCCCAACTACAGCGCGGACCTGGCCAAGTACCGAGCTGCGTTCAAGCTCGGAACGTGCGATCTGGCGCCCTGCCCTACCATGACGCTGGGCTTCGATGCACCCTTCCCACCCGGAATGGAACCGCAAGCCCCGTGCCAACTGCAGGTCCCGCTGCCCCGCACTTGTGGGTGGGCCCTGCGCAACAGCCTGGTTCACCGCCCCAAACCTTCGCCCGAGACGGTGGGCGAGGTCGGACGCGTGCACGCGAAGTGGTGTGAGTGCCCGTTCGATGTCTCGACGGTCAACGGAAGGGTCATGTGCCAGGCGGACCCGTACTTCTGCCGGGGCGTGCAAACTCAGTTCGAATTCGAACAGTGGCGGGAGCTCGAGACGGCTCGCGTCTCCGGGCCGCTGGTGGACTGGAGCCAGGCCGGACCCGAAACCTACAGCTACCCGATGGTCGACGCGGTCCAGGTGCACAGCGCCTGGAACTTCTTCGCGCTCGGCACGCCGTACTTGAAGCACAAACCGACCGGAGGCCCGTTCCTCCCCGGGGTTCACAACCCCGAGGACGCTTCGGTCCACGGCATGCTGTGGAACGCCGTGCGCGAGATGGAGAAGTTCGCGCCGGGCAGTCCCCAGCACGCGGAGATCCAGGAGCGCGGTAACCACTACGAGCGTGGCGACGCGTCGTACGAGATCCACGCCAAGGTGTTCATTACCGCGCCCGTGAACACCTCGCTCGACCTGCACTACCCCTGCAAAGACTGCCCGTTCCTGTCGCTCACCAATTTGATGATCGATCCGACGCTGGTCAGTCCGACCCTCGACGTGCTGCCGGTGTTGGTGAGTCCAACACGCACGCTCGTCAGTCCGGAGCTGCTCACGACCGCGGCGCGCGAGGACCTCTTGGCATCGCAGCGCGGCGAGCTGCGCATCGTGACCAGCGTGGAGAGCCCCGGGCTGCTGGCGGAGCTCACCGGCGCTGGCGCGCTGCTTCGCGGTATCGTGCTCAGGCCGACCAACGGCGCGCCGGTCCGTGTCCTTGCGCAGACGTCGCTCAACGGCCTGCTCGGATCGGTGCCGCTGGTCCGGGACGACCGGATCGATCTGGCGCAGTCGGCGGACCCCACGGAGGTGGGTCTGGCCAGTCTGACGCTGGCCGAGCCCGAGAGCGATCAGGAGGCACCCGGCGCTTTCGCGGAGGGTGAGGCGTTGGTGTTCAGCGCCGAGCATGGCCTCTTGTATCGCTTTGGTGGCAAGCACCCGAGCGTCGCCGCGACCGCATGGATCTACGAGGTCGCGAACGGTCGCTGGACGTCCGTAGGCCTCGACGGCCAGCATCGCCCGGGCAGCGTGAGAGCCGGGACGTTCCAGCGCGCGGATGGCTACGTGTATGCGCTCGACGCACCCCCGACGGGCCCGGGTGGCCCGGTGCAGCTTCGCCGTTGGCGGCCCGGCACGCGACAGTTCGAGTCAGTGGTGCGTTGGACTGGCGCGATGAAGAACTTCAATCGCTACTGGGTCGTGCCCTCCGATGGCGGGGACGTATACGTGGTCGCGTCCAAGCCCGGCTCGTCGGCCATCCAGCGCTTCGAGCGCTTGCCGAGCGGAGCGCTGAACTTCGTGGGTGTCCACTTGCTGGCGGCCGAGATCCTCGAACGACCGTTCACCACCAACGGGACGATCGGCTTCGTGGTTCACGCTCCGGTGAGCGGCGCAATCGAGCCGTTCTCGGGCGTGCGGCTGGACCACGTCGCCGTCAGCGGCATCCGCGCCAAACCCAAGGGCTTCGTGCCCTCGAAGTGAGAAGGCTCGTGCTGGTTCGACGTTCGCTCCTCGCAGTCTTCGCCTCCGGGTGGTGTGCGTCGCTCCTGCCTGTCGGCTGCGACAAGTCCAGCGAGCCCTCGGCGAGCGCGGACGCGGGGGGCGATGCGGCGGGTGCGGGCTCGGGGGCGACAGGCGGTTGGGGTGCTGCCCCGAGCGGGGGCGCGCCGCCCACCGGCGGCATCGGCGGTTCAGGCGGCGCGACGCCGGACGCGGGCATGTGGCAGCCCGCGGGAGATCCGGGCTGGCATACCCCCGCGTGGGCCTGCGGAGGCATCTCCGTCGCGACGAACCCGGTCCACGGGGCGCCGCCTCTCGAGTGGGAGCCCTGCGGTTCGGGGCTGCCAGGCTGCCTGCGGCTGCTCGTCCCGTGGCAAGCGAGCATTCAGCGCATTCAGCAGGCTCGGGTGGGGCGCACGTCGCCCACCACCATCGTGACCTTGTCGTTCTCGCGCGACACGGAGCACTTCGACACGGAGCACTTCAAGGCCGTCTACGAGGATGGCGCACCGAAGGTCGTGTGGCGCTACCAGCCGGGACTCGCGCCCGAGGGGTGCTCGATGACGACCCCCGAATGGACGCCCAACCACTTGTGCGTTTCCACGACCGAGGTCTTCGATGGCGCCGTCACAGTGGGCCGACAGTTTCTGCTGCCCCCCACATCGAGCGGTCCGCCCCTGGCGAGTTGGACCTCCACCGCGACGTTCCCGAGCGGCTGCAGCACCGAGCTTCTGGGCGCCGATGACTCCGCAGGTTCAGGGTGGGTCCGCGATCTGGTCTCGGGCAACGAGTACCCACTCGAAGCTTCGCCCGGCATCGCGTGGCCTCCCGTCATCCACGAGGACATCGCGCTCTTCCGACGCTGGTGGGGCGACGGCACGTACATTCGCCTGGACGCGTGGCTCTGGAAGCGGCCCAACGCGACGGCGCCGCTGGTCGAGGCGCCCGACGGCGAGATGGTCTACGACGTGCAGACCGACGGCGCCACGCTGGTGTGGGTTCAGACCAAGTCCGAGTCGGTGCTGGATCGAGCCCCCGGCGAGCTGTGGACCAGCCCGTTCAGCAAGACCTCCAGCGCACTTCAGCCCTCCAAGCGTCGGACGACCCCCGCCATCTCCGTAGCCCTGTCGATGAAGCGCGTGGGCAGCGGCTACTACGCGCTGATCGAGCAACCTCTGCCGGCGGGCAACGAGAACTGGAAGCTGCACGTGTACCGGCTGTCGGACGCGCGCCACTGGCAGGTGGCATTGCCCGGCGCGCTCCGCCCCGTCGAGGTCGTCCACGTCGACGCGGAGGAGGTCTGGGTGCGGGCGCACACGATGAAGGTCGCCGACATGACGCTCATTCGCCGGCGCATCGACCAGCTCGGGCCGGGGGATTGAGCCGTGAGCCGCGCGCGTCTCGATTCGCGCCTTCCCGCCGCGCTCATCTTGCTCGGCGTGCTCGCTACACCACGCGCTGCGAGCGCTCAGGCCTGTGATGGCGCCGACCCTGCGTGCCGGTCCTTCCCGGCGCCCACGGCTCCAAGCGGTCCACCGGCGGCGCCGACGCCCCCCGCCGCGGAGCCCACCGGGCCGCTGCCGCAGCCACACTCCGCTCCGCCGTACCCCGCGTACGCACCGCAGCCCCTGGGCACAGCGCTAGCGCCAATGCCAACGCCCGGCTGCCCGGCGGACGAAGCGCCGTCGGCGTGGAGCATCACCGGTCTGGCGATGGGCTGGGGCGGCCTACCCTACGTCGGCGTCTCTGGGGAGTTGGGTTTCTCGCACTACGCCGGAGCGTCCCTCGTGCTGGGCACTTGGTACACGACGGTGTCGTACGACAGCCTCCCGCCCATCATCGAGTCGGGGTACACACATCTCTTGGGCGCCAACGCGGCGGCGTATCCCTATGGCGGCCTCGAGGGGCTACGCCTCGGATTCGAGGCGGCCTACGCGGTGACCACGAACGACCACCTGCATGGGCCTCGAGCTGAAGAGGACTCGCTTGGCGCAGGCTTCGTGATATTCATTGGCCACAAGGTGATCCGCAAGAGTGGATTTACGTTCGTGACGGACCTGGGCATGGGGTCGCGGCTTCTACTTCGGCTCGGGATCGGGTGGTCGGGTTGAGCGGGTCCCGCCGTGCCCGCGCCGGGAGGACACGAGGCTCACCCCGAGGTGCCAATTTGCAGACTCATGCAGCCACCTAACCGGTGATTCACCGTCGGAGGCAGGCTCAGCACTAGCGCACCGCCTCGAGCACTCGACGCAACGTCACCACCGAGACGTCGTCGCCGAACTCCACGCGGGCCTCGGCGACCTCGAGCACGTATCGACCGCCGCCTGCCACATTGAGGGCACGCGGAGCGGGAACGTGCGCGCGAGCGCGGCCGCGGCAGGCGTGACGCGCCGCGGCGATCGCCGATCGCGGCGCTCCCCATCACGACTGCGTGCGTCCCCGCAGTCACCTGCCACACGAGAACGCGACCGATGTCCGCCGAGGCCCTCGTGCTAGGGGCCGTCCGCGTAGACGGAGTCGCGAAGTGCCTCGGCCAACGGGAGGAGCTCACCGAGCGTGCTCCTCCACTCCTCGAGCCCGATGATGATGTCGACCAGCTGGTTGAAGAGGGCGTCGTGCGTCTATGGGGGCGCCATGCGACCGCCTATCGATCTGCCGTTCAGCGGTGTGGTTTCGAGCGTAGGCGAGGACCACGGCCGCCTGCAACGGCGGGCTGACCGCGCCACCCTCTCGGTACGCCGGAGACATGGTGGTCAGAAGTGCGTCGGGGCTGCGTGGACCGTGCCACCCAGATCTGACTCCGCCGGTGATCGATACGGTCACCGCCACTCCTGCTTGCTTGTGGCCGCCGAACAACAAACTCGTGGCGCTCGGGCTTGGCAGTGGGCTGGTGGTCGAGTCCCATGACGCCTGTGACCCGGCGCCAACGGCTCGCATCATCGGGGTGAGCAGCAACCAAGCGCTCGGATCTGGCGACGCGACGTTCACCGATGACAGGGTGTGCCTGCGCGCGAGCCAGCTTGGTGCGCCTTCGGGGCGAACCTACACGGTCACCGTGGAAGTCCGGGACGCGGCGGGCAACGTCGCCCAGAAGACCGTGGACTTTCGCGTTCCTCGCAGCAAGGACCCTTCGTGCCCGACACTGCCGATCACCGCGTTCGGGTGTCCCTGAGGATAAACTGGCCCAGTTGGATGCGAACGGCTCTGGCAACCCGACGGTGCACTCTCGGTTGGCAACTACCGAGATGTTCTCAAAACGGCAGCCTTGCCTGCACGGCGATGTCCCTGACGTGTATCGCTACGACGAAGTGCCCGACCAGCTCCGCGCGCACATCGTGCATATCCTCGGCGACATGCTGCACGGCGGGAGCTGCGCGACAATCGCGCATCGGAACGCTCGAGCAGATCGAACGCCAATCGGGAGTCAGGCTGACCTGAATAGACAGGCAAAGCGGCGCCCCCAAGACCGCTTCTAAGCCACGCAGTACATCGCACATGTCTCTCGTGAAGGCAGGTAGGTTCTTGGCAGAGTTTCCGGACTGCCCGAGATATCAGATGTTCGCAGAAGTTGGCGACGCGCTCATAGCTGCTGCACCGAAGCGCTCGAAGGGTGGCTCGAGGCGCACCTCGTCGATGGACAGATCCCGCCAATGTCCCGTCGATCACAAGCGTTGGCTCGCGGCCCGCGTTGTCGGCTGCGGCGGCGGCAACGGCGGCGGCAGCGGAGAGCTGCAGCGGCTGCGGAGAGCGGCAGCGGCTGCGGCATCGGGGACGGCTGCGGCCCGCCGCTCAAAATGCCTTCGGCAGAAAGCCCGGTGAGTTCAGGACGTCCATCAGCTCGTCGCCGATGGCGAGGACGAGCAGGCCGCAGCGCTCCGCGAACGTGACTACGTCCGGCTCGACCGCGAGCGACGCCAGGCACCCGAACAACCGCCGGTCGGCGTACTCCGGAAAGAACTCGCGCAGCTCTGCCAAACCCTCCGCGAACGCGCTGACGTGGCGCGCGGTCAGCCGGCTGCGGGCTTCGCACGCGATCCAAGTCGACGGCGATGAGCAGAGCGCGTCGACCTCGCGCGTGCGACTGGGATCCGCCGGGTGGCGGCGCTTGACGCGCAGGGCCGTCTCGATCGGGTAACCCTGGGGGAGTTGGAGATACGGCTCGGCGATGCGCGGCAGACTCGGGGCGACCAAGTCCTCCACCATGGTGC
The DNA here is from genome assembly GCA_019637295.1 of Polyangiaceae bacterium. Taxonomy (GTDB): domain Bacteria; phylum Myxococcota_A; class Polyangia; order Polyangiales; family Polyangiaceae; genus JACKEA01. The sequence continues at coordinate 539,399 of JAHBVX010000002.1, forward strand.
CGAGACGATTGGAGAGCTCGCCCCAACGCTTGTTCCAGTTGTGGCGGTCCTCGGCGGAGCGCTGTTCCCAGTCGCGGCGGTCGTCCAAGCGGGCGCGCTCGTTCCGCTCCCAAGACGCGGCCATCTCGTCCTTGAACAGGGCCATCTCGTCCTTGAACAGGGCCATCTCGTCCTTGAAGTCCGTCATCTCGCGCTTGAAGTCCGTCATCTCGCGGCTGAGGCGATCGAGGCTACGCGCGGCCGCGGCTTGTGCTACCGCTAGCTCCGCCATGGCGGCTTCGAGGGCGGTGGTTCGAGATTCGAGAACGGGGGTGGTCATGACGACACCGAACAACGCAAGAGTAGCACGCGGACTGGAACTGCACGGCGCGTGCCGCGACCTGGGGTCGACTCAGATGCGATGAATCGCGAGAGAAATAGCCGTCCGCGCTGGTGGCGGACGCTGGCGGCTGGCGGCGGGCCGCCAGGTTGCCGTGCGGTGTGAGGCGCCAACGTTGCTGAGTTGCGGCGCATCGGGGCGCATCCGTGCCTACGTGGGGCTCGTGGGCTTCTGCCGGACGATGCAACTTCTGGCGGAGCGGCCGTGGCTTCGATCTCCCGGGGTGTCAGAAGGGCAGGCCGCGCGTGTGGGGGGAAGGATAGGGCGAGGCTTTGGGTCTGCGGGAGACAAAGCGTCGCTCGGATTCATGGTGCATGGGCATTCCGACGTCGACGTCGCAGGCGGTGCACTGCCGCGGGAACATCCCGAGTTGATGGGGGACCCACGACTGTACGTCGGGGCCGTCGACGATCGGCGACGACATGCCGCCCGAGCTCGTCTTCGACGAGCCCGGCCTGGCCGCCTGTTACGACCCTTGGAAGTCCCCGACGGGGGACGCCGCTGCCGCGCAGGGCGTCGCGGTGAGTGGTGACCGGGCCGGCAGGCCGCCGCTCCGCCTCGTAGCGTCACTGGACCCACCCGCCCGCGCGCGCGCCGCCGACGCGACCGACGAGCCCATTGCCGAGGTGCGCGGCATCAACCTCCACGCCGCCCAGGTCGTGGACGGCCGGGACCACCGAAGAGTGGAGCGTCTCTGTACGACCCTTGGAAGTCCCCGACGGGGGACATCACGCGACCACCGAGAGCTGTCCCCGCTGCTCAGGGCCCATGCGCTGGGCGGAGGTCGCGACGAGCCGCGGCGCCATCACGCGCGTGCTCTCGGAGCACGGGCTCGGCCCCCGCGCGCCACCCGTCCCGCGCACGGCCGCTGCAGTGCCGCCCGAACAGCTGCAGTTGCCGTTCGGTGTGGTGAGCAGGTGAGGTCAGCGCCCGAGCGACCTCGCCAAAGGCGAAGGTGCGCCTACCGAAGGTGCGCCTACCCACTCCCATTCGACCTCGTCTCCGCACCGGCCCGCGCGAACACCACCCCAGCACCACCCCATCCGTGAGGTCGTGTCCGGTTCTCGACCCCAGCCCACTCCCGCCCCACGGTCCCGTACCCGAGAACTGGACAGGTTTTGGCAGTTCGATTTTCCTACGCGCCGCCGCCGCCGCCGCAGTCCGCGACGCCCGCATCGTCGAGAGCACACCACCCCGCCGTGTGGTACCCACAGACGCCCTCCGGGTGGTCCGGGGAGCGGCCCGTACAGGGGGTTGGCACGTCGCTGACGCAGGGATTGCACGGACCGCCACAGAGCGACGGAGGCGGTTGCGCGACGGGACACGACGCGAGGGTGGGCAGCGGCCTGCCTGCCACGCGGCGACGCGAAGCGCTGCTGGCCCTCGAGTACGAGCTCGCGCACGAAGTCGAGCCGACACTGTCGCTCGAGCGGCGCGCGCGCACGGACAAGAGCTCGATCCGGCGCCTGGCGCTGTCATCCGCGGACGACGACGCCGAATCGGAGTAGCATTCAGGGATCGTCCATGAGCGCCATGCAGCCACACGCGGAGCTCATCTTGGACGGCACCAAGCTCGGCTGGCACCTGGAGCGGGTGCGAGCTTGGGAGCGAGGCGAGCGGGTGGCACCCATCACCGTCGACATGGCGCTCACCCGAGCGTGCAATTACGCGTGCCACTTCTGCTACGCGATGCTGCAGGAGAACGAGCGCCATCAGATGACCGGACCGGTCGTTGAAGCCTTCCTCACCGACGCCGCGGCCATCGGGGTGCGCGGAGTCAGCCTCGTGTCCGACGGCGAGAGCACCCTCTCGCCCGTTTTCGTCGACGCGGTCGTGCGTGGTTCCGAGCTGGGTCTGAGCATGGCGTGCGGCACCAACGGTCTCGTGCTCACGCCGAGCAAGCTCGAGCGCGTGCTGCCACACCTCACGTACCTGCGGGTCAACATCTCGGCCGGGGAGCCCGAGCGCTACGCCCAGATTATGGGCGTGAAAGCGGAGTGGTTCGAGCGCGTGTGCGACAACATCCGGCACATGGTCCGCATCAAGCAGGAGCGGGGCCTCGGCGTCACCATCGGGCTGCAGATGGTGCTCATGCCGGACTACGCGGACCAAGTGCTGCCCCTCGCGCGGCTCGGCCAGCAGCTCAGGCCGGACTACTTGGTGATCAAGCACTGTAGCGACGACGAGGACGGGCGTCTGGGCGTGGACTATGGCGCCTACGAGAAGCTGAGTGGCTTGCTACGTCAGGCCGAGTCCTTGTCGGACGGCGAGTATCGAGTGATCGTGAAGTGGTCGAAGATCGAGGCGGGCACGCGGCGCAGCTACCAGCGCTGTTATGGGCCGCCCTTCTTGCTACAGATCTCCGGTTCGGGGCTGGTCGCACCCTGCGGCATGTTGTTCAACGAGCGCTACGAGAAGCTCCACATCGGCAACATCTGCGAGCAGCGCTTCGCGGAGATCTTCGCCAGCGAGCGCTACTGGCAGGTGATGCGCCACCTGGCGTCGTCTCGCTTCAACGCGCAGAAGATGTGCGGGAGCTTGTGCTTGCAGCACAAGGTGAACGAGGCGCTCGACGCACATCGCAAGGGGCGCCTGCCTCTGGCCGAGCCGGTGGGCCCCGCGCCGGCGCACCTGGACTTCGTATGAGGAGCCGTGCCGACACGTGACTCGAGGACTTTCGGTCATCATCCCCGCGCTGGACGAAGAGGCCCATGTGGCTGCGGCCGTGCGCGAGGTGCTGGCTGCCGCCGAGGGGCGGTTCGGTCGTCTGGACCTCTTGTTGTTCGATGACGGCAGTCGAGATCGGACCGGAGACATCATGGACCGCCTGGCCGCGCTGGATCCGCGGCTGCGGGTCGTACACAACCCATCGCCGCGGAACCTGGGAGGCGTTTACAAGCAAGGCATCGCGATGGCACGCTGCGAGTTCGTGGTGATGGTGCCCGGCGACAACGAGAACCCCGCGAGCGCCCTGGAGGGTCCGTTCGATGCGGTTGGTCTTGCGGACATCGTGTTGCCCTATCCAGAGGCTGACGCGGCCCGCTCGCTCGGTCGCAGCGCCCTGTCGCGCGGCTACACGGCCCTGGTCAACGCGCTGTTCTCGCTCGATGCGCCGTACTTCAACGGCACGGTGGTGCACCGAACCGAGCTCGTTCGTTCCGTACCCATTCGCACGGATAGCTTCGCCTATCAGGCCGAAGCGCTGGTGCGGCTGCTCGAGCGCGGTCACTCCTTCGTCCCCGTACCCATCCGGGTCGTCCCTCGGGAGGGACGACGCTCCAAGGCGTTGCGCCCGCGCAACGTGGCGGGCGTGCTCACCACGATTGCACGCTTGTTCTGGGAGCTGCGCATCGGTCGCGTCGCCGAGTCGCCGAGGGGGCAGTGAGCTACCTCGACAAGATCCGCGACCGGGCCCAGCTCGCAAGCGTGGTTGCGAGTGCGCGTGCCACGGGCAAGGTGGTCGTCCAGTGTCACGGCTGCTTCGACATCCTCCACCCGGGCCACCTGCGGCACCTCACCTGGGCCAGGCAGAGCGGGGACCTCCTAGTGGTGACGGTCAGCGCGGACCGCGTCGTGATGAAGGGTAGGTCGCGCCCCTTCGTGCCGGAGCGCTTGCGGGCGGAGGGGTTGGCGGCGCTCGAGGTGGTCGACTACGTCGCCATCGACGACGAAGAGTGGGCCGGGCCGGCGCTTGAGCTCTTGCGCCCGGACGTCTACGTCAAAGGCAAGGAATTCGAAGATGTCTTCGACGGACGGTTCGGACGCGAACGTCGCGTCGTCGAGAGCTACGGCGGCCGCGTTCTCTTCAGCTCGGGTGACGTGGTGTACTCCTCCACGCGCATCATCGAGGGCCACAGGGACAGCCTAGAGCCCACTGGGGAGCAGGTCATCTCGTACTGTAGGCGTCATGGCATCGACCGGTCCCGCCTCGCGGACACGCTTCGACGCATGGCTGGCAAGCGGGTAGTGGTCGTGGGTGAGACCGTCGTGGACCGCTACGTGCACACGGATCCCCTCGGAATGAGCGCCGAAGCCCCCGTGCTCGTGGTGCGCCCGCGAGAGACCGAGACGTTCATCGGTGGAGCAGCCATCGTCGCGCAGCACGTGCACGGGCTGGGTGCGACGAGTCGTTTGCTCTCGTTCGTGGGGCGCGATGCTGCAGGTGACGGCGTGCGGCGCGCGCTCGAGGCGCGCGGGCTAGAGACAGTGCTGCTGGACGACCCCTCGCGGCCGACGATCGAGAAGACGCGTTACGTGTCCGACGGCAAGAAGCTGCTCAACGTCAACGTGTTCCACGATCACGATCTCGACACGGCCACGGAACGAGCGCTGCTCGAGCGCCTCGAGCAGGCCGCGGATTGGGCGGAGGCGGTCGTGATGATGGATTTCGGGTATGGCGTGCTGACCGACGCGGTGGTCGAGTGGGGGCGTCGTGTCCGCCGGGAGCGCGGGATCCCCGTCTTGGGTGACGTCCAGTGCAGCACCCAGCTCGGGAACGTCCGTCGCATGAAGGGCGTGACTCTGATCGCCCCGTCGGAGCGTGAAGCGCGGCTGAGCCTGTGCGACCGCAAGAGCGGGATAGCCGACTTGGGGGCGCGCCTGCTCTTGGACACCTTGGTCGACGCGGTAGTGATCACCCTCGGCGCGCGCGGCATGATGCTGATCGCGCCCACGGACGAGCCCGTGTCGGGGCTCGCCGGCATGCACCCGGTGGCAGTGAAGCAGCGGCTGCTCATCGAGTACTTGCCGACCCTGGTGGGCCATCCGGTCGATCCGGTCGGCGCCGGGGACGCCATGCTCGCGACCCTCGCGGCTGCGCTCGCCGCTGACGCCAGCGTGCCCTTGGCCGCCCTCGCGGCGATGGGCGCGGCCGCGGTAGAGGTGAGTCTCCCGGGCAACGTCCCCGTCCAACGCGAGCAGGTGTCGAGCGCGCTCGCGGCCTACGTTCCGGATTGACATGCCGCACCCCCGCTTCGATCGCTCCCGACTATCGCTCCGACCGCTCGCCGAGCGACGGCACGACCTGTCCATCGAAGCGTTGTTGACGCTCGACCACCCGGCCCAGCCCGACGCTGCCTCCGCCACCCTGGCCGAGCGGATAGTGACGGCGCGCGAGCAGGGCGCCGCCGTCGTGTTGCTGATTGGCGCCCACGTCTTGCGCTCGGGCCTACAACGGTTCTTGATTGAGTGGCTGCGCCGCGGCTGGGTGACCCACCTCGGGATGAACGGCGGTGCCGCCATCCACGATTTCGAGCTCGCCCTCGCGGGCGGCACGACCGAGAGCGTGCCCCGCTATCTCAGCGCGGGACAGTTTGGACTGTGGCACGAGACGGGCCGGCTCAACGACGTGGCGCGGGACGCAGCTCGGCTCGACCTGGGCTTTGGCGAGGCCATTGGTCGAGAGCTGTTGCGGGGGTCCTATCCGCACGTCGAGCTCAGCGTCTTGGCGCAGGCGTGTCGGCTGGGCGTACCCGCCACCGTGCACGTGGGGATCGGCTACGACATCGTGCACCAGCACCCGAGCTGCGATGGCGCCGCCACCGGCCAGGCGAGCTACACCGACTTCCTCGTGCTCGCTCACGCGTTCGAGCGTCTCCAGGGTGGTGTGCTGCTCAACGCCGGCAGCGCGGTGATGGGTCCGGAGGTCGCCCTGAAGGCGCTGGCCATGGTCAGAAACGTGGCGCGTGAGCAGGGGCAGCGGATCGACCGCTTCACGACCGCGGTCTTCGACCTGCAGGAGCTGCCCAGGGACGTGGCCGTGGAGCCCAGTCGCGACGATCCGCGTTACTACTTCCGCCCGTACAAGACCCTGCTCAGTCGCGTGGTCGCCGACGGGGGAGAGAGCCATTACGTGAGGGGCCTGCACCGTGAGACGCTCCCGCGGCTGCATCGAGCGCTGAGCGAGCGCGGACGGGCGAGGGGATGACCCCAGGCAGCTTGTCCGAGTACCTTGGCGAGCTCGGGGCGCTGCTACGGGCCGTGCGCGTCACCGACGCGCACGGCGAGCCGCTGTCGCTCGATCACGGGGCCGACCTCGCCGCGCGCCGTCTGGTCGCAGTGGCAGATGCGCGCAGGTCGGTGTTTCTGGTGGGTAATGGGGGCAGCGCGGCCATCGCGGCGCACATGCACAGCGATCTGGTCAAGTCCGTGCGGCTGCGTGCGCAGGTGTTCCACGACGTGCCGCTGCTCACCGCCATCACGAACGACGACGGCTACGAGCGCGTCTTCGCGGACCCAGTCGGCTGGTTCGCGGAACCCGGAGACCTGCTCATTGCCATCAGCTCGTCGGGTCGCAGCCCGAACATCCTCGCGGCTGCCCGTCGCGCGCTAGAGTTGGCCGCGGATTGCCTCACCTTCACGGGTTTCGATGCGGACAACGCGCTCTCGACGCTGGGTAGCCTGAACTTCCACGTGGCCGCGCGGGACTACGGCTTGGTCGAGGCGGCGCACACGGTGCTGACCCACTGCCTCACGGACCTCGCGCGAGGCCTGCAGGAGAGCGGCGCGTGACCCGACGTGTGCTGGTCACGGGCGGGGCTGGCTACGTCGGAAGTCTGCTGGTTCCGCGCCTCCTGGCCCGGGGTCACGCCGTGACGGTGCTGGATCGACTCTGGTACGGCGCCGGCGCCCTCGACCCGGTCCGCGCTGAGCCTGGGCTGCGCCTGCTCGCGGCGGACATCCGCGACAGAGACGCGGTGCGCGCGGCTCTGTCGGGTGCAGACGCGGTGGTGCACCTGGCCTGCATCAGCAATGATCCCAGCTTCGAGCTCGACCCCAGCCTGGGTCGGGCGATCAATCTCGATGCCTTCCAGCCGCTGGTGGAAGAGAGCCTGCGTGCGGGGGTCAGCCGCTTCATCTACGCGTCCTCGTCCAGTGTGTACGGCGTCAGCGATCGAGCCCAGGTCGATGAGGACCACCCGCTCTGCCCGCTGACGGACTACAGTCGCTTCAAGGCCGAGTGCGAGTCCATCTTGCTCCAGGAGCGTCGCGGCGGATTCTGTCCCATCGTGGTGCGTCCGGCGACCCTGTGCGGGGTAGCGCCGCGTCAGCGCTTGGATCTCACGGTCAACATCCTGACGCACCACGCCTTCGAGAGGGGACGTATCACCGTGTTCGGTGGCTCGCAGAAGCGTCCAAACCTGCACATCGAGGACATGGTAGAGGTGTACGAGCGCCTGCTCGCCGAGCCCAGCGAGCGCGTGCGCGGCAGGGTGTACAACGTCGGCTACGAGAATCACTCGGTGGCCGAGTTGGCCCAGATCGTGCGCGAGGTCGTCACCGCCCAGCGGCCCGAGCCCGCCGTGGACGTTGAGACCACGGACAGCGCCGACTTGCGCTCGTATCACATCTCGTCTCGCCGCATTCGGGCGGAGCTGGGCTTTCTGCCGCGCCGCACCATCGCGGACGCCGTCCGTGATCTGTACGCTGCCTTCGCCGAGGGCCGGCTGCGGGGTGCTGCGGAGGACGCTCGCTACTTCAACGTGCGCCGGATGCAGGAGCTGATCCGAGCAGGGGAGGCGGCGTGAAGCGAGATCGTGAGCTGCTCTACGACTTGTTGGTCGTTCGCAGCGTGGAGCAGGAGATCGCGCGCCGGTACTCTGAGCAGCAGATGCGTTGTCCGACGCACTTGTGCATCGGCCAAGAGGCCACGGCGGTCGGCGTGTGTGCGGCGCTCCGGCCCGAAGACGTGGTCTTCTCGGGGCATCGCTCCCACGGGCACTACCTGGCCAAGGGTGGCGATCTCACCGCCATGCTGGCCGAGCTCTACGGCCGCGGCAGCGGGTGTTCGGCGGGCAAGGGCGGGTCGATGCATCTGGTGGACCTGAGCGTTGGCTTCCTGGGGGCGGTGCCGATCGTGGGCAGCACGATCCCGATGGCGGTGGGCGCGGCGCTGGGGTTCTTGTTGCAGAAGCTGCCGCGCGTCAGCGTCGTATTCTTCGGGGACGCGGCCGTCGAAGAGGGGGTGACCTGGGAGTCCATCGATTTCGCGCTGCTCGAGCGGTTGCCGGTGGTGTTCGTGTGCGAGAACAATCTCTACTCCGTGCAGACACCCCTGTCGGCTCGGCAGCCCGCGGGACGCACCATCGCGCAGGTGGCCGCCGGTCACGGGGTCGAGACCGAGAGCGTGGACGGCAACGACGTTTTTGCCGTTCAGCGTGCGGCGCGAGCGGCGGTGGACCGCGCGCGCGCAGGTGGCGGACCTACCTTCTTGGAGCTCGCGACCTATCGTCACCTCGAGCACGTCGGTCCGAACGAGGACGTCTCGCTCGGCTACCGCAGCGCAGAGGAGGTCGAGGCTTGGCGAGCGCGATGCCCGGTCGAGCACGCCACGCGGGTACTGCTCGAGCGGGGGGAGCTCGACGCGTCCGAGCTCGACGAGCTACGCCGCCGCATCCTGCGCGACGTGCGCCACGCGCTCGAGCTGGCGCGGGACGCCCCCGAGGCTCAGGGTTCGCTGCTCAGCGACGTGTTCGCGTCGACCGTGAGCCCGATCGACGGAGATCAGCGGTGACACGCCAGCTCACCTACGCCGCAGCGCTGCGCGAGGGACTCGACTTGTGCTTGCAGCACGACAGTCGGGTCTACGTGATGGGACTCGGCGTGCCCGACGCCAAGGGACTGTTCGGCAGCACCCTCGACTTGGCTCGCGTCCATGGCAGCACGCGGGTTCGCGACATGCCGACCGCCGAGAACGCGATGACCGGCGTCGCGCTTGGCTCGGCGCTGGTTGGCATGCGTCCGGTGCTCACGCACCAGCGAGTGGACTTCGCACTCCTCGCCGTCGAGCAGATGGTCAACCAGGTCGCGAAGTGGCACTACATGTTCGGTGGCCAGCAGCCGGTGCCGCTCGTGATCCGCATGGTGATCGGTCGCGGCTGGGGGCAGGGGCCTCAGCACGCCCAGAGCCTGCAGGCTTGGTTTGCCCACGTTCCCGGGTTGAAGGTCGTGATGCCCGCGACCCCCTACGACGCCAAAGGCCTGCTCATCGCTAGCGTGGAAGACGACAATCCGGTCATCTCGCTCGAGCATCGGTGGCTCTATGGAGTGAGCGGTCCGGTCCCGGAGGGCGTGTACCGGACCCCCATCCAGCAGGCGCGCATCGCCCGCAGCGGCAACGACGTGACCGTGGTCGCCACGAGCTACATGGTGCTCGAAGCGTTGCGCGCAGCGGACGAGCTGGCGCTGCGGGGAGTCAGCTGCGAGGTGATCGACCTTCGCACCGTCGCGCCCTTGGACGAGGCCACCCTGCTCGAATCGTGTCGCAAGACGGGCCGGCTCGTGGTCGCGGACACCGGCGCCACCAGCTTCGGCGTCGGCGCGGAGATCGTCGCGCGGTCGACGGAACGCTGCTTCTCCGACCTCCGGGCAGCGCCCGCGCGAGTCGGGCTGCCCGACTGTCCCGCGCCCAGCGCGCCGAGTCTGGCCGCCGAGTACTATCCTCGCTCCCACGCCATCGTGCAGGCGTGCCACCGCGTGCTCGGTTTGCCAGCCCCCGCGCCGGAGGCCGCGTCCAGCCACCCGCTCGACGTCCCGGATCCGGACTTCACCGGGCCGTTCTGAGACGTCCGGTCGAGACCAGTGCGTCGCGAGCCTCGACCGGGCGCCGGGCTCACGCCCCCGAGCCCGCGACGCGGGCGAAGTCCAGGCCCGAGAGCACGCCCCGCAGCTGGCGGTTGTCCACCGCGAGCACGCGACGCGCGCTCATCGCTGCTGCCTGTTCGGCGGCCCGCGACAGCGGCGTGCCGACGTTCAGGCACAGCATGGCGGGATCGAGCACGTCCTCGACCGGCGTCTCTCGCGGCAGGTCGCGACTCGCCAGCGCCTCGACCTGCGAGAAGATCCCGATCGGCCAGTCGTTCTCGACCACGACCAGGCCGGTGATGCGCGCCTTGGAGAGTCGCTCGGTGGCGAGCGAAATGGGGTCGTCGTACTCCACGCTGAACACCGCGCGGGAGCTGTGCTCCAGGATGGGATCCTTGATGCGTGCGTCGGCGATCGCCACGAGCACGTCCTGCGTGCTGAACACGCCCACGGGTTCGTTCTCCTCCACCAGGAACACACGATGAATGCGATCGTCGGTGAGCCGTCGGGCGGCATCCGCGACCGGGTCGTCGGCGCTCACGGTGCAGGGCACGTCGGTCATGACCTCACCCACGCTCTTGGCGGGCAGCGTGATGAGCACGGCGCCGCGCCGCGCGCCGGCCTGGGCGCGACCGACCCGGAGCAGGTCGGTCCGGCTGATGACGCCGACCAACCGCGCCCGCTCGTCCGTCACGGCCAGAGCCGAGATGGAGTGGGCGGTCATGAGGGTGTGAGCGCTCTCGAGAGAGTCTTCGGCGGACACCGAGACCACCGGGCGGCTTGCGTAGTGACGAACCGGCATGGACAGTCGAGCCATGGGCCGCGCACGTTGCGAGCATCGTGCCACGCGCGTGAGAGCCACGGATCCCGCGCGAGGGGCTCCCGGAAGCGGCGCCCGCAGCCGGCGAGCGGCGCAGCCCGAGCGCTCCGGCCCCGAACCGACGCAAGCGTTGCGTCCCGAGCCAACCGGCGCGGGCCGGTTTGGGTTGCGACCGGGCATCCGGCGCGCGAGTGTTTCCGGAACCGCAAGAGGAGGTCAGCGATGAAGCTCAGCAGTCAGTCGATCGAGAACGGCCAGCGCATCCCGGAGAAGTTTGCCGCCGGCGTCCCCGGTGACGGAGGCCCCAAGCCCGGACCCAATCACAGTCCCGAGCTCACCTGGACCGACGCGCCCGCCGGGACGCGATCCTTCGCCGTCATCTGCCACGACCCCGACGTCCCTTCCAGGCCGGACGACGTCAACCAGGTGGGGCGGGTCGTGCCCTACGATCTGCCGCGGATCGTGTTCTACCACTGGGTGCTGGTGGACATTCCCGCTGTGCGGACCGAGCTGGCTGCGGGCATCGACTCGGACGCGTTCGTGCCTCGCGGCAAGAGCCTCGGCCAGACGCCTCACGGCGTGCGCGGCATCAACAGCTACGCGGACTGGTTCGCATCAGATCCGAACATGACGGGGGACTGGGGTGGCTACGACGGTCCATGGCCGCCGTTCAACGACGAACGCCTCCATCACTACACCTTCACCGTGTACGCGCTCGACGTGCCGAGCCTCGACCTGCCCGAACGCTTCACCGGACCTGACGCGCTTTCTCGCATGGAAGGCCACGTCCTCGCGCAGGCGAGCATCACCGGGACCTACTCCCTCTACCCCAACCCACGCTGATGGGCTCGCGACGCGCGCCGGCGAGCTTGTCAGCGTGGCTCTGGGGTCGCTATACGTCACTGCCATGCACGGACGAGTGCTAATCGTTGCGGGATCGGACAGCGGCGGCGGCGCCGGGATCCAGGCGGATCTCAAGACCGTGACCATGCTGGGCGGCTACGCCGCGACCGCCATCACCGCGCTCACAGCGCAGAACACCCTCGGCGTGCGCGGCGTGGTGGCGGTCGAGCCCCGCTTCGTGGCGGAGCAGATGGAAGCGGTGCTCGTCGACATCGGCGCGGACTGCGTCAAGACGGGGATGCTCCACTCTGCGGACATCATCGAAGCCGTCGTGCGCACGCTGGAGAGCCGCGCCCGCGGCGTGCCGGTGGTGGTCGATCCGGTGATGGTCGCCAAGGGCGGTGCGCCGCTCTTGCGGGACGACGCGCAGAGCGCGCTCCGTCTGCGGCTTCTGCCGCTCGCCTCCGTCGTGACGCCGAACATCCCCGAAGCCGAAGCGCTCACCGGGGTACGCGTGATGGATGTGGAGAGCATGGGCCTGGCCGCGGACGTCCTGCTGGCCCAGGGAGCGTCCGCGGTGCTCCTCAAGGGCGGTCACCTGCCCTCCGACACCATCGTCGATCTCTTGCGGACGGCGGATGGAGAGCAGTTCGTGTTCGAGGGTCAGCGCATCGACACTCGGCACACGCACGGCACGGGCTGCACGTTGGCCTCTGCCATCGCCCAGGGCATCGCCGAGGGGCTGCGCTTGTCAGACGCCGTCGCGCGCGCGCGGGACTACGTGGAGCGCGCCATCGCCGCGGCCCCCGAGCTCGGTCAGGGTCACGGACCCCTCAACCACGCACATCCGCTCGAGTCGCCGCGGAGGGAAGCGTGACGATCGCCATCACGCTGCCCGAGGTGCCCGAGAAGCAACGCGGGATCGGCAGCACGCCGTTGCGCTACGAGGACATTGCGCAAGATGGACGGCTGCGACTCGAGGGCGTGTGGCCGCCGATCGGCCCGATCTTGTGGGGCAAGCTCGACTTTGCTCGTGTCCTCGCCCGGCTCGGCGAGCAGGGCGTGCGCGCCGTCCTCACGCACGTCACTCTCGAGGGCTCCGACGAGCCCGTGAGCGTGCGGCGTCGCGTGGAGACGGAGGTCAGGTTTCGGCTCGCGCACACGGTGGACGACTCGGGCGCGGTCAATCGCGTCATCTTCGACACCTGGCTCGAGCTGCGTGCGCTGCGGGCTGTGCCCGGGCGTCCCCACCAGGAGCCCGACGGACCGCTCGTCGTGGCGGCGCGCGGCTACGGCCAGCACGTCTTCACGCGTCCGGCCGCCGCGCGCGGGCAGCACCGCGTGACGAACCTGACGGATCCCGAACTCGAACCCATACTCGCGCGCACGGACCTGATCGAGATGCGTTCCGTCCTCCGCCTGCCGGACGGTGCCGAGCCGCTCGACCCCGCGCCCCGGTTCGAGCCTCAGCCCGTCGTGTTTGGTCTGTGTCACACGGATGGTAACCAGCACGTCAACTTCCTGACCTATCCGCGCATGGCCGAAGAGGCGGCGCTCCGCCGCTTCTCGGAGACCTCTGGGAACACGCGACTCTTGGCTCGCCGCGCGCAAGTCTCGTATCGCAAGCCGTGCTTCGCCGGGGAGCGCATGTTCCTGTTGCTCCAGTCCTACTTGGTCGACGACGAACCTGGCGCCGTGGTCGCCTTCTACGCCGAGCCCAGGGACGCTCCCGCGAGTCTCACCGACGCCCAGCTGCCCCACGCCGTCGTGAGATTGGGGTTTCGATGACTTCGGCCCAAGGGTCGCCCCGGCTGCCACGTCCAACCCTCGTGAGCTTCGGTTGTCGCGCTCTGGCGCTGGTGACGGTGCTGGGCACCTGGCTGGCTTTGGCAGCGGGCTGTGCCACCCACGATTTGCCCATGGGCACAGCGAGCAGCTCCGGCCGAGCGCCCCCGCCCAAGCCCGGCAGCAGCATCACGCACACCCAGCTTTGTCGCTGCGTGGCCTGCGAGGACCCCGCGTGCTGCACGCGGGAGGCCGAAGGTGAACGTGAGACCGAGCAATGCCGTGCCAACGAAGAAGGCCAGATCGAGTGTGGGCTGGCCATGAAGAGCTGCGGGCGCTGTCAGGAGTTGGCCTTTCGGGTCTCCCTGAGCACCACCTGCGAGGCCAAGCGGCCCGCGGACTGCTGCCGCGAGGTAGCCGTTCGTCGTTGATGGGCAGCGGACAGCTACCATCGACCGCGCATGTCAGCTCTGACCCTACGCCAGCGTTGGCAGTACTCGCTCAAGCTGGCGAGTTGGCCGAAGCTCTTCGTCCCCATGCTGCTGGGGGGCGCCCTCGGCGTGCACGCCGAGGCGAGGCATGGCACGCTCGAGCCGGCTCGTGCGACGGTCATAGCGCTGGCGCTCGCGCTCTTGGCGCTGTGCAACGTGGCGACCATCGTGTGGCTGAACGACTACGCTGACCAACGTGTCGACGCGCTCAAGCGCACACTGCTGCCCCAGGCGGGCTCGCCCAAGACCATCTTCGATGGTCTGCTGTCGGCGCGCGCATTGCTGATCGCAGGTGTGGCGGCGGCGTCGCTCACGGTGGCGCTCGCGGCTTGGCTCACCTGGTGGACCTCGCGGACGCTGCCCCTTGCGGGCGCCACCCTCGGGTTGGCGGTCTTCGCTGCCTATTCCTTGCCGCCTCTGAGGTTGAACTACCGCGGCGGCGGCGAGTTGCTCGAGGGATTCGGCGTCGGAGTGCTGTATCCGCTGATCGGCTATTGGGCGCATGCGGGGCGGAGCTGGGATCCAGAGCTGTGGCTGGTCCTCGCCCTCGCTCCTCTCGCGCTCGCCAGCGCGGTCGCCAGCGGGCTGAGCGATGAAGAGAGCGATCGAGCCGGCGGCAAACGGACCGTCGTGACCTGGCTGGGCAACTCTCGCGCCCGACTCATCGTTGGGTGGATGATGCTCGCGTCGGTGCTCTCGCTGCCGTGCGCCGCGCTACTGCTGCGTGGCGTCCCCGTCTGGGTAGCGTTGGCACCCGTAGTCGTGCTGGTGCTGATGGGGAGCCGTGTGCGTCGTCTCAGCCCTCTCGCCACGACCGGCGCGTTCGCCGAGCAAGCGAGGTACAAGCAGGCTCTCCATCACGCCATCTGGCTCGCGTCACTGACGCTGAGCTTGGGCCTCGTCAGCCGGGTAGTCAGCATCGTGAGGGCGTGATAGCTCCGGACCGTGGTTGGTCCGCGGAGTAACGTCACGTGACGGCACCTGACTCGAGCTCGCTCGCCAAGCTGCGCTTGGTGGACGCCGTGATCGACGCCCGTGCTCCCGAGCGGCTCTCCGCCGATCCGTCGCGGTTGCGCGCCGCCAGTCTGTGCGACGTCTTCGAGGAGGCGTGCCGCCGCTGGTCGCCCGCGGATCCAGCGGGCCTGTCGCTGGCGCTCGCGGCCGTGGCAGAGGCCACGCTGACCCACTTCCCCGGCAACCTATTGTGGGACTTCGAGTTCATCGCGGGGCGCCTGGCATCGGCCGAGCCCGCCCTCCGCGCCGAGGTCGTGGCGAGCATGGAGCTCCTACATCACCGCTTTGGCTCACGGCCCATCGCGTTTCGCTACGTTCACGACTTCAGCTACGGCTTCGACTGGGCGCGCTGGGTGGAGCGGGACCCGGGCGCCGCCGGAGACTCGGGGCCGTTCGATCTCCCGTTCTTGCGCTACCTCGAGCAGCGGGGGGCCGAGCTGGTCGAGCTCATCGCGGCGGACGACGCCAAATACCCGACCTTGGCGCCAGGCCAGACTCGCAATCCCTTTGGCTTCTCCCGGGAGCCAGCTGACGAAGTTCGACTCTTTCGCGCCCTTGCGGCGCGCGGATGGCTGCCCGTCGAGGCGTTTCGTTTCGACGCCACGCCGGACTGGCGCGCCGGACACGCGAAGCTGCGGCGGCGCTTGGCCCAAGAGCTGGGGCTGTGACCTCGGTAGGTTTGCAGCCCGTGTCGAACGTGAAACACTTGCTCGGCGATGCGCCACCGAACCCACCTGATGCTCGCTGCGTTCGCGCTCGGGTCCACGTTGCTGCCCACGGCGTGCGGTTCGTCGGAGGCGCCGGCGGCGCCCGCTCGCTTCGTGCCCAGCGTCGTCCCGCGAGCGCCGACGGACGCCACGGCGCGTGGTCTGCTCGACCGGCGTGGTCTGATCCACGCTCACAGCGTGTACTCTCACGACGCCTGCGACGACGTACCCCGCGACCCGCAGACGGACGACATCGATCTCGACTGCCTGGACGACTTCCGTCGCGGCTTGTGCCAGACCGGTCAAGACTACGTGATGCTGACGGATCACAACGAGTCGTTCGCGCGCTCGGAGTACCCGGACGTGCTGCTGTTCGACGCCAGCCGCGGCGATCAGCTGATTGAACGCGCCGGAGCGCCGGTGGCCAACTGGCTCGCGTGCCCGGACGCGCCGCCGGTGCTGGTGCTCGCGGGCACGGAGACCAAGACCATGCCCGTCGGCCTGGAGCGGCACGTCGCGCCGACCCCCTCCGAGCGCTCGGCCGTGTACGGCTCGCTCGAGCCCGCGGAGCTGGCGAAGTTGCACGCCGCGGGCGCGGTGGTGCTGCTGCAGCACACCGAGGACTGGTCCGTGGACCAGCTCTTGGACCTGCCCATCGACGGCTTCGAGATGTACAACCTACACGCCAACACCATCAGCGGTCTGGCCGGAGCCCTGTCGTTGATCGGCAAGATCACGCAGCCCGAGCTGCTGCCGTTCTCGGACCTCGTACTGCTGCCGATCGTCAATGAGGATGCACGCTACCTCGAGCGTTGGGGCACGGTGCTGGCTCGCGGCGCCAAGCGCGTGACCACGATGGGTACGGACTGCCACCGCAACACCTTTCCCGCGGAGCTGCCGGACGGCGAGCGGATCGACAGCTATCGGCGCATGATGATCTGGTTCTCCAACCATCTGCTGGTCACACCGGACTCGCAGGGCGGGTTCGACGACCGGGCGCTCAAGGATGCGTTGAGGGCAGGTCGCCTCTACGGTTCCTTCGACGTGCTGGGGTACCCTCAGGGCTTCGACTTTCACGCGCGGACCGCGGGTGGCACCCACGAGATGGGTGCGGAGCTCGTGCTCGCGGATGCGCCAGAGCTCGTCGTGACCGCGGCGACCATCGCAGGCCTCACGTCCGCTGACCGGCAGCCTGACCGTACGACGCGGCTCTTGCGTGCCCGGGAGGGGGGCTGGGACGTCGTGGCCGAGGCCGCGCTCGACCTGACCTTCCCCGTCACTGAGCCCGGAGCCTACCGGGTCGAGCTGCGCATGCGGCCTCGCCACCTCGCGCGATGGTTGTCCAGCTTCTCGGAGCTGTCCGAGGGCGACTTCGTCTGGATCTACAGCAACGCCATATACGTCCGCTGACGGGTCCGTCGGCTCTGCCGGGGACCGGCAGTCCGCGGGGCCAGCGTCACCGCGCCGCCGGAGGCCAGCACGTCAGGCTTCAGCCGGGGACGCCTTTCGCGTATTGAGGAGACGTGCAGACACTGAAGAGCTTCGTCCGAGGTGAGTGGGTCGCCGGCAGCGGCTCCCCCGCCGAGCTAGTCAACCCGGCGACCGAAGAGGTCCTAGCCACGGCCACCAGCGCGGGGATTGGGATGGCGTCGGCGCTGTCTTTCGCCCGCGACGTCGGCGGCCCCGCGTTGCGGAGGCTGACGTTCGCCGAGCGCGGGGAGTTGCTCTCGAAGATGAGTCACGCCGTGCACGAACAGCGTGAGGCGCTGATCGAGCTGGCGATCGCCAACGGCGGCAACACGCGGAGCGACGCCAAGTTCGACATCGACGGCGCCACCGCCACGCTGATGGCTTATGCCGATCTCGGCAAGGAGCTCGGGGACACCCGCTTTCTGCTCGACGGGGCTCCGGCGGAGCTGTCGGGGCCGCGTCTGTCGGGCCAACACCTGCGCCTCCCCCGGCATGGCGTCGCGGTTCACATCGGCGCGTTCAACTTCCCCGCCTGGGGCTGGGCAGAGAAGGCGGCGTGCGCGCTGCTAGCCGGCATGCCGGTGCTGACCAAACCCGCCACCGCCACCGCGTTGCTCGCGCACCGCACGGCGCAGCTCGTGGTGGAAGCCCAGATCTTGCCGGCGGGTGCGTTCAGTCTACTCTGCGGCTCCGCCGGAGACCTGCTGGACCATGTCGGCTGGCACGACGTGGTGGCGTTCACCGGCGGGAGCTCGACCGGGCGGACCATCCGTTCCGGCGAGCGCGTACTGCGCGAAGGCGTGCGCGTGAACGTGGAGGCCGACAGCCTGAACGCCGCGGTGCTCCTGCCCGGCGCGGACGACAGCACGTTCGCGGCCTTCTTGCGCGACGTGGAGCGGGACATGGTGCAAAAGACCGGCCAGAAGTGCACCGCCATTCGTCGCGTGCTCGTGCCCGCTTCGGAGCTTTCGCGGGTGCGCGACGCTTTGTGCGAGCGGCTGGCGGGAGTCACCATCGGCAATCCGGCGCTGCCCGAAGTGCGAATGGGCCCCGTCGCGACGCGCACTCAACAACGCGATGTGGGGGCGGGCGTGAGCGCGCTCCTGGCCGACGCCCAGGTCGTGTTCGGGGATCCCGAGTTGGTCCGTCCGGTGGGTGTGGCCGAGGGGAAGGGCTTCTTCGTGCCCCTGTTGCTGCTCGAGGCGCGCGACGCCATGGCTGCGCGGGCGGTGCACAGTCACGAAGTGTTCGGTCCCGTCGCGACGCTCCTCCCCTACGATGGCACCGTCGAGCAGGCATCGGCCATCGTGCGCGCCGGCGACGGCGGACTCGTCACCACGATTTACGGCGACGAACGGGATGAACTCGCACAGCTCGTGGAGGCCATCGCGCCCTGGCATGGGCGCCTCGTGGTCGTCGACAAGCGGATCGCCGACAAGTCCTTGCCTCCCGGGACGGTGATGCCTCAGCTGCTTCACGGCGGCCCGGGTCGCTCGGGTGGCGGGGAGGAGCTCGGGGGTGTGCGCGGGATGGCGCTGTATCAGCAGCGCACCGCGGTGCAGGGCAACGGGCCGCTGATCAGCAAGCTGCTCGCCTGAGCGGCTCAGCCGTCGTTCAGGAAGAACTGGGTCAGGGCGCGTGCAGTCTCCTCCGGTCGTTCGGTTGGAAAGTCGTGGCCGGCTCCGGGCAAGATGGCGAGCGTGGCGCCGGGGATGCGGCGGACCAAGTCCCGCGAGCACTCTGCGGGGATGAGCCGGTCGGCGTCTCCCGTGATGGCCAGGGTGCGGCAGCGGAGTGACGCTAGCCCGTCGGTCGCGTCGTGCCGGGCGGCCGCGAGCAGCTGGCCGATGACCCCGCGCCGACGCAGGGGCTCGCGGCGCACCAGCTGTTGCCAGTGCTGGACGACCTCCGGGTGCTCGTCGAGGTACTGCGGTGACAGGATCAGGGGCGCGGTCCGCGCGATCGCTTCCTCGGGCGGCAAGCGCAGTGCACCCACCAGCGTGGCGAGTGCGCCGAGGCCCACCCGCGGTGCGCGATGGCCAGCGCGCGTGCAACCCAGCGCCAGCGCACGGACTCGCGCGGGGTGCCGGAGCGCGAGCTGTTGCGCGATCATGCCGCCCAACGAGACGCCGAACACGAAGGCGCTGCCGACGCCGGTCGCGTCGAGCACTGCGCGCGCGTCCTCGGCCATGGACGACGTACTGTAGGGCGGCAGCGGTACGCTGCTCCTGCCCACCCCGCGGTTGTCGAACACGAGCACCCGGAAGTCCTGCGCCAGCAGGTCCGGCAGACTGCCCCAGTGACGAGCCGTGCGCGACAGTCCGCGCACCATCAGGAGCGGCGGTGCGCCGCGCTCGCCGAGCTCATCGTAGTAGAGTCGAGTGCGTCCACGCGATGCGTAGGCCATGTCGAGTCGAGCTCAGGCCAGCGCGCGATCCAACCGCCCCAGCGTCCGGGTCACGCCGCGATGCATGCGCTGGTGCCACGGCTTGGCGGCGCCGAGCCCGCCGGGCGGGTGGATGAAGTCGAGCACCTGGGGGCCGATGCCTCGGCGCGGGTTCATGACGGCGCGCAGCACGCCGTCGCCGTGCTGGGCGATCATCTGACCGATCACGTCGTCTTGCATGCGAGTCACTCGGTCGGCCATTAGTCGTTGCTCCAAGCCCAACGCCTCGAAGTCCTCGCGGAACGTGAAGCCGCTGGCCATCAAGAGCAGGATGCACTCCGCGTGGAAGCGGGCGGTGCTTCGCGCCTCGGACCTGGACATTCGAGCGATCAACTTGGGCAGATACAGCACCCCGAGGCCGACGTGACGTGACTCGTCTCGCTCGAAGTAGGGCATGAGACCGCTCAGCACGGGGCAGACGCCGCGCTCGCCCAGGCCGCGGAAGATGACCACGGCGTTCGTCTCGAAGAGCAGCTGCATGCCGACCAGACGCGTGGCCAGCGTCGGGGCCGCGACGACCTTGCGCAGCAGGCGCTGGGGAAAGCCGCCGATCTTCTGGCTGGGGCCGAGGGCGCGGACGTACTCGCGCAGCACCGTGAAGTGCCGGGCCTCGTCGAAGACCTGCGCCGTGGCGGCCATCTTGGCGTCCACCTCAGGGATCTCGAGCGCCAGGTCGGCCGAGATGTTCCACGCGGCGAGCTCTCCCCAGAGCAGGACGCTGAGCACCCGCGACAACGGCGCGCGCAACTTGGGCTCCACGCAGCTGCCAGGCGGGCCGTGCGCGGCGACGAGCTCCGCGTACACAGCGCGACCATCCCAGGCGTGTTCCCGGGTCAGATCATAGAGCCGCTCGAGCCGCTTCGTCTTGCGGGTGGCATCGTCGATGGTGAGCTCCTCCAGCAGCTCGTACGGGGGGAAGTTCCGGGTCGATGGGCTCATGAATCCTCCAGTCAAACAGTTCAATGCCGCGGCTCGGGCGGCGCGTCGCCCCGAGGGTAGATGCCGCACACTTCCAGAAGCGCTGCTTCCCGCGCGATGGCGTGGACGTCGATGGGCCGCCCTTCTTCCAGGTAAGACAGCACGATCTTCTCGAAGCCGCCCAGGAAGAAGCGGGCGACGAAGTGCGCGTCGAGGGGGCGGATCGCCTCCGCTTCCATGGCCACCCGGAGCTCGGCTTCGATGGTGCCGAGGATCGCGCGATCGATGCGCCCCAAGAGGTCGTCTACCACGCCGTCGGCGCCTCGCCCCGCAGTGAGCAGCAAGCGCGCAGTGGCCGCGTCCTCGAACACGACCTCGAGCACCTCGGCCAGACGCTTCTGCATGAACGCGACCACCTGCGCCTCGGTCGGGCGGTAGCCGGGGGGCAGCGACCATGGCGTGCGGTGCTGGTAGGCATCGAGCACACGCACGGCGATGCGCTCGGCCAGGCACACCAGCACGTCCCGCTTGTCCCGAAAGTACTGATACAGCGTGGCTCGGCCGATGCCGGCGCGCGCACAGACGTCCGCGATGCTGGCGCCGTGGTAGCCGTGCTCGGCGAAGGCGTGCAGCGCGCAGTCCAGGATCTGCGCGCGGCGCTCGTCGGCGGCTTTGTAGGTGCGGGTCTTTGAAACTGACATGTCAGTTCTGAGTCCGAACACCATGAGACCTGGATCGGAGCGTGTCAACGGGGCGACTCGAATCAAACGTGTAAGTGGCTAGAATTGCTTATGAACATACGACGAGCGCGATCATCCCGCCATTGCGAGGCGCGCGGCGCGCGCGGCTGCGGCAG
Organism: Polyangiaceae bacterium; assembly: GCA_019637295.1. Classification (GTDB taxonomy): domain Bacteria; phylum Myxococcota_A; class Polyangia; order Polyangiales; family Polyangiaceae; genus JACKEA01. Next base: position 560,710 of record JAHBVX010000002.1, read on the forward strand.
ACTACCGCCATGCGCCGCGCCGGACTGTGCCTGCTCTCGGTCCTGGGCTGGGCCTTCAGCTGCACCACGGATCACGGCATCCTGGCCAAGAAGCCGGGCAGCGGCGGCGCGGGCGGCACCAGCGCCGCCGGCGGTACGCCGGGGGATGCCCAGGCGGATGAGGCCGGGGACGGCTCGTTCGACGCCGCCGATGGATTCGTGGAGCCGACCGGCAGCAGCGTGGTGACGCTCCTGCACGCGGTCGCGGACGCGCCGCGGATCGGGTTCTGCTTCGCGCGTGGTAGCGCCGCGACAGCCGAGTTGGTGGATGGACCTCCGCAGCCGAGCGGTGGACTGCAGTACGGCGGCGTGTGGATCACCAGCAGCCTGACCGGGATCGATCTGAAGCTCGACGCGCTGCAGCCGATCGTCATTGCGGCGCCCAAGCTCGATCTGGAGACGAAGAGCTGCCAGGTGCTGATCGAGGAAGGGCAACTCGAGGAGCTGCCCGTGCTCGACGCCGGAGTCGATGGGAGCGACGGCTCGGACGATGCTGGCGGAGTCGACGCGGCCGCGGATGCAGCGGCGCAGCAGCCCCCGCCGGTGCGTGCTCGCGCGCTGCCCGTCCTGCCTCCGACCACCCTCGACTCCGGGTACAGCACGTTGTTCGCGGTGGCCGGCTGCCTGGGTGGCCCTACCTTCGACGACTCGCTCGCGACGCTGGTGTGCGGCACCGGCTACACGCCGACCACGCCCACCGTGACGCCCGTGTTGGTGCGCATGTCCCGCGTCACGAAGGCCGACGTGGTGGGTATCCAGGTCGTGAACGCCCGCGCCGTGAGCGAGGCCGTCACGGTCGTGACTTCGGGCCCGGACGGCACGTCGCTGCCGTCGCTCACGGTGGCGTACGACGTGCAGCCCGGACAGATCGCGCCCAAGCCGCCGTACCTGGGCGTGTCCGCAGCGGTGCTCGGCTTTCCCGGCGAGCCCACGCTGGAGCTGTCGGCTGGAGGCAACGTTGCGCTCGAGGTCTCGTGGGCTCACGCGCTCGCGCCGACTGGCGTGACCAAGGTGGAGAACGGGCGAAACTACAGCGTGGTCGTGCTCGGACCCCAGCTCAACGTGAGCGTGGTCAAGTGGTGGAATCCCCCCAGCGCCGTGGTGGTTCGTAGCGATCCGTGAGGCGCTGCCCGCGCTCAGGTCAGTGGCGAAGCGAGAGATCCGCGAGCTTGAGCTTGACCTCGTTCACGTAGGGGCTCTGCGGGAAGCGACGCAGGAACGAGCGCAGTGTGTTCTTGGCGTCGTTCCAGGCTTGGATGTCGATCTGACACTCGGCGAGCAGCAGCGTGGCCTCGTCCATCACTTCGCGATCCGCGGACGCCTCCGAGAGCTGAATCAGAGACGGTATCGCCTCGCGCTGGCGGCCGAGCGCCTTGAGCGCGCGGGCGAGCTGATACTTCGCCTGCGGACCGTGCGCGGCATCGCCCTTGAAGTTCAGCGACTCCTGCAGCGCCTGACTGGCTTCGTGCCAGCGCTGCGTGCGGATGTGATCGAGGCCGTTTTGATAGGCGATGAGCGATAGCTCGTTCCTCGCGCGGTCCACCGCGTGTTCGAAGACCGATCGCTCCGTGCGCGTCAGCTGCAGCTTGGCCAACTCGGGGTACTGGTCCACGATCTCGCGGCGCTTGTTGTTGACGATCAGGTCGTAGTACTCGGCCGCCTGGCGACTGCTCCGGAGCGCGGCCTCTTCGCGGGCCAGAGCGGTCTTGAGCTCCTTGTCCAGGCTGGACAGTCGCTCGCGGGTGTCCCGAGTCTCTGCTCGCACCGCGTCGAGTCGCGCGTCCCACGCCAGCTTGAGCGTGAGGAGCAGCACCAAGACGGTGACGACGTAAGCCGTGGCCCCGCTCCAGACCATCCGGCGTTCGTAGCCTTGCTGCCGCTTGGCGATGCTCTTCAAGTCCGCAGCGAGGGCGTTGACGAGGTTGTTCGTCTTGATCGTCAGCGCGCGACTCTCGACGATCTCGCGCTTGATCTCTTCCAGGTCGTACTCGTCCATGGCCCGGCTCGGCCCCCACGCAGTATCCCCGTCCCTCGCGCCGGGCAAGCACAACGCCGGGGATTACCCGGGCCGGATGGTGCCTGCCTGCCTCAGGCGGGTCGATTTTTCGCCGACGCCCTTGAACGCTTCCCCCGACCTCGGTAGACCCCCGGTCCTTCGGGCCGCCGCACTGGCCCGGGCAAGAAGCGCATGGACACGAGCGACATCAAGAAGGGCGTCAAGCTGATGATGGACGGGCAGCCGTACGTCGTCACGGATTTTCAGTTCGTCAAGCCGGGGAAGGGGCAGGCCTTCACGCGGACGAAGATGAAGAACCTGCTCACTGGGGGTACCCTCGAGCGCAACATCCGCTCCGGCGAGAAGCTCGAGCCAGCGGACGTCGAGGAGCGGACGCTGCAGTACATCTTCCCGGATGGCGACACCTACAACTTCATGCACCCGGTGAGCGGCGAGCAGGTGGCCGTGCACAAGGACGCCGTGGGCGACGCTGCTGACTTCCTGATGGACGGGCTCGAGGTCTCCATCATCATCTACAAGGGCAATCCCGTCAGCGTGACCCTGCCGCCGCACGTCATCGTGCAGGTGGTCGAGACCGAGCCAGGCGTGAAGGGGGACACGGCGACCAACGTGACCAAGCCGGCCAAGGTGACGACGGGCGCGACCGTCCCGGTGCCGCTGTTCATCACCGAGGGCGAGTGGATTCGGGTCGACACCCGCACGTCCCAGTACATCGAGCGGGCCAAGGCGCCGTGAGTCGCGGGGCGATCAGCCCCGCCTGAACAGCTCGACGGCCTTGCCGCGCACGCAGGCGACGCTGCGAGCCGCGTCGTCGATGGTGCAGCTCCCGAGTCCAGAAGGATCCACCGCGTCCCCGGTCCACAGCTCGGCGCGGTCGAGGCCGACCACCAGCAGTCCGAGGGACGAGACACTGACGAGCCACCGGCCGCTCGGGGAGCGGGCTGCGCCAGGCAGGTGCGGTCGCAGGGTGGCCTCGGCCAGCGACGTGCGCGCGCCGGCTGGCGTGGTTCCGAGCAGCACCTCCGCGGTTCCATCTCGCAGTCCAAGAGGCGACCAGGACGGCGGCGCGAAGCTGCGCCCGGGCGCGCAGCTGCCCGGCCGAGGCGCCAGCACGTCGAGCGGGATCGCATCGACGCGGCCATCGGCGCGTTCCCAGGTGAGCAGCACCTCGGGACGCTCACAGGCGTAGGCGACGCCGGTGAGCGTCCCGGTGGCTAGAGCGAGCGTCCGCGGCCACGGCGCCTCGCTGTCCAAGTCCGATGGGGCGGCAGCGCCGTCCTCGCCAATGCGGACGAAGCCACTCACACTCTGCACCCACAGCGTGCCCTGCTCATCGAACGCCAGGGGCGAGAGGGTCTCGCGGGGGCGTGGCGGGTCGACACGCGCGCTGAGCACCTTCCGTTCGGGCCTCACCGTCTTGACGCGATCGAGGAGCAGCTTCTGCGCCGCCTTGTCTTGGGCGGGCGTGGGGCTCGCGAGATACCAGCCTCTGCGGTCGTAGGCGCCGAACGCTGCCTGCACGTCCTTCTGGACGAGGGAGGCATGAAGCTCGGCGAGCAGCAAGCGATCCGCGAGCAGCGCGGGGGAGCACGTGATTGCGCTCCCGTCTTCGAGCATGAGGCGCGGTCTGCCTCCCTCCCCGCACAACGACGATGCCAACACCCGGATTGCGGCGACCTCGGACAGCGCGGACTGGGCCGTCGCCGCGCGTCGAGCGCGGCTCAGCGCAGCAGCGGCGAGCACGCCCAGGGATCGCGCGGGTTCGCTCGTATCCCGCGCGGCGCCCTGCGCACGGGCGAGCCAGACGAGCGCCGCCTGAGTCTTCGTGCTGCGCCAAGACTGCCCGACCCGCAGCCAGATGTCGTCCAACTCGTCGCCGTCGCGATCTCGACCGTCCACCTCGAGCGTCAGCCCGGACTCTCCCGGCAGATCGGCGATGCGTAGCGCCAAGCGCAGCGGGCGGTCCTCGCTGGGCGCGACGACGGCGAGGACGCGGGTGGGGGCACCCGGCAGGAGACCCACCTTGCAGGTCGCGCGCACGTCGAGGGTCAGCGAGCGTGAGCCCGTCACGACTAGCGAGGCGTCATGGTGACACTCGGGCCCCGACGGCAGCCAGCCGGGTGTGGTGTACAGCACCCGCCCGCGCCCGTCCGACGTCGTGCGCACCAACTGGCCGACGGGGCCTTCGTTCTTGGGCACCGTCCAGAGGACCGCGTCTCGGGTCCCATCGCCCGCGAAGTCGTGCACGATGACTTGAGCGATGAGTCGGCCTGCGGGTGCCTCGAGCGCGCGCCCCTCCACCATCACCCGCTCGGAGGGCGGCGCCACTAGCCGTGCGGGCGCTCGGACCGGCGCCGCGGTGTCCGTCGGGGCGTCCGCCGGCCCCGAGTCGGGAGCCACGGCGCTCGAACTCGAAGGGGTCTGCGAGGCGATCCGAAACGGCGTGTACGGTCGATCCTCACGAGCGCAGCCTTCGCACGCCGGCAGCGACAGGATGAGCAGGAGCAGCCACGGCCTCGATGTCACGAACCCTACTTGCCGTTGAACGTGGCCTTGCGCTTCTGTACGAACGCTTGCGTCCCTTCGCGCATGTCTTCGCTGTCGAACAACACGCCGAAGGCGGTGGCCTCGAGCTCGTTGGCCAGCCTGAGATCGGCGTCCGCAGCGCGCGTGATGACTCGCTTCGTCGAGGCCACGGCCAACGGCGCCTTCGATGCAATCTTGACGGCGACGGCCCGTACACGGTCCATCAGCTCGGCGTGCGGCACGACGCCGTTGACGAGGCCGATGCGCAGCGCGTGCTCCGCGTCGATCATGTCTGCGGTGTAGACCAGCTCCCGTGCGAGGGCGGTGCCCACTCGTCGCGCCAGTCGTTGCGTGCCGCCGAAGCCAGGCATGAGTCCCAGATTGACCTCGGGTTGACCGAAGCGGGCACGGTCCGATGCGTAGATGAAGTCGCAGGCGAGGGCGAGCTCGCAGCCGCCTCCCAGGGCGAAGCCGCCGACGGCCGCGATGACCGGGAACGGCGCGTCCTCGAGGGCGTAGCCCAGCCGGTGGCCCGCGTCGGCGAAGGCCTTGGCCTCGGCCGCGGACAGCTCGCTCATTTCCGCGATGTCTGCGCCCGCGACGAAGGCCTTGTCTCCGGCGCCGGTGAGGATGGCGACTCGCACCGACCCTGCCCCGAGCGCCTCGAGCACGGCCGTGAGCTCGGCGATCACCCGGGACGACAGGGCGTTGAGCTTCTCCGGCCGATTGATGGTGATGGTCGCGATGGCGTCTTGGGTGTCGACCAGCAACGTCTCGTACATCTCGTTCTCCTCAACGCTCGAAGGCGCGTCCGACTTTCTGACCCTTGTCGTCGTACACGTAGAAGCCGCGTCCGACCTTGCGCCCGTACCAGCCGGCCGCCACCAGGTTCCTGAGCAGCGTCGCTGGCCGGTACTTGTCATCGCCGAACTCGCGGTGCAGCACCTCGGCGATGAACAGTAAGGTGTCGAGGCCGATCAGGTCCGCCAGTTCGAGCGGCCCCATCGGGTGGTTCAACCCCAGCTTGGCCCCCTGGTCGATGTCCTCGGGGGTACCCAGCCCCTCCTGCAGGGCGAAGCACGCTTCGTTCAGGAACGGGACCAGCATGCGATTGACCACGAAGCCGGGCTGGTCCTTGCTGGTGATCACGGTCTTGCCGAGCTTCTGGGCTAGCTGTGCCACCGTCTCCGTCGTGGTGTCGCTGGTCTGCACGCCACGCACGATCTCGACCAGCTTCATGAGCGGGACCGGGTTCATGAAGTGCATGCCGATCACGCGCTCCGGACGGTTGGTCTGTCCGGCGAGCCGGGTGATCGAAATGCTGGAGGTGTTCGACGCCAAGATGGCGTCGGGCTGCATGCGCGCGTCCGCGTCCTTGAACAACGCGATTTTGACCGTTTGATTCTCGGTCGCAGCCTCGATCACGAGCTCGGCCTCGCTCATGCCGTCGTTGGAAGCCACGGGGTGGATACGCTCCAGGCAGGCGTCGCGCTCCTCGCTCGCGAGCTTCCCCTTCTCGACCTGCTTGCTCAGGATGCTGGCGATCTTCGCCTTGCCCCGCTCGGCCAGCTCGATGCTGGCATCGCCCAGCCACACCTCGTAGCCGTGCTGAGCGGCCACCTGGGCGATCCCGCCGCCCATCTGGCCGGCGCCAATCACGAAGATCCTTCGAATGTCGGTTGCGTCCATCGTAGCTGGTCGCGTAACCCCGGGCGTGGAGGCAGGCAAGCGCCGCGCGACTTCCAGGGTTCGGGGCTGAAAGACGCGGCGCAAGCGCAAGAAGCACGGCTTGGTCGCGGCGCGTCGAGTGCGCTATCACCAGGCGATGTCGCTCGCGGCTCTGCTCGTCGTGCTCGTCGCGTTGGCGTCGGCGGGTTGCGGCGCGCCCGTTCGGCCGGAGCAGCAGGCGGCGATGCTCGCCGACAAGGGACGCAGCGAGGATGCAATTGAGCTGCTGCGTGCGCACCTAGCGAAGCATCCGGACGACTTGCCGGCGCGACGACAGCTGGTGCGGGTGCTGGCGCTCACCGGAAAGCTCGACGAGGTCGAGCGGGCGGTCGCGGAGCTCGCCGAGCGGGCGGGGCCGGGGGATCCGTCGCCGCTGATCGAGCTCGGGCACGCCTTCGAGCTGTCACACCGCTACGAGGAGGCCCTCGTTGCCTATGATCGCGCCGCGGACGCCGCACCAAAGGATCCGCGTGGCCCGCGGACGGGCGGGCTGCGAGCGGCCCGCTGGGGCGCGCCCGAGCTGGCGGAGCCCCGACTGGTCGAGGCGCTGCGGCGCGACGCCACCGACGCGCGCACCTGGCATGCGCTGGGCCTGGTTCGCGTCCAACTCGGCGACCTGAGCGCAGCGCGCACCGCCTACTCCCGCGGTCTCGTCGCGAATCCGAGCGCGATCGAGAACCGCGTCGGGCTCGCGACGGTGGCGCTCGTCGAGGGTGACGCCGCCGCGGCGCTGGTGGAATACGACGCCCTGGCGGCGGCCCGCCCGCGCCTGGGAGACGTGCAGCTCGGCCGCGCGCTCTGCCTGCTGAAGCTCGGACGCCTGACGGAGGCGGAGCAGGCCATCGCGCGGGCCGAGTCGCTCGGCGCGAGCCGCCGCGTCGTGGCCCGCCAGCGAGCGCTTCTGGGGCGCCTGAGAATGGCCTCGGAAGAGCAAAAAAATCGCTGATTTGCAAGGCTTGTCACCCCTAGCCACGCGGCGTACTGTGCGGGTCCCTTGGCGCCGGCGGGGCTGTCGCTTCAGCCGGCGGACATCCGATGCACGCTGAGACGATCCGCACCGCCCTCGGGCAGCTCCAGGAAGACCCAGACACCACCCAGCCCTGGGAGGCCCTTGCTGCCTCCTTGCAGGCGGAAGATCGAGCCGAGTCGGCCGAGGAATTGCTTCCTCTGCTGCACGCGGCGCGGCACAAGCACGTCGAGCGCGGCGAGTCCGACGCCGTCGCGCGCTTGCTGGCGCTCGAGATCGACCTAGCCCGGGGTAGCGACGCCGAGGTCCCGCTGCTCCGGGAGCGAGCTCGCGTGCTGCGCGACGAGCTGCTCGACGATGAGGGCGCGGCGGCCGAGCTCGAGCGCCTGCTCGAGCGGGCGCCGGGCGACTCGAGCGCGACCGAGGCGCTCGAGGACGCCCGCTCGAAGCGAAGCAAGTGGCGCGAGCTGGTCACGACCTACACGGCCGAGGCCGAGCAAGCACCGGACGATGTGTACAAGAGTTCCATGCTCATGCGCGCCTCCGAGATGGAGTTGCGCTTCGCCGGACCGGACGCCGATCCCGATGGGGTCTTGGGGCGCCTCGAGCAGGCGGTGCGGCTCGACCCCACCAACGTTCGTGCCGGGCGAATCCTCGAGCACGTGTACCGCCGAGCCGAGCGCTGGCAGGACGTGGCCTCGGCGCTCGAGCGCATGGCGGACCGGGGGGAGTCCCCTGTGGATCGCTTCGCCGCGCGCGTTCGGCTGGCCCGTGTCTGGCGCTACCGCCTACAGGACGAAGCACGGGCCTCGCGCGCCTACGACCTGCTCCAGCGCGAGCGGCCGGATTTCCCCGAGGCCATGGCGTTTCTCGCCGAGTTCTACGAGCGCGCCGAGCGCTGGGACGACCTGGTGGGCTTGTACGAGAGGGACCTGGCCAGCAAGGGACACTCGAGCGCCGAGCGGCTGGGGGACATGCTGCAGATCGCGATGCTCTTCTGGAAGAAGGCGGCGCGTCCGAAGGAGGCAGAGGTCTGGTTCGATCGCATCGCCAAGGTCGAGCCCTTGCACCCTGGGATGATCGCGTTCTACCGCGAACACGCGGTGGAGCTCGGGCAGGAAGGGCGCCTGATCGAGATCCTGACCAACGCGCAGCGCGCGATGAAGGATGGCCCCGAGAAGTCGCAAATCTCGGCCGAGATCGCCCGGCTTGCCGAAGGTCAGGCCAACGCCCAGAAGGCCATCGAGCAGTACAAGGGGATTCTGCGCCAGGACCCGGACAACGCCGAAGCCCGCGATGCCCTGAAGCGCCTGTATCGCCAGACCCAGGGCTACAACGCGTTGGTGGAGTTGCTCCGTCAGCACCTCGAGCGCGTGGGCGCCGATGACTACGAAACCCGTCTGCGGATCCTGCGCGAGGTCGCCACGGTCTATCGGCAGTTCATCAAGAGCGACACGGCGCTCGTCAGCGTACTCAACCAGATCGTCCAGCTGGACGAGAAGTTGGACGAAAATGACGTCGACGAAGTACGCGAGCTCGTGGGCCTGTACGAGAAGCTCGGCCGCTGGCGGGACCTGCTCACGAACCAGCTCCGCCTCGCGGAGATCACCTCTGACACCGAGGAGAAGAAGGATCTGTATCGCGCGGCGGCGCGCCGCTGGTTGGAGCAGTTCTCGAACGTGCAGAACGCCACGGAGGCCTACGAATCACTGCTGGCGCTAGAGCCAACGGATCGCGAGGCGCGCGAGCGGCTGCACGAGCTGTATCGCAAGCGCCGCGCCTGGCCGTCGCTGTTCGAGCTGTTCGAGAAGGAGCTGGCGTCTGCGCAGGGTACGGCGCAAGTGCCACTGCTCCAGGAGATGGCGCAGCTGGCTGCCGAGCGGCTCGGCAAGCCCGCCGAGGCCGTGGCGCTCTACCGGCGGATCCTCGAGCTCGACCCGTCCCGCAGCGAGGTGCTCGACGCTCTCGAGCGGCATGCCGAGCGCAGCCGTGACTTTGCGACGCTCGCGGACGTGCTGGAGCGACGCGTCGACCTGGCGGTCGATGACGAAGCACGACTGGCCTCTCTAGTCCGGTTGGGCGGCGTGTACGCGGACCAACTGAAGGACGCCGAGCGCGCTACCAGCGCCTGGCGTCGGGTGCTCGAGCTCTCCCCGGGGCATCACCGTGCGCTCCGAGTATTGCGCGAGGCGTACCTCGAGACGGGGGACTACGACGGGCTCGAGCAACTCTACGGCTCACAGGACGACTGGGAGGGGCTGGCTGAGGTGCTCAGCAACGCGGCGGACCGCGCCAAGGACGACGCCTCGAAGGTGGAGCTGTCCAATCGCGCAGCGCGTGTGTACGAGGACCGGCTGAACCAGCCGGATCGCGCATTCCGTTCCTACGAGCGGATTTTGGCGACGCAGCCGTCGAATGTGGCCGCCGCGCAGAAGCTCATCCCCCTGTACGAACGCGACGACAAGTGGGCCCGGCTTCCCGCGCTGTACGAGCTCGTGGCATCGCAGTCGGACGCGGATGCTCAGGTGGAGGTCTACAAGAAGATCGTCGACATCACGGCGAACCGGCTGTCGGATCGCAAGGCCGCCGCGGCGTATGCCCGCAAAGCCTACGAGATCGCGCCAGCTCGGGCGGATGTGCTGGCATCTTTCGAGCAAGCGTCTCGCGACGCCGGCGCGTTCGAGCCCTTCGTGCAAGCGCTCGAAGGAAGACTCGCGTCATTGGACGACGCTCCCTCCGCGGTCGATGACGGAGCCAGTAAGAAGAAGAAGAAGGGAAAGAAGAAGGGCGAGGCGCCGACGGCAGGCTCCGGGGAGTCCTCCGAGGAGCGGCGCGGCCTCGAGTTGCTCCTGGCGCGCGTCTACACGGACGACTTGGGCCGCAGCGACGACGCCGTCAGCGTCTACAAGCGACTGCTCGAGCGAACGCCGTCGGATGCGGAAGCTGCATCTCTGCTGGAGGTGCTGCTGCGTCGCAGCGACCAACGCGACGACTTGCGTTGGCTACTCGACCTTCAGATCAGCCACCAGGAGGATGTAGCCGAGCGTGCTCGGCGGCTGGCCGAGTGGGCCGCCCTCGAGGAGGACGTGTTTCAGGACCCGGAGCGCGCCATCGCGCTGCATCGCCGAGTGCTCGAGCTCGACCCGGACCACCTCCCCACGCTCACCGCGCTCAGCCGACTACTGCTCGCGCTCGGTGACGCGAGCGCGGCGGCGACGGTCATCGAGCATCACCGCGACCTGCTCACGGGGGAGGAGCGCGCGGTGCGCGAAGCGCAACTCGCGCAGCTGTATCTGGCGCGGCAGGAAGATCACTCGCGCGCGCTGGACGCAGCGGTGCGCGCGCTGGAGCTGATGCCGGCGCACGGTCCAGCGGTCACGGTCCTCGAGAAGCTGATGGAGGACCCCGCCATGCGCGCGCGGGCGGCGGAGGTGTTGGCCGAACAATACGCAGCCGGTGGCGAAGCGCGCCGCGAGGCAGAGGCGCTGGCGGTCATGCTCGCGCAAGCCACGGACGCCGAGGAGCGCCGGGCGCTGATCACACGCCTGGCGGACGTTCACGAAGACAAGCTCGACTCCCACGCTAGCGCCCTCGACGTCTTGCTGCGGGGCGTGCGCGAGTTCCCTGCGGACTTGTCGTTCTGGGAGCGCGCCAACTCGCTGTCCGTGCTCGCATCGCGACCGACGGAGCTGGCGGAAGCGTTCCGCGAGGTCCTCGCCTCACCCCTCGACGCGGAGCTCGAAGCGGAGCTGTGCGAGCGGGCGGCGCGCTTCCACGAGGAGCGACTCGGGGATCCCATCGGCGCGACGCCTTATCTCGAGCGCGTGCTCGAGCGGCAGCCGGGCAACGAACAGGCCTTCAGTCGCCTGAAGGACATTCTCACGGCAGCGGAGCGCTGGACCGAGCTCGAGTCACTGTATGACAAGGCGACGGCGGCGACCGAGGACGTCTCCCGGCGGATCGAGATGCTGGTCGAGGTCGCGCTGATCTGCGAGGAGATCATCGAAGATGCCGCCAAGGCGACGGCCTACTACGAGCGCATCGTGGAGCTCGATTCGCTGCATGAAGCCAGCATGCGCGCGCTAGACCGCCTGTATGCCCAGCAGGAGCGTTTCGCCGACCTGGCCGTGTTGATCGAGCGCAGGCTCGAAGCTGCCGCCGGGGACGACCTGCTCGAGTTGAAGCTGCGGTTGTCGCGCCTCTTTCTCGAGCGGCTGCACCAGCCGGAGAAGGCAGCGTTGCACGTCGAAGACGTGCTTCGTGAGCGCATCAACGACTACGAAGGCAGGGAGCTAGCGGAGCGCATGCTGGACATCGGCAGCTTGCGCAATCAGGCCGCACGCATGCTGGAGGCGGTCTACGAGGCGCGCAACGAGACGCGGGATTTGGTGCGGGTGCTCGCCATTCGTCTCACCGAGCTCGACAAGGAAGCTGCAGCCAAGGGCGAGACGGAGCTGAGTGACGACCGGCGCGACATCCTACGTCGCATCGCCGCAGCGAGTGACGAACGCTTGCATGATGACGAAGGCGCACTCGACGCGTTGGCGCGGTTGGTGCCGAGCGACCCCCTGGACTCGGACGCGCGCGCGCGCCTGCTGGACATCGGCCGTCGGCTCGGCGCCCACGCCCGGGTGGCTCAGGTGCTCACCGAGTCGGCCGCCCGCGCGGACACTCCCGGGCTGCAGGGTGAGGTGCTGATGCAGGTCGCTCGGCTCTACGAGGACCAGCTGAACAGCCCCGCGCAGGCTGAGGAGACCTACCGCAGGGTGCTCTCCCTCGACGAGACGGACGCGGATCTCGTGCTTCCCGCCGCGCGTGCGCTCGAACGCAACTACGTGGCGTCGAGCAAGCCGCGCGAACTGGCCGAGGTGCTCCGCGTACAGGTCAAGCTGGAGCAAGACGGCGACACGCGAAAGCAGCTGCTGGGGCGGCTCGGCGAGCTGTGCCAGTCCGTGCTCGACGACGTGCCCGGCGCGATTGAGGCCTGGCGCATGCGCACTGAGGAGGTGGCGGCGGACGAAGAGGCGCTCGCCGCGCTGGACGCGCTGTACGAGAAGTCCGAGCAGTGGCGCGAGTTGGTCGAGACGCTCGCGCGACGGCGTGAGGCCACTGAGGACCAGAACCAGCGGCGCCAGCTCTTGGTGCGCACGGCGGAGGTGCTCTCTGCGCGGCTGGATAACGTCTCGGAAGCCATCGATGCTTGGCGCGCGGTCATCGACGAGTACGGTCCCGATGACGAGTCCTTGCGCGCGCTCGAAGGCCTCCTGGCCCGAGCCGAGGAGTGGCAGGAGCTCGGCGACACCTACGAGCGGCACCTGGAGCTGGTCGAATCCGACGCCGACCGCCTCACGCTGCTGTCCAAGCTGGGCGAGTTGCGCAGCGAGCACCTGCACGACCTCGAAGGGGCGCTCGAGGTCTACCGGCGGTCGCTGACCCTCGAGCCGTCGCATGCCCCGTCCCGACAAGCCCTGGAGCGCATGCTTGGACTGGAGGACCGCCCAGCCAAGCGTGAAGCGGCTGAGATCCTTCACCCCATCTACGAGGCGGACGGCGAACACGAGCGACTCCTGCGGGTAGTCGAGATCGAGGTCGAGACCAGCGAGGATCTGGACGAGAAGCTCGAGAGTCTGCAGAAGGCCATCACCATCGCGGAAGACGCGCTCTCGGACGCTTCACGGGCGTTCGTCCACGCGGAGGCTGGCGTGCGCGCGGCCGCTGGGCACGCTGACTTGGGCCCATGGCTGGCCCACGTCGAGCGCCTGGCCAACAAGACCGAGCGGCAAGCAGACTTCGTGAAGCTGCTCTGCCAGGTAGCGCCGGACATCTTCGACGGCGACATCCAGCTCGACGTGTTGCTCAAGATCGCCGACACCGCGCGGCACCGGCTGGCGGACCGAGAGCTGGCGCGGGAGTACTACCAGAAGGGCCTGGAGCTCCGGCCGGACGACAGCCGCGCGTTGACGGCTCTCGAGTCACTCTACGAGGAAGCTGGCGACGCGCCTCACCTACTCGAGATCCTCGAGCGTCGCGCGGACGTCGTGGAGTCCGAGGCGGAGAAAAAGCAGCTCATGTTCCGGCGTGCCCGGCTGCTGTCGGACGTGCTCGAGGACAACGCTCGCGCCATCGAGGTGTATCAGAACGTGCTCGACTTGGGTCTCGAGCCGGACGCCATCGACGCACTCGAGTCGCTCTTCACCCTCGAGGAGCGATGGGCAGACTTGGTGGAGCTCTACGAGCGACAGGTCGACGCTGGTCCCAGCGACGTGGCCGAGCTGCGGGTGAAGATGGCTCAGGTCCTCGCTCACCGTCTGGGGGACATGGCGCGAGCCTTCGACGAGCTCGAGGCAGCCTTGGAGCAGGATCGCAACCACTCGGCAGCCATCGCGGAGCTGGAGAAGCTGCTCGAGAAGGCCCCCGAGCCGGAGCATCGAGCCCGCGCTGCGGCGATGCTGGAACCCGTGTACCTGACTCGGGCCGACTTCGATCGCGTGATGGCCGCCATCAGCGCGCGGCTCGACTTCGAGCAGGAGCCGGAGGAGCGGCGTGAACTCCTGAGTCGCCTCGCCCAGCTGTACGAGGAGCAGAAGGAAGACTACGTAGCCGCGCTCGAAACGACGGCGAAGCTGCTCGCGGAAGACGCATCGAGCAAGGAGACCCTGGCCGAGCTCGAGCGGTTGGCCAAGGTTGCCGGTGCCGAGAAGCGGCTGGCGGAGATCTACGCCGATCGCCTCGGTGATGGTGTGCTGGACGACGAAGACACCGCCCGGCTCGCTCGCCGCACCGGGGAGCTGTTCGCGCAGCTCGGCGATCTGGATCGCGCGCTCGGGTTCTATCGGCGAGCGCTGGCCTTCGAGCCCGAGAGCCGCGAGCTCTTCGACGCTGCCGACGACATCCTGCGTCGCACGAATCGACACGAGGAGCGCGTCGAGCACTACCGGAAGGGCTTGGATCACCGCTACGAGCCCGCAGAGAGGCTCGCTGCCCTACATACCATCGCGGAGCTGCTGCGCGGCGAGCTGGGCCGCCCGGAGGAAGCCATCGAGGTGTATCGGTCTGCGCTGGAGGTGGAGGAGCGCGACCCGCGAGCGCTCGACGCGCTTACCGAGCTGTACCGAGCCGCGGCGCGCCACTCGGACCTAGCCGAGCACTACTCGATGCGCGCGGAGCTGGCCGAGGCGCCGTCCGAAGCAGCGGCGCACCGTCTCGAGTTGGCGCGACTGCTGCGCGACCAGCTCGGGGATCACGATCGCGCCATCGATCAGCTCGAGGAAATCGTGCGCTCGGTCCCCGCCAACGCCGACGCCATCAAGGAGCTGGAGAACCTGCTCGACGACGAGCGCTTCAAGGAGCGCGTCGTCGAGATCCTTCGACCTCTCTACGAAGGTGCCGACGACTGGCGACGCCTGATCAAGCTGAACGAGGAGCGCTACGCCCTCGCCGAGGTGCCGTCCGAGCGAGTGCAGGTGCTGCGCGAGACCGCGGAGTTGTGGGAGCAGCGCGGCGGCGATCTGGAGCGCGCACGGCGCGCGCTTGGGGCTGCGTTCGGGATCGACCCCGACGACGCAGACGTCCGCGCGGAGCTCGAGCGTCTCGTGCAGGCCACGGGTCAATGGGACAGCCTGGCCACGGCGTTCACGAATGCGCTACAGAGCCACCCAGGCCTGGCGTCAGAGCGCGAGATCCTGGCCCGCTTGGCCGAGGTTCACGACCGGCACCGGGACGATCCCCGAGCCGCGCTAGCCGCTTACGCTCGCCTGCGAGAGATCGACGAGTCGGATCCCGCGCCGCTGGCCAAGATGGAGGAGCTGGCCACGCTCTTGAGCGATTGGACCGTGCTGGTGAAGGTGCTGCACGCCAAGGCCGAGATTGCGCTCGAAGACGAGGAGCGCGCCAGCTTGTGGCGCCGCGTCGCGGAGGCCAAGCGCGACATGCTCGAGGATCCCGCGGGCGCCATGGAGGCCTACGAGCGCGCGTTGGAGTTCGAGCCCGATAGCGCTTTCACCGTCGATTGCCTGATCGCGCTGCGTGAGGAGCATGGCGAGCCGGAGGCGCTCGCCGACTTGCTGCAGCGCCGCGTCGAGCTGACGACGGACTCCGAGGACGCAGACCTGCGCTACGAGCTGCTGGTGCAAGCGGCCAAGGTCCACGAGCAGAAGCTCTCCGACCGGGGTCGCGCCATCGAGGCACTCGTGCAGGCGCTCGCCGCACGACCGGACGATGCGACGGTCATCGCGGAGCTGGGCCGGCTGTACCGTGCCGAGCAGCTGTGGCCGGAGCTACTGGAGAATCTGCGGCTGGTCGCGAGTCGGGCGACGGATGTCACGGAGCGAGCCACCATTCGGCGCGAGATCGGCGACATTCTGGCGGCTCAGCTCTCGGCCTGGGACGACGCGCTCGAGGCCTACCGGCTCGTGCTCGAGGACGTTCCGACGGACACCGCTGCCACCGAGCAGGTGTTGATCATTGGCCGAGAGCACGAGGACTTGCGCGACGCGGTCGCGGAGGTCCTGGTTCCGGCCCTGCAGAGAGCGGAAAATTGGGCTGCCTTGGTCGAGGTCCTCGAGCTGAGGCTCAGCATCGAGACCGAGCCCACGACGCGCGCGGCGACCCTGGTTCGCATTGCAGAGGTGCAGGAGTCCCAGCTCTCGAACCACGAGCAAGCACTTGGCGCTGTGTTGCGCGCGCTCGCAGAGCGACCGGATGCAGACGACATCCACCAGCTTGCCGAGAAGCTCGCCGCCTCGAGCCGCGGGTTCGGGCGCTACGCAGACACGCTGGCGGAGCGGGCGGGGTCGACCTTCGACCCGGACGTCGCCAAGGAGCTATTCTTCCGCCTCGGGCGGATCGCCGAAGAGAGGCTCGAGGATCCGGCGCGGGCGATCGAGGCGTACTCGCGCGCCATCGAGCAAGCCGGGGATCAGCCCGAGCTGCTCGCCGCCCTCGACCGGCTGTACCTATCCACCCGGGACTTCTCGGCTCTGGCAGACATCCTGGAGCGGCGAGCCATCGCCGAGACGTCGGAGGCAGACCAAGCCGACCTCCATCACCGCTTGGGAGAGCTCCAGGCGCGTGAGTTCAACGAGCCCTCGCGGGCGCTGGCCTCGTTCCGGAGCGCCATCGAGCGCAAGGCGGACCATGAAGGAGCCATCGAGGAGCTGGAGAAGCTGACGAGTATTCGAGATCTCTTCGAGGAGGTGGTGGAGATCCTCGAGGGGGTGTATCGCGCTCGCGGAGCAACGGATCGCCTGGCTCGACTGTACGAGAAGCGCGTCGGCTTCGCGGAGAGCCCGGCGGAGCGCATCGACATGCGCAAGAGCCTGGCCAAGGTTCTGGAGAACGACTGCTCCGACGCTCAGTCGGCGCAGCGGGTCCTGCAGCAGGGCTTGTCCGACGACCCGAGCGATGCTGCCTTGGTGGACGAAATCGAGCGCCTCGCTCAGCTCACCGGTAACTGGGAGGGAGCGGCTGCCGCGCTGCGCTCGGCGCTCGAGGAGCGAAGCGAGTTGCCTGGCGAAACCGCGCGGGATCTGGCCGTGCGGCTAGCGACCTGGCAACGAGACAAGATCGAGGATCCGGCGGCCGCGGAGGGGTCGTTGCTCAAGGCGCTCGGCTTCGATCCAGGCAACGACGAAGTACTGGTGTTGCTCGAGTCCATCCAGCGCGCACCCGGTCGAGCTCGCGATTTGGTCAGCACCTTGCGCAAGCGCGCGGCCATCAGCCTGGATGAGCAGCGCCGAGAGGACTTCTACCGTGAAGCCAAGCAGCTCGCGGACGACCTAAACGATCAAGCTCTGGCGGAGGAGGTCCTTCGAGAGCTCATCGGTCATGACGACACCAACCTCTGGGCCCTCGGCCAGCTCACGGAGCTGCGTCGCGCCGCCGGAGACTGGCAGGAAACCTTCGCCTTGTTGGTGCGGCGCAGCGACGTCCGGGCCGACGGCGGTGTGCTCAAGGATCTGCGACACCAGGCGGCCCGTATCGCTCGGGAGCAATTGGCCAAACCGGGAGCGGCGATCGACCTCTATCAGCAGTTGTTCGAAGACGACCCCGACGACAAGGACGCCTCGTCAGCGCTCAGAGAGCTGTACGCTGCCGAGTCTCGGTGGGACGAGCTGAGTCGCCTGATCGAGCGCCTGGTCGAGCTGACCGACCGCCCCGAGGAGCGCACTGCCTTGCGCATCGCGCTCGCGCGGCTGCAGGTCGAGCAGTTCAAGGCGACCGACTCGGCGATCGAGTCGCTCAAGACGGTCCTGGAAGAGAGCCCCGGCGAGAACGACGCCGTGGTGCTGCTCTCGGAGCTGTACGAGTCCACCCAGCGCGACGAAGAACTCGCCGAGCTGCTCTCGGAGCAGATCACCCGCGCTCGCGAGCGCGGCGACTTGGACGCGGAGCTGACCTTCCAGGTGCGTCTGGGCGAGATCTTCGAGTCCCGCCTGAACGATCGCGAGAAGGCAGTACAGACCTACCGCGCCGTACTCGAGCGCAGCCCCGAGCATCGCGGTGCGCTCGGCTCCCTGGCGCGTCTGCTCGCCGCGCTCGGCCAACACTCCGACTCCGGTGATGTCCTCGAGAAGTTGCTAGCCATGAGCGAGGGCGAGGAGGCGCTGAGGCTCGCGCTCGAGCTCGCTGACACGCGACAGGGCGCCGGGGACGCGGCGGGCGTGGTCCGTGCGCTCGAGCGTGGGCTCGATGTGGACCGCCGCAGCGGTGACCTGCGCACCCGACTAGCGGCGCTGTACGAGAAGGCCGGCGACTTCGACAAGCTTGCCGAGTTCGTGGCGGAAGACGCGACCCTGGCCGAGGATGCTGCCATCCAGGTCACCCTGCTGCGCAAGGCGGCTGCCATCCACACGCGTTCGAGAAAGGACCCGAGTCGGGCGGCTGAGGTCTTGCAACGCGCGCTTGAGCTCCGGTCCGATGATCGCGAGCTGATGCTCGAGCTGTGTGACGCGCTCTCTGCGTCCGGTCGCGGCAAGGAGGCGGCGGAAGTGCTGGAGAAGATCGTGGAGAGTTATGGCGGCAAGCGCTCAAAGGAGCTGGGCGAGATCCACCGACGCCTCGCCGACGCCTACCTCGCCGACGGTCAGACCGAGCGGGCTCTGGAGGAGCTCGACAAGGCCTTCCGCATCGAGCCGGGAAACATCAGCGTACTTCACAAGCTGGGCACGGTGGCCCTCGCTGCGGGGGACATGAAGAAGGCGCAACAAATGTTCCGCGCTCTGCTGCTGCAGAAGTTGGAGGCCGACAGTCCCATCACCAAGGCCGAGGTGTTCCTCCACTTGGGAGAGGTCCACGAGGGTCTAGGCGAGAAGAGCAAGGCAGTTCAGATGTACGAGCGAGCTGTCCAGAGCGATGACAACCTGGCTCGCGCCAAGGAGAAGCTGGCTGCGCTCAAGGGGAGCTGAGGTGCGCATGCGTCACCTCCTGGGCCAAGTGTTGGGCTGGGTGGTGCGCTTGTGGGTACTCACCTGGCGCGTTCGCGTCATCGCTCCGCGGGAGCTACGGGTCGCGAGTTCAGGTCGGGTGGTGGCGTTCTGGCACGGTCTGCAGATGGGCTTGCTCGCGCTCGAGCGGTCTCGTCCCGTCACTGCCCTGGTGAGCCACTCTCCCGACGGCGAGCTGCAGTCCGGCGTGATGACGGCGTTGGGGCTGACCGTGGTGCGGGGCTCGAGCTCTCGGGGTGGAGCCCGGGGCTACCGCGCGCTGCTCGCGGCGCTTGCGAACGGCCACGACGTTGCCATGGCCGTCGACGGGCCGCGCGGACCGCGCGGCGTGGTCAAGCCCGGTGCACTCGGCGCTGCGATTCACGCGCGCGCTCCGCTCATCCCGGCCGCGGCCTGGTCCCGTCACGCCATCGTGCTCGGGCGCTCCTGGGACCACTTTCGAATCCCGCTACCGTTCGCCCGCGTCGTGCTTTGTCTCGGCGCGCCGATCGCCCCGACGCGGGCACGAAGCGAGCCTGCGCTCGTGGCCCGCGCCATCGATCGCTGTGTAGCGCGGGCGAAGCGGCGCTTCGCGCTGGCGAGTCGCTCCCCGAGGAGCGCCGCATGAGTACCGTCGTGTCGATCGACGGGGAGGTGTTCGCGCCCGAGGATGCCAAGGTGAGCGTGTTCGATCGCGGGTTCTTGTACGGGGACTCCGTGTTCGAGACGATACGCACCTACGGTGCGCGGCCGTTCCGCCTCGCTGAGCACCTCGCGCGCCTCGCCGACAGCGCCGAGCGAGTCTTCATCGAGCTGCCCGTGGGGCTCGAGCAACTGGCCGAGGAAGTGCAGGGCACCATCGCGCTCGCTGGCAATCCAGAGAGCTACGTTCGGTTGATGGTCACGCGAGGCAGCGGGCCACTCGGTCTCGACAGCGGGTTTCGAGCCCACCCGACTCGGGTGATCATCACGGGGCCGCTAGCGCCGCCGCCCCCAGAGGCGTACACCGACGGCATTGGCGTGATCACCTTTCAGACTCAGCGCGTGATCGAGTCGACGGATGCTGCGGGTGCCAAGGTTGGGAACTACTTGGTCGTCGTGCTCGCGCTGCGCAAGGCGCGAGAGCAAGGCGCGGCCGAGGCGCTGATCGTTGACGGCAGCGGCTCGGTGGCGGAGGGCGGTAGCTCCAACGTCTTCGCCCACTTGGACGGCTCGTGGGTGACTCCGCCACTCGACATCGGCATCTTGGCCGGCATCACCCGCGCGACAATCCTCGCTGCCTGCTCGGCGCACGCCGTGCCGGTCCGAGAGGAGCGACTGAGCGTGAGCGACCTCCACCGCGCGGCCGAGGTGTTCATTTGTTCGAGCATTCGCGAGGTCATCCCGGTGGTCCGGGTGGACGGCCAGGCGGTGGGCGACGGCCGTCCGGGCCCTCGGACGCGGCTCGTCTCCGAGCTATTCTCGCAGGCGGTCGCGGAGAGCATGGGCGGTTGACGTTCACAGGACCTCTCGAATGCTCTCGGCGAGGATGTGCAGCAGTTCATCGAGGTCGGTGTCGGGGATGTTGAGCGGCGGCGTCACGTAGACCACGTTGCCCAGGGGTCTCAGGTACGCGCCCCGGCGCCGGGCTGCTTCGCACACCAGCGCGCCCGCACGCGAGAGATATCCTGCGGGCCCGGCCAGGTCGAGGGCGCCGATCATCCCGAGCGTGCGCACGTGCTCGACGCCCCGGAGCTCACGAAGCCCCTCGAAGCCGCGAGCCAGTCTCACGGCCTTGTCCCGCGCGCGGGCGAGGATGTCCTCGTCGTGATAGACGCGCAGCACTTCGCAAGCGACGGCCGCGCCCAGTGGATTACCGCAGAAGGTGTGCCCGTAGTAGAACGCCCGCTCGGGGGCACCGAGAAAACCCTGGAAGATCCGCTCGGACACCAGCGTGGCCGCCATCGGCAGCATGCCTCCGGAGAACCCCTTGGCGGTGCAGCAGAGATCGGGGGTCACGCCCGCGTGCTCCGAAGCCCAGAACGGGCCGGTGCGTCCGTAGCCGGTGAACACCTCGTCCAGCACGAGCAGTACGTCATGTCGTGTGGTCACCTCCCGCGCCCTTGCGAGCAGGGAGGGGTCGTACAGGCGCATTCCAGCAGCGCCCTGGACCACGGGCTCGAGCACGACCGCCGCGAGCGTGTCCGCCTCGCGCTCCACGATCTGTGAGAGCGAAGCGAATGCGTGCTCGTGAGCTGCGGCGTTCCGGGGGACGTGGACGCAGTCCAGCACGACCGAAGCGAACGGTCGCCGAAAGACCTCCACGCCCCCCAGTGCCGTTGCGCCCAGGGTCTCGCCGTGGAACGCGCCTTCGAGGGCGACGAAGCGCGTGCGCTCTGGGCGTCCGTTCTGCGACCAGAACTGCAGCGCCAGCTTCAGCGCTACCTCCACGGCGGTAGACCCGTTGTCGCTCAGGAACACGCGGCTCAGACCCGCAGGGGCCACCCGAGCGAGCAGCTGCGCGAGGCGCACCGCCGGCTCGTGCGTGATGCCAGCGAGCGCGACGTGCTCCATGCGTCCCACCTGGTCGATGAGGGCCTGAACCAAGCGCGGGTGGCGATGACCGAGCAGCGCGGTCCACCAGGAAGCGTTGCCGTCGACATAGCTGCGGCCCTCCGCGTCGTACAGGCGCGAGCCCTCGGCGCGCACCACCACCAGCGGAGACTCCTGCTCGATGTAGCGTTGCATCGGCGTGTAGGGGTGCCACAAGTGGCGCTTATCGAGCGCGATGAGCTCCCGTGCGCGTGTCGTCATGAGCGACGCTCCGGCTGCGCTCCCGGCTCGACCGGCAGGTGCAGGGTCGCCGTCGTCCCCTCGCCCGGGGTCGTCTCGATGGTGAACTTGCCGCTGTGGGCCTCGGCGATGCGTTGCACGATGGGCAGCCCCAGCCCCGTCCCGCTGGGCCTGGTGGTGAAGAACGGATCCAGCGCGCGGCTCAGCACGTCGTCGCTCATCCCCTGTCCCGTGTCGGA
Source organism: Polyangiaceae bacterium (assembly GCA_019637295.1). Lineage (GTDB taxonomy): Bacteria > Myxococcota_A > Polyangia > Polyangiales > Polyangiaceae > JACKEA01. The sequence goes on from JAHBVX010000002.1 coordinate 582,421, forward strand.
GACCTGGATCCGAACCATGTCCGATCCCTGGGGATCGCGGTCGATCACGATGTGGACGTCCCCGCCCGTGGGCATGGCCTGGCAGGCGTTCTCCACGAGGTTGTCGATGGCGAGGCGGAGCAGGGCTGGATCCGCCAGTACGTGGCTCGGCGCACCTTCGCGGGCGCTGACCACTACGCGGTGCTCCGTGGCGAGGGATTGGGTTCGCTGGGCGAGGTCGAGGAGCGACGCCGTCGTGCACTCCACATGGACTGGCCGGGCGAAGCGCAACAGGTCCGTCACCAGCCGGTTGAGCCTCGCGGTCTCTTCGTCCACGATGTCCAGCAGTGTGGCGCGATCGCTGTCGCCAAGGCCGTTGCGGCGCAGTCCAGCGACCGCGTTCATGATGATCGCCAGCGGGTTGCGCACCTCGTGCGCGATGGCGGCTGCCAGCTCGCCAACGGTCGCCAGGTCACGCTTGTGCTCGAGTTCGCCCTGGACGACGACCAACTCCGCGTGCGAGTGGCGCAGCTCTTCGGTGGTGCGCTCGAGATCCGTGGCTGCTTGCTCGAGCGCTCCAGCAGCGCGCCCGTAGCGGAAGAGGAGCGTGGACGCGAAGCCGAACGCGTAGATCATGAAGGCGTGCGGCAGGAGATAGAACATGAGCGTGTTCTTGCCCAGCAGCACGAGGGAGTCGTTGATGACGGCCAGTCCGAGCACAATGAGACCCACGCACGGAGTGAGCGCTTCGCGTCGACCGGCCCAAAAGGCCCGCAGCACGAGCACGGCGCAGGCGAATACGCTTGCACCCGCCACGAGGTAGAACGATGACGCCACGAGGGAGGGAGTTGCGCGCATGTGCACGACGGAGACGCCGAAGCGCGTGATCTCGGTGGGCGTGACGCTGCCCGGGAGCCACCAATCGCCGAGCACGAGGAACGCGAGGTAGCAGAGGGACATGAGGTAGCCGGCGGCGATCACCTGGTTCGAACGCGGGATACTCACGAAGCGGAGCACGAAGTGCAGGTTGAAGGCCGCGGCGCTGATGGTGCCTGCGTGAGCCACCGTGGAAGGTCTGAGCCAGGCGCCTGGGGTAGCTACCCCGTAGCCCCAGGCGATGGCGGCCGTGGCCACCGCGAGCGCCAGGCACAGCGCCGAGAACGAGAGGTAGTCCCGCTCGCGCCGGCCGAGCGCCCAGGCCAAGGCAAAGAAGGCCGCGTTGGCCACCTGGGCCGTGGCCCAGGCGGCGAGCACGCCGATCAGGAGCAGGGCGCCTGGACTCGCCTGTGGCGGGATCACGGCGAGCCTGGCGTGGGCGCATCGCGATTGACGGTGATCACTCGCTGCTGTTGAACGCTGCCGCCGTCGACGAAGCGCGCCTGGACCGTCACGCGAAAGTCGCCGCTCGTCAAATTCGTGGCGCGAACCGGGGTCAGCTCGGACAACGCGAGCTCGCCAGTTCGGCCTTCGCCTTCGATGGTGACGCGGTAGCCATCAGGCGCAAGGCGCCGCTCACGTGCAAACGACAGGACCGAGTCAATCCAGACCTCGGCAGCTGGGCCGTTGTACGTACCACCGGGAGCGAGCAGGTAGAGCGCCGTCGGCGGCTCCCCGCGCTGCTCACGCGACTCGACCCAGAAGCGGACCGCCGCGAAGGTCGTGCGGGACGCGCTGCGGTCCGTGGCGAGTCGGCGGCCGTGCTCGTCCACCACGGCGGCGATGACCCAATGCACGCCAGGTGACAGCTCGCGCTCCGCCGGCAAGAGTTCGGCGAGGGCGACCGAGTCGGCGTCGACGGGCCTCGGGCGCTCGTCGTCGAGCGCGACGACCAAACGCCCGACCGGGGCGGCGTCCTCGCGCTTGAATCGGATGCGGTAGGCGGCCGCCTTGCCGGCGGGGATGCGCTGCTCCGCATAGGGGAAGCGGATCTCCACGAACCCGCCGGCAGCCCCGCGCGGCGCTGCTTCGAGGGCCCAGGGCTCCCGCGCCGGGCTCACCTCGGTCGGCTCGGAGGTCGGCGTGGGCGCGGGCCGGGTCGCTGCGGCGGGCGCCGGAGCCGGGCCCGCAGCACTGCCGGTCGCGCAGCCGACCAGCAGAGTGAGCGAGGCCGCCATCCGGTGCACCGCCTGACCGTAGAGCAACTCTCGGTGCGCTGACAACCGTGACCCGCCCCAAGGGAGTAGCTGGCCAGCCGCTGCAGCCGGTGGCCGCCCGGGGGAGGTGGCGCGGCGGTCTCGATCGGGCGTCGTCCGCGACCGCGAACCGCCGCGGCTGGAGGCGCGCCCCCCGATCTGTTAGCGACAAACCGATGAGCTACGTCGTCCTGGCGCGCAAGTGGCGTCCGATGAAGTTTCGAGATCTGGTGGGGCAAGACCACGTCTGCCGCACGCTCGAGAACGCGATCAAGACCGGACGCGTAGCGCACGCGTTTCTGTTCACGGGAGTACGCGGCGTCGGTAAGACGACGAGCGCGCGCATCCTAGCCAAGGCGCTGTGCTGCATGCGCCCGGCCGGCACGATTGCCGCGGGAGAAGACCCCGGCCCGACGCTCGATCCCTGTCTGGAGTGCCCCGCCTGCCTGGAGATCGGCGCAGGGACCGACGTGGACGTGCGCGAGATCGACGGCGCGAGCTACAACGGTGTGGACGAAGTCCGCAAGCTGCAGGAACAGCTGCCGTATCGACCGTCGCGGGATCGGTACAAGATCTACATCGTGGACGAGGTCCACATGCTCTCCACTCAGGCGTGGAACGCGTTCCTGAAGACGCTCGAGGAGCCACCGCCCCACGTGAAGTTCATCTTCGCCACGACGGAGGTGCACAAGGTCCCCATCACCATCTTGAGCCGGGTGCAGCGCTTCGACTTCAAGCTCATCTCAACGGCCGCGATTGCGGCGCAGATTCGCCATATCCTGAGCGAGGAGCGGCTGGCGGCGGATGACGGCGCCATCACGATCATTGCTCGGGAGGCAGCGGGCAGCATGCGGGACGCGCTGAGCCTTCTCGACCAGGTCATCGCCTGGGGTGGCGACCAGCTCACGGGCGTGGAAGTGGCACGAGTGCTCGGCGTCGCGAGCCATCAGGTGCTGCACGACATCGCTCGCGCGCTCGTCGACGGGGACGCCGAGCACGCCCTGGGCGTGCTCAGCGCGCTGGCGCAGCAGGGGTACGACATGGCACACGTCGCGCGAGACCTGCTCGCGCTGCTCCGGGATCTCGTGGTCGCCAAGGTCTGCCGGGAGCCAGCGGGCCTGCTGGATCTCGCTGACGTCGAGAAGAAGGACGTCATCGAGCTGGCGGCCAGCCGCGATGCCGACGATCTGCTCCGACTCCATCAGGGGTTCTCCGCCGGCTTCGACGACGTGGTCCGCGCCGGTCAGCCGCGCGCGGCGCTCGAGATGCTGCTCGTCCGGTTGGCCCGCAGGCCACCCCTGGTGCCGCTCGACGAGTTGGTCGGTCGGCTCGGGTCCCTCGAACGGCGGCTGGCTGCCGGCGGGGGCGCCTCGCGTGGCGTGGTCGGCAACGGCGGCGTGATGGATCGGCAGCGGCCCCGGGCTCGCGAGGCGCGGCCCTCGCCGCTGCCGCGGGCCGAGAGCACGGAAGAGCCTCCAGCTGCGTCGGTGCGCCCGAGCGCTGCGCCGGCTGCACCGACCTCCCCCGCTCCGCGACCCCACGCGGCAAGCGAGCCAACGCCCGAGCCGGAGCCGCCGCTCGATCCGGCGCTCTGTTGGGCCCGCATCCTTGACGAGATTGGCGCCACGCAGCTGGAGTTGGCGGTCGTACTCGAGCATGCGTCGCTGCTCGAGCTCGATCGCTCGCAGCTCGTACTTGGCTACGCTCCCGGCGCTGTGCTCGGCAAGCAAGCCTCGCAGAAGGAGGCGCTCACCGCCCTCGAGCGCGCGGCGGCGAACGTGCTCGGTCAGTCCGTGCACGTGGTCATCGAGCTGGAGTCCTCTCGGGCCAACGAGCAGGATACCCGCGCTGCCGAACTCGAGCGCGCCCGGCGCGCCCGGCTTCGGCAAGAGCTCGCCGACGCTCGGAGCCACCCGGCGGTCATCAGCGCCGTCGAGATCCTCGGCGCTCGAATCAAGGAGCTGAAGCTGGGCAGCCGCTGAGGGGCTCGCTCCGGCTGGTGCTATAGGTTCGCCCGTGTCTTCCCCCGAGCCCCTGACCCGACTCGTCCGTCTGCTCGCGCGCCTGCCTGGCGTCGGCGAGAAGACGGCTGCGCGGTTCGCGCTACATTTCTGCCTCGAGAACGCCGAGCTGGCGGGCGCGCTCGCCGCCGAGCTCGAACACCTCCACGAGCGGGTTGGCCCCTGCGCGCGCTGCAACAACCTGGCCGAGCGGGACCAGGACGGCGCGCTGCTGTGCGGTGTGTGCAGGGACTCACGACGGGACGCCGCGCTGCTGTGCATCGTCGCCAAGGTACAGGATCTGGTCGCCGTAGAGCGCAGTGGCGCCATGCGAGGACGCTACTTCGTGCTGGGCAAGCTGCTGTCCCCGCTCGACGGGATCGGTCCCGAGGCCTTGCCGCTAGCGGCGCTCGCCGCCCGCATCGAGCAAGACCGGGTCTCCGAGGTCATCATCGCGACCCCGCCGTCAGTGGACGGAGAAGCGACCGCGCTGCTGCTCGCTCGGGAGCTCACGGCACAGGGGGTACGCGTCACCCGAATCGCCAGTGGTGTTCCGCACGGAGGCGATCTGGAGTTCGCGGACCAGATCACGCTTGGCCGGGCCATCGATGGGCGGCGCTCGCTGTGAGGCGCGGCGGCCCGGTGCCGGCCTGGTACTCCCGCGGCTTGCGCCGCGTCGTCCACCCTGGGATAAGGCGCGCCATGCGACGCGCTGTTCGTACGGAAGCGGCCCCGCCGGCCATCGGACCCTACTCCCAAGCCGTGGCGGCCCAAGACTGGGTCTTCCTCAGTGGGCAGATCCCGCTCGACCCCAAGACCGGTGAGCTCGTCGCCGGATCCATCGAGCGTGAGACCGAGCAGGTCATGCACAACCTCGGCGCCGTGCTGGCGGCCGCCGGGGCGGACTTTGACGCTGTCGTGAAGACGACCATCTATCTGACGGATCTGCAGGACTTCTCGGCCGTGAACGCGGTGTACGAGAGACACTTCGGCGCGGAGCCACCGGCTCGCGCCACGGTGCAAGTCAGCGCGCTACCCCGCGGCGCTCGCGTCGAGATCGACGCGATTGCCCGCGTGAATCAGACCTGAACGAAGGAAGTCTCGATGTCAGCCGAGTCCCCCACATTCGATCCGAAGCAGCTCTCCGCCGACGCCGACCAGGCGCTCGGTGCGCTCACCACTGCCGCAGGTCGCGCAGTCGCCCTGGTGGAGGCCTGGGTGAAGGCAGGCAACGTCGCCGCCGTTGCCGAGGCCGCGGACCGCGCCCAGGGTCCTGCTCGCAAGGCAGCGCGCCGAGGGCTGAGCGTGCTCAAGTCACGAGGCCTGACGCCGCCGCGACGCACTCGCGTCGCCAAGCTCGAGGCGGCGGAGCCCGACGCGGTCGAGGAGGCCTGGATGCTCGCGCCGGATTCGGGCGGGAGCGTGCTGCTCGTCTTGACGGCGCGCACCCGGGCCAGTCGGTATCGCGCGGCGTTCGTCTTCGTGAACGACGCGATTGGCATTCTGCGCGTGGAATCCGGCGAGATGAGCCCCGCTGCGCTGAAGAAGTCCATGGCGCGGGCGCTGCCCGGTGCGCGTTACAAGCCGGTCGCCGTGCCGGTCGAGTGGGCTCGTCACCGCATCGCTCTGGCGCGTGCCAAGCACGGCGAGGGTCGCCCGTTGCCGCTGGGCATGACCACCGCCGCTTCGCTGCTCGAGCCGCCTCCGGACTCCGCACCGCCGCATCCCTTCGACGAGGAGGGCCTGGTGGTGGATGAGGCGGACGCGCGGATGCTCGCTCGAGACTCCATCGAGCTGCACCGCCTCCCGGAGTTCGGTGGCTGGTTTCCGCCCGCGCATGCCGTGGACGAGCTGCTCATGAAGCTAGGCGAGAACGTCCACGTGGAGCCGGGCTCGGAGCCGGACCCGGAGGAGATGAAGCACGCTCTCGAGGCGGAGATCCGGGCGGCGACGGACCGCTTCTTCGCGCCGCAGGTGCGCGAGGCGGTCATCGCGGCCATGAAGGACTCCGCGCTGTCGGTGCTGGCGCGCGACGGCGAAGCGCGGGCCCTCGAAGTGGTCGCCACCATGAAGTGCATCGAGCAGTGTGGGCTCATCACCGATCCCCCGTGTGAGGTCGGCTTCCTGCGGGGCTACTTCGACAAGGCCGTGAGCTACCTGCTCGCCCGCGGCGGTGGCAGCCTGCGCATTCCCGTGCCCAACCGGGCGCCCGTCGGCGAGGATGCCCAGCCGGCCACGCTCGACACGTCGTCCGCCGTCGGGGGCGACGGGGACGAGAGCTGAGCGTCCAGCATGGCACGGCGCCGGCGTTACCTGTTCGTGTGCGTGAATCGGCGGCCCGACGGACAGCCGCGGGGCTCGTGCGCAGCCCGCGGCTCGGTCGAGTTGCATGCCGCGCTGAAGGCGGAGCTCGCTGCCCGTCAGCTGGATCGGTTCGAGGTACGGGCGTGCACGTCGAGCTGCCTGGACGCCTGTTGGGTTGGCCCGTGCATCGCGGTCACGCCGGACGACGTGTTCTATGGTCGTGTGACGGTGGAGGACGTGCCCGAGCTCGTGGACGCGCTCGAGCGCGACCAGCGCCTCGACCGACTCTTGCTCGCCCCAGAAGACTTCCTCGACCCAAAGGAGCGAAGGAGCGGAGGGTGATCGTCCTACCGCGCTTCGAGCAGGAGCTCGTCGGTCGCTTCGAGCTGGATGGAGTCGCTCGCGCGCTCGATCTGACCCTCGAGTCGGACGAGCCCGCGCTGACCTTGGCGGCGCAGGCAAAGCGCATCCCCGTAGAAGGCACCATCAGCGCGCAGGGCGTCGCCACCCGCCGTCGGGTGTGGGGCAGCGTGGACGTCAGCCGGCTGTCCACCGCGCGCGAGGCCTACCAGCTCCTGTTCGACGGCGATGACGGCTCACGCTGCGAGCTCGTGGCGGCGCGAGCCCGCTCGACGCGGTTGCCAGCGTTTGCGGTCAGTCGCCTGACGGGGGTGCTCCGCTTACCCGGACGCGCTGACGCGCCCGTGGAGCTACGCCAGGATCTGCGCCGGGCGCTGGGGCGCTGGCTGCGCCTGGGCCACTGACAGGTCTGCAAGTGGCTAATATGAAAAGGAATTACAGATGAAAATTGCCGAACTGTCCACCTTGTGACATCGTGGCTTGATGAGTGACACATTGGCTGAGGTGGCGGATGGCGCCACCAACTCGACCTCCACTCCGCCTCCCGCGAGCGACCCGGCGCCCGACGCCGACGCCGTGACCGTGCTCGTGGTCGACGACGAGCCGAGCAACGTCGAGTCCTTGCGCAAGATCTTCTCTCGTGAAGGGCTGCGGGTGCTCACCGCCATTGGGGCCAAGCCAGCGCTCGATGTCGTCCGTCGCCACCGAATCCACGTCGTGCTGACGGACCTGATGATGCCTGGGATCAATGGCGTCGAACTGCTGCGAGCCATCAAGGAGCTCTCTCCCGATACGGAGGTGGTGCTCATGACCGCGTACGGTACCGTCGAGAGCGCGGTTCAAGCCATGCGCGAGGGGGCATACGACTTCGTGGAGAAGCCACTCAAGCGCATGACCATCGTGAAGACGGTTCGCAAGGCGGCAGAGCGACAGTCGCTGCTAGCAGAGAATCGTTCGCTCCGCGAAGAGCTGAAGCTGCTGACGTCACGAGACATCGTCGGCCAGAGCACGGCGCTTCGCCGGGTGCTCGACGTCGCTACCCAGGCCGCTCCGTCGTCGGCGACGGTGCTCGTGCTTGGGGAGAGCGGAACCGGCAAGGAGTTGATTGCTCGCTACATCCACAGCAAGAGCGGCCGAGCGGCGGGCCCTTTCGTGGCCGTCAACTGCGCCGCCATTCCCGAGAGCATCCTGGAAGCGGAGCTGTTCGGCCACGAGCGCGGCGCGTTCACCGGAGCCGTCGCGCGGCGCGAGGGTCGGTTCGCGAAGGCCCGGGGCGGCACGTTGTTCCTCGACGAGATTGGGGAGCTCGCGCCGGCGGTGCAGGTCAAGATTCTGCGCGTGCTGCAAGAAGGGGAGTACGAGCCCGTGGGCGGGAACACCGTGAAGGCCGACGTGCGCGTCGTCGCCGCGACCAATCGCGAGCTGGCGCGAGAGGTGGAAGCGGGCCGGTTCCGCGAGGACCTGTACTACCGGCTCAACGTGATCGCGGTGACGGCTCCACCGCTGCGCAACCGTCGGGAAGACATCCCGCTACTCGTCGATCACTTCCTCGGGGTGTACTGCAAGAAGAACGGTCGTGCGCGTCTCGCCGTCTCGCCGGACGCGCTCCGGAAGCTGATGGAGTACTCCTGGCCCGGCAACGTGAGGGAGCTCGAGAACGTGGTCGAGCGGGCGGCGGTGCTGTGCCGCTCGGACAGCTTGCGGCTCGAGGATCTGCCCGACGCGGTGGCCCAGGCCACGCCCCCGACGCCGAGCGCGCTGACCTTCGCGATCGGCACACCGCTGGCGGACGTGGAGAGCCGGATGATCCGGGAGACGCTCGCCTACACCGACGGGGACAAGTCGCTGGCCTCGCAGCTGCTCGGGATTTCGACCCGGACCATCTACCGCAAGCTCGGCGAAGAGACCTCGCCGTGACAAATTGTCATGCTGGACAGGCGTTAAGGGGTGATCTTGCCAGGTTGGCGGCGCGTGTGGATAGAACCCCAACGATTTCCGTACCTTTTCACCATTGACCGCTGGCACGGGTCTCGCTTTAACGCGAGGCGTGGCATTCGACGCCCTGCTCAAGAAGTACTTCACCGTCGTGGTGCTCGGCCTGGTGGCCGTCATGGCGTACTTCCAGGCGTCGGGCACGATGGAGTTGTTCGGTGCGGCGCTGGGCGCCGACGAGAAGCTCCTGACCGCCACCGCGCCGGCCAAGCCCGACTACGCCGCCCTGGTGGCCCAGCAGCGGGTCGAGCCCAAGAGCGCCGAGCCGATCCTGTCGCGTAACCCCTTCGATTCGGTGACCGGCCCCCTGAACGCCAAGCCCTTCGAAGCTCCGGTGGCCGCGGCGCAGGCGCCGGATCTGTCCAACCCCCTCGCGGCCCCTCGCTGCGACGACGTACGGGTGAGCATCGTCACCGAGTCGCTGGATCCGACCTGGAGTATCGCTGCTTTGCAGGGTCCCGGCGAGTCCAAGCCGGCCATCCGACGCGTCGGCGATCAGGTCGGCCCGAGTCAGGTCGCGTACATTGGCTTCAACCCAACCGAAGCCACGCCTGCGGTGTGGATGAGCCAAGGGGCGTCGCTGTGTCAGGCGCTCTTGTTCGCCACCCAGCCGGCGCCCAAGCCCGTCGCGGCGGTCGCACCCCCCGCCCCCGCGGGGCAACCCGCCGCCGGCGGCCCGTCCGCCGTTCCCGCGGACATCGCCAACAAGATCCAGAAGGTCAGCGAGACCGAGTTCAACGTGGACCGTTCGGTCGTGGACAAGATCCTCGAGAATCAAGCCGAGCTCATGCGCTCGGCGCGCATCGTCCCCGAGCAACAGGCGGGGAAGGTGGTTGGCATTCGGCTGTTCGGCATCCGCCCGGACACCCTGCTCGGCACGCTCGGCTTTCAGAACGGCGACCGACTCGAGACCATCAACGGCTTCAACATGGCCAGCCCCGAGAAGGCCTTGGAGGCATACGCGCGCCTGAGGACGGCGAGCAACCTCAACATCAAGGTGAATCGCCGGGGTCAACCCATGAGCATCGACTACCGCATCAAATGACTCCGATGAGCCCGACCCTTCGAACGTGGTCCCTCGCGACCGCAGTCAGTCTGAGCGCCGCCTGGGCGCAGGCCCAGCAGGCCCCACCCATTCGGTCGCGTCCGGGCGTTCCGGCCGCGCCGGCGCCCGCGCCTGCGCCTGCGGCCGGCGCCGCGGATCGAGATCCCCCCGGGGCAAACCCGGCGCCGCTGCCTGGCAACATGGACGCGATCGCGCGGGCCGCGGACGTGCCGTTCAAGCCCAAGCCCATGGGCCATCAGGTGAAGTTCAACCTGCAGGACGCGGACCTGGCGGAGCTCGTCAATCACATCAGCGGCATGACGGGCAAGCGCTTCATCTACGGGCCCAAGGTGCGGCAGATCAAGGCCACCGTCGTGTCCCCAGCGCCAGTCTCGTTGGCGGAGGCCTATCAGGCGTTCCTGTCGATCCTGGAGGCGAACGGCATGACCGTCGTGCCGCAGGGCCGCTTCCTCAAGATCGTCGACAGTGGCGGCGTGGTCAACCAGACCACGCCAGTCTACTCGCGGGGTGCTCCCGTTCCGGACGAGGACCGCTTCGTGACGCGCCTGTACCGGCTCAAGTACGTGGGCGCCGAAGAGGCGAGCCAGCTGCTCACCAAGTTCAAGAGCAAGGACGGCGACATCAGCGTCTATGCACCGGGTCAGCTGCTGATCATCACGGACACGGGCGCGAACGTGCGACGCATGATCCGTCTGGTCGAGGAGGTGGACGTCGGCGGCGCGGGCAGCCGCATGTGGATCGAGCCGGTGCACTACGGCTCCGCGTCGGAGATGGCCAAGCGCATCAACGAGCTGTTCGAGCTCGGGCAAGGAGGCCAGGGCGGCGGGGCCTCCGGCGGCCTCGGCAAGGTCGTCGCCGACGAGCAGACCAACTCGCTGATCGTGGTGGGCACCGAGGACTCGTACACGAAGTTGCTCGAGCTGATGAAGCGGCTCGACACGCAGCCTGCTGCCGAGGGCCGAGTGCGCGTGCTGCCGCTGCAGAACGCGACGGCGGAGGAGCTGGCGAACGTGCTCACCCAGATGCTCTCCGGTCAGGGGCAGCCCGGGGGACAGCCGGGACAGCCCGGGGCCGGCCGCGGCATGTTCGAGGGCGAGGTGCGGGTGATCGCGGACAAGGCGACCAACTCGCTGATCATCACCTCCTCCGGCCGGGACTACGCGAACATGCGCATGGTGGTGGACAAGCTCGACGCGGCGAGGCGCCAGGTGTTCATCGAGGCGGTGATCATGGATGTCTCGGTCGATCACTCGCTGCGCATGGGCGTCTCGTTCCACGGCGGTTACACCGCGGACATCGGCGGCGGCAGCGACACGCTGTTCCTGGGCGGGTTCGAGGCCGGGAAGTCACTCTCGTTCCCCGCCAACCCCGAGCTGCTACAGGGCGTCGCGCTGGGCGCCCGGGGACCGGACTTGGCTGGAACGAGCACCCTGCTGGGCACCGGTCTCAGCATTCCGGCGTTCGGCATCGTGCTCAACGCGCTAGCGCGCAGCGGAGACGCCAACGTGCTGGCGACGCCTCACATCCTGGCCACGAACAACACGCCCGCCGAGATCAGCGTCGGCGAGAACATCCCCCTGCAGGAGAACCTCGGCGGCGGCTCGGGGCTGCCGACACTCCCGGGACAGCTCGGTCAGCAGAACCTAGGTTCACTCCTGCCCGGGCTCGGCTTCGGCGGCTTCAACACGCCGCGACAGGACGTTGGCACGAAGATCAAGGTGACCCCGCACATCAACGAGACCAACCAGGTGCGGCTCGAGATCGAGCAGGAAATCAGCGAGCGCGGTGCCACGAGCGGTGCGCTCGGCGCGGTGTCGATCACGAAGCGCACGGCCAACACCACCGTCGTCGTCGACGACCAGCAGACCATCGTCATTGGCGGGCTGATGCGCGACGCGGTGATCAAGAGCCGGACGAAGATCCCCGTGCTGGGCGACTTGCCCGTGCTCGGCTTCCTGTTTCGTCACTCGGAGGAGGCGACTCGCAAGACGAACCTGCTGCTCATCCTCACGCCCACGGTGATCAACAACCAGACGGACCTGCGCCGAATCTTCGAGCGCAAGATGCAGGAGCGTCAGGAGTTCTTGGATCGCTACTTCGTGTTCTCGGGCCAGGACTGGAAGCCCCCGCGCGATTACACGCGCGCCAAGGGCCTGGTCGAGGACATACGGCAAGCCTACATGCAGCTGGAAGAGCGCGACCGGCTCGAGAAGGAGAGCGCGCCCAAGGACAAGCTCGAGCACACGCCGACCGAGCCGATCGACCTGCCTCACGTCGTCAAACCTGGCGGCGGCGGTGCCGCGCCGGCGGGAGCGCCGCAGACGAACCCGGGCACGCAACGGCGCCCGCGCCTGCGGCCACCCACCACCGCTCCGGCTCCCAACGTCAACCCGGATCAGCCGCCGCGGACGCAGGCGCCCGCCATCAACATCAACCCCGTCGCGCGCAACGTGAACGTGGAGCGCGTGGAGTGACGATATGCCCGAGCAGCGAGCGCTGGGGAACATCCTCGTCCGCCATGGCGTAGTTCTGGCCGACGCCCTCGAGCCGCTCTACCTTCAGCAGCGGGAGAAGGGCACGCCGCTGCTCGAGCTCCTCATCCAGACCAAGGTGACGTCCGAGGCGGACGTCGCCCGAGCGCTCGCTCAGGAGTGTGGGCTCGAGTTCATCGCCCGCATCGACGTGGACTCCGTCGCCACGGGCGTCGCCACTCGCTTGCCCATCGGCTACTGCAAGAACCATCGCCTACTGGTCACGGAGGAGGGGGACGAGCACGTCGACGTGGTGTGCGGCGATCCGCTGGACACGGACGCCCTCGACGACGTCCGCGCGACCTTCGGCAAGACCGTAATCGCCAAGGTGGCCGCCCCGGCGGACGTGGTGGACGCGATCAATCGCGTATTCGAGAAGCAAGACACCTCCAGCGAGCTGACGTCGGAGGAGGGTCAGGCCGTCCACGAAGAGGTCGACATCCTCGAGTCGGACGAGGATGCGCCCATCATCCGCTGGGTCAACGGCTTGTTCTTCAGCGCGGTGAAGGAGCGTGCCAGCGACATTCACATCGAGCCCGAAGAGAAGGAGGTCCTCGTTCGCTACCGCATCGATGGCCAGCTCTATGTGGCGCGTCGAGCCAGCCGGCAGTTCATGTCCAGCGTGGTGGCCCGCGTGAAGATCATGGCCGGCCTGAACATCGCCGAGAAGCGGCTTCCGCAGGATGGTCGCATCTCGCTGCGCATCGCGGGGCGGAGCATCGACGTTCGCGTCTCCACCATCCCTACCAGTCGCGACTCCGAGCGCATCGTGATGCGGCTCCTGCACAAGACGAACGTGCTGCTCGACCTGAACGAGCTCGGCTTCTCCTCGCGGGACTACCATCTGATGGGCTCGCTCATCCGGCGTCCGAACGGCATCATCTTGGTGACCGGTCCTACCGGCAGCGGCAAGACGACCACGCTGTACGCGTGTCTGAACAAGATCAATCGCCCCAACATCAACATCCTGACCGCCGAGGACCCGGTCGAGTACGAGATCGCCGGCATCCATCAGCTGCCGGTACAGCCCAAGATCGGGCTCACCTTCGCCAGCGCCTTGCGCGCCTTCTTGCGCCAAGATCCGGACGTGATCATGGTCGGCGAGATTCGCGACAAAGAGACGGCCGAGATCGCGATCCACGCGTCGATGACGGGTCACCTGGTGCTCTCCACGATCCACACCAACGACGCGGCGGGCGCCGTCACACGCCTGGTGGAGATGGAGATAGAGCCATTCTTGGTGCGCTCGACCGTGATCGGCATCTTGGCGCAGCGCCTGGTTCGGTTGCTCTGCCCGCACTGCAAAGAGCCATACGAGGCGAGTGATTTCGAGCTCAGCCAGATCGGGATCGACCCGGAGCGGACTCGGCAGCGCGACGCCCGGCTGCTCTCGCCGCGCTACCAAGTGCACGGCACCGAGTACGTGCCCATCGGCTGGCGGGGTCCGGGGATGCCCACCGTGTACCGAGCGAAGGGCTGCGATCGCTGCGAAGGCAAGGGGTTCTCCGGTCGCCTCGGCATCTACGAGCTGCTGGTCATGGACGACGCGGTCGGCTCGCTCGTGCTCAAGAACGCCGATGCGCAGACCATCAAGCGCGCCGCGCAGTTGCAGGGGATGGACTCGCTGCGCGACGACGGAGCGCGCAAGGTGCTCGAAGGCTCGACCACCGTCGAAGAGGTCGTGGCCGCCACTCAGGAGGACGTCGTCGTCGACGAGTGAGCGCCATGGCGGTCTACGAGTACAAGGGCATCCAGATCGACAGCGGCAAGCCCGTGAAGGGCTACCGGGATGCCGACAACGCCAAGGCGCTTCGCGCCGCCCTGCGGCGCGAGGGCGTGCTCCTGACGCTGGCGACGGAGGAGAGCCGTCGCAAGGTGAAGGCCAAGAAGGACGTCGATCTGCTGGCGTTCCTGCGCCGTCCGAGCACGGCGGACATCGCCGTGATGACGCGTCAGCTCGCGACCTTGGTTCGGGCGGGCGTGCCGCTGGTCGACTCGATCGCGGCGCTGACCGAGCAGGTCGAGAAGGAGCAGCTGGTTCGCATCCTCACGGCCGTGCGGGAGAGCCTCAACTCGGGGACCAGCTTCTCGAGGAGCCTCGAGGTGCACTCCAAGGTGTTCCCGCCTCTGTACGTGAACATGGTCGCCGCCGGTGAGGCCTCTGGCACCCTGGAGGCGGTGCTCGAGCGGCTGGCGGACTTCATGGAGGGACAAGCGCGCCTGAAGGGCAAGGTCGTCAGTGCGCTGGCTTACCCGGTGCTGATGCTCATCATCGGCACCGTGCTGGTCAGCTTCTTGATGGTCGCCGTCGTGCCCAAGGTGACCAGCATCTTCGAGAATCTGGGGCAGGCGCTGCCTTGGTACACCAGCGTGCTCATCTTCGTGTCCGATGCGATCGCGGGCTACTGGTGGCTCATCTTGTCGCTTGGCGCGTTGGCCTTCTACTTGTTCCGTCGCTGGCGGCGCACCCCCGCGGGCACGCTGAAGTGGGACACCCTCAGCCTCAAGTGGCCGATCTTCGGCCGCCTGAACCTGCTCGTCGCGGTCGCACGCTTCTCGCGTACGCTCGCGACGTTGCTGTCGAGCGGTGTGCCGCTGCTCAAGGCCATGGAGATTGGCCGCAACGTGCTGGAGAACGCCCGACTCTCCGGGGTCGTCGAGGAGGCAATCGGCTCCATTCGAGAGGGCGAGAGCATCGCCGAGCCGCTCAAGCGCAGCGGCTACTTTCCGCCCATGGTCACCCACATGATCGCAGTCGGCGAGAAGAGCGGGCAGCTCGAGTCCATGCTCGAGAACGTCAGCCGCGCTTATGAAGCAGACGTCGAGACCCGGGTCTCCACTCTCAGCAGCTTGCTGGAACCGTTGATGATCGTGGTGCTCGGTGGAGTGGTCGGGTTCATCGCCATGGCCATCCTGATGCCCCTCATCCAAATGAACCAACTCGTACAGTGAGCCATGGCCCGCGGAAGCAACGACAAGCGCATCTTCTTCCCTTGGGAGGGACGGGGAGGCTTCTTCGCGGCGATCGGTCGGGGCAGGGTACGGCCGCTGCTGCTCGGCGCCTTGGTCGTGGGCTTCGTCGTGTTGGTGGGGGTTCGCGAACGGAATCGTGCCGGGTTGCGCCAGACCCGGGCCACCTTGCTCGACGCCCGCGCCGCCGTGGACGCCTTCATGGCACAAAACGACGGAGGGTGTCCGCCGAGCCTGGAGTCCGTTGGTGCGCTAGGACCCTTTCAAGGCGTGCCCCGGGATGCTTGGGGCAGGCCCCTGCGTTTGATCTGCCCGGGGCGAGACGACACCTCGCCCTACGACCTGATGAGTGATGGCCCGGATGGCAAGCCCGGCGGGCTGGATCGAATCCGATGAAGAGGACGACATGAACCACCAAACCACCACCCTTGACTCGGTGCGGCCGCTGCGCCGCACCCGCCGCGCGCTCGAGCGCGGCGCGACCCTCGTGGAAGTGCTGATCGTCGTGGCGATCATCGCGATGATCGCCGGTGGCGTCACCGTCTTCGCACTGCCGAAGTACCGCGACGCACAGAAGACCACGGCGGAGACCGGAGCGCGAGTGATCCGTCAAGCCGCACAGGCCTGGCAGGCTGGCAACAACGAGGTGTCGTGCCCGACCATGAGCCAGCTCGTGCAAGAGAAGCAGCTGGACCCTGGCGCCAACACGAACGACCCCTGGGGCACCGCCTATAGCCTGAACTGCACGGAGGACGACGTGACCGTGATCTCCGCTGGACCCGACAAGAAGAAGGGGACTGCGGACGACATCCGCGTGCCCAAGGGTGCGGCCGGCGCCGAGGAGTGACCATGAGCGGGCCCCACCTCCGATCCGCCACGAGCCGCGCGGCCGCGCGCGGTCTCACGCTGGTGGAGGTGTTGGTCGTCGCCGCGCTGATCGCGGTCATGTCCGCGGGTGTGATCACGGGCTCAGGTGCATTGTCCAGCAGCCGCGAGCGCGCCGCCGCTACCTTGATCCTCAGCGGCGTGCGGCTGGGCGTGACGCGTGCCAACGCCACCGGCAAGCCCGTGCGCATGGTGTTCGACCTCGAGGAAGGTCGGGTATCGCTGGAAGAGAGCGCCGGTCGCGTGATGCTGCGCGAGCGGGAAGAAGCGAACACGGGTGGCGGTGCCGAGGCGATGACCGAGGCCGAGGTGCAGGCGCGCGCCGAAGCCGATCGCATCCTCAAGGGCCCCCGCGCGCCGCGGGCGAAGTTCTCGCCAGTGGCTCAGTTTGGCTTCGACGGCGAGGCGGGCGCCGGCCGCGAGCTCGGTTCCGGGATCGAGTTCTTGCAGGTGCAGACCGAGCACGACGAGGTGCCGCGCAAGGAAGGTCGCGCGTATCTGTACTTCTTCCCCGGCGGCCGCACGGAGCGCGCGGCGATTCAGGTCCGGCGCAAGGGCGAGCGAGACGGGCTGACGATTCTGGTCAGTCCGTTGACCGGTCGTGCGGTGATCCGAAAGGGCGCCATCGACCTGGAAGCACCTCGCATGGACGAGGAGTTCGGAGTGCGCGATGACGAGTAGCACCTCGCCACGCGGGATTCGACGCCGGGCACGGCGGGGCTTCACGCTGCTCGAGGTGTTGGTGGCGATCTCCATCCTGGGGCTAGGGCTGACGGTGATCCTGTCGTCCCAGGTGGGTCTGTTCTCCAGCTCACAGCGCGCCCAAAGCCTCACCCTGGCCGGCACCCTCGCTCGCTGCAAGATGAGCGAAACCGAGCTGGAGCTGCTCACGAAAGGGTTCCCGCTGATCGACCAGCGGGACGATGGCGTGTGCTGCGAGGGCGAGGAGCGCGGACGCTTCAGCTGTCGCTGGACGGTCCAGACGGTGAAACTGCCCGAGCCGCAGGATCTCGCGACCATGTCCGGGGACGGCGGGCTCGGCGATCCGGGCGGACTCGGCGCCCTCGGCGCGCTCGCGTCCGTGCAGCAGGGTGGTCCCTCCGCGCTGCCCGGGGAGGGCGGCCTCGCGGGCCTGGCCGGGCTAATGGGGAGCGCCGCCGGGGCGGGTACGCAGGGTATGGCGCCGATGTTGATGAGCATGGTGTACCCCGACCTGAAGCCGATGCTCGAGGCCAGCATCCGCAAGGTCACCGTCACGGTCGTGTGGAAGGAGGGCTCTCGTGAGCAGACCCTCGACGTCACCCAGTATGTCACCAATCCCCAGCAAGGCGGCCTGAGCTCCGCGGCCGCGCAAGGGCTCGACAAGCTCGAGGGGGTCGAGTGATCAGCAGGCACCGCCGCCGTGTCCGCGCCTTCACCTTGGTGGAGTTGCTCGTCGCGATCGCCGTCTTGTCGATGATCAGTGTGCTGATCTACTCCACCTTCGCCGGTATGAAGCGCAGCAAGGAGGGTGTGCAGCGGGTCAGCGACCGGTACCGCGAGGGGCGCCTGGCGATGGCGCGCATCAGCCGCGAGCTGCAGAGCGCGTTCATTTCCGCGCACGCGCCGATTGACCAGTCGCTCGGGGCGCGCAAGACGGCATTCATCGGCAGCCGTGGTACTCCGGCGGATCGTGTGGACTTCACGGCGTTCGCGCACTTGCGCCTGGACCGCGACACGCACGAGTCGGATCAAGCCGAGATTTCGTACTTCGGCTCGGTGAACCCGAGTCGGAATGGCACCACGGATCTGGTGCGGCGCTACAGTCCACACATCGACTCGGAGCCCAAGCGTGGCGGCCGCGTGGAAGTGCTCGCCACGGACATCGATCTGTTCGACCTCGAGTACCTCGATCCACTCACCGGCCAGTGGACCGAGACTTGGGACACGACACAAGCCATCGGGCAGGGAGGGCGGCTGCCGGTGCAGGTTCGCGTCATCCTCGTGCTCAACGGAGGCCGGCGCACCGCCGCCGACCGCGGGCGACAGACCATCCGGGTGGTCAGCAAGGTCGCCCTCCCCATCTCCCGCCCGCTCACCTTCGCCGTTCAATGATCATGCGCCTCTCGCTCCCTCGCCTCTTGCGCCGTCGAGTCCTCGGCGGGCGTCGTCGTACACGCAGCAAGCGGCGTGGTGTGGCGCTGATCATGGTGCTCGGAGCGCTCACCATCCTCACGGTCATGCTGGCGGAGTTCCAGGACGAGACCAGCGCTGAGTTCGGTAGCGCCCTGAGCCAGCGGGACGCGATCAAGGCGGAGTATGCGGCGAGGAGTGCGGTCAATCTGTCCCGCCTACTGATCGCATCCGAGCCCACCATTCGGCGTGGCCTGGCGCCGCTGTTCTTGCTGATGAAGCAGGCCCCTCCGCAGATCCCCGTGTGGGAGTTCGCCAGTCAAGTGCTCGGAGCCTTCAATGACGCCGACGGTGCCGAGTCGTTCAAGTTGCTCGCGGGCGTGGACATCGGGGAAGGCGAGAATCTGGGCCTCGAGGGCGCGTCCTTCGAGGTGAAGGTGGTGGATGAGGACTCCAAGATCAACCTGAACGTGGCGGCGCGCGGTGACGCATTCAGTCAGGCGCGACTCGCGCAGCAGCTGATCGGACTCTTGGCGGGGCCACAGTACGACCCGTTGTTCGAAGGTCGGGACAGGGACGGACAGTTCTCCGATCGCCAGACGATTTGTTCCGCGCTCATCGACTGGGTCGATCCGGACCAGGACGCGTACGTCTGCGATCCCCACTCCGGCTCTGCTCAGCAGGCCGGTGCCGAAGATTCCTTCTATCAGCTGCTCAAGACGCCGTACGTGCGCAAGAACGCCGCCTTCGACAGCCTCGAAGAGGTTCGTCTGGTGCGCGGTGTTGGTGATGACTTCTGGTCGACCTTCATCGATCCGGATCCGGACAACCCAGACAAGCGGGTCGTGACGGTGTGGGGGCAGGGCCAGATCAACGTCAACACGGCCAACGGCCAGACCATCTTGGCCGTGGTCTGCGGCGCCGCCGTGCCTGGCTCTCCGCTGTGCACGGATCCCGCCGAGGCCGCGAAGTTCCTCGGCGCCATGACCATGGTGAAGGGCTTCACCGCCGGCGCGCCGCTGTTCGGCACGCCCAAGGCGTTTCTGAGCGCCATCAAGGGTCGGGGCATGTTCGGCTCCGTCCTGGCGGCCTTGGAGATGAAGCCGGTGGCGCTGCTGAGCGAGTCCGAGCTGCTCAAGGCCGTCACCACCCAGAGCAAGGTGTTCTCGGTCTACGCTACGGGGGTCGTCAAGGCGGGCAAGCGCGAGACTCGGGTTCGGGTTCACGCGGTGGTGGACTACCGGGGCGTCCCCACCATCGAGAGCACGGGTCTCGGCGCGCTGCTCAGCCAAGGGGCCGGCCCGACCGGCGCGGTCAGCAGCACGCCGCCCGAGCAAAATCTGCCGGACGGTGCTACGGAGGGAGCCATCGGTGCGGCCCTCACACCCGGTCCGGGCGGCAACGTGATCTACTATCGGATCGACTGATGGCACGTTGGGTAGGCATAGACATTCGAGCGTCGCACGTCCGGGCGGTGCTGCTCAGCACCAGCTATCGCCGCGTGGCCATCGAGCAGATGGTCGAGGTCGAGACGGATCGGGTCGGGAGCGTGGACGACGCGCTGCGCGCGGTGGGCGTCCCGACCACCCAACACGGCGAGGGTTTCGCCATCGCGCTGGAGGGCGAGCAGGCCTTCATCCATCGCCTGACCCTGCCCGCCACCGCGACCAAACAGATCGAGGAGATCCTGCCCTACGAGGTCGAGGCGAACATCCCGGTCGATCTGGACGAGCTGGTCTACGATCACCGGCTCCTCCGGCGCGCCGCGCCCACTTCACCGCTCGCGGTGATGACCGCGGCGGCTCGCATCGAACTCGTGCGCGACCGCATCGAACGGGTCAAGAGCGTGCTCGGGCGGGAGCCGGATCGAGTCGGCGTCGGCCCGCTCTCGCTCGCGAACTTGGCCTCCCTCTCGCCGGAGCTGTCCGGACCCGGCCCCATCGCCCTCGTCGACCTCGGCGGTACGCGCACCGAGGTCGTGCTGCTGGCGTACGGCGAGCCGGTCTTCGCGCGCACCCTCAGCCGCGGCGTCGCCGGCCTGCCCGCGAGCGCGCCCGCCCTGGCCGCGGAGCTGCGCCAGACGTTCGCGTCCTGGGTGGCGCACGACGGGGAGCCCGTCGAGGTCGTCCACCTGGTTGGCGCCGGGGCCGACGCACCGGGCGCGGAGAACTACCTCTCGCACGAGCTCGGCCTGCTCATTCGCCCGCTGCCCTCCCTCGGCCTCGAGGGTCTCACCCTCGACAAGCTCGACGTGCTGCCGCGCTTCGTCAAAGCCCTGTCGCTGGCGCTGGGCGCCGCCGGGCGCGGGCGGGATCTGGATCTGCGTCAGGGGCCGCTGGCGTTCCAGCGCGGCTACGGCTTCTTGAAGGAGAAGGTGCCGTTGCTCGTGGGTCTCGGCGCAGCAATCCTGATTAGCTTCTCGTTCGCGACCTGGGCAGAGATGAAGGCGCTAGGCAGGGATCACGAGACCCTCACCCGCTCCCTCGCGGCGCTGAGCAAAGAGGTGCTCGGTCAGCCCGCCGAGACCGCCGAGGAGGCGGCGACCCTACTCCAGAAGGCGAAGGCCCAAGACGAGAAGGATCCCATGCCCAAGTTGGACGCCTTCGACGTGATCGTCGAGCTGTCCAACGCGATCCCGATGAGCATCACGCACGACATCGAGGAGTTCGACATGCAGCGCGGGCACGTGAAGCTCAACGGCGTGGTGAGCTCCGCGCAAGACGCCCAACAGATCGCGGCGGCGTTGGGCGAGGTGAAGTGCTTCGACGCGGTCAAAATCGCGAAGGTCAGCCAGGTGGTCAACAGTGACCGCCAGAAATACGTGCTCGAGTTCGACGTGAAGTGTCCCGAGGATACGCCCAAGAAGAAGAAGGCCGAAGAGCCGGCTGCCGAGCCGGGAGGTGAGCCGTGAGCCTGCGAGAGCGACTAGAGCGCATGGAGCCGCGAGAGCGCCAGTTGCTGGGCATCTTCGGGGTGCTGTTCGTGGTCTTCGTCTTGGTGCTCGTGCCGGTGGCCATCACGGCGTTCGTGGGCAGCAAGCGCTCCGAGGTAGCCGAACTCCGCGCCGCCATCGAAGAGATCCAGTCGGGCCGCGCGCAAGTGGAGCGGAGGGACGCCGAGCGTCGTGCGGTTCTGGCGCGCTATCAAAGCCCCGCTCCGCCCCTCGCGGGCTTCCTGGAGACTCGGGCGCAGAGCGCGCAGCTCGAGATCCCCGAGAGCCAGGACCGCGCGCTGGTGCCCCACGGCAAGCGCTACGAGGAGCGGTCCACCAAGATCGTGCTGCGCAAGGTCGGCATGCTGAACCTCTCCAAGTTCATGGAGGGTATCGAGCAGAGCGGGCACCCGGTCAGCATCAGTCGCCTGAACATACGCAAGCGCGGCACCGAGCAAGACAGCTACGACGTCGAGATGTTCGTCAGCGCGTACGACCGCAAGGCCGAGGAGCGCAGGAAGCCGGCCCAGACGGACGAGGAGGCGGCGCAGTGAGGCCGGCCCTCAAGCGTGTCCTCAAGGTGGCGGCGTTCCCCGTCTTCCACTTGACGGTGTTCACTCTGTTCGCGGTCGCCACGTTCCCCTTCGAGCGGCTGAAGGAGCGCCTCGTCGCGGAGTTCAACGCGAGGCAGCCCGCAGGCAGCGGTACGCGCATCGCCATCGAGGATCTCTCGGGCTATTGGCTGAGCGGGATCGAGGCCAAGGGAGTCACGCTCACCACCCCTCGCCCCGCGGCGGAGGACGGCAAGCCGCAAGACCCCACGGTGGTGACGCTGGAGCACGTGTATGCCCGCGTCAGCATCCTGCGCATGATGTTTGGAACCACCGCGGTGAGCTTCGGGGCCAAGGCGTTCGGTGGCGAGATCTCCGGCAAGACTTCGGACGCTCGCGGCGATCGGACGGTGAACCTCGAGCTCGAGGGGGTGGACGTCTCTGGACTGCCGCTGCTCGCGGCGGCGGTGGGGCTGCCCATGCAGGGGTCGCTCACGGGCACTGTCGATCTCATCCTTCCGGAGCAGAAGCTATCCAAGGCGGAGGGCAAGATCGAACTCTCCATCACGGAGCTCACCATCGGCGACGGCAAGGCGAAGGTCCAGAACACCATCGCGCTGCCGCGGCTGAGCGCTGGGGACTTCGAGCTGTCCGCGGAGGCCGAGGATGGTCGGCTCAAGATCGCCAAGTTTGGCACCCAGGGCCAGGACATCGTGGTGGCGTCCGACGGGAGCATTCGCCTACGCGAGCCCTTCGATCAGAGCGTCGCCGAACTGACCCTGCGGTTTCAGTTCACCGACGCCTACAAGAACAAGAACGACATCACCCGGGGACTGTTCGGCGCCCCAGGTTCGACCATGCCCGGGCTGTTCGATCTCGACGGCAAGAACCGGCGGGCGAAGCGGCCCGACGGCTTCTATGCCTGGCGCGTGACGGGCCCGCTCGCTCAGCTGGACGCCCAGCCGGCGCCGCTCGGCTCGACGGGAGCGGCGGAGTCCCTCCGAGGCTCGCGCGGATTCATCCGCTGACCGTGCGCGGCGACGAGTGAAGCCTCTCAGGTATCCACGGAGATGCCGAGCTTCTTTCGCAGGCGGAAGTACGGATCGCTGACCGCGAACAACACCAGCTCCTTGAGACGCTCCTGGCTGGGCAGCGGGCTCGCGCCTTCATCGCTGGCCTTGATGATCTCGACCGCTGTCTCGAGGTCGTGAGCCAGTAGGAATCCGGCGCGGTCGGTGGTCAAATCCACGCCGCCGATCCAGCGCTTCAGATCGAGGGCTGCTCCGGACTGAACCAGCTTGGACACGATGCGGGCCAGGGCGTCTCGGGCCTGACCCTGGAGGTGATGCTCGAGTGCGGCTCGAGCCTCGTTGACCGGGCCTTCGAGCTCGGCCGCCACCGGGAACTGCGGCGCGATCATCTTGATGGCAGCGAAGAGCCACGACTTGAGCCCAGTGCCCGAGGGAATGATCTGGCGGACGTAGAAGCCCGGGCGGTAATAGGCCAGGTGGCGTCCCGCGATGAAGGCTCCCGCCTGGACCGGGACGTCCACGCTGAGCGCCGCCAGGCCGAGGACGAGCCCGGGGGTGTACGCGTGGAGGAACGACAGGCCGCCCGGGTCGTTCGTGTTCTGGAAGGTGATGGGAAGATTGAGCCCCAGCACCCCCGCCGCGTAGTACAGGTTCTGGCTCATGGGGTAGGGGTGGCGGGTCAGATCCACCGCGTAGCGCGGGTCGTAGCCGAGCTGCTCGACCGCCTGACAGCGCGCGGCAATGATGGCGGGTTCGATCAGCGCGAAGACGCTGGTCAGGAGCGGGTCCGCGCTCGGATGGTTGAGCCCAGTCAGCCAATCCTCGTCGCCGAGGGCAGTCTTGGCGGCGGCGGCGGACTCGGAGCGCATGCGCTTGAAGAAGCGCTCCTCGTCGGGCTCGGCCAGATTGAGGACGTACAGGGCTTGGCACAGGCTCCACGCAGCGTCCGCGTTCTTGACCTCGGTGTACAGGCGCCGGAGCAGCTTGTAGGACTCCGCGCGATACGGGTTCTGGCGCAACAGCGCGTGCTGCGACGCGACGGCCTTCTCGAGGTACCGCTCCGGATCCCCGGCGTACAGCTCGGAGAGGTGCTCGACGCGGGCGCGGTTGTCCGGATCCAGCGTCTGCGCAGCCTCGAGAGCGTCGATGGCGCGATCCATCGTACCCAGGTTCTTCTCGTACAGGTCGGCCAGGTCCACGAAGGTGTCCAGCATGACCTTGCGATCTTTGGCGGCCGTGGCCTGCTCCAACCGTCGCTGCAGCAGCCGCTCGACGCCCAAGTAGTCGCCCTTCTCGCGCCGCAGCTCGATGGCCTCGGTGAGCGCCTTCTCCAGCGTGGGATCGAGATCCATCACCATCTGGTAGAGCTCGAGGGCGCGATCCGCGTCGCCCATCTGGCGGGCGCAGACGATGGCAGCCGTGTGCAAGTACTTCACGCGCTGCTTCGTGTCCTGCACGAAGTCGGCCAGGCGGAGCACGACCTCGACCAGCTTGCCCCAGTCCTTCTCCTCGCTGTAGAGCTGCATCAGCTTGGTGAGCAGCCGGCGATCCTCCGGCTTCTCCTCCAGCGCGGTCACGTAGCTCTTGGTCGCGCGGGTGCGGTCGTTCAGCTTCTCGGACGCGATGTCGCCGATCTCGATCAACAGCTCGCCGCGCTTGTCGCCGTCGGCGATGTCCAGATGGCGAGTCTTGATCTTGATCGCGCCCTCCCAGTCCTGTTTGGCCTCGTACACGGCGCACAAAGCGTCGAGCGGAGCCGCTGCCTCCGGATCGAGGTCAATCGCGTCCTGGAGCACCTCGAGCGCCTGGTCGAGTCTGTCCGAGTTACGCAGCGCGTCGCCATAGCGACTCAGGCTCGCGGCACGTTCAGCGGAATTCAGCTGCTTGCCGAAGCGCTCGAGGTAGTCGCGATACAGCTCGGCCGCGCGAGTGGCGGAGCCATGCTCATGGGTCACCAGCGCGACCCGCCCAATGGCGTCCATGTCGTCCGGCGCGATGCGCAAGAGCGTGTCCATGGGTGCGAGTGCCTGCTCGGTGGAGCCCGTCTTGCTGAGGGCGTCCACGTAGCGAACGAGCACGCGCGTGGCGTCCTTCTTGTCGAGCGAGTCCGCCCGGCCGGCGAGTACGCCGTAGTGCTTGGCGGCCTCGAGGAAGCGCTGCGCCTCGAACGCCAGATCGCCCAGCACCATCAGGGCAGACGCGCCCGTAGGGTCGTAGCTCAGGGCGCGCTTGGCTGCTTCCTCGGCGCGCTTGCTGTCCTGGAGCTTGTCCCGGTAGAGCAGCGAGAGCTCGCCGGCCAGCTTGGCTTTCGCGCGATCGCCTTCAGTTCGCTCGAGTTCCCGCTCCAGCAGCTGAATGGCTGCGTTGACGTCGCCGCGGGCTAGGTAAGCAGAACGCAACGACGCAGCGGCGCCGGCGTCCGCGGGGTTGGCGTCCAGCGCTGCCTTGTAGCGCTCGATTGCCCCGTCGCGATCGCCGCGGCCTTCGAGCAGCTTGGCGGCGCGCACGTACTGCTCCGCCTTCGCTTCCGGGCTGCCCGCCTTCTCCGCCAGCGCCTCGATGGCGCTCAGCGCCGCGTCCGCGTCGCCCGCGGTCTCTCGCAAACGGGCGAGCGCTTCGAGCGCGCCAGCGTGCTCCGGGTTGATCTCGAGCGCCTTCTCGTAGGCCTTGGTCGCGCGCTCGGAGGAGCCGATCTGCTCGACCAGGACGCGCGCGAGGGCCAGCGTCAGCTCGAGCTGGTGGTCCGGTTCGGTAGCGAGCTTGAGCTGCCGCTCGTACAAGCTGGCCACGTCTTCCCAGCGATCCAGCGATCGATAGTGGCGCACCAGGACCGTGAGGGAGGTGGCGTGCGCTGGGTCGATCTCCAAGATGGCCTCGAGCGCCTGGGCCGCCCGCTGGTGGTCGAGGAACTCCTCGTCGAAAATGCCTGCGATGCGCTCCCAGAGCGTGATCTTCTGTCGCGGTGTGGCGGCCAGCTGGACCTGCTTCTCCAGGTTCTCCACCAAGTCTTGGAATCGACCGAGCTTGGCGTAGACCCGATCGAGGCCGCGTAGAGCGTCGAGGGAGTTCTCGTCCTCGGCGAGCACGGCTCGATAGCGCTGCAGCGCCTCCGTGTCGTCCTTCAGGTTGTTCTCGTATACCTCGGCGAGGCGACACAGCACTCGTAGCTTCTCCTCGCCGCGCAGCGCGCTGGCGCTGCCCTCGAGCAGCTTGGTGTACTCCTGGAAGTCACCGGCTTTCTCGTAGATCTTCGCGAGCGCTTCGCTCGCTCGCCCATGACCGGGATCCTCGGCCAAGACCTGCTCGTACAGATCCCGCGCGCGGCCCACGTCATTCAGCTGCACTTCGAGGATCTCGGCGGCGTCGGTGCGGAAGTCGCGGGCTCGGCTCGGGGTGGCCGACGCGTCCGCGCGGCGGGTGAGCACGAGCACGAGCTCGGGCCACTGCTGCGCCTTGCGATAGATCTGGGTCATGCCCTCGAGGGCCTCGTCGTTGGCCGGATCGGTCCCGATCACCGCTTGGTAGCAGGGCAGCGCCAGGTCGAGGCGTGTGACCTCCTCGGCGTACCAGCGACCCATGCGGTTGAGCACGAGGTTCTTGGGCTCGGTCGCCAGCTCTGGGTTCTGCGCGGCCTCCGCGCACGCGGCCAGCACCTCCGCCCAGTTCTCCGGCGTCGTGGCCAGGCGCTCCACCTCGTCTGCGAACTGGGTCTGGGTCGGCTCCTCGCAGAAGGCCTGGGTGTAGGCAATGATGGCTTGTTCCCGGTCATCGAGCTCGTTGACGTAGAGGCGTCCAATCTCGCCCAGCGCGCGGGCGCGCTCGGCGCGACTCTCGGCCTTCTCGCTGCGAGCCAGCAGCATCTCGACCAGCTCCTCGTACTTGCCCAGGCTCTTGCGCACGTCTTCGAGTGCGGTGAGCGCGATGTCGTCGTTGGGATCG
Organism: Polyangiaceae bacterium; assembly: GCA_019637295.1. Lineage (GTDB taxonomy): Bacteria > Myxococcota_A > Polyangia > Polyangiales > Polyangiaceae > JACKEA01. The sequence goes on from JAHBVX010000002.1 coordinate 609,205, forward strand.
AGCTCCGTCAGCCAGCCGTAGATCTGCTCGGCCTTCTCGAGATCCTTGGCGGCGTGCTCGTACAGGCGCGCGGCGCGGAAAAGAAGGCCCTTCTTGGCCTCCTTCTTCTCTCGACCCTCACTGATGTCGATGCTGTCCGCCGCCATGCTGAACGCATCCGCGACCGCCGAAGCGTCGGCGCCCTCCTCCACGGCCGCCTCGAGCGCGACTGCCGCGTCGTCGTCCTCCGCATCCGCGACGAGCGCGCCGACCCGCGCGTCGAGCTCCGCGTCGGAGATCTTCTTCTCCTTCTTCTGGACCGTCGCCCGACCCATGATCTCGAGAGCCTCGAGCAACGCGCCGGCGTGCTTCGGGCGCTTCTCGGCGTCCTTCTCGAGCATGGACAGCACCCAGTCGTCGATGTCCTTGGTGACCCAACCCCGAGGGGCCACGGCGCTGGGCGGTTGCGGCTTCTCCGTGAGGTGTCCGATCGCCGCGCGGATGGCGGAGCCATCTTCGCCGAACGCCGGCTTGCCCGTGAGCACCTCGTACAGCAGGGCGCCGAAGGAGTACACGTCGCTCTGCGGCGTGGACGGGAGGCCACGGATCTGCTCCGGCGCCACGCTCTTGGGGGAGCCGACGGTGGAGAACAGCTCGCCCTGTCCGCTCGGGACGACGCGTGCCCGGGCGCGCAGGCGATCGCTACCGGCGTCCACGGCGACCAGCGCCTGTGCGCCGTCGGCCGAGCGCACCAAGATCACGTTCTCGAGCCGCAGATCGCCGTGGCTGAGCCGGCGGTCGTGGATCACGCCCAGCCCCTCGAGCAAGGACTTGAGCAGCGGTCGGGCCTCATTGATGTGCATCGGTCCGGTGCGCGCGATGCGCACCGCGAGCGGCTGCCCGTCGACGAAGACGTGGCTGACGACGTGGCGATCGTCGACCACGCGCGCGTCGAGCTGCCGCGGCAGTCCTGGATGGTCGATCGCGGCGATCAAGCGGCTGACCGTCAGGAAGCGGTGCAAGCCGCGGCGATCGCGGGTCGCCTCTCGACGCAGCACCTTGAGCCGAAAGTCGGCGTCGTCACGTCGCGCCAGATACGAGATGCCTAGCCGGCCTTCGCCCAGCTTGCGCACGATCGTGAAGTCACCCAAGGTCGAGCCGACCTTGAGCTCCTCGTCGAAGGGCAGCCCGCCGGTGCGGATCTGACCCACCTTGGGATTGACGTCGGCCTTCGACGCGAGCAGCGCGTCGCACAGCGCTTCGATCGCGTCGACCTCGTAGCAGTAGTCGGTCAGCGCCTTCACGAACGAGCCCTTGGCCGCCGTGCCGCCGATGCTGTCCGGCTCGAAGCCGAGCACGTTGCGACTCAGCGCCAAGAGCTCCTCGAGCTCGAAAAGCCGCTCGAGGTCGGCGCGCAAGATATCGATGGACATGTCGTGTTCCCGGTGATGCTCGTGAGAAGGTGGTCTCGATCGCCCGGCCGGCTCGGCTGGACGCCCGATCGTCGGGCGGGGGGGCATGATAGCGAAAGCGCCGCCTCTGGAATACCCGTTCCACCGCCCCCTCGGGACGGCCATCTCCTGAGAAATAGCCCGGTTTTCTGAGCCGAGGGCGCCAGGAACTGGCCCCCGCGGCCGCGGGCGTGAGACGGTCCGGCGCATGTCGGCTCGCCGCCTGCTGCTCGAGAGAGCCCTGCCGCTGTCCATCCTCGGGCTGTCGTTGGTCTCCGTGCCGCTCCTGATGTTCTCGCCGCAGGGGCTGGCCCGGCTCGAGGGGCTGACGGAAGAGCGCGCGCGCACGGAGCAAGAGATCTCGCGGATGTCGAAGGAAATCGAAGCCCTGCGCGCCGAGGTCCAACGCATCAAGGACGATCCGACGGCGGTGGAGCGGGTCGCACGCGACGAGCTCGGGCTCGTCCGCCGCACGGAGCTCGTGTTTCAGTTTCGCGACTGACCTCGGGCGTCGCGACAGCCATTGCCATCGTGCGGCCGCCGGCTCAGGCTCAGGCCCGTGACGGTCGAGCTCGCGCGGCGATTGCTGTCCTCGGCGCTGATCCCGGCCGAAGACGTGGAGGACGCGCTGCTCGAGACCGTGGAGCGCCGCACGGCGTTCGTCTCCGCGCTCGCGTCGCGGGTGCCGCGGGTTACCGAGCTCCTCGCTCAGGAGCTGGCGCACTCGGGAGTTGCCGCGCTCAGTTCGGCGGACGTGGACGCGACGCTGGCGGAGCGACTGCCGGCGGGGCTCTGCCAGCGACTGCTCGCCTTCCCGAGCAGCCAACACGCCAGCGGCATCGTAGCGGTCGCCTGCGTGGACCCGTCGAGCAAGCACGTCGCTCGCGAGTTGTCGCATCACCTCGACGCTCCGGTACGTCTTCTCCGCGTCTCGCTCGCCACCTTTCAGTCCGCCGTGGAGCGCTGGCTCGACGCGGAGGAAGCTCGCTTGGGGCTCGGCGGCCACACGCCCGCGTTCGGCACTCATGTGGCGGAGCAGCGCTCCACGACGCCCATCCGACTGACGCTGCCGCCGGTTGCCGTGCGCATCGCGGGTACGGACGTGACCGAGCTGGACGACGAACCCCCCGCGTCTGCGCCCATCCCGCTGGTGAGCGTAGCGCCGGCCGCGCCGCGGCGCCGTAGCGGCACGAGCCCGGGCGTGGGCGAGGCGCGTCGCGCCGAGCTCGTCACCGTCGAGGACGACGCCGGGGAGCCGGTGATCGGGCTGTTCCGATCCAAGCCGCCGCCACCGGTCCGCGCCGCGCCGCCCCGGGCGGAGCTCGAGATCCTGGGGGCCCCCGAAGAGATCGTCGACGCCGCGCTGGGCGCACTGCTCGCGGCGTCCAACCTCCAGCAGGTGGCAGAGGTTCTCGCCGAGGGCTGCACGAGCGCTGCAGAGCGGACCCTCGTGCTCGCAGTTCGGGACGGCCGCTTCGAGGGACGAGCGTCGAGCCAGAGCGTGGACGCCGAGCGCGCGCGGCGCCTGTCCGTGCCGGCTCGCATGGCGGGAGTGCTCGACGCCGCCCTCGGCAGCGGACAGTACCTCGGTCCCCTGCCCGCGGACGCGGTGCACGGTCCGGTCGCGGCGTTACTCGGTGACGGCGAGGTCTACCTGTGCGTGGTCCGAGTCTTCGAGCGTCCCACCCTGCTGCTCGTCCTAGCGGGGCTCCGGGCGACCTTCGCTGCGACGCAGCGGGCCGATCGTCTCGCGCTGGCGGCCGCCCGCCGGCTCGAAGAGATCGTGACTCGCAACAAGCGTTCGAGGCGGTGACACGGCAGAACCGGCGTCTGCGCACGCAATCCTTGCCCTAGCTTGGAAACTTCGATAGCGAGGACCGCCAGGGAGCCTTGGCCAGCAAGAAGACGAAGCAACCGGGCAAGCGCGGCTCCGGGACACGGGCGCCGAAGGGAGGCGACGGTCCGCCGCGTCGCCCGCCGGGCCGAGGCTCGCGCGGTGGCGATCCGAACCTCGAGCTGTTCGCCGCCCGCGAGCAGCCCGCTCCGCTGCACGAGATCGCCCAGAGCAAGTACCTCAACTACGCGCTGAGCGTGATCACCAGCCGGGCATTGCCCGACGTGCGCGACGGGCTCAAGCCGGTTCAGCGACGCATCCTGTACACCATGTGGCGAGAGCGCATCTTCGCCGACGCCAAGCACCGCAAGTGCGCGAAGGTCGTGGGAGACGTGATGGGCAACTATCACCCCCACGGCGACGCGGCCATCTACGACGCGCTGGTGCGGCTCGCGCAGCCCTTCAGCTTGCGGGTGCCGCTCGTGGATGGCTCGGGCAACTTCGGCTCGCTCGATGGCGATCCGCCGGCCGCCATGCGCTACACCGAGTGCCGCCTCGCGCCCATGTCCACCGAGCTCCTGACCGAGCTCGGGCAGGACACCGTCCACTTCCGCCCCAACTACGACGGCAGCAAGACCGAGCCGGTGGTGCTGCCGGCGCGCCTCCCCAACCTGCTGATCAACGGCGCAACGGGCATCGCCGTGGGCATGGCCACCAACATCCCGCCGCACAACCCGGAGGAGGTCTGCCAGGCCGCGCTCCGCCTGCTCGACGCGTTGGTCGCCAAGAAGACGCTGAGCGCGCGTGAGCTGTGCCGCACCATCAAGGGCCCGGATTTCCCCACCGGCGGGCAGATCATCACCGGCAGCGAGGAGATCAAGCAGATCTACGAGTCGGGTCACGGCACCATCAAGCTGCGCGGCACCTGGCAGCTCGGTCGCGTCGATCGCACCGAGAAGATCGTGCAAATCACCAGCGTTCCCTACTCGGTGAACAAATCTCAGCTCGTCGAACGCATCGCCGAGGTGGTGACGAGCCGCAAGCTGCCGCTCTTGCTCGACGTGCGCGACGTCTCCACGGACGACGTGTGCATCGAGCTCAGCCTCAAGCGCGAGGCGGACGAGCACAAGGTGCTGGCGTACCTGTTCAAGCACACCCCACTGCAGCTCAACTACAGTCTGAACTTGACCTGCCTGGTGCCCACGGAGAACCCCGAGGTGGGGCGGCCCGAGCGCCTCGACATCACCAGCATCCTCTGGCACTTCCTGCACTTCCGCTTGGAGGTCGTCACTCGCCGGCTCGCCCACGAGCTCGAGCAGCTCGAGCGCCGCATTCACATCTTGGAGGGTTTCGCGCTCATCTTCGACGCCCTCGACGCGATACTGAAGCTGATCCGCCGCTCCGAGGGCAAGGCCGACGCCGCCCGACAGATCATGGCCAAGTACGCGCTCGACGCGGAGCAGACGGACGCCATCCTCGAGCTGAAGCTCTACCGCCTGGCGCGCCTCGAGATCCTGGTCATCCAACAAGAGCTGAGCGAGAAGCACAAGCGGGCCAAGGAGATCCGCAAGCTGCTGGCCGAGGCCGAGAGCCGCGGCCGGTGGGCCATCGTCAAGTCGGAGCTCGAAGAGATCAGTCAGAGTCACACGCGCCGTGACAAGCGACGGACGTTGATCGAGGAGGCGCGGGAGGAGCCCGAGCTCACGGCGGAAGACTTGATCGTGGCGGAGGACAACCACGTCCTCATCACCCGAGACGGCTGGGTCAAGCGGCAACGCGAGATCAAGGACCCCGCCACAACGCGCCTGCGTGAAGGCGACGCGGTGCTCGCCTGCGCAGCGGGGTCCACGCGCGCGACCCTGGTGTTCTTCTCCAGCTTTGGCACGGCCTACACCGCGCGCATCGCGGACGTGCCCGCGACCACGGGGTACGGCGAGCCCATCCAGAAGCTCTTCAAGCTCAAGGACGGCGAGAGCATCGTGGCGATGGCGTCCCTCGACAGCCGAGTGATCGGGGACATCGCGGAGAAGCCTGGGTATTTCCCCGCGACCTACGCCGTTGCCGCGAGCAGCGACGGCTATGCGCTGTGCTTCGGGCTGTCCGGGCTGGTCGAGCCGAGCACCCGCGCGGGCCGGCGCTTCGCCAGGCCGAGCGGCGGCGCGACGATCATCGGCGTTCACCTGGTGCACGGGGACGAGACGCTGATCGCCGTCAGCGTACAGCGCCGCGCGCTGCTCTGTAACGTGCAGGAGGTCAACTACCTGTCGGGGCCCGGCAAGGGCGTGCTCCTGATGAAGCTCGGCAAGGACGACCGCTTGCTCGCCTTCAAGGCAGCTCGAGGCGACCGCGACGCCGTCACCGTGCGCACGAGCCTCGGGGGAGAGCAGCGCATCTCCGGCGGGCGATACGAGCTCACGTCGCGCGGGGGCAAGGGGCGTGAGGTGATCACCCGGGGCAGCTTCGTCGAGGTCGTCCAGGAGCCGGCCGCGGCGCCCGAGGTGCTCGAGGGAGGCTGAGCCCGCACCGGATGTCGGTGCATCGCGGAAGCGGCGCGGAGTGCTATGGTTCTCGTCGTGTCGGAACCTCCGGAGTTCTCGCGCATCGTGGGCCGTCGCCGACCGCCGCCGGTGGCCGTGGTGCCGTCCCCGGAGGTGCGCGCGGCCCTGACGCGCATGGCGTCGTATCGTACGGCCGCTCCCAAAGGGGTGTTTCGCTACGCCAGCCACGAGGCGGCGAACCAGGATCGGGAAGCGTGGACCATCGCCAAGGCGCTCGAGCTTCGGGGCGATGCTCGGGCGTGCGGAGCCGCAGGTGCGTGCGCCGCGGACGCCGCCGAGACGGAAGACGCACCGTGACGGAGACGACGCGGCCTGCCACCTGGGAAGACGTCCAGCAGGTTGCCCGCTTGCTCGCGAAACACGGGGTCAAGTACGCCTTGATCGGCGGCTACGCGCTAGCGGCGCACGGTATCGTCCGCTTCTCGGACGACATCGACATTCTCGTCGCCCCCGATCCGGAGAACACCAGACGCTGGGTCCGCGCGCTCGCAGAGCTGCCGGACGGCGCGGCGGCGGAGCTCTCGGGAGAAGAAGCTAACTTGTGGGAGGGCGACGGGCCGTTGGCGATTCGGATCAACGACGAGTTCACCGTGGATGTGATGGCGGCGGCGTGTGGTCACGGTTGGACCGAGCTCGCTCCGTTCGTCGAGCGGAAGCTAGTCGACGACGCCACCGTCTTCGTCCTTGGCCTCGAGGGCCTCTTGCTCACCAAGCAGGGGATGCGTGACCGAGACCGCGCCGACGCTGCCATCCTGCGCCGGCTGCTCGACGCCGACGCCACGTCTCAGTGAGTCACGACCGCCTGAGGCAGTGGGGTGCACAGGAAGCGCGGAAGTCCGGAAGGACTTGGGTGCAGCCGACGGGATCGACGACGCGACGGGGAGCGTGAGCATCGGGGGCTTCTCCGTGAAGGCTGGCGTCGGGCGCCAGTAGCTTCCCGCGCTGGCCAACGCGCACTTTCGAGCGAGAAGCGCCCTGAAGGTGCGCATCTTGCTGCCCATCCGGGGCCGGGTCGGGTTATGGGTCAGCTGGCCATGGCTGACGCGACGACTTCCGCGGGGGCAAAGTCCAAGGTCTCCGACAAACCCTATCGCGAGGTGACGATCGCCTCGCTGGTGCTCGGCGTGCTCGTCGGCATCATCTTGACCGCGAGCATGACCTACGCCGGGCTCGTGATCGGGTTCGTCGTGCCGGCGAGCGCCATCGCGGCCATCCTGGGCTGGGGGCTCTTGCGCGGCGTGCTGCGGCGCGGCTCGATCGTCGAGAACAACATCAACCAGACGGTGGCCTCCGCCATCAACAATACGTCGGCGGGCGTCATCTTCACCTTCCCGGCGTTGTTCCTGATGAAGGACGTCGAGTTCAACTCGACCGCCATCGCCATCGCGGCCATCGCGGGCGCGTTTCTGGGCACGTTGTTCATCATCCCGCTGCGCAAGCAGATGATCGATCTCGAGCGGCTGCGCTTCCCGTCGGGTATCGCGGTGGCGGAGGTGCTGCGCTCCCCCGGCGCGGGCATGCAGAAGTCACTCTTGCTCGCGGTCTCCACCCTCGCGGCGCTGGCCATCGGGCTGCTCGTCTCGTTCAAGGTGTTTCCGGACAAGATCGATCTGGGCGGTCCGCTCGGGCTGCCGGCCTACATCCCCAACGTGTGGGCGCTCAGCTTGCTCAGCATCGGCGCGGGCTTCATCAGCGGGCGCGCGGGGCTCGTGGTGTTGCTCGGCGGCGTGCTGGCCAACTGGGTCATCGCGCCGTTGGTGGTGAACCTGGAGTGGGTCAGCGCGCCCGCGGGAACGCCGCCGGACAAGGTCGGCGCGGCCCTCGGGGGCGCCATCTTCGGTAAGATCAACCGCCCGCTCGGGATCGGCTTTCTGATGGGCGGCGCGCTGGCGGGCGTGCTGTTGGCCGCGCCCATGATGCGCGCGGCCTTCGCCTCGCTGCGCGGGGGCAAGGGGGGCGCCGAGGAGATGAACGTCAAGTGGATGTACATCGGCGTGGCCGCGTCCCTCGTGCTGCTCGGGGTGTCCGCCTACGTGGAGGACCCCAACGTGGGCATCGTCCGCATCCTCATCACCGCCGTGGTCGGCACGCTGTGGATGTGGCTCGCGGGCGTGATCGTGGCGCAGTGCGCGGGCATGACGGGCTGGAGCCCGGTCAGCGGCATGGCGCTCCTCGCCGTCGCCGTCGTGCTCTTGATCACCCAGGGCAGCATCGCGCTGAGCGTGCTCATCGGCGCCGCGGTGTGCGTCGCCATCAGCCAGGGCGCGGACATGATGAGCGATCTGAAGACGGGGCACCTCGTCGGTTCGCGGCCCTCGGCGCAGCAGGTCACGCAGCTGCTCGTGAGCTGGATCGGCCCCGGGATCGCGGTGCTCACCGTGTATCTGATCTGGACCACGGTGAAGTTCGGCCCCGAGAACGCGTCCATCCCCGCGCCGCAGGCGGTCACGCTGCAGGGCGTGATCGCGGCCGTGCAGGGCGGCGACGTGCCGGTGGACAAGTACACCATCGGCGCCGTCGTCAGCGCGCTGGTGACGCTGGCCACCGGCGGCGGGCTCGGCGTGCTCATCGGCCTGTCCATGTACTTGCCGATGTTCTACATTCTGCCGTACGGCCTCGGCTGCGTCGCGGCCATGTTGTCGGACCGCTTCCTCGGCAAGACGACGTCGAACGAGATCGGCATCCCCGTCGCCGCGGGGCTGCTCGTGGGCGACTCGCTGGCGGGCGTGGTGTTTTCCATGATCATGCTGGGAAGGAGCGTGTAGCCATGCGCACGATCGGGATTGTTCTGCTCGTCGCGGGCACGATCATCGGCTCCCTCGGCGGAGCCAAGCTACCGCAGGCGGACTGGACCGTGGCCGGCGCGGGTTTCGCGCTGCTCGTCGTGGCGCTGCTGCTGCTCCGCTGGCCAGCCAAGGGCGGCGCCGGCGCCCGCGAACGCGGCGCCCAGGACGTGCTATCGCTGCTCCGCTCCATGCCCGACGAGCTGGACGCCATCTCGGCGCGGGCCGCCGGGCTCGAGCTGCCGGCGCTGCTCGAGGAGCTCTCCGCCCTCGACCGCAAGTACCTGCAGCCCATCGCGGACGGCTCGCCCGCGCTGCTCGGTCAGCTCGGCGCGCAGCGCTTCGCCGACGTGTTCGGCCAGTACGCTAGCGGCGAGCGCCAGCTCGCGCGCGCCTGGTCGGCGGCGGCGGATCAGCATGGCCCCGAAGCCATCGCCTCGCTTCAGCGCAGCGCGGAGAGGATCCGAGAGGCGGTCGAGCTGCTCGGTGCGCAACCGCCCGCCGACGCTGACGTGCCGAGCGCCCAAGCCCCGTCGCCCGAGCCCGGCGCGGCGTCCGAGACGGACCCAAGCTAACCGCGCGAGCCCGCGTCGAACTGCATGCACTGAGTGGACTTACTCACGCCCACGCCTGCGGCGTTCGCCAGGCATGCGTTGCAGTAGAACTTGCCGTCACAGCCGCACACGCCGGGGCAGTCGCTGAAGCAGCCCTGGGGCTTGTCGCGACAGAGTCCGAAGGAGTCGTCGAAGTCGCAGCCGCCCATGTCACACCATTGGTCCGCCGGACACATCAGCCCCGCGAGTCCGCCGCAGTAGGTGTCGTCGGGTTCGTCGCAGTTCGGAGCCGGGTGTGCCTCCACCCGCTGCCACTTGCCGCCGCTGCACAGCAGCGAGTTGCCGAAGCTGCACGGCGCGGGCACTCCGTAGCTGCACCACTGGCCTTCGTTCGCGCAGGGCTGCCCCTCGGCGCCCGCCGGATCGGTGGGACAGCTCGCGCCGGCGTCGCCCATCGTCCCGCCGCTCGCGCTGCTACCCCCGGTGCCCCCGCCGGTCACGCCGCCCGACGCGCTTCCGCCGCTGCCGCCGCCCGTGCCTCCTGCCGGATCGCTCGTGGCGCTGCCGCCGCAGGCGGCGAGCATTCCGCCCGCCGCCGCGACTGCGATCAGGGTCCCAAGCCACGCTCTCTTGCCGCTGCGCGTCAGGTTCATGCCCAGGTGCAGAGCAAGTCATGTGCCCGAGCGCGGGGCCCAAATTGCTCGGTGCCGCGCTCGGCGTGGCACAGATTGGCGCGCGTGACCGGACACGCGGGCCCGGTTTCGGGGCTTTCGTCGCAGAAAGAACGCAGTATGGTGCCGTCTTTCCGAATCCCGCCCGCTTCGGGCGCTTCAGGAGGGAGCTCATGAGCCAAATCGTCCGCTGCGCGCTGATCCAGTCCAGCAACCCCATCAACGACGAGAGCGTCTCCGTCGCCGACATTCAGAAGGCCATGCTCGACAAGCACCTGCCGATGATCGACGACGCGGGCAAGCAGGGCGTTCAAATCCTGGGGCTGCAGGAGATCTTCAACGGCCCGTACTTCTGTCCGAGCCAAGACCGCCGCTGGTACGAGGCCGCGGAGACGATCCCCGGCCCGACGACGGAGATCATGCAGGCGTACGCCAAGAAGTACAACATGGTCATCGTCGTGCCGCTGTACGAGAAGGAGATGCGCGGCGTGTACTACAACAGCGCCGCGGTCGTGGACGCGGACGGGACCTACCTCGGAAAGTACCGCAAGCAGCACATCCCGCAGGTCGCGGGTTTTTGGGAGAAGTACTTCTTCAAGCCCGGCAACGGCGGCTACCCGGTGTTTCAGACCAAGTATGCCAAGGTCGGCGTGTACATCTGCTACGACCGACACTTTCCCGAGGGCGCACGCTGCCTCGGCCTCAACGGCGCCGAGATCGTGTTCAATCCGAGCGCGACCGTCGCGGGTCTCTCGGAGTACCTCTGGAAGATCGAGCAGCCCGCCCACGCCGTGGCCAACGGCTACTACGTCGCCGCCAGCAACCGCGTCGGCAAAGAGGGACCCTGGAACATCGGCGAGTTCTACGGCACGAGCTACTTCGTCAATCCGCGCGGGCAGTTCGTGGCCGAAGCCAGCCGCGACAAGGACGAGCTCTTGATCGCCGATCTGGATCTGGCGCTGATCGACGAGGTGCGCCAGACCTGGCAGTTCTTCCGGGATCGGCGCCCGGACGCCTACGACGAGCTGGTCCGGCCCTGATCGGGGCGAGGGACCATGCCGCAGAAGACGCTGCTGTACGGCATCGATGACGTGCCGCCGCGGCGCGAGACGTTGTTTCTCGGGCTGCAGCACTACCTCACGATGTTCGGCTCGACCATCGCGATCCCGCTGATCATGGCCGAGCCCCTCGGGCTGTCGGACGAGCCCGCGGCGCTCGGCTGGCTGATCGGCACGATGTTCTTCGTCAGCGGCATCACGACGCTCTTGCAGACCACCTGGGGCAACCGCCTGCCCATCGTGCAGGGGGGTACGTTCTCGTTTCTCGCGCCGGCCATCGCCATCTGTGGCATGGCGGGGGTCAGCGGCGCGGGCTACGAGGTGCGGCTGCAGCACATCCAAGGCGCGGTGATCATCGGCGCCTTGTTCGAGATCCTGGTGGGCGCGAGCGGCCTGGTGGGCAAGCTGCTGCGCTTCGTGGGACCGGTCACCATCGCGCCCACCATCGCGCTCATCGGCCTGAGCTTGTTCAAGTTCGGCGCGCCCATCGCCGGCAAGCACTGGGGCATCGGCGGGCTGACCATCGGCCTCATCATCTTGTTCTCTCAGATCCTGCGCCATCGTCACCGCGCGTTCGCGCTGTATCCGGTGCTGCTGGGCATCGTCGGCGCCTGGGGTACGGCGGCCGTGCTGACGGCGGCGGGTGTGTTCGGCCCCGGGCACCCGGCCTTCTGCAGCCTCGACAAAGTGCACGCCGCGCCGTGGGTGCGCATCCCGTACCCCTTGCAGTGGGGTCTGCCCGCCTTCGGCGTCGCGGCCACCGTCGGCATGCTGGCCGGCTACATCGCGTCGGTGGTCGAGTCCATCGGCGACTACTTCGCGGCGGCGCGCCTGTCGGGCGCGCCCACGCCGACGGCCAAGGTCGTCAATCGGGGCATCACCTTCGAGGGCATCGGCTGCCTGGTGGCGGGTCTGTTCGGCACCGGCAACGGCACCACCAGCTACAGCGAGAACATCGGCGCCATCGGGCTGACCCGGGTCGGCAGTCGGCGGGTGGTGCAGACGGGCGCGTGCCTGATGCTCGTGCTAGGAGGCGTCGCCAAGTTCGGAGCGCTGTTCACCACCATTCCCCAGCCCATCGTGGGCGGCATGTACTGCGTGCTGTTCGGCATGATCGCCGCCGTGGGGCTATCCAATCTGCAACTCATCGATCTGAACTCGGCGCGCAATCTGTTCATCATCGGATTCTCGTTTTTCATGGGGCTCAGCATTCCCGAGTACGTGAACGCTCACCCCTTCGCCTTCGAGCCCAAATGGCTCGCGGACATCACGAACACGCTAGGCAAGACGGGCATGGCCGTCGGCGCGTTCTTGGCTCTGTTTCTGGACAACATCATCCCCGGTACGACCGAGGAGCGGGGGCTCCATCATGTCGGCACCGCTCTGAAGGAGAACGCATCATGACTCAGTCGCAAACCCTGCCCGCCTTCCCCGCGCGAAGCTACGACTTCGTGGAGTACGTCCCGGCCAAGAACTGGATCGACGGTCAGTGGGTCGACGCCGCGAGCGGCCAGACCATCCCCGTCGAGAACCCGCGGCACGGCAAGGCGCTGAGCAAGGTCGTGCTGAGCGGCGCGGAAGACGTCGACCGCGCCGCGAAGGCAGCAAAGAAGGCCTTCGAGTCCTGGCGCCGGGTGCCGATCAAGGAGCGCGCGCAGGTGTTCTTCAAGCTCAAGGAGCTGATGGAGCGGGATCTGGAGGAGCTGAGCTGGCTCGTTACCCACGAGAACGGCAAGATCATCGAAGAAGCGCGGGCCAGCGTGCTCAAGGGCATCGAGTGCGTCGAGTTCGGCGCCTCGCTGCCCAACGCCGCCGCGGGGGAGCGCCTCGAGGTCAGCCGCGGCGTGACTTGCACGCAGGATCACGAGCCCCTCGGCGTGGTCGCGGGCATCACGCCCTTCAACTTCCCCATCATGGTCCCGCTGTGGATGATGCCGCAGGCCATCGTGGGAGGTAACGCCTTCATCCTCAAGCCCAGTGAGCAGGTGCCGCTGGGGTCACTGAAGCTCGCGCAGCTGCTCGAAGAGGCGGGGCTGCCCAAGGGCGTGTTCAACGTCGTCCACGGCGGCGTGGACGCGGTCAACGCCCTCTGCGATCACGAGGACATCCAGGCCATGGCCTTCGTCGGCTCCACCAAGGTGGCCCGGCTGGTGTACGCCCGCGGCGCGGCCGCGGGCAAGAGCATGCTGTGTCTGGGCGGCGCGAAGAACCACCTGATCGTCGTGCCCGACGCCGACGTGAAGCTGACGGCGGAGAACGTGGTCGCTTCGTTCACCGGCTGCGCCGGACAGCGCTGCATGGCGGCCAGCGTGCTGGTGGCGGTGGGCGAGGTCGATCACGTCATCGATGCGATCAAGAAGCGCGCCTCCGAGCTCACCGTGGGCAAGGAGCTGGGCCCCGTGATCAACAAGGCCAGCGAAGAGCGCATGGGCCGCTACGTGGACGAGGCCGAGAAGCAGGGCGCCAAGGTGCTGGTGGATGGGCGCGGCAAGCGCGGCGCGCCGGAGGGCTACTGGTTCGCGCCCACCGTGCTCGATGGCGTGACGGAAGACATGCCCGCCTGGAAGGACGAGATCTTCGGGCCGGTGCTGTCGATCGTCCGGGTCAAGACCGTGGACGAGGCCATCGCGCTGGAGAACCGCTGCCCCTACGGCAACGCCTCGAGCGTGTACACCACCAGCGGCGCGGTCGCGGAGTACGTCACCGGCCGCGTGGAGGCCGGCATGGTCGGCGTGAACATCGGCGTGCCCGTGCCGCGGGAGCCCTTCGGCTTCGGCGGCTGGAACCACAGCAAGTTCGGCCACGGAAACATCACCGGCATGGACGGCTACCGCTTCTGGACGCGACCGCGCAAAATCACCAGCAAGTGGGAGCTGCAGCAGGACAGCAACTGGATGAGCTGAAACGAGCCTGGGAAGGCGCGCCCCCGGGTTTGGGGAACCGCGCTAGGCTTGGCGCCGGCCCACCATGACGAACGATTCCATCCCCTTCTTGCCCTACGGCCGCCAGAGCGTGGACGAGGCCGATGTCGCTGCTGTCGTCGAGGCGCTCCGGTCCGACTATCTGACGACTGGTCCCGCTGTCGCGGCCTTCGAAGCCAAGCTGGCCCGGGCGGTCGGCGCGGAGCACGCCATCGCCGTCAGCAGCGGGACCATGGCGCTCCATGCAGCCTACGCCGCCGCCGGCATCGGTCCGGGGGACGAGGTCGTGGTCCCGGCCACGACGTTCCTCGCTACGGCCAACGCCGCCGTCTACGTCGGGGCGAGCCCGGTCTTCAGCGACGTGGATCCGGACACCGGCTTGATGAGCGCCGTTCACCTAGAGAGGCGAGTTGGCAAGCAGACGCGAGCCATCGTTCCGGTGCATCTGAACGGCATGCCTTGTGACCTGCAGGCCATTGCTACCTGCGCGGAGCGCGTCGGGGCGATCGTGATCGAGGACGCCGCACACGCGCTCGGAGCCTCGTATCGAGATCGCCCGGTGGGCTGCGGTGCTCACTCGAGGATGACCGTGCTGTCGTTTCATCCCGTCAAGCACATCACGACCGGGGAAGGGGGCGCCGTGGTCACCAACGACGAAGCCTTGGCGAAGAGGCTCCGACAGTTCAGAAACCATGGCATGACCCACGAGGCCACGGCCTTCGAGGAGCCGTCCCCCGGGCCCTGGTACTACGAGCAGCAGTCGCTCGGGCACAACGGGCGCATCACTGACATCCAGTGCGCGCTCGGTTCGAGTCAGCTCGACAAGCTCGCTGGGTTCATCGAGCGGCGGCGGCAGATCGCCGCACGCTACGATCTGCAGCTAGCCGGCCTCACGGGCATTGAGCCTGTGATTGGGACGCGCTCCGACGCGGTCAGCGCGTATCACCTGTACGCAGTGCTGATCGACTTCGAGGGTTTCGGCGTGACCCGAGCGCAGGTGATGCAGCGCCTGCGTGAGCGCGGCATCGGCACTCAGGTCCACTACATCCCGGTGCCCAGTCAGCCCTACTATCGCCGCATCACGGCGTATGACGCGGGCGACTACCCCGGCGCGGTGCGGTATTACCAGCGCGAACTCTCCCTGCCCATGTACCCCGCGCTGTCGGATTCGGACGTGGACCGTGTCGTGAGAGAGCTCCGCGTCTCGCTCGGGATCTGATGCCTACGGTCGCGGTCATCGTGCAGGCGCGCATGGGGTCGTCGCGACTGCCTGGGAAAGTGCTCCGGGAGGTAGGCGGCGCGACGCTGCTGGCGCACCTCGTTCGTCGCCTTCGGCGCGCGAGCACCGCCACGACCATCATCGTCGCGACTACCACCGCGCCGGCGGATGACGCGATCCTGGACGAAGCGGCTCGCCTGGGCGTGGGTGTGTTTCGCGGCTCCGAGGAGGACGTCTTGAGTCGCTATGCCGGCGCAGCCGCAGCGCTGGAGGCGGAGGTCATCGTTCGCGTCACGTCGGACTGTCCGCTGCTCGATCCGGTGGAGCTCGATCGCGTCGTCAGAGCGTTCGAAGGCGCCGGGGTGGACTACGCGAGCAACCAGGCGGGCTCGGAGCGCCGGATCCCGCGGGGACAGGACGTGGAGGTCATGACGCGTGCGGCGCTGGAGCGCGCGGCGCGCGAGGCGAGCGAGCCGGGTGACCGGGAGCACGTGACCCCCTTCCTGTACCGAAGCCCGGGCCGGTTTCGTACGCTGCTGACGCATCGTCCGGGCCGGGACGGGTCCGGGTTTCGCATCACGGTGGACACGCCGGAGGACTTGGAGGTGGTGCGCGCGGTCGTGAGTGCGCTGGGGTCTGACGCCCCGCTGGACGCCATCATCGACTACCTGGACCGGCACCCGGAGGTCGCGCGACTGAATCAGGGTGTGGCGCAGAAGGACCTGACCGGTGACGCCGAGCGACGGCAGCGTCGGATCGCGGGTCGCACCCTGCTGGCCCAGGCGCACGCGGGACCAAGCGTGGGGTTCGGTCATGTCGCTCGGGTCGGCGCGCTGCTCGAGGCCTGGGTCGAGGCCGGTGGGCGTGCGGTGTTGGCTGGCTCTGGCCTGGAGGGGGGCATCATCGAGCGGCTCGTGCGCGCGGGCGTCGAGCTGGCTACAGACACCGCCGAGCCGGTCGCCATCGCCATCGACGGTTACGACTTCGAACCGACGCACTACGCTAGCCAGCGCCGCCGCGCGTGCACAGTGGTGCTGGACGACTTCGCTGAGCGCGGCTTGGACGCGGACGTCGTGGTCAACCCCAACGTGGGCGCGTCTGCGGAGCGCTACCCGTCGACGAGCCGCGTCTTGGTTGGTGCCCCCTACGTGCTCTTGCGTCGCGAGATACGTCAGCTCGTCGCGCGCCCCGCCGAGCGCCCCCATGGAGTGGTCGTCAGCTTCGGCGGCTCGGATCCCACGGGGCTGACTCTTCGGCTGCTCGAGGCGGGTCTGCCGGCAGGCGTGCCCGTGGACGTGCTGGTCGGTCCCGCCGTGAGCGCCTCGGTTCGCCCCGCGCTCCTTGCGTTCCAGAGCGACTTCGTGCGCGTCCACCTGGACCCGCCCAACGTGGGTGCGCTGTTTCACGACAAAGCGTTGGCGATCGCGGCGGCAGGTTCTACCGTATGGGAGCTCATGGCCCTGGCAGTGCCAACCATCTTGGTCGTGGTCGCGGACAACCAACGGGTCGTCGCCGACGGGGCCGTCCGCCTAGGGGGGGCCATCCATGCCGGCGACGCCGACGCGGGTGCGCCCACGCGCATCCGGGAGCTGTCGGCGGAGCTGCTCAGCCAGCCCGAGCGCCTGGCGGGGCTGCGCGCACGCGGCCAGGGTCTGATTGACGGGCGTGGCGTCTGGCGCGTGATTGACACGGTGTTGGACGCTGTCGAAGAACGGGAGACCGGAGAATGAAAGACGCCTTTCCCATCCACGGGAAGCTGGTGGGGCGCGGCGGTCGCTGCTTCGTGATCGCCGAGGCCGGCAGCAACCACAACGGCAGCCTCGACGTGGCGAAGAAGCTGGTGGAGGTAGCGGCCAAGGCGGGGGCGGACGCCGTGAAGTTCCAGACCTTCCGCGCCTCTCGCCTGTACCCCAAGACGGCCGGAACGAGCGACTACCTCGGAACCGACACGCCCATCTTCGATCTGATCCAGGCCATGGAAATGCCCGAGGCCTGGCTGCCCGAGATCCGAGACCTGGCGCATGCCCACGGTCTCGCCTTCATCTCGAGCCCGTTTCACGAGGAGGCCGTGGCGATCCTCGACCCGTACGTGGACGCGTTCAAGATCGCCTCCTACGAGCTGACGCACCAACCACTGCTTCAGGAAGTGGCCCGTCGCAACAAGCCAGTGCTGCTCTCGACGGGCGCGTCCGATCTCGAGGAGACCCGACGCGCCGTGAGTGTGCTCGAGGAGGCCGGCTGTCGGGAGCTGGTCGTGCTGCAGTGTACCGCCTCGTATCCCACGCCCCTCGACGCCGCCAACGTTCGGGCGCTGGTCACGCTCCGCGACGAGCTGTCCATCCCAACCGGGTTGTCGGATCACACTCGGGACCCGGTCGTGGCGCCGAGCGCAGCGGTCGCGCTAGGGGCAGCCGTCATCGAGAAGCACTTCACGTTGTCCAACGAGCTGCCCGGCCCGGATCACGCCTTTGCGGTGGAGCCCGCCGAGTTGGCTCGCCTGGTCCGTCGGGTGCGGGAGACGGAGCAGGTGCTCGGGACCGGGCTGAAGGCGGTGCAGGGGGTCGAGCAGGAGCTGCGGCACTTCGCGAGACGCAGCATCTTCACGACGATGGAGGTCAAGGCGGGGGAGCGCTTCGGACGCCACAACGTCGACGTGCTTCGCCGGGGCAAGCTGGCGACGGGGCTCGACCCGTCCGAGTTGCCGCGGGTGCTCGCAGCCGTCGCGGCGAAGGACCTCGCAGCCGAGGTGCCGCTGGAGGAGTCAGACTTGCAGCGGATCGAGTGAGGCATGTCGGATGTAGCCATCGTGCTGCGGCCCGCGACGGCCGAGGACTGCCGGCGGGTGTACGAGTGGGCCAACGATCCCGTCACTCGCAGAGCTTCGTTTCACAGCGCCGAGATCACCTGGGCGGAGCACTCGATGTGGTTCGAGGCGTCGCTCGCAAACCCCAGGCGCCAGCTGTTCATCGGCGAGGCAGACGGTGAACCCTGCGCGCTGTTGCGCCTCGATCACGGGCCCGATCAGTGCGCCGAGATCGGCATCAACCTGGCGCCTGGTCAACGCGGTCGTCGTCTGGGAACGCCGCTACTGCGCGCGGCCAGCCAGCTGGCCGAGTCGAGCCAGGTGCGACGGCTGGTCGCGCACATCAAGCCGGACAACCCGGCCAGTCTGCGCACCTTCGTCAGCGCGGGCTATCAGCCCGCGGGCGAGGCGACCGTCGCGGGGTGCCCGGCGCTGCGCTACGAGCTCGAGGTCACGAGCCATGTCTGAGCGGCGCGTCGGCCTTCGACTCGGTTGGGAGCATACCCATCGCGAGCTCCTGCCGGCGCTGATCGCGCTCAACTGGCTGAAGCGACAGGGCGTGACGGGTCGGCTCGAGCACATGTCGTCGCTGGGCGCCGCTCCGGGCGGACGCGAGGTGGTGATGGTGCCGTTCTACTACGACGACCAGGTTCGTGACCGGTACCTGACGCTCCACGACCTCTCCGCGCGTTGGTTCGTCAATCTCGCCTACGAGCAGATGCACTTCCGCTGCGGGAGGGGTTACCTGCTGCCGGATGGCGCCTTCGCTCGGGAGCAGATGTTGCACTGCGCGTGGGGTGACGTGTTCCGCGACTTGCTCATCGGGCACGGAATCCCCGAAGAGCGCATCCGGGTGACGGGTCATCCTCGGTTCGATCTGTACCACCGACCGGAGCTGCTGCTCGGACGACGCGCCCTGGCAGCTCGCTACGACCTCGACCCGGACGCTCCCTGGGTGCTGGTGCCCTACAACTTCAACATGGCGTACATCTCGGACTTGCTGCGACGCCAGCTCCTGGACAGGAAGTACGAACTGACCTCGGAGTTCCTGGCGGGCTTCGCGCAGGCGCGGGATGCGTTCACCGAGCTGGTACGTACGCTGGCCGACGAGTTTCCCGAGATCGTCTTCATCCTGCGGGTGCACCCGGCGGGCTACGAGGCCGAGTCGCTGTACCACGGCGAGTCGAAGCGTCGCTCCAACATCCACGTCATCGCCGAGTTCGACATCGCCAACTGGATCAGCGAGGCGGCTCTGACGGTGGTGTGGAACAGCACGTCGAGCATGGAGGCGATGGTGGCTCAGCGTCCCGTCATCTGCTACGAGCCCTTCCCGTTCTCCGAGATCTTCGAGTACGACGTGAACCGCATCGTGCCGACGTTCCGCAGCAAGGACGACATTCTGGAGGTCGTACGCCGACTGCCCAACCCGGAGCTGTCCTACGATTGGCAGCTGTTCGAGCGTTGGTACCGGCACCGCGATGGCCGGAACATCGAGCGGTTCTGCGCCATCGTCGACGAAGCGGAGCAAGACTACGAGCGCTTCGTGTGCCGGGTGAGCACGGCCAGCTCTCGTCGAGTGACGGTCGGCCGGCGCGTCGGGCGTCTGCTGGGGGGCGCGCCCAAGGTCAAGCGCGTCGCCGAACGCCTCCTGGGTGTCGACTCTCCTGCCGTGATGGCTGCGCCACCCGAAGCCGCGCTCGGCACAGCCGTCTCCGAACTGAGCAGCCTGCCGCTGCTCGATTACCTCCGCTAGCCCAACCGACCGTCGCCCACGATGCTGACTCGTTTGCGCTCATGGGTTCAGAGAAAGGACGCATCGTTTCTGTTCTTCTTCGGCGGGCGACTGCTCGCAGGGATCTTGGCGATCCTCACCGTGAAGTACGTGATCGCGTTCCTGTCGCGGGAGCAGTACGGCGAGTGGGGATTCTTGGGAGTGGTGGCGGCGGTGCTCGTGCCCATCGTTTCGCTGCAACTGCCCAACGCGATGATGCGGATGTACTTCGACCACGCCGACGACGCGGTCGCCGAGCGCCGCGCCCTGGTCACGAGCGTCGGGCTGAGCAGCGCGGCTGGAGCCTTGCTCGTTGCCCTCGGCGCCCTCGCCCTGTGGTTGGCGGGGGTGCAATCCTTCGTCGTCACGCTCTACCTGGTGGCCGTGGTGACGGCGCGAGTCGGGCTGAACTACTTCAGCTACTTGACGCTCGCCCGCAATGACTACGGCTTGTTCTTCTTCAGCAAGGTGTTCGAGGCCGGCACCTACCTGGGGCTGGTGACCTGGGCGGTGTTCGCGAGTCGAGGAGGCCAAGAGGGCGAGGACCCAACCGGTCGGCTGGTGTGGCTGACGGGTGCGCTGGCGATCACCTTGTGGCTGCTGGTGGCCGTAAACGTGGTGTTCTACGCGCGTGCCGGGCTCCTGCGAGTGAGCGCGCGCATACGGTCTTTTGGCGGGTACCGCGCGCTGCTGTCTTACTCGCTGCCCCTAGTGCCAAGCTTCTTCTTCGGGTGGGTGCTGGCCTCCAGCGACGTGTGGGTGCTCCGGCGGCTGTCGAGCCTGGTGGAGACGGCGGACTACGTTCTCGCGCTCGAGCTCGTGAGCGTAGTCGCCCTCGTCCAGCAGTCTGCGCTGCAGGACTGGCCGCGCTTCTACTACGCGAAGATGCGCGACGGTGGGGAGTCGCGAGACTCGCTCATCGCCCGCCGGGTTCGGCTGTTCTTGACCATTCACGTAGCCACGATCGTGGTGGTTCGCCTGATAGCCGCGTTCGCGTACGACCTGCTCGGCGCCACCGCCTACAGCGCGGGCCTCCAGTACCTGGGCTATCTCTTGCTGGGCAACTACTGGTTCTTGCTCGGTAACGTGTTCGCTGCGGGTCTCGGTTACGCCAAGCGGACCCGGTTGATCTTGTGGGCCTTCGCGTTGCCGGGCGTGGCCAACGTGCTCTTGAATCTGTGGCTGATCCCGCTGTGGGGAGGTCGCGCCGCAGCGATCACGACCGCGGCGTCGTATGCGCTCTTCGCGGCGCTTTGCTTCGGCTTCGCACGGAAGTACTACCGCTTCACCGAGCTATCCAAGGTCGCAGGGCTCAGCCTGCTCGCGACCCTTGCTGCCCTCCTGTGAGGCTGTCAGTCGTCCAGCATGCCGAGCTGCTCGAGCAGGGCACGGGTCTGGTCCACGGTGAGCTGACGCGCGACGTCGCTGGAGTAGCGAAACGCGTCGGGAACGCGTTTCGCTCCCTCTCGACGTTCGCCTCCCCACCACGGAAAGTTGGGGCAAATCACGAAGTGTTGGTCGAGCTCCACGACGCTGCGGGCCTCGTCCTCCGTGATCAGCGTCTCGTGGATCTTCTCCCCCGGGCGGATGCCCACGGCTTCGGTGGGTATACCGCTCGCCATGGCCTCTGCGAGCACTTGCACCGAGCAGGCCGGGAGCTTGGGAACGAAGACCTCACCGCCCCGTCCCTCTGCCAGCGCTAGCAGTACGAGGTCGACGGCGCGATCCATGCCGATCCAGAAGCGTGTCATGTTGGGATCGGTGATGGTGAGCTTCCCCTCCTTGCGCTGACGCCTGAACAGCGGCACGACGCTACCGGCGCTACCCACCACGTTGCCGTACCGCACCAGATCGAAGCGAGTGCCCCGAGCGCCGGAGTAGGAGTTCGCGGCGACGAACAGCTTTTCCATGCACAGCTTGGTGGCGCCGTACAGGTTCACGGGGCTGACTGCCTTGTCGGTCGATAGCGCCACCAGATGACGGACGCGACGTTCGAGGGCGGCATCGACGAGGTGGGCGGCGCCGTCGATGTTGGTACGAATCGCCTCGATCGGATTGTACTCCGCGATTGGCACGTGCTTCATCGCTGCAGCGTGCACGACGATGTCCACGCCATCGAGCGCTCTGAGCAGACGACCGGGGTCGCGGATGTCGCCGACGAAGAATCGGAGGCGCGTATCACTGTTCTGCGACTGCATGACGTAGTGCTTCTGCTCGTCGCGGGAGAACACGATGACTTTGGCGGGACGGAAGTCCGTGAGCAGGCGCTGCACGAACGCGCGGCCGAAGGAGCCCGTGCCGCCGGTCACGAGTATGGTGGCGTCGGTCAGGTCCGGAGGTCGGGTAAGCAGCGGTCGCGCGAGGTCGTCTGAGGTCGAGGACATGTCGTCCGCGATGGTTAGCACAAGTTTCTAGCTGAGCGCGACGACGGCGCCGGGGGTAGGTGTCAAACCGCACGGCACGGGCGCCGCCTGCCGGTGCGGCTCAGCCAGGTGGACGCCACGCTGGCAACCGGGGATCGCTACGAGCTGAGCGAGGGCATCCGGTCTATCGCGCGCCCGCCGGCGACACCGGTCGGGACGAGCAGGGGCTGCGGCAGAAGCTGGTCGAGTCGCTCGGAGCCGGGACGCGCTTCGTGTGGGTGGTGCGGCTCGTCGGACCCCGCCGGGTCGAGGTGTACGAGAGCGGAAAGCCCGTGCGCACCGTCGCGAGCAACGCCGAACTCACCGCGCCGGGCACTTTGAAGAACCCCGTGCCCGTGTTGGCGCTGTTCGATCGAGAAGTGGCGCACGAGGCTACGCTGCGCAACCTGCTCCAGCGCCGCGGCTACGGCAGGCTCGACAGCGTGCGCGCTGTCGCTGGCCGCCAGGGCCTCGTCGGCGCGTGACGTGTTCGGCTGAGTTCGCGACGCGGGCGTGCTAACGTCCCGGCGCTCCAAGCCGAAGGAAGCCGCCATGAACAGCCAAGAGATCGTCGAGCTCTGCAAGAAGCACACGATGTACACCTGGTCCGCGGGAGACGCGGTCAGTCCGCTGCCCATCGAGCGGGCCGAGGGCGTGTACCTGTACACCTTCGACGGGCAGCGCATCCTCGACTTCAACAGCCAGCTCATGAGCGTGCTGATCGGGCACAGTCACCCCAAGGTGATCGAGCGCATGAAGAAGGCGCTCGACGGCTTGATCTACGTCTACCCGCAGACCGCGACGGCGGTGCGAGCGCGCTTCTCCAAGAAGCTCGCCGAGCTGACGCCGGGCGACATCAACACCTTCTACTACACCCTCGGCGGCGCCGAGGCCAACGAGAGCGCCATCCGCGCAGCGAAGCTCTACACCGGGCGCGAGAAGATCCTCTCCCGCTACCGCAGCTATCACGGCGGCACCAACGCCACGATGCAGCTCACCGGCGACCCGCGCCGCTGGGCCAACGAGCCCGGCATGCCCGGCGTGGTGCGCGTGATGGACCCCTGGCCCTACAGCTACTCCTTCGGCAAGACGGACGAGGAGATCACCGCGAACAACCTGACCTATCTGGAGGAGGTCATCCAGTACGAGGGCCCGCACACCATCGCGGCCATGTTCCTGGAGACCGTGACTGGCACCAACGGCATCTTGATCCCGCCGAAGGGCTACCTGAAGGGCTTGCGCGCGCTGCTCGACAAGTACGGCATCCTGATGGTGTGCGACGAGGTGATGGCGGGCATGGGCCGCACGGGCAAGCTGTACGCCTTCGAGCACGGCGACATCGTCCCGGACATGGTCACCATGGCCAAGGGTCTGACCTCGAGCTACGTACCCCTAGGCGCCCTCGGCATGCGCGACCCCATCGCCGAACACTTTCGCAAGAACGTGTACTGGGGCGGCCTCACCTACAACTCACATCCCTTTTGTCTGGAAGTCGCGGAAGCGGTGATGGACGTCATGCTCGAGGAAGGCATGATCGAGAACGCCGCGCGCCTCGAGCACGTGGTGAAGAAGGAGATGGCCCGCCTGAAGCAGAAGCACCCCTCCGTGCGGGAGGGCCGCTGCATCGGCTTGTTCGGTATCATCGAGACGCAGAAGAACGCCAAGGGCGACCTCTTGGCGCCGTACAACCAGAGCCACCCGGCCATGGACAAGCTGGCGAAGTTCTTCAAGGACGAGGGCCTGTTCACCTTCGTGCGCTGGAGCGCGTTCATGTGCAACCCCCCGCTGTGCATCACGGAGGAGCAGCTGCTCGAAGGCTTCGAGATCATCGATCGCGGCCTCGCCATCACCGACGAGGCGTTCGAGGGTTGAGCTAGCAGGCGGAGCCCGCCGCCTTCACTCGCGAGCGCGGAAGCTGAGGCGCGCGCTGCAGCGCAGGCCGGCGAGCGTCACTGCCCGCGAGGGAACGAGCCAGCGTCGGATGCTCCGGATCACCGGGGCAGGGTCGAGCGGCAGGAACTTCGGGCTCATTCGCTGGCGGCCACCGACTCGACGAACCGCGCCGGGGACAGAAAGCGGACACCTGCCGCCGCGGCTCCGGTGAGCGCCAGACCGGCGACGGCCTCGGCGATCACCGACGCGAACTTGAAGCCGTGCCCGCTGAAGCCCGCGGCGACGATCACGCTCGGGCGCTCCGGATCCGGACCCAGGAGAAAGTCCTCGTCGGGTGTCATGGTGTACAGGCACACGCGGTGGCGCACGACCTCGGGGGTGATCCGGGGCAGGTGGCGCGCGACGACCGCCGGCAGCCACGCGGTGTCCTCCGCTCGCAGCGAGCGATCGACCTGGCTCGGATCGGTCACCACGTCCCCGCCGCTGTGCATCGCCAGCTTGACCACGCCTGCGGCGAGCGCCGGGAAGCCGTACACGAAGCCCTCGGGGGCGTCGAAGCCGAACGCGGGTGCCCCAGCTTCGAGGCGGTGTGCGGCGGCGTCCGCGGAGAGCCAGAGTAGCACCTTGCGGCGGACCTCGAGCACGCGGCCGAGCGGGCCGAGCAGCGAGCTCGCCCAGGCCCCCGGGCACACGATGGCGCGCTCCGCGCGAAACTCGCCGGCGTCGCTCCAGACCCGCACGCCCGCGCCGTCCTGCTGGAGCTCGCGCACCGTCGTGCCCGGGAGCAGCTCGGCGCCCGCGCGGCGGGCGAGCTCGATGCCCACGGAGACACACTCTTCCACGCGCAGGAACCCGGCGTCGGGCTCGACCAGGATCTCCCAGTCCGGCGGGACCGAGAGCTCCGGAAAGCACTCACCGAGGTGACGTGCGTCGAGGCGATCGAACGGCAGCCCGTGCGCTAGCGCAGCTGCGCGGGCGCCCGAGACGACCGCGCTGCCGGGAGGTCCGCACAGCACCAGGCCCGTCTCGACCGCGAGCGTTCGTCCGCTCTCGGCCTCTAGCTCACGCCACAGCTCGAGCGCGCGCGTCACCAGCGGGACGTACTGGGGCGACTCGAAGTACGTGCGGCGATACAGGCGCGTCTCGCCGTGGGAGCTGCCGAGCGAGTGTCCCAGGGCGAACTGCTCGAGTCCGAGCACGCGCGCTCCACGGCGGGCGAGCTCGCGGCAGGCTAGGGCACCCATACCACCCACGCCGATGACGATGACGTCGTACCCGGTCATTTCGCGGACTGTAGCAGCTACGTCGTCCGCGCTTGCTAGGGCGGCGCCGTTGGCCTTCAATCAGACGTGACACGAGCGACGCGCCCCGGCCACGGAGCGCCGCCCCGCACAGGAGACCGACGATGAGCATTCTGATCAAGAACGGCCGCGTGGTGACGGCAGTGGACGACTACGTCGCCGACGTGTTCATCGAGGGCGAGACGGTGCGCACCATCGGCAAGGACCTGTCCGTGCAGGCGGACCGAACCATCGACGCCTCGGGCAAGCTCGTCATCCCGGGCGGGATCGATCCGCACACCCACTTCGACATGCCCTTTGGCGGCACCACCAGCGCCGACGACTTCGAGAGCGGCACCCTCGCCGCGGCCTTCGGCGGGACCACCACGGTCATCGACTTCGCCATCCAGACCAAGGGCGAGTCCACGCTCAAGGGGCTCGACACTTGGCACGCCAAGGCCGAGGGTAAGGCCAGCATCGACTACGCCTTTCACATGATCATCACCGACATGAACGACGAGCGGTTGCCCGAGATGCGGCGCCTCGCCGACGCTGGGGTCACCAGCTACAAACTGTTCATGGCGTACCCGGGCGTGCTGTACGTGGACGACGGCACACTGTACCGCGCGTTCCGTCAAGCGGGCGAGAACAAGACGCGCATCTGCATGCACGCCGAGAATGGCATCGTGATCGACGAGATCGTCAAGCGCGCGGTTGCCGACGGCAAACTCGAGCCGAAGTACCACGCGCTGACTCGTCCCACGCGCATGGAGGCCGAGGGCGTCCATCGCGCAATCGCCATCGCCGAGGTGGCGGAGGTGCCCTTGTACATCGTGCACCTGTCGTCGGCCGACGCGCTCGAAGAGGTGAAGCGCGCCCGGGTGCGCGGCGTCGACGTGGTGGCCGAGACCTGTCCCCAGTATCTGTACCTGGATCAGAGCTACTACGAGAGGCCTGACTTCGAGGGCGCCAAGTACGTCATGACGCCCGCGCTGCGCGAAAAGTGGAATCAGGAGGTGCTGTGGCAGGGGCTGCAGTTCGGGCATCTCGCCAGCATCGCGACGGATCACTGTCCGTTCTGCTTCAAGGATCAGAAGGAGCTCGGCCGGGACTCGTTCACCAAGATCCCCAACGGCGCGCCGGGTGTGGAGAACCGCATGGCGCTCATCTACCAGGGTGTGCGCGCCGGACGCCTCGGGCTCAATCGCTACGTGGAGCTGACCAGCACCGCCGCCGCCAAGCTGTTCGGCCTCTTCCCGAAGAAGGGCACCATCGCCGTGGGCAGCGACGCGGACATCGTGGTCTTCGATCCCGAGCGCAAAGAGACGATCTCCGTGAACAACGAGCGAACGCACCACATGAAAGTGGACTACAGCACCTATGAGGGCTTCGAGGTCACGGGCTACCCGGACACGGTGCTCTCACGCGGTCGCGTGCTGGTCGAAGGCGGCAAGCTCGCGCAGAAGGGCGGGGGACGGTTCGTGAAGCGGGCGCACACGGGGGAGCTCTTGCGCTGACGCGCGCGTCTCAGCTCAAGAGCTGTCGAATAATCGACAGCTCTTTCATTCTTTCACCGGGGAGGCACGCGCCTCCCCGCCCCGCCGAAGTGAATTCGTCGGGGCGGAGCCCCACGCGGGCCGGCTCCGCCGGCGCGAACCGGGTCAAGTCCTGACAGCCCTTCAGTGCGCACCCTTCTTTGGCCTGAGCTTCGCACCCTCCGTCAGGTGTTGATTCCAGGTTGCCGGCGTGAAGCCGTTGTCCACGGCCTCCATCGTGATGCAGCCCGGCACCGGGCACACGATCTGACAGAGGTTACAGCCTACGCACTCGCTCTCGTCGATGGTTGGCACCCGGCTGGTCCCGTTCTTGGGCGGGTGCACACATTGGTGGGCGCCGTCGTGGCAGGCTACGACGCAGAGCTGGCAGCCGATGCAGGTCTTGGCGTCGATCTTCGCGATGGTCTCGTAGTTCAAGTCGAGCTCGCCCCACTCGGAGAAGCCCGGCACGGCCTTGCCCACGAAGTCGTCGAGGCGCTGAAAGCCGTGCGTTCGCATGTAGTCCTCGAGGCCCTCGATCATGTCCTCCACGATGCGGTAGCCGCGCAGCATCACCTCGGTACACACCTGTACGCTGGAGCTGCCGAGCAGCATGAATTCGACGGCGTCTCGCCAGTTGGTCACGCCGCCGATGCCGCTGATGGGGATGCCGAAGCCGGGCGTGCGGGCCAGGGCGGCCGTCATGTGCAAGGCGATGGGCCGGACTGCGGCGCCACAGTAGCCGCCGTTGGTGGACTGGCTGCCCACCCGTGGGTTGGGAACGAAGCGATCGATGTCCACGCCGATGATGCTCTTGATGGTGTTGATCAACGAGACGCCATGGGCACCGCCGCGCTTGGCGGCCAGCCCGTGCGGCACGATGTCCGCCACGTTGGGCGTGAGCTTCACCAGGACAGGCACGGTGGAGTACTCGACCGCCCAGGAGGTGATCCGCTCGTTGACGCTGGGCTCTTGACCCACCGCGGAGCCCATGCCCCGCTCGCACATGCCGTGGGGGCAGCCGAAGTTGAGCTCGAGGCCGTCTGCGCCCGCGTCGATGGAGCGCTTGATGATGTCCTTCCACTCCTCCTTGGTCTCGACCATGAGCGAGACGATCACGGCGTGCTTGGGGTACTTCTTCTTGGTGTCGTAGATCTCCTTGAAGTTGACCTCGAGCGGCCGATCCGTGATCAGCTCGATGTTGTTGAAGCCGATGGCGTTCTTGCCGGCGTAGGAGACGGCGCCAAACCGGCTCGACACGTTCTGGATGGGGGTGCCCAAGGTCTTCCACACGGCGCCGCCCCAGCCGTGGTCGAAGGCGCGCTGCACTTGCGCGCCGGAGTTTGCCGGTGGCGCGGACGCGAGCCAGAACGGGTTCGGCGAGCGGATGCCCGCGCAGTTGGCGCTGAGATCAACCATGGGCTTCTCCTGACAGGAAACGATCGATGGCGCGTGCCGACGCTTTGCCTTCGGCCGCGGCGTTGACCACCTCTTTGCCGCCGTTGGCGCAGTCGCCGCCCGCGTACAGACCCTTGCGTCCGGTGAAGCCGTGCTCATCGACCACGATGCGATCGCGCTCGAGGGTCACGCCCGCGAGACCGGCCAGCAGCTGACCGAGCTTCGACTGCCCGATGGCCAAGAGCACCAATTGGGCCTCGACGACGAACTCCGTCCCGGCGAGCGGCTTCTTGGTCTCGTCGAGGCGGACGAGCTTGACGCGCTCGACGCGGCCGTTGCCCTCGAAGGCGACAGGCAGCGCCTGGAAGATGGCAGTGGCGCCCTCCACCTTGGCCGCCGCCCACTCGTGGCGATAGCCGGGCATCTTGTCGGGCTGGCCGCGGTAGACCATCGTGCTCACCGGTACGCCGAGGCCTTTGGCCTCGCGCACGACGTCGATGGCGGTGTTGCCGCCGCCGATCACCAGAGCGGTAGTGGTGCCGTCGAGGGCGAACTGGCCGAGCTTGAAGCGCTCGATGAAGTCCACGGCGCCGTAGACGCCCGCGAGGTCCTTGCCCGGCACGTCGAGGCTGGTGTCGGGCCCGAGGCCGAGCCCGATGAACAGCGCGTCGTGTTGCTTCTCGAGCGCTTCGAAGGTCACGTCCTTGCCGACCTCGACGCCGGTCCTGAGCTCGATCCCACCGATGGCCAGGATCCACTCCACCTCCTCGACGGAGCGGTCGGCCTTCATCTTGTACGGGGCGACGCCGGTCGTGTTGAGACCTCCAAGTACCTCGCGCTTCTCGTAAATGGTGCAGCGATGACCGAGGCGGCGAAGCTCGTGGGCAGCAGCCAGGGAGGCGGGGCCGCCGCCGACTAGCCCGATTGACTTCCCCGTGTCGGCCCCGGCGGCGAAGAAGCGATCGCCGCGCTCGAACGCGCGGTCGGTGGCGAAGCGCTGCAGCTTGCCGATCTGGATGGGTGGGACGCCCATGTGGTTGTACACGCAGTCGCCCACGCACAGCACCTCGACCGGGCACACCCGCGCGCAGCTCATGCCCAGGATGTTCGCGTCGAAGATGGTGCGGGCGGAGCCGCGGAGGTTGCCAGTCGCGATCTTGCGGATGAACTCGGGGATCTCGATCTGCGTTGGGCACGCTTTGATGCAGGGCGCGTCCGAGCAGTAGAGGCAGCGGTTGGCCTCGACCAGCGCTTGCTCCGGCGTGTACTCCCCCTTGAAATCGCCGAACACCGACTCGGCTCGCGCTACGGGCAGCTTCTTCAACATCGGGCCTCTGGCTCCTCGACTCGTTTCGTCGTCACTCTAACATCGCAGTACGGAATCTGGCGTGGCAACCCGCCACCATCACCCGCTGATCTTGCCCCAGGGCAACCCCGACGGGTTCGGCTCAGCAAGCTGCCACTGGGACAGGGTCATGGCCTCGAGTCGGGCTCGAAGGCAGTCCTTGCAAGCGAAGGGGGCAGAGCCGTCCGTCGTCACGCTGGCCGTCACGGCAGCGCTCACGCCGCACAAGTCGCACGAGCTGGCCTGCGCTGGGTCCTCGCTGGCGGCTCCATCGACCACGCTGCCGCGGCCACCCACTCGCACCACGATACGGTTCATGCTCGCCTCCTCGAGGCTGGACCGTACCACGAGAAGGGGCGTCTCGAAGCGCGGAAACGCAGGGAAAACGGCAGCCGGCGGCCGCGGCGTGGCGACCTCGCGGCGCGGCCGGCGCTCTGGCTTTTGCCTTTCGCGGGTGCGCTGTGGCAGGTTCCCCGGGCTCTTCGCCGAGACGCCTACATGACCAACTACGACGCTTCCGACATCACCGTGCTCGAAGGGCTCGAGCCGGTGCGTAAACGGCCGGGCATGTACATCGGCGGTGTGGCGAGCGCGGGCCTGCACCATCTGGTCTGGGAGCTGGTGGACAACGCCATCGACGAGGCCATGAATGGTCACGCCTCCGAGATCACGGTGACACTGCACCGGGACGGTCGCTCGCTCACCTGCGCGGACAACGGTCGCGGCATCCCAGTGGACGTGCACCCGAAGCACAAGAAGCCCGCCATCGAGATCATCTTCACCACCTTGCACGCCGGCGGAAAGTTCGAGCCGGGCAACTACAAGACCGCGGGGGGGCTGCACGGTGTCGGGGCCAGCGTGGTCAACGCACTGTCGAGCGAACTCGTGGCTCGCGTGCGTCGCGGCGGCAGCGAGTTCGAGATGAGGTTTCACGCGGGCCAGGTGCAAGGCAAGCTGAAGACCGTCGGCAAGGCCCGCGGGACCGGGACGACCGTGTTCTTCCGGCCGGACCCGGAGATTTTTCCGAAGACCGAGTTCTCCGCGGAGGTGATCCGCGAGCGGCTCGAGGTGGCCAGCTTCCTGCACAAGGGGCTCCGGGTCGTGTTCGCCGACGAGACCCAAGACCAGAAGCACGTGTTTCACCACGAGAGCGGCATCGTGGAATTTCTCGAGTCGATCCTGCGGGAGCGCAAGCAGAGGAGCGTGCACGATGCGTCTTTCACGCTGTTTCGCGAGAACGGACTTCGCATCGAGGCAGTGCTGCGCTGGACCGAGTCGACGGACGAGCACGTGCGGAGCTTCGTCAACGGCATCCCGACGGGCAGCGGCGGAACCCACGAGAACGGATTTCGCGCCGGCGTGGTCAAGGCCGTCCGCAACTTCATCGAGACCCACAACCTCTCGCCGCGCGGCGTCACGCTGACGGCAGAAGACATTCGGGAAGGGCTGTGCGGTGTCCTCAGCGTCTTTCTCGCCGAGCCGCAGTTCCAGGGGCAGACCAAGGACCGCCTGAACAACCCGGAGGTGCAAGCCGCGGTGGACGGCGCGGTGCGACCCGCTCTCGAACAGTGGCTCAACCAGAACCGTAGCATCGCCGAGCAGGTCGTCCATCGCGTGATCCTCGCCGCCCGCGCGCGGGAGGCATCGCGAGCCGCGAGCGCCGCGGTGACGCGACGCAGCGCGACGAGCGGTCGACTCACGCTGCCGGGCAAGCTCAGTGACTGCACCAGCACCAATCGACGAGACACGGAGCTGTTCATCGTTGAGGGTGATTCCGCAGGGGGCAGCGCCAAGCAGGGGCGCGATCGCAGCCGGCAGGCGGTGCTGCCGCTGCGCGGAAAGGTGCTCAACACCGAGACCCTGTCCATCGCCAAGGTGCTGGAGAACCGCGAGATCGCGGACTTGGTCACCGCCCTCGGCTGCGGCGTCGGCCCTGGCTTCGACCTCGAAAAGCTACGCTACGAGCGCATCGTCTTGCTCGCCGACGCCGATAGCGACGGCAACCACATCACCACGTTGCTGCTCACCTTCTTCTACCGGCACTTGCCGCAGCTCATTCGCGACAAGCGGCTGTTCGTCGCCGTCCCGCCGCTGTACCGCATCGACGCGGGCAACGACACGTTCTGGGCCAAGGACGACGACGACAAGGAGCGCATCCTGCGCACGCGCGTGAAGGGCAATGCCAAGCCCGAGATCACCCGCTTCAAGGGGCTGGGCGAGATGATGCCCAAGGTGCTGTGGGACACGACTCTCAACCCGGCCACTCGGCAGTTCGTGCGTGTCGACATCGCCGATGCGCTCGAGACCGACCGCATCGTCAGCGAGTTGATGGGCAAGGACCCCTCGGCTCGCTTTCACTTCATCATGGACCGCGCCGAAGAGGCTCAAGCCTTGGACGTCTGAGTCCGTTCAGCGCCAACGCGGAAGAACTCCGCGAGCACGCGACGGGCACCCTCGGGAGCGCTGATCTCGTCGGAATCCACCGCGCTCTCCACCTGCGCTCGGACCGAGAGCGTGCGGGCGTCGGCGTCGAGCGCACGCTCGAGACCTTCGCGGATCAAAGCGTCGAGCCACTCGCGCTGCTGTTCGCGTCGCCGCTGGGCGAGCCTGCCCGAGCTTGCCAGCTCGGCGCGGTGCTCGGCGAGCGCCGCCCAGACCTCTGCAATGCCGCGCTCCTCCGCTGCGCTCGCGGTCAGCACCCGTGGTGGATGGTCATCGTGGCTGCGGAGCAAGCGAAATGCGCTCTCGTGCTCACGTGCGGCGCTCTCCGCGCGCCGCACGTTGTCCCCATCGGCCTTGTTCACGCACAGCACGTCGACTAGCTCGAGGATTCCGCGCTTGATCCCCTGCAGCTCGTCCCCCGCACCCGCGAGCGCCAGCAGCAGGAAGGAGTCCACCATCTGAGCTACGGCGTGCTCACTCTGACCGACACCGACGGTCTCGACGATCACCACGTCGAAGCCGGCTGCCTCGCACACCAACATCGCTTCGCGGGTGTGGCGAGCGACGCCGCCGAGGGACCCCGCTGCGGGGCTGGGCCTTATGAATGCGTCGGTCGAGGCCGACAAACGAGGCATGCGCGTCTTGTCGCCCAAGATGCTGCCGCCGGAGACCCGGCTCGACGGATCCACCGCGAGCACGGCGACCCGACAGCCTATCCCGAGCAAGTGCAAGCCGAGCGCGTCGATGAACGTGCTCTTGCCGACGCCCGGCACTCCACTGATCCCGACACGATGGGCGCGGCCCGTGCGCTTGATGAGTCGCCGAAGCAAGTCCTCGGCGGCCTGTTGGTGGTCCGTGCGTCGGCTCTCTACCAACGTTATCGCCTTGGCCAGCGCGCGCCGCTTGCCTGCCAGGACGTCCAGAGCCAACGCGGCGACGTCGGGCGGCGCCATCATCGTCATCCGGGCCCGGGTTCCCTGCCCCTGCGCTGCTCGATGAGCTCCAGCACACGCGTCGCGCTCGTCACGATCGGGGTGCCGGGCCCAAAAATGGCCGCCACGCCTCGGTCGTGGAGCTCGGCGTAGTCGGAGGCGGGGATCACCCCGCCGACGACGACCAGGATGTCCCGGGCGCCCAGCGCCTCGAGGCAGCGGAGCAGCTCGGGCACGAGAGTGGTGTGCCCTGCTGCCTGCGACGACACCCCGATGGCGTGCACGTCATTCTCCATCGCCTGCCGAGCGGCCTCCTCGGGTGTCTGAAACAGCGGACCGATGTCCACGTCGTAGCCGGCGTCGGCGAACGCCGTCGCGATCACCTTCGCCCCTCGGTCGTGGCCGTCTTGACCCATCTTGACGATCAAGATCCGTGGCCGTCGCCCTTGGTCCCGCTCGAAGCGCGAGATACCGTCTCGCAGCGCCTGCCAATCCGGATCGCCACCGTAGTAGCCGGCGTAGACGCCCGACAGGGTCTGCGTGCTCGCGCTGTGACGCCCGAACACAGTCTCCAGCGCGAGTGAGATCTCGCCCACCGTGGCGCGGGCCCGCGCGGCGTCGACGCTGAGCTCGAGGAGGTTCCCCTGGCCGGACTCCGCCGCTCTGGACAGCGCGCTGAGGCACCCACGAACAGCCGCGTCGTCGCGACCGGCCTTTACGGCGGCCAGCCGCGTGAGCTGCGTCTCACGCACCGCTCGGTTGTCGACGACTCGCACGTCGATGGGCTGCTCCTCCCGGACTGGGTAGCGATTCACGCCCACGATCACGTCCAGCCCTCGGTCGATGCGCGCCTGACGGCGGGCGGCAGCCTCCTCGATCCTCAGCTTGGGCACGCCGGTCTCCACG
Organism: Polyangiaceae bacterium; assembly: GCA_019637295.1. Classification (GTDB taxonomy): domain Bacteria; phylum Myxococcota_A; class Polyangia; order Polyangiales; family Polyangiaceae; genus JACKEA01. The sequence goes on from JAHBVX010000002.1 coordinate 642,940, forward strand.
GCGCGGGTCATGCCCCCGAGGGCCTCGACCTCCTCGATGTGGGAGAGGGCCTTCGCGGCCAGCGCGTGGGTGAGGGACTCCATGAAGTAGCTGCCGCCGAAGGGATCGACGACGTGGGTCACCTGAGCCTCGTGCTGCAACAGCAGCTGGGTATTGCGCGCGAGCCGCGCCGCGAAATCGCTGGGCAGCGCGATGGCCTCGTCGAACGAGTTGGTGTGCAGGCTCTGAGTTCCGCCCAGAACGGCGGCCAGCGCTTCGAGCGTCGTGCGCACCACGTTGTTGTGGGGCTCCTGCTCCGTCAGGCTCACGCCGCTGGTCTGACAGTGCGTGCGCAGCATCATGCTCTCCGGCTTCGTCGGTGAGAAGCGCTCCGCGAGCAGCGTCGCCCACAGCAGCCGCGCCGCGCGCAGCTTGGCGATCTCCATGAAGAAGTTCATTCCGATGCCGAAGAAGAACGACAAGCGAGGCGCGAACTCGTCGATGTCGAGCCCCTTGGCGAGAGCGGCGCGTACGTACTCGAGTCCGTCGGCGATGGTGTAGCCGAGCTCGAGATCCGCGGTCGCCCCGGCTTCCTGCATGTGGTAGCCGCTGATGGAAATGGAGTTGAAGCGCGGCATTTGCCGCGCGGCGAAGTGGATCACGTCCGACACGATCCGCATGCTCGCGGCCGGCGGGTAGATGTACGTGTTTCGGACCATGAACTCCTTGAGGATGTCGTTCTGGATGGTCCCAGTCAGGTCTGCTCGAAGTGCGCCCTGCTCCTCTCCGGCGACGATGTACATGGCCATCACCGGCAACACAGCGCCGTTCATGGTCATGCTCACGCTGATGTCCTTCAGCGAGATGCCGTCGAACAGAATCTGCATATCCGCGACGCTGTCGATGGCGACGCCTGCCTTGCCCACGTCCCCGACTACCCGCGGGTGGTCGCTGTCGTAGCCGCGGTGGGTGGCTAGATCGAACGCGACGCTCAGGCCCCTCTGCCCGGCGGCGAGCGCGGTACGATAGAACGCGTTGGACTCCTCGGCGGTGGAGAAGCCAGCGTACTGCCGGATGGTCCACGGGCGGCCGGCGTACATCGTCGCCTTCGGGCCGCGCAAGAACGGAAACGCGCCGCTCACCGTGTCGATGAAGTCGAGCTCGGCGACGTCCGCGCGGGTGTACAGCGGCTTGATGGGAATACCTTCGGGGGTCTGCCAGCACAGCGACTCGGGGTCTTTGCTCCCAAGCTCCCGGCGACACAGTTCGTCCCAGGAGTCGAGGTCGGCGGCGGACTTCGGATCAATCATCTGGCGAGGTCTCCGTAGCACTCAGCCGGCGGCGTCGAAGGCGGCGAGCACGTCGGCCGGAGCCTGTACGAGCTCGATCAGCACTCCCTCGCCGGCGAAGGGGAACTCGTCGTTGGCCTTGGGGTGGACGAAGCACACGTCGTGTCCAGCGGCGCCAGCGCGGATGCCGCCGGGTGCGAAGCGGACGCCCTGAGCCGTGAGCCACTCGACGGCGCCGGCGAGGTCGTCCACCCAGAGGCCGACGTGGTTGAGCGGAGGCTGATCCACCCGCGGGCGGCGCTCGGGATCCAGCGGCTGCATCAAGTCCACCTCGACCCGGAAGGGGCCGCTGCCCACCACCGTGATGAGCTCGTCCACGTTCTCACGCTCGCTGCGATACTCTCCGGTGGGCTGCAGACCCAGCAAGTCGACCCAGAGCGCGCGGAGCTTCTGCTTGTCGCTCGCACCGACGGCGATCTGTTGCACGCCTAGGACTCGAAAGGGACGCTCGGGCACGGTCGGGCTCACGGCGCGCGCAGCTGCACTCCGAGCTGCACCTCGAGGTTGGAGTGAATGGAACGCAAGATGCCCGTCGTGATGCCGGCGTTCGCGTACACGCCGATGGCCTTGGCGAAATCGAACTGCGGGCCTGCGGAGAGATGAAAGACCATGTCCGTCTTGTACTCGGGATTGTTGCCTTGATAGGCCGGGTTTCCCGCGCCCGACTCGAGCTCCACACCCGCGGCCGGCTGAATGAAGATCTTGAACGCGCTGTCGCTCATCGTGTAGAGCCGAGCGCCGGCGCCGAGGACCAGGACCTCGTTGGTGTTCGTCTCGGGCTCCTTGGCGAGCCCGAACCGGCCCCAGGCAAAGGGTTCGAAGGAACCGAAGGGCGCGAAGCTGAGCGCGACGTCGAGCGCGAACGGCGCGGCGTGGCCGCAGAACTTCTGTTGATCCTTGACGGACTTCGCGGGGTCGGGAGCGCTGCAGAAGGGGGACTGATCGTAACGGAAGATCATGCGGTAGCCGCCGACCACGCCGGCGCGCAACCCGAACTGTCCGCCGTGGCTGAAGGTGCGATCCTCCTCGCCAGGACCGTCCCCGGCGGCGCTGGGCGCGGCCGGAGTGGATGGCGCGTCGTCGGCACCGTCGGCCAGCGCTGGACTCGAGAGGAGCATGGCCAGACCGAGCGCGGAGAGCTTCATCGTCTGGTCAGCATACCGCGAGCAGCCGCGGGTGAGCCAGCATCGCCTACTTGCTCTTCGCCGGCGGCGCGCTACGCGCACTGCCCGCGGTCGTCCACTCCCGCTCGGCCAGGATGGCCTCACAAAACAGCTCGATCTTCGCGCCGCCAGCCAGGGCAACGAAGCCGCTCGCGGTGGGGATTTCCTCCACGCCGGGCAGCTCCACGGTCCTGTGGCCAGAGAGCGCCTCGAGGGTGCTCGACGGCGCGGTGAGCGCCAGGATGCCCAGGCCCGCGAACTGAGGCACCAGCCCCGCGGGGATGTGCTCCGCCACCACCGCCCGCAGCGGCGCGCCGAGGTCGGCGGCGTGGCGAGCCGCCCAGCGTACCTCTCCCAGCGAGCGCAGCACCATCAAGCTGGGCGCCGAAGGGCGCGCCTCGTGGTCGACGATGTCGAGCGTGGCCTTGCCTGCCCATCCGAGCCGCGCTGATGCTCGGGCGGGTGGCAGCTTCGTGCCTTCGAGTCCTTCCTTGGCCTTCCCCTTGCCCTTGCGCAGCGTGAGAACGTCATCCGTGGGTAGGGTGCGCGGGACGGTCACGCGGACCGGCCGCTTGAAGCTGCGTGGGTCTCCGAGCTGGCCCGTGGCCACCGCGAACGCGATCGTCTCCGCAGAGGCGACGACGAAGCGCCGGTCCTTCGCGGCGCCCGGTTCAGGCTCGAACGTTCGCAGGCTGAGACCACCCGCGGTGGGGGGATAGAGCTCACCCGTGAGCAGGCGATGATCGGGCTCGACCAGCCGCGCGCCGGTGGCGATCAAGTCGACGAGGGCACCCGAGGCCGCGAGCACCTCCAGCGCTTGCCTCGACGGTGGAGCGAGCAGGAAGTCCAACCTGGGCGGGACGCGCTTGCTCTTGAGCAAGGCCGCCGCGGCGAGCAAATCCCGTAGTGACGCCCCCGAGTCCCCACCCAGCACGACTTGGTACACTGGCTTTCCGGCCAGCTCGCGGACTTGTCGAACCTCCCCCGCCTCGTCCATGACGAGCGGATCCACGGCCGATAGATCCACGCTGATGACGTCCTCGCAGGGAGCGCCCGGATCCGGCAGCAGCCCGCGGTGAGCCTTCGAGCGGCGCTGATCCCGCAGGTAGACCTCGGTCTTCTCGTCGCTCACGAACACGGCTGCTGACGCTCCAAGCAGCGGCGCGAGGGCGCACAGCACGGCGCGGTCGGGCACGCTGAGCAGGCGCGCGCTCGGACCGGCGAACTCCACCACCACCGGGACGTGTCCCTGTTGATCGACGCGCTTGATCACGTCGCCCAAGCCGCGCCGCAACAGCTCGAGCGCGACGTCCCGCACGCACACGAAGGGTCGAATTCTCCCCGACAGCAAGACCTGCACGCTGACCGGCGGTCTGACCCACACGGTCCCGTGGGTGAGCGCTTCGGCGAGCTGCGAAGGCGAGACTACCAGCGTGAGCATGCCGACGCCGCCCACCGATGCCATACGCGGCTCGTCGGTCACCGCCAGGCGCGCGGGGCTGGCGAATCGCTCGAGGTGAACCGCGGGAGGAAAGCCGATCCCGGGCCTTGCGATCAGGATGTTGTTCTGGAGCACCGCGCGCGAGACACGCTCCGGAGCGCTCAGATCAGGCTCGGCGCCGTCCGTCGTCACGCAGCGTGTGTCGTACGCGACGGCGGTCTCGACGGTGCACTTCTTGAGGCCCTGCTCGAGTGCCTCGGCAAGCACGCGGTTAGGTTCACGAGCCAAGACGATCTGATCGACCTTCACCTGGACCAGGCGGTCCTTGAGATCCGGATCGTCGGCTCGGCCCGCGAGGACCTTTTGAGTCATTGTGCGGGGCGGGTCCCCCGCGCGCGCACGCATTGGGCTAACGCTTCCTCTTTCCTCTGGAGTCAAGCAGGCCGGTCAAGTCCCCGAGCCTCGGGGAACGGGAACGTAGCCGCTCGGCGTCCGAAGGGTCAAGGACGACAGAGGGCAGATCTCCTTGCAGCCTTTCTCCCAGCCAGGGCCGGGGTGCAACCCTAGTTGGGCAAAATTTGTATTGCCATGCCTGGCACCATCATAACCACTGGAACTCCTTATATTTTATGGCCAAGGGCCGCCGGCTGGGCTCCGCCGAGGCCGAGTTCGCCGCTCCTCGTGCGCCCCGAGCGCAGAAACGTTCACCCACAGCCGAGAACCGGCTACGCTCAGCTCATGTTCAAGGAGGCGCTACAAGGCGTCGTAGACGGGACCGAGGGTGGGCTTGCCGGCTTGCTCATGGACTTCGAGGGCATCCCGCTCGAGAGCTATGCGCGGCAGGACGCGGGGTTCGACATCGAGGCCGTGGGCGCCGAGGTGAGCGTCGTGGTCAAGGCCATCCAGCGCGCCACGGAGATGCTGGAGGCCGGCGACACCAAAGAGGTGTCGTTCAAGAGCGCCAAGCTCGTCACGCTCATCCGGGTCCTGAACGACAACTACTTTCTGGCGCTCACGATGGACCCTGGGGGCAACCTCGGCAAGGGGCGCTATCTGCTACGTGTCCTCGCGCCGCAGCTGCTCGAGGAGCTCGCCTAGCCCGCGTGGCACGCGCTCGTCGCGGGGCAAAGGCAACGCTGCGCGCTCGAGCGCCGCGGGTGAGCCCGCGGCGTCGGTCGGGTGGCACACCGCTGCTCAGGGTGTTGCTGCTCAGCGGGCCGAACTTGGACCGCCTAGGCAAACGCGAGCCGGAGATTTACGGCAGCGCGACCCTAAGCGACGTCCACGCGCTCGTGGTCGAGATTGCCAAGGCGCTCGACGCCGAGGTGGTGTGCCGGCAGAGCAATCATGAGGGCTTGCTGATCGACTGGATCAACTCGGCCGAGGACGAAGGGTTCGACGGGATCCTGATCAACCCGGGTGCCCTGACGCACACGTCCTTCGCGCTGTACGACTCGCTGCGTGGTGCCGGCCTTCCGGCCATCGAGGTGCACCTGTCCAATCCGGACGCCCGCGAGCCCTTTCGTCGACGCAGTCGGATTGCGCCGGCCTGCCTGGGTCGGGTTGCCGGCTTCGGAGCCGAGTCCTACGCGCTGGGACTGCGCGGACTGATCGTCGCGCTGCGTGCGAGACGGGCCACCGCGTAGCGGGCTTCGCGGCGCCAGATTCCGCTTCGCCCGGGCGATCGCCCACGGTACCGTCTGGGCGCAGGGTCAGCCGATGGAAATTCCGCTCAAGCAGCTCAAGAACTTGATCGCGACGCTCGACGCAGGTGGCGTGTCCGAGCTCGAATACGAGGATGAAAAGATCAAGCTGCGCTTGGTGCTCGGTCGCGCCGCGCCGGCCCTCGCGACGGCTGCCGTCGCTCTACCGGCAAGCACCGTCGCCACGAGCGTCGCGCCGAGCGCGAGCGACGTCACCGATCCCGACCTGGTCGTGGTGACGTCGCCGTTCGTCGGCACGTTCTACCGTGCCCCTTCTCCCGAGGCTCCAGCCTTCGTGGAGCTTGGTGCCCTGGTGAAGAAGGGTCAGACCCTCTGCATCGTGGAGGCCATGAAGCTCATGAACGAGATCGAAGCCGACGACAACGGCACCGTCGAAGAGGTCTTGGTCGAGAACGGCGCCAGCGTCGAGTTCGGTCAGAAGTTGTTCAAGATCCGACGGGTTGGCTGAGCGGATGGGGCCGCCAGGCGGGCGATGTTCAAGAAGATCCTGATCGCGAATCGAGGGGAGATTGCGATGCGCATCATCCGTGCGTGTCGCGAGTTGTCCATTCGTACGGTCGCCGTCCACTCACAGGCAGACGAGGGAGCCTTGCACGTTCGCTTCGCGGACGAGGCGATTTGCATTGGTCGCGCTCCGGCCGCGGAGAGCTACCTGAACGTGCCGGCCATCATCAGCGCCGCCGAGATCAGCGCCGCCGACGCCATCCATCCGGGCTACGGCTTCTTGAGCGAGAACGCCGCGTTCGCCCAGGTGGTCGAGCGCTGCGGACTCACCTTCATCGGCCCGCGTCCGGAGGTGATGGCGCGTTGGGGTGACAAGATCAGTGCACGAGAGCTCGCGGCGCAGTTCGATCTCCCGCTCTTGCCCGGCTCGCAGTCCCTGGAGAGCGTCTCTCACGCCGAGTCCGAGGCGCGACGCATCGGCTACCCCGTGATGCTCAAGGCGCGGGGCGGTGGCGGTGGTCGTGGGATGCGCGTCGTACGGCGCCTCGAGGAGCTTCGTGGAGCGTTCGAGTCCGCCACTGCGGAGGCGCTCGCGGGGTTCAAGAACGCAGAGCTGTACCTCGAGCGCTATGTGGAGCGACCCCGCCACGTCGAGTTCCAGGCGCTGGCCGACGAGCACGGGCAGGTCTGGACGCTGGGGGAGCGCGAGTGCAGCCTGCAGCGTCGTCATCAGAAGGTCGTCGAGGAGGCACCCTGCGTCGCCATGACCGAGCAGCGGCGCGCGGAGATGGGGGAACGGATCCGCCACGCGCTGCGGGAGACGGGCTACACGTCCCTCGGGACCCTCGAGTTCTTGATGGACGAAGACGGGTCGCTCTACTTCATGGAGATGAACACGCGGGTGCAGGTCGAGCACCCAGTCACCGAGGTGACTACGGGCGTCGATCTGGTCATCGAGCAGATCCGCGTGGCCGCCGGCGAGAAGCTGAACCTCCCCGACACCCGTCCGTGGAAATTCCGCGGGCACGCCATCGAGTGCCGGATCATGGCGGAAGACTCGCTCACCTTCGCGCCCTGGCCCGGTCTGATCACCGAGTACCATCCGCCTGGAGGCGCCGGTGTGCGCGTCGACTCCGGCGTGTTCGGCGGCTGGACGGTGCCGAGCCATTACGACTCGCTGCTGGCCAAGGTGATCACCCACGGTAGCACGCGGGAGATCGCGATCAATCGCATGCAGCGCGCGCTCGATGAGTTGATCATCGGTGGAATTCGCACCAACGTGGAGTTCCAGCGCCGGCTTCTGCGCGACGCAGAGGTGCTCGAGGGTCGCATGACCACCCGCACCGTCGAGCGCGTGGTGGAGGAGTACCGCGCGGAGCAGTCGCGAGCACGTTGACGCTGCGCGCGCGAGCGGCGACTCTGTTGTCCGTGGAAGAGGAGCTGGCCCGACGAGTCGTCCAAGGCGAGGTGCGTGCTGCAGCGCGCGCTTGCCGCGCCGTCGACGACCGGTTGACCGGCTACCGTGAGCTGCTCAAGGCGCTTCACCCACACACCGGCAAGGCCTGGGTGCTAGGCGTGACGGGCAACCCAGGCGCCGGGAAGAGCACGCTGACGGATCGACTGGTGCAGCGCTTCCGAGCAGGAGGCGAGCGGGTCGCGGTGGTCGCGATTGATCCCACCAGCCCGTTCTCCGGCGGGGCGATCCTGGGCGATCGGATCCGTATGCAGCGGCACTTCGAGGATCCCGGCGTCTTCATCCGTTCGCTGGCCACACGGGGCGCTCTCGGCGGCCTGACGCGGTCGGCGCGCGATGTCGTGTCCGTGCTGGATGCCTGGGGAGCCGCTGTCGTGATCGTGGAGACGGTCGGCGTGGGGCAAGACGAGCTGGAGATCACCCGCGCCGCGCACACTACCCTGGTCGTGGTCGCGCCCGGGCTGGGCGACGAGATCCAGGCGATCAAGGCCGGCATCCTGGAGTGCGCCGACGTCTTCGCCGTCAACAAGGCCGACCGGGACGGTGCCGAGGCGGCGGTCGCCGATCTCGAGCTCATGATCGCCCTCGGCGGTGAAGCGTTCACCAGCGCGGCGAAGCGGGGACGGGGCCACACCGCCGCTACGGTTCGTCCCGTCGTCGTCGGCGGGGCCGGCGAAGAGTGGACGCCGCCCATCACGCGCACCGTGTCGACGCGGGGAGAGGGTGTGGGCGACCTAGTGGCGCACCTCTGCGCCCACCGTGACTGGCTCTTCGAGACCGAGGCCGGCAAGCGCCGCCTGTCCGAGCGCGCCCTGCAGTCTCTGGTCCAGTCTTTCCGCGACACGGTCTCCGAGGAGGCCGTCCGTCGCCTCGGTGACCGGCTCGAGCGCACCGCGGAGCGCGTGCGCGACCACGAACTCGACCCCTACACCGCGAGTGAAGAGTTGCTCGAGCTGTTCGCTCGCGCACTGCGGGACGATGCGTCAGGCTGAAGTGCTCCGCGCGCGAGGGGGTTTTCGCCCCACGCCTTCGGCGCGGAACGCACTTGGACACACGTCCGACACTCCGCAGCCCGAGCACGCGGGGCTGCGAGCAGTGCAGACCCGTCGGCCGTGGAAGATCAGCGTGTGCGAGAGGATGTCCCAGCTCTCCCGCGGGAACGCCTTCATCAGGTCCGCTTCGATCTTCTCGGGAGTCGTCTGTTTGGTCCAACCGAGGCGCTGACTGAGGCGCTGCACGTGCGTGTCCACAACGACTCCCTCGGCGGCGCCGAAGGCCACGCCCAGCACGACGTTGGCGGTCTTGCGTCCGACCCCAGGCAGCGCCACGAGCGCGTCGAGGGATGCGGGCACCGTCCCCGCGTGCTCGGCACACAGCGCCTTCGCCATTCCGATCAAGTTCTTGGCCTTCTGCCGAAACATGCCCAGCCGTCCGATCAGCGTCTCGAGCGTGGGTTGGTCCGCGCGCGCCAGGCGCTCGGGCGTGCCGAAGCGGCGGAACAGGGCGGGCGTCACTGCGTTGACGGCGACGTCCGTGGACTGGGCCGAGAGCACCGTTGCCACCAGCAGCTGGAAGGGTCCGTCGTGCTCGAGCTCGCAGTGCGCGTCCGGGTGGAGGTCGCGCAGACGCCGGAGGGTTTGCCTCGCCTCACGCAGCGCCCGCGACTTGGTCATCACTCGCCCACAGGGTCGTCGTCGCCGGGCTCCGAGCCGTCGTCCGCACCCGGGTCCTCGGGGGGCGGGGGCGGGGCAGCCGAGGACTCGTCAGCGGCCGGAGTTGGTCTGTCGCTGCCGTCGTCCTCGTCCTCGGTGCGCTCACCGACCAGCTCGACCGCGGCTACGCGTTCGTCTTCGCCCACGTTCATCACCTTGACGCCCTGCGCGTTGCGACCGGTCTCGCGGATGTCCGCCACCGGGCAACGGATGGTCTGCCCCCGATCCGTGATGAGCATGACTTCGTCCGCGGCCTTGACCAGGACCAAACCCACGACGGGACCGTTCCGCTCGCTGGCGTCGATCAGGATGATGCCCTTGCCGCCGCGGTGCTGGGAGCGGAACTCGTCGAGAGGCGTGCGCTTGCCGTAGCCGCGCGCGCACACCGCCAGGACCTGGGTGCGCTCCGGATCCGTGGCGACGAAGCCGACGACCTCGTCGCCCTCTTCGAGGTCTACCGCCTTCACGCCGCCGGTGCCGCGCCCCATTGCGCGCACCTGGGACTCGGGGAACCGGATGCTCTTCCCGGTGCGGGTCGCGATCAAGAACTCGCGCCCCCCATCGGTGACCACCGCGGAGAGTAGGCGGTCCTCGTCCGAGATCTTGACACCGATGATGCCTCTCTCGCGAAAGTTCTGGTACTCGAGGATGCTCGTCTTCTTGATCTGACCCAGGCGGGTGAGCGTCGTCACGAACACGTTCTCGGTGAACCCGGGGACCGGCGTGATGGCTGCGACGCGCTCGCCTTCCTCCATGCCGATGAAGTTGACGATCGCGCGGCCCTTGGCCACGCGTGCGCCTACCGGGATCTCGTACACCTTCTTCACGTACAGCTTGCCCCTATCGCTGAAGAAGAAGACGAAGCTGTGCGTCGAGGCGACGAAGAGCATGTTCACGAAGTCGTCGTCCCGGGCTTCGAGGCCCCGGTTCCCTTTGCCGCCACGACGCTGCGCGCGGTACTCGGACAAGGCAGTGCGCTTGATGTAGCCCTGGTGGGAGATGGTCACCACCATGTCCTCTTCCTGGATCAAATCCTCGATCTGGATCTCGGCTTCATTGTCCAGGATGACGGTTCGGCGGGGCTCGGCGTGGCGCTCCTTGACCTCCTCGAGCTCCTCGACGATCACGCTCATGAGGCGCCCCTCGTCCGCCAGGATGGTGCGAAGGCGGACGATCTCGTCGCACAGCTTGCCGTACTCGTCGGCGAGCTTTTCGTACTCGAGGCCCGTCAGTCGCGCCAGTCGCATCTCGAGGATGGCCTTGGCCTGACGCTCGCTCAGGCGGTAGTCGAGGATGGCGCCGGCTTGCTCGATCTCCCGCTCCGGGCGGCCGGCGCGGCGGACGAACGCCTCGAGCCCCTTGAGGGGAAGCAACATGAGCGCCTGGCGAGCTTCGTCCGGATCCCGAGACTTGCGGATGGTGGCGATCACCAGGTCCACCTCGGTGACGGCCATGCCCAGGCCCTCCACGATCTCCTTGTGTGCTTCCGCGTTGGTGAGTTCGTAGCGGCTCCTGCGACTGACGACCTCCCGTCGGTGCTCGATGAAGTGATGCAGGGTCTCCTTGAGGTCGAGCACCGCTGGCCTGTTGTTGACGATCGCCAGGTTGATGATGCCGAAGGAGGACTGCATGTCCGTCAGCCGGTAGAGCTGGTTCAGCACGACCTCGGGGAAGACGTCCTTCTTGAGCTCGACCACGAGGCGCATTCCGTCGCGATCGCTCTCGTCACGCACCTCGCGGATCCCCTCCACCCGCTTGTCCCGGATCAGCTCGCCGATCTTCGCCGCGAGCCTGGCCTTGTTGACCTGATACGGGATCTCCGTGACGACGATCTGCTCCCGCTCGGTCGACCCGTGCGCCTTCTCCACCATGGTCTTGGCGCGCATCACCACGGAGCCGCGTCCGGTCTTGTAGGCCTGAAAGATGCCCGCCCGACCATGGATGAAGCCTCCGGTCGGAAAGTCTGGGCCCGGCACGATGGACAGCAGAGCCTCGATGGTGGTGTCAGGCTCGCGAATCAGCGCGATGGTCGCGTCGATGATCTCGCCCAGATTGTGCGGCGGGATGTTGGTCGCCATGCCGACGGCGATGCCGCCGGAGCCGTTCACTAGGAGGTTGGGAAAGCGCGCCGGCAGTACGCGGGGCTCTTCGCTCGACTCGTCGAAGGTGGCGACGAAGTCGACCGTGTCCTTGTCGATGTCGGTGAGCAGATCCATGGCCACCTTCGCCATGCGGCACTCCGTGTAGCGATACGCCGCTGGTGGATCGCCGTCCACGGAGCCGAAGTTGCCCTGCCCGTCCACGAGCAGGTGGCGCATGGAGAAGTCCTGCGCCATGCGCACCAGCGCGTCGTACACCGCCGCGTCGCCGTGGGGGTGGTACTTGCCTATCACCTCGCCAACCACGAGGGCGCACTTTCGAAAGCCCGAGCTGGCGGTCAGATTGAGGCTCTTCATCGCGTACAGGATGCGGCGATGAACGGGCTTGAGTCCGTCGCGGACGTCAGGGATCGCACGCCCGATGATCACGCTCATCGCGTAGTCGAGGTAGGACGTCCGCATCTCGTCTTGGATGCTGATGGGCTGCTCGTGCGACGGGCCAGAGGGGGGAGGCTGTTGCATGGTGATGGCAAGGCGCGGCGCTCGAGGTGGAGCGCTCGGACGCGAGGAATCGAAGCTCTGAGTTAGCTCGGGACGAGGCCCGCGACAACACCCGGGGCCCGCAAAAATATGCTTTAGTTACGGTGGCTTATCGGGAAGAAGGAGGTTGCGACGCCGAGCCCAGCGCTCAACGCCGAGCGAGCTGCCACACGAGCGCCAGCGCCAGCAGGAACAGCACCCACAGGGCCCAGCGCGGCAGGAGGCGAGCGCCCGCGAGCTCGAGCACCTTCACCCGGTCCTGGAGCTGATCGACCCGCCGCCCCAGCTCCTCGACGCGGATCCGCGAGGCTTCGTCGTCGTTCAATCCTGGTGTCGGCGCGGACAGCAACGTGTCCGTGGAGCCCGCGGGCGGCGAGCTGCGTGCGGCCGTGCGCGGGGCAGGCTTCTCACGCCGTGACTCGGGGTCCGAGCTCGGTGGCGCGGCGACGTTGCGCTCGGTCGTCGCCGCGTCCTCTTCGCGCGCGCCGGTCCGCGGCTCAGAAGAAGTTGCCAATGGTGAACTCGAACACGCTGCTCTCCTCGTAGGGCAGCGGACTGAACGGGAAACCCCACTCGAACCGGAGCGGTCCGAGGGGCGAGAACCAGCGAATGCCGAAGCCCCAGGATGTTCGCAGCGTCCCTAGGCTATCGATGCCGTCGAAGCACGGGCTGTTCTCCGCGTAGGGCACGCTGCCCTTCGTGGTCTCGCAGTACACGTTCTCCAGGTTCCAGGCGTTGCCGGCGTCGGTGAAGAGCACGCCACGAATGCCCACCGCGTCCAGGATGGGAAACTCGAGCTCGAGGTTCTGGAAGTACATCAGGTTGCCGCCGATGTTGGCTTGGTTCGTGATGGGGGCGCTGTTGGGGTCGGTGCTGCCGGTGAGCGGGATGCGCGAGCCGATGGTGCGGAAGCGGTACCCGCGCACGTCCAGGATGCCGCCCAGGAAGAAGCGCGCGAAGATGGGCACGCCCTCTTCGGACGGGCTGGTGACGTGTCCGGCCTCGGTGTTCAGCTTCAGGACCAGGCCAGTCGTCAGCGGATAGTAGAAGCGCCCCACGAATCGGTGCCGGACGAACTCGTTGTCGGAGCCGAGCATGCTCGCGGCGAACTCGGTCGAGCCCCGGAGGTACACGCCGGCGGTGGGGAAGAGGCGGTTGTCCCGGGTGTCGTAGGTCAGGGCTGGGCGCAGGCTGGAGGTGAACCCGTCATTGAACAGGTTCGACAGCGGGAGGCGAGTGAAGACGCTCACCGCGCTCGATGTCCCGAGGAAGGTGGACTGGGTCTGGGTGCTGACCTCGTCCAGCTCGCCGGTGTAGGTCATGGAGGCGGTGAGCTCCGGCTCGACCAGCGGGTACCCGAAGGTGAGGGAGCCGCCGCGGCTCGCCTGGGAGAAGTCGTTGAAGATGCGGAGCTGGTCGAACAAATCGATGCTCGCGGAGAACCGGCTGTCCAGGAAGTAGGGCTCGTAGAAGCGGAGATTGACCAACTGCCTGAGCCCGCTGACCTGCGCCTGTAGCGACAGGTTCTGGCCGTGCCCGAACAGGTTGGCCTGCTGCACCTGGGCGGTGGCGATGAAGTTCTCGATGCTGGAGAAGCCCGCGCCGACCTGGAACGTACCCGTCGGTCGTTCCGTGACCTCGATGTTCACCTGAACCTTGTCCGGCGCGGAGCCCTCTTCCGTCGAGATGTCCACGCGCTCGAAGAAGCCGAGGGCGGTGATGCGGCGCCGAGAACGCTCGAGGTTCGTCTCGTGGAACAGGTCCCCCTCAGCGACCTCCATCTCGCGGCGCAAGACCTTGTCGCGTGTCTTGGAGTTGCCACGGATCTCGATGCGCTCGAAGTACACCTTGGGTCCGCGCACGATCGGAACGACGATGTCGACCTCGTGCCGCTCCTGATCGAGGCGAGTCTGCGGGTTGGCCTCGACGTTCGCGTAGCCGTGGTCTCGGTACAGGGTACGGACCGACTGCAGGTCGTCCAGCAACTCGGCGCGGTTGAAGTAGTCTCCGGGGCCCGCGCGCACCTTGGCACGCAGGGCCTTGCGCCCACCGATGGGCTCGACCTCCTGTCCGCTCGGGCCTCGTTCGTACACGCGAAGCTGCCGAATGCGGTAGCGCGGACCCTCATCGATGGTGATCGAAATTTCGATCCCGCTCTTGTCCGGAGTCAGCATCACCCGCGGGGTGTGGATGGACACGGTCAAGAAGCCGCGGTCGTAGTAGAGCGCGCTGATCACCGCGATATCCCGCTCGAAGGCGTCCTGTCGGAACGGACCGCCGGAGCCGAAGGAGAAGAAGCTCGAGGCGCCGATGAACATCACTGCGCGCAGATCCTCGTCGGGGATCGAGTGATTGCCGATGAAGGTGATGCGCCGGACGGAGACCTGGGTTTGCTCGCGGATCGTGAACCGGACCAGCACTTCGTTGTTGCGCTGTGGCACGATCTCGCTCGTGACATCCGCCAGGAAGTAGCCCTTCTCCGCGTACATGTCGCGGATCTTCTGGATACTGCGCCGGATGGCGGGTCTGCTGAGGATGCTGCCGTCCTTGATCTCCACCGCACCGGAGAGATCCTCAGCGTCGATCTCCGAGTTACCGTCGAACACGACCTGGCTGATGCTCGGTCGTTCGCGCACCAAGAAGCGGAGCACGACGCCCTCGTCCACCCGCTCGAGGTCGACCTCGATGTCATCGAAGTAGCCGGAGTTCCACAGCTCGCGCACGTCCTGGGTGAGCGCGTCGGGTGAGAAGCTCTGCCCGGCGCGTTCACGCAAGTAGGTCAGGATGTCGCTCTTGGTGACCCGGCGGTTGCCCGCCACGTCGATGCGCACGATGGGCTGGCCGCGGGCCTGCTCGGCGACCGTCGGCGGCACGCGGGGTGCGCTGCGGGGGGCGGGGGTGGGGTCATCGCCGCTCGGCTGCGCGAGCGCGGTGCTGCCCAGCGCGAGCAGCGTGAAGCACGCTGCGACCAGGCACGCGGGGAGCCACCGGAGGACGAGGGAACGCGAGAACATCGGGCGGTCAGGGGCGAGCGTGCCCGCGCCTCGCGGCCGGGTGCCGGGCCGAGAGGGAACGGAGCTTCGAGCAAGGAAGGGGAACCGCCATGGCGCGCAGATTGCCGCGCCGGAAGTAGCCTAGCCCGGCCTTCGTCTCAAGGTCGGACCTCGAAAATCTGCCAGACTGTGGAACCGTGACCTGGCATTCCCCGCACAAATGGCCGGGCCGACTTCCCGCACCACCGGCGAGGTCCCCGCGGTGGGAGCGTCGCGCTGCGCTGGCGGGCCGAGCCGGCGGCCCATCGCTGCTCATGCTGTTGCTCGGCCTCGGGGCCGCGGCAGGCTGCAGCCGTGGCTGCGAGGGGTCGCGGGTCGAGCCCATCGTCGAGCTGTGCCGCTCGACGTGCTCGGCCCTGGGCTGTCAGGCCAGCTCGCCCGCAGCCGAGGCTTGCCAGCGGCGATGCCGCATCGACTCGTCTCAGGCCGACGACGCGGGCTGCAGCCAGCCCCGCCGAGCGCTCCTCGCCTGCGTGGCCGCCCACCCATTCGAGTGCAGCGACTGTGCCGGCGCGGCGTGCTACGAGCTGCGCCGCGCGACAGCCTGCGCGAGCCAAGCCGAAGACCTCGAGGCGTGCCTCGGCCCCTGTCGCCTCGCCGGGCTCACCAGCCAAGCGTCGCGACCCCTCGGCGACGCGCCGGGCGCCCCGCTCGCCCACGTTCATCTCACGCTCGCTGGCTGCGCGCCCTGCGAGCCGCACAAGCCGTCGGGCGCGGGGCCGGGTTCGGCGTGTGAAGCGGCGAGCGTCTGCGACGACCATTGCTGCACGTGTCCCAACGGCCGGCTGCGCTTCCGCGCGCGCGCGTGTGTGGGCGGGCAGTGCGCGACAGCAGCCGAGACCTGCTCTGCAGCGCGGAGCGTGCCGAAGCGTGACCCCTGCGCCGAGTGAGCGAGCTCGAGAGCTGTCGAATAATCGACAGCTCTCTCACTCTTTCACCGGTGAGGCACGCGCCTCCCCGCCCCGCCGAAGTGAATTCGTCGGGTCCCCACCCCACGCGGGCCGGCTCCGCCGGCGCGAACCGGGTCAATTCCTGACAGCCCTTCAGCCCCGGTACTCGTCGATTTGGATGCCGTGCCGCTTCATCCAACGGTGGATCTGCATGCGCGCCTTGCCCAGCTCGCGCCCCACGGCGGCGACGTTCCCGCGATGCGTAGCCAACAGCGATCGCAGCTCCGCTTCGCTGGGGACCACGCTGCTGCGTAGCCCGTCCGGCCGCGGGTCACCCCCGTGCGGCAGGGGAGGCAGGCTCCCACGTGACGTCCCCGCGTCGGCTGCTTCATCGGCCGGCTCGCGGATCGCGTCCGGGAGCAGCTCGGGATCCAGCACGGGCGAGTCCGTGAGCGCCAGGCAGCGCTTGATGCAGGCCTCGAGCTCGCGCACGTTGTAGGGCCAGTCGTGTTCAACCAGCGCGAGCATGAACGCGAAGCTCGGTCTGGCCGCTGGTCTGCCGTGCCGCTCGAGCAGCGCGCGCACCAACATGTATAGGTCTTCCTTGCGGTCCCGCAGCGGCGGCAGACGTAGCTGGTACTCGTTCAAGCGAGCGAACAGATCCTCGCGGAATGCGCCATCCTTCTGCAGTCGCCAGAGATCCCGATGGGTCGCACACACGATTCGGACGTCCACGCGCTCTGGTGAGGTGGCACCGAGTGGGAACACCTCTTTCGCCTGCAGCACTCGCAGCAACTTGGCTTGGGCCTCGAGCGGCATGTCTCCGATCTCGTCGAGCAGTAGCGTGCCCTCGTGGGCGAGCTTGATCAGACCTGGCTTGTCGCGGTCCGCTCCGGAGAACGCGCCGCGCTTGTAGCCGAACAGCTCGCTCTCGAGCAGCGAACCCGGTATCGCCGCGCAGTTGACGGCGTGAAAGTCGCCCCGGCGTCGGCTCAAGCGATGCAACTCGCGCGCGACGACCTCTTTGCCGGTGCCGCTCTCACCCAGCAGCATCACACTGAGCGGGGTGGGAGCGATGCGTACCAGCTCCGCCGCGATGCGGTCCATGAGGAATCCGCCGACCAACGAGCCCGCGCTCTGACCCCGTCGCTGGAAGCCCGGCGCCAGCGAGCCGTCGATGCGGTAGGGGACGTAAAGCTCGGCGTGCTTGTCCACGAACTTCAAGAGGGCATCGCCGATGCGGATCTCGCTGCCTGCCTCCAGCTCCAGCGCAGCCACGCGCCTGCCGTCCACGAACGTGCCGTTGCGGCTACCCAGATCCCGCAGCACCCACGCGCCGCGCTCCCAGCACAGTTCGGCGTGGCGCCGGCTGACGGCGTTGACGTCCAGGGCGATGTCCGCTTGGGGATCCCGCCCGACCACCGGGCGCTCGCCTTCGAGCATGAACGCGCCCGGCAGCTCGACGGCCGGCTCGGCGTAGAGCAGCACGAGCCCGGCTCTGGAACCGGCTCCAGGGGCGGCGGGCGCCCCGAACTGCTGCATTGCTCCGGTCGTCTTGTCGACCATGACGGATCCCGAGGTAACCCCAGGCCGACGAGTGGTGCAAGGGAGGGCTCCGTGGCCAGGGCCTTTGCCGCTCGGTGCCTGCGTGCGGACAGCCCGTTCTCCGCGGGCGTGCGCTCTCGCTCAGGCTCGGTTTCGGGTCTATCCTGCGACTCGATGGTCAGCCTTCGCGCCGCGGCGCTTCAGCTCTCTTGCCAAGAGGACGTCGAGGAGAATCTGCGTGCCTGCCGCGAGCAGGTGGGGCGTGCGGCCGACCGAGGCGCCAAGCTCGTGCTGTTGCCCGAGAACTTCGCCTTCATGGGACCCGAAACCCAGAAGCGCGGTATCGCGGAGACGCTGGGCGACCCGGACGCGCCCATTCAACGCAGCGTGGCAGCCATGGCCCGGGACTACGCAGTCACCCTCGTGGCGGGCGGTCTGCCGGAGCGGAGCGGTGACGATCTCCGCCCCTACAATACCGCGTGCGTGTTCGGCCCCGACGGTGGCCTCGCGGCGAGCTATCGCAAGATCCACCTGTTCGACGTCGAACTCTCGGACGGCACCTCCTTGTGCGAGTCCGAGGCCACGAGCCCGGGAGAGGCTACCGTCGTGGTGGACATTGGCGGCATGAACGTGGGCCTGAGCATCTGCTACGACCTCAGGTTCCCGGAGCTGTATCGCTCGCTGGTCGACCGGGGCGCCGACGTGCTGCTCGTCCCCGCGGCGTTCACCCTGCAGACCGGTAAGGACCACTGGCACGTGCTGCTTCGAGCGCGCGCCATCGAAGCGCAGTGCTGGGTGGTGGCCGCAGCGCAGTGGGGCAAGCATCCCAAGGGGCGCCTGACCTACGGTCATGCGTTGATCGCCGACCCTTGGGGGACCGTGGTGGCCGAATGTTCCGATGGGGTTGGTGCTGCCGTCGCCGATCTGGACTCGGAGCTGGTGGCGCGTGTGCGAGGCTCGGTCCCGAGCCTTCGACATCGTCGAATCGGTCGCTGACTCCGCCGCCCGAGCGGGCGGACTCAGAGATGGCGCCGCGCGATCTCCGTCCAGGTTCCCGAAGGCTCGAGCGCGATGTAGCTCTTCCAGTACGGTCTGGCCTTCTGAGTCTCGCCGAGTTGCTCGTACGCCATGGCCAAGTTGAAGTACGCGTCGGAGAACTTGGAGTCGGACTCGAGCGCGCCGTGGAAGAGTGGAATGGCGAGCTCGGGGTTGCCGCGCTCGAGCATCACGTAGCCCAGATTGTACTGCGCTTCGGGTTGTCGCGAGTCTATCTCGAGCGCCTTCCGGTACAGCTCCTCTGCGCCATCCGCGTCGTGACGCCGGAAGCGGATGTTGCCCAGGTTCGTGTAGGCGATGGCCAGCCAGGGATCGTGGTCGATCGCCTGCAAATACAGCGACTCCGCCTCATCCATGGTGGACGGGTCCTCGTCGAGCGCGCTGGCTCGAAGGTACAGCTCGTAGGCCGTGCGTGCGCGCTCCCGGCCGGCAGAGGGGCGCAGGACCCGGACCACGTCGTCGCGCAGCGCTCGCACGTCGAAGTCGAGCACCATTTGACCCGTCAGCGGCTCGAAGGCGCCATCCGCGGTGCGCACGACCACCCGCTGCCCGTCAGACACGATGCGAAGCTCGGCGAGGGGACGGGTGACCCGGGGCAGCGTGCGCTTCAGCGCGCCCACTGCGCGCGTGACGTCGCGAAGCCGTACGTTGCGCTCGAGCAGCGTCTTGGCGGTTCGCAGCGCGATCAGGTCGGCGAAGGTGTAGGCGCGCTTGCCCCGCCGCCGGCCGCTGGGTGTGACGACGCCAGCCTTGTCTAGTGTACGCAGCCGGGTGGTGCTCAGCGCGAGCAAGCGGGATATCTCCGCTCGGGTGAACAGATCCGTGAGCGGCTCGCGCGGCGTGCCCGACGGCGTCTCCGGCTCACTCGCCTTGGCGCCTCGATCGAGTGAGTCCACGCGCCCGCCTCCGGGCCCGAAGACTACGTGGATCACCTTTTCGTCGCGACGTTTCCTGCGGCCCATGACGAGCACCACTGCCTGAGTGGTTCACTTCCGCCTTGCGGGCTTCGCTGTCAAGTCTCCACTGCGCCCTTGCAGCGGAGCGGCGCAAGTTGCCGCGGTTTGCGCGCGCGCGCGCCGCTCCACGAGCGAGCGCGCAGCTCGCTTGACTTCTCGCGACGGCTTCAGCGCCGAGACGGCTCGCGCGAGCGGCTGCGCGGCTGTGCGTCGGAGTCGAGGACCTTCGCCTCCACATCGACGTCGATGCGCACGCCGCGTCGGTCGCGTCGGACGCAGAGCTCGGCATGCACGCGTCCCAGCGGAGCCCTGGCCCGGAGCTCGGCTTCGAGGCACGCGATGCGTACCGCTCGCAGGCGGCAGTGCGGGTCGCGGGTGATCAGGCGCTGTACCTCGTCCATATCCGCGGCTCCGATGCGCGCCGCGGTCAGCAGCACGCTGGTGGAGCCATAGTAGATGGGCTCTTCCTGCTCGTGGCGGATCGCACCCTCGCTCACCACGTCGGCGGTCTCGAACAGCTCGCGCCAGCGGTAGTCGGTGCCGCGCCACAGCTCCACGGTCCGCCGCTCGACCAGCGGAAGCGAGCGCGTCTTCTTCAGACCGGGTCCGCCACGTCGCTTCACGATCGGGATCGTACGGTGGCCTGATCCCTGGCGCATACTTTCGGCCGAGTGCGCTCCACTTGCATAAGTGGACCTGGATGCGGCTCGCCACAAACTTGGCGCCCAGGCCTCCCCTTTGCGACCCTCCGGCGCAGGAGGATGACGTGAACCATTCGAGGAACTACCCAGGGCCCGAGCGCCGCACCCACCGCATGTTCGTGACCCGCAACACCGAGTACCATTTCCGGGCTGGGCAGTGCGTGGCCGTCCGAGATAGGACCTCTGGCTCCTGGCTGGTGGCCCATTTGGCGCTGAATCGCCCACTCGCGGGCCGCGTCCGATTCCAGTCCAACGGCGTGGCCCTGCCGGACGATGGCGAGCCGGAGGTTGGCGAGGCTCTGTTCTTCGGTGGCGACGGGCGGGACCTGGTCACCAGCACCCTGTGCGCCGTGGAGCGGCCCGAGAAAACGCTGGTGAGCAGCTACCCCGACCCCATGGCGTTCCTCGACTGAGCGGGCAACCCGGTTGAACCAATTCCAGGCCCAGGGCTGCCCCGCGCCGTGGCGTACGCAGTTGCGGCGCGTAGCGGGCTTCGCGATGCGTTGGCGCACCGCGGACTTCCCTCGCAATTGCGCCAGAGCGCCGTTGGGCATCATTCTTTCATGATGGGGCCCAGCGGAGCTCCATTGCTCCCGCCGCGTCTGGTAAGACCACATGGCCCTCCCCTTCGAAGCTCCCGCATCTCCCGCCGATCCCCGCGCCGTGCAGATCCTGGCCAAGACCATCTACCGAGAGCTCCGCGCCAGCGGCTTCTCGGAAGAGGACGTCATGCAGCTCGCTGGCGAGCTGCTGTCCCGCGTCGCTGACGACGTCCGGGGAAGTGTTCGCCCACCAGCCTGAGCCAGCCGCCGACCAATCCAGGGGACATGTGCGGAAATTTCGGCTGATCGCGAACCGTTGATTGACAGACTCCGGGGGCTCCCGGCTAAATTTCGCGCACGGTCGTAGTGATCTCCCCCCGTCAGGCCAGCGCAGCGGTGTTTGCTATCGTCATCAGCGAGAAGGGGGGAGCGGAGCGCCGAGAAGCCTTCGACCGCGAAGAGATCACCGTCGGTCGGGTGCAGGGCAACGATCTGATGCTGCCCAAGGGCAACGTGTCCAAGCGACACGCGCGCCTGATCTTCCGCGACGGCCGCTTCATCGTCACGGATCTCAACAGCACGAACGGCACCTACGTCAATCGACGTCGCATTTCGCAGGCTACCATCGTGCGCGAGGGAGACCGGGTCTACATCGGCGACTTCGTGCTGCGTATCGATCCACCGGAAGCCGACTCGGCCGCGCACATCCAGGAGAACACGGGCAGCGGTCCGGTGCCGGCTCCCGAGGGCACGTCGGAAGGCTCTGTCGCCACTCACCTCCCGTCGGCGAGGGACCTCGATGAAGCCAGCGGTACGAGCTTCCCAGAGCCACCGCGCGTTCCGTCCCGTCCATCCTTCGCGTCTTCGCCGTCCGACTCGGTGCCGCCGCCGGCAGATCGAGCCAGCATCTTGGACGTCTCGCACGCCGACATCGACGCGCGGTCCCTCGCTCCGTCCGGGGAGCCCTCGCGGGAGATCGCGCTCGGGAGACGCGGACTCGCGATGCTCGTCGAGCACACCGTCGGCGCGATCGGCGCGGACAAGCTTGGGATGGAGCCGTCCGAGATGCTCCGGGCTCAGGTCGAGCGGGTGCTCGCGGAGCACGCCGAGGCGCTGCGGAGCGCTCCGGAGTTGGAAGGGGCGATAGACCCGGTCCGCCTCGTACCGCACGCGCGTGCCGAGGTCCTCGAACTCGGCCCGCTGGGCGCTTTGCTGGTGGACTCCAGCGTGTCCGGCGTCGCGCTGCCGCGATTCGACCAGGTCTACGCCATGCGCGGCGCCGAGCTTGGCGCTGTGGAGCCGCCGTTCTCGTCGCCCGCCTCGGTGGCGCGGATTGTCCATCGCTTGGCGCGTGCCGCGGGAGATCCGGTCCGGGAAGGGGAGACGACGGTGGTACGACGGTTGCGCGATGGCTCGCGGCTGACCGCCGTACTCAGTCGAGCCGCGGCGCATGGCCCGATCGTCTCGATTGCGCGTCCCACGCGCGCCCCTGCTTCCCTGGAGGAGCTCGTCCGCGCAGGCACCGTGTCCCGCGCCATGGCGACGCTCCTGTCGCACGCCGTGTTCTCTCGCGCCGGCATCCTGCTGGTGGGTCCACGCGGGGACGGGCTCGTCGGAATGGCAATCGCGCTCGCGGGGGTGACGTCAGCGGCGCCTATCGTCGTCGTCGAGCGCTCCGACGAGCTCGGCGTGGCGCTACCCAGCGCGGGTGTACTGCGCATTGGTGGCGACATCGACGCTGAGCGCGCCATCCTGAGTGCGGCTCAGATCCCTGGCGTGCGGCTGATCGCCGACGTGACGGAGCCGGTCATCGCGAGCGCCACGCTCGACGCGGTGGCCAGTGGGCTCGAAGGGCTGCTCGCCGTTGCCAGCGCGCAGCACGCGCGCTGCGCGCTGCAACGGCTCGCGGCTGCGGCGATGTCCACCGCAACCTCAGCCGCATCGGCTCGAGAGCTGGTCGCCTCGAGCTTGGATCTGGTGGTCGAGATCGGTCGACTGCGCGACGGTCGTCATCGGGTCTTGCGCATCGCCGAGGTCGCGGGCGCCACCGCCGACGAGGTGGCCCTGCAGGACGTGTTCACCTTCGTGGTCGAGCGAACCGCCGCGGGGGGGGCCGTGGAGGGCACCTTCGCCGGTTCAGGGGTGGTTCCGCGGCTGGCCGCGCGAGCTGCAGCGCGCGGCTTTCCGCTGGACAGCTCGCTGTTCTCTCGCCCGCCGTCACGCTGAAGCCCCGCTTCACGGACTCGCGTGTTGGCGTCGCGCGAGCTTCTTGCCCATCAGGCGGCGCTTGAGCGCGCCGACCTTGTCGATCATGAGCACGCCGTCGAGGTGGTCCGACTCGTGCTGGATGGCGACCGCCATCAGGCCGTGTGCTTCGAGCTCGAAGGGCTTCCCATCCCGATCCAGGGCGCGCAAAAGGACGCGTTCGGCGCGCTTGATGTCCTCCGAGATGCCGGGGAAGGACAAGCATCCCTCGTTCCAGCTCTGGGTTCCGTCGGTCTGCAGTAGCTCCGGATTGATGAAGACGTGGAGGTCGCTCGGCTCGTCCTCGCCGGCGATGTCGATCACGAAGATGCGCAGCGCGACACCGACCTGTGGAGCGGCGAGGCCCACGCCTGGTGCCGCGTACATCGTTTCGGCCATGTTCTCGACGAGCTGGCGCACGTCATCGTCCACCTGCGCTACGGGCTGCGCCACGGCCCTCAGCCGTGGGTCGGGATACTCGAGGATGGGGAGAATGGCCATGATCGTGACGAAAGGTAACACTCGACGGCGAGCCCGGCAACCGCAGGCCCACAGTTGCTCGGTAGTCCCCCGGGCGAGACCGCGTCGGGCGAAGCGCTTCGGGTGACGGCCGCGCCTGCGATCGAGGCCGCGCTCAGCCGACCGTCTTCGTGCGCTTGGGATACACCATGCGACCGGACACGTAGGCGTCCGAACCGCACAGCTCCCAACGTGGGGACTCGATGCGGGGCGCGTCTGACGGACTCTCGGGCCCGGCCCAGTCGACTGCGCCGGGGCGACCGCGGGGGCCGAGCAGGACTGGCGCCACGAACACGTGCAGCTCGTCTGGATAGCCGCCGGCCAGCAGGCTTCCGGCCAGCTCCGCTCCACCTTCGCACAGCACGCTCACGACCTCGCGGACGGCTAGCTCGCGCAAGGTCGCCCGCATGTCGCAGCGGCCCTCCGCCGTGCCCGCGACTCGGATGACGTTCACCCCCAGCTCCGTGAGCGCTTCTTCGGCCCCCCGGCTCGCCTCCGCGGTGGTGACGACGCAGGTTGGGGTCTCCCGCGCGGTCTGCACCAGTTGGCAGCCCGTCGGGATGCGCAGCTTGCTGTCCATGACCACACGCACCGGGCTCCGACCGGGCACGTCTCGTACGGTCAGCCGCGGGTCGTCGGCGATGACCGTGTTGATGCCGATCATCACCGCGTCGTGGTGAGCGCGCAGGGTCTGGACGCGCGCGCGCGACTCGGAGCACGTGATCCACTTGGAGGCCCCGGTCCGCGTCGCTATGCGCCCATCCAGGGACACGGCGAGCTTGAGGGCCAGGTACGACAGCTCCTCGGTGATGTACTTGGTCCACGGCTCGATCAGTGCCTTGGCCTCCTTCTCGAGTACCCCGACGCTGACCTCCACACCAGCGGACGTCAGCCGCTCGACACCACCGCCCGGCACGTGGGGGTTCGGATCCTTGACGCCTATGACCACGCGCGCGATCCCGGCGCCCAGGATCTCGTCCACGCATGGCGGCGTCCGACCGAGGTGGTTGCAGGGCTCGAGGGTGACGTACAGCGTCTTGCCCCGGGCGGCCGCGCCTGCCTCCTTGAGCGCGACGATCTCCGCGTGGTCCATGCCGGCGGACTGGTGAAACCCTTCGGCGATGATGGTCTCGCCATCCGCGACCACGGAGCCGACCCGCGGATTGGGTGAGGGATCGCCGTCGCGCGCGATCTGGATCGCGCGGGCCATCAACTTCGCGTCGATGTCTGCCATCGGGTCACCTCAGCTTGCTCATTTCTCGCATGAACTCGTCGATGTCGCGAAACGACTTGTACACGCTCGCGAAGCGGACGTAAGCCACTTCATCGAGCGCTTGCAGCCGCGCCATCACCCGAGCCCCGATGTCCATCGAGGAAATCTCGCGTTCGCCGCTCTCGGAGAGCTCGAGCTCGAGCGCTTCCGTCGTCTCCTCGAGCTTCTCGACCGACACGGGCCGTTTATTGCATGCGATCTTCAGGCTCGCCAGCAGCTTGTCCCGGCTGAAGGGCTCCCGCTGCCCGTCCCGCTTGACCACCGTGGGTAGTGACAGCTCCACGCGTTCGTAGGTGGTGAACCGTCGTTTGCAGGCGTCGCACGCGCGACGACGCCAGGTGACCGTACCGCCCGCGACCAGGCGGGAGTCGAGCACGCGGCTCTCGAGCTGCCTACACGAAGGGCACTGCATGGCGACGACCGAAGTCAGGACATGGCGCTGAGCACGAGCGTGGCGTTCGTGCCGCCGAAGCCGAACGAGTTGGTCAGGGCGTGCCGCACCGCGCGTTCGCGGGCCTGGTTGGGCACATAGTCCAGGACACACTCGGGATCCGGATCGTCCAGGTTGATCGTGGGCGGGATGCGGCCGGTCTCGATCGCCTTGGCGCACAGCGCCGCCTCGACGGCGCCCGCGGCGCCGAGCAGGTGCCCCATCATGCTCTTGGTGGAGCTGATCCAGAGCTTCTTGTCGAGAGCGTGATGCCCGAAGACCTGGGTGAGCGCCCGAGACTCCTCGATGTCGCCCGCGGGCGTGCTGGTACCGTGTGCGTTGACGTAGTCGATGGCGTCCGGCGCCAGTCGCGCGTCTCTCAGGGCCAAGGTCATGGCACGCGCGCCGCCCTCGCCTCCCGCCGCTGGCTTGGTGATGTGGTGAGCATCACTGGTCGCGCCGTAACCCGTGACCTCGGCCAGGATGCGGGCCCCCCGCTTCTTCGCGAAGGACAGCGACTCGAGGATCAGAGTGCCGGCGCCTTCGCCGCACACGAAGCCGTCGCGACCGCGGTCCCAGGGCCGGCTCGCCCGCTCGGGCTCGTGATTGCGCCGCGAGAGCGCGAACATGGCAGAGAACCCGGCGATACCGATGGGCGAGATGGTGGCCTCGGCCCCGCCGGCGACCATCACCTTGGCTCGACCGCGTCGGATCCACTCTGCCGCCTCGCCGATCGCGTGGGCGCTCGACGAGCACGCGCTCGTGTGCGCGAGGCTGGGGCCGCGCAAGCCGTGCGCGATGGAGACCTGCCCGGCGGCCATGTTCGCGATCAACGAGGGAATGAAGTACGGGCTGATCTTGCCTGGCCCCTTGTGCTCCAACACGAGCGTGCAGCGCTCCAGGTTCTCGAGCCCTCCGAGGCCGACGCCGATGAAGACGCCCGTGTCCTCGCGTTCTTCGTCGCTGAGCTCTAGACCCGCGTCCTCGAAGGCCAGACGCGTGGCAGCCAGCGCGAAGGGGATGAAGCGGGTCACTTCCTTGAGCTTCTTGCGCTCCATGAAGACGCCGGGGTCGAAGTCCTTCACCTCGCACGCGAAACGCGTGGCGTACCGCTCGTCGGCGTCGAATAGGGTGATCGGCGCCGCGGCGCTCTGAGCTCGGAGCACGGACTGCCAGGTGGCCTCCGTCCCGATGCCATTCGGGGTCACCAGCCCGATGCCAGTGATGACGACACGTTCCATCGAAAACAGATCCAGGCAGGGATTGACAGGTTGATGCCGAGGCCAGCGCGCCGGCGCTCGAACTCGTGTCCGGGCGCCGGCCCGCAGCGTCGTGACCGGAATGGAGCGGTGCCCGAGTTGGGGGCACCTCCGCACGGCCGTCAGCCGGTGGCGTTCTGCTTGATGTAGTCGACCGCGTCTTGGACGGTCCGGATCTTCTCCGTGTCCTCGTCGGGGATGTCGATCTCGAAGGCCTCCTCGAAGGCCAACACGAGCTCGACCAACCCGAGGGAGTCGGCGCCCAAATCGTCGATGAAGGTCGACTCTGCTTTGATGTCCTTCTCGTCGACGTCGAGCTGCTCTTTGATGATGCGCTTGACCTCGGCCTCGATGTCCCGGCCTGCCATGTTGCCTCCAGAAGATCTGCGACCCGCGGGTCGCATCGCTTGTTGTTTCAGTACGATTGGGTTGTGTGTGCCGTAGGGTTAGAGGTCGCCGTCTGGCGGCCTACATGTACATTCCGCCGTTGACGCGCAGGGTTTGGCCCGTGACGTAGGCGGCTTCGTCGGAGGCCAGGTACACCACCGCGGCGGCGATGTCCTGGGCGGTGCCTGGCCGGCCCAGCGGGATGCTCGAGAGCATCGCCGCCTTGGCTTCGTCGGGCAGGGTGTGGGTCATGTCCGTCTCGACGAAGCCCGGCGCGATCGCGTTCACCGTGATCCCGCGAGAAGCGTACTCGCGCGCCAAGCTCTTGCTCACGCCGAGCAGGGCCGCTTTGGACGCTGCATACGCGGTCTGGCCGACGTTGCCGGTCTCGCCGACGACGCTGGACAAGAAGATGACCCGACCAGTCCTGGCTCGCATCATCGTCTTGATCGCCGCCCGGGCGCACGCGACCGCACCCTTGACGTTGACGGCGAAGATGCGGTCGAAGTCATCTTCCTTCAGCCGCAGGAGCAGGCCATCTATGGAGATGCCTGCGCTGGCGACTAGCACGTCGAGGCGACCGAGACGCTTGGCCACCTCCGTGATCGCGGCCTCCGTCGCGGCGCCCTCGGCGACGTCGACTCGGCACAGCTCGGCCCGGCCGCCCGCGCTCTGAATGGCGTCGGCGACGGAGCGTGCGGCATCCTCTGCCGAAGCGTATCCAATCACCACCTGCGCGCCGCGGGAGCCGAGGGCGAGCGCGGCAGCTGCCCCGATCCCTCGGGAGCCGCCGGTGACGAAACACACCTTGTCGGTCAGGTCGAACATGACGGGGCCCCACGGGGCGGGGGCGTGTTTACCACGCCATGCCTCGGGTCAACGCCGAAAGATGCGCCCTGCAGCGCCCGCCCCCCCGATCCCAGCGCCCGCGCGCCGATCAGGCCAGAAATTCCGTGACTTTGCCGATGCTCTCCGGGTCCGAGACGCCCAGCACTGCCACCCGCTTGTCGATGCGCTTGACCAGACCGCCGAGGACCTTCCCCGAGCCCAGCTCGAGGGCGTGGGTGACGCCGGCCTCGGCCATGTGGGCCACGCTCTGGGACCACAGCACCGGAGCGTCGAGCTGGCGGACCAAGAGCTCCCGGATCTCGTCCTCGGACGAGGTGGGCTCGGCGGTCACGTTGCTGACGACCGGGACACGGGGGGGGGACAGCCGGATGCTCGCGAGCGCGCGCCGGACCGTCTCGGCGGCGGGTGCCATCAAGGCGCAGTGGAACGGTGCGCTGACCTTCAGCGAGATGGCCTTCAGCTTGCGAGCGGCGGCGAGCGCCTCGGCGCGCGCGACGGCACCCGCGTGGCCCGCGATCACGATCTGCCCCGGAGCGTTGTAGTTCGCAGGGGAGACGACTTCGCCCTGGGCGGCGTCGGCGCACAGCGACGTGACCGCGTCGGCATCACCACCCATGATGGCGGCCATCGCGCCTTGCCCCGGGGGTACGGCTTCCTGCATGGCCTTGCCTCGCAGGTGCACCAAGCGCACTGCATCGGCTAACTCGAGGGCGCCCGCTGCGACCAGAGCAGAGTACTCACCGAGCGAGTGCCCGGCGACGAACACCGGCGGCGGGAGCGAAGGATGGGCCTCGCGCAGCGCTTCGAGCGCCGCGATGCTCGCGGCGACGACGGCGGGCTGGGTGTTGCGCGTCAACGTCAGCTCGCTCTCCGGGCCATCGAAGCACAAGCTGGAGAGCCTCCAGCCCAGCGCGTCGTCCGCCGCGTTGAACACATCGCGTGCACGCGACGACGCCTGCCACAGGGCTCGGCCCATGCCGACGTGTTGCGTGCCTTGACCCGGGAACAACCACGCGACTGTCATGGCGGGGCTCGTTCTACATGCGAACCAGTGCGCTGGCCCAGGAAATTCCGGCGCCCAGCGCGCACATCAGCACCGTTTGCCCGGAGGTGATGCGACCGTCCCGCACGGCCTCGTCGAGGGCGATGGGAATGGATGCGCTCGAGGTGTTCCCGTAGCGCTCGATGTTGAGCACGAACTGCGAGAGGGGTAGCTCCAGCCGTTGAGCCACTTGCGAGATGATCCGCAGATTGGCCTGGTGGGGAACCACCCAATCCACGTCTTTGGCCTCGAGCCCCGCGTCGGCCAGGGCCGAGCGCGAAGCGCTGGTCAGGTTCTTCACGGCGACCTTGAAGATGTCGCCGCCGATCATGTGAACCTTGTCACGCGCGAGCTCGAGCGACTCCCGGGTCAAGGGTTCGCGGCTCCCGCCCCCCGGGATGCACAGCGACTCGGCCAGTGTGGCGTCGGTGTACAGACGGGTGGAGAGCACGCCGCGCCCGTCCCCGCCTGCCGGGCCGAGCACCGCCGCGCCGGCGCCGTCTCCGAACAGCACGCAGGTGGTGCGGTCCTTGAAGTTGAGGACGCGTGAGAGCAGCTCGACGCCGATGACCAGGACGTGCTTGCAGCTTCCCGAGCGAATGAACTGGTCCCCGATGCTGAGCGCGTAGACGAAGCCAGCGCAGGCCGCGGCGACGTCGAAGGAGGGGATGCTACGGCACCCAAGCTTCTGCTGCACGAACGCCGCGCACGCGGGCAACGGCATGTCGGCGCTGATCGTTCCGACGATGATCATGTCCAGGTCGCCCGGCTCGAGACCTGCGGCCTCGAGGGCCCGGCGCGCCGCGGCCACGGCCATGTCGCTGGCGGCTTCCCCCTCGGCGGCCACTCGGCGCTCCTTGATGCCGGTGCGCTCGGTGATCCACTCGTCGGAGGTGTCGACGATCGACTCGAGCTCGCTGTTGCTGAGGATCCGTTCCGGAACGTAAGCGCCAGTACCCAGGATGCGACTCTTCGGGTCGACGAGCATGGCTCAGTGGTACGATCGACCGTCGTCCGCGTCACCCGAAATGGTTCAACCAGCGCGCCGAGGGGCCGGTTGGAAGCGCTGGCGCTCAGCGCGCCCGCGGGTGGCTCAGGTCTCCGTGCCGCCCTTGTTGAGCACCGAGCGGCCCTTGTAGAAGCCGCACGACGGACACGCCCGATGCGAGACCATGGGCGCGGAGCAGTTGGGGCAGGGGGTGACGTTCGGAGCGCTCACCTTGTCGTGCTGGGCACGCCGCATGTTGCGCTTGCTGCTGGTCTTTCGTCGCTTGGGGACCGCCACGGGGTGCTCCTAGTTCTTGGCTTTCTTGAGGCGCTCGGCGAAGGCCGCGAGCGGGGCGAGTCGAGGGTCGACGCCGCCGCCCGCTGGGCGCTCGTCTGGATCGGGAGCGGGCGGGATAGCGGCAAAACTCTCTGAAGGCAAGTCCGAACGCACCGGATTCATCGGCAGGTCGAGGAGCAGGAACTCCCGCACGAAGCCGTCGAGGACAACGTGGTCGCCCTCGAAGCAGTCCTCGCCGGCCAGGTGCTCGCTGAGTTCGGGATCGTCCACCCAGGCCCGATAGCCCTTCTTGGGCTCCGCCGGGACTTTGGGCTCGGCCTCGCGCCGCCGCCGCTTGCGGGGGCGCGCCGTCCGGTCCGAGACCGCCGTCCGCCCCAGCAGGAGCAGAATGTCGGGGGTGACTTGGACGCGGACCGGCTCGAGGCTGCGGGCGCAGGGCATGGTGACTGCGGCCTCCGCGCGGCCCCGGACCAGCACCTCGCTGCCGTTCTTGCTCAACTCGACGTGCAGGCGCCCGGGACCGTCTGGGCTCGCGCCGCTGCCCGCGAGCACGTCCTCGAGCCACTCGGGGGTGAGCACCCACTCGACGGACTTCGGGCCCTGCTCCAGATCGGCCAGGGCGACGACGAAATTGCGGGTTTGCACGGGACGCGGCCGAGGCCGGACACTAGCGCCTCGGCTCGGAAACTCAAGCGGTAACGCCGAACGAGCGCGCGCTTCGTGATAGCGTCCCGCGCGCATGTGGCGCCGGCTCACCGAGGACGCCCGACCACGGAGGCTCGCCGTCGCGGCGCTGCTGTACGTCGTCTGCACCGCGATCTACTTCGCGTGCGCGGCGCCGCAGACCCTCACCCGGCACACGCCCTTCAATCACTTCGCGCTGCTGGCCGAGGCCTGGTCGCAGGGGCGCCTCGATCTCGGTGGACCACCCCCACCGCACGCGCAGAACAACGACTTCGCCAGCTACGAGGGCAAGTGGTACGTGACCTTTCCCCCGCTTCCCGCGCTCTTGCTGTTGCCGCTGGTCAAGCTGGGTGGCTCTGCCCAGAACGTCCAAGACGGACAGTTCTTCTTGTGGCTGGCGGGACTGGGCCCGGCCGTGCTGCTGCTGGTGCTGGAGAAGCTGCGTCGCCTCGGGGTCGGAGCGAGCTTCGCCGCCAACGTCGTGTTCGGCGTCCTGTTCGCGTTCGGGACGGTCTACTTCTTCACCGCAGAGCAGGGGACGGTGTGGTTCGCCGCGCACGTGGTGGGCGTGGCGCTGGCCGCGCTCTACGCGCTGTTCGCACTGGGCGCCGAGCGGCCCCTCCTGGCCGGGCTGATGCTGGGCCTCGGCTTCATGACGCGGTCACCGCTGCTGTTCGCGGCCCCGCTGTTCGTGTTCGAGGTGCTGCGCACCTGTCGCAGGCCGGGCGCGCCGCCGATCGACGGGCCGTTCCCCCGCCTGTGGGCGTGGTCGGGGCTCCGCGATGCGCTGCGCGGGCTGGACCTGGCTCCGGCGTCCAAGCGCCTGACGCTCTTCGCGCTGCCGATCGCCGTCGTGCTGGCCCTTGCCCTCTGGCACAACCACGCCCGCTTCGGCGACCCCTTCGACTTCGGCTACCGCTACCTCACGGTGGCGTGGCAGGGCCGCATGCAGAAGTGGGGTTTGTTCAACTACCACTTCTTGGGCCGCAATCTGGCGGTCGTGCTGACCAGCCTGCCCTGGATCCCGAACCCCCCCGGCGCCGCCCCGTTTCAGCTGAGTCAGCATGGCCTGGCGCTGTGGGTGACCACGCCGCTGTACCTGTGGCTGCTCTGGCCGCGGCGCGTCACCCCCGTGCACGTTGGCCTGTGGCTCACCGTGCTGGCGGTGGCGGTGCCCACGCTCTTCTACCAGAACACCGGCTGGATCCAGTTCGGCTATCGCTTCTCGAACGACTACGCGGTGTTCTTGTTCTGCCTGCTCGCGGTTGGAGGCTATCGCCTCAGGGCGCTGTTCGTGCTCGCGGCGATCTGGAGCATCGCTGTCAACACGTTCGGCGCCATCAGCTTTGGCCGTGGCGTGTTCGACAAGTACTACCACTCGGACCCGAGCCAGCGCACGCTGCACCAGCCCGACTGAAGGTCTGTCGAGAATTGACCCAGTTCATGCCGGCGAAGCCGGCCCGCGTGGGGTGGGGCCCCAGCGAATTCACTTCGTTGGGGCGGGGAGGCGCGTGCCTCCCCGGCGACAGAGTGAAAGAGCTGTCGATTCTTGACAGCTCTTGACGGCTGAACTCAATCACTTGATGCGGAAGTTCTGAATGGCCCAGTCGAGCTGATCCTTGTGCCGCTCGACCAGCTCCTTGGTGCCACCGAACTCCATCACGTACAGCGTGTCCTTCGTGACGAACAGCGTCACCACGTACACGTGCGGTGTCCCGCTCTCGTCGTGGCCAAAGCGCATCTGCTTGCCCTTCTGCCCGGACTTGCTCTGGACCTCTTGGCTGCCAATCAGCGCGTAGCCGCCACGATCTCGCAATTGATTCTCGATCGCCCGCGCCCAGAAGTCCTCGCTACCCTCGGGCTCGTGGTCGAGCTCGCGGACCGCGATCACCAACCCGTCGGCCGTGGTGGCGCGGTAGTCGTGAAGGGTCTGGTCTTCGAGCTCGACGAATCCGACCGGCGTCGCCGCCTCGAACGAGTGTCCGCAGCCCGTGAGAAACGCGAAGGCTAGCACTAGTGACAGTGACTTCATGGCTCTGGTCCTCACAGGCTGAGCAGGCGTCCGAGGCCCAACGTGTCCAACCAAGGGAAGGGCAGTTGGACCTTGCGTCCGGGTGAGTCCGTCGAGCGCGGAGCGAGCTCGACGGTGATGGTGGAGAACCGAACCAGCTCACCGAGCAGCTTGATGCGACCCTTGAGCCGCTCGAGCTGCGAGGTCACGCGCTCGAGCTCTCGCTCGACGGCGATCGCGTCCACGACCTTGTCGGCCTTCTTGAGCAGCTCCTCGAGGCGATTGCGTACGACCTCGAGGTTGCGGATTCGGATCTGCAGGTCGTGAAACTCCTCGGTCACGTCCTGCACGGTCACGTCCTTGTGCAGCACGTCGCCGAGCTTCTGCACCTTGGCGAGCGCGTCGTCGAAGCCCTCGGAGGGAACCCGCACCACGATGCGACGGGCCTCGCGCCGCACCAGGTAGCCCCCGCTCGCTTTGGCCAGCGCCTCGACCTGGTCGAGCACCTTGGCCGTCTCGAACACCGCCAGGTTGACCTGCGCCGTGTAGATGAGCAGCGGGGACGTGGGGGACTTCGCGGCCGTGTCCGTGCCGGGCGCGACCGGCGGCGCAGGCTGCGGCGCGCCGGTGGGCACGTCGGGACGCTGCTTGGGCGGCGGGGGGGGCTCCGCGGGCGGGCGGGCCGGGGAACCGGCTGCCTGCGCGACCGTCTCCCGCTCCGCCACGGGCGCGTTGTCGCTGCTCGTGACGTAGACGTCCTCATCGGCCTGGACCGCGCCGGCCATGGGAGCTTCCGCGGCGTAGCCCTCCGAGCCCATCGACCGGCTCTGGCTCGCGGCCGGGTACGCAGGCGCAGAGCCGCAGCCCGCGCCGAGCAGGAGCAGCACGAACGAGGCGAGCACGACGGGGTAAACGGATCGAGCTATGGTCATGGTCATCCCTGACTCGCAACGCCGTGGGTTGCTTGCGGCTTACAGTACACGAAAACTCCTCCTCACGATCGGCTCACTCCTTCGGGGGCAGCTCCGCCGTCTGACCGGCGCGCACGCCATGCCGCCGCGTCCAGCCGGCGTTGACCTCCAGCACGTGCATCGCCGGGCACTCGACGGTGCGCGGCGCCTCGTTCAGCACCGGGACGTTCTCCACGATACCGACGATGGTGCCGTCCGCGGCGATGAACAGCATGTCGAGTGGCACGCACGTGTTGCGCATCCAGAAGCCTCGCGGCTGTTCGTCGCGCCAGCTGAACAGCATCCCGGCGTTTTCGCCTAGCTCGGTCCGATACATCAACCCTCGCTCTCGATGCTCGGGCGTTCGGGCAAGCTCCGCGTCGACCTCGGGCGCGGCGGGTGCCTGGGGGAACCGCACCACCCCGCGCGGCAGCGTGGGGGCTTCGTCGGGATCGACCGGGCAGCGTGGAGCCCGGGACACCGGGGGTGGCGGCTCGGCGGGTGAGGGGACCACGCAGCGGGGCTCTGGGCTCGGCCTCGGGACCTCCGCCGGCGCGGGAGTCGAGGGCGCCCGCGTGGTGGCCACCGGCCGCGCGGGCTCCTCGGTGCGGCCGCAGCCAACGCACGCCATCAGGATCAGCCAGCCGCGCCCGCGCATGGCTCGTCATAGCGCAGCCTAGCCGCGGCGACCAAAGCGGCCGCTCCGTCCGGCGGGGTGTGCCAGCCTGCGCGGCGCCGGAGTCACACTGGCGCTGGCCGGCCCGTGCGTTTTCTGTCACCAGGCCGAACTTGGGCGGGTTTTTCCAAGCGCCATAGCTGGGCATGAGCGTTGCTTTGCTCCGCGCGATGGTCGAGGTGGAAGCGGGCGGAATACGCGCCCCGGGCGCGGTGGATTCTGTTGAGTCGCAGACCCGGGGCCGCGCTAAGCTGCCGCCCATGAGGCGCGCGATCGTCGCTCTGTTGCCGCTGCTCGGGGTTGCCTGCGGGGGCGCTATTGGCGCCGACGGCGACGGCGACGGCGGCCCGGGGGGCGGGGCCGGAGGAACGGGCGCCACCGGCGGCTGGTCCTTCGGCGGCACGGGCGGAAGCGGCGCTCTCGGAGGCTCCGGCGGCGCGGGCTTCGGAGGCACCGGCGGTGCGACCGGCGGGACCGGGGGCTTCATCGATCCGGGGTGCCCGGACGCCGCCGCGCCGCCGCCCACGAAGGAGTGTGAGCCGTTTGCCTCCCCGACGGGCTGTCCGGCCGGCCAGGGCTGCTTCCCGTTCGTGCAGTACCCGTCGGGCCCCTGCGAGAAGGAGCAACACGGCACCTTCTGCGCGCCAGGTGGCACCGGCAAGC
This sequence comes from Polyangiaceae bacterium, assembly GCA_019637295.1. GTDB lineage: Bacteria > Myxococcota_A > Polyangia > Polyangiales > Polyangiaceae > JACKEA01. Next base: position 677,880 of record JAHBVX010000002.1, read on the forward strand.
AGGGCGATCCCTGTGGGGGCGAGCTGTGCGCGATTGGTCACGTCTGCGTCGTCACCGGGGTCGGCACCCAGTGCGTCAAGATGTGCGCTCCGACGGGTCCGTCGAGCTGTCCGCCGGGGTTGTTCTGCGTGCCGGTGGACGTGGAGGGGATTGGCGGATGCTTCTGAGGGTCGGACGAGCGCTCGGGCTCGCCGGCGTCGCGGGCCTGGTGGCCGCGGCGAGCGCTGGAGGTTGCGGAGCCAAGTCGGGTCTCCGCGAGCCCAGCGACGCGGGCAGGCCGGACGGCGCGACGGATGCGGGAGTCGATGCGACGGTCGCCTGCCGCTTCGACGCGGACTGCGCGCTGCCAGACCGCTGTCTCGTGAGCCTGTGCGAGGACCGCGTCTGCACCGCACCCGTGCCCATCTCCTGCGATGACGGCGACGAGTGCACCGAGGACTTCTGCGACTCCGACACGGGCGAGTGCCAGTCTCGGGAGCTCACCTCGGATCAGGACGGTGACGGCTTCAAGGGCCCGAGGCCCGGCTTCGCCCCCGGTGCGCCCGGCGCCTGCGGGGACGACTGCGACGACACGAGCCCCTTGGCTTTTCCCGGCGCGGAAGAGGTGTGTGACGGCGTCGACAACGACTGTGACGGCATCGTGGACAACGACGCCCGCTACGAGCCCGTCGGTCCCGAGTCGGTACGGGTCTCCGCCCTGGACCTGTTGCAGGCGGGTGCTGGCGGGCTGGCCTTCAGCGGCTCGCTCTATGCGGCGGCGTACGCAGGTCAGAAGGGCGCGTGGCGCAGCTACGTCAAGGGCCTCGACTCCAGCGGCGCGACCGCGTTCGGCGACGAGCCGATCACGAACATCCCGAGCGACACGTTCACGGGTCCAATCGTCTGGACCGGGTCCATGTTCGCGACGGTGTGGGAAGATCGTCGCGACAACGACTACGAGATCTATTTCAACCGCCTCGCTGGCGACGGCAAGAAGCTCGGGCCGGACCTGCGCATCAGCAACGCGCCCGGGTTCTCGTTGCACCCGGTCGTGATCTGGAATGGCGCCGAGTTCCTGGTGGTCTGGGACGATCGCCGGAACGGACCGCAGAACAACCGCTTGTACGGTAGGCGCGTCTCCATCGATGGTCAGTTCATCGGTGACGAGCTCGAACTCTCGCCCACCAACCTGAACGCCGAGTTGCCCACTATCGCCAAGGGTGAGAAGACGGTCGGGGTTGCCTTCAACTCGTCCGCGCTCGGTGGCGCTGGCTTCGAGCGAGAGGTGTACCTGCGGTTGTTCAACCCGGATCTAGGCGGCGCGAAGCCGGTGGTGCTGATCACCAAGGACCTCGGCATCAACCCGAGCGTGGTCTTCAGCAAGGATCGCTACGTGGTCGCCTACGGCAAGCGAGACACCGCGCCCAAGGATGCCATCTGGGGAGCCGTCGTGGACGAGAATGGGACGGTGCTGGTGCCGGAGAAGCGGATCACGTTCGGGGCCAGCTTCGCCAGGACGCAGGCGCTGCTGCCGCTGGGGGATCGTCTGCTTCTCGTGTGGGCCGACGACTTCCACGGAAACTACGAGCTCTACACCAAGATGTTGTCGCTCACCCTGGATGACCTCACCCCGCGTCAGCGCATCACCGTCGACGCCGCCGAGTCGGTGGGCCCCAATATCGCGTTCGGCCCCGATGGTGACGTAGGGGTGCTGTTCGACGATCGCCGGACCGGGAGTTGGCAGTCCTACTTCACCCGGCTCGTGTGCAAAGCCGGCGACTGACCGGGCCCCACCGGCCACGTCAGCTGCGCAGCCGAGGCAGTCCGGCCTGGTGGACCTTGCCCGGCAGCTTCCGCCCGAGCACGGCCTCGGCCACCCGCCCCGCGTCGATCAGACGCGGCAGATCGATGCCCGTCTCGATGCCCATGCCGTGCAGCATGTAGACGAGGTCCTCCGTCGCCAAGTTGCCCGCGGCTCCTGGGGCGTAGGGGCAACCACCGAGCCCCGCGACGCTGGAGTCGAAGTCCCGCACGCCGAGCATCAATCCCACCAGCGCGTTGGACAGCGCGGTGCCGCGCGTGTCGTGGAAATGCAGCGCGATCGCGTCTACGGCGACCTCGCTCAGGAACATCTCGACGATGGCAGCCGTCTGCCGGGGCGTTCCGACGCCGATGGTGTCCCCCAGGGAGACCTGATAGCAACCAAGCGAGAGCAGCGACTGCGTGATGTCCAGCGCCGCCCGGGGGTCCACGTCACCCTCGTACGGGCAGCCCCAGACGGTGGAGACATAGGCGCGGACCCGCATCCCCTCCGCGAGCGCGGGTGGCACGACATCTTCGAACGCTGCGAGCGACTGGGCGATGGACTTGTTGGTGTTCTTCTTGTTGTGACTCTCGCTGGCGCTGAGGAAGACCGCGATCTCTGGTAGTCCGGCGGCCTTCGCCCGCTCGAACCCTTGCGCGTTGGGACACAAGGCCGAGAACGTGACCTCAGCTCGGCGACGCACGCGCCCGCAGAGTTCGTCGGCGTCCGCGAGCTGCGGAACCCAGCGTGGCGACACGAAGCTGGTGAGCTCGATTCGCGACAGTCCCGTGTCGAGCAGGGCGTCTACCAGCCTCAGCTTGGCTTCGAGCGGGATGGGCGCAGCCTCGTTCTGCAGCCCATCTCGCGGGGAGACCTCGTAGACTGAAACTCGCTCTGGCAGTCGCGCTAGCATCGTCGGGCTCCAGTCTGCCACAAGCTCGACCCTCCGGGCGCGTCAGCTCTCCACCAGCCGCGGCGGCCGGCTGCGCGGGTGCGGGGCGAACTCGATCGGGTAGTCCCCGCTGAAGCAGGCGTGGCAAAAGGGGGCTTTCGCCCCCTCGCTGGCCATGGGGAGCGAGCGAAGCTTGGCGCGCTGCACTTCTGGCGCGGCTCCAACGACTGCCTCGATCATCGCCTCGGGCGAGAGATAGGCGAGGGTGTCGCTGGTGATGTACTGATTGATCTCTTCTACCGAGTGGCTCGACGCGATGAGCTCGCCCCGCGTCGGCGTGTCGATTCCGTAGAAGCAGGGCCAGCGGGTGGGGGGGCTGGAGATGCGCATGTGGACTTCGCGCGCGCCCGCATCCCTCAGCATCTTCACGATTTTGCGGCTGGTGGTGCCTCGCACGATGCTGTCATCCACGACGACGACGCGCTTGTCGCGCAGGATGTCGGAGATGGGGTTGAGCTTCAGTCGGACCCCGAAGTGACGAATGCTCTGCTGGGGTTCGATGAACGTCCGGCCGACGTAGTGGCTGCGCACCAGGCCGAGCTCGAAGGGGATGCGAGCACGCTCGGAGTAGCCCACGGTGGCTGGAACGCCCGAGTCCGGGACGGGGATGACGAGGTCGGCATCGATGCCGTGCTCCGTCGCCAACGCCCGCCCCAGGTTCTTGCGAGCCGCGTACACGTTGATTCCGTCCAACGTCGAGTCGGGGCGCGCGAAGTAGACGTACTCGAAGATGCAGCTCTTGCGCGCAGCGGGGCGAAAAGGCCGAACGCTGCGCAGCCCGCGCTGATCGATCACCACCATTTCGCCGGGTTCGATGTCGCGCACGAACTCGGCGTCGATCAAGTCGAAGCTGGTGGGTTCGCTCGCGACGACGTACGCGTTCTTACCGGGCATGATGCCGAGGCACAGCGGACGGATGCCGAGCGGATCCCGGGCGGCGATCAGCGCCCCCTGCGTCAGACACAAGAGCGAGTAGGCACCTTGCACCTGTGAGAGCGCGTCGGCGATGCGATCTTCGACGGCGCGTTGCGTGCTCATCGCGGTCAGGTGTACGACCACCTCGGTGTCGCCGGCGCTCTGGAAGATGGAGCCGCGCTCCTCGAGCTTCTCGCGCAGCGCGTCCGCGTTGGTGAGGTTGCCGTTGTGCGCGAAGGCGAGTGAGCCGCGGGCGTAGTCGACCGCGAGCGGTTGAGCGTTCTTCAAGAACGACCCACCCGCGGTCGAGTAGCGCACGTGCCCAATCGCGTGGGGCCCGGTCAGCCGCGCCAGCTGCGCTGGAGGGAAGACGTCGATGACGTGTCCCATGCCCCGGTGCAGGAACAGCTGCTGGCCATCGGTGGCCGCGATGCCGGCGCTCTCCTGGCCGCGGTGCTGTAGGGCGTGCAGCCCGAGATAGGTCAGGTTGGCGGCCTCAGGGTGGCCAAAGATGCCGAAGACTCCGCACATGGGAGCCGGGACTCTGCCCCGCCGGCGACTCGGGTGCCAGCCCGGCGCCGGGGAAACCCCCCTGCCGCGGCACGCTTGGCGATGCCTTGGTGGAAAACATTCAGTTTTCGAGCGTTGCGTGACTATTCTCTCCCCCCGAATGAGCGCCTTCGAGCAGCTCCTGGACTCCTGGCGATCCAACCCGACCGCAGACGCGACCCTCGCGCTGTGCGGGGAGCTCTCGCGCTCCCCCAACGAGGAGCTGGCGCGCGAGCTGGGCGTGCGCGCCGAGCAGTGGCATTCGGCGGACGCCGCCGTGATGCTTGCCGTGGGCCGGATGTACTTGGACTCGGGACTACTGGCTGAGTCGCAGGCGTCGCTGGTCGCCGCAGGTAAGGGCGATCCACGGGACCCCAGACCATTTCGCTATCTCGGGGAAGTGCTGCTCCGGCGGGGCGACGCGATGCGTAGCGAAAAGGTGCTCGCGCGTGCGGTGCAGCTCGGCTCGACGGATCCCGAGACGACGCTGTGGTACGACCGCGCGCAGGTCTACGTTGCGCTGCAGAAGCGCGTGGGCGCGCCCGCCGTGGCCGCCGAGGTCGCCCGCACCTTGCCGCAGCGCCCTGCCCCGGTACCCCGTCGCTCGGTGTCCAAGGTGACCGCGGGGTGGACCGGAGAGGAGCCAGCGACCCTGCCCAAGGCGATGCCTGGCGGCCTCGCTCCCGGCGCGCGCCCGCCGGTCGCGGCGCCCAAAGCTCGCTCGGTTCCTCCGCCGTTGCCGCCATCCGTCGCGCCGCCACCGCCACGCGCACCCGCCGCGCCTCCGGCCTTTCAACCGCAACCCGCCTTCCAGCCGCCTCCGCCACCCGGTTTTCAACCGGTTTCTCCCCAGCCAGTCGTGCCGGCGCCGTACTACGACGACGCCGACGAGACGACGGTCCAGCACCGGGCCAGCCAGCAGGTGCTGGGCGCTCGAGATGCCGCCGTCGCTCGCGCGCCTGCAGCCACCAGCCCCTCGGCCGCCTCGAATCCCTACGCCGCCGCGGCCGCGTCAGCGCCGTCCAACCCGCGCGCTGCCGCTCCGAGCGCCCAGGCCAATCCCCTGTTCGCCCCGGCAGCGCCGGGCGCGCCCGGCGCCACGAACGCCGCTGGGCGCCGCGTGACCTTGGCGGACGCGGCGGCGCCACCTGCGGAGCTGGTGCTCGAGCACCTGGCGCGGGTGGGTGTGTACGAGCCCGGCGGCGGGGCACCTCCCGCGTGGGAGAGCGCCGAGCGCACGAAGTCGCGGGGGAGCTGGGTGCTCGTGTTGGCAACGGTGCTGCTGGTTGGCGCAGGAGTGGGCGCGTACGTCTACGCCGACCACGTCAAGAACGAGCGCATCGCGCTGGCTGCCAGCCTCGGTGACGAGGTGGACGGTCTGTTGCACAGCGCGAACGTGGAGGAGATCCGCAGCACCGACGAGAAGCTCGCGCGCATCTTCGAGCTCGACTCCCGAAGCCAGCGTGCGTCCAAGCTCTGGCTCCGAAACCGCGTGCTCAGTGCGCTGATGCTGCCTGAGGAGTCGAGCGGTATCGACTCTGCCGTACATCGCGCCCGTAGCCTCGAGGTGCCTGAGGAAGAGACCGCGTTCGGCAAGGTTGCGTCGTTCTTGGTCGAGAGCGACCTGGCCGGCGCGGCCTCTCTGCTGCCCCGCTGGGACGCGAAGGCCGGCAAGGACGCCTACTATCAGCTGGTGGCGGGCTCTGCCCTGGAGCGCGCGGGCGATCTGCGGGCGATCGAACGCTACCAACTCGCGCGCACTCTCGACGACAAGCTAGTCATCGCTCACATCTTGCACGCCCAATTGGTGCTGCTCGAGGTCGGGGCCGTCAAAGGGCGTCCGCTCGTCGAGGAGGCCCGCACGAAGCTAGGTGATTCCTCGGCCAGCGCCAAGGCGCTCACCGCGCTCTTGTGGGTGGTGGATCCGCAGCGCGACAAGGAGCCGCCGAAGGAGGCGGATCTGTCCGAGGCGGACAAGCTCGAGCTGCCTGTCGCGCTGCGCCCAGTCCCACACGTCGTCGAGGCGCTCAGCGCCATCCGGGCCGAGCAGGGAGCGAAGGCCGAGGCGGCGATCAACGCGGCCATCGGGTTGACCGTCAGTCCCGCGATGGCGGCGCAGCTCGGCTTCCTCGCGATCGCGGCGGGAGACGAGAAGCTCGCGCGCAAGGCGGCGCTGCGCGCACTGCAGTTCTCTGCCCTGTACCCGCGCGCCCGCGTGCTCGCCTCGCGCGTGGCGTTGCTCGGCGGTCGGCTGGACGAAGCGAAGAAGGCCATCGAAGAGCTCGACCCAAGCTCCGCGGAGGTGGCGGTGGTTCGGGCCGTGCTGGCCTACGAGACTTACGACGCCGGCGAGATGGCATCGGTCGTCGAAGCGCTCGGCGACTCTCCCGAGTTCGAAGCGCTGCGCGCGGGACCAAAGGTGCTGGCTGGCACCGAGTACCCCGACGTGGAGGCGCTCGAGCGGCTTGGCTCGCCTCAGGTGCCCTGGGGTGAGCTCGTGGCCGTCGATGCTGCCATGGACCGCGGCGAGCTCGAGCTGGCGGAGAAGCTGTCCGGCGCCTGGGGAGCCGGCGCCGAGCGACCGGTGTATTCACTGCGCCTCGCTCGTCTCCGGCGCTACCAGAGCAAGCCCGACGAAGCGTTGAAGTACGCCGTCGAGGCGCTGCAGAAGGGCACCACGACCGTGCCCGTGCTCATCGAGCTCGTTCACTGCTCCCTGGCCAAGGAGGACGCCAAGGGTGCGCGCGAGCTGATCGCGAAGTACCCGAGCCTGCTCGGGCCGCTCGCGGACTGGCTGCGGGTGCTCGTCGATGGCTCGAGCGGCAAGCTGGCCGAGTCCAAGATCAAGGCGGGTCAGCTCGAGCTCCCTCCGGAAGGCGCGCCGCTGCCTATTCGCGCTCTCGCCGCGCGCGCCCTTGCTGTCGCGAAGGACAAGCGAGCCAAGCCCTACGCGGCTGCCCTGTATCGGGTCCACCCGAAGCACGGGGACGTGCTCGCTGCCGTCCGGGACGCCAAGTAGTCGCGCTGCGGTGAGCTCAGTCGGTGGTGAGTACGACGCCGAGAGTGGTGGTCAGCAACATGTCGCTGCTCTCCCGCTCTCCCCGGGTGTACACCTCGGTACCGGGCTTGCCCTCGAGCACGAAGTCGGCGCGGTTCTCGAGACGAAGGATGAGATTCCGCGTGGGTCTAGCCTGCAGAGTGAGCGTGGCGGTCGCCACGGAGAGGTCGGAGACGAGCTCGCCGGCGGGGGTGACCATGCCGAGGGCGTTGCCGGACTCGTCGACCACGTACTCGCCGCGCGCAGCGAGCGCCCACACCTCGGACAGGTGGTAGCGCGCTGCGAGGGCGGCGCCGTACCACCTCTGCTGCGTGACCTCCGTCTCGAACGCCGCGTTCTGTGAGCGCGCGCCAGTCGTGCCGTAGCTCGCGTTCAAGAGGAGGTCGAAGGGGGGCGCGAGGTTGGCAGTGACGACCAAGTCGAACAGGTGAGTCCAGGCTTCGAACTCGTTGGCGCCGCCACGGTCCACGGTGTAGCTCCGCGCGGGTGCGCCTGCGCTGGGCGCGCAGCCCTGGGCCGAAGGCTCGTAGGCCGTGTCCTCTGCGCACGCCACCCGAACGAAGTCATCCTGCTCCGGGCCGCCGAGCCAGCCGACGCCAACGTCGAGCCACTCCAGTAGAGCGAGCTCTGCCTTCAGGCCGAAGGTCTTGCCGACGTTGTTGTCGACGGAGCGATTGATGCCATTGGCCACCAGTCCGACCAGCGACAGCTCGGCTGCCAGATCGTAGCGAGCGCGGAGCCCCGTGTGGAACAGGGGCTGCGCCGCCCACAGCACGCCGTGCGTGTAGTTGAAGTTCTCCTGGCTCTCGGCGGCCTCCGCACCGAACGGCGTGTCGAACTTGCCGAAGTCGAGCGTGAGCGCGCCCTCCGGTCCGCCCGGGCGGAAGGACGCGAAGGCCTGCTTCACGTAGCGTAGCGAGTCGGGCTCCGCTGGACCGGCGACGAGCGGCGCGGTGGGCCCGAAACGCAGGCTCACGGTGCCACCCACGGGCTCCGGCGCGTAGCTCATGTTCAACCCCACCCAGGACAGCGCGAAGCCGTTGGAGCTGTGGTGGTAACGCGTGGGGGCGCCATCGGTCGTCTGAGGCTTGGGGAAGCCCCAGTCCACGCTGCCGTAGGCGTCGACGAATGCGTCGAGGTCCACTGCGTCGTACCAGGGTAGAACTGGCGGAGGGGGGGCCGGAGCCCGTCCGTCTGCGAGCGCGGCGGACGAAAGGAAACTCAAGAGCAGGAACGTGGAGCAGGTCGAGCGGCGTACCATCGCCGCCTTCCTAGCAGCTCTTCGGGTCGGACAGAAGCCCGCCGCCCGCGCTCGCCATGCCGAGGGTCACGGGCCGGGACGGGCGCCGAGCTAGCGCGGCCGAGCCCCGCCCTGGTTCGGGTGAATCGGGGCGCGCCCATCGATCATGTTCGTCAGCTCGTCCGGGTCGTTCGAGCGTGCCATCGCTTCGTCTTGGGTGATCAAGCGTCGGGAGAAGAGCGCGTACAGGGACTGATTGAGCGTCTGCATTCCATGCTTGAGCTGCCCGACCTGCATCTGGGAGTAGATCTGGTGGACCTTGTCCTCTCGGATCAGGTTGCGAATGGCCGCGTTGGGGACCATCACCTCGAGCGCCAGCACGCGACCCGGCCCGCCGGCTCGCGGCAAGAGCAGCTGAGAGAGCACTCCCTCTAGCACGAACGACAGCTGAGCTCGAACCTGTGACTGCTGGTGCGGCGGAAACACGTCGATGATGCGGTTGATGCTCTGCAGCGCGGAGTTGGTGTGCAGGGTCGCGAACACTAGGTGGCCCGTCTCGGCGATGGTCAGCGCGGCCTCGATGGTCTCGAGGTCGCGCATCTCGCCGACCAGGACGACGTCCGGGTCTTGGCGCAGAACGTACTTGAGCGCGTCCTTGAACTTGAAGGTGTCCGTGCCCACTTCGCGCTGGTTCACGATCGAGCGCTTGTGAGGGTGCAGGTACTCGATCGGGTCCTCGATGGTGATGATGTGCTGGCGAGTCTCGCCGTTGATCTTGTCGATGATGGACGCCAGCGTCGTGCTCTTGCCCGAGCCCGTGGGACCGGTCACCAGGATCAGCCCGCGGGGCTTGCTGGCCAGGTCGCTGACCACCTGAGGCAGCCCCAGCTCCTCGAACGAGAGGATCTTGAAGGGAATGGAGCGAAATGCGCCGGAAACGGCCCCACGCTGCATGAAGATGTTGGCGCGGAACCGCGACAAGTTCTTCACGCCGAAGGAGAGGTCGAGTTCCTTGGTCTTCTCGAACTGGATCTTCTGATCTTCCGTGAGCACGGAGTAGCAGAGCTGCTTGGTCTCGACGGGGGAGAGGGGTGGCAGCTTGAGGGGAACGATGGCGCCGTCGATGCGCAGCAGGGGCGGGGACCCCGTGGTGACATGCATGTCGCTCGCGCCCTTTTCGATCATGGCGCGCAGCAGTTGATGCAGGTTTACTCTGGGGCCTTCGTCCACGCTCATGGGTCTCCTCAGTCCGCCATCGTGACGCGCAAGATCTCTTCGGGAGTGGTTACTCCCTCGAGCACCTTGGTGATGCCGCTCATGCGCAAGCTGAGCATCCCGCGTTTGATGGCGGCGGTCTTGAGCTCGGCGGTGGAGGCGCCCTGGAGCACCATCTCTTTCAGGTCATCGTGGAAGCGCATGACCTCGTACAGCGCGACACGTCCCTTGTAGCCGCTGCTGTTACAGTTGCCGCAGCCTTGCCCCTTGGTGATCTTTCCCACGGCAGCTTGCTCGGGCGTGCAGCCGAGATCGAGCAGGACCTGCGGATCGACGGGGACGTCTCGTTTGCAGTCCATGCACACGCGGCGTGCGAGACGTTGCGCGAGAACTAGGTTCACGCTGGCCGTGATCAAGAAGGGCTCCACGCCCATGTTGAGGAGGCGCGAAATGGTGGCGGGGGCGTCGTTGGTGTGGAGCGTGGAGAGCACCAAGTGGCCGGTGAGTGCCGCCTTGACGCTGATCTCCGCCGTCTCGAAGTCGCGGATCTCGCCCACCATGATGATGTCCGGGTCCTGCCGCAGGAACGCGCGCAGCGCCATGGCGAAGTTGAATCCGATGTCGTCGTGCGTCTGCACCTGGTTGATGCCGTGCAGATTGTACTCGACGGGATCCTCGGCTGTGCTGATGTTCACGCCCGGCTGGTTCAAGTCCGAGAGCGCCGAGTACAGCGTCGTCGTCTTGCCCGAACCCGTGGGTCCCGTGACCAGCACCATGCCCCAGGGTTGGTTGATGGCCCACGCGAAGTCCTCGAGCGGCCCCTTGTCGAAGCCGAGCTTCGTCATGTCGAGCTGAAGGTTGCCCTTGTCGAGCAGGCGCATGACGACCTTCTCGCCCCACATCGTGGGCAGGACCGAGACGCGGAAGTCCATCTCACGGCCCTTCCCCAGCTTCAGCTTGATGCGTCCGTCTTGAGGTAGTCGGCGCTCGGCGATGTCCAGCGCACTCATGATCTTGATGCGGCTGACCAGCGCGTTCTTGAGCTTGATGGGCGGGCTCATCTCTTCGCTCAGCACGCCGTCCACCCGATAGCGGACGCGCAAGCGCTTCTCGTAGGGTTCGATGTGAATGTCGCTGGCCCCTTTGCGGATGGCATTGAGCAACAGCACATTGACCAAGCGGACGACCGGCGCGTCCTCGCTCGCCCGCTCGAGCTCCATGACGTTCACGTCGTCGCTGTCGGAGCCGAAGTCGATGTCCTCGTCACCGATGTCGAAGTCCTCGAGCACCTCGTCGTAGCTGGGGCCCACGTTGTAGTAGCGCTCGATGGCCCCCAGGATCGCTGTCTCGCTGGCGACGACCGGCTCCACGTTGAACCCGGTCAGGAACTTGATGTCGTCGATGGCGTGCAGGTTCGTCGGGTCTGCCATGCCCACGATCAAGGACGAGCCCGAGCGGGAGACGGGGATGATCTTGTGCTTCTCGCACACCTCGCGACCGACGAGCTTGATGATCTCCGCTTCGATTTCGTACTCGTCCAGGTTGATCGCCGGAAGGCGATACTGGGACGACAGGAAGTTCGTGATCTCCCCGTCGGAGATGTAGCCGAGCTTCGCCAAGGCGTAGCCGAGGTTCTTTCCCGAGCGCTTCTGCTCGTCCTGAGCTTGGCGTAGTTGCTGCAGGCTGATGAGCTTCTCTCGAACGAGGAGCTCACCGAGGCGGTTGGTGGTACTCATGCGCGGGTCTCTCTCGAGGCGGGGGCGAGCCCGAGAGTCTAAATCAACGCTGGCGATTCGGCGACCACCGGTTGCCGGCGGCTCGGGCGGGAGGAAATCGGCTGGGAAGGGTCGGCGGGTTCCATCCCGCTTCGAGTTGCCCTACACCGCAAACCACGGCTCATGGGGGTCTTCTCCAAGGCGCTATCGGTCTTTCGCGGCGGCATGAGCCGGCAGCTGAGCCGCGCGCGCCGCGAGGAGGCGGCGGGGCGCCTCGAGGACGCCGTGGCGAGCTATCTGGAAGCCGGCGCCCGCGACGAGGCCGCCCGCGTGTACCTCGTGCGCGCTGAGCTGGCCCCACAGCCCCTCGAGCGCTACCAGCTGCTCGGCCAGGCGCGCGCGCTGGCAGCTCCGCCGCTGCTCGAGCAGGTCGCCGCGCGGCGCGGCGAGCTGGTGCTCGAGCTGGTGCGCCAGGGCACGTTGGTGTTGACCAGAACTGAGCTTCGCGCGGTGGGCGAGGAGACCCAGGCGGCCGGTTGCGCAGCGCTGGCTGCGGAACTGTTCGCCCTGGCTGGCGACGTGGAGGCGCAGACCGCGATGCTGATCGAGGCTGGGGCCATCGAACAGCTCGAGCAGGTGCTCGGCGCGGAGCAGGAGCGCGAGCGCGCGCTGCGCCGGGCGGTCACGGAGGTCCAACGCGTGCTCGACTTCGACCGCTGTGGGCGTCGGCGCGACGCGCTCGCCGCGGCTGCCGAGCTCGACACCAACGACGAGCGCGTGCTCGCGCTCGTCCGGCGGATCGAAGAGCGACGGGTCTCCGGTCCGCGCGCGGTGCTCGCGCTCGAGGGGCGGTCGAGCGAGGTCGTGTTCGGGCAGTCGGTCGTGATCGGCCGGGCCGACTGCGAGGTGGTCATCGCCTCTCCCGCGCTCAGTCGTCGCCACGCCGAGCTGCGACGAGCCGCCTCGGGCATCGAGGTGCTGGATCTCGGCTCTCGCAACGGCACCACCCTGCGCGGGATCCCGCTGGGTGCGCCGTTGGATGTTGGCGGCGGCGTGGAGCTCGTGCTCGGCGGGCAGGTGAAGCTGACGATAGAGCCCGCGGCGGGTGCCGGCCTGCGGCTGCTGCTCGGCGACCGCAGCATCCTCGTGCCCCTCGGGCCGCTCGCGGTGGATCGCTTCCGGCTCATGCCCGCCAGCGATGGCTGGCTCGAACTGACGGCGGCCGAGCCGCCCTTCCTGGGCGGCCTGCGCGCGGACCCGGTGGTGCAGCTCTGCCGCGGCGACGCCGTCTCGCTCGCGCCGTCCGGCCCAACGCTGCTCGAGGTGCTCGAGTGAGCTGGCTCCGGCGACTGCGCGGACAGCCCAGCTCGGGACCGCTTGAGGCTCCCCCGGTCGAGCAGCCGCCGGAGCCCCCTGGGTCGTCCGACCCCGGCCAGCTCGACGCATTGCTGCGCCCGGAGCTGGATCCGGACCGGGCGCTCCGCACCTTGAGCAGCGCGCGCTCCACGGGCGCCGAGCGCGAGGCGCTCGGGCTGCTGCGTCGCGCCAAGGCGGAGTCTCGAGCGCCCGAGGCTTTGTGCCTGCTCGGCGCGGACATTCATGTCGAGCGCGGCGAACGCGAGCAAGCGGAGGCGTTGCTCGATGGACTCACGTCGACCGAGGCGCTGCTGTTCGCTGCCGATCTTGCCGCTGAGCGCGAGGAGTTCGCCCGCGCTCTCACGCTGGTGGAGCGGGTTTTGGCCCGGGACATCGACACGCCTGGCGCGCGCGAGCGACACGCGCGCTGGCAGGTCCGCATCGGGGCAGTGCCGCGAGGTGGGCGGGACGCGGCGGCCTATGAGACGATCATCACCGCCGAGCCGCCCGACACGTCGCTTCGCATCGTGGGAGAGGCCGGCCGAGGCGGCGCCGGGACGGTGTTCGAGGCGGTCGATGAGGTGCTCGGTCGTCGCGTTGCGCTCAAGGTCTATCACCGCCCAGAAGGCGAGCAGGACAAGCTCGAGCGGGAGGCACGCTACGCGGTCGAGTTGGCAGGACGCGGCGTGGTTCGCGTCTTCGACGTCGACCCGGCGCGCGGGGTCATCGTGATGGAGTGGCTGGCGCTCGGCGCCCTGAAGCGCTGGCTCACGCTACGCGATCGGGACTTGCTCTTGCCCATCGAGCGCTGGTTCTTGCCGCTGGTGCGCGCCACGGCGCGCGTTCATGCGCGGGGTCTGGTTCACGCGGACATCAAGCCCGCCAACGTGCTGTTCCGCTCACCCGACGAGCCCGTGCTCAGTGACTTCGGCCTCACGCGTGCGGAGGGGTTGATGGTCGAGGGCGGTAGCCGGGGCTACCTCAGCCCGGAGCGACTGGCCGGGCAGCCCATCGCCCCGCGCGATGACGTGTATGCGCTCGGCCGGTTGGTCGAGGACGCGGTGCAAGCGCTTGCGCCGAGCGAACACTCCGGGCAGCTCCTGCGAGGCGGTCGGATCGCCGCGCTCTGCATCGGCGAAGGGCGCCCAGCGAGCGCTGCTGCCCTGCTGGAGGTCCTCCGAGCAGAGCATGCGGCTTGACGGCGACGCGACGCGGCTGAAGATTCTCGCCGCTGCCCGAGGGGGCAAGCGCGCCTCAATACCATGTCCAAGACCTACACCGATCTCTTCTCCGAGGTGAGGAGCGCCATCACCGTGGTGCCGCTCGAACAGCTCAAGGCTCGCCTCGACGGCGGCGATCCGCCGGTGCTCGTCGACGTTCGAGAGAAAGACGAGGTGCGCCAGGGCTACATCCCCGGCGCGCTGCACGTCCCGCGCGGATTCTTGGAGATGCAGGCCGAACAGAAGCTGCCGGACCGTGGCGCGGAGATCTTCGTCTACTGCGCCGGCGGGACCCGCGCGGCCTTTGCGGCCAAGACGCTGACGGACCTCGGGTACTCGCGCGTGCACGCCGTCAACCCCGGGTTCGTGCGCTGGAAGGATCTGCGTTATCCGGTCGAGATGCCGCCGGACCTCAGCCCCGAGCAGCTCAGCCGCTACTCGCGACATCTGCTGTTGCCCGAGGTGGGCGAGAAAGGCCAGCACAAGCTGCTCCAGGGTCGTGTGCTCCTGCTCGGTGCCGGAGGCCTTGGCTCACCGGCCGCGCTGTACCTGGCGGCGGCGGGGGTCGGTACCCTCGGGCTCGTGGACGCCGACGAAGTGGACGCGTCCAACCTGCAGCGCCAGATCTTGCACAGTACTTCGCGCGTAGGTACGCCCAAGGTCGACAGCGCGGAGCAGGCGCTGGTGGATCTGAACCCCGACGTCGACGTCAAGAAGTATCGCGAGCGCCTGGACAGCTCGAACGTGGATCGCATCTTCGGCGAGGGTTGGGACGTGATCGTGGACGGTTGCGACAACTTTCCGACACGCTACCTGGTCAATGACGCGTCGCTCTTCCACGGTATCCCGGTCGTGCACGGCTCCATCTTCCGCTTCGACGGACAGGTGACCACGTTCATGCCCGGCGTGGGCCCGTGCTACCGCTGCCTCTATCCCGAGCCGCCGCCGCCCGAGCTGGCGCCGTCCTGCGCGGAAGCGGGCGTGCTCGGCATCCTACCCGGGGTGATCGGCACCCTCCAGGCCACCGAGGCGATCAAGTTGATACTCGGACAGGGCGAGTTGCTCGTCGGCCGTCTGCTCACCTACGACTCGCTGCGCATGACCTTTCGGACGCTCAAGCTGCGGCGGGACAAGCACTGCCCCGTGTGCGGGGAGTCGCCGACGATCCGCGAGTACATCGACTACGAAGGCTTCTGCGCCGGCGGGGCACCCGCCTAGGCCCAAACCGACGTGACCGCGTCGGACCGGCAAGTCTTCGGACGGGGCGTGTCAGTCCGCGACTCTGCCGGTGTGCCCGAACATCGGCCAGCTGTCGGTCCGCAGCTGCGCGCGCCGGCTCGACTCGGAGCTCGTGAACACCACACCGCTGAGGAAGGCGAGGGACGCGAGCAGCAGGCCCGCGATGACGTCGATGAGGTAGTGCCAGCGCAAGAACATGGTGGCGATGATGATGTTGACGGCGAATAGCGCCACCACCACCCAACTGTATCGGAACGGCATCCGGTCCCGGTAGCGGTACGAGAAGAGCGCGATGAAGGTGGGCGCTGCGGTGTGCAATGACGGAAAGATGTCCATCTGAGCGCCGCCGCTGGCGACGGTGGCCATCACTAGATCGAGCCACATGCCGCTCGGGAGCGGGTTGCTGAACGAGTCGGCCATGGCCTTGTAGGGACCGAACCCTGGCACCAGCATGTAGACCAAGTGACCCACGCAGAACACCAGGATCAGCCCGAGCGCGAACTCGCTCAAGAAGCGGCGGCTGCGGGAGCCCATGAGGATGGGGATGACGTGCAGCGCCAGCAGGAAGAAGTAGCTGAAGTAGAAGAAGGCGAACCACTCCGTGGTCACCGGCGTCACGATTGAGTCCATCATCATGGCCGGCTCGAAGCCGAACAGCGCCATGTCGAGCTCGTAGAGCTCGTGATCCAGGGTGGTGGTGTTCACGAGCGGCAGCACGCCGCTCAAGAAGAAGTAGGAGAGCTGCACACCGCCGTAGATGGCGAGTCGGTACAGCAGCGGTGCCCAGAACTTGTGCGTCAGCACGCCACTTCGCACGACCGAGAGCGTGGCAACCAAGAACACGAGCAGCGCGCCCATGTTGCGCAGGGCGCCGTCCCGTCCGGGGCTGGCGTCGCAAGACCACGCGATCAGCACCAATAGGGACAGGTACACGAACACGATCCAGTCTTGCGGCGCGAGCTCACGCAGCGTCGTGCGCACGAGTCCGGCCCGGCTCTGGGGCGGCGAGTGGGTCAAGTACAGCTCTCGCTGGTTCATGTCGGTGGCGGGCTGCTGAGTAGTCGCTCGGAGGTCCGGCGAATAGAGCGTGCGAGTCTCGTGCCAGGCTCCAAGTCCGCAAACCGGGCCGGATCCGCCGCTCGCGCACTGTACTGGTCAAACCAGGGCGAGAACGCCGATTCGCAGTGCGAAGTGGCCTTCGCACACTCAGGAGCGCTCGGTGCGCTTCGGGGCGGGGGCGGGCTCGTCGAGCTGCGCTTCGAGCACGGCTCGGTGCTCTCGTTCTTCGTCGCTGAGGGCGAGTTCGTCGGCCGGCTCGAGCCGGGCGCGCGAGGGGGGTGAGTCGGCGACCCGGGCGCGCACGAAGGTGTCCACGGAGACCTGCGCGAGCAGCAGCTCGGCGTCTGCCTCCTCGATGTCGAGCAGCTTCGCGAGCTCGGTCGCGGTCATCTCTTCGTCCCGCTGGCCAACGAGCTCTCGAGTCACGGCTGCGTAGGCGCTCTCGACCGCGTCCAGCGTCTCGCGTCGCGCTCGCTTGGCCCGGGCCCAGGCCAGGAAGGCCACCGCGGCCGGCGCGATGGCAAAGAGCAGCACGAGCAGCGTGGGAACGAGGCCTGGCGAGGCGACGCTCAGCACCGCCGTGGAGACGAGCAGCGACAAGACGGAAGCGCCCGCGAGTACGCCCGCGCCCATCGTCCAAGCGGTGCTCTTGGCATGGGCAGCGCGCGCTCGAGTCAGGCTCTTGCGCTCGGCGCCGCTGCGCTCGATGGTGGTGTCGCTCACCAGGACGCGCGGACCCCCGCAGACTCGACAGCGGAACCGCAGCACCTCCGAGCGCTCGACGTCGGCAATGGTGCCGCAATGTGGGCAGCGGTGCGACTCGCCGTAGACGGCGCGGCAGTCGGGGCAGCGGCCATCCGGCCCGATCGTCCCGCCGCAGGTCGTGCACACGCCGTCGGTTGGAAGGGCTCCGAGCTTTTTCGCGACCGACGCAGACACAGTTCGCCTCTACCCCGGTGGGCGCAGGTCGTCACCTGGGGTGCTCTCCCGGGGTGGGTCGACCGCGCCGGGACAGCCCCTGCGGGCGCGACAAGCGTTGGTTTGACCCGCCAGCGTCCGCGACGTATCCTACCGAGCAGTGATCGCGCGTCGGTGCCTCGCGCTGGTTTTCGCCGTTCTCACGATCGCGGCCGCGTGGTCGTGCGCGACCGACGCGGGCATCGAGGGCACCGGCGGCAAGGGCGGGGCGGACGCAGGCCAGGACTCGTCCAGCGGTGGAGTCGGCAACACCACCAGCGGGGACGGCAGCTGGCCGATCGGCAAGTTTGGCGCGGCCTGCAACTTCAACGAGCAGTGCGAGTCGAAGCTTTGTGTCGACGTCGGGCAGTCCACGCCGAACTTCATCTGCACCACGCCCTGCGTCGAGGGGCAGAACTGCCCGAGCAGCGGTCACTGCGCGTTTCACCCGGAGCACGGTTACCTGTGCGTTCCGGACAAGGGCTCGCAGTGCAAGCCGTGCATCACCAGTGCGGACTGCGCCACCGTCTCCGATCGCTGCACGCCGTCTCCCAACATCGACCGCTTCTGCGCGCGAGACTGCTCGTTCGACGGACAGTGTCCGGCCGGCACCACCTGCGTGCTCGTCTCGGGCTATCCGGGAGGCAGCTTGGGTGGCGGGGATCCGGGCGACGCGAGCGTCGGTGAGGGTGGTGCCAGCAAGCCGCCGCGTTTCTGCGTGCCCACGAACGACGAGTCGTGTCCGTGCGGACCGGACAGGGACGGCGTCAAGCGCAAGTGCTCGCAGACCTCCGGCGGGCTCACCTGCGAAGGCACAGAAACCTGCAGCGGGGGCAGCGGTCAGTGGCAGGGCTGCACCGCGGGCGCCCCTTCCCCCGAGATCTGCGACGGCGTCGACAATGACTGCAACGGCACCGCGGACGACGGCACCGCGCAGGCGCTGTGCTCCCACCTGGGCAATCCGGTCAACGCGACCTGGGCCTGCAACCAGGGCCAGTGCGAGATCGACAGCTGTTCGGCGGGCTATGTGAACTACCCGCCCACTCTGCCCCCGAGCGCGGGCTGTCCCTGCAAGCTGGACGCCGCCGAGCCCAACGAGACCTGCGCCACGGCCACCGATCTGGGCTTCATCACGGACGCGAACACCAACGCCATCACCATGAAGGGAACCCTCAGCTCCGCGGCGGACGTGGACTGGTACACCTTCGAGGCGCGCGATCACAACGAGGGTACCACCAACTCCTACCACGTGCGCCTGCAGTTCACGATCCCCGCGAACAACAGCGAGTTTCAGTTTGACGTGGTTCGGTCGGATACTTGCAAGGTCCCCGACGCCAAGCACTCGAGCTTGACCAGCTATAACTGGTGCGTGGACGGCAACGGTGGGCTGCTCAACGGCAAGCCGCTGGGCCAGAGCGTGTGCGGTCCGACCGCCGCCGCGCACTGCGGCCCGCACACCAAGCGCTACTACGTGCGGGTCAAGCGCACGCAAGGCGCCCCGGGTACGTGCGCGGAGTACACACTGACCGCCACGGCCAAGGGCGGAGGGACGTGCGACTTCACCCAGGCGTGCGATCCACAGGTCAGCGAGAACCTCTGAGCACGGCGGCCAGCGCCTCAGCGGCGCGCTGGAGGTTGCTGCAGTCGCTCGATCAGCGTGCTCAACATGCGGTGGGTCAGGCCCCAGACGATGCGCCCGCTCACGTCCCAAGCCGGGAGTCGCAAGGCTTGGCCGAACATCTCGTAGGGCATCACGGTCTGCCACTGACCGGCGACGAGCGGCGACAGCGGGACCCACAGCGTCTCCTGTACCTCGTGGTTCCGCTGCAGGGCGCCGGCGCCGGTGAGCTCGAACACGAAGGGGGCCACGATCAGACCCGCCGGCCCCCCACGAGTCATCGCCGGCTGATCGTCCAGCCGCGCAATCAGGCGCGCCTCTCGCTCGAGATCGAGACCCACCTCTTCCTGCGCCTCGCGCACGGCCGTGCTGAGCAGCGTGGGATCCGAGGGGTCGTGGCGGCCGCCGGGCAGCGCCATCTGACCCGACCAGGGGTCGCCCGCGCGCTCGGCGCGGCGGATCAGCAGCACCTCCGCGCCGCCGGCGCCCTCCCGCAGGACCGCGGCGACTGCCGCGTGACGTCCCTCGCTTCGGGGCGTCGGATCCACCGGCCCGCCCGGCTCGAGAGCGCGTCGGACCAGCTCGATGCCGATGAAGCTCACGAGGTCTTGAGCAGGTCTCGCGCGATCACCAGCCGCTGGATCTCGCTCGTACCTTCGTAGATGGTGGTGACGCGCACGTCGCGCAGGTGACGCTCCACGGCGAACTCGCGGGTGTAGCCGTAACCGCCGTGGATCTGCATGCAGCGGTTGGCGACGCGGTTGGCTGCTTCGCTCGCCATCAACTTGGCCATGGCCGCCTCGCGCGTGAACGGCTTGCCCTCGTCCTTGAGCCAGGCAGCGCGTAGCATCATGAGATCGGCGGCGTCGAGCTCGGTGCGACTGTCCGCCAGCATCCATTGGATGGCCTGAAACTCCCCGATCGACTTGCCGAACGCCTGGCGGTCGCGGGCGTACGTGAGCGCTTCGTCGAGCGCCGCGCTGCCGATGCCGATGGATTGCGCGGCGATGCCGATGCGCCCGCCATCGAGTGCCATCATCGCGATGCGAAAGCCCATGCCCTCTTCACCGAGCAGCGCCGAGGCTGGCACACGGCACTCCTCGAACGTCAGTGGTACTGTGTTCGACGCCCTGAGGCCGAGCTTGTCCTCAGCCTTGCCCACGATGAGGCCCGAGCTGCCTTGCTCGACCAAGAAGCACGAGATCCCCTTGGCGCCCGCTGCTCCGGTTCGCGCCCACACCACCATCACACCGGCGTGGGCGCCGTTGGTGATCCACTGCTTCTGACCGTCCAGCACCCAGCCGTCGGGCACGCGCTTCGCGGTCGTGGCTAGAGCGCTCGGATCGCTGCCCACCTGGGGCTCGCTCAGGGCGAACGCGCCGGTCACGTATCGGCCCGAGGTGATGGCCGGCAGATGCCGCTCTCGCTGCTCGTCCGAACCGAAGCGCTGAATGACCTCGGCGACCATGTTCGTGACGGCCATCGTCACCGCGGTGGACGCGCAGGCCTTGGCGACCTCCTTCATCGCCAACGCGTAGGCGATCGCACCGGCATCCGCGCCGCCCCAGGCGGACTTCACGTTGACCCCCAACAGCCCGAGCTCGGCCAACCCCTGCACCAGCTCCAGCGGGAACCGCTCTTGGCGGTCGAGTTCGCCCGCGATGGGTGCGATCCGGCGCGTCGCGAACTCGCGAGCCGTCTGCGCGATCAGGGCCTGGGTCTCGGTCGGGGCGAAGTCCATGACGGGCGCAGGCTACTCCCGCCCCAAGCGTCACGCAAAGCCGGTCACAGCGGCAGCATCAGCAGCACCCGCGCCCCCCAGAGCAGGTCCCAGTTGGCGACCGGGACCGACTGTTCGCTCTCCTCGGCGAAGGCCCGGAAGTAGTAGAAGGTGGCTCCGCCGATGGAGGCGGTGACGCCGATGAGCGGCGTGGGGCGGGTGATCAGCAGCGGGTGGATGTAGCCAACGGTCAGCTCGCCCTGGGCGTAGCCGATCCACCAGTCCTTGGGCAACGACTCGTTGAGAGTGAGCGAGTCCGTCAGTCGAAGCTCGCCAAGGCCGACCTGCCCGGAGAAATCGAGGAAGAACGACTTGGGCTTCTGGGGCGTCTCCAGCCCCAACGCCAGGCCCGCGCCCCGCAGCTGGGCATCGAAGAGCAAGTCGTCGAGCACCAGATCGCCTACCCGCACCATGTAGGGCTTCTGGTAGCTCACCAGTCCGACTCCGAGATACACCGGCGGCAGGCTGCCGCCCTGGGTCTGGATGAGGCCACTGGGATCGTTGCCGTGGTGGTACTGCAGGCCGACCACCAGGGTCTCGATGGCGCTCGACATGCGCAGCGTGCTCGTCACGGTAGGGAGCGTAGAGAGATCGTCGCTGGCGCGGGCGGAGCGAGGGACCAGGCGCACGGGCTCCCGCGGCGTGATGTCGCTCTCGAATGCGCGGGCCTCGTAGCGGACGATGGGCTTGAACACCCAGCGGACGGGGATCCCGACTTGCCCCAGGAACCAAGCGGCGGCGGGCGCGGCCCTGCCCGCCTGCTGCGCGACGCCAACTCCCGAGCGTCGCGGTGACGACAGGGCGCTGGACTCGTAGTGGGCACGCTCGATGACCAGCACCTGAAACAGCTTCAGCCGCATGCCGAGCGCGAAGGTGAGCGCCAGCTCCGTCTCGACATCGATGGTGGGGTAGTCCTGCGGTCGCCAGCCCCGGTACGCCAGTGACACATAGGGATCGAGCTGCAGCTCTTGGGCTAGCACACGGGCCGGCAGCTCGGGCTCCCTGGCGGACGGCGCCGGGTCGGCGGTTGGGTGGGGCGCCGGAGCGCGCGCAGGACCCTGCGTGGTGCCGGCAGGACGCGGCTTTCTCTTCTTCGTCTTGCGGGGCGAGGACTTGGGCTTGCGGTCGAGCCCCTGGTCGACGTGCTGGTCGACCCGGTCCCCGAGCGTCTGCGCGGCTAGCGCGGGGGTCCAGAGCAGCGGCGCCACGCAGCAGGTGAGCGCGCCCCCGAGCCGGCCGAGCGTCGACCGCACGCGTCGCCTGCCTCCGCACATCGAGCGATCATACTACCGATGCGGCCCGAGCGGTTGTCGTCGACCACAGTGGGTGTCACGCTCACGTCCCGTGTCGCGACCCGCACCCTCGCTCAGTCCGCTCCACATGGGCCTGGCGCTCGGGCTCGTGCTGCTGGCGGCGCTCGGGGGCTACGTGAGCGGGCGGAGCAGCGCGCCGCTGCTCCCGCCCGCGTCGAGCTCGGTGGTCGTCGTCCGGCAGACGCCGGCCGTGGTGATGGCGCTCCGGGATCTCGCGCGTCTCGAGAGCGCCGAGGCGCACATCGAGCGTGTCGTGGACCTGAAAGACCGTCAGTCGAGGCTGTTCGGCTTGGTGCAGGCCGAAGACGCCATTCTGTTGGTGGCCGCCGGCACGGTGGTCGCGGGCGTGGATCTGTCGAAGCTCGCCCCGGACGCGGTCGTCGTCGACCCCCAGTCCCGGCACGCTACAGTCACCCTGCCTCCCGCGGAGATCCTGTCGGCGAGTCTGGATGGGGACCGCACCTTCGTCCACACGCGCTCGACGGACGTGCTCGCGAAGCGCAAGGAGGGCCTGGAGACGGAGGCGAGGCGGGAGGCCGAGAAGAGCCTGCGCGAAGCGGCGCTCGAGAGCGGCCTGCTCGGCCGCGCGGAACGCAACGCCCGGGCGACGGTGGAGAGCCTGGTGCGCTCCCTTGGGTTCGACTCGGTGACGGTGCAGACCGGGGCGCGCTGAGCAGTTCCCCAATCGAGGGCGGTCATGTAGCCTTGCCGGCCATGAAACGGACCTTCGCTGCGCTCGCGCTCATGGCCGGCCTCGGCTCTTCGACTGCTGCTTCGGCACTCCCGGGGTTCTACGCGGGCCAGGGGTCGGAGAAGCGCCTCGTGCGCTCGACCCAGATCGTCGTCGCGCAGAAGGGTGGCGCCAGCGTGATCACCGTCATGCCCGACTACGAGGGGCCGCTCACGCCCTTCGCGCTGGTGCTGGCGGTGCCCGGCGACGTGGTGCTGGATCGCGTCAAGAGCCTCAAGCGTGAGTACGTCGATCGACTCGACCAGATGACCGCGCCACGCTTCCACGAGTTCTGGGAGATGGATCCCTGTGAGCCCGGTCCGGCTGAGCAGATCTGGGAGCAGACCTTCAAGGCCAGTGGTGACACCGACTTCCTGGGGGGGCCGAAGATCGGGGATGACAGCAAGAAGGTCGCCAAAGAGCTGTTCATCCCGGTGGACGCCGACTTCAAGGAAGGTGAGTACGCGCTCACGCTGTTGGCGGACGCCGAGGCCCGTGACGTGGCCGGCTTTCTGGGCAAGAAGGGGCTCACGGCCCCGGCGGGCGCCAACGACGCGGTGCGACCCTACCTCGACGCTGGAATGAAGCTCTTGGTGGCCGAGGTCGACACCAAGCGCATCGAGCTCGCGGGCGGCAATGTCGCCATCCTGTCGCCCCTTCGCTACTGGTCGGAGCGTGAGCAGAGCTCGCTGCCCCTCAAGCTCGGGCTGCTCAGCACCGAAGGCAAGCAAGAGCTCCTGATCTACACGCTGCACCCTGACAGCCGGATGGAGGCGAAGAACTACGAGAACGTGTTCGCTCCCACCAACATCGCCGTGGACTTCGTGGTCAAAGAGCGGATGGGTGAGCTGTACGCAGGGTTGCACGACATCAGCCTCGCCAAGAACCCGAAGGCCATCTTGAACGAGTATGCCTGGAGCAGCGAGGGTTGCGGCAAGCCGTGCCCCAACGCGCCGATTCTGCCCCACGAGCTGATCAGTCTCGGCGGGGACGTGTTCGAGCAGAGCGTTCCCGAGGCCGAGCGCAATCCGGTGCCGGACGAGCTCAGCGAAGAAGAGAAGAAGGCGCACGAGGCGAAGCTCAAGGAGCTGACCGGCAAGGAGAGGCGCGAGTACGAGAAGTCGTTCGAGGAAGAACGCAAGGAGGTCGCTCGAAAGCGCGCCCTCATCGCGCGAAACAAGTACGTCATCTCGCGACTCCATCACCGCTACGACGCGTCCAACCTGCCGCACGACATCGAGCTGCGCACCGCGGGCGCCGTGAGCGGGGGCGGGGGCACGCCCAAAGGCGCGACCCGGGAGGTGTCGACCGCCGTCGCCGAGGGCTCGAAGAACGAGCTGCAGACCCGCTTCAACCACTTCCACCCGTGGAAGGGCATGATGCAGTGCGAGACGCCGGAGCGGAATCGCTGGGGCAAGCCCCCCAAGACCTACCGTGGGCTGCGCAAGATCTGGATCGCGACGGACCTATCCCGCAAGAACCGCGCCCAGATCGAGCCGGCGAAGGTCGTCTTCACCCCGGTACCGGCGCTCGGACTCACGGGCGTCGTGCCCGACGCCGACGCAGGTGCGGACGCGGGCGCCGCCGCGGCAGAGCCCAAGAAGTCGGCGTGTGGTTGCCGGGTCGTCGGAGCAGCAGGGACGTCGTCCGCGTTCGGGCTACTGCTGGGACTCGGACTTGCAGCTCTCGGGCTCCGGCGTCGGCGTGCACGCCTCCCCGCTCAGGGGTAGGTGTACACGCCGTGGATCCCGAGCGGAAGCCCCGAAGCCCAGAACCCGAGAAGGAACAGCGTCCAAGCCAGTAGGAACACCAGGGAGTAGGGGATCATCAGGCTCGTCAACGTGCCGATCCCGGTGTTCTTCACGTAGCGCTGGCAGAAGGCGACCACCAAGGGGAAGTAGGGCATCAGCGGCGTGATGATGTTGGTGGTGGAGTCGCCGACGCGATAGGCCGCCTGAGTCAGCTCTGGCGAGATTCCGAGCTGCATCAGCATGGGTACGAAGATGGGTGCAAGCAGCGCCCACTTGGCGCTGGCGGAGCCCACCACCAGGTTCACCAAGGCGCACAAGAAGATGATGCCCACGACCGTGACCGAGCCGGGCAGCGCCATGGACTTCAGCAGGTCGGCGCCCTTGACCGCGAGCAGCGCGCCGATCTGGCTCTTGTTGAACGCGTAGATGAACAGCGCCGCGAAGAACGCCATCACGATGTAGTAGCCCATCGTGCTCATCGTCTTGGCCATCCCGTTGATGGCGTCTCGCGAGGTCTTGAAGGTGCCGGACACGTAACCGTGGACGAGCCCCGGCAGCAGGAACAGCAGGAAGATCAAGGGCACGATGGACTGCATCAGCGGCGCCGAGAAGGCGGTCAGGCTGCCGCTGGGCGCGCGCAGCGGTGACGCGGTCGGCACGCTGATCGCCACGAGTACGCCGATGCCGACCAGCATGGCGGCGAGCCCTGCGTGCAGGCCGCGAGCCTCCTGCGGGGTGAGGGGATCCATCGTGGGCATCTCTGCCGGGTCGCCGTCCACCGGGGTCGCCTTCAAGCGCGGCTCGATCACCCGATCCGTGATGTACCAGCCGAGCAGCACGATCAGCACGCTCGAGACGCCGGTGAACAGCCAATTGCAGAGCGGGTTCACCTCGCGACTCGGGTCCAAGATCTGCGCCGCCTCTTGGGTCAGCCCCTGGAGCAAAGGGTCGAGACCCGAAGGCACGGGGTTGGCCGAGAAACCGCCGGACACACCCGCGAACGCCGCGGCGATGCCGGCGAGGGGGTGACGACCAGCGGCGTAGAAGATGACGCCACCGAGAGGGATCACGAGCACGTAGCCCGCGTCCGCGGCGGTGTGGCTGATGATGGCTACGAGGATCAGCATGGGCGTGAGCAACATCTTCGGCGTGAAGGCGAGCAAACGCTTGAGCGCGGCGTTGATGAAGCCGCTCGTCTCTGCGACACCGACGCCGAGGAGCGCGACCAGCACGACGCCGAGGGGATGGAAGCCCATGAACGTCTTGACCATGTCAGCCAAGAACGTGGTGAGCGCCTTGCCGGTGAGCTGGCTCTCGACGGCTCGCTGCTGCACGCCGTCCTTCCCGGGTACCTCAAAGGCCGTGCCGGCGAGCAACGCGGAGAGCAGCCAGGTGATCCCCAGCGCGATGACGAACAGTACAGCAGGATCCGGCAGCTTGTTGCCAACGCGCTCGACGAAGCCGAGGAACTTGTCCGTGAGCGACTTGTGCTCGGTTTCTCCTGCTGACTCGCTTCCCGTACCCATGGCGCGGGTTCTACCAGAACTTCCGGTTGTCGAGAAAAGCCGACGAGCGGCGGAGCGCCTCAGGGCGGCGTGGGCCGCGCCGCCTGCAGGGGCGGCGCCTCGGCGATAGCGGCGTCGAGCGGGTGGGAGACCCCCGAAACCCGCCGCTCCGCGAACCACGCGCGCATCAGATCGCGCCCCAGCTCATTGGCCTTCTGGCGCCAGACCGGACCGTTCGAGAGCATCACGCTCACGAGCAGCTCGGGCGCGTGGCTCGGCGCGAACCCGACGAACCAGGTGGTGGTGGTATCGGCCTTGGCGACCCGGAGGGTCCCGGTCTTGCCCGCGGCGCGGATGCGCCCGAGCTGGCTCTTGCCGTCCTTGGTGCCAAACGCCTCCAGAGACGTACCCGAGTGCACCGTCACCTCCATCATGCGTCGCAGCGTTGTGGCGACCGCGGGCTCGAGCACGCGCTCGCCGAGGACCGGTCCCTTGGGTGCGACGTAGCTTCCCGCCGCGTCCACGATGCGAAACTGCAGCCGCTGGCCGGATAGCGCGACGATCGACGCGAGCTGCAGCGCTCCGAGCGGCGAGAGCACGGCATCCCCGAAGCCGGCAGCTGTGCGCGCGAACTCCAGATCGTTGTAGGGCACTGTCACGCGACCCGCCTCGAGGTCCGCGTCGAAGGGCACCTTCGCGTTCAGCCCCATGCGCTCGGCCATGTACACGAGATCGCTGCGCATGAGGTGACGGGTAGCGAGCTGGGCGTAGGCTGCGTTGCGGCTGTGGCCGAGCGCCGTCCCGAACGAGTTGCACTGGATCTCGCCGCCCCGGGGCGGTTCGAGGTGGCGTCGCTCGATACGTCGTTCTCCGCCCGCGATGCACACGCTCTGCTTTGGGTTCACCCCGCCGTGCGTGAGCAGCGCCGCGGTGGTCACGAGCTTGAACAGGCTGGCCGAGGGCTCCTTGGCGGCGAGCAGCACCGAGCCGGGCGCATCCGACGCGCGACGCCGCTCGCTCCAGACCAGGACCCGGCCGCTCCGTGCGTCTACGACGATGGCTGCTCCTTCCACGGGATTGGCCCGCGCGAGCAACCGGTCGGCGGTCCGCTGCAGCTTCGGGTCGATCGACAACCGCGCGGTGTGGCCATCACTGGTGGGCGCCGTCGCTCCCGATGGCTCGACGCGAATGCGCGTCAGATCCACCCGCGGCGGCGTTGCTTCTGCCTGTGCGCCGCGAGGCGCGGAGGCGACGAGGGAGAGCCCGACGAGAAGCCAGAGCCTCGAGCGAAGCCGGAGCATGACCCGGAATAACCCGGCATCCGCAACGCCGGCCAAGATCGGCGCGACCAATGGCGAGCGCTTCGATACTCACTTATACAAGCCGCCCTCGGCAGCACGACCGAACTTGGCCGTCGCGTGCATCGCCGCCGTACGATCCCAGCGTAGCCAGGAGAACCCACATGAGACGCCGCCAGGGTCTACGAGGACGTACGGATTTCAAGGTAATCGCCCGCGCCGGGAGCCGTGTCACGACGTGCCGGGGCATCGAGGTTTCCACCACGGGGATCATCGTGGATCGCGGGCGCCGCGTCGCCGAGCGCGACCACACGCTGCTCACGCGGCTCGAGCTCCGCCTCCCAGAGCGCTTGGCCGCCCTGGTGGCGCTGGCCCGGCCCGTGTGGTCGAGCGGGAGCCAGCAAGCGTTCCGCTTCGTTCAGATGAACGACGCCGATCGCCTCACCCTGGCTGAGCACCTAGACCTGCTGCGCCTGCGCGGCGTCGCGCTTTGCTGACCGAGGACCCACCATGAAGCCGAAGAGAATGTCACTCCCCTCCTTGCGCCTAGCCCGCTTCGCCGTCGTCCTCCCGCTGCTCGCGGGCTGCGTGGTGCCCGAGCGGCACCTCGTCGAGGCGCGCGCGGCAACCGTGGCCGAGCAACAGGGGCACCGCCAGACGCTCGCCATGCTGGCCAAGGTCTCCGACGATCTGGCTCGCGCACAGGCGCTGCTGCAGCAGCGAGAGCGAGAGC
This sequence comes from Polyangiaceae bacterium, assembly GCA_019637295.1. Lineage (GTDB taxonomy): Bacteria > Myxococcota_A > Polyangia > Polyangiales > Polyangiaceae > JACKEA01. The sequence continues at coordinate 705,866 of JAHBVX010000002.1, forward strand.
TCGAGGCGCGCGAGCAGCAGCTCGCGACCTCGAACCACGCGGGTGACGTGGCCACCCACGAGGCCAACGAAGCGGGCCTGCTCGTCGAGCAGCTACGCGGAGAGCTCGGCAGGGTCGGTGATCACCTGCGCGCCTTCGCGGACGAGAAGGAGCGCTTGTCGCAGGCGCTGCTGGCCGCGGAGGCCAGGACCGAGCGCCTGACGGAGGCCGAACGCAAGATGACCGAGCGCGGCGGCGTCCTGCGGGACCTGAGCGTGGCGCTCGCGTCGGCGCTCTCGACCGGGGCGCTCGAGCTCGAGGTCGCCGACGGGCGCATCCTCTTGCTGGTGCCCAAGGACGAACTCGGCGAGCAGATTGGGCCCGTGGCCAAGACGGCGTTCAACGCCGTTGCCGGCATCGTGCGTGCCCGGCCGGCGGTCACCCTGGAGATACAGGGTGAGCAAGAGAGCGACGGCGCACAGGTCGCCCGGGTCAGCGCCGAGCTCGCGTCGCGCGGCATAGCGGGTGAGAAGATACGGATGAGCCCCAGCGCCCCCGTGGGGGCAGAGGGTATGATCGTCGTCGCGCTCTCCGTGTGACGGCGGTCAGCCGTCGCGCGGAACGACCCGAACGGCGATGTCCAGAGCGTCGCCCGAGGGCCGACCCCGCGGTGCGGCGATGACCTCGTAGCCGGGTTGCGTGCGCAGCACGTCGAAGACCGCGCGCACCAACTGGGGCATCACGTCTCGTTCGAAGCGGGCGTGCCAGGCGTAGCCATCCTGCTCGCCGTCGTAGCTCGGGTCGAACTCTGCGCACAGGTGGAGGGTCAGTGAGAACTGACGTTCTTCGGTATGAACCATGGGGCTCTCGAGCATGAAGCGATAGCCTCGGTGTGCCAAGCTCAGTCGAAGCGCTCGACGCGTGCGACGGTGCGACCGCCATCGACGCGGAGTTCTTCGCCGGTGATGTAGTGTGCAGTGGCCAGGTACAGGACCGCCGCGGCCACGTCGTCTGCGGTGCCGGCGCGGGCCAGCGGCACGCTGGCCGCGAGTCGTGCCACGGCGCTCTGGGACATGTCCAGGGGCGGCAGGACCGTGCCGGGCGCGACGGAGTTGACTCGGACATCGGGGGCGAGCTCGAGCGCGAGCACCCGGGTCAGGTGGGACAGCGCGCCCTTGCTCACCACGTAGGGGAGGTGATTGCGAAACGGCGTCGTGGCGCTCGAGCATGTCACCAGCACGACGCTGCCCCGAGCGCGGGCCAGGGCAGCGCGGGCGCGCTGCACCAGGAAGAACGGGGCGACCAAGTTGAGCGCGAGCGCCCGCTGGAAGTGACCTGCGTCCACGGCGTCGAGTTCGACGCGCTCGAAGTTTGCTGCGCTCGCGACCAGCAGCTCCAAGCCACCGAACGCGTCGAGCGTAGCGTCGACTAGCTCCGCGGCCGCGTCGTCCTGCGACAGGTCGGCGGCGAAGACGCGGCACTGGCGGCCCAGCGCGCGGATCTGGCTCGCGACCTCGTCCGCGGGTTGCCGGCTCGCGTGGCAGTGTACGGCGACGTCCCAGCCGGCGGAGGCGAGGTGAAGCGCGATGCTGCGGCCGACTCGGGTTGCGGCGCCGGTGACCAGTGCGCGCCGGGCGGTCACAGGGTGAAGGACACCTTTGCCGGCCAGCTCCCCGGCTTGGGGAAGGCTTGCTCGCGCAGCAGCTTGACCAGGCACTCGACCGCGTCCTGCCCGCGCTCGTCCGGCGGCGTGACCCCCACAGCGAGGACGCTGCCGCTGGTAGCGACGTAGAGGGTGGCCGAGAACGCTCCGGAAGCGTCCCCCTTGCAGCGCCGGATCTCGCTGGCCTTAGCGTCGAGCACGCCGCTGACGCGGTCCGCCTCCCAGGTCGTCGGCTCGCGCACGTCGTTGGGCGGATCGAAGTCGAACGACTTGCGAACGAGTCCAACTTTGCCGCCGACTGGCGCGGGCCAGGTCTTTGCGCGCAGCACCTCCACCATGCAGTGCTCGGTGTCGTGATCCCCCAGGGAGGATTGCTCTAGGTGGACGTGTGCGAGTCGGCCGCTGCCATCGACCTTGAGGAAGAAGGCCACCGAGCCGCCGAGGAACTCCACGCGCTTGGCGCCTCGGTCGAGGCAGCGCTGCAGCTCCCGCAAGCCGGTCTGAAACACGCGCGTGACGGCGCTCTCGTCCATCGCGCCGATCTCCGCGCTGACGTCGATCGGAGGAGGAGAGCGATCGGGCTCGTCCGTCTCCTCGACGGCCCGGCCATGATGCACCGGGCGGTCCGCGCCGCCACAGCCGAACCAGCAGAGCGTGAGCCCCACTGCCAACCACCGAATGGACGAAGTCATGTCGTCCGGTGGACTATTGCAAATCCCGGGGCATCGCAAGAGGCGCGGTCCCGGCTCAGGGGACCAGGACGACCGGGTCCGGGTGCGCGGCCAAGAGTTCGAGCAGCCCCGGCTTGGGCGCGACGGCGACGGCGAGCTCGGCGGCCATGAGCAGCTCGTGGTCGAAGGGGCTGTCGCCGAAGCTGCCCAGCCAACGGCGCGGGCCGATTCGTTCGAGACCCAGACGGCGCTTGTCCGCACCGTAGGGCACGGCGCCGACCAGCCGCGGTTCGAGCACGCCGCTCTGCACCTCCGGCTCGGCGCCGGTCACCTCCTCGGCCACGAAGTCGAGTCGACGCGCGGCGACGCGCACGATGGGGCCCGGGGAGGCCGAGACCACGAGGGTGGCGACGCCCCGAGAGCGAGCGAACTCGAGCACGGGCATCAGCGACGGTCGGAGCCGACCTTCGAGGTCGACGCGACTGAGGACGTCGTCTGCCCAGGCCTCGAGGGCGGCCAGCTCCCAGCCCGCGAAGCACCAGGCCATCACCTCGCACACGTCACGCTCGGGGAACGCGCCCTCGAGGTACGCGGCGAACAGCCGCCCAGCGAGCGCGTTGGAGTCCCCTGCGTCGGAGAGCCCCGTGAGTCTTGCGCGCTGCGCGAGCTGCTCGCGAGCGGCGGGCAGCAGCATCCCGTCGCGCACGGCGACCCCGAATACGTCCTCGGCTACGTCTCCGCTCCACAGCGTCCCATCGGCATCGAACGCCAGCAGCGCGGGCCGCTCGTCCAGCGCGCGGTCGAGTCGCTCGACGAGCCGTGCGGCGGTTAGCGCGGGGACGGTCATGTGCGGCTCGACCACCACTGAGCGGCGTGGGCCAGGTCTTGGCGAGTGTCGATCTCCATGTAGCCGCCGGCCGTGTCTTCACGAAACATCGCCTCTCCGCGCTCCAGCAAGTGCTGCAGCAGGTCGATCAGGTACGCCTTCTCGAAGCTGCGACCTTCGCGCCATGGGCCCGCAGGCAGCGTCTCGGCCAAGGCGTCGAAGGCCTCGATGAAGCGCGCCGCACCTGCGGGGGATTGCTTCATGACGCCGATGAACTCTCCCTGCGCCTCGTCGCTCGCGATGGTCCGGCCGAGCTCGATCACGCGCTCACCCGCTGCACGCAACTTCTCCGCGTCGGTCTCGGGGTGCTCGCTGCGAACCGTGTAGCGGCGCCGCCACGCCGTGTCGCAGCCGAGCACGATGTCGTGCGGGCTCGCGACCAACTGACGCACGACGGCGCCCTCGTACACGATGTCGGCGTAGGTCGAGACGAAGCCTCCGGTAAGGTGCTCGCGCGCGCACAAGAGCGAGTGCAGGATGTTGTTACGTTCCCAGTTCTCGTTGCGCACGAACGTGAACTCCGGGTAGCGCTCGCGCACCACGGCCTCCGCGTAGCCGCTGATGAAGACCACGTCGCGCCTCGTGAACCCCGCTTCGCCGAGCGCGTCGAGGATCCAGTCGAGCATGGGCCGGCCCATGACCGGGACGAGCGTCTTGGGGACTCGATCCGTCTCCGGCCCCAGGCGGCTGCCTCGACCGGCTCCGATGATGACAGGTCGCATGACGCGGGGACAATAGCGCCGAACGCCGAACGAGCCCTGCGACTTTTGTTTGACGACGGCCCCCCGGCGGGCTTGGTTTCACTCCGTGGCTGAGCTCTCCCTGGACGAAAAGCGGTTTCTCTCCCTCTTGTCCGAGCTGATCGCGCTCACGCCGAGCTTGCAGAACTCCCCCGACGTGGGCCTCGTGCCCGAGGAGCGATTGCCCGCCGAGGTCGTCCTGCGCGCGCTCGAGCCCCACATTGGGTCCGGGTTCATCCGCGCCGAGCGCATGAACGCCCCGGGCTTCGAGGCGCGGCCTAGCTTGGTGCTGACGGTGCAGGGCGCTGGCTCCGGCGCCATCGGCTTCGTGGGCGCTCACTTCGACGTGGTGCCCGCGGACCGCGAGAAGGAAGGCTGGGAGCGCGATCCGTTCACGCTCTGGGTCGGGGAAGACGGGACCCTGTATGCCCGCGGCGTGACCGACTGCCTCGGGCACGTCGCGGTGCTGACGGACCTGCTGGCGCAGCTCGCGGAGCGAAATATCCGTCCGGCGCAGACGCTCACCGTCGTGCTCATCGCGAACGAGGAAGAGGCTCCACTGCCCGAGATCGGCCTCGACTACGTCGTGGCGCAAGGCAAGCTCGAAGCGCTGCGTGACGGGACCATCTATTGGCTCGACAGCGCGGACTTCGGTCCGACGGTCGGCACCGGCGGTGTCGCGATGTGGGAGCTCGATGTCGACGGAGTGACGGGTCACTCGGGCATGACCCACAACTGTGTCAACGCGCTCGAGCTCGCGATGGCGACCAGCCGCGCCATGGTCGAGTGGTTCGAGCGCTCCTACCCGCCCCACCCACAGGAGGAGCGCTGGGGCTTCCTCTCGTCATCCACGCTGAAAGCCACTGTCATCGAGGTGGCCAACAACAAGATCACCAAGGTCCCCGGCAAGGCCACCGTGCAAGGCGACATCCGGCTCGTTCCCTTCTACGAGATGGACGCTGCGATCCAGGGGGCCGTGGACTTCGTGGCGAGTATCGACGCGCTGCTCGAGCAGGACGAGGCTCCAGCCGGATTCCCGCGCACTCGCACGGTCGACGGGCGGCGGGGCCGAGTGAAGCTCAGTCGCAAGGGCCGCTTCATGGAGGGCATTGCCTGCGATCTCGACTCGCCGGGGCTCGCGCGGCTCGCGGCGGCGATCACCAACGCACGCGGCGAGCCGGCGCGCCCCTTCAGCATGACCGGCTCGCTGCCGCTCGTGCGCGACTTGCAGCGCGCGGGCTACGACGTTCAGATCACCGGCTTTGGACGCAGCGGCTACTACCACGCCCCGAACGAGCAGGGTAGCCTCGACCACTTCCGCCAGGGCTTCAAGATCCTGTGCAGCCTGCTCGGGCTCTGAGCGCGCGCGTCACTCGTCGGCGCTGAGCTTCGCGAGCACGTTCAGATCTTCGAGCGTGGACACGTCTCCCTGCGCTTCGCGTCCCGCGGCGATGTCTTTGAGCAAGCGTCGCATGATCTTGCCGCTACGGGTCTTGGGTAGGGCTTCGGCGAAGCGGATGTCGTCGGGGGCTGCGAACTTTCCGATCTCTTTGCCGACGTGAGCACGAAGTTCGCTCACCAGCTCGCTCCCAGCCGTGTGCCCAGGCTTGAGGGTGACGAACACCACGAGCGCTTGCCCCTTCAGCTCGTCCGGGCGCCCGACCGCGGCGGCCTCGGCGACCGCCTTGTGACTCACCAGCGCGCTCTCGATCTCGGCAGTTCCGATGCGGTGCCCGGAGACGTTGAGCACGTCGTCGATGCGACCTACGACGGTGAAGTAGCCCGATTCATCGCGGTGCGCCCCGTCCCCGGTGAAGTAGTTGCCCTCGATTTCGCTGTAGTACTGCTGAACGTAGCGGTCGTCGTCGCCGTACACGGTGCGCAGCTGGCTCGGCCAGCTGCGGCGCACGACGAGCAGCCCCGCTGCGCCCGGCCCCACCGCCCGGCCGTCGCTGGTGACTACCTCCGGCTCGACCCCGAAGAAGGGTAGTCCCGCCGAGCCCGGCTTCATCTCCGCGGCGCCGGGCAGTGTGGTGATCAGGATCGAGCCCGTCTCCGTCTGCCACCAGGTGTCCACGATCGGGCAGCGGCCGCCGCCGATGTGCTCGTGATACCACACCCACGCCTCCGGGTTGATGGGCTCGCCGACCGAGCCCAGCAGGCGCAGGCTCGACAGATCCTGGGCCGCTGGCCACTGGTTGCCCGCGCGGATGAAGGCGCGAATGGCGGTGGGAGCCGTGTACAGCACCGTGACGCGGTGCTTCTCGATGAGCTGCCAGAAGCGACCCCAGTCCGGAAAGTTCGGGGCGCCCTCGTACATCAGGCAGGTGGCGCCGTTGGAGAGCGGCCCGTACACGATGTAGCTGTGGCCGGTGACCCAGCCGACGTCTGCCGTGCACCAGTAGACGTCGTCGTCGCGCAGGTCGAACACGTACTTCGTGCTCAAGTAGGCGCCCGCCAGGTACCCGGCGGTCGTGTGCAGCACCCCCTTGGGCTTTCCGGTTGAACCCGAGGTGTACAGGATGAACAGCGGATGCTCCGCGTTCACGTGTTCCGGCGTTCCGGCGGCCGGCTCCGCGGCGGCGGCGGCCTCCGCCCAGTCCACGTCTCGGCCGGGCTTCAGGCTGATGGGCGCGCGCTCCTGCCCGAGGTGACGCAGCACGATGACCTTCTCGATCGACGGCGTGTGCTCGACGGCGCGGTCCACAGTCTCTTTGAGCGGGACCACGTGGCCGCGTCGCCAGGCGCCGTCTTGCGTGAGGACCACCTTGGCGCCGCAGTCGTTGATGCGGTCTCGCAAGCTCTCGGCGGCGAAGCCGCCGAACACCACGCTGTGCACGGCGCCAATCCGGGCGCAGGCGAGCATCCCGACGACGACCTCGGGCACCATGCCCATGTAGATCGCGACGCGGTCGCCTCGACCTACCCCGAGCGAGCGCAGCGCGGCGGCAAAGCGGACGGTCTGCGCGGCGAGCTCGGCGTAGGTCAAGCGGCGCACTTCGCCGGGCTCTGCCTCCCACTGGATCGCGACCTTGTCGCGAACGCTCGTGGTCAGGTGTCGGTCTAGGCAGCTCTCGGTGATGTTGAGCTCTGCGTCGGCGAACCACTTGACGAAGGGGACCTTGCCCTCCGCGAGCACTGTCCACGGCTTGGTGAAGACGAGCTCCTCGAGCTCGCGGCGCCAGAACGTCTCGGGTGAGTCCAGGCTCTCCCGGTACAGCGTCTGGTATTGCTCCAGGCTGCTGATCCGAGCCCGCGCTCGAAAATCGGCGCTGGGTTCGAAGCGGCGGGACTCTGCGGAGAAGGTTCCAATCGATTTGTGTTCGCTCATCGCATCCCCTGATCACTGATCGAGAGAGTGGGCGGCTTAACACAGTTCGAGCCGGGACGTCAGCGGCGCTTGCCGCTCTGGGGCGTCCACTCGCTCCAGCCCGCGCGTAGCCCGAGGCCGGCCATCAGGATGCCGCCCGTCTCTTCGTAGGGGGCCCACGTGCTGCCATCGCTGAAGCGGCCACGCGTGTTGCTCGCGCCGTCGAGGAAGACCGAGACGTTCAGCTCGAGCAAGACGTGACCCCAGTTGTACTGTGCGCCGACCTCCAACATGAAATACGGATCCCAGCCGTTGGCTTCGCCTCCGGGTACCGCGACGGCGAGGATGTCCGCGTCGCCCTTGGGTGGGTCGAGGGTGAGCTGGTGGCGAACTGCGCCAGCGCCAAAGGTGGAGGTGAAGCGCAGGGTGTCGCCGCTGCTCAGGATGCGCAGCGCGGGGCCGAGGCGGAACGAGTCGAGGCGTAGGTTGCGGGTGAAGGCGCCATCGGTGCCGCAGTCCCGCGACGCCGACGCCTGGTCGACGCGCTTGTCGCACACGTTCTGCATCTCGTGACGGCCGGTCTCCAGGAGCGCCTCGATCGCGATGGGGGTCCACAGCCGGTACCCCGCGCGCACTCCGAAGGAGCCGCCGCTGGCGCGGGTCTCGTCCAGGTCCAGGTCCTTCGGATCGTTGCGCAGTCCCAGGCCGGTCACCGCCACCAGGCCGTACCAACCCCGCACTTGGGGTGACGGTCCATCCGGCTGGGTGGGGCGCGTGTCGGCAACGAGCGGTGGCACGTCCACCACCACCGTCTCGCCCAGCTGCAGGTTGACCATCTGCTCGTAGGTCGCGTGATCGCTGCGGTACACCTGCAGCAGGTGCTCGCCGGGTGGGAAGGGGCCGCGGTAGTAGCCAAACTTGAGGGGCACGCGGTCGATGGCGATGGCGTCCTCCGGGCTGGACGCCCGCACCTCGATGAATCCCGCAGTGGCGTTCATCGGGAGCTCGACCGGGACGTCCCGCTGGCCACCGGCGATGCGAACGACCCGGCTGGCCCGCGCGTAGCCGGGGGCCTCGGCGGTCAAGGTGTGCTCGCCGACGTTCAGGCGCAGCGGTCGCCCGAGCTCCTCGGGCTCGAGCTGCCGGCCATTCACGCTCACCCGGGCACCCTTGACCGGGACGCGCACCAGGATCGACCCGACCAACGCCCCAAGCTCGTCGATGGCGCTGCGAATGGCCGCGCGCTCGTCGGAGGTCAGCTCGGCGTCGTGGCGGCTCATCACCTGCTCGAGGGTGTCCGCCGCCTCGGCGTAGCGAAACAGCGCCTTCTGGCTGAGCGCGACGTTCTTGAGCGAGTTCGGCCCCGGCTTGTTGCGGTAGGCCGCCTCGAACTCGGCGAGGGCCCCGGCGAAATTGCCATCCTGGAACAGCTTCACCCCGCTGCTGAAGTGCCGCTTGGCGTCCGCCTCGGTCTTCGCCTCCGGCGTCGTGGCCCCGATGGAGGGGGCTGCCGACAGCACGGCCAGCGCCATGAGCAAGATACTCCCCCATGTGCAGTGACGATGACCCACGCGCGCCTCGGCAGACAGTGCGGTCGGGTTATAGCCCGGATCGCGGCCTACGGGGTGGTCAGGGTCCGGAGGTCTCGAGCTGCAGGCCGCTCGCCACGCCGGTCGCCGGCTTCTGAGTCGGCACCGGAGCCGTCGCCGAGGGTGGCGGTGCCGCCCGCGTCCCGGTGAGCTTCGGGCGAGGGGCCGCGCTGCTGCTGGCGGGTGGCTCGGGCACGTCGGTCGCCGAGGCGGACGGGCTCGGCTGCGTCGCGACGGGCTCGAGTGTGGCGGTGCTGACCGGCGCGGCGGGCCGGCTGTCCGACGCAGCGGGGCGTACCGGATCGGCCGCTGGCCTGCGCAGTAGCAGGACCGTGACCGCGAAGGCCCCGAGGGCGACCGTCACGATCAGCACGGCGGTGCGCAGCGTCTGGGCGCGTGCTGGCGCCGCTGGTCGCACGGCGGTTCCCTCGGCCGTGCGCTGGACTTCTGCGGCGTCGCTGCGGCTGTCCCGTTCCGGCAGGGTAGACAGCACGGGCCTGGGGCCGCTCGGTCCGCCGCTGTGCGGCAGCAGGTCGGGGGCGGCGAGCGCGAGCGCGTCGTGCAGGTCGGATGCCGACGGGTAGCGGGCGTCGCGGTCCCGCGCGAGCGCCTTGGCGATCACTTGCGCCACGGCCTCGGGCACGTCCGGGGCGAAGCGCCGGATGTCCGGCGCATCTTTGGTGCAGATGTCGATCAAGATGGGCTCGTAGGCGGGCCCCGTGTGCGGCGGTCTGCCCGCCAACATCTCGAACAAGATGGCGCCCAGACTGAACAAGTCCGTGCGACCGTCGATGTCCGCGAAGGCCTGCGCCTGCTCGGGTGACATGTATGAGGCGGTGCCCAGCACGGTGCCGCGTCGGGTGAGAGCGTTCTCGTCGTCGCGCTTCGCGACCTTCGAGATCCCGAAGTCCACCAGCTTGACGAACATGGGGTCGTCGTCGTGCCGGCACAGGAACACGTTGTCCGGCTTCAGGTCCCGATGGACGATGCCAGCCGCGTGCGCGCGGGCGAGTCCCCGGAGCACTTGAGAGGCGACGTGCAGCGCCTGGTCCAGCGGTAGCTTGCCCTGGCGCACGAGCAGGCTGCGGAGGTCCTCACCCGTGAGCAGCTCCATCACCAAGAACGGCGCGCCGCTCGGGGCCTGCCCCGAGTCGAAGATGTGGACGATGTGTGCGCTCTCCACCGCGCTGGCGGCCTCGGCTTCCCGCTGAAAGCGCAGCACCGAGTCCCGATCCCGCGCGACGGCGACGTCGAGGAACTTGAGCGCGACTCGCTTGCCGATCCCGGTGTGGGTCGCGCGGTACACGGAGCCCATGCCGCCACGCCCCAACAACGCCTCGATGCGGTACTTGTCCGCTACCGTGGCTCCGATCAGCGCGTCAGGATTGTCTTCGCCCATTCCGTCCCCGGAATCTTCGCGTCCCACACCATGCACGACGCCCGGGGCATCGTAGCACGCGGCGAGAGTGGCGGGACGCGGCGGGGCGGCCGCGCTCAGCCGAGCTTGGCGAGGGCCGTCTCGATGCGCGATGTGAGGCGCGCGGCGGCGTTCTTGTGAACGACGCCCTTGGCCGTCGCCCGAGCCAGCTTCTTCGAAGCGGCCTTGACCGCGGGCGTGGCGGCGGCCTTGTCGCCGGCGGCCACGGCGGAGCGGGCCTTCTTGACCGCGGTGCGCACCGCGCTCTTGACCGCGCGATTGCGGTCGGCGCGCTTGGTGCGTTGACGGTTGCGTTTCTCTGCGGAGGGATGATTGGCCATGATGGATCCAGCGTGCGGCTCAGCCCGCCTTCTTCGCGTCCGGTGCCTTGGGATCGTAGCCCGCGGGGTGGACGGGGAAAGCAGGGGTTCCTTGCTTCATGCGCGCGCGTTTCTGTGCGCGTCCGTTCTTGGACGCCTTGATCGAGCGGCGGCGCTCGGTCTGTCGGGTCGACGAAACCATGGTGCGATTCCTCGAAAAAATGCCGGGGTCAGGGTCGAACCCCGAAAGGGCGGGGACTATGAAAGCTTCCGCCCGGCTTGTCAACCGTCGTCCGGGGTCTCGGAGCCGCTAGGGTCGGACGGTGACTGACATCGTGAATGACGGGCTCGCGAAGCGCTCGACCCGCGCTTTGGACAAGGCGCTGCGGATGCAGCCCTCGGCGCCGGTGCCCGCGGCCGGGCCGGCGACGGCGACGGCGGTCACGCGACCGTCCGAGCCGAAGGTCAACGTGGCGCGTGAGGGCTCGCTGTGCCCGGCGACGCAGGCCCGGGCGCTGCCGAGGACGGCGCTGATGGCGGCGTTGGCAGCGCCGATGGACGGCTTGTGCGGCACGTCCGTCGGCTGCGCCGCCGGCTTCAGGTTCTTCTCGTCTGGATCCGCCGTGACCTTGGGCGCGGGGGCGGGCGCCGTCGCTGGCGGCTCGGGCTCCGCGGTCGGCGCGGGTTCGGCGAGCGCGACCGACTGCGCCGGCGCGCCGGGCCGTGTCTTGCCGTGCGCCTGCGCTCGCGCTCCTGCGGCGCCGGCTGTCGGTCCGGCGCCGAGCTGCTCGGGGGTGAGGACCTCAGGATCACTTGGCGCGGGCGGGGGCTGCTCGGGTGCCGACGGGGGTGGCGCGTCGGCGGCGGCGATCGGAGACGCGGGCGCCTCGGCCACGGGCGCGGGCTGGCGCAGCTGGGCGCCGAGCACGATCGCAAGGGCGATCAGCAGACCGCCGAGCCCGAGCCCTGCGCCAACCCACGGCGCGACGCTCCGGCGACGCTCCGGCGCAGGCGCGACGTGGACGGTGGGCGACGATGCGACGGACGCGACCGGTGGAGGCGTCGACGCCTGCACGGCGATGCGCGCTGCGGCGTGGCGCACCGAGTCCGCGATGACCGGTTGGCTCGCGCGCTGAGTCGAGGCGACCGAGAGGGCATCGCGCGCCAGGTCCTCCTCGGGCTGCTCGGCCATGGCCCGCAGGCTCTCGCGTGCGAGCTCGGCCAGGCTCCGGGGCGGCGGCCGCGTCGACGCGTCGGCGCTCGGCTCGTCCCCGCTCGGGGGCAACGGGGCCGCGAGCAGCGCGAGGTCATCGCCGCCCTGCTGCGCCTCCGCGACGCGCGCCTCGATCCGCACGGCGAGCGCTTCCCACTCGTCCTCCGTCTTGGACGCGACGGGTAGCGCCTGCAGCAGCGCGGACAGCTCGGGATCCGAGTCCTTGCGGGTCATGGGTCGTTACCTCCCTCCGAGCCGTGACCGTGCTCGTTCAGGTGCAGGCGCAGCTTGCGCCGCGCCTCGTGCACACGCCAGGCGATGGTGCCCTCGGGGCAGCCGAGGATCTCCGCCGCCTGTCCGTGGGAGAGACCCTCGACAGCGACCAAGATCAACGTGGTGCGCAGCGTCTCGCTCAGCGAGTCGATGCCGTCGAGCAACGCTGCCGCGAGCTGTCGGTCCGACGCGGAACCGGCCGGGTCTCCGGAGGTCGCGTTGCGATCGACGAGCTGACCTTCGATCCGAGGGTCGTCGGCCGCTGGGCCTGCTCGTCGCGACTTGCGCGAGCGGATGGCGTTCAAGGAAAGATTCACGGCGATTCGGTAGATCCAAGTGAACGGCTCACTGCGACCGTCGAAGCGAGCCAGCGCGCCGTAGGCGCGCACGAAGGTGTCCTGAGTGACGTCTTCCGCCTCGGCGGGGTCTTTGAGCATGTGGACCGCAAGGCGAAAGATGCGCTTCTGGTGGCGTCGCACCAGTACACCGAAGGCCTCCGCGTCCCCCTGTCGGGCCGCTTCGAACAGCTCGCGATCGGTCTTTTGGGGCATGCCCGAATCGCCGCGTGTCGGTCGACCCAGCGGTCTGCCGTCAGCGGCGCGTGGTCACGGTAGCTCAACACTGCCGTCTTGGACAATCGAGCGACCGGTCGCCTTGGATTTCCGTAAGGTCCCGATCCCACGCGACTTTGTGACGGCTGCTGGGCGGATCGACCAGGCCCCCCGGCCGCGGTAGGCTCTGCGGCTCCCCATGGCTGAAATCACACCGACGGGCGCGTCTGGTCTGGCCGCCGACGCCGCTGCCGACCTGTCCCGCGAGCTCGCGCGCCACCAGGGCCGGCGCTGGCTGCGGCGGGTCGTCTGGCTGGGGCTGCTCGTCGGGGTGGTCGCGGCGCTCTGGTTCTGGCGCAGGAGCGCCGCACCTCCGCCGGAGCCGCGCTTCAGCGTCGAGAAGACCGAACGGCGGGACGTGCTCGAGCAGGTCCAGTCCACCGGGACGGTCAAGCCGCTGACCGAAGTCCAGGTAGGAGCGCAGGTCTCCGGTCGGGTCGTGAAGGTGGGTGTGGACTTCAACTCCGTCGTCAAGAAGGGGGACCTGCTGGCCGAGATCGATCCCAGCCTGTTCGGGGCACAGGTGAGCCAGACCAGCGCTCAGCTCAAAGCGGCACGCGCGAGCGAACAACGCGCGCGCGCACGGCTCGCCACGTCCAAGACGGCACTGGATCGACTCGAGCGGTTGGCGAAGGAAGGAATCGCCTCGCCAGCGGACGTCGATCAGGCTCGGGGTGAGCGCGACGTCGCCGAGGCGGACCTGCTCTCCGCGCAAGCTCAGATCGGGCAGTTCAACGCTCAGCTGAGCAGCGCGCGAACCACGCTCGCCTATGCGCGCATCTACTCACCCATCGATGGCGTGGTGATCGATCGTCAGATCGAGCCCGGGCAAACGGTGGCGGCCAGCTTCGCCGCGCCGGTGATGTTCGTGATCGCCAAGGACCTGTCCGAGATGCAGGTCATGGCCGAGATCGACGAGGCGGACGTGGGCAAGCTCGCCGAAGCCATGAAGGCCGAGGTCGTGGTCGACGCCTTCCCGGGCGAGTCGTTTGGCGGCAAGGTGACGCAGATCCGCTACGCGCCGAACAACGTACAAGGCGTCGTCACCTACTCCGCCGTGATCGAGGTGAAGAATCCAGAGCTGAAGCTGCGGCCGGGGATGACGGCGACGGTGACGGTGACCACCCGGGAGGCCCGCGGCGTGCTGGCGGTCCGGAACGCCGCGCTGCGCTTCCGTCCCCTGCCGGAGCGGGACGACCAGGGCAAACCGAAGCCTTCGCCGCCGCCGCCGCCCGTCAAGCACGGCCAAGGTCGACTCTACGTCGTCACCGGCGGTGAGCGCGGGCAAGAGACCGCTGAGCCGCGGGTAGTCGCGGTGGGGTTCTCCGACGGCGTGTGGACCGTGCTCACCGGCAGCGACCTGAGTGAGGGCGCGGAGGTCGTGACGGAGCAGCGCGAATCCAAGACCACGAAGCGCTTCGGGCTGTTCTGACGTCATGGCCGAGCTCATCCGCCTGCGCGACGTCAGCAAGGACTACGCCAGTGGTCCCGAGATAGTACGCGCGCTCCGCAACGTGGATCTCGACGTCGGAGCGGGGGAGCTCGTAGCGGTGGTCGGCGCCAGCGGTTCGGGCAAGAGCACGCTGATGAACATCTTGGGCTGTCTGGATCGACCGACCTCGGGCAGCTACCACCTCGCGGAGGTGGACGTCACTCGCCGCGCTGCCGATGAGCGGGCGCTGGTTCGAAACCGGATGATCGGGTTCGTGTTCCAGGGCTTCAACCTGCTCGCTCGCACCACGGCGCTCGACAACGTGGAGCTGCCCCTCGTCTACCGCGGCGTGGGGCGGAGTGAGCGGAAGCGGCGCGCGGCGCGAGCCCTCGAGGCCGTGGGGCTCTCGGATCGCGTGCTCCATACGCCAGCGCAGCTCTCTGGCGGACAGCAGCAGCGCGTCGCCATCGCGAGAGCGCTGGTCACGAGCCCCCCGCTGCTGCTCGCGGACGAGCCGACCGGGAATCTCGACACCAAGACCAGCTACGACGTTCTGGCGGTGCTGCAGTCCCTGGCGCGCGAGCACGGCATCACCGTGTTGATCGTGACCCATGAGCCCGAGATCGCTGCCTGCACCGAGCGCATCATCACCGTGCGCGACGGTCGCATCGAGCGGGACGAGCGGGTGGACAGTCCTCGGGACGCGCGGCAACTCGCGCTCGAGCTGGGGGCGTCATGAGGCGGGCAGGCGCAACCGTCGTGATGGCCATGCGCTCGCTGCTGAGCGCAGGTGGCCGCAGCGCGCTGACGAGCTTGGGCATCCTGATCGGGATCGCGGCGGTGGTGGTGGTCACCGCGCTCGGCACCGGCGCGCGCCAGAACGTGGCCGACCAGATCCAGAGCCTGGGACAGAACCTGATCTTCGTGTTCTACCAGCCCGTTGCCAAGAGCGGCGCTCGCGGAGTGCGGGGCGGTGGTGGCGGGCTGAGCGACCGGGACGCGCGCGCCATCGCGCGGGAGGCTCCCGCCGTGGAGGAGTCCAGCGTGTACTCCGACGTTCGGACCCAGGTCGTGAGCGAGGTGGGCAACGCGCGCGTGCAGATCGTGGGCGCGGACGTGAACTACTTTCGGGTGCGCGGGTTTCGGGTCGCGCAGGGCCGGGAGTTCACCGAGAGCGAACAGCAGACAAAGGCCAAGGTCGCGCTGATCGGGCAGACCGCCATCGACAAGTTGTTCCCCGGCCTCGATCCGGTGGGCCGCTACCTGCGCATCGGCAAGCACCCGTATCGCGTGATCGGCACGCTCCAGCCGAAGGGGCAGTCGCCGTTCGAGGACCAGGACGACCGCATCATCATGCCCATCGGCTCCTGGCGCGCGCGAGTGGCGCCGACCCGCGGCGATCGGGTCCAACTCGTGCTGGTCACGGCCAAGAGCGCGCACCAGATCCCGGCTGCGACCCGTCAAATCGACGCGATACTGCGCCAGCGTCGCGGCTTCGTGGAGGGCGAGGAGCCCGACTTTCGCATCCGGACGCAAGACGAGTTCCAGCGGAGTCAGGACGCGATCTTCGGGATACTGACCGCGCTGCTCATCGGCGTGGCGACGATCTCTCTGTTCGTCGGTGGCGTGGGCGTGATGAACATCATGCTCGTGAGCGTCACCGAGCGCACCCGCGAGATCGGCATTCGGATGGCCATCGGGGCGCGACCCGCGGACATCCAGCTGCAGTTCCTGGTGGAGGCCGTCACCATCACGCTGTTCGGCGGCGTGATGGGTACCGCGCTCGCGGTCGGCGTCATCGAGTTGCTCAAGGCCCAGCTTGGCTGGTCCATGGCGCTCAGCCCCAGCGCGGTGGGCGTGGCGCTCGTGACCAGCCTCGTCGTGGGCGTGACCTTCGGCTTCTGGCCCGCGCGTCGCGCGGCGACCCTCGACCCCATCGAGGCGCTGCGACATGAGTAGCGTGCTTCGCGAGCGGCTGGCGGAGTCCCTTCGCGGCCCCGCCCGGCTGCTCTGGACCCCGTTCTGGATAGCTCTCGGCGCCCTGCGCCGAAACTCGCTGCGTGCTGCGCTCACGGCGTTCGGTATCTTGATCGGGGTCGCAGCGGTCACCATCGTGGTCGCGCTCGGGGAGGGCGCCAGCGCCGCGGTTGCCGGACGGATCGACACTCTGGGTGACAACGCGCTCACGGTGATCCCGCAGGAGACCGCGCGCAGCGGGGTACGCGACGAGACCAGCCTTCCGCTGCTCACGGAGCAGGACGCCGAGGCCCTGGTGCGCGACGCCGGCGGTGTCGTGCGCGCGGCCCCGCTGATCCAGGGGGCGACCCAGCTGGCGTGGCGCGAGCGCAACCGCCCGACCCCACTGCTCGGCTCGACCCGGGACTTCTTCACCATCGGCGCCTGGAAGCTCGAGTCCGGCGCGCTGTGGCCCGCCTCGGCGGAGACGCTGGGCGACAAGGTGTGCGTCATCGGGCAGACCGTGCGCCTCGAGCTGTTCGGTGGCGAAGACCCGGTGGGCCAGGTCGTGCGCATCGGGCGCCACCCGTTTCGCGTCATCGGCGTGCTCGGGGGCAAGGGGCAGGGGCTGTTCGGCAACGACCAGGACGATCTGGTCGTGATGCCGCTCAGCACCATGCGGGCGAAGGTGGCCCCGAGCCGCCCCGGCGCGGTGCATCGCATCATGCTGCAGGCGGCGCCGGGCTCCGCCATCGATGGCGTGCAGCGGGAGGTGACGTCCATCCTGCGCCAGCGTCACCGCCTGGCCGAGGGTGTGGAGAACGACTTTCGCATTCGGACCCAGGACGAGTTCCGTCAGACCCAAGAACGCATCCTGGGAGTGCTGCGCGCGCTCTTGTTGTCCATCGCGGCCATCAGCTTGGTGGTCGGCGGCATCGGCGTGATGAACATCATGCTGGTGAGCGTCGCCGAGCGGACGCGTGAGATCGGCATCCGCATGGCCATCGGCGCGCGCGAGAGCGACATTCGCGTGCAGTTTCTGTTCGAGGCAGTCCTGCTCAGCGTGCTCGGCGGGATCGGCGGTGCGCTGTTGGCCGTGGTTGCCGTGCGCGCTCTCGCTCGCGCGCTGCAGTGGCCCATGGGCGTGAGCCCAACCGCTCTCGGCATCGCCCTGCTCACGAGCAGCGTCGTCGGGGTGGTGTTCGGGCTCTTGCCCGCGCACCGCGCGGCGCGGCTCGACCCAATCTTCGCGCTGCGCCGCGAGTGAAGGGCTCCCTCAGCCGTCCTTCGAGCTCTGCAGCTTCTTCGCCAGCAGATCGCCGAGCGTGCCGAAGCCACCCTCTGCGGCCAGCTGCTTGCGATACTCGCGGTGCGCGCGCTTCTCCTCGTCGTCCTTGAGCGCCCGGATGCTGAGCTTGGGCTCGCCGCGGCGCGGATCCACGTCGAGCACCAGGGTGTCGAGCAGGGTGCCGACCTTGAAGGTCTTGCGTAGGTCCGTGCCGCGCTGGGTGCCCGTCTGTCCCGCCGGAATGAAGCCCCGCGCTCCGCGGCCGGTCACGCCCAGCACGCGGACGACCAGCCCTGCCGGCTCGGCCTTGACGACCTCGACCTTCACGTTGGCGTTCCTCGCCACGCGCTGGGGTGCTTCGGCCTCGCGCTCAGGGGAGGGGGCGAGGTGCAGCGCGATACGCTTGGTGCGCGTGTCGAAGTGATGGACGACGACGTCCACGTCCTGACCCAGGGTCAGCACCTTGTCTGGATGCTCCACCCGGTTGAAGGCGAGGTCTGCTACATGCAGCAGGCCGTCGACGCCGTCCTCCAGAGTGATGAACGCGCCGAACTCCTCCAGCTTGGCCACCTTGCCTTGGTGGCGTGAGCCCGTCTTGTACTTCTCCTTGGCCTCACCCCAAGGGTCCTCGAGCAGCGCCTTGCGGCTCAGCCAGATCTTGCCCTTGTCGTCTATCTTGGTGATCTGGACTTCGACCTCGTCGCCGTGGGCGAGCAAGTCCGCGATGCGTGCGCGAGCGTCGTGGCTCACCTCCGAGGCGTGCACGAGGCCTTCGAGGTTCTCCGCCTCCGGCAGGGCGACGAACGCGCCCCACTCCACGACGGTGCGCACCACGCCCTTCATGACTTGCCCTTCGGTGAGCAGTGTCAGCGCGTGCTTGCGGCGTTCATGCGCCTCCGCTTCCAGCATCGGGCGGCGGGTGACGACCACGTCGCGGCCCTGGCCCTCGTACTGCACGACCTTGAAATCGAGCCGCTGGCCGAGCAGCGCCAGGAAGTTCGCCTGGGAAGGGTGCAGGTCCATCCCCGAGGCGGGCGCGAACGCGCGCAACCCCTCGATGTCCACCTCCACGCCGCCCTTGATCACGCCGGTGATCAAGCCGCTGACGAGCGCCCCGCTCTTGGCGGCCTCCTCCACCTTGGGCTTCGACTCTTCCTCGCGCAATGGCTTGCGGGTGAGCACCACCAGGCCCCCTCGCGCGCCGTCGTTGTGGACGCGGGCGACCAGCCGGTCCCCGACGCTCGGCACCAAGTCGTCCGCCTCCATCTCGGTCCGGTCGAAGATCGCCAGCGCCTTGCCGCCGAGGTCGATCATGATCGCGGTGTCGAGCACCGCGGTGACCTTGCCGAAGACCTCCTCGCCGACGTGGAAGGGGACCCGATCCGTTGCGGGGCGAGGTGCACCCGTCTCGCCGGGCTTCTTCTTACGTCGGCGCTTCTTCTTCTTGGCAGACCGGTCTGCTGCGCCGGCGCTCGCGCCCCGCGGGGCCGCGGTCTCCGCCTCGGCGTCGGCGGACTCCCCAGTCGCGTCGGCCGCCTCGGTCGTCGCGGGCAGACTGGCCTCGGCGGTCGGCTCTGCCGCGTCCGCTGAGGCGGTCTCGACGGGCGCGTCCGGCTGAGCTCCGGGGAGGGGCTCGGGTTGGTCGGGCGAATCGGATCCGTGTTGCTCGGAGGTCATGTCGGCGCCGGGGGTTCGGGGAAGCGGCCCTATAGAGCGTCTGGCGCTCGAATGGAACCGTAGGCGGCGGCCGCCGGAATCGGGGCTAGGCCGCGGGCGGGTCAGCGAGCTATCGGTAGGTGCTTGTTCACGCCGCCAGACCTGTCGATGACGAGGCCCTCGGAGGTCTCGGCGTTGTGGCGGTCTAGCTCGACGACGAGGCGCTCGGCGAGGTCCACGAACGCCTTGGCGCTGCCGGAGCCCGGCGAGGCCTGCACGACCGGGGTCCCCGCGTCGCCCCACTGGCGCACGTCCGGGTGCAGCGGGATCTGGGCGAGCAACGGCGCGCCGGCGAACTCGGCGACCTTCTGCCCGCCGCCGCTGCCGAACAGCTCGTGCCGCTTGTCGCAGCCGTCACACAGGAAGTAGCTCTCGTTCTCGACCACTCCGGTGATGGGGATCCCGACCTTCTGACACATGCTGACGGACTTGTAGACGTCCTGCAGCGCGACCTCCTGCGGTGTGGTCACGATCAGCGATCCGTTCGCGCGGACGCGTTGCGACAGCGTGAGCGCGATGTCCCCGGTCCCGGGTGGCAGGTCCAGGATCAGGAAGTCGAGGCCGCCCCAGTCCACGTCTTTCAAGAACTGCACCAGCGCCCCGTGCAACATCGGACCGCGCCACACGATGGCGCTCTTGGGATCATCCAGCAAAAAGCCGATGCTCATCAGCCGCAGGCCGAAGCGCTCCAGCGGCCGGATGCGCTTGCCGTCCGAGAGGGGCTGACCGGTGATCCCCAGCAACGTGGGTACGCTCGGGCCGTACATGTCGGCGTCCAACAGCCCGACGCGATAGCCGGCGCGGACGAGCGCGAGCGAGAGATTCGCGGCCACGGTGCTCTTTCCCACACCGCCTTTGCCGCTCATGATCAGCACGACGTTCTTCACGTCCGGGACCGGATCGTCCTCCGCGATGGTCCGGCTACTGATCGGCGTTCGCTGCTCCACCATGGGGCAAGGCCTAGGGCCGGCGCGCGGCTGCGTCAAAGCAGAGGTGTCACAGCGCGCCCCCGAGCCACAGCACGGCGAGCCCGCCTGCGAACCCCGCCAGGGCGACCGACGCCAGGGCGAGGCGGTTCGACCGGGCGCTCGCGGGAGCGGATCGACCGGGAGGCAGGGTGAGTTCGCGCCGGGAGTGTCGCTCCTCCTCGACGGGCAGGGGTGTGCCGGGGTCCAGCCCCCAGGCCTCGGCGTCGAGGCGAAGCGCGGCCGGTGCCCTCGGGATCTCCGGGTCCTCCAGCTCGGACGCAGTGAACCGAACGAGCGGAGGTGGTTCGGAGCAGGGCTCCGCCGGCAGCTCCGGAAGCGGACTCTGGCCCGGCAGCGGCGCCTCGGGCTCGTCGCTCGTCGCCAGTTCCGCCAGCGCCTCCGCGAATCCCAAGAACGAGGGGCTCGGCGAGGCGCCTCCGCCCAGGGCGGCGTCGACCATGTCGGCCAGCTCCGACCCGATCGCGGGGGTGAGCTCCGCCAGCGGCGTGCCGTCCGGAGCCCGGCCCGAGAGCAGCTCGTAGAGGATCGCGGCCACACTCTCGAGGTCCCGGGTCGAGCTGACCGGCTCGGGTCGGGGGGTGTAGAAGTCGAGCAGCTTGATCTCTGGGTCATCGGCGCCGTGCCGCGTGACCAGGACGTTGCTCGGCTTGAGGTTGCCGTGCACCAGCCCGCGCGCATGCGCCGACTCGAGCCCGGCCAGGATTTGTAGGGTGACGCGACTTGCGTCGCGCGGTCCCAGCGGTCCCCGCAGCGCCAGGATGTCCGCCAAGGTCTCGCCGTGGAGAAGCTCCGAGACGACGTAGGCCCGCCCCTGCTCGTCGATCCCGAGCTCGATCCCCCGGGCCATGTTGGGGTGAGCGAACTGCCCCGGCCGCTTGGCAGCCTCGAGCAGCCGGTCCGGCGAGAGGCGCGCGGAGGTCGAGCGATCGAACACCTTCACCGCCACCGGCGTCCCGGTTGGGGACTCGGCCTCGAACACGGCGCTATGGGCGCCCAGTCCGAGACAGCGGATGAGGGAGTAACGGCCCGCGAGCCGCGGACTGCTGGTGGGCTGGGTCAACGCTAGTGCCACGATGACCCTGAGGAACGGTCAGTCGCGGCAAAGCTTGAGGGCGATCAATTCGATGGCCAGCAGGTGGCTACCGGCGCGCCCCCCGGTCCGGGCACCTGGGCGCCCACGCACTTCTGATACAGCGGGCTCCCGCCGCTGGCGACCGCCGAGCCGCCATAGCAGACGCCGCTCAGGCCGCCGGGCGTCTGCGGGCAACCCCCGCCGATGCAGTACACCTGCTGCTGCACCGGCAGTCCGGTGCAGTCGCAGGAAGCGCTCAGGTCGACGCAGTACCGCTCCTTCGACAGGCTGCTCTCCAAGCACAGTCCCCCGGGGCAGTCCGCGTCGTCTCCGCACGGTTCGCAGCCCTTGCCCGTTCCCTTGCAGCTGCCGAAGCGGTGCGCGCAGGTGGCGACGCCCAGGGCCGTGTCCCACACGCCGCAAGCGCTCGCGTAGCCCCAAGGGCAGGCGTTGCTCACGTTCATGTTGCACAGGGAGGTGCACATCTTGACGCCGTCCTTGCCCTTGGCACACACGCGGTTGGCGATGCCGAGGCAGTCCGCGTCCGTCTCGCACTCGCTGCAGTAGTCCCGCTTGCGGCACAGGTTACGCAGCAGGGTGATAGGACCGCAGGAGTACTCCTTGCCGGGTCCGATGTTGGCCGCGGGCACGCAGTTGCTGGTGCCCGTGGGTACGCCGGGGCAGGTGTCCGCGCAGGGCGGGCGGCTGGTTCGCACCGAGGCGCACGAGTAGCCCGTTGCACAGTCCGTGTCCGCCTGACAGTTCGTCTTGGTGCAGTAAGCGTCCACGTCTCCCGGGCCGGCGCCGAGGCACACGAAGCCGCTCGCGTCGTCGCAGGTGGTGCCCTCGTCCAGCACCCCGGAGCAGCCCGTGCCGTACTGGCCCTCGGGGTAGGTCGTGCCCTTGACGCACGCCGTGGTAGCTCCGCCGCCGGCGAGCTGGCCGGGCTGGCACAAGCCGACGCTCGCGCAGTCGTCGTGGGTGCTGCAGCCCGCGAGGCGGCACTCCGCGTCCACGCAACGGTAGCCGCCTGCCTGATCGCACTCTTGGCTGGTGCTGCACGCGGTGTAGCGACCCGGAGGTGGGTCTTCGGACGGCACGCACCCGCCATTGCCCGTCGAGCCGAGCTTGCAGTAGCCGATGCCGACGCACTCCGAGTGCTTCTTGCACGGCACCTGGCACGTCGAGTCGACGCACTCGAAGCCCCGCGCCTGGTCGCACTCTTCGTTGGTCGCACAGTCCTCGTACTGACCAATCCGGCCGTTCTTGGCGAATTCGGGCGTGTAGCAGTACTCACCCTGAGTGCCATCTTCGGCGATGAGGCCGTGGCAGTTCTGCCCCAGCGGACAGTCTCCCTGGGTCACGCACGGCGCGGCGCACTCGTTCTGAAAGCAGACACTGCCCGACACCAAGCAGGCCGACTTCTTGCAGATCGCCGTGCACTTGCCGTCCACGATCTTGCCCTCGCACTCCTCACTGGAGCAGCCCAGGGGCAGGCCCAGCACGAGGAGCGCGGTGAGGAGCAGGCCGCGCGCGCAGCGAGTGAGTGGAGCAAGGTGCAAGAGTTTCATGGTTTCCTCGAACGGTCCCGCGTCCAGCCGCCGGAGCGGTGCCTCATACCCGGGCTTTCGGGCCGAGGAAAGGGGCCCCGTTGCCCGGGGGTCGGGTTGCCTTGACCCCAGGGCGCGGACGACTAAGCTCTCCAGGGTCTAGCATCGCCCGGGAGACGTGCAGCCATGCGAACCGCAATCGTTGGGATTTCTGCTCTGGTGTGTCTGGCCGCAACGGCGTGCGGGAGCGAACCCGCCCAGGAGCGACCGTACTTCAAGGGCGCCGAGCCGGCGGGCACCTCCACCGCGACGGATCCCGGTTACGAGCCGCCGTTCGAGGCCAGAGAGTACCCCGCAGGCCCCTACGGCACGCGTCCCGGCGCCGTGATCGAGAACCTCAAGTTCTCCGGTTGGAAGAAGCCCGCCGAGGTGGAGTGGGCCACCGAGGCCTTCGAGCCGATTCAGCTCGCCGATTTCTATGATCCCGACGGCACCAAGGGCAACCGCTACATCATGCTCAACGCCTCGGCGGTGTGGTGCAGCGCGTGCCGATCCGAGTACACGTCGTTCAAGAACGAAGGGACCTACGCTCAGTATCGCGCGCGCGGCGTCGAGTTCCTGTGCGTCATCCTCGAAGACAACTCGAACCCGCCCAAGCCGAGCAAACCCGCGGACCTGCAGACCTGGGGCAAGTGGTTCGACGTGGAGTTCCCGATGCTGCTCGATCCCGGCGCGAAGATGGGCGCGTACTACGGCGCCAACGCATTCCCCATGAACATGCTCATCGACGCCAAGACGATGACCATCGTGGGCGAGTTCGGTGGCAACATGCCTGCCATGTTCATTCAGCTCGAGCAGCTGCTGAACCAGTGAGCCACCGATGATACCGGCTTCACTCGGCTGGCGTGCGGGCGCACTTTTGTCTTGTCTGCTGGCCGTCGGCTGCGGTGCAGCTCAGAGTACGGGAGCGGAGCCGAGCGCAGGGGGAGGGGGTCCGGCCGCTTCGTCCGGCGCCCGCCCCCCGGATTTCGAGCTGCCCACCCTGACTGGCGAGAACGTGCGCCTGAGTGATCATCTCGGCAAGGACGTCGTGCTCATCGACTTCTGGGCCACCTTCTGTGACCCGTGCCTGACGGCGATGCCGCACCTCGACGAGCTGTACAAGAAGCACAAGTCGCAAGGGTTCCTGGTCCTCGGTGTGTCCATCGACGGACCGGACTCGATCGCCGAGGTCAAGACCACGGTGGCCAAGCTCGGCGTCTCCTTCCCGATCCTGCTCGATCAGGAGACGCGGGTCGTGAGCCTGTACAATCCGAAGACGAGCGCGCCCTACTCGGTGCTCATCGGCCGGGACGGCACGGTGCTCACCAAGAAGGAGGGCTACACGACGGGCGATGCGACCGCGGTCGATCGCGACGTGCTGGCCGCTCTCGCGAAGTGAGGCCGGGCGGCTAGAAGCGCACCGTCGCGTCGAGGCGCGCGCCCTCGAAGGGCGGGAAGATGCGGCAGACGCCGCCGACGCAGCGCAGCGAGCCTCGGCGTTGTCCGGCGAAGAGGCTCACGCTGCTCGATTGAGTGACCTTGTACACGACTTGCCCGTTGAAGTAGGTGTCCGGGGTCAGCGGGCTCGTGTCGTACTCCACGCCGAAGGCGACCGACAGGTGGGGCGCCCAGTCGACCCCCGTGAGGTGTTGCCCCTCGAGCCAGGGGTCGTCCGCGCCGCCGAAGCTCTGCCGGCGGCGGCGGTGCCAGCCTTGCATCTGGAGCGAGTAGGGTCCGCCCAGGGACCGGATGACGTCGTAGCGCGCATAGGCCTCCTGGTAGTACACGTTGGTCTCGCCGTAGGCGTCGGAGATCGTGCGCTCCGTCTCGTCCAGCCGCGCGCCTACGGTCACGTTCGCCCGACTCTTGCGGTCCCGAGTCGTCAGCTCGATGCCGCTGGCCACGTCCCACACGCGGTTGAGGTTGGCGTCGCTCGTGTCGCAGGCGTCGTTCGACACGGACTCGGCCCAGGTGTGGTAGCGCCCCACCCAGGCGAACACCACCTCCTGCTTGCCCAGCTCCACGTCGCCCTTGGCGCGGCCGCCGGTGACGCAGGTGTTGAAGCCCTCGAACTCGGTGTCGGTCCAGAACGCGGCCGCGGTCGGCGGCGCGCTGTATTGCACGAGGGAGAACTCCCGCGCGCGGGAGAGGTCCACGTTCGCGCGCAGTGGAAAGAAGCGCCGGTAGTGCTTGCCTTCGACGCTGAGGGTGATCGGCTGGGCGATGATGGAGACGTTCGCGTACGCGGCGTGCCCCGGCTCGAGCAACTCCGCGTCGTCCTGCGGGCCGTCGAGCTTCTTGTTCTCCAGATCCTGAACGGCGACCTCGAGGTAGCCGCTGCCCACTCCGCCGAAGTCGGGCACCTCGAGGGATTGGCTAGCGGTCAAGATCTGGTCGGCCTTGCGCACGAAGTCCAGGTTCAGCGGAGCTTGGCGCGAGAGGTAGGAGGCCTGGGTGCCGAACTTCAGTCCCTTGGGCGCGATCTCGATCTGCCCCGCCAGGATGCGGTCCGGAGCGTAGGTGGGGCGTGCCTGGACGAAGTCGGTCTCGACGGCTCGGGGCATGCCCGCCTCGGTGAGGCCGATCAGGCCCGGCGTGACCTCACTCGTGACCCCCAGGTAGCGGCCGCTAGTCTCGTCGATGCGTAGCGGGTTCATCACGCCGCCGAGGCCGGTCAGCCGGAGCCGCACCGAGCCCGCGTCGATGCGCCCAGTGACGCGCGCGCCGCGCACGGTGGTGTCGCTCGCGATCTCGTCCATCTTCCGGACGCTGAGCACGAAGCCGCGCCCGAGCTGCGCGTAGAAGTCGCCCACCACCGTCTCGACGACCCGGGTGTTGTAGCCGACGTAGTACTTCGCCGGGTACACCCAGTTGATGTAGCGGTTGGACAGCTCCTCGCCGGCAGACTGCACCTGCTGGCGGAAGTACAGTGGCGGGGGCAGCCCGCCGGCCGGTGAGCCGCGCTCGAGCGTCATGTCCAGCGCGATCTGCGTCGGGTCCGGCGAGTGATAAAACCAAGCGTTGTCCACCCGCACGCCCGCCACGAAGCCTCGCCAGCTGCCCTGCAGGTTGAGCCGATTGTACCACATGCCCCAGTGATCGTTGGCGCGACTGGTGACGTCGTTGGAGCGGTTGTCACGGTTGTCCACGTTGTAGACGACGCTGCTCGCGTTGGTCACGTCCACGTGTACGGCCTCGCCATCGATGCTGAAGGGCTCCACCGCGTGGGCGGTGAGCGGCGCGCTCGAGAGAGCCGCGAGCGACAGGAGGCGGACGGAGAGTCGAGGCACGGCGGCGCGCGTGCCACGCTACTGACTACTGGGCGCGCGCGTCCAGCTCGGCCTTGACCGTGGGCCAGATCGCCGCCGGATCCCCGGTGACCCGCGCCAGGATCTTCATGCTGCGGAGGTCGATGAGCACGTTGATGGGCAGGCCACCGATGGTGCCGTAGCGCTGCATCTGGAAGTCCGCGTCGAGCCCCATCGGGAAGCGCGTCTCGTAGGCTTGGGTCCAAGCTCCCAGATCCGCCGGGGTGGCCGTGTCCCCCTTGGCGTTCTCGATCAGCAGGGCCAGCAGCCGGAAGCCCTTGGGGGACAGCTCGTCGAAGTGATCGTTCAGGGATGGGCTCGAGGCGCTGCCGCCGTGCTCCGCCTTGCAGGGGTTGCACCACATGGCGCCAGCGTTGAGCAAGAGCAGCTCGCCGTCGGTGCCGCCAGTCGGATTGTAGAAATCCGACAGGCTCGCGGGCGCGAGCGCGGCGGCGTCGTGTCCCTGCGCGGTGGGGTTGGTCCACACCTGCGGAAACAGGAAGTTCTCCGCGACCTCGCCTTTGTCCTTGCCGTAGGGGCCGGCGGGATAGGTGCCGGAGCCACCGTTGCCGCCGGTGGCGAGCAGCTCCGGCGGGATCTCGGGGCGGTTGCTGCCGCAGGCCGTAGCCGCGACGAACAAGACCAAGGCGAGGGATCGGGTCACGGCTTCAGTCGCACTCCGTAGGTGCCGAGCAGCGGGACGCCTTGACCCGGGACCGTCTCGATGTTGCTCCCGTCGGCGCTCACTTTGGCGTCGCTCACCTTCGCCCAGCCACCATAGGGGGCCCACTCTTCTTCGACCTTGACGCCGTGCAGCCAGAGCTCGACGTCCGCGCCCGCAGCGAGGTTGCCGCTGTTGTCGAGCACGAGCGTTGCCTTGGGACAGAACGACGTGTCCGTCGGCGTGGTGGCTACCAGCCACGCGAACCCGAGGGATGCATCCACCGCGTCGGGAGCCTTGTCGCTGGGGATTTCCACGGCGCGGAACCGGCGCTCCTCGGCCGTGACGAACTCGAACTCGAACTTCATGACCGTGCCCGGCTCGAGCTTGATGCGTGCGGGGCCGTTGGCCGCTTCGGCGCCGGCGACGAGGGGCTGCCCAGCGGAGAAGGGTGGGAACTTGGCGGTGGACTGCTCGCCCACGTCGTAGCTGGTCTGCCCCGGCGGCAGCAACAGCGCGAACTTCGCGACGCTCAGCCCGAGGCCATACTTGAAGGCGGGCTTCTTCAGCGCGAAGCCCGGCGCGATGCCGGTCTTGCACACGCCCACCGGTCCAGACTCGCAGGTGACCACGTCCCCGGCGGCGTTGGTCGTGCCCAGCTCCGAGCAGATGTCGACGCCGCACACCGTGGTCTGCACGTCCGCGAGCGGGTTGCCGTCGAGATCGATCACCTTGCCGTCGAACAAGTCGACGTGAGCTGGCGGGGTATTGTCGTGGTAGCCCGGACCCTTGTCGCAGCTGGGTCCGCCGCCGGACCCGCCGGACCCGCCGGACGATCCGCCGGCGCCGCCGGAAGCGCCGCTGCCCGCGCCCCCACCCGCGCCGCCACTGCCGCCGGCGGCTGGATTGTCGTCCGAGCCGCAGGCCAGGGCTCCGGCCGACGAGACCAGCAAGAGCGCGCCCAGGGAAAGCATCCTCGTCATGTAGGTGTCCAACATTTTCACGACGAACGGGGGAGCGCAACCGGACAGGTGTTTCATCGTCGATTGCTCTCGAGCTCGCTCAAGCGCCGCTCGAGCTCCGCCAGGCGAGCCTCGGCCGCTTGCCTGGCCGCGCGCTCGGCTTCCTTCTCGGCGCGCTCGGCTTCCTTTGCGGCGCGCTCGGCTTCCTTCTCGGCGCGCTCGGCCTCCTTCTCGGCGCGCTCGGCTTCCTTCTCGGCGCGCTCGGCTTCCTTCTCGGCGCGCTCGGCTTCCTCGTGGGTGAGCCAGACGTGCTCACCGGCGCGGTCGTCGGTGATGCGGATTGGGTCGGCCCAGAGCCAGGCGTCGATGGCCTCCGAGAAGAAGGGGCCGGCGCCGAAGTGCATCCGCTCGAGGGCGCCGTCACGCACGACCCACTGCTGGATCGCGACGGGCCCGCCCAGCGAGCGCGGACCAACGAGCTCCGGATCGAGCACCCAGAGCTCGCCGATGCCCGAGGCGGCATACTTCTCGTGGATGTCCTTGTAGTCCTTGTACGGATGATTCTTGCTCACCACCTCGATGGCGAGGCGGGGCACGGTGTGGCCGGGCTTCCACGAGCACAAGCTCGAGAGCTGCGCCGCGTTCGGCGGGGCAGGCTCGACGAGCGCCACGTCGGGATCGATGCCCACCCGAGGGTCGTCCTCGTACCAACGCACGGCGAGGTTGCGGGTGACGATGGCGTCGAGGCAGCTCCGTGCCGCCCAAGCCTCGAGCAAGAGCACCAGGTAGCGCAGCAGCAGATCGTGGGGGCGAGACTCGGGCACGTGGATCTCCGGCAAGACCCACGCTTCAGCCGCGGCCCGCACCTCGTAGCGCAGGGCTACGACCGCTCGGGTGTCACTCATGGTCATCAGTGTAGCTCGCGTAGGACGGGCGCGGCGCAGGCGTTGCCGCAGCGGCTCTGCGTTGCATGGCGTGTGCCTCTGGAGGAACCCTCGAATTCTCGGCAATTCCCGCCGATCGGGGGCCGGCGGCCGGCGGCGGCTGGCGGCCAGTCGCCAGGGCTAGCGCACGAACGCGGCGGCGTTACCGCCGTCGACGGTGATGACCGCGCCGGTGGTGGCCTCGGCGGTCGCCAGGAACAACAGCGCGTCGGCGACGTCCTTTGCGGTCGTCTCGCGTCCGAGCAGGTTCTGCGCGAAGTACTCGTCCGGGGAGACTCCGCGCGCTCTGGCGCGCGCCTCGAGCACGCCCCCGCCGAACAGCTCGGTGCGGATGCGATCCGCGTTGATGGCGCTCGAGCGGATCCCGTACTTTCCGAGATCGACCGCGTACTGGCGCATGAGCGCGACGAGGGCAGCCTTGGGCACGGCGTAGGGGCCGAAGTCGGGCCCCGGGTTGAACGCGCTCTTCGACGCGTTGAACAAGAGGCAACCACCGAGACCCTGAGCGATCAGCGTACGGCTCGCCAACGACGCCACGCGTTGGTGCGAGAGCAGGTTGATGTCGAGGGACTGCCGCAGCGCAAGGTCTCCCGCTGGCTCGTGGAGCTGGCCCGAGGGCGCCGTGCCTGCGTTCGACACGACGAGATCGAGACCACCGAAGTGACGCGTCGTCTCGCGGAGCAGACGCTCGACTTCGGCGTCGCTGGTCACGTCCGCCGTCACCGTGTGCACGGCCGGCCCGAAACGCGCCAGCGTGGAGCCGCACTCGGCGAGCCGCACCCCGTCGCGATCCGAGAGCGTGACGTGGGCGCCCGCGGCCAGGAGCGCCTCGGCGGCGGCGCGACCGATGCCACTGGCTGCGCCCGTGACCAGCGCGATGCGCCCCGCGAGGGCGCCGCCCCGGGCCTTGCCCACGGCGAGCTTGGCCTGCTCGAGGCTCCAGTACTCCACCTCGAACAGCTGCAGCGCGTCCACCGGCTCGAAGCGCCCGAGGCTCTCGGCGTCGTGGAACACGCGGGCCGAGTGGAGCACCAGATCCGACGCGACGCGGGCGTCACGCAGGGTCGAGCCCAGACACGCCGCGCCGAGCCCGGGGACGTGCACCACCCGGGGCAGGCGATCGAGCCGTGTCAGGTCGCGACCGAGGGCCGCGCGCCCCCGCTCGAAGTACTGTTCGTAGCGCGCGGCGAAGGCGCGCAGTCCCTCGTCGATGGCGCTGCGGGCTCGCGCTGGCTCGGGCAGCAGCTCGCCGTCGCGCAGCGCGGCGAGGAAGAGAGGGAACGGCTTGATCCGGATCACGTGATCCGGCGTCACCGTGCCGCGCGCCGTCAGGTGCTCGGCGTCGTCGCGCTCGAGCAGCGCGAGCACGTCCGGCTCGTCGCGCCACTCGATGCAGAGCCGCTTGCCGTCGGCAGCAGTCCCCAGCGCGCCGCGCAGCAGCGGCGACAGCTCGGCCTGGCGCCTGCGGCGCTCGTCGTCGCTGAGCCGCCCGGCAACGACGACGGCGCGAGTGCCGCGCCTCACCGCCTGCTCGGCCCGATCCACGGCGGCGATCATGCGCTCGTAGCTCTCCTCGGCGGACGACCCCCAGGTGAAGATCCCGTGCTTGTCGAGGATCATGAGCCCGGCGAGACCGAAGTCGGCGCCGAGCTCCACGATCGCGCGCGCCAGCGCGAAGCCCGGCATGACGTAGGGCACGAAGAGCGCGCCGCCCTCGTACAGCTCCTCGACGCGAGCGCGGCTGTCGGGTTGATCCACGAGCGTGAGTACAGCGTCGGCGTGCGTGTGATCGACGAACTTGGCGGGCACGAAGGCGTGCAAGAGGGCCTCTACGCTCGGCGTGGGGCTCTTGGGGTCGAGCATTTGGCTCTGCAGCGCCCGAACCATGTCCTCGTCGGAGAGTTTCTCGAGCCGACACAGCGCCTCCAGAGGCCCGAGGCGACAGGCCGGGAAGCCGGCGGGCTCGATGGTCGCCAGATCCCAGCCGCTGCCCTTGACGTAGAGCACCCGTGCCCGCTCGCCGGTCAGCTCCGAAGCCTGGGATTTCACGCTGGTATTGCCGCCGCCGTGCAGCACCAGGCTGGGCTCGGACCCGAGCAGGCGCGAGGAGTAGACCCTCAGCGCGAGGTCCTCGCCGAGCTGGCCGTGGCGCTCGAGCGCGGCGCGGGCCTCCGTTGGGTTCCAGGACGATTTCACGCGGGGTCCTCGTTGAGGTTTGAGCCGACGACCTGCGGAGCGTACCATCGAACGGACGGGGCCTGGCGATGCAGCGATCCGCCCGAGTTCAAGCCAAGACAGTTCGAGTGCGCGAGCACTTCGTGGCCGAGCGCTTCGGCGAAGACGCCCGCCAGCGGTACTTGACGAGCGTCACGCCCGGACTGCGCGCCCTGCTCGGCTCCAAGGACGAACCACCCGGCGGGTGGGTGGACTTCGCGCTGTTCGTCGAGGCCAACGAGGTCGCCGACAAGCTGTTTGGGCGCGGCGACATGGCCCTCGCCTGGGACGCCGGCCGCTTCGCCGCCACCCACAACGCTGGCGTCTGGCGCAGCCTGCTGCTCCGTCACATCCGGCCGAGCACGTTCCTCGGTATCGCGGCGGGGCTCTGGAGCTCGCACTACGAGGGCGGCAAGCTCATCACCCGCGCCCACGGCAGCGACGGCGTCGTGGCGACGCTGTCGGACTTCCCCACACCGCACCGCGCCCACTGTCTATCGATCGCGGGCTGGCTCGTCGGGTCCCTCGAGATCGGACCGCGCAAGGAGATCCGCGTGGAGGAGTCGACGTGTCGCGCCCTCGGCGGGCGCTCGTGCGAGTTTCGCGTGATGTGGCGGGACTGAGCCGCTTCCGCGTCGCCCCGACAGGCCGATCAGAAGAGCACGCCCATGTACCAGCGGAGGATCTGCGCGGTGGAGGTGTCTCCCGCGCCGCTGTCCCGCAGCGTCTCGACCAGGCGGTTCTGTTCTTGGGTCTGGTAGCCGAGCCCGCCGAGGGGGAACAACACGCCGTACTGCAGGCTGGTGAAGAAGCCGCCCATCTTGTCCGGGTCGTCGTTGAGGGCGCCGTCCTTGGCTTGATAGTAGAGCTGCAGGTTCAGCTCGATGCCCAGATCGCGCTTGTGGCCGGGGGTCTGTACGAACTGGCTGGCGCGGGTCCAGATGGCCGCGAAGCCGCCGCCGAAGCGTTGCCCCGATACGTTGCGCAGGAAGTCGTAGTCCACGCTGGGGCGGAAGTAGTAGCTGCCCTGAACGCGGGTGAGCAAGTTGCGGTTCAGGATCAGGTCCACCTTGTAGTTCGGGTGGAAGCGGAAGGTGGAGAAGGTGCGCTCGCCAGCGTTGGGCAGCAGCTCGTCTTGACCGGGCGCGGTGCGCGAGAAGTCGCCGTCCCCCGAGGCCCAACCGTGCATGAAGCCGAGCTTCAAGCGATCCTCCACCAGCTTCTGCTCGAGCTCGAGAGCGTAGCCGTACTGGCGCAGCTTCCAGCCGTTGTCCCCGGTGGGGTTGACGTAGTTGCTGCCATTCGACAGCGTGTTCTCGATCGAGCCCTGGATGGTCACCGCCTCGAGCTCGAAGCGGAACTTCTTGTACAGGAGCTGCACCCACAGATCCGGGATCCAGGCGACGGCGCCGCGCCGCACGTAGCCCGGGGAGGCCGCGCCGGGTCCGCAGTTCAGCGCGGGAGCCACGTTGCAGCCGCCGCTGGTGTCGTTGGCGAGGAGCTGGCGGCGGTGCACCACGTACAGGCCCGTGTTCAGCACGACGTTGCCCTGGGCCAGCGCCAGCTTCGTGCGCTCCGCGCTCTTGCGTCGCGAAATCGCCAGCACGTACTGATCGACGTCGTCCAGCTGGGCCACGTCGTAGGGCTGCGCCTGCGGCATGCTGCGCGTCTCGCTGGTGGTGCCCTCGTTGGCGAAGTCCCAGGCGCCCGCGATGTACAGATCGATCGACTGCAGACCGGTCACGAACAGGATGCGGTCCGCGGTGGTCTGGTAGTCGTCGTCGTGGCCGTCACCCGCGTTGGCGAGCAGGCCCAGGCCCCAGTGGCTGGGCATGCGGCCGAAGCGGAGCTGACCGACGGGCGTGAGGTACTCGGCCCACACGCGCTTGACCCGCACGCTGTCCCTCAGGCTGTTGTTGCCGTCGCTCGGCGGCACCTGCGAGGAGTCGAACGCGCCCAGCGGATAGTAGCCGGCGCGCTTGTTCACCGCGTAGCCACCGTCGGCGTTGGGTGAGTTGCTGAAGCCCTCCGGCGTCGAGCCCAGCACCAGGTTGTCGAGCAGGTCGATTTGGCTCATCACCCGCAGGTTGTCGGAGATGTGCAGCTCGGGGTTGAGGCGAAAGCGGATGTTCGCGCCTGCCTGCGTCTTGTTCTTGCAGGGGAAGCGCGCTTGCCGCGGATCATCGCTGTCGCCGATGCCGCCCTCGTCGGGCGTACACAGCGCGGGGCCGAAGGTCTGATCCCGACCCGTGTAGTGGTTGTCCGCGGGCATCGGCCAGATGGCCTGGTTGGGCGTGTCGATGCGCCCGAGCGAGAAGTTGTGGAACAGCTCCGCGCGCATGCGGAAGTAGCCGTGGATCTCGAAGATGGGGCGCGCGTGCGACCACCACTGCTCGGAGTAGACCTGGTCGCCGTCGCGCGCCTTCTGCTGCGCTTTGGCGTCGGCGGCCTTGGCGCGCTGTTGTTCGAGTGCCTTGGTGTCCGCGCCGGGCTGCGGCCACATGGGCATGGGGCCGAGGCCCGGCCCGGTGGGCCCCGCGGGTCCGGGCTTCGGCGACGGCTCCGCGGGTGGAGTCTCCTCCTCCTCCGCTTCCTCGGCTTCCTCCTCCGCTTCCTCGTCCGGCGCCGCTACGGGCTTGGCGGGAGCAGCAGGCTTGCCCGGCGCGGGTTTGGCGGGCGCAGGATTGGCCGGCGCGGGCTGTGCCCACGCCGATGAGGAGGAGATCCAGAGCGCAGAGAGCGCCACCCATACGCGAGTCGTCTTGAGCATCGCCGCCCGAAAGTTGACGGCCTGTCTCGCATGGGGCGGTCATTTCTGTCAACGCGGCCGGTGGTTTCTGCCAAATATGACGCCGATTCCAACGCCTCAGGCGCGGTACGCTTGCATCACCGCCGTGCGGAGCTTCTCGGCTTGGGCGGGCGCGACCGAGGCCGAGCCGACGGCCGCGGCCGCGGGCAGCCCCATTTGGCTGATGGCCCGCGCGTGCTCGGCCAGCCGCTGCTGGGCGCTCCAGCCGTCGGTCTCGGGCAGCCCCAGGGCGCTGCGGAACGCCTCGCCCAACTCGATGGCCGAGCCGTAGCGGTGCATCGGGTCCTTGGCCAGCGCCCGGGCAAAGAGCAGATCGAGCACGCCGGGGGCTTGGGGCACCAGGCTGGTGAGCGGGGGTGGGCTCTCTTCCACCTGCGCGGTGCGCACCATGATCTCGTTGCGGGTGGGGGAGTCGAAGGGGGTGACGCCCGTGAGCATCTCGAACAAAACGATTGCTGCGGCGTACAGATCGGCGCGCGGGTCGATGTGCCGGCCGAGCACCTGCTCGGGAGACATGTAGGCGCCGGTGCCCGGCGCCATGCCGCCGGTGTTCCGCGCCTCGCCAGCCGGTAGCCGCGCGATGCCGAAGTCCGTCAGCTTGACCACACCGTCGTTGCGCACCAGCAGATTGCTGGGCTTCACGTCGCGGTGGATGATGCCCAAGGTGTGAATGGCCGCTAGCGCGCCCAGCAGCTGAGAGAAGTAGTGCCACGCGCGCATGAAGGGCATGCAGGGCAGCCCGCCGGGCACGGCGCGCGCCACCTGGCGCTCGATGACGTCGTCGAGCGCTCGCCCTTCCACCAGTTCGATGACGATCGCGAGCTGGCCGTCCTGCTGGTAGAGCGCGAAGAAGTGCACGATGTTGGGATGGCTCAGGCGACCGAGCGCCTGCGCCTCCCCCAAGAACAGCTTGCGCGCCCGCTCCCGACTCTTGAGCATGGGGTGGAGCACCTTGACCGCGACCGGATGCTCGGGCGTCGCGCCGCGGGGGCCCTCGGGATTGTAGTAGAGCCACGCTCGGTACACGATCCCCATACCCCCTTCGCCGAGTTGGTCCCCGAGGACCGCGCGCCCCCACCCCAGATCCAGCTCGGCTCCTGGGCCCACGCGACCTTGGACCGGAGCGACTCGTTGGCCGCAGAGCGGACAAAACCGCGCGGTGTCCTCGATGACGTTGCGACAGCCGGCGCAGATGGCCACGAGCGCCAGCATAGGCCACGCCCGGGTTGCCGCAAAACGCGCGGGCGACGGGTCGTCCCCCCGCGGCCGCCGCCCGACAAAGGCTCGCCGTGATCGGCGATGTCCGTTGCGTTGCGCTGGCGGGCTGGCCTAGCCTTCGGTTGGCTCGAATCCACCTGGCCTCGGGGTCCCTAGCGAGCCCGAGCCCTCACTCTCGACTCCCATGCGAAACACCTCCCGGCTCTCGTGTCTTGCTCTGAGCTCCCTGTTGGCGTCGGTGCTCGTCGTGCTCGCCGCCGGCGGGTCGGCGCATGCTCAGAGCGCGACGGAGAAGGAGTTCAGCGTACAGCGATTCAACCCAGCCCCGGGCCCGCGAAACTTCTTCACCACCCGCGGCGCGCGAACCGACGGTGAGATGGCGTGGAGTGCGGGGCTGTTCGCCAACTACTCGTACAAGCCGTTCGTGATCCGCAGCTGCCGCTCCGAAACCGACTGCGATGATCCGAACGCGTCGCGTCCGACCGACATCCCCGTGATCGAGAACATGGTGACGGCGGATCTGATGGGCACCCTCACCCCCATCCCCCGGCTGCAGCTCGGGCTGCGCGCCCCGATCACCTTCGCCAAGGGACAGGGCCTGACGGATCGCGGCACCGCCGATCCGGATGGACTAGAGGCGTTCGGCCTGGGAGACGCCGAGCTCGAGGCCAAGGCGCGCCTGCATGGCGAGGTACGAGACACCGTGGTGGCTGGCGCGGCGCTGTTCGTGACTGGACCCCTCGGCCGCGCGACCTCCAAGGGCAACTACATCGGCGACGCGGGGCCCACGGTGGGGATCCGCGGGATCTTCGACGGCGCCGAGGGCCCGTTCTCGTTCGGCGCCAACCTGGCGGCCGTCTATCGCAGTGAAGGTCGAGTCGGCTCCACCGCGCTGGGGCCCGAGTTCCGCTACGGGGTCGCCGGCGGCTTCGCCGCGAGCCCGACGCTGCGCCTGGTGGTCGATGGCTTCGGCGGCACCAAGTTCTCGGCCAAGAACGGCACCAACTCGCTCGAGGCCAACGCTGGCGTGCAGATCCTGCCGCTCGACTCGCCGTTCGTGATCAGCGTCGGTGCCGGCACCGGCCTGGTACAGGGCGTCGGCGTGCCCGCGGTGCGTGGCTTCTTGGGTCTCACGTTCGTTCAAGAGATGAAGGACAGCGACGGCGATGGCATCCCGGATCACTCGGACAAGTGCCCGACCGAGCCCGAGGACAAAGACGGCTACCAAGACGCCGACGGCTGCCCGGACTACGACAACGACGGCGACACCATCAAGGACGAGCAGGACAAGTGCCCGAACGAGCCGGAGGACTTCGACGGCTTCCAGGACTCGGATGGCTGCCCCGACAAGGACAACGACAAGGATGGCATCCCCGATGATCGGGACCAGTGCCCGGACAAGCCGGAGACCTTCAATGGCTTCCAGGACGCGGACGGCTGCCCGGACGAGCCCGATCGGGACGGCGACGGTGTCCCGGACTCCCGTGACAAGTGCCCGGACGAGCCCGAGGACACCGATGGCTTCCAGGATGAGGATGGCTGCCCGGATCCGGACAACGACGGCGACGGCATCCCGGACAATCAGGACGAGTGCATCGACGAGCCCGAGACCAAGAACGGCTACCAAGACGAGGATGGATGTCCCGACGAGGTCCCTGGTAAACCCAAGAAGAAGTGACCCATGACGCAGATGGCCGTGTGTGCAGTGCTCTCGCTCGCCCTCCTGGCGGGCTGCAGCGGTGGCGGGCTGGGATCCGGCGGCGCTTCGCTGGGCGACAGCGACCACCCGCTCGCGGGAGCCAAGGCGCCCGAGTTCGATCTGGCCGCTCAGTCCGGCGGCGCTCGCGCGTCACTCGCGGCGCACGCGGGCAAGATCGTGATCGTGGACTTCTGGGCGACCTGGTGCGATCCGTGCCGAGACTCCTTTCCGCACTACCAGCGGATGGTGGAGCAGCATGGGGGCAAGCTCGTGGTGCTGGGGCTGAGCACGGACGACGACCCGGACGGGATACCGGCGTTCGCCAAGGAAACCGGCGCCAAGTTTCCGCTCGCGTGGGATGACGGCCAGACGGTTGCCCGGCAGTACTCGCCGCCCACCATGCCCACGAGCTACGTCGTGGACGGCAACGGCATCGTCCGCTTCGTCCACGTTGGATTCCGCTCCGGCGACGAGACCGTGCTCGCACAGCAGGTGTCGTCCCTGCTCGCGGACTAGTGACGACACCACCGCACACACGGGCCTGATGTAGGCAATGCTCCTCCCGTTCGTCGCGGGGTTGGTGTCTCGCCCTGCCCCGCAGGTCCGTTCAGTGTATCCTTGCTGACAGGTGCATCGGCTCGGACTCGATCGCATTCGGCGCGCGCTGGTCTTGCTCGGCGTGCTGCTGCTGCTCGCGGACTCTTCCCCCGCCGACGCGCAGAGCAGCGTCGTCAGTCGCCTCATCGATCGCCTCGAGCAGGGTGAAGACTTTCGCGTGCGGGTGCAGGCAGCCCTCGAGCTCGGCAAGTCCAAGGACGACGCTGCTCGCCTGCCACTCGAGCGCGCGCTCGCCGACGGCAACGCCGCGGTGCGCGCCGCGTGTGCGGCGGCGCTCAAGGTGCTTGGCGACAAACGCAGCATCGCCGCCCTGCAGAAGCGTGAGAAGGACCCGTCGGCGGCCGTTCGCGCACAGGTCAAGGCGAGCATCGAAGCGCTGCGGGCAGCAGGCGAGTCCGAGGACAAACCTCGGGTGCTGCTGCGCATCGGCAAGATGAAGGACGCCAAGGGTGTCCGCTCGGGGGATCTGCTCGAAGAAGTGGAGCAGACCGCGCGCAAGCGCTTCCAGCAGATCCCCGGCGTCCGGGTGCTCGATGGCAACACGACCGACTCGACGGCGCGCCTTCCGCTGGTGATGGTCACCGGGCAGGTCCGCCGCCTGCTGCAGGCGGAGGAGGGCTCCTCAGTCACGTTCTCGGCCAGCGTGGAGTACCTCGTGCAGCGCATGCCGGATCAGGCCATCGCAGGCACGGTGTCTGGCTCGGCGAGCACCACCGCAACCAAGGACGAAGCCAAGGACCGGCGTCGCAACGCCGAGCTGCGACGTGCCGTCCTCTCCGCCGCCGTCGAGAGCGCGGTGCGGCGATCCCCCGACGCGTTGTTCGCGGCGGCGAAGTGAAGCGGCCGTTTCGAAGAGGTTGAGCGACCGAGCAGAGGGCGGTAAGAGCGGGGGGCTTTGCCCTTGCCGCGCGTGCTCTTCGTCTCGAAGCCCATCGTTGCCCCGTTTCACGATGGCACGAAGTGCTTCGTGCGAGACGTGGCTACGCGGCTCGAGCGAGTGGAGCCCATCGTCATGGCTCACCCGGGCGCGCCGCCGCTGCCCGGGCGCGAGGACATCCGTCGGGTGAACGTGTATCCCGATCGGGGCAGCTTCACGCCTCGTCTGCAGGACAACGCGCGGGCCGCGATCTGGTTGCTCCTGGCCAGCCGTGCGGACGTGTGGCACTTCGTGTTCGCGCCGAACGAGCGCACGAGTCGCATCGCGCGCGTGCTCTCCCGCTCCCGGCGGGTCCCGACGCTGCAGACGGTCGCCTCGCCGCCCCGGGACTTCTCCCGCGCCGAGCGCTTGCTGTTCGGCGACTGTGTCGTGGCGCAGAGCCGGTGGACCGCCGAGCAGCTCACGCGCGCGCTCGGTCCCCGCGGCCGGCGGCGACCCATCGAGGTGATCCCGCCGCCCGTCGCCGAGATCGAGCCCCGCTCGCCCGAGGCCTGCGCTGCGCTGCGCGCCCAGCTGGGCATCGACCCGAGGGCGACGGTGTTCGTGTACCCGGGTGATCTGGAGTTCAGCTCGGGTGCCCAGCTGGTCGCCGACGCGGTTCGCGGCCTGGTCGAGCGCAACCCAGCAGCCGTCGTGGTGTTCGCCTATCGCGCCAAGACGCCGGCTGCGGCGGAGGTTGCCGCCCGGCTCGAGGCGGAGCTCGCCGGGCTGCCGGTGCGCTTCGCCGCCTCCCTCGCGGACGTGCTCGTGCTGATCAGCACGGCCGAGGCCGTGTTGTTCCCGGTCGACGATCTGTACGGCAAGGTGGACCACCCCATCGTCCTGCTCGAAGCGATGCAGCTCGGTGTGCCGGTGATCACCCTGGACAGCGGACCGCTGATGGACCTGGGCGGTGTCGAGAAGATCCCGCTCGCCGACGCCGGGCTCTTGGTCGAGGCGGCGTGCGGGGTCGCAGCCAACCCTGACCGGCGCGCACGCATCGTCGCGGCGCAGCGCGCCGCCATCGCGGAGCGTCACCACGCCGACATCGTTGCGGCCCGCTACGAGGCGCTGTACCTCGAGCTTCTCGGAGGCAGGCGAGCATGAGCGTGTCATTTCAGACCGACGGACCCGTGGCGATCCTCACGCTCGACCGGCCCGAGCGGCGCAATGCGGTCGATCGCGCGACCGCCAGCGCGCTGCGCGACGGCTACCACCACTTCGCTGGGGACGACGCGCTGCGGGTCTTGGTGCTCGCCACCGGCGATCCGCGGGCGTTTTCGGCGGGCGCCGACCTGGTGGCGCTCGACAACGACGTGGATCACCCGGACGGCCCCATGGGCTTCACGCGCGTCCGGCCGTCGAAGCCGACCATCGCGGCCATCGAGGGCTACTGCGTGGCGGGTGGGCTCGAGATCGCGCTGTGGTGCGATCTGCGGGTCGCGGGTCGCTCGGCGAGCTTCGGCTGTCTCGAGCGGCGCTTCGGCGTTCCGTTGATCGACGGGGGCACCCAGCGGCTCGCGCCCATCGTCGGCCTCGGCCGCGCGCTCGACCTGGTGCTCACCGGCCGATTGATCGACGTCGTCGAGGCCGAACGCATGGGTCTCGTGAGCCGAATCGTGGACGACGGCAGCGCGCGGGATGCGGCCGTCGCCTTGGCCCGAGAGATCGCAGGCTTTCCCTGGAGCTGCGTGCTCGCGGATCGCGAGAGCCTGCTCGACAGCACCGAGCTGGACTTGGGCGAGGGTCTGCGTCGCGAGGCCGCGCGCGGTCGAGCACTGCTCACCGAAGCCGCTGTCGGCGCGGCGCGGTTCGCGTCCGGGCGCGGCCGCCACGGAGAGGGCACGTGAGCGTGTACGTCGTGGGCGTGGCCGGTGGCACCGGTTCGGGCAAGTCCACCGTCGCGCGCGCCATCGCCGAGCAGTTGCCCTCCGGCAGCGCCACGCTGATCGAGCACGACTCGTACTATCGAGATCAGCCGGAGCTCGACTACGACGCGCGGGCCGCGCTCAACTTCGATCACCCCAGCGCTCTCGAGACCGAGCTCTTGGTTGCCCACCTCGAGGCCCTCGAGCGCGGAGAGAGCGTCGAGCTGCCTAGCTACGATTTCGAGACGCACCGGCGCCGACCCGAGCGGCGCTCGGTGACCCCCACCGCCGTCGTGATCGTCGAGGGTATCTTGGTCTTCGCCGACGCGGCGTTGCGGCAGCACTTCGCGTTGAAGCTGTTCGTAGACACGGACGCGGACATCCGGGTCTTTCGCCGGGTGCGTCGTGACATCGAGCAACGCGGTCGAACCTTCCAGTCGGTTCGCGAGCAGTACTATTCGACGGTGCGGCCCATGCATCTCGAGTTCGTGGAGCCATCCAAGCGCTTCGCGGACCTGGTGATCCCCGAGGGCGGCGAGAACCGCGTTGCCATCGAGCTGGTGGTCAGCCGCCTGCGAGGCATAGCTGGTGCATGAGCCCGGGTCAGCCTCCGAGGGCGTGTCGCTCGAGTCGTTCGTAGTCTTCGGAGATGTAGAAGGAGACCAGCGCCGCGATGCGGATGGCCAGATCTTGGTATACGAGCGCGCCATCGTCTGCGCGAGCGGCGAGCACCGGATCGATCCCGCGCGTCAACATGGCCTCGTATAGCTCGCGATGGTCCGGGCGCACGTGGAGCATGGCGCGTACGGACGGTCGCGGATCCCGAGCCAGGAGCAGACCTGCGCGGTCCGCCGTGAGCTGCATCGCCCGGTGAGCGGCCACGAGCTGTTCGTTGAGCGCAGACAGACCCTCGTCGCTCGGCGGTCGGCCCGGACCAACTCGCTTCCTGTCGACCAGCCCGCGCTTGAGCGCGAACGCGCCTTTGACGGTGCGCCCCAGCGCGCCGAAGGGCACCTTGCTGGTCACCCGCGTGACCTGCTCCAACACCCGAACCCCGCGAAATAGCGGCAGCACCCCGAGCGCGAGGTCGAGCCCCTGCTTGCTCTTCTCGAGCGCGCCGGACCAGACCTCGCTCGAGGTGACGCGGCTGTGCCCACAGCGAAGGTGCGCGACCTCCGTACCGATCGCGAAGCAGAGCTCCGAGGGTGACAGAAACGCCTCGTCGTTCGGATCGAGGTGACGACCGCCCACGAGCACGAAGGGGGAGGCTCCTTCATACGAGCGGATGCCCGTCCCCTTGCGGCCTCTCGAGATGAACCCCGAGAGGTCCGACACGTCGAGCAGGCGCGCGGCGGCGGACAGGGCGCGGGCGGCGTCCGGGTGCTTTTGTTCGGAGATGGGCTCCACGTAATCGCTGAGCGCGCGATGGTCGGGCACTGGCACCGCGCCGAGCAGTGCCTGCAAGCGTCCGAGCAGGTCGGTGCCCTCGCGGGCGATCGGGTGACGCAGCTTGCGCTCGAGCAGGGCCGCTCCGAGGGGACTCGGATCCACGAGCGGGGCTACGTCCTTGCCGGCGATGCCCCCGGGCGCGAGCACCTCGAGGACGTGCTCGGCCCGGTCCTTGAGCCCGCCCTCGGCGGCTTTGGCCAGCTTCTCGAGCCGCTCGGGGACGAGCGGTTCGAGCTCGGCGAGCTCGCGCAGGGCGCGCACGGAGTGGTCGTCGTCGGCGCGGTTGAGCAGTTCGAGCAACACGACACGGTGCTCCGGGCTCGCTGCACCTTGGGTCAGGTCGGCGCTCTTCGGTGGCAAGAGCTCGGAGAAAGCCTCCCTGGGCAGCAGCGCGAGGCGAGACTCGATGAGCGCTCGGGCCTCGTCGTTCAACCCCAGCGCCACTAGGTGCTCCGCGAGCGCCGCGTCGGCCTCCGCGAGGCGAGTATCGTCCTGACGCAGGGCGATGAGCTCGGCGTGCACTCCTCGGTGAAGGGCGATCGCGAACCCCTCGACGCCACGGCGCCTGAGGCGTTCCACCAACGCGTAGCCTGCCTCGGGGGAGAACTGCCAGCGTTGCCACAGCTCTGCCACCTGAGCCGG
Source organism: Polyangiaceae bacterium (assembly GCA_019637295.1). Classification (GTDB taxonomy): domain Bacteria; phylum Myxococcota_A; class Polyangia; order Polyangiales; family Polyangiaceae; genus JACKEA01. The sequence continues at coordinate 747,891 of JAHBVX010000002.1, forward strand.
AGTGACGCCGCCCTCGAGCAGCGCGCGCTCGCCGGGCAGCTCCGGCTCGCGCACGCCGCGGCCGAGGGCGAGCAGGACCTCGAGTAACCGCGCGCGCACGTCGCCTTGCTCTCGCGCGTAGGCCAGGATGGTCTCGGTCTGGTGGTCGCTCGCGCGAGCCTCGGCGACGTGCTCGAGCCTCGCGACCTCCAGCGCGCGCTCCACGCCCGAGCCGGCCAGCGCGGGCGCCAAGCTCAGCCAGCGCGCGGTGTCGCCGCGCCGGGCTCGCCAGCTGAACGATGCGGACGCGAGGGTGCAGCCGCCCCGCTCCTCCGTCACCGTCAGCGCTTCGAGGGGCTCACACGTCGCATCCCCCACGCCGTCGATGGCCACGAGTAGGAGCCGGGTCGGCGTCAGCACGCAGCGGACCGGTTGCTCGTGTCGTCCGAGCAGCGCGCTGTGGACCTCGAAGGTGAGATCCGTGTCGAGGTAGGCCAGCAGGGGCTCGCCCGCGAGCTCCCGACCGAGCCACGCGGCCTCGACGGGCGAGGTCTCGAGCACGAAGGCCGCGGCCTCGAGCTGTGGGGCTCGCCCGTTGGGCGTCAGGCGAGCGAGGCCCAGCCACTCCTTCACCCGCTCGCCACGCAGCGCCGGCACGCTCAGGATCTCCCCCGCCACGTGCAGCCGGTCGCGCACGCGGCCGGACTCGTAGCGCAGGGAGGGTTCGTCGTTCAAGGCGACCACCCGTCCGGTCGCCGCGTCGCTCGCGGCGAGCAGGAAGATGCCCCGGGGAGTTCGCACCAGCGCCGTCTCGGCGGGACCGCTGCCGACCGAGAGCTGCCCGGACAGCGGGATGCGTTCGTCGATTCGGCCGAGCCCCGCGTAGCGGGCGTGGTCTGCGAGCACGTCGCCCATGGCCCGGGGACTCTTGCACCATCGGGCGGGGATCGACAGAGGGCGCGAGTCGCACTATTGCATCAGGTGATGGTCTCCCAAGCGTCCCGCCTCCTCCCATTGGCTCTTGCCCTTGGTCTGCTCGCCTGCGGCGGCGACGACGCGAAGCCTGCCGGGGGCACGGGAGGGAGCGGCGGCGGCGCCGGTTCGGGCGGAGGGTCGGCCGCGTGCCAGACCCAGCCGGCGGCCGCTCGCGCCGGCTGCGACTCGACGGCGCTGCTCGAGGTGCCGCCGGATCGGGGCGAGCGCGGCCCCTGGACCGTGGGCTCCCGCCTCACCACCCTGGGCGGCTTCCCGCTCGAGGTCTGGTATCCCGCGCGCGTCGACGGCGCCAGCTGCCCCGCGACGGTGCGCTACGACATCCGCGAGCACCTGCCCGAATCGCAGCAGAAGAAGATCCCGGACTCCGCCAACCCGTTCCAGGACTGCGACTGCTATCCCGATCTCCCGCTCGACGCGGAGCACGGTCCATACCCGGTGATCGTGATGGTGCACGGCACCGCTGCCTTCCGCACGCTCAGCCTCGATCTGCAGACCCACTGGGCGAGCCAGGGGTTCGTCGTGCTCGCCGCGGATCACCCGGGCATTCGCCTCAAGCACCTGCTCGGCGCGCTGACGGGCGAGCCCTACGACGTGACCACGGATCAAGCGGGCAACGTGCGCGACATCTTGGCGGCGCTCGACGCGCCGAGCGGCGGCCTGGCCTTCTTGGCGGGGAACATCGATCGCGGTCGCGTGGGTCTGGCCGGGCACAGCGCCGGCGGCGGCGCCATCTCGAAGCTGGGCGGGGAGGCTGGCGTGCAGGTGCTCGCTTCGCTGTCGTCCGGCGGCACCGAAGCGGGCAGCTCGCTGAAGTCCACCCTCGTGCTCAGCGGCCTCGAGGACGGCCTCGTCGACTTCGAGAAGGGCGCCCTGGTCGGCTACGACGCTTCCCCCACCGCCAAGCGGCTCGTCGGCGTCAACGGCGCGGGTCACTCGCTGCCCACGGAGCTGTGTCTGCTCGGCGCCGACCAGGGAGGCATCCTGCAGATCGCCATCGACAACGGCGTGGACGTGCCCCCGTTCATCGCCGTGCTCGCGCAAGATGGCTGCGCGCCGACCAACCTGGACGCCGAACGCGGCTTGCACATCACGCGCGCGCTCACCACCCTGGTCTTCGAAGAGACCCTCGCGTGCTCGTCCACCGCTACCACCGCGCTCGCTCAAACCCAGTCCATGTTCCCCGAGGTCAGCGAGTTCCGCGAGGATCTCTGAGCCGCCAAAAACACGGAGGGACGTCTGCTGCGGCTTCCCTTCGGAGCGCGGCGCGTCTACGACCCCGCCACGAACCGCCAATGAACAGCTCAGCCAGCGACATCCGTCGTTCCTTTCTCGAGTTCTTTCGCGCCCGAGGGCACGAGGTGGTGCCCAGCGGCTCGCTGGTGCCGGCCAACGATCCGACGCTCATGTTCGCCAACGCGGGCATGGTGCAGTTCAAGGACCTGTTCACCGGGCGCGAGCGCCGCGCGTACCAGCGAGCCACCTCGAGCCAGAAGTGCATCCGCATCAGCGGCAAGCACAACGATCTGGAGAACGTGGGCCCGTCGCCGCGGCACCACACCTTCTTCGAGATGCTCGGCAACTTCAGCTTTGGCGACTACTTCAAGGAAGAGGCCATCGTCTTCGCGTGGGACTTCCTGACCAAGGAGGTCGGCCTCGATCCGAGTCGCTTCATCTTGACGGTCTTTCGTGGTGAAGAGGGCGTGCCGGGGGACGACGAGGCGGCGGCGCTGTGGCGCAAGGTGACCGGCTTCGGCGACGACCGGGTGCTCGGCCTCGGCATGGCCGACAACTTCTGGCAGATGGGGGACACCGGTCCGTGCGGCCCCTGCAGTGAGCTGCACTATTGCGTGGGGCCCGAGGTGAACCTGTCCACCTTCGGCCAAGAGCAGACCGCCGAGGGGCACGGCTGGATGGAGATCTGGAACCTGGTCTTCATGCAGTTCGAGCGCAGTCTGGTGGAAGGTCAGCCCGAGCTCATGCCCTTGCCGGCGCCGAGCATCGACACTGGAGCGGGACTCGAGCGGCTCGCCTGCGTGGTGCAGGGTCGCTCGAGCAACTACGACGTCGACCTGCTGCGTGAGCTGGTCGCCGTCGCGGAGGAGGCGTCCGCCAAGCGCTACGGCGCCACGATGAGCCCGGACGACGTGAGCATGCGAGTCATCGCGGATCACGCGCGTACGACCGCGTTCTTGATCGCGGAGGGGATCCTGCCGGACCGCACGGGTCGCGAGTACGTGCTCCGTCGCGTCATGCGCCGCGCCATCCGTCACGGTCATCGGCTGGGGATCGCCGAGCCCTTCCTGCACCGGGTCGCCGGTCGTGTGGTCGACGTGATGGGCGAGCAGTATCCCGAGCTGGTGGAGCGACGTGAGCTGATCGCGAGCATGGCCGAAGCGGAGGAGGTCCGGTTTCGACAGACCATCGAGCGTGGGCTCGGCCTGCTCGAGGAGCGCTTCGCCGAGCTGTCGCAGGCGGGCCGCACCGAGCTCGACGGCGCGGATGCGTTTCGACTCTACGACACCTATGGCTTTCCGCTCGATCTCACGGAGGTCATCTGCCGCGAGCGGGAGCTGACGGTCGATCACCCGGGCTACGAGGCCGCGCTCGAGGAAGCGCGCCGGCGCAGCGAGTTCAAGGGCATGGCGCAGGCGGTGGAGTCGGTGTACCGGGACGCGCTGGCGCGCGTCGACGGCGGCGCCGTCAACTTCACTGGTTACGAGCGAGACGCGGACGAGAGTCCAATCGCGGCGCTCGTGGTCGCGGGTACCCTCACGGAATCGGCGAGCGAGGGTGCGGAGGTGGAGCTGGTCGTGCCGCGCACGCCCTTCTACGGCGAGTCTGGCGGTCAGATCGGCGACGCCGGCACCATCACCACGCCCACCGGCAGCGTGGAGGTGCGGGACACGCAGAAGCCGGTGGCGGGCCTGATCGTGCACCGCGGCGTGGTGATTCGCGGTTCCGTCAAGATCGGTGACGTCGCGTCGTTGGTCGTGGACGGCAAGCGTCGCGAGGCGACGAGGCGCAACCACTCTGCCACCCACCTCTTGCACTGGGCGCTGCGTCGGGTCATCGGCACCCACGCGCAGCAGAAGGGCTCGCTGGTCGGCCCCGACCGCCTTCGCTTCGATTTCACGCACACCGCGCCGCTGAGCCCAGAGCAGCTCCGGCAAATCGAGGACCTGGTCAACGCGCGCGTGCTCGCGAACTCTCCTGTGCGCACCGAGGTGCTCGACATCGAGGCTGCCAAGAAGCGCGGCGCCGTCATGATCTTCGAGGAGAAGTACGGCGACACCGTGCGCATGCTGACCATGGCGGAGTCGGTCGAGCTGTGTGGCGGCACCCACGCGCGCGCCACCGGGGACATCGGCCTGTTCAAGATCGCGAGCGAGGGCGGCATCGCCGCGGGAGTGCGGCGCATCCTGGCGACGACCGGGGAGGGGGCGCTGGCGTACGTTCGTGAGCTCGAGGGCAACGTCGAGCGCGCGTCGCGAGCTGCCCGCACGGCTCCGGCGCAGCTGGTCGAGAAGATCGAGAAGCTGGTCGCGGAGGAGCGCGCGCTGCAGAAGCAGGTAGACGAGCTGCAGAAGAAGTTGCTCACGGGTGGGGGGTCGGGGCTCGAGACCTTGCTCGGTCGCGCGCGCGAGATCTCGGGCGTGAAGGTGCTCGGGGTGCGCACGGAGGTGACGGATCGCGGAGCGCTGCGCGAGCTCGCCGAGCAACTCCGCGACAAGCTGGGCGAGAGCGTCGTGCTCGTGGGCTCGGAGGCGGAGGGTAAGGCGCAGCTGGTGCTCACCGTCGCGAAGACGCTCACCGGTCGCTTCAAGGCGGGCGAGCTGATCCGCCCGGTGGCTGCCATCGTGGGCGGCTCCGGCGGCGGGCGCCCCGACCTGGCGCAGGCTGGTGGGACCGACCCCGACCGACTCGATGAAGCCATCGAGGCCGTGTACGCCGCGGTCGGGCCGAGCTGACCGGGTTCAGCAGACCCGGTCGTCGGGCAGCCGGTCGTCGAGGCTGGCAAACCCCCAACAGACTGGCTCGGGCACCAGGCGTACGGCGAAGCGAGTCTCCACCGCCCTCCGCACCTCGCGTGCAAGGTCCACCACGTCCCGAGCGCGCGCGCCGGGCAAGGCCGTCAGCGCCAGCGCGTGCTTGCTCGAGATCCCGGCGCGACCGCGGACCGTGCCTCGCACGAGCCCAGCGCGCTCGATCAGCCAACCCGCGCTGAGCTTCACCAGCCCGCCCGGCGCGGCGAAGCGCGGCATGGTCTCGCCGGGAAACTCGGCTTCGATCCGCGCCGCGTGGCTGGCTTCGACCACGGGGTTGACGAAGAACGAGCCGCAGCTCGCCGTGTCCGCGTCGGCAGGATCCACCACCATGCCCTTCTTGCGCCGCAGCTCGATGACGGTCCGTCGCACCTCAGCGAGGGTTGGAGCCTCACTTCCGAGCGCGCGCTCGAGCTCCGCGTAGCGCAGGGTTGGCGCGCCGTCGCGCTCGAGGCGATAGCGCACCTCGAGCACCACGAACCGATCCGGCTCCGCGCTCTTGAGTCGACTGTCGCGATAGGCGAAGGCGCACTCCGCGCTGTGCAGCGTCACCAGCTCGTCCCTGCGGCGATCGAAGCAACGCACCTCGGTGATGGTCTCGGACACGTCCTGCCCATAGGCGCCCACGTTCTGGATGGGCGTGGCGCCCACGCGACCCGGGATGCCGCTCAAGCACTCGAGACCAGCGAGGTTCTCCGCCACCGCTCGGCGTACGACGTCGTCCCAGGGCTCCCCGGCGGCCGCCTGGAGGTGGGTCACGTCGCCGTCGGGCACGAGCCGCACGCCGCGTATGTCCACCTGCAGCACGAGCCCCGTCACCCCCGCGTCGCTGACGACCAGGTTGCTGCCTCCGCCGAGGACGTACAGCGAGACCCGATGGCGGTCCGCCCAGCGCACCGCTTCGATCAGCTCGGCCTCGCTGCTCGCACGCCGGAAGTACTGGGCGCCGCCGCCGACGCCGAGCGTCGTGAGGGGAGCGAGCGGCACGTCCTGATCGAGCTGCACCGCGCGCAGGGTTAGCACGGATCGAGCGGGGGCTGGGCGCGGGGGTGGGCTTGGAGTAGCGTCCGGCATTCATGACCACGTTCTCGCTCCGCTGCGGCACCCTCGAGCTCGTGCAGGGGGACATCACCGTCGCCGACACGGTCGCCATCGCCAACGCAGCGAACTCGATGCTGATGGGTGGGGGCGGCGTTGACGGCGCGATCCACCGCGCGGCGGGTCCGGAGCTGCTCGACGCGCTGAGGGAGGTGAAGCGCGCTTTACCGGGCGGACTGCTCGACACCGGTCGCGCGGTCCTGACGCCGGGCTTCGGCTTGCCCGCTCGCGTCATTCTCCACTGCGTCGGCCCCATCTACGAGCGGGAGGGGGAGCGCGCGCCCGAGCTGCTCGCGAGCTGCTACCGCGAGGCGCTGGCGCTGTGTCGGGAGCACGCCATCGAGTCGGTCTCCTTCCCGTCCATCAGCACGGGGGTCTACGGCTACCCGGTGACCGAGGCGGCGCCGGTGGCGCTCGGGGCGGTGGCGGCGGCGCTGGCCGAAGCTGGCCCGAGGCTGTGTCGTTTTGTGCTGTTCGACGCGGAAACGCTGCAGGCTTACCTGCTGGCCGCTCGGGATTTGGGCCTCGAGCCCGGCTGAGCGCGCCGAGACGTGCTTTCGGGGGCTGGCCGGTCGTGCTATCTCCCCCGCGCCGGGCGTCCGGCCGGTGGTGGGAGCGATGTCTGCTCCCCCGGCACGGATGAGGTCCTGGCGCATCAGAAAGGCGGGGACGAGCTTTCCCGCACACAAAAGAGACGAGACTTCATGACCTTTACGGAAGCTGCGGCGCTAGTTCTGCGCTTGGTTGGCAAACCTCTTCATTACAAAGAAATAACGGACGTCGCGATCGAGAAGAACCTGCTGTCCCACGTGGGCAAGAGCCCCGAGGTCACCATGGGCGCGCGCCTGGCGGCGCTGGTCAAGAAGGCCGAGAAGGACAACCCGCTGGTGCGGGTCAAGCCGGGGGTCTTCGCGCTGCGGGACTGGGATCAGAGCACCATCGACAAGGGGCTGTCGGATCGGACGCCCGCCCTCGAGCTCGCCAAACGCGGGGAGGTCGCGCAAGCGGCCGCCGCAGCGGTGGAGGTTCAGAGCGGAGAGAACGGCGCGCGGGAGCACGCCTCGTCTCCGCTCGCGTCGTCGCCCCTCGGCTCGTCGCCCAACGGCTCGTCCCCCATCGCCACCGGCGCCCTGGACGATGACGACGAAGAGCTCATCGGCCCGGATGACGACGAGCGCGCGCGCGCGGCCTTGGCGTCATCGGCTGCCGAGCTGTTCGAGGCCGAAGACGACGACGACGTGCCACTCATCGGGCCGGGCGCCGTGGACGCGGAGTCCGCCGAGGGTGACGACGACCCCAACGGAGCCCGTCGGCGCCGGCGGCGGCGACGCGGGCGCGGTCGGGATCGCGATGATCGCGAAGAGGGCGATCTGCCGGGCTATACCGTGAGCGACGCGCCCGCGGATGAGGCTCTGGCTCGCGAAGACGCCCCGCGTCGCGACGAGAGCCGCCGCGACGAGAGCCGCCGCGACGAGAGCCGCCGCGACGAGAGCCGCCGCGACGACAGTCGCCGCGACGACAGTCGCCGCGGACGAGACGGACGAGACGGTCGAGACGAGCGGGACCGCTTCGGGGACGCGAACCTCGACGAGCTCGCAGGCAAGAACCTCGCGGACGTGCTGGAGCGCGCGCTCGCCGGACAGGACCGCGCGCAGGGTCCCATCAGCGCTCAGCGACTGGCCGATTTGGCAGTCAAGCGCGGTCGGTCTCAGGAGCCGGGTCAGCTGGCTTCGGCGTTGCTCGGCGCGGCCCGCGCCGACAACCTGCGGCGGGCGCAGCTCGGCAGGCGTGCGCGATTCCGGGTTGCTGGCGGCCGCATCGCGCTGACCGAGTGGGGGATGGACGGCGAGATGCTCAAGCTCGAGCGTGAGCTCGAGCAGGTGGCGGACCGCTACCGCGAGGCGGCGCGCCGCGCGCTGCAGCGCCGGATCGCGGACCTTCCCCCGCGTGCGATGGGCGAGTTCATACTGCTGCTCCTCGAGCGGCTCGGCGTGACCGAGCTCTCGCCGGTGCGCCGGCCTGGCGCACCCGGTGCGGAGCTGCACCTCTCGGGGGTGGCGCGCGGGCCCCTCGGCGAGCTGCGCACGGCGATCGTGCTGCGCCGGGACGGACGTGAAGTCGGCCGCGAGCGCGTGCTCGAGCTACGCGGAGCGCTCCACCACTATGGGCCCGCGACCTCGGGCATGTTGCTAACGACGGGTCAGGTGTTGTCGGGTGCGCGCGAAGAGGCACAAAGCCCTGGTGCTGCGCCCGTCACGCTGATCGACGGCGCCGGTGTGGCCCGGCTCGCGGAGCAACACGGCGTGCTGGTGCAGTCGACGCGCATCGAGCTGCCCGTCATCGACCTGGAGCTGCTCGAGTCGCTGCGCGCATGAGCTGTCGCAGGGTGGCCGGGAGCGGGCGTGGGCACGCGGTGAGGCTACTGAGCCTGCCGCTGTGTGCGGCGCTGCTCGGTTGCCCACGCAGCCCCCCGCCGTCGCAGTTCCCTAGCGCGAACGACGCTCTGGAGCGCATGCGTGACACCTACTCCTGCAGCCGCGGTCTGCAGGGGGAGGCGTCCCTCGACTACTTCGGCGACGAGGGGCGAGTGCGGGGTAACGTGCTGTACAAGGCGCTGCTGCCCGAGCAGCTACGCTTCGACGTGTTCAGCCCGTTCGGCGTGACGATCTCGACGCTCACCTCGAACGGCAAGACGTTCGCGCTGTACGACCTGCGCGAGAAGGTCTTCCTCACCGGTCCCGCCAACACCTGCAACGTCGCCCGCTTCACCCGCGTGCCCGTGCCACCGCACGCGCTGTCCCAGCTGCTTCGGGGCGAGGCCCCCGTGCTCGTTCACGAGCCTCACCAGGCACGCATCGCGTGGGAGTCGGGCAACTACGTGGTGCGCATCGACAGTAAGCACCAGGCGAGCCAGGAGATACACCTCGAGCCCGTGGACCAAGACTTCTTCCGTCCGTGGCAGCAGCAGCGCGTGCGGGTGCTCGAGGTCAACGTGCGACAAGAGGGGATCGACCTGTACCGGGCTCAGCTCGCCGACCACCGCTCCGCCTCCACCGCCAAGGCCTGGCAGGATCCGGATGGCTTGTCCGGTGGCGTGCAGCCGAGCGGGCCCCCGTGCTCCGCCGAGATACCTCGGCGCATGCGGCTCGAGGTACCCGGCACGGACCAGGACCTGATCCTGCGCGCGAAGGAGGCCTTTCACAACCCACCGATCGTGGCGGGGACCTTCGAGCAGGCGCCGCGCGGGGGGGTCTCGGTTCGTCACTCCAACTGCAGAGATCGCCGCTAGTCCGGCGCGGCGTCGGGTCCTGATATTGCTGCCCCCTGTGGGCCCCGCGGGGTATCCTCTCGGCTCGTGGCCTCTCGCAAGACGACGACCCCTGTGCGCACCAAGGCTCCGGCGTCCGCCAAGAAGCGCGTGAAGAAATCCGCCAAGCCGGCGCCGAAGGCGAAGAAGAGCCGCGCACAGGCGGCGAGCTATCGGCCCACGCCGTCGGCGCAATTGCCCCGCTACGCGGGTGTACCGACGTTCTTGCGCTTGCCAGTGGTTCGCGACTTGGGAGAGGTCCCGGCCGTGGACGTGCTGCTCACCGGCGTGCCCTTCGACGGCGGGACCTCCTATCGACCTGGGGCGCGCTTCGCTCCTCGGGCCATCCGCGAAGCGTCCTCGCTGGCTCGGGGTTTCTCTTCGGCGCTCGGCATCGACATCTACGAAGAGTTGTCGGTGGCCGATGGTGGCGACCTGCCCACTCCCCCGTCCGACGTGCACGCCGCGCTCGAGTTGGTTCGCGACCGCGCCGAGGCCATCGCGCGCTCGGGTGTCATCGGCGGCTTCGTCGGCGGGGATCAGCTCGTGACCCTGGGAGCCTTGCGTGGCATTCACCGCGCCAAGCTCAAGCCGCTGGGCTTCATCCACATCGACTCCCACCCCAACACGGCGCCCGCTGCCTGGGGCACCGATCTGCATCACGGCAGCGTCGTGCGCCTGGCGGTCGAGGAAGGTCTGGTCCGCCCAGACTGCGCGCTGCACGTGGGGCTGCGCGGGCCCTTCTCCAGCTCGGGGGATTTGGCGTACTCGCTCTCGCACGGGTTCGAAATCGTCACGGTCGACGAGGTCAAGTGGGACCTGCACGCCGCCGTCAGCCAGATCCGACAGCTGGTGCGGCACGGTCCGCTGTACCTCAGCGTCGACATCGCGGTCGTGGATCCCGCCTACGCCCCGGGCACCGGCATTCCGTTGCCCGGCGGCATCAGCAGCTGGGAGCTGCAGCAGCTCTTGCGCGCGCTGGTGGGAGCGGAGATCGTCGGCTTCGACCTAGTCGAGATCTGTCCGCCCCACGACGTGGGCGGCATGACCGCGCTGCTCGGTGTGAGCGTTCTGCAAGAGGTGCTCTCCGCCATCGCCGACACGCGGCGTAGCGCGCGCCCCGCTCCCTCGACGAGCGAGTCCGCCCGGCGCGGCGGGCGCGTGTCAGCCTGAGGCTGGGTCGAGCGCGGCCAAGATCTCGTCGGGCGCATCGCAGATCAACGTGTCGACCCCCCAGGCGGCGAGCAGGGCGGCGCGCGCTGGGTCATTCACGGTCCAGGTCCCGACGAAGCGAGCGGTCCCGCGGTAGCGCGCGATGGAGGACCGGTCCAGCAGCACGTGCTCGGGGTGGACGCCGCAGGCGCCGGTCAGTCGAGCGCCCGGCGCGCGCGCGAGCCAGCGTTGCTTGGCGTGAACCAACCAGGCCACGGCGACCTCGGGCAATAGTAGCGACAAGCCGCGCACGAACACCGGATCGAAGGAGGAGAGCACGACGCGCTCGGGTGCGTCCGCCACCCGGGCAATGCGCCTGCCGACTTCGAGCACGAGCTGCGCTCTGTGGCGCACGTCGCGTTTCAGCTCGATGTTCACGCGCTGGCTTGTCTCGTGGCTCCACGCGAGCACGTCCTCGAGGAGCGGCACCGGCTCTCCGCCGATGCGCACGCGGGCGAGCTCATCCGCCGTCAAGTCCTCGAGCTGCCGCTGATCCCGCTGCTCGGTCGTGCGCCCGAGGGTCGGGTCGTGAAAGACGACGACCCTCCCTGCGCCATCGAGGCGCACATCGAGTTCGACGCCGTCAGCGCCCTGCCGGCGCGCCAGCTCGAAGGCGGCGATGGTGTTCTCGGGTGCGCGCGTGCGCGCGCCGCGATGCCCGAGCACCCAGGGCCGCCGGCCCTGGGGTCTGCGCCAACTTCGGGCACCGAACGGCTCGGCCATCCTCCCTCAGCCGTCGGCCAACTCGCGCACGATCTGGAGCGCGATTTCGCGCGCGCGATCGACCTCAGTCAGGCGAAGGGAGATGCCGCCCACGACCGGGTGGCCACCGCCGCCGTGCCGCGCGCAGATCGCGCTGATGTCCGTGTCCAGCGGCTGCCCGCTCCAGGGGTTGTAGCCGACGCTGATCTTGGCGCCGCTACGCAGCACGCCAACGATGACCGAGTACACCGAGTCGGGGAACAACGCGTAGGTGACGAACTTCCCGACCGTCTCGAGCACCGTCTCGGTCAGATCCACGAACACCACCCGACCCCGCTGCTCGCCCTTCTGCCGCACGCGCTCGACGAAGCGGTCGTACTTCTTGCCCAGGGGCCGGTAGCGCTCCTCGACGAAGCTGCTCGACGCGACCTCCACCAGCGGTCGGGTCGTCAGCTCGGGTACCATGCGCTCGAGGAACGCGTCGTCGCCGTAGTACTCCACCACGTTCACCAGACGCTTGATCGGGTCCCGGCGGCTGATGGCGTCCTCGGCGCTCTCGAACCGGGCCGCGTCGATGATGTCCGCCCAGTGCACCAGGTCGTCCAGGTCCGGCGCGTGCCAGTCGAACTGCGAACGACCCACGTCGCGCACGAGCTTCGTGCAAGACGAGTACTCCGGGTCGAAGAAATAGCGGTCCGCCTGTGGCGGCTCGAGGAAGCGAGCGCGGTCCGCCTCGGTCGCGAACGCGGTGCGGTGGTGATCGAAGTACCAGGTCAGCCGCGAGCTCGCCGCGAAGCGAAAGTCCAAGATCGCGTTCTCGTCGCCGGCCAGCAGTTGCTCGAGCGGGGGTGACTGCCCGGTCCCGTAGCCGCAGGCCCGGTAGGTGTAGGACGCACTTCCTCGCACCTCGCGATGCAAGCGACTGAACACGGCCGCGCTCGCGAGGCCATCGAAGCAATGCCCATGGGTTGCAACGACGACCTTCACCCTTCGTCTGACTAGCACACCCCTGGCGCGGTGGGAGGATGTAGGCCTACACTTCGCCGGTGAGAAAGCCCGGAGGCAGATCGATGAATCGTCACAGTTGGCTGCTCGTTGCGCTGGTGCCGCTCGCGGCCGGCTGCAAGAAGAAGGATCAGCCCGCGCGAGACCCGCACGGGTTCCAGCAGGGTCAGACGGGCCCTCAGACGGGCCCGGGCGCCACCGCGGACCCCCAACAGAGCCCGGGCCCCTCAGGGGACACGCCGACGGGTCAGGCCCCCCCGCTCGGGGCCATCGCGAGCGATCCGAGCACGCTGCAGGGGATCCTGTCCGGCGCGCTGGCGGGTGGCGCCGCGAGCCTCGGTGCGCTCACCGGCGGCGAGCTGGCGACCATCTCCGCCGGCATCAAGATGCAAGCCGACAAGGACGCCAAGGGCAAGAAGCCCGAGGGGCAGCTGATGAGCGCGTCCTTGCAGCAGGACGGTCACGCGCAGGCATCCTTCACACTGGAGCCCAATCGTTGCTACACGATCGTCGGCTTCGCTGGCTTCGGTGTGCTCCGCTACCAGATCAACGTGCTCACGGCGCCGCCGGCTCCGCCTCAGGTGCTCGCGCAGAGCAACGCCGACGGCAACTCCCCCACGGTCGGCCCGAACGACCAGTGCCTCCGCAATCCCACCCCAGTGCCCATGCCCGTGACCGTCGACATGCATGTCCTTCAAGGGCAGGGCACCGTCGGCGCTCAAGTCTACAAGAAGTGAGCTCAGCATGAGATCGACCAACACGATGTTCTGGATCGCCGCGGCGGTAGCCGCCGGCGTGGCTCTCCCCGCTGCGTGCAAGAAGAAGGAGCAGGAGGTCGCCTACCCGCCGCCGCAGCCCACGCCGGTGCAGGACGCGGCGCCACCTCCGCCGCCGCCGACCAACACCTCGCCGCTGCCCGGCGATGGTGGCCCTGTCGCGCTCGATACCATCACGCAGCAGACGCTGTTCGAGGTCGTCAAGCTCAAGGCCAAGAAGGACGCCAAGCTGATGAAGCCCCTCGGCGAGCCCTTCGGCGCGTCCCTGAGCGAGGGCGGCCGACTCGAACAACAGATCATGATCGACCCCAAGAAGTGCATCGGTGTGATCGCGGTCGGGGGCGCGGGCATCGAGGAGGTGGACATCGAGATCCAGGCGCGCGCGCCGCTGCCGGGTCTGCCCGGCGCCACCGTCTCGGTGGACAACAGCACCGGGCGCGAGGCCGCCATCAGCCCCTGCTGGAACAACGCCTTCCCCGTCGGATTCCCTGCGTCGGTGGTGGTGAAGGCCACCCGCGGAACCGGCGCGATCCTGGCGCAGGTCTACGTGAAGTAGCAACTCGGCCGGACGCCGGGCCGAGCGGGGGGCATGCCCGAGGTGCGCGTGCTCGAAGCCGGCCTGCTCCCACACCGTGTGCGTGATCTGCCCTCGCCGCCCGCGCGACTGTACCTGGTCGGCGAGCTGCCGGGGGGTCCCGCGGTGGCCATCGTGGGGACGCGCGACCCGACGACCGAGGCCGCGCGCTTCACGGAGCACCTCGCCGGAGCCCTCGCCCGCGAAGGGGTCACCATCCTCAGCGGCGGTGCGAGCGGCATCGACAGCGCGGCTCACCTCGGAGCCCTCGACGCCGGCGGCGTCACCGTGGTCGTCGCGCCCTCCGGGTTCGAGCGCCCGTTCCCCAGCGAGAACCGAGACCTGTTTCGACGCGTCGTCGAGCACGGAGGAGCGTACCTCACCGCCGAGGCGCCCGACGCTCCCGCTGCGAGCTCGAAGTTCTTCCCGCGCAACTCCTACCTGGTGGCGCTCGCGGACGTCGTGGTCGTGGTGGAGGCGCCCTTTCGCAGCGGCGCACGCAACGCCGCCAAGTGGGCTCGCCGGCTCGGGCGCAAGCTGTTCGTGGTGCCGGGGGTGCCCTGGAATCCCCGCTCCCATGGCTGCGTGCTGGAGCTGCGCCTGGGCGCCGAGCCGCTGCTCACCCCGCGGGACGTGCTGCGGGCCCTGGCCGACCAGCGCCTGCACGGGCTCGGGCCCCGGGGGGACGGCGTCGTGGCCGACGCTCCGGACGCGCCGGCCCCGGACCCCCGCTGGCCCTCACGGGCGCGCCCGCCCCCGCGCGGGCAGGCGCGCTCGCCCGCCCGCGCCCGCGAGGCCCGGCCCGCGGCGGCTGGGCTGCAGATTGCGGCATCGGACCTCGACCGGGTCCGGCTCGCGGTCGTCGAGGGGGCGTCGCATCCCGACGCAATCGCAGGAAAAACCGGCTTACCGCTGCCCGAGGTGCAGCGGCTGGTCTTGACACTGGTGCTAGATGGGGTCTTAGTTCCCGACCCATCTGGACGGGTCAGGTACGTAAGATAGCGAATCTGTTAGTTTTTGGGCCATAGCTCGCCAACCCGCGGCTTGCCAGGCTCGCTCGCCCACCACAAGTGAGGTGGTGGAAAGGATAGACCAGGGGTCATGAGCAAAACGCTCGTCGTCGTCGAGTCACCCGCGAAAGCCAAGACCATCAAGAAGTACCTCGGCTCGGGGTTCGAGGTCTTGGCCAGCAAAGGGCACGTCAAGGATCTGCCCAAGAAGATGGGTGTGGACGTCGAGCGTGGCTTCGAGGAGACCTACGAGGTCATCGAGACGAAGGCCAAGGTCCTCGCGGAGCTCAAGGCGTACTCCAAGAAGGCCGACCGCCTGCTGCTCGCGACCGACCCGGATCGCGAGGGGGAGGCCATCGCCTGGCACATCGCCGACGAGCTGAAGCGGCCCAAGCTCGAGGTGCAGCGCGTGGAGTTCCACGAGATCACCAAGAAGGGCGTGGACTTTGGGCTGTCGCACCCCCGGGATCTCGATCAGAACCTGTACGGCGCGCAGCGCGCTCGCCGAGTGCTCGATCGTATCGTGGGCTATGACGTCTCGGCGCTCGTCTGGAGCAAGCTCGCCTTCGGGCTGTCGGCTGGCCGCGTGCAGTCCGTGGCGCTGCGCCTGATCGTGGAGCGCGAGCGGGAGATCGAGGCGTTCGTGCCGGACGAGTACTGGAACATCGGCGCCGTGCTGCGCGGCAAGTCCCGTCAGCCCGTCACTGCCCGCTTGTCTCGCCTCGACGCGGACAAGGCGACCGTCACGAGCGAGGCCCAGGCCTCCGCCATTCGCACGGACTTGGACAGCGCCAGCTACCGCGTCACCCAGATCACCCGCCGCGAGCAGAAGCGCAACGCTCCCGCGCCGTACACCACCAGCAAGCTGCAGCAGGACGCGACCAGCTACCTGCGCTTCACCACGAAGCGCACCATGAACATCGCGCAGAAGCTGTACGAAGGGGTGGACTTGAAGAAGGACGGCGGTCCCGTCGGTCTGATCACCTACATGCGTACCGACAGCGTGCGCTCCAGTGCGGACTCCATCGAGGAGGCGCGCGCGCACATCGAAGCCAGGTTCGGGCAAGAGCACCTGCCGGCCAAGCCGAACGCGTTCAAGTCCAAGAAGAACGCCCAGGACGCGCACGAGGCCATTCGCCCCACCAGCCTCGAGTTCACCCCGGAGGTGGTGCAGAAGCACCTGACGGACGAGCAGTTCAAGCTCTACAAGCTGATCTGGGATCGCTTCGTGGCCTCGCAAATGGCGCCCGCCGTCTACGACCAGACCGGCGTGGACATCGAGGCCATGCCCACGACCGCGCGCCCCCGGCACGCCCGCTACCAGCTGCGCGCCAGCGGCAAGGTGCTCAAGTTCTCCGGTTGGCTCGCCCAGTACGGCAAGGATCACGCGTTCGACGGCGCGGGCAACGCGACCCTCGCCGGCGAAGACGAGACCAACCCCGCCGAGGAGGGCAGCATCCCGCCCCCGGCGCCGGGTGACAACGGCGAAGGCGCCAGGCCGTCGGCGCTGTCGCTCGACGAAGACGGCACGCTGCCGGAGCTGTTCGACGGCGAGACGCTGACCCTGGTCAAGCCCCCCGGCGTGGTGGCGGAGCAGAAGTTCACCCAGCCGCCTCCGCGCTTCAACGAAGGCTCGCTGGTGCGTGAGCTCGAGAAGCGTGGCATTGGTCGTCCCAGCACCTACGCGGACATCATCAGCAAGGTGCAGGCGCGGGACTACGTCGAGAAGCTACCCGGCGGGCAGATGAAGGCGAGCGAGCTCGGCAAGATCGTAGTCGATGGACTGATCTCCACCCACCTCGACTTCATGGACCCGGATTTCACCGCCAAGATGGAGGAGGGTCTCGACGAGGTCGAGGCTGGCAAGCTGGAGCGGGTGCAGCTGCTGTCGCGCTTCTACAAGCGGTTTCGGGAGGTGCTCGACGGCGCGAAGAAGGGCAAGCGCTGGGCGCCCGAGCCCGAGCCCACCGAGTTCAAGTGCGAGCAGTGCGGCTCCGTCATGCTCAAGCGTTGGAGCAAGAACGGCTTCTTCCTGGGCTGCGAGAAGTACCCGACCTGCAAGTTCACGAGCGACCTGGCCGCGGACGGCAGCGGCATGGCCCGACCGGAGCTCACCGACATCGAGTGCGACAAGTGCAAGCGCTTCATGGTCAAGAAGACCGGGCGCTTCGGCGAGTTTCTCGCGTGCAGCGGCTACCCGGAGTGCAAGAACAGCCGCCCGGTCCCGCTCGGCGTGCCGTGTCCCAAGTGCTCGGGCGATCTCGTCGAGGTGCGCGCGAAGAAGCGCGGCGGGCGAACCTTCTACGGCTGTGTGAACTACCCCAGCTGCGACTTCAAGCTGTGGCAGCGTCCGCTGCCGGAGCCCTGTCCGCTGTGCAATAGCCCCTTCCTTCTGTATGGCGGCACCAAGAAGACCCCGAAGATCGTGTGCCCGCGCGTGAAGGAGTGCGGCTATTCGCGCGGCGTGGACGAGTCTCCGCCGGAGGGGGAGAAGAAGAAGCCCGCTCCCGCCAAGACGGAGCGGCTGGACTCTGCGCTGCCGGCCGCCGGCGCTTGATGGCGACGGTCACCGTCGTCGGGGCGGGGCTCGCGGGCTCGGAGGCCGCGCTGACGCTGGCGGCACGCGGCATCTCGGTACGCCTGCTGGAGCAGAAGCCCAGAGCCCGCACCCCGGCGCAGTCCATGGACTCGCTGTGCGAGCTGGTGTGCAGCAACTCGCTGCGCGGCGCGGGGCTCACCAACGCCGTGGGCCTGCTCAAGGAGGAGATGCGGCGGCTCGGCTCCTTCGTGATGCGCGCGGCGGATCTCACCCGCGTGCCCGCGGGTGGTGCGCTGGCGGTGGATCGCGAGCGCTTCAGCGCCACCATCACCGAGTGGTTGAGCTCGAACCCGCGCATCGAGCTGGTGTGCGAGGAGGTGCAGCGGGTTCCCGCCGCGCGACCCGCGGTCATCGCCACCGGTCCGCTGACCGCCGACGCGCTGGCGACGGATCTCGAAGCGTTGCTGGGCCGCGAGTCCCTGGCGTACTACGACGCCATCGCCCCCATCGTCAGCGCCGACAGCATCGACTGGGAGCGCGTGTTCTTCGCGTCACGCTACGACAAGGGCGAGAGCGAGGAAGAGCGGCGCGCGTACGTGAACTGTCCCCTCACGCGGGAGCAGTACCAGGCGTTCGTGGCCGAGCTCGTGGGGGCGCGGAAGGTGGAGCCCAAGCCCTTCGAGGACGTGCGCTACTTCGAGGGCTGCCTGCCCATCGAGGTGATGGCCGAGCGGGGCGACAGGACGCTGTCCTTCGGGCCCATGAAGCCCGTCGGGCTCACGGATCCGCGCACCGGTCGCTGGCCCTTCGCGGTGGTGCAGCTGCGCAAGGAGGACGAGGCCGGCACGGCGTACAACCTGGTCGGCTTCCAGACGCGCATGGCGCGGCCCGAGCAAGAGCGCATCTTTCGCACCATCCCCGGCCTCGAGCAGGCGGAGTTCTTGCGCCATGGCGCGGTCCATCGCAACACGTTCCTGAACGCGCCGCGCTTGCTCGACTCGACCCAGCGCCTGCGCGACGCGGGTGAGCTGTACTTCGCGGGTCAGATCACC
Organism: Polyangiaceae bacterium; assembly: GCA_019637295.1. Taxonomy (GTDB): domain Bacteria; phylum Myxococcota_A; class Polyangia; order Polyangiales; family Polyangiaceae; genus JACKEA01. Next base: position 766,184 of record JAHBVX010000002.1, read on the forward strand.
GGCACCGAGGGCTACGTGGAGAGCGCGGCCAGTGGCTGGCTCGCGGCGCACTTCCTCGCGGAGCGACTCGAGGGGCGTGAGCCCGAGCTGCCCCCGGCCACCACCGCGCACGGCGGCCTGCTGGCGCAGCTGCGCCGAAATCCAGAGGACTACCAGCCCTCCAACATCACCTTCTCGCACCTCGCTCCGTGGCAGGGCGACAGGCTCAAGAAGCGGGAGAAGTATCAGGCGATGGCGGAGCGAGCGCTGGGGGATCTGGCGAGCTGGCGCTCACATCAAGCGTGCGATGATGGCGTCGGCGTGCAGCCAGTGCTCGCTCGGGATGGCGTAGCCTGAGCCCACCCGGCCGAGCTGACCCCGCCGCAGCAGGTCGTCGCGCGCGCTCTGTCGCTCCGCGGGCCACGGGTTGACGCCGAGCGCGCTGGCCTGGGCCTCGACGTCCACGCCCTCCGCCAGGCGCAAGCCGAGCAGGATGCGTTCGGAGAGCGCGGTCTCGGCGGGGATTGGCTCGAGCTCGCGCACCAGCTCGTGCTGCCGCCAGGGGTCCACCCGTGTCCACGCCTCGGCGGCGAGATATCGCTCGGGAACCACGCCGTTGCGGTAGCGCAGGCGCGCCCCGTCGAGCACTACCGTGCCCCACGCGCCGACGCCGAGGCCGAGGTACTCACCCCCGCGCCAGACGCCCACGTTGTGCCGGGCGACGTGACCGTCCCGCGCGTAGTTGGAGATCTCGTAGTGCCGAAAGCCCCGCTCGCGGAGCGCCTCTTCCACGCCGAGGTAACCGTCCGCCACCGCGTCGTCCGTGGCCAAGGGCAAGCGTCCCTTGCGGGCGAGCTGTCCGAACTGCGTGCCCGGCTCGATGGTGAGGGCGTAGGCGGATAGGTGGGTGACGCCGAGATCGGCGATGGTCGCCGCCTCGTCCTGGGCTTGCCTCGGGCTCTGGCCAGGAACGCCGAAGATGAGATCGGCGCTCACTCGCTCGGGTCCGCTGCGAACGGCGGCGCGCACGGCCGACAGCCCTCCCTGTGGATCATGGAGGCGACCGAGGAACTTCAGACGGTCCGCGTCGAGGCCCTGAACGCCTACGCTCAAGCGAGTGGCGCCGGCATCGCGCAGCGCTGCTGCCCGTCCGTCGTCCAGGCTCGTGGGGTTGCACTCGACGGTCACTTCGAGGTCCGGCGCCACCTCGAATCGAGCGCGGATCGCCGCGAGCACCCGGCCGAGCGCGCTGGGCTGCCACAGCGAGGGGGTACCTCCGCCGAAGAACACGCTGCCGAGCCGGCGCTGCCCGAGCACCTCGACGCGGCGCTCGAGCTCGGCGATGACCGCGCTCGCGTAGGCCTGGTGGGGTATGTCCGCGCGGTCCGCCGCCACGCTGAGGAAGTCGCAGTAGGGACACTTCGCCAGGCACCACGGGAAGTGGACGTACACGGCGAGGTCACCCGCCCGCGGCGGCGCGCTCAGCCGTCGCCTCCCTTCGGCGTTGCGCTGCGGGCAATGCCCGGACTTATCGAAGTGGTCCCCCGGCGGCTTTGCTGAAGCAGGGGCCCGGTGTTAGATTCCCTAGGCCGGCGAACTCCGGCCCGAAATCCCCGATGCTTTCTGCTGAACAGCTCGTTCAAAAGATCCACAGCTACCAACCCAGCGCCGACGCCGATCTGATTCGCCGAGCCTACCACTACTCCGAGTGGGCGCACCGCGAACAACAGCGCAAGAGCGGGGATCCGTATTTCATCCATCCCGCGAGCGTGGCCGAGATCATCTCGGACCTCAGGCTCGACACCGCCAGCGTGTGCGCGGGGCTCTTGCACGACGTGGTCGAGGACACGCCCAGCACGCTGCAGGACATCAGCCGCGACTTTGGCGAGGAGATCGCGGAGATCGTCGACGGGGTGACCAAGCTCGGCAAGATCAACTTCACCAGCAAGGAAGATCGCCAGGCCGAGAGCTTTCGCAAGATGGTCGTCGCCATGGCCAAAGACCTGCGGGTCTTGCTGGTCAAGCTCTGCGATCGGCTGGACAACATGCGCACCCTCGAGCACATGAAGCCCGACAGTCAGGAGCGCATCGCCCGGGAGACGCTCGAGATCTACGCGCCGCTCGCCAACCGCCTGGGCATCCAGCGCATCAAGAGTGAACTGGAAGATCTCTCGTTCAGGTACGTGGACCCGGACGGATACAAGGAGATCGTCAGCAAGCTCACCAAGAGCCGCAAGGAGCGGGAGCGCTACATCGAGGGCGTGGTGCGGACGATCACCAGTCGGTTGGCCGAGGCGGGCTTCGCCGCGGACGTGGCCGGGCGCGCCAAGCACGTCTACTCCGTGCATCGGAAGATGAAGTCGCAGCAGTGCGACTTCGAGCAAGTGTTCGACGTCATCGCGTTTCGGATCTGCGTAGAGAGCGTGAGCGACTGTTACGCGGTGTTGGGGGTCATTCACTCGCGCTGGACGCCGGTGCCCGGGCGGTTCAAGGACTACATCGCGCTGCCCAAGCCGAACATGTATCAGTCGCTGCACACCACGGTGATCGGACCAGGGCGGCAGCGCATCGAGATCCAGATCCGCACGCACGACATGAATCGCGTGGCCGAGCATGGCGTCGCCGCGCACTGGAAGTACAAGGAGCGCATTAGCGGCGGCGTGGCCCCGGAAGACGCCGAGAAGTTCGGCTGGCTCAAGGAGCTGGCGGACTTTCAGCGCAACCTCAAGGATCCAGCGGAGTTCCTGGAGAGCGTGAAGATCGATCTGTTCCCGGACGAGATCTACGTGTTCACGCCGAAGGGTGATCTGCGCGTGTTTCCGCGGGGCTCCACCCCCATCGATTTCGCCTACTCGGTGCATTCGGACGTGGGCGACCGCTGCTCCGGCGCGCGGGCCAACGGGCAGATCGTACCCCTGCGCTACAAGATGCGCTCCGGCGACGTGCTCGAGGTGATGACCTCGCCCCAGCAGCACCCCAGCAAGGACTGGCTCGACTTCGCGGTCAGCGGTCGGGCACGCGGTCGGATCCGAGCGTACCTGCGGCAAGAGCAGCGGACCAAGAGCATCAACCTGGGTCGCGAGTTGATGGAGGCTGACCTTCGCCAGAAGGGCATGAGCTACGCCAAGCTGAGCAAGAACGAGGAGGAGCTGAAGCGGCTCTTCGAGGCGCACCGCTTCGGCACCTGGGAAGAGCTGCTGCTCGCGGTCGGCTACGGCAAGCTGCGCGCGGACGACGTGATCAAGACCCTCCGCTCCAGGGAGCCGGATGCGGTCGAGCCGCCGAAGGAGCTGAAGCCCGGTCGCATCGAGCAAATCGTGCGCAAGGTCACGGGCCGGGACCACAGCGGCATCAAAGTCAGCGGCATCGACGACGTGCTCGTGCGCTACGCGAAGTGCTGCAACCCCTTGCCCGGGGACGCGATCATCGGCTTCATCACCCGCGGACGAGGCGTGACCGTGCACCGCCGCGAGTGCGCGAAGGCCTTCGACAGCGCCGACCCAGAGCGCCGCATCGAGGTCTCCTGGGACAGCCGCGCCAAGGTCAATCGTCCGGTGCAGCTCAAGGTCACCACCGCGAACAAGCCCGGCATATTGGCGACCGTGAGCCAGACCTTCAGCGCGCAGAAGATCAACATCAGCGAGGCGAACTGCCGGGCCAGCGACGACGGGCGGGCCTGCAACGTGTTCACCTTCACGGTGGCGGACATTGGCCAGCTCAAGACCGTGATGAAGGCGCTCGCGAAGGTCAGCGGGGTAGTGGACGTGGAGCGGGTTTGAGGGTTTCGCGGAATTTCGGCGCGCTGCGTTGCGCCGGGGCTCGGGCTCTGGGACACTAGCGGCGTGGACTTGGCGGCGAAGTTGCGGGAGTGCTCACGATGCGGCGACTGATCTGGGGCGTGCTGGTGAGTGTGCCCTTGGCGGTCGCGGTCGGAGCTTGCGCCACTGGCGGCACCGACACGGGCTCTCTGCCGGGAGGCGGCGGGCTGGGTGCGACCGGAGGCGGCAGCGGCTTCGGAGGCATCAGCCCCGATGGGGGCGGCGGGTTTCCGGGACAGTGTGAGACCGGCGCCACCCGAGTCTGCTACGCAGGGCCACCGAGCACGGACGGGGTGGGGAAGTGCAAGAGCGGGACCGAGTCTTGCGTGAACGGCACGTGGGGCGGCTGTCAAGGGGAGGTGCTGCCCAGCGCGGAGACCTGCAACGGCGAGGACGACGACTGTAACGGCCTAGTGGACGAGGACCAGGGCAGCACGAGCTGCGGCCAGGGTGCGTGTCAGGTCACCGTGGAGAACTGCGTCGCGGGAGTGCCGCAGACCTGCACGCCGCTGTCGGGCGGAGCCGAGCTGTGCGACGGACTCGACAACAACTGCGACGGTCAGGTGGACGAAGGCTGCAGTTGTCAGGACGGGCAAGAGCAGGACTGCTACACGGGCTCCGCGGCGACGAAGGGCGTGGGGCAGTGCAAGGTCGGCAAGCAGCTGTGCGCAAACGGCGCGTGGGGCAGCTGTCAGGGGCAGGTGCTCCCGGCCAGCGAGATCTGCGACGGTCTCGACAACGACTGTGACGGAACGCCCGATCAGGGCAACCCTGGCAGTGGGCAGACGTGCGAGTCGGGCAAGCAGGGCGAGTGCAAGAACGGCATGACCGCCTGCGTCAGCGGCGTGGTGGTGTGCAACCAGGTGGTGTTCCCGCAGCCCGAGATCTGCGACGGCAAGGACAACGACTGCGACGGCGAGACCGACGAGGGCAACCCCGGCGGAGGGAGTGGCTGCAACACCGGAGCTCCGGGCGCCTGCGCTCAAGGCACCACCGCGTGCCAGAACGGCGCCGTGTCCTGTCAGCAAACCGTGCAGCCGCAGCCGGAGACCTGCGACGGTATCGACAACAACTGCAACGGCACCGTGGACGAGGGGTGCAACTGCCTCAACGGCTCCACTCAGGCCTGCTACACCGGCGCGGCGGGCACCCAAGGGGTAGGCGTGTGCAAGGGCGGCAACCAGACCTGCACGAACGGCAACTGGGGCAGCTGCATCGGTCAGGTGACGCCCTCCATCGAGGCGTGCGACAACCTGGACAACAACTGCAACGGCCAGGTGGACGAAGGCAACCCGGGTGGAGGCGCGGGCTGCAGCACCGGCGCCCCTGGCATCTGCGGACCGGGCACCACCCTCTGCCAGAACGGCGCGTACATTTGCACCCCCAATCAGAGCGCTGCGCCGTCCGAGATCTGTGGCAACGGGCTCGACGACAACTGCAACGGCCAGGTCGACGAAGGCTGCGCGGTGGGCTGCTCGCACGACAAGTGCGTGACCGGGGCCCCGTTGGTGTCGGGTTGCGAAGCCTGCGTCACCCAGATCTGCGCGGTGGATCCGTTCTGCTGCAACACCAGCTGGGACAGCATTTGTGTGGGCGAGGTGCGCACGGTGTGCAACAGCCTCAAGTGCAACGACTCGCGCGGGCTGTGCCCCCACACCCACTGCACCACGGGCTCGGCGTTCTTCAACGGCTGCGACAACCCACCCGTGAGCCCGAGCTGCGCTACCGCCATCTGCGCCCAAGACTCGTATTGCTGCGCCTTTGGCTGGGACACGCTGTGCGTCAACGCCATCCCCGCCGTGTGCGGCAAGAACTGTAACTGAGCCTCACGCCCGTGGCGCCAGCCACGCCAGCATTCGCGCCGAGAGCTCGCCCCAGATCAGCGCGGCGAGCACCCACCAGAGCGCGATCCACAGCGGCACGCCGAAGAGCCAGCCCAGGTGATAGGCGTGCAGGTTGCCCACCCGGATGTAGAGCACCTCGACCGCCGGGCCCAGGGAGGCGAAGGCGACGAGGACCCACAGGCGCCGGCGCTCCGGTCGGAGCAGCAGCAGACAGACGGCGATGGCCAGGGCGAAGGGCAGCCAGGACCAGAGCGGATCGAGGTAGGTGCGATAGATGGCCTGGCGCGTCGCGAGCACGACCGCGAGCATGAGCCCGACCCGCAGGAGCACCCCTCCGGGCAGCGGTCGGCGCAGCACCAGCGCGTCGCGCGCGGCGGGGACGGCGAGCCGCGTCCAGCGGAACAGCGACGAGACGTAGCGGAGGATCAAGCCCCAGTACAGCAGCATCCACAGCGGAATGAGCGACAGCTCCGGGAGCTCGACGGGCACCGTGTAGTCGTAGATGCGGTGGCGGGTGACGCTGTTCCAGTCGTTGACCGCGCCGAGCAGGGTGCAGACGGCGAAGAACAGCCCCTCCTGGCGGAGCGACAGATCGCGCTCGGTGGCGGGCAGCTTCGCGAACAAGGCCAGCCGTCCGACCAGGATGCCCAGGGTGATGAGGGTCATGGTCGCCAGCTGCTGTGAGAAGGCGCAGATGGCCACGCTCGAGAGCGCCACGCAGGCGCTGTCCAAGAGGAACTGACGATCGCCGACCGACGGCGCACGCGCGGCGCTCGAACGCGTCACGCGACGAAGCTCCAGGCCGCGCGCAGGAGCGAGAGCGGGCGAGCGAGCCCGTGCGCGTACTCGTCGGTCGTGTAGTTCTGAGCCCAGTTGCAGTTCGCGCCGCACTGGTTCTTGGCTGGGCCGTGAAAGCCAGTGGGGCTGACGCGCTCGCAGGCGCTCGCGTACAGCGCGTCGACGTGGTCGAAGTCCAGCACGCTGATGTACTCTGGCTTCACGTTCACGCTGGCCTTGCAGGGCCACACCAGTCGCCCGTCGTGGTCCACGTGGGGCTTGAGAGTGTTCCTGCAGTCGAGGGGCTCGGAGCGCAGGAGCCGCTCGTTCATGCGCAGCGAGCCGCTGATGGCTTGTCCGGCGCGCTTGCGCGCGAGGATCTCGTCGACCAGCGCGCGATACTCCGGGTCATCGTGCAGCGAGGGGTCGACGCTCGGACCCACGTTCTGCGGCACCGGACAGAAGCCGATCCCGAGGTCGCGGGCGAAATCGAGCACGTCGCGGGCGTGCCGCACCCGGCCCGGCAGGATCACGGTGTTGACCATCAGCTTGAAGCCGAGGGTCTGCGAGAGGTCATGGAGCATGAACAGGTTGGCGATGACGTTGCCGGGCTCGGGAGTCACCCACAGCTTGCGCAGGTAGGCTTCGTCGAGCGAGTCCAAGCTGACGACGAGGATGTCGATGTCCGCGAGGAAGGTCCGCCACTCGGGCTTCTCGAGCAGCTGATGAAAGAGGCTGCCGTTGGTGTTCACGACGATGGGGTGGTAGTCGAGGGCCTTGGCGGCGCGGACCAGGCGGGGAAGATCCTTGCGCAGGGTGGGCTCGCCGCCGGCGAAGTACACGCTGGGCGTGCGGGTCCGCATGATCTCGAGCAGGCGGATGCCCTGCTCGGTGTCGAGCTTTCCCTTCCCGCTCAGCTCGGGGTACTTGGCGCCCTGGTGGTCGTCACAGTAGCTGCAGCGGAAGTTGCATGGCCGCAGCGTGGTCCAGATGAAGTACAGCGGCAGCAGATCTTCGCGGCCGGCGCGGGTGCGGCGACGGTTCTCGAGGTAGTTCTGGCTGGCGGTGCTCCAGGCGCGGGCGCGACGCCGAAGCTCCCGCGATCGGGGCGCGCGGCCCGCCAAGCTGGGCGCGAGCCGGCGCGCGAGGGAGCTGCCTTGTCGTTTCAGATGTTGCAGACGGGGTTGCATGGGGGGGCTCCTCTCAAGACGACGACAGGGCGGGGAAGGCGGCCCTCAGCGCGCCCACCGAGAGCGACGCCAGAAGCTCGACGGCGCGCTTGCGCGGCACGTTGCCGAACAGGTGCTGCATCGCGACGCGCGTCCACATGCCCAAGAGAGCTTGGGCGAGCAGCATCGGGTCCGCGAGCGGCTGCCCCAGCCGCGCGCCCAGCTCCGCCAAGCGCTCGCCGAGCAGGCGACCGACCTGGGGATTGATCCCGTCCCGCAGGCTCTCGACGCTGCCGTCGACGCCGGCGCGCTGGGCGAACGCGAGCACCAGGCCGCGCTCGGCCCGCCAGTGGTCCAGGCAGATCTCCGCCAACTTGCCGGCGGTGGCGAGCGGGTCCGCCTGGGCGTCGGGTCGCCAGGCGCGAGCCAGCTTCGCCACCAACGCCTCGTTGTGGTGAAGGAGCAGCTCGTCCAAGAGCCGCTCCTTGTTCTCGAAGTGGACGTAGAAGGTGCCGTGCGCGACCCCCGCGGCCCGCGCGATGTCGCTGACCTGAGTGCCCGGGAAGCCCCGCTCGGCGAACAGCCCCCGCGCGCCCTCGAGCAGGGCCGCCCGGGTCCGCTCCTTCTGCTGGCCCCGGTGGGAGGGGGAACTGACTGACATGGAGTCACTGATAACGAGTCAGTGAAAGCGTGTCAATGGGCACCCCCGGGGCCGCATGACCGTCGTCAACTCAGCCCGCGGCGATGCGGACCGAGTAGATGGGCGGGAGGTTGTGGCCCACGGCCTGCCAGCTGTCCCCGCGATCCTCGCTCACGTAGAGGTTGCCCGTGGTGCTGCCGAAGGCGAGGGTGTCGCCGCGGTTTCCGAGCGCGTGCCGGTAGACCACGTCGTAGGCGTGGGTTTGGGGCAGACCCTTCGTCAGCCGCTGCCAGCTCTGGCCGCCGTCGGTCGTGCGCGCGACGAACAGACCCCCATCGATCGCCATGCGCTGGTTGTCCGAGCGGCCCGGAACCAACCACGCGACCCGGCCGTCCGCGTCGTCCACCGCCACCGGGAAGCCGAAGTGAACGCCCAGCTCAGGCTCACTGACCTTGGTCCAGGTCGCGGCGCCGTCGGCGCTGTAGAAGACGCCAGAGTGGTTCTGTTGCCAGACGTGGTCGGGCTGCGCCGGACACTGCTCCACGTAGTGCGGATCGTGTCCCCACTCGGCGGCGGGATCCGGCAAGTAGTCGTTGAGCATGCCCTTGTTGCGCCCGCGCCAGCTCTTGCCGCCGTCCACCGTCTCCAGCACGCCCGCGGTGGAGATGGCCACCAGCACTCGCTCGGGATTGCGCGGATCGGGCACGATGGAGTGGATCCCCGGCGCGAACTCGCCCTCGGATGCGGGGGTGCCGTACCAGTGGGTGACCCCGGTGCCGTCGCCAGAGAAGAGATCGCCGCCGCGGGACTCGTGGTTCCACAGCGGGCGGTTGAGCTCGAAGGTCTCGCCGCCGTCGTCGCTCACGAACAAGCCTCCCGGGATGGTTCCCACGTAGATCCGTCCCTGGGGTCCGAACGCGATGTGCCATAGCTTGAGCAGGGTCGCGGCGCGCAGCGTGGTGGGCGCTTCGGAGCCGTCTTCGCTGGGCATCTCGTGCCCGATGTAGCGCGCGCCCTCGGGGTACTTGATCTGCGGCGCGTCCTGCCAGGTCTCGCCGCCGTCGCGGGAGCGCGACAACTTCGCGCCCCAGTGGCCATGGCCGAGCAGCGCCCAGAGGGTTCCCGTGTGCGGATCGGCGGCGACGAAGTTGGAGCCCGCGCCCGCGTGGCCGCTCAGCCGCGGGGTCCAGCGCCCGGCCTTCTTGACGACGAACGTGCCCTTGCGAGTTCCAACCAAGATGCGTTCCGACATGACCTAACCTCCGCTGAGCGCCTGCATGATGAGGACCCGCGAGTGCGGCCCTACGCCATCGGACAATCGCGCGCGGTCGACGATGCGCTCGTCATCGACGAAGACGTTGACGTGCATGCGCAGGCGACCGCGCTCGTCGCACACGTAGAAGGCGATGCCCGGCGCCACGCGCTCCATCTCGCGCACGACCTCGGCGACGGTGGACGCCTCGACGTGTAGCTCTCGGCCCTCGAGCTCGGGGAAGAAGCTGTAGAGGTGCCGCGTCAGCTCCACCTTCGCCATGACCGACCCACTTCTACACCGCGAGGCCGGGGCTTGGCCATGGGCTTTACGCCCCCGGATCTCTGCACGCCGCTCACACCCTGCGACGATCTGGGCGCTGCTGGCGGGACCGCGCCCTTCGTAGCAGGCTCGCCGTGCATGAACGCCGTCACGCTGGGCGGCTTCGACGTGATCGTATCCGACATCGGGATGCCCGGCGCGAGCGGCATCGACCTGCTCCGGGTCGTGCGCGCGTACGACCTGGACGTGCCGGTGATCCTGATGACAGGCAGCCCGGATGACAGTGGTGACTCCCATGCGACCGGACTATGCTTCGAACTCGATGGCCGAGCCGATCACCGTCTTGTGGCTGATCGAGGCTCGTGAGGTCCCCGCGCTGCGTGGCGAGCGGTTCCGACACGTGCGCGCCCAGCGCACGACGTCGGCCTCGAGCATCGCCGCCGCGCTGCACGACGGCGCCGTGCTCGCGATTGTGCCGACCGAGGCCGAGGGCGAGCGCGCCCTGGCCCAGGGGGCTGACGAGGTGCTGGTCGTCGCGGACATCGACGTGCAGCAGCTGGTGGAGCGCGTGGTGGCGCGCACGACCGCTCGCGCCCGGGCGCGGCTGAATCGTGACCTGTACCTGGTGGACCTCGTGCGCACCGACGACACCACCGCGCTCGAGCTGCTGGCGGCGGCGTTGGGGCAGGAGCTGACGGAGCCGCTGTCGCGGGCGGCCGAGGAGACCGCGGAGCTCACCAACCACCCCGACGCAGCGGGCGCCCTGATGCGTCAGACCAATAGCATCCTGGACGCGGTGACGAGCGCGTCGCAGGTCGTGGCGCAGATGCGCGAGCTGCTGGTCACGGAGCCGACGGACGAGGTCGTGGATCTCGCCGCGGTCGCTCGCGACGTGGTGAAGGCGCTGGCTCCGGGGTTTCCTCGGTCGCTCGGGGTCGAGCTGGCCATCACGACCGAGCGCTGTGTCGTCGGGTTGCCGCGCTGGCAGGTCGCCATGCTGGTGGCGCGCCTGATCGGCAACGCGCTCGAGTCCGCCGCGCTGCGCGGGGGCGAGGACCGGCAGATCTCGATAGGCGTCAGCGTCATCGAGCGCGCCGTCGTGTTCGAGGTCACGGACGATGGCGTGGGCATGGCGGAGGACGAGCGCGCCCACGCCGCCGATCCGTTCTTCACGACCTCCGGAGGCCGCGTTGGCCTGGGGCTGACGCTCGTCTCCGCCCGCGTGCGTCGCGCTGGGGGCAGCGTGCTCATCGAGTCGGATCCCGGGGAAGGCACCACGGTCCGAGTGTTCCTGCCCCTGACCGAGTCCGCGCCGGCGTCGGTCGTGCTGAACTGAGCACCGTTTCCACTGGAAACGGCTCGGAAGCCCGGCGACGCGCATCAACGCGTCGATGGCGCGCACGACCTCCGTCTTGGGCGGTCGGCCGCCGGTTCCGCGGCGCACGGCACCAGCGGCCGCCTGTAGCGACTGCACGTCGAGGCGCTCGGACTCCGCGCGGGCGGCCGCAGCTGGGGCTGCCGCAGGGAGAGCTCGTAGATGGCGACCGCCCGCCACAGGTTCGCGCGGCTCATGCCGAGATCGGCGCGGGCGGCCAGCGGTCCGAAGGACACGTGCTTGGGGCCATCGCGACGCAGCAGCTCGAGATCTCCAGAACAACAGACCCCGGCTCGCCTGGCAAGATGGTAGTCTGAGGCGCCCGCCGGGGTTCAGCGACCATGAGCGACGCCAAGCGCTCCGCCGTCGTTCACTACCACGACGAGTTCACCTGGCTCGAGCACTGCCACGCCGGCGGCGTCGAGGGCACCTTGCGGCGCTGCGGAGTTTCGCCAACCGTGACTGCTCAGCTCGATGGTGCGTCCAGCGGTCGCCTGCTGATTTCGTGGGATTGACCGCCCGCGCGCCTCGCGGCTCTCGCAGCGGGTGCTAGCGGGGCGCCCTCGTGCCTGGTCGCAGCGCTGCGCGCCGGCACCAGAGGGCGAGCGCCGCGCACAGCGCGAGCGCGCCGGCCGGCGCACCTCGACCGCTCGCCCGACACCCGCAGCCCGAGCTCGAGCTCGAGCCATAGCCCGGCCCGACGCCCGCGTCGGCTCCTGCGTCGAAGCCAATGGCGCCGCCCGTGCCCGGCGCCCCGGAGCCGCCGGCGTTCGCGCCGCTTCCGGGCGCGGCGCCCGCGCCCCCAGCACCTCCGGCCGCGGATCCCGCGCTGCCGGCCTGGCCGTCGCCGCCCGCGTCGGCGGTCGCGCACCCCACGCAACACACACCGGCCACACACTCCCCGTCGTCGCACTGCCCGGAGGTGCTGCAAGCGCAGCCCACCCCGCAGGCCGCGCGCACGAAGATGTACGACGTGTTCACGCTGTTCGAGTTCTGGAGTTGCTGAGCGATGAGCGTGTCACCGTCCATGTCGAGGGCCGTGCCCAGCTGACCCTGCACCGGCGCGGTCAGCGACTGCTCGTGCAGCCAGACGTTGGCCTTGCGCGCGTAGGTCTCTACCCCTTTGCTGTAGTAGCTGCCCACCGCGAGCGAGTCCCCGCTGAGCGCCAGCGAGGCCACCGCAGTCACGCCGGGCCCATCGAGCTCGGCTTCGACGTTCCAGGTCGGCCCGCTGCGCGTGAACGTCACGATCCAAGCGTCGCCCTTCGTGCCGACGGCGATCCGGTCTCCAGATAGCTCGACCGGACCTCCGAAGCCGGGGATGCTCTTGCTGCTCGGCGGAGTGAGCGTCGCCTCCAGCGCCCAGCTCGTGCCCTCGCGCTTGAACACGTGGGCCGTCACGGAAGCAGCGCCCACGACGATGCGATCGCCCTCCACGTCGAGGTACGTCCCCCAGCGCTGGGAGGCCTGGGGTGTGGGACTCTGAAGGACGGCTTGCTGCGCCCAGGCGTTCGCCTCACGCACGAAGACGTAGACCGCACCGGCTTGAGCGAACGTGCCCGCGGTAACGTTGGGCGCCCCCACGACCAGCGTGTCGCCCGAGAGGCCGACGGCCTCGCCGAACCGCGCACCCGCGATCACCGGACTCGGCGTCAGGGTGTCCTCCAGCTGCCAAGCCGCGCCGTCCCACAGCAAGGTGGCGACGGCGCCCGCCGTCGTCGACTCCTGAGCTGCCCCGAGCGCCGCGCGCGAACCGCTCAGAGCGCAGGCCTCGCCGATCCCCTTCAGCGATGGCGGCTGCAGGCCCTTCATCGTCCAGCTCGTTCCCGTGCGGTGCAGCGAGCTCCACAGCCAGAGCGCCGTATCGCCGTCGATGGCGACGTCGGGCTGGACACTCGCACCAGCGGTGGCGAGGGGCTGGGACTGCAGGCTCCAGGTCCCGGCCTTGGCGGGGGTCGAGACGAGCAGCAGCACCGCCGCGGTCAGAGCGATGGTTCGCATGCCTTCCAAGATACGCGGTTCGTCGCTCGCTATCGAGCCCTGCTTGCGAAGGACCGAACCCCCCTTGGGTCGCGGGCGACGATCCACTGCGCTCTCGGTCGTCCAGGGACCGAGCCTCGGCTGAGTCATGCGCTGTGTTCCTGCGCGTCGTGGGCTAGCGCAGCGGCGAGCAGATCCGCGACCGCGCTCAGCGGTGGAGCGGCCCCGGGCGACGGCTTGCGCGCCTCGGGCGAGAGCGCCACTTCGTAGCCGGTTCCCCAGCGCGTGACGAAGAAGCCGTCGCGCCGCAGCTGGTCGAGGTTTCGTTGAACGGAGGGGGCGGTCAGCATGGCTTCGTTCATGGCCACGACCAGGAGCACCGGGACCCGCGCCGCCACCGCGATGGCAGAAACCAAAGAAGAACAATCGCCGGCGGCGATGCGGGCGAGCGTCGTGGCCGTGGCGGGATAGACGACCACCGCCTCCGCCCAGCTCGCGAGGGCCAGATGAGGAACCGGCTCCGTGGCGTGCTGGGGCCAGAGCGACGTGGCCACGGCATGGTGCGTGAGCGCCGACAGCGCCAAAGGCTGGAAGAAGCGCAGCGCGCTGTCCGTCGCGGCGCAGCGCACGACGGCACCACGCCGCTGCAGGAGCTCCGTGAGCGCAGGGGCGTGCGCGGCCACGAAGCCGCCGCACAGGGCGAGCAGGAGGCGGCGCCCGTGCAAGGCACCTTTGGGCGCCGTGCCCGCGGGCCCTGTCGTCACGACGCCGGCGGCGCGCAAGGCCGTCAGGGCGTCCTGAACCGCCGATGACTCCTCGGCGCGCTGACCGGAGAGCGCGCTGAGGTGCGCCATCAGCTCGTCGTGGGTGCGGGGCTCACGTAGGTGGTCGACCAACTCGCGCACGAGAGCAGCGCTGTCGCCGTCCGCGCGCCACACGCTTCCGTCTTCACTCACCAGCCCGACCGAATCGCCCCGTTCGTACAGTCGAACCAGCGGCGCGCGGTAGAGCCGTGTCATCAGCAGCAGCCGGCTCCGACGAACGCGGCACCGGACGCCAGCTCGCTCGGCTCTCCGCAGCCGGTGCTGGTCCTCGGTTCACCGGCGTCCTCGCCAGCGTCGCTGGCCGCGTCGGCGCCGGCATCCGCGGGATCCGAGCCAGCCACGTGAGTGTCCGGGCCCTCCGCCCAATCCGCCAGGGCAGCGGGGGCACCCGTCAGCACCGTCAAGGCAAACGCCGGAGGCAGATAGAGACGCGACGCTCGGCGCAGGTTCATACACGAGACGTTAGCAGCTTTCCGCAGGGCAGGGGAGCGTTCGACTCGCTGCCGTGACGGTGCGTCGCCCGGGGGCCGCTCACCCGCCGCGCGTCCGCGAGCGATGCAGAGCTCACGTGGTCGACGCGGGCCGAGACGACGCTGCCCGCGGGAGTCAAAGCCGTGGCGGTCTCGCGATGCGGCGGACGGTTGCGAAGTTTACGTCCTTGCCAGTCGTGGCGAAGTAGACATCCTTGTCCGTTACGGCAATGCCACGAAAGCTCGACGACATGCGCTTTCCGTCGAGCTGGTCCTTCACGACCAGGAACTCGTCTCCGCCGGCGGCCGGTATGCGAATGATGCGGTTGGACCGCGCGAAGAACACCTCGTCGCCCGAGACGGCCACGGCGCTGGCGGGGCCGGCCGCGAGCTGTCGCGGCTGGGACTCGTCCTTGCCGAGGCGGTACACGCCGCCGCCTGCGTCCTTGCCCCTCGGCCCGCTGGATGCCCAGTAGACGTTGCCACCGGCTGAGGCGATGGCGCGCAGACCGTCGTCGCTCGCGAGCGTCCTGATGTCGCCCCCTTCGACCGGCATGGCCTGCACCTCGGCGAGATCCGACGTCGCGTCCTTGGTGAGCACGGCCCAGTACAGCGTCGTTCCGTCGGTCGCGAAGGACCCGGAGAGGACGCGCTCGACGGTTGCGAGTCTCACGATTCGTCCTCGCGCAATCGTCGAGCGCACGAGCTCGCAGGTGCCGTGGTGCTCGCCGGGCGGGGCATCCTTCGGCGCGGGAACGCCCTCCCTGCATCCGTACAGATGCGTGCCATCGCTCGCTTCCGGAGCGAAAGTACGCTTGTGGGAAGCGGATGAGGTCTTTCCGCCGTCGAACAGGACCCGCCACGTCTCCTTCGAACTGCCCGAGCCGATGAGATAGAGCGAAGCCTGGTCGTACGCGGTGATCTTGTACGCGTAGAGATCGTTCGCCACGACTTCGACGGCCGCGCAGCGACCTTGGTCGCAATAGCTCTGTTCGCATGCCTTGTCGCACGCGCCGCAGTGCTGTGGGTCGGTGGCGACTTCGGTGCAGCGTGGGTAGCCAGGCCCACACGCCATCGCATGAGGGCTTTCCGCTGGCGCTCGCCGACGGCGTCGATGTCGTCGTGGCAGTGGCCGTGGGTGCTGCGTCCTGGCTCGACTCCCGACACGAGCACAGCGCGACGATGGCAAGGATCGTCGCAAACCTTCCGTTCGCCATGTCCGCGTGCCCATATCGCCGAGTCGTGGGGCCTGCAACACGCTAGAGACGGCTCCGCCCGAGAGCTTCGCCGTGGTGGCCATGGGCCAGTCGCGCACGCGGCCATCCGGGACCCGAGCCTGCGGTCGCTGGCGGACGTGATCGAACGACTGATGCCACGGTCGAGCGGGTTCGGTCCGTGGCGATGCACGGCAAGAAGCGTGAGACGGCCGAACGACTGCTCGACGGCGCCGACAGCGCAGCGAGGCTCGACGCGGACGCGCTGCGCGAGCTGCTCGCCGGCCTCGACGACGTGCCGAGCTCGGCGGACACGCGCGACAGTCAGTGCCAGGTCTGAGTTTTGTCTGGGTAGAAATCGCCGCGGCTGGCGTAGTGTTCGGGCCAATGGCGAAAGCAAAGTGGCCGCTGCTCCCAAGGTCCTCGGACCTCGCCCCCCCGCTCTCCGGACGCCCGGAGGCGGTGGCAGCCGAGGTGATCGCGTCGCCCAGGGGCCGCGCGGTCGCCGTGTTCGATGCCCTGCCCCCGAAGGACGAGACGGACGCGAAGGCGCTGCTCCGGGTGCGCGCGTACGCTCCAGAAGGCGCCGGCTTCGCGTTGTTGCTCGAGCATTGTCCCGCCCGAGCTTCCTTCGAGAGCCTCGACGCGAGCGCCGGTCGGATCGCGGTGTCGGACGACGGGACTGTCGCGTTCACCTTCGACGCCGCGATTCACGTCGTTCGACCGGGCGGTGTCCAGCACCGGCTCGACGCGCCAGGCGCGTTCCTCTTCTTCGACCCCATCGCGCCCGAGCGCCTGCGCGTCGTGGTGCGGCGCGCGAGCTCCGCAGACGGCTCCACCACGGAGTTCATCGAGACCTACGACAGCGTCACCAACACGCGACTCGACGCGCACCCGGTCGGGAGCAGCGGCGGATTCGCTCCGCAGGTGGATCCAGAAACGGGCGACGTGCTGCTCTTCGATGGCTGGTACGCGCGCGCGGACGGTGCCTTCGTGGGCGTGGCCCACGAGCACGACGGGCGTGTGCTGCGCGTGGGCAGCACGAGCCTGCACCTCGGTCAGCAGGTCGACGACGACGCGACGACGCTGCGGCACGCTCGCGACGGCAGCTCGCTGCCCGTGGGTCGCGCGTTCCTCGACTTCCGTCGGGCCGACGTGTGGCGCGCACGCGCGCCCATGCTCGCGAGCACGGATGGTCGCTGGCTCCTCAGCTGTTGGAATGGCAATTCGGTTCTGTTCGACGCGGAGCGCCTCGAACCGGAGGCGCTCGGCGCGGTGCCGCCCGAGCACACCCTGGTCGGGCCGCACGTCGTCGCCGTGCTCGACGAGCACCGGGCCATCGCCGCGCGCTTTGGGCTGTATCAGGTCGACCTGCGCCGGCGCGAGATCCTCGGCGAGGGCCCCGTGTGCCTGCTCGGGCTCGCCGTGACGCCGGAGCGCATCATCACGCTGCACGAGGACGGACTGCGCAGCGACGGGACCCTGATCTGGCCCATCGAGGAGGCAGCGCTGGATGGACTGCGGCTGTCCCCGAACGGCAAGTTCGCCGCGGTCAGCGGCGCCAGCGCGCAAGCGAAGTTTCCCTTGGTGGTCGTCGATCTGAAGGGGAAGCGCGAGGTGGCACGCTTCGAGTCGGTGGCCTCCGTCGCCTGGATCGACGCGGAGCACCTGGCGATCCACGGCCCTGCGGGGCTGAGCGTGCTGCACGTCGAGCGCGGAGGGCTCACTGTCGTGGGCGAGTTGCCGCAGTCGGCCTGCCTCGGCAGCGATGGCGCGAGCCGGTTCTTCGCCGGCACGGACACCGAGTTGATCGAGTACGCCGCGGATGGCGCAGTCCGGCGCAGGTTCGCGGTCCCCAAGAAGCTCAGCGGGTACACCTGGCCCTCCGAGCTGGTCGTGGGAGCGGACGCGGTCTACGTCACCGCGCGAAAGCGCCTCTTTCGCTGGAGCGACGCGGGCGAATGCACGCGCCTGAACGCGCTGGAGAACGCCGTGGGTGGGCCCAAGGGCGATCCGCGATTCAGTGACGGAAGCCTCCGCAACGTGGCAGTGAGCGCCGACGGCCGGAAGCTCGCGGTCACGGTCAAGACCAAGCACGACATGCTCGCGGTGGTCGTGTGCGACCGAGAGGGCACCATCGAAGGCTGGTCGGGGCCAGTCTTCGGTCGGTTCTGTCGGCACGGCGAGCGCGCCTTCGCTGGGTTTCGGGACGGCACCCTGGTCGTCGCTACCGAGCACGGCGCGCTGATGACGTTCGAGCTGCCTGGGGCTTGACCGGGATCCGGACAAGACGGGCCACCGGGGTTGGGTCGTCCCAGCGCTCGTGATCGTCGTCGTTGGGGGGCTGTTCGCGCTGTTCGTGCTGACTGCGATCGCGGGGACGGCGTGGTGGTTCATGACGGACGCTGCGTCGCCAGTCGACGAGCACTCCGGAGGGCCCAACGCGACAGCGGTGCCGGCCGCGACGCGACAGGAGCCGCGCGTGGACGTTCCCGCGCCGGACAAACCCAAACGAAACGCCGACACCTTCACGTGTCCAGCGGTCCGGCGGTCGCATCCTGACGGACGGCAAGGTGCATTTCACGCTGACGCGCGCCGCGCTGTGCCGCGGGCTGCTGCGCTCGGGGCAGTTCACTGGCAGCGTGTCGATCGCGAACGTCACCTTCTTCCTCGACGACCCGGGCGATCCACCACCGCGCCGGTGTGGACAGCCGGGGCGGTGTGGGTGACGGGGGTGCGGCAGGAGCGCGGCTCACAGGAACGGGTCGATGGCCCGCACCGTCCCGTACTCGCAGCGGGGGGTTGTGAGGACTTCGGCCGGGGGTGATGGCGGAGTCGGAGGTTGTCCCCGAAGACCGTGGCGACAGCGATGGCACGAGCTCCGAGCGCGAGATCCTCGGATGGACACTCTCCATTTGTTGTGTTACAATAATTGCCGTGAAGATCCGGTGGGATCCCAAGAAAGCGGCCGCGAACAAGCGCAAACACGGGGTCAGCTTTCGGGAAGCGGCGACGTGCTTCGACGACCCAGACGGATGTTACTTGCGCAACGAGGCCCCTTCCTATGAAGACCGCCTCATCCTCATTGGACGCTCGGCGAAGAGTCGACTGCTCTTCGTCGTTCACGCTGAAGTGGGTCGCGACGAGATCCGCATCGTGAGCGCCCGGCGAGCCAGCCCTGCACAGCGGAGGATTTATGACGGATTGGACTGATGAGCCCATCGATACGAAGGCGTGGAAGCGCGTTCCTGGTAACCCGTTCGCCGACTACGATCCGGCTGACGGAATCGCCCTCTGGTCTTTATGGGAGATGCCCTCTAGCGCGGTGGGCAAGCTGGTGCGGCGCGGTCGGCCCCGCGGCAAGCCGACGGCGGTGCGCAGTGTTCGACTACCTTGCGACACCTGGAAGCGCCTCGAGGCAGAGGCCCGAGCTGCCAAGACGACGGTGAATGCGCTGATCGCAAAGCGAGTCGGGTAGCGTGCTGCGCGAAGAGTCAACGTTGGAACGTTGCTGGGGCTGACCCGGGAGGGCAAGCACCACCGCGGGGACGATTACGTCGCGGGCTAGCCGCGCTGCAGCGGACAAGGCGGCCGCCCGCTCGATGGACAAGCGCGTCAGGCGAGGCGCTGCTCACCGCGGGCGCGTCTCACCTCTTCGAGCGGGTCGGCATCGATGCCAACCCGCTCGACCCCTGCGTCGACGACGACGCGGGCTTGCATCTGGGCGGGCGACAAGGAGCGCCTCTCGAGATTGGAGGCCGCCATCGAGGCGTATCGTGCCTCGCCCACGCGCGTCGAACGGGGTGACGTGACGGAGGCGCCGGCCGGAGGCCTTGATGAACACGCAGGGCGTCTGCGCCGCCGGGGTCCCCATGCGTCAGAGCCCCTCGCCCGCGCGGATCTCGAACAGGTGCGGGAGCGACAGGTGCTCGATGTCGAAGCCGATCGACTCCGGGTCGGGGAAGTTGGGGTTGTCCCGAAGGTCCATCTCCTCCACGCGCTGCAGCACCGCCGAGCTCATGAGGCGACCGAGCCAGGCGTAGTAGTCGATGTCCTGGGCGGCGAGCGACAGGCGCCGCAGCCGCGGTGCCTCGGCCGCGGCGACGACCTCGAAGCCCTTCGCGCCGAGGCGCCGACGCGCGTCGAGCGGCGTGGACAGGTGCAGCCCCTCGAGGCGCTCGGCGAGCTCGCTCCCGAGGATCGCGCGCAGCCCCTCGATGCTCACGTCCCCGTAGGAGAGATCGACCTCGACGAGCTCGGGCAGCGAGCTCGCGGCCTCGGCGACGGCGCGCGCCGTCTCGTCCCCCACGCCGGTCTCCGGGAGCGCGAGCCGCGCGAGCGTCGCCGCGGCGGGGGACGCGAGGAGGGCCCTCGCCCCCGCGTCGCCGAGGCCGGGCACGCGATCGATGACGAGCTCGCGGAGCGACGCCCCGAGACCGGCCAAGGCGCGCGCGCCCGCTTCGCCGAAGGCGCACTGCTCGAAGGTCGCCGACTCGAGGCCGGAGAGGTGGGCCGAGCCGGCGAGCGCCGCGAGCGCCGCGTCGTCGATCTTCGCGCCCGCGACCAGCTCCAGCCGACGCAGCGCCGTCGCGCCGGGCCAGGCCGCCAGCGCCTCGCAGTCGGCGGCGTCGGTCCCGGACTCGTAGGTTGCGGCCAGCGTCGACAGGGCGCGCGTCTCGGCGCGCGCGCAGAAGCTGGCGAGCGCGCCGGAGGCGAGTCGCGCCCGGAGCGAGGCGAGGCCCGGGTACGCCCCGCCGATCGTCTCGGCGAGCGTGGCGCTCACGGGTCGCGGCTCGCGGACCAGCTCGAGCGAGACGACCGTGCCGCTCCCCAGCCCCATGAGGAGGCGCGGGGCGCTCTCCTCGCTCAGCGCTCGCGGATCGAGGGTGAGCGCGCGCAGCCGCCGCGCGAAGCCGGCGCCGCAGATCGCCTCGACGTGCTCGTCCCGGCACTCCGGCAGCGTGAGCGCCTCGAGGTGCGGCCAGTCGCGCTCGGTGAGCGCCGAAATCACCTCGTCGAGCGCCTCGCCCTGACGCGCGAAGTGAAGGGCGTGGATCCGCGCCGGATCCAGCCCGTCCAGGAGCCGCGCCGCCCAGCCCGGCTGGTAGGCCTGCCAGGCCTCCACGCGCAGGCTCTTCAACCGCGCGAGCCCCGACCAGGGCGCGAGCACCTCCATCGCCTGCGACCCGACGTCCACGAGGTGGAGGCCGACGAGCGCCGAGGGGGTGTCCCCCGTCATGCTCGGCAAGGGCGTGAAGCGGCCGGCGCTGCGCAGCGTGCGCGCGAGCCGCCAGAGCGGGCTCCTCAGCGCCGGGGAGCGGTCCGCGAGCTGGCCCTTGTGCCACGTGGCGCCCTCGCGCAGCTCGTCCGGCCAGGCCGCGAGCGCCGCCTCGGCGTGCGCGACCACCTCGTCCATCGCCGCGCGGGGCAGCTTCATCAGCGCCTTCTGGATCCACCCCCAGGTCTTGGGGGAGGGTCGGTCCGCGAGCTCGTCGATCAGGATTTTGGTGTCGTTGGCTTCCATCGCTCTCCGGCCATGCTCGGGGAGGCAGACTACTCTCGACGAGACCACGTCGGACAAGTACACCGTCCGCCGTGCAGGAGCCGCGCGTCGCTAGCGTGATGCTGTCTGCATCCGACGACGGTCCGCGACGTCGTCTCGCATCTCACCTGGCACGAGCCGCGGATCCGGCACATTTCGGCTTCTGGTTGGCCGACGACCCAGGCGCCCCGCACTGCGCCTTCGGCTACCGCGCCATCGACACGACCCGCGGAGGGCGGGCCGGCTACCTCCAGTTCTTCCTGCCGCAGGACACGGACCCCGGGCTGTTCTGGCAGGCGGTGCTGGCGGTCGCCCATGGCCCCCGGTCCCGGCGCGCCGACGACTGATCGCCGATCAGCCAGGCCGCCTTCACGAGTGATCGGTCGGGGCGCCGACCGTCGGTTCCGCGGGCGAAAAGACCAGATCCGAGGCCTGATCATCGCCGCGACGGGCTGGCACCGTCCTTGCGAAGGGGAGGGACGAACGCGCACACCGGGAGACCACGATGGACACGAAGCGACGCACGGGCGGGTTGGTACTGGGGATCGGGCTGGCGGTGCAGGCCGTGGGCTGTCACGCCTCGACCGGACTGACCGCGCGAGCCAGCGGCGCGCCGAGCGGGTTTGCGGAGATGTGCGGAGCCCCGGGGCACGCCGGCACGCGAGAGGAGCACGCGGGGTACCACTGGACTGTCCAGCGCGTCGCGCGCCCGCTCTTTGGGCTTGCGGTGCGGGTCCCCCTCCGGCGGGTGCAGGTCCAGCGGCATGTCCGCCGGCAGCGACGCGACCACACGCTCGCGCTCGGCGGCAGACATGCGATCCCACACCTCTTGCCGGGGGGCGCGGGGGTCGGCGGGATCGATGCTCCAGGCGGCCTCGGCCATCGCGCCCGATCCTAGCACGACCGCAACAGCGCGTCGGCGTGTTCAGCGCGGCAGCGACCAGACCTCGTTGTCCTGGAAGCTGGCCCAGAACACGTGAGTCGCGTTCAACGCGATGCCCAACACCTTGTTGGTGTCGGGCGCGGCGCGCGCAACGGGTCACGGTCGAACACGCTTCGTCGACGACCAAGATTTCGTTCGACTGATACGAGGCGACCCAGATGTCACCGGCGTCGTACGCCAAGTGACCGACGTTTCTTCCGCCAGGGCCGAGGTCGGCAAGCTCGGTGGCACTGCCGCCGGTCTGACACCCGTCAGCGTCGTCACCGTCGTGGGCGTGCCCGTCAACGGCGCCGTCGCGCCGCCACAACCCCCGCTCCCGCTCCCGCCGCGCCCCCGCTCCCGCCCGTCCCTCGCGCGACGCCAGCATGGTGGTCATGGTCCCAATGCGGCCGGCGCCAGGAGCACGTCGTCGTTAGCTCGGTCCGCCGATCGCCGTGACTGGCTTCGACCTTCACGGCCCGTCAGGGCGCCACGCGAGCACGTATTGCCGCTGCGCCTGCGTCTCCGGACAGAGCTCGTCGCCTCGGGTCCTCTTCAGCGTGTCCAGCGCCTCCGCCCCCGAAAGCCCGCGGGCTCGCAGATGGCAGCCCGCGATCGTGCCGGTCCGACCGAGCCCTCCCATGCAGTGGATCACCACCGCGCCGCCATCGGCGAGCCGCGCGTCGATGTCCACGAGCAAGCGGCGAACGACCTCGGTTTCCGCGGCCGGCGGTACGCACCCGTCCCGGATCGGCAGCCGCAGCACCTCGATGCCCGCCGCGCGAGCGGCAGCGAACAGCTCCGGTATCCGAGCCAAGTCCAGCTCGTGGTCCTCGAGCAGCGAGACCAACGTGGTGACCCCGTCTGCGCGCAGCGTAGCCAGATCCGTCCGCAAGTCGCGCTGCCACCGGTACTTGCCGTAGCGCGACGCGGTCTGCTTGCCGGG
Source organism: Polyangiaceae bacterium (assembly GCA_019637295.1). Classification (GTDB taxonomy): domain Bacteria; phylum Myxococcota_A; class Polyangia; order Polyangiales; family Polyangiaceae; genus JACKEA01. The sequence goes on from JAHBVX010000002.1 coordinate 789,218, forward strand.
CGCGAACGTCATCCCCAGCCTGCCGGGCCCCGGCAGAGCGAACCAGTCGACGCGCAGCGGGTGGGACTCACTGGTGCGTGGGGTCATGTCCGTCTCCACTTGGAACCGTTCGCAGGCACGTCCTCGCCGATGAGTCGAACGTACCACGAGAACGACCGGCCGCCCGCGCAGCGGCAAGCAGAGCCGCGACGGCGCCCAACGGCTGCTCGCCATCGTCGCGACCTGTCGCGGGCAGGGTTTCCCCGTCCGAGTGTACCTTTGCGGGGCCTTCGAGCGCCTCGGAACCCACCGCGACCTCTTCGCGTTGCCGCTCGAAGCCATGACCCCCGCGGCCTTCAAGAAGACGCTGCAGCCGCCGGCGAGTGTTGCGCCGGGTCTACCCGCGCTTGCCCGGTGTTCTCGAGGTCCGCTCGACGGAGGATGTTGCCCATTCTGAACAGGTGGCCGACTTCCTCGACCGCGAGTGCAAGATTGACGCTCTCTTGCGTCTGGACGGGCGCATCACGACGGTCTGCTCGCGGGTCCATCGTGTTCCTCCCGACGGGCGTCCGTACAACACGTTCACGCTTGGACTCGGGACTGGTCCGGATTCGAACGCGCAGTACCCGGCGCTACGTCGTGCACTAGACGGCTACGGTTCTCTCCGGCCCTATTACGTGATCGAGGCGTATGTGAGTGAGGCCTGCGATCAGCTCCTCTCGGTCGGCGTCATACCCGCCGAGGCCTTGATCAAGTTCGTGAGCGAACGATTGTTCCTCAAGGACGGCCGCTGGGATACCTACGACACGGATCTTTGGATCGATGCGAGCCAGAGCGTCTGCTCGGTGGCGTGGAAGCACCTAACGGGGCACCAGCTTCGTACCTGGTTCACCGGTGGGTAGTTTGCCCCACGGGCCGCGGATCACTGGATCACTCCGTTGCCCAGTCCAGTCGCTCCTTCAAGTCATTCAAGAACGAGAACGGGATCGTCTTCTCATGTTGTAGCCGCCCCACGATGATCCCCGGGGCGATGCCCTGCTGCCCCGCGAACCGTTTCACCGAAGCCGCCGAGAAGTCTCGCGCACGCTCGAACTGAGTCCACGTCGCCGCCGGGATGAGGAGGTCCGATGCGAAGCGGTTGGCCTCGTGCTCGAGATCGCAGCGCCTCCAGCTCCGCCACGCGCGAGAGCCCTGCCTCCGCCAGCGCGCGCGCGCTGCGCCCCTAGATGAAGCGCAGGACTTCCTGCCGAAACGCGCCCGCGTCCGCTGGACGACCTTCGGGGTCGCGCGCGGTCGCGCGGTTGCATAGGTCCGCCAGCGGCGCCGGCACATCCGCGGAGTAGCCCACTCGATCGGAGACCGCGGCCGCCAGCAGCACGCTCTGGAGATCCGTCCCGTGGTGGCGCGCGCGACCCGTGAGGACCTGATGCAGCGTCGCACCGAGCAGGTAGACGTCCGTGCGCGGCGAGAGCTCGGATCCGATCACCATCTCGGGTGCCATGTACGCCGGCGTGCCGACGATACCCGCGACGTCGGCGTCCTCGCCCTCGTCCATGCGCCGCGCGATGCCCCAGTCCACCAGGTACACCTCGCCGAACGCGCCCACCATCACGTTCTCGGGTTTGATGTCCAAGTACAACACCCCGCGGCTGTGCGCGAACTGCACCGTCTCGCACACACGCAGCAAGATCTCCAGGTTGGACAAGAGCGGTTCGTCGTCGCCGCGGGTGCTCCACAGCGCATGGCTCGGATCGCCGAGCAGATCGCACCACGGCGCGCCGTCCACGCGCTTCATCACCAGCACCGGCCAGCCGCGCTCGTCCAGCCCGAGCGCGTGCACCGGGATCACGCCGGGGTGCTCGAGGGCGCCGGTGGTTCGCGCTTCGCGGACCAGGGCCACCGCCACCCGCGACGTCGCCCCGCGCTTGAGCCCCTTGACCGCCACCTCGCGATCCAGCGAGCGCTGCCGCGCCAGGTGCACCCGACCCATGCCGCCTTCCCCCAGCGTGCGCACCAGCGTCAGATCCGGCTGCGACGCCTCGGCGGCCGCCTCGAGCGCACCGCCCTCCGCCGGGCCGAGGGAGATGCGCGGCAACGGTTCGTCGAGCGACGCCTGCGCTCCGTCGCTGGCCGGGCCGGGCTCGGTGGGCGCCGAGCCTCGCTGCCAGTCCGTCAGGCCCATGGTGAGCGGGCGGAGGGTCGCGTCCGCGCGACGCTCCGTTCGCGCGAGGCCCAGCGCGGTGATGCGCTCGCGCACCCTCGGCTCGACTTCGGTGCCCAAGCGCCAAGCTTACCCTGGCGCCGGTCCGTCGCGCGACCGCGGAACTGCGAACCGCCATTCCCGCACCATGAGCCCAAGACCAGATCACGGTGCGCGACGTCCCCGAGGCAGCGGTTCCGATTCTGGCATCCTCGCTGCAGAAGTCCGAGGGGCCGAAGCACGCTGCGACTTGTGTGAGCGCTAGGCCATCGTGACGCTCTTGGTCCAGCGTTTCGATGGGGCCGGCCAGGCCCGAGTGTGCGGCGCATGCGTGCTCGGGATGGGCCCACTTGCTCGCCGAGACGGCTGCGAAACTGAAGGAGTGGTACGAGCTGCCCTCGCAGCACAGGAGTGGCACCGAGCTGCAACTGAGCGGGCTCGTCCCCCTAGCCGCGGTCGCGCTGCGGAGTGTCGCGACGGTGTTGGACGGCTCCGATGACGTCGAGGTGGAATCATGACCGCCGCGCCGAAACTCGACGCCGAACCCAAGCCCAAGCCCGGGCGCTGGACGTCGCCGAGGCCGGCAGAATCAGCGCCAGGTCTGATCTTGTCTGGACAATTTTAGAGTTACATCGAAAACTGTCCAGGTATGATGGATCGGCGGATCGCCGCGCCGCTGAGCGCGGACGTGGCGAAGAAGATGGTGCTGCTCTCCGGCCCGCGACAGTGTGGAAAGACGACCGTGGTGCGTGCCCTCACCGCCAAGCGCCGCGGCCTGCCAGAAGTTTAAACTTCCTGATGCTGTCTTAGTACCGTGGTGCGTGCCCTCACCGCCAAGCGCCGCGGCGAGTACTTCAGTTGGGATGATCCCACCGATCGTCGTCGGATCCAGAAGCTGGAGCTCGACTTCGGCGCACCGCTCTGGGCCTTCGACGAGCTTCACAAGTATCGCCGGTGGCGCGGCTTCCTGAAGGGGCTCTACGACGCGCACCACCGCCAGCACCAGATCTTGGTCACGGGCAGTGCTCGGTTGGAGCTGTACGGTCATGGTGGTGACTCGCTGCAAGGCAGGTACTTCGGGCATCACCTGCATCCGTTCACTGCCGGCGAGCTGGCCCGCCGAAAGCTGGTCCCCCTCGACCAGTTGCCCGAGCTCCCCCGCACGCCGGTCCCGACAGACGTGCTCGAAGCGTTGCTGGCGCTCGGCGGATTTCCGGAACCCTTCTTGGGGGGCAGCGAAAGGGATGCGGCCCGCTGGCGGCTCGCGTACGCCGCGCGCCTGGTTCGGGAGGACGTCCGTGATTTGGAGCGGACTCGCGAGCTCGAGCGGATCGAGCTACTCTACGATCGGCTCGGCAGCGTCGCCGGCAGCGTGCTCTCGATCAACAGTCTGCGCGAAGACCTGGAAGTCGCGTTCGAGACGGTCCGAAGCTGGATTGGCATTCTCGAGCGGCTCGACGCCGTATTCCGGATCGCGCCGTACGGACCGCCGCGCGTCAAGGCCGTCAAGAAGGAGCAGAAGCTGTACTTCTGGGACTGGTGCCGCGCTGAGTCCCCGGGCGCGCGCTTCGAGAACCTGATCGCGTCGCACCTCCTGCGCTTGGTTCACTGGGCGGCTGACGTCGAAGGTGAGCGCCTCGAGCTCCGCTACTTCCGCACCCGCATGGGTCACGAGGTCGACTTCCTCCTCTTGCGCCGCGGAGAGCCTTGGATCGCCGTCGAGGCGAAGCTTTCCGAACAACCGCTCGACTCGGGCCTTCGCTATCTCCTGGAGCGGGTAGCTGTGCCTTTCGCCTTCCAGGTGCATCTGCACGCTGGCCGCGAACGCCAGCTCGCGAACGTTGGAAGCTCCCGATTGCGTATGATCTCCGCGGCCCGTCTTCTGGCCAGTCTGCCATGAGGGCCCCGCTCGAAGGGTGCGAGGGAGCCGAGCGAGGTGCCGGGGAACCACTCGCGTCCCCAGGCCCCCGCGAACGGAGCGCATGAATGCCGCCCGATGACCGACGCGATGAACTGGACTCGACGCTGCCCACTCGCACGAGGCATTCCAACCCTCACAACCGAAACGCCTCCTCGACCTCTTCGTCGGTCAGCTCGTGAGCCGCCTTTCGAGGAGGCACCTGTTGGGGCGTCCCAACGTCGTCTTGGAGGCGAGCCTCCGCGCTCAGTGTCCGCCCGAGCGCCTGCAGAAACCCGGCGTCTTCGGGGCGCAGGTCGATGCGCGCGTCGCGGCGGGCGAGCACGGCGCGGTGTGTGGTGACCTCGAGCGTCCAGTCGTTGGGCATGGCGTAGATGGCGCCGGCCAGCGCACCCGCGTGCTGGCGTCCGTCGACGATGCGAAGCTCGGCGACGAGCAGCACCTCGGCACCGACGGCGCGGGCGGGCACGGCTTGGCGCCGGACGATGACGCCGCGATCCGCCGGGTCGACCAGCAGGCCGCAGTGCGTGCCTCGCTCGACACGCAGCCGGCTGGGGGTGAGGCCAGGCCGGGCCGCCTGCCAGACCCGGCATGCGGCGGCCAAGGCCAGGATCTCCGCTGCGGACAGCTCGACGCGCGAGCGCTGCCCCCGGGCGCCCCGTCGGAGCACGACGCGCTTGCCGGTGACCTCCGCGATCAGCGCGTCCGGCTCGCAGGGGACATCCCCACAGTAGACGGCGCCCACGTCGACCCCGTCGCGGCAGAGCCGCGCGATGACGTACACGGTTCCCTCGTCGATTCGCTCCTTCACGGCGTCACTCCCTTCTCTCTCCTTGGCTCGGCGGACAGCAGGGCACGGGGCTGGGCCCCGTGCGGGTTCATGGTTCATCGGCTGCGGCGCTGGCCGCGGGGCGTTGCCACCTTGCCTTGGCAGGTTGGCCGGGTTTCGCAGGGCCTGATCCCTCTACCCGTCGTGATGAGCTGAAGTGTCAGCGTACGCCTCGGCGTCCAGTCACGCAAGCCGGGGTAGGACAGACAAGGACCGCGTGGCGACTTGGAGGCATCGCAGGTCACGGAGGAGCGAGCGCCGATGACCAATTTCGCGCGGTCTCGTGACATACAATGTCAGAGCCGGCTTTGACCTTCGCTCCCGCAGTCCGTAGTGTCGAGTCGTGGGACTGGGGCTAGCGTGTCGCTTCGCCGACCCCGTCAAAGGTCCTCCGGCCTCAACCCGGTTTGCTTCGCGATCTTCGCCAGCATGCGCGGACCGATCTCGTCTGAGCCGTGCCAAGCCCAGATGTGGTTGGCCCAACCCGCCCGATCCGATACGCAGCAACGCCGCCAAGACCTTCCGCGCCTTCGTCGACGCTCACGCCGGCAACTACGCTGCTCGAACCAGTGAGAAGCTCAACTCGTTCGGGATGCTCTCCCCGCTCTCGACGCGGTCAGCGAGCACACGCAGAGCGAGAGCTCGGGCAGCCGCTACTGCATCCGACTCCGTGGCCCCGTAGGCGTGCACGCCGGACAGCTCCGGCACCGACGCCATCCAGCGCCCGTCCGCCTCGACGTCCGTCTCGATCGTGAGCTGCATAGTGACAAGCGTAGCTCCAACCGCGAAGGCTTGTCACAAAGTGCACCGAAAAGCCCAAGAGCCGTGCGCAAGCGCGGGGTGAGTACCGAGAGGCCGGGCAGGGTGCGGTGTGGAAGGCGACGGACGTGCTCGATCGGCATAGACCCGCGACTCACCGCCTGCCCGGTCACATCGCCGCGACGCCCACCGCCGTGTCCATCGTGCTCTCGCCGAAGACCAGCCGGCGCGCGAGGTGTTCGCGCTGGATGGTTGCGGGTGCGGTCAGGGCGGCGACGAGCTCGGGGACGATCACGGGGCGGAGCGCGACCCAAGCGCGGGCGCTACCGCCGACGGGCTCTCGGATTTCGATCAGCGCCTCCCTCGCGTCGGTGCTTGGGGTTGGATACAGGATGGCAGCGGTCGCGCCGCGGGGTTGACTGAGGGCGTAGACCGAGAGCTGGTAGAGCATGTCCCGCGGCAGCTCGCGGTGCCAGAGATCGCGGTACTTCGCGTCAAGCAACGCGCGCAGCTGTCCGCGCCGAGCGATCGCGAAGTCGGGGCGAGGTCGGGGCGCCCGCCGGGACCGGGGATTGGCCGAGGGCACGTAGCGCAGCATCTCGGTCAAGCCGTGCTCTTCGTGCACGTCGTATCCCGTGAGGCTCTCCTGAAGGAAGCGAGCCATCAACGCCTGGAAGAAACGATTCATGTCGAACAGGAAGCCAGAGAGCTGGACGGCATGGTCGCCCTCCAACGAGGGCGCGTGGCTCTCGAAGAGCAGCTTGATGAGCTTGATGGCGGGACGATACGCTGCGACCAGGCGAGTGAGCTGGCGCTCCACTACGGGAAAGACCGCGGCGTTCAGCGGCGCGGGCGCGGCGCTGAGCTTCAACGCACCTTCGAGCCGCGCTGCGGCAACCTTCAGCGCCGGATCCTCCGCGACGGCTCGGGCGAGCGTCATCCCAGCGACGAGGACGCCGGTCAGCAGGTGATCGGCCGAGCGATCGTGGTGCACGCAGGGCAACGTCGCGCTGGCCGTCCGGTTTGCCACCGCGAGCTTGCCCATCTCGATGCGACCGCGCGGGAGCTGGGCGACGTTCGGGATGCTCTCCCCGCTGACGACGCGGACAAAGACGGGCCACCGGCAGCTCCGCGCTCGCCGCCGCACGCCAGTTCGCTCTCAGCGCGCGTCGCCCCGCGGCAGCGCGGGGGTTGGGTCGTCCCACGCTCGTGGTCGTCGTCGTTGGGCTCGCACCGGCGTCGCCGTGCCCCGGCCCAAGCCGGCACACAGTGCTCAGCGCACGACCTCCACCCTCCGCCTCGCACCGGGCGCGCGCGCCAGCCTCGCATCGCAGGTGAGGAGCGTCGCGTCGAGCGCCTCCGCGAGGGCGAGGTAGGCGGCGTCATAGGCGGTCAGGTTGGCGCGCAGTGCCCAGATCCGGTCGAGCAGCGGCTCGTGCGCGTGGCGCTCGAGGTCGAGGGAGCGGAGCTCGGCGAGCGCGTTCGACGCGGACGCCGCCTCGATCTCGCCTTCCCGCAGGTAGCGCCGCAGAACCTGGACGACCTCGAGATCGAGGAGGTGCGGGACGTGGAGGCCGACCGCAGGATCCTCGATCCGCGCAGCGACAGCGCGCCCGGGTACCGTGCCGAGGAGGAGCTCGACGATGGCCGAGGCATCCAGAACGATCACCGCGCGTCGCGCTCCTCGCGGAGCACCTCGGCCGCCGGCCGGGAGAGGTGCCGGACGGGTTGATTCCGGAGCCGATCCAGCACTTCCTGCCGGGTCGGTCGCTCGAGCGCCTTGCGGAGCTCGCGCAGGACCAGCTCGGACATCGAGAGCCCCTCGAGCGCCGCCCTTGCCTTCAGCTGCCGGTGGAGCTCAGGCGGCACGTTCCGGATCTGCACCATGGTGGACATGAAGAAAGCATGCTTTCATCGTCTCTTCATGTCAACGCAGAGGCTGCTGGCCGATCCGACGCGGAAACGCCTGGTCTCACGACGACCTTGCTCCCTCCCGCTTCGACGGATTGAGTCACCGTGCCGGTCACGGTGCAATCCGCGTTGACGAATTAGCTAACCTAGCTACATTGGGTCGGTGACCAAGATCGTGAACATGCACGAAGCAAAGACCAACCTCTCGAAGCTCGTCGAAGAGGCCGAGCACGGTGAAGACATTCTGCTCGCCCGCGCCGGAAAGGTGGTCGCTCGGATCGTCGCGCTGCGGCCTGCTCGAGCGCGGGAGCTCGGCCAGTGGAAGGGGAAGGTACGAATGGCGGAGGACTTCGACGCGCCGCTCCCCGAGGACGATTTGGCCCACTGGGAGGGCCGCTGACGCATGCGAGTCCTGCTCGACACGCACGCGCTGATCTGGGCACTGGAGGACAGCGAGCATCTGTCCGGTCGGGCGCGCGAGATCATCGTCGACCTCGAAAGCCAGGTACTCGTAAGCGCGACCTCCGCCATCGAGATTGCAGTCAAACGGTCGCTGCAGAAGCTCGAGGCGCCCGACGACTTGCTGGATGCGATCGCCGCTGCCGGCTTCATCCCAATTACGGTCGACTTCGCCACGGCGGAGCGGCTTGCGTCCCTACCGTTCCACCATCGGGATCCGTTCGACCGTCTCCTGATCGCGCAGGCGCTCACCGAAGGCGTGCCGGTCGTGACCCGAGATCCCGCCTTCCAAGCCTACCCAGTGTCGACGATCTGGTGATGTATGGCAGACACGTGGCACCGCACTTGGGAGGCGGCTCGCTGCGGTAGTGGCCTGGTGCCCCGCCATCGGGTACCTTCAAAGCATGCTGACGGCGCGACGATTGGTGAGAGCTGCGGGCTGGGGTGCGTTGCTCGCCACTGGCGCAAGCTGTGGGGGTGAGTCGAGCGAAGATCCGAGTGGCGCTGGAGGACTGGACGCGGGCGGGAGCGGCGGAACCGGAGGGACGGGTGGCGCACTCGTGGACGCTGCAGCCGAAGCCTCCTTGCTTCCGACGGAGCCCTATCCGCTGCCCGCGGGTTGCGGGGGCACGTCCCACGAAGGTGGCTACTGGGGTCAGTGCTGCGAGCTGGTGGACTGCGTCGATCCCGACGGTGGCGTGTGCCCGCCCTTGGACCAGGCTCGCAATGTCATTCCAAACTACCCACCGGGTTCGGGCTCCTGCGCTTGCGCTGAACCCCAGGGGCCCTTCGCGCCGCGAGCGCCGGACACGCAAGGCGCGTGTTGCTACCTGTACAGCAGCATCGCGTGTGACGGACGACCGTTGCTCATTGCGGGCGCTGCCCGTCGTGCCACCCTCGTGCAGCGCTCCGACTGGGCGAGGGTTCGTTCGACAGTCTTCGAGGCCTGAGCTCAGGGCGCGCCTGACATGACCGATTGGCTGAGCGCGTTCGAGGAGTCGCTGGCCGCCTTCGAGCCCGCCGGACACGACCGCAGCGCGCTCGGTCTCGCGGCTGCGGGATGGGCAGAGCGCGCACGCGACGAGCACGCTTCCATCGCGGCGTTCGATCGCTTCTCGCTGGAGCTGCTGGCCGTCGCGGCGCCGCCGGAGTTGCTCGAAGGCGCCCACGTCGCAGCCCTCGACGAAATTCGTCATAGCCGCCTCGCCTTCGCCCTCGCGTCGACTTACGCGGGCGCGCCCATTGGACCGGGACCGCTCGATGTGGATCGGGCGCTCGAGCACGTCGGGTCCCTCGCCCAGCTCGCCGAGGCCACCTTGGTCGAGGGCTGCATCGGCGAGTCGCTCGCCGCGATCGAAGCCGAGTGGGCAGCGGAGGCAGCCACGGAACCGGCCGCTCGCGCCGCGCTCCAGATCATCTCGGCCGACGAAGCGCGCCACGCGGAGCTCGCCTGGGCCACGGTTCGCTGGGCAAGCGCCGAGGACCCGGCGTTGACCGAGCGGCTCAGCGCGGTGTTCGAAGAACAGCTCGCGCGCGCCGTCGCCTTCGCCGAGACCGACTGCTCCAGCGTGGATCTCACGGCGTTCGGGCTGTTGCGTCCCGTTCGGCGTATGGCGCTGCGCCGGGCGGCGGCTCGCGACATCTTGGAGCCCGCGGCGCGAGTGGCGTTTGGGTGAGTCCGCGTCAGCCCGGGGGTACGCCGGCGTGTGACCACGCCGCCTTCCACAGTGCCAGCAGCTGTTCAGGGGGAGTCGTGCATGCCAGATCGGCAAGCAGAAGGACCGCCGGCGCCGAGGACCGGAGCGCACCCTCGACTGGACCCCTCCGAAAATGGTGAGTTTGAGCGGGAGAAGGGATTCGAACCCTCGACGTCCACCTTGGCAAGGTGGCACTCTACCGCTGAGTTACTCCCGCGACAGAGGGGCGGAGAATACTGGGCAGCCGAGGCTTGTCAAGCGGGTTTCGGGCGGGGAATGGACCGGCCGGGGCCAGCGATCGACGGGTGAGCGGGGGATCGACGGGGCGTGGGGCTCGCGGGGCCGGGGGGGCTCAGTTCGGCTTCTTCACCCAGAGCTCGACGTTGACGTGGCCGAGGTCGCCGGCGCCGTCCTTGCTCCAGCCGCTGGTGAAGTCGGTGATGCCGCGGCGACGGCCGTCGGCCGCGATGGGATCGTCGTCCGTGGCGAAGTCCACGGCGATGGCCCGGATCGAGACGAAGCCGTTGTCCTGGTCGGTGATCTCGATCAAGCGCACCTGGTGTGGGTAGTCCGCGAGGGCGGAGGTCTCCAGCTCCCAGTAGGGCGTCGCGGTCGCGCCGGCGGGCTCGATGCGTGTGGTGCGGTGCACGTGGGTGTGACCCGCCAGGTGCATGAGCACGTTGTCGTACGCGCCCACGAGATCCGTCCACTCGTCGACGGTGATCGCGGTGGCCTGCGCGGCGCCGCCGAAGCCGCCGCCGTCGGTGATGTTGCGCGTGCCGTGATGGCTGGTGAGCACGACCCACTTGTTCGCGGCCTTGGCGGCGTCCAGCGCCGGGAGCAGGAAGTCGACCACGTCCTCGGTGAGGATCACGCCGTCCGCGCTGCCGGTCGGCGCGGCGGTGTCCATCACGATGAAGCGCACTGGCGTGCCCGGGATGTCGAAGGTGTAGTACGCCTTGCCGTAGGCGATGGTCGCCGAGTCGATGCCGAGCACCCCGGCTGCAGCCAGGCGATCGAGCATCAGGCCGTGATCCATCAGCGCGCGCTTCGGATCCGGGATCACGTCCTCCAGGGTCATGGGCCCGCCGGGCTTCGACCAGTCTCTCGTGCCGTTCGCGGCCCAGTCGCCCAGGGCGTCTTGCTCCCGGCCGTAGATGGGGAAGTTTCCCTGCACCAGGACGTCGTGGTTGCCCGTGACCCAGTACCAGGGTGGCAGCAGCCCCTCGGGGATGAAGGGATCCTTCGGATCGTTGTTGGCGCCGCGTACGGGATCGTCGTCCGCGCCCGAGTCGCACTCGACCTGGGGATCGCCCCCGAGCACGCCGAGGAACCAGTCCAGCTCGTTCTCTTGGGCGTTGTCCGCGTTGTCCCCGCCGAGCACGACGAAGTCGAGCGGCGTGCTGCGGTGGACGGCGTTGATGGTGCGGACGGCGGCGTTGAGGATGCGACACTGGTGCCCCTCTTGCGGACGAAACGCGCCGGAGGTCGGGCCAGCCGTGTCGAAGCGCACGACCCGCGCGGGCGACTCGTCGTCCGCGAGCTGGGTGTCGGCCAGGTGCACGAAGCGCGTGATCAACTTCGCGCCCGCCCCGGGCGCCGGCGGCGTGGAGTCGTCTAGCGTGAAGCTCGTCACTGGACGCCCGGGCCCGAGGGTCGTCTCGCCGTAGCCCTCCGCGAGCATCTGGTTCATGTGCGCGACGTCGCGCGGATCGAGCTCGAAGGTCGTCGACACCGGGTGCAAAAGCTCGAGGGTGACCTCGGTCGTGAGCGCCGCGCTCTCGAGCTGTGGGAGCGGCTTCGTCGTCCCGAAGGGCTGCTTGCCCTCGTCGTCCCCCGAGCCACACGCGACACCGAACGCGCCGAGCACCATGCACCCCAGAGCCTCACGTAGCGTCATCTCCTGATCATACGATCGTCATCCAAACTTCACCAATGCTTGCGCCGTCCTCTCGTCGATTGGTCGTCCACTCGGCTGCGGCAAGGGACGCTTCGGGGGAGCTCCAGTCGCCGAAGCGCTCCTGAGCCACGTCGTCCGGGTTCAGGTATTCGACGCCGTGGCTCCAGTGAGTGTCACGGAGTCGTTGGGTCACCGTCGTCTTCCCGGAACCGTTGGGCCCGGCGCCCACGAGCAGCACCGATCTCACGTCGGCGGATGCCTCCCTGACGAGCTCGTGCAGCCGGTCGTCGCGCGGCTCGAAATTTGGGCTGCCGAAGTTTGCTTGCCGCGTCTGGGTGGCGGCCGAGACCATCTCAGCGATGCATACGCCCACCGACCGCGAGTGACGACGGGGCCGAGCTCGGGCTAGACTGGGACTCGTCCGCCCTGTGCGGGCGCCGCGGGTCGGAGACTCTCACGTGAGTGTGCCTCGACGTGGAACAATATAAGTGAATGATATCCGATACTCAGGTTAGCCGACCTGGGGTGTATTGGGTACACTGTCAGGGAGGGTTTCGGGCTTTCTTGGGGTTTTTGTCGGTCGCGGTGACGCCGAGGGGCCGCTTCCGCGTCGGACCGGCATGCGAGGCACATCCGTGCAGTCTGACAGACGGTGTCCGAGCTCGGGTTGCGCTCTGCCCGCCCCGCAGCTCACATCGGTCTGTCCGTCGTGAGCGCCTTCTTCATCCATCGCAGCAATAGGCTCGAGCGCCTGGTAGACGCGCTCACGGCGCTGCTGCGGGAGCCCGTGTCGGGGCCCTTCGACCCGGACGCGGTGGTGGTGCAGGGGCGCGGCATGGAGATCTGGTTGGGCGGGGAGCTGGCGCGGCGCTTCGAGGTGTGGGCCACGCGCATGCAGTACCCGCGAGGCTTCATCGAGCGGCTCGCGCGCGAGGTCGTGGGTGACGACGCGCCCGAGGGGCCGCCGCTGTCCGAGGACTTGATCGCCTGGGCGGTGCTGGCCTCGCTGCCGGCGCTGCTCGAGCGCGAGGAGTTCGTGACGCTGGCGCGCTATGTCGAGGGGGACGCGACGGGCGTGCGCAGGGCGGAGCTGGCGGCGCGCATCGCGACGGTGTTCGATCAGTATCTGACCTACCGCCCGGACTGGATCCGGCAGTGGGAAGCGGGGGAGGCGGGCGGTGTCCCCGAGAGCGACCGCTGGCAGCCGGTGCTGTGGCGCGCGGTGTCCGAGCGCGCGCGGACGCCGCACCTCGGCGTCGCGATCGAGCGCCTGGTCGAGCGCCTTCGCAGCGGTGAGGCCGTCGCGGGGCTGCCGCCGCGCGTGCTGACCTTCGGGCTGTCCGCGCTGCCGCCGGCGTACCTGCGCGTGTGGGCGGCGCTGTCGCTGCACGTGGACGTGCACGTCTTCTCGTTCTCGCCGTCGCCAGGGCTGTCGCCGCCGCCTTGGCGTCCTGCGGGCCCGGGGCACCGCAAGCCCGCCCTCGACGTGCCGAGCCCGCTGGTCGCGTCGCTCGGCTCGCTGGGCGCGGAGTTCGACGACGTGCTGCGCGCCGCGCTGACCGAGTGCGGAGCGACGGTGCGCGACCAGCCCTGCTACGAGCGGCCCGCGGGCGATGGCCTGCTGCAGCGGCTGGGTGCCGCCCTGTACGACCTGAGCGCGCCGCCCGAGCCCGGGCTCGCGCCGAGGGACGACGCCGCCATCGCCATCCACTCGTGTCACGGCCCCCTGCGCGAGGTGGAGGTGCTGCGCGACCAGCTGCTCGCGCTGCTCACGCGCCGCGAGCCGCGCGTGCTGCCCGAAGAGGTCGCGGTGCTGGTGCCCGATCTGGAGACCTACGCGCCGCTGATCGAGGCGGTGTTCGCGCGGGAGCCAGGGCAACCGGATTTCATCCCGTATCACGTCTCGGATCGCTCCGAGCGGCATGGCTCGCCGGTGCTCGACGGGCTGCTCCGGGTGATGCAGCTGGTGCGCGGTCGGGTCACCGCGTCGAGCGTGTTCGACGTGCTCGCCCTCGAGCCCGTCGCGCGCCGGTTCGAGCTCGACACCGCGGCGATCGAGACGCTGCGGGGTTGGGTGAGTGAGAGCGGTGTGCGCTGGGGCATCGACGCGGAGCACCGCGGGGCTCGGGGCTTGCCTCGCGACGACGCGAACACCTGGCGCTTCGGCCTGCGCCGCCTGCTGCTCGGCTACGCGCTGCCGGGGCAGGGGCAGCGGCTGTTCGAGGGCGTGCTGCCCTTCGACGAGATCGAAGGCAAAGACGCGGCGCTGCTCGGGCGGCTCGGCTGGTTCACGCGCACGCTGTTCGACAGTATCGCGGAGCTCGAGCGCGGGCGCACCCTCGGGCAGTGGTGCGCGAGCCTCGACGCGCTGGGCGAGAGCCTGTTCGCCGCGGGGGCGGACACGGCGCGACAGCTCGGGCGCGTGAGTCGAGTGCTCGCTCGGGCCAGCGAGCAGGCTGCCGCCGTGGGCTTTGACGGCGCGGTCGACGTGGCCGTGATCGCCTCGCTGCTCGAGCGGGCCGCCTCGGCCGCCGGCGCGGAGCGGGGCTTCTTGTCCGGTGGCGTGACCTTCTGTGCGCTGGTGCCCATGCGCAGCATCCCCTTCCGCGTGATCGCGCTGCTGGGCATGAACGACGGCGACTTTCCCCGCTCGCCTCGGCCCACGGAGATGGATCTGATCCGCAGCGGCAAGCTGCCCCGGCGCCCGGGAGATCGCTCCCGGCGCGACGATGACCGGCACCTGTTCCTCGAGACGCTGTGCGCGGCGCGAGAGCGGCTGATCATCACCTACACGGGGCAGAGCGTGCGCGACGATCGCCCGCGCCCCCCGTCGGTGTGCGTGTCGGAGCTGCTCGACACGGTGGCTGAGCGCGTGGTCGAGCACCCGCTGCAAGGCTTCAGCCCGCGCTACTTCGCGGGTCTCGAGCCCGAGCTGTTCAGCTTCTCGCCGGAGTACGCCGCGGCCGCGAGCAAGCTCCTGGCGGCGCGGCGAGAGACCCGACCGTTCATCACGCGCGCCCTCGCGCGCCCGGAGAGCTCGGAGATCCGGCTAGACGAGCTGGTGAAGTTCTTCAAATCCCCCGCGGCCTACTTCCTGAATCGCCGCCTGGGGCTGTATCTGGCCGAGGACGATCGGGCGCTGTCGGATCGCGAGCCGCTCGAGCTCGACGATCTCGAGCGCTGGAAGCTCGGCGACACGCTGGTGTCGCACCTGCTGACGGACGTCCCGCTCGATTGCTCGGAGCGGCTCTTGCGCGCCGCGGGCCAGCTGCCCCTCGGCAACACGGGCCAGCTCGAGCTCGAGCAGCTCGCCGAGCGGTGTCAGCGCATCACCGAGCTGACCCGTGGGCATCGCGGCGGCTCGGCCCTCGCGCCCCTCGCGCTGCGCGTGCCCGTCGCCGCGGGGTTCGTCACGGGAGTCGCGTCGAATCGCTTCACCGCCGCCGCGGTGACGCATCGCTACTCGACGGTGAGGCCCAAGTACGAGCTCGAAGCCTGGATCCGCCACGTGGCCCAGTGCTGCATGCCCGGCGCTGCGCAGCCGGCGGTGCTCATCGGGCGCAGCGGCGAAGCGGCGAAGGCGGTGAAGTGGCGGCCGCTGCTTCCCGGCGAGGCCCAGCAGGCGCTCGAGGGGTTGGTCGAGCTGTACCGCGAAGGACAGCAGGGGCCGCTGCCGTTCCTGCCGGACACCAGCGCCCGGTATCACGCTGCCGGCTCGGGCACGGAGGCCGGGGTCGCGGCCGCAGTGGCCGCGTTCGAGAGCGAGCGCGGAGAGACCGCGTACGATCCGCACCCCGCGCGAGCGTTCGGCGGCCTGCTGCCGCCCTTCGACGCGGCCTACGACGCGGGAGAGCGAGCGCTCGACGAGACGCGCTTTCACGCCGTGACCCTGGCGGTCTACCAGCCGCTGTGCGAGGCGCGCACATGAGCCGGTCCGAGGCCAAGGCCTTCGACGCGCTGGGGCTCGAGCTCGGCGGCAAGCGCATCGTCGAGGCGAGCGCCGGCACCGGCAAGACGTACGCCATCACCACGCTGGTGGTGCGCCTGCTGCTCGAGCAGCAGCTCGAGATCTCGGAGCTGCTCGTGGTCACCTTCACGGAGGCGGCCACGGCAGAGCTGCGAGATCGGGTGCGCGCGCGCCTGGTGGAGGCGCACGGGGCGTTCGCCCGCGTGCGCGCGGGTGAGGCCGGAGAGGGCACGCTCTTCGAGCTGGCCAAGCGTCGCGCGCCCAGCCTCGAGGCGGATCTCGTGCGCCTGCGGCGCGCGATCGAGAACGTGGACGACGCGCCCATCTCGACCATCCACGGCTTCTGCCAGCGCGTGCTCAGGGACAGCGCGTTCCTCGCGCGCGTACCCTTCGACGTGGAGCTGGTGCCGGATCTGAGCGAGCTGGTGGACGACGTGCTGTACGATTTCTGGCAGCGACGCGTCGCCCACGCGCCCGCGAGCCTGGCGCGGCAGGCCAGCGCTTTGGGGGTGGACATGCCGCGGCTGCGCACCCTGTTCGAGCACGCCCGCCGCAACCCGCGAGTCAGCGTGGTGCCCGCCCCGGCTCCGGCGGCGACCGCGAGCGAGCTCACCGCTGCGTTTGACGACGCGCGCGCGCGCTACGCGGGCTTCGACCTGAGGGCGTTCATGGAGGTGCGCGGCAACGCGGGTCACTTTGGCGCGCCCGGCGCGCGCGCGTCCCTCGCCAGCGGCATCGACCTCTGTCTCGAGCACGCCAACCGCGCGGCGCCGTGGGTTCCGAGGCGCGCCGAGCGCTGCTTCGCGCGTGAGGTTCGCGCGCTGAACGGCGAGAGTGACCACGCCTTCTTCGCGGCCTTCGAGCGCCTGGCCCGGCTGTGTTGGAGCGGCGTGCTCGCGCTCGAGCACGCCGTCGTGAGCGAGGCGACCGGCGAGCTGCTGGCGCGAAAGCTCGCGACCGGCGTGCTCGGCTTCGACGACCTCCTGCTGCGCGTGGCCGAGGCCCTCGAGGGTCCGGAGGGCGCGGAGCTGGCCCGGTCGCTTCGGCATCGCTACCGCGCCGTGCTGATCGACGAGTTCCAGGACACCGATCCGGTGCAGTTCTCCATCTTCGAGCGCGCCTTCGGCGACGGCGCGGCGCCGCTCGTGATGATCGGCGATCCCAAGCAGGCCATCTACGCCTTCCGCGGCGCGGACGTGTTCGCCTACCTCACCGCCGCCAAGAGCGGCGCCCGCTACACCATGGGCACCTGCTACCGCTCGGATCCGGGCGTGGTCGCGGCGGTCAACGCGCTGTTCCGCGGGCCCGGCCGCTTCTGCATCCCGGGCATCGACTACTCCCCCGTCACCGCGAAGCCCAAGACCAAGAACGCCTTCTTGGCGCCCGCGCGTGAGGGTGCGAGCCAGACGGCAGCGCTCGAGCTGGTGTTGGTCCGACGCGGAAGCGACGGCAAGCCGCTGGGTAAGCCCCTGGCGCGTCGCGCCGCGGCGCGCGTGACCGCCGCAGACATCGCCGAGCTCTTGCAGGGCGGCGCCAGCATCGAGCGTGACGGTGAGCGGGTGAGGCTGACGGCCGCCGACGTGGCGGTGCTGGCGCGCAGCAACGCGCAGTGCTCGCTGGTACAGAGCGCGCTGCGCCAACGCGGCATCCACTCGGTCGTGATCGCAGACGAGAGCGTGTTGGCGTCGGAGGAGGCGCGGGAGTTGTCGGCGGTGCTCGGCGCGGTGCTCGAGCCGACCAGTCGCTTGGCGCTGCGGCGCGCGGTCGCCACCTCGCTGCTCGGCGTCACCGGCGACACCATCGCCGAGAAGGAGGACGACCCCGAGTTCTGGTTCGACTGGGTCACCAGATTTCGCGCCTGGCACGAGCTGTGGGTGGAGCGCGGCTTCATGCGCATGTTTCGCGCGCTGTTGGCGGAGACCGGCGCCGTGGGCAACCTGCTCGAGCAACCCGGCGGGGAGCGCGCGCTCACCAACGTCGCTCACCTGGCCGAGCTCTTGCACGGCGCCGCCGAAGAGAGTCACCTCGGCCCCGCGGCGCTCTACGCCTGGCTCGCGGATCAACGCGCGGGGCGGCAGGCCGCGCCCGAGCGCGCGGAGATCCGGCTCGAGAGCGACGACGCCGCGGTGAAGATCATGACCGTCCACAAGAGCAAGGGGCTCGAGTTCGGCGTGGTGTACTGTCCCTTCTTGTGGGACTCGGTGGGCGGCAAGGACGCGGGGTCGTGTTTGTTCCACGACGACGCGGGGCGGGCGACGCTGGATCTCGACATCGACGCGCGCGGTCGCAAGCCGAACCTCGAGCGCGCCGCTTGGGAGAGCTTCGCGGAAGAGGTGCGCGTGGCCTACGTCGCGCTCACCCGCGCCAAGCACCGCACGGTCGTGATCTGGGGCGGACACAACGAGATGGGCAGCAGCGGGGGGGCTTGGCTGTTGCACCCGACCTCGCTGGGTGCGAACGAGGTCCCGGCGGGCAACCGCCTGAGCAAGCACAGCGACGCCGAGCTCTTGGCGGAGCTCGAGGCGGTGGCGGCGGGGTGCGCCGACATCGCCGTACGCGAGGTCCCGCCGCACCATGACGCGCGCTACGAGGCCGCCGCACCGAGCGCCGACCGGAAGTTCTCGGCTCGCGACATCGAGCGGCGGATCAGCGCGTGGCAGCGTACCAGCAGCTTCTCCAGCCTGATCCAACACGAGCTGGGCTGGCAGCTCGACGACGAAGAGGGACGGGATCGCGACGACGCGGTCCCGCTCGCCGCTCTGGCCGCCGAGCCAGCCGCGGTGGCCGCGCCGGGTCCCGCGCTCACCCCCATCACCCTCGAGGGCTTCCCCCGCGGCCGGCGCACCGGGGATCTGTTCCACGAGCTGCTCGAACACCTGGACTTCGCGACCGTGAGCGATGGCGAGCTGCTGGCCGCGTGCGCGGCGAAGCTGCAGAGCAGCGGCCTTTGGCGACGCTGGGGGCCGGCGGAGCAGGAGCTGCGCGCGCAGCAGGTCGCCCGAGCGCTGCGCGAGACCCTGGACACGACGCTGCTGCCAGGTGGTCCTCGGCTGGCGGACGTGGGCGCTCACCGCAAGTTCGCCGAGCTCGAGTTTCGCATGCCCGTCGGCGACGGCGGCTCGAGTCTGACCCGCGCCCGGCTCGCGGCGGCGTTTCGCGAGCACCCGAGCGACGCGCCGGCGGGCGCCATGCCCGAGCAGTACGCCGAGCGCGTCGAGCGCCTCGGCTTTCGGGCGCTGCGAGGCTTCCTCAAGGGCTACATCGACTTGGTGTTCGAGCACGGCGGCCGCTATTACGTCGTGGACTACAAGACCAATCACCTGGGGGACTGCGTCGAGCACTACGACCGGGCGCGCATGATCCAGGTGCTGAGCGAGTCGCACTACTACTTGCAGTACCACCTGTACGCGCTGGCGCTGCACCGCCACCTCGGTCGCGTCCTGAAGGACTACGACTACCGAGAGCACTTCGGCGGCGCGCTGTACTTGTTCATCAAGGGCATGCGGCCCGAGCGCGGGGCCGGCGCGGGGGTCTTCTTCGAGAAGCCGCCTTGGTCGCGGATGCAGGCGCTGTCGGCCACGTTCTGCGGCGCGGGAGCTGGCGGATGAGCGGGCAGGAGCCGCTGCCGCCGGCGCGCACGACCCGAGCGCTGCTCGAGCTGGGCGTGCTGTCGCACCTGGACTACGAGCTGGGCGAGGCGCTGTGCGGGCTGGTGGACGAGCGCGGCCCCGAGGTCGCGCTCGGCGTCGCGCTGGCCAGCCGCGCCGTGCAGCGCGGGCACGTGTTCTTGGAGCTGGCGGCGCTCGGGAGCCAGGGTTTCCAGGACGAGAGCGGCCAGCCCATCCCCGCGGTCGCGCTGCCTCCGCTCCGCGACTGGTGCGAGGCGCTGAGCCAGAGCCGGTTGGTCGCCGTCGAGACGCAGTCCGCGCTGGCTCCGCGGCCGCTGGTGCTCGTCGACTCGCGGCTCTACCTCGCGCGCTACTTCGAGTACGAGCGCCGGCTCGCGGCGATGCTGCTGGCGCGAAGCGTCGCTCGCCACGACGGGCTCGACGGCGCGCTGCTGCGTCGCGGCCTCGAGCGGCTGTTCCCCCTCGCGAACGAGGCCTTGCTGGGTCAGCGCCGCGCGTGTCTGCTCGCCGCGCTCGGTGGGCTGAGCGTGATCTCCGGCGGACCCGGGACCGGGAAGACCTTCACGGTGGCCAAGCTGCTCCTGCTGTTGCAGGAGCAGGCGCTCGAGCGCGGAAATGAGCCGCTGCGCGTCGCGCTGCTCGCGCCCACCGGCAAGGCGGCTCAGCGCCTCGGGGAGGCCATCGCGCAGAACCTCGACGGCGCGCCCGACGCGCTCGCGCCGCACCTGCCCCGCGAGGCGTCCACCATCCACCGCGCGCTCGGTTTCCAGCGTCACACGCCGACCCGCTTCCGACACCACGCGGACAACCCGCTGCCAGCGGACGTGGTCGTGGTCGACGAGGCGTCGATGGTCGATCTCGCGCTGATGACCAAGCTGGTCGACGCGGTGAGCCCCGACGCGCGGCTCGTGCTGCTGGGCGACAAAGATCAGCTCGCGTCGGTGGAGGCCGGCGCCATCCTGGGCGAGATCTACGGCGGCAACCCGGGGGATGGTTACTCGCAGGCGTTCGCTGCGCGCGTGCGCGAGCTCACCGGCGACGACCTACCGGTCTCCCGCGCGCGGCCGGCGCCGGGCATCCACGACTGCATGGTGCACCTGACGCACGTGCATCGCTTCGCCGGCGGCGGCCCGATCGCGCGCCTCGCCTCGGCGGTCAATCGCGGCAGCGTCGAGGACGCCCTGGCCGTGCTGGGCGAGGCGGAGCCAGCCGTAGAGCTGGTTCCCATCGATCACGCGGCGACCCTCGAGGCCAGCTTCGGGCGGCTCGTGGAGCAGCGCTTCGCGGGGCTGTCGGCGCCGAGCGTCGAGCACAAGCTCGCGGTGCTGTCCTCGTTTCGCTTCTTGTGTGCGCACCGGCGCGGACCCTTCGGCGTCGAGGCGCTCAATCGCTTCGTCGCCGAGCAGCTCAGGCGAGCGGGGGTGCTGTCCGGCAGCGGGGACTGGTACGACGGCCGGCCGGTGCTCGTCACGGCCAACGACTACGGCCTCGAGCTGTTCAACGGCGACGTCGGCGTCATCGCGGAAGAGCACACGTGTGAGCCCCGCGACGGCGACCGGCGCCCGCTGGTCGCGTTCTTCCCCGGAGCCAAGTCGTCGGTTCCGCGTCGCTTCTCCCCAGGACAGCTGCCTCCGCACGAGACGGTGTTCGCCATGAGCGTGCACAAGGCTCAGGGCTCCGAGCTCAGCGAGGTCGCGCTGGTGCTTCCGGAGCGCGTCTCCCCCATCGTCACGCGGGAGCTCGTGTACACGGCCATCACCCGCGCCAGAGAGCGCGTTCGCATTTACGCGACGCGCGAGGTGCTGGCGCAGGCCATCGAGCAGACCGTGCGGCGGGCGTCGGGGTTGGGCGAGGCGCTGTGGGGGCGGCGCGGGGGCTGAGCCGCGCTCAGAGGTCTTCCGGCAGCCCCACCGTCAAGAGTTGACTCATCAGCTCCGTGCACACGGTGCTGTCGACTTGCTTGGTGAAGCACACCGCGGACAGCACGTTGCTGGCGTCGAGCACGGCGGCCATGACCGTGCCGATCACGAGGGTCTGGCCGTCGCGGGCGACGGTGAAGCCGCGCACGGGCACCTGGCCGTCGCCCTTGGGCACGCTCACGTCGTACGTCTTCAGCGCTCCGCTCTTGATGGCGGAGTGCATGCCGGCGAGCAAGTCCGACTCGAGCTTCTGCAGCATCTCGCTGTCGACGGGCGTGTCCGAAGTGAAGCGCGACAGGATGACGTTGAACCCGCCGCAGGCCAGCTGAAGCCCGGCGCCGCCCTGCGTCTTGGTGCAGCCGCTGAGCAGGTGCTTCGTGGGCTCCGGGCTCGCGGCGGTCGCCGGCTCGCCGCCTGCAGCGGGTGAGCCGCTCGCCGTGGGCGCCGCGCCGCCGCACGCGGAGGTAAGCGCCAGCGCGCAGAGGAGGGTGACGAGCGAGTACGACCGACGGGAAGGGGGGAGCATGGGGGCCAAAGGGTGCCCGGGACGACGACCGGTGTCGAGTTCCGTGTACACCCGAAGCGATCACTCCGTGCGCGCGATGACGTGAAAGCCGCGGGAGGTCTCGACCACGTGACTGAGCTCATCCACGCCCAGGGCGAAGGCCGCGGCGCCGAAGGCGGCGTCGAGGTCGCTCGGCGCGACGCGCCCGAGGGAGCCCAGCGTGTCCTGGCCCGAGTCGCTGTACTCGCGGACCACGTCGGCCCACTCGGCTCCGGCCAGGAGCTTCTCGCGCGCCTCGCGCGCTCGCAGGCACGCCTGCCCCCGGCTGCGCGTCGCGCCCTCCGGGCGCCGCAGGTCGGTGTGACGCACGAGCACGTGGGCCACGACGATGGTCTCGGGGGCGTCGGCGCGCGGCGTGCGCGGCGCCGAGGCCTCTTCGAAGCACGCCTGCTCCGGCGGGGCCGGCGCCTTGGGCGCCGCGGCCGGCGGAGCGGGCTTCGGCGCGGCGCCGCCACAGGCGAGCAGTCCGAGAGCGAGAGCCGAGGTGAGCGCGAGCCGAGTCATGCGGGGACGATAACACGGACGGTTCATGCGCACCGTGTCCGGCCACACGCACCGCCGCGCATCAGCGAGCGCAATCGAGCGAACGGACGAGCCCAATCACTAGCGCGAGGGTACGCTCGACCTGGTCGAAGTCGACGCGGTCGGCGGTGTCGGTGGGCCGATGGTAGTCCTCGTGTACGGTCGTGCACAGGAACAAGCTCGGTACGTGGGGCGAGAAGGACGCGCTGTCGCTGCGCTCGCCGAGCTGCATCGCCACGGCGCTGACGCGGGCTCGCTTCGCCACGGCCTGCAGGGCGCGGCTGGTGCCCGCGCGGTCGCGACCGAAGGCTTCGAAGCCGATCACGGGGTGGCCTCGGGGCTTGCGGCCGGCCATGTCGACGTTGATCATCAGGGCGACTCGGTCGAGGGGCACGCTCGGGCTCGCGACGTAGGCGCGCGAGCCGGCGAGCTCTTTCTCTTCCGCGCCGAAGAAGCCCAAGACAAGCCCCAGCTTCGGCGCGACGCTGCCGCCGTGCACCAGCCGCGCGAGCTCGAGGAGGATCGCGACGCCGGTCGCGTTGTCGTCGGCGCCCGGGAACAGCTGGCCGCGCTCGTCGGTGCCGAGGGCGTCGTAGTGCGCGCCCACCACCAGCCACGGGCAGGTGGCGTCCGCGGGCGGTCGATGCGCGAGCACGTTCTGATCGCGCCAGGTGGCGCTCGCGAAGGGGGCGCAGTAGTCGCCGCTCTGCCCCGGCGCGATGCCCAAGCGCTCGAGATACGTAGCCAGCAAGAGCGCCGTGCGCTGCGAGTCCGACGTGCCCGCCTCTCGGCCGCGCAGCGCGGGGGAAGCCAGCGTGTGCACCCAGGTCTGCAAGTTGCGTCGAGACGGCGCAGGCGAGTCGTCGAACTCGGGCAAGGGCAGGGGCGAGAGGCCGCGCGCGCTCGAGCACGGAGTGTTCAGCTCAGTGGGGACGGGCGACGCGGAGGCGACGGGGTGCGCGCTCTGGGCCGTGAGCACTCGGGTGGGCGGCTCGGGCCCGGACGGCGACGGCTGCGGTCCCCCGCAGGCACCCACGGCGATGCCGACCGAGCCGACGAGGCGCAGGGCGAGGCGGGACGATGTTCGGCCGTCCTGGGTCATGGCAGCGTAAGCTCGGCGCGAGATGAGAGTTGTACCTCGGATGGACCGACGCGGCTGGCTGGCCTTGGGTGCGCTGCTCTTGGTGATCGGGGTGCTCCCGGTCGGGCTCAGCTGCGGGGGTCTGGCGCGTTTTGGTGGAGAAGCGGCCATGTCGCCGGCGCCAGCGATGGAGGCCAAGGACGCAGCAGGGGAGGCCTCGGACAGCGAGGTCACGACCTGGAAGCGGTCCACCCTCAGCCCGAACACCTCCCGCCTGCGGGTCGGCGACGACACGGATCTTCCGCTGCGCAGCCTGAAGGCGAGCGCGCGGATCGACGGATTTCGCGCGCGCGTCGTGATCGATTTCTTGTTCGAGAACGACCGCGGCGGCGACCTCGAGGGCACCTTTCAGGTGCGCCTGCCGGATGAAGCGTCGCCGTACTTCTTCGCCTTCGGCGAGCATGTCCTGCAAGCCGCGGGCACGGCGGGGCTCGTGCTGGCGTCGGGGGAGGCCGCGTCGGACAGCGAGCCGCGCTCGCTCATGGCCGAGCGCGCGGAGGCCTGGCGCGGCCCCAAGGAAGCGCGAATCGTGCCCCGCGAGACCGCGGCCCTGGCCTACACCGAGACCACTCGACGGCGGGTGGATCCGGCGTTGATGGAGTGGGCGGGCGGCGGCGTGTTCAACGCGCGGGTGTACCCCATCGCGGCCAAGAAGCTGCATCGCATCGTGATCGGTTACGACGTCGATCTGGTGCGCGCCGGCAAGGACGCCGAGCTGCTGCTGGAGCTGCCGGAGGTGGGCAACGCCAGCGTGGACGTGAGCGTCGCCGAGCACGCGCTCGCCGGCCTCGAGGTCGTGCCCGAGCGGGAGGGCAGGTCCGCCGGCGGTCGCAAGCACTTTCGCTTCGAGGACGCCGAGGCGCGCAGCGTGCGCGTGCGGATTACCCCTGCGACCGGTCTGGTGCTGACCGGCAAGGAGGAGACCGGCAGCTACTTCGCCACGCGCTTCGTGCCGGCGCTGCCCGCGAACCCCGCCGCGGCGGGCACGCCCGAGGCGGTGTTCCTGGTCGACACGTCGCTGAGCGAGAACCCGGACAAGTACAACGTGAGCCTGAAGCTCCTGCGCGCCATCTTGGACGAGAACCGCGCGACCTTGCAGCGCTTCGCGGTGATGTTCTTCAACGTGGAGCAGGTGTGGTTCCGGCCCGAGTGGGTCGCCAACACTCCGGAGAACGTCGAGACGCTCTTGCAGTTCGCCGGACGTCTCCCGCTCGAAGGCGCGACGGATCTCGGCGCCGCTCTGCACGCGGTCACCGCGTCCGCCCTGGTCGCGGGCGGTCCGACTCCGCGGGACTTGTTCTTGCTCGCTGACGGCAACGCCACTTGGGGCGAGAGCGAGCCCTATGCGCTGTCTCGGGCACTCGAGCGTGCGCCCCACCTGACGCTGTTCGCGTATCGCACCGGCATGCCGGGCAGCGACACCAAGACGCTGAGCCACCTGGCGCGCCAGAGCGGCGGCGCGGTGTTCTCGGTCGTGGGCGCCGCCGAGGTCGCGGCCGCAGCGACGGCCCACCGTAGCCGCCCGTGGCGCATCGAGCGGATCGAGGCTGCTGGCACCAGCGACGTGCTGCTCGCGGGTCGACCGACGGCGATCTATCCGGGCCAGGCGCTCACCCTCGGCGGCCGCGGCGCTCCGACAGGCAAGGTCTGGCTCGACGTCGAGCAGGGCGGCAAGCGCCAGCGCGTAGAGGTGCCGACGGGCCGGACGGTGGACTCCCCCCTGGCGCCGCGCGTCTACGGCCAGCTCGCCGTCGATCAGCTCGAGGAGTTGACCCCGGCAACGACCCGCGTCGCCATCGCGTACGCCACCCAGTTTCGCGTCACCGGCAAGACCTGTTCGCTGCTCATGCTCGAGAGCGAGGAGGACTACCGGCGTCATCGCATCGAGCCGGCCGCGCCCCTCATCGCCACGGAGACCGTGTCGGCGCTGATCGAGCGTGTGCTGGACAAGACGCGGCGCGCGCTCGGGGATCCGAAGGAGAGCTTCTTCGCGTTCATCACCGAGC
The DNA here is from genome assembly GCA_019637295.1 of Polyangiaceae bacterium. Lineage (GTDB taxonomy): Bacteria > Myxococcota_A > Polyangia > Polyangiales > Polyangiaceae > JACKEA01. The sequence continues at coordinate 814,619 of JAHBVX010000002.1, forward strand.
TCGAGCAGGGCGCGCAGAACAAGACGGCGCTCCCGCCCGCGCTCGTGCGCGCGCTACGAGCACGACCGGCGAGCGAGTTCGAGGTGCGCGTGCCGCCGCTGAAGACCCGTCTGCGGGAGCGCGCGCAGCTCGGCGCGGCGCTCGCGGCGGAGCTGTCCCGGCAAGAGCCGAGCTACAAGGTCGTCACCGCGGAGGCCGAGCGACGCTTGTCCCTCGGTCCCGACGACGCGCTCAAGGCGCTGAGCTCGCTCGTCGAGGCGGCGCCCGGTGACGGAGTGCTGGCCCGCGACGTCGGCTACTCCGCCCTGGCCTGGAAGCGGGGCGGGCAGGCGTATCACCTGTTCCGGCGCGTGGCCCGGGCGCGTCCCTACGAGCCCCAGTCGTACCGAGCGATGGCGGACGCGCTCACGGAGCTGGGCAAGACCGACCTGGCCATGGCCTACCTCGAGCTCGGTTACGTGGGTCAATGGGACGCTCGCTTCGGGGATTTTCGCCAGATCATCGCCATGGACTACCTGCGCCTGCTGCGGCGCATCGCGCGGGGGGAGCTCACCACCAGCGTGCCGGAGTACGCCCGCTGGCGGCTGGGCACGCTCGCGGACGCCGTGGCCCTGTCCAGCGCGGACTTGGTCGTGATGATCACCTGGAACACCGACAACACGGACGTGGATCTGCACGTGATCGAGCCGACGGGGGAAGACTGTCACTACGCCAACCGCACCACGCGCATCGGCGGTCGCCTCTCGCAGGACGTGACCCAAGGCTACGGCCCCGAGATGTACGTGCTCGAGCGCGCGCGGTCCGGTAGGTACCGCGTGGAGGCCAACTACTTCGCGTCGGACGCCGGGCGCCTCGGCGTGCGAACCAAGGTGCACGTCACCGTGATCGAGAACTACGGGACGCCGCGGGAGCGGGTCACGCAGAAGCTCGTGAGCTTGGCGGAGGGCAAGGAGCGCCACGCCATCGTGACGGTCGAGCGCTGAGTCACTCCCGCGCGTAGAAGTGCAGCGGGGGGCCGGTGCCTTCGCTCACGGTGTAGTAGCCCTGGCCATCCCCGGCGAAGCCCAAGGACTCGCCCTGGGGCTGCAACAGCAGGGGGATGGGACAGGGCTCGCCAGCGAGCGCCGCGCTCACGCTCTGACCCGGGCCGCGACGCCAGAGGAAGGCGTGGGTGTAGCTGCGAATCGCGATGAACGCGCCGCTCGCCGAGATGTCGCCGGCGGTGGTCAGGTTGCTGCCGAGCAGAGGCGAGACGCCGAAGGCCAGGCTGTTGGTCTGCGTCAGCGTGAGGCTGCCGCCGCCGCTCGGGAGCGGTCCGGCGCGAAACACCAGCGAGGGTCCGACCGCCTGCTTGGTCACGATCAGCAGCTCGCCGCTGACCGGATCGACGAGCAGCGTCTCGGCGTCGTGGGCGCCGTCCTCGTAGCTGAGCACGAAGGTCTCGACGTCCGAGATGCTGACGGTCACCGGCGATTGGCCGCTGCTGACCATGGGCTCGAGCACCCGATGCACCCGGATCTCCGGTCGCTGAGCGGCGTTGTCGCCGATGTCGCCCAGGTACAAGTAGTCCGCGTTCGGGATCGGACCTGGCCCCATCGCGATGTCCTCCCAGTCGACCGCCTGCACTGCGGCCAGCGTGAAGGTGCCCAGGTGCTTGCCGGTCGTGGACGCGGCGAACACCCGCGCGCTGTCGCCCGAGTCATTGTGCAGCCAGAGCACGCCCGCGTGCTTGCGGCTGGCGACGATGCCGGACGCCTCGGTCAGCTCGACGGACTCGAGGTTGCCGGTGGTCTCGGCGTCCGCGAAGGCGGGGCAGTCGCCCGGCGCGCCACCCAGGCCACCCTGCGCGCCGCTGCCCGAGGTGCCACCCGAGGCGCTGCCCGCCGAGGCGCCGGTGCCGCCCGAGCTCGCGAGGGGCGCCCGCTCCTTCGCGGTGCAAGCGCCGCTCGACAGGGCGGACAGCAGCGCGAGCGTGGCGGCCGTTCGGTCGAGGCGGGGCATGCTCGGCAGTGTCCCCGAGTTGGTCCGAGTTGCGCAAGCCGCCCTTGCGCAACTCGCGCAACCGGAGCCATCCGGCGCGCAGAATCGCGCGAGATCGGCTCAGCACGCCTCTTGCACTTGCGCACGGGCATGAAGCGCGCGCTGCTCGTTCTGGTCACTTGCTGTTTGGGGGCCCTGGGCTGCGGCAGCGCGGATGTGCCGCCGGAGCACCTGGGCGTGCTCCAAGAGCCCGTCAGCGCGCCGCTCGCGCAGGCCTACTGCTCCATCACCGTGCAAGGCAAGGGCAGCAAGGATCTCGAGAACGACTACTTGCCGCGGGTCATCCAGTGCGAGAACGGCGGCGCGAACCTACAGGCGCTCAAGGCACAGGCCATCGCCGCGCGCTCGGTCGCCTACTACAACATCGCGACCAGCGGCTCCATCTGCGACAGCCAAGGCTGCCAGGTCTACTCCTGCGGGGCGACTCCGCTGCCCATTCACCACCAGGCGGTGAAAGAGACCGCGGGCATGTACCTGTCGTACGCCGCCACGCTCACCTACGGCTTCTACGTCGCGGGTAGCAGCAACGCGAGCGCGCCGAGCTGCGCTGGCTCCGGCGGCAGCACCGAGAAGTACGTCACGTACAACGAGGGCAAGACAGGCACTGCCGTCAAGCAAACGTCCCTCGGCTACGTCGGCCCGCCGGGGTTCGGACAGAATCGCGGCTGCATGTCCCAGTGGGGCGCGCGCTGCCTCGAGAACCAGAAGGGCTACGACTACAAGAAGATCTTGCAGTTCTACTACGGCGCCGACATCCAGATCCTCAAGGCCACCGGGGCCTGCACCTCGGGGTGCGAGCCCAAGTCCTGCCAGGGCACCAAGATCGTGTCCGACTGCGGGGTGGGGGACTGCGCAGCGTATGGCGCGACCTGCGTGAACGACAGCTTGGGCGTGCGCTGCGCCAGCGTGTTCTGTCCGGCGCAAGGGACCAAGAAGGTGTGCGTGAACGACAAGCTGATCGGCGACTGCAGCGACGGCGCGATCAGCACGGGAGATTGCTCCGTGTACGGCGCCAAGTGCGTGGACGACAACCTGGGGGCGCGCTGCGTGAGCGTGTTCTGTCCCGACAAGGGCGCCGCCAAGTCGTGCCTCGACGACAGCCGCATAATCGACTGCAAGGACGGCGCCATCACCGGCGAAGGAGACTGCGGGAAGTTCGGCGCCTTCTGCTCGAAGGCTGGCGGGAGCGAAGCCCGCTGCGTGAGCGTGTTCTGCGTCGCCGATCCGAGCGCGACCCCGGTGGCTCACGACATCTGCTTGCCGGATGGTCGCCTCGCGCACTGCAACGCCCAGGGCGGCGTCGAGAGCCCGGCGGACTGTCCGGCGGACGCGCCCTGCACCGCGGACTCGAGCGGCGCGCGCTGCGGCAGCGAGCCCGCTCCCGGCGGCGGCGGGCAGGCGAACGACGGCGGCCAGGCGGGCGACGGCTCGGGCGGGCAGGGCGGCTCGGGCGGGTCGGGCGCCGGCGACCACTCCTCCTCGAGTCACGCGGGCACTCGCGTGGACCGCCTCGGCGACGAGGGCTGCTCGGTGGGCCCGGCCCCGAGCGGGCCTGGCCGGGCCTGGCCGTGGCTGCTGCTCGCCGCGGGCGCGCTCGTGCATCGACGGCGGCGGCCGTCTTGGCGATAACCGGGGCATGCCTCGCGCGCCCGCCGTCTCGGAGACCTGTCGCACCCTCAGCCACGACGTCTACAGCTCGCTGCTCGCGCGCGCGCGGTCACGCCCGGGACCGATGTACCCGCTGCACGTGGGGGACACCTACCGTGAGCCCTGGCCCGGGCTGCGCCCCGAGTCGCTCCCGCCCACGTCGCGGCTCTACAACTACGCTCCCGTGCGCGGAGAGCCGACGCTGCTCGAGGCGATCCGCGAGCGAACGAGGCGAGACTACGACCTGGAGCTCCCGAGCGAGAGCGTGCAGGTGACCATCGGTGCGACCGGAGGTTTGAGCGTCGCAGCGCAGACCGTGCTCGATCCGGGCGACGAGGTGATCGTGCTCGCGCCGTATTGGCCTTTGATCCGCGGAATCGTCGCCGCGCGGGGAGCGCGCGCGGTGGAGCTACCGTTCTTCGATCGCATCGGCGACCGAACATTCGACCCCGAGCGCGCGCTCGAGGAGGCCGTCAGTGAGCGTACCGCAGCGCTGTACGTCAACACGCCGAACAATCCGACGGGCCACGTGCTAGACGCAGGTGCGCTCGAGGTCTTGGTGCGCTTCGCTCGCAAGCACGATCTCTGGCTCTGGTCGGACGAGGCCTACGCCGCGCTGGCGTTCGGCCCGCTGCCGCTGCCCCTGTGGCGGCGCGCACCCGAGCGCAGCCTGGCGTTCTGCACCGCATCGAAGAGCTACGGCGTCGCCGGGGCGCGGGTTGGCTGGGTACACGGTCCGGAAGCGGTCATGCGCGCCATCTCGGGCGTGCAGACCTTCTCGACGTATTGCGCGCCGCGACCGCTGCAGCGAGGTGTTGCCCAGGCGCTCCTGCACGCGGGCGAATGGCTCGACTCGGCGCGCCAGGCCTACCGGCTGGCGGCGGGGGCCGCAGCGGAGAGCCTCGGCCTGCCCCCGCCCTCGGGCGGGACCTTCCTCTTCTTCGACGTGTCGGCCACGCCGGCCGGTCGCGACGGCATCGAGCGCTTCCTCGAGCGAGCGATGGAGGCCGGGGTGCTGTTGACCCCCGGCGCCGCGTGCGGGCAGGCGTACGAGTCGTGGGCACGGCTGTGCTACTCGGCGATCCCACCGGACGAGCTCGACGACGCGCTGCTGCGCCTCGCGCCGCTGGTCTCGGGTGGAGCACAGCTCGGCCTGCCGGAGCGCTGAGATCGTGAGTCAGCCCTGACGCGTGCGTGGCCGTCCAATGCCGTGTCGCTCGAGCCGCGCGATGAACGTACGACGCGGCAAGCCCAGCAGCGACGCCGCTCGGCTCTGGTTGCCGTGGCAGGCCTCGAGCGCCTCTTCGATGCGCACGCGCTCCATGGCGTCGAGCTCCTCGCGCAAGCGGCTGTGGGACAGCTTGCCGAAGCGACGGAGCCGCGCGCCGGGCTCGAGGGTGCGAGGGATGAACACGACATCGCCGAGCTCGACGAGCATCCCCGAGCGGATGATGGCTGCTTGGTGCGGCGGCAGGCGAGCGCCCTCCACGCGGGTCCCGTTGGCGCTCCCCGCGTCCGCGATCCGGAGCTCGGGGCTCGTGACGAGCGTCGCGTGGGAGCGAGACACGGAGGGGTGCTCGAGCACGATGTCACAGCTGGCTGCGCGCCCGATGGTGAGCTCGAGTCCCTCGGGCAAGCGCACCTCGACGAAGCCCCCTGGCCAGTAGAACTGCGCGACGGGGAGGCTAGTGTTTCCCAGACGCTGCTTCGTCGTCGGCTGCGCGTCCCGCGCCCCCCGCGCCCCCCGCGTCATGAGAGAGCCCCCTCGCACGCCGGCCCCCTCGGCGTGCGATCCCGGTGCATGGAGCCAAGCTGTCCCGCGGCCCCTCTAGTCTCGCAGCCGCATCGCATCCCGCAAGGAGCAAGCGGCGCTCGGCGGAAGAAAGTTGTGCGAGAGTTGCACAAACTGTGCAGGATTGGCGCAACCACTGCCCGAGGATACGCCAAGCCCCCGCTCCGTCCTAGCCTGCCCGATTGGCAGGTCCCGCTACGGGGAAGCCAGCAGCCGGACTGCGAGCTTGACGAAATCCGCCTCGGTCACGATGCCGACGAGCGTCTGGTCCGCGTCCACGACCGGGAGGCACCCGAGCTTGTTGTCCACCAGCAGCTTGCCCGCCTCCACCAGCGGCGTCTCGGCAGTGACGGTCAAGACGTTGCGCTGCATGACGTTGCGGACGAACACGGAGGTGCCGAGGGCGTGGGTCTTCTGGGCGGCGCCTGGCTCGAGGATACTGGCCTGCAGCCGCAGCAGATCCCGGTGGGTGAGCAGCCCGACGAGGCGCCCCTCGTCCACCACCGGCAGATGCCGAAAACGATAACGCGCCATGCCCTCCTCGATGCGATCGAGGTTGTCCTCCTCGAACAGAGTGATCACCTCGCGGGTCATGATCTCGCCGACGACCTTGGGTATCTCGCTAGACATCGTCGGATCTCTATCAGGGCCCGAGCACCGCGTCGAGCAACCCTCGGGCCGCTCGCCGGCTCGGCGGAGCCCCCTCGGGGCTCTGGCACAGTACGCCGAGGATGCAGGCCGAGCAGCCGTCCCGCTCGTCGCAGTCCGGCTCGTGCTGCGCTTCGTCCAGCAGCGTGCGGCACCACTCGAGCACCGCTTGGGCCACATCGCCGGTCACCGCGCGTGCGTAGCCGGCCTCGCCGGCGTGCCGGTCGATGAACACCAGGCTCGGCTCCGGGGCCTCGAGCCAGTGCACGTCCAGATCGTCTTCGCCGTGCCGCACGCAGGCAGGCAGGATGGCGCGGGCCAGATGCGCGAGGGCGTGACCGGCCGCCGAGGCCGCGCCGTCCAAAGCCAAGACGGCCGCGCGAGTCTCGAACTCCGCGACTAGCGGCTGCTCGTAGCTCAGTTCGTCCACCGGGCCGCGCAGAGGGTGGGCGCTGCGCACGCCGAGCACGCGCTCGACCACGCGCGCGACGGGGTGATGCAGCCGCACGCGCGAGGTCCCACCCCAGCGTAGCTCGCTGCCGGCGCCATCGTAGGACAGCTCCAGCTCCCGGATCCGCGCGGTGCGCGTCCGTCGCCGCTCGGGGATCGCGTACACCACGCCCTGGGTCAGCTCGGGTTGTTCGTCCGGCAGCAGCACCCGGTAGCGGCGGCCGTGCACCATGAGCACACGTCCCGGGTAGGCCACCGCACACAAGCAAGCGCGATCCGTCTCGAGCACGACGGAGCCGTCGCTGCGGTCGAGCACCCGACCGACGGTCCCGCTGGCGGTCAGCTCGAAACGCGAGACGCTCGAGTCGTTCACGCTGACCTCGACGTCCGAGCGCAGCGCGCCGTCCGCTTCGATCAGCTCGATGGGACGCGACAAGAGCGGGCCCGCGCCCCGCGCCCGCTCGATGGCCAAGGCCGGATAGTCGCGTGCGGCGTCGTTCAGACGCAGCGGCGCCTCGGTCGCAGCGGCGAGCAGGTGCCGGGTCGCCATCGCGGTCGCGTCGCGCGCCGCCACCAGCTTCGAGCCCATGGCGAAGCGAGGATGGCGCCGAGTCGACGACAGCCACAGGGGATTCTGGGCCAAGAGTCGAGCGAAGGGCTCGTCGTCGGGGATCCAGATCGAGACGGCGCGATCCGCGCGCAGCTCGACCTCCAGACCCTGCGGCGGGCTCTCCTCCGCGCTGTCCTTCGGTAGCTTCTCTTCGCCCTCCTCGGCGGGGGCGGGCGCCTTCTCTTTCGCCTCGCGCTCGACCACGAAGCCAGCGAAGCGCTCCTCGGGCTTCTTGTCTCGGTCCTTGCGCGCCCCAACCTCGCGCGCGCGCAGCACCTCTCCTCCAATGGCTCGCTGACCGACGTGCCGCGTGAAGAAGTGCAAGAGCGCGGCCTTTTCGGCGGAGAGTCGCACGACGAGCGCGTCCGCGGAGTCGAGCAGCACCTGGGTGTCCTGACCGCTCTGAATCACCGCGTGGCCGAAGCCGAGCAACACCTGGTTGACCTGCTGCCCTTGCTCGAAGCCGGTCAGGACCGAGTCGTAGTCCCAAGCCTCCGCCTGATAGCCGCAGGCGATGGCGACGCCGCGCGCCCCGACCGCGGGGTGCAGCTCGCGTGCATGGCTGGGCGACCCGACGACGATCTGGCGCGGTGGTGCGCCTCGGCTGTCCGACTCGGGTCCCACGACGTGGAAGGGCGTGCCCATGAGCGCCTCGGCGTGACCGAGGACGTCGGGTCCAAAGGGGGCCACCGAGGCCAGCACCCGGGGGCTGCCGCCGAGCGAGCGCGTCAGTCGCCTGAGCCGTCGCATCACGAACGCCACGCTGGCCGCGTGCGCGCCGGTGTAGCGATCCAGATCGATGGCCACGATCAGGCTGAGGCGCGACAGAAACGCCGACCACTCGCGATGACGCGCGCACACGTCGTGGTGCAGGTCGCCCGCGGTGGCGAACAGGATTTGCGGCGGTCGGACCTCCGGCGCGATCCCCCGCCGCCCGAGGCTGCCGAGATCGTGATGGTGGATCGCCCAGCGCCAGTTGCAGCGGGTGGAGAGCTCGGCGAACGCGCGCGCGCGACGCGCGGATTCGGCGCGGTCCGGCGACAGGTACAGCACCGTACCGCCCTCTACCAGCACCGTGCGCAGGGCGAACAGATCGCCCAGGGTCCGCCGGCCGGACAAGGGGGGCGTCTCGATCAGGACGCTCTTGCCGTCGAGCAGCGCCTCGCTGGTCGCCTCTTGGTGAACGAACAGTCCGTCGATGCCGAGCGCCGTGAGCGCGTCGCGCACGAGCGAGCTCTCCTCGCCCAGGCGCGTGCGGCCGGCGATGTGCTCGAGGCCACCCTGCTCGAAGCCGCCGTTGGAGACGGTGAGCTCGGGCCCCCGGTCGTCGATGGACAGGGCGCGTACGAGCTGCTCCGGGTCCTTCAGCCGCACCCCCGCGCCGTCCGCGGCCTGCTCCTCGCGCCGCTTCTCTTCCGGGGCGGTGGGCGGATCCACCAGGTTGAGCGCGAGCCCCTCGACCACGAGGGCGAGCAGGGCCCACAGCGGCGGCGAGAGCGCGCCGGTGATGGCGGCCGAGAGCGAGAGCCACTGCGCGACGCGCAGCCAGCGAACGACGGGCCGGCACCACTCGGCGAAGCGCACCTCCTGCACACTGGGCTGGTGAAAGCCCGCCAGCTTGTAGAAGCGCTCCACCCAGCTCGAGCCGAGCTCGGACTCGACCTCGCGGGCCACGCTCTCGCCGCTCGGATCCCCGACCAGCCATGCCACGAGCAGGGCACAGGTCGAGAACACGGCGTACAAGGCGGCGTAGGTCAGACCGAGCACGAAGGGGAAGCGCAGGTGCCCGAGCTCCTCCACCGGCGCGCTGGCGATACCGGTCAGCCACTCGATCACGGCCTGCTCGAAGCTACGGCCGCTGAGCCAGAGGTAGAGCAAGAGCGCTGCGAACACCGTCGCTACCAGCGCCGCCGAGAAGAGCAGGATAGGCCCGCCGGCCCGGCGCTGGTTCTGGCGTAGCGCCCTCAGCACGCCACGGCCTGCCAGCGTGGTCAGCGCCAAGACCAGGGCCGTCTGCAGGAAGATGCCGAGCAGGGGCGACCACTGGTAGAGGCGAACCAGGAGATCGATCACGTGTCGCGCTCCAGGATGGCGATCGCCGAGCGGGGCAGCGCCGTGCGCAGGGCCAGGACGAACACGCGGCTGTCGTCTTGCGTGGGCAAGAGCTCAGGCAGCCGAGGGCTCGACTTGCTCAACTCCTCGAGGACGTCGGCGATCCAGGTAGGACCGAACAGATAGGTGCGCTCGGCGCTCTGGGCGTCGAAATCTCGCACCTCGAGCGGCACGGTGAGTCGGTCGTACATCTCCGCGATGAAGCTCTGCACCGGCGCGGCGAGGTGCTTGCGCAGGACGTGGGCCTCGATCGCGACCTCTTGCTCCATCGCGCGCGTGAGCTCGCCGGGCAAGAGGAAGCGGGGCGCCTCGTCGCTCGCCTGCTCGGGCGTGCGACTCAGGCTCTCGATGATGCGCTCGGCGACGTCCGGTGACGGGCGCACGTCGGCGTACACGCCGCGCAGCGCCTCCTTCGGCGAGCGCCGCCGGTACAACAAGTCGCCGCCGCTCTGTTCGTTCGAGCCCTCCAGCCGCCGGAGCTCACCCTCCAGCGAGCGCTCGAGCAGGCTCAGCGCGTTCTCGAGCGCGGTCAGGCGCCCGTGCTCGCGCTCGAACAGGGAATCCAAGGACGCGAGGGTGCGCAGCGCCCAAGAGCGCAGCGAGAGGGCCAGCCGCGACTCGTAGAAGCCGATGACGCTGGAGCCGACGCGGTCCGTCAAGAATCGAGTCACCGCGGCACCGAGGGTCTCGCGGGCCCCGAGCAACGCCTCATGGCAACGCCGCCGGTAGCGCGACGCCAGCGCCAGGGCGAGCGGCAAGAGCACCGCCAGCATGAGCAAGAAGGACAGCGGCGGCTCCAGGAGCCGCTGCCACCCCGCCTCCGGTGCGAGATCCCGAATCGAAGGAGTGAGCGACAGGACGGGCACGCGCCGGCTGGCGACCGCCACGAGCCACTTCGGTAAGTGCATCAGGAAGATCGAGGCGATCACCGCAGCCAGCACGCTGTAGCCCATCAAGCGGTAGGGCCGGGGCCGGACCGTGCTCTCCTGGCGCAGCGCTCGGAGCGCGTTCTCCACCGCGGTGGGCTTGGGGAACGTAACCAACGCGCGGGTCTTGAGGTCGCCGGCCAGGGCGTCTCGCTCGCGGCCGACGATGGCCCGGGCTCGCTGACTGAGCCACAGCGCTCGCCAGAAACCGAGGGCGCCGTCGCGCTCGCGGCTGGCCACCTCCCGAGCGCAGTCGCGGACGAGCTCGCTGGCCATGCGGTTGCCCCGCTCGTCCGCGAGGCGCGCGAGCTCGTCCATCTCGGACTGATCCAGGCGACGGACCAGCGCGGCCACCGTCTCCTGCAGGGAGTCGAACCATCCCCAACCGAAGCGCACGTCACGGATCAGCTCCGGGGTGTCGTTCCAGCCTATGGGAGGCAGCTCGACGCTCGGCGCTTGCGCGCGAAGCATCTCGATCAAGTCCGCCTGTCCCTCGTCGCTGCGCACGCGCGCCGTGAGGTCTTGGGCGGAGGGTACCAAGCGCTGAGCCTCGGCGTCCGCGCGCGACACCACGTCCGGCGGCGGCGTGCGCGCCCACCTCACCACGTCGCGCGCTGCGGCGGTGGCCACGTAGCGCGCGGTGGAGAGCTCGAGGGTGGCGCAGCCGAAGGACGCGAAGCAGCGCCGCTCCCGGAGCTGCTCGGGGCCGGCGCGCAGGAAGCTCTGCATCGGCTCCTCGTGGCGCAGGGCGGTGGTGAGCAGCAGCGCCAGAAACGAGACCACGGTGCTGCCGAGCTCGCCCCGGGACAGCTCGTAGCGCGCGCTCTGGGTCTCGAGCACCAGCACTCTCGGCAGCAGGGCCTGGTCCGACGCGGAAGCGGCCTCCGACGCGAGCGCCTCGAAGTGCCCGAGGGCACGCTCCGCTTCGGCGGTAGCGCCGCTGGCGCGCGCGCCCGACAGGACCACCACGGGCGCCAGCGTCAGACGCCGGGCGCCGTGTCGGCCCAGGATGTGGCTATAGCGAGCCAAGAGCCGCCGCCCGAGGGCCTCGACCAGCGCCGTGGCCCGCGGGGCTATGCCGGCTTCGTCCAGGTCCACGATGACGAACACGTCCAGGGACGGGTCCCGGCCGGCCAGCGCGCGGTCCAGCCCGAACAGCCCCTCGGCTGCGCCGAGCACGCGCCCCACCAGCCGCTCGGTGTCCGCTTCCTGCTCCGGGTCGGATGCGAGCAGGGCGAGCCGCTCGATCTCGAGCGGCTCGACCCGTCGCACGACCTCGCCGCCGAACGCGCCGAGTCCGAGCACGATCGTGGGGGCGCTCAGCTCTACCGACACGAGTTACATCTTGGCGAGGACGGAGTCGAGAGCCTGCCGCGCAGCGTGGAGCTCTTGCTCGACGAAGGCGTGCTCCTTGCCTTCCAGCGACAAGCGCAGCTTGCGGAGCACCTCCAGATGCTCGTTCACGAGCGCGGAGACGCCGTCGCGATCTCGCTCCTCCACGAACTTCGAGTTGCGGCTGTCGATCTCGTGCAGGAGCCACTCCCGGATCGCGAGCTTGGAGCTGCGGAACTTGTCGAACGCGACGTCCCGGAAGCGGCCGAGCCCGCGATCGCGCTCGGGGATGTCGTCGTTGGTGTACGTGAGCTCTGCGGTGGTCTCGTTCAGGACAACCAGGCCGTGGCACTGGGCCCAGACGAACTCCACCATCTCTTCGGCGGCCCGCGCGGTGTGCACGCGCTCGCGCTGCTCGAGCCACGCCTTCTTGCCTTGACCGGCGACCACGGCGCGGGGCGCGACGTCCGCCAGGCACTCGTGCTCGTCCGGCGCTCCCTCCCAGCGCTTGTCGATGTGCAGCGGGATGTCCGGCACCCGGCGCCCCTCGGAGTGCTCCGCGTGGGTGGCGGCGTGCTTGGGCTGCAGCGGCAAGTCACCCCAACGATAGACCTTGCCTCGGGACAGCTCATCCCGCTTCACGAAGTGATAGCGGTCGTAGTGATCGTCCATGGTCTCGAGCCGGTAGATGGGCATGCCCAGCTCGCTCCAGTAGAACGTGACGCGCTTGGGGTCGTCGCTCGCGAGCACGTCGCCGCCCTTGACCGGGAACCGCTCGTTGCCGAGCAGCGCGTGACGGAGCTTCGGGTCGTCGAGGTAGGGCTGGTGGACCACCACGTAGCGCTTGGGCTCGATGGTCGTCGCTCGCTCCTCGCGGCGCAGGCGCAGGAAGGGAGCGCACTTGCGCGCCGCGAAGTGGACCTTCTGCTGGATGTAGTCGTCGATCTGCGCCTGGGTCACGGCCTCGAAGGCGATCTCCCACTCGGCGACGTGGGCGCGGTAGCGGTGCGTCGCGGGATCCGGGTGGTGCTTGCGCAGGCGCGTCCAGGCCATGGCCAGGCGCGCGTCCTCGACCAGCGCCGAGGACAGCTCGAGCCCCATCTCGTCCACGCTGCGCGGCTCATCCAGGCCGAGGATCCGGTCGCGCCACACGCTGCGTCCCATGTCGACCAGCGCCTCGCTCACCGCGGCGCTCATGTGCCGGGCGTGCTGCACGTCGCCGTAGGCCCGCTGAACGGCGGGGAAGATGCGGGCCGCGTCGTAGTCCGACGCGGGGTTCTCACGGCGCTCGAAGACCCAGTGCCACATGCGGAAGTGGGAGGGGTCCTCGAAGTTCTGATACAGCTCGACGTCCAGCACGTGATCGTTGGACAGGCCGCCCTGATCCCGGCGCACGCCGAAGCGCCGTAGCTCTTCGCATGTCGCCTCGAGCTTCTGGCGGATGTTGAACAGCTCCGAGAAGAGGGTGGCCAGGCGGTTCTTGCGCTCGTCGATCAGGCGCAGCAGGTCGTCGCACAAGTCCACGATGCCCGAGCTGACCAGGCGTGAGAGCTCGGGTGCCTCCATGTTGGCGCGATACCAGCCCATGAACTCGGGCACGGCCTCCTGCCCGTAGTCGTTGCCGCGGAGGTACTCCACCACGGTCTTCGGCGCCGCGGACGAGAGCGTCTCCACCCAGGACATGTACGACTGGTCGAGGTTGCGCAGCACGCCCGCGGCCTCGTTCTCCCGCGCCCGCGCGGCGGCTTGCCACTCCTTGAGGCGCGCCGCGAGTCGGATCAGGAACAAACGCTCGAAGATCGGCCCGCGCTCCGCCAGGAGCTGCCCGAAGCTGTGCGGATGGTCCGCTCCGGACACCTCTCGCGAGATGAAGTCCGCCTCCTGATCGATCTTGGTGCGCGCGTCGGCGGCGGCCTTGCGCCAAGCCTCCAGCCGCTTGGGCATCTCGATGCGGACTGCCTCGGCGTCCTCGTCCATCTCGAGCAACCGCTCCTCCGTCCAGCGCGGGAGCTGGACGTGCCGCTCGATGCGTGGGCCGAAGTCCGTCTCGAAGGTGCGCAGGAAGCGATCGAGCACGCCTTGCTGCTCCGCGCTGCCGTCGCACCCATCCACGATGCGTCGGTAGAAGGCGCCTGCTTCCGAGGGTACGTTGGCTTGCTCGAGCAGGGAGCGGACGAAGTCCTGGTCCCGGCGCTCGCGGTCCGCGTGGGACTCTTGCTCCGACGGGGGCTGCTCGGGCAGCGCGAAGGTGTGCGTCAGCGCCTCGACGGCGTAGCGGTGCGAGCAGTAGTCGAGGATGTCGTCGTCCGGCACGCCCAGCACGCTCAGCCCGAAGCTGCCGTAGCGCTTGGTGTACATCTGGTGATCCGTCACGCCCATCTCGCGCTCGTCGTTGTCCGCGGTGGACGCCTGTCGGCCCAAGATGTCGCTGAAGATCTGCGAGTAGGCGCTGTCGGCGATGGCCTGGAACACCTGTCGGGTGTCGGTGATGACCTCTCGCCCGGACCCGATGTCGTCGATCAGGTACACCTGATCGAAGGCGCGACGCTTGACGATCTGTTTCTCCTTCGCGCGTGGGTCGTACTGGAACGCGACCGGCTCGCCGTCGGTGGCCGACTGCATGTGCTCGAGCTCCATCAGCGCCGCGTAGCCATTGGCCATGATCTTGTCGAGCTGCTGGGCGGGCAGCCCGGCGCGCCGGAACACAGCCGGAAGCACGAAGGTCGCGACGACGATCGGACGCGCGTGATCGCGCATCAGATCGGCGAAGAGGTAGGAGGTGGGCAAGAACGCGCCGCTGCCCGTGCCGCCGGCGAGGCTGGCATAGACATGGATCATCGGCGCCTTGTCGGTGTCGCGAAAGCGACTGTCGATCGAGTAGCTGTCGCCGACCGCGCGCTCCAGGGAGGTGAACACCTCCGGCTTGTACTTCAGCGTGAAGTGCATGCTCAGGCGGCTCTCGATGCGGATCTGACCGGCGCCCGCGCCGGCCACGTCCCGCGGCAGGTAGTACTCGGGCCACCACTGGGTGAAGAGCACGTCTTCCGGCGCGCCGCGCTGGCCGAAGGCGTGCGTGACGTAGGAGCGCTTGTCGAAGCTCGAGATGGGCACGCGCACGTCCACGCTCTCGGCCTGCTTCAGCTCGTGCTGGTCGGTGTCGAACGCGAAGAAGTGAACCAAGCTCTTGTAGCGTTCGTACTCGCCACGCCGCCGCTTGAGCTTGCGTGCGATCTCGTTGACGATCTTGCTGCCACAGCCGCCTAGACCCACGAAGATGTGGGGCGGGATTTTCATGCGCTGAATCATCGAATCCCCTTCGAGTGAGGGGCGCGAGCATAGCCCGAGGCGCGCCAGTTTTGGGGCACTGTTCGAGGGTGCTTGGATTTCGGCTGAAGGAGCGCCGAAGGCTGCGGGATTCAGCTGCGGGTGAGCCACACCTCGAAGCGATCCGCGAGCCGATAGCGCTCGTCCCAGCGGCCCGTGAAGGGCGCCCGCCGCGGGTCCTCGCCTTCGGGCGCGAGCCGGACCAGGCCGGCGGAGGGCTCGGGCCGGACCTCGAAGCTCTGCCCCCGGGCCACGAAGCTGACCAGGGGCTTGGACTTCTTGCCTAGCGGGAAACGGAAGCGCGCGCTGCGGTAAGCGCCGCGCTTGGCGTAGCGCTTGACGAGCGAGTCACTCGGGAACTGCGAACCGATCTCCACGTAGTGGATCCGTGCTTTGGCGGGGAACTTGGCGGCCAGCGCGCGTCCGACCAGCCAGATCAGCAAGAGCAGCACGCCGAGCCCCAGGCCCAGCGCGACGCGGTGCTCTCTCATCCAGCGCAGCAGGGTCCAGGACCTGAGCGTGCCGTCGATGGGCGCGCTGAAGCGACTCTCGCCGCTGAGCAAGGGCGCCGTCTCCGGCGCAGGCGTCACGACCAGCTCACCGCCGTAGCGCTTCGCATCCCAGCGCAGCGCCTTGGGGTCGGCGAAGCTGATCCTGACCTCGGCCTCACGCGTCCGCTCATCGAACGTCAGTCCGGCGGGCTCGAAGCGCAGATCGTTGCGCGCGGTGTCGTCGCTGAGGCTGAGCATGAAGCCCAGCGCCACGGGCACTCGCTCCGGGGCCGTCAGCCTCACTCGCGTGGTGCCGATGGTGCCGGGTTCGGCCATGCTGTCGAAGCGCACCGGATCGATGGTGATCACCGCGGGCAAGCGGTGGACCACTCGAAAGGAGTGCTCGACGGGCTCGACGTCCAGGAAGCCGTCGTCGTGCTCCGCGGTCACCCGCAGCAGATAGGGCGCGTCGCGGGCCGCGAGGGCCGAGCCGAAGTCGAAGGGCTGCGCGTCCTTGCCGCGCGCCGGCAGCTCGAGGGTGCGGTCGGCGAGCGTGACGCGAAAGCGGACTTTGCCCAGGTAGCTCGGATCCCGTCGCACGGGGCTGCCGCTGCGGCCGACCAGGCGCACCGAGCCCTTGACGGCGTGGCCGTCCGGAACCCCGGCGCCGACCCCCTCGAATCGCAGCGCCGTGCCCACGTCGTAGATGGCCCAGACGCTCAGGGGCCCGCTCCCCGAGCTGCGCGCGAGCTGCATCGGCCCCGCGGGCGGACGGGCTAGCCAGGTGACGGCGTAGCCCCGCGGGCGCTTGCCGCGCTCGAGGCGCACGTCGGGCCCGCGCGCTTCCGTCGGCGGCTTGCCGAAGGGAAACGACTGTCCGCTGCGAGTCAGCGTGAAGGGGGCCTCGGCCGCGTCCGTGCGCACGATCACGTGCATGCCCGCGGCGTCCTCCGGGACGTCGAGGGTGACTGCCGGCGCCGCCGCCGGCTTCTGCACCGGAGAGCCGACCAGCGCCGCGAACACGTCCGTGAACAGCTCGGGTACGCGGTTCGGATCGTCCGCCAGAATGAGCCGACCCCCGGTGCGCTGGGCCACCTGACTCAGCAGCGCTCGGGAGCGCTCGGCGGCCTGGAACCCGCGCCCGAGCCCGACCACGAACACCTTGGCCTTGCGCGCCGCCAGCGCGCCAGCGGCGTCGAGCACCTTGCCGCCGAGGCGCTTGCGTTCCGCTTCGGTGATCACGGTCTTGTCGAAGCGGGTCTTGTCGTCGCAAGAGTCGCTGCCCTCGTTCGGCGGCTGGTACTCACCGTCCGTGAGGAACACCACCAGCCGCCGCTCGCCCTTGGGCGCAGCGGCCGAGAACGCCTGGGCGGCTTGGGCGAAGCCCGCCGCGTAGTCGGTGCACTTGTCCGTCGGGCCGATGCCGTCGAGGGCCTTCTGCAGCTCCGGTGAGTTGCCGCTGCCGGCGACGACCGTCTTGGCGCCGGTGCCGAAGGTCATGATCGTGACGTGGTCGCGCTGATCGCTCAGATCCGCGATGAGCCGCGCGGCGAGCGTCGCGAGCTTGTCCGGATCGTACTGCTTCATGGACAGCGACACGTCGAGGACCACAGCCACGCGCAGTCGCGTGCCGTCAGACGCCGCCACCGGGGCCGCGGTGACGAGCAGCAGCAAGAGCAACGCGAGCGTGTGCAGACGGCGTGTCATGGCTCCCCTCGCTCGCGCTCAGCCGGCCATCCGTCGGCGCAACAGTGCAGCGAGCGCGAGCAGGCCGAGGAACAACGCGCCGGTGGGGCGGTCACGCGAGGTGGCGCACCCGCCGCAACCGCCGGTGGCGTCGAGCTCACGGCTCTCGTGCAGGAGCTTCACCTCTCCGCCCACGACGTTGTCACTGACGGACAGCTCGCAGGGCAGGGCAGGGTCGACCTCGGCTCGCAGGATCAGCGCGCTGCCCTTGGGCGGAGCGGTGAGCGTCAAGTCCACGATCGCCCACTCGTCCGGTGCCAGCGCGCCGAAGTCGCACTGCGCGTTGGTCGTGGAGCAGGTGCCGCGGGTCGGCTTGGCCTCGATCAGGGTGGCCTGGTCCAGGGACAGCTCGAGCACCACCGAGTCCGCCGGGCGTCCGCCCGTGTTGCGCACGAGCACGGACCAGCCAAATTGAGCGCCGCCCATCACCTCGGCGGGGGGCTCGCCTTCGAGCTTCAGGTTCGCGCTCTGGCTCACCGCCGTGGCCAGCTCGACGATCTCGTGACGCTCGCCGCGCACGTTGGTGTGGTGCAGCAGCAGCAGCGACGGGATGTCGGACGGGGCGAGCTCGGGATCGATGTCCGCCAGCACCGGCCCTTCCAGGTAGAGCGGGCGCCCTTCGTAGCCGCCGCGGGCCGTGTTCACCCGAGGCCGCTCGGCGTCCATCACGACCCAGTCCGTGCTGTCGCTGGAGAGCGAGATGTTGTTGCTCTGAGTAACGACGCTGTACTGAAAGGTCGCCGCGCCGGGGAGCAGGTTCAGGTCCTTGGCGAAGGTCGCGAGCACCACGACGTTGTTGTAGAACGGTGCGGTGTCGGCGATGTCCGAGCCGGCCACGTTGAGCACCCGTCGAATGATCGGCTGGCCGCCGGAGGCCGCGTAGGTGGTGCTCACCAGCACGTCCGCGTACGGGCCGTCCCGGGTTAGCGGCTCGGCTCGGATGAAGAAGTCGGCTTGGGTGTCGAAGTTGGTGTCGATCACCACGATGACGGGGCTGAGCGCGCCTTGGGCGGGAGTGATCCACTCGCCGGCCACCACCGCCGCGAAGTACACGGTCAGCTCCTCGAAGGTCTCCGCTGTCGCGACGGTGGTCGCCGTACCGACCGCCAGCAGATCCATGATCGATTGCTCCCCTTGGCCCGAGGTGAAGGCCGGGCTCTCGGCGCCGAGCTCGAACGCGGTGATCACGGGCGCGGGGTGGGCCGCGGTGCCCTCGATGGGGATGGCCACGGTGGAGTCGGTCTTCTCGCTGCACAGGTCGAGGGGGGCGGCCTTGCGGCGCGCCGCCGCTCGCACGGACGCGTGGTACGGGACGCGCGCCTTGCCCGTCTCCGCCGCGGTGTCGATGCGCACGTGCCCGCTGGCCTCCACCAGGTACTGACGCGCGTTCTCGAACTGCAGCGGCGGTGTGGACGAATCCGGCCCGGGCCGGCCGAGCGCCTGCGGATCGACCGACAGGGTGAAGGTGACGGTGGTGCTTGCTCCGGCGGCCAGCGCGACGCTCGCCGGCTCGAAGGCGAGGGTGACGCCGGGCAGGTCCCGAGTGGTCTCCACGGCGAACGTGAGCGCCTCGGCGTCGGTGCCGGTGTTCGTGACCTCGAACGTGCGCGAGAGCGTGGACGTCTCATCCACGACCAGCGAGCCAAAGGAGATGGCGACGGTGCCGGTGCTGTCATCGGCGGCCGCGAGCAGCGTCTGTGACACGGCGCGACCCACGTCCACCCGTCCGGCTCCCGCGATGCTGACGGGGTAGGTGTTTCCTCCCCCGTCTTGGATGCGCGCGGCGGAGTTCATCAGCGCGCCCTTGACCTGGGCCGGCGCCCAGCTCGGGTTGGCCTGACGGACCAGGGCGGCGGCGCCGGCGACCATCGGCGAGGCCATGCTCGTGCCTTGCGAGCGGCGGGGCAGGAAGCCCGAGCCCACGCGGGCCGAGTCGATGGCGAAGCCTGGCGCCGAGATCTCCGGCTTGAGGCGGCCGTCCACTGCGCTCGGCCCTCGCGAGGAGAAGGACGCGATCATCTCCGCTCCGGCGCCGGAGTAGGGCTTGCTCGCGTCGAGGGTCGCCGCGAGACCATTGTTCGCCTGCGCCAAGAGCAGCTCCCCGTCGTCCTGCCGGATCATCACGCCCGGGATCGACACGCTGCCGGGATCCCCGCCGCCCATGGCGAAGGGCATCGCGTCCTCCTCGTTGTCGACGATGATCATCGCGATGGCGCCGGCGGCGATGGCGCCGTTGAACTTCTGGATGAACGGGCAGCTGCCGCGTCGCGCGATGGCGATCTTGCCGGCGAGTGCGCTCGGGTTGGCCAGCGTACCGCAGCCATTGGCGGGGGAGGTGGCGACCACCGGCCCGCTGACGGGGCCAGTGTCGGACAGCCGTGTGGTGAACCCGCCCTCGGCGGCGACGTACTCGCCGGCCACGCTCGCCGGCGCCGTGACCTGCAAGCCGATGAGCTGACTGTCGGTGCTCGCGGCGACGCTCAGCGGCTCGTCGAGGGTGGCGGGGGCGCCCACCGCGAAGAAGCTCTGGCCGTCGTTGCCCGCGGCGACCACGAGCAAGCTGCCGGCTGCGTGCAGGTTCTTGGCGAGCCCCGCGGCGGCCTGCGAGCCGAGCCCGTAGGACGTGCCGAGCGAGGCGTTGACCACGTCGAGGCGATCGCTCAGATCGCCGTCGTCGTTCGGATCGACCGCGCGCTCGAGCGCGGACGCGAGCAACATCGTGCCGCCGGTGCAGCCGAAGATCTTGAGCGCGTACAGCTTGGCTTCGGGCGCCACCCCGGGCCCGACGCGAAAGGCGGCCGGGTTGAAGCTCTGCTCGTAGGGCCCGGCGAACGGCGCGCCGGCCTGGGTGACGCCTTGCCCGGCGGCGATGCCCGCGACGTGGGTGCCGTGTCCGCCGGCGATCTGCATGGCCTGCTGCTGGAAGCAGTCGAGCGGATCGGGATCCGGCGAGGGGACCTGGCTGCCGGTGCCCGGGTTGTACTGGTTGCCGGCGAAGTCCCAGCCGCCCACGACCTTGGCGGTGGGGAACGAGCCGGGCTCGATCACGCTCGGGTCGTTGGCGTTGAAGGCCGCCGTGGTTCCCGGTCCGCCGAAGTCCGCGTGGGTGTAGTCGATGCCGGAGTCGATGATGCCGATCACGACGTCTTTGCCAGTGATGGGCGTGCTCGCGCTCCAGACCGCGGGGGCACCCACCACGGGCACGGCGGAAGCCAGCGCCGGCTCGATCAACGGGACGCGCTCGACGAACTTCACGCCGGGCAGGCGAGTGGTGTCCTGCTCGCGGTGGGCCGGCACCATGACGTGCAGCAGGTTGCCGAGGCGCCGGATGTCCGCGATGACGTGACCGCCCAACTCGGCGACCCTCTGCGTCAACTCGACGCGAGAAGCGTCCAGCTCGGCGATGCGGCGCCGGACGTGAGGCGTGGCGGCCGCGCTGTCGGGCCTGACGCCGCGCGGGACCGACTCGATCGCGCTCGGCCCCTCGAGCACGAGGTACAGGTCGACGAGGGGCGCCGTCGCCTCGACGGCTGCGCCTGTCGCCGCGACCGGCGGCGCTTCGGCCGCGCTGCAGCCAACCAAATAACCAGCGAGCGCGAGGAGGACGGCGGATCGGGCCATGGCGGGACTGGGACATACCTCGGACGGCCTCGGGACGCATCGATCCGCGGCTGCCTCCAGCGACTTTTTCGGGTGCTGCCGAGACCTCCCGGGCTCGCCGGGCGGGGCGCTGCGTTCCCGCGCGGGCGGGGCTGCGCTATCACCAGGGTTCGATGCAGCCCATCAACTTGGCCGCGAAGCTGGCAGAGGTCAGCGAGCCCTACAGCCCCCGCATCGTGGCGGAGCTCAACGGGCAACGGGTCCTGGTCGTCAAACTGCTCGGCGAGTTCGTCTGGCACCATCACGAGCACGAAGACGAGCTGTTCCTCGTGCTCTCCGGCGAGCTCGAGCTCGAGTTTCGGGACCGCAGCGTGACCTTGGGACCCGGTGAGTGCCTCGTGGTGCCGCGAGGGGTGGAGCACCGCCCGGTCGCGAAAGAGGAAGTTCACGTGGTGCTGTTCGAGCCCGCCTCGACGCTGAACACTGGCAACGTCGTGTGCGAGCGGACCGTGGCGACGCCGCCGAGGGTGTGACCGTCATGAGCGACTCTCCGCCCGACGATCTCTCCGGCAAGGTCATCGCGGGTCGCTACCGCGTGGAGCGATTGATCGGCAAGGGCGGCATGGGCACGGTCTGGGCGGGGCGTCACCTGACGCTCGGCCAGCTCGTGGCCATCAAGTTCATCCACGAGAAGCTGGCGGGCAGCGGGGAGGCGCTGCGGCGCTTCGATCTGGAGGCCAAGGCCGCCGCGCGGCTGAAGACGAACCACGCCGTGACCGTGTTCGACCACGGGGTCACCGAGTCAGGGCGCCCCTACATCGTCATGGAGTACCTCGAGGGTGAGACGCTCCACCAAGCGATCGCTCGACGTGGTCCGCTCCCGCTGGAGGAGGTGAAATACATCTTCGGCCAAGCGGCGCTCGCACTCGACGCGGCGCACTCGGCGCACATCGTCCACCGGGATCTGAAGCCCGACAACATCTTCCTGGCACGCAACCCGGAGCTCGGGGGCTACGGCTACAGCGTGAAGTTGGTCGACTTCGGCATCGCGAAGATCGTCCATGACGAAGCGGCGGAGGGCGCGCAAGCCACCCAGGCAGGTCAGGTGCTCGGCACGCCGCACTACATGAGCCCCGAGGCCCTCACCGCCTCCGCGCCCGTGAGCCCAGCGTCGGACGTGTGGTCCTTCGGGGCGTCGGCCTTCGCGGCCATGACTGGACGCGTCCCCTTCGAAGGCGACGCGATCGGCGACGTGGTGCTCAAGGTGTGCGCGGCCCCGCTCCCCGTCCCCTCCAAGGTGAACCCGGCGGTCCCTCGCGCGTTCGACGAGTGGTTCGCGAGGTCCTGCAAGCGCCAGCCCGCGGCGCGGTTCGCGTCGGTGCGGGAGCAGGGGAGGGCGCTCGAGCAGCTCGAGGCCTGGTCCGAGCACGAGAAGGACGCGAGCGCGTATGCGCTGGTGCGGCGAGACGAATCAGAGCTCGACCGAGAGCTCAGCGCCATCCAGGGCGGCCGGGGCCGCGGTCTGGCGCTTGGGCTGATCTTCGCCGCGGTGCTCGTCGGCGCGGCGGGCTACTACGCCGTACACGTCGCTCGTCAGGCGAACCTGGCGGTGGAGCAGACCGCGGCGAGCGCGTCGCGGGTCGTGGACGAAGAGAACGAGCGCAAGCTGCGCGAGGCCGAGGCCCACTTCTGGTCAGCAGCGGCGGACGGCGGGGTGGACGCCGGCGCGCGGGTCAAGGCCCCGAAGAAACGGTGACGCGGGTCAGCGCCAGCGCCAGCGCGCCGGCGCCCAGCACGGGCAGAGGGGTCTGCCAGGTGGTGGTCCTGGTCGAGCTGACCACGGACCCGCTCGACAAGAACGCGATCTCGACCTCGTTCGGCCCGAGGCCCTGGCACAGCGCGGGCTCGCCGCTCGCGACGGTGTTCGGGAACGGCGACTCCAGCGCCGAGAGCACGCCGGCCGAGAGCCGCGCGTAGCGAACGCGCGAGTCGCCGGCGACGAACGCCAGGCCGACCGCGCCGCCGCCCAGCGCCGCGAGCGCCACGGGTGACTCACTCGTGATGAACGCATCCACCAGCGCGGGGGAGGTCCAGGTCGTCCCCTTGCCCACGGTCCAGTAGACACGCTTGGTAGCGTCGTCCACGAAGGCGGCCACGGTCTCGTCGCTGCCGCCGCCGCGCGCGACGATGCGCGGACCGAACGGCTTGTGCAGCGGGGTCGCCAGGCCGTGGCCGTGCGCTGCCTGCCACACGCTCGTCTTGGTCTGGGTGTACAGATCACCGTCGTCGCCCGCGAAGGCGAGCTCGAGGCTGCTCGAGAGCGCGGCCACCGAGGGCGCGCTCGGCCCGAAGCTGTGCAGCGAGCCCGCGAGCACGGGCTCGAACGCGGACCACGGCCCGAGGATCGCAGTCGTGGCCAGGTAGTGCTTGAAGTCCGTGCCGATGAACGCGAGCACCACGTCATCTGCTGCTGCGAGCGCGGGCGCGCCCACGGTCCAACCGTCGGTTCCCACCGGCGTCAGGGCCGACCAGGCGCCGGCGGCGAGGCGCGACTCGTGCAGCTCTCCCTGACCCGCGGCGCGCACGACCATCACCGCGTCGTCCCCGACCGCGGCCAGCGCGGGTCCGCCCAGGGCCGTGAAGGCGGTGACGGTGGTGGCCCAGGAGCCGCCGGAGGTCCGCGCGGCGCGCACGATCGAGCTCGCGGTGCGCACCGCGAGCAGCAGCTGCGCGGTCGGCCCGCCTGCATCCGGCGCGGCGTCCGGGGCGGCGTCGTCGGCGCCGTCCGCCGCCGCGTCGCTGGCGCCCGCGCTTCCACCCGTGGCGCTCGAGCCGCCCGTGCCCGCGCTTCCACCCGTGGCGCTCGAGCCGCCGGTGGCCGTGTCGGGTGAAGCGTCGACATAGCCGCCGGGCTTCTTGCGATAGGGCTCGTCCTCGCTCGTGGCGCAGGCGCAAAGCAGCGCGCCGAGCGCCACTGCGGCCAGCCCTGCGCGTCGCGTCGTCATCGGTAGAAGTTTTGCACGATCCACACCGAGCCGTCGCTGGCGATGTGCACCCCGCAGGCGACGCTCCGAAACGCCGGATCCATGATGTTGCGGTAGTGGCCGTGGGCGGGCCCGTCCCCCGGGCCTTCGTCGAACATCATCTTGAGACACGAGTCGAGCACCTGCTCGGGCGTGCCCTGCCAGCCTGGGCACTCGTTCTGCGCGGCCTCGTTGCACTTTCGGAACGAGCCGTGCGGGGTCTTGGTGTCCGCGTCACTGCGAGCAGCGCCGTCGGCGCAGCCTTCCGCGTTGCTGCGGCGAGCGAGCGCAGCCTGGCTACCCGACTGGCGGTACTGGTTGGTGCGGTCGAGGCAGCGCGCGCGCAGCGCGGCGTACGGATCGGTGGGGGCCGGCGGCGTGGTGGCCGTGGGGGCGGGGGGCGTGGTCGGGGCGGGGTGGGCCGTGGTCGTGGGCGCGGCGGTGGGCCCCGGCGGAGGCACCTGCGCGCCGCTCGGCATGCACGCCAGCCCCAGAGGGGTCGCCAGGCAGGCCGCTCCGGGCTTGCAGTGCTCGGACGACGCGCAGCCTCCGCAGCGACCGTTGATGCAGCGGGCGAAGGGACAGGCGATATCGGTATCGTAGGCGCAGGGCAGACCCATCACCGCCTGCGCGGTTGGGCCCGGGGCTGGCGCCGTCGGCGCCGGCGCGGGGCCGGGTCCGGTGGCGGGTGGCGGGTCGGTGCCGGTCGCAGGTGGCAGCGGCTGGTGAGTCGCGGGCGGATACGGTTGATACCCGGGTGGGTACGCCGCCTGGCTGGTCTCCTCTTTCTTGCAGCTGGCAGCGACGGCGCCGATCAGCAACCACAGTGTACAGGCGCGCATGGCCTTCATGGCCAACCGATAGACCGTTTTGCCCGAGCATGGAACCGCCACGCGTCACCCCCCGGTGGCCGGCCGGGATCCCGCCCACTCCGCCACTTCGAAATGTGAGGGCCGACGCGCCCGCCGGTGTTATAGGACCGGTCCGCAAGGAGGCAGCATGATTGACGAAGTGCTCGGCGAGCTGGACGGAGCGACGCAGAAGGCGCGGGAGGCCCTGCGGCGCGACCTGGGCAAGCTGCGCACCGGGCGAGCCCACGCTGGCATGCTCGACACGCTGCGGGTCGACTACTACGGCCAGGCCACGCCCATCGCTCAGATGGCCAACGTGGGTGTGCCGGAGCCCCGCTTGCTCACCGTGAAGCCCTGGGACAAGTCCCAGATCCAGGCCGTCGAGAAGGCGATTCGCGAGAGCGATCTCGGGCTCAACCCCCAGACGGATGGCGATCTAATCCGAGTTCCCATCCCACCCTTGAGCGAGGAGCGCCGCAAGGACCTGGTCAAGGTGGCGCGCAAGCAGGGCGAGGACTGCAAGGTCAGCATCCGCAAGGCTCGTCACGACGCCCTCGACCTGCTCGGGGAGATGAAGCAGAGCGGGGACGCCAGCGAGGACGAGGTGGACCGCGCCAAGAAGAAGGCCGAAGAGATCGTCAGCAGCGCGGTCAGCGACGTGGATCAGATCATCGCCGCGAAAGAGAAGGACATCCTCGCCGTCTGAAGGTCCCCGGCGGCACTCTCCGAGCGGAGCGGCTAGTATGGGCGCGATGAAGCTCACGGCGTGGTTGGCTCTGCCGCTGATGGTCGCCTGGCCGCTGGTCGCGCTCGCCGAGCCGGTCATCCTCGAGCTGGAGGGAGACGTGCCGACGGGTGGGCCCGATCACTTCTTCGTGCCCTTCGCGGTGCCGGAGGGCATCGTCGAGATCCAGATCGATCACGACGATCTGTCCGACAAGAACATCCTGGACTTCGGGCTGAACGATCCCGCGGGCTTCCGCGGCTGGGGCGGCGGCAACAGCGAGCCCGCCGTGGTCGGCATCGACCGGGCGTCGCGCAGCTACGTGGCGGGGCCGATCGCCGCGGGCCAGTGGCGGGTGGTGGTCGGCAAGGCGAAGCTCGCGGAGCTGCCTGCGCGCTACAAGCTCACGATCACGCTGCGTGACGTGGGCACGCTCGCCGCGCAACCCGAGCGAAAGCCCTACGTCGATCCCGGGGTGCTCGTCGACCAGGCGCGCTGGTACGCTGGCGACTTCCACGTGCACTCGATGGAGAGCGGGGACGCCCGGCCAGACCTCGACGAGATCGCCGCGCTCGCCCAGACCCGCCAGCTCGACTTCGCGCTGATCAGCGATCACAACACGCTCACGCAGCTCGAGTTCATGGTCGAGGCGCAGAAGCGCCATCCCACGTTCTTGTTCATCCCGGGCATGGAGTACACGACCTACGCGGGCCACGGCAACGCCATCGGAGCCACCTCCTGGGTCGATCACAAGATCGGTCAGCCGGGTGTGACGATCGCGGGGGCGGTCGAGCAGTTTCGAAGCCAGGGCGCGCTGTTCAGCATCAACCATCCGATCCTCGAGATCGGCGACCTGTGCATCGGCTGCGGTTGGAATCACCAGCTCGATCTGGCGCTCGTGGACGCCGTCGAGATCCAGACCGGCTCCCCCAAGTACATCGATCTGCTCTTCCCCGACGCCGCGATCGCCTACTGGGACTCGCTGTGCGACCAGGGCCATCACCTCCCTGCCATCGGAGGCAGCGACGATCACAAGGCTGGGGTCGATCTCGGCTTCTTCCAGAGCGCGATGGGCGAGCCGACCACCCTCGTGTATGCCAGCGAGCTGAGCGTCGCGGGCGTCATCGCCGGGATCCGCGCTGGCAAGACCGTGGTCAAGCTCTGGACCCCCGAGGACCCCATGGTCGAGCTGCTGTCGAGCGTGCCTCCCGACGGCGACACCATCGTGGCGGGGAAGGCCACGCTCGCGGCTCGGGTGACCGCCGGCGCCGGGCAGCGCATCCGCTTCGTGAAGGACGGCGTCGCGGGCGAGTTGACCGCCATCACGAGCGACGACTTCACGGCTGAGCTCCCGATCGCGGCGCCCAAGTCAGGAGAGAGCCGCTACCGGGTCGAGATTGTCGACGCCGAAGATCGACGACGCACGGTGACGAGTCACTTGTGGATCCGTCGCGTGGACGGCGGTCCGCCCGCTCCCAGCTCGGACGAGGGCTGCGGTTGTCGCGTGCCGGCGCAGGGTCAGGCGGGGCTGGCCGCCGTCGGCCTCGCCGCCGCCCTCGGGCTCGCCTCGTGCCTGAGACGCCGCCGGCGAGCCTGCTGAGAATGCCGGCAGGTTGTCGTGGTTGTGCCGCGCGCAGGCGGGTGCGCTGCAGGGCCGCTTGACAAGGAAGGACGCAGCCGGAAAGACTTTGCTCGGGTCGGCCCGCCGGGGCCCGTCCCGCCCCAGGCATACATGGCTCGACTTCGTGCAATAGCGGCAGGCATCAGCGATGTCGGTCTCCAGCGGGATCACAACGAGGACTGTTTCGCGATCCTGAAGGATCAGGAGCTGTACGTGGTTGCAGACGGGATGGGCGGCCACCGCGCCGGCGACGTGGCCAGCCGTCTGGCCACCGACGCGATGGTCGAGTTCTTCCGCGCGACCGCGTCGGATGACGTCACCTGGCCATTTCACTTCGACGCGCGGCTGAGCGAGGAGGAAAATCGCCTGCTCACGGGCATCCGCATCGCCAATCGCCAGATCATCGAGCGCAGCCAGCGAGCGCGGGAGTGCCACGGAATGGGGACGACCATCGTGGGCGCGCTCTTCAGTCCGCTCAAACAGAAGATGTTCATCGGGCATGTCGGCGACAGCCGGGCCTATCGCGTGCGGGGTGGCATGATCTCGCAGCTGACGCGCGATCACTCGTTGGTGAACGACTACCTGCTCGCGATGCCAGAGCTATCCGACGAGCAGAAGAGCGAGTTGCCGAAGAACGTGATCACCCGCGCGCTCGGCATGCAGGATCACGTCACGGTGGACCTGCAGAGCGACGAGTCCGAGGCGGGTGACCTCTACGTCCTGTGCTCGGATGGCCTGAGCGGCATGATCGGGGACGAGGAAATCCTGTCCGTCAGCAGCGAGACCGACGACCTGCAGGAAGCCTGCCGTCGCCTCGTCGCGCTGGCCAACGAGCACGGTGGTGAAGACAACATCACCGCCGTCATCGTGCGGATCGAGCCGTCGCCCGACGTGGAGGCCGACACCGACCCGCGCGATGCATCGACGGAACCAGCCGAGGTCTTTCAGCCCGTGGAGGCGAAGAAGTCCAGCGGCTGAGGAGAGCGAGGCGAGAGCTGCCGAGCTACTCGTCGCAGTTCTCGAGCACGAACCAGCCTTCGTCGGCTTCACAGTAGGTGCTGGGCTGCTTCTGCGAGATGAGGCCTGGGCACGAGAAGCGCGCCCATATTCGTCCGGTCGCGACCTGAAGCGGCTCCACGTCCACGGCGATGATGCAAGGCGTCTCTACCGGGTTCTGCAGTGTGTCGAGCATCGTGGGGTTACGATGCAGGATGGTTGCGGTGCCCGAGCCGCCCGGGCTGAGCTGCCCGTTGACGGTGAAGGCGACCCCCTTGTGGCTCATGCTGGCGCTGACCTTGAAGACGTCACCGGACTTGCGCACGGCGCACTTCACCGACGCGCCGCCCTCCTCGTCGACGACCCGCGAACCCGGCGCGCCGGCGCCCGGCGGCGGCGAGCCGATATACGCATAGTGCGGATTGAACTGGCAGGACTTGCCGTCCGGGGTCGCACCCGCCGGCGCCGAGCGAATGTGGATGGTGAGCCCAGCCTGGCTCGGTGGGGGAACGGGATCGCTGCACGCGGCCCCGAAGAGCAGGGCCGCGGAGACGGCACCGCCAAGCAAGCGTCGAACTGACATGCCGCAATCCTAGGGCGAAGCCTAGGGTCCGCGCAAGAAGACCCCCGAAACCGCCGGGGGTCCGGGGTCCGATCAGCTCATGGCCGCGAAGCCCGCCTGCAAGTCTCGCCACAGGTCGTCCACGTCCTCGAGGCCGACGCTCAGGCGCACGAGTCCGTCGGAAATCCCAAGCGCTTGCCGGGACTCGGCCGGTATCGAGGCGTGCGTCATCAGCGCCGGGTGCTCCGCCAGCGACTCCACCCCGCCGAGGCTCTCGGCCAGCGTGAAGACGCGCAAGCTGGCCAGGAAGCGCCGCGCCTGCTCCAGCGTGCCGGCGAGGTCCACGCTGATCATGCCGCCAGGGCCGCTCATCTGTCGCTGCGCCAGGGCGTGGTCCGGGTGGCTCTTCAGCCCGGGGTAGTGCACCGCGGCAACCCCAGGATGGGCGGCGAGGCGGCCGGCGAGCTCGCGCGCGCTCTCGACGTGGCGTCGCATGCGCACCGGCAGGGTCTTGATGCCGCGTAGCACGAGGTAGCAATCCATCGGGCTCGGCACGGCGCCGATGGCGTTCTGCAAGAAGGCAATCCGCTCCGCCAGGCCCTCGTCGCTCGTGATCAGCGCGCCGCCCACGACGTCCGAGTGCCCGTTGATGTACTTCGTGGTCGAGTGCATCACCACGTCGGCCCCGAGCTGCAGCGGGCGCTGCAGCACCGGCGACGCGAACGTGTTGTCGACGACCAGCGGTATCCGTCGGCTCTTGGCCAGCGCGCTCATCTTGCCGATGTCGAACACCTTGAGCATTGGGTTGGTCGGTGTCTCCAGCCAAATGAGGCGCGTCTCGCTGGTGAGCGCGGCCTCGACGCGGCTCGGGTCGCGCATGTCCACGAAGGTCGTACTCACGTTCATCGGCTTCAGCACCTTGTCGAACAGTCGAAACGTGCCGCCGTACACGTCGTCCCCGCTGACCACGTGATCGCCGGGTCGCAAGGTGTGCAGCAGGCTGAGCGTCGCCGCACTCCCGCTCGCGAACGCGAAGCCGAAGCGTCCGCCCTCCAGCGCCGCCAAGCAGGACTCGAGCGCCTCCCGGGTCGGGTTGCCGCTGCGCGAGTACTCGAACTTCAGCGGGCTGCCCGGCTCGCGCTGTGCGAAGGTGCTCGACAGCACGATGGGCTGCATCACCGCCAGGTGGCTCGGATCGGGCTCCTGCCCGGCGTGGATGGCGAGTGTATCGATGGACGACGACGGGGTGGACATGGCGCGTGTCTAACACGCGCTCGCGCCCCCGGCGACGAGTCGCCTAGCGCCTTGATTCGGGGTGAGTGACGGGAATTGAACCCGCGACACCTGGAGCCACAATCCAGTGCTCTACCACTGAGCTACACCCACCGTATCTGCCTACGGAGCGGCGGAGTTAAAGCACCTTACGGCGCGTTCGACAAGGGTGACGGCGGGCCCGCCCGGGGGCGTCGTCAATCGAGGCGCCAATGAGCGCTGGCAGCCGCGCGCGCGCGGTCCAGGTCGGCGCTGTGCGCCGGGGAGAGCCGCGGAGAGGGCAGCGCGGGCTCGGGCAGGTCGTCCATCATGCCGGTGACCGCCTGCTCCAGGGAGTCGGACAGCGCCGCGAGATCGTAGCCGCCCTCCAGAATCAGCGCCATGGGCGCGGCCTGCCCGACGACCGCCCGCAGCCGTCGGGTCATGAAGCCATAGGCGTCGCGGGACAGGCGCATGGAGGCCAGAGGATCGCTGGCGTGCGCGTCGAACCCTGCGCTGACCAGCAGCAGTTCGGGCGCGAACTGCTCCACCACCGGCAGCACCAGGCGGTCGAACGCTGCCCGATAGACGGCGTCGTCCGCACCTGCGGACAGCGGCACGTTGACCGTGAAGCCCTCGCCCTCGCCCCGTCCCGTCTCCGCTGCCGCGCCGGTGCCCGGGTAGAACGGGAACTGGTGCAAGGACACGAACAGTACGCTGGGGTCGGCGTAGAACATCTCCTGAGTGCCGTTGCCGTGGTGGACGTCGAAGTCGACGATGGCCACCCGCCGCGCCCCCCGAGCCCGCGCGTGGGCGGCGGCGATCGCGACGTTGTTGAGCAGGCAGAAGCCCATGGCCGCCTTCGGCCTGGCGTGGTGCCCCGGTGGCCGGACCAGCGCCACCCCGGCGCGGGCCCGGCCGTCGAGCAGGGTAGAGACCAGCTCGATCGAGCTGCCGGCCGCCACCCGCGCGCTCTCGACCGAGTCCGGCCCATAGTAGGTGTCCTCATCCAGGTAGCCTCGCCCGCCCGCCTTCTGGGCGAGCGCCTCGCAGTAGGCCGGGTCGTGGACGCGGCACAGCTCCTCGGGGGACGCCGCTCGGACGGTCGTGGGGACCGGGGCGAAGGCCCCGGCTGCCCGGGCCAGGCCTGCGCGGGCCGCGTCGAGGCGCTCGGGGCGCTCGGGGTGGGGGCCGGTGGCGCGGTGGAGAGCAAAACGGGGGTCATCGACGACGGCCAAGGTGCTCATGGTCTTTCCGGCTCTGAGTCGAGAGTGTACCCTCGCGCGGCTCGTCCCGGGTGGCCGAGCTTGGGCCCTCGGCGCGCAGTCGGGGGCCTCGTCCTCCGAGGGAATCCCATGCGCTGGAAAATCAGTGTCTTCAACGCGGTCATCGTCGTCATCGTCGGGGTCTTGACCTACGCGCTCCTCGCCACGTCGCTCAGCGATGTGGTCCAGAACCCCGCCAAGCGCAAGACGGAGGTGGCCCAGGCCCTGCGCGCGGCGAGCGCACAGCTCGCGCTCGACGCGTTGCGCCTCGAGCGCTGGCTGCAGGAGCGCACGAACACCGCCCCGGTGCGGGAAATGTACGCGGGAGGGACGCCCGAGGCGCGCAGCGAGGCCGCCACGGTGCAAGCCAATCGTATCCGGGACGCGGCGGTGGCCGAGCCCGCGTTCGCGAAGATGGCGCCATCCCTCGTGCTCTTCGTCGACAGCCGCGGCATCGCCATGGGCCGCAATGGTTCCGCGCTGATGCGCGGGGACAAGATGGCCGAAGCCTACCCGTCCCTGGCGGAGGCGCTGCAGTCGGGGAACACCCGCAGCGACGTGTGGCTCGATCGCTCGCGCCAGGAGCAGCTGCTAGCCAGCTACGCTCCAGTTCGCGGCGAGAACGGCGAGATCGTCGGCGCGCTGATCGTCGGCACGCCGCTGAACGACGACCGCCTCGCGCGCACCAGCGAGCTGACGAGCGGCCAGTTCCTGGCGCTCGGCGTGATGGGCACGCAGATGGAAGTCGTCGCGTCCACCGGCAAGGCGGCACCAGGTGTGCTCGAGGCCGCCAGCTCCGAGGGCATCAAGACCACCGCCACGAACGCGATGGAGTCCGGCAACGTCGCGGCTGCCGACGCGGTCCACGCCGCTCACGTGCTCGGCGTCGCGCCGCTCATCGGCTACGGTGACGCGAGCAAGCGCGCGGTGCTGATCGGCGCCGTGCCTGCCTCGCTGGTGGGCAGCCTCAGCGGCTTGCTCTGGCCCGTGTTCGGCGTGACGGCGCTCGGGATAATGCTCGTGTTGGTCACGGGCTACCTGCTGGGCAACTACTTCGCTCGTCCAGTGAGCGAGCTCGAAGACGGCCTCTTGCACATCATCAACGGGCGCACGGATCTGCGCTTCCAGATCGAGCATCCGGATCTCGGCGGGCTCGTGTTCCGCATCAACTCGCTGCTCAATCAGCTGATGGGCGTACCGGAAGACACCACGGACGACGAGGGTCGCCCCAGCGTTCCTGCTCCCAATCCCGGAGCCTTCGGCGATCCTGGCGGTCAGTAGCCCGCTCGGGCTGCCGCGGGGGGCCGACCGATGCGAGCGAGGTATCGCGCAGCTGGGTTCGACGCGCTATAAGCGCCGCACCGACGCCGCCACGCGGCCTTCGAACCCGAGATCGCCATGGGACTTTTCGACATCTTCAAGAGCAAGAGCAACGCCGAAGGCGGGGTCAAACAGCCAAGCGACCGCGAGTTGCTCCGTATGCAGAAGCTGGTCAGCACGAAGATGAGTCAGAACTACGATCGCCAGGAGGCGATCGACCAGCTGAGCAAGCTCGGCTCCGCGAAGAGCGCTGCGGTGCTGCTCAAGCGCTTCGACTGGACCATGGAGCCGTCCATCACGGACCAAGAAGAGAAGGAGTCGGCTGCCCGGGGCATCGTCGCCGCAGGGCAGGCGGCCCTCGAGCCCATCCGCGAGCACTGCCGCAAGGCAGAGAGCCTGACCTGGCCCCTGAAGACGCTCAAGGACATCGTCGCCGCCGAGGACTACGTCGATGAGCTGCTCGGCATTCTAGACCTGTTCGACACGGAGTACGTGCGCAACGCCGAGCCGAAGATCCAGCTGATTACGCTGCTCGGCGACTACCCCAACGAGGAAGTCCGCATCGCGGTCGAACCCTTCCTGCAGGACGCCAGCGAACCTGTTCGGTTCGCCGCGGTGACGACGGTGTTCGCCGTGAACGACCCGGCGAGTCTTCCCTCGCTGATCGCCGCGCTCGCTGACGAAGAGAGCTTGCGCGTGAGGAATCGCATCGCCCAGTGCCTCACCGACCGCCAGTGGGAGCTGCCGGAAGCGCTGGTCGAGAGCTGCGCGGAGGCTCTCCCGCCCGACTTCAACCTGGCCGACCGAGTCGTCCGCCGCAGCTGAGGGCAGGGCGGCCCGGTTGGACGACCGCCGCTCGGGCTCGGCCCCGCCCTCACACTCTCTTGCGCGCCGCGCGGGTCACTCGCTGACGCGGTAGTTCTGCGGGAAGTACAGGTTGTAGCTGATGGTCAGCATCTGGTTGAAGCGGAACTGCTGATCATCCGCGGAAATGCGGTTGTCGGGGAACTCTTTGTCCTTGCCACCGCCCTTGGTGTCGAAGCCGCCCGTGTTCCAGGAGTAGGGCAGCCCGCGCCACTCGAAGCCGACGGCGTTCCACTTGTTGACGTAGAACGCGAAGCCCAGCCCGAAGGTGGGCGCGATGGCGACACGGCTCTCCTTCTTGAAGGCGTCCGGCGTCGAACAATCGGTGCCGCTGCCCGGATCGCACTCCTTGCGCTCGCTCAGGCCGACGAACGCCGGTCCGAGGAAGAAGTACAGATCCGTGTCGACGTAGATGCTCTGGAACAGCGCGAGCTTGCCTCGGAACGGGACCGCCGTGACCTGCGGAGCGGCAACCCAGTCCAGCGAGCCGAGCTGATCCTTGAAGTCGGGCCCCATGTTGACCGCGGTCAGCCGGCAATCCGTGTCGAGGCGGGTGATGTTGCCGTTGCCGTCGCGGCAGCCCCGGCGCTCGTTCACGCCTTGGATCTCGTCCGAGAGGGCGGTCGGGATCTTGACCCCGCCGAAGCCGCCCCAAACGCCTAGCGCGAGCCAGTCCGTGAAGTTGTAGTTGAGCCGCGCTCCGAACAAGATCGTGCGCTGATACTCGTCGAGCAGCGTGAAGCTGATTGCCGGAGCCACCTCGAAGCGCCCCTCGCGGTAGAGGCGGAGCTTGCGCACCGCGGGCGCTCCCGCGAGCGGTCCGGTCAGCAGAATCTCTTGGGCCTCGGCGCTCTTCTCGGTGGCCGCGAGCAGCGCGAAGGTTGCCGCCAGCCCGCACAGGAGCCGTCGTGCACCGTTCCTCGTCTTCATCGTGGTCGCTCCCATGGCTTGTTGACCTCGTCCTTCGCGCATCACTTCGGCAACCGGTATTCGAACGAGAATGGGAGGAAAATCGAGAAGCCGATCTGGGCTTGAACGTTGTTCGTCAGTCTCGACTCTCCAAACCACGTGTCCTTGTCCTGCAGCTCGGACGCGGGCAGCTGGCTTCCGCAGTCCACGTTGTTGCGCCCGCACGCCGTGTTCTCGAGCTTGTCGTTGAACACGTAGTCGCGGACCTCGAGCACGGCGGCAAACCAGCGATTGAAGAAGATGCGCAGCCCGATGCCCGCGTTGAACGCCAGCTTGGGCTCGAACTCGAAGTTGCGGTTGTCCGGGTCGATGACCGGGATGGGTCGGGTGCTGATGGCACCGACGCCGCCCACGACGTACGCGTCGTAGTGGAAGATGAAGTCCTGGAAGCCCGCGAACTTTCCGTACGCTGGTACGTACGTGAAATTGAGCGCGGCGGCCCAGTCGTACTCCGTTAGCGGCACGCCCACGCGGGCGGAGCGGCGGACCTGCGCGTTGAACTCGCTGTCCACGTTGAATGGGCGGTAGTACTGGCCGTTGAGGCCGACCGCGAGCACGTTGGTGATGTAGTAGTTCAGGGCGATGCCCGGACCGGGGTGGCTGACGAACTGATCGTTCAGCGTCACGCCCCAGTAGGGGTTCACCTCGAAGCGGCGTACGCGCAGCGCGAAGATCTGCTGCACGGCGTAGATCTGTTCTTTCAGATCCTTCTCCGCTTCCTTGTCCATGTCGAGCTTGGGGCAAGCCGCCGGATCGATCTGGCAGATGTCGCCCAGACCTTCGCCGCCGGGCAGACCTTCGGGCAGCTCGTCTCCGGGGATGCCCTCGCCCCCTTCGCCTTCGCCCTCGGCTCCCTCGCCCGCCGCTCCTTCGCCTGCCGCCCCTTCGGCGGGTGCCTTCTCTTCAGCCGCTGGCTTCTTCTGCTGTGCCCAGGTCAGCCCTGGTGCCACGCAGAGCAGAGCTGCGGCGAAAAGCCCGATGCGCGTGTTCTTCATCGATGCCTCGTGACCGTTTCCTCTTCGACGACCGCTACCACGAACCGCTACGGCGAGCCCCGCAAATGCCGAAAATCATTAGTGAAATCCGTCAAGCGCGAACGACGGGCGACTATATCACGCGGGCTTTTTGCCGATCAACAACGAAAACCGAATAGCCCTTCTTGCCCGCTCAGGCTGCCTTGTCCTCGATCTCTTTGCCGAGCAGCGCCTCCACGAATGCGTCGGCCGAAAACTCGTGCAAATCATCAGGTCGCTCCCCCAAACCGATGAACCGGACCGGCAGCCCCAGGGTGTCGCTGATGCCCAGCACCACGCCTCCCTTCGCCGTCCCGTCCAGCTTGGTCAGCACCAGCCCCGTGAGCGGCAGGGCGTCCCGGAACTCCTTGGCCTGCGCCAGGGCGTTCTGGCCGTTGGTGGCGTCGACCACGAGCAGGATCTCGTGCGGTGCGCCGTCCAGGGCCTTGCCGGCAGTCTTGGCGATCTTGGTCATCTCCGTCATCAGATTCGCCTTGGTGTGCAGGCGCCCCGCGGTGTCGGCGAGCACCACGTCCGCGCCCTGCTCGCTGGCCTTCTTGATGGAGTCGAACACGACGCTCGCCGGGTCCCCACCATCTTTGCCCCGAACCACCTCGCACCCGACCCGATCGCCCCACACCACGAGCTGTTGAACGGCGGCTGCACGGAAGGTGTCTCCCGCCGCGAGCACGCAGGTGTGCCCTTCGGCGCTGAGCTTGGTGGCAAGCTTGCCGATGGTCGTCGTCTTGCCCGCCCCGTTGACGCCGACGAGCAGCACCACCGTCGGCTTGCCGCGCAGGAGAAAACCGCCCGCCTTGCCGTCCACGTCGAGAATGCGTCGGGCTTCCTCGCGGAGCGCCTGCCAGATCTTCGACGAGTCTGACAAGTCGCCCTTGGCCAGGCGCTCCTTGAGGCGCGCGAGGATCGACTCGGTGGTGGCGACGCCGACGTCGGACGCCAAGAGTACTTCTTCGATTTCCGCCGCGATGTCGTCGTCGATCTCCTTGCGACCGGTGAGCAGCGCCTTGAGCTTGCCGAAGAAGCCCTCGTCCGCGCGCGATTTGGCGAGCCCCTTGCGCAAGCTCTGCACGTTCACCCGTGGCGTGAGCGAGGCCCGGCCGGACTCGACGGAGGGCGGTTCCTCCGGGGAAGGCTCGGGCTCGCGCTCCGACGGCGGCGCCGGCTGCTCGCTCTTGGGCTTGGGCGCTGCCGCGGGCTCGGCCTTGGCTTTGGGTTTCTCCGCGAGCTTGGGCTCGTCTTTGCGCTTGGCGGGCAGCTTCTCCTCGGCTGCCGGCTTGGGCAGCTCCTTGGGCTGCTCTGGCTTGCGGATGAACAGAAAATAGATCGCAGCCAGGGCTGCGATTCCCACCACGACGTAAATCAGCATATCCATGGCACGCGCGTCCAAGCTCGAGGGTCGCGGACTATAGGAACGCGGGCTCGGCAGCGTCAACGCTGGCGTGCCGTTGGCGGTTCACGCTCGGAAATGCGCTTCTCGGCGGCGAGATCGGGTGGTTCGGGGCCAAACGCCGCGGCCTCGACCTCCTCGGCCCAGGCGCGCGCGGGTTCGTCCCGCGCGCCCAGCGCCACCCGGCGCACCTCGCCGGGGGTCGGCTCGCCCGTCTGCTTCCACGGAGCGCCACGGCGCTCCGCCCACTCCACCAGGCGCGCGAGGATGGCGCGGCGCCTGCCCACGAGCTGGATGACGAGCTCCCCGGGCGCAGGCGCGCTCCGCTCCAGCCGCGTGTGATGCGCCGCCTCCACGACCAGCCGCGCGCCCTCGGCGCGCGCGGCGGCGTCCAGCCGGAAGCGACCCTCGGCGTCGGTGCGGTCGCGGCGCGCCACGTCCTCCTGTTGGAAGCTGGGGAGCACCAGCCGAACCTCGGCGTCCGCGATGGGCGCAGCGTCGTGCGCGTCGATCACGACGCCAGTCCAGCCCGACGCCGGGTCACCGGCGCGAATCACGTCGATCGAGGCGCGCCCAGCCGGCTCGGCGCGAGGCTCGCGCCGCTTCTCCCGGCGGCCCGGGCGGAGCCAGCTGCGCAGCATCCAGAGCGCCAGCAGCGCGGCGCCGATCAACCATGGGGTGCTGCGCCAGGGGCTCGGCGGCTGAACTTCGACCGCAACGGCGAGGGGTTCTCCTGCCGCCCACCACGGTACGTCTGGAAGGTATTGAACGGTCAGGCTCGCGGGTCCGGGCTCGAGGTCGAGGCGACCCTCCCAGCGTGCGGAGCCGGCCTCCACCGCTGCCGTGCCGAGCGAGCGGCCCGCCGCGAGCAGCTCGATGCCGCCGCTCGGGACCGCGCCCACGCTCGAGCCGACTGCCACCGAGAGCTGGGCGAGGTCACCCGAGCGTGCCGACGGCGCCGCTCCCGCGGCGCTCAGCCGCACCACCGCGGTCTTCAGCACCGGCATCGAGACCTCCGCAGCCGTGAGCAGAGCCGTGCCTGGGAAGCGGGCGCGCAGGCGGGCCGTCCCGGGCGGGCCGAGCGCGGCAGACGGGACCTTGAGGGCGACGCGATCGCCCGCCACCAAGGTCGCGCGGGTCAGCGGGGCGGCGCCCTCGGTCGTGACGAGCTCGAGCACGAGCGGGACGCCCTCCGCGCCCTCTCCCGGGCCGAAGGGAGGCTCCACGCGAGTCTCCACCGAGATGGCGTGTTCCGACCGTTCGAGGGGGAGCACCGACTTCTCGGGGGCAAACCGCAGCAGGAGCGCGCGCCGCTTGGGATCGAGCGGCACGGCGATCTCGGCGGCATCGAAGAACGGATCGCCGGCGAAGCGGAGCGCGAGGGCGCCGCCGGGTGGCTCCCCCGGCAGTTGGAAGCAGAACGCTCCGGCGCCATCGGTCTGCACCACGACCTCCCCGCGCGACGAGTGAACCTGCGCGCTCGCGGTCGAGCGGCACGCCCCCGGGGCAGGGAGTGTCCTGCCGGCCGAGACGGCGCGCACGTCCGCGCGCCCGATCGGCCGGCCCGTGTCGTCCTTGAGGACGCCGTGGATCTCCATGCCGACATCCCGCGGCACGGCGCGCCCCTCCAGCACCGCGCTGCCTCGAACGCGCAGCTTCACTGGCTGGGCCTGGGCGGAGCCCAGGGTGAAGACCAACAGCCCCACGCACCAGAGGGGGAGGCGGGTCGCGCAGGATGTAGGACAAGAGCGCATCCTGCTTCTAGCCTAGCGCGGTTCGGGCGCCGGCCTGGACTTGGATTGAAGGGGGACCGACCCGCCTCCGTCCAAGTTCGAGCAGCACCAGGAGCGCGGCAGGTCCCGCGCCGGACCACCGAACGAGCGCACAAAGATGGTAGAGTCGCCGGCCATGGGACACAGACGTGCAGCCGCTGCCCTCTGCTGGCTGCTGGCTGCGGTACTGTTCGTCTCCCACGCGGCTGCGCAAGACTCGGTGGCGGTGCTGGCCAAGCGGCTCAAGGCTGGAGACGACTTCCGCGTTCGCACCCAGGCCGCGCTCGCCCTCGGCGCCTCCAAGAGCAAGGCGGCCGTAGAGCCTCTGTGCGCGGGCCTGAGCGACAGCAACACGACCGTGCGGGCTGCCTCCGCAGCGGCGCTCGGGCGGCTCAAGCTCGGCGGCAAGGAGTGCCTGCAGCGGCGGCTCGCGAAGGAGTCGGCCGCGCCGGTCAAGGCATCCATCAGCAAAGCCATCAAGTCGCTGGCAGACGCCGATGGACCGAACGTCGATGCCTCCACGACGGTCTACCTCGCGATCGCCAAGACCTCCAACGGCACCGGT
This sequence comes from Polyangiaceae bacterium, assembly GCA_019637295.1. Classification (GTDB taxonomy): domain Bacteria; phylum Myxococcota_A; class Polyangia; order Polyangiales; family Polyangiaceae; genus JACKEA01. The sequence goes on from JAHBVX010000002.1 coordinate 853,541, forward strand.
CGCGCCGACGCGGACGTGGACAAGCTGGTCCGGTCCGCGATGACGAAGGCCGCCCGAGAGCTCAAGGGCTACGTGCTGGCTCCCGTCAAGGAGACCCCGGCGCAGGCCAAGACCCTGCTCGCCCAGTTCCCACAGGTGAAGGCCTTCTACCTGACACCCAAGGTCCAGAAGCCCGAATACAAGGGAGGCAACCTCACGGTCCGGTTCGAGATTTCGATTTTCACCTACCCAGGCCGGGCCCTCAAGGGCTCGGTGCCCATCAAGCTCACTCAGGCCGACGTGTCCGGCGAAGACGCCGAGGCGGAAGAAGAGCTGATCCGGATGGCGGCGGGTCGCGCGGTCGAGAAGCTGTCCGAGAACGTCGGGCGCATCGAGTGACCTTGGCCCTGTTCTTGCCGATTGGCCCAGACGCGCTTTACCCTGATCACCGGGGCCTTGGCCCTGTCGTCCGCCCGCGCAGCTCGGGTTGGTAGGAGAACGGAACACGATGGCACAAGCAGGAGCAGCGCCGGCGGCGGCAACGGGTCGGCACCAGAGGCAGCTCAAGAACTACCTGCTCGATAAGCACTTCCAGCTCAAGTACACGGGCTACTTGGTCGCCATCGCGCTGATCCTCAGTCTGGCGCTCGGCCTGGTGCTGTGGCGGACGAGCCGCGCGGTCATCGCTCAGAGCCACGAGGCGGTGAACCAGGGCGAACAAGTCGTCGCCCTGGGCCGCGAGGTGGTGGGGGAGAGTCAGAAGGTCAGCGCCGTGGTCCAAATGAACATCGTCAAGGACCCGGTCTACAGCGACAACCCGGGGCTGCTCGACGCGTTCAAGACCGACGCCGCCAAGCAGGACGAGCGGCTGAAGAAACAGCAGCAAGCGCTCGAGGAGCAGGCGGCCGCGCTCAAGGTACAGTCGCAGAGTCTGGCGCAGCGCCAGCAGACCATGCTGCTCACCCTGTGTCTCGTGCTCACGTTGCTGGTGCTGGGTGTGGGCTTCGCTGGCATCATGGTCACCCACAAGGTGGCGGGCCCCATCTTCAAGATGAAGCGACAGATCCGCGAGCTCGGAGACGGCAGCTTGAGGGTGCCCGGACGCCTGCGCAAGGGCGACGAGCTCGTGGAGTTCTTCGAGGCCTTCGAGAAGACCGTGCAGCAGCTTCGGGATCGAGAAGAGGGGCAAGTGAAGCTGGTGGAGGAGACGATCGCCGCGCTCGAGAGCGCGGGCAACGAGGCCGACGTGCAGCGGCTGCGCAAGGTGCGCGACACGATGAAGCTCGCGCTCGACAGCTGAGCCGCGCGGGGGCCCGTCAGAACGCGGCGACGGCGTGCTCGACGCTCCAGCTGCCGTCACGGAAGCTGACGCTGGCGGCGTCGAAGCGCATGTGGTCGACGGACTCGTCGTGTCGGTAGCGCGCCCGCCACAGCCGTTCGCCCGCACGGCGGACGCGCTCTTGCTTGCGGTGGCGAATACTACCGAGTCCACCCTCCCAGGCCGAATCGCCGCGGTGCCGGACCTCGACGATGATCACCGTGCGCCCGACGCGCGCCACGATGTCGATCTCGAGCCGGCCGACGCGCAGGTTCATCGCGACCACCTCGTACCCGAGGCCGCGCAGGTGATCGGCGACGAGCTGCTCCGCCAGGCGGCCGCGCTGCTGGGGCTCAGTTGAAGGGCGGATTCTTGCCGTTGCCGCCGCAGTAGAAGTCGGACTGGTCGGAGCTGGAGCCGAAGGTGCACAGCGGGCTCGCTTCGACGTCCGCCTTGACGTAGCTGGTGCCGTCCTTGACGCAGTAGAAGCCGGCGAGCTCGGCGCTGCCCAGCCCGAGATCGTCGAGCAGCTTCTCGCACTTGAACCCGCTCGGACACTCACAGTAACGCGCGCCATCTTCCGTGGACCCCGCCGCGTTCTTGCAGCGACAGGAGCAGTACACGCTCTTGTCGGCCTGGCGCTTGGAGAATTGCGCCTTCACTGGCGCGGTGATCTCGTCCGTGGCCACCGCGCCGCTGGTGCCGGGGATGCGGCAGCGCGCCGGATCGTTGGGGGCAAGCGAGCTGATCTGCGACTCGGACTGTCCGTAGGGGCAGCTCACGCGACCCTGGAAGTGGTTCACCAGGCAGACGCGGGTCTCGCACTGGAAGGAGCGGCTCTCCACGTTGACCTCGTCCGCGGAGTAACCGGGGAAGCCCGCCTGATACTCGTCCTCCGGGATGCAGGGATCGCCCACGCCGCCGGTCTCACAACCCAGCGCGAACGCACTCGCAGCCACCGCCAACAGGACCCAGCGATTCGAAATCGGACGATTCATCACGTTTGCGTCACCCGGAGGTTAGTGGGGTCGGTCGTGTGGGCGACGACCCACGTCTTCGCCGCACCGGCAAAGTAGTCGAGCGGCGCGGGAGCCGTCAACGCGAAATCCGGCGACCCATGGACGCGTGGTGCCGCTGTGTCTAGTGGCCACCGGTCACTTCGTGGACGCATCCACGCTCGCGTCGCGGGACGGCGCATGTTACAGCCAGGAGAGCAATTTGAACGCACGGCGGAACGGCGCGGAAGGGAAGCGACACGGCCTCGCCGGTGGCGCTTGACAACTTCGTCGCGCGATATCTAACATCGCCTCCGCCGCGCTGGTATCTATTGATACTCATTAAAGATTTTTCGCTGGTCCGAAGCGCCTGGGGAACGGAGTGGAGCGGTTGCCACCCCATTCCACGGGTCTGAACCGTCATCGAGAGAGGTTTGCATGTTGGCAAAGCGCCTTGTCGCCGTCTGCATCTTGGCTGCCGCCGTCGGCGGACTCACCGCACGGGATGCGGTCGCACAAGAGGTGATCGACCTCGATGAAGAGCCCGCGGCCAAGCCCAAGCCCAAGGCCAAGCCGGCGGGCAAACCCGCGGCCAAGCCCGCGGGCAAGCCCGTTGCAGCCGACCCCAAGGCACCCGCAGGCAAGGAGCCCGCGGCCGGGGTCGACATCGACCTCGACGAAGACGCCCCCACCGAGCAAGGGCCCGTGGTGGCCGGGCAGATGACCGAGGAGGCAGCGGCCGCGAAGAAGCTGTTCGACCGTGAGCGCTGGGCCGAGGCCGCCCAAGCGCTGCACCGCGTCGTCGCCGGCGATACCGGAGACGACGCCGGCAACAAGCAACTGTCGCAGTACTACCTCGCGATCTCGCTCTACCGACTCAAGTTCTATCAGGCCAGCTACGCGGTGTTCAGCGTCATCGCCGACAACAAGCACCACCTCAAGTTCAAAGAGACGCTGCTCTGGCTCGCCAAGCTCGCGACGGACTTGCCGGAGCCCGCGGACATCGTCGAGCGCGTCGGCAAGTACACCGACGACGAGGTCGCTCGCTTCAACAACGAGCAGCAGCGCGACCTGTATTGGCAGCTGAACTACCTGCTCGGTCGCTACAAGTACCGCAACCGACAGTACGAGAACGCGGTGCGGCTCTTCCAGAAGGTCGACCGCAAGAGCGAGTACTACGTCAAGGCGCAGTTCTTCTCCGGCATCAGCTACGTGCAGCTGCGCAAGAGCGTGCCCGCGGTGCAGAGCTTCCAGCGGATCGAGAAGGCCATCGACGAGGGTGTGACCGGCGTGGAGGACGAAGCGCGTATGGCAGACCTCGCGTATCTGTCCATGGCGCGCACGTTCTACTCGGCGTCGATCCGGCTGGACGCGGAGACGAACGCGCCCAGCGTGGACGAGCGCAAGCTCAGCGCCGCGGTGAAGTACTGGAACACCATCGACGTGGCCAGCGAGTACTGGCTCGATGCGCTGTTCGAGCAGTCCTGGGCGTACTTCATGGCGGGTGACTACCCGCGCGCGCTCGGCAACATCCACACCATCCAGTCACCGTACTTCCCGAACTCGTTCTATCCGGAAGCGGACGTGCTCAAGGCGGTCATCTACTTCGCGAACTGCAACTACCAGGGCGCGACGACGGTGGTGGCACGCTTCAACAAGAAGTACGTGCCCATCCGCACGGAGCTGGAGAAGACCCTCAAGCGCTTCAGCGGCGCGAACCAGGAAGAGCCGTTCTACAAGTTCTTGCTCGAGGTCCGAGAGGGCAAGGCCAACCTCGACCCCAAGGTTCGACCCATCGTCGAGAACGCGCTGAGTGATCGGCAGCTGCTGCGCAACATCGAGTACGTCCGCATGCTCGAGGACGAGGCGCGCCGCTACAAGGCGTCGCCGCCGTCGTTCCAGAGCTCGGGCGCCGGACGGCAGGTGGAGGACTCGCTCAAGCTCGCGCGGCAGCTCGCGGTGCAGCAGACGGGAGAGCTGGCCATGTCGCGGTACCAGCGGAACGTGGACGAGCTCAACGAGCATCTGCGAAACGGCGAGAAGATCCTGATCGACATCACCGCAGCCCAACGCAACTTGCTCGATCAGAAGATCAGCGAGGGTCAGGTCAGCGCAGCGGAGTCGAAGATCTTTGGTGTGGTCAAGCCGGACGAGGAACACGTCCTATGGCCATTCGATGGTGAATACTGGCGCGACGAGCTCGGCTTCTACCGACAGGTGGTCGAGTCTGCTTGCGGGAGGTAATGAAGACAATGAACCTCAAGAACGCCAAGACGCTCGTGGCAGTGGCTCTAGGCCTCGGCCTGGGCATGGTGGGCACCAACGCGACGGCTCAGTCCCAGGCCAAGAGCCTGCCCAATACGTGCGTCGGCGCGGAGGCGACCAAGAACTTGAGCGAGTGCCCCGGTGGGCCCAGCAAGTTCACGGTCAAGAAGGTCCGCGGCGCTGCCTTCAAGAGCGCTCCGCCGCCGCGCGAGCGCAAGGACCAGACCGACGCGAAGCCGAAGAACCCGAGCGAGGAGATGGCAGCAGGTCAGCGCGACGTGCGCCAGACCAAGCTCAAAGCCCGCGCCCGCGCGCTGCTCATCACCGAGATTCAAGGCCTGGAGCGGCTCTTCGCGCAGACCCCGAAGAAGTCGCCGGATCGGCCGCAGCTGATTCGGCGCCTGGCGGAGGGCTACGTGGAGCTCGAGGCGGCGGCGCTGCGCGACAAGACGCAGGCCGAAATCAAGGCTCAGGACCTGAAGAAGAAGAACCCGTCGGCCGCGTCCAAGTCGCGGCAAGACGCCTCCCAGGCCGGCAAGATCGTCGACGCCTCGCGCAAGAAGGCCATCGCGTACTACACGCTGATGAAGAACGCCTACCCCAACTACTCGAAGCTGGACGAGGTGCTCTACTACCTCGCCTACGAGTACGAGCAGGCCAACGACCTGGCCAACGCTCGCAAGGTGTACCTGGAGCTGATCGACAAGGCCCCCAAGTCGCCGTTCATTCCGAACGCGTACCTGGCCTTCGGCGAGCTGTTCTTCCAGGAGGCCCAGGGCGACCCCAGCAAGTGGGATCTGGCCGCGGCCGCCTACAAGGAAGTGGTCAAGTACCCACCGCCGGACAACAAGGTCTTCGGCTACGCCCGCTACAAGCTCGCCTACGTTCACTGGAACAAGAACGAGTACGCGGAGGCGATGAACGAGTTCAAGAAGGTGATCGAGTTCGGCGACCAGTACACGAACATCGCCGGAGCCACTCAGCTGGCCAAGAGCGCGCGTCGCGACATGGTCCCAGTCTACGCCGCCAGCGGCTCGCCGGAGCGAGCGTTCAACTTCTTCAAGCCGTTGTCCGGTGACAAGGGCGCCGAGACGTCCAAGACGATCGACATGCTCAACGAGCTGGGCTTCGCCTACCTCGACACGGGCCACTACAAGGAAGGCATCGCCCTCTACCGAGACCTGATGAGCCGGGACAAGGGTGAGCGCTACTGCGTCTATCAGTCGCAGATCACCGTGGCGACCCAGGCGAGCATGGCCTCCAACAAGGACGCCATTCGCAAGGAGCTCGACCAGCAAATCGCCATCCGCAACGACTTCATGAAGGGTAGCCAGCCCCAGAAGCGCAAGCTCGAGTGCTCCAACCGCACCGCGGAGCTGCTCAGCGAGAGCGCCATGGCGTGGCACCTCGAGGCCGTCGGCTCCGGCGGGGTTCGCGGTACGGGTGACAAGAAGACGATGGATCTCGCCGCGTACCTCTACAAGAAGGTCGGCGACAACTTCACCGCCCAGGACTTCTCGAAGTTCGAGTTCCCCCGCATCGTCAAGGACGACTGGCCCACGATCTACAAGATCCGCTACGCGATGGCGGACCTCTTGTACTTCCAGGAGCGCTGGGACGAGTGTGGCCCCGCGTTCGACGCGGTGGTGGCCGAGGACCCGAAGGGCGCCAACGCCGCGGAGGCCGCGTTCGCGTCGGTCCTCTGCTACCAGAAGATGTACGACCAGATGTACAAGGGTCAGTCGGATCGCAAGGGCAAGGGCCTAGGACCGACCGGCGCCAGCGCGGACGATCAGAAGGGCAAGAAGGGCGAGTGGGAGAAGTTCAAGCCCAAGCCCTTCACGGACACCCAGAAGGGCATGATCACCGCGTTCAACCGCTACGTCTGCTACATCCAGCCGCCGAAGGGCGACAAGCAAGCGGAAGATCAGTACGTCGAGGTCAAGTTCGCCCGCGCGCGCACCTACTTCGAGGCGCAGCACTGGGAGGAAGCCGCTCTGGCGTTCCGTGACGTGGCCCTCAATCACTCGGACCACGACTCCGGCGTGTACGCCGCGAACCTCTACCTCGAGTCACTCAACGTCCTCGGCGCGCGCGCCGAACCGCCGCGACCGTCGTGCTTCGACGGCATGGCCGGGGACGTACCGCAGTTTCTCAAGCTCTACTGCGAGGGCAAGAAGGCCGAGGACAACAAGGAGAACTGCGAGCTCCTCTCCCGCATCCAGTTCGACATCCTGCGTCTGCGGGCCCAGAAGCTGATCGAGCTGGCGGACTCCCAGGCCGAGAAGAACAACTTCAAGGAGGCGCTCGAGAACTACCGCAAGGGCGGTGACGAGTATCTCGAGCTGTGGCGCACGTACTGCGAGACGCCGATGGGCAACGGGGAACGGCCCAAGCAGTGCGAGAAGGCCGAGGAGATCGTGTACAACATGGCGCGGGCCTATCAGGCCGGGCGCTTGCTCGCCAAGTCCATCCAGGCGCGCCTGATCTTGCTCAATCCCAAGTTCGGAATGGACAAGTCGGACCTCGCGCAGAAGGCGACCTACGAGATCGGTGGCAACTACCAGGCCATCGCCGTGTATGACCGCGCGGCGGACTTCTTCGAGCGCTACGTGGACCAGACCTGCAAGCGGTTGCGCAAGTGCGGCGAGTTCGCGGATCAGGCGCTGTCGGACGCCGTGGTGCTCCGGCTCGGTCTTGGCCAAGAAGACAAGGCGATCGCCGGTGCCAACGACTTCAATCGCTACTTTGGCGCACGAAAGCCCGAGCAAGTGGCGCAGATCTCCTTCGCGGTCGCCGCTCACTATGGTGAGAAGCGCGAGTGGGAGAACGTGCGCAAGCGGCTCGCCGCCTCCATGCGCCAGATTGACACCAAGGCCACCCTCGACGTGCGAGTCCAAGCTCATGCTTTGCTCGGACGCGCCTACGCCAACCTGAACAACCGGCAAGCCGCCGGCGAGTACGGCAAGGTCGTGGCCATGTGGAAGGACCCCAAGGCCGCCGTCGCCGAGATCGAGAAGGGCGAGGGAGACGCCTCCGTGAAGCAGCGGCGACTCGGGCGCGCCCTCGAGGCCGTGGGCGAGAGCATCTTCTACTTCGCCGAAGAGAAGAAGAAGAAGGTCGACTCCGTCCCGTTCCCCGCCTTCAAGGGGCCCGACTCGAAGGACGAAGTGCTCAAGCACATCAACACCAAGGTCAAGGACTGGATCGGCAAGAAGCGCCCGCTCATCGACGACGCCACCAACGAGTACAAGCGTATCGTCGACCTGCAGCCGGTCCCGCCGCCGCGCTGGGTCATCGCTGCCGGTTCGCGGGTCGGCGACATGTGGGGCACCTTCGTGGACGAGTTCCGCGCCGCGCCCATTCCCGACTCGATCAAGCGGGACTTCGAGCTGCGAACGGCGTACTACGGCGCCCTCGATGACGCCTCGGAGCCCCAGAAGAAGCAGGCGCGCAGCGCGTACGAGATCTGCCTCGGCTACTCGGTCAAGTACCAGTACTGGGACACCTTCAGCCGAACTTGCGAAGAGTGGTTGGCGAAGAACTACAAGGCCGAGTTCCACTTGATCGACGAGTTCCGCGGCGCGCCCAACCGGGTGAACAACCCGCTGCGCGAACAGAGCTATCCGCTGCGTCTCGGTGGCGAGCCCCTGCCCACCATCGCTCCGCCCAGAGAGCCCGAGAAGCCCGCGCAGGCCAGCAAGTGAGGAGGACGAACATGAGTTCCAAGAGCATCATAGCGGTTGGCCTCTTCGCGCTGGTGGGCTGTGGCGGCAGCGCGAGCATCGGCGGCAAGACGCCGAGCGACCCGTCGGGAGTCAAGGACCGCTCCGGCGTCGCGGTGAGCAAGGCGGCGGTCGAGGGCTTCGAGCGAGCCCTCGACGCGTTCGCTGAGCGTGATCGCAAGCAGGACTGGACGGACTCCACCTGCGTCTCGGTGGCGGAGGCGTTCCTCGCCGCGAGCAAGGAGCAGGAGGCGACGAACAAGCGCAAGCTACCGGAGGCCCACTACAACGCGGGCCTGGCCTATCAGCGCTGCGGAAAAGACACCGAGGCGCGGCGCGAGTTCGACGCGGCCATCGCCGTCGACCAAGCCTTCCACCGCGCGCGTGCGCAGATCGCCTTGTACGACTTCCAGAAGTCCAAGGACCTGGACGGGACGATCACGCGACTGGAGCAGATCATCCGTGACGCCAAGTTCCAGAACGTCGAGGCGCTGGTCGGCGTGGCGGCGCTGCAGATGGAGCGCAACGGCGAGCAGGCGAACGACGACGGCAAGAACGATCTCGAGCGCGCCCAACGCAACCTGCAGCGCGCCCTGGCCATCGACGACAGCTTCATGCCGGCGTTCAATCAGCTGGCGGTGTACTACCTCGAGCAGGCCAAGGCGAAGGCGGGCGGTACGAAGGGGGCACCCGCCCGGGCCAAGCGCCGTACCGGCCTGGTCGCAGCCAGCGCGGCGGCGGCGGACGTCAACCGTCAGCAGCTCGACCTCGCGGCGCTCGTGGCGTCCCAGGCGCTGCGCAAGAACCCGAACTACGCCCCCATTCACAACACCGCCGGCCTGATCCAGGTGGAGCTCAAGAACTTCAACGGCGCGGTGGGCAGCTTCGGCACGGCGCGGCGGCTCGATCCTCGCTTCTTCGAGGCCCACATGAACTACGCTGCCGTGACCCTGTCCTTCCGCGGCTTCGAGGAAGCCGAGAAGGCTTACCGGGACGCGCTGAAGCTCCGCCCCAACGAGTACGAGGCCCGTCTCGGCCTGGCGCTGGCCATCCGCGGCCAGATCCGTCCGGGAGACCCGGGCAAGCTCACCGCGAAGGCCCAGGCCGAGCTCGAGGCAGCCAAGAAGGCCGACCCCGGCCGCGCGGAGACCTATTACAACGAAGCGATCCTGACCCAGGAGTACCTGTCGAAGGGCGACGAAAAGGCGGCGATTCCGATGCTCAAGAAGGCCTCGGAGCTGTACCGGCAGTTCATCTCCCGGGCAGGCGCCGACCCGGGCTTCGCCGAGGCCGTCAAGCGCGCCAAAGAGCGCTCACAGGACATCGACGACACGATCAAGTTCATCGAAGAGGGCGAGGCGGCCAAGAAGGCAGGGCCGCCAGCCGGCACGTGATGAAGAAATCTGGAACCTCGGTCCACCGAGGCTGTCAGACCCCCCGTGACTGCGAAACGCGAGGTCGACATTCCAGCCCGGTCGTTTCGGTTGACGCCCAGAGCGTTGACGAAGTACAATTGCACTGTAATAAGGTCGGAAAGTTTTGAGGAGGCTGGAATGGCTCGCAAGCTAACCATCGGGTTCACGGCTCTTGCTCTAGGGGCCGCAGCGTTCATCGTGACGCCAAGTGCAATGGCGCAGGACAAGAAGGACGAAGGGTACGGTTACACCTTCGAAGACGATCCGCTGAACGCTGGTGGCTTCGGTCCTGGAGGCGAAGGGATTCGCGTTCGACCCCGCGCTGCTCGCACCACGCTAATCCGTCCGCGCACGTCGTTCGTGCCGGAGATGCTCAAGTCGGTCGAGAACATCTGATCGGACTTCGGCACTTCGACACGCGCGTGCGACTCATCCGAGGAAAGAAGCATGGCCAAAGCTGTACTCACATTTGCGGTTTATCAGGGTGATGCCCTGGAGCGACGCGAGTCCGTCGCTCAGGACGTCATTCGGGTAGGCAGGGATCCGAAGAGCCATCTGCGAGTCGATGACGAGCTGGCCTCGCGCATGCACGCGGTCGTGGAGGTCGCTGGGCCTGACGACATCACGCTGATCGACCTCGGGAACGAACCCGGCACGATGGTCAACGGAGCTCGCGTCAACAAGTGCAAGCTCCACGTCGGCGATCAGATCCAGGTCGGCGGCGCCCGCATCGTGCTCGAGAGCGCGGAAGCTGCTGCCGCCGAGGCGGTCGCTGCGCCGGCGGTTGCTGCGCCGGTTGCTGCCGCTGCCGTTGCCGCTGCCGCGCCGGTTGCTGCTCCCGGAGCCAACCCGTTCGGTGGTTCGAACCCGTTCGCTGGCTCGAATCCCTTCGCTGCAGCTGCGGCATCGAGCCCCTTCGCTGCGGCCTCGAACCCTTTCGAGGTCAGCGCGCTGAACCCGTTCGCCGCCGGGGCCGCCCATCAGGCTTCGATGGAGGCGCTGCGTGTTCCGGACGACGCACCCCCGGGCACGTACACCTACACGCTCATCAAGAGCGGTCCCGACGTGAGTGCGGACGAAGTCGAGATCCCCCACGTCCAGAGCGTGGAGGTGATGATCATGTGGGGCACGAACGTGCTGCATGTGTCCCATCTCACGCCGCCGCGCAGCTTCTACGTGGGTGAAGAGCAGGGCAAGAACGTCGCGTGCGACTTCTTCATCCCGGCGGAGAAGTTGGGCACCACTCGTATGCCCGTGGTGGTCGGGGATCGCACGTCGATCGCGGTGGTGATCCCCCCGGGCGCCAAGGGTCACGTCGAGCTCCCGGGCCAGCCCCGTATGACGCTGGACGAGGCTCGAGCCAAGGCCCAGCCGAGCGCAGAGGTCAGTGGCGGTCACCAGCTGGCGCTGCCCGGTGGCGCTCGCGCGCGGATCGAGATTGATCAGTTCGTGTTTCAGATCGGCGCGGTCAACGCGGGCAAGCCCGTGAAGCACGGCGTCGCGGCGGGCTTCGATGGTGCGGTCGCGATGTACTTCGGGCTCTCCTTCCTGGTGCATGCCGGCTTGATCGCCGCCATGGCCTTCTTCGTCCCGCCCCTCGGGCTCACGGACGACGAAGACATCGACAAAGAGCGCCTGTACCTGATTCAGCAGTATCTGAAGAGCGCGGCCGAGCGCGAGCAGGAAGAGAAGGAGACCGAGGAGGTCACCGACGACAAGGCCGACAACAAGGAAGGCGGCACCGGTACTCGCGCCAAGGGCGAGGAAGGGTCGATGGGTAACCCCACGACCAAGGCCGTCAACAAGCGCTATGCCGTGCAGGGGCCCAAGGACAACCCGGACCCACACATTGCCCGCCAAGCGGCGCTGCGCGAGGCCACCGAGTTCGGCATGATTGGCCTGCTGAACACCGGCGCCGCGGGTGACCCCAACGCGCCAACGGCGCCCTGGGGGCGTGACACCTCGCTGGGCATGGACGACATCAGCGCCCGCGGTAACATGTGGGGCGACGAGATCGGCGACGCGTTCGGCGCCGGCGGTCTCGGTCTGTCGGGCATCGGTGAGGGTGGCGGTGGCCGAGGCGAGGGCATCGGTCTCGGCTCGATCGGCACGCTGGGTCACGGAGCCGGAACCGGCACGGGTCAGGGCTTTGGCTCCGGACACGGCCGGCTGGGCGGCGCGCACAAGACCCGAGCTCCTCAGGTCCGGATGGGCGCCACGAGCGTGAGCGGCCGGCTCCCGCCGGAGGTCATCCAGCGTATCGTGCGGCAGAACTACGGTCGCTTCCGCATGTGCTACGAGCAGGGCTTGTCGCGTAACCCGAACCTCGAGGGTCGCGTGGCGGTGCGGTTCGTGATCGGTCGTGACGGATCCGTATCCAACGTGGCCAACGGTGGTTCGGATCTGCCCGATAGCGGCGTGGTCGGCTGTGTGATCTCCGCGTACTACGGCCTGTCCTTCCCGCAGCCGGAAGGCGGCATCGTGACGGTGGTCTACCCGATCTCGTTCTCGCCGGGCTGAGCGCACCGAATCGTCAGCGGGGTACTCGCCGCCCAGGCCTCGGCCTCGGCGGCGAGTCGTCATTTGGGGTCTCCATCGCGGAGCGTGCGGCCTGGGTGCCATCGCGGACCCTGGGACCCAGCTGCTGAGCGCGCGCGGTTTGGCGCGGGCGGAGCGGCGAAAACCGAATGAATCCCGAGTCAAGTCGAGCGACAAGCGCCTTTACTTCGTTGGGCCCGTCCGCCTATGCTCCCCAGAGCTTTGGAGACGATGGCCCGAGCTCGACAGGGCGGGGACCCACACGTTTTTCCGGAGCTAAGACGCTGTTACGGAAGGCTGACGCTGCCGCGCAAGGTGCGCCCCAGTTTTTGAATGAGGAAGGGTGTGCGTTTCATGGAACTCCGGTTTGTTCACGTCGCATTGCTAGCGGCCACACTTCTGGGAACGGGATGCGGTCGCGAGCACATCGAGGCCATCAACCTGGCCAACGAGGGGGACCGAGCAGTGGCTGTCAACGTCGAGGGCGCCATTCAGAAGTACGAGCAGGCGATTCAGATGGATCCGACCAACCACCGGATCCTCTGGAAGCTCGCCAAGGCGTACGAGAAGAAGGAGGACTGGGACAAGATGGCGTCGACGTTGTCGCGCGCCGCCCAGATCGCCCCCGACTTCGCGAACTACTGGTTCAAGCGTGGGTACGCTCTGGTCCAGCAGGCCGAGGCCGGCAACCCGGACGCCTACGAAGAGGCCAAGGAACCTCTCAAGAAGTGCATCGAGAAGGACCCGAACCTGGCCGAGTGTTACCACTTCCTGGCCGAGGCCTACTTGTGGACGAACGAGGAGCAGGCCGCGCTCGACAACTACACCAAGGCCATCGAGCACGATCCGACCATGGCCTACTTCTACCCGCCCCTCGGCGAGCTGATGATCACGTTGAAGTTCTACAAGGAGGCCGAGCAGGTGCTCAAGGAGGGGACTCGCATCGTGGCGCCGGGCGAGAAGAACAACAACCACCTGTACGCGATGTATCTGCTTCGCTTCCAGGTCGCCCAGTCGCGGGACGACAAGACCGAGATGGTCGCGACCATGGAGAAAGCCCAGGAAGTCGCGGGCGACTCCCATCCGGACATCGCGTTCAACTTGGGCAGCACCTATGCCGTGATGGATCCGCCGCAGAAGGAGAAGGCCGTCCAGTTGCTGAAGTCCTTCGTCAAGCGCGCCTGTCGTTCGGCTAGCGCGAGCAAGTACAAGGAACAATGCGAGACGGCCAACTCGCTCATCCAAAAGCTCGGCGCCAGTGTCAACTGACTCGCCGCGAGATTGCCTGAAATTTGACTGCGCACCGCAGCACCTGCGGTGCGGCAGCGGCGTTTCACCGCGCCAGTAGCTCGAGGAAGCATGGATCTAGAGCAGCGTTTGAATCATCTGGAACAGCACCACGACTGGTCGGGGCTCGCCGAAGCGCTGGAGCAAGGGATCGTGAGCGCGCAGGACTCCGTGATCAAGGCGGACCTGCACCTGCGGCTTGGGCGACTGCTGCACTCGCGCTTCCTGCAAGGCGTCAAGGCGCTCAAGCATTTTCAGGACGCGTACAAGCTGAATCCCGTGCTGCTCGAGGCGCTCGCCGAGGCCCGCGCGATCTATTGGGAGCTCGGTAAGCTGAACATGGTTCAGAAGCTGCTCGAGCTCGCGCTCAAGAACGTGGACGATCCCGTTCAGGTGGTCGCGCTGTATCGGGAGCTCGGGGATGTTCACACGGATCAAGGTGACTACGAGCGCGCGGCGGATTCCTACGCACAAGCGCTGTCGTCGGCGGATGGTGGGTCCGAGCACCTGGGACAGCTGCTCGAAGACGTGATGGTCGGGAGCGAGGACTGGCAGGAACGCATCGGCCTCTTGTTGCGCAGCGGCCACCAAGCCGCCACGGCCGCGGAGCGCGCCGAGTGCTTCGTGCGTGCCGCGCGCATCGCCCGGCGCTACGCGCCGGAGGAGATCGAGGGCATGTTGGCGCGCGCGTACGCGGCCGATCCGTCGAACCTCGCGGCAGTGACCCTGTTCGAGGGGCTGCTGGTGGACGAGAACCGGACCGAGGGGATCCTCGAGCACCAGCAGGCCGTGCTGAAGGACATCGTGGACAAGAGCGCCCGCGCGGAGGTGGCGTTTCGGTTCGGGGTGCGCTGGGCGCTGCGGCACCAGAACGTCGAGCTCAGCGCCGAGCTGTTCGAGCAGGCGTTGACGCTGGATCCCTCCCACGAGGCCGCGTTCAACTACCTGCGGGACGCCTGGGGAACGCGGGGTGGTGACTTCGGACGCGTCGTCACGCTGGCAGAGCGGTTGGCCTCCGAGGCCGAGACCGCCCCTGCTCGCGCCTTCTTGCTCGCTCAGGCCGGGCTCATCACCTGGCGTGAGCAGAGTGATCTGATCCGCGCGCGGAGCTACTTCGAGCGCTTGGCTGCAGTCGATCCGGCTCATCCGGCGCTGTCGGCCTTCGAGGCTCAGATCGGCGAGTCGCTGTCGGGCGCAACCGTGGCGACGCCCGCCGCGCCCGAGCTGGAGGTCGCCGCGCCCGAGCTGGAGGTGGAGGTTGCCGCGCCCGAGCTGGAGGTCGCCGCGCCCGAGTTGGAGGTCGCCGCGCCCGAGCTGGAGGTCGCCGCGCCCGAGCTGGAGGTCGCCGCCTCGGTTCCCTCGGGCCCCCCCGCTGTGGCGGACGAAGGCAAGATCGCCGAGCTGCGCGCACAGCTCGAGGAGCAGGAGTCCGCCAAGCGCTACCACGAATACGTCAAGACGCTGGTGGCACTAGCGGACGAGCTCACGGACGGCGAGGAGCGCGCCTCCCTGTACTTGAAGGCGGCGGACTTGTACGTCAACAAGTTCGTCAACCAAGCCGAGGCAGTTCGCACCTACGAGCGAGTGCTCGAGGTGTCCCCGGGTAACCCCGAGGCCGCCGAGTACCTCCGCCAGATGTACGAGAAGCGACGAGATTGGGAGAAGCTCATCGCGCTGTCGACGGACCAAGCCAAGGTGATGGAGCCGGGGCCAGCACGCGTCCAGGCGTTCAAGGAGATCGCGCTGCTCGCCACCGAGCGCGTCAAGAAGCCCGAGGTGTGCATCGATCTGTGGGCGGTCGTGCTGGAGAATGATCCGGACGACGTGGAAGCGCTCGGCGCGCTCGGGCAGCTCTATGAGCGGGCGCGCGACTACGAGAAGCTGGCGGACGTGCTCGAGAAGCAGGCCGAGCTCACGATGGACCTGAACGAGCGCATCGCCACCTTGACCAAGCTCGGGCAGGTCGCCGGCGATCGCATCAAGGACGACGCACGTGCGGCGGAGGCGTATCGCCAACTGCTCACACTCCAACCGGACGATCGCAGGGCGCAAGAGCAGCTCAAGAAGCGCTACGTCGCGCTGGGACGCTGGGACGACCTCGAGGTGTTCTACGCCGACAGCGGCAAGTGGGACGAGTTCATCCGAGTGCTGGAGACCAACGAGTCGCGTGCGGAGTCGGACGAGCAGCGCATCGGCATGCTGATGAAGGTCGCCGAGCTGTGGATGACCCAGAAGGGCAAACCCGATCGCTCGGCGCGAGCGTACGAGAAGGTGCTCGGCATCGACGAGAACAACCTCGGCGCAGCGGAGCGGCTGATCCCGATCTACCAGGCCGCGAACAACCCCAAGGGGCTGGCGGGCGCCATCGAGGTCAAGCTGAGCCACACCGAGCAGGCCGAGGAGCGTCTGGGTTTGCTGCGGGAGGTCGCCGCGCTGTACGAGGGTCGCATCAACGACAAGGAGCGCGCGTTCGAGCGTTACCGAGCCGCCTTCCAGATCGCGCCGAGCGACGAGCAAGGTCAGGCGGATCTCGAGCGCGCAGCAGCGCTCGTGGGTCAGTGGCAGCCGGTCACGGACGCCTATCGTCAAGCCATCACGGACGCGGAGAGCGGCGGAGACACGTTCGGCGCCAACGTGCTTCGCCTCAAGCTCGGTCGCGTGCTGGTCGAGGAGGCTCAGGACGTCGACGGGGCGCTGGCGGAGTACCGCACGGTGTACGAAGCCGAGCCCGAGAACGCCGTGGCGCTCGAGGCCCTCGAGCGGCTGTACCGTCAGACGGAGCGCTGGAAGGATCTGCTGGACGTCTACTCACGCAAGCGCGAGCTGGCCGCGGAGTTCGAGGAGCGCAAGCAGATCTTGTACGAGATCGCGCGGCTGTACGAGACACAGCTCACCGACGCGGCGCACGCCATCGAGACCTACCAGGCAGTGCTCGAAGAGGATCCTGCGGACGGAGTCGCCCTCGAGGCGCTCGACCGTTTGTACCTGGAGACTCAGGCGTGGGAACAGTACGCCGACGTGTTGCGGCGGCGGATCGAGCTCGACGTTCCGGAGGAGCAGCTCGTCGATCTGAAGTTTCGGCTGGCTGAGACCCAGCGCGGGCACCTGGCGGATCACGAGGGCGCGCTCGGCAACTACCGCGAGATCCTGTTCATCAACCAGGAGCACGACGGCGCACGCCAGGCGCTCGAGGGGTTCCTCGAACACCCAGAGCTGAGCGCCGAGGCGGCGTCCATCCTCGAGACCATTTACGAGGTTCGCGGCGATTGGGAGAAGCTGATCGGGAGCCTGGAGATCTTGTCCCGTTCGAGCGAGGACTCCGCTCGGCGTGTCGAGCTGCTGCGCAAGGTCGCTTTCGTGGCCGCAAATCAGCTCGGCAGTGTCGAGCGCGCGATCGACGCGCAGGCCCGCGCGATCAAGGAGGATCCCAGCCTCGCGGACTCGCGGCTCGAGCTCGAGGCGTTCGCCGAACAGGCGGGAGCCTTCGATCAGCTGGTCGCGATCTACGCCGACGTGGCGCAGGGTCTGCAGGATCCGCAGCTCGCCCGCGAGTATTGGATGCGTCTGGCCAACATCCAGGAGCGGCTGCAGCAGGTGGACGCCGCTGCCAAGAGCTACGAGCGAGTGCTCGAACTCGACAGTTCGGACGCCGAAGTGCTCGAGGCGATGGATGCGCTCTATCGTCGCACGGAGCATTGGGACCAGCTGGTTGGCGTCTATCGACGACGCATCGATCTGTCCCTGGATGGTGGCGAGCGGGAGTCGCTCTACGCACAGATGGCCCAGGTGTTCGAGGAGAAGCTCGGACGCCCGCAGGACGCCATTGGCGCCTATCAGGAGGTGCTCGCGCTCGACCCCGCCAGCCGGCTGGCGCTGAGCGCGCTCGATGGGCTCTTCCAGCGCCAGGGCCTGTGGGGCGACCTGAGCGAGAACCTGGAGACTCAACTGACCCTCGCGGACAGCGAGCAGGAACAGCTGGATCTGATGCTGCGGCTGGCTGCGCTGCGCGAGTCGCAAATGGGTCAGGTGGAGGCCGCGGTCGAAGGTTACCGTCAGGTCCTGGAGCGGGACCAAACGCACCAGTCCGCTCTCCAGGCGCTCGAGCGCCTCGGCGCGCAGCCGGATTACGAGCTGGTCGTCTCCGAAATCCTCGAGCCCTTGTACCGGAACCAGGGCGACTACCAGAAGCTCATTGGCGTTTACGAAGTGCAGGTGCGGCGCGCCGAAGACGCCGCGCGCAAGGTCGAGCTCCTCGAGCAGATCGCTCAGCTGTACGAGGACGCGGCGGGCGACGTCAATCGCGCCTTCGACACCCACGCTCGCTCGCTGGCCGTCGACCCGGCCCACGAGGGAACTCAGCAGTCCCTCGACCGCTTGGCGCGCGCCACTGGACGTCACCAAGATCTAGCGCGCGTGTTCACCGAGCTCGGGGAACAGCAGACCGACGCCGAGCTCGGCAGCACGCTGCTCACCTTTGCGGCTCGTGTGTACGAGCATGATGTCGGGGACGTGGAGCGGGCCATCGAGCTTCACCGGCAGGTGCTGACGATCGATCCCATGAGCTTGAGCTCCGCGCAGGCGCTCGAGACCCTGTTCCAGGCGACGGATCGGTACGCGGACATGTCGCTGATCCTGCAGCGCAAAGCGACCATCCTCGAGGACATGGACGACCAGAAGGCGGCGCTGTTTCAGGCGGCGACGCTGGAAGAAGAGGTGCTGGAGCGGCGCGAGAGCTCCATTGGCGTTTACCTCAAGGTGCTCGAGCTCGATCCCGAGGACCTTCAGGCCATCGACGCGCTCATCAATCTGTACCTCGGCCTGTCGCGCTGGGAGGAGCTGCTCGGCGTCTACAACAAGAAGGCCGATCTGGTCATCGATACGGAAGAGAAGAAGCTCATCTTCTATCAGGTTGGAGCGGTGTTCGAGCGGGAACTCCGGGACCTGGCCCGCGCCATCGACACGTATCAGAAGGTGCTCGAACTCGATCCCGATGATCTGACGGCGCTTGGACGACTCGACGCTCTGTACCAGACGGCGGAGAACTGGCAGGAGTTGCTCGGCGTCCTGACCCACGAGTCGGAGCTGACGCAGGATCCGTCCGAGGCGGTGAGCTTTCAGTATCGCATCGCCGAGCTGTACGAGAGGCGCCTCGGGGACATCGACCGCGCGGTCGAGCTCTATCGCGAGATCCTGGGCATCCTGCCCGACCACCAACCGACCCTGCAGGCGCTCGAGGGGATCAAGGACGGCGACCGGTCGCCGCTCGCGGCAGCCAGCGTGCTGGAGCCAGTCTACGACGCGATGGGTGAGTACGCGCGCCTGGTCAGCGTGCTCGAGGTCCAGGTCCGATTCGCGGACGACCCGTTCTCGAGGGTGGATCTGCTGCACCGCATCGCCCGCCTCTTCGAGGAGAGCTTGGGTGATCACCAGCGTGCGTTCGACACCTACGCGCGCGCCGTCGAGGCCGACAGCCAGAACGAGGACACGCTTGCGTCCCTCGAACGACTGGCGATGATGATCGAGCGCTGGCCGGGTGTGGCGTCAATCTACGACCGCGAGCTAGACAAGCTTGCGGACGATCCCGAACGGGTCGTCGAGCTCGGACTGCGGGTGGCTCAGGTGTACGAGGTTCAGCTCGAAGACGTCGAGAACGCTGTCTCTCGCTACCGACGAGTGCTGGAGGCGGACCCGGAGAATCAGAGCGCCGTGCGCTCGCTGGATCGGTTGTTCACCCAGACGGAGCGCTGGGCCGATCTGGCGGATGTCCTCGCGCGCGAGGCCAACATCGGCGAGAGCCCCGAAGAGATCCTCGAGTTCAAGTACCGACTCGGACAGGTCTTCCAGCTCCGGCTCGGCGATCTCGACCAAGCCATCGATGCCTACCGGGAGGTGCTCGCCGCGGCGCCGGAGCACATGGAGACCCTCACCGCCCTCGAGGGTCTGTTCGAGGCGGGCACCAAGCAGGTCGAGATCGGCGAGATACTGGAGCCGCTGTATCAGGCCAGCGCCGAGTGGGAGAAGTTGATCCGCGTCCGTGAGGCTCAGCTCAGCCACGCGACGGATCCCGAGCTGCGCGTCCAGATGTATCACCGCATCGCAGAGGACGCGGAGGAGCGTCTGCTCGATCCGGTGCTGGCTTTCAGCGTGTTCGTGCGCGCACTGAAGGAGCAGCCCCTCGAGGAACGCAGTGGCGAAGAGCTGGAACGGCTCGCGGCCATGACCGACGGTGGCTGGGAGCAGCTAGCCAACGCCTACGCGGACATCCTCGGGACGCCGGGGCTCGACGTCGCGACGCTGGCAGTCATCGGCAAGCGACTTGCCCGCGTCTTCGAGGAAGAGCTCGCAGACGTGGCCAAGGCGGAAGAGACCTACCGCTACGTCCTGACCGTCGCGCCTGGCGAGCCGGACTCGCTGGCGCAGCTCGACCGCATCTACTCGTCGCTGGAGCAATGGCCTGAGCTCGCGGGTGTGCTCGAGCAGCGCTCCGCAGCGGCCGAGGAGCCGATGGACAAGGTCGAGCTCTACACCCGGCTCGGCCAGGTCTACGAAGAACAGCTCGGCCAAGTCGCGGACGCGATCCGAGCCTACCGGATGATCTTTGACCAGCTCGAGCCGGCCAACGAGGACGCCATCGCGGCACTCGGTAGAATCTTCGAGGCTACCGAGCAGTGGACGGAGCTCGACGCCGTGTTCCGGCGCGAGCTCGACAACGCCGTGGGGGACGTTCAGGAAGCGGAGATCCGCGCCAAGATGGCGCGCCTGGCGTCGGAGCGGCTTGGCAAGGTGGACGAGTCCATCGACGGCTGGAAGCGAGTCCTGGATCTACGCGGGGAGGACCCGGAAGCCCTGTGGGCGCTCGCTGGCCTCTACGAGCAACAGAGTCGGTGGGCCGAGCTCACGGACGTGCTCGAGCGTCACTTCGACATCGCGGACAGCGACGAAGAGCGCATCAACATCCTGACGCGCCGCGCTCGACTGTTCAAGGAGCAGCTGGGCCGTGACGACGAGGCCCTCGAGACCTGGCAGCGTGTGCTCGACATCGACTTCTCCAACGTCGCTGCGCTGTTCGCGATCGCGCAGATCTGGCGTGAGCGCAACGATCCGCAGGAGTTGGTCGGCGCGCTGCATGCGACCATCGATCGGGCGGCCGCGCTGCTCGAGCCGCAGGACTTGGTGGCGGTCTACCGTGAGCTCGGCAAGACCTACGGCCAGGTCCTCGAGCAGCCCTACGGGGCCGTGGAGGCATGGAGCCGGTTGCTCGAGGTCGACCCGGGCGACTTCGAGGCCATGGCGGAGCTCGAGCGGGCCTACCGCGCCGAGGAGCGCTTCGTCGAGGTCGTGAGCGTCAAGATGCAGCGCGCCGAGGCGCTCGAGGATCCGGCGGAGAAGATCCGGGAGCTGCTCGAAGTCACTGAGATCTGGAAGCGAGAGATCGACGACTACGATCAGGCGACAGCGGCGTTCGAGCGCGTCCTGACCATCGACCCCGCGCACGACGCGGCCTTCGAGGCCCTCGAGCGCTTGCACACCGCCGCAGGCCGGTGGGAGCCGCTCATCGAACTGTACCTCAACCGCCTGGAGACGCGCGAGGAGACCGACGAGAAGAGCGATCTGCTGCGCCGAATCGCCAAGGTGTTCGAGGAGCAACTCGACGACAAGAACCAGGCCTTCGACGCGCTCGTCAACGCGTTCAGCGAGGACTTCAGCGACGATGAGACGGCTCGCTATCTCGAGCGCATGGCCCAGGCCACCAGCCGCTGGGGCGAACTGATCAACACCGCCAACGCCTGGCTCGGCGAGCAAGAGGTACCGAAGAGCAAGATCCAGCTCTGCCTGCGGCTCGGCAAGTGGTACGGCGAAGACCTGGGGCATCCCGAGTACGCGCAGCCCTACTACGCCCAGATCATGCAGCTGGATCCGAACAACGTTCAGGTCCTGCGGCAAATGGCCGCCATCCACCGGCTGGGCAGCCAGTGGCAGAAGATGGGCGAGACGCTGACGCGGGCGCTGGACGTCGCCGTGTCCAACGACGACCGCAAGCTGATCCTGGTGGATCTCGGCGAGCTCCTCGAGAAGCACATGGGCATGGCGGATCAGGGCATCACGCACTACAAGCGTGCCCTCGAGATCGATCCCCTGCACCTGCCTGCGCTGGAGGCGCTGGAGCGCCTGTACGACCAGCGGGGCAGCCACCAGGAGCTGGTGGACATCTTGACCAGCAAGGTGCAAGCGCTGCAGGACACGGACGCCATCGCGCAGCACAAGATGCGGATGGGCGGACTCTACGAGACCGCGCTGGGCGACTTCGAGCGAGCGGGCAAGGTCTACCGCGAGGTGCTGGAGCTCGACGGCACGAGCATCTTCGCGCTGCGCGGGCTCGAGCGCATCTACGACGCGCTGCAGGACTGGCCGGACCTGGTGGACGTCTTCGAGCGTCAGCTGGACGTCGTAGAGACCGAGCGCGAACGAGTGGAGGTGTTGCTCAAGGTCGCACGCATCCAGGAAGAGCAGTTCCTCAAGGCCGACCTCGCCGCCCAGCGCCTCGAGCAGGCCGTCGAGATCGATGCCGGCTGCGAGCCGGCTTATGTCGCGCTCGAGCGCTGCTACCGGAGGCTGAAGCAGTGGCTCGACTTGATCAACACCTACGAGCGACACATCAGCGAAGCCGCGGACAGCGCCACCAAGGTGGAGCTGTATGGGCAGATCGCGCAGGTCTACTCGGATGAGGTCGGCGACATCGACCGAGCCATCGACGCCCACCAGAACATCGTCGACATCGACGAGAACAACATCCCGGCCCTCGAAGCGCTATCGAAGCTGTACGAGAAGCAGGAAGACTCGGCGCGAGCGATCGAGTTCATGACGCGAGTCGCCGACCTGACGAGCGACGGCACGCAGCGCGTGGAGATGTACTATCGCATCGGGCGAGCGCTCGAGGAGAAGCTCGGGGACCGTCGCGAGGCGCAGGAGCGCTTCGAGATGGCGCTGGACCTCGATCCGACACACCTGCCGACCCTCGCGGCGCTTCGGACCATCGCCATCGACGAGAGTGATTGGGATCGCGCCGCGCGCTACCTGGAGCAGGAGCAGATGAACACGCAGGCCCCTCGGCCCCGCGCGAAGCTCCTGGTGGAACTCGGCAAGCTGCGTGACGAGATGCTCGGCGAGCACGAGCAAGCGATGCTGGCCTACGAGCTTGCCATACAGTGCGACGAGGACTGCGAGGATGCCGCTCTGCCGTTGGTCGAAGAGTACCTGCGGACCGAGCGCTTCCCGGAGGCCGAGCCGCTAGCCGAAATGCTGGTGCGCAAGAGCAAGAACAAGGAGCGCGCCGAGCAGCACACGCTCTACAAGTTGCTGGGTAAGGTGCACGCTGCGCTCCGCAACGACGACAAGGCGCTAAAGGCCTATCAGACGGCGAACCAGCTCGATCTCACGGATCAAGAAGCGATTCGCGGCATAGCCGACGTTGCCTTCCGCCTCGGGGACTGGCCCAGCGCGCTGACGAACTACCAGAAGGTGCTCACCGCTCTGGGCGAGGACGACGTCGACGAGCGTACGGACGTCTACTACTACCTGGGTTGCATCAAGCGGGAGCAGGGCCAGGCCAAGCAGGCCATCAACAACTACGAGAAGGCCCTCGCCCTGAACAGCGAGCACCGTGCCACGCTCGAGGCGTTGATCGGCGTGTACGCGGCGGGCAACGACTGGAAGCAGGTCGCGGCGTACAAGCGTCAAATCCTCGACAGCATCATCGACGGCGAGGAGCGCTATGTGCTGCTCAACGAGATTGGTGATCTGTGGTCCGAGAAGGAGAAGAATCCGCACAAGGCCATCGAGGCGCTCGAGGAGGCGCGGGACCTCAAGCCTGATGATCACGTCCTGCTTCACAAGCTGCTCCAGCTGTATCAGGCCGCTGCGGATTGGCAGAAGATGGTCGACGCGCTGCAAGCGATCGCCGACATCGAGCAGAAGCCCGAGGTGCGCTCGCGCTACCTGAACACGATGGGGCAGCTGTATCGCGACAAGCTCGAGGACGTCGACCGGGCCGTGGAGTTGTTCAACGAGGCGTTGGATCTGGATCCGGGCTTCCTCCAAGCGTTCGAGCGCATCAACAAGGTGCTCACGGGTCAGAAGAATTGGAAGGCGCTCGAGCGTTCCTACCGGAAGATGCTCCACCGCATCGCGGGCAAGGGTAAGCCGGACTTGGAGCACACCTTGTGGCACCAGCTCGGCTTGATCTACCGGGACCGACTGCAGAAGCCCGACGACGCGATCGAGGCGTTCAAGATGGCTTCGACCGTCAAGCCTGGGGACATCCTGGAGGCGCAAATCCTCGCGGAGCTGTATGAGTCCACCGAGCGCTTCGACGACGCGATCGCCGCTCAGCGGACGATCCTCGAGTCGGATCCGTTGCGCATCGATCCGTATCGCGCCCTGTATCGCCTGTACCTGCAGAAGCACGCCTATGACGAGGCGTGGTGCTTGGCGGCAGCGATGGCCTTCATGAAGAAGGCGGACCCGGACGAGACCCAGTTCTTCGAGGACTACCGGCCTCAGGGGATGCTCGCGGTGAAGGGGCGCCTCACCAACGAGATGTGGGTCAAGCACCTCTTCCATGCCGACGAGAACCTGTACGTCTCGAAGATCATGGAGTTTATCGCCCCGAGCGCGCTGCAGGCGAAGATCGCGCAGCTCAAGACGCAGAACAAGCTGCCCGTACTCGATGCTCGCTTCAAGCAGGACCCACAGAGCTCTACCGTGACGTTCGCCAAGACGTTCGGTTGGGCGGCGCAGGTGTTGGGTATCCCGACGCCGGATCTGTACGTGCGCAATGACGTGCCCGGATCGATCCTGCCCGTACCCGCCGTACCGCCGGCCTCACTCGCCGGGCAGACGGTGCTGACGGGGTTCACGCCGCCCGAGCTGGTCTTCATCTGCGGTCGACACCTGTCGCACTATCGTGGGGAGCACTACATTCGCACGCTGTTTCCGACCCAGGCGGAGCTCACCATCATGCTCTTTGCGGGCGTGATGTTGGCGGCGCCCAATACCCCCATGCCGGCAGACATCCAAGGCCAGGTACGGATGACCGCTCAGGAGCTGGCCAAGTACATGCAGCCCGTCCAGCTCGAGGGCTTGCGCCAGGTGGTGAAGCGCTTCATCGAGGAGGGCGCGAAGGCGAACATCAAGCGTTGGAGTCAAGCGGTCGAGTTGACCTCGTGCCGAGCGGGCTTGCTGGTGTGCGCGGACTTGGAGATCGCCAAGAAGATCATCGCGAGCGACGCGGGACTACCCGGCGATCTGCCGCCCGCCGACAAGATGAAGGAACTGCTCGTGTTCAGCGTGAGCGAGCACTACGCGCAGCTTCGCAAGGCGCTGGGCGTGGCGGTCGGGTAGCTGGAGAGGGCACGTGTGGTGCCGCGCCCTGGCGCGAGCACTGCGCGTTCAGAGGCTCGTCACTTGCCGGGCAGATCGAAGACGATGCGCGCGCCGGTGGAGAACTGCCAGTGGTTGGCGCCCGACGCGAGCTCCCCCGGGCTGCGCGAGGAGTATCGACCTACACTCAGCTCCATGTAGGGCCCAAAGCCAAGCTTGTCGAAGGCGTACCAGTCTCCGCCGAGCTTGAGATTCAGCCACTCGATACCGGCGTAGTCGATGTCCGAGGCGGACGTGCTGATGCGGGTGACTCGGTAGCCGATGCCGGCGGACATCCAGGGATCGAAGCGGACCCCTTGGACCAGGTGATAGCGAATGAACGCTCCGCCAGCGTAGCTGGTGGTCGAGCAACCCTTGCAGCGGTCCCCCTCGCCGAAGAAGGCGGCTTGCCCGAACAGTCCGAGCATGACCGTGCGGCTGACGCCGTAGCCCGCGTCGAACCCGACGCCCGGTCCGCTACCCAGAGAATCCGCCTGCGACGCGCCGCTCTCGAGCCCGCCGAAGGGAATGAACCAGCCGCCCGACAGACCCAGCGCGAAATGGCCGGCCAGGGTGTCGAGCGCGGGCGGTAGCAATGGCGGGTCAGGCGGATCTTCGTCGTCCGGCAGGGGCGGAGGTGGAGCTGGGGCTTGCTCGTCCCCGGCTGGCTCGACCGCTTCCGGGCCGTCGGCACCGTCGCCGTCTGCGCTCTGGCCAAGCGCTGTGCGCGTGAGCAGTAGGATCGTGACGAAGAGTGGAGCGCCAGCTCGCCGAAGCATCGGCGCCCTGCTTAGCACGCACTCGGCCTCACGGGTGACTCTTTGTCGACGCCCGGATGGGCCGCAACTGCGTCTGTGGAGGACCGATTGGTCCATCCACGATGTTCGAGCAATCCTACGCCGACGGCGGGTCGATGGCCGCAGGGGAGGAGACGCAAGAGCTCTCGTGGCCAGCGGCGCTGGGCCCTTGGCTGGTCGAGGTCGGGGCTTCCCAGCAGTCCGAGTCGCGGGTGCTCGGCATGGGCGAAGAGTTGGTGATCGGCAGCGCGCGCGACGCGGACCTGCGGGTGTGCGATCGATCCGTCAGCGGCCGCCACTGCCGGCTGGTGGCGACGCGTCAGGGCGTGGAGCTGAGCGACCTGGGCTCGAGGAACGGCGTCTTCGTCGGCCGTGCGCGTACCACCCACTGCGTCTTGCCGGATAGCGGCGGCGTGGTGGTGATCGGGGCTGCGACGGTCGCCGTGCGGCCGCAGACCGATCACGCAACGGTGCCCGCGCGCTCCGTCCCGGGGCTCGTTGGAGATTCGCAGGTGATGCGCAGGGTGGCGGATGCAGTGCATCGCTACGCGGCCCTTGGCCGCCCGGTGTTGATCCAGGGCGAGTCGGGTACGGGCAAGGACGTGGTGGCCCGCGCGCTGCACGATCTGTCCGGCCGAAAGGGAGAGTACGTTCCAATGAACGTGGGTGCGGTCGCCGAGTCACTGGCGGACGCGGAGTTGTTCGGCCACCGCCGCGGTGCCTTCACGGGTGCGGTCGAGTCCCGGGAGGGGGCGTTCGAGCAAGCGCATCGAGGCACGTTGTTCCTCGATGAGGTCGCCGAACTCTCCCACGCCATGCAGGTGAAGCTGCTGCGGGTCGTCGAAGACGGACAAGTGCGGCCAGTGGGAGGCAAGGCGCTGTGCGTCGACGCGCGTGTCGTCTCTGCCACCTGGGCAGCGCTCAGCGACCGGGTGAAGCAAGGGCGCTTCCGTCCGGATCTGTACCACCGACTGAGTACCCTGGTGATCGAGCTGCCGCCGCTTCGGCAGCGGCGCAGCGACATCCCGCAGCTCGCGCGCTATCTGCTGGAGCGACATCAGTCGGAGCTCGGGCCTCGGCACCTCGCACCCGCCGCGCTTGCTCGGCTCGTCGCGTACGACTGGCCGGGGAACGTGCGGGAGCTCTCCGGCGTGCTGTACCGGGCAGCCGTCGTCAGCAGCGGAGCGCGGATCGACGAGCGTCATGTCCACGAGGCGCTGCCGTCGAGCGGGACCGCGCCACGCGATCCTGTGGTCAGCTCGGGTCGTCAGGTCACGGTGGACGAGGCGCGTGTGCTGCTCGAGCAGAACGGTGGGAATGCCTCTGCCGCTGCGCGTGCCGCGGGGGTGCCGCGGAGCACGTTCAGAGCCTGGCTGGGCGGCCGTCGGCGAGCCGGCTGAGAGGCGTTCAGAGCTCGCCGGCGAAGCCGAGACCGGCGGTGCCCGGCCCGAGCAGCGGAACGAGGGCGGTGCGTGGTGCTCGAGGCTTGCGCGCGCTGGCGGGCTTCTCCTTCGCGTCGATGAAGTAGTAGCCGACGGTGCCAGCCGCAGCCACCCCGGCCACGATGAAGGAGACCATCGTGAGCGTCTTCTGGCTCTCGGCGGTGTCGACGCGGTCCTGATAGCTGGTGCAAGCGCTGGTGTAGTTCGTGGGAAAGGTGACGGGCGGCGGTCCACACGGTCCGGTGACGCCGTCCTTCGCGGCCTGCGCGGTGATCTTGTTCTTGATGCTGTCGGCGCTGCTGAAGTTGGAGCTGGACGAGAGCGCGAACGCAACTCCGCCGATCAAGCCGAGGGCAGTGACGCCGCCGCCCACCCAAGCCACGGGCGTCTCGGTGGCCCACTCGAAGAAGGGGCGTCGCTTCTCTGAGGTGTCGAAGCCGATCGAGCCCTGATCCCCGGGCGGGGGCTGGGGGCCGGGGCCCGGACCTGGGCCGGGCTGCGTTCCCGGCGGGGCGACCATGGGACCGGTGACTGGCGCAGTGGCCCCGCCGGGGTTCGAGAACGACAGAGCGATGGAGCTGGTCTGTCCGGCGGTCGCGTTCACGGCCACCGCGGCGGTGCGGCCGTCTCGCCGGGCTTCGAGGTTGTGATCCCCGGGTGAGAGGTAGATCGGGCCGGGCAGGGGGGAACGCCCTTCGAAGTTGCCGTCCACATAGACTTCGGAGCCCTCGAGCTCGACGGTGACGGTAAACTCGCCGACAGCAGCCTTCGCGGCTGCGAGGCCCTTCTCCGCTTCGGCACGCTCGGCGCCCGTCGCGCTCGCTTCACGCAGGTACTGTGCGAAGTGCTTTGCCGCGTCCGCCTCGTGCTTCGCGCGAAGCTCGCTCTGCGCGAGGTTGAGGAGCACGGCCGGGTGTTTGCGAAGCGCATAGGCCTGCAGGAACGCTGCGCGAGCCTTCTCGTACTGCTTCTGGTCGTAGAAACGCACGCCTTCCTGAAACCGCTCGCGCGCCATTTGGGTTGCGACGTCGTCTTGCGCATGTACCGGCTCGGTCCAGCTGGCTGCTGCCAGCAGGGGAGAGAGGACGATCAGCAGCCGGGCGGCAGCGCGCGCGCTTCGAATCATGGTGGGTGCTCCGAACTCGAACAGCTTCAAAAGGGGGTTTCGCGAACGATGGTGCCCGACTTGGGCTGAGGCGGCGGCGCCGCGGCGGGCTTCGGCCACGCGCCGGCGGGCGGTTTGGGGGCAGGCTTGGGTGGAGTTGCCGCTGGCTTTTCAGGGGCAGGCGCCGGCGCGGTGGTCTGGGTGGGGGCGGGAGGCTCGGGGATCTCCTCCGCGGTTGCGGTTGCCGTGGCGGTTTGTGTGGCGGTGGCGGCAGGTGTCGAAACCGGAGTGGGGGACGGCGCGGCGGTGGTGGCGACCGGCGTCCCGCTCGCGTCGTCACCGCCGCTGAACTTCACGATGACGCCCACGAGCACGAGCAACCCGGCGCCGCCCAAGATGCCCCAGACCAGCGCGCGGTTCTTCTGGACCGGCGGCTCATACGGTTCGTCGAGGGTGGCGGAGCGTGCGGAGAGGGGCTCAGCGCGCCTGCGGCTGCGAGGCACCTCACTGGGCTCGTCCGCCATGCGTGCCGCCTTGCTCACTCGGCGGGGTTCTTCTGGCTCGGGGGCCACCGGCGGCGGGGTGGTCTCGGGGGACGATGGCTTGGCGGCGGCGTCCTCGGGAGCGGAGCTCGCTGCAGCGGGCGGGGGCGCTTCTGCGGGCTCGACTGGCGGGCCGTCCGTCGGTTCGGTGCTAGCAGCCGCGCCCTCGGGTCCGGCGAGGTGCGGGGGCAGGTGGCCAATCAACGTCTTGTGCTCGAGCTTGTCTGCGGGCGGAGCAGCGTCCTTGTCCGCAGGCGGAGGAATGCTCTTGGCGGAGACGACCGGCTTGGCCTCGATCTTCTTGCGAGCGGCAGCTGGCTCAGTCGCCGCGGGGGGCTCGGACGCCGGGGCTGCGGCGGGTGACGCAGCGTCTTCGGCAGTCGCGTCCGGGGCTGCGTCTTCGGTGTCCCAGAACGGCTTGATGCTCTCGGCCAAGCGGTCGGCGTCTTCTTCCGTGAGCTTGGGGTCTTCGGGTTGATCAGGCATCGCTTGGTCCCCTAGCGCCGGTCGGAAGGCTAGCACCGCCTTCGGCGTTCACGCAATGTTGGCCGGCTGCGAATTTCTAGCGGATTGTCGTGCTCGGCCGCGGCCCGAAAGCTCGACCGCAGGCGCCGGGGCGCGCTAGACCTCAGTCGGTGAAGAGATGGCTGCTGCCCGTGACCCTGCTGCTGCTCGCCGGCGGCTGCCGCCAGCCTGCGGGGACACCCGAAGACGCGGCTGGCGTCGAGGACGCGGCCGAATCGCCCCTCCCGTCCCGCGAGGAGGCCGTGGCCGAAGCCGCTCGGCTGGCGGTCGAGGCGGCGCGCGCCTCGGGGGTCGAGCGCTCGAGGCTGCTGCTCGCCGCGGCACGACTGCGCGAGCGCACCTGGCGCCTGGAGCGTCGTGAGTCGGATGCGCTCGAGGCACTGGAGCTGCTCGAGCAAGTCGCCGACTCCCCCGAGCCGCTGGGGTGCGGCGCTCGACTCGATCGCGCTCTGCTCGAGGGGGAGCTGAGGCGGTCGCCGCCGGCCACCTACCGAGCGGTGTACGTGGCGCGCCGCCGAACCGAGGACGCTGCCTGCCGCCGCCGAGTCGACGCGCTGCTCGCGACGCTGGCCGCCTTTCGCCCGCTCCCCACCGTGCTGGCGGAGCTCGATCGGCAGGCCGGGGACGACAGCGGGATCGCGTCCACGACGCTCGGCAGCGCCGGCCCTGTCGTCGTGCCGACCCTCCCGATCAACAATCCGACGGGACCTACCCGCATCACTGGCATCGAGCGCTACGGCTCGGAGGACGGCGCGCGCATCGTCGTCAACTTGACCCAGCCGGCGCTGTTCGAGGTCGGGATCTTGGGTCGTCAGGGCGACCGCGGCCCGAGGTTGTACGTGGACGTCGCGAAGGCCAGCTACAAGGGGCCCCTCGAGTTGCCCGTGGGCGGACTGGTCGAGCGCGTGCGCTTGGGCAAGCAGACTGGCGGCACGCGCCTCGTGCTCGACCTTCGACGCGAGGCCTGGCGCAAGGTGTTCTACTTGCCAGAGCCCTTCCGCTTGGTGATCGATGTGGCCAAGGAGGCGCCCGCCCTGCCCGTCGCGGCGCCCACTGGACCTCGGGGCGTGCGTCGCGTGGTGCTCGACCCTGGTCACGGCGGACACGACCCAGGCGCGGTCGGGCCCGCGGGACTCCGCGAGAAGGACGTCACCCTCGACATTGCCCACCGCGCCGCGCCGCTCATCGCTCGTGAGCTCGGGGTCGTGACCTTGCTCACGCGGGACTCGGACGTGTTCGTTCCGCTCGACGAGCGGGCGGCCCGAGCCAACGCGTTCCAGGCGGACCTCTTCCTGTCGATTCACTGCAACGCCAACGAAGACGGCACCGGGCGCGGGGTCATGACTTTCGTGCTCGACGAATCCCGGGATCCTCACGCGCTGAGCATCGCTGCGCGCGAGAACGCTTCGTCACCCGCCGCCGCGGCAGAGCTCGCGAGCGTGCTGTCTCGGGTGGTCGATCAGGGCGTCCGCGCTCGGTCCAATCACTTCGCCGAGTTGCTTCAGCGCTCCACGATGGCGTCCCTGTCCCCGCGCTATCCGGACGCCACCGACCACGGGGTGAAGCGAGCTGGATTCTACGTGCTCGCGGGTGCTCGAATGCCAGCTGCGCTGTTCGAGTCTTCGTTCATCTCGCACCCGACGGAGGAGAGTCGGCTCGACACGGCGGACTACCGCCAGAAGCTGGCGGACGCCATCGTCAACGCCGTGCGCGCGTATCGCGACGGGCGCTGACGCCGGCGCCGCGGGCTAGGCACGTTCGGGTACGAAGCGCCCATCGCGCAGCACGAAGCGCGTCGGGCCCGCCGCTGTGTCGAGCGTGCCGCCTCCCGGGTACAGTGGGTCTCCGGGCAGCGCGAGCACCGCGAGCTCGCCATCCATGGCGAAGTGCGGGCACAACGGGTCGAGGGATTGGGCCGCGGCGATGTCCGTGGCGTGGCCGACGCTACGCGCCGACGCCAGCAGGGCAAGCGTGTGCGACGTCGGTGGCGCCAGCATCAGCTCGCCCAGCTCCCAGCGCTGAAGCACCGCCGCCGGGGTGGCCCAGAAGCCTTCCGTCGTCTCGTGTCGGTCAGGGCGGCCGACCTGCGGCCCGTGCCAGGGGAGCAAGTAGAAGCGCGTGTCATAGCGTCGTGACTCGGCTTGGGGCGTGACCCAACGCGCGAGGGCCTCGAGCCGCGCAGTGTCCAAGCGCAAGCCCTCCAGCCGGAGCAGCTGACGGAGCGCACCCTCGGAGCCGTCGGCGCCGGCGCGCTCGCGTAGCGCGAGGGCGTGCTCGTGTCCCAGGTCGTGCGTCGTCGTGGTGAGCAGTGCGGCTTCCTCGAACAGCTCGCGGAGCCCGGCGACCGCGAAGGCCAGGCCTGACGCCTCGCTAGCGGCCAACGCGCCCGCGCGCGCCCCGAGCCCAGTGGTGAGCACGGTCCACTCCGGGTGCGCGTCGTCGGCGGAGAGTTTGCCGCCGGGGAACACCACCGCGCCGCCCAGGAAGCCGGACCGGACGTGACGTTTGACGCAGTACACTTCGGGTCCGCCCGAGGCGTCGCGGAGCACGATGATGGTCGCTGCGTCGCTAGGCTCCACGGGCGCGCGCCCTTGCTCCAAGTCCAGCATGGGCATGCCAGATTACTCCGGTTTTGCGGCCCGGAAAGCCGCTTTGGCGGGTGGGCGGGGGGGGCTGCCGGGGGCCGCTGCCGGGCCCGCCCGGAGGCGTTGACGTGGCGGGCAAGTCACCCTAGGTTGCTCCGCTCCGTGCCCGGCCGGGCGCGCCTGACCGCCATGACCAAGGCTCAGCTCAAGAAGTTCCGCGACCTGCTCGAATCCAAGCGCCAGGAGATCATCCGTCGCGCGCAGCAGACACTGGACGAGGACATGACCCTCGACGCCAACGATCTCCCGGACGAGATGGACCTGGCCTCGAGCGAGTACCTCCAGAGCTTCACCTTCCGTCTGCGTGGCCGCGAGAAGGTGTTCCTCGACAAGATTCAGAAGGCGCTCGAGAAGATCGACGACGGCAGCTTCGGTGTCTGCGACGACTGTGGCGAGAAGATATCCGTGAAGCGTCTCGAGGCTCGCCCCGAGACGACGCTCTGCATCCGCTGCAAAGAAGATCAGGAGCGCGTCGAGAAAGACTTCGGCTGACCGGGCTCCACGGGCGGCTCAACGACCGCCGCGGGGCTTGGGGGCTGCGGTCGAGGCGATGGAGTCGAACAAAGCTCGCAGGAACAGACCCGTGTGGCTCCCCGCCGCCGTCGCCAGTTGCTCGGGTGTGCCCGAGGCCACGATTCGTCCACCGCCATCGCCGCCCTCGGGTCCCAGATCGACGACCCAGTCCGCGCAGGCGATGAGGTCGATGTTGTGCTCGATGAGCACGACGGTGTTGCCCGCCTCGCGCAGCCCGAAGAGGGCGGTTGTGAGCAGCTCGATGTCCTGGAAATGAAGGCCGGTCGTGGGCTCGTCGAGCACGTACAGGGTCTGGCCAGTGGCCTTGCGAGCGAGCTCCGTGGCCAGCTTGATGCGCTGGGCTTCGCCCCCGCTGAGCGTCGTTGCGGGCTGGCCCAGCTGGATGTAGCCGAGGCCCACCCGGCGCAGTGCTTCGAGCCGTTGAGCGATGCGCGGGATGGCGTCGAAGAAGTCGCCAGCCTCGTCGACGGATAGGGACAGGGCCTCGGCGATCGACATGCCGCGATAGCGCACCTCGAGGGTCTCGCGGTTGTAGCGCTGCCCACTGCACGCGTCACAAGTGACGTAGACGTCCGGCAAGAAGTGCATCTCGACGCGCAGGACGCCATCGCCCTGGCAGGCCTCGCAGCGCCCTCCCTTGACGTTGAACGAGAAGCGCCCGGGCTTGTAGCCCCGCGCGCGCGCGTCGGGCAGCGTGGCGTACAGCTCTCGAAGGTGGGTGAAGATGCCGGTGTAGGTGGCCGGGTTCGAGCGCGGGGTGCGCCCGATGGGCGCTTGATCGATGCTGATCACCTTGTCGATGTAGGACAGCCCATCGATGCGATCGCACGGACCGACCCAGCCACCCGCGCCGTACAGCTCAGCCCGAGCTGCCGCCAGCAGCGTATCGACCACCAGGCTGCTCTTGCCCGAGCCACTGACGCCCGTGATGGCGGTGATCAGGCCCAGCGGTACGTCGAGGGTGACGTCCCGTAGGTTGTGCGCGCGAGCGCCAACCACCGACAGCCGCTGCTTGCCTGGGAGCGTACGCTGGCTCGGGATCGGTAGTCGACGTGCGCCGGACAGGTACGCACCGGTCACGGACGCGGCACAGTTCATGAGTTCGCTCGGTGAGCCGGTGGCGACGATGTGGCCCCCGCGGTTGCCCGCGCCGGGGCCCATGTCGAGCACGAAGTCGGCCGCCAAAATGGCGTCCCTGTCGTGCTCCACCACGATCACGCTGTTGCCCTTGTCGACGAGCCGGCGGACCGCGGAGAGCAGGCGCACGTTGTCGCGCGCGTGCAGGCCAACGCTGGGCTCGTCCAAGACGTACAGCACCCCGACCAGCGACGCGCCAATCTGCGTGGCCAGGCGAATGCGCTGCCCTTCCCCGCCGGACAGGGTCTGTGCGGGTCGGTCCAAGGACAAGTAGTCCAACCCGACATCCAGCAGAAACCGGAGGCGCTCGGTGACGGCGCGCAACAGCGGTTCGGCGATGGTGCGCTCGCGAGCTCCGAGGCTACTGTCGTCCGCGAGCGCGAGCAGAGTCTCGCGCAGGTCCCGCAGCGGAAGCGCGCAGATCTCGCCGAAGTCTCGACCGGCGAGCTTGACGGCGAGGGCCTCGGGGCGAAGGCGGCGACCGTGACAGCTGTCGCAGGTCTTGCTGATCACGAAACGCCCCACGTCCTCGGGCCCGATGGCGCCCTCGTCGTGGTCGTGCTCCGCGCCCTCCTCCAGGTCATCCGTCTCGAGCCAACGGGACAGGCGTGTGACGATGCCATCGTAGCTCGCGTGGCCGCGCTGCTTGCGCCGCGCGGTGCTCGTCGAGCCATGCAAGATCGCCTGCTGCTGCGCCGCCGTCAGCGCGTGCCACGGTAGGTCGGGATCGACGCCGAGGCGCTCCACCACGCGGGCGACCTCCGTAGCGGTCGCGACGCTCCCGCGTCGCCCGAAAGCCAAGACGGCACCTTCGCGCAAGGTGCGCTGGGGATCGGGCACGATGCGGGCCGGGTCGATGGCGTCCCGTCGGCCGAGCCCACCGCAGTCCGAGCAGGCGCCGTGCGGGCTGTTGAAGGAGAACAGGCGCGGCTCGAGCGCCGGAAGCGCCACTGCGTGCTCCCAGCACATGAGGCGCTCGCTCATCACCCGGGGCTCACTGCCGTCGAGGGCATCGATGAGCAGGGCGCCGTCGCCCAGTCGCAGGGCGAGCTCCACCGAGTCCGTGAGGCGTGCTTTGACCTCGGCGCTCAGGACGATCCGATCGACGACGACGTCCAGATCATGAGCTCGCTTCGGATCGATGACTGGGTCGTCCCCGAGATCGAAGGCCTCGCCATCGAGGCGCGCGCGCACGTAGCCGTCCCGACGCAGCATGTCGATCTCGGCGGCGAGCGTGCCCTTCTGGCCACGCACGATGGGTGCGAGTAGAGCGAGCCGCGCCCCGGTGCCGCGCTCCGCCACTTCGTCCACGATCTCTTGAACCGTGTAGGCGCACAGGGGCGCGCCGTCCACCGGGCAGTGCGGGGTGCCCGCTCGCGCGTAGAGCAGCCGCAGGTAGTCCGCGATCTCCGTGACTGTGCCCACCGTGGAGCGTGGGCTCTTGCCGAGCGCCTTCTGCTCGATGGCGATGGCCGGGCTGAGTCCGTCGATGCTCTCGACCCGCGGCTTGGGTAGCTGGTCGAGGAACTGGCGCGCATACGCGGAGAGACTCTCGACGTAGCGGCGCTGCCCCTCGGCATAGATGGTGTCGAACGCCAGTGACGATTTCCCCGAGCCGCTCGGACCGGTGATCACCACTAGCTGGTTGCGGGGAAGCTCGCAGCTGACGTTCTGCAGGTTGTGCTGCGACGCGCCGCGGACGATCAGGCGGTCCATGCGGCGTGGGAACGTACCACGCTCCCGCCAGCCCGAACCAGCCCGGCGCGATCCGAGCCAATTGACCCGCGCGTGCTCGGAAAACTTGTCCAAAGTCGCGGTCGCGTGGCTACTGCCCTGGACGGTGCTCCCTCCGGACCTCTGGCCCTTGGCGCCGCTCGTCATCGCGCTCTCGCCCTTGCCGGTGTCGCCGGACCTGCAGCTCTCGCTCGCGGCCGTGGCGAGCGTGACGGTCGTGCAGGGGTTGCCCGAGCCCTGCCCCGAGGGCATGGCCTTGGTCGATGGCGACTACTGTCCGGCGCTCGAGTACCAGTGCGACGCCTTCGTCGACGAGCGCTCTCCGAGCTGCGCGTCTTACGCGCGGAAACCGGAGTGTCGCTTCAACGAGGTGAGCAAGCGCTTCTGCATCGACGAGCACGAGTGGCCCAATCGTGTGGGCGAGAAGCCGACGGTCTTCGTCAACTGGCACGAAGCGCAGCGCGCGTGCAGCGGCGTCGGCAAGCGTCTCTGTGCCCGGAGCGAATGGACGCTCGCGTGCGAAGGACCCAAGCGAGCGCCGTACCCCTACGGTTGGGAGCGGCTGCCGAGCCCGTGTAACGTCGGCCGACCCGTCGAGGAGGTCGACGCCAAGAAGTTGATCGACCCCCGCACTCGAGCAGCGGAGCTCGAACGGCTGTGGCAGGCCGAGCCGAGCGGCAGCCATCCCGACTGTCAAAGCCCGTTCGGCGTCTTTGACATGGTGGGCAACGTCGACGAGTGGACGGACAACCGCGAGGAGGGGACGCGTGTGGTGTCCACGCTGAATGGAGGTTATTGGGGGCCCGTGCGCAACACCTGCCGGCTGACGACCAAGACCCACGGCCCGGATTTTCAGTTCTACCAGATCGGCTTTCGCTGCTGTTCCGAGGCACGCGACGGCATCGAGGTGCCGGCGAGTCGTCCGCGCCTCCCAAGCCACGAGCTCGACGTGCGCGCCGGGCCCGACGGCTGGCCCGTCGTGGTGGGCGAGGAGCCGCGAGGCAGCGCCGGGAGGGGTTGACCGATGTGCCTGCCCGCCGTCCGGGTGGCCCGCGGCGCCGGCGCACTCGCGACGCTCCTCGGCGCGCTTGCCGCTGGCTGCAACGCCCCCGCGTCCGAGAGGCCGTCGGACGCTGTAGACGCTCGAGGCGAGCCCGTCGAGTCGGCGGCGCCGTCCGCGTCGCCCAGCGCTGCGCCGGACGCACTCGAGGGCGCTGCGGCCGGCCCCTGCCCGGAGGGCATGGTCCCCATCGTCGGCAAGTACTGTCCGTACGTGGGGCACCGCTGTGTCGAGTGGATCGAGGAGCACCGGGATCGCTGCCGTCGCTATGCGCCGCCGCCCCTGTGCGAAGGCCGCATCGTCGACAAGAGCCTGTGCATGGATCGCTACGAGTACCCCAATCAAGCTGGCGTGCTTCCAGCGGTGATGGTGAGCTACATCGAAGCGGCCGAGGCCTGTCGCGCCGAGGGCAAGCGGTTGTGTACCGAGGACGAGTGGACCTTCGCGTGTGAAGGCGAGGAGCGTTTGCCGTACCCCTACGGTTGGGAGCGTGACGCGACGGCGTGCAACATCGATCGGCCCTACAACCTTCCTGATTTCGAGGCGTTCAGCCATGCTCGCAGGATCGCGCCCGAGATGGAGCGTCTCGATCAGCGCGTACCGAGCGGGTCCCGCCCGCGGTGCAAGAGTCCCTTCGGCGTGTTCGACATGACAGGAAACGTGGACGAGTGGACACGCAACGAGAGCCCCAAGCCCGAGCGCAACGTGGACATCTCCAGCTTGAAGGGCGGGTACTTCGGACCCATTCGCGCGCGCTGCCGACCCGTGACCCGCTCGCACAATCGCTGGTTTCGGTTCTATCAGGTGGGGTTTCGCTGCTGCGCCGACCTCGCGCTTGCCGAGCCCGCGGCTCCCGTCGCGCCGGGCGGCTGACCGCCTGGCCCGCGCGGCCTCGCCGGCTGTTGCCCCGGCCCAGCGATTCGACTAGGTTTCCGGGCGTGGAAATTGCGTTCACCAGCCCCTTTCGCACTCGAGGCTGGCTTCGCTCCGTTCCGCGTTCGAGCCGGCCTCGGGGATCGGTATCGGATCGCAACGCATCCTCGCCCCGGGCCCATAGCTCAATCGGTCAGAGCCCCCGGCTCATAACCGGGCTGTTCCTGGTTCGAACCCAGGTGGGCCCACCGCCTCGCCAGCCGACGCCTCTGCCGCGCCGGCTGCCCGCATTTCTCAATGTCTTGGCAAGGAGCTTAGTGTCACCGTGAAACTCGAAGCCCAGATCGACGCCCTGGAACGATTGGCCGCCATCGACGCCGAGCTCGGCGTGCTCGAGGAGCAGCTGTCGAAGGACCGAACCGTGTTCGACGGCAAGAAGTCGCACCTCGTCGAGCTGGAGGGCCGGCTTGGGACGTCCGAGACGAGCGTCAAGGAGATGGAGCGAACGCGCGGGGAGATCATCCAGGAGCTGCGCCAGATGAGCGTGCAAATCGACAAGTCTCGCGAGAAGCTGTCGCGGGTTCGCAGCGAGCGGGAGGCCAACGCGGTCACTCGCGAGCTGGAAGAGCTTCGCAAGCTGTACCGGGATCGGGAGATCGAGATCGAGAAGCTCACGGGGCTGGCGGATCAGGCCAAGGGCGAAATCGAGACGACCCGTGCCCAACGCGACGAGCTCTCCGCCGAGGTCGGGGACAACGAAGACGCCGTCACCTCCCGTCTCGGAGCCGCCGCGGAGCTCGTGGCGGGCAAGCAGGCCGAGCGCGCCGCAGTGGTGAACGAGCTGCCGGTCGTGCTCTATCGTCGTTACGAGATGGTGCGCAAGCGCCGCGGGACCGCGATCGCGTTCACCGTCGAGGGCACCTGCAGCGCGTGCAACATCATGCTCCCGCCGATGTTCTTTCAGACGCTGAAGCGTCAAGAGGAGCTGAGCCAGTGTCCGAGCTGCAATCGCATCCTCTACTTTCGCAGGAACAACGGCGAGTCGGTGACGGTCTCGGACGCGCAGGACACCCCGTCCGGGGGGCCGTGAGACCTAGACAGAAGGGCGGTCGAGAGTTGACCCAGTCAGGGGGCCAATGAAGGCCTGCG
This sequence comes from Polyangiaceae bacterium, assembly GCA_019637295.1. Lineage (GTDB taxonomy): Bacteria > Myxococcota_A > Polyangia > Polyangiales > Polyangiaceae > JACKEA01. The sequence goes on from JAHBVX010000002.1 coordinate 892,024, forward strand.
CGGCCTGCAGCCGATTGTACCCCGACGATGCGGGGTTCTGCCCGGTGGACGGCAACGCGCTGGTGAGCGCGACCCAGGTGCCCGTCGCGACCGCTGGGGATGACGCCCGCATCGGCCAGCTCATGTGCCAGCGCTATCAGGTGCGGCGCGTGGTCGCGGATGGCGGGATGGGTCGCGTGTACGAGGCGCTCGACATGGTCGACCGCACTAACTTGGCGCTCAAAATCCTCCACCCGGACGTTGCTCGGGACGAGGTGGCCCTCGAGCGGTTCCGTCGGGAGTTCGAGGTGAGCCAGAGCCTGGCCCATCCACACGTCGTGCGGGTGGTCGATTTTCAGCCGACCCACGACGGCAGCTACGCGCTGGTGATGGAGTTCCTCTACGGTGAGGAGCTGCGCAGCATGCTCAAGCGAGAGCGCACACTCTCGCCCGCGCGTGTCGTGCGCATGGTCAGTCAAGCGGCGCTGGCGTTGGACGCGGCGCACGCGCGCAAGCTGGTGCACCGGGACCTCAAGCCCGACAACATCTTCCTGTGTCAGACCCGCGACGGGGACAACGTCAAGATCCTCGACTTCGGGTCCGTCAAGGACAAGGCCGAGAGCGCCAAGAAGCTGACGGTCATGGGGACCACCATCGGCTCACCCTTCTACATGGCCCCGGAGCAAGCCCAGGGGCTCGACACCCTCGATCAGCGCGCGGACGTGTGGTCACTCGCGGCCATCGTGTACGAGTGCATCACGGGACAGGTGCCCTTCAGCGGCAACAACGGGCCGGCCATCTTGCTCGAGATTTTGACCAAGGAGCCGCGGCCCGCCAGCAACGCCGCGCGGGATGCGAAGTACCCAGTCCCGCCTGGCGTGGACCGCGTACTCTTCCACGCGTTCAAGAAGATGGCAGCCCTGCGCATCGCCTCGGTGGGCGCGCTCGCGGACGCGCTGGGCTTGGCTTACGGGCTCACCGGGGACCATCACGCCTGGGCGGTGACGACCGAGACCGAGCTCGGCGCGCAGATCGACGCTCGACTTCCCGAGCTGATGAAGGCCGATGGTGGTGCGACCGCGATGGACGTTGCAGCGGACGGCTTCTTCGGGGAGAGCGCTGCGCTCGACGCGCTCGACGTTCCCGCGCCGCCGGCGGCGGGCTGGCAGCCGGCGCCCGCCACGGGCCCGCACTGGGCGCCGCCGGACGAGGATCTGGTCCCCGTCGGGGTGCCGACCAACAACAGCGTGCTGATCCTGGTCGCCGTACTGGTGGGTGGGTTCTTCCTGATCGCCGGGGTGCTGCTGGTCGTGTTCGTGTTCTAGGCGCCAACTTCGCTGTAGCCAGCTGGGAGGGCCGTGCTAAATCCGTGCGCATGGCTGAACGCTCGAAGTTTCACGCTGCGGCGCTGTGCGCCGTGGCCCTGGGCCTCGGCTCGGGCTGCAGCAAGGACACGCCCAAGGCCGAGCAGCCCGCGACGCCGACCGAGCCGGGAGCGGCGCTGACGCCGAAGCCCGAGGTCGAGGGTCCCGGTCAGCCGAGCTACAGCGAAGAGAGCTTCGAGCTGACGCTGTCGCCCAAGGGCAGCTACGCCGTGGACCAACCGGCTCAGGCCGAAGTCGTGCTGGTGGCCCGTGGCGCCTTCAAGTGCAACGACCAGTACCCCTACAAACTGAAGCTCGACCCCAGCGAGGGGCTGCAGTTCCCCAAGCAGCTGATCACGAAGGATGCCGTCGAGCTGCAGCACAAGTCGGCCGTCATGACCGTCGACTTCACCCCCACGCGGGCGGGGGCGGCGACGCTCAGCGGCCTGTACAGCTTCTCGGTGTGTACCGACGACAAATGTCTGATCGAAAAGCGCAAGCTGTCGCTGGCTATCGACGTGAAGTAGGCCCCTCGTGTTACCCTGAGGCCGATGGCGCCTCCGAAGATTCTGGACGAGCTCGCCGCCGTCGCGAAGCACATGCAGCAGCGCTTCGAGGAGCAGCGGCGGCTGCTGTCCTTCTCGGAGTACATCCAGCTCTTCGCCGATGACCCGGTGCGACAGACGAGGGATGCATCCCGGTACCTACGCGACGCATTCCTGCACTACGGCAGAGACGAGCTCACGCGGCCCTGGGGGAACCTCGTCCGCTATCGGCTGTTCGACCTGCCCTTCGCGCCGGACGAAGAGGCGCGCCGGGACGCGTTGGTGGGGCACGAGACCATTCAGGCTGAGCTCTTCCGCGTGTTGTCGAACTTCGCGCGGGAAGGCCGCGCCAATCGTGTGGTCTTGCTGCACGGCCCGAACGGTTCCGCCAAGAGTACCGCCGCCGCGTGCCTGATGCGGGCGCTGGAGCACTACTCCACCCTGGACGAGGGCGCGCTGTACCGCTTCCACTGGGTGTTCCCGAATCAGGGCAAGCTCAAGGGATCCATCGGCTTCACCGGCAGACGCTCGTCGAGCCCGGACGATCAGAGCTACGCGCACTTGCCCGAGAGTCAGATCGACGCTCGCCTGTTCATGGAGGTCCGCGATCATCCGCTCTTTCTGCTGCCGCAGCCGGAGCGCAAGCAGCTGCTGGTGCGCGCCTACGAGGAGGCGGGCGCGACGGAGGCGCCGCCGAACTGGATGCTGCGCGGCAGCCTCTCCCACAAGAGCCGGCAGGTGTTCGATGCCCTGCTGACCAGCTACGAGGGCTCCCTCGAAGACGTCCTGCGCCACGTCCAAGTGGAGCGGTACTTCGTCTCCCGACGCTACCGGGTGGGAGCCGTGACCCTGGGGCCCGAGCTGAGCGTCGACGCGGGGGAGCGGCAAATCACCGCGGATCGGTCCGTGGCCGCGCTGCCGTCCTCGCTGCAGGCCGTCACGCTGTTCGAGGCGTTTGGCGAGCTGGTCGACGCGGCGGGGGGCGTGCTCGAGTTCTCGGACTTGCTGAAGCGCCCCCTCGACGCCTTCAAGTACCTACAGATCACGGCCGAGACCGGAGAGGTCGCGCTGCGCTCCCAGTCGGTTCAGGTCAACTGCGTCATGATCGCCAGTGGGAACGAGGTCCATCTCGCGGCGTTTCGCGAGCACCCCGAGTTCGAGAGCTTCCGCGGTCGCTTCGAGCTGGTCAAGATGCCGTACCTGCGCAGCTGGTATGACGAGCGAGACATCTACGAGACTCAGATCGCCAAGCAGGCACAGAAGCACGTCGCGCCTCACGCCATCGAGATCGCGGCGCAGTTCGCGGTGCTCACGCGCATGCGCAAGCCCATCGCGGAGCGCTACGACAAGCCCCTGCGAGACGTCGTCGCCAGCTTGACCGCCTTGGAGAAGATGGACCTGTACGCGACAGGAGTTGCGCCGGCTCGTCTCGATCACGAAGGCACCAAGCTGCTGCAGGCAGCCATCGGCGCGCTGTACACCGAGTCCGAGGCCTACCCGGTGTACGAGGGCAGCCTAGGGGCTAGCCCGCGGGAGATGCGCACGCTGCTCTTGGATGCGCTGCAGAGCCCGCGCTACGAGTGCTTGTCGCCGCTGGGCGTGCTCGAGGAGCTCGATCGCCTGTGCGAGCGCGTTGGTGAGTACGCCTGGCTGCAAGAGGAGAGAGTCTCCGGCGGCTACCACGACCACAAGCTGTTCCGCGAGGCCTTGCGGCAACGGTTGCTCGACACCTTCGAAGACGAGTTTCGCGTGGCCAGCGGACTGGTCGAGGAAGATCGCTATAGCGAGCTGTTCGACAAGTACATCACCCACGTCAGCTACTGGGTGAAGCAGGAGAAGGTGCGCAACGCGCTGACGGGACAGTACGAGGATCCGGACGAGCGCATGATGCAGGAGGTGGAGGCGCTGTTGGGTGTGACGGAGGGTCACGAGCGACAGCGGGAGTCCCTGCTCGGGCGCGTGGCCGCGTGGGCGATCGACAACCCGGGTGCGGCGGTGGACAACCGGCGCGTGTTCGCCCCCCAACTCAAGCGCATTCAGGACGCCGTGTTCGCCGAGCGCCGGGTAGCGGTAGCGCGCCTCACACGCGACGTGATGCTGCTGTTGCGCGAGGAGGACGGCGGCCTCGATGCTGCGCGCAGGGAAGCAGCGGAGGCCGCTGTGTCGCGGCTGAGCGACACCTTTGGCTATCAGCGGTCGTCGGTGGCGGACGCGGCGGTCGCGCTCGTGCGCGAGCGCTTCGCGGATCTGCTGGCGTAGCTGGTCATGGCAGGCGGCTCGGCGTCGACGTCTGCGCTGGGCTTCTGGTCATTGCTCTCGCTCGGCATCAACGGCATCGTCGGAGTCGGGATCTTCTTCGCGCCGCGCGAGGTCGCCGGCCTGGTGCCGGGTTCACTCGGCCTTGGCGTGTACCTCGCAACGGCGCTGTGTCTGGCGCCGGTGGCGGGAGTGTACGCGCTGCTCGGCAGCCGGTTCGCCGAGGACGGGGGACCCTACGTCTGGGCACGGGCGGCCTTCGGCGACAGCGCGAGCTACTTCGTGGGCTGGGTCACGGCGGTCAGCGCGCTGTTCAGCACCGCGGCGGTGATTGGCGGCCTCGCGCTGCATGTCGCACCGTTGCTCTCGCTGTCGGGCGAGGCGGGTCGGGCGGCCGTGGCCCTGGGCAGTGTCGTGCTGCTGGGCGGCGTGGCGGCCGTCGGGCTGCGCCCGAGCGCTTGGGCGTGGACCGTGCTCACCCTCGCGAAGCTCGCGCCGCTCGTGGCGCTGGTGCTCGCGTCCGCGGCGAGTGAGAGCCGCTCGCTGCCCGAGACAGGGGGTGTGACTGGCTCCGCCTTCGGTCGAGCGATGCTGGTGTGCATCTTCGCGACTCAGGGCTTCGAGATCGTAGCCGTGCCCGCGGGTCACGTCCGGTCCGGGCGCTGGGCCGTCGGCGCGGCCACGGTCGGCGCGCTGCTGGTGGCTGCTGCGCTCTACACGCTCCTGCACGCGGCGTGCCTGGTGTTGCCCGATCTGGCGAGCCGCGAGGCGCCACTGGTGGCCGCTGCAGGCGTCCATGGCGGTGCGCGTTTGGCGCGTGGCGTGGAGATCGCGACCACCGTGTCCGCCCTGGGTATCGCGTTCGGCATGATGGCGATGACGCCACGTTACGTAGCGGCCCTCGGACGGACCGAGGCGCTCGGGCGCTGGCTGTCGCGAGAGTCGCGCCAGGCCGTGCCGCTGCGTGCGCTCGGTATGGTCGTGCTGCTGGTAGCGCTGCTTGGCGCCGGTCCCGGGCTGCAGGCGCTCTTCGTGCTGTCCGCGGTGGCCGTCGTCGCCCAGTACAGCGTCAGCGCGCTGTCGCTGCTCGTACTCAGCACGAGGCGTCGCCATCAGCTCGGTCCGCGGCACGTCGCCGTCGCCCTGGCCGCGCTGGTGCCGGTCGCGTTGGTGGGGGCCGCGACGCGCTGGACGGAGCTGCTGTTCGTCTTGGTGACCCTGCTCGTCGGGGCCGGGGTGCTCGCCCTGCGCCGCGCGGCCGGGGCAGGGCGCTCCCCCGACTGAAGGTCTGTCAAGAATTGACCCAGTTCATGCCGGCGAAGCCGGCCCGCGTGGGGTGGGGCCCCAACGAATTCACTTCGTTGGGGCGGGGAGGCGCGTGCCTCCCCGGCGACAGAATGAAAGAGCTGTCGATCTTTCGACAGCTCTTGAGGCCCCCCTTCCGCTCCGAAGCGGGCGCGTTATGGACCTCTCCGTGGAGACCAACCTCGGGTCCTTCGACGTGCTCTCTCCGGATGGCCATCCCGTTCAGTTGGCATCGCTCTGGCGTGACCAACCCGCCGTGCTCGGTTTCGTTCGCCACTTCGGGTGACTGTTCTGCCACGAGCAGGTCGAGCAGTTGCGCGACGGAGAACCAGCGATTCGGGACCGCGGCGGCTGTCTGTTCATCATCGGGAATGGCAAGCCGGACCACGCGCGTCACTTCGTAGAGCGGACTGGGCTCGACGGGAAGGTGTTCACGGATCCTGGCCGAGCGACCTACCGAGCCCTGGGCATGCGCGGCGGCGTCGGCGCTTCGCTGAGCCTGGAGCTGTTTCGCAACGCTTGGCGCGCCTATCGAGCGGGCTTTCGCCAGTCGTCCGTGCAGGGCGATCCCTGGCAGCAAGGGGGCGCCGCGGTGGTGTCGCCGGGAGGGCAGATTGGCTACCTGCACGTCGCTCGCACGGCAGGAGATCACGCTCCTCTCGCGGCGATTCTCGCTGCGCTGGAGCGGCTACGCGGGACTTGAGGGGCGGCCGAGGGGCAGCGCTGGCTGGCGTTGGCGCCGAGTCCGGTTATCCTGTGAGTTCGTGGTTATCCGACGGCGACTCGTGGGATCCGGCGCGCTCGCGACGTCGGTCGCGGTCCACGCTGCGGCGCTCGGGCTCGGGGCTTGGATCGTCGCGCGGAGCCTGGGAACGTCGGCCTCCGACGTCACGGTCGATGTCGTGCTGGTCGACCCGACCCCGGCGGGACGAGGGATCGAGCTGCCGACGGTTGGCGTCGGCGCGCTGAGAGGCGATCGTGACGTGCCCGCGACGCCAGAGCCTGAGCTGCCCGGTGGAGGCGAGCGCGCGGCCCGCCCGGACCAAACCCGCGCCGGTCGGGGAGGTACGGACTTCGCTCCGAGCGAAGCGCTCAACCTGGCCGACTCGGTCGACGGGCTCACGCTCGATCGGGACGTGCTGAGCCGCCTGGACCGGAGCCAACTCCAACGCATCGAGACCGCCGCCGTGCGGCGCAGCCTCGACGATCGCCGCGCCACGCCGGAGCCGATGGAGTTCGACTTCCTCGCCAGCGGCAGCGGGACGCTGGCGGAGCGCCGCCCACTCGGGGCTCACCAGCCCGGTCCCGGGCGGATGTCGGGCGAGTCGCCCACGCAAGTGGGTGGTCCGCTCGGCGGGGCCGAGCTGCCGGACTCGGAGAGTGGGCGATTGCCCGGAGCTCGGGAGCCGGGGGGAGAGCGCACGCGGGCCGCGGCCGGGCTCACCGGCGCTCCGGCTCGTCGAGGCGTGTCGCGCACCGCGTCCGTCGCGCTCGCGCGGCCGTGGGTCACGCGAGCGCGAGCGGCAGTGCCGGCGCCCGAGCGCGGTAGCCCGAGCGACACCGTCGACAGCCGGAAAGAGGTCGCGAGTCAGGTGCGCGCGCTGCTGCACGCCAGCACCGCCGGCGGGCGTCCCGGTCCCGGGGTGGGCGGCGAGAAGGGCGGGGCTGCGCCGGGCAGCGGCGGCCCCAGCGGTCCCGGTTCGCGCTCCGCGGCTGCAGGCCACGGCGCGGGACCGGCGCGGGACGCCAGCGCCGATCCGCGAACCCTCGGCTACTTCCGAGCCATCGAGCGGCGCCTCGAGCCGCTCTGGCGCGACGCCTTCCCCGAATGGGCCATCGCCGAGGGCCGTGGCGGGGTCGTGATCGTCGAGTTCACCGTCCATCCGAGCGGAGGGCTCGTGTCGGCCTCGGTACATCGCCCCAGCGGCGTGCCCGAGTTCGATCGGAACGTCATGACTGCAGTTCGTCGCGCAGCACCGTTCGGTCCGCTGCCCGCCGTCTTCGGCAACAAGCCGCTGACCTTGCGCATGAGCTTCGATGCGGTCAATCCCGCCGTGGGTCGAGACGGCCCCGGTCGCGGCCAGCGCCGCGCCGCGCACGAGTGACTATCGGGCAAGCCAGCGAACGGCCTTGACGTCTCAGCCCTCGGCCTTCATAGTCGGCGGCCCAAAAAGCCGAGGTAGCTCAGCTGGTTAGAGCACGCGCTTCATAAGCGTGGGGTCGTCGGTTCAAGTCCGACCCTCGGTACCCAGTAGTCGACGTGCTCGCCGGGAGCGCCAAGCCGCGCCGACCAGCAACAGCCCGAGAGCCAGACCTGACCCGCCCGAGCGGGAGCGACCCGCCGCCCCGCAGGCGCAGCCGCCCATCGGCTCGAGCTTGGGTGTGCCGGGCGGTTCGGTGTCGGCCGCGCAGCTGCCCTCCGCGTTGAGCTCGAGCGGGCCTGCGGCGCTCCGCAGCGTTCCTTGCTCGAGGGGCGTGGCGTAGTTGCCCGTGTTGCGGTTGTCGTGATGGAAGCTCTCCCACGCGACGACGCCGTCCGTCTTGCCTTTCGTCTTCCACGCGTACAACCAGCCAGAGCGACTCGGCACCACCACGTCGAGGTTGCCATCGCCATCCACGTCGCCGACGGCGGTGGTGGCAATGACCCACTGACCGGTGAACTTGGGCCAGCCTTCGGGGGACCGGCCGCAGGCATCCACGGCGTGCACGTAGTAGCCGCCGCTGCCCGTGATCACCTCGGGGTAGCCGTCGCCGCTGAGGTCGGCGATCGCCTGGTTGTTGAAGAAGGTGAAGTCCTCCAGCACGATGGGGCTCGCGGGCATCATGCGCCCGGTCTTGCCGTTCCACATCGACAGCATGTGCTGGGTGGGGTTGTCGAGGGGCTGGCTCGAGAGCAAGCTCCCAGCGACGCTCAGGGAGCCTCCGCTCGCGATGATGTCGACGATGCCGTCTTGATCGAGATCGCCGACCGAGGGCTGGGAGAACAGCGGCAGCATGACGTCCGGTCGATAGGCCTTGGAGTCGGGTCCGAACAGGTTCGTCGACTCGAGGCCGCGCTCCGTCTCTCCGGTGTCCGGATCGACGCGGATGGGCAACGCGTTGGGTGGGTTGTTGCCGTAACCGGATGTGGGTTGAACGCCAGGGTCGGCAGGCACGATCATGGGCTTGCTCGCGTTGCCGTGGAAGACGACGTCGGTCTTGCCGTCACCGTCCACGTCGGCGACCACCGGGCTGTTCGGGATCCCCTCGGCGACGAGGGGGAACAGCTGGAAGCTGATCATCGTGAGCGGCCAGTTGGTCAGGTACAGACTCGGTGCGTCGGTGCCGCGGCCATCGACGACGTACATCGCGCCGGCGCCGCCTCCGGGTCCGATGCGCTCGTTCGAGCCGACGACCAGGTCCTTGACGCCGTCCCCGTTCAGATCGGCGACCGCGGGAGTCGTCATGATGCGATTGAACTCCTGCTTGTCGCCCCCCTTCTCGAAGTGCAGCTGGATGGGGAATCCCTGCTTGTCGCTGCCGTCGGCGTTGTACACGTAGACCCAGCCGTCGAACGCGGCTTGGATGATCTCGAACTTGCCGTCGCCATCCATGTCTTCGATCACGGGGCTGCCGAAGGCGCCCCGCGTGATCCGGGTGAACGTGTCCATGCAGGGCACCGCCGGATCCTTGTCCACGTCGAGGGGGCAGCTCACGACCGGCGGCAAGCGACGCGGCCAGCCCGGCAGCGCCTTGCCGTCGTTGCCGATGGCGTAGGTCGTACCCTCGTAGGTGGTGACCACGATGTCGAGCTTGCCGTCGCCGTTCAGATCGGCGATCGCGGCGGTTGGCGTGATGCTCTCCCCAGCCTGAGTCGGGTCGACGCCGTCGGTCGACTTGTAGGCGGGAGCGTCCAGGTAGCTCGGCGCGTTGCCGTCGAGGCCGTCGATGCGCTTGACCTGAAATGGAAATCCCGCCACGGCGGTGGGCTTGCCGCTGGCCAGCGACCAGACGTGGACCTTGCCGTCGGCGGTTCCGAGCACGATGTCCCGAGTTCCGTCGCCATCGATGTCGGCGAGCTTGGGGCTGCCCTCGCCGCCGGAGCCGATATACAGAGGAAATCCGGGGAGCAAGTCCGGGTCCTCGTGCACGGCGTAGGTGCGGCGCAGCTCGCCCGGCACGTCGCCAATGTCTCCGCCGTAGTGCGCGATGGACCGGATGCGAACGGTGATGGTGTACCGGTTCTCGCCCAGGCGGCTGTCGACGTCCCACTCGTGAGTCGGATCGACCTCGCGGATATCCAGCTCCGCCAGCGGAGCGCCGTCCCCGCCGAGGATGGTGCTACCCGGGATGTTCTCGACCTTTCGGATCAGCTTGAAGGCCGAGTCCAGCGGTTGCACTCCAGGTGCCCACTCCACGATCACGTCGTAGCTCGGCGCGCGCCGCGCGCTCACGGTGCCCATGATGGGCACGGGCTGCGTGACCTGATCCTTGTACAGTACCTGGAACCAGAGCGGCTTGACTATGTCCACGTCCGGCGGAATGCGGCCGTCCTTCACGGCTTCGACGGCGCTGTTCGCGTTGACGCGACCGTAGCCGAAGCGCTGGTCGAAGCCGGGTTGCGACCAGAAGTGTTGACTGTTCGGCTGCTGAGACTCGGGCACGAAGATGTCGTCGGCGGTCATCAGGAAGATCTGCATCACCTCCCCGGCGGAGAGCGGGGGGTCGAGCTTGGCCTGCAGGCCCATGGCGTAGACCAAACCCGACAGGCCGCTGAGCCGCCCGACGGCCTCGCTCGAGCATCCCGTTCCGGAGGCGGACAGGTAGTTCTGCCCGCCGTAGTTGGTGCACGGGTTGAAGGCCAAGAAGCTCCGGGCCGTGGTGCTCTGCTCGTCCGCGCCCAACATCGTGATCGCGTGCACCGGCATGGTGTGATTGTTCGCGGCGGGCTGGTTGTGGTGGCGGGAGTTCTCGTCCGCCATGCTAGCCACGATCACGGTGCCCTTCGCCCAGGCGTAGTCCATGGCCGCCTGGGCGTAGCTGTTCATGTTGATGGTACCCAGGGCCTCCTGCACCACCTGCGCGCCGTTGTCCGCGGCGTAGATGACGGCCTGGGCATAGTCGTTCACGTTGGCGATGAAGCTGTCGCCCACGCGCATCGCGACGAACCGGCAGGTCGGACACACCCCGGCGCCGCCGATCCCGTTGTTGGTGGCGCCGGCGGAGTCCCGGGCCTCGCCAGTGCCGTGTCCGTAGTCCGTGTCATCGAACGGATCGTTGTCGTTCTTGAAGAAGTCCCAGCCGGAGATGTCATCGACGTAGCCGTTGCCGTCGTCGTCCTTGCCGTCCGAGAAGTTCAGGATCAAGTCCCCCGCGTCGAGCACGCCGTTGCGGTTCTTGTCTCCCTTGGGCCGACCGCTACTGGCCTCCGGCTCGAGGGTCGGATGGTCGGCGTAGTCCGCTACGGTCAGGATGCCGTCCCCGTTGCAGTCGAAGAGGTCCTCGGTTGGCTTCGACGGGTCGAGGGGCTCGCACGGGCTCGAGTCGGCGCGCAGGGGTTGGTGCCCGCGCAGCTCGCCGATGTTCAGGTAGGCCTTCTCGATCAGATCCGTCTCGCGCCAGCGAATACCCGAGTCGAGCACGGCGATGAGCACCCGGTCGTCGCCAATCGTGTGGCGCCAGGCCAGATCGACGCTCATGCCGCTGGCGGTCTCTGCCTCACGGATCGGCGGTGCTCCGCTGGAGCGGTCCGGGATGAAGGAGTAGAACTGCCACTGGCCCTTCTTGCGCTCCGAGGGCTTGTCCGCTGCGACGTAGCCATAGTCCGGGTCGTTCGGCCAGAACTCCGGCTTCTTCATGTCTGCGCTCGTGGCCGTGAGGGGCGGAGGCCAGGCGGCGTGCACGGCTGGGCGCCCCAGCAGCGAGGCGACCCCCAGGCCGAGCAGTCCCGCGGCGGTCCGCAAGCGAAGGCGTTGACGGGAAGTGCGGTGCATTCGGAGAACTCCTGTCGTTGACCCGCGGAGGACGGTGAGTCCGCGCGGCGAGGGGGGCTTGGGCGGCGGTCAGTTGTCGCCGAAGAGGTCCTGAATCCTGGTCTCGAGGGCGACGGCGATCTTGTAGAGGCTCGAGATGCTCGGGCTCGACTCGGCTCGCTCGATCTGCGAGAGCAGTGAGATGCTGAGGCCCGTGCGGCGACTCATCTGCTTCAGGGTGAGCTCGCGAGTCTTGCGCATGCCGCGGATGGTATCACCGATGATGCGGTGAAGTTGCTCCTCTGGGGTGCGCGCGAGGCCCTTGCGCTTCATGACACGAGCGATGACCTCTCGGAACTCGTCGACGTTGAAGGGCTTGCGGATGTAGTCGACCGCCTCGAGCTTCATCGAGGCGATGGCCGAGTCGAGGTTCGGGTGGGCGGTGAACATGATGACCGCCAGGTCCGTGTCGAAGGCACGGATGCGCGTCAGCACCTCGATGCCGTCGAGCTTGGGCATCATCAGATCCAGGATCACGACGTGATAGTTGCCGCGCCGGATCTCCTCTTCCACCTGCGTCGGATCGTTGAGCGTCTGGACCGCGAACCCGTCCTTCTCGAGCAGGGTGCGCATGTAGTCGCAGATGGCTCGATCGTCGTCGACGATCAGGATCCGTACGGCAGGGACTTCGATGGGCACGGGTCGACCTCCGGCAGCGGGATTTTAGTGTCACTACAATAGCGCACCCATGGCGTCAGGCCCAAAGCCATTCTCGATGGATCTCCCGGACGGTCATGCCGCACGGCGTCACGCGCCGGTGCTACCTTCCAGCCCATGGTTTCCGACTGCTATGGCGCGCGCATGTCCGAGGCGCTCGCCTACGTGGCGGAGCGTTTTCAGCGGATCCGCCGCAAGGGCAGCGGGGTGCCCTATTTGTCGCACCTGCTCGCGGTGGCGGGGCTGGTGGCGGACCACCGGGGGGACGAGGAGCAGATCATCGCCGCGCTGCTGCACGACGTCCTGGAGGATATCGACGGCGTTACCCCGAGCGAGCTCGAGACCCGGTTCGGCGGGCGCGTCGCGCGCCTGGTGGTGGGCTTGTCCGACACGACCTCGCGCCCGAAGCCGCCCTGGACCGCGCGCAAGCAGGCCTACCTCGCGCGGCTGCGGGGTGAGCCGGCGGACCTCAAGCTGATCTGCGCTGCCGACAAGCTGCACAACGCGACGACGCTGCTACGCGACTACGGGGTGGAGGGCGACGCGCTGTGGAGGCGCTTCACACCCACCCGCGAGCAGACGCTTTGGTACTATCGCGCCATCGTGGCTTCGCTGCGGGACGGTTTCTCGCATCCCATCCTGGATGAGCTCGAGGCGGTGGTCCTAGCGCTGCACGAGCGGGTCGGCGTCGAGCCGCCGCTCGTCGACGAGCTCTGACGCTCTCGCAGCTCGCCTAGCGGAGTTCGACGCGTCCGGCGTCCGCGGTCAGCTCTCCGAGCACGGCCGCGGGCGGCCCAAGCTCTGCGACCAGCGCGTCTGCGTCTTCCGCTGACAGGCACAGCAAGAGCCCCCCACTGGTCTGGGCGTCGGCCAAGAGCAGGCGCAGGGCTGTCTCGAGCGGGGGACCCGTGAGCCGATGCTCGACATAGGCGGCGTTGCGCTTGCTACCACCGGGCAAGTGCCCTGCTCGTGCGGCGGCGAGCGCCCCGGGCAGCAGCGGCACGCGTTCGGTTTGCACCACTGCGCCGACACCGCTCGCGTCCAGTATGTGGCCCAAGTGCCCGAGGAAGCCGAACCCTGTCACGTCGGTAGCGGCGGTCACCCGGTGGACCCGACCGAGCTCGGCGGCGCGCGCGTTGAGCGTGCACATCGACTCGACCGCCGCCGTCAGGGCCATGTCGTCGATCGCATCTGCCCGCAGCGCCTGGGCGAGCACGCCGGTGCCGAGCGCCTTGGTGAGCACCAGTCGTTGTCCTGCGCTTGCGCGGGTGTGGCTCCATGCCTGTCCCGCCTGTACGGAGCCGACCACCGCCAGTCCGGCCTTGGGCTCGCTGTCTCGAATCGTGTGACCGCCCACGATGGCGACGGCTGCGTCTTGGCACGTCGCGCTCATTCCCTCGAGGATCTGCCGCAGCACTTCCAGCCCGAGGGCGTCGGGAGCGCCGACGAAGCTGAGCGCCACCTGGGGACGGCCGCCCATCGCGTAGACGTCGCTCAGCGCGTTGGCGGCGGCGATGCGACCGAAGGCGCGGGGCTCGTCGACCAGCGGCGTGATCACATCCAGAGTCAGCACGAGCTGGGCGCTCGCGCCCTCCGGACGCACGAGTGCCGCGTCGTCCAGGGGCCCCGTGTCGGAGCTGACCCAACGATGAGCGACCGTGGGGAGGTGTCTCAGGACCTCGACCAGGTCCTCGGCGGGGAGCTTACGCGCTCAACCGCCGCCCTGAACGAGCTTCGTCAGTCGGATCGACGTCACTTCGGTACCTCCTTTCTTGCCTTCAGGTCGAGCCGATCTCGGCCTGCCCAGCTTGTGATGGAATTGTAGCTGCTCCGGGGTCGTGCTCTGCTCGTACCAAGCTGCCCACGTCCAATCTAGCGCTTGAACGATCTCACCGTGGCCACCAAGGCGCTCACCAGCTCCGGCTTGCCCTTGAGATCGGGGTTCGGAGGCATGGCGGCGCTCTTGCCCGCCGCCGCGCCACCGTCCACGATGATCCTCGCGAGGTGCTCGTCCGTCACCGAAGCCTGCCACTGTGCATTGCTGAACGCGGCGGGCTTCGGGTCGAGCGCCGCGGCCCCCGGACCGTCGCCTTCACCGCGGGGCCCGTGGCAGACGACGCACTTCTGCTGGAAGTAGGTCTTGGCTTGGGCGGCGGGCGCGGGCGGCTCTGCCCTTGGCTGTTGGTTCGACGCGGTGGCGGGCGGGGTCGCCTCGTCCGCCTTCCGATCGCAGCTCGTCGTCGCGACGGGGGTGGACAGGCCGAGGACCATGGCGAGGCGAGTGAAACGAGACATGGGTCAGCTCTGCCTCACTATACCCGCTGGGCCCGAGCTGCCGCGACTCAGCTCTGTCGGATCGCGCAGAAGCTGCGGGAACCCAGCCCCCGTTCGAAGGGACTGCGCGCCATGGCGCACCCACCCGCCCCTTTCTCGCTCGTCGCAGGCCTCGGCACGGAGGTTGAAAGGAGGGAGCCCACCATGACGTCGACCCGCTACGACGAGAAGCCGTTCATCGCCATCTGGGAGCTCACCCAGGCCTGCGATCTGATGTGCCTCCACTGTCGGGCCTGCGCCATCCCTGACCGTGATCCTCAGGAGCTCTCCACCCGAGAAGGCAAGAAGCTCCTCGACGACCTGGCGGCAGCCAAGGTCCCTCTGGTGGTGCTCACGGGCGGGGATCCGGCCAAGCGCGCCGACCTGGTCGAGCTCGTCGCGTATGGGCGTGACGCCGGCCTGGGCATGGGGCTGACGCCGTCGACGACGCCGCTCGTGACGCCAGAGCTGCTGACGGCGCTTCACCGCGCGGGGTTGTCGCGGCTCGCGGTCAGCATCGACGGTCCTACCGCGGACGTTCATGATGCGTTCCGAGGTGTGCCCGGCAGCTTCGATCAGTCGCTCCGCATCTTGGCCAGCGCGCGTGAGCTCGGCATCACGACGCAGGTCAACAGCAGCGTACACGCGGATCTCATCGGGCGCTTGGCGGAGACCGCCCAGGTCGTAGCAGACGCCGGCGCGGCCCTGTGGAGTGTCTTCTTCCTCGTGCCCACCGGGCGCGCGCGGGCGGACATGCTGCCAACGGCGCAGGCGGCCGAGGCGGCCCTGGAGCAGCTCGCGGACATCGCCGAGGAGGCGTCCTTTGCGCTGAAGACGACCGCGGCTCCCCACTATCGCCGCTTGCTGCTCGAGCGTCAGAAGCGAACGGGTCAGAAGCTGGCTCACGGCGTGCACGGCCAGCGCGCGCTTCGAATCAACGACGGCAGGGGCTTCGTGTTCGTCTCGCATCGAGGTGACATCTACCCTTCGGGCTTCCTGCCGGAGTGGTGTGGCAACGTTCGCGACGACAACGTGATCGAGGTGTACCGGAATCACCCGCTGTTTCAGCGTCTGCGTGACCCCGACGCGTTGCTCGGCAAGTGCGGAGCGTGCGAGTACCGCTCGGTGTGCGGGGGTTCACGCGCGCGAGCCTTCGCCCTGACCGGCGATCCACTCGAGAGCGATGACCTCTGCGCCTATGTCCCGCCCGGCTACGAGGATCGTCCGCGACGGCAGCGGGTCTGGCTCGAGGTGCTCGGTGCATGAGCGGCGCTCGCCGCCCTTCTGGCCACGCGAGCACGGGTTCTGGGTCATGGCCGCCGCAGTGCTGCTGGGCGCGCTGCTGCGCGACGTGACCGAGCCCTGGCTCTGGCTCACGGCGCTCGCGACCCTCGCCGTGGCCGCGCTGGCGGGCGGGCTACTGCGGCGGACCATCCGGCAGCACGGGGCAGTGCAGTTCGCGAGTGCGGCGCTGCTGGCGCTGCTTGGGCTGCCGGTGGACGCCGTGGCGGGCCGTGAACTCTGGCCGTCCCTGATGACGGCGGCGGCCTGGGCTGCCATCTTCGTTCCGAGCGCGCTCGCGGTGCGCTCGACGTTCTGGCGAGCGAAGCGAGACGACGTTCGCGCCGCAGGTGCCGCCGCCGGCGCGGTCTTGCTGCCCGTCGTCGCCGCGGTCGGGCTGGGCCTGTTGGGCTACGCGGCCGAGGCTTTGGCCTGCGCCCTGGCCGGCTTCGGGCTCGGCCTCGTGGCGCTGTGGCGTCCGACGGTCAAACAGCTGAGGCCCGTCGGGCTGTCGCTGGCGGCGATCGCGCTGGTCGCCGCCGGCGTCATCGGTCTGTAGCAGACGGCGGCTCCGGCGCAGGGCCACCGCACCACGGCGCGAGCAGGAGTGCGAGCGACGCGCAGCTGGTGGCCGCGTCGAGGCGCTCGAGCAACGCGGCGTCGAGCAGGGCGTCGGTCTTGGCGCGCCGGAGCAGGTCACGACAGAGCGCCTTGGCGAGCGGGGCGTGCGCCGCGTGCGCTTGCTCCACGGCGCTTCCGCGGGCGTACAGCAAATCCCGCAGCCACAGCCGCCCGCTGGGCGAGACCATGAAGCGGTCGAAGCGCACGTCCGGCAACTCGACTCCGGCGTTGGCCAGCGCCGCGAGCACACAGGCAGCCTCGTGTGCCATCGCGAGCACGAGATCAGCCTCGGGGCGCTGCAGGGACGAGGCGAGACTCACGCCCATGCGCGGGACGGCCAGGAAGGGGACTCCGTCCGCGGAGATGCCCTGCTCGACGACGGGCGCCAGCGAAGGCACCGGGAGGCGCCTCCAGAGCGCGGCGGCCTGGGCGAACTCGCTGGCGTCGGCTGCGTCGCCCAGAGCCAGCCACACGGGCCTCTGGCTGCCCAGATCCAGCGCTGGCCGAAAGCGCGAGGCGCCGCCGCGCTTGCTCGCGGAATCGTCCAGCAGCGCAAAGCGGCCAAAGCGCGGCGCGTCGAGGGCACGTAGCCAGCGCACGGGAAGCCGGAAGGCCGGGTACTCTCGCGTCAGTCGCGTGAGCCAGCGGCGCGCCTGCGCCTCGTCGCCCGAGCCCAGCCACAGTTCGGCCATCCGGAGCATCGCGTCGCTGCGCTCCCGGGATCCCGCGTCGAAGCAGTCCGTCAAGGTGCCGAGGCCGACGGCGAACTCTGCGGCTCGACCCGGGGCGAAGCCGGCGCCGAGCTCGAACAGACGCCGGCGCAGTGGGGCGCGGTGACTCTGCAGTACTCCGTCACGCACCGACAGCAGCATCCTCACGCCCTCGCCCAGGACAGCGCTGCCGTGCGGAGTGCTGCCGCCGCCGGTGAGCACCCCATGCGCTGCGCGCAGTGGCACGAAGGACTCCGCCAGCTCCGCGGGCAACGCGTCCGTCGAGCGGTCGAAGCTGTCGCGAAAGCTCTTGCTCTGCAAGAGCCCGAACACCAGCTGAGGCCGATCGCGTGCGTCGAACAACTCGGCGATCAACTCGAGAACCCGGCGCATGTGCGCCGCTGCCACCTCCGAGAAATCGATGCGCTCGAGCGCTTGCCACAGCGCGGCCGTCGCCTCCTGGCGCGACGTCGAGCCCTTCAAGCTCTCGAGGTACGAGAGGAGGTAGGGAACATCCGGTGACATCCGGACGATGCCGGCGAGCAGTCGGCTGCGCGCCGCAGGGTCGAGCCGTTCGGCGGCCGCGGTCACCCGGGCTCGGCTCACCTTGTCGAGCAGGTGCTGGCACACGCCGCGGTGGGTCGGGTCGCGCGCGCCGTTGAGCAGCAGATCCTCAGCGGCGTTGAGCTTCAGCTGCAACACCTTGCGGTGTGCGCGGAGAAACCGGAAGTGCTCGCGCATCAGCGCGGCCTCCTCGGGCGTGAGCGGCACGTCGGCGGACACCGAGGTGTCGAGCGCCGGGCGAGCGTCGACGATGACTCGAGCCGCGGCGGAGCGCTCGTTGTTCGTTGCGGTCTTCTGGCCGGGCTCCCGTCGGGGGCGCCGCCGGCGGCCGCGGCCCGGGGCCTCGCGAGCCGGGGGTCGGTTCGGTGCGCTCACCGTCCTCGGATACGACAGGCCCAGCGCCCTGCCTAGCCCTTGCGGTCGTCAGCGGGCCCGGAGCAGGGCCTCGACCCGCGCGCGAACGTCCGTCGCCGTGGTCGTCTCCAGGGTGTGGCGTCGTCGACCGCTGGCGTCGAAGATCCACACGACGGGCAGCCCGGAGGCGCCGGCCAGGTGTCGTCGCGCGGCCGGGGAGTCGAAGTCCACGATCTCGACCCGGCGCACCGCGAGCTGCGGGTTGGCCGCCGCGAGCCGAGCGAGCTCACGATCGATGTCGTGGCAGGGTGCGCACCAGCTCGCCCAGAAGTCGATCACCGTCACCTTGCCAGCGACGATGGCCTCGGACAGCTCGAAGGACTCACCTCCCGTCGCCAGGTCGAGCACGTCACCCCCCGCTGCGCCGGGCTCGTCCGCTTCGTGAGCGTGGTCGTCGTCGTGAGCGTGGTCGCAGTGCTCGTGACCCGCTCGCCGTGTTGGGGGCGGCGCGAGATCGAAGCCCCAGCTCGCTCCCAGACCCACCACGACGGGCACGTCGATCTGCCCGCCTCGCTCGTGCACCGTGAAGGGACGCTTGAGCAGCGCGTGCAGCGAAAGCTCCGGCGCGGGGCGCCAGAAGAGCCCTGCGGTGGCGATGATGTCCGTGCGCCCGCTGTTGACCGACTCGGCGCCATCCTCCCACGTCGACGGCTGCTCGTGGAAGACCTCGGGGCCGAGCGCGAACCTCACGCTCTCGAGGCCGAACCCGGTCTGCGGCAGCACGCCGGCCGAGACGCGGGTCCCCGCCCGGTAGCCGCGGGGATTGTCCCACAGGCTCGCGCGCACGCTCAGCCAGGAAGCCACGGTGAGCTGTCCAGCGCGGTGGGTGACGTCGACCCCGCCGATCGGATCGAGCGTACCGCTGCCGAAGAAGATGTGCTGGTGCGCGCGGCCACGACGCCCGAGCGCGAACGGATTGTCCTCGATGTTGCCCGTGGGCAGCGCGGTGCCGGCGCGCAAGTCGACGGTCCAGGGTCCGGCCCCGGGTCGCGTCAAGCGCAGCCGATTGTACAGCTCCACGTCGCCTATCCCCGTGAGCGTCTCGTTGCGATGGTGGATGCTCTCGTAGCTCGCCAGCTCACCTCCGTCAGCGTCGAGGAACTTCGCGTCGATGTCCACGACGCGAAACGGCACGCGAAGCTCCAGGGCGAGCTTGGGCCCGAGGCCCACGCCCAGGTTCAGGGCCACGTCCAGCAAGCGCATGTGGATGACGTGCTCCGCGGCTTGCTCGTTCTTCGGCAGGCCCGTGGCCGGATCGACCTCGAGCTGATCGAGCCCCACCGGATGTGACGCGTTCACGAGGGTGCCGACCATGTCGAGCCCGAGCCGCAAGCGGCCGAGCGCGAGATCACTGACTGGGGACGTCCCTCCACCCGGGAGGTTGGGATTGCTTCAGGCCGCTCACCCGGCGGAGAACGACGGGTGGCTGTACAGCAGAACGGCCGCGACCATCCCGCACACGGTCAGAAACCTCAGCTTCATGCTGCCCGGGGCTTTGGCAGTCGCCCGCGGGAGCGTCAAGGCCGCAACGCACGGGTGACGGCACTTTTCTGCTGAAGTCGGGCGCGAGCCGGCGTACTCGACTCGGGTGCAGAAGCTGGTTCAGGGCAATCGCTCGTTCTTGCGCGGTTACTTCGCGACGCACCGGCAGCTCTTCGAGCAGCTGGCTAGCGCCGGGCAGCACCCGGAGACGCTGTTCATCACCTGCTCGGACTCGCGCATCGATCCGAACCTGATCACCAACGCGCCGCCGGGTGAGCTGTTCACGATTCGCAACGCCGGCAACCTCGTCCCCCACCCGAGTCTCCCCGGCGGTACTGCGGCGTCCGTCGAGTATGCGGTGGAGGTGCTCGAGGTGGAGAACATCATCGTCTGCGGTCACACCCAGTGCGGCGCCATCGACGCCATCCTGAACCCGGAGCGCATCACCCACCTGCCGTTCGTGAGCCGCTGGGTCGCGCAGGCCGCGAAGCTGCGCGAGATCCTGGAAGAACGCTACTCGCACCTCACGGGGGAGGCGCGCATGCTCGCGGCGGTGCAAGAGAACGTGCTGTGCCAGGTGGAGCATCTGCGCGAGTTCGAGCTGGTGCGGCGGCGCCTCGACGCCGGCAGGCTGCGGGTCAGCGCTTGGGTGCTTCGGCTGAGCACCGGCGAGGTGTTCGACTACGATCCGGACTGCGAGCAGTTCCTGCTGCTGCAGGACCCCACAGAAGAGGGCACCGGGCCGGTGTCGCTCGGATCGCCCTGACCGGCGTCTACTTACCGCAGTAGTAGCCGCCGACCTTGGCGATCCACTGCCCAGCGTTCCCGCTGAACTCGCAGAAGGCCCCGGGGCCGCTCAGCGCCGCTTGGGCGCAGTAGTAGCCGTTGACCCAGGACGCGCACTGTCCGCCCTGCTCGAACACCTGCTGGCGGCAGCCCGGGTCTTGTCCCGGGGAGCACTGATTGCACGACCCGTTGCTGCAGAACAGCGCGCAGGTCAGGTCGTGATTGCAGCTCGGCGTGAGGAACGGCGCCAGGCAGCGGGAGTAGGCCGAGTCCGTCGTGAACTGCAGCAGGCAGCCGTAACACTGCGGATTGCTCGTGAGCAGCGTCTGATAGTACTGCCCGCAGCCTGGCCCCGGAGGCGAGCCCTGGCACGCCGCGGCCAACGCGGAGAGCTCCTGGGCCGAGCAGCTGCTCGATGCGACGGGCGGTGGCGTCAGCGCATCGGGTGAGCAGCCGGGGTACGCGGCCGGACACGTGGAGCCCGAGCTGCAGGCCTGAGCGACGCAGCTCTGACCCTTCGTGGAGCAGTTGTCACAGAGCTTGCCGAACAGTCCGCAGGCGTCGGAGGACGAGCCCGTGACGCAGGTGCCATTGGCGGTGCAGCAGCCACCGCAGTTGTCCGGGCCGCAGTGGGGGCCCGAGTAGCAGAAGCCCGAGGCCGCACAGGCCTGACCCGTGGCGCTGCAGTCCTTGCAGGCCTGACCGGCGCTGCCGCAGGATTTGTCGAGCTGGCCGCTCTTGCACTGGCCGCTCGCGTCGCAGCAGCCCGCGGGGCACGTGAACGGTCCACACGCCGGGAAGAAGGCGCAGTAGTTGCCCGGCTGCGTGCACGTCGTGCCGCTCGCGGTGCAGCTCTGACACGAAGCGCCGGCCTGTCCGCAGGCAGCGTTGGACGTGCCGGGTTGGCACTGGCCGGCGGCGGTGCAGCAGCCTCCGCAGTTGCCCGGTCCGCACGTCGGCGCAGGCCCCATGCAGGCGCTGTTCACGCAACCCTGGCCGCTTGGGCCGCAGTCTTCGCACGCCTGCCCGCCCGTGCCGCAGGCGTCCGTCTCGGTGCCGAACCGACACAGTCCCGCGGCCGTACAGCAGCCATTGCACGTGCCGGGACCGCAGGGTGGGGCGGTCCCCTCGCAGGCGCCATTGAGGCACGCGAAGCCCAGCGCACCGCAGTCGAGGCAGGGCACGTTGCCGTCGCCGCACGCGTTGATGTCGTTACCCGGCCGACAGATGCCTGCCGGATCGCAGCATCCCGCGCAGGGGCCGCAGCCCGGCCCGCCGCCGATCCCGCCGCTGGCGCCGGTGCCGCTGCCGCCGGTCGCGCCGGTGCCGC
Organism: Polyangiaceae bacterium; assembly: GCA_019637295.1. GTDB lineage: Bacteria > Myxococcota_A > Polyangia > Polyangiales > Polyangiaceae > JACKEA01. The sequence goes on from JAHBVX010000002.1 coordinate 913,642, forward strand.
TCGTACCGCCGAACGCCGACCCGCCCGCGCCGGACCCGCCGCCCGTGCCGCCGCCGCCCGCTCCGGCTGCGCCGGTCCCCGAGTCCCCGTTGGAGTCGTCGTCGACCACCGAGCGCCCGCAGCCGACGGCGAAGGCCAATGACGCTCCCATGAAGACGGCGACCGACTTCGCAACGCTCTGCCACACTCTTCGGGTCATGAGTCCTCCGCGCAGCCAAGCGTATCGCAGTTCGCATTCGGCTGCACCGATGGCGCTCGGGAGGGTACAGTCGGCGGCGATGAAGGCGCGAGTTTCGCTGATCGAGGCGCTGGGAGTTCGCCCCTGGCGCACCACGGCGCGCCAGGCCTGGCTGGTGCTCCGGGGCGACGCCAATACGCCCAAGACTCGCTTCGATCGCACGAGCCTGCGCCAGTTTCGACCGCGCTATGCGCTACCCCTGTGGCTCGGCCTGCGCCCGATGGGTCGGCGCGTGCCCATCACCAATTTGTTCAACTACCGCCAGCCGCCCCCGGAGCTCGGCTGGAGCGTGCGGGTCACGGACGTCGAGGACTTCCGCGGCGGAAAGAACACCTACGACAGCCACAACGGGACCGACTTCGCCGTTCCGCCCGGAACGCGGGTCCTCGCTGCGGCGCCCGGCGTCGTGCTCCGGGTCTCGAGCGAGTTTCACCGCGGCGGTCGCAAGGTGATCCTCGATCACGGGCGGGGGCTGGTCACTACCTACAACCACTTGGCGCGGCCCCTCGTCCAGCCGGGGCAGCGGGTTCGGCGGGGGGAAGTCATCGCGCTGTCCGGATACAGCGGGATCGACGCGTTGGTCGGCTTTCCATGGACCCCGCCCCACGTGCATTTCAACACCTGGCACAACGGTGAGTACGTCGACCCCTTCACCCCCGCCGGCGGCGACGAGCCCTCGCTCTGGCGGCGACACAACGATCCGATCCCCGCGTCTCACGCGGACTTGGCCGATGAGCAGCTCGAGCCCACCCCCTGGGACCCGGCGCTGATCGAGCGGGTCGTGTCGGCCTGCCTGCACCCCGCTGCGCGCCAGGAGCTCCGAGCGCAGCCGACCCTCGGGCAGCAGGCCGGGGCCGCGCTGCTCCAGCTCAACTACTTTCCCACCCGCTTCGATCGGGACGCGCTCGGCGCGAGCGGCGGCCGAGTGCTGTACCCCGAGGCCTTTCCGCGGCAGCCGCGGATGGACCTGCCCTTCTCGTCGACGGACTACGACGGCGTGGTGTTCCCCGACTGGTGACCGGGCGCGCTCGACGGCGCGCGGATTCCGTGGTGGAGAGCTGAGCATGATCGAGTCCGAGCTCGCCATCGAGACCCCGCACGGCCGGATGACCACCGTGTGCGTTCACCCCGAAGAAGAGGGGCCGCATCCCGTCGTGATCTACCTGATGGACGCGCCCAGCGTGCGCCCCGCGCTGCGGGACATGGCCAGCCGGCTCGCGTCGGCGGGCTACTATGTGATGCTGCCCTACCTCTACTACCGGAGCGAGCCGTTCCGGGAGTTCTCCGCCAGCGACGAGGACATGCATCGGCGCAAGGAGCTCATGGCCGGGGTGACGCGCGCGACCGTGGTCGAGGACGTGCGCGCCCTGCTTCGGCATGCGGAACGAGTCGAGGTGGCGTCGGCGGCGAGGGTAGGAGTCGTCGGCTTCTGCATGAGCGGTCCCTTCGCCCTCGCGGTGGCCAACGCACTGCCCGAGCGCGTGGCCGCGGTCGCGAGCATTCATGGCGCGTGGTTCGTGACGGACAAGGCCGATTCGTCGCACCTGGGCGTGAGCGGGGTGCGCGCCGAGGTCTACTGCGCTTGGGCGGCGGACGACGTCACGGCGCCCCCCGAAGACGCCGCCGCCATGGCGCGTGCGTTCGAGGCGGCCTCAGTCAAGTATCGCATCGAGCACTACCCGGGCGCGCTGCACGGGTTCGCTCCGCCGGGGGGCGCGCGCTACGACCGGACCGCGTCCGAGCGTCACTGGGAACGGGTGCACGCGCTGCTTCGTCGCAATCTGCCACGCCTCTGACACGAACCGGCGGAGCCATGAGCCTTCCTCGTCTGCAGCTGTTCGAGTTCAACGATCTGCGCTGGGTTGGCGCGGACGTTCGCGACACGTTGATCGAGTCGCTCAGCCGTGGCCTCGACTGGGGACGGACCCTCACGGGGCTGGTGGGTCCGTTCGAGGAGTTCCTCGACGCCGCGGGCACGAGGCAGGTGCTCGACCTGTGCGCCGGAGCTGGGGGCCCGGCGCTGATCCTAGCCAAGGAGTTTCGGCGCGCGGGCGCGCTGCCGCCGGAGGTGCGACTCACGGACCTGTACCCGCGACGCCGAGCCTGGGAGCGAATCACGAGGGGCGAGCCCACCCTGGTCGGGCATCCAGAGCCCGTCGACGCCACCAACATCGCCGCGGAGCTGGGCGCCGGGCGTGCGCGCGCCATCATCAACGCCTTTCACCACTTTCCTCCCGAGCTGGCGCGAGGGATCTTGGCGGATGCGGTGCGCGTCCGGTCGCCGATCTGGATCTCCGAGCCCTTCGACCGCAACCCGCTGCTGTTCCTGTCGTTCGCGCCGTTCGGCCTGGCCGCGCTGCTCAGCAACCCCGTGCTCACGCCCGAGCGCACCTGGGGCAAGGTCGCCCTCACCTGGGGCCTCACGCCTTTGGCGCTCGCGCTCAGCGCGTGGGATGGCCTGGTCAGCACGCTCCGGGTGTACGAGCGCTCCGAGCTCGAGGCCATGGTAGCGCCGCTCGCTGCGGACTACCGCTGGCGTTTCGGAACCTACCGCTACGCGCTCGGCGGCAAGGGGTACTACTTCTGGGGAGTGCCTCGCTAGCGGGCGACGGCCGGGTTTACCGTCGCCATCTAGCGGTACTCTCGAGTTCTCGTCGTCATTGTCGGGGCGGGCAGATTCGAACTGCCGACCTCACGGACCCGAACCGTGCGCGCTACCAAACTGCGCTACGCCCCGTAGGACTGCCCGCCCCCAAGGGGACGGGCGCGGGACGATGATGGATGCGTCCCGTTCTGTCAAGCTAGTCCTCAGCCTTTGGCTGCTTTGTGCTTCGCGAGCTCCTGGGCCAGCTCCGGCACCGCCTGGAACAGGTCGGCGACCAGCCCGTAGTCCGCTAGCTGAAAGATGGGCGCCTCGGCGTCCTTGTTGATCGCCACGATGGTCTTGGAGCCCTTCATGCCAGCGATGTGTTGAATCGCCCCCGAGATTCCGATGGCGATGTACAGGGACGGCGCGACGATCTTGCCCGTCTGACCGACCTGATAGTCACCCGGCGCGTAGCCCGCGTCGCAGGCAGCGCGACTCGCGCCGATGGCCGCGCCGAGCACGTCCGCAAGCGGATTCATGATGTCGAAGAACTTCTCCTTGATGGCGCGTCCGCCCGAGACCACGACCGAGGCCTCACCCAGCTCCGGGCGCTCGCTCTTCACCGTCGCGACGCCCAGGTGCTGGATCCGACTCGCCGCAGCGCCCGGCGCGACCTTGGCCACGCTCTCCACCGGAGAGCTACCTCCGGTGGGCTCGGCGGGATCGACCTCGCTCTGCCGGCACGTGGCGAGCTGGATCGGCGTCGACATCTGGCAGTAGCCGAACGCGTTGCCCGCGAACATCGGACGCTTGAACGTCAGCGCGCCTCCGTTGCTGGTCACGCTCGCGCAGTCGCCGGCGTAGGCGCCGTCCAGCCGGCCCGCGACGCGCGGCAGCAGGTCCTTGCCGAAGCTCGACGCGGTGGCCACCACGAGCCGAAAGCCCTGTTTGGCCACCTCGGCCACCGTGGGTGCGAAGTGCTCGGCCACGTAGGCCCCCAGGGAGGCATCCTCGCAGGCGAAGACCTTCTCGGCACCGAAGCCAGTCAGCTCTTGGGCGGCGGCGCTGGCCTTGTCGCCCAGCACCAAGATGGAGAAGCCGCCGCCGGCCTGCTGCGCGAAGGCGATGGCGTTGTGCGTGGTCTTGCGGACCGCGCCAGTTTCGGTGAGCTCTGCAACGACGAGTACGTTAGCCATGATCTGGTTCCTCCGTCAGATGACCTTCGCCTCGGTGGCGAGCTTTTGGACGAGCTCCTGCACGTCCTTGACCTTGATTCCCGCCTTGCGTCCGGGCGGAGCTTCGTACTTGACGTAGCGCGTGGTGCTCTTCAGATCCGGGGTCAGCTCCGAGAGATTCTTGATGGCCAGAGGCTTCTTCTTGGCCTGCATGATGGCCGGCAAGGGCGCGAAGCGCACCTCTTCGTAGGGGTACTTGAAGCCGGCCTCGGTGTGTTTCGACCGAACGCTGGTGGGTGACACGATGCGGAGGTCGACGGTCACGACGGCGGGCAGCGTGACCTTCACTTTGGCGACGCCGCCATCGACCTCGCGCTCGACGAGCAGGCCGTCGGGCTGCTCCTGGATGGTCGCCGCGAAGGTGGCCATCGGCCAGTCGAGCAGCTCAGCGAGCACCTGCCCGACCATGTTGGTCTCGCTGTCGACGACCTGCTTGCCCATCATGACGACGTCGGGCTTCTCCTCCTCCACGATCTTGGCCAGGGCGTGCGCCACCAGCCGGCCGTCAAGCTCCTCGTCGACCGCCTCGATGCGAATGGCGCGGTCCGCGCCCGTGGCCAGAGCCGAACGCAGGTTCGTCTCCGTCTCCTTGGGGCCGATCGTCAGCACCACGACCTCGCCCTCGCGCTTCTTGGGGTTCTTGCCGTTCTCCGTGAGACGGAGAGCTGTCTCGAGCGCGTACAGGTCGAAGGGGTTGATTTGCCACTCGAGCCCTGCCGTATCGATGCGATCGCCCGAGGCGGGGATCTTCACCTTGTTGTGGTTGGCGGGGTCGGCCACCCGCTTCAGCGCGACCAGGATCTTCACGAGGACCTCATTTCTGGGAATCGACCGGGTCCGGCTGGGTGCCGCTCCGGCCAGAGGGGAGGGAGCCTGAGGCGCCGGACACCCGGTCGGAACTCCGGAAACCAGCGCCGACGCCGGGATTAATGCCTTTGAAGCGGCGCGTCAATCGCAGCCGTAGGGCTCTGGCCTCGCGCGGCTGGGCGCAGCCGGTGAATCGCGATACTGCGCGGGGGATGAAGCAGTCTACCGATTGTCTGGTCATCGGCAGCGGCATCGCCGGGCTCAGCTTCGCGCTGAAGGCGGCGGAGCACGCGCAGGTGCGGATCATCACCAAGCGCTCGCCCGCCGACGCGGCAACCGCCTGGGCGCAGGGCGGGATCGCCGCGGTCCTGGCGCCGGACGACTCGCCGCGCAGTCACGTCGAGGACACGCTCATCGCCGGTGCGGGGCTCTGTCACGACGTGGTCGTCGAGTTGTGCGTGAACGAAGGACCCGAGGCGGTGCGCTGGCTGATGGAGCAGGGCGTCGAGTTCTCCCGCGGCGCCGACGGTCAGCTCGATCTCGGTCGGGAGGGTGGACACAGCGCGCGCCGGGTCGCGCACGCTGGTGACATCACCGGACGCGAGATCGAGCGGGCGTTGCTCGCGCGTGTCGCCGCGCACCCCAACATCGAGATGCTCGAGTGGCACATGGGAGTCGACCTGATAACCCTGAGCAAGTTCGGCGGCCCGGATCAGTGCGTTGGCGCGTATGTGCTCGATGAGCGCACCGGCGTCGTGGAGACCTGTCTGGCGCGCGTGACCGTGATCGCGACTGGCGGCGCGGGCAAGGTCTACTTGTACACGTCCAATCCAGACGTGGCGACCGGGGACGGCGTGGCCATGGCGTATCGGGCCGGGGCCGAGATCGCCAACATGGAGTTTTACCAGTTCCACCCGACGTGCTTGTTCCACCCCCAGGCCAAGAGCTTCTTGATCAGCGAGGCGCTGCGGGGGGAGGGTGCGGTGCTCCGCCTGCCGGATGGCGGTGAGGCGTTCATGCAGCGCCACCACGACCGGGCGGACCTGGCCCCGCGCGACATCGTGGCTCGGGCCATCGACTTCGAGATGAAGCGCACCGGCAGTGACTACGTGCACCTGGACATCTCGCACAAGCCCGCTGACTTCGTGCGCGAGCGTTTCCCCAACATCGACGCCGAGGTCCGACGCTTCGGTTGGGACCTGACTCGCGAGCCCATTCCCGTCGTGCCGGCGGCGCACTATCTGTGCGGTGGTATCACGTCGGACCTGCGCGGGCGCTCGACGCTGCCAGGCCTGTGGGTCGTAGGCGAAGCGAGCTGTACTGGCCTGCACGGAGCCAACCGCTTGGCGTCCAACTCGCTGCTCGAAGGGCTGGTGTTCGGGCGGCGCGCTGCGGACAAAGTGCGGGAGGTCCTGCCCGAGCTGCGGCAGGCGCCTTCGCCGGACGTGCCCGAGTGGGAGGTGGGCTCGGCGGTGGCCAGTGACGAAGCAGTCGTCGTCACACACAACTGGGACGAACTCAGGCGCATGATGTGGAACTACGTCGGGATCGTGCGCAGCACGGCTCGCTTGCGCCGCGCGGCGCGTCGAGTCGCGCTGCTGGAAGAGGAGATCCGCGAGTACTACTGGAAGCACCTGGTGACTCGCGATCTGCTCGAGCTCAGGAACATCGCGACCGTCGCGGAGCTCATCATCGCCTCGGCGGCCAGCCGCCGAGAGAGCCGCGGGCTGCACACGAACATCGACCACCCGGCGACGGACGAGGCGCTCGCCCTCGACACGGTGACCAAGCGCGGTGTGGCGCCACACCTGCGGGGGCGCTGAGTGGATCCGGGCACCAAGGTGGCCCTGTGCCTGCCGGGCGGGGGAGCGACGGGCGCCATGTACCAAATTGGCGCGCTCGCCGCGCTCGAGGACGGCGTCGCCGGCCTGGGCGAGCACGGCTTCGACCTGTATGTGGGCACCTCCAGCGGGGCGAGCGTCGCGGCGGTGCTGGCTGCGGGGCTGCGGCCGGAGCGGATCTACCGCGCCTTCCTCGACCCTGCCGACACCTACTTCCCCCTCGAGCGCAAGCACCTGTTGCGAATGGACCTCGTGGAGTGGCGTCGCACCGCCGTCGCCGTGTGGCAGACCTTGAGGCACGGCAGTGCGAGCCTGTTCTCCCGGGGTCCGGCGCCAACGCCTGCGATGCTCTGGGAGGAGCTGGACCGACTGTACGACGCGCTGCCCGCGGGCTTCTTCAGCCTCGACGGCTACGAGGGATTCCTCGAGGAGTTCTTCGTTCGTCGCGAAGTGCCCAACACCTTTCAGCAGATGCCGCGCACCCTGCGCGTGCTCGCCCACGATCTCGACTCGGGCGAACAGGTCTGCTTCGGCGACCCCGGGCACGAGCACGTCGCCATTACTCGGGCGTGCATCGCGTCCATGGCCGTTCCGCCGTTCTTCTCGCCGGTTCGCATCGGGCAACGGCACTACATCGACGCGGGCGCGGCACAGGTGAGCCATTTGGACGTCGCGTTGGCGCAAGGCGCGAACGTGATCGTCGTGGTGAGCCCGATGGTGCCCGTGTTGGCGGAGGCAGTCCCCACGGGGCACGGCAAGAAGTCCAGCGTGCGCGACAAGGGCTTGATGTGGGTGATGAACCAGGCCATCCGCATCGGCATGCACAAGCTCTTGCACGAGTCCGTGCAGCGCATCGCGGCCAGCGGAAGAGCCGAGGTGCTGCTGATCGAGCCAGAGCCCACGGATGCGTTGCTGTTCATGCACAACCCCGCGAGCTTCGCGGCTCGACGCAAGATCCTCGAGCACGCCTATCGCACCACCCGCGCGCGCCTCGGCACCTGGTTCGAGGATCGGAGCCCCGCGTTCCTGCAGGCGGGGTACGCACCGAGGTGAAGCGCCGGCCGGGGTTTGCTATGTTGCTCGGGTGGTGCGAGACCGAGTCGGACTGACGCGCGCGCTGTGCGCCCTGCTGCTCTGTGCCGGCGTCACGCTGGGCTGCCAGGAGACCTATCGGGTGGGCGAGCACGTCTGGGTCGAGTGGGAGGGCAACGACTACCCGGCCTACATCGTCGATCGCGCGGGTCGGGGTCGATTTCGGGTTCACTTCGAGGGCTACGACGCGCGCTGGGACGAAGACGTCACCCTCGACCGCATCAAGGGACGCATCACCGGTCCGGTCAGCGCCCCCCCGCCGCCGCCCAAAGTGGCGCGGGCCTCCGGGCTCGCGCCGTCGGCGCTCGGCTCGAGCGGCCCCGTCAGCGCCTACAAGGAAGGGGACAAGGTTCGGGTTCGCTGGCGGGGCTCGGTGTACACCGCGACCGTGGTCGCCGTGCTCGGCCGCGACAAGTTCGTCGTGCACTACGACGGCCACGAGAGCGCGTGGGACGAGACCATCAGCCTGGATCGCATCGTGACCTCACCCTGAGCTGCGGATTGTTTGGCCTGACCAGCCCTGGCCTGATAGCAGCAGACACACCAGGCGCGCTCATCCAGACGCGCCGAAGGAGTGTCGGGACATGCTCGTTCGATCGACGTATGGCAGACGGCTGTTCGTGCTGGCGGGTCTGTTGGCTTGCGTGCTCGGTGAAGCGAGCGCGGCACCCGCGCGGCCGGTCTCCCTCGGTGAGATCCGCGCGGCGGAGCACGCCGAGCTCGAGGCCGTCTTCCGCCGCTCCGTGGAGCGAGAGCTGGCGAGCCTGGACCTGTCCGCGGTGAAGACCCCCGAGCGCTTCGTGCTGAGCGCGGAGCTCACCGAGCTCGAGACGCGACGCGAGGACCGCGAGCTGCGCGCCACCGCGAAGGTGACGGCTACGCTTCGCCGTGCTCGTGGAGGCGAGCTGCATGCCATCGTACGCGGCAGCGCGACCACCGCCGAGTCCGCACGAGCGAGCCGCGCCACGATGGAGGCGGTGGTGCGCGCGGCAGCCCGCAGCGCCGTGCGGCGAGTGCCCGAGGCGCTGTGAGCTCAGCCGAAGAGCGGCAGGTCCAGCCCCGGCAAGGGGAACTGCGCGCTCACGTCGGCGCCGTCGATCTGCGCTAGCTTGCGCAGGGCGCGGTGGATGTGCTCCGGGCGGATGCGCACGCCGTCCTTGGCGTTGCCCAAGGTGGCCAAGCTGCTCGGGTCCACGTTGAAGGGCTTCTGATCCGCGTCGGCGGTCGCGCCGATCACGCGATTGCCCGCGATACCGGGGCCCATGGCCAGGACGCTGGTGATGGGCCAGTGATCCTTGCCGGAGCTGGCGTTGGTCCCGTTGTACTTCGGCGTGCGGCCGAAGTCGGAGCACACGACCACGTAGGTCTTCGCGGCGATGCCCTGGGCCTGTGCCTCGTCCATGATGTAGTTCACGCCGGCCAGGAGCTTCTGCAGCTGGCGTCGCTGGCCCACGTCGTGGTTGCCGTGGGTGTCGAAGCCGCCCAGGCTGACGTTGGCGGCGACGGCCAACCCGGACTTGAAGGCTGCGATGGCCAGCTGCGCCTGCTGCATGAGCCGCTGCAGGTCGCTGAGGGCGTTGGGCAGGGTGACGGGCGTGTCCGGTAGCTGCAGCTTCTCGAGCTCGTTCTCGGCCAAGCGGGCCAGGTAGAGCTGGTTCATCCCGCCTCGCACCTTGGGCAGGTTCATCTGCTCCTGAAGCGCGGCGATGCGCGCTGCCTGGGCCTGTGCGATGCGAGCGAACGTCTCGTCCGTGTGATAGCGGGCGCCTTGCAGGTTGGCCGGGTCGATCACGTTGGGGTAGGCGATGCGCCGCAGCACTGCCGCGCTGCTCACCCGAGTGAGCGCGACGATGTTCTGGGTCGCGTCGTAGCCACCGCTCGACAGGAACGCCATCGGCTTCTCCTTCGCGCGCGCTGCGGCCACCAGCGCGCCGAACGCGGGGTAACCCTCGGGGATCCGTCCACACCACATGGCCCGGTTGCCCGAGTCGTGGTTGTTCGTGGACGTATCCACGCCGTTGATCACGCACAGCTTGCTGCCGAACTTGGTCAGGAAGCTCTCGTTGTCCATCAGGTGCTGCCCAAGGGCGGGATCGAGATTGATGGCCTCGGGATCGTTGGGGATGGGCGAGTACTTGATGTTACCGATCTGCTGGACCGCGCTGGTCAGCCGGTTCTGGTCGGGGTTCGCGGTGGGGTCGAACGCGAACCGGGGATCCCAGCCGCCGCCCGCGTTGACCAGGATCCAGAAGGGGCCGGCGTAGGGTGGCGATTCGGCGCCCGCGTCTCGGCTGAACAGCGGCGCCGTCACGGCGAGTCCGCTGATGGCTGCGGCTTTCAGGAAGTCACGTCGTTCCATGATCGTCCTCCTCACTCGTACAAGAAGCCGAAGTCGGCCAAGAGGTAGCTGATGACCGCCGTCCAGGCGCGCACCGTGTAGTCCGGATCCTGCTCGAGACGTTGATCCGTGGGCAGGTCCTGCTCCGTGTACGGGTTTCTGCGCGCTCGACAAGCCGTCGACAGACTGGCTCCGAGCTCTTGGGAGGCGAGCTTGGCTTGGCCTTCGGCCAGCGTGGCGACGAACAGCTCGTAGGTGCGCTCGAGCTCCGGATCGCCGGCGGGCAACGCCTCCCCGAGGATGTGGGCGTGCAGGTACTGGATGTTCTTGCGGATCGAAGCGGCGTTCGACTCGGGTGTGTCGTCCACCGTGACGTATGGAAAGAGGAAGCGGTCGCTGTGCTTGCTCAAGGACAGGTCCCAGGCCGTCGTCTGGCACGCGACCTCGTTGGCCATGCGCCAGCCGACGTTGGCCATCACGCCGTTGGGTACCGTGAGCCGCATGGTCACGTCGTCCGAGTCGATGCCGCCGTACAGGATGCGATAGTCGGTCGTGAGCAGGTGCACCTTGTAGCCACCGCTCGTTCTGGCCCAGGGCAGCCCCGTGACGGCCTGGATCTTCCGGGCCAGCACCTCCGGCGTGGACAGCTTGCCCGTGCCCACCGCGCCGAGCTCGATCTGGCGCGCCGGCGTGGGGGTCCCGAGCGTGTTCTTGGCGCGAAAATACGGCGAGAGGATCACGCCCTTGAAGGCGGCCTTGAGGTTGTAGTTGCTGGCGACGAACACGTCGCCGATGCTGCGAAATAGTGCGTCTTGGCTCTCCCAGGAGGCGAGCTTCTGCTCGAAGCCCTCGTCGTCCACGTCCGGATAGGCGAGGGGTTCCTCTCCGGTGAGCGCGTGGAAAGCCGTGTACACGACCGAGAGCGAGAAGCGGGGGTCCTTCACCACGCGCTCGGCGAGCCAGCTCAGCGCCTGGCCGTATTGGCTCGTCTCCATCACCTCCTTGCCAAAGCCCGGAGGGAACATGGCAGCGTGCCAGTTCTTGTTCGGCTCGAACTTCTCCTGGTCGTTGTCGTTGAACTTCATGAACGCGCCCGCGATCGGGTCCAGCATGCGGTGGCAGACGTTGCAGCTCGGATCCTCGCGGGTCGGGTTGTTGTAGCTGGTTGCCTGCGTCGGATCGATCGGGCGCTCGGCGATCCGCAAGATGTCCGTGGCCAGGAAGAACTTGAGCACCATGCGCGCGCGATGGCGGTTCAGGTTCGTCGGCGTGGTCGGGAAACGATTGAGGAAGATGGGCGACGAGAGCACCCCCGCGTGGGGCAGCACCATGTCCGCGGGCTCGTTGTTCGCGGGGTTGCCCTTGGCCACGATCTGCCCCGCCTTCCACTCGTTCTCGTCGTTCGGGTTCGAGAACTGAAGGCTCGCGTTGTAGACCCGCGCCGACATGGGATTCATCAGCGTGTAGTCGGCGGTCAACACCTCGGTGAACGGGCGCTCGTTGCGCACGATGTAGGCGATGAGTTCGAGGGGCTCGCGCGCGATCGCCGTGTTGACCTTGGGCTTCTCCGCGTCCGGCAGCGTCTCGAACCACGCGTCCCCCGCTTGCGGGAAGTGGCTCTTGTTCAGCAGGTTGAGGGCGTAGCTGCTGTAACCGAGGTAGCGGTCACCGAGCAGCATGTCGTTGTACATTTCCTTGAGGCGAGTGAAGAAGGCGTCTTCCTTCATCAGCTCGTCGAGCAGCGGCTCGAGCGCCTGCTCACCATCGTCGAGGATCCGCTGGATCTCGCCGGCGTTGGGCAGCCGCGCCGCGAGGTTCAGGGTCGCCATCCGATAGGTCGTGAGGGTGTCGTGCAGCACGACGTCGTCGAAGCCCTTCACGGAGCTGCCGCCCTGGCAGAAGTCGTTGTTCTTCACCTTCTGGATGAACGCCTCGAGGGCGCGGTACTCCGCGCTGTCCGCTTCGAGTTGCTTCTCCCCGCCGTGCTCGAGTTCACCGAGCGGCTTGCGCAGCAGCACGCTCTTGCCGTCGTACTCCGTCTTGGCAAACAGCTTGGCGGCCGCGAGATTGGCGTCCACGAACCCGGGATAGGCCGAGGGTAGCAGCGTGAATTTCGCGCCCTCCTCGTCGGCTTGGCCGCCCGGCGCGTGGCACTTCGTGCACGTCTTGGCCAGCACCGGCGCCCAGACGTTCTTGGCGAAGTAGTCGCGCTCGCTCAAGCACTGGTTGGTCGTGCCGGGCCCGTCGCCCGGGCCTGCCTCCTCGCCCGAGCAGCCGGCGCCGAGCAGCAAGCTCGCCGCCAACGCGACGAGCATCCTGCCGAGGGTGCTCGTGAGTGGGGACGTTCGCACCGTGCGCTCAGTCATCGCAGGCTCCTCCAGATACGGGACACGACCAACGTCCCAAGGGTACCCTGCGGTTGAGCGAGATCAATTGGACCCGACCCGTCGCGTGCGACCTGGCTGGTCACGGCGAGCGCGGAGCACACCGGAGCATGGTGTAGGTGGGTGAGCGCGCAGGTCTCTCAGCGCGCGGAGAGCACGACCTGGCCGGGCATGAGACCGAGCGCGCGCCACGCGGTGTGCAGCCGGCTCTTGTCGACGGCGTCGAGAGCGTCGGGCTCGACGGCGACCGTGGCGTGGCAGCGGGTGAGCCACGCCGCAGCCGTCTCCGCTTCGCCCACGGCTAGATGACTGAGCCCACGGTACAGGGCGTAGCGGGCAGTACGCTCCGAGCTCGCGCGCCAGTCGCTCTCGGGCACGGCCTCGAGCGCGGCGAGGGCCTCGGGGTACTGGGTCTTCTCATAGGCCGCCACCGCTCGTCCGTAGCGCCCCCCGCAGCCCCAGAGCGTGAGAGCCAGCCCCAGCCAGACGACGCGACGAGACCACATGGGCCCCAGGTCGACCGCGAGGCGGGTCAGTTGCGCTCCAAGTGCGCGCGGGGGCCCCGTGCCGGCCCAGGCTGGACTATCGTGGCCGGGCGATGGAGGAAGCGGCGCGCCGACTGGCGACCAACCTGAGGCGCCTGCGAACCCAGCGCCGGCTGAGTCAGCAGAGCCTGGCGGAGCTGTCCGGGGTGCCTCGCCCGACGGTCGCGCTGCTGGAGTCTGGGGCCGCCAACCCCACGCTCAGCGTGCTGATGCGGGTCGCGGCGGCCCTCGGTGTGACGCTGGAGGCCCTCGTGGGACACCCGCCCGGGAGGGTCCGGCACTACCCGGCTCGGGCGCTGCCCGAGCGCACCCTGGGGGTCGCCCGCGCCCGAGAGCTCTTGCCGGACGCAGGCCCGGGCCTGTCCCTCGAGCGGCTCGAGCTGCCAGCCGGTGCGCGGATCGTTCGCCGCCCGTCCAGCTCGAAATCCCGCTGTTACGTGGTTTGCGAGGTCGGGGAGGTGGAGCTGCTGCTCGGCGCGGGCGTGTGGCGAATCGCCGCCGGGGAGGTGCTGGCCTTCGACGCCGAGGAGCTCGGCGGCTACGTCAACCCCACACGTCGCAAGGCGGTCTGCTATAGCGTCACCGCGCCGGCGACCCTGGGCTAGTCGGCGCCCCGCTTTCGCACGCCCCGCCAGCTTCCTTCCCATGTCGAACGACCACCTTCGCAACGTGGCGATCATCGCCCACGTCGATCACGGAAAGACCACCCTCGTCGACGCCATGCTGCGTCAGACCGGGTCCCTGAAGAACGCCGAGGCCAGCGCCGAACGCGTCATGGACTCGGGGGATCTCGAACGCGAGCGAGGCATCACCATCTTCGCCAAACACGCCAGTGTGCGCTGGAAGGATCTGGTCTTCAACATCATCGACACGCCGGGCCACGCCGATTTTGGTGGTGAGGTCGAGCGCACCCTGAAGATGGCGGACGGCGCGCTGCTGCTGGTCGACGCCGCCGAAGGTCCGCTGCCGCAGACCCGGTTCGTGCTCAAGCAGGCCATCGAGTTGGGCTTGGCGATCATCGTGGTGATCAACAAGATCGATCGCACGGACGCGCGCGCCGAGGACGTCGTGGACGAAGTCTTCTCCCTCTTCTGCGACCTCAGCGCCAGCGACGCGCAGGCGGCGTTCCCGACCTTGTACGCGGTCGGGCGCCGCGGCGTCTGCAAGCGCGCGCTGGGCGATCCGGACGGAGACCTCACGCCGCTGTTCGAGACCTTGCGGGACGCGGTGCCCCCGCCGCGGGGGGATGCGTCGGCCCCGCTGCAGATGCTGGTCCACAACGTGGAGCACGACGACTACGTCGGGCGCCTGGCGATCGGCCGCGTGTGGCGCGGGCGCTTGGCGGTCGGTCGCGAGGTCGAGATCATCGCGGAGCAGTCCCGCTCGCGCGCGCGACTGTCGAGCCTGTTCGGCTTCGAGGGCAACCGCCGGGTCCGCATCGATGCCGCCGAGGCTGGCGACATCGTCGCCATCGCGGGGCTCGCCGACGTGCAGATCGGCGACACGGTCGCCGAGCCCGAGCAGGCCGAGGCCTTGCCGCGCATCGCGGTAGAGGAGCCCACGATCAAGATCAGCTTCTGCGTGAACACCGCTCCGACGGCGGGCAAGGCCGGCCGCTGGGTCACCTCGCGTCACCTGCGGGAGCGGCTGCTGAAGGAGACCAAGCGGAATTTGGCGCTGCGGGTGGAGGAGACCGACGAGCCCGACGTGTTCGTGGTGTACGGTCGCGGCGAGCTGATGCTGTGCGTGCTCGCGGAGACCATGCGTCGCGAAGGCTACGAGCTGATGCTCGGCATGCCGGAGGTGGTCACCAAGGAGATCGACGGCGTCCGAGTCGAGCCCGTCGAGCGCGTGGTCGTCGATGTCCCGGACGAGCACGTGGGGGTCGTCACGCAGGCGCTGGGCGAGCGCCGCGGCCAGATGGAGCGCATGCATCAGCTGGGCTCGGGTCGCGTGCGGCTGGAGTTCCGCGTGCCCTCCCGCGGGCTGATCGGGTTCCGCTCCGAGTTCTTGACGGAGACCCGCGGAACCGGCCTGCTCAACACCCTGCTCGAGGGTTGGGAACCCTACGGCGGCGCCATGCTGCGCCGGAAGAACGGCGCGCTGGTCGCGGACCGCAGCGGGACCGCCACCCCCTACGCGCTGTTCCAGCTCCAGCCGCGCGGGGTCATGTTCATCGAGCCCGGCACCGAGGTGTACGAGGGCATGGTCGTAGGCGAGAACAACCGACCGAACGACCTGGACGTCAACGTGACCCGCGAGAAGAAGCTGACCAACATTCGCGCGGCGGGTCGCGACGAGAACGTCATCCTGGCGCCGCCCCGGCGGCTCACGATCGACACGGCGCTCGAGTTCATCGACCGCGACGAGCTGGTCGAGGTGACGCCAGACGCCGTGCGCCTCCGCAAGCGCGTGCTGCTCGGCGCCCGTCGCCCACGCCGCGACGACGAGGTCAGAGCTTCGCGCTGAGCTCGGGACTCGGCGGCGGCAGGTCCGGCGCCGTCGCCCACGCGGGGAGCTCCGCTTCGATGCGCTCGAGCAAGGCGTGGGTGCTGTCCCGCTGCAGCGCGGACACGCACACCGAGCGCTCCCGCTCCGCCAGCGAAGCACGCTGCGCCTCGTCGAGACGATCGACCTTGTTGTACACCGTCAGCCGGGGGATGCGCTCGAGATCGAGCTCCTGCAGCAGGCGCTCGGTGGTCGCCTCGTGGTCCTCGTGCTCCGGGTCCGAAGCGTCCACGACCTCGAGCAGTAGGTCCGCGTCGGCCGCCTCTTCGAAGGTGGCGCGGAAGGCGGCGAACAGCTCCTTGGGCATCTCGCGGATGAAGCCCACGGTGTCGGTCAGGACTGCCACGCGGCCGGCTCCGAGCTCGAGCCGCCGGGCGCGGGTATCGAGGGTCGCGAACAGGCGATTCTCCGCGAGCACTCCCGCGCCTGTCAGCGTGTTGAGCAGGGTGCTCTTGCCCGCGTTCGTGTAGCCCACGATGGCGACCACCGGCAGCTCGCCCGAGCTGCGCCGCCGCCGTCGCTCTGCGCGCTGCCGTGCGAGGCGCGCGAGCTCCCGCTCCAGGCGCGTGACGCGTTCGCGCGCGCGCCGTCGCCCGATCTCGAGCGTCGTCTCGCCCGGCCCCCGCCCGCCGATGCCGCCGGTGAGGCGGCTGAGCGCGTCGTCCTTCTGGCCGAGCCGCGGCAGGGTGTACTTGAGCTGTGCCAGCTCGACCTGGAGCTTGCCGTCTCGCGTCTCGGCGCGCTGAGCGAAGATGTCCAAGATGAGCTGGGTTCGGTCGATGACCTTCAGGTCAGTCTGCTCCGCGATGCCGCTGGCCTGGGCCGGCGTCAGGTCCAGGTCGAAGATCAAGGTCTCCACGTCCAGCTCGATGGCGCGCATCACGACCTGCTCGAGCTTGCCCTTGCCCAGCACGAACTTGGGATCGACGCGCTCCCGTAGCTGGGTGATCTGGTCGGCGACCTCGACGCCCGCCGTCTCGGCCAGGCTGCGAAGCTCGGACAGGCGCGATGCTGCACGCTGGCTGCCGCCACGACGCTTGTCCCCCACGTGGACCAGTATTGCGCGCCCGTCCTTGGCGCGCACCTCTCGCCCGCGAGCGCTCTCGGCGAACTCCCGCTCGAGGGCGGCGATGAGCTCACCGAAGTGGGGTTGCGGGCTGCCGTAGGATAGGGGCCCGACGACCTCGTAAGGCGTACCCGTGCCCGCGGATGCCGGCACGTTGTAGGCCCAGGTCATGGAGCGGGGCTCACCCTCCGGCGAGAGCAGCACCGCTGCGACGAGATCCAGGCGCAGGCGGGTCAGGTCGACGAGGTCGTCCTGCGTCAGCCCTTCGTTGAAGAGGTGGGTGTGGACCAAGCGGAGCGCGCGAAATCTCCCGTGCGCGGCGCGCAGCCGGCCAACGTCGGGCAGCATCAGGCCCGTTGGGCTGCCCACGATGACCGTGTCTACGCTGCCCGAGCGGTGCACCAGTGCGCCGACCTGACGACCCGTCTCGCGGGAGGCTTCGGCCAGCGACCGAACGAGCTCCGGCGTAGCGATGCGGTCGGGCGGAACGCGGCGGCGATAGATTCGCTCTAGGGACTTCTGGGCGCCGGTGCCGAGACCCGTGGTGTTGCCGAAGACGTCGGGCATGCTGTATCGGGAGCCGAGCGAACGAAACAACCGTAGCGTCTCCGCAGTCGGCTCGCAAGCGCCCGAGGATGTGTTCTGATGGGGGCTTGGCACGGCTTACTCCGCTCGATCTAGGCGAGGTGCGCGCCGCGCTCGGCCCGGCGGGGCCGGATCTCTCGAGCCTCGACGCGCTGGACGCGGGCAGCGTGAACTCGAACTTCCTGGGCATCGATGGCGCGGGGACGCGCTATTTCTTGCGCCTCTACGAAGAGCAAGGCGTCGAGGGCGCGCGCAGGGAGCTCGCCGTGCTCGAGCAGCTCTCTGCCGCGGGCGTGCCGGTCGTGGCAGCGCGCGCACACCAGGGTCGACCCTGGCTCGGTGTGGCCGCCGGCAAGCCGCTGGCGGTCTTCCCCTGGCGAGAGGGGCACATGCTCTGCCAGCGGGCGGTGACCCCCGACGCAGCCCGGCGGGTGGGTCGTGCGCTGGCGCAGGTACACAGCGCGCCGGTGGAGGGTGCGCCGGCGGATCGCTTCGACCCAGCGGAGCTCGTCCGCCGGCTCGAGCGAGTGCAGCGAGAGTCCCGGGCCCTCGCCCCGGACGCGCGACGGGTGGAGCGCGAGCTTCTGCGCGTACGCGCCAGCCGAGACAGCGCGCTGCCGCGTGGGCTGATCCACGGTGACCTGTTTCGAGACAACGTGCTCTGGCAAGGCGAGCGGATCTCCGCGCTGCTCGACTTCGAGAGTGCCTGCGACGGTCCGTACGTGTACGACCTGGCGGTGTGCTTGCTCGCCTGGTGCCACGGTGACGTCTTCGAGCCGCCGCTGCTCACGGCGATGAGCGAGGGCTATCAGGAGGTGCGCCCGCTCGGCGCCGCCGAGCGCGCCGCCCTGCCTACCGAGGCGGCCCTCGCGGCCCTGCGCTTCGCCACCACACGCATGACCGACTTCTCGCTTCGGGCACCGGCGGATCAGCCCCCGCTGCGCGACTATCGCCGTTTCCTGCGGCGGCTCGAGGCGGTGGAGGGCGGCGCGCTCGACGGCCTGTAGCCCCGGCAATATTCTAGGCCGGCGGCGCGTTCGGCCGTGTTGTATACCTCGACGAGAGCACGCGCGCGCGACGCGGCGCGTCGGAGGACGAGAGCGCTTGGCAAGAATTGGACAGCTCGATTTCGACGGCTTCGTTCGCTCCCGGAAGGACGAGCAACCCGGCGTGAAGGACCGGGGGGAGAGCCACGCCTACGCCTACACCTGGGATCGCACCACCCGCGCCGCGTTCGAGCGGATGAAGCCGGTGGAGCTCGCGGTGGCGGCGGGCGTGCGCATGTTCAAGCACATCGGTAAGGCCGAGCTGCTCGGGCACGCCGTCAAGGTCGGACCGCGACAGTTCCCCCGCGTCCACGGCCTGGCCGAGCGCTGCGGAGCGACGCTGGGCATCGCGACGCCCACGCTGTACGTGGTCAACAACCCACACCTGAACGCCGCCACCTACGGGACCAACGACGACTCGTTCATCCTCATCCACTCGGCGCTAGTGGATCACTTGTCGGACGACGAGCTGCTCAGTGTGATCGGGCACGAGTGCGGACACATCCACAACAACCACGTCGTGTATCTCACGGCGATGCACTACCTGACGCACATGGCGGGTGCCTTCGTGCGCTACGCGGGGTTGCCGGCCCTGCTCGCGCTGAGAGCCTGGTCGCGTCGTGCCGAGATCACCTGCGACCGGGCCGGCGCGCTGTGCGCCCGAGACCTCGACGTCGCCTTGCGCGCTCTGACCAAGCTCGCGCTTGGCTCGCAGAAGCTGTACGAGCAGCTCAACGTCGAAGCCTTCCTCGAGCAGCACGAAGAGGCGCAGGCCAGCGTCGGACGCTTCAGCGAAGTGTTCTCGACGCACCCGTGGCTGCCGAAGCGCGTGCTGGCGCTGCGCACCTTCGGTGAGAGCGAGCTGTTCCGGCGCCACATCGGCGCCGGGGACGACGGCTTGCCCATGGAAGAAGTCGACCGCCGCGTCCACGAGGTAGTCAAGGTCGTCGGCTGACGAGCCCCGCTGGCATACCGCAACGTCCGATCGCGAGAGCCCCATGTTGGATCATTTTCAGGAACGCAAACAGACTGTGGTGGAAGTACTCGGCAGCGTCGCCACGTTGGCCGAGGGCATCGGCGCGACCAGCCTCGCGCGCCGGGTAAGGCGTGAAATCGTCGACAAGCTCGCGGAGGGTCGCTTCCACCTCGTGGTCGTCGGCGAGTTCAATCACGGCAAGACCACGTTCGTGAACGCGCTCTTGGGCAGCTCCGTGCTGCCTGTCGGCGTGACGCCGACCACCGCCGTCATCCACAACATCGTCTGGGGGCAGGAGCCACGCGCGCGGCTCGTGTTCGAAGACGGCACCTCCGAGGTGCTGCCCTTCGACGACGTCGGGGCGGTCGCGGCGGGACGCGAGCGAGATACCGAGGGGGTCCGCCACCTCGAGATCGAGTACCCGGCCCCGCTGCTCGCCGAGGAGGTCGTGCTGGTGGACACCCCGGGAGTGAATGATCTGTCCCTCACGCGCGCGGAGATCACCTACGGCTACATCCCGCGCTCGGACGCCGTGCTGTTCGTGCTCGACGCGGGCCAGCCGGTGAAGGAGAGCGAGCGGCAGTTCCTGCAGCACCAGATCATCGGCAAGAACCGCGAGAAGATCTTCTTCGTGGTGGGCAAGAGTGACATCTGGTCGGTTCCGGAGCGGGAGCAAGGGCTCGCCTACATCAAGAAGCGCTTGGCTGAGCTGGTGAGCGAGCCGGCCGTGTTTCCGGTGAGCGCGCAGGCTGCCCTCGGCGGACGCCGAGAAGAGAGCGGGCTCGACGAGTTGCTCCTGCGCCTGACCGAGTTCTTGGCGGAAGAGCGCGGGACGGTGATGCTCTCGAACGCGCTCAGCGAGGGGCTTGGCGCGCTCGGTGTGCTCAGCCGCGGAGTCGCCGCACGCAAGCGCGCTCTGGCGCTGACGGAGGAGCAGCTCGCCCGCCGCATCGAGTTGCTCGACCGAGATCTGGCGGGCCACGCGGAGACCTTGTCGGAGCGCCGGCTCGCCATCCGCGAGGAGGTGGGCTCCATCAAGGCCTGGGCCCGTCGGGATCTGGACCGATTCTGCGACGACGTGCTGGCGCAGCTGCCGTCGGTGCTCGAGCGTTCCTCGGCCGACGATCTGAAGCAGCACCTCGGGCCGTTCTTGAGCCACGCCTTCCGGGAGTGGGCCGAGCTCGAGACCCAGGAGATCGCGCGTGCGCTCGAGGCGCTCGCGGAGCGCATGGTCGCGCTGACCAAGGAGGACGCGCACGACGCGGGCCGCCGGCTCAGCGAGACGGTCGGCGGGGAGATCTCCACCCCCGCGATCGAGGTCGATCGCTTCGCGTACGACGTGGGTATCTTCGCGGTGCTCAGCGTGGGCATGGGGGTCGTGTTCGCGAACGCCATGCTCGGTGGGCTGCTGCTCGCGGCGGCCCCAGCGCTCGCGCTATGGAACCGCGGGCGGACGGAGGCGGAGATCAAGAAGCGCGCGCTCGAGCTGGCCCCGGTCGTCCTGCGTGAGACGGCGGCCAAGGTCGCGCCGCAGATCGATCAGCTGGTGGACGAGACGGCGGAGCGGCTCGACCAGTGGGTGGTGACTGCGGGCGAGGAGCTCCACCGTGAGGTGCTCGAGGTGCTGACGAGCGCGCAGCAGGCGCGCCGGACGGTCGCGCAGGACGGAGGCGTGGAGCGAGCTCTGGCGGAGTCCGCCGAGAAGCGTCTGGAGGAGCTCGAGGCGTCGCTCAAGGCGGAGACGCTCGCGCTCACCGGCGCCTCCCTCGAGGAAGCGTCGTGAGTCAGGCGCGGGGTGGACGCCTGCCCGCGGGCGTGGCCGAAGCGATGGAGGCCCTGAACACCAGCGTTCACATCGATCAGGCCCTGTGGCGAGAGGACATCCAAGGCTCCATCGCCCACGCCCGGGGCCTGGTGCGCGCCGGGATCTTGAGCCAAGCCGAGGGCGAGCAGTTGGTCGACGGTCTGGGCCACATCGCCCAAGAGATCGAGCAGGGCCGACTCGCGTGGGACCCCAAGAACGAAGACGTTCACATGAACATCGAGGCACGGTTGATCACCGCGCTCGACGGGCTCGGTCGCAAGCTGCACACGGGTCGTTCGCGCAACGATCAGGTGGCCACGGATCTCCGGCTCTGGGCGCGCCGCAAGTCGCAAGAAGCCCGGGGCGCCATCGCCGAGCTCGCCGAGGTGCTGGTCGACGTCGCCGAGCGTGAGCTCGACACGCTGATGCCGTCGTACACTCATCTGCAGCGGGCCCAGCCCAGTCGCCTGTCGCATCACCTGATGGCGTGGCAGGAGCTCTTGCGCCGGGACGCTGCGCGCCTGGCGGACGCGGAGCGGCGCCTCAACGAGTGTCCCCTCGGCGCGGGCGCGGTGGCGGGCACGGGTTTTCTGCTCGATCGTCACGCTACCGCGGCCGACCTCGGGTTCGACGGCCCCATGCGCAACAGCCTGGACGCCACCGCCAGTCGGGACTTCTTGATGGAGCTCAGCTCGGGCCTGGCCATCCTGGGCGTGCACCTGTCTCGCATTGGCGAGGAGATCGTGCTCTGGAGCACGCAGGAGTTTGGGTTCATGGCGCTGTCGGATGGGTTCTCGACCAGCTCCAGCATGATGCCGCAGAAGAAGAACCCGGACGTCGCCGAGTTGGTTCGGGGCAAGAGCGCCGTACTGGTGGGTTGTGCCACGACGTTGCTCGTGCTCGAGAAGAGCCTCGCGTTTGGCTACGGGCGTGATCTGCAGGAGGACAAGCGCCCGATCTTCGATGCGTTCGACGCAGCCCTGACCTCCCTGCGGGCGCTGACGGGCGCCATCGGGACGGCTCGTTTCGACCGGGACCGTCTCGAGGGCGCGCTCGGCGGCGGTCACGTTTGCGCCACGGACTTGGCCGACTACCTCGTCTTGCAGGGCTTGCCGTTTCGCGACGCGCACCACGTCGTGGGTGACTTGGTCCGGCAAGCCGAACAGGCGGGCGTGCAGCTCGGCGGCCTGTCGACTGAGGCGCTCGCCGCCGCGCATCCCAGCCTGTCCGCACCGGAGGTGCGTGACGCCCTCGATCCGCGACGAGCCGTCGAGCGACGGCTCGTGTTCGGCGGGCCGGCGCGCGAGCGCGTGGCGGAGGCCATCGCGGAGGCCCGGCAGCACTGGGCGAGCCGAGCTCAGCGCGCGCCGGGACCGGTGTAGACGAAGCGGCGTTGCCCGGGCTCTGGCCCCGAGAAGGCGCCCGTCTGCAGCAGGACGATGCTGGTCAGCACGGCTGCACCGACGCCCGTCCCGATCGCGACCCAGGTGGGGAACGGCGTGGCCGAGCGCGGTTGCGCTGGGTCGGCGTAGACCGCCCCGTCGCTGTCGCGCCAGCGGTGTGCGCTGCTGCACTGGTTCATCGCGCACAGGGCCACCAGCACGCCACCGGGGGCGGGTCGCGCTGCCACCCAGCGAGGGCACACGGTGGAGGTCGCCGGCAGCACTCGGTCGCCCACCACGCGAGCTCCGCTCAGGTCCTCCCGTGAGCACGGCGGATCCGTCGTCAGCTCCAGCGTCAGCCCGTCTTCGTCGACCTCGATCCAGCGCGCGAGGACGGCGCGACCTCTTCTCAGCACGCGGAGGTGATGCAGGCCGACGGTCAGAGGCGACCGTCGGGTCTGGCGCACGCCGTCGACGTACACCGCGTCGGTCGCGCGCAGGTTGGTGAACTCGAGCGAACCCTTGGCGACGGGCAGCCGGGCTTCGTACTCGGCCAGCGGATCGCCGTAGCTCGTCGCGCGTGGACCGGCCAGCGCTGCGGCGCGGCCGAGCAGCGCCTCGACCTCGGCGCGTGGAGCGCCGAGTCGATGGCGAAGCTCCGCGCCGAGCACCCATCGCTCCGCCATCAACCAGGCGGCCTGGGGCAGGTTGGCGTCCGCGCGCAGGCTGCGGTCCACGGCGTCCAGCTCTCGTTCGGCGCGGTCCGTGTCGAGCGCGCCGAGGGCGAGACGGGAGCTCTCGAGAGAGGTCTCGATCGCGGTGGCGTCCGCCGCGAGTGACCCGGGAGCCAGCACCATCGTCTCGGCGTCGACCAGCCGCGTCCAGCGCGCGCGCGACCAGGACTGAAGGTGGGGCTCGGCGCTCACCCGCGCATCGGCGGAGCCGATGAACCAGAGAACCAAGGTCACGCTCATCGCCGTGAGTCACCTCTCGACAAGGCGCGTGATCTCGGGGCGGAAGGTGCGCTACGCTCTGGCTCGACTTGAACGAAGGCCGCAGTCGGACCGCCGGGAGGCGCCATGCAGATTGACTTCGGGGCTCGAGAGCTCACCATCAAGCTCGTCTACTACGGTCCGGCGCTCAGCGGAAAGACGACGAACCTGCAGGCGCTCCATCGCGCCGCCGATCCGTCCGCCGCCGGCCGGCTGATGACGCTGGAAACGCGCGACGACCGGACGCTTTTCTTCGATCTGCTGCCGCTCACCTTCCGCGACAAGATGGGGCTCAGCGTGCGGCTCAAGGTGTTCACCGTTCCCGGGCAGGTGATCCACGCCTCGACGCGGCGACTCGTCGTGCAGGGGGCCGACGGCGTGGCGTTCATCGCCGACTCCCAGGTCGCCGAGACCCAAGGGAACGCGGACTCCTTCATGGACCTGAAGGAGAACCTCAAGGCCAGCGGGATGCAGCTCAGTCGCATGCCGCTCGTCATTCAGTTCAACAAGCGAGACCTGCCGAGCGTCCGCAGCGACGACGAGATCGCCACGCTCGCGGCGCAGGGCCGAGAGCCGGTGTACTTGGCGGTGGCTACCCAGGGGGAGGGGGTCGTGGAGACGTTCATCGGACTGCTGCATCTGACCTGGAGCGGGCTGGACGCGGAGCACGACCTGACACGGAAGTTCGGCTTCGACGCGCGGGTCTTCATCGAAGAGGTCGCCAGCAAGCTCGGCTCGCAGCGCAGCCTACCCGAGTTGCTCGGTACGTGCGTGGGCGGCGCGCTGGACGTGCTCAAGCCGGAGGCAGTTCGTTGACCAACGCTGCGACCGAGCGCACCGCAGCCGAGCTCGCGCTCGGCGAGACGCCGTCCTTCGAGGAGCTGGTCGACCGCGCGGCGCTCGCGGAGATGGTGCACTCGTTCTTCGAGCTGTTCCGCCTGCCCATTCGCGTGTTCGGCGAGGCGGGGCAGATCCTGGCGGACGCCAGCGAACAACCCGCGCTGTACGCCTATCTGCACACCAGCGGCGCCGGGCGACGCGCGCTCGCGGACGTGGTCACGCGCGTCAAGACCCTCGATCCCGGGCGCGAGTCCGAGGCCATGTTCCAATGCGTGACCGGGGCGCTGTACCAGATTTCCAGCATCACCTACGACGACCGTCAGCTAGGCCGCATCATCGTGGGCCCCTACTTGCCGCCCGGCAGCGGGGACCCTCCCGAGTCGTTGACCGCGCTCGACCCCAAGCTCGATCCGGCGCGGCTCCGCGAGCTGCTCGCCGAGATGCCGCGCGGCCGCCCGGAGACGGTGACGCAGATCGTCCGTCACCTGACCAAGACGCTCGATCTGATCTTGTTCTCCGGTCACAAGGCGTGGCTGACGAGCAGCATGCACCTGGCCAGCGTGCGCGAGAGCTTCCGCGATCTCTCGGACAAGAACGCGAAACTGCAGCAAGCCTTCGATCGACTCAAAGAGCTCGACCGGTTGAAGAGCAATTTCCTGGCGACGGTGTCGCATGAGCTGCGGACGCCGCTCACGTCCATCATCGGCTACAGCGAAATGCTGTCCGAGGGCATCGCGGGAGACCTCAGCCCGGACCAGCGCGAGTTCGTGTTGACCATTCACGAAAAGGGCGAGCAGCTGCTCGAGCTGATCAAGGGTCTGCTCGACCTGTCCAAGCTCGAGAGTGGCACCATGAGCCTACGCAAGGCCGACGTCGACGTCGTGCCTGTCATCCGTGACGTGGCCCAGACGCTGACCCCGAGCGCGCGCAAGAAGAACGTGGAGCTTCAGGTTCACGCCGACGGCGTCTTGCCGACCGTCTGGGGAGACGCGGAGCGGCTACGTCAGGTGTTCCTCAACCTCACCGAGAACGCGTTGAAATTCACGCCGGACGGCGGCACCGTGACCTTGCGGGTGTTGCCGTCCTACATGGAGCGGCCCCCGGACGACGACGCTGGCTTCGTGCTGATGGCGACCCGCCGCGCGGCCGTCGAGGTGCGGGTCGAAGACACGGGCATCGGGATCCCCGAGCCCGAGCGCAATCGCGTGTTCGACGCGTTCTATCAGGTGGATGGTAGCTCCACGCGGGAGCACGGCGGCACCGGGCTGGGCCTGTCCATCGTACGGCGCCTGGTGGATGCCCACGACGGGCTCGTGCACATCGAGGAGAACGCGCCCCGCGGCGCTGTCTTCGTGGTCCGCTTGCCGTGTCGACGCACGACGATGGCATGACGGAGCGCCGGTCCTCTCGCGTCTTGACCGAGCGGGACGCGGTGCGGCGGCTCGGCCGGATCTTTCGCGGCAACGCGGCGCTGCTCGGCATCGGTGACGACGCGGCGTGCGTGCGCCTGCCCCCGCGGGGGCAGCTCGTGCTCAGCGTGGACGCGGCCTTCGAGCACGTGCACTTCGAGCTCGATTGGCTGAGCCTGACGGACATCGGCTACCGGGCGCACATGGCGGCGCTGAGCGATCTGGCCGCCATGGGCGCCCGGCCGCGTTGGGCGCTGTCCGCCGTGAGCTTCCCGAAGGGAGCGACCGGCGACCAACTGTCGGCGCTCGGCCGGGGCCAGGCTCGGGCCGCGCGCGAGGCCGGAGCTCCCGTCGTGGGCGGCAATCTCGCGCGCGGCGCCGGTTGGTCGGTGACCACCACCGTCATCGGCACGGCGCGCGCGCCCCTGACCCGCTCTGGCGCGCGAGCGGGGGACGAGCTGTGGCTGCTCGGGGAGGTCGGGCTCAGTGGCGCAGGGCTGTCGCTCTTTCGGCGAGGTGGCCGCCCGCTGCGCTCCTCCCTCTCGCTCAGCGCCGAGCGGGCAGCCAAGCGCGCGTTCCGCCGGCCCCTCGCGCGCATCGCGGACGGACTGGCGCTCCGCGGCCGCGCCCACGCCGTCATCGACGTCTCGGACGGGCTGGCGGGGGACGCACTGCACCTGGCGCAGGCCAGCGGGGTGCGGGTCGTGCTCGAACGACCGGCGCTCGAGGCGCTGCTGCATCCCGCTCTGCTCGCGGTGGCCCGTGCGCTCGGCCAAGACGCGGTCGCCCTGGCCCTGGCCGGTGGTGAGGACTACGCGCTGCTCGCCGCGGGCCCGCCGGCGCGCCGCCCTCGGGCGGCTCGCGTCGTCGGGCGCGTCGAAGCGGGGCGCGGCGCCGTGCTACTGGACGGCGCGCGCCGGCTCGTGCTGGACGGCGGCTTCGATCACTTCGTCAGCGACAGGTCACGCCTACGCCGCGCGCGATCGCGTTGATCTGGCTCGCGCCCTGGCCGGACTTGACCGCGGCGTAGCAGGTCGCGGCCGCCTGCTTCATGTAGGTCGCGGTCGGCTCTGGAGCGTTGGCGGCGTTCTGCTGGATCGCCGCGCAACATGCCGACAGGCTGGCGGCAGGCTTGAACGGTCCGACCTTCTTGCCGGCGTCCGCGTCCGCGTCCTCGACGTCCGGTCCGGCGTCCTCGATCTCAAGGGCGAGGGGCGCGTCCGGGGTGGAGACGGGGGCGGCGGAGGGCAGGGGTGGCGGTGGCTCGTCCTTCTTGCAGCCCGAGTAGCTGACCACGGTGAGCGGAACGAGGAGCCCGATCCCAACGGGAGCGAGCAAGGACTTCAGAGTGTTCGGTGCGGTTTTCATGCGAGCTCCTTGGACGCGGGCCGTGGCCTGCGCTGTGCGGTTTCGTAGTCCGACAGCGCACGCGCCGTCAAATCCGACTGTGGGGTCAGGCGCGAACCCATGCGCCTCAGCTTAGCCGGCCTGGGCGGAATTTGCGTAAGAATGCGCGGGCTAGCAGCCCTCTGGGGGCTTGCCCCCCTGCAGCTGCTCGCGGATCAGGGTGCGAGCCTGAGCCTCGGTGGCCATGCCTCGCTCGACCTGCCGGGCGATGCTGCGGCACACGCTCAGCGCGACGTCCCAGCGGGTGCTGGCGGCGTCGAGGCCCCCGTCACCACCCCGGGCGCTGAGCGCTACGCAGCAGCGACGGATGCGCTCGTGGGCGTCCGGGCTTGGTACCTCGGCGGTCGCGTCGGGACCCCCGTCCGGTACCGGCGTCGGGGGCTCGGACGCGTCCGTCCCGCGGCCCGCCGGCAGAGCGGCGGTCTCGGCGGGACGGCTCGCGCCTGCCCCCGGAGGCTCTTCCCGGCAGCCGGGCAGGCACGTCAGAGCCAGCACGGGCGCCGCCCAGGCGCCCGTCCAGCTCCGGCGCGTCAGCTGCAGCCCATGCTGTTGCCGCAGTTGAGGCACTTGTAGCAGGCGCCGTTGCGCACGGTGATGTGTCCGCAGCCATCGCACACCGGAGCGTCGCCCATCATCTCTTCGAGCTGGGCGTCGAGCGCGCCGTGGACCTCAGTGCCCACCAGGTTCTGCGCGTCCTCGGCCAGCGCGACTGGGACGGCCAGGGGCGCGGTCGGATCTTCGATGTGGGGCAGGGCCGCGGGCTGCTCCTCTGGCTTGACCTGGGCGAAGTCGTAGCGCTGCAAATACTCCACACCGAGCACGCGGAAGATGTAGTCCACGATGCTGGTCGCGAACTTGATGTTCGGGTGCCCGCCGACCACGCCGTGGGGTTCGAAGCGAGTGAAGGTGAACTGCTCGACGTAGGTGTCGAGCGGAACGCCGTACTGCAGACCCACGCTCACGGCCATCGCGAAGCAGTTCATGAGCGAGCGGAAGGCAGCGCCCTCCTTGTGCATGTCGATGAAGATCTCGCCGAGGGTGCCGTCGTCGTACTCGCCGGTACGCAAGAACACCTTGTGTCCGCCCACCAGCGCTTCCTGCGTGAATCCGGCGCGCTTCTTGGGCAAGCGCACGCGGATGCCCTGAGGCCGGGTGGCGATCGTGAGCGCGGCGACCGGGGTCGTCGAGTCCGCCGCGTCCGTCTTCTTGTCGCCGCTGCTGGTGAGGGGCTGGCTGGCCTTGCACCCGTCGCGGTAGAGCGCCACGGCCTTGAGGCCGAGCTTCCAGCCCTGCTCGTAGATCTCGCGCACGTCCTCGACGCTGGCTTCGCTCGGCAGGTTGACGGTCTTGCTGATGGCGCCCGACAGGAACGGCTGCGTGGCGGCCATCATGTGGACGTGTGCCATGGGCGCCAGGAAGCGCTCGCCGGTTCGCCCGCAGCGATTGGCGCAGTCGAACACCGGGTAGTGCTCGAGCGCGAGGAAGGGCGCGCCCTCCACCGTCATGCGTCCGACGATCACGTCGCCGGCCTCTTGGATCTGCGCCGCGTCGAAGCCGAGGTGCTTCAACAGGTTGAAGCCGGGCTGGCTCATGCGCTCGGGTCCGATGCCGAGCCGCTCGTACGCCTCCTTGCCCAGGACCCAGGGCGCGAAGGCCAGCGTCAGGTCGAAGACGCCGGGGATAGCCTGCTCCACCTTGTCGAGCTCGGCGTCCGTCAGGCCCTTCTGCTTCAGGCTGACCCGATTGACGTGGGGTGACCCGAGCAGCGTGTTCGTGCCCGAGACGTACGCGACGATCTCGCTGACCTGCGCCGGCGAGTAGCCCAGCTTGGTGAGCGCCGCGGGCACCGACTGGTTGACGATCTTGAAGTAGCCGCCCCCCGCCAGCTTCTTGAACTTGACGAGCGCGAAGTCGGGCTCGATCCCCGTGGTGTCGCAGTCCATGAGCAGCCCGATGGTCCCCGTAGGAGCCAACACCGTCGCCTGGGCGTTACGATAGCCGTGCTGCTCGCCGAGCCGCACCGCTTCGTCCCAGTCTTCGCTTGCCGCGCGCCACAGCTCCTCCGGACACTCGTCGCGGTTGATGGCGTAGGCCGCCTCCTGGTGCATGCGCATCACGCGCAGCATCGGCTCCCGGTTCTTCTCGTAGCCCGGGAAGGGCTGCTTGCTCGCGGCGATCTTGGCGCTCTGTCGGTAGGCGTGACCGCACAGGATGGCCGTCAGTGCGGCCGCGATGGAGCGACCCTTGTTGGAGTCATAGGGCACGCCGAGCAGCATGAGCACGGTGCCCAGGTTGGCGTAGCCGAGGCCGAGGGGACGGTAGTCGTGCGAGTTCTTCGCGATCGGCGCCGTGGGGTAGCTCGAGAAGTCGACCAGGATCTCCTGCGCCGTGAAGAACACGTCCACGGCGTGGCGGTAGCCCGCGACGTCGAAGCTACCGTCAGCCCGCAGGAACTTGGTCAGGTTCAGGGACGACAGGTTGCAGGCCGTGTCGTCGAGGAACATGTACTCCGAGCAGGGGTTGGACGCGTTGATGCGTCCGGAGTTGGGGCAGGTGTGCCAGCGGTTGATGGTGGTGTCGTACTGGACTCCCGGGTCGGCGCAGCCCCAGGCGCTCTCCGCGACCATCGTCCACAGGTCTGCCGCATCGAGCGTGTCCACGACCTTGCCGCTGGTGCGCGCGATGGTCTGCCACTTGCCGCCCGACAGGGCAGCCGTCATGAACTCGTCGGAGACGCGTACGGAGTTGTTGGAGTTCTGACCGCTGATCGTGCGGTAGGCCTCGCCGTTGAAGTCGCTCTCGTAGCCGGCGGCGATCAGCGCTCGAGCCTTGCGCTCCTCACGCACCTTCCACTGGATGAAATCAGCGATCTCGGGGTGGTCCATGTCCAGGCACACCATCTTGGCGGCGCGCCGCGTGGTGCCTCCGCTCTTGGTCGCGCCCGCGGCGCGGTCGAACACCTCCAGGAAGCTCATCAGCCCGCTCGAGGTGCCGCCCCCGGAGAGCTTCTCCTGCTTGCCGCGGATACGGCTGAAGTTCGAGCCGGTGCCGGAGCCATACTTGAACAGGCGGGCCTCGCTCTTGACGAGATCGTAGATGCTCATCAGATCGTCGCTGGCGCTCTGGATAAAACACGCCGAGCACTGCGGGTGCTCGTACGCGTTCTTGGTCTCCGCGACGGCGCCGACCTGGTCGTTCCAGGCCCAGTTGCCGCCCGAGCCCTCTACGCCGTACTCGTGAAAGAGTCCGCAGTTGAACCAGACCGGCGAGTTGAACGCGCCGTACTGGTTGACGAGCAGGAAGGTGAGCTCGGCCTCGAAGGCGTCGGCGTCCTTCTTGGTGGCGAAGTAGCCGCCGAGGCGCTCGCCGGCCGCGCGCAGGGTGTGAGCGATGCGGTAGACGACCTGACGCACGCTCGACTCGCCTTGCTTGGAGTCCCCGTTGAGGCCGGCCTTGCGGAAGTACTTGCTGACGACGATGTCGGTGGCCAGCTGCGACCAGGGCGCCGGGATCTCGGCGCCCTCCATCTTGAACACGACCGAGCCATCCGGGTTCGTGATCACGCTCTTGCGCAGCTCCCAGGTCACCGCCTCGAAGCCCGTCTGACCCGGCTCCGTGAAGCGGCGCTCGAACTCGAGGCCTCGGCGCTTCTTGCTCGCGCGCTTCTCCGCCTTGGGCGTCGCGCTGCTCTTCACTGAACCTTCTTGACCTACGATCGTCGACTGCGCCATCCCTCGCTCCTTCACCGTGCTCACCCGGCTGTTCTGTGCCTCTCCCGCGCGAACTCGCTCGCGCGGGCCGAAACGACGGGACGCGGATAGCGACGCTCGACTCGCGTCGAGCGTGGCCCCGAGCCCCTCGCTCCCCTTCAACTCGTCAAGCGCCGACCGGGACACGGCCCGGGCGGACCGGAGCTGCCGCTCCGGAAGTGCGCGGCCAGGGTCATGACACTGAGTTCTTGTTCAGTCTTCACGGTGTCTGCCTCGGTCGCGGAAAAAGCCACCACTGCTTCCCCGCACAGGCGAGGGTGTTCAGTGAGGTCCGACTATGTACCCCAAGGGCTTGGGGTGGGGCAAGAAAAAACCACGACAAATGGGGCACTCGGGGATAAGCGGCCGAAGGCACTGAACTTTCG
Source organism: Polyangiaceae bacterium (assembly GCA_019637295.1). Classification (GTDB taxonomy): domain Bacteria; phylum Myxococcota_A; class Polyangia; order Polyangiales; family Polyangiaceae; genus JACKEA01. The sequence continues at coordinate 944,859 of JAHBVX010000002.1, forward strand.
CGACCCTGAACACACGCTGCCCACGGGTCTTCCAAGGCTTCCTCACAGGGATGTCCCCACCTTGTCCCCTGGCCGCCGCCCGCCGCCCGCCGCGACGCCTCAGAAACCTGCCGGCGCGTGACCCAAGCGCGCCACGATGGCGAAGTCCCGCTCGGCCGTGAGCACCAGCACTTCCGCGTGCCGGCGCAGGGCGGGGGTCAGCCGTGCGGCGTCTCCCGCGACGCTGACCACCAGCGCGCTGGGCTGGCCCGCGGAGCGCATCGCGGTCAACACCGCACGCGCGGACGTCTCGCGCGCGGTCTCGCGCATGCGATCGAAGCCCTCGGGCGAGACGCCGAGACGCGTCAGCGTGACGAGCAGTTCTCGGCTGCGCGAGGGCGTCTCGAGCTCGAACAGGACGTCGTCGCTGGCGCGCGCCCGTGCGAGCTGGAGCGAACGCTCATCGAGGGTTCGACTCGACAGCTCCACCGCTCGGCCGAGTACGGCCGAGACGAAGTCGACGGCGGCGGCGGGAGCTGCCTGCGCCTCGAGCCCGACGACGCTGCTGCCGTCGGCGAAGGGCTCGACGAACGCGCGAGCTCCCGGGACCTGGCTGCCGAGCGCGGTCCACGCCACCGCCACGAGCGGAGCGCGCGGATCCGTCGCGGAGGGCGCGAGCCCGGCGACGAGGGCATGCGCCATCGTCGCGCCGGGTTGATCGACCACCAGCACCGTGAGCTTCGTCCGCGCCAGGGGCGCCGGAGCGACGTGCGGCGCGGCGACGGGCGCGGCCGCGCCTACGGTCCAGCGCTCGAGCGTCGAGCTCGGGACGTCACCGACCACCGTCAAGCGGGCGCGCTCGGGTCGCAGCCTCGCCGCACACCAACGGGCCACCTCGCGCGCATCGAGCGCGCGCAGCCGGCTCGGATCGGCCAGCGCGTCCGCGTGTGGATGACGGCTCGTGGGTAGCTCGAACAGCTCGCGCAGCGCGGCGGCGCGCGCCGTCGCTCCGAGCCCAGCGAGCGCTCGCGTCTCGCGCGCCAGCGCGGCGGCGCGGGTGCGCGTCAGCTCGGGCGGGGTGGGCGGCGCGAGACCGCCTTCGAGCACGGTCAGCGCGGCAGCGGAGCGCTCACTCGACACGTCGACGCGCAGGGTGAGCCCGTCCAGGGTCGGTTCGACGCTCAGCGTCGCGCCGTGCGCGCCGAGCGCTGGGGTGAGTCGCGCGACGAGGGTCTCGGCGAGCCAGGGGGAGGCGCCCCGCAGCGCACCTTCCTCGGCTCGCCCCGCGTCGAACTCGAGCGCGATCGCGGTCACGCCCGGGTCCGGTCGCACCCAGCGCGTGACCAGCAGGCCATCGGCGCGACGCGTCGTGGTCACGTCCGTGAGGGTGCGCTCCGGGGACGGCCCGCGCTCCGGGGGCTCGAGCGCGCTCGGCGCGGTCGAGCCCGCTTCGGGCGCGCTCGCCGTGGTCCTAGGGCGCGCCGGCGCCTCGGCCTCGCTCGGCACTCGAGCCGGGGCGCAGCCGAGCAGCAACGCCAGCGCGCCCAGGGCTGCCCTCATGGCGGCGCGGACTCCACCCGCACGACGACGCGTCCGTTCGAGGCGAGGCGACGCGTGGCCGCCGTGATCGCCTCGGGGGTCGCGCGCGCGAGCCACTCTTCATGACCGAGGGCGCTACGCGCATTGCCGCTCGTCGCGATGCCGTCGAGCAGCAGCCTCGCCGCGCCCCGATGCGAGCTGAGCTCGCGCCGAAAGCTGAGCTGGGCCAGACGGCGCTCCTCCACGCCGGCGGGCCTGCGCGTCGTCGCGGCGGCGAGGCCGGGCCCCACGTCGAGCGGGCCTTGGGGCCACACCAGCGCGATGCTCGTCGGGCCCGAGAGCTCGAGGGTGAGCGGCGCGCCGCGTGAGGGAAGCGCGCGGGCCAGTCGCGCGGCCCCGAGCTCGAGCGCCGCGCGCTCGGGCTGTCCGCGCGGGGGCGCCGCCCAGGCGATCACCGTGAACGGCTCGGCGCTCGCCAGGCGCAGCTCGTGCGTCCCCTCCACGCCTGGCGCCACCGCGCGGCGCGCCGGCGCGGCCGGCAGCGTCAGCCGCCTCAGCCCGAGGACCAGCGAGTCGGGGTCGAGCTCGCCTACCACCGCGATCGCTCGCACGGCCGCGGTGACGACGGGCCCTTCGGCTTCTGCGCGGAGCCTCGCTGCCGCCAACGCTCGAGCCTCGTGGCTGGCCGCTCTGGGGGGCGCCCGATCGACGGTGCCCAGCCAGTGCCGCACGAGCCACACGGCCAGCTCGCGCTCGGCGCTCGGCAGCTCGGCGCAGCGCCGCTCGCCGTCCTCGAGTCGCTCCACGTCGACGCGAACACCGCGAGCTTCGAGGGCGTCCACCGACAGTGGCGGATCCGCCGCGAGCGCCGGTCGCGTCGCGTAGTCGACGCACAGCGCCAGGGTGGGCGAGTCCGCGCGCGGCCACAGGACCGCCTGGGCGCCGGAACCGAGCGTCACCGTGGACAGCGACGCGACGCCGCTGCGCGCCGAGGGGACGGTCCCGAGCGCGGCAGCGGAGGCGAGCAGCACGGCGCCCGCGAACGTGATGCCCTGCGGCAACTGCGACGACACTCGGCACTGTATACCACCCAAAGCGAGCCCGAGCGCGGGCGCTCGACGACGGCGAAACTGGACGCTGCTCCGCGCGCGGACCTAAGCTTCGCCGTGGTGTCTCGAGCCCTGGTTCGCGGAGTGGTCGCCGCCGGTGATCCGGCCACCGCCGACGCCGGGGCGACGGCGCTGCAGCGCGGGGGCAACGCCGTGGATGCGGCCGTGGCCGCCTCGTTCGCGGCGTTCGTGTGCGAGCTTCCGCTGTGCAGCCCGCTGGGCGGGGCCGTCGCGCTGGTTCACGCGCCCGGGCAGGGCACCATCGCGATCGACGCCTTCGCGCGCACGCCGGGCCACGGGGCGGCGCAGGGCCCCCTCGACTTCGAGCACGTCGAGGTCGACTTCGGCGCAGCCCGTCAGGTGTTTCACGTCGGTCGCGGCAGCGCCGCCGTCCCCCTCGCGCTGCGCGGGTTGCTCGAGCTGCAGGCTCGGCGCGGCCTGCTGCCGTTGACCGAGGTGCTCGCGCCGGCCATCGCCCTCGGTCGACGCGGCTTCGTCGTGGGACCGGGCGTGGGCTTCGCGCTCTCGCTCTTGGCGCCGATCTTCGAGCGCACCGCCGAGTGCGCGGCGCTCTGCCGCGTCGGCGAACGAGTCGCTCGCCCCGGAGACCGACTGACCAACGCCGCGCTGGCGGCGACCTTGGAGGCGTTGGCTCGTGATCCGGGCGTGGTCGGGGCGCTCGAGGCGGACTTGCTCGCGCAGCACGGCGAGGCGGTCGGGGGACGCATCACCGCGGAAGATCTCGCTCGTGCGCGGGTCTCGGAGGCTGCGCCGGTGCTGCTCGAGCACGCGGGCGCGACCCTCGCGACCATGCCCGGCCCCTCGACGGGTGGCGTGCTCGTGGCGCTGGGCGCGCGCCTGCTCGAAGGGCGCCGCTTCGACCCGCCCCTCGGTCCCGCACACGCACTAGAGCTGGCGCGGGTGCAGGAGCTGCTCCTGTCGGTCCGGGTGGGCGACTTCGACGATCGCTGCCGCGACCCCGAGTTCGTACGCTCCCTGTTGTCGGACGCGCGCGTCGCCGCGCTGCGCGCGGCTGCCGGCCCGGCGGGGGCGGACAATCCGCTCGGCTCCACCACGCACGTCAGCGCGATCGACGAGCAGGGCACGCTCGTGGCCATCACCCTCACCAACGGCGAGGGCTCGGGGCACGTGCTGCCAGGCACCGGCATCGTGGTCAACAACCTGATGGGGGAAGAGGACATCCATCCACGCGGGTTTCACCGCGATCCGCCCGGGCGTCCGCTCTCGACCATGATGGCGCCCACGCTACGCTACGGCGGGCTCGACGGAGCGCTCGCTCTCGGCAGCGGCGGCTCCAACCGGCTGCGCAACGCCATCTTGCAGGTGCTGACGCTGGTCGTCGATCAAGGCCTGCCGCTGGCAGCGGCGGTGTGTGCGCCGCGGCTGCACGTGGAGCGGAGCGGCGAGGGGGTGCGGCTGGCCTTCGAGCGGCTCGGCTCGAGCGCCGCAGCGGAGGCGGCGCTCATCGGCCGCTACGGGCCGACCAGCATGGCCTTCGACGACCTGAACATGTACTTCGGGGGCGTCCACGCAGCTATCGCGAAAGACGGCGATTTTTCCGGCGCCGGCGACCCGCGGCGCGGGGGCAGCGTGCGCGTGGTCTAGGGCCTGGCTCGCGCGGTGGGGTCAAACATCCTACACTGTGCGCAAGAAGGACCGACTTGTCTCGAGGCCTGGCCTCTGCCACCCTCCGCTCACTATTTCGTCACGATGAGAACGCTCGGGGAAATCCAGCCCGGTCAGGTGTTGGGCAGATACGAGTTCCTCGTGCCCATTGCACAAGGAGGTATGGCGGCCGTGTGGGCTGCGCGCCTCAAGGGCACGCGTGGGTTCAGCAAGACCGTCGCCGTCAAGACGATGCTGCCGACCATCAGCGACGATCCCCACTTCGAGCAGATGTTCCTGGACGAAGCGCAGCTGTGCTCGCGCATCCGTCACCCCAACGTGGTCGAGATCCTCGATCTGGGGGAGCAAGACGAGCTGCTCTACTTGGTCATGGAGTGGGTGGACGGCGAGCCGCTGTCGGCGATCCGCCGCGCCGCGGCCAAGGCCGACGGCATCCCGCGCCCCATCGCCGTGCGCATCGTGGCAGAGGCGGCGGCGGGCTTGCACGCCGCCCATGAATTGAAAGAGGACGACAGCAGCCTGGTCGGGCTCGTGCATCGCGACGTCTCGCCGCAGAACTTGCTCATCACCTACGACGGCGTCGTCAAGATCGTGGACTTCGGGGTGGCCAAGGCAGCAGGGCGCAGCACCGAGAACACCAACGCGGGTCAGATCAAGGGCAAGCCGCCGTACATGTCCCCCGAGCAGGCGCTCGGCAAGGACATCGATCGTCGCAGCGACATCTTCGCCCTCGGCATCATCCTGTACCAGCTGACCACCGGCAAACACCCGTTCCGCGGCGAGACGGACGCCATCACCTTGCAGAACATCGTCTCCGAGCGCCCCATCATCCCACCGCGAGCGTACGACAAGGAGTATCCGAAGCCCCTCGAGGCGGTGGTCATGCGTGCGCTCGAGCGCGATCCGGAGAAGCGCTACCAGACGGCGGCCGAGCTCGAGGGCGCGCTCGACCGGGTGCTGCCGCCCAGCGTGGGCCGCGTACGCAACGAGGACGTGGGTAAGTTCGTCACGTCCCTGCTCGGCCCGCGCGGCGAGGAGCGGCGAACCGCGCTGCGCGAGGCCATCCGCCTGGCGGACGAGCGGACCGCGAGCGGCGAAGGCACGGGCCAGTTCGCGCTGTACGGCTCGGCGCCCATGCACACTCCGGTCAGTGGTGTCTCGGCGCCGGGGGTGCGGCGTCCGCCCCTCGGCAGCGTCTCGGAGATCAGCATCATCGGCTCGGCGCCAGGCAGCTCGCCGGAGACGCCGTTCGGCACCCAGACGCCCTCCGCGCCGCCCGCACCCAAGAAGTCGAGCGCAGCGCTGTGGGTGGTCGGTGGCCTGGTGGTGGCCGGGGGCTTGGTCGGCGGCGCCCTGCTCTTCGCCAGCACTCTGCTCGGCAAGGGGGAGGCAGCGGCGGCGGGCGGCGGGCAGCCCATCGCCACCGAGGCGGCCACCGCGGAGGTGCCCAAGCCCGAGGTGCAGCCGCCGCCCAAGCCTGCGGAGCCCAAGGACGAGTCGGAGACGGTGGACTTGAACGACCTGGCGCCCGAGAAGAAGGCGGCGGCTCAAGCGGCAGGCAAGGTGGCCCCCAAGGTGGCCGCGAAGGACAAGCCACCCGAGAAGCCCGCGGCGCCGGAGCCCGCGCCCACCAAGCCCGTGGCCACTGCCAAGCCCAAGCCCGGTGGCTTCGTTCCTCCGCCGGTGACGGATCCGGGGTTCTGATCAGTTCCAGCGGGACCACTCGTCGAGGTAGTAGCCGACGAGGGCTTGGGTATCGAGGCGGTTGGGGCGTACGGCCAGGGGCTGCATGTCCGGCGGGAACTCGAACAGCGCGGCGAGGGTGCGGACGTCGAGGAAGCGCAGCGGCAGCTCCGGCAGCGACTCGGGGGGCGTGAGAGCGCCGGGCTTGGCCAGGACGAACCCCCACTCGCCGAAGGACGGCACGAACACTCGGTAGGGCAACGTGCCGAGCCCAGCGGTGCGCAGGCTCTGCTCGATGCACCAGAACGAACGGCGCGCGAACAGCGGCGAGGTGGCCTGCACCACGAGCGTGCCGCCGGGCGCGAGGCGGCGCCGTGCGGCGCGATACAGCTCCACGCTGTACAGCTTGCCGAGGGAGAAGTTGCTCGGGTCGGGGAAGTCCAGGACGATCACGTCCCAGGCGTCGGAGCTCTCGGACAGCTCGATGAACGCGTCCCGGTTGGTGACGGTGACCCGCGAGTCCTCCAGCGCGCGGCCGTTGGCGCGGCGGAGGGCCGGGTGTTCGCGAGCGAGTCGGGTCATGGCTGGATCGAGATCGACGAGGGAGACCCGCTCTACGGCGCTCCACTTCAAGAGCTCACGGACCGCCAGGCCGTCACCGCCGCCTCCCACGAACACGCGCCGGGGCCGCGCCGTCAAGGCCAAGGCCGGATGGACCAGCGCCTCGTGATAGCGGTGTTCGTCTACCGATGCGAACTGCAGGTTGCCGTTCAAATAGAGTGAGAAGTGCTCGCCGCGCTCGGCGATCACGATCCGCTGATAGCGGGACTGTTCGCGCACTACCACGTTGCCCGAGTACAGGTGAGCCTCCGAGAGGGCCAGCAGTCGCTCGGCGGACAGCAGCGCGGCGAAGAGCAGCGCGCACACCAGGACGGCGCGCACCCGCGCCGACGCCATGGCGCGCCGATCGCGCTCGGTCTCGCCGCGCAGGATCCAGGTGGACCACAGCCCGACCAGCGCGTTGAGCAGCCCGCACACGAGCGACGAGCGCATCAGCCCCAAGGTGGGCAGCAAGACGAGCGAGAAGCCGACGGAGCCCACCAGCGCGCCGGCGTAGTCGAAGGTGAGGCTCTTGGCGATCAGCTCGTTGAACGCGAGCTTGCTGCGCAGGATGCGGATGAGCAGCGGCAGCTCGAGCCCCACCAGCACGCCCACGGCGATCACGGTGGCGTACAAGATCAGGCTGAACGCGCCGGTGTAGCTGAAGGCCACGAACAAGAGCGGCGCGCTGAGACCGCCGAGCAGCGCCGTGGCGAGTTCGATGTCGACGAAGCGCAGCGCCAGTCGTCCCTCGATGAAGCGCGACAGGTACGCGCCCCCCCCCAGGGCTGACAGATACACGCCGATGATCAGCGAGAACTGCCGCACCGAGTCGCCGAGCACGTAGCTGGCGACGGCTGCCATCGACAGCTCGTAAACCAGCCCAGCCGTCGAGATGATGAGCACCATCGCGAGCAGCGCCGCGGCGGGCGCCGGGCGATGGGCGTCCGGCAGCCAGGCGTCCGGCAGCGGTGGCGCGGCGGGCGTGGCCGCGGCCTCGGGAGGCGCCGAGTCATCCGCCGATGGCGGAGGCGATGATGATGCTGAGGCCAAGGATCACGGAGCCGATGAGGATCGCGAGGGCCGTGTTCTGGTCTTCTTCGATCTCTTTACGGAGCGAGAACGGGGTCACCATCTTGATCACGAAGAAGCTGACCGCGAACATCACGATGCCGATGAGCGAGTAGACCACCGACGCGATGACGGCTTTGACGAACGGTGCCCAGTTGATGTCCATGTTTCGATTGTTCCCGTGAGCGTCCCCGCGGCTCCTGCCGCCGAAGGCCGTTCTACACGAAAGGCCGCCAGATCGCGACCCCTGGGGGCGCGGGGCCGGCGCGCCTGGGCGGAACCGCGGGTTTTTCGCCTCGCGCCCGGCTCCAACGTATCCTGGCTCCGAAGGCCATGCTCGTGCTCGTGGGCCCCCCGTGGGCAGGAACCGATGAGGACTACGCCCGACTCGCGCGTGCGGCGGGGCTGGTGGCCTACGATCTGCGCGCTCGGCTCAACCCGCACAGCTGGGGTGTCGTCCGCGCCCTGGCCGAAGCGTCGCAGGCGGAGGCGTTGGCCGGACAGCTCTCGGCGGCTGGATTTCGCGCGTGCGTCGTCGATCCGCGGGTGGGGGTCGATCCTGCCCGGCCGCTGGTGACGGTCCGCGGCCTCGAGCTCACTGACGAGCAGCTCGTGCTGCACCTCAGCGAGCGCTCCATCCCAGTTCCGACCCGCGGGCTCGTCGTGGTGGTGCGCGGCGAGGTCCAGCTCGGCTCCCGGTCGGCGCCCTCACGCAGCAGCTCCAGCTCGGCGTTCCGCGCCGTGGCGCCCTCGGCGGCGGACATCCAGCTCTTCCGCGAGTCGGTGGCCTCGGGTCAGTTCGACGCCTACGCCGCCGCTGACATCCACTTCGCCACCGTCGCCTGGGGCGCTCGCATCGACGCCCGGGCGTTCGACTTCAGCTCGCTCGGCCTCGGCAGCGACAGCCCCGCCCAGAACCTCGACGAGGTCGTCGAGGTGCTCTCCGGGCGGGTGGGGGTGCGGGTCGATCGGGGTGGGCGCACCTCCAGCATCTTGAGCTACCTGTCTGGTCCCGCCCGCTCCGCGACCCCGGTCCCCGGTCAAGGGCTGCACAGGCCCCCGCCCGGCACCACCGACGAGCGTTTCGACGCCTATTCCCGCATCGTAGCCGAGGCCGAGCGGCGAACGCGTGGCTGGTCCGGGGCGGCCGGGTGACCTTGGGCGAGCGAACGCGACTGTTTGGGGGTAGAGTACCGGACGTGGTCTTGAGGCAAGCTCGAGTTTCGGCAGCGGCGCTCGTCGCGCTCCTGGTGTTCACCTCCGGCGCGGTCTGGGGCCAGACCCCGCAGGAGCTAGCAAAGGCCCGCACCCTCTACCAGCAGGGGCTCAGCCTCGAGGCGGGCGGCGACTGGGCGTCGGCGCTCGCGAAGTTCGAGGAGGTCGGGCGCGTGCGGCTCACGCCGCAGGTCCGCTTTCACATCGCGCTGTGCAAGGAGAACTTGGGGCGCCTGAACGAGGCGCTCGGTGACTACCGGGTGGCGGAGTACGAGGCGGAGCAGGCCAAGGCCAAGGAGCTCGCCGAGATCACCAAGCGGCGCGAGCAACTCGAGGCGCGCATCCCCAAGTTGGTCATCTCCCGCGGCGCGGGCGCCGAGCGCGCGAGAATCGAGCTCGACGGCGTGGAGCTGGGCGACGCGAAGGTGGGCAAAGAGGTCAGCGTCGATCCGGGCCCCCATCGCATCGTCGCGAAGTTGCCGAAGGGTCAGTTCGAGGAGAGCGTGACCCTCGCCGAGGGCGAGACCAAGGAGATCGAGCTGGTCGCGCCGGACGATCTGCAGCCGACGACGGGCGGCGGTCCGACCGAGCCGACGGAGCCCGATGACCAGCCGCCGCCGATCAAGATCGAGCCATCAGGCTCTGCCCTGCCTTGGATCGTGGCCGGCGCGGGCGTCGTCAGCCTGGCAGCGGGGGGCTACTTCTTCCTCCAGAAGAACGACGCCCAGAAGAAGCTGGACTCGGTGTGTCGCGGCGACGTGTGCCCCCGGTCGTCGCAGTCCTTGCAGGACGACGGCGAGCAGTACGCCATGCTCAGCAACGTGTTCGTGGGCGTGGGCATCGTGGGCCTCGGGGTGGGCACCATCATGCTGCTGTCACAGGGCGGCGGGTCGGAGACGACCGAGACGGTCGCCAAACGCCGCGTGCGCGTGGACGTGTCCACCCAGCGCGCCTTCACGGGAGTGAACGTCGTTGGCCACTTCTAGCCTCTGGGTTCGCGGCGCGCTCTCGTGCGCCGCCTCGGCGCTCTTGCTCGCGTGCTCGTTTCCCGAGCACACCTTCATCGACGACACGGCGTTCTACGACGCCAGCGCGGGCGTGGGTGGCGTGGGAGCGACGGGCGGCGTCGGCGCCACGGGCGGCGGCGCGACGGGCGGCGTCGGCGGCGGACTGGGGGGCGTCGCGGGCGTGGGTGGCGGCACCGGCGGCACCGGCGGAGGGACCGGCGGCATCGGTGGCGGCACGGGTGGCTCCACCGGCGGCACCGGCGGCGGCGGCACCGAGAACTGCACCAACGGCGTCGACGACAACAACAACGGGCTCATCGACTGCGCGGATCCCGAGTGCACCGCCTACGTCTGCGTGCCGCCGGTCCCCACGGACTGGGTCGGGCCGGTGGGCAAGTACGCGGGCACGGACCCCTCGCCACCGTGCAGCGCGTCGGGCGGATACCCGCTCGTGGAGGCGAACTACAATGCGCAGATCGTGGCTGGTACGGTCAAGTGCCAGACCTGCACCTGCTTCGCGCCTGGCGGCTCCTGCACGCTCAACATGGCCTTCGCGCAGTCGTCGACCTGCGGCGCGGGTTCTTGCTGGGGCGGCTCGGTCGCGCCCGTTGCCTGCAGCGGCACGGACATCAGCATGACCCTGCCGGCGCCGAGCGGCGACTGTCAGCTCGTGCCCACGCTGCTCGGTCAGGGCTTCGGCGCGAGCGGCGTGGCCATCAGCGCCAGCACGGCCAGCGGCGCGGGCACCTGCACGTCCGGCTCCGTCGGCACCAAGAGCGTCCCGACGCCCACTTGGGGACAGAACGTCCGCGCCTGCGGCGGCGGACCCACGACCGGCGGCGGCTGCGGGGCCACCGCCCGGTGCATGCCCAAGGGCGCGGCGCCGTTCGCGTCGGAGCCGTGCATCTACCGCGTCGGGACCCACTCCTGCCCGGGCTTGTTCCCCAACCAGACCGTCGTGCATCAAGGCTTCACCGACAATCGGGACTGCACCAGCTGCAGCTGCAGCAACACCGCGGCCAAGAACTGTCAGCTGCAGCTGTACACGGACGACTTCTGCACGCAGAACATGACCGTGGTGTCGAGCGCCAACACCTGCACGGTGCTCCCGCTCGATCCCGATCCCGAGATGACTCAGGGGCCCGTTGGCTCGTCGCCGCCCTACGACACCCGCGCCGCCATCGTGCGCGCCGGCTGCCCCACGACTCAGCCGTCCGTGACGGGCAGCGTGACGCCCACCGGTCCGGTCACGTTCTGCTGCATGTGAGCCCGTGACCTTCTCGCGCCGGTCCTTGCTCGCGTTCCTCGCGGGCGCGCCGCTGGCGGCCTCGGCGTGCAAGCGCGCTCCCGTGCCCGGTAGCATCCGGGGCGGCGCGATGGCGGTGGGTCACCGCCTGCGGGACGCCACCGTCGAGCAGGCGAGCGGCCCGCCCCTGCGCGTCAAGGTCGCCATCGTCGGCGCCGGGCCGAGCGGCCTGTCCGCGGCGTGGCGGCTCGAGCGCCTCGGCGAGCCCTCCTTCGTCGTGCTCGAGCTCGAGCCCCAGGCCGGCGGGACGAGCGCCTTCGGCACCGACGGCGTGGTGCCCCACCCCTGGGGCGCGCACTACGTGCCGCTGCCGAGCGCCGACAACCCCGCGCTCGTCGCCCTGCTCGACGAGCTCGGCGTGCTCGAGTCGCGCTCCCCGGTCGTCGCCAAAGAGACGGCGCGGGTGCGCGCGCCGGAGGAGCGCGTGTTCGCCGATGGTGCGTGGCACGAGGGCCTGTTGCCGCGGGTGCTCGCCGGCGAGCGCGACGTCGCGGAGCTGCGGCGGTTCGAGCAGGACGTCGAGCGCTGGGTCCGCTTCCGAGACGCGCGAGGTCGGCCCGCGTTCGCGCTGCCCTCGCGCCGCTCTTCCGACGCCGCAGAGGTCGTCGCGCTCGACCGCCTCACGGCGAGCGCGTACCTCGATCGCCTGAAGATCCATTCATCCTGGGTGCGTTGGTACGTGGAGTACGCCTGCCGCGACGACTACGGTCTGAGCCTGGAGCAGACCAGCGCCTGGGCCATGCTGTTCTACTTTGCGTCGCGCGCGACCAGCGCCGGGCAGAGCGCCCCCTTTCTGACCTTCCCGGAGGGCAACGGCCGGCTGGTGCGCCACCTCGGCTCCGTCGCCGGAGCGCGCCTGCGCCTCGGTCAGCTGGTGACGGACGTGGTGCCCAGCGAGGGCGAGGTCGCCCTCACGAGCTACGACGTCGCCTCCGGGCGGCTGACGCGCGTCGTCGCCGAGCAGGTCATCCTGGCCATCCCCAAGTTCGTCGTGCGCCGCGTGCTGCGTCCGTACCGCGACTCACCGCCCGCGCATCTGAGCCAGCTGACCTACGGCGTGTGGGTCGTGTCCAACGTTCACCTGTCGGGGCGGCCGAAGTCGCGGGGCTTCGAACTGGCCTGGGACAACGTGATCTACGACAGCGCCTCGCTCGGCTACGTGGTGGCCACCCATCAGAGCTTGCGCGATCAGGGCCCGAGCGTGTGGACCCACTACTTGCCGCTCATCGACGCGGAGCCGGACGTGGCCCGTCGTCGGGTGGCCGAGGCGACCCACGACGAGCTGGCCTCCGCGGTGCTCGCGGATCTCGAGCCAGCGCACGTCGAGCTGCGCCGGCACGTCGAGCGGGTGGACGTGTGGCGCTGGGGTCACGCCATGGTGCGCGCCGTGCCCGACACCATCTGGAGCGCGGGCCTCGCGAAGGCGCGGCGCCCGCTCGGTCGCGTCCACTTTGCGCACGCGGATCTCTCGGGTCTGCCTCTGTTCGAGGAGGCGCAGGATCACGGCGTGCGCGCGGCCGAGGACGTGCTCACCGCCCTGGGCCGCGAGGTCGCCCGGTGGACCTGAGCGCGAGCGCGACGCCAGCGCCCTCGGGCGTGAGCTTCGGCCCCTGGCTGTTCGGGCCGCGCATCGACCTCGCGGTGTTCGGCGGCAGCGCCCTGGTCGCCCTCGGCCTGGTGGCGGCGGCGCGAGGGCTCGGCCTGTCGCCGGGGCCGCTGCCCGAGTGGGGCTGGCTGGTCTTGGTGCTCGGCATCGACGTGGCCCACGTGCACAGCACGCTGTTCCGCACCTACCTGGACGGCGAGGAGCTGCGGCGACACCCCTACCGCTATGCCTTGGTCCCGCTCGCTGTCTATCTCGTCGGGGTCGCGCTGTACGCGCACGGGTCGCTCACGTTCTGGCGCGTGCTCGCCTACGTCGCGCTGTTCCACTTCGTTCGCCAGCAGGTGGGCTGGGTCGCGGTCTATCGCGCGCGCTCTTCGCTGCGCGGCGGGCTCGATCGCATCATCGACGACGGCGCCGTGTATCTGGCGACGCTGTACCCGGTGCTGCACTGGCACGCCAACCTGCCGGACACGCGCTTCGCCTGGTTCCTCGCCGGGGACTTCGTCGACGGCTCGTCGCTGCTCGAGCCCTGGGTCGGTCCGGTCAAGTGGCTGTGGGCCGGGTGGCTCGCGTTGTTCTTCGCGCGGCAGCTGGCCGTGGGACTGTCGCGGGGGACGTGGGCGGTGGGCAAGAGCGTCGTGGTCGCGACCACCGCGGCGGTCTGGTACGTCGGCATCGTCGCGACCAACAGCGACTTCGACTTCACCGTCACCAACGTGATCGTCCACGGAGTCCCCTACATCGCGCTGCTCTGGGCCTACGCGCGCGCGCGACGCCGAGAGGCCCCGAGCCGCCTCGGCTCGCACATCGCCGGCGCGGGCTTTGGCGCGTTCCTGTCGCTGCTGCTGTTGATCGCGTTCCTCGAGGAGTGGGCCTGGGACGAGCTGGTGTGGCAGGAGCGGAGCTGGCTCTTTGGCGACGCGGGAACGACGCTCGGCGCCGTCGCCCTTGCCCTCGTGGTGCCGCTCCTCGCCCTGCCGCAAGCCACTCACTACGCCCTCGACGGCATCCTGTGGCGTCGCGGCGACACCCGCACGCGCCCGGCGCAACGCGCGGCGCTCGGGTTCGAGCCATAGCTCGAGTGCACGCTACCGCTTGCCCGACTTCGCCCAGCGCGCCCAGGCTCCGTCGGCTGGCCTCTCGACCGCGAAGCGCTGGCGCCAGTCGCCGCCGCGAATGCGCCGCAGGCCCCGAGCCTGCTCCCGCCGCAAGAAGTACGCATGCGCGACCGAGCCGTCGGCGAGGCGCACGTCCTGTCGAACGTACAGCGCCGGGTGATCCCGGCGCTTGTCGCACGCGCTCAGCACGGCGTAGCTGACCTCCCAGAGCTCACCCGTCACGGCGGAGTCGCCCCCTTGCAGCAGCCCAGCCAGCGCGCGGACCTCGACCAGCGTGTAGCCCGGCGCGGTCTTCACCGTGCCATGCGGCGTGGCCTGGGCGATGACGTCGTGCTCCCGCTCTCCGGACAGGAACGTGCCGTAGACGAAGAGTCGAAAGCTGACGGAGGTGGCCAACGCCATGAGACTTCAGCCGTTTTCTCTGCTTCACGCAACTCGAGCGCGGGGTGGCCGATGGAAGGGCCATGTACCGTGCTGCGCGTGCCTTGGCTCTGGTCCTGCTCCTCCTGGTCGTGGGCTGCGGTGGGGAGGAGCCGGGGGGCGAGCCCGCGGACGTGTACCGGGCGGAGCTCTTTCCCTCGAGCGCCGTCCTGAGCGGGAGCACGCTCGAGCGGCTGGTGTCGGACCAGGACGGGCGCTTGCGCTTCGACGGTGTGCCGGGGCAGTTGTCCGAGCTCGAGGGGACGCACGTCCTGATCGCCGGCAAGAGCCAGGCCCAGCCCAGCGGCTTCATGCGCTGGATCGTCGACGCCCACCTCGACCAGGGCGATCTGGTGCTCGACACCCGAGACGTCCCCGTCGAGCTCGCGTTCCGCAAGCTCCACGTGCGCGCCACGCGCAGCTACGCCGAGCTGGCGGCTCCGGGCGCCGGCAGCCGAGCGCAGGCCACGGGAGGGGGTCACCAGAGCGTCGTGTTCCACGAGCCCGCCTTCGACGGCGATGACGATCCGAGCACGCCGGACGACCAGGTCATGCTCACGGGCACGCTGCAGGGCAGCGCCAAGTTCCAGCTGGGCATCGACACGGACTGGGGAGAGATCAAGGCGCTGCCATCGGCGGTCGTGGACTGCATGAAGCAGATCTTCACTGGAGGGAGCTGTGATCTGGAGTCGCTCGTGCCCGAAGTGAAGGTGAGCTTCGCTGCGCGCGTAGAGGCCAGCGCGGACATCTCGCTCGCGGGCGCCGCCTTCCTCGACTACACGCGCGAGGTGACCCTGCCTGCCATCGAGCTGCCCGAGTTCTGGATCGGCCCGCTGGGCTTCTTCCCGGCCATCGAGCTGGTGGGCACCATCGAGGGCGAAGCCTCTAGCCGCTTCGACCTGTCGACGAAGGCGTCCGTCGGGCTCGAGCTCGACGTGCACGCATCGAACAAGAAGGGCGTGAAGCTGACGCCGCCGAACGCCTGGTTCGAGGCCTCCTCCCCGGCTGTGACCGCGACGCTGAAGGCCAACGGCGCGGTGTCGTTCGGGCCGCGGCTGCGGCTCTTGCTGTACAAGGTGATGGGCCCGAGGGCGGGCCTGCGGCTCTTCACCGAACTCGACGCGGACATGTCGCGCAATCCGTGTTGGGCGCTCGAGGCAGGCCTGCGTGCGGAGTACGGCTTCTACATCGGGCTGCCGGTGCCCATCATCGGAGACATCACCCTGGCCAGCTTCAGCGACCAGCTCGAGCTGTTCCGCAAGACGGTGGCGACCGGCGGTTGTCAGGCTCTCAGCGGAGGGGATCCCGCGAGCCCGACCGCGGGCGAGCCGAGCGCGGCCGCGTTCGCCGCTCCGGACTTCGTGCCCTGGTCTCGCGCCTACGCTGGCGTGCTCGACCGCCACCCGAACCAGGCGGTGGGCGCGGCCATCGCGTGGTCCCAGGCCACAGCCACCGTGGATGGTCGCTTTTTGTTGTCCAGCGCCGACGGACGCGCCCTGCTCAAGGTGACGCCTGACGGCACGCCCGTGTGGGCGCGGCGCTACCTCGCCACCGAGCCGTGGCTCGAGAGCGGGTCGGCAGAGATGCTGCCCGGCCGCGTCGTCCATGCGAAGGACGGCACTGTGTTCGTCCTGGCTCACCCGTACTCGGTGCTCAAGGTCGCCGCGTCGGGGCAGCTCCACTGGGCCAAGCGCTTCGAGCAGACCGCCGGGCGCAGCTGGCTTCGGTTCACGGACGCCGTCGCCACGTCGGATGGTGGACTGCTCGCGGTTGCCGCCCGTGACGACGAGGCCGTCCTGGCCAACGACGCGGCGCTGTGGCTCGTGCGCCTGGACGCTCACGGTGAGGTCGTCTGGTCGAAGACACTCGCGGCCGGTGGACGGCGCGTCGTACCGCGCGCGGTCATCCGCCACGGCACCGGTTTCACGATCGCCGGCTCCGCCTACTCGCCGAGCAGCGCTCGGTGGCAGGCGTTCGCGGCGCGCGTGGCGGGTGACGGCAGCACCCTGTGGGTGAGGTCCGTCGCTGCCACGCGCTGCGACGCAGTGGAGTACGGCTCGCACTTCCACGCCGGGCTCGCCACGCCCGACGACGATCTCGTCCTGGCGGGCGCTCTCAGCTTCGCAGGCGACAACACGCTGACCCTGAAGCTCAAGCCTTCGGGGGAGCTGGCCTGGTCCCGGGCGGAGCGGACGCCGGTAGCGGCGCATCTCGGACCCAGCATCGGCTCCATCGTCGCCCTGCCCACGAGCGGCTACCTCGTTGCCGGCACCTACTCCGGTGACCTCAACGCCGAAGACGTGTTCATCGCAGCGTTGGACTCCATCGGCCGTTCGCAGTGGGTGCGCGCTCACGGCGCGGCGAACGTGCCCGACACCATCCACCACGACAACGACAACTTCCCCTCCCTGGTGCTCACGCGTGATGGCGGCGCGCTCGTCGTTGCCCACAGCAACGGCTTGCTCGACGCGGGACTGTGGGGGTTCAAGGTGTTCGCCAAGGACGGACAGATCGCCTTCGCCTCCTCCACCACCGCACAGAGCCGCGACCTCACTCTCGAGCAGGCTCCCGCGTGCTTGGATCTGGTCGCCGAGAGCTGGCTCGAGTCGGACGAACCGGCCGGTGTGGCCCCGCTGGCGCTCACCAGCGAGAGCGTCGCCATCTCGGTGACCCAGCAGGCGCCCTGACGCCTACGGCCTCCGCGCCCCGCCAGCCTCGACAGCTCTCGGCGAGCGTCGTCACACCAGGTGCCATTGCACTTCGATCCGTTGCTTGTTCTCCGGATGGGCCAGGATCGGCAGCGGCATGCCTTCGGTGAGCCGCGGCACGATGAGCGGAGGGATCGTGGTTCGGTGCTCGACGTCGTAGCGGGGGAGCCCGAGCAGCTCGACGCGCAACCGCAGCGTCGCAGCGTGGCCTTGGGTGGCGGCGACGATTCGATCCACCGTCGCGCGACCCGCCAGGCCGTGAGCTCGAAACCAGCGGAGGTCGGTGGCCTCCCTGCGGCCCAAGGTGTAGCCGTAGACACCGATGCCTGCGACGACCGCGAACACGGCGGCGCCGCCCAGCGGCGCGAGCCTCCCGCCCACCAGCACCTTGACCAGACACACCAACACAGCCACGCCCATGACCACGGCGACGACGGCGCCTCCCATTCCCTGGTTCTTGACGGCCGGCGCGGGCTCGATGCGCAAGCGCGGTGCGTTCGCCTCGGCGCCGCCGCCGATCACGGTGGACGCTACGCCGCAGTACGCGCACGTCACCGCCGGCGACGAGCCATCCACGCGCAGAGCGGCTCCACAGTTCTCGCACTTGGCGACGACGGCCTGCATGGGCCGCCGCATCGTACCCCAGCGCCTTCTCCGCCACGAGTCAGAACGCGCAGTCAGTCTCCCGGTCGGCGCGCCAGCGTGAGGTGTACCGGGCAGACCGTCTCGGTCTCGGGATTGCAGACCCAGTACGATTCCTCTGCAGTCGTGCTGCAACTGCACGAGAGTCGCTGCACCTACGTCGACGACACCAGGCAACGCTGTCGCGAGACGCGATACCTGAGCTGCATCACATCGTTGCGTTTGCCCGCGGCGGTGCGGGTGGCGCGCCGGGGGTGACCGAGAGTCCGATCTCCGGCACGGCATCGAGCGCCTGTTCGAGCCGCTCGGTGCGGGGTGGCGCGCCGGGACTCGAGGCCAGGCCACGGTCAGTCGTCATGGCCGCGATTCTACCCCGCGGGCCGCGCCGCAGCGTCAAATGTGGCGCCCTTGGCGCTGGAGTCCGGATCACGCGACGGCGGTCCGGACGCCGGAGCGGTCAGCAGCTGTTGCGTTCCGCCGCTCCCGCGCCGGACCGACACCAGGCCCGTTGGCTGCTGGGAGTGGGACCCGCCGGACGCTGGCCGCGCGTGCTTCCCGCGGCGGCCGCCAGGTGCTACGCCCGAGGGATGGACAAGGTGGTCGACAGCGCAGCGCGCGCGGTGGCCGACATCGGCGACGGGGCCAGCATCGTCGCGGGCGGCTTCGGACTGTGCGGAATACCCGAGCTCACGATCGCGGCGCTGCGTGAGAAGGGCGTGAAGGGGCTCACCTTCATCAGCAACAACTGCGGCGTGGACGAGTTTGGCCTGGGGCGCCTGCTCGAGACGCGGCAGATCAAGAAGATGGTCTCGAGCTACGTCGGCGAGAACAAGGAGTTCGAGCGACAGTTCCTCAGCGGCGAGCTCGAGGTGGAGCTCGTGCCGCAGGGCACGCTGGCCGAGCGGCTGCGCGCGGGCGGCGCGGGCATCCCAGCGTTCTTCACGCCCGCGGGCTTTGGTACGCAGGTGGCCGAGGGCAAGGAGACACGCGACTTCGACGGCCGCTCCTACGTGATGGAGCGCGGCATCACCGGCGACTTCGCGCTGGTCAAGGCCTGGAAGGGGGACCGGCACGGCAACCTGGTCTACCGCCTGACCGCGAGGAACTTCAATCCGCTGTGCGCGATGGCAGGCCGGGTCACCATCGCGGAGGTCGAAGAGCTGGTCGAGGTGGGGCAGCTCGATCCGAACGAGGTGCACACCCCGGGGGTCTTCGTGCAGCGCGTGGTCGTGGGCAAGCACGAGAAGCGCATCGAGCGCCGTACCACCCGACCCAAGTCGAGCTGAGGAGAGTGCGATGCTGACTCGAGAGCAGATTGCCATGCGCGCGGCGCAAGAGCTGAAGGACGGCTACTACGTCAACCTGGGCATTGGCATGCCGACCCTGGTGGCCAACTACATCCCCGCCGGTGTGGAGGTGATGCTGCAGAGCGAGAACGGTCTGCTCGGCATCGGCCCCTTCCCGGTGGAGGGCGAGGAAGATCCGGATCTGATCAACGCGGGCAAAGAGACCGTGACGATGGTCTCCGGCGCCTCCATCTTCGACAGCGCGACCAGCTTCGCGATGATCCGGGGCGGTCACATCGACCTGGCCATCCTGGGCGCGATGGAGGTGGCCGAGAACGGTGATCTGGCCAACTGGATGATCCCCGGCAAGATGGTCAAGGGCATGGGCGGCGCCATGGATTTGGTGCACGGCGCCAAGCGGGTGGTCGTGATCATGGAGCACGTCAGCCGCGCCGGCGCGCCCAAGATCCTGAAGTCGTGCGCGCTCCCGCTCACGGGTCGCGGCGTCGTGCATCGCGTGATCACGGATCTGGCGGTGATCGACGTGACGCCAGCGGGCCTCGTGCTCGAGGAGCTGGCCCCGGGCGTGTCCGAGGACGAGGTGCGCGAGAAGACCGAGCCCGGGCTGACCGCGTCGCCCGGTTTGCGGGCCATGTCGTTCTGAGCGCGTCGCGCCGGACCTCAGGGCTCGCGCCCGAGGCGCTCGAGCGCGACGGTGACGGCGACGTCGCTCTGATCGATGCCGGTGAAGCGTCGACCCTGCTTACGGGCGGCCGCCAGCGTCGTGCCCGAGCCGCACATGGGGTCGAGCACTCTGCTGTCCGGATGGGTCGCGCCGAGCACGATGCGCTCGAGCAGCTTGAGGGGCTTCTGCGTGGGGTAGCCCGTGGCCTCCGGGTTGAGCGGTGTGTTGGCCCGCATCGCGGGGCAGTCCGTCCACACGCTGCCGAGCTGCCGGCCCTCGTCGGCGTAGTAGCGGTAGCGCTTGCCCACGATCACGCGATCGCGATAGCGGCGACCGTCGGGATCCGTGTTCTGGAAGTGCATGGCCTGACTGATCTCGGCGTAGGGCTCACGCAGCGCCGGATCATTCACGTTCCAGATCATGTGACCGCTCGGGGCGTACACCAGGATGGTCTGATGCGTGACACTCGGCGCGCGCTTGCCGCGGGCTCCGTTGCCGGGCACCCACACGATCTCTCCCTGGAATGCGCCGCGGCCCAGCAGTCGATCGGCGAGCACCTTCGCGTCGTGCACGGCCCGGTAGTCGAGGTGCAGCCACAGGCTGCCGCGCTCTGACAGGACGCGCGCCATGGCCTCGAGCCGCGGCTCGAGCATGCTCAGGAAGGCGTCGAGCCCGCCCCAAGCGTCCGAGTACGCCGTCTCGCCGCTCGCGCGCTGGCCGCGACCCGCGCGAGCGCCGCGCTGACCGCCAGCGTTGAACGGCGGGTCGACGTACACCACGTCGTAGCCCGGCTCGAGCCGGGGCAACACCCGGGCACAGTCCCCGTGCCACAGCTCCCCATCGCCCAGGGGGTGAGCGCGGGGCTCGGCCGGCTCGGGCTCGACCACGTTGCTGCGGGCGCGGGTCATCGCTCAGCGAGCGCCGCGAGCTCGCCGGGCGCGGAGAAGGTCGGCGGGGCGGGCAGCTCGAGCCAGGGCCAGTACGGGCCGCCGCCCTCGCAGCCCGCGACCATCTCGCTGGGGCTGCAGGCGATGCGCACGTGGAAGTGATCTGCGTGTGGGCTGCTGTCGCCGGGCTGGAGCAGCACCGTGGCCGCGCGCCAGACCAGCTGAAGGGGCTCGCCGCGCGCCAGCGCGTACTCGATGAGCAGCGCCTCGACGTCGCGGCTGGCGAACAGCCACTGCACCCGCAGCTCGTCCAGCTCGATCAGCGTCTTGACCAGCAGCCAGTTGCGCTCGACGTCGAGGCGCACGTAGGTGGGCTCGTCGGCGCCGGGCACCTGGCCGAGGCCGTCGCTGTCGAGGGGTACGAAGCCCGGGCTGTGAATGGATGCGCCGCTCGGCGTGGTCACGTAGAAGAGCAGATCGATGTCGCGGCCGGACTGGTGTGAGCGGTGCCCCGGGATCTTTCCGCCCCGACGCGCGGACAGATCCCCCACGTACAGCGGCGCCGTCCCCGGGTAAGCTCGCTCGACGACCTGCGCGGCGTGCGTGATGCCCGCGATGAGCCGCGGGTTGCCCCAGTAGTTCGGGCTCTTGGGGCGGTAGCGCCGGAAGCCGGGCCCGCGCACGGGTAGCTCGACGCCGTCGGTCAGGACTCCGGCCTGTGGCGTACCGACGGAGCCCGAGAGGCCCGGAGCCAGCGGGGTGGGCGTGCCGAAGCAGCCCCCGAGGGCAGCGCTCGCCGCCACCAGCGCCCAGCGCGTGAGCCGCGCGCGCGGCGACCGAGGGCGCGTCACCGTTCGACTCCGAGGTAGCCGGTGAGGCGCCCCTCGATCGCTTGCGCCGCCTCCGTGCTCTGAAACGACTCGGCGAGCCGCAGCTTGCCGTCGTCCCGGGCGAGATAGCCCTGCTCGACGAAGCTCGCGATCGCGTTCTCGATCATGGGCTTGCAGATGGCCTCGCGACGCGAGACCTCGCCGCTGAAGAACATCTTGTTGCCGGCCACCAGCGACTTCTTGACCAGCTCCTTCTCCGAGAGAGCGCCCTTGAGCAGCGCGCTGAGCCCTCGCGCGGCGATGCGGTAACCCTCGAGGAAGGGTGTGAGCACCGAGCCGTAGAAGCCGAGCCAGTCGTGCCCCGTCCAGCCGTCGAGTCCCGCGCCGGCGACGATGGCGCCGTCCTCGGCGCGCGCCAGGACGGCGTCGGTGAGCATGCCGCCCAGGGTCTCGTCGAAGATGCGATCGAACGGCGCGTCCGCTCTGAAGCGGAACTCGAACTTGAACAGGCGTGACAAGCTCTGGACGCGCTCGCGCAGCACGCTCTCGCTGGCGGTCGGACGTGCGGCGTGGGGCATGCCCAGGGCGCTGGCCACCAGCGCTCGCTCGACGAAGAAGTGAACGACGATGTTCTTCGAGCTGTCGAGGGTGAGTCGCTTCTGCTCCACCGGGTTGATGATCGAGTCGGCGTCGATGGGCGGTCGCTGCCGGCGCTTCGGCCGACGCTCCTCGCCGTCTGCGGCGCCCGGCAGGTGGACCTCGACCAGCTCGGCGTCGCGAAACATCTCCACCGCTTCGCGGATGGCCTCGGCCCGCAGGGTGCCGCCCGGCGTCTGGGTCGTGGGCGTGACGCGGGCGCCCTCGGCCCGCAGTCGCCCGAGCAGACGCGCGCTGCGCTCCACCAGCTCCGCGTAGGGCAGGCCGCGCCGCTCGTGACACAAGAGGCTCAGGGCGGTGAGCGCGCCGGGGGTCACCGCGGTGACCTGGTTGATCTCGTCCATCACTCGGTTGCCGAGGCGAGTGACCACGGCGCGACGCTTCGCCGGCGTGAGCCGCGAGCCGGGCTCGAGCCCCAGCTCGTCGCGGATCTGAGCGAGGGACAGGAGCTCGCCGAACTGCAGGTTGATGCGCCCGTAGCGGTGACGAAGCACCTCGGGGGTCTTGAGCAGCTCCCGAGCGTCCTCCTTGCGCTTCTCGCCGCCGGTGAGCTCGCGCTGGTAGCTGGCGGCCTCGATCACGCGTTCGTAGCCGATGCTCACCGGGACGAAGTACGTGGTGCGTTGCTCGACGGCGTCCGCGGCGTCGACGATCATCGACAACAGGCCGTACTTGGGCGTCAGCAGCTTGCCGGTGCGACTGCGGCCGCCCTCCAAGAACAGCTCGATGGGGTAGCCGTCGCGGATCAAGCGTCGGATGTAGGCGTCCACCACGACCGCATACAGCTTGTCGCCTTTGAACGAGCGCCGGATGAAGAACGCGCCGCCGCGTCGGAAGATCGCGCCCACGGGAAAGAAGTTCAGGTTGTCCCCTGCGGCGATCAGCGGCAGCTGCAGGTTCTCTTCGTTGAAGACGTAGCTCAAGATCAAATAGTCGATGTGACTCTTGTGACTCGGGAGCAGCACCAGCGTGCCCTCTTTGCAGGCCTCGCGCACCCGCTCGAGGCCGGGCTTGTCGTACTCGATGCCCGCGTAGATCCGGTGGAAGACGCGGTGGAAGATGGCCTCCAGTCCCTTGATGGTGTTCACGTCGGGCGTGGCAGCCAGCTCGCGCAACATGCCCAGCGCGCGCCCGGTGAGCACCGTGCGGTCCATCGCTCGCTCTCCGGCCAGATCGCGGATCGTGGACTTGAGCCGCGGGCTGCGCACGATCTCGAGCCGCACCCGATCGGGCGGCTTCTGCGCGGGTCCGACCACGCTGCGGCGCTCGCGCTCGAGCCGCCGGAGCACCCCGTAGGTGATGCGTCGAAGCTGCACGTCCTCGGGCAGGTTCGGATGGTCGCGTAGGAACTCGGCCAGGTCGATGGGCTCGCCGGCGCGCAGCGAGACGTGGTTGTAGTTGTAGAGATACTGACCGACGGTGCGCAGCGGAGTCGGGGCCTCCGTCGCTCCGAGCACTCGGTCGAGGGTGCCGGCTCCGCGAGAGTCGGGCTCCTTGGTCCAGATGAAGACCTGCGGCACCAATCGGATCGGCTTGTCGCGGGTTGCCTGCAGCGCCAGGAGCGCGCGCAAGAGCCCGTCCCCCTCGCTCAGACCCCGGGGCGGCGCGCGGCCCGTGGTCACCTCCAGCGCCGTGGGTGGGCGCTTGAGGAAGAGGGCCGCCGAGCCCCCGCGCTCGAGCGCGTCCTTCAGTTCGTCTGAGCGGGTCACGTCCCGGCGCGGAAAGATGGCGTTCAGCCAGCCCTTGCCCATGGGCGAGAGCACCCACAAGCCCAGGTCGTTCGCGAAGCGGATCTCCGGCAGCGCGTAGCGCTTGGTCAGGTGATCGAGCGCGAAGAAGTCGATGAAGTTCAGGTTGCGCAACACGTACACCACGCTGCCCTCGTGCGCGAGCTGCCTCACCTGTCGCACCCACGTCTCGTCGATCTGAATGCGATCGAAGACGGTCTTGTACAGCAAGCGCAACGCGAGGTTCGGCTCGTAGGGTCGGGTCAGTTCACGCGGCGGCATGTGGCGGTGCGAGCGGCATCTTAGGGCGGACGCCTCCAATAGGGAACCGCTCACGGAGTTAGCGCTGCGCTGCCGGGGCTTGGACCCAGATCGCAGCGGAACAGCCCAGCGCCGATCTCTCGCGCCGTGACCGGGCTTGCGTCTTGCTGTTTTGGGGCGACGCGAAGGGCGTGGGCGAGCTCGTCTCCGCGCTCGCCCGCCAGCGCTTCCATGGCCGAGCGACTCGCAACCAGGATGGCTCCCGCCGAGTCCACGATGGCGACCGGAGCGGGCTCGGCGTCGAGCAGCGCACGCAAGAGCTCGGGATCACGGGAACGAGGCTGCGCGCTGCGTTCGCGCGAGCGGTCTCGCTCGTCGAGCAGCTCGTTCAGGACGCTCATCGCTCGCTCGACCTCTGCGCTACCGGCGGCGAGGTGGCAGCGCCGGTGAGACTCCCCGCGGCGGACGGCGTCCGCCACGCGGCCGAGCTCGATGATCGGGCGGAGCAGGCTGCGATCCATCTGCCGGAGCACCAGCACGCCGGACACCATGCCGAGGAGCGCCAGAAGCACCGACGCCCAGGCGCCCGCCACCCCGAGTCGCTTCGCCTCCTGGTCCTGGCGGTCCATGGCCTCGCGGTTGATCGCTCCCAGGGTCGCGAGCGCGCTCAGTACGCGCGCGCGAGCCTGCGGGTCCGCTGAGAACGCTGCGGAAGTGTCGCGCTCGAGCACGCCGAGGGGCGCTTGCTCCGTGGGCTCGGTGACGTTGTCGCGTGCGCGCCTGAGCGCCTCGTGAAAGCGGGCCTCGGCGCCGGCATCAGCGGTGGCCAGGGCCAAGGCCATCTCCTCCACGGCCTGCACGCTCTGCACGTTCTCTTCCACGATGCGCTCGATCGCCGGCGCCATGCGGGCGTGCAGCACGACGGCCGAGATGGAGGTGACGAGCTGGACCGAGACCAAGAACGCGATGCTCACGAGTAGGGTCCGCTGTGAGTCTGACGTCATGAGCCGACTCGCTCCATCATGGTCGCGACGCTGCCCCGGGAGGCGACGACCACCAGGATGTCGTCCGCGTCGAGCGCCTCGCCGGGCGACGGGGTCGTGACCTGCGCCGAGCCCTTCCGCACCGCGACCACCGTGATGCCGTAGCTTCGCGGCAGCGTGAGCTCGAGCAGCGTGCGACCGACGAAGGGCAGGGGTGGCTTCAGCTCGGTGATCACCAGGTCTTCTCCCAGGGGCACCTCGTCGATGATGCCGCGGTACAAGAGGCGCGTGGCCAGCCGCTCACCGAACGCGCGCTCGGGATTGACGACCTCGTGGGCGCCGACCAAGTGCAAGATGCGCTCGTGCAGTGAGTCCATCGCGCGAGCCACCACGTAGGGTGCGCCCAGCTGTCGGAACAGCGCGGTGGTCAAGATCGACGCCTCTCGGCCCAGCTCCCCGATGGCGCACACGCAGAGATCTCGACGCTCGGGCTCGGTGCGCGCCAGCGACGCCTCGTCGGTAGCGTCGAACGCGGCGGCATGGGCGGCGATGCTGGCCGCCGCGCGCACGCGGTCCTCGTTGGTGTCCACCGCCAGCACCTCCACGCCCCGGTCCGTCAGGGAGCGAACGAGCGCCGCTCCGAACTGTCCGAGCCCAACCACGATGGCCTGCTTCTTCATCGGCTTGCTCCTATCATCCGACGTCTACGTCTTCATCCGGTAGCTTCCAGCGGGAGATCGTCCTGCGATCCGCGAGGAACAGGAAGAGCGTCAGCGGACCGACTCTGCCCAAGAACATGCAGAGCATGATCACCACCTTGCCCACCTGATCCAGGGACGCGGTGGCTCCGAGGGATAGGCCTACGGTGCCGATGGCGCTGACCGTCTCGAACAACGCGCTCTCGAAGCCGAGGCGCTGGGTCAGCAGCAGCGCACTGAACCCGGCGAGCACCGACAGCAGGCCCGAGGTGACGACGGCCACGGCGCGGTACACGGACGTGTGGCGAATGCGCCGGCCGAAGGCGGTGATCTGATCCTGGCCACGCAGCGCGGCGACGACGGCGAGCAGGAGCACCGCCGCGGTCGTGGTCTTGATGCCGCCGGCCGTTCCACCCGGGCTGCCTCCAATGAACATCATGGCCAGCATCAGCGCGCGGGTGACCCCCGAGGTCTCTCCGAGGTCCACCGAGTTGAACCCGGCCGTGCGCAGGGTGACGGACTGAAACCAGGCGTTGTGCAGGCGGTCGGGGGTGCTCAGTGCGCCGAGGGTGGCGGTCCACTCGAAGGCGAGGAAGGCGACGAAGCCCGTGACCAGGAGCGCGGCGGAGGTGAGCACGATCAGTCGGCTCTGCAGCGCCACGGGGCCGCCGCGCCACCAGCGACCCAGCGAGGCCACCGCCAGCGGGGACAGTCCGCCAAGGACGATGAGCGACGCCACGACGTGCAGCACGAGGGGTCGCTCTTGGTAGGGCACCAAGCTGTCGCTCTGCAGCGCGAAGCCGGCGTTGCAGAACGCGGACACGGCTGTGAACACCGCGCGCCAGAGCGCCGACAGCGCGGCCTCGTCGCGCCAGAACGTCGCGAACAGCAGCAGCGCGCCTGCGGCCTCCACCGAGAAGGTCAGCACCAAGACGCGGCGCAGCGCGCCGAAGAAGTGCCCCTCGCGCTGCACGCTCAGGGCTCCGGCGACGGTCAGCTCGTGGCGCATCCCCAGTCGTCGCCCGAACGCACGCAGCGCGACCGCGTAGAAGGTCATGATGCCGAGGCCTCCGACCTGGATCAGCACGAGGATGGCGGCCTGCCCCGAGCCGCTGAACGCCGTCGGGGTGTCGAGCACGACGAGGCCGGTGACGCACACCGCGCTCACCGCGGTGAAGGCGGCGTCCAGCAGCGAGAGCGGAGCGACCCCCGCGCTGACGGGGAGAGCCAGCAGCAGTGCTCCGACCAGCGACAGCCCGAGGAACGTACCCACGACCAAGCGCGCGGGGTGATCCGTGACCCAAGCGAGCAGCGGCGCGAGCGGCTCGTCTGCCGTCCGCAGCGCGAACAGCGAGACCGACAGACCGGCCGCCAGCGCGACCGGACGCAGGCCGGCGGGCGCTAGCGAGGCGGCGACGGCGCCGAGGGCCATGCCCGCGATCACGCTCGCGCGCCTCGGCCGAGACAACAGCGGTGAGAACTCCCGCAGCGCCGCCACGACGACGATCGCCGCGGACAGGGCGATGGCGGGCGTCCACACCGGGGCGGACGCTCGGCCG
Source organism: Polyangiaceae bacterium (assembly GCA_019637295.1). GTDB lineage: Bacteria > Myxococcota_A > Polyangia > Polyangiales > Polyangiaceae > JACKEA01. The sequence continues at coordinate 972,082 of JAHBVX010000002.1, forward strand.
GCGATGACGACGGCGACCACGGCCGTGATCAGCACGAGCACGCTGCGTCGAGCACTCCGCGTTGGGCTCTGGGCGTCGAACACGGCGCTGGGCAGCCAGACCAAGGACAGGGAGGCGAACAGCAGGCCGAGCGTTGCCAGCGCCGCGAGCGGGTCGGCCAGCAGCGGCTGGTGACCGGCGAGCAGCAGCAGGGCGGCGGCGAGCGTGACCAGACCCCCCCGTGGCCGTCGCTGAGGCAGCATGCCCCCGACGGTCCACAGCACCAAGACGAGCCCCGCAACCAGGCGTGCCAATGGCTCGGGCCCCAGCTCGTAGGCCAGGCCCGCTGCCAGCGGGCCCAGCATCGGGACCATAGCCGGGGCGCGCGGTGCCATGTGCGGCGGAGCCTACGCCTCCGCCCGCGACAGGGGCAACGGCGCTGTTCGGAGGCGACTGGCCAGGTCCGTGCACACCTGATATGCCGCCGGAGCATGTCGTTCGGTTCCGCAGTGTGCAGGGTGACGCTCGGCGCGGCGCTCCTCGTCGCCTGCCGGAGCCAGCGCGCCGAGCCGCCGGCGGAGGTCGCGCCCGCCGACTCCGTCGCGTCGAGTCTGCCCGCCGCTCCTCGCTGTCGGGCGGTCACGCCGGGAGTCCGATTCACCATGGGACAGCCCAGCTTGCGGCCAGCGGACGCCGGGGAAGAAGAGGACGAGCCCGCCGCGCCTTTGCCCTTCGCCGTCGAGCTCGGCGGTGCGGTCGCGCATGACGGCGGCTTCGCCGTCAGCGCGCTCAGCGCGAAGGGCGGCGGCACCACGGCGCTCGTCGCGCTCGTGGACGGCGCGGGCAAGGGCGGCAGACTCGTGCAGCTCGGCGCGACCCACGGGGACGTGGAGCCGCCGCGACTGGCCGCGCGTGGGGCTGCGGTCGTGGCCGTCGTTCCGGACAGCGACGCCGGCGGCGGGCGACTGCGCCTCGCGCGCATCGACGTCGGCGCGGCGTCGGTGACCTGGGGTGGAGAGCTGCCGGAGGCGCGCGACGAGTCGCACGCGTTGGACGTTGAGCTGGGGCCGAAGCGGGCCGTCGTCGTCTGGGACGAGGTGACGAAGGGCGAGCGTCGCGGCGTGATCCGCGTGGCGAGCTTCGCAGCTGACGATCCGAGCAACGTCACCGCCGCGCGAACGCTCTCGAGCGGTGACGAGGACGCGGAGGCGCCGCAGCTCGCGCCGCGACCGGGTGGCTTCTGGGCCGCGTGGCTGGTGCGAGCGGCGCCGCCAGCCGTCGTGCGCGCGCCGGCGGGCAAGCGCGCGCCGTCACCCGCCACCGCCGCGAGCGACCAGCCCGATCCGCCCGTGGTGGAGCTCGGGCGCCGGCGCTTGCGCCTCGTGCCGCTCGACGAGAACGGCGCGAGGCTGGGTGAGCCCCTCGACGTCACGGCGCCGTTGTCACAGGTGCTGGTGTTCGATCTCGCCTCTTCGGCGCAAGGAGACGCTCTCTTGGCGTATCGGGACGAGCCGACCTCGCCGGGCGTGGAGGCGGAGGTCGTACGCTTCGCGCGAGTGCTGCCGGGTGGGAGCGTGGAGCACCACGACTTGGCCGACGCCGCCGTGGGCGCGGGAGTGCCGAGCTTGCTCGTGGATCTCGCCGCGCCCGCCGCCGGCCAGCGGCTGTGGCTCAGCCTGGGCAGCGTGACCGACGTGACGCGCCTCGGCGCGCTCGACGCTGCTGCCAAGCTGCTCGATCGGCTCGACACCGAGCCGGCGCTCGGTGCCGGTGAGCCCATCGCCGCCCGCGCTGGGCGCTTGCTCGTCGCCGAGCCCAAGGGGCTGGCGATGGATCTGTTCGTGCTCGGCTGCGAGCGCGGCGCGCCCCCAAGGCCCGAGCGCGACGAGTAGCTAGGTGTGCGGGTGAAAGCAGGCCACCCGGTGGTGCGAGCCGGGCTCGAGCTCCTGCAGCGCCGGCGTCTCGACGTCGCACTTGCCCGGCTCGGCTCGAGGGCAGCGCGGGTGGAACGCGCAGCCCGAAGGAGGATCGATGGGGCTCGGGACGTCACCCTCGAGCAGCACCCGCAGGCGCCGCTTGCTCGGGTCCGCCACCGGGATGGCGCTGAGCAGAGCGCGCGTGTAGGGGTGGTAGCGCCGTTCGTACAGCGACTTCGCGGGGGCCACCTCCACCAAGCGTCCGAGGTACATCACGGCGACGCGGTGGCTGACGTACTCTACGACCTTGAGGTCATGGGAGATGAACAGGTAGCTGAGTCGATACTCGTCCTGCAGGTCGAGGAGCAGATTGACGATCTGCGCTTGGATCGACACGTCTAGCGCGCTGATGGGCTCGTCGCAGACGATGAAGTCCGGCTCCACCGCCAGCGCCCGCGCGATGCCGATGCGCTGCCGCTGCCCGCCGCTGAACTCGTGGGGATAGCGATTCATCGCCTCCGGGCGGAGCCCCACCCGGGTGATGAGCGCCTCCACCTTGGCTTCCTCTTCCGAGCGGGACGACGCCAGTTTGTGGATCTGCAGCGCTTCGCCCACGATGGCCCGCACGGTCATGCGCGGATTCAGTGACGAGTACGGATCCTGAAAGATGATCTGCATGCGCCGCCGCAGCGGACGCAAGCGACTCTGAGAGAGGCTGGTGATGTCCTCGCCGTCGAAGACGATCCGGCCGAAGCTGGGCTCGATCAGCCTGAGCAGCGTGCGCCCCAGCGTGCTCTTGCCGCAGCCGCTCTCGCCGACCAGGCCCAGGGTCTCGGCGTGCCGAACGTAGAGTGACACGTTGTCCACGGCGCGCAGCAGCCGGGTCCTGCCGAACAGGCCCTTCTTGACCGGGAACACCTTGGACAGGCGCTCGACCTGCACCAGCGGGCGTCGCTTGTCCGCGGTCCGCGCGACCTCCCCGCGGGGCTCGGGCTCGACATCGGCGTCTGCGCCGGCGCCAGCTGGCGGATCCCAGTACGTCTCGCTCTGGAGCTCTGCCGTGCTCGCCTCGCTCGGCTCTTGCGAGCCGGACTCGGGCTCGTCGTTCTGCTCTCGATCGGTCATGGCATCAGGCCAAGTGGCAGCGGACGCTGCGTCCCGGCCCCCGCTCCTCGAACTCGGGCTCGAGCTCGGTGCAGCGCTCGGAGCCTTCGCCACCTCGCGCCCGCAGCTCGCAGCGATCCGCGAAGCGGCAGCCGCTGGGCAGCTGCATCAGATCCGGAACGACGCCCTCGATGGTCTGCAGGCGCCGGGGACGCGGCGGACCATCCGACGCGGCCAGGGGCGGGACGCTGGCCAAGAGCCCCCGCGTGTACGGGTGCAGCGGGTCGGCGAAGAGCTCCGTCACCGACGCCGTCTCCACCACTCGCCCGGCGTACATCACCGCCACTCGACTGGCGAACTCGGCGACGACGCCCAGATCGTGCGTGATGAACAGGATGCTCATGCCCAGCTCCTTCTGCAGCCGGCGGAGCAGGTCGAGGATCTGCGCTTGGATGGTCACGTCCAGCGCCGTCGTGGGCTCGTCCGCGATCAGCAGCGCCGGATCACACGACAGCGCCATGGCGATCATCACCCGCTGGCGCATGCCGCCGGAGAGCTGGTGTGGGTAGGCGTCGACGCGCTCCTCGGGGGACGGGATGCCTACGAGGCGCAGCATCTCGATGGCGCGCTGGCGGGCGCCGCCGCGGGAGCGGGACTGGTGCAGGCGTATGGCCTCGACGATCTGGGAGCCCACGGTGTAGACCGGGTTGAGGCTCGTCATCGGCTCCTGGAAGATCATCGCGATCTTGTCGCCCCGGATGGCGCGCATCTCGCGCTCCGAGAGTGCCAGCAGGTTCGCGCCGCGAAATACGATCTCGCCCTGCTCGATCTCCGCCGGTGGCGTGGGCAACAGCCGCAGGATCGACAGCGCGGAGACGCTCTTGCCGCAGCCGCTCTCGCCCACCAACGCCAGCGTCTCGCCGGCGGGGACCTCGAAGGAGACGTCGTGTACGGCGCGGAGTCGACCCCGGTCCGTGTCGAAGGCGGTCGTCAGCCGCTTCACGCTCAGCACGGGCTCGCTCATTCGCGTCGGACGTTAGAGCAACTCCGCAAGCGATGGAACCACCACGCCCCCTGGGACCCGGATTACTTGGCAGCTGCAGGCCCGCGTGCAGGGCGCGCTTCGCTCCAGTACAGCTCGAGTCGGGGGCGAGCGCCCAGGCCGCCGCCGGTGGCGTAACTGGCGCCGAGATCCGCGCCGCCCGACGACACCAGCGCGATGCCGTGATCGGACTGCTGACGGGTGGAGGCCTCGACCAGCTGGGTCACGTCCACGCGCAGCACCGACGCCGGGCTCGGCCGAGCGATGCCCCGGGCTGAGGGTGGCTCGAGCGCGAGCGGAGCGAGCCAGCTGACCTCGCCCTGCTGCCAGCGCTCCACGATGCGCCAGGCCGTCACGCTCACGTCCACGCTGCCTTGCGCGGCGCCGACCGCGGGCTCGAGCACGAGGAACGCGGCTCGCAGTCGACCGCGACGCGGTGTGGGAGCGAAGCGCAGGTACAGCAAGGTCTTGCCGCCCTGGTGGCTGCCGAAGGTGACCGTCGAGGGCAGGGGCTCGCCCACCTCCGCGTGTCGATCCACCACGGTGACCTGAGTGGGCTCGAGGACGACGCGCCGGTCCGCCGCCCCCACCGGCTGTCCCCCCGCGGTGACGCAGCGATTGGCCAGGCACTCCTCGCCGTCGGGGCAGGTACCGGCGGACGCGCAAGGGGTTGGCGAGGGCCGGCAGGCCGCGAGCAGCGAAGCGGCGAGCACGAGAGCGACGAGACGAAGCAGCGACAACGCCGACGATTGGTAGCGGCGCTCGGTCGAGCCCGCAAGCTGGAGCATGCTCCGGACGGCCACCCGTCAGCCTCCGCGCCGCCCGCGGCGTCGCGCCAGCAAGATCTCCGCGGCGGTCATCGAGCGCGGGCCCTCCGCGGAGCGCGACGCTAGTGGCTCCGGGGGCGCGGCGGCTCGCGCCGTCGGCGTGCTGGCCGGCGTCGGCGCGCGAGCGAAGCGCGGGACGCTGGCGGGCCCCGAGTCGCTCTCGACGCGCGTCGCGATCGGTGCGGCGCGACCGCTGCGAGCCTTGCGCTCCTTGAGCGCGTCGAGGGTGCGCTCCCGCGCGTCGGGCGGGGAGGCCGCCTCTGCGCCGGTGTCGCCCCGCGCGCGCCGCTTCGCGCGACTCTGCGCTCGCAGCAGCCACTCGGGCATGGCGAGGCGCCGGGCCGCGACGCTGAACAACAGCGCCAGCGCCGCGAGCCAGATCAGCGGTGGCGTGACGTTGCGATAGGCGAAGCGCTTGACGTCGCGCTCGTTGAAGATGCCCGCGAGGGTGTCGCGCACCTTGCCGCCGGTTACCTCCGCGATGCGACCGAGCAGGGCGCGATCGGTGCCCGTTGGCCGCATCTCTTCACCCGCGGTCAGCACTGCGCCGGTGGTCGCCAGTGCGGTGCCGTCGCCCTCGTCCAGCGCCGTCGCCACGTAGGCGCCTGGGCGCGAGAGGGGGAGGGTGGCCGCGTAAGAGCCAGCTCCGACGGCTTCGAGGGGTAGGTCGTGCTTGAAGCCGTCGGGACCGCCGATCCGCACCGAGAGGCGGCGGAAGGTCTCGGCCCGTCCGTCATCGTCGACCAGGGTGGCGCGAACGTGCAGCTGGCCGCCGGCGGCGTCGGCCTCGAGGCGCACCCGCGGGTCATCGGCGGCGCGGGCGATGTCTCGCACCAGCTGGGTGAACAGCCGCGCGGCCGGGGGCCAGCGGGTCCACTCCGACCCCCAGCGGTCCTTGAAATCACTGGTGAACGCCGCCGAGCGCCCGATGCCCACGGACCAGGTCGCCAGCACCGGATCCCCCTCCGGCCCCAGCAGGTGAACCTGCGCGCGGCCCTTGGGGATGGTCACCACATAGCCCGCCAGCGCCGGGGCCGAGCTCAGCTCGATGCCGCGCACCGCGGCGCCGGGGCTCTGGAGCGTGGGCTTGAACGGCGTCTCGTTGATGGAGCTCTTGGCGGCCAAGATGGTCTCTTGGGCGAACACCGCAGGCAGTCGCGAGGCGTCCTCCACCAGGTAGAAGCGACCGTCACCGAGCTGGCTCATCCGCTCCAGGGCCGTCACGTCGCTGCCGCGGCCGAGCGCGACCACGCTCGTCGTGATTCCTCGTTGCTTGGCGGAGGACACGAGCGAGAAGGCGTTGGTGCGCTCCTCGGCGTCCGACCCATCCGCGAACAGGAGCACGTGCTTGAGGTTGACGGTCTCTCGAGCCAGGGCTGCGTACGCGGCCTCGAGCGTCAGATCGACGTAGATGCCGCCGCCGCCCGGGCCGACGGCGCGGATCTGGCGCGCGATCTTGGCCTTGTCGGTCACCGGACCCAGGGGCACGGTCCAGCTGACCACGGTGTCGACGTGCATGACGCCCAGCCGATCTCCCGGGCCGAGCAGCTCCGCCGAGCGCACGGAGGCCTCGTTGGCCAGCTCGAGCTTGGTGTGCTTGCCGGCGCGCATCGCCATGCTGCCCGAGTAGTCGATGGCGATCACCTCGGCGAGGCTCGCGCGGCGCCGCTCCTGCTTGATGTCGAAGGCGACGGGGCTGATCTCCTCGATGGGCGTCTTGCCGTAGCCGCCTGGCCCGAGGGACTTGTCGCCCCCCATCAGGAGCAGCCCTCCGCCCAGGTCTCGAACGTAGGTAGCCAGCGCCTCGAGCTGTGTGGGCGACAGATCCGAGGCCGGGATGTCGCTCAGGATGATGGCGTCGTAGGCGGCGAAACCGGCCACGTCGGCCGGCACCGACGCCGGCCCGGCGACATCCACCTGGAATGCCCCGCCGACCAGCGCGCTCCTCAGCGCCGCGGCCAACGCGGGGCGCCCTTCGAGCACGAGCACCGACGACTGACCGCGTACCCGCAAGAACGTCGAGCCGCGGTTGTCCTCGGGAGCTTCGTCGTGCTTGGGGTCGAGGGCGGTGACCTCGACGTCGTAGCGGTGCAGCCCCGGTCCGGGCGCGGTCTCCTTGAGGCGCAGCACGTCCTCGCCCGCCGAGATCTTCGCGTTGCCTTTGCGAATGAGCTCCCCGTCGCGGAAGATGCGCACCTCGATGGGGGCCTCGCTCGTGGACGAGGTGACGATCTTGAGCTCCAGCGTCTCTCCCTCGCTGGCGCGGGCCGGCATCCGCACCGCGACGACGCGCACGTCCTCCATGCTCGCCTGGTCGAGCGGCACGACGTCGACCGGTACTCCCGCGGCGACGGCGGCGGCGGCGGCGTCCAGCGCGTTTCCGCGGGTGGAGACCCCATCCGAGAGCAGAACGATGCGGGCGGCGGCGTCCGCCGGGACGTCGGCCAGCGCGCGACGAATGGCGGCGCCCACGTCGGTTCCGTCGCGGCCGAGCTCCACACGTTGAGGTGACGCCAGCCCCGTGCGCGGGCGCAGCGGGTCTTCCACCGCCGCCTCCGCCGCGAACACGATGGTCCCGACGCGGTCATCGTCGCGCATGCCGAGCTCGGCGACCGCGAGCTCGGCGGCGATGCGACCGTCCGCCTCGGGCACCAGATCGATGCTGCGGCTGCGATCGATGGTGATCAGGATGGCGAGCCGGTCCAGGGGTTTGCCGATCTCCACGCCCAGCGCGGCTGCGGCGGCGCTGAGCGCAGCCACGCACAGCAACAGCTCCGTGAGGGTGCGCCTCAGGTGCGCGATCCGCGCCGACAAGGAGAGCAGCCGGTGGGCTACGAGCAGCACCGCGACCGTACACACGGGGACCAGCGTCGGCCGCTCGAAGCGCAGGTAGCGCGCGTCCAAGAGGCCGGTCCAGGTGAGCGCGACGTACAGCGGCAAGAGCACCGCGACGACGCAGGCGCCGAGCAGCACCGGGCGACGCCCCAGACCCGCGCGCAGGGCCCACACGAAGTAGGCGCCGACGACGAGCACGACCGCGCCGAGCGCAGCCCAGGGCACGGAGCGGAGCAGCTCGGTGCTCATGCCGCGTCTCCCGACGCGCGCCGCTCCGGGCGCAGCGGGGCTTGCTCGAGGGTCCCCTTGCCGCGGGACGGTCGGCGCGTCAGCCACACCGCGTCGAGCACGACGAAGCCCAGCGCGAGCAGCGCGATCAGCCACGCCCACTCGGTGAACGCGTCTTGGACGTCCTCGGCGGCCGTCACCGCGACGGGGCTACCGGCGCGAGACAGCTCGCGCACGGTCAGATCGCTCTCGAGCTCGCTCGTCAGGTTGGCGGGGATGAGGACGCTCCCCGCCCGGGGCCCCTCCCAGCTGACGAAGTAGAAGCCGGCGCGCGTCACGTCCGGCACTACCGCCAGCCCGGAGCGCGCTGGCACGCGCAGCTCTCGCTCGTCCGGCCCGACCACCATGACCGAGTCGACGTCCGGCGGCACTCGCACGCTCAGCGGCTGCCCCGTCTTCGCCGGCCCGGTGATGCCTCGCGCGCGGTGCGTGCGCGCCAGCTCGACCACGTTGCGCAGGAACAGGACGAACGAGACCTTCAGGGGCCAGTTGCTCTCCCCCACCTCGAAGCCCACCAGCGTGCCGCTGCGCCCCGGGACGGAGATGTCGCTGATCAGCGTGCCCTCCCGGGCGCGCACGAGGGGATCCGATGGACCCTCGGTCTCGATGCGCCGCGCGCTGCTGATCACGATGCCGTCCAGGGTCAGGAAGCGCAGCCGCGGATCGGCCTCCGCCCAGGACGTGACCGTCGGCAGCTTGATCGGCTCGCCGACGACGGCGGTGCGACAGCGGCCGGGCGGCGGGTTCAAGATCAAGAGATCCCCGCCGGGCACCGACGCCGGGCAGGCGCCGTCGATCACGACCAGCGCCTCGGGCGGGACACCCGCGGTCGCCAGCTGATCGAGGGCGACGCCCGAGAGCTGCACGTCTGGGTCAGCCAAGAGCGCGCGCTGGACCCACGGATTGCCGCCAGCCGGCGCGAGCACGACCGGGAAGGTGCGACCGGCGGGCACCCGGCCAAAGGCGACGTCGTCCCGCGGCATGGCGTCGCTCGGCGACAGCTCGACGAGCAGTCCGGCGTCGCGATCGCCCGCCGTTGGCTCGAAGGCCAGGACGACGGGCGCCCGCTCGCCGGGCTTCAGCACCAGCTTGCGCGATGCCAGGGGCTCAGCCACGTTGCGCAGCCTCAGCGTGACGAACACCTCGCGCGGCTGCGCGCCGTGGTGGGCCACGAGCGCGAACGCTTGGACCTCTGGGCGCTTGGTCGCGGGGCTGATGCCGTCGCGCACGTCCAAGCGGACGATGGCGGTGTTGGGTTGGGTCTGTCCGACGCGGATGACGTCAAAAGGCAGGCTGAGGGTCTCGAGGGACTGGGGATCGGTCAGCGCGCCGTCGGTCACGATGACGACCCGCTTGCTGCCGGGAAGCTGGCGCAGCCGGTCCGCCGCGATGGCCAGCGCGCGGCCCAGGTTGCCCTCCACGTCGCGAGCATCGAGCTGGTCCACGGCGGCCTCGAGCCGCTTGCGGTCGCGGTCCAAGGGCGACGCGATGCGGGCGTCCGCGCCTGCCTCGACCACCATCGCGTCCGAGCCGGGCCCGAGCGAAGCCAACACGTCTTTGGCAGCGCGCTTGGCCAAATCGATGCGCCGGCCTCCCTCCGGCGCCGCCGCGCTCATGGAGGCGCTGGTGTCGACCACCACCGCGACGTGATCGCCGATGATGGCGCCGCCACGGGTCGCCGGGCTGGCCAGCGCCAGCGCCAGCAGGATGAGCGCGAGCGCCTGGAGGAACAGCGGGACCTGGGGCACGAGCCGTCGGAAGGGGCTCTTGGCCATCAGGTCCCGTCGCGCCTGCGCCCACAGCCAGGTGGAGGCGACCAGTCGCCGCTCGCGCCGGACCTTCAGGATGTACAGGACCACCAGCGGCAGGAGCAGACCGAGCAGGGCGAGCCCCCATGGAAACCGCAGCGACAGCGGCATGTGACCTCAGCGCGGCCCTCTCGGCGGCAATCCGAATGCAGTGAACGCTGGCGTCATGAGGCCTGACGAGCCGCGCGGCGCGCGGACCCTCGCGGCGAAGCCTACCCCACCGCTGGCCTTTCGGCGACAGGAGCGTGGCGGCTGGACCGGGTATCCGAGCCTCAGGCGCTCCCGCCCGCGGCCGCTGGCGGGCGTCCGATGACGGTGCGCACGAGACCTAGCTCCGTGTAGGTCCGGTCGCGGTCTCGAAAGATGTCTGCCAGGGTCTGCTCGATGGTCAGCAAGCCGACCCGCTGTAGGGTCTGCTGGTTCGTCTGGGCGATGCGCTCGCGCAGGTCTTCGGGTGGGGGCCTGCGCAGCGCCTCGAGGTCGAGGGTGGTGGGGTCGACGAAGGCCGTGCCCCCGGGTCGGGCGCCGCGGACGCGCTCGAGCACGCTGCAGCGAACGAGCTGCAGGGTTGGGTCTGGAGTCCTGCGAAAATAGGGGATCAGCAGCTCGGGATCGCTGAGATCCGGCGCTGCATCCGGGTGAAAGGCGGCCATCGCGAATGGGATTTCGCCCAGCGGGTGGCGTCGTGCGTCCGCGTCGCGCAAGAGCGCGGCGAAGCGATCGAACTGCCGGGCGTCGACGTCGAGCTCGGGAAACAGCAGCAGAAGGATCTCGGTCTGCGGCTCGCTCGCGTGCGCGGAGATGATCGCCAGGGCTCGCTCCACACCGTCCGAACCGACCACGACTGCCTCCGCCACGCGGCCCGCGCGGCGCGCGGGCTCTGCCCACGGGCAGAGTCCGAAGCGCTCCACGACTTCCACCGCATAGCGCCGAAATAGCCTGATGGCGTGCTGCTCCAGGGGTGACACGTCCTGCCGAGGCTACGCCAGCCACAGCGCTTGGCAACCGCTCTCGAGCCGGTGGTCGAGCCACGACCAACGACGTCGAGCCAGCTCACTCGCGTTGCTCACTCCCATCGCGAGCGACGCATCTCGATGCGCATCACGGACGACACTCGCGAACACAATCGTTACACAATCGTGCGAGCAAGCTTGACGACGGACACGTGTTTGAAAGAAATTAGTCTCCGACATGGCGGCTAGAGCCATGATGAAGGGAAACACAAATGGCAGTACGCAAGCGTAAAGCTAAGAAAGCACCGGCCGCAGCGGCTCCGGCCGCGGCCGCACCGAAGAAGAAGGCGCGCAAGAAGAAGGCCAAGCGCAAGGCCGCCAAGAAGACGGCCGCCGCGCCCGCGGCGCCGAAGAAGAAGGCGCGGAAGAAGGCCAAGCGCAAGGCAGCACCCGCAGCAGCACCGGCTGCAGCGGCGGCACCCGCCGCGGCGCCTGCCAAGAAGGCGACCAAGAAGCGTCGTCGTCGCGCCAAGAAGGCGTGAGCGAGCAGGTCGGGTGTTTCCAGTCGCCGGGCCCCGCGCCCGGCGGCTGGTGACCCGCCTGGGGGTGCCCTGGGGCGGGCAGGGGGTCAGTCGACGGCGCGCTCGACGAAGCGCCGAATGACTCCGTCGAGGGGTTCATCCGTCGTGGTTCGCAGGTAGCTCGCCCCGTGGCGCTTGCAGAAGGCGCGCAGCTCCTCGATGAGTCCGGTGAGGCGAAGCACGTACGCGTCCACCGCGCTGGGGTCGAGGGTGACGTCCACGGTCTGTCCCGTCTCCGCGTCGACCAGCGCGAAATCTCCCTCGAAATCGGGCTCTATTTCGTTTCGGGCCAGCACCTGGATCAGGAACAGATCGTGTCCGGCGGCGCGCGCGCGCGATAGCGCAGCCAGCACTGGGCCCGCGTCGAAGAAGTCGCTGAGCACCACCAGCACGCCTGGCCGCGCCGCGCGCTGCAGCGTCTGATCGATGGCCGTGGCCAGCTCGACCGCGCCGTGCGCGTCGATCTGCTGCAGCTCGCGCAGCAGCGCCGGCAGTCCGCCCCGCCCTCGCCGAGGCGAGCCGACTCGACCCAGCGCTCCGCTGTCCGCGCCCGCGCGCGGCTGCGCGACCATGACCTGCACGCGCTGCGAGCCCGCGAGCGCGAGGTAGCCCAGGGCGGCGCCGATGCGACGCGCGACCTCCAGCTTGGACGGATCCCCAAAGCCGAGCGAGGCGGACCCGTCGATCAGCAAGCGGAGCACCACGTCTTCTTCGGCACGGAAGAGCTTGACCACCGGCTCCCCGGTGCGGGCGTACGCGAGCCAGTCCACGCGCCGCAGGTCGTCGCCCGGCACGTACGGGCGATGCTCTTGGAACTCGGCGGAGCCGCCGCGGCGTTTGGCCGTGTGCTCACCGGCTCCGCCGGAGCGGGCTCGGACCTGGACCCGACGCCGGAGCGCCTCGAGCTCGCGTACGAAGCCGGGGTCGAGCAGCCCCGAGCCGTCACTCATGCGAGCTCGCCTCGGCGGGAGCGGCGGCCGGCGCGTCTGCCGCGGCTTCCTCCGCCGCGAGCATGGTCTCGACCTTGGCGATGGACGCGGCGTGCTCGCGCACCACGCGTCGGGTGCGGGTCGCTGCGCCGGTCAACAGGCCAGCGCCCAAGAAGCCCCAGCCCGCCGCCGCGACGGCCCCCGCCATCAGCGCGAGCTGTCGCGTCTCCGGGTCCCCGCCCGCGATGGTGTCCAGCAAGACGAAGGGGTAAATGGGCGAGGGCGACGCGATCAGCAGCGCGATGTCGCCGCCATCCGACAGGATCCCGGCGATGGCCATGGCCAAGAACGGACCCGCGGCCGCCAGGAACAGCGCGCCGATCAGCAGCACTCGCGGTACCCCGCCGGACTGCGAGCGTGCCCGCATCCAGGCAGCAAACCCGAACACGAACAAGGTGAAGGCCATGGCGTAGCCGGTGAAGGCCACCACCCGGGTGGCGTCGTCCGCGGCGCCGCCGCGCAGCGCGATCGCCAGCAACGCGGCGCCGCCCTGCAGCGCCATGGCGCCCAGGGTGAGCACCGAGCCCAGCGTCGCGGCGCGCATCACCCCCGGACCCAGGAAGCGCTCGACTCGGCCGGCGCCCCGGCGCTCCCAGTGCACCCGAACGCGGCGGGATGGACCGAGGGGCTCGCCCGCGAAGACGAACGCACTGAACACGGCGAACAGGGCCATGAGCGTCACGCCGATGACGAGGGTGCGCCACTCGCGGCCGACGTCGAAGGCCAGGGGGGGCAGGGTGCTCAGCGCGAGCAGCGGCGTGCTGACCGCGAACCAGCGACGCAGCCGCGTCGACCGGTCGTCGCTGACGCCTGCCATGTTGGCGAGGGTGATCTCGTACAGGAACCAGCCGGGAATGGCGACGCACACCAGCGGCGCGGCCACCAGGAAGGTCAGGTACTCGACGCCGAAGTCCGCCCGCGAGTAGGCCATGGGGAGCCAGACCGGCGGTCCAGCGGAGACCTGAGGCCACAATTCGTGGGCGGCGAAGGACAGCCCCACCCCCCCGGCCAGGTAGGCCAAGAGGGAGGTGGGCACCGCGACGAGCAGCGTGACGACGATCGCCACTGCGCTGCTGGCGAACTGGCTGCTGATGCTCAGACCAAAGGCGACGCTGAGCACCCCGAGCAGAAACAGCAGCGCGAACGCGGCGATCACGTCCGTCGCGGTGACGCCGCCGAACAGGAAGGGCAGGGACCCCACGGGCACCAGCATCACGATGTAGAGGGAAATGTAGGTCAGCGCGGCGAGGAACTTGCCCCGGGCGACCGTCGCCGGACTCAGCCCGGTGAGCAGCAGCGCCTCCCAGGTGCGGCCGGACCGCTCGGACGCGATGGTGCTCGCGGCCACCGCGGGCGCGACCCAGGTCACGACGGCAAAGGCGAGCGAGAAGAACACGTGGTACAGCGCGGTCCCGACCTTGGCCGGCTCGGTCGCTACGCTCGCGACCCCTCCGACCGAGCACATCAAGAGCGCGATCACGCCCGTGATCACGGCCAGGATGACCGGCGTCCGGGTGAGCCGCGCCGCCTGCTTGAGCTCACGCATCCACACGGGGTTCGGATCGTTGCGCAGCCGGGAGATGTTGACCCGGGCGCGGTCGATTCGCCTCGACGACGGCGGCGGCATCGCGATCGCGTCGCGTCCGGTCTGTACGCTCATTGCAGATCCCCCCGCGTGACTTCCAGGAAGATGCGCTCGAGCTCGTTGCGCTCCGCTTCCACGCCGACCACGCCCACGCCGCTGGCGACCAGGTGGCGCACGACGTCCGCCACGAAGCGGTCATCGCCCGTGTACGCGACGCCCAGCAGCCCCCCGGGGCCGGGCTCCACACCGAGCACCCCGGTGCCGCCCGCGAGCAGCGGCACCACCCCCCGGGAGTCGCCGAGCACCCGCAGCTTCAGCCGCTTGCGCGCCGCCAGCGGGATGTCCGCCCCGCCTGCGGTGGTCATCACGTCCGCGGGCTGCGCGGGGAAGTAGGCGCCCGTCGGCGCCGCGCCGGCGAAGGCCGCTGGGTCGGGTCCCGGCGTCTCGAGGGGTGCGGCCACCGGCGGCGCGAAGGACTGGCTCGGCGGCGGTGGGACGTCGCCCTCGGCCAAGCCGACGGCCTGCGCGCGGCGTTGCGCCTCGAGGCGCTCGGCGATCTCGCCGATGGGGCCCGCGACGACGAGCTGGCCACGCTCCAGGATGCCGATCGACGTGCACACGTCGCTCAGCTCCGTCAGGATGTGGCTCGACAGGAAGATGGTCTTGCCGAGCTCCCGCAGCTCGAGCAGCAGATCGCGGATCTCGATCCGAGCGCGGGGATCGAGGTCGCTGGCCGGCTCGTCCAGGATCAACACCTTGGGGTCGTGGAGCAGGATGCGGGCGAGGCCCAGCCGCTGCTTCATGCCCTTGCTCAGCGCCACGACCAAGCGATCCTGCAGGTTGCCCAGATCCGTCAGCTCGATCACCGCGTCCACGATGCCGACCGTCGGGACCGCGTAGGCGTCGGCGAAGAACTCGAGGTATTCCCGCACGGTGATGCGCTCGTACACCCCGGCGTGGTCCGGCATGTAGCCGATGATCTTGCGCACCCGATCCGGATCGATCGCGACGTCGATGCCGTCGATCTCCACGCGCCCGGCCATGGGGTCGAGCAGCGTGGTCATGATGCGTATCGTCGTGGTCTTGCCGGCGCCGTTCGGCCCGATGAAGCCGAAGATCTCGCCTTGCCCGACCTCGAAGCTGACGTCGCGCAGCACGTCGACGTTGCCGAAGCGGTGCCACAGGTGCCGCACACGGATGGCCGGGACGGTCACGGCAGCCCTCCGAAGCCGACGACGCGGATCAGCAGTCGGTCCGAGTCCAAGCGCAGCCCCGAGTCTCGCGTCAGCCCCTCGCCGCCATCGATCTGCGCGACGACCGTGGGCACGTCGTCCGGCCACCAGTCGGTCTCGTGGCCCGACACGGCCTCGAGCGCGGCCCAAGCGGCCGACAGACCGCTGGCCGCGCCGTCGAGGTGCTTGGCCAGGACGCCGCGGGCGCCGAGGGCGCGGCGCCGGGGCGTGGTCGTGGGCCCCCAGGCGGGCGCGACGTTGACGCCGTCGGCGTGGCGGATGCTCTCTCCATCCGCCAGTCGCTCGAAGAAGCGGATCTCCTTGCCGGGGGCCTTCACCAGCACGCCGCGCAGCTCCCGACCGAGCAGGTTCTTCACGACCAGATCAGGACCGCTCTGCACCAGGCTGACGCCGCCCCCCGTCGTCACGAACGTGTCTTCACGCACGACCACCGTCTGCCAGGGCTTGGCGCGGACCTGCTCGAGCCGCACGCCGTCGCGGTCCACCATCAAGATGCGGTTCTTTCCTTCGTTCTCGCCGAACACGTCGAGCACGCTGCCGACGGCCGAGCCGCGCACGAACATCTCTGCGGCGCTCGAGGCGTAGAACCCTCGGTAGCGCGTGATGCTGGCTCGCGTAGTGCCGGCGCCGGCTTCGATCAACGACACCCGCCGCGCGCGCCCCTCCACGCCCTTCGACACGGCGCCGAGGCCGACGATGGCGAGCAGGGTAGCGCCCGACCAGATGGGCAGGTGCACCAGAGCGCGCAGGGGCTTGCCGCGCTTGGAGGCGAGGTGAAAGTTCACCGGGCCGGCGAGCACCGCGTACACGAGCAACATCAACAGCGCGACCGCGATGGCCCAGCGCGCGCCCTCGTTCGGGTCGAGCAGCTTGCGGATCTCGCTCGCGCGATTGGAGTCGAGGGGTTGCTGGCCGTGTCCAAACGCGACGGTCGCTTGCCGCTCCCAGGCGTGACGCAGCAGATCGAGCATCTTGTGCTGCACCCAGCCGTCGGCGACCTCGGCTTCGCGGGTTGGATCGAACGCCAACAGGTGGACCTCGCCGAGGCCGTAGCTCGCCGACGCGCCCCAGGGGCTGGGCCGAAGCCCGCCGCCTGCGTAGCTCACCAGCCTGCCCGCCACGTCCGCCGACGGCCCGAGCTCGACGGCGACGCGCACCGATTGGCCCCGCCCGTAGTACGGCGAACGCGACGAGCTGTCGTCCGGGATGATGAACTGCGCCACCTCGCCCAGCTCCTTCGGCGCCGCGATCTGGCGGAAGCCGGCGCCGACGAGCGACGCCAGCACTGGGCTTCGGAAGTCTTCCGGTCGGCTCATCACCACAGCGAGCGCGCCGCCACCGAGCACCCAGTTGCCCAGCGCCTCGAGCTCGGCGCCCTTGAGCCGCGCGAGCTGCTCGCTCTTGGCCAGCGCGACGGTGACCGCCGCGTAGCCGGCTGCCCGCGCGGGCAGGACTGGATCGCCAGTGGCGGGGTTGCTCGCGGGGTTGCCCACCGCCGCCATCGGCGCGGTGTAGGTGCCGCGCAGGCGCGCCCCCGCGACCGCGACCTTCTTGCCGCGGATGCCCGTGCCAATCGTCTGGGTCGGGTTGAAGTCGAACAGCAGCGGCTCGGCCATTCGCGGCTCGGGCAGCTCGATCTTGGCCAGCTCCTGCCCGGCCTCGCCGCGCGCGACGACCGAGAGGGATGGCGACGACGAGTCGAAGCCGTGGGTGGGCAGCTCGAGCGCGACCTTTCCCTTGCCGGCGAGGGAGAAGGGCGCCCGGGTGAGCACGATCGCCGAGCCGCTGGTCCACGGGATCTCGCTGGTGAGCTCCACCGTGCCTTCGAGCTGCGTGTCCGCCCGGTTCTCGAGTCGGACGGCGCAGGAGAACCAACCGCTCCCCGAGGGCACGTCTTGGCCGAGCACCGCCACCGCCGAGAGGTGCAGCGTGCCGTCCTCGGCGGCGCTGACGCGGGTGAGCAGCAGCAGCGTCGCGCACAGCGCCCAGAGCCGAGCCATCCACCGCGCAGCGACCCAGTCGACCACGCGCTCAGTTCCTCTGGACCGCCGCCTCGACCGCCTCGGGTCGAGTCGGGACGACGCGCACCAGCTCTTCGACCACTTGGTCCGTGGTGACCCCGTCGGCCTCACCCTCGAAGCTGCGAATCAGACGGTGACGCAGCACGGGCAAGGCTACGCGCTGAATGTCACTGAACGCGACCTGCGCTCGCCCTTCCAGGAGCGCCAGCGCCTTGGCGGTGAGCACGAGCGACTGCCCGCCGCGCACCCCGGCTCCGTAGCGGATCGCGCGCCGCACCACGTCCGGCGCTCCGGCGGCGTTCGGGGCGCTCGCGGTCACCAGGCGGGAGGCGTAGCGGACCACGGGTTCGGCGATCTGGATGTCACGACACAGGGCTCGCAGCGCCATGACCTCGTCCCGGTGCAGCACGGCCTCGGGTGCGGCCACCTGGTGACCGGTGGTCCGGTTCAGGATGTTGGTCAGCTCGTCCTCCCCGGGGGACGGCACGACGACCTTGACCAAGAAGCGATCGAGCTGAGCCTCGGGCAGCGGGTAGGTGCCCTCCATCTCGATGGGGTTCTCGGTGGCCAGCACGAAGAAGGGCTCGTCCAAGACGTGGCGCGTGCCCGCGATCGTGACGGCGTGCTCCTGCATCGCCTCGAGCAGCGCGCTCTGCGTCTTGGGCGTGGCGCGGTTGATCTCGTCTGCCAGCACGATCTGACCGAAGATCGGCCCCCGGTGCAGTTCGAAGCGCCCCGCGGAAGCGCCGCGCGCGTCCATCACCAGCACGTTGGTGCCGGTCACGTCGCTGGGCATCAGATCCGGGGTGAACTGGATGCGCGAGAACTTCAGATCCAGCGCCGAGGCCAGGGTGCGAACCAGTAAGGTCTTGCCCAGGCCGGGCGCCCCCTCGAGGAGCACGTGCCCGCCCGCGATCAGCGTCCACAGGACCTGATCGACCACGCCGTGCTGACCGACGATGACCGTCGCGATCGCGCTGCGCAGTCGGTCACTGACCGTCTTGGCTTCCGTCAGCCGCTCGGCAAACCCGTCGCTGCTCGTCATGGACCATCCGCCGCTGAAACCGTCGCCCTCATGGCCGGGCAGCGAGCCTAGCTCGCTTCGGCGCCTCGCCAAAGCGTCGTGTCGTGCTGGCCGATTCAGGGCTGAAAGTAGCGGCCAACTTGCTCGCGGTACTCCTGCGGCAGCTCCGAACGCTCCACGCCGGAGAGCTCTTCCGGCGCCACGTCTCCGAGCGCGCCGGTGCCGGCCCGGTTGGCGGTCTCGCCGGCGCGCGCGGGCGCACGACCCAGCGTGCCGCCCTGCATGGGTGCGCCCGGGTTGACCTTCGCGTTGGCCTTGCTGCGCAGCTCCTTGCCCGGGACGGACTTCGTCTCGCCTTGGTGATCGCCTTGGCCGGTGTCACGCTTGCTGCCGGGCCCGCCCTGGCCCTTGGTGTCGCCGCCCTGGCCAGGCTTCTTGCCCGCGTTGCCCGGACCCTGCTGCCCGTCGCCGCCCGGGGACTGCAAGGGGATCGGGGTCATGCCCAGCCCGCGCTCCGCTTCGGCGCCTCCCCGATCCGCGTCTCCCAGGCCCTTCTCGCGCTCGGCCTCCTGGCTCGCGTGCTCTTTGGCTAGCTCCTTGAGCTGCTGACGCAGCTGCTCCTGCCCCTCGGGCGTGGCCAGCTTCTTGGCGAGGTCCTCGAGCTGCTGTTTGGTCATCGGGTTCATCTGTCCCGACTCACCCTGCTGCTCGAGCTGCTTCTTGAGCCGCTCGGCCAGGCGCTTGCGCTCTTCCTCGCTCAGCCCCTCGAGCGCGTCGTTGAGCGCGTCGGCGAGTCGCTCCTGCGCCTCCGGGCTGCCGGACTCGCCGAACTCCTTCAGGTCCTCGAGGGCTTGCTCGCTGAGCTTGCCGGCGTCGCCGAGCTCCTTGGCGAGCTGCCGCAGCGCTTCGGCCCGACCCTCGCGCTCCTCGAACAGCCGCTTCTGCTCTTCGAGCGCCTCGGCGAGCTGCCCGGCGCCCTTCTCGCGCGCCGCGCGCGCCGCCTCCTCGATCGCCTCTTTGGCCGCCTCGCGGGCTTCGGTCTCGGCCATGTTGGCGAGCTTCTGCATCTCCTTGTCGAACTCGACCAGGTCCCCGTTGCCGAGCGCCTTGGCCGCGTCTTTCAGGTGCGGGCTCTGGTTGAGCTTGCCCACCGCGGCCTCGAGCCCGGGGCGATTCTCTTCGGTGCCCAGCTTCATCCGCTCCGCGGCGATGTCGTCCCGCAGCTTCGCGATGCGCGCTTGGGCCTCTCGCTTCTCGAGCCCCTTGGACAAATCCTCGCGGAGCTTCTGGGCGTCGCGCGCGATGCCCTCGAGCCGAGCGCGCTGCTCGGCGTCCCGGGGATCGAGCTTGTCGAGGGCCTCGATCTTCTCCAGCCCGAGCAGGTTCGCCATCTGCACCAGCTCGCTGCCGGGTGGCGCTTCGGGTCCCGCCGGCGCCGGAGGCAGGGGAATGAAGGACAGGTAGGCGATGGCGAGACCCCCCACGGGCGCCAGACCGTGCACTCGACTCAGCACCCGCGGGCGCGCGCGCTTCGCCTCGGCGCTCTCGAGCACGCTCAGCGCGTCGCCCAGGATCTTGCGGGCGGCTCCGCCGTCCGTCACCTCGAGCCCGACGGCGGTGCTGATGGCCTCCTTGCCGTCGAGCCGCGCGTCCAGGTACAGCGCAACGTCCCCGTCGCTCCAGCGCCGGCGCCACGCGAACGCCGCACCAGCGAGCGCGCCGAGCAGCCCGAGCGCCGCCGCCCAGGGCCGCTCCGGTCCCAGCCGCTGCCACCAGAGCGCCGCCGCCACGAGCCCGGCCAAGCCCATGCCCAGCGCCAGCCCCGTCAGGGCGCGACGCAGCACGAGCCGCCCGCGCACGGCCCGCGCTCGCGCGCCGAAGCGCGACGGGAAGCGGCTCGGCTCGGCGCTGTCGCTCATGGGGCCTCAGGTTAACGCTCCGTCGCGCGGCGCGCCAGGGGGCGCGACGGATCCGCTCCCAGCGTACGGAGCCCGCTCGGAGCGGCCCACCGGCGCCGGGCTGGCGTATGCTGCCGGGCCATGCCAGCGCCGCATCGCGTCTACCTGGTCCCGGGCATGTTCGGCTTCGGTCGCCTGGCGGGTTACGACTACTTCCACCACGTGCGCGAGGCCCTCGAGGCGCGCTATCGCGCCGCCGGCGAGGAGCTCGTGACTGCCGTGGTCCCGACGCCGCCGACGTCGTCGCTCCGATTCCGAGCGCGCATGTTGGCCAAAGCCATCCAGAGGAGCGCTGGAGACGAGGGCCCCATTCACCTCGTTGGCCACTCGACCGGCGGGCTCGACATCCGTTTGCTGCTGTCACCTACGACCAACCTGCGCATCGAGGATCCGGCGCGGCTCGTCTTCCGCGAGCGGGTCGTCAGCGCGGTGTCGCTGAACACGCCGCACTACGGGACGCCAGCCGCGGGCTACTTCGCCACCGTGAGCGGGACGCGGGTGCTGTACGCGCTCAGCCTGATGACGGTGCTGTCGCTCACCCTCGGCGAGCCGGGGCTCGCCGTCTTCTCGAAGCTGCTCGCTGGCCTGGGCGGTGTCGATCAGCTCCTCGGTGGCGATCTGAGGTTGGTCAGCCGCGGAACCGACCTGGTGCTGCGCTTCGTCGCGCGGGATGGTCGCGACGAGATCACGGACTTCTTGAGCAAAGTGCGCATCGATCAAGGCGGAGTCGTTCAGCTCATGCCGGAGGCGATGGATCTGTTCAACGCGGCCGCGGAGGACGACCCGCGCGTCCGCTACGGCGCGGTGGCGACCGCGGCCCCGCCGCCCCAGTCGCTGCGCGTCGCCAAGCGGCTTCGCTCACCCTACGCCGCGATCACCGCGGCCATGTTCTCGACGCTCTATGGCCTGTCGAGCCAGGCGCCCAAGATGTACCCCTACGCCGCGCCCTCGCCGGACGAAGCCAGCCGGCTCGCCAGCGGCATCCATCACAAGGTGGACTCGGGCAGCAACGACGGCGTGGTGCCGACTCTCAGCATGCTCTGGGGACAGCTGCTCTGGTGCGGCGAGGGAGATCACCTCGACGTGCTCGGACACTTTCACGACGACGAGCGACCCGCCAAGCACGTGGACTGGGTCACCAGCGGTGCGCACTTCAACCGCGCGCGCTTCTCGGCGTTGATGGACGCCATCGCGCGCTTTCAGCTCGGCCACTGACCCGGCCCGGCTCAGCCCGCGTCGGCGCTCGCCGCCGGGGCGGCGTCGTCCTCGACGATGCGGTAGCGCAGGGTCCGCGGCTCCCCCGCGCGCAGGATGGAGACGACCAGCTCGTTCGCGGTCTTCAAGGACTGGAAGGTCTCGAACGCTTGCTTGTCGGTCTCGATGGGCTGCCCGTTGACTTGAGTGATGACGTCCCCCGGCTGCAGATCCACGCCTTGCCAAAACTCCGGGGGCCCGAGCGCGACCACTTGGTGGCCGACGAACTTCCCGTTCGGCGCGCTGGGCTGCAGGTCCACCAGGCCCAGGAAGCGACCGAGACCGTCGTTGACCGCGGCGACCACCTCCGAGCGCAGCAGCGTGCCCGGCGCGCGAGGGGGGCGCTCCGCCGGGCGGATGGCGCCATCGTGCCGCGGCGGCGAAGACGGCGGTGTGCTGCTCGAACACCCAAGGCCCGGGCCCGCCAGCAGCAGGCCCAGCCAAACTCCGACAACAACGCGCCGCATCGCAGCCCCGACTATCCACCGCGGGCCCAGGCCGGGCAAGTTTCAGCGTGGCGAAGGCCGGATCCCGCGCTCCGTCGCTGCTCGGGTCACGACCTCGAGCACCGCCGCCGCCACGCTGTCCGCGTCACCTTCGCTCGACAGGTGGACGACCCGGTCGCTGGGCACGATGGTCTCGGCGTGGGCATACACCGCAGCGAGGCGGGCCTGAACGTCGGCCTTCTCGAACAGCTCCTCGGCGCCGCCCCGGCTCTTGCGGCGTTCGGCCGCCAGCTCCGGGGACACATCGAGCACGAGCGTGAGATCCGGCCGCGCGGCGCGCACGTTCAGCTCGCGGATCCAGCCCATGGGCTCGACCCCCGGCGGCGCCGTGACGGATTGATACGCCAGGCTGGACAGGTCGTAGCGATCCGAGACCACGAGGGCGCCGTCCGCGAGCGCGGGCAGCACGAACGAGTCGAGGTGATCGAGGCGGTCGGCCGCGAACAGCAGCGCCATCGTCGACCAGCCGAGCCCGCGAGGCCCGCTGTCGCCGGCCACGATCACTCGATGCGAGAGCACCTGCCGGATCAGCGAGCCGATGGGGCCACTGCTGGGCTCACAGGTCAGCCGAGCGTCGTAGCCCGCGCGCGCGAGGGTCTTGACCAGGCGCTTGGAGTGAGTGGTGGTACCGGCGCCGTCGATGCCCTCGACGACCACGAACAAGCCCGAGCGAGGTGACATCATGAGGGTATCGGAGGTGGGTCCTCGGAGGTGACCACGTTGTCGATGAGGCGAGTGTCGCCCAGGTACGCCGCGACGGCGACCAGCGCGCGAGGGGGCAGTGGCACGTCGTGGGCCAGCGGCTGTAGCAGGTCCGGGTCGGCCACCGTCGCGTAGTCGATTCGCAAGCCGGCTTGGCTCAGGGTCTGCTCCACGCCGCGCTTGATTTCGCCCGCGGTCACGCCGTCCGTGCCGGCGTGGACCAGCGCCGCGGACAGCGCGCGCGGAATGGCGAGGGCGCGCGCGCGATCCGACGCGGACAGGTACGCGTTGCGCGACGACAGAGCCAAGCCGTCGGGCTCCCGTACCGTGGCCAAGCCCACGATCTCTGCCGGGAGCAAGAGATCGGCGCACAGTCGCTGGACGACCTTGAGCTGCTGGTAGTCCTTGCGTCCGAAGACGGCGACACAGGGGCCGGTCAGGGACAAGAGCTTGGTGACGATGGTCGTCACGCCTTCGAAGTGAACTGGGCGTGAGCGGCCGCACAGATGCTCGGTGAGCGAGTCCACCCGCACGCGGGTGCGCTCGCCCGGCGGATACATCTGCTCCACGCTGGGCGTGAACACCAGGCTGACCCCCGCCGCGGCGCAGCGCTCGAGATCCTGCGCGAGGGTGCGAGGGTAGCGCGCGAAGTCCTCGTTCGGACCGAACTGGGTCGGATTGACGAACAGCGTCACCGCGACCCGGTCGGCGCGCTCGGCCGCGCCGGCGACCAGACGCAGGTGACCCGCGTGGAGCGCGCCCATGGTGGGCACGACGCCGAGTCGCTCGCCGCGAAGGCGCACGCCGTCGCACGCTCGCCGAAACGCTTCCTTGTCGTCGATCACGTCCACCGAGCCGCCTCTCAGCTCTCGTCCCGCGCGGGGCCGTAGGCGGGCGGCGCTTGCCCGACGACGGCCTTGGCACCGGTGGGATCGCTCGGCCCGGACTTCATGCCGAAGCTGTGCGCGGCGTCGGGGAACGCCCCGCCCTGGACCTCGGCGACGTAGCGCTTCGTCGCCTCCACCACCGCGTCCCCCAGCTCCGCGAAGCGCTTGACGAACTTTGGCTTGATGTCGCGATACATGCCGAGAAAATCGTAGCAGACCAGCACCTGACCGTCGCAGTGGGGTCCGGCGCCGATCCCGATGGTCGGTACGCCGACGCTCTCGGTGATGCGGCGGCCCAGATCGGCTGGCAGCCCCTCGAGCACGATGCTGTAGGCGCCCGCATCCTCGAGCGCCTGCGCGTCCGCGAGCACGCGCGCGGCGGCGTCCTCGCGCTGCCCCTGGACCCGAAAGCCGCCCATGGCGTGGACGGACTGGGGCGTGAGCCCCACGTGGCCCATCACCGGGATGCCGGCGGCCACGATGCGTCGCACATGCTCCGCGACGCTCTGCCCGCCCTCCAGCTTGACGGCCTCGAAGCCGCCGGTCTTGAGCATCTGCCCCGCCGCCTCGAGCGCGCGCTCGGGCGAGATTTGGAACGACATGAAGGGCATGTCCCCCACGACCTGCGCGCGCCGCGTCGCGCGAGCGACGGCGCGGCCGTGATAGCAGATCTCGTCCACGGTCACCGGCAGGGTGTTGGGCAGTCCCTGGATCACCATCCCGAGCGAGTCCCCCACCAGCAAGATGTCCGCGCCGCCTTCGTCGAGCAGCCGCGCGACGGTGGCATCATAGGCCGTCAGCATCGCGATCTTTGGCCCAGCCTGCTTGCGGGCGGCGATCGCGGGGACGGTGATCTTGTCGCTCATGAAGGTGCTGCCCCTTTAGCCGTTCCCGCGCCGCGGAAAAACCAAAGACTTCGCTCGCGCGCCCGGTCTCGACTTGGGCGGTCTTGGCGACCCGAGCCCAGCGGCGTGCGCCCTTGGGCGGCTAGGGTCCACTTCGGCGGGAACATTCGGGCCCGCCGGCGTGTCGGCTCGCTTCATGCGCTTCTCGAGACTGTTCGGCGGCTGCGCGCTGGCGCTGGCCTGCGCGCCGGCTCCCGCCCCGCACCACCCCGCAGCCGCCCGCACCGCGCCAAGGGTCGCCGCGCCGCCCACGCCGCCGCCCCCCGCCACGGCCGTCGCCGAGGTCGCACCGGCAGCGCCTCCGCAGCCGGCCCGGCCCGCCGAGCCCCCGCCGAGCTACCCAGCGGTCGTCGCGCGCGTGGCGCAGATGAGTCGCGACGGCGCGTTGCAGCGCCGGGTGCACGCGCGCGGGCTGAACGTGGTCAACGTCGCGTGGGAGGACACGGCGCGCGCGCAGGGTTCGTCGCTGGGTCCGAACATCTCCGATCTCACGCTGCAGGCCCGCTACCGCGACGAGCGCGGTACACCGCGCAAGGCGCTGATGCCGGTGATTCGCTTTCCCAACTTCAGCGATCGCACCGGTGACCTGCCGCGCAGCAAGTTCTTCGTTCGAACCGGCAACCACAAGAAGGACGGCAAGCTCAGCACGACGCCGCTGACGAGCGTGCTGCGCAACGTTCGCAGCGTGATGAGCACGCCCTGGACGCTCAAGGGCAGCGGCAGCCTGATCGCGGAGCGTGACACCCACTTCTTGGTCTCCGCGCAGGCCGTGTTCCTGCCGGTGCCGGCGCAGGGCAAGGCCGAGTTCACGCCGGTCGTGTTCAACTACCAGTCGGCGCCGGGCTCTCCAGCCGTGCTCACGCTCTTGGTCACCCGTCAGGGCACCAGCGCCACCGTCATCGAGAACCGCGGCGAGGACGCCGCTGGCTTCGGGGGACAGGAGCTGTACTTCAACAAGGCGGGCGAGCGCGCGCGCTTCACCGCCGAGCGGTTTCAGGAAGTAGAGGCGCGCATCGAGGCCCAAGGTGGCCCCAAGAACGACGACGAGCGCAGCGCGATCTCCCGCAGCGCGGATGTGATCTTCTTGATCCAGGTGCCGCTGGTGCACCGCCACCAGGGCTGGCTCGGGGGCCTCGGCGGCGGGGTGGGCTCGGCGTTCGGCGCCGGTGGGCTCGGGCTCTCGGGCGTCGGGCAGGGTGGCGGAGGTTTGGGCGCCGGATACGGGCTCGGCAGCGTCGGCAGCGTCGGCCAGGGCGCGTCCACGCCCAAGAGCGACGTCGACCGCGCGGTCGTCGGCCACGGCGACCTGCTCGGTCCCTTTCGCGAAGCCCGTGGCCTCGAGCTGCGTCGGGACGCGCGCTTTCCCATCCGGGTCACGGTGCAGTTCTACAAGGCGACCAGCAACGGCGTGGTCAGCGACGAGGATCTGGCGGCCATCGAGCAGAGCATCGGCAGCGTGTACGAGCACGCGGACCGCGTCGGCTCCCTCGTGATCCCCGAGGACGATCCGCGCCGGCCCACCGCCTGGCAGACCTCGCCCGCTCAGTGGTTCCCCTGGTGAACGGGCGCGGTGAGCGCGCTCCGGAGCCGTTCGAGATCCGCGTAGTCGCGCGCAAGCTCGTGGTGCAGCGGCTCGAGCGGGAAGCGCAGCAGCATGCGATCTCCCTGGCGAGCGACGTGCTTTCGATCGACGCGTCCGTGCACGCCGCCTGCGCGGTGCAGCGCGTCCAGGGCGCGGCGCAGCTCGTGATACTCGTCGTCCGTGAGCGGGGCGCAGGGCGCCGCGGGCACGTCCTCGACCCAGAGCGTGCTGCTCTCGGGCCGGTGCGCGAGCACCGCCGCCAGGCTGGGATCGTCCGCGCGCGCGAAGCACAGCACCCGCTCGAGCAGACCCGGGTCGGAGCCGAGCACGAGCAGCGCGCGACCGAGCACGACGTCGCGGTAGAGCGGCCCTCCCAGGGACTCCAGGCGTGGGTGGTCCTGGCTGGTGACGACCGCCGCCACGGCCACGTCCGCGCGCGGCTCCGGCACCTCGCGCGGCCAGGGCATCGAGCGAAGCTGGGCCTGCGCGGCTTGCGCGTCCGCGGGGCGCGCTCCTTGCTCGCCGATCAGCGCGCGCGCGACGCGCAGGTGCTCCTCGCCGAGCTCCCGGGACAAGGGCGGCAAGCCGGCGTCAGGCGGCGCGCCGGTGAGCGCGTGCCAAAGCAGCGCGCCGGCGCCGTACACGTCGCTTTGGATGTTCGCTGGAGCGCCTGCGCGCTGCTCGGGAGCCATGTACGCCAAGGTGCCGAGGATGCCTGCCGTGACGGTGGCGGCCGAGTCGCTGATGTGGGCGGTGCCGAAGTCCGCGAGATGGGCGGCGCCGGCCTCGTCGAACAGCACGTTGCCTGGCTTGACGTCGCGGTGCAGGATCCCGCGCCGGTGGGCTTGGTCGAGGGCGGAGAGCACGGCCAGGGTGATCTCGACGGCGCGCGCGGGTGACAGGGGGCCGCGGGCGATGAGATCCGCGAGGGAGCCGCCCGCCATCCAGGGCAGTACGACCGCCGGTCCCTCGGGCAAGAACGCGTACAGCGGCAGGATCGACGGGTGACGCAGCTGTGAGAGCGCGACGGCCTCGCGTTCGAAGCGCCTCAGCGCGTCGCGACCGCTGTCACGCAGCGAGTTCGCGGAGAAGATCTTCACCGCCACGCGGTCGTGGCTGATGCGGCACACCGCCTCGAGCACGCGAGCGGTCGCCGTGCGCGCCACCTCGCGCGTCACTCGGTAGCGACCGAACAGCACTTGCTCGGGCTCGGCGCGCGGCGTGGGGGGCGGGGGTGGAATGGAGGCGGAGCGCTCGGGCGCGCCGAGCTCGTCGAGCTCACGCTCGACGTCGCTGACGGCCTCCCGCAACGCGAGCGCGTCGAAGCAGCGGCGCAGGATCCGCAGCGCGTCGACGCGCTCGGGTGCGTGCGCCGGCACGGCCTGCAGCGTCTTGACCGCTGGATGCAGGCGCCCATGGCGAGTGAGCAGATCGCCGAGCGCGACGCGCGCCGCATGGTGATTGGGCTCGGCCCGGAGCAGGCCGTCGAAGCAGCGGGCTGCGTTCTTGGGATCACCTGCCGCGTCGAAGGCTCTGCCGGCGGACAGCCACGCGCCCCCCGCCTCGAACTCGAGGGCCGCCGCGTGGCCGTCGCCGAGCGCGCTCCACAGCCGCGCCGCCGCGAGGTGCTGTCCCTTCGCGCTCGCGGTCCGCGCCGCCGCGGCTGCCGCCTCGGGGTCCCCCCTGAGGGCGTCGGTGGCCTGGGCCTCGAGCTGCTCGTCCCGCGCTCGAGCGGCGAGATCGAACGCGGCGCGAGGGTCACCCGCAGCCAGCGCCGCCGCCGCGGCGCGGCCGAAGTTGCAGGCGCGCTCCCACAAGCGCATGGCGTCGGCCACCCGTCCGTGCTCCTCCGCCAGCGCGGCCGCCTCTTCCAGTCGGTCGCCCCGTTCGAGCTCGGCGATGCGCGTCTCGAGCGGTGTCACGTCGACGTTCAGGGTACGAAGCTGACGCTGGACTGCAGCTCGAAGTCGAAGCGAAGCTCGCCCAGCGTGATGGCAGGGGCGACGAACTCGGCGATGCGCAGCCGGTGCAGGGACAGCCGGGTAGGGCCGGTACCGGGCAGCGAGCCCGCAGGGATGGTGGCCGCGCCCAGCTCGTCCCGGAACGTGCACACGGTGGACGTTCCGTTCTTGTTCGCGAGCTCGACCCACACCACGTCCGACGCTACGCTGCCGTCGCCGCGCACGCCCCACGTCAGATCCATGGGCTCGGCGACGCTCAGCTCAGTCACGTCCGCGAGCGGCACGCCGCCGATGGTCACGGCGGTGAGGTGCTCAGGGGCCGCGCGAGAGACGCTGAAGTAACCCAAGGAGCCGTCGACTCGCAGCGTGTAGTCGGCGTCTGCCGGCAGCGGCTCCGCCGAGACGTCTCGGGTGGCGTACACCACACCGGAGACGACGTCCGTCACCGTGGGGAAGGCGTGAGGGGCGAGCTCGGTGAGCGTGTTGCCGACGAGCAGGGAGACGGCGCCCGCCTCCACCAGCTCGACGCGCCCGCGATAGCGGGGGCGCTCGCCGGCGTCCGTGCGGCACTGCCCGACCGGCGGCAGGGCGAGACGCAGCCCGACGTTGTCGAGGACGGCGCGTGCGTCTGCTTCTGCGGGAAGCTGGACGAAGCTCGCGAGCGCGCCTGCGCGCTCGCTGCCGTCCATGAGGATGCTGCGGTCGACGGTCACGAGCGCGTGCGTCGTGCCGCTCTCGGCGTCCGTCGTGTAGTGCTCGAGATCTGCCGAGCAGGCCAGGGCCAACGGCAGAGCGCCGAGCCCGAGGGTTCGACCGAGCGAAGACGGGGATAGCCGAGACATCCAGCTGCAAGACTAGGTCGGCGCGCCCGGGCGAGCAAGTGGCGCTCCGAAATTCGGAAGAAAACCCGACGCTTGCTGGCGCCGGTCTGCTTGGTACGGCCGCGGGAGCGCGAAGCTTCCTCGCCCGAGGCCTGCGGGCTCAGAAGCGCGTCACGAGCGCGCCCGCGGGGGAGACGGTGGGAGCGGTGAACCGCGAGCTGACCCGCTCGGTCGAGCCGGTCTGCTCGCGAACCTCGAAGCTCCCCCGACCGTGGATCACGCCGACCGAGCCCTCGAGCACGATCCAGAACGGCGGGACGCCCACGACCAGTCCGACCAGCGCGCTACCGCCGACGCGGCTGACGCTGACCTCCACGCTCTCGTCCAACGAGGGATCGGCGTTGCGCAGCCGCACGTCGCCGAACACGCGCTCGAAGTCCCCGCGCAGCCCGCCGTAGGCCTGCAGCAGATCCGCCGCGCTGCGATAGCCCACGATCAGCGGCACGTCGAAGCCGAAGCCGGTGAGCCCGCCGGTGTCCACGCCGGAGATGGGTTCGTTGCGACTGCCCCCGCCGTCCGAGCCCGGTCGCGACAGCAGGCCGCGGGCACCCGCGCCAACGCTGAGCGCGAGGCTCTCGTCGACGAAGGCGTGGCGCGCGTCCACTCGCGCGGAGCGACCCGAGTAGGTGACGCCGGCGTCGCTGTCCCAGCCCAGGCCAGCGCGCGCTCCCACCCAGGGCGCCAGGCCCGGCGCGCTGGACGCGTAGGCGAGCGCACCCGTCAGCACTCGGGTCTTGGCGTCGGGTCCCTGGGAAGTGCCCGCGGGCTCGGCCGCGCGGCGCGCGGCCTGGATCTGCTCGTCCGCCTCGCCGAGCGCGAGGGTGTGGCTGACGCCCGCGCCCATGGACACCTGATCGGGGACCAACGGGTGCGCGGGGTGCATGAGCGGCATGCCGCCCCCGCAACCGGCCACCACAGCGGCCGTCGCAACCAGCCCCATGCGGCGAGTCGGACGATTCACGATGAGTGAACCTTTGCAGCTCGGACGCCCCGCTTCAACGCGGAACTTGGCGGCCGGACCGCTCGGGGCGTGGCAATTCCTGCCTTGGGGGTGACTTTTGCGCCGACCCGGCTAGAGTCCGCGGCGCCCCGATGTCGCCCGACGCTTCTCGCTGGATGCTGCTGCTCACGCTGCTCCTTGGCCTGTACGGCTGCAAGCCCGAGATCGGCGACGAGTGTTCGGTGAGTACGGATTGCTCCAACGCGGGCGATCGTCTCTGCGACACCACCCAGCCGGGTGGCTACTGCACCATCTTCAACTGCGAGCCCGGCACGTGCCCCGAGGAGGCCGCGTGCGTCTCCTTCAAGATCACGCCCAGCACCGCCTGCCCCGATCCGCAGACGGGCGGGCGACTGCGCCGCACGTTCTGCATGCGCAACTGCTCCAGCGACGGCGACTGTCGTGGTGGCTACCGCTGCATCAACATCAACGCGAAGGACAACCCCTGGGGCGCCAAGCTGGCCGAGGGTCCCGGTAAGAGCGGCAAGGTGTGCATCGTTCCGTTCAGCGGTGGTGACGTGCCCGACGCGGGCACGGCGGTGTGCGAGCCCTCCAAGGGCTGCGGCCCGGACACCTGCGCCGGCTGCTGCGACGCGCTCGGCCTGTGCCGCGGTGGGACGGAGCAGGCCGCCTGCGGCGCGGCTGGGCAAGCCTGCGCGAGCTGCGGCAGCGGGCAGTGCGCGGCGAGCCCGAGCAGCGTCGGCGGCGCCTGTCAGAGCGTCACGGACGCCGCCGCGGACGGCCCCGCGGACGCGGACACGGACGCCTCGGACGGCGGCTCGGACGCGTCCGAGGGCGGAGCGACCGACGCCGGCGATGCGTCCGACGCTGCAGACGCGGGAGCCGACGGCGGGTGAGCCCGCCGAAGCCGTCCGGCAGCACACGCGCCGGCGCCGTCCGAGCGGTCTTCGGGAGCTTGGGTGCGCGCACCGTGGGAGCGCTCGCGGTGCTCCTCGTGCTGGTGAGCTTGGTGTTCCTGGCGCTGCGCTTGCTGCCGGGAGATCCGGCGGCGCTCGTGCTCGGCGAGCAAGCGCCCGAGATTGAACGCGCGCTGCTGCGCGCTCGCCTCGGCCTCGATCGCCCGCTCGGCGTTCAGTACGCGCGCTTCGTGGCCGGATTGTTCACCTTCGACCTGGGAGACTCACTGGCGCGCCCGGGCACGAGCGCGTTCTCCGAGGTCTGGCGCGCCCTCGGTCCCACGGCGGCGCTCGCGTCGGTGGCCGTGGTGGTCGGCGCCCTCGGCGGCATCACCGCTGCGCTGCTGAGCGTGGGACCGTGGCTGGGCGCACGGCGTGAGTGGGCGCACCGGGGGATCGTGGTGGTGGCAGCGACGCCCCTGATCGCCTTCGCGCCGCTGCTCACCTACCTGCTCGCCGTGAAGCTGCGCTGGGTGCCGCTGCCCGGAGATCCCGACAGCGGCGCCAGCGGGCTCTTGTTCGCTTCGGGACTCCTGGCCATCCCGTTGGGGGCGCAGGTGGCGCGCATCGGCCGCGCTGCGCTGCTCGATCAAGCGGGCGCGAAGTTTCTGGACGTGGCACGTGCCAAGGGCGGCGGAGCGCTGCGGGTGTGGGTCGTCCATGCGTTGCCGGCCGCGTTCTCGCCCATCGCCGTCGTGATCGCGACGCAGCTCGGCGCGCTGCTCGGCGGAGCCGTGGTGCTCGAGCGCTTGTTCGAGCGACCAGGCCTCGGCACGTTGATGCTCAACGCGTACGCCGCGCGGGACATCCCGGTGCTCGAGGCGAGCGTCGCGGCAGCCGGCGGCTTGTTCGTGGTGGCGCAGGCGCTGGCCGCCCTGGCCAGTGCGGTGATCGATCCGCGGACTCGGCCCTCATGAGCACGCGGGCGCTGCGCTCGGCGGGTTACGCGGCACCCGCGTTCGTGGTTGCGCTCGGCTCCGCGTCCTTCGCGCTGCTCTCCACCCGCTCGCCCACACGCCTGTCCCTCGACCATGCCTGGGCAGCGCCCACCGCCGGCTATCCACTGGGCAGCGGTGATGCCGGCGTGGACATCCTCGCGCTGGCGGTGCACGCCACCGCGCGTGCGCTCGGCATGGCGGCGGTGGTCGCGAGCTTCGGCTTCGTGGTCGGCACCCTGCTCGGTGCGACGGCGGGATTGCGGGGTGGCGCGGCGCAGCGCTGGCTACTTCGTGCCTGCGATCTGACCCAGTCGTTCCCGACCTTCCTGCTCGCGCTCGCGGTGCTGAGCGCCGTCAGCGTGCCGTCCCGCTGGCACATCGGCGCGGTCTTCTGCCTCACGGTGTGGGCGCCCTTCGCCCGCATCTCGGCGGTGCAGGCGCGGGTCATCGCCCAAGCGGAGTTCGTCCAGGCCGCGCGGGCGCTGGGCGCCACCCGCGCCACCGTCGTGGGCCGGCACGTCGTGCCCAACCTGCTCGGGCCCGTCGCGATTCAGCTGGGCACGGCGGCGGCGGGCATCGTGCTGGGCGAGGCCGCGCTCGGCTTCGTCGGTCTGGGCCCGCCGGATGGCGTCAGTCTGGGTGCGCTGCTGGAGCAGGGCACGCTCAGCATGCTGCGCGCACCGCACGTGCTGGCCGTGGGCGCCGTCACCGTGGCGACGGTGAGCGGCAGCTTGCAGCTCGCCAGCGAGGGGCTGCGCTACTTCGTGAGCGGCGCGCGTTAGTCGAGGCGTCAGGGCCAGAGCGCGCGCACCACGCGGTCGCCGTACGCGATCGCGAAGTAGTACACGAAGAAGCGCGGGATGCGCAGCAAGGTCGCGCGGGCGAAGGGCGCGAACTTCATGCGATACATGCCGGCGAACCAACAGGTGATGCTGAAGGGGATGGGCGTGATGGCGCCCAGGGCCACCGCCCAGCCGCCATGGCGACGCACGAGGGCTTCGTTCTGGGCGCGCGAACGCTTGAGCACGAAGTGACCGAAGCGCGTGTCGCCGAGCCAGCGCCCGAGCACCCAGCCGACCCATCCCGCGACGACCGAGAGCACACCGATGAGTCCGACCAGCCACGGCCAGTGCTCGTGGTGGTGGGTGCGGGACAGGACGAGCAACACCAGATCCGGGGGCACCGGGGAGAAGATCGAGTCGCTCACGAACAGAATGCCGAGCAGCCCGGCTAGCCCGACGGTCTCGAACACCGCGTTGGTGAAGCTCAGCAACTGCTCCTCGTAGACCGCGCCCAGAATGCCAATGCCCCCCACCAGCAGCACGATGAAGACGATGGCTTGCCAGACGCTGCGTCGGACGTAGGAGCCGAGCGCCACGTCGGAGGCGTCAGCCACGGGTGCCGAGATCACGGTGGGTTTGGGCAGGGGCGTGTCGACGGCCACGGGTGGTGCACAATGTGGAGAGCTTGGTCGACCGTGGCAAGCGGATCCGGGCCCGTCTCGGCACGGTTTCGTCTGGCACGCGGCCCCGCGCGGGGTAGGCTGCCCGCGTCATGCTCGGCCTCCGACCCCTGCCGCGCACCCTGCCAGCAGCCCTGCGCGACATCACCCACGCGCGGGTGGAGGTGCGTCTCAGCGCCCTGCGCGATCTGGCGCGCCTGGGCCAGGGGCAGCAGGGTGAGGCCGCGCGCACCGCGCTGGCCACGGCGCTCACCTCGGACAGCTCGGTCGCCATCCGCTCGGAGGCCGCGGTGGCGCTCGCGGACACCGACGCTCGCGAGCACCTCGCCGCGCTGGTGGCGGCCGTGGATGACGCGGCGCCGCGGGTGCGGCAGATGGCGTTCGTGGCCCTCGGTGAGCTCGGCGGGTCCGAACGCTCGGACGTCGCCGCCGCCGTGCGCGATGCGGTGCGGGATCCCGTGGCGCAGATCCGCTTCCAGGCGCTGATCGCGGCGTTCAAGCTGCTGGGCGCGAGCGAGAGTGGTCCTCTAATCCGCCACGCGTTCGGCGACGCGGACGACGAGGTCCGCTACATCGCGTGGCGGCTGGCGGAGGACGCCTGGGGAGGAGCCGACGCGCTGCCCGAGCCGGTGAGCGCGGCGGCGCACCGAGCCCTCGAGGACGACTCGTCGGCGGTGCGCATCGCCGCGGCGCTGCTCTTGAGTCGCCACCACGACGAAGCCGGGGAAGGGATGGTCGTGGAGCTGCTCAACCACCCGAGCGCTGCGCTGTTTCCAGAGGACGAGCAGGCCGCGATCGAGCTGTGCGCCGAGCGGGCGCTCAGCGAGGCCATGCCGGGGCTCGAGCGTCGCGCGTTTCCCGGCTGGTCCTTCTCGCCGAGTCCGGCGCGCTTCAGCGCGCTGGCCGCGCTCGCGGCCCTCCACCATCCCCGAGCCCGGCGCGAGCTGCTCCGCGGACTCGGCGCCTGGACCCGGGACGCCCGGACCTCGGCGGTGGCCCAGGTGCAGCGCGCGGGCCTGGTCGAGGCCCTCGGTGAGCTGCGACGCATGGCCAAAGACCCGACCCGGGCTGACCCGGAGGTCGTCTCCAGCGCGATCGCGAGCCTGCAGCGCCTGCGGGACGAGTCGACCGGAGACGACGCTGCCCGGGGCGCCCGCGCCGTGGTAGGCGACGAAGCGACATGACGGGTGACGGCGGACAGCTCGCGCGCGACACGGACCTCTACCAGGTGCTGGACGAGGTCGGCCGCGTGCTCGCCGGCCGCGACGTCGCGCTGCCGCCGGACGTGCTCTTGGCCATGTACCGCCAGATGCGCCGGCTGCGCGTGATGGAGGTGCGCATGGTGGCGCTGCAGCGTCAGGGGCGCATCGGCTTCTACGGCACCTGCACCGGACAGGAAGCGCCTCCCATCGCGACCGCGTTCGCCACGGAGGCTCGGGACTGGGTCTTTCCGGCGCTGCGGGAGAGCGCCATCATGCTCGCCCGGGGCTTCCCGCTGACGCAGTACTTGGCGCAGGTGTTCGGCAACTCCCTGGACGTGCTCAAGGGCCGACAGATGCCGAGCCACATGAGCGGACGTTCGGTCAACCAGGTGTCCTGGTCGAGCTGCATCGGTCCACAGATCCCGCAGGCCGTCGGCGCGGCTTGGGCCGCGAAGATGAAGCGCGAACCCGTGGTCACCGTGGGCTTCATGGGCGACGGAGCGACCAGCCAGCCGGACTTCCACAACGCGCTGAACTTCGCGGCGGTGTTCCGCGTGCCGTGCGTGCTGGTGTGCCAGAACAACGGCTGGAGCATCAGCGTCCCCACTGCCCGGCAGACGGCGTCGGAGACGATCGCCGTCAAAGCTCGGGCCTACGGCATGCCCGGCGTGCGGGTGGACGGAAACGACGTGGTCGCGTGTCACGAGGTCATCGCCGAGGCGGTCGCCCGAGCCCGGCGTGGCGACGGCCCCACCTTCGTCGAGTGCGTCACCTACCGTATCGGCGCCCACTCGACGAGCGACGACCCCACGCGCTATCGCAGCGAGGAAGAAGTGCGCGCCTGGGCGCAGAAAGATCCGGTGGAGCGCCTGCAGAAGTACCTGCTCTCGGTCGGTATCCTGGACGAGGCGCTCGAGGCGACCATCGACGCAGAGCTCGGCGACGAGATCTCCCGCGCCGTGCGAGAGGTCGAGCAGGCCGGTCCTCCCGCCCGCGAGACGCTGTTCGAGGACGTGTACGCCTCGCTGCCCTGGCATTTGCAGGAGCAGCTCACGGAGCTGCGGAAGCACCCGCCCGCGCCCAGTCACTCGTGATATAGCCGCGGCCCATGAGCGAGCGAAGCTTCGACGTCATCGTGCTCGGTGGCGGTCCTGGTGGGTATGTCTGTGCGATTCGCCTCGGTCAGCTGGGACTCAGCGTGGCCTGCGTGGAAGAGGAAGAGTACGGCGGCGTGTGCCTGAACTGGGGGTGCATCCCGTCCAAGGCGCTGATCAGCATCTCACACACGCATCACAAGGCGCCCAGCTACGCGGACAAGGGTCTCTCCTTCGGCTCGGTGACGCTCGACGCACCCAAGATGCAGGCCTGGAAGGACGGCATCGTCAAGAAGCTGACGGGCGGCGTACGGCAGCTGCTCAAGGCCAACGGGTCGACTCAGGTCGAGGGCCGGGGGCGGCTGCTCGACGCGCGGACCGTCGAGGTCACGAACGCGTCCGGGCAGCGCGAACGGCTCACCGCCAGTCGCGCCGTCGTGATCGCGACCGGTAGTGCGACGATCGAGGTGCCGAGCCTCCCGTTCGACGGCGAGCGCGTGATCGGCGCACGCGAGGCGGTGAGCCTGAGCGAGGTGCCGCGGCGACTGCTGGTGGTGGGTGGCGGCGTGATCGGCCTGGAGCTGGGCATGGTGTACCAAGCGTTCGGCTCGGAGCTGACGGTCGTCGAGCTCACCTCCGAGTTGCTCCCCGGGACCGATCCGGAGTGCGTCAAGGTGGTGGAGCGGACGCTGACCAAGCGCGGCGCGACGATCCACAAGGAGACCAAGGCCGCCAGCGTCGAGCGGCTGGCGGACGGCAGCGTCAGCGTGACGCTCGAGCGCGCCGGCGAGCAGTCTCGAGTCGTCGCCGATCGCGTGCTCGTGGCCGTGGGGATGAGGCCTCGGTCGCGCGGCATCGGGCTCGAGGAGCTGGGCGTCGAGATCGACGAGCGCGGGTTCGTCGTGACCGACGCTGAGTGCCGCACGAACGTGCCTGGCGTGTACGCCATCGGCGATGTGAGCGGCCCCCCCATGCTGGCCCATAAAGCGAGCAAGGAAGGCGAGGTCTGCGCCGAGGTCATCGCGGGCAAGGCCGCCGGCAAGGACTGGGTCACCGTGCCGGGCATCATCTTCACTCAACCCGAGATCGCCAGCGTCGGGCTCACCGAAGCGGGCGCGCGGGCGGCGGGGCTCACGGTGCGAGCGGGAAAGTTCCCGTTCGCTGCTCTCGGACGCGCCATGAGCCTGGGCGAGACGGACGGCTTCGTGAAGGTGGTCACGGATCAGAGCAGCGGGCGCGTCGTTGGCATCCACATCGTGGGACCGAGCGCGAGCGATTTGATCAGCGAAGCGGCGCTGGCGTTGGAGATGGCGGCCACCGCCGAAGACCTGGCGCTCACGATCCACCCGCACCCGACGCTGGGAGAGGCGTTGATGGAAGCGGCGGCGGCATCCCTCGGGCACGCGATTCACGTCGTGAACCGCTGAAGGTCTGTCAAGAATTGACCCAGTTCATGCCGGCGAAGCCGGCCCGCGTGGGGTGGGGCCCCAACGAATTCACTTCGTTGGGGCGGGGAGGCGCGTGCCTCCCCGGCGACAGAATGAAAGAGCTGTCGAATCTTCGACAGCTCTTGAGCGCCCGTCACAGTCGCGTCAGCGTCTCGAGCGCCTCGTCCACGTGGCGGGACGCGTCCAGAGCGCTGCTGAAGGCGTGCCGAATGACCCCCTCGCGATCGATCACGAACGTCACCCGGCCGTCGAAGAAGCCGAGGGTCTTCTTGACGCCAAAGGCGGCCCGCACCTCGCCGGCTTCGTCGCTCAGCAGCGTGTAGGGCAGGTCGTAGCGGCCGGCGAAGCTCTGGTGGCGCTCCGTCGAGTCGCGGCTCACGCCCACGATCTGCGCGCCTTTGCCGATGAACACCTGGTGACGGTCGCGAAACGCGCAGGCCTCGGCGATGCACACCGGCGTGTCGTCCTTCGGGTAGAAGAAGAGCACGACCGGACCTCGGCTGAGAGCGTCCGACAAGGCGAAGGGCGTTCCCAGGTGGGAGGGCAGGGTGAAGTCCGGCGCGCGATCACCCGGGCCGAGTTGGCGAGGCATGGACGCCGAGGATAGCCCGGCGCTTTGCGCGGTCCAAGGGCGGATGCCGGGCTCCGGCGGCCCCGGCGCAGACGGGATGGATCCGTCTGTTGGCTCGTGGCACAGTCGGCCCATGGGCATCTTCGATCGCATGGGCCGGGTCATTTCGTCGAACTTCAACGCCCTCATCGACAAGGCGGAAGATCCCAAGAAGAACATCGATCTGACCCTCACCGAGATGCGGGACCAACTCAAGGCCGCGCGACAGGAGGTCGTGCGCAGTGTGGCGGCCGAGAAGCAGCTCCGCACCAAGATCGACGAGCTCGATGCAGAGGTCGACAAGTGGGCCAAGCGAGCGGAGCTCGCCATCAAGCACGACGACGACGATCTCGCGCGCGAAGCGCTGGTGCAGAAGAAGCGATTGCTCGGCGAGCGGGATCGCGCCGAAGCGCTTCGAGGTGAACAGCGCACCAACGCCCTGGAGATGAAGGCGGAGCTCGAGCGCATGGAGGCGAAGGTCACCGAGCTCGAGTCACGCAAGGGGACCCTCGTCGCGCAGGCCGAGCAGGCTCGAGGCGGTGGAGGAGTGGAGGGCCTCGGCGCGCCCGCCGGCGGCGGCAGCGCCTTCCGCGAGTTTCGCAAGATGGAGGACCAGATCGAGGGCGTCGAGGCTGCGGTCCAGGCGCAGCGCGAGGTCAACGAAGCGCTGAACGATCTGGGTCCCGGCGGCATGAGTCGGGAGCAAGTCGAGGCCAAGTTCCGCGCGCTGGAGTACGGCGGCGGTGCCGCCGAGGGCACCAAGGGCGGCAGCGAGATCGACGACGAGCTGTCGGCGCTGAAGAAGAAGGTGCGTGTCGGCAGTTGACCGGCCCCTCGAGCACCCGCAACCCGCCGACCGAGGAGGAGCGCCTCGTCATCGCGGTTCGACTGCGCCGCAGCGAGCCGGAGCTCACCCGCGAGTGGGTCGAGCAGCTGCTGCGTCGCGGCGAAGCGCTTGGCGGGCGGGTCGTGGCCTGGCAGCCGACCCTGATCGCGTTCGATTTCGAGCCCGAATCCTTCGAGGACGCCATCGACCTGTGCGCGGACCTGCCGCCGGAGTCCGCCGCGGGTCTGTCGTCGGCGCCGCTCGCTTGTGTGCTCCCCGGCGGCTCACGGGTCGCGCTCTCGTTGGGACCGGCGCTGTCCATGGCCGTGGCGCTGGCGCGCATCGCCCGCGCCGACGAAGTGCTCGTGGATCCGCAGGCACCCGTCGCGCGGCGAGGGGATCTGCTGACGCGGGGCGCCCGGGTGGGCGTGATCGGTCGCGAGCGGTTTCGAGGCCTGAGGCTCGATCGGGAGCGTCCGCTGCGGCCGACGGACGCCGCGCTCCCGGCCGCCTGGCAGCGCCCGCCCTGGGTCGAACGAGCGATGCCGGACCTACCGAGCCCGGGGCAAGCGTCCTACCTGGTCGTCGCGCGCGGCGGCGGCGGTAGCCGCATGCTGGCCGAGCTCGCAGCGAGCACGCCGGAACGCTCCCTGACCCTCGAGCCGAGTCGCGGGCGACCGTTGGGCGGGCTGGCCTCGGCGCTGGCGAGGGCGCCGTCTCCCGGCCTCGGTGGTGACGACCAGGCGCAGCTCGAACGACTGCTTCGGGGGGAGTGGCTCGACTCCTCCGCGCTCGCGTCGCTGCTCGTTGCCTGGCTCGGCCCCGGTGGGCTCGTGCTCGTGGACGACGCAGAGCGTGTCGACCGCGACAGCGTCGACGCCGTGCTCGCGGCCGTGGGCCGCGGAAGTCTCCGCGCCGTGCTGCGGGTCGCGGAGCGCGCGGCGTCCGTCGGGTCGGCCCTCGAGCTGCCGCCGTTGGGCGAGAGTGACCGGCTGCGACTGGTCCACAGCCTGGTCGGCTCCGAGCTCGCGGAGGAAGAAGTGCTGGCGCTGGTGCGGCGAGGGGGCAGCACGCCGCTCGGAGTCTTGTTCGCGCTGGCCGACTCGATCGAAGGGGGGCTCTTGGTGCGCGAGGCCGGCGCTCTGGTCTCCCGCATCGCGTCCAGTCGCCGGCACCGGGCGGAGCCGCTGCGGCGCGCGGTGGCGCGTCGGCTCGGGTGGCTGTCGGTGACGGCGCGGGATCTCGTGGCAGCGCTGGCGGTGCTGGACGACTTCGCGCCGACCGAGCTGCTCGTGAGCCTGACGGGCGAGTCCGAAGCGCGGGTGGCCGCTGCGCTCGACGAACTCTGCACGCGCCACTTCGTGCTGCGGAGTGGCGACCGCGTTCGATTGGCGCAGACGTCGTTGTCGGAGCTGGCTCGCGAGCTGCTGACCGAAGCGGACCTTGCGCAGCTGCACCGTGCCGCGAGTCGCGCCTGCGTTCGCTCGTCACGACCTGCGGACGCTGCTGCCGCCGGTGTTCACGCGTTGCTCGGGGGCGATGTGGACGGCGCGCTGCCCCTGTTGCGTCGGGCAGCCGCGGGCTTGCGACAGGCGGGGTGCCTACTCACGGCCACCGCCCTCGAGCGCTTCACCGAGAGCGGGGACGTGCGGGAGCTCGAGTCGCGAGGCTTGCTCGGAGGGGTAGCCGCGGGCTCGATCGGGTCGCAGCGAGCGAGCGTCCCACCCCAAGCGGCGCGCTTCGAGCCGCGCGAGCCGGTCACCGGATCGCGCTTCGTGCAGGCGTTTCGGGTCGGGGATCACGCCGCCGTGAGCGAGCTGGTCTCCGAGCTCAAGGCGGGGGGCGCCGAGCCCCATGTGGCGCTGCGGTTCGAAGGTATGGCCAGCTTGGCGCGCGGCGAGGTCGCCCGCGCCGTCGGCCAACTGCGTCAGTCCAAGGAGTTGGCCCAGGCGGGTGGACCCTCGGAGCGGGGCCGTGCTGCGCTCGCGTTCGGGCTCGCGCTCGCGCAAGCGGGCCGCGCCCGTGAGGCGCTGCTCGAGGCCCTCGAGAGCCTCGCCTGCGCGCGTGAGGCTGGCGATCCCAGCGGCGAGGTCGCGTCTTTGCGCTTCGCCGTTCGGGTCTCCGAGCAAGCGGGTGCGTCCGAGGCTGCCCGGCAGTTCGCCGCGGCCGCCGAACGCCCGCACGCGCCTTGAGGGCGCCCTCACTCGGCGCCGGACGCAGCGACTTCGGCGTGGCTCCAGGCTTCGCGTAAGATCTCCGCGACGGCTTCGTACAGCGCCTCGGGGATTTGCTCGCCTACCTCCAGCTCGGAGAGCGCGCGCGCCACCGGCATGTCCTGAACGATGGGGACGCCGTACGCCCGCGCTGCGTCTACCAACTTCCGGGCCAGCTCGCCGCGACCGCTGGCGAGGATTCGGGGCGCCTCGTCCTGGTCTTCGTCGTACTTCAGCGCCGTGGCCAGGTGAGTCGGGTTCACGACCAGCACCGTCGCGTCACGCACGGCGTGCAGCGTCGCACCCTCGAGCATCTCCCGGTGAGCGCGCATGCGCGCAGCCTTGATCTCCGGATCACCTTCGGCCTCCTTGTGCTCGCGACGGACCTCGTCCTTGGTCATGCGGTGGCGCTTGCGCCAGGACCAGTGCACGACCACGAGGTCCACGGCGCCCAGGCCCAGGCCGACCAACGCCGCGATCCACGCCAGCTTCTGGCTGACCATCGCTGCCAGCGCCGCGGCGCCTACGATGTTGCCCGCCGAGTGCGCCAGATCCCGCGCATGGTCGAAGAGCAACCGCGTAGCGAGGTAGCCCACGAGGGTCGCGCCGACCAGGGCGCGAGCGAGGCCGATCAGGCGCTGTGTCGTGACGAGGTTCTTCAGGCCAGCGACGGGGTTGGCGCGCGAGAGATCGGGATTCAGCTTCTTGAACGCCACGGTGCCGCCGGACTGCGTGGCCCCTGCGGCGAGCGCCGCGAGCGCCGCCGCGCCGACCAACGGCAGCGAGAGGGTCGTGACATCCGATGCGAACTCCACCGGCGACCACACGCGCAGCGGGTCCGCCGTGGCGCGTTCGACGAGCTCGCGGAAGCGCGTGGTGGCGCTCACCACCAGCGCCGGCAAGAGCGCGAGCGCCACGACGAACCCCAGGCCCTGCACCACCGCGGACGAGACGGGGCTGTCGCCGTCCTCGCGCGCCTTGCGCAGCTTGCGTGGGGTAGGCTCCTCGGTCTTCTCGCTCATGGGACGGGCAGGGCGGGAGGGTCATGCCGAACCGCACGTCGGTCAACCGACGCGAAGGTTGCGCCCGAACCGCCGCTACCAGCCGAAGCCCGGGATGGGGATGGGGAAGGGCGCAGGGCTGCCGCCGGACGAGCGATAGTTCGCGGCCGCCTGCTGGATCACCGGCGTGCGGATCGCTGGCGGCGGGTGAGAGCGCTCGAAGGCGAACACGATGTCCAGGGGGGAGAACTGATCGAGCCCGGCGAAGAAGCGCATGGTGAGCAGTCCGCCGTGCTCGGTCCACTTGTAGTCGACCCGCTTGCTGCCCGCGCCGAGCACGTTGTGGGTGCCGCTGACGTCGGCAGCGAGCTCGTTCGGCTGGTTGAGGATGGGGATGACGCTGGAGAGGATGTGGTTCGCCTCGGCGGCGGTGGCTCCGCTGCCTGCGGTGCAAGGGAGGTGCCCGAGGTAGTGGTGCGCGAGCTCGTGCCCGAGCACGAACGCGATCTGCTCGTCGAGCAGCTGGTGCTGGCGCTGAACCTTGCGCCCGTCCGTTTGTTGCTGTGGCGTGTAGAAGCCCGCTGGAGGTCGGACGATGGGCTGGCCCGGCTTCTGGTTCTTGGCCAACATCTGGATGTAGGCGTCCGTCTTGTTCGTACCGAAGACCTCGTCCGTAGCCTTTGCTTGGGCCAGGTGAGCCTCGATCTCGAGCAGTCCATCCGTGATGGCCATGGCGCTCTTGCCGCCTTTGGTACACGCGGCGAAGGCGTTCACCTCGCCCACGCGATCATCGACTACCAGCGGGATCCCCTGAACGCGGCTCTTCTTGTTGTTGTCGAGGGCAAGGACGAGATCCTGCAGGATCATCTGCGCGCGCCCACGCAGGAAGTTCACGTCCAGTGCGTTGACCGGATCGTAGGCGACTGGGGGCAACGGGGTCTGCGGTTGCGGACTGGCACCCGCGGGCGGCGGCTGCTGGCCGTAGCCCGGCGGCGGCTGCTGGCCGTAGCCCGGGGGCGGCTGCTGGCCGTAGCCCGGGGGCGGCTGCTGGCCGTAGCCCGGGGGCGGCTGCTGGTAGCCGGGTTGTCCGTAGTAGCCCGGGGGTGGCTGCTGGCCGTAGCCCCCGTGCTGGGG
This sequence comes from Polyangiaceae bacterium, assembly GCA_019637295.1. Taxonomy (GTDB): domain Bacteria; phylum Myxococcota_A; class Polyangia; order Polyangiales; family Polyangiaceae; genus JACKEA01. The sequence continues at coordinate 1,014,768 of JAHBVX010000002.1, forward strand.
CGGCCGGGAGCTGCTCGAAGTCTCGCAAGCCGCGAGAGAGCCCAAGCCGAGCAGGCAGAGCACGAGGCTCGGCCTCAGGAGACTGCCGCGGAACGAAAGCGAGGAGGTTCGAAGCATGGCGTCAGCATAGCGCCGAGCCGGCAGGGTGTGCACGCGGCCGCGCGTCGGTGGGGGAAAACTGAAGGGTGTCCGCTTCGAGAGTACGGCAGCGAGCTCACGGGCCTTCCTCGGTCGCTCCCAGCACGCCTCCCCGGCTCAGCCGAGCCCCAGGGCGAGAGCGGCCAAGAAGGCGGCGTACCCGGCGGTGTACACCGCGCCCTCGGTCCGGCCCACCGTGCGCTGCCGCCGCAGGCTCAATACGCACATCGTCGTGAGCGCGCCCATCACGAGCAGGTCGACGAGGCTCTCCGACAGCGAGCCGACGATGGGGGACACCGTGGAGGTGACGCCGAGGATCAAGAGGACATTGAAGATGTTGGACCCGACCACGTTGCCTACGGCTAGCTCCGAATGGCCTCGCAGCGCGGCGACGAGGGACGCGGCGAGCTCGGGCAGGCTGGTCCCGATGGCGACCACCGTCAGTCCCACCACGCGCTCGGTCATGCCGAACGCAAGCGCCAGCCCTACCGCGCCGTCGACCAGGACCTTGCCGCCGGCGAGCAAGGTGATGAGCCCGACCGCCGCGAACGCGGCCAGGCCGAGGCGACTGCCCTGCTCGGCCGGCTCGTCCTCGACTTGGCCGGTAGGCTCTCCCCGGGACCAGCGCAGCGTGACGAGCGTGAAGCCGATCGCTCCGGCGGTCAGCAGCACGCCCTCGAAGCGCTGGATCACGCCGCCGATCAGGCACACCGGCACCGCTGCCGTCGCCAGCACCAGCACCGGCAGCTCACGCCGCGCCAGCGACGCGTCCACCCGCGGGGGCGAGATCAGCGCCGTCAGCCCCAGGATGAGACCGATGTTCGCGATGTTCGAGCCCAGCACGTTGCCCAGGGCGATCGCGCTCTTGCCGTCGAGCGCCGCCACCAGACTCACGGCCAGCTCGGGCGCGCTGGTGCCGTAGCTGACGACGGTCAGCCCGACCACGAGCGGGCTGATGCCGAAGACGCGGGCCAGGCCCGCCGCTCCGCGCACGAGCCACTCCGCACCGAAATACAGCAGCACGCCCCCGAGGAGCAGGAGTCCGACGTCCGTGAGCACCGTCTCGCGCTTCTATCAGGTTGCCGCCTCGGGCCTTAGGCGTTTTCGCTCCATCCGGGAGCCGGGTCACGGCCGGCCCCAATCGGGCCAGTCCCCGGCGAGTTTTCGCGCGGCGCGCCGTTTCGGATAGGCTGCCGCGGATGCCGAAGCTCAAGCTGCACTGGCAGATCGCGATCGGGCTCGGGCTCGCGGTCCTGGTCGGCTCGCTCGTGCCGCCTGACGCCGGGGTCTTCGGCGTCACGGCGCTCTCGCTGGTCGAGCTGGTGGGCAGTCTGTTCCTGCGCGCGCTCAAGATGCTCGTGGTGCCGCTGATTGCGGCCTCCATCATCGCCGCGGTCGCCGGCATGGGGGGCACCGAGCGACTCGGCAAGCTGGGGGTCAAGACCGTCGCCTACTACTTGCTCACCTCGACCCTCGCGATCCTGGCGGGGCTCGTGCTGGTGGCCACCATCCGTCCAGGCATCGTCGACGGCGAGCCAGCGAAGGACCTGATCGGGCTGTCCAGCGACACCGAGTCGGTTACCCAGCGCGTGGCCGGCCGCACCGGCAAGGACGTGGTCGAGGTGGTGCTGCGGCTGGTCCCGGAGAACGTGCTCAAGGACGCCGCCGAGGGCGAGATGCTGGGTGTGATCTTCTTCTCGATCCTGTTCGGGTTCATGATCACGCGGGTCCCGGAGCGCTATGGCGGGGTGCTGCGGGACTTCTGGCAAGGGGTGTACGAAGTCATGCTGCTCATCACCGACTGGGTGATGCGCTTCGCGCCCATCGGCGTCTTCGCGCTGGTCAGCAAGGTGGTGATGACGACCGGCTTCTCCGCGCTCCGTCCGCTGTCGGCCTTCTTCGTCACCGTCGTGATGGCGCTCTCGATCCACGCCTTCGTCGTCCTCCCGCTCTTGCTCAAGTTCCTCGGGGGGGTCAGCCCCGTCAGGCACGCCAAGGCGGTGGCTCCAGCGCTGCTCATGGCCTTCTCCACGGCGTCGTCTTCGGCAACGCTGCCGCTGACCCTCGACTGCGTGCACAAACGCGCGGGTGTGTCCAAGCGCGTCACCAGCTTCACGCTGCCCCTGGGGGCGACGGTGAACATGGACGGGACGGCGCTGTACGAGTGCGTGGCCGCGATCTTCATCGCTCAGGCCTACGGCGTAGAGCTCGGCTACTCGGAGCAGTTCACGGTGGTCGTGGTCGCGCTGCTGACGTCCGTGGGTGTGGCGGGCATCCCGGCGGCCAGCTTGGTGGCCATCACGCTGATCTTGACCACCATCGGCCTGCCCCTCGAGGCCATCGGTCTCATCCTGGCTGTGGATCGAGTACTCGACATGTTCCGTACGGCGGTGAACGTGTTCGGCGACACGACCGCTGCGGTGGTCATCGGTCGCAGCGAGGGGGAGACCGGCATCTTGACCTCGGATGGTGGCGATTCCTGATGCTGCGTCGCGTGCGCCGCTCACTGCCGGAGGTGCAGTTCGTCGCGGGCAATCGCGTGACGCTGCTGCGTGATGGGCGTGAGGCGTTCCCGGCCATGCTGGCCGCGATCGAAGGCGCCGAGCGTCAGATCTTGCTCGAGATGTACTGGTTCGACTCGGATCGGATCGGGCGCCGCTTCGGTCTGGCGCTCGCCGCCGCGGCGCGACGGGGCGTGGAGGTCGCCGTGTGTTACGACGCGATCGGCTCGCTGGAGGCCGATCCGGCGTTCTTCGCCACGCTCGAGGCCGCCGGGGTGTTGGTCCACGAGTTCAACCCGGTCTTGCCCTGGCGCCGACGCTTCGGCGAGACGGCGCTCTCCCGGCGCAACCACCGCAAGAACCTGACCGTGGACGGTCGCATTGGTTTCACCGGAGGGGTCAACATCGCAGACGCCTGGCTGCCGCGGGAGGACGGAGGGCAAGGCTTCCGCGACGACGTGGTGTGCATCGAAGGTCCCGCCGTGAGCGGGCTCGTCGACTGCTTCCTCTCTACTTACGCGCGCTACGCGGGCCGGACCATCACCCGCGCTCGGCCGGCGGGGTCGGGGCCTGGGGTGGCGGGCTCCCAGTCCGTTCGCATCATCGCCGACGCGCAGCGCGGCAACCAGCGACAGATCCTGCGAGCGTATCTGTATCGGGTACACCGCGCGCGCGACCGGGTGTTCGTCGCCAACAGTTACTTCGTGCCCGACGCGCGCATCCTTCGCGCGCTGGTGAACGCGGCGCGCCGTGGGGTGGATGTGCGCGTGTTGCTCCCGGGCCAGAGCGACGTCCCCGTGGTGCGCCTCGCCAGCCGCGCGCTGTACGAGCGCCTGCTGCGGGCTGGCGTGCGCTTGTTCGAACTGCAGAAGAACGTGCTGCACTCCAAGACGGCGGTGGTGGACGGCGAGTGGAGCACGATCGGCACGTTCAACCTCGACCACCTGTCCCTGCGCTTCAACCTGGAGGTCAACGTCGCGGTGCTCGACCCTCGCTTCGGCGCCGTGATGGAGCAGTCCTTCCTCGAAGACCTGCGAGAGAGCGACGAGGTCGCCCTCGAGCGCTTCGCCAAGCGGCCCTGGCTGGAGCGCGTGGTGGAGCGCTCCCTCTATCGCTTCCGGACGCTGATGTGAGCTGGGCTTGCGGTCGCGACGTCGTCGCCGCAGATTGCCGCCGTGGCGCGCGCTCCCCCGGCGCGCCGCTGATCGGGCGCGCATGATCGAGCTGTGCACCACCTCCCTCGCCGAGATCGGTGCCCGCCGCTTCTCTCAGCTGCTGGGCCCGGATCCGCTGCCCTTCCTCCGCTACGAGTGGCTCGAGGCGCTCGAGCGCACGGGTGCGGTGGCCCCGCGTACGGGTTGGGCGCCCGCGCACCTGGCGCTTCGCCGCAGGGGCGAGCTCGTCGCCTTCGCCCCGGCGTACGTGAAGGCGCACAGTCAAGGCGAGTTCGTGTTCGATCACGCCATCGCTCAGTTCTCCGAGTCGCGCTTGGGCGTGCCCTACTATCCCAAGTTGGTGCTCGGCGTCCCCTTCACCCCGGCGACGGGCCCGCGCCTCGTGGTGCGGCCAGGCGAGGACGAAGCGGAGCTGTGTCAGGCCCTCGGCCGGGGTCTGGCCGAGGCCTGCGGGGAGCTCGAGGTGTCGAGTGCGCACGTCCTGTTCCCCACGGAGCAGCAGTGCAGCCAGCTGGTGGCCGGCGGCATGGTGGAGCGCTTGGGGCTGCAGTTTCAGTTCCGAAACCCCGGCTACGAGAGCTTCGAGCAGTTCCTGTCCTGCTTCTCCAGCAAGCGGCGGCATCAGCTACGCCGCGAGCGGCGGCTCCTCGCGGAGGCCGGGCTCACGCTCGAGACGCGCTCCGGAGGCGAGCTGGACGAGGCGCTGGTGGACCTGGTCTTCGACTGCTACCGCAACACCGTCGAACGGTACACTTGGGGACGGCAGTACCTCGGGCGAGGGTTCTTTCACGAGGTGGTGCGCACCATGCCGGACGGGATCTCCGTCGTGATCGCGCGACGTCAGGGCCGGCCCGTCGCCAGCGCGTTCAACTTGGTGGGCGGTGGTGCGATGTTTGGTCGCTACTGGGGTGCGCTCGAGGAGCACCCGTATCTGCACTTCAACGTCTGCTACTACGAGGGCATCGCCGAGGTGATCGCGAGAAAGCTCACGCGGTTCGAGCCCGGGGCTGGGGGCGAACACAAGCGCGCGCGAGGGTTCATGCCGACGGCCACCCGCAGCGCTCATTTCTTCGTCCACCCCACCGTGGCGGAGGTGGCGAGGGACTTCTTCCTGCGGGAGGCGCGTGCCATCGCCGACCACATCGCGGCTGAGCCGCCGGTGCTGCGTCCCGGGGGCGCAGCCGTCAGTCCGAAGTGAGCCCCGACGCCCACAGCGTGTGCCAACTCACGGTCAGGCTCACGGCGTACGCAGCGGATTCGTCCCGCCGCGGGTCCGAGAGCCGCGCGAGCCCGCGCGCCTCCAGCCAGGGGCCCGGCGCCGAGCCCGCGAGCGGCAGCCCGAAGCCGACGCTCGCCTCCACCCCGCGCCGCGCGCCGAACGCCTCGCCGGGTGGGGTCGCGAAGTAGGCTCCGAGCCCGAGCGCGATCGAGTCCAGAAACAGATCGAGGGCGGGTGGGCCCTGGCTGGCGTCCGTGACGAAGCGCGGCAGGAAGAGCGGTCGCAGCTCGACTCCAGCCGAGAGCACGCGGTCGAAGCGCGGCTCCTGTCGGCCGAGGGCGTCGGCGTAGCCCATGGTCACGCCCACGGTCGAGAAGTAGTGCAGCGACGCGCGCAGCGCGCCGGACCCGCCCGTCTGGTCGAGCTCGGTGCCCAGCCCGAGCCCGAGGTCCAGGTCCCCGCGGAACCGACCATACACGCCGTCGCCGCGGTACGGGTCGTCGCGGGGCTCGATCTCACCACGCACCCGAGACGTGGTGCGGTTGCCGGGCTCCCACCCCGCGTCCTGGGCGACCGCGGGGGTCGCCAAGCCAGCGAGGGCCAGCCCTGCGCCGAGCGCTCTCATCCGCTACCCAACGCCAGGTGGATGTCCTCGCGCAGCTCTGGCGCGAAGATGAGACGCACGCGCTCGAGGCGCTCCCCCCGCAGGCGACCGAGCAGGAAGGACACATCTCCCGGAGCACGGGGTCCCCCCTGCGGAAAGATGACCGACAGCGAGGCGTCCGAGTCGTCGAAGGGCAGGTCCGAGGCGCAGTCGAGCCCGACGTACTCGTCTGGATCGAGGCCGTGGCGGGTCGCGACGTCGCGGGCACGGCCGAGCGCCTCGTAGCGAGGTCCAAGGGCGGCGGACTCGCCGTACAGCTCGTAGGTCTTGAACAGCTTGCGGGCGTGGATGCGGCTGGACAGATCCGCGAGCACGGGATCCGGAGCCGTGCGCCACTCGCAGATGCGGCTCCACAGCGCCGGATCGTCGAGCGCGAGGTAGTCGTTCACGCTCGCGTCTCCCTGTACGGCGAGGGACTCGAGCGCGCGGGGAGTGGGCCCGAGCCGGACGCCATCGCACAACAGAGCTCGGACGCGCGCCAGGATGCGCGACAACATCCACTCGCTCGCGCGGCTGGCTTTGTGGAAATACACCTGCTGAAACATGAACAGGCGCGCCAAGATGAAGGACTCGATCGCCGGCAGCCCCTTGGGACCATCGATCGCCAGCGCCGGCGCGCGGTCGTCTTCGTCGGGCGCGCCGAGGCGCAGGCTGCGCAGCAGCCAGTCCAGGTCGAAGGCGCCGTAGCCCACCCCGGTGAAGTACGCGTCCCGGAGCAAGTAATCGCAGCGGTCGACGTCGAAGGTGCCGCTCACCGCGCGAGCCAGATAGGTCAGGTCATGGCGTCCTACCACCAGCTCGGCGACGCGCTCGGGCATCGAAGCGTCGTGCTCGCGCAGGATCCGGTGCACGTCCGTGTCCGGATCGCGGATCAGACGAGTGGTCCAGACCTCGTGCTTGGGACCCAGCGGCATCGCCTCCTCGAAGGAGTGTGAGAAGGGACCATGCCCGATGTCGTGCAGCAGGGCCGCGGCCAAGGCGTCGCGCGCTCGCTCCGTCGTGACCCGTTGCCAGTAGGGCAGGGCGTCGTGGATGGCCCGCATGCGCGCCAGAAACCGCGTCATCACGAAGGCCGCGCCCACCGCGTGGGAGAATCGGGTGTGATCGGCCCCGGGGTAGGCCAGGCTCGTGAGCCCGAGCTGACGGATGCGCCGGAGGCGCTGGACCTCCTTGGCCTCCAGCAGCCGAGGCACGATCGACTGCTCGTCGGTCTCGAAGGAGACCAGCCCGTGCACCGGATCCCGCAAAATCACAGGCCGGTGTTAGAGCAACTTTGCAGCCGGCGAAACCCTGCCGCCCGCCGGGTGCCACCTGCTGCACCGATGTGGGTGTTCGTCCTACCGCGGTGGCGCGGAGGGTGGATCCGTCGCGATTTGCTGCTTTGCCGTCGCTCGGGCCTTGGGAGGCGCTGGACACGAGCGCGAAAGCCATGTCTCCTGGAAGGGTCGACAAGTCTCTTGCCGCGCGAGCCCGCCATGACCAACCCGACCAGCACAGGACGCCGGAGCGCACCCGGGAGTCGGGCGCTCCGGCTGCTCGAGGTCCTGCGGGCTCTGCCGGAGCGCGAGGTCACGGCGCTGGTCGAGCGCGTGGGCATCCCCATCGACCCCCAGAAGCGTATCGACGTGCCGACTCAGGTGGCCCGGGCGCTCGTGGGTCTGCCCGAGGCGCGGGATCCGATGCAGCTTCCGGGGCCGACCCGGGAGCTGCTCTACCGGATCGCCGAGGCCCGCGGCGTGCTGCGGGTGGAGGCCTTGCCCCCGGCCGTCTCCCCCTTGGTCGCGCGCGGCATCGTCTTTGCGCGCAGCGCGGGCGACGGCGTGGAGCTGATCCTGCCCATCGCGTTCATGGTCCAGCTACGCGCCTGGAGCGGAGACGACCCACGGGGCAGCCGCGCGCTGCTCGCGCAGGCCAACCTCGACGTTGCTGCCGCGGTCGCTGGTCACTACCTGGGTCGCCCCGCGACGCCACCGCTGTCGTTGGCGCTCGAGGGCGCTTGGGAAGTGTTCAACGATCCGCAAGCGCTCGAGCGCGAGGTGGAGCAGCTCGCGCCCATGGAGCGCAAGCTGCTGCGCACGATCGAGAAGGTCGGCGGCGAGGTGGACACGGAAGAGCTGCTCGATCTCGAGCGCGAGCCGCTGCGCTTGCGCGGCGCTACCGGCGCGACCCCCACTCGACGCGGGGTGGGCTTCGCGCTCGAGCGCCGAGGGTTCTTGGTTCCCATCCACCCCAATCGCCACGTCGTGCCGTCGGAGGTTGGCCACATCGTCGGCGCGCAGCGCCGAGCTGAGCGCGAGGCGCAACGTCGAGAGATCCGCTCCTTCGTGCTGGGCGTCGATCACGCGCCGCGGCGCGCTCGCTTCGCGCGCGACCCCGCCCCGCTGGCCATGGCCATGGCGCTCGTCGCTCGCGAGCCCGCTAGCGATGTGCGTCCCGGGATCGGCACGCCCCGCTCCCTGCTCAGTCGGCTGGCCACGCGCTTCGGTGCGGAGCCCGACGAGGTCGCGCTGCTCGCCGCGCTGTCGCGCGCGATCGGGCTGTGGGACGGTTCCGCGATCGCCACCAGCTCTCCCCCCGGCAGCGCAACCGTACAGGAGCTGGGCCGCGCGTTGTTCGAGGCCTGGCGGCGAGGTGGCGCGTGGGACGACGCCCGCCCAGACGGCGAGGTGTTGCGCGTCGCCGCCGAGGCGAGGGACTCGAGCGCCGTCGGTGTGCTCCGCGAAATGGTGCTCGACGCGCTGCGCGAACTGTCCGACGGGCAGTGGGCGCCCTGGGAGGCAGTGGCGGCGTATGTCCGGGCGGACAGCCGAACTCCGGGCCTGGGCCGCCTGCTGCAGCGCTGGGGACAGCGCGCACAGGTCACCCCGCCCATGCCCGCCGAGATCGCCCGGCGCATCGCGCTCGAGACCCTGCACCGCCTCGGCGTCGTCGACCTCGGCGAAGGCGAACAGGACGGCGCGCCCACGTTGCGCATCACGTCCCGCGGCCGCAGCTACCTCGAGGACTCCTCGCCGACGATGCGGCCCGGCCCGAGCGCGTTCGTCGACCATCAGGTGCTGCGCGTCGGCCCCGCCGCACGCGTCGGACAGGTCCTGGCGGTGGCCCCCTTCGTCGAGATCGGCTCGGTCGCCGGCGCGCTCGAGCTGATGGTGACCCCGGGGGCGTTGAGCCTCGCGCTCGGCGCGGGGCTCGAGAGCGAGCTGATCCGAGCCAGGCTCGAGGCCATCGCGCCCCTGCCCGATCCCATCGAGCGGCTGCTGACTCAGGCAGCCGCGGTGCTCGGGCGCGCCGAGTACGTGCAAACCCAAGGCTTTCTGTGGGTCGAAGACTCGGAGATCCGTGAACTGCTGCGCACTCGCCGGCAGACCGCGGACCTGTTCGTCGATCCGTCCCCGCCCTCGGGGCTCTTGATCACCCCCGGAGTCGACGTGGAGAAGCTCGCGCGGCGCTGTCGCACGCTCGGCATCGAGGTCGTGGTGGACGGCGAGGTGTATCGCACCCGCAGCCTCACGCCGCCCCCACGGGGCAGCGGCGCCCGCAAGCTCGATGGTCAGTCGAGCGTGCCGCCCGCCCGCTCCGGCAAGACCACCGGCACGCGGCGCAAGCGCTCGTCCATGGGGATTCCCGCCATCAAGCGCGGCTCGTGACGGCGCGGCTCAGGCCGAGGCGCGGCGGTCGACCCACGCGGCGACGCCGCCGCTCGCGCTGACCCGGACCACGCGGCCGCCGGAGACGAACACCTCCGCCGGCAGCGGACGCCCGTTGTACTCGCTGGCCATCGTGAAGCCATACGCTCCGGCGTCGCGGATCACGACATGCTCGGGGACGCGGTCACCCAGGGCGTGCAGGCCGAAGTCGTCCGCGCTCTCACACACCGGGCCCACCACCTGCCACTCGCTGCCGCCCGGCGGCCGCTCCACCGGCTCGATGCGGTGTCGCGCCTGGTACAGCGCGGGTCGGATCAGATCGTTCATGCCGGCGTCGACCAGGCAGAAGCGCCGGGTGCTGCTGGATTTGGACTGCAGCGTGCGCGCCAGGAGCACGCCGAAGGGCGCGACCAGCGCCCGACCGGGCTCGACCACGAGGGTGAGTCGCGAGAGGCCCGCCTGCTCGAGCAGCGCGAGGGACGCCCGCGCGAAGTCTCCCGGCGGCGCGACCGGCTCACGCTCGTAGTCGATGCCGTAGCCACCGCCGAAGTCGAGGAACTCGAGCTCGGCGAGCCGTGGCCCGAGCCGGAGCGCGGCGTCCACGATCACGCGCGCGCTGCTCAAGTAGGGCTCCACGGTGGCGAGCATCGAGCCGACGTGGGTGGACAGCCCCGCGAGCCGCAGGTGCGCTGCGTACGCTGCCACGCGCTCGAGCGCGACCGGTAGGTCGGCCATGATGACGCCGAACTTGGCCTCGTCGTGGCCGGTGGCGATGTGCGCGTGGGAGTCGATGCTGACCGCCGGGTTGATGCGAATGGACACGTTGGCTCGCTTGCCTAGCGCCTTGGCCCGAGCGGCGACGCGCGGGATCTCCTCCACGCTCTCCAGCTGAAGTCCGAGGATCTCGGCGCCGATGGCGCGATCGAGCTCCCAGTCCTGCTTGGCGACGCCGCTCATCACGATCTTGTGCGGCGCGACCCCACAGCGCAGCGCGACCTCGAGCTCGCCGCCGCTGACGATGTCCGCGCCGCCACCGCACTCGGCGATGGTCCTCACGATCGAGCCCGCCGTGTTCGCCTTCACGGCGTACGCCACGACGTGCGGTGCTCGGCCGAAGGCAGAGACCAGCGCGCGAGTCTCGCCCGCGATGGCGTCCAAGTCGTACACGTATACCGGCGTCCGGACCTGCGCTTGCTCGAGCAGCTCGAGGAGCGGAGTCCCGCCGAGGCAGGCGACCCCGGAGGCATTGCGGCTGAGACCCGTCATGTGGCGGGGTCCTTAGCGCGAGATGGCCCTCGGCGAAATACCGCCGGGCTCAGAACGAGCCGAACACACCCGTGGGGCCTACGCGTACAACGGGCCCCGGCGCGGCCGTGGCCTTTGCCTGCCGAGGGCTGACCAGCTCGAGCTTGGAGTTTCGGCTGTAGTCGTACCAGAGGAACGAGCCCAGCGCCGCGCCGCCGTACATGCCCGCGGCGAGGAAGAAGAACGTCTCCTTGCTGTCGGGATCGTCGCTCGACGCTTCCGCGATGCCAAAGCCCAAGGTGACCAGAGACCCGATGGCGGCCGGGATGCCGAGGCCGTAGAAGGTGAGCGTCGACAGGAAGGGGCTGCCACGCTCGGCTTGGTAGCGCGCCACGACGTGGCTGCCGGGTTCGTGCTCGAAGCGCGCTGGCAGGTCCACCCGCACGAGCCCGCCGCCGCTCTCGTCGGCTCGCTCGAGGTAGTAGCCGCTGCCGCGGGGTACGGACTGGCTGCAGGGCAGCGCGCACAGTCGCTTGCCGTCCGCGTCGCGCAGCGACCAGCGCTCGCTGTCGTCCTCGGGCGCGGGAAAGGCGACCTCGACCGAGAGCGCGGCGGCGGCCGGCGCAGCCGCGCCATTGGTTGCCGCCGCGACAGGGCGCAGGAACAGCTGGATGGGCGAGGAGCAGTCGGCGTGCGGGCTCTCTGCCGTGGACTCGAGGCAGCGCTCGGCGCTGCCCGCCGTGCGCATGACGCGCTCCGACGCGGTGGATTTCGCTCCGGCGCCCACGCCGGCGACGGTCGCGCTCCCGCCCGCGGAGGCCTCTCCGCCGGTGAGCAAGGCGAAGGTGCCGATGCTGATGGCGTGGATGACGTGAGTGACCCCGCTGCAGTCGTGCGCGCGCGCGAGGTCGGCGGCGTCGTGGCCGGTCAGCTCGAGCTGACCCGCGACCGTGGTCTTCACCGCGAGCCGACCGCTGCGGCTGAGCTCGCCCTCGAGGGCAGCGGCGCCGAGCGGGAGCTTGGCCCAGAGCTCGTCCGCGTCGGACAGCTCGACCGTGTCGGTGGCGAGCGTCGTCTTGCGCCAGGTGTACGTTCCCGTGGGCTGGCACGCGTCGACGAGCTTCAGCTCGCAGCCCGAGTACTGCACCGCCACCGCGCCGCGCGCCGCCACGCTCTCGAGGCGGGCCTTCTCGGAGGCAGGCCACTCGGTCACCAGCGGGCTCGACGCGCTGGCCGCCACCTTGCACCGCGCCAGCGGGGTCGGATCCTGCGGCGCCTCTGCCATGGCTCTCGGGGAGCTCGTGCCTAGCAGCGGTGAGCAGCCGAGCCCCGTCCCAGCCGCGACGACTAGCCACCAGCGTGCGCTCGACACCACGCCCTAGGATACACTCGGGCGCGCCAGACGCGTGAGCACCGGGGGATTTGGCACGGAATATCAGCTCGAACTGACCCCTCCGTGGGGGCTGTGGCATGATGAGCCGAGTTCATGCCCTTCCCGAACCGGTGCGCCAAGATCGTCTGTACCATCGGGCCGGCCGTCGCGCGTGCCGATCGACTCCGGGAGCTGCTCGACGCGGGGATGGACGTGGCGAGGCTGAACTTCTCGCACGGCACGATCGACGATCACGCCAAGATGGCCGAGCTGCTGCGCGCGGCGAGCGCCGAGTCCTCCCGCCCGCTGGCCATCCTGGCGGACCTGTGCGGGCCGAAGATCCGGACCGGCTCCGGCGGGCCGGACGTGGCCGAGCCCGGGCAGAAGCTCACGCTCGTCGGGTCCGAGCCGGGGGACTCCGAGACGCTGAGCGTCAGCTATCCGCACCTGGCCGAGGACGTGTTCCCCGGCGACCGCATCTTGCTCAGCGACGGACAGGTGGAGCTCGCGGTGGAGCACATCGACGGCGGCAAGGTGGTCTGCCGCGTCGAGCACGGCGGCCCCATGCGGGCTCGCATGGGTGTAAACCTGCCGTCCGGGCGCCTGCGGCTCGGCTCGATCACCGAGAAGGACAAGTCCGATCTTCGCGCCGCGCTCGAGATCGGCGTGGACTACATCGCGCTGTCGTTCGTGAGGCGCGCGTCGGATGTGCGCGAGCTGCGCGCCCTGGCCGAGGGGCTCGGGCGGCCGACGCCCATCATCAGCAAGATCGAGACGCCGTCGGCGGTCGAACACATCGACGAGATCGTGGCCGAGAGCGACGCGGTGATGGTGGCGCGCGGCGATCTCGGCGTGGAGCTCCCGCCGGAGGTCGTGCCCATCGTGCAGCGCGAGATCGTGGGTGCCTGCCGCCTGCAGCGCAAGCCGGTCATCATCGCGACGGAGATGCTGCAGTCCATGGTGGACTCGCCGCGTCCCACGCGCGCGGAGTCGAGCGACGTGGCCAGCGCCATCTACGGTGGCACGGACGCGGTCATGCTCTCCGCCGAGACCGCGACCGGGCGCTACCCCATTTTGTCCTGCCGCATGATGGAGCGCATCATTCGGCAGGCCGAGGCCAGCCGCTTCTTCGATCCGCGCGCGTCGCCGCCGGGCGGCACCACGCCGGAGGCCATCGCGCACGCCGCCTGTCAGATCGCCGAGGAGGTCGACGCCAAGGTGCTCGTGGCGCTGACCGAGAGCGGCACCACGGCGAGGCTGGTCAGCAAGGCGCGGCCGTCGGTGCCCATCATCGCGCTGTCGCCCGACGCCAAGACCCTGCGGCGCCTCGCGCTGTTCTGGGGCGTGGTCCCGCGCATCCTCGAGGTCGCGCCGGACCTGGAGGTGCTGATCGCCAACGTCAGCGAGCTGCTGGTGCGAGATCGCTTGGCCGCGCCCGGCGAGCGCTTCGTGCTGGTGTGCGGCGCGCCGGTGGGCGGCCGCGGCAGCACGAACACCGTGCGCGTGGAGGTCGTGCGGTGATCTCGGCGGCCTCGCACCTGCCGCAGCTCGAGAAGTACGAGGTGCTCGAGGAGATCGGTCACGGCGGCATGGCGACGGTGTACCGGGCGCGGGATCGGCGCCTCGAGCGCGACGTCGCGGTCAAGGTCATTCACCGGCATTTGCGCGAGAACGGCGAGGTGGCGGCGCGCTTCACCAGCGAGGCCCGGGCCGTGGCCAAGCTCAAGCACCCCAACATCGTGGAGGTGTACGACGTCTCCGACGACGGCGATCCGGAGCGGTACCTGATCGTCGAGCTGGTGGATGGCACGACCTTGCGCAAGCTGCTGCAGGATCGCAAGCACCTGCCGGCCGAGATCGCCGCCGTCGTCGCGCTCGAGGTGGGCTCGGCGCTGCAGCACGCGCACGAGCAGGGCGTCGTGCACCGCGACGTCAAGCCCGAGAACGTCCTCGTCAGCCTGCGCGGACCGACCAGCAGCCGGGACGCAGACCGTCAGAAAGACGCGGTGCACGCGCGCATCAAGATCACCGACTTCGGTATCGCCAAACTGCTGGACGCCCAGGGTGTGACCAGCACCGGGCAGGTGCTGGGCTCGCCGGCTCACATGGCGCCCGAGCAGATCGAGGGCGGCGAGGTCACCGCCCGTGCCGACGTGTTCGGGCTCGGCGTGCTGCTGTACGAGTGCATGGTCGGACGCTTGCCCTTCGAGGGCAAGAACCCGGCGCAGGTGCTGCGCCGGGTGCTCGACGGCACCTTCACCGTCCCCGAGCGCGCGCGACCGGGGGTCGGGCAGCGCTTCAGTCGCATCATCGAGCGAGCCCTCAGCCGCGAGGCCGAGGCGCGCTACCCGTCCGTCGCGGAGTTGTGCGACGCGCTGAAGGCCGAGCTCGAGCGCGTGGGCTTCGGCGAGCCACGGCGCGAGCTGTCGGACTACTTGAACGACCCGGTCGGCTACGAGCGCGACTTCGTCGACCGCATCGTGCCCAAGCTCGTGGAGCTCGGACGCGCCGCGCGCAGCCGGCGGGACATCCCGGAGGCGTCGGCGGAGTTCAATCGCGCGCTCGCCCTGCGCCCAGGCGATCAAGAGCTCGTCGAGCAGGTCGCGGGCATGGAGCGCCGCGAGCGAGCGAAGCGCGTCCTCGGGCGAGTCGGCGCCATCGCCGCGGGCAGCGCCGCGCTCGGCCTGTTGGCCTATGGCGTGACGCGGCAGGCGCGCTCCTCTCGCGCCGCGGCGCCGGAGGTCACCTCCGAGCCGCTCACGGTGCGTTCGTCGCTCCCGGTGTTGGTGCCGCCCAAGCTCACCGCGACGCCAAAGCCCGAGCCGCCAGCGTCCGCCGCGCCCAAGTCGGCGCCCGTGGGGCGGTTCGTCGCCGCGCCGCCAGCCAGCGCAGCGCCCGTGACCCAGCTGGTGCAGGTGGTGATCCAGGGCGCCAAGGGCAAGCTGCTGATCGACGGCGTCGAGCGTCCCTGGATGGGTCAACAGCATGAGCTGACCCTGGGGAAGCACACCTTCGAGGTGGTGCCGCCCACGGCCGAGTGCTGCGTCCCCAAGCCGCCCGTTGAGCGCGAAATCAGGGCCAAGGACGGCGTGCTCTACATCAGCCTGTCGCTCCCCTTCAAGGACGCATCCATCACCCTGGTAGGCGATCCCGGCGCCCAGGCGACCTGCCGCCTGCTCTTCCCGGACACCCTCGAGGTCGGGCAGACTCGCCGGGTGGCGATCCCGGGCCCCGACCCGGTGGCGAAGGGCACATGCACCATCACGGGCCCCGAAGGTACGCCCAAGAGCGTGCAAGTCGAGCTGTCGCCGGGCGCGGTGCGGACGCTGACCTGGCCGTGAGCCAACCTGGCTCGCCGCTCGGTTCGGGAACTACGGGTTGACGCGGAGGGAAGGGACGGTCGAACCTTCGGGCCGAATCAGGTCCGCTCCGGATGCGTTTTCAGGCCCTCCGACTCGCCACGCTCGCTGCCCTCGCGTGCTGCCTCGAGGCCCCCGTTGCGAGGGCGCAGCCCGGGGTCGAGCTGTCGGACGAGGCCAAGCTCTCGCGCGGGGTGGGGCTGTTCGAGTCGGGCCGCTACGCCGAGTGCGTCACCGAGTTCCGGCGTCTGCTCGGCCCCGGGTCGACGGAGCTCGACGAGCCGGACGTGATCGAGCGGGCGCGCATCTACTTCGCCGCCTGCTTGATGGCGGCCGGCAAGGAGAAGGACGCTGACGACCAGTTCCGCGAAGCGATCCGCGAGAGCCCGCAGATGCGCGGCCCCGACAGGCTGATGTTCCCTCAAGAAGTGATCGATCGCTTTCTGCAGGTGCGCGACTCGATGCTCACCGAGATCAAGAAGTCCGAGGAAGAGCGGCTGCGCCAGGCCCGCGCGGCAGCCGAGGCGGCTGCGCAGCGCCGGGCTCGCGAGCGCGACCGGGTGGCGAGGCTCGAGCGGCTCGCGTCCGAGGAGACGGTCGTGACCCAGAATCGCCGCTTCATCGCGGCCATCCCCTTCGGCGTGGGCCAGTTCCAGAATGGCGACACGGCCCTCGGCTATCTGTTCCTCGGCACCGAGGTGGCGTTGGCGGGCACGGCGCTCGGCGCCATGATCGTGCAGCTCAACCTCAACGCGCGCATCGACGACGCGGACGCTCCCGTCACGGACGAGCTGAACGCGAACCTGAAGACCGCCCAAGACGTGCTGCTCTTCTCCAGCTGGGGATTCTTGGCTGTGGCCGCCGCGGGCATCGTCGAGGCGCAGCTGTCCTTTCAACCCCAGGTGACGAGCACGCGACCGAGGGCGCTGCCCCGCGAGCTCAGGCCCGCGTCCTCCCGCGCCTCGGAGGCCTTCGTCCGGCCCGGGGTGCTCCCGGCGCCCGGGGGGCTCGGACTGGGCGTGTTCGGTCGTTTCTGAGGAGGGCGCTAGCCCGTCAGGGGCTCGCACGCCACACGCTCGCGCTCGGCGGCGTCCTCGAGCGGCTCGAACGCCGACCGCTCGACGTTACAGCGGTCGACGCCGAGCAAGCGCAGCAGCAGCCACGGGGGCGGCAGGCCGAGCTCCGGCGCGCTCGCGAAGACCCGGGCGAGTTCGCGGGCGTAGGCCCGCGAGAGCTCGAGCGTCCCGATCCCGTCGAAGGCGCGCGCCTTGGGCCGGCTGGCCAGCGGCAGGAGGGTCAGACTCAGGAACAGCGCGCGCTGCACGAACCGCAGTCGCCATCGAGCACCGCGTGAGCTCCGGCCCAGCACTCGGCGCAGGAAGTGCACGTTGAGCGGCACGTGGAACGCCTCGTCCCGGGTGAGGATGGTCAGCATCTGCCGGGCGGGGAGGTGGCGTACTCGCCCGAGCGCCAGCCGGTAGGTCGTCGAGCCGATGGTCTCGAACATCAGGTTCGTCAGCAGGATCGTCTCCATGCGCTTGGCGCTACCGTACAAAAGGTAGAGCGTGCGCGTGACCTTGCCCATGGGCTTGATCTCGCCGCCGAGGAAGGCCAGAAACTCCGTGAGCAGCTCGCGATGCCAGCCCTCCTCGTCGCCGTATAGGCGCAGCACCTCCGCCAGCTCTGGATCCAGCTCTCTGACCTCCGCGGCCAGCTCGTGCGCCTGACGCAGGCCGCTCTCCTCGGCGCGGAAGGCCGCGTTGAAGAAGCGCACCGCAGCCGCGCGTTCCGCTTCGCTCTCGAAGCGGATGGGCTCGGTCATCGCGATGTGGGCGTCGGTTCGCTCGGCGCGGCGTCGCAGGGTCTCGAGCCACCAGCGGGTCGGTCTGTCCTCCGTGCGCGCCAACGCCCACTCACCGCTTCCGCATGGCGACGATGTAGAAGCCACCGAATCGCTTCAGCGGCGAGTCGCAGAGCACCTTCTCGGTGAGCCGAAACAGGCGCCGCGCTGCCGGCAGCTTCATCAGTCGGGCGAAGGGGATGGCGATCCGAACGCCACGGCTGGCGACGATGTGGCAGCCCGCCGGCACGAGCCGCCGGATCGCGCGCGGCGAATCGTAGCGCGTGTACACGTGACTCTCGTGTGTGCCGTCGGCGATCTTGCCCGCGGGGCCGTAGCGCTTGGCTAGCGCGCGAAAGGAGTGGGGGTTGTAGAACTCCGCGATCACGGTCCCGCCGGGACGGGTCACGCGGGCCATCTCGGACAGCGCAGTCTCAATGTCCGGGACGTGGGAGAGCACCTTGAACGAGCACGTCACGTCGAAGGACGCGTCCGGGAAAGGAATGTCCGTCGCGGAGCCCTCCCGCACGTCGAGCCCCCGCGCCTCGGCGTGCTTCAGCATGCCGGGCGACAGATCGATGCCTTGGGCGGACTTCGCGAAGCGCACCAGGCGGGTGAGCACCAGCCCGGTGCCGCAGCCCACCTCGAGGATCGTCTTGCCGCGGCCGAAGCGCTCGACGAAGGAGGTCTCGAGCTCGTCGAGCAGCTCGTGGTAGCCCCCGGGGTCGTTGTCGCCGCGGTGGGCTTCGTACCCTTCGCTGAAGGCGTCGTAGTATGCGCGGTTGGAGTCGTGGCTCCCGGAGGCGTCCATCGCGCGGCGCAAGGTGTCAACGATCGCGGCCTTCGGCAACCCCTGGTCGCCCTAGGCCCGAGAAAATCGCCGCTTTGGTGCTGGATTTCGGTCACGAAACGGCCGCGCGCCGCCACCCACGGGGGTCATGTCCAGCGCCCCCGTGGGTGAATTGGCGGCGGTCCTCGCGGCGGGTCGGCTAGGCTCTCGTGCGCCGGGAGCACCTCTCGGCCCGTCATCCGTACAAGGGCAGACCATGGAGCGCATCGGGGAGTACCTCGTCCGACGACTGGTGGGGGAGGGGGGCATGGGCAAGGTCTACGAGGCCGAGGAGCGGCTCTCCAAGCGACGCGTCGCCCTCAAGGTCCTGCGGCCCGAGCTCGCCCGCTCGGAGGAGGGTCGGCGCCTGTTCCTCAACGAGATGACCATCCTGGCCCACCTCGATCATCCGAACATCGTGCGCTGCCTGGCCTGCACCGAGAGCGACGATCAGCTCGTGATGGCGCTCGAGTTGCTCGAGGGTCGCACCCTGCGGGAGGTGCTCACCGAGCACGGCGCGCTCGCGTGGGAGGACGCCGTCGGCATCGCCGTTCAGATCACGGGCGCCCTCGCCGCCGCGCACCGCCAGCAGCCGCCGATCGTGCACCGGGATCTGAAGCCGGAGAACGTGATGGTGCTCGCGGACGGCACCGTGAAGGTGATGGACTTTGGCATCGCCAAGGTGATGCAAGCGCTCAGCAAGACGACCACCCACAGCGTGGGCACGCTGCAGTACATGAGCCCGGAGCAGATCGACGCTACCGGCGTCGACGGTCGGAGCGATCTGTACGCCCTCGGCCTGGTGCTGTACGAGATGCTCACCGGCAAGGCCCCGTTCGAGAGCGCGTCGCCGCGCGAGCTGCTGAATCTGCAGTGCACCGCGCCGGCGCCGCCGCTGCCCGACTCGGTGCGGGGCTCGCTGCCGCGCGGCGTGGACCGGCTCCTGTTCGAGCTGCTCGAGAAGAAGCCCGATGACAGACCGCAGACGGCTGCGGACGTGCTGCACGATCTCGAGCCGTTCGCGCCCGCCGTCGCGCGGTCGCCGCGGGCTGCGGGCGGCGAGCGCAGCAGCCAGGAGGTCTCGGCGCGGTCCGCCGCTCCCCGCACTCAGCCCCTGGAGTCCCGGGACACGCTCGAGAGCGCAGCCAGCGATCCGGGCGAACGCCCGCAGGGCTCGACCGCCGAGCGACCGTCGCCGCGGGCCGACACCATCGCCCTCGTGGAGCGGGCCACCGCCGCCCGTGAGATCGAGACCCGCGTAGGCCTCGCGGTGGTGCTCGGACTCAGCCTCTTGGCCGCGGTCGTGACGTACTTCGCCCGAGCCAGCAGCACTCCCGCCACCCCCGCTCTCGAGGCGCCCACGGCCAGCGCAGCGCGGGGCGCGGTGACCGTTCCGTGAAGACCCCCGAGCAGGCCGGGCTCGAGCTCCTGTCACCGCTGCCGCCCCTCGGGCGCGCGGTGACGCGCCACGCGCTCGGCTCGGGCGGCGAGCTGTGGCGAGTCGACGACGCGGAGTTGGCCAGCAAGCTCGAGCGCTTCGGTCGCCTGGGCCTCGGACGCTTTGGGCCGTCGGGGCACGACGACCAGGGCGCGTGGCTGGTGCGAGGCTCGGCCGAGCCCACCCTCTCGACGTGGCTCTCGTCGCGCGAGCGCGTCACCGCGAGCGAGGCAGCGCCGCTGCTGCTCGCCCTGGCGCAGTGCCTGGAGCGCGTGGAGGCCGAGTCGATGTTTCCGGGCCCCCTCGGCCCCGACACGGTCACGGTGCGCGGCCCCGCGCTGGTCGAGCTCGGCTGCGACCCGCTGGTCTTCACGCTCGTGGGCGCCGGCGCCGAGGCGAGCCGAGCCACCGACGCGTCCGCCGGCTCGCCGCGCTGGACGCCGCCGGAGCAAGCCGAAGGAGCCCCTTGGAACAACGCGGCCAATCGCTACGTGCTGGGACTCATCGCCTACCGCATGCTCGCCGGCGAGCACCCCTTCGCCGGTCGTGGGCTGCGGCTGGCCCTCGAGGCGCGCGCCGCTCGCCCACCGCCACCCTTCCCGCCCGAGGTGGCGCGCGCGCTGCCCGCGGGGCTGCAGGCGCTGTGTTTGCGGCTCCTGGACCCAACGCCCGCGGAGCGACCCAGCAGCGCCGCGGAGATCGTGGCTCGGCTCCGCTCACTCGACGCCGTCGGCGCGCAGCCCGCCGCAGGGCAGCGCTCCGACCCGCGCCCCGCCCCTGCTGCTCGGACCGAGGCGAAACCGCGAGCCACCGGAGCCGCAGCCTCCCCGCCGCCGAGGCGCGCGCTGCCTGCGGGCGCGCTTGGGCTACTGCTCGCCGGCGCGCTCGGCGCTCTCTTCTATGTCCTGCTCACCCGCGGGGAGGGGTCGCCGGCCGAGCCGCTCGCGCCTCGCGCACCGTTGCTCGCCGCGACGGCCCGCGCGGACGACTGCGCGAGCTGTCACCCTCGACAGGTCGGCGAGTGGAAGCGCTCGGTGATGGCGCACTCGGTCAAGAGTCCGCTCTTCCTCGCGCTCGAGATGCTGATCCAGGAGCAAGTGGGGCGCGACTTCGACTGCCCCAACGGCGCGGGGATCCTGCGCAAGCTCGATCCGCAGACGGCCTGTCGAGATCGCGCCAGCCGCGTGCCGGTGACGGGGTCGGGTGGAGAGCACTGGTGCGTCAACTGTCACGCCCCCGCGGAGAACCTCGCCCCTACGGTGCCCGCCTGGGACGGCCGTCGCGCCGGCGCGCCCAATCCGACCCTGGAGCAAGCCCTCGACGCCCGCGCCATGGAGGGCATCTCGTGCGTGTTCTGTCACCAGGTGCACGGCCCCGTCACGCCCGGCGCGCTTGCGCGTGGCGACTACGAGGGCAATCCGTCGTGGATCAGCAGCGTGACGGGTCGTCGCTTCCTGGCGCGTCCAGAGGACGCGCGTGGTGTCCACGGCATCGCCAACAGCGGCTATCGACTCGATCCGAACCTGCTGTTTGGGGGCAGCGCGGAAATGGTCGGGGGCGGGGTGCACTCCAGGCCCAGCGCCGAGGCCAAGCGCTACCTGGGGTCGAGCGAGTTCTGTGGGGCTTGTCACGACGTGCGCCTGTTCGGCAGCGACGTGATCGGAGTGCGCGAGCGCGGCGAGCACTTCAAGCGACTGCGCAACGCCTACAGCGAGTGGCACGCGTGGGCCGAAGCGGAGCGCCGCTCGGGGCGCACTGCCGCGAGCTGTCAGGACTGTCACATGAGCAACTACCCCGGCGTGTGCGTGCGGCTCGAGCCCGGCAGTCCGGCGCCGGTAGGGGGTAACGCGAGCGCCCTCGATCGCGCCTGCCCGCCGGGGACGCGCTTCGAAGCGCGCGCGCCCGGCGACTACCCGCTCGCGCGCGTCGCCACCAGCTCGGGCTCGGCCACGCCCGTGCGCCCGCACTACTTCTCGGGCGTGGACGTGCCGCTCTCCGCCCACTTTCCCGACGAGCTCGTGGACGAGCCCACGGTGGACACCTTCGGTATCCCGCAAGGCGGCAAGAGCCGACGCGATCTATTGCTGGCCGCCAGCGTGTCCCTCTCCCTGGGCGAGGCGCGCCGGCGGGGACGGCAGCTCGAGCTGCCGGTGGTGATCGAGAACGTGGGCGCCGGGCACCGCATCCCGGCGGGCTTCTCCCAGGAACGCGAGCTGTGGGTGCACCTGGTGGTGCGCGACGCGGGCGGGCGGGTCGTGTACGAGGTGGGACGCGTCGACCGCGGCGACGAGGATCTGCGAGACAAGGTCTTCTTGCGGGTCAACACCGACGATCGCTTCACCGACGGGCAGGGCAGACCCCAGGGCGTGTTCGGCGCCGACGTGAGCGACGGTCCCGACGTCCCGCGTTGGGATCCGGATCCCGCGCTGGGCGGCCGCCACTTCCAGGGCAGGGGGCTGGTGAACTTCCAGAACGGCTTCCTGCGCTGCGTGGTGTGCATCGGCAGCGTCGACTCCCGCGGGCGATGCCAGCCTCTACCGGGCCAAGATCGAACCCGGGCGGATCGCTACGCGGACGGCAGCTACGACATCGACACCGGCGAGTGCGTCAGCAACCTGCGCGGAGAGAATGCGCTGTTCGAGACCTACTTCCCCGTGGGCGCGCTGGACGCTTCGCGTGGCGTGCTCAAGGCGCCGGATGCCATCATCGATCGGCGCTCCCTCGCGCCCAAGCAGCCGGTCACCTTCGTGTATCAGCTGTCGGTGGGCACGGGCAGTGAGCTGACGGTCGAGGCCCGGCTGCTCTTTCGGGCCTTTCCGCCCTTCTTGCTCCGGGCGTTCATCGACTACGAGCGGCGCAAGCGTCCCGGCAGGCCCCTCATCGACGCAGCAGCGCTCGAGCGGCTCGAGGTGGTCGAGCTGTCGCGCCTGACTCGGACGATTCCATGACCGAGCCGGCTGGGATCCCGGACGAGGTCTTCGCCTCGCCGCTGCTGCGCAGTCTGGACGAACGCGCCCGACGGGACGTGGCGCGGGCGAGCCGGGTGCTCGAGCTCGGCGCCGGCGAGCCTGCCTACGGCGTCGGGGACCGCGCGGACACGCTGTTCGTCGTGCTGCGCGGGAGCGTGCGGCTCGAAGCGGTGCGACGCGGCGAGGACCGCGCGAGCACGATGCGCGTCGCGCGTCGCGGTGACAGCTTCGGCGAGGAGGCCACCGTGCCGGGGGCCAGCCGCCTGCTCAGCGCGTGGGCCGACGAGCCAGCGACGATCGCAGAGGTCCCCGTCACGGTGCTGCAGCGGGCGCGGGTGCGCGGTGGGGCGACGGCGGACTCCGTCGAGCGCGACGAGCGCGCGGCGCTGCGCGCCGCGGCGCGCGACGTGCTGGACAGCTCGGCGCTGGGCCGAGAGCTGGGCCGCGACGAGCTGGACATGCTGCTCGACCGCGCCGAGTGGAAGCACCACCGTCGCGGCGAGCGGGTCTTCAGCCAGGGTGATGACGCACCGTTCGCGCTGGTCATCGCCGGCGGCTTGCTGCAGCTGCAGTCCGAGCACGACGGGCGCGTGCGGGTGTGCGGCTATCTGGCGCGCGGCGACGTCGCGGGGGACGACGACGTGCTCGCGGGTCGAAAGCACAGCCTGTCCGCGGTGGCGCAGGGAGATCTGTTCGCGCTCGCGCTGCCACGTGCGGCGCTGCAGAGCGCGGTGGATCGCTGTCCGGCGTTGCTGGCTGGACTCGGACGCGTGGCTGTGGAGCGAGGCGAGGCGCAGGCGGGTATCGTCGGCGAGTTCGAACGCGGCGCGACGCAGCACGTGTTCCGGGATCTGTATCGCCTGCAGGTCGCGCGCTCGCTGCTCGTGATCGAGCAGGACAGCTGCGTGCGCTGCGGACATTGCGCTTGGGCGTGCGCCGAGACCCACGGTGAGAGCCACCTGGTGCGCCGCGGTGACAAGATCGTGACTCAGCTCTCCAGCACCGGCGCGCCGGCGAGCTTGCTCTTGCCCAACAGCTGTCAGCACTGCGAGAGCGCCGCCTGCATGGTGGACTGCCCCACCGGAGCCATCGGTCGCGAGCCCCGCGGAGAGGTGTTCATCCGCGCCGAACTGTGCACCGGGTGCGCGGCCTGCGTCCGCGCCTGCCCGTGGGACAACGTGCAAATGGTGCCGCGGCCCGGTGCGCCGCCGGCTGCGGCGCGGGCCGAGACGGCGGTGGGCACGAGCGCGCTCGTCGCGGCCAAGTGCGATCTGTGTCGCGACTGGCAGGCGCCGGCGTGTGTCTCGGCCTGCCCTACCGGGTCCATCCTGCGGGTGGATCCGAGCCGCGACTTCTCGGAGCTCGCGGCGCTCTTTCACGGCCCCGGGCCGACCGCCGGCGGCGGCGCCCCGGGGCGCACGGAGAAGCGGCGAGCGCGGGCGCTCACCCTCGCGTCGGGGCTGGGCTTGGTCTTGGTGGGGCTAGGCCTCGGCCTGCAGCAGGCTGGCGTGGTGGAGCCCAGCCGGGGCGTGGGTCTGCTCGCTGGCGTGGTCGCGCTGCCGGCGTGTCTCGTGCTCGCGGGCTATGGGTTCTTCAAGCGAGGGGTGCGACGTTGGCTTCCGCGCCGCGAGCGCGGTCTGCGCGCGACCCTCGCAGAGCGCGCACCCGCGCCGCGCTCTCGGGTGGCGCCTCAGCTCGACGTGCACGTCGTGCTCGGCCTGGCCACCCTCGCCCTCGGCGCGCTGCACGGCGGCTTCGGCGGACGCCCCTCCACGAGCGGCGCCCTGGGGCTCGTGTTCTGGGCGCTGTCCCTCACCGGTCTCGTCGGCATCGCGGCGTATCGCACGCTGCCGCGCTGGCTGACGCGGATCGAGCGCCGCGGTCTGCTGCCCGAGGACTTTCCGCGGGAGCGAGAGCGTGTGTTCGATCGTCTCTATCGGGCGGCCTCGGGCAAGAGCGAGCTGGTCAAGGTGCTCGCGGAGCGCTTGCTGCTGCCCTACGCGCGCTCGCCGCTGGGCTGGCTCGGGCTCGTGCTCGGGCGCCGCACCCTGCGTGAGGAGGAGGCGCGCTTGCACGCGCGCATCGACGCCATGCTGGAGGGCCGCGGCGGCGATCAGCGAGAGGGGCTCACGGATCTGGTGCGCATCGTGGTGGAGCTGCGCGCGCTCCCGGGGCGTCGCGTGCTGACCCTCGCGCTGCGCGGCCTGGTGCCCGTGCACGTGCTGCTCGCCGGGATGTTCCTGCTGCTACTGCTACTGCACGTCGCCTCCGCGCTGGGAGGCGGGCGGTGAAGCTCCGCGCCGCGCCGCGGACGTCGAGCGACGTGCTGCTGGGTCGCGGGCTGTGGCTCGGCGCCGCCGTCGCGGCCGTCGCGGCCGTCGCGGGGCTCGGCTGGGCGCTCGGTCCCCAGGGCCTGTGGGGACCCGGCCCCCAGTCGCGTCCCCACGCGCGCGCCGCGGTCGGTTGCAGTGGCTGCCACCAGAGCGGCGCGTCGATCGCGGACAGCTGCGTGAGCTGTCATGGCCCGCATCCCTCCGCGCGCCCCGCTCATCGCGCGCTCGCGCAGCGAGGCCAGCTCGGCTGCGCGACCTGCCACGCGGCGCACACTGCAGATGAAGGTGTGGCGCTGCTCACCGACGGACGCGCGATTCGGTACGGCACCGGCTGGGAGACTGACACCGGTGTGGTGACGCGCTACGTGGCGCCGACCGCGGTCAACGTCCCGCTCGTGCCTCTCGCGGCCTGTACGCGCTGCCACGATCCGAGTCGCCCGGGAGATCCCATCGCGGCCTGCCTGCTCGCCGGGCAAGAGGGGCTCGGCGACGCTCGGCCGACCGTGTGCTTCGACGAGCACCGGCCGGTGGCCACCACGCGCGGCGATCGTCCGGCACGCGATGGTGCCTGGGAGGCGGCCCGCGAGGTGGCGGCGACGGTGCCCGCTGGTGGCCGGGGTCGCACGGCGCCGTGGCTGGTCGGTGCGTTCGGCCTCGGGCTCGTCGTCTGGGGCTCGCAGCGAGCGCTGTGGCGGCTGCGCGAGCGCCGCCGGGCGCCGGCCCCCGAGCCCGTGGTGCGCCCGTCCGACGTAGTGCGCTTGCCGCAGATCGACACCACCACGTGCTTGGGCTGTTACGCCTGCGTGGACGCTTGCCCCTACGACGTGCTCGAGGTGCGCCGATTCGTCGCGGTCGTCGCGCGACCGGACGACTGTTGCGGACTGACGCTGTGCGAGCAGCACTGTCCCAACGGCTCGCTGGTGGTTCGGGAAGGTGAGCCGGTGGACGATCGCCCGCGGGTGACCGACACGCTCGAGTCGGTGGACGTGCCGGGGCTGTACCTGGCCGGCGATCTCACCGGACTGCCGCTGATCAAGAACGCCATCAATCAAGGGGCGATGGCCGTGCGCGCGCTGGCCAAGACCCTACCCAAGAAGCCGGACGGCTCGTCCCGGCTGCAGTTGCTCATCGTGGGCGCCGGCCCCGCCGGCATCAGCGCCGCCCTCGCGGCGCGCGAGCAGGGGCTCGCCGCGATGGTGCTCGAGCAGTCCACCGTGGCCGCGAGCATCCGCTCGTTCCCGCGGGGCAAGCTGGTGTTCGATCAGCCCCTCGGGGTGCCGGTGGTCGGGGAGCTGTGGCTGGAGGAGGCGACCAAGGAGGAGCTGCTCGCCAAGTGGCTGCGCATCGTCCGGCGCCACGAGCTGCGGATCCGAGAGGGCCTGCGGGTCACGGCCATCGAGCGCGGGTCCGGCGGCGAGTTCCGCATCACCGCGCTCGACCCAGAGGGCAACGAGCAGCGCTTCGAGGCGGAGCGAGTGGTGCTCGCCAGCGGCAGGCGCGGCAGCCCACGGCGCCTCGAGGTCCCGGTGGATCCCGACGCGGAGGCGCAGGTCTACTACTCGCTCGCGGACGCGCGCAGCTTCGCCGGTCAGCGGGTGCTCGTCGTGGGTCTGGGCGACAGCGCGATGGAGGCCGCCCTCGCCCTCGGACGTCAACCCGACACCCGCGTCACGATCGTCCATCGCGGAGATGGCTTTCGGCGCGGCAAGGCGCGCAACATCAGCGAGCTGTCGCGCGCGGTGGAGGCTGGCCGCATCGAGCTGCGCCAGAACTCCGTGGTGCGGCGTGTTCGACGCGGGCTGGTCGAGGTCGAGCGCAACGGAGCCCTGGACGAGCTCGCGTGCGACGCCGTCTTGGTGCAGATCGGCGCGCTGCCGCCCTGGTCGTTCCTCGAGCGCGCCGGCGTTCGGCGCCCCACGCCGCGCTCGTCCGAGTGAGCGGACCCCTCACAGCGGGTGTTTCTGGAAGAACTCCCACATGGCGTCGTTGGCCAGTAGATCTTGGGTCGTCTTGCCGAAGCCGGGCAGATCGATGCCGCCGGGCCAGGTGTGCCCGCCATCGTCCACCGAGCACTGCACGACCTCGGCGCCGCCGTCGCAGCCCGAATAGGTCTGGCAAGTGCTGTCGCCGTTCGAGAAGGTCTGCGCGGCGCTGGCATCGCAGCCGTTCCTGGTGGCCCAGGCTGCGCTGTGCTCGAGGGCGATGGCGTGACTGACCAGCACGTCGGCGGTGCCGTTGAACGCGATGAGCGAGATGGGGCGCGACGGAGCGCAGCTCGTCATCCCGTTGTAGGCGGCGACTGGCGCGACGGCGGCGATGCGCTCGGCGCGCTCGCAGGCCAAGCGGTGCGACATGAAGCCGCCGTTGGACAGGCCCGTGGCGAACACGCGGGAAGCGTCGACACACAGCTCGGACTCGAGCTGATCGAGGATGGCGTCCACGAAGCCCACGTCGTCGCGGCTCTTGTCCGCGGCGCAGCACAGCCCGGCGTTCCAGGTCTGGTTGCCGTCCGGATCCTTCAGCCCTTGCGGCGCCACCAGGATGAAGCCCGCGGCGTCGGCCTTGGCCGGCAGCTTGCTGAGGCTCTGCTGTAGCGGGGCGGCCTCGCCGAAGGTCTCGGCGGTGCGCCCGTGGAAGTTCAACACCAGGGGGGTCGGCTGGGAGGGGTCGTAGCTCGGCGGCAGGTGCAGGACGAACCAGCGCTCGGCCCCGCCGAAGGTGAGCGTGCGCTTGCCGGTCGCCGGCGCCGCTTGCCCACACCCGCTCTGGGCGCCGCTGCCGCCGGCGCCCGCGCCGCCGCCGCTGCCGCCCGCCGCCCCGCCGCTGCCGCCCGTGCCGCTCGGCGACCCCTTGGGATCGTCGTCGCCCCCGCAGCCGAGCGCCAGCGCGCAGCCAACCAACACTAGACCTAGCCGTGGACCCATGGCCTCGGTTCTAGCGCGCGTGGCCTCGGCCAGCGAGCCCGAATTGAGATAGAGTCTGGACCCGGACGCGCGTGGCCCAGCACCCCGAACCCCTGGTCATCGGCTGGGCCGAATACGTGGACATCCCCGAGTGGAACGTCACGCGGCTGCGCGCGAAGATGGACACGGGCGCACGCTCGAGCGCGCTGCACGTCGAGAACGTCCACGAGGTCGGTCACAGTCGCGTACGCTTCGACGTGAGGCTCCACCGCAAGCAGATCGATCGGCGGGTGACCGTGGAGGCACCCATCAGCCGCCGTGGCCGCGTGCGGCCGTCGAGCGGGGTGAGCGAGGCGCGTATCTTCGTGGTGGCCAAGGTCCGCATCGGCGGCGTCGAGCGCGAGATCGAGCTCAGCCTCGTCAGTCGCGAGCGCATGTTGTTCCGCATGCTCATCGGCCGCTCTGCGCTCAGTCACGCCTTCGTGGTCGATGTCAGCCGGCGCTATACCCTCGGCCGCCCGAAGCGCAAGAAGCCCAAGAGCCGACCTCGGAGTCATCCGTGACCGGGGCACGCGGCGCTGACGCGGCGTTGCAGGGTGCACGACAGGTGGCCCTTGTCAGGTGCCCGCCCTCCGCAGCACGCTCCGCCCCGCCCAGCCGCGACCGGTGACCCCCCATGGCGCTCAAGATCGCAATCCTGTCCCGCAGCCCGAACGCCTACAGCACGAGGCGCCTGCGCGAAGCATCGCTCCGGCGCGGGCACAAGCCCAAGGTGCTCAACACGCTGCGCTTCAGTATGGGGATTTCCCAGGGCCACCCGGAGCTGTTCTTCCGCAAGCGGCGCCTCTCGCGCTACGACGCCGCCATCCCCCGCATCGGCGCCTCGATCACGATGTACGGCACCGCCGTCGTGCGGCAGTTCGAGCAGATGGGCGTGTTCACCCTCAACTCCTCCAACGCCATCAGCGTCTCGCGAGACAAGCTGCGCAGCGTGCAAATCCTGTCGCGGCACAACATCGGCATTCCTCCCACCGCGTTCGTCCGGGACCGCGGCAGCGTGCTGCACGCGATCGAGCACGTCGGCGGGGCGCCGGTGATCATCAAGCTGCTCGAGGGGACTCAGGGCATCGGCGTGATCCTGGCGGACAACACCAAGATCGCCGAGGCCATCATCGAGACGCTGCAGAGCGCCAAGCAGAACGTGCTGATCCAGCGCTTCGTGCGGGAGAGTCGCGGCCGCGACATGCGGGCCTTCGTGGTGGGTGACCGCGTGGTGGCGGCCATGCGTCGCGTGGCAGTGGGCGAGGAGTTTCGCAGCAACGTGCACCGAGGCGGTCGGGCGGAGCCGCTGCAGATAGACTCTCAGTGCGAGGTGACCGCCATCCACGCGGCGCAGATCATGGGTCTGCGGGTCGCGGGCGTGGACATCCTCGAGACGAAGGACGGCCCCCAGGTGCTGGAGGTGAACTCGTCCCCCGGGCTCGAGGGCATCGAGACGATCACCGGGGTGGACGTGGCCGGGGCGATCATCGAGCACCTCGAAGAACAGGTGCTGTTCCCGGATCTCGACGTGCGCCAGCGCCTGACCCTCAAGTCGGGCTACGGCGTCGCCGAGTTCCCGGTCGCGCCGGACTCGGAGCTGGCCGGGCGCATGCTACGAGACGCCAACCTGCGCGAGCGCGACGTCCAGGTGCTCAGCATCACCCGGGGCAGCCTGACCATCCCCAACCCGCGGGGCGATCGGGAGCTGCTGCCCGGGGACGTGCTGCTCTGCTTCGGCAAGCACATCACGCTCAAGAGCTTCATCCCGTTGAGCCCGGGGCGACCCCGCCGCCGCCGCCTGCGCGGAGCCGCTGACCTGCGACGTAAGTAGCGGTAAGTACTTATATAAGCTGCGAGCCGTCGAGCCCGGGAGATCCTTCCCCGCCCCGGAGCGTAGGAGAGCAGGCACGATTCGAGTGAAAGTTGCCGCCGCCGGGCGGCGTTGCAAGAGGGTTCGCAGCATGAAGGTCAGGACCATTGGACTGCTCTCGCTCGTTGGCATGACGCTCTCGAGCGTCACCGTGTGGTCGCTCACCCCCGACAGGCTCGGCCCCAAGCCCCTGGCCGAGGCCGTGACCGAGGTCGCCAGCGACGGGCGGTCGACGGTGGCGGGCGAGCCGGGCGCCTCCTTCACCGCCGGCCGCACGCTGATGGTCGAGGGTCGCCTCGGGCACGCGCGGGTGAGCGGAGAGCGCGACGCCGAGACGCTGATGCTCGTCAACGTCAGCGCGGATCGCAGCGACACCGGCGGCACGACCACGCCGGTGAACCTGGCGATCGTCATCGATCGCTCCGGCTCCATGCGCGGCAAGCGCATGGAGAACGCGCTGGGCGCGGCTCGGGGCATGGTCCGCCGGCTGCGCGACGGGGACGTCGTCAGCGTGATCACCTACGACACCAAGACCGAGCTGGTCGCCGCGCCCACCACCATCGATGCGTTCTCGCGCGACCGGGTCGAGCGCCAGATCGGGACCATCACGGCGCGGGGAGACACCTGTATCTCGTGTGGCCTGGACGAGGCGGTGAGCGTGCTGGGCCGGCGCCCGGGGATGGTGGATCGGATCCTGCTCCTGTCCGACGGCGAGGCGACCGCCGGCGTGCGGGACGTCGAGGGCTTTCGCGCCATCGCCGGGCGTATCCGGGCGCAGGGCGCGAGCATCTCCGCCATCGGTGTAGACGTGGAGTACAACGAGCGCGTGATGAGCGCGCTGGCGGTGGAGTCCAACGGCCGCCACCACTTCGTCGATGACGCGGCGGGGCTCTCGCGGGTGTTCGACGACGAGCTGGCGTCCCTCGTCAAGACCGTGGCCAACGAAGCCGAGCTGGCGGTGGAGCTGGCGCCGGGTGTGCGGGTCACGCAGGTGTTCGATCGCACCTTCCGCCAGGAAGGCCAGCGGCTCTTGGTCCCCATGGGCAGCTTCTCCGCCGGCGAAGAGAAGACCTTGTTGGTCCGGGTCGCCGTGCCGCGCAGCGCCGCTGGGGCGCGACCAGTGGCGGATGTGCAGCTGCGCTATCGAGATTTGGCGCGCAGCGACGCGGGCGAATGCGAGGGCAAGCTCGCCGTGCTCGTGACCGACGACGGCAGCGCCACCCAGCAGCTCGACCCGATCGTGCATGCGCGGCTGATGCGCTCGCAGACGGGCGCGGCCCTGAAGGAAGCGAACCTGCTGTTCCAGAGCGGTCGCAGCGAGGAGGCGCGGCGCAAGCTCAGTGAGAGCTGGGCGCAGGTGCAGGCCCAGGAGCGGACGGCGCTGGCCGCCGCGCCGTCACCGCGTCGCGCCGACCTCGAGAAGGACTTCAAGGGTCAGTCCGCGGCGTTGGCGGAGGCCAGCGAGGGGCTCGCCGAGCCGGCGCCAGCCGCCGGGGCGCCGCCGTCCCCGGCACAGGCCCGCAAACCCAAGGCCCAGGTGCGCGCCAACGCCGCCAAGGCCGACGCTTTCGGCTTCTGAGCGGCGCCCTGCCGCTGGCTTTGAGGGCTCGACCCGAGTCCGCTTTCGTCCGACGATGAGCCTCCGGCCCGAGGCCGGCTCGAGGTGGTTCGGCGCGGCGCGTACGCGGTCCGGGCCCAGGAGACCTTCATGAGCGAGAAGCCCCAGCAGTCCCCCAAGGCCAAGACGATTCAACGCGTGGTGCTGGCGCTGCTCGCGCTGGCGGTCATCGGCTCGGTGATCGCCTACGTGGTCACCCGCAGGCCACCCCCCGTGCGGGCCGGCGCCATCCAGGCGCGGCTCGAGCTCGCGGCCGGGGAGGTCACCGTCGATCAAGGGGAGGGAGCCGTGCGCGCTGCGAGCGGGGCGCCGCTGAAGAGTGGCGCGCGCATCGAGACGGGTAAAGGTGCGCGGGCGCTGGTGCGTCTCCCGGACGGCTCGCGGCTGTTCCTACGCGACGACAGCGTGGCGGTTCTGGGCGCCGAGAGCGTGGTGCTCGAGAAGGGGGAGTACTTCGTCGACGCACCACCGACGGATCGCGAGGCCTTGGCCCACACGGCCGGAGAGATCGTGGTCGCGGCGGCCGATGCGGGCTTGTCGGTGCGGCGCGATGGCGAAGGAGCCGTCGTGTACGTCGCTCGCGGCGCCGCGACGGTGACGTCCAAGGGTGGCCGCGTGGAGGTGAAGGCCGGCGAGCAGGCGCTCGCCCGCGGCGCGGACAAGCCCGAGGTCGCGCCGCTCTCGTTCTGGGACGATTGGACGGGTGGCATGGCCGACTACTCGTCCGGCGCGCTGCTGGCGGGCGCTGGTCGCGGCACCATCTACGGCGTGGACGTGGGGGCTCAGGCCGGCAGCCCGGCGCGACGGTTGGAGGTGAGCAAGCAGAGCGTGCGCGCGGTGGTACGCGAGGGGCTGAGCGAGACCGAGGTCGATCAGACCTTCTTCAACCCGACGGATCGAGCGGTGGAGGGTTGGTACTGGTTCACCTTGCCCGAGCGGGCGAGCGTGACCGGCTTCGCCCTCGAGACGGACGGACAGTTGGTGGAGGGTGAGCTCACCGAGCGTCGCGAAGCCGCCGCCAAGTACGCCACGGCGGTGGCCACGGGTCACTCGCCCGCGATCCTGGAGTGGATCGACAACCGCACCTACCGCGCGCGGATCTACCCCATCACTTCGGGCGGAACGCGACGCGTGGTGCTGCGCTACCTCGAGCTGACGACGCCGGTGGACGGCAAGCTGACGTACGTGTATCCGATGTCGGCCGGCGATCCGGTGCGCATCGGCGAGTTTTCGCTGTCCGTGTCGCTGGGCGAACCGGGGCAGAAGATGCGCCTGGCCACCCTCGCGGACGCGCGGGTGGAGGACGGCGGCAAGCGCGTCACGATGCGTCGCTCGGGCTACACGCCGCGCACGGACTTCCAGCTGGAGGCCACGCTGCCCGGGTCGCGACCGCCGCTCACGGTCTCTCGCTACGCC
The DNA here is from genome assembly GCA_019637295.1 of Polyangiaceae bacterium. Lineage (GTDB taxonomy): Bacteria > Myxococcota_A > Polyangia > Polyangiales > Polyangiaceae > JACKEA01. Next base: position 1,047,346 of record JAHBVX010000002.1, read on the forward strand.
GCCGGGGGAGAGAGCGCGGACTACCTAATGGTGCGCTACGTGCCGGACATCGACTGGAAGAGCGTGAAGCAGCAGCGCGCGGACGTGGTGGTCGTGGTGGACACGTCCGCCGCCGGTGACGAGGCAGGTCACAAGCTGAAGAGCGCCACGGCGCAGGCCATCCTGCGGGGGCTGTCGAGCGATGATCGCTTCGCGCTCGTGGCTCTGGACGTGCGCCCCAAGGTGCTGCACCCGAAGGACGGCCTGGCGGCGGCGTCGGACAAGGAGATCGAGCAGGCCCTCGAGGCGCTCGCCGATCACTCCGTCGGTGGCGCGACGGATCTGGAGGCGTCCTTCGACGTCGCGCTCGCGCGCCTGCACGGCGCCGAGCAACCCGCGCTCGTGTACGTGGGGGACGGTCTGGCCACCAGCGGCGTGATGACCGGCGAGCAGCTGATCGAGCGACTGCGCCGGGCCCTGGGCACCTCTCGGGCGCGGCTGTTCAGCGTGGGGGTCGGCACGGACGCCGCGCACGCCCTGCTCGGTGAGCTGGCGCGCGCTGGCGGCGGCATCCCGCTGCGTGTGGACGAGGCCGAGCAGACCACAGCCCGCGCGCTGGAGCTCGCCGCCGCCATCAAGACGCCCACGCTCACGGATCTCGAGCTCGATCTCGGCGCCGGGCTCGACGAGCCCTTCAGCACGGCTGCCGGCAAGGTCAGCCGCGGCAGCGAGGTGGTCGTGCTCGCCCGCACCCACCACGATCTGCCGCGCAAGGTCACGGTGCGCGGGCGGCTCGGCGGCGAGAAGTTCGAGAAGGAGTACGACGTCAAGCGCGACGACTCGGTGGTCGGCGCCTTCGTGCCCCGGCTGTGGGCTGCCGAGTACGTCCGTCGCTTGCTCGGCGCCGCCCCCGATCCGGAGCAGGAGCGCGGCCGGATCGTGGCCCTCGGGCTCGAGTACGGGCTGATGACCCCGTTCACCTCGTTCATCGCGCTGGAGAGCGAGTCGGCGTATCAGCGCATGGGCATCCCGCGCCGGCGCTCGCCGCTGCGCGGCGTGAAGCTCGGAGCGCTCGACCCCACGAGCGAGCGACGGCTGACGGCTCGTCTGGCCGCGATGCCCGCGGCGTCCTTGCCCCTCGGCTGCAGCAAGCTCGATCGCTTGGCGGCCAGCGAGAGCGAACCGGCGAGCGCACCGCAAGCGGCCGGCGCCAAGGAGTACGCGCCGAGCCCCATCGCGCAGCAGGCCGAGGCGCTCGAGGAGAAGGGCGACCTCCCGCAGGAGCCGACCCCGGCGCCATCCCTCATCCCCGAGCCAGAGTCCGTGGCCCCGCCGTCGAACCCCTTCACGCCCCAGGCCGCGGCACCGACGGCCCCTGCCTACGCGGCCCGCCCGTCGATCGCGGGCGGCGGCGCCGCCCCGCGACGGGCGCCGAAGCTCCGCATGCCCGACCCGCTCGACGAGGAATCCGAGCGGGACGCCGATCTGCCCCGCAAGCGAGGGCTGGTCTCTCCCCCGCCGCACGCGTTGCGCGGCAGCCCGGTCGAGGTCGTGCTCAAGACCTGCAGCGACACCTCCTCGCGGCCCCTCGCTCAGCGCAGCTTGCTGTGGCAGAAGCGGCTGCGCACCGCGACCAACGCCAGCGAGCTGATCGAGCGCTACGACACGGCGCGCGCGGCGTGTGAGCTCGGGGACTGGCGCGCCGAGCGCACCTTCCTGGAGCTGATGCAGCGTCGCATCGACAATGGGGGCACCGCGACGGTGGTGCTCGGGCACTTCACGTCGCGTCCGGACGTGCAGAAGCACCTCGCCAAGCTCGTGCTGCGCCGCGCGGTCGATCCCCAGCTCGTGTCCGCCGTCGAGCGCGCCGTGTTCGGCAGCGCCGTCAACTGGGTGCAGGTCGATGCCCAGCTGTCGGAGCTCGGCGATCTCGACAAGCGCATCACGAAGCTACGCGAGGAGATGGCCAAGGCGCCGGACGATCCCAACGGCGGCATCCGACTCGTCAAGCTCTTGACCCGCGCGGATCGCAAGGACGAAGCCGTCTCGCTCGGACGCCGGCTGCGCGACCAGGGCCTGCTCACGCCCACCATCGCGCGGCAGCTCGGTGACGTGCTCGCGCGCGCCGGCCACGGGGACGAAGCGGTGCGCACCTACTCGGAGATCGTCGAGTTCGATCCCGAGAGCGTCCCCTCGCGCCGCCTGCTCGGCGACATCTACCTGGGTCACGGCTGGTACGAGCCTGCGTATCGCCAGTACAAGACGATCACCGAGCTCGACGGCAGCGACGCGCTCGGTTGGCTTCGGCTCGCCGCGGCCGCGGCCGGAACTGGCCGCATCGACGAGGCGCTCCGGCTCGAGCGCAAGGTCGCCGGCGCGCAGGGCACGCCGGGGCCGAACGATCCCAGGCGTTGGGCGCGGCTGGCCAGCGCGGCTCGCCTCGCGCGCCTGCTCTCAGAGCCTGCCGCCGGCGGCAAGACCCCGATGCCCACGGCCAGCGTCAAGCGCGAGCTGAAGGAGCTCGGACTGTTCAGCGGGCCCGGCAAGCTCGTGATCGTGACCTGGGAGGAGCTGTCGACCCAGCTCGAACTGGCGGCGCTGCTCGACGGCTCCGAGCAGAAGCTGGGGGAAGTGACGGACGCTTCGCCCATTGGGTTGTCGGCGATGCTGCTCACCTTGGCGGACGGGGAGCGCGTCAAGCTCTCGCTACGCTTGCTCAGCGAGCCGCTCGACAACGCGCTCGGGGCGCGGCGTCACGAGATCGTGTGGGACGGAAAGGACTTCCGGGTCACGGTGTCGCGCGTCGAGCTCGAGCCCCTCGGCAAGACGGTCTCGCTCTGAGTCAGGGCGCGCAGGTGGCGTAGTTCGGCGGCAGGTTCGCATCGGCCGAGCACGCCTTGCCGTTGGCGCAGGGCTGCCCGCCTGCGTGGCACACCTCGCGCACGTCCCGAGCAGTGACCGAGCACGCCGTGCGGCACTTCACCTCGTCGTACTTCGGTCCGGTCCACTCCTTGGTGGCGCAGCACCGCTGCCCGGTCGGGCAGTCTTCGGGACCGTCGCAGGTGATCTCGAGCTTGTCGCAGCCGAGGCCGGAGCAGGTGCACGGGTTGCCCAGACCGGCGTTCGCGCAGTAGAGCCCCTTGCTCGAAGAAGCACAGCACGTCGCGCCCAGCGAGAAGCCGCACAGCTCGCCGCCGCAGGGGCCGGTGCCCACGCCGGTGGCGCCGCCGCTGCCCCCGCCGCTGCCGCCGCTGTGTCCCGCCTCCCCACCGGCTCCGCTCGCGCCGCTCGCGCCGCCGGCGCCGCCGCCAGCCTGGCCCGCAGCGCCCCCGCTTGCGCCGCTGCTGCCTGCGCTTCCGGCAGCGGCCCCGACGCCGCCGGTCCCCGAGTCCGCTGGCGCGCCGCCGCCCGCGCCGCCGTACAGCTGTCCGTCATCCGAGCCGCCGCAGGCGACCGCGAACAGCGCTGCGGCCCAGAGCGACTGGCCCCGAGGTCGGTGAGCTGCCCTGGCCATGTCACCGGGAGCGTGCGCTGCTTTCAGCGGCGGTGCAACCGTTGCGGCCTGCGGGCCGGTCGCGGTCGCCGCGGGGCAGCGGCTCCGCTACCCTGAGCCGAGCCATGAAACCTGGGGATCATCCCGAGTTCTTCCGCAGACCCGCGCCCGAGGGCCGCTCCCGCGAGAGTGGCATTCGCTTGGATCGCGAAGGTCGTTTCTGGCACCAGGGCGGCGCCGTCGCCCACGAGGGCATGGCGGCCGCCTTCGCGAGCTGGGTCGCTCGTCACCCGGATGACGGGCGCTTCGTCCTGACGAACGGCTACGACTGGAGCTACCTGGAGGTCGAGGATGTCCCCTTCTTCGTGCACTCCCTGCGCATCGAGGGCGAGCGGGTGTGGCTGGCGCTCAGCGACGGCACGAGCGAGCCGCTCGACGCGTCGACGTTGAGCGTGGGGCAGGGGGACGCGGTCTACGTTCGGGTCAAGGCGGGCCAGTTCGAGGCGCGTTTCCGTCCCCAGGCACAGACCGCGCTCGAGCCCCTCCTGCAGCCGGGTCCGGGCGGCGAGCCCTGGCTCGTGCTCGGGGCAGGACGCTACCCGATCCCCCCGCGCTCGTGATAAAAGCGCCGCCTCATGAAGGTCCTGGTAGCCGATCGCCTGAACGACGCGAGCCTCGACGAGATGCGCACCCTGGGGGCAGAGGTCGTCTATCTCCCCGAGCTCGAGTCCAAGGATTTGCCGGGGCAGCTCTCGGACGTCAACGTGCTGGTGGTGCGTGGCACGCCGGTCGACGCTCGGGCCATGACGGCGGGGCAGGCGCTCAACTTGATCGTGCGCGCGGGGGCCGGGGTCGCCAACATCGACGTCAAGACCGCGAGCGAGCGCGGCATTTACGTCGCGGACTGCCCCGGCAAGAACGCCTCCGGCGTCGCCGAGCTCACGCTCACGCTGATCGGCTGCCTCGACCGGCGGATCCCCGACGCGGTCGCGAGCCTGCGCGCCGGTCGTTGGGAGAAGGAGGAGTTCGCTCGAGCCTCGGGCTTGCGGGGGCGCACCCTCGGCCTCGCCGGCTTCGGGCACGTGGGCCGAGCGGTGGCGCGGATGGCGCGAGCGCTCGGGATGGAGGTGCTCGCCTGGAGTCGTTCGCTCACGCCGCATCGCGCGGCGGAGCACGACATTGGCTACGCCCCGGGGCTGATGGCGCTAGCACGCGCGAGCGACGTGTTCAGCGTGCATCTCGATCTCAATGAACGAACTTCGGGCATCATCTCTCGCTCGGTGCTCGAGGCCCTGAAGGATGGTGCTTACTTCGTCAATACGGCTCGCTCCGAGCTGGTGGACTACGCCGCGCTGGCCGAGCTCGCACCCAAGAAGGGGTTGCGCCTCGGGCTCGACGTCCTGCCGCAGGAGCCCGACACTCGGCACGGTATCTACACGAACTCGATCGTAGACACCGCGCTCGTGTACGCCACGCCCCACATCGGCGCGTCCACGGACGAAGCGCAGATCGCCATCGCCAACGAGACCGTGCGCATATTGCGCAGCTTCATCGTCAAGGGCGAGGTGCCGAACGTCGTCAACATCAGCATGGCCTCTCGCGCCCGGTACCTGCTCGTCGTGCGCCACCTCGACAAGCTCGGCGCGATCGCCAACGTGCTCAACGTGCTGAAGCGACACGGGATCAACATCCAGGAGCTCGAGAACACGGTGTTCGAGGGAGGCCGGGCCGGCTGCTGCAAGATCCGCACGGACACCCGCCCCGGCGAGGCGTGCCTCTCGGAAATCATGGCGTTTTCCGACGAGGTCCTGCACGTCGATCTGGTCACCTTGCCGAACCTCGCCTGAGGGCCCGCGGGCCAGGGCAGCCCGGCTTTTCCCGGTATTTCACCGGCTTGCAGAGCGCCCGGCCTTTGGCTAAGCTCCCCGCCGACAACTTGGGTGGATCCCTCACGGGCCCCCTGAACAGGGTCCGTTTTTTTTTGTTGGCGGAAGGGTCACCCCAAGGAGTCGCGTGCGCGGCTGACCGCGCGCGGGTCGCTCCAGTCTTGGAGGGACGTCAGGAAAGATGCACGTTGCCCACGAAAGACTCCCTGGCCTCGATCGAGATCGCATCCTCGCGGTCGTCGGTTCGGTGCTGTCCGCGCACGGCGTGGACGGAGTGGAGCTCGTGTGGCGCACGGATCGCTCGGGTTGGGTGCTCGAGCTCACCGTCGAGCGCCCGGACGCGCGCCGCCCGGGGGATGGCGTCACCCTCGATCTCTGCTCGGACATCTCCCGTGACTTGTCGGCGGCCCTCGACGTGGCGGACGTCATCCCCCAGCGCTACCGCCTCGAGGTCGGCTCGCCGGGTGTGGAGCGTTCGCTGTATGTCGCGCGCGACTACGCGCGCTTCGCGGGGATGGTGGCCAAGGTGAAGCTCCGGGAGCCCCTGGAGGACGGGCAACGAGTCGTCAGCGGGACGCTGCACGGGCTCGACGAGGCGGGGCAGGTCGTGCTCGAGACGGACCGGGGGCTGCTCAGCCTCCCGCTCGACGCACTCGAATCAGGTCGACTGGTGTTCGATTGGAACGTGCCAGCCGTGAACAAAAACCAGCGGACGAGCGCGAGAAAGGCTCGTCGGCGGATAGCCGGCCGGGGTAAGTGAGGCCCGGACGATGGGAGCGAGAGCAATGGCAGCGCAAGCAGGCTACGAAGGCGACCTCGGGGGCATCGTCGCACAGGTTGCCCAAGAGAAGGGCATCGACAAGCAGATCCTGATCGAGACGATGGAGGCTGCGATCCTGAAGGCCGCGCAAGCATCCTTCGGACCGAACCGCGAGCTCGAGGCGCGCTTCAACGACGAGACCGGACAGATCGATCTGTTCCAGTACATGACCGTGGTCGAGGAAGTGGACGATCCCGAGCGCGAGATCGCGCTCGACGACGCTCGCAAGCACGGCCTCGAGGCGGAGATCGGGGAGGAGCTCGGCTTCCAGGTGTTCTGGCATCCCAAGGACGCGGAGCGGGCCAAGCAGCAGGACAAGGAGTTCGGCGCGGTGCTCGACATGCGTCAGGCGCGCAGCGCCTTCGGGCGCATCGCCGCGCAAACCGCGAAGCAGGTGCTGCTCCAGCGCGTGCGTGACGCGGAGCGCGACATCATCTTCAACGAGTACAAGGACCGCCAGGGTCAGCTCATTCGCGGCATCGTTCGGCGCTTCGAGAAGGGCCACAACATCATCGTGGATCTGGGGCGTACCGAGGGCATCCTGCCGCACCGCGAGCAGACGCCGCGGGAGACCTATCGCCCGGGGGATCGCGTGGTCGCGTACGTGAAGAACATCGACCGCGAAGCGCGCGGACCGATGATCATCCTGAGCCGCAGCGCGGCGGATCTGGTGGTCAAGCTGTTCGAGGCCGAGGTGCCCGAGATTTACGAGGGCATCGTGCGTATCGTCAGCGTGGCGCGAGAGCCCGGTAGCCGCAGCAAGATTGCGGTCACGACTCGAGACTCGGACGTGGACCCGGTCGGCGCGTGCGTGGGAATCAAGGGCTCGCGCGTGCAAGCCGTCGTGCAAGAGCTGCGCGGCGAGAAGATCGACATCGTGCCCTTCGACAACGATCCGGCGCGCTACATCATCAACGCCATCCAGCCCGCCGAGGTCAACAAGGTCATCGTCGACGAAGCGGATCATCGCATGGAGCTGGTGGTGCCGGACGAGAAGCTCTCCCTGGCGATCGGACGCAAGGGTCAGAACGTGCGCCTCGCGTCCCAGCTCACGGGCTGGAAGCTCGACATCATCAGCGAGAGCAAGTTTCGCCAGATGGAAGAGGAGAGCCTGCAGGCGCTCCGCGACATCGACGGCGTGGACGAAGACTTGGCGCGCGCGATGTACCGCCTCGGGTTTCGCGCGCTGGAGGAGATCGCGGAGGCCTCCGCCGAGGAGCTGGTGCCCATCGCCGGTGTTGGCAGCCCCGAGGCGGCCTCGGATCTCAAGCTGAGGGCGGAGTCGACCATGGAGCGACTGCGCAAGCAGCGCATCGAGGAGGCCTCGTCGCGTACCGAAGCGCTGACAGAGCGCGACAAGCTGCGCTTCGTGCGCGGCGTCGGCCTGCGCACGCTGCAGCTGCTGGAGGAGGCCGGCTACAAGACGGTCACCGAGCTGGTACGCGAAGATCCGGACCGGCTGGCGATCCGGACCGGGCTCGGCATCAAGAAGGCCCGTCAGGTCCAGCAAGGCGCGAGCTACTTCATCGAGCGAGAGTCGAAGGAGATCGAGGCGGCTCGCGCGGAGCACGCGCGGGCTGCGGCCGCCGAGGCGGCTGCCGCTCCCGAGGCGCCCGCCGAGACGGGAGCGGAGGAGTAGACGAGTGCTGGCTCGCGCCGACGCCCCATCGCGAAAGCGTGCGCCCGAGCGCACCTGCGCGGGCTGCCGTGAGGTCCTGCCCCAGGCTCAGCTCGTGCGCTTGGTGCTCGGGCCGGACGGGCACGTGGTGCCGGATCTGGCGGGTCGAGCGTTCGGGCGCGGCGCGTGGGTTCACCCCACCCAGCGCTGTATCGAGCGAGCGGCGCCCCGGGGGCTCGCCAAGAGCTTCCGCGCCGAGGTCAAGACGAGCGCGGCAGAACTGCACGCTGCCATTCTCGCGGCGGCCGCGCGGCGAGCAGAGAGTCTGCTGCTCGCCGCCGAGCGGGGCGGTCACCTCGCCGTGGGCGCCACGGAGGTGACCGAGGCGCTCGCCGCCGGGCGAGCGCTGCGCGTCGTCGTGGCGCGGGACGCGCGCGCGGCTGCGGAGCTCGGCAGCGTTCGCAAGGCGATCGCCGACGGCCTGGCCGTCGCGTTTGGCGACAAGGAGCTGCTCGGTCAGCTGACCCGGCGTAGCGAAACCGGGGTGGTTGCAGTAGTGGATCGAGGGCTGTGTGACGCCCTCACGCGAGTGTTCGACATGATGAGTATTCCCGAGCCCAACACAGGTGCCCGAGCGGCTGGTACCAGGGAGGACGGATGAGCAAGGTGCGCGTGTATGAAGTTGCCCGGGATCTGGGCATGGACAACAAGGCGCTGGTCGCCTTGTTTCAGACGGTGGGCATCAGCGAGGTCCGCAACCACATGAGCGCCGTCGCGCCGGATCAGGTGGAGCGCGTCAAGCGCCACCTGGAGAAGCAGACCTCCCAGAAGGGGGTCGAGGAGCGGATTCACGCCACCGTCGTGAAGCGTCGCTCGGTGAAGAAGCCCGAGCCCGCGCCGCCGCCCGAGCCGGTTCGCCGCGCCGAGCCGGTCGTGCGCGCACCCGCGCCCCCGCCGCCGCCCGAGCCTGTCGTCGCCGCGCCGCCGCCGCCCGCGCCGGCCGAGGCGCCGCCCGGCGTAATGTGCCGGTCGAGCCCGAGCCTGCGCTGCCGTCCGCGCCGCTGCGCTCGGCGCTCCGTCGCGGCGCCCTGCGCCGCCGCCGGAGCCCGCGTCGCGGCGCCGCCGAGTCCGTCGAGCCCGAGCCGGCGCCCGTGGCCGCCGCAGCTCCCGAGCCCGCGCCGGCTCCGCAGCCCGCGCCGCGCCCCTCGTCTCCCCCGAAGACGGGGATCGACGTGTGGGAAGGGCGCCCCGGCGTGCCCATGCCTCAGGCACCGCGAGGCGGGCCCACGCCGCGGCGCGTGCAGTACGACGCCAAGGCGCCCACGGGCTTCGGCGGTCGCCCGCGCGGGCCGATGCCGGCCGGCGCGCGCATGGGCGGCCCGCCTGGTGCGCGCGGCATGCGTCACCGCGGCCTCGGCTCCCTCGGACGCTCGAAGGGTACCGGACAGCCCGTCACCCAGGAGCGCTCGGCGCACAAGAAGGTGGTGCGCATCGAGGAGACGGTCGCGCTGCAGACGCTGTCGCAGCGGATGGCGACCAAGGCCACGGACGTGCTGATGAAGCTCATCCGACTGGGCATGACCGGCGTGAACATCAACAGCACGCTCGACGCGGACACCGCCAAGATCGTCGCGAACGAGTTCGGCTGGGAGGTCGAAGACGTCGCGGTGAGCGAAGCGGACGCGCTGGTCGCCGCTCAGGGACTCGAGACCGAAGAGGGTGAGCCGCGGGAGCAGCGGCCTCCAGTCGTCACCGTCATGGGTCACGTCGACCACGGCAAGACCAGCCTGCTCGATCGCATCCGCAAGGCCAACGTCGTCGCGGGCGAGGCGGGCGGTATCACTCAGCACATCGGCGCCTACTCGGTGGACACGGTGGCAGGGCGGCTCACGTTCCTGGACACCCCGGGTCACGAGGCGTTCACCGCCATGCGTGCCCGCGGCGCGCAGACCACGGACGTCGTCATCCTGGTGGTCGCCGCGGACGACGGCGTCATGCCGCAGACCATCGAGGCCATCAACCACGCGAAGGCTGCCGGCGTTCCCATCGTCGTCGCCGTCAACAAGTGCGACAAGCCCGACGCGCAGCCCGAGCGCGCGCGACGGGAGCTCTCCGAACAGGGACTCGTGCCCGAGGAGTGGGGTGGCGACACGCAGTTCTGCGAGGTCAGCGCCATGACTGGGCAGGGCATCGACGAGCTGCTCGAGAAGGTCGCCTTGCAGTCGGAGATCTTGGATCTCCAGGCCAACGCCGACAAGCCCGCGGTGGGCGTGGTGGTGGAGGCGCAGCTCGACCGAGGCAAGGGGCCCGTCGCTACCATCCTGATACAGGAGGGCACCCTCAACCGCGGGGACGTGATCCTGGCTGGTGGCGCCTTCGGCAAGGTGCGCGCGATGCATGACGATCGCGGGCGCAACGTGGCCACGGCGGGGCCGTCCACCCCCGTCTCGATCATCGGCTTGAACGAGGTGCCCTCCGCGGGCGATCCGGTCCACGGCGTGACGGACATGAAGAAGGCGCAGGAGATCGCCGACCAGCGCAAGACCAAGGAGCGCCGGAGCCTGCTGCCGAGCACCGCCAAGATCAGCCTGGAGGAGCTGGCGCGCGCCATGAGCGAGTCGGATCAGCTCGATCTCAAGGTGATCGTCAAGGCGGACGTCCAGGGCTCGGTGGAGGCGCTCACCGAGGCGCTCACCAAGCTCACCACCGAGAAGGTGCGCGTGAGCGTCGTCCACGCGGCCGTCGGTGCCATCACCGAGGGCGACGTGAACCTGGCGGTCGCCGCCAAGGGCATCATCATCGGCTTCAACGTGCGCCCGGCCGGCAAGGCCAGCGTGCTGGCCCAGAAAGAGGGCGTCGAGATCCGCTCCTACTCGATCATCTACAACGTGGTGGATGACGTGAAGCTCGCGATGGAGGGCTTGCTCGCCCCCAAGCTGGTCGAGAAGGAGCTGGGCAAGGCGCAGGTTCGCCAGACCTTCCGCATCAGCAAGGCTGGCACCATCGCCGGCTGCATGGTGATCGAGGGTATCGTCCGACGCAACGCGACCGCGCGCCTGGTGCGAGACGGCGCGGTGCTGTGGACCGGCAAGGTGGACAGCCTCAAGCGCTTCAAGGACGACGTACGCGAGGTCAAAGAGGGCTTCGAGTGCGGCGTCGGCCTCGACGGCTACAACGACGTCGTCGAGAACGACGTGATCGAGTTCTTCGAGATGGAACAGGTCCGTCAGACGCTCTGAGCGTCGGCACGCTGCCGATGTTCGTCGCCGTCTCGCGCTTGGTGCTGCACATCCCTGGCGCCCGTACGCTCAAGGATCGCCGGCAGGTCATCCGTAGCTTCAAGGACCGGGTGCGCGCGCGCTTCCCCGTCTCGATCGCGGAGGTCGGGGACTCGGAGCGGCTGCAGGTCGCGAGCTTCGGGGTCGCGGTCGTGTCGTCGGATCGCGGCCGCTGTCAGGAGCTCTGCGACGCGGTGCGCTCGCTGGCCGGCAACCTACCCGAGGCCATCCTCGCCGACGCGCGCTCGGAGGTGCTGTCGTTCGGTCAGGGCGGGGAGGGGCTCGGCGGCGGCATCGAGCACGCGCTCGATCCCCGGAGGCAGCGGTGACCGGCGACGGTCGTCGCGCGCGGCGCGTAGCGGAGCTGATCCGGACTCACCTCGCGGAGCTGATCCGCCGGGACGTGGACGACCCCTCGCTGGCCGCGCTGGTCATCACAGATGTCTCCGTACCGGACGATCTGGGGGTGGCGTGGGTCACCGTGAAGCTGCTGCTCGGTGACGATGACGTCGCGCTGCGCAAGAAGACCTTGCGCGCCGTCGGGCGCAGCGCGCCGCGGCTGCGCCGCAAGCTCGCACCGCGGCTGGGCCTGAGGCGCGTGCCGGACCTTCGCTTCTCCTACGACGAGGGGCACGACGCCACGCGCCGCGTCGACGAGCTCTTGCGGGAGATCGACGACGAGCGCGGCGACGCCGACGAGCAGGGCGCCGCCGACGAGCAGGGCGACGAGTGAGGCGCCGCGCCGAGCAGGGCTACTTGCCCTGCTCGGTGATCATCAGCTGGACGCGACGGTTCTGGGCGCGGTTGGCCGCGGAGACGTTGGGCACCAGCGGCTTGTCTTGGCCGTAGCCTTTGGCGGTCACTCGGAACGACTCGATGCCGAGCTTCATCAGCGCGTCCCGCACGGCCTCGGCGCGCTGCTGGCTCAGCCGTTGGTTGTACACGGGCGAGCCGGTGTTGTCCGTGTGGCCCTGGATCTCGAGCCGCTGGATGTCGGCGCGCTTCTTGAGCACGTCAGCGATCTCTTCGAGCAGCGCCTGGGAGTCCGGTTGGATCTCCGCGGAGTCGTGCGCGAAGTGCACCTGCTTGCGCAGCTTCACCTCCTTGGCGGCCACGACCACGTTGGGCGTCTTGGGGCGCTTGTTGAGCGAGATGGCAGCCGTCACGTCTTGTTGCGGCTGGATCTCGACCTCCATCACGCTCGAGAAGTACCCCGGCGCTTCGGCGCTGATCTTGGCCGCGCCCGGCGGCACGTTCTCGAAGCGAAACGCGCCCGCCGCGTCCGCGGACAGCTCGAGCTCGCGCCCGAGCTTGTCCATGATCGTCACCTTGCCGCCCGTGACCGGCTGGCTCGACGCACCGTCGAGCAGCGAGCCCTGGACGTTACCCACTTTTGGGAGGGCCTCGATTTCACACTGGACGGGCACGATGGTGGGCCCGGCCGGCGCTGCGCCTGGCGCGCCGTAGGGCGCCGGCTGTCCATAGGGAGCGGGCTGACCATACGGCCCCGGCTGACCGGGCTGTCCGTAGGGGCCGGGCTGGCCATAGGGGCTTGGTTGGCCGTAGCCTCCCGGCGCGCCCATGCCCGCGACCGGGATGGTGGCCGTGCACTGTCCCGGCTTGTAGCCATCCGCCGTCACGTTGAAGGTGTAGGTGCCCGGGTCGAGGTTGATGGTGCGGAACGAGCCGTCCTCGCCGCTGACCATGCCCGTGAGGTTTCGCCCTTCGAAGCGCACGATGGCGTTCGGCACCGGCGTGCCGGCGCCCTTCTCGACCACGCTGCCTTGGACGTAGCGATCCGCCTGCACCGGCGCGTCCGCGATGCGCTCGACCTCGACCTCCTTGACGATGGGCTCGGGAGGCTGGGTGTCGAACGCGAACGCCGCGCCGAGGTACAGGTTCCAGGGCAGCTCCGGGGCGACCTCCTCGATGAAGTTGCTGGTGGCGCCGGTGCCGATGTCGAAGGCCGCCAAGAGTGAGAGCCCGTCGAGGCCCGGGTGTACGCGCGCGCCGAGGGTGAGCCGCGACGGCGACGACGAGAAGCCGGCCTCGTTGCCGAGGCAGCCGTCGCCCAGGCTCACGCGGCTCTCGTTGCAGGTGTAGTCCTTGCGGTTGACGGGTACGTCGATGGTCCACTCCACGAACGGGCGGATGATGTCGAACATGCCCTCTGCGCCGAGGCCGATCTGGAAGAAGTCCACCCGGTTGACGCCGAGTCCGAAGCGCTCGATGCGCGAGATGGGGTTGTTTCCGCGCGCGGTCTCCGTGCCCTCGATCAGCGCGCTGGAGTTGTCGAACTTGTAGCCGACGTTGGCGTGCAGCCGCAGCGGCACCTGGTCGTCCGGCTGGGTTCGGTTGGACAGGTCGACGGTCGCCAGGCCGCGCAGCGCGAAGCTGGTGCTGCCGCTGTCGAGGCCGACGCCGCCGGTGCCGTTGAGCAGCCACAGCTGCGCTTCACCGCCGACGCTGAAGATCTGGTCCGGCTCCTTGGGCATGAAGCCCTTCAGGCCGATGCTGGTGTCGCCGAGCACCTGAAGCAGCTGCGGGCGGCCTTGATCGTTGTCCGTGGCGGTGGTGTGGAACGCGACGTAGCCCTCGAGGAAGGGCAGGAAAGTGGCGTTGATCGCCAGGTGCGCGCCGATGCGCGTGACCTCGTCGTCCCGGCTGGTGGCCTGTCCCGGCGGCGGGGCGCAAGTGCCGCCGCTGCACAGCAGTCCGGAGCCGGTGAAGTACTCCGAGATCAGCGAGATGCGGAACGTACCCGGCGCGCCGGAGCCCGCCTCACTCAGGTGCAACAAGCCCGTGGAGCCGCTCAGGCTGTTCTGCGTCTGCAGCGACAGGCGTCGCCACATCCGCTGCATCTCCGTCATGTTCGGCGCGGCGCCGGAGCCGCTCGTCGCGGCGGAGCCTCCGAAGCCCGAGCCGAGGGACCAGCTCCCGCTGGCGTCGGCGCCGACGCCAGGTTGCGGCTGTGGCGGCGGGCCATAGCCAGGCTGAGGCGGAGGTTGGCCGTAGGGTCCGGGGGGCGGCGCTGCAGGATCGACAGGAGCGGGCGCATCCGACGGAGGCGGAGGCAACGGCTCCTGCGCGACGGCAGTCGACGCGGCGGACAGAGCGGCAAGCAAGGACAGTGACGCGAGACCGGAGGATTTCATTTTCCCTCTTGGTTGCGGGATTGACGCGGCCGCCCCTTCGGCGCCGCACGGGCCCGGGTTTTAACACCCTTTCGGGAGCCGCCGAAGAGACAGGACGATGCCGGCTGCCCGCGGGGACGGCGCGGACCGCGGGACTGCATGATTACTTCAATGGTTACTGAGGTTTACTGGTGCGCGGGCGCCACTGGCGCTAGCCTGGACGGGTGGCCGAGCCGCTCATCCGCGTCCAGCACCTGAACAAGACCTTCCGCATCGGCTTCACCCGCCGGCGGGTCGAGGCGGTGCGCGACGTCTCCTTCGAGGTGCACGCGGGCGACATCTTCGGCTTCCTCGGTCCGAACGGCGCGGGCAAGACCACGACCATCAAGATCCTGACCGGCTTGATCCGCGCGTCGAGCGGCAGCGCGTCGCTCTTCGGTCTGCCCATCCCGAGCGCCAAGGCGATGGCGCGCATCGGCTTCCTGCCCGAGAACCCGTACGTCTATCCGTACCTCACGCCGACCGAGTTCGTGGAGATGTGCGGGCGCCTGTCCGGGCTCTCCGGGGCGGTCGCGCGCGAGCGGACGCGCACCGTGCTCGAGCGCGTCGGCATCCTGTACGCGGCGGACCGACCCGTGCGCCGGTTGTCCAAGGGGATGCTCCAGCGCACGGGCCTGGCCGCCGCGCTCGTCGCCGATCCGGAGCTGCTCATCCTGGACGAACCCATGAGCGGGCTCGATCCCGTGGGGCGCAAGGAGGTGCGCGATCTGATCTTCGACGAGCGCAAGCAAGGGCGCACGATCTTCTTCTCCACGCACATCCTGAGTGACGTCGAGATGCTCTGCGATCGCGTCACCATCCTGCGTCAGGGGAGCGTTGTGGTCAGCGGCAAGCTCGGGGAGCTGTTGCGTCGCGAGGTCCGCCGCACGGACGTCGCCCTCAGCGGCGCGGACGAGGAGCTCGAGGCGGCCTTGGCCGAGCGGGGGCACCCGGCGTTTCGCGCCGGAGAGCGGCTGATCGTAGGGGTGACGGGCAAGGAGCAGGTCGGCGCGGTGCTCGCCCTCGCGCTCGAGGCCGGCGCCGAGGTGGTGGAGGTCACCCCGCGGCACGAGACCCTCGAGGACCTGTTCGTGCGCGAGGCCATCGACGCGGGGAGCTGAGCGCGCCGCTCACCCCCTGCGGCGCCGCACCACGACCATGACCGACGCGAGATCCGCCTTGCCGAGCTCGCGGGTGACGAGCAGCACGGCGACGTACACGCCGGCGACCAGCGCGGACAGCGCCAAGGTCATCACCTTGCCCGCGCTCGGAAACTGCCGGCCGACGGCGATGGCGAGCGCGATGGCCAAGAGCACGCGGCCGAGCGACAGCGCGCTCACCAACGCGCCCGCCGAGCGGCGCACGAGCACCGCCGCCACGGTGGTCGCCAGCGCGAGGCCCGCGGTGGTGCTGAGCGCGGTTCTCATCAGCAGGGTCTTGTCGAAGGGGGCGCCGCGCACGAGGGCGAAGCAGAGCACGACCACGAGGGCGAACGCGGTCGCGGTCACCAGCGCGCTCTTGCGCTCGTGCTCGAGGCTGTTGAGCACCGTGGTGAAGATACCGAAGATGGCGAAGGCGCCGAAGCCCAAGGTCAGGATCTGCATCGACTCGGTGCCGAGCTCCGCGGCCTCTGCGGGGAACACCAGGCGCAAGAGCGGGCCCGAGAGTCCGGAGGTGACCGAGACCATGAGCCCCGCCAGCACCAGGGCCAGCCGGATGCCCGTGCGAACGTAGCGCGCGACCGCCTCGCGATCCCCGTCGTGGTGAGCCTTGGCCAGCAGCGGGAACAAGATGAACGTCACGCTGATCAGCAGCTGGTACGGCAGAAAGCAGAACAGCTGGGTGGCGCGGTAGGCGCCGACCAGGGGATCGGCGGCCTCGAGGGCCTGGCCCGTGGCGCTGGCGCTCTCCGACGCGAAGGCGCGCAGCAGAGTCAGATCCGCTTGCAGCAGGAGGTTGAGCAGGATCTGCCCCACCAGCAGCGGGCCGACGAACACGAGATGCTGGCGTACGGTGGTGCCGCCGCTTCCGCGTCGCCCCAAACCCACCCACAGCAAGGCCACGGTGAAGACGATGGAGCTGGCCACGACGAACCCGACGGCGGAGCCCTCCACGCCGCTGCCCGAGCTCTTGGCCAGCGCGTAGCCGCCGCCGATCAAGCCGGCGGTGCGCAGCGTTGCGGCGAGTATGTCGAGCCCCGCCTGACGCAAGAACTGCTTCTTGCCGTTGAGGACGCCGATCAGCGGCGAGTACACCGAGTAGAAGAACATCACGCCGGACAGGATGCGCAGCGCCGGGACGATGTGAGGCGCGCCGGTCCAGCGACCGAGCGGCTCGGACAGCAGGAAGAAGCCCGCCGCGAGCAGCAGCGACACGACGGCGTGCACTCCGAGCAAGCGGCGGACGACCGCTGGCTGCTCGCCGTCGCTGCTGGCCGACACGGCGCGGCTGACGCCTTGGATGCCCGTGGTGACGACGGGGTTGTACGCGATGGACGCGATGGACAGCGCGCTCGACAGCGCGCCGTAGCCGCCGAGGCCGAGCACCCGCGGCAGGGCGATCTGCTGCACCAGCCCGAGCAGGATGAAGTACACCTTGGCCGACGTGATCGCGAGGCCGCCGCGGCCCGCCTTGCGCGCGACCTCCGCGTCGCCCACGGGCTTGGAGGCGCTCGGCTGCTGGGACGGCTCGCTCACGGCTCGTCGCTATCGCACTCGGTCTCCGCCCGCGTCAACAGAACTCGGCCCCCCGTCGGGCAGGGGCGCGCTCAGCGGGTGGCCGTGAACAGGTGGCAGCTCGCGCAGTTGGGCGCCTGGGGGTGGTGGTCCTTCTGCGCCGTGTGGCAGCTCAGGCACGCGGTGCGAGCGGCGCCGGGCGTCGGTCCGTGACCGGCGTGGCAGGTGCCGCAGCTCTGGTGCTTCGGCTCCGCGTGCAGCCCCGGGAGCTTCTTCGTCTCGTGGCAGGTGCTGCACGCGGGCGGCGCGGCCACGCCCTTGGGTCCGTGCGGGCGATGGCACTGGTTGCAGCCCTGCTGCAGCTTACCGTGGGCGCTCCGGGCCTCTTGCGCGTGACAGCCCGCGCAGCTGACCGCGGCGGTGGAGCCGCTGTGCGGCTGATGACACGACTTGCAGTCGCGATGCCCCGCCGGCGCGGTGGCGTGCTCGGTCTTGTGGCAGCTCTGACAGGCGACGCCCACGGTGCCCGCGTGGGGCTCGTGACAACTCGAGCACTCCGCGTGCCCGCGGCTCACCTGCTTCTGCGCGGCCTGATGGCACGTGCCGCAGCCCGCGGCCAGCGCCGCCGGACGGTGCGGCAGACCCTGGTGGCAGCCCTCGCAGCTCCGGTGGCCCTCGAGCTTGCTCACCAGCGTCAGCTGCTTCTGATGACAGCTCTGACACGCGCGCCGATCGGCAGAGTCGCGCAGGAAGTCGTGGGGCGTGTGACACGACTTGCAGTCCGTGCCGCCGTGGAAGGCCTTGTCCGACTGCGCCGTCTGGTGACAGCTGCTGCACGCCGCAGCGCGCGTGTGCGTGCGCCCGCCCGGCGGGTGCGGATCGTGACACCCCACGCAGGTGCCCACCCGGCCCTTGACTGGATGATCCGGCTTCTTGTCCCGATGGCAGCTCTGGCACGCGCGCTCCGGGCTCGACTTCACGTCGTGGGGCTGGTGGCAGCTGCTACACTGCTCGTGCGCCTTGACGCGCGGGGCGCCGAGCACGCGCACGTCCTCGTGGCAGCTACGGCAGGCCACGGTCTGGGTCTTCGAGAACGCGTGCGGCTGGTGGCAGCCCACGCACTCGGTGTGCCCGCCGGAGAACAGCGCGCTGGCGGGCACGACGGGCTGCTCCTTGGCGTGACAGTCAGCGCAGGTGTCGCGCGCGGTCTCCGCCAGGGCGTGCTGACTCTGGTGACAGGTCGTGCAGATCTGGTTGACGGTCCTGTCTTTGGTGAAGTGCACGGTCTGCTGATCGCCGTGGCAGTCCGTACACGGCGCGCTCGCCGGCTTGGCTTGCTCGTGGGGTTTGTGGCAGGTCACGCACTCGTTGGTCGCGTGCACGCGCACCGCCGGCGTGTCCCCTTGCTGCTGCAGGTGGCAGCGCGCGCAGTCGCGCGCGTCCGGGGCGGCGTGGGGATCCGGGGTCGCGGGCGCGCCGGTCGCGGCGTGCGAGGGCGCGACGCTGGTCACCGTGAAGGCGTGGCAGGACATGCAGTCGGACGTGGTGCCCGCCCCGAAGCGTGCCTCGGCCTCGGCCTGGGCGTGCACGAGCTTCGACTCTTTCTCGTGACACTCCACACAGGCCTCGGGTGTGACCTTGCCCACCGCGTCGCCCGCGAAGTCGTGACACTTGGAGCACTCGATCTGCTCCTTGCCGACGTGGACGCGGTGGCCCACGACCTGACGCACGAGGCTCCAGGAGGACTGCACGTAGATGCCGCGGCCCGGGGCGGACGGGATCTCCACGTCCGAGCAGGCGCCGACCAGCGCCGCGAGCGCCAGGAGCAGCGCCGACAGCCCGATCGCGGAGGGAGACGCTGCCAATCGGTCCGGGGCTGCTCGCATGCCGAGCGCGCATCATACTGAAGCCGCCCCCGGATGGAAACACTTGCTGTGCGCGAGCGAGTGCCGGCAGACTGCGCCTGGCGTGAATCATCCGACTCCCTGGCTCGGCTTCGCGGCGCTGCTGTGCGCCGCCGTGGCTGCTGCGATCTTGGTCGTGTTCCTGATCAAGAAGCCTACGCTCGATCTGCGCGTCAAGCTCTGGCTGCTGCTCGGCTTGGGCGTGTTTCCGGCGCTCACCGGCGCGACCTCCACCGTGGCTGGCATGGAGGCCACGACCCATCGAGACTTCTGTGGCTCTTGCCACGTGATGGACGCGCACTACGACAACGCGATTGACCCTCAGTCGCAGTCCCTCGCCGCGCGTCACACCCGCAACCCCTTCTTCGGCAAGAAGAGCTGCTACACCTGTCACGCGGACTACGGCATGTACGGCTACGCCATGACCAAGGCGGGCGGCATGCGCCACGTGTACGAGTACTACCTCAACGGGTGGAACAAGAAGTCGATGGACGAGGCGCTCGAGACCATCCACATCATGAAGCCGTACGACAATTTGAACTGTCGTCAGTGCCACACCACCACGCTGCACGACTGGCTGCGGGTGCCGGATCATCAGTCCCTCAAGAAGGAGCTCGACGCCAACCGCGTGAGCTGCGCCAGCGCGGGCTGCCACGGCTTCGCCCACCCGTTCACCAAGAAGCCGGGCTTCGCCGCCAACCCGAAGCTGGGGGATCGCAACCTGCACCCGGCCACGGCCGGCTCCGCGCGCCCGACGGATCCGGGGGCAGCGGGCTCGGCGCCGTCTGCCGCTCCATCCGCCGCGCCGGCGCGGTCCGGGGGTGAGCCGTGAACATCGAAGCCAAGTTCGAGAAGACCCTCGCGCAGCGCTCGGTCAGCGGCCTCACGCGCGCCGCGTGCGTCGTGGCGCTCATCGGGCTGGCGGTCATGGCGTTCTCGATCGTCGTGCCCAAGCCGTTGCCGGTCATCGCCGCCATGAGCGTGGGGCAGGGCATCGGCGTGCTCGCCTTCTTGCTCTATCTCAGCGCCGTGCTGCTCGATGTGCTGCGCACGTCGAAGGCGGCCGCGCAGGTCGCGGCCGAGCCGCAGGCGCCGGAGGGCGGGGGCGACGGCGAGGAAGAAGAAGAAGAAGAAGAGGCAGAGAGTCGCTAGCGCGGGGGCGGGGGCGTTTGCGTTCGCGGTGGCGGGGGCGTTTGCGGGGGCGTTCGCGGGGGCGTTCGCGGGGGCGGGGGCGTTTGCGTTCGCGGGGGCGTTCGCGGGGGCGTTCGCGGGGGCGGGGGCTGCGCTGCGGTCGTCTGAGGCTACCGGCTTGCTCGGCGTCGTCCAGGCCGGGGCGGTGCTCGCCATGCTCGGCTTCGCCTGCGCGTGGCTGCGCGCCGTGCGCGCTTCGCGCGCAGCCTGGACGGCGCCTGCGCGAGCCGGTCGCGGGCGGGCGACCGCCGCGCGCTGGAGCGCGAGCGAGGAACCAGGAGTGTCTACGATGCTACGAATCTATTCGGTGTTGCTCGAGTTGATCCGGGACTTGATGCCGCTGGTGCGGGAGCTCGAGCGAAGGGAGCCGGATCTTGCGCGGCAGTGCCGGCGGGCGCTCGCTAGCGCGCCGCTCAACGTCGCGGAAGGGTCGCAGTCGCGGGGGCGAAACCGCGGGGCACGGTACTCGACGGCGCTCGGATCGCTGCGGGAGGCGCAGGCGTGCTTCGAGGTGGCTGAGGTCATGGGCTACTTGCCCGCGCTGTCGGCGGAGCAGGTCGCAAATTTCAATCGCGTGCTCGGCACGCTGGTGCGCGTCACCCAGGGGCCGGCGCGGCGCTGACGCGGCTCGCGCGAGGGGGGGCGTGGGCGTTTGCGCGTCGCCGTCGCTCATGCCCGCGCCGCTGGCGTCCCGCGCGCCCTGCATCGCCCGCTCGAGCAGCGCCCACGCCTCCGCCGAGAGCTCGACCGTGACCCGCACGCTGGACGGCGTTCGCCACTCGGCGCGAGCGTGCCCGTCGCCACGCGCTCCCGCGCTCGCATAGCACGCGAAATGTTGGCCCTCTCAGCGGCGCGCTGCGCGGCGATCGCGCGGGTGACCGACTCGAGACTCGTCGCGCGCGCGAAAGCGCGCCAGCGCGCCGCGCAGGGCCCGGAGAGCGCTCATCCACATCCACCTGCGGACCGTGTGCGCGGTGCGTCGGAAATGCTGTCCAGCGAAATCGACATGAGCGCGAGACATTCTTCGCAACGGCGCGACGACGACGACCCACCTTGGGTCTCCGCGCCGAGCGCAAGGCAACGCGAGCAACGAGGCGCCCAACGTCGTTCCAGCCGCGCAGAGTCCGGGCGGCACCAGCAATCTTGCTCAGCTCGGCGGCCACCGAGAATCAAACGGTCCACCGAGGGGGGACGCTCATGCGCGGATCCCAAGACTTCGAAGCCATGGCGGAGGGTTGGGCCCTCCGGGAGATGTGAGCACGGGTCAGACGGGGGCGGGGGCGTGTTGCGGTGGCCGGTTCGGTCGCTGGGGGTCGTTGGTCGAGGCAACCGCGAGCTCATGGGCCGAGCTGGCCCGAGGACACTTCTCGACGCCCGCCGCACGGGCGCGTACCCTCGGACCGGTCGGTGTTGGCGGTTCGATCTTCGTGCGTGCCTCCCCCACCTTGGATCGAGGAGTGGCATGCGACGAACAACGAGGCTCTTGAGTGCACTTTCGGCGGCGACGGTCCTTTCTGCCGCGGGCGTGACGGGTGCGGTGCCGAAGGTCCTGACCCAGCAAGGGCGTCTGTTCGATGCCGCCGGAAAGCCGGCGACGGGGAGCGTCAGCGTCGTGTTCACCGTGTACGACGCCACCACGGGTGGAGCCGCATTGTGGTCGGAGACGCAGAACGTGACGTTGGACGACGGCTACTTCTCCGCGCGACTCGGTGAACTGACCGCGATTCCGGCGAGCGTGTTCGATGGCCAGACCCGTCACCTGGGCGTCAAGGTCGGCGCGGATTCCGAGATGACACCGCGCCAAGTGATCTCGAGCGTTCCGTACGCGCTCGTCGCCAACAACGCGACGGGCGACATCACGCCCACGAGCATCAGCGTGAACGGACTGCAGGTCATCGACACGAGCGGCAACTGGGTCGGTCCCACGAACGGGCTCGCCGGACCCACGGGACCCGCTGGCCCAACGGGGCCGGAGGGTCCGACGGGGCCGGCAGGGTCGACTGGGCCTGCGGGTGCGACCGGGGCGGCTGGTGCTCTCGGACCCACTGGCCCAACAGGTCCCCAAGGTCCGACCGGACCTCAAGGTGTGCCGGGCGCTTCCGTGGTGGGAATGACGGTCGGCGTAGGTGATCCGTTCTGTCCGACTGGCGGAAGCAAGTTCGTCGCTCAGGGCGTCGAGACCTATGCGTGCAACGGCGCGGCTGGAGCCGAGGGCGCGATGGGTCCCACCGGTGCAGCCGGGCCGATCGGTGCAACGGGCCCGACCGGTCCAACCGGTCCGACTGGTCCCGCAGCTCCCGTGGGCCCCAATCACACGTACACACGCTGGGGGAGTGCGTCGTGCGGGAGCGACGAGCTCCTCTACAGTGGATGGGCGTACGGAGGATGGTACGCCCACCCCGGCGGTACGACCCGGCCGCAGTGCCTGAAGGAAAATGATCCGGGTGCGGCCTACAACGGCGGCAATCATGGCAGCTACCTCGTTGCTCTCGGAACCTACTTCTCCGGCAACGATGCCGCGCACCAGCTAGCCGGAGTCACCGCTCGACGCGGCATTCCTTGCGCAGTCTGCGCGACGCCCCGGGCGTGCTATGAAGCCAAGGGTACGTCGAGCTGTGCGCCGGGCTGGACGGCGGCCGCAACCGGCGAGCTCGCCGGCGGATTCTACAACTACGAGACGCGGCTGGACGCGTTCTGTTACGAGCTGAACAACTCCGCGCCCGTGACGCAGAATGCAAGCCTGAATCAGGTGTTCGCTGCCAGCACCGGCGATCCCGCCTACATGATCGGTGGTGTGATGGGCCATCGGCACGTGAAGTGCGCGCTCTGCTGCAAGTGAGCCCGCCGGCCACCGGACGCGAGCGCGAGCTCGTCGGCGTGTCGCGGGTGAGCGGCTTCGTCCTGGCTCAATCGCACGCGTAGGTGCCGCCGGGCTGCGGGGTGCCGTCCTGGCTCGAGTCGCACAGTTCCGCTCTGCAGGGTGGGCAGCGAGCCGACGCACACGACGTCGGCGCACGGCGACGCGTTTCCGCCGCCGTCAGCGCCGCCGCTGGCCGAACACGCGCTCGACGCCGCCAGCAGGATCGCTCCGGCCACCCTCGGGACCCATCGCGTCATGCCCGCAGCCTAGGCCGAATCCGGCGCGGTGACGAGCGCGCGTCGCCTCCGTGGGCCTCGGTGCGATCGCGTCGACGCGCGGTGACTCCGGCGCTAGGCTCGCTCGGGAGGTGCGCAGGTGAGAGGAATCGTCGAAGCTGCACTCGTTTGCACAGTCTCGCTCGCTGGCTGCGGAGGCGGCGGCGTGGGCGAGGGGCCGCCACGCCCGGGCGCGGGCGGCGCCGCTTCGTCGGGAGGTGCGGCGGGCGCGACCGGCGGCAGCGGCGGTGGCGGCGCGCTGGGCGGCGCTGGCGGGAGCGGCGGCTGCGCGGGCTGGCGCGTGACGGGCTCCCTCGACGGCGCGACGGTGGACACCACGCTCGTCGTCGGAGCGGTGTTCGACAGCGGCAACTTCGGCATCGAGTGGGCGTACGGTCGCCTGCTCGAGTCCGGGGGGACGCTGAGGCTCGAAGGGCCATCTGGCGGGTCCATCGCGAACGGCGCGCCGGTGACGGGCACGGCCACTCTGGCTGCGCCACCCGGCTCCGCGCTGGCCGGTGTCCAGCTCGTCGCCTCCGACGCGAGCATGCGCTACATGGACGCCAGTCAGCCGATCACGCTCGCGGGGCTCTCCCGCGTGGGCGCGTGTCCGGGCACTCCGCTACAAGGCACGCTGACCGCCTGCGCCGGGGGGGCTGGCTCGGGCGACTGCGGCGGCGCCGAGGCGCGGCTATCGGGCACGCTGGACGGGACGCCGCTCGACGAGTCGTACCCCTCGAACGGGCTGGGCTCCTTCGATACGGGGACGCTTCAGTTGCTGTGGGTCGAGTTCGGCGGCGATGGCAGCTTTCATCTACACAATCTCGGCGCGCCGCTGATGGGTCGGCTGCGCTTCCCGTCCACGTCCGTGCGCGGCGCGGAGGTCCTGTGCGTCGGCAGCGTCGAGGTCGTGAGCAACGCCAAGCCCATCGAGCTGACCCTGTCCGAGCTGTCCATCGCGGGTACGCTGCCCGGACAGCCCGTGAGCGGCGCGCTCGAGCTGACGGGTTGTCCGTGAGTCCTTGGTGAGAGAGCACGTCGGGCAGGTGGGGGAGGACGCGGGTGCCGGCCGGTCGAGTCGTCCCGATCACCGCGCCGGCGCGGTGTGGTATCGAGCCGGGATGAACGAAGTCTGTTTTGGGCTGAAGCCCGCGGGAGCGGCTGCCGTGCTCGTGGGGCTCGCGCTGGCGACCGCGTGCGGCGGTGCGCGGCCGGCGTCCGAGGGGGCGGGCGCGACGGAGCGCGCCGGTTCCGCGGGGATCGGCACCAAAGAAGCGTGTCCGGCGGAGGCGGAGGGTGGGGAAGGGGAGACGGGCCTGGCGGGCGAGAAGAGCAAGGGCGGGATCGAGGCGACGGCCGCGCGACTGGTGACGCTGCTCTCCGCGGGGGACGCCGACGGCGTGTTCTCGCTGTTCGATCCGCGCATGAAGGAGGCGCTGCCCATCGACAAGACGCGCGCGTTCGTGCAGGGCATCGCGGCGGCGCGCGGCAAGCTCACCCGGCCTCAGCGCAAGCTGGACGCGCCGAACGCGAGCAGCGCGACGTCGGCGACGTTCGTCGTTGGCGCGGAGCGCGGGGCCTGGCAGCTCGACGTGCACCTCGACGCCGAGGGGCGGATCGCCGGGCTGCGCATGACGGAGCCGCCGCCGCCGGATCCGCCGGTGCGCACGAGCGACGTGAAGCTGCGGCTACCCTTCGACGGCGCGTGGGACGTGTTCTGGGGCGGCGACACGGTGGAGCTGAACCAGCACGTCAACCACAAGAGCCAGCGCCGCGCGGCGGACTTGCTCGTGCTGGGCGAGGACGGCAAGTCGCATCGAGGCGAGGGCAAGCAGAACGGCGACTACCACAGCTACGGAAGACCCGTGCGCGCCGTGGCCGCGGGCTCGGTCACGACGGTGATCGACGGTATCCCGGACAACGATCCCGGAACGATGAACGCGTACATGGCGCTCGGTAACGCGGTGATCATCGAGCATCGCGGACCCACTCCGACGCGCGCAGGGTCGCGCGCGGAGCCGGGTCCCCCGACCCCGCTGTTCGCCGTGTACGCGCACCTGCAGCCGGGCCGCCTCCGCGTGAAGGTCGGCCAGAAGGTGCGCGCGGGCGAGGTCATCGGCCTGGTGGGCAACAGCGGCAACTCGAGCGAGCCGCACCTGCACTTCCAGCTCCAGGACGGCCCCCGCTTCGAGCACAGCTACGGCGTGGAGGCGGTGTTTTCCGGCGTGACCGTGACCCGGGCCGGCGAGACCTCCCCCAGCGACGCCTACACCTTCAGGAAAGGCGATCGCGTCGCGCCCGCCGCGCTGCCCAAGTGAACCTTGACTCCACCCCGTGGATCGGTACTCTTCGCCGCCCATTCCGGAGTAGCTCAGCGGTAGAGCGGTCGGCTGTTAACCGATTGGTCGTAGGTTCGAGTCCTACCTCCGGAGCCAACCCCTCACGGAAGTGAGAACCGAGTCGGGGCCGGTCAACGTCCCGGGGGAAGCGCCGTCCTGAGCCATCAGGGCGGCGGCTCCTTCCGTCCGCACCACGACCTCGGCCACGTCCCCGTGGAGGACGATCTTGTCGATGAGGATGCGGAGGTAGTTCCGGGTCAGCTCGTGGGTGTCCGAGAGGAAGACCTCCCGGATGCTGTCCCGGAAGGTCTCGATCGTCTCGGTCTTGTAGAGGTGGGGCGGGGGCGAGCTGATGGGGACGACCTTGCTGATCGTCTCCTCCAGCTCGGCCTTCTGCTTCCGCAGCTCCTTCAGCCGCTCGATCCCGACCTCTTCGAGGGTGGCGTTGCTTGCCTCAAAGCTTCGCTGCCACTTCTGGATGGCCCGGTCGATCTCGTTGAGCTGCCGCCTCCACTCGTCCCGCTGGTCGGTAGACCGCTTCCGGAGGAGGCCGTTGACCTCGACGATCTCCTTCAGCAGCTCACGGACCTGTTCGACGCTGAAGACGTGCTCTGCCACGTGCTCCAGCACGGCCCGTTCGAGCCGCTCGGTCGGGTAGCGGTGACCCGGGCACTGGCTCTTGCCGGCGCGGAAGAACTTCGAGCAGTTGTAGTACCGGTACGACCGGATGCCGGTAGGGTCCTCCTTGCCGCTGCTCTCCAAGGTGTACGACGAGCCGCACGTCCCGCACTTCAACAAGCCGGCGAGCAAGAGCGGGCTCGACGAGAGGCGTCCGGGGGACTTCTTCGGGTCCCGCTTCGCCCGGATCTCTTCGACGAGGGCGAAGAGATCCTTCGGCACGATCGGCTCGCAGGGGATCGGGATCCAGTCCTCCCGGTCGTTCTCCTCGCCGGTCTCGGCGTCGGTCTTGCCCCAGTAGTAGGTCCCCACGCAGGATTCATCTTCGAGGACCTTCAAGACGAGGTTCTTCGTCCACGGGCGGTTGTTCCGGTAGGAGACGCTCCGCTGGTTCAGCGTCTCGGCGACCGCCTTGGCTCCAGCGCCCGCGACGTACAACCTCATGACCTCCTTCAGCAGCTCGGCTTCATTCTGGTTCGGAGCGAGCTTCCTCTTGGTCCGGTCACCGCCGACGTTGACCTCGACGGCATTGAATCCGAAGGGCGCCTTCGATCCGTTCAAGTAGCCGAGGGTCGCGTTCTGGCGCATGGCCGCCATGGTCCTCATGCCGTTGATCTCCGACTCGTATTGGTCGATCAGCTCAAAGATGCCCTCGATGAGGCGCCCCATGGCGTCGTCCGTGACCTCCTGGCAGACGCTCAGGACGGCGACCCCATCCTTCTTCAAACGCTCCTTGTAGACCCGAGCTTGGAGCGCGTTCCGGAAGAAGCGGCTCGTCTGGTACACGATGATGGCATCCACGTTCGCCTTCGGAGCGAGGGCGGCCTGGACCATGCGACCGAACTCCTTCCGTCGGTCATCGCGACCTGAAGCCCCCTCCTCCTTGAACTCCTCGACGATCGTGTAGCCGCGTTCCCGGCAATACTTCCGGATGGCGTCGAGCTGTGCGGGGATGGACAGGTCCCGCTCAGCCTGGTCGACGGTGCTGACCCGGACGTAGGCGTAGACGTTCGCGATCGGCTTCGGCTTCTTCGTCTTCATGCGGCCTCCGGGAGGCCGAGGAAGCGGAGCTGCACACCCGACCTCTCCAAGATGAACATCATCAGGGCGAGCATCTCGGCGTCCCTCATGATGCGGGACGGGTTGGTCACGAGCACCGTGACCTCTTCCCCGCTGTGGACAGCCCTGACGAGCAACTCCGTAAACGCGGACCGACCACGAGCGACATCGGCATGAGTCCCGATGATCGTGTACCCGTTCTTCGAGGCGAAGGCCTGGAGCCGGTCGATCTGGTCGGGGATCAGTTTGCGGCTCTCGGCACGGGCGTAGATGAGGGCGGCCTTCATCGCAGACCTCCGTTCGCGCCGAGCCACGTGTCGAGCAACCGGACCATGTGGGGCAGCAGCAGTTCCCGCTCCCAGGCCTGGAGCCCCGAGGCCGCCTTCAAGTTGCTGTGGATGCGGAGGGGACGGAGGACGATCGGATCGTCCAGGAGCTTCCTGGCCGCGATGTACTCGGGCCAGTTGTCGATGTCGGTGCCGAGGCTGAGACCGTAGGTGCCCACCGCCTCGACGATGGTGAGCGCAGAGATTTGGTTCATGATCGCCCTACACCGCGGAGACCGGTACCCCATGCGAAAATCGTCAACCGGTGAATCTTTACTCGAAACACCGAGAAAACCGCCCCATTCCCGGCATCGGCGAGGACGATGGGCCGGATACGGGAGCTTGATGGAGGCACGCTCATGGTGCGGGCTGGGGTCGAAATGGGTCCCATCCCGGCGAGACCACCGAGGCCTGGATGATCTGGCCCGGTGGTTCCAGATTCCAGAAGGTCGAAACTTCGGACGTTCCAACCTTCAAGGAAGGCGGGGGCAGCAGAAGTTCACGGGGTTCTTCTCGGGATCGGCCAGCACGCACCCAGCCGTCGTTCCGATCGCGGCACAAGCGGCGGTGTCGGCCGCCTTGCTGGAGTCCTTGGATACGCACAGCGACCACACCGGAGGTAGCTTCTTGCCAGCGCAGAAGGCGGCGATCTCGCCCGCGGACATGTACGTCAGGCTGCCTCCGGCCTCAAACCGGACCTTCGTACGAGCAGCGGCCAACTGCTGCTCGGCTGCCACCTGAGCCTCGGCGGCCTTCTTGTCGGCCTCCGCCTTCGCCGCCCTCGCGGCTGCCTCCTGGCTTGAGACGGGGCTTGCCGACACCAGCGTCGGAGGAGCCGGTGGGTCGGCCTTCTTGTCGCAACCGATCACGTTGATGACGACGAGGGCGGGCAGAACGTGGCGCATGTCGAGGATCTCCAGTCCGAGTTTCTCGCCGAAAGAGGGTCAAATCAACAACTAGACGTGAAGAACACATCGTTCCGCGGGGAATCGGCCTGGATGAGGCTGGTCTCGACGCATGACCCGCGCCCAACCACGCCTGATCGGAGCCGCTTTGCGTCGTGCTCGGACTCTTCGGGGACTCACCCAGGCCGAGCTGGGAGAGCTTGCCGAAGTCGCCCCGGAAACCCTCTCTCGCATCGAGAGGAACAAGCTGTCCGCCAGCTTGGACTTGGCCAGACGACTTTCCCATGCGCTCGGCGTCACCATCGACGACTTGTTGACGAAACCGTCGGCAGCGAAGACTCCCGCCCTCCGGCCCGCCGAAGCTCGGCTCGTCGCTCTCGTGCGGGATCTGGACGAGCCCCAGGTTCACGAAGTCGTCCGAGCCGTGAAGTCGCTGATGGAGATGGGCAGGCGTCGGAGTTGAACCTTCAGAACGTCTGAAGTTCAGACATCCGAGCGACCAGCTTCGTCAGCAGCATGGAGCTGCGCTCGTTCATGGTCTCCTCCAGCTCCAGGTAGAGCCGCCAAGTCTCCTCATCGACCTGGGCTCGGAGCTGTCGCTGGAGCCGGAGAACGCGACGACGAAGGTTGAAGCTCGGGGTCGTCCAGTTGGATCTGGTCGAGTACGGCGGCGAGTCGGTCGTCTTCGAGAGGCACGTGATCAAGACGGTCGAGGGGGACGACCTTCAACCCTGGCCAGCCTGCTGCCACCCGCTTCCACCAGCTCGACGCGCTCGTCGAGAACATCCGCGAGCAGCTCCCACCGCCGGAGGAGTCGCGGGCTCCGCACCCGGTACCCGAAGAACACGTGGTCTCGGACCACGGCGTTCCTCACCTGCAGGCGGATGCGGCCGTCGAACTTCGAGACGGCCATCATCGCGAGCGTGTAGCCCTCGACCACCATCTCGGCGGAAGACTTCTTCTCGGTCTTCACGGTCAGGATGACGCTCGGCCGGTCGGAAAACCCGAGAAGGACCTTGCCCCGGTGGCGGCCCTTCGTGGGCACGACGATGTGGACGACGGGCGGATCCCCGTCGGCTGGTGTAGATTCGTTCTTGCCGAAGCGCACCCGTCCCTGTGGTGGCGGAGGAGAGACAGGTCGCGGCCGATCCGAGAGCTGAGGAGCCTGATCGACCGCAAGCGGACACCCTGACTTCGACGGCGAACTGGATGACGACGGTGAAGACGATCCCCGGATGGGCCCCGGTGACCTCCTCCCCGTCGGCGACGCCGTGGGTGTAGACGAACCCCTCCCCGTGAAGGGAGTGTCAGAGGCGGAGGTAGTCGACCTCTCCTCGTTCGGTCCCTGAGGTGACCCCCAGGTGGGCTCGCATGATGGTCCCCGTGAAAGGTCTCCGACCCGATGGTGATGTCCCATCGGGGTGGCCTGACTCTGAGCCGGACCTCCCGTCTTCCACGAGGGTAGTTGCCTGACGATGTGTTGGATCCCTCCTTCCTGTTCCGGCAGGTCGTTCATGAAGGGCCGGAGGAGTCGCCGGATGGACTCCACCGCCTCGTCGTCTCCAACGAGGTAGCCGTAGTGAACTCGGAGCTGGCCGAGGGCGGCAGCAAGCGCCTGGAGCCCGAGCTGCCCGCGACGAAGACGGAGGAGCAGGCCGGCGGCTTTGGTCTCGATCGTGGCCCTCGGGACTCGGACCTTCTTGTGCGTGAACTCGACCCCCAGCCACTCGACCGGGTTCTGGGGGTTCCGCAGGTCGCAGAGCTTCCCCGTCCCGTCTTTAATGGTCAGCCGGACCCGGCGGACCTCTTCCTGGAGGATGCGGGTGGCCTTCTCGATGGCTTCGATCGTCGGGCCGACGATCAGCATGTCGTCGGCATAGCGGTGGTAGACGCACCCGAGGTCGTGCAGCCGGCGGATGACTCGGTGGTCGAGCGTCCGTAGGTAGACGTTCAGCAGGAAGGGCGACAGGACAGCCCCCTGGGGGACTCCGCGAGTCCGAGGTACCGGGGTGCCGTCGCGGTGCCGCATCGGCACCCGGGCGAGCCCCTTGAGGGCTTCACGGAGGGGGCGATCGACCCGAGGCTCACCGTGGACGACTTCTCCCAGGTGTTGGTCGATGGCTCGGTCGAGCAGGCTCCAATCGAGGAGATCGAAGGCGGTCTTGAGGTCGAAAGCCTTGGCGAACCTGAACTTCTCAGGGGCACCTTGGATGCCGGCGATGATCTCCACGAGGGCATCGAAGGGGTTCACGCCCGGGACGAAGCCGATCACGTTCTCGGGGCTCCCCCTCTTGAAGGTCGGGCTGAGAAGACGAAGAAGAACAAGTTGGGCTGCATGGTCGACCCTGGCATCGAAAGAGATGAGCCGGCTCTTCTCCTGTCGGTCCCGACGCCAGGGAGAGAGGCCACCACGTGCGTCATGAGCGACCTTCGTCCAAGAGGGCCCCTTCGAGATCGGCTGCACAAAGAAGGGCGACCACTGGGCGCCGTTCTTGAAGAACGCCCTCACCAGATCGATGCGAACGCTCTCGCTCTTCCCCGTGAAGAAGGTGTACGTGCTCTCCCCGTCCGAACCCGTGAGGATGAGGCTTGCCCTTCTCCAGCACTCGGGAACCTTCTCGCTGACGGCGACCTTGATGGTCGCCTCGTCCATGGCGTGGGAGATGGCGATCACGGCCAAGTCTCCTGGGCGACCAGCAGGTGGACGCTCGGAACGCGAGCCCTTCCCAGCGAGACCTGACGGGCACGTCGTCCCCACCGTAGTTGTCGTCGGTCCACGACGTAGGCGCTCTCGGGCAAGCCCTGGACGATCCGATCGGCCATGCCAGGCAGGGGGAGAACCCGCTGATGGTCGCGGACCCCCTCGGGGACCAGGACGCTCAAGAGCCCGAGGTCCGTCTGGAGAAAATTCAAGGCGGCCTCGATGGCACCCAGGACGACCGCGACCCACTCGTCTGGATGGACCCGCGAGAGATCCCCCTGCACGAGTCCTTGGTTCATCTCGACCTGGTGGGGCCTCCCGATGCTGGGCGGGTGCATGAACACGATGTCGAACCGGCGGCCTGCTTCGGCGGCTCGATGCACCTGTCGAAGGTCGAGGGCGTGAGTGCGATCTCGGACAGGTCCGAGGTCTCGTTCAGCGACCCGTCCGCCGTGAGCGGCTACGACATCCGTGACGGTTCCCGAGCCCGCGGTGAGGTCGAGAACGCGGCCCACTTCTGTCTGGCCGTACTCCTTCAAGAAGTCGACGACGAACTCGACGACCTGGACGGGAGTCGCCTCAAGGTACGACCGCACTCCATGGGTGGCATCGGTACGAGACTCGGGGTCCTCGCAGTGGATGCCACCCCGCGTCAGGCGGGGTTCATCGGGGAACGTCGTTTGACGACGACCATCGAGAAGGCGGCGAACGAAGCCCCGCCGCTTCACCTGATCGACAACGTGCCGGACGAGCCGAAGGGTCTGCTCCCGGCGATCCGCAGCGAGGGCTCGGGTGTAGGCGGTCCTCACCTCAACTGGCAGGAGGGGGACCATCGAACCGGGACAGGTGTCGTGCGAGCGTGCCCGGTCGATCCACCCGAACAACCTCATCTCGATCTCGCTGATGCACTCCATGCGGTACATCGGCACGTCGATCGTCAGGACGGCGGTTCGGACAGCCGGGGGCAGAGAGCGCACCCATGAGCGCCAGCTCGGTGTCGCTTCAGCAGGCTCGTCCTTGAAGACCCGCTCGACCTCCTCTTCAACGCTGTCGAGCGTCAGAGCCTCACCGGGCGTCGAAGCATCGGGGTGCAGGCCGACTACCTGTTGGTCTCGACGTGCCACGCCGGGGCGATCGAGAACGGCCGGGCCGAAGACGCTCTCGACGCCGGCAAGAACGGACCCACGATCGGCTTCCCCGATCTGCGCCTGGAACCAGCGTCGTTGGGGCACGTCAGCTCCCTGCGGTGCCTTCGGCGTCCGTTTGCAGGCGTTCGGCCTCGGCGCGGACAAGGGCCTCTACGGCTCGCGCAAGAACCTCCGGCCAGGAGAGGCGACGAGGGCCCTTGTACTCGATGAACGCCTTCCAAGTTGCCAGGGGCAGCGGGGTCCGCAGCTCGACGATCTCGGGGTTCTTGTGACTCATGCTGCTCCTGCTGGCGAACAAGTAGATCCGTGCCGACCCGCACTTGCCGCACGGTCCGCACTCGGAGCTACACCGCCGCCTTCGACGCCTCGGAAAAAAAGTTCCAACCTTCAGAAGGTTGACAGGTTGGAATTCCGTCCTACGCTTCTTGGGTGATCATCGTCCTCGGGGGCCAGAAGGGCGGAACCGGCAAGAGCACCACGGCGATCAACCTCGCGGTCGAGTACCTGCGCCTCGGGAAGTCCGTCGCACTCGTAGATGCCGATCCCCAGGGCACCGCGACCACCTGGGTGGACACGGCCGCCGAAGCAGGCCATCCGACTCCGGTCTTCATCCGTGAGACGAAGGCGGAGGTCCTCATGGACCGCATCCCCGAGCTGGCCGACGAGCACGACATCGTGCTGGTCGACCTCCCCTCCGAACTCGGGCAGGTTCAGCGAGCGGCCCTGGTCGTCGCCGACGTGGTGATCCTTCCATGCGGGGCCTCAGCGGCGGAGATGTGGGCGCTCACCGAGTCGACAGACCTCGTGAAGGAAGCTCGGAACCCGAACCCGAACCTGATGGCATTCGTAGTCCAGACCCGCGTTCAACGAGCCACCAAGGCCGGCAAGAGCTTGAGAGACGACCTTGCCGCCTGGGGCATCACCGTCCTCTTTCAGCAGCTCATCAACCGGGTCGCGTACCGAGACGCCATGGCCGCCGGCCTCGGGGTCACGACGATGCCGGGGGCCGACGAAGCCGCGAAGGAGTTCAGCTCCCTGGTTGTCGAACTCCACTCACGACTGGAAGGACAGGAGCATGAAGACGCCGACTAAGGTCACCCCTCGACGACCCTCTGGAGCTGCACGAGCGTTCGTAGCCGGGGCTCCATCCAAGCCGGAACCCGGTGAGGAGAGGGAGCCCGTCAAGAAGGCCAAGAAGGTGGCGGCCAGTCGTCGTGGCAACGTCCGTGAACGTGGCCGCACCGGCGAAGTCGTCGCCCAGATGACGGTCTACCTCCCCCCCGAGTTGGAGAAGCAGCTCCGCATCGAGGCGGTGACTCGGGAGATGCGCCCGTCGGATCTGATTGCCGCCGCCCTCAAGGAGTTCTTCAAGAACTCGTAGCCCCCCGCAAGCTCACCCCTCACACGCTCCAGGACGGCCTCGGCCAGGAACAAAGCCGCTCGCCAACATACCCCGAAGGAAGGCGTGTCCCCGGTGGAGTATTGATGCGAACCCATCGAGGTGGACCTTGCTCCTGACCCGATCGTCGTGGCCTTCGCCCTCTCGTGCCGGACGCGGTACGACATGCTGCGTGCGGTGACCCGAACTTCCCGGACGGTCGGGGAGCTGGCTGCCCTCGTCGGCATCCACCAAGCAACAGCCAGCCTCCACGTGGCCCGGCTCGTCGAGGCCGGCCTGGCCGACGTGACCGCCGACGGGAATCGGCGGCTGGTGCGAGCCCGGGTCGGTGCCATCCAGTTCGTTCTTCAAGAGGGCTGAGGCTCCCGAAGAACCATCCTCCGGACGACTGCGGCTTGCCAGGCTGAGGCTCGGCGGGGACGGAACCCCTCGGAATCCAGGGTGCGGGCGATCGAACGGTAGGAATGTCCAAACTTCCGAAGTTCGGACGCTCGGTGGATGGCGGCCAACTCCTCCGTCGCTTCGACGAGGGTCTCCCCATCGTCGTGAACACGAAGTCCGAGATGGGGTTCGGCAGCGTAGACCCGTCGCTCTTGGCGAGCCCTCTTGCGCCCATCCAAGAGGCGACTGCGGATGACCTCGCGCTCCAGCTCGGCGAACGACGACAGGATCGACACCAGCAGTTTGACGATGCTCGATCCCATCCCACTGGACGTGTCGATGCCATCGGCGATGGCGACGACACGGACCCCACGGGCGAGAAGATCGCGAAGGGTGACTTGGACCTCGATCGCGTTGCGGCCGAGCCGGTCCAACCTCGCCACGACAAAGACCCCTTGGTCCCCAAGCTCCAGCACGGCTGCGAGCCCCCGTTGAAGAGCAGGCCGATCCATGGAGGCCCCCGAGACCCCGGCGTCCTCGTGGACCTCGGACAGCTCGATCTGCTGGTAGCGGCACCACCCGGCGATCTTGTCTCGTTGGACGCCGAGTCCCTCCCCCTCGACCTGACCGATGGTGCTCACCCTGACGTAGCCGATCGCCTTCATGAAGCCACGACGGCCCAGGTGTGACTTCTTCAACTTGAAGAAGATCGGTCACGGCGGTGGGACCGATTGAAAGAGCGGACACGTCTCGCAGCCACTTCGCCGCGATGACGCAGCGCGGTTCCGTCCACCCCCCCCCCGGTGATCTACTTGTGAGCTTCGCCTCCCCGAGAACCACGAAGGTCCCGAAGGAGCCGAAGATGCCGAAGGAGAGCAAGAGCGTCGTCTACGTCAGAGTCACGCCAGAGGTTCGGAGGAGGGCTCGGGTCAGAGCGGCCCAGGAAGGAGTCCATCTCGGAGCCGTCGTCGAGGCGGCGCTCCTTCAGTACCTCGCCAAGCCCTGCTCGAAGACGGGGGCATCGTGAACCGCCGCTACGCCGCAGACACGGTGGTTGGCGTCGATCGGACCCAAGTGGAGATCCACGGCCTCCTCGCCAAGCATGGAGCAACCGCCCGAGCTGTAGGGGTCGACGAGAGCACGGGACGTGCGTCGATCATGTTTGTCCTGAGCGGGAGGCAGATCCGTGTGGAGGTCTTGCTGCCCGCGAACGGACCGCCCACCAGCCCTCCTCGCGGCTGGTATCGCTGGACCGACGCCCAACGGCAGCGATGGACGACCGACCAGCGAGAGAAGCTTGCTCGTTCGACCTGGCGTGGGCTGCTCCTCCTCTTGAGGGCGAAGCTCGAAGCGATCGAAGGCGGCTACTCTTCTGTCGAGCACGAGTTCCTGGCCGATGTGCTGCTGCCCGACGGGCAAACAGTGGGACAGCTCGTGATGCCGGCCGTGAAGAAGGCGTACCTCACCGGCGGGCCGACAAAGCTCCTCCCCGAGGCATAGCTCCTCGAAGCGGAAGCGGACCGAAGTTCTCTTCCACCGCCCTCTTGGCTTCAACTCGACGTGCTCGACCCGATCATCCGGCCGTGCCGGCCGTGCCGACCTGCTTCTCTTGCCACTCCTTGTAGGAGATGCCCTCGCCCTTCACCTTCCAGGCGGCCCGACCGTTGAGCCCGGTGCCGGACACGACGGCGGCAGCTCCGGAGGGGGAGTCGAAGGCGTACTCTTGGTCGAAGCGAAGAAGGGCTCCGTTGCCCTCGACGGGAACGAGCACACCAGCATCCCGGAGGTTCTTGCGGAGGGCCTTGGTGCCGTCGCCCAGGGACCCAACCTCCTTCGCCCGGGCGAGGGAGCCGGCAGTCACCACGAACTGGCCATCCCGGACCAAGCACTCGGCCTTCGCGTCCTCCCACCGAAGCTCCAGAACAAGCTCGTCGGCCTTCGACGGCGATGCGGCCTTCGGGGTCGTGTCGGTCGTGAAGACGTTGACGCCGAGGGTCGGAAGGAGGAGGCGCACGTTGTCGAGGTACGTCTCCATGTCGGCCGTGTCAGCTTCAGGGAGCTTGCCGCCAACAGGATCGTTCCCGTTGAAGACCTCTGCTCGCTTGGCCTTCTTGACCTCGCGGATGAGCGTCGCTTCCAGCCAACGCACGTGGGCCTTGGTGAGGTTCTCGTCCTTGGAGACGAACACGACGACGTGCGTCCAGAAGTCCTTGCTGCCATCGTGGCTCGTGAGGCGGGTCCAGACCTCATCGCCCTCACCGACGTAGACGCTGATGCCGGATGCGGCGGTCTCCGATGGGCCGACCAAGATGTAGATCCCCGTCTTCTTCACCTCGGGCCGAAGAGAGAGACGAGCGAGATCGGTTCGGGGACAAACGACAGCGAGCCCGGTCCAGTTGCCGACCTCGGCGGTCCGCATCCCCTGGGGGGTCCCGTCGACCAAGAAGAGTCGAACAGAGCGACCGGCCACTAGGCGGCCACCCCCTTCTCGATCCGGTCGCGAAGGCGAAGCACATCCTCCTCGCGGTACATGCGGTAGCGGTTCATCGGATGCCGCCTCGCCTTGAACTTCCCGAGGGCGTCCCACCGCCGGAGCGTCGGAGCGCTGACCCCGAGCAGATCAGCGGCTTCGTGAACGGTGAGGAGGACGGGCGCCTTCTTTGTTCGTCGGGTCGTCACGGATCGTGAACCTACTAGAACATTGATCATCATTCCAGTAGCCTCGCCCCGCCATGGCCACGACGAACACGACGAAGACGCCCACCAGCACGGCCACCTCACCGTCGAAGTCGTCCAACGGGGTGAAGGAGCCGCCCGACGGCACGCTCACCCTCGACGTGGAGCCGAGGAAGCCGAGACTCGCCTGGCAGGGGATGGATCGACGAGAGGTGGCCGTCTCGGTGCCGACGCAGGTGGTCGAGATCGTACGTCCAGGGAAGGCGCAGGCCGGTGACGACCTACTTCCAGGAGTGACAGCGGGCATCCAGAAGACTCGGGGCGAAGAGCTGCCGCCAAATCGCCTCATCTGGACCAACGACAACCTTGTGGCCCTCCAGACCCTCCTGGACGAGCGAGACCCGGTGACTCGGGACTACCGCTACAGAGGGAAGGTCGATCTCGTCTACATCGACCCTCCGTTCATGGTGCAGAACGACTTCTTGGCGGAGAACGCTGTCGAGGTCGAGCTGGACGAGGAGGAGCATGTCGATGCGAAGAAGGAGCCCAGCCTGGTCGAGATCCTCGCCTACCGGGACACGTGGCGACAGGGCCTCGACAGCTTCCTTTCGATGCTCCGAAGCCGGCTCGTGCTGCTCAAAGACCTCCTGTCGTCCACGGGAACGATCTACGTCCACTTGGACTGGCACGCGGTCCACTACGTGAAGGTCCTCATGGACGAACTCTTCGGCTACGAGGCGCTTCAGCACGAGATCGTTTGGAAGCGAACTTCAGCGCGGTCCGACGCACAAGGTTTTAACCACATCCACGACGTGATTCTGGGGTACGCGAGCGGCGCTCGCCCCTTCTGGAATCCGGTCTTCACGCCGCTCGACGTGGACTACGTGAAGAGCAAGTACGGCAACATCGACAAGGCTACGGGCAAGCGCTACCGCCTCGACAACCTCACCAGCCCGAACCCGCGGCCGAACATGACGTACGAGTACGACGGCTTTTCTCCGCCCGAGAATGGATGGCGGTTCTCGCTGGAGAAGATGAAGGAGATGGATGCGGCCGGGTTGATCGTCCGACCTGTAGGCCGAGGGAAGCGCCTACAATTCAAGCGGTTCCTTGATGATGAGGGGATGCCAGTGCCCTCGGTCTGGACCGACATTCCACCGGTCAACTCTCAGGCGGGTGAGCGGCTCGGCTATCCAACGCAGAAGCCCGTTGAACTCCTTTCTCGGCTCATTCGTGCTTCGTGTCCCCAGAGCGGGATCGTCTTGGACTGCTTCGCCGGATCAGGCACCACGGCGGAGGCCGCTGAACGCCTCGGTCGACGATGGGTGTGCATCGACAATGGGAAGTATGCCGTCCACCTGGCGCGGAAGCGGCTGATTCAACTCCACGGGCAACCGAAGGCATCTGAGAAGCAGCTCATCGACTACGTGGAGTGCGACAAGTGCAAGAACATCGAGCGCAAGGAGAAGCCGCAGAAGACCAAGGGCGGCTTCGACGTGCGCCCCTTCACCGTGGAGAACGTCGGCGTCTACCAGCGGGCTGAGGCCTGGCAGGACTTCCAAACCCAGCGGACCAAGTACCGCGACGAGATGATCAAGGTGTTCGGCGGAGAGGTCACGAACCACTCTCCCCTTCTTCACGGTCGCAAGGGGGCATCCTGGGTTCACGTCGGGCCCCTCGACGGTCCCGTCTCCTCCACGCAAGTTTGGAGCATCGCTCGTGAGGCGCAGAGGACGGACCGGAAGAGCGTGACGGTCCTCTCGGCCGACTTCGACACCCTCTCGACCAGCGAGAAGGAGGAGATCAAGAAGGTCACCGGGGTGACGATGACGATCCGCATCATCCCCGCGAGCGCCATCGACGAGGTGCGCAGGCGGCTTGAGCTAGCCCGGGTGAACCCCGAGATGCCGATCGAGTCGATGGCCATCCCGGCCTTCTACGCGCCTCTCTCCATCATGCTCAGCTCCAAGGTCTCAGGGCGCATGGCCAGCGTCACGCTGGATCGGTGCGAGATCGACATCGAGAGCTTCCTCGCCAGCCAGCGACCGGTGCTGAAGCCGATCACCGAGGGCATGACGCCTGCGGCGAAGAAGAAGGCGAAGGCGGAAATCGAGAAGTGGGACGCCCGGCAGAAGGAGCTGGAGAAGTGGCTGGCGAAGGCGACGAGCTGGCAGAAGTTCATCGACTTCTGGGCGGTCGACTGGGACTACGGTCGACGTGTCGGAGCAGACGGCAAGCCGATCTTTGAAACCGACTGGCAGTCCTTCCGCGTCAGGAAGGGCAAGGAGACCGAGCCGCTCGTCCTCACGGCCGAGTACAAGTACCAAGAGGCCGGACACTACCGGGTGGCTGCCAGGGTCACCGACGTGTTCGGAAACGACGGCATCGCCGCTGTCGTCGTGGAGGTGCGCTGATGGCTGCCTCCAAGCCGCCGCCGTCCAAGCGCACCGGGGCCGACTTGAAGGGTCAGGCCAAGGTCATCTACGAGGTCCGACGCCTAGTCGACGAATGGCGTGGCTTCCAGCTCGGGGTCGCCGCCGATCCGTATCCGGAAGCTCCACCGAGGTACGAGCCAAACAACGACAAGGAGAAGGCGCTCACCGAAACGAGCCTGTCCCTTCTGCTCCATTGGTTCAGGAGGGAGCCGCACACCGTCGGTGCCCCGCCTCACAGCTTCGCCTTCAAATACTGGCCGCATCAGCGCCGGCTGGTCGAGACCTTCATCTACTTGTACGAGGTGCGAGGCGTCCGACGCACCGAGCAGCTCTACGAGCTTGCGGGGGTAGATCCCCTTGGCGATCAACGTGACCCCTGGGCCAAGCTCGGAGGTCAGCTCGCGACGGGCTCTGGCAAGACGAAGATGATGAGCCTCATCATCGCCTGGGCCTACTTGAACGCCGTCCGAGAGCCGGCGGCCGGCCTCGGCTTCGGGCGCCACTCGGTTCTCATCGCCCCTGGCCTCTTCGTCAGGGACCGGCTTCTCCTGGACTTCTCACCTCCGAGTGGGAAGCCGTCGGTCTTCTGGTCCGATCCCGTGGTGCCGAGCGAGTTTGAGTCGACCTGGAACCTGAAGGTCTACTCGCCCGAGACCTGCCCGAGGACTCTGGACCCGGACGAAGGCGCTCTCGTCGTCACGAACTACCATCAGCTCCTCCGCACGCGGGACGATGCACCCGAGCTGCGAGCCCCCCTCACGGGAGACCGTCAGCTCGATCTGCTCTTCGAGGACAAGGATCCTGACCGGCTGGAGGCAGTGCAGTCTCCCCTCATCGAGCGTTTCAAGAACTCCCGCGGGCTCCTCATCTTGAACGACGAGGCCCACCATGTCTGGGACGAGACGGGCCACGCGAAGTTTGAACAGAAGGTGAAAGAGAAGGCCAAGGCCTCCGGCGAAGACGCCGAGACCGCCATGGCGTGGATCCGATGCATCCGACGCCTGAATGGCGACGACAACCACCCCGGCAAGGTCGCCCTTCAAGTCGACCTGTCGGCCACGCTCTTTGAAGAGCAAGGGTCGAAGCAGAAGGGGGCGAAGACCGAGTTCAAGCAGGCCGACCCCTTCCGCCACACCTCGGTCCACTACGGCCTGGCCGAGGCCATCTCCGACGGCATCGTCAAGAAGCCGGTCATGGAGCGGGTGGTCGTCAAGAACAAGAAGACCGGCGAGCCCGAACCCCTCATCCGCGACGGGCAGCCCAACGCATGGGAGAAGTACCGCAACCTCCTCGCGACCGGCATCGAGAGGTGGAAGAAGGTTCGTGATCAGCTCCGAGACGAGGGTGATCCCCGGAAGCCGTTGCTGTTCGTCCTCTGCAACGACCGGAACGAAGCCCGCGAGGTCGCCAACTTCTTGAGCTTCGGTGAGCCCACGCGCGAGGACCTCTCGCACTTGGTGCCCAAAGGCTTCGTCGACCCCCAGACGAACGAGACGCTCTTCGTCGAGAAGGGGCACGACGGCATCACCCGGTCGACCGTCGTGGAGATCCACATCGGTGAGAAGGAGGAGAAGAACGAGGCCGACTGGGAGAAGGTCAGGCAAGCCGTCAACGCGATCGATGCGGACGAGATCCCCGATCCCGAGGGCACTGTCGATGAAGACGGGCGCCCCGTGATGGTGCCCAACCCCTACAACGTCGTGGTCAGCGTCATGATGTTGAAGGAGGGCTGGGACGTGCGGAACGTCAAGGTGATCGTCCCCCTTCGCCCTTGCGATTCAAGGACCCTCACGGAGCAGACCCTCGGGCGTGGCCTCAGGAAGATGCACGCTCCGGAACTCGACGACAACGGGAAGGCCACGCTTCAGCCGGAAGACCTCTTCGTCATCGAGCATCCGTCCTTCCGGGCGATCCTCGACCAGATCCGCGACATCATCGAGCTGAAGTCGTCCGACGAGATCGAACACGCACGAGAGTACGTGCCGATCACGCCAAACCCGGACGAGGACGCTCGCTCGGCAAATGACGTTCGACTCGTCCGGTTCGAGGGCCTGGTGCAGGCCCAGGCGGATTGGCGGAAGAACTTCGACATCTCCAAGGTGCCGCCGCTTACGCCGAAGGTTCCGTGGCTTGAAGAGATCGCCGAGACCCAGATCCAGACCTACTTGAAGAAGGCCCTCGACCAGGCCGAGCTTGAGGGGCAAACCTTCACGCTCCCGGCCAACCCGTCTTACCGAGATTTCGACCATGTGGTGGAGGTCGCCTACGCCATCCCGCTCTTGAAGGATCTGCGCACGAGCTACCAGCACAAGACCGCCGTCAAGGGCGTGGTCCAGCAGTTCCTAGAGCGGAAGACGTTCGCGATCCCGATGGGCATCCCGTTGTCGTTCGACAAGGTGATCGAGGCGGGGGATGCTCGCGTGGCGCTGGGGAATCTCGCTCGTCCCGAGGTGATCGATCCCGTCAAGAAGGCACTCCTGCCGGTCCTGCATGAGGCCCTGACGGCCGAACGACCTTCGTCGGAGGCGGTGCTTTCAAAGCGCCGAGCAGCCGAAATCCGCGGCTACCAGGCACTCAAGAAGAACGTTCTCCCGAACCTCAAGAGGAGCGCCTTCACCTCGGCCGCCTTCGACAGCGCCGACGAGCTTCGGGTCGCGGCCCTCTTGGATCAGGCCGAGGACGTGGTTGGCTGGCTCTACAACCATCGCTCCGGAGTCGGGTACTCCATCGAGTACGACTGGCAGGGCTACACGTCGAGGTACTTCCCCGACTTCATCGTGAGGGCCAGGATCGGCGAGGTCTTCCACAACTTCATCATCGAGGTGAAGGGGCGCCTCGATGACCGCGACAAGGTGAAGGCCCGACGTGGCCGCCGGTACTGCGAGCTACTCACCGAGTACGACTCGGAGCCGTGGCACTACCTGCTCCTCATCGAGAACCCCTCCGACGACAGGAAGGACATCACGTGGTGGGAGCAACGATCGACCCACGAGGTCGCCCACCTGCTGCGGCACCACGAGGGCCTTCCACTCGTACCGAAGGGGGCTTCCCAGCCGCCTGCGGGCCCGGCGCTGACCGTCCTGGATTCGGTCCCCGATGCCGACAAGTACCAGACGGCTGTCCCCGTCTACGACCTGGCGGTTGCTGCCGGCGGGTTCTCCTCCGAGCAGTCCCCCGAGCCGCTGGGCTGGGCCCGCGTCCACACGTCTCGGCATCTCGACAAGCGGACCTTCGTGGCCCGTGTCGTCGGTCATTCGATGGAGGATGGAGTTCCGGACGGGAGCATGGGCCTCTTCCGGATGTTCGCCGTTGGGACGGCCCCTTCCGGAGCTGCACTCGATGGCCGTCGTGTAGTGGTCCAGTTCCGAGAGGAGACTGATCCCGAGACCGGCGGGCGCTACACGCTGAAGCGCTGGAAGGTGACCAAGTTCACCGGTGACGGGGGCATCCAGGAGGTCGAGCTTCGCCCCGACAACCCCGACTTCAAGCCCAAGAGGTTCACGCCGAAGGACGGAGACATCCGCGTCGTGGCAGAGTTCTTGGAGGTGGTCGGATGACGACCAGCGTCATCAGCAGGAAGGCCGGGAAGGCCGTGACCAAGCCCAACTCCGTGTGGACCATCGGCTACGCGGGACGGAGCCTAACCGACTTCATCGAGGTACTTCGGGACGCCGGCATTCGGAGGGTCGTGGATGTCCGAGAGCTACCCCTATCTCGACGCAAGGGGTTCTCGAAGACTTCGCTGAGCGAGGCATTGGCCGCTGCCGACATCGAGTACGTACACCTCCGAGTGGCGGGGAACCCCTTCCGCGAGCAGAAGGCAGACATCGAGACCTGCCTTCGGCTCTACGCTGGCCACGTCGACCACCACCCCGAGGTTCTCCGCGAGGTGGAGAAGGCCATCGCCGGAACGAAGGCAGCCCTCTTGTGCTTTGAGGAACGCCCGTCCGAGTGTCACCGCTCCGTTCTGATCGATCGCCTGCTGCGAGGGCACCCAGAGCGCAAGGTTCGACACTTGTAGGCTAGAAGAGCGAGCCTTGCCTCGGGGGCTCCGCGACCTTCGGTGCAGGCTCTATCGGCGGGTGAAAGAGTCCGACGATCATGAAGCTCTGTGAGTGGCCCTTCGTGTTCCCGAGGAACAAGAAAGGATCGCGCTTGCTGGGGTCCAGCAGCTCCTCGATCTTCTCGATGACCTTCTGCTCGGCCATGGCCGGACCTCGGGCTGCGTACTCGCGACGGCTGAGGACGTAGACGCCCCAGTCCAGGATCGACAGATCGTGCTCGGTCTTGCAGTCGGGGTCATCGCACCGGAAGCACGCCCGGTACTGCACCGGCATGTACTGAAGGTCCTGGGTCTCTGTCTCGGCATCGACGAACAGCTCCTTCTGCTGGAGGGCTGCCGCCCGCTGCCGGTCCCACTCGTCGCGCTCCGCATCCGGCTTCTTGCGCATGTAGACCCGACGGATCTCCCTCGGCCGAATGAGGCCGAGCGAGGTGTGGTCAGCGGCTTCCGCTGCCTGCAAGGCTTCCACGGACGCAAACACGTTCTTGGGGCCCAGGATCCACCGTCGCCTCTCGGGCCAATCCCCCTTTTTCTTCGTGTCGACGTGCCCAACCACCTTCAGGGTATCTTGGCGAATCCGAAAGCTCTCAGGCCGGAAGTCGGACGTGTTTCGCTCCGCCTCCACCTCGATCCAGTCGTAAGCCTTGAACGGTTCCTTCATGTAGCGCAGCGTGACCGGATAGATGCGCACGAGCCGGCCAGTCTCGGCGTCCACGGCCCCGGTGCAGACGGTCTCGTAGTAGGTCTTCGAGAACTCGGGGTACGTCTTGCCCCAGATGAGGAACTTCTTCGTCGTCCACATGGCTCTTCAGGTCGGGACCCGCGCCTCAACCGTCTCGCACCGCCCGGCTTTCTGCAAGACTTCTCACCCGAGTCGGCGCAGAAGTCGGAGTCCCAGGAGCCTGTCGTGCGGCTTGCTGCTCATCACGAGCTGCTGACCGACGACAAGGATGTCGAGCACGTCATCGAAGACAGAAAGGCTGTCGGCCAGTCGGAGGGCGAAGAGGCCTTCGCTTTGCAGCATCGTTGAGAGGAGCAGCGTCAGCGTCCACGGTGGAACGCAGTCGCCGGCCGCCATCGCCTTTACAAGGACCGAGGCTGCCAGCTCGGCCTCCAGTCCGCGTCTTCGGCCTTCCAACACTCGGATCGCCCGCAGGACCTCGCGGGAAGGGAACGCGAAGACGACAGCAGTGCTCGTGCTCACGAGGGCTTTCCTGGCCTGAAGCCCCGCACGAAGGGAACGGCCCGCTCTACGGCCCCCATCATCCCGTCCTCGGCGAAGACCGGCGCCAGTTCCTCTTGAAGGTCTTGCAGCAGGTCCACGATGAAGACCGGGGTCGCCGCCGACATGGCCACCAGGTTCGTGGAGTCGAGCGGGAGAACCCGCTGCCCGACGGAGACGTACCACCGCGGGCTTTCGCCTCCACCCACGACCCGGAGGATCTTGATGGTCGGGTCGCGGTCGGCTTCGACCTCTTCGCGGAGGGCATCGAGAAGATCGGGACACCCGGAGGCCAGGCCACGAAGACGGCTGAGAGGGATGTGAAGGAGCCGCACCGTTCAACGACGGGCAACTTGAACGACCCTCAACCAAGCATCACGCCTTATGCCACAAGAACGTGAGCACCGAGTTGGGGCCCACCTTCCGGGAGTGCTCAAAGAGATCCATGTCGGCCGCCCAGGGGGAGTCGCTCCAGGCATCTCCATCCACCTGGCTCGACCGGTCG
This sequence comes from Polyangiaceae bacterium, assembly GCA_019637295.1. Classification (GTDB taxonomy): domain Bacteria; phylum Myxococcota_A; class Polyangia; order Polyangiales; family Polyangiaceae; genus JACKEA01. The sequence continues at coordinate 1,092,335 of JAHBVX010000002.1, forward strand.
TCCACCGCCTTGCCGGCGAACAGGTCACCTGCGTAGGTCCTGCCGTCGAGCTTCGTCCGCTTGCGGATCCCCGGTCGGAAGTTGGGGGTCCAGTCGAGCCAGTCGACGGAGCCGTTCGTCGAGTGGACGACGGCACACGGCTCGGGGGCGAAGCGGATGAATCGCAGGGCTGTTGCCGTCAACGACGTGCTGAACTCCTCGGCAAGCTCGCCTACATCCCGAAGGCTCGGTCGATTTCGATCACACCGCTTCTTGAAGAGGACCTCGGGCATTAGCAGCTCGGAGGCGAAGTCGTTCGCTTCGGCCTCCCGGCCTGTGCCCGTGTAGTTCGACAGGTCGCCCCGAGTGCAGGCCTCGTAGTTGTCGTTCTCGGGGTGCCGGATGAAGTGGCCGATCTCGTGAGCCACCACGAACCGCCACTTGTTCGACTTGTAGGCGTCGTGGCTGACGTTGACGATGCCGTGGGTTGCAGTCCGTAGAAGACGCCCTTCCTCGTGCTGCAAGGACATCTTCCGGACCAGGATGCGGAGGTCGGCCGCGATCAACTCGATGTCGATCTCCCTCGGGTGCCGGATCCGAAGCCGGGCCACCAACTCCTTGGCGCTCGCGACGGCTGCCGGATGCGGACTACGAGGCATCTGCGTTCACTCCCGCCCGGAGCCCTCGATCGCCCGCAGAGCTTCCATCTCCTCCAAGAGGGCCCTCAGCTCGTCGTCGGTGGATTCCTCTGGCTTCCGCTTGCGGGCAGCCATCTTGATCGCTGTGCCGACGTTCGGGTCCGTCTTCCGAAGCTCGTCGAGCCTGAGCAACATGGCCTGCCGCCCCATGTCCGACGGCACGTTCGCCTTGGAGCCGGCGGCGAGGGCTTCAAGCTGGGCACGACTCTGGTGGGCACGCTCCTGCCATGACAGCCGCTCCTCCTCCTTCACGACGGCCACGAACTCGCTCGCCCTCTTCGCGAGCGCCAGCGGGTCGACCCCGAGAGCCTTCAGCTCGTCGTCGACAGCGGACTCAGGCAGCCCCGGGTCAAGAAGGTCCGCATCAAGGCCTTCAAGAGCCTGCCACAGCTCCTTCTCGGTCTTGCCCTTCGTCGCCATCACCAGCCCTCCATGAGCTTGCGAACCGCATCCACGTGCGTCTTCAGCCTGCGCCTGCCGTTGTACACGTCCCGGATGCCGCAGCCGATGGCCGTGGCCTGGTCGGCCGGGTCTTCGACCCCATCGCTCGTCTGCATGATGATGTCGGTGACCACGGGGTCTTCACCGACCCGATCGAGCAGGGTCGACACGGCTTTGCGTGCCACTTGAGCGTCAACGATTCGCTCCTCTGGACTGGAGGGGTGATCGGGCTCGGCCTCGGAGCCATCCTCGGTGAGCCGGACCGCCAGCTCGGCCTTCTTGCGTCGCCGGTTGACCGCGATGCCGTTCACCTTGCTCCCGAGGGCGAGGAGCAACGCCCGAGGGTCGGCAGGGTCCGCCTGCCGCCCTGCCTTCAAGAACAGGCGGATGGCCTCCTGAACGGTCTCCTCGGCGTCTGCTGGGTTCATGCGGTGGCTCTTTGCAGTCCAGGCGACAAGCCGCTTGAAGACGTGCTTCCACAGCTCGTCCTCGGTCTTGATTGCCGTCGTTTCTGCCTTGCTCTCCCCCAGCAAGAGGTCGGTTCTCCTGGTCGTTAGCGTCCGTCGAGAAAAAAAGTTCTGCCGACCGCCAAACGGTCGCGGATCCGACCTCTACCCCATCGGCCGGGGATATTCATCCCCCCGGTGACGAAAGGCATTCATGGCGAAGTGGGCTGATTTTGGCGTTTTCCAAGTGAAGTACAACCGTGACCACACGGCGATCGTCGAGGTCGAGGTGCGGCCGGACCTCGGCGAGAAGTTCGGCGACCCGCAGAAGGCCGCCCGGGCCGACGTGGTGGCGGCCATCGAGAAGGGGCGGACCTTCGTCACCGTCTACTCCCGCGAGGGGAAGTTCACCAAGGGCGAAGACGTGCGAGTCATCAGCCTCCAGGGGCAGAAGTACCTCCGCACCGACAACAACTCGATCAAGGCCGACAACCTCGGGTCTCTGCCCGAGTACGCCTGAGGAGGGCACCATGAGCTTCGACGCAGCCCTGGTTCGTGAGCAAGGCGTGACGTTCGCCGTCGTTGTGGTGAAGGGGCACGTGGTCTCTTCCGACTCCTCCCGGAGGGAGGCCATCGACACCTTCGGGGCCCACTTCCCCGGCGTGCCGATCGTCCTGATGGCGCAGGACGGCCGGGGCCGCCCGACCTTCTGGGGCCGTCAGGACATCGTGCGGTTCCTGGCGAAGGTCCCCGTTCAGGCGCTCCCCTGGAAGCGGTTCTCGTGAGATCGACATCATCATGTTGAACCGGATCGTCTCGACCTTCCTGCGCAAGGCGCCGGAGATCGTGGTCAACAAGGTCGTCTCCGAAGTGGAGCGGGCTCTGGACGAGCCCGTCTCCATTCGGCGGGAGGACCGGAAGCGAGCCCGCAAGCTCATGCCTCTGCTGGTGCGGTCGCACGAGTCGTCGGACTGGGTACGGCTGCCAGGGCCTCCTGGTCGGGCCGGCTTCCTTGGTGCGGCACATCGCCTCCTCGTTGAGCGTCCCGAGGAGTGGGCGGTCGTCGGGCTCGGGACGGTGGCCGGGAGGTCATTCGTGAAGGAGGCCTTCGTCCGCAAAGGCCGAGTCGGATCCGTCGGTCTCCCCGTGAGCGTCCAGGCGCAGATCCGCGGGCACATCGAGGCCACGCCGAACGCCGAGGTGATCCACATTCACAACCACCCGGACGGCATCGAGCGAGCCATTAGGAACCTCGTCCTGGGTGAGGCTCCCGTGACCTCAGACGGAGACCGCGAGGCCCAGCAGGCGCATGAGGCCGTTGCGAAGACGGCCGCTTCGATGAGCATGACGCGGCGGAAGGTGAGGTTCTTCGTGGTCGAGAACGGCCAGCTTCACCGATACTGGCTGCCATCCACCGGGCCTCTCCGCGATGAAGCGGACAGGCTCTTTCGGAGCCTGTTCGGCTCCGGGAGACCGTGACGCATGACAGACACCATCGCCCAGCTCCAGAAGGCCATACTTGCCGACTACGCCGGGAGCGTCGGACTCGACACGAACCCCCGCTACTACGGCGGAGCCCGCCTTCGGCCTGTCGTGCCGCTGGACACCGCGATCGGCGGCGTCTTCGTCCTCGGGGCCTACCCATCCGCTCGCTTCGAGTCCGTCTCGGGGGAGAACGACGTTCCTGTGGGAGATAACCTGGGCCCCTTTGAGCCTGAACGGTACTTCGATGGCGGCCGTGTACGGACGCAGAAGTCAGCGGACGAGCTGAAGGAGTTCTACCTCGATCCTCTTGGCCTCGACCGTCGGGACTGCTGGATCACCGACATCGTGAAGGTCTTCCTCTTCAAGGAGGGTCACCGCGAGAAGTACGGTCGACTGGGGACACCAGTCCCGGCCGGGTACGAGCGCGAGCGCTTTGAAGAGCTTGCCCAGAAGTCGATCGGCTGGATCGAACGTGAGCTACTCGTGGCGAAACCCCGTCTCGTGATGACGCTCGGGACCGAGATCGCCGGCCTGCTACGCGGGGTGAAGAGCCAGAGCAAGCGCAACACGCTCCTTGGCCCGGCGATCACCCGCCTTCAAGTCGGTTCCACCGAGGTGCAAGCGGTACATCTGGCCCACCCGGGGATCGTCATGCGGAAGGGAGACACCGAGAAGAACCCGTGGCCCCGGCTGCACGAGGGCGAGCACATCCCCGCACTCAAGGCGTCGCTGGCCGTGATGTCGTCCTGACACGGGCCTTGTCCAGCCTGCCCTTCGGCGTGATGCTGCTGCCCATGCCGACCATCGTCAGCAACTTTGACACGGCCACACGATGACGCCCAAGACCGCCTCGATCCTCAGCCTCTTGAACGACATCAAGAACGGCGACGTTGCCCTCCCCGACCTTCAGCGAGATTTCGTCTGGAAGGAGGAGGACATCCGGCTGCTCATGGACTCGATCATGCGCGGCTACCCCTTCGGCCTCCTGCTCTTCTGGAACACCCAGTTTTTGGAGGTGGTCTACCGCGAGTTCGTCACCGACTACACCAAGGGCCAGACCTTCGTCACGAAGGTCAAGCCCAAGGGGCACAAGATGCGGATGGTCCTCGATGGCCAGCAGCGTCTTCAGTCCCTCTACGTGGCGATTTTCGGGACGTACGACGGCCGCAGGCTCTTCTTCAACATCACGAGCGGCCCGAAGGGCGCCGCTGCCCCCGAGGACGACTCCATCGGCCGGGGCTACCGCTTCGAGTTCTGGAGAGACGACGACGAGTCGAACCGGCCCAAGCGGCTCGTGCGTGTTGCAGACATCGTTCGCTGGCCGGTGCAGAACGAGAAGACCGAGATTCGCAAGGTCGTCCAGGCCGTCCCTCTTCAAGCCGATGAAGCCGACTTGGCAGAGGACAACCTGAAGATGCTGCGAGCGTTCTTGAGGGAGGAGATCGTTCCGGTCGAGACCATCGACGACACGGTGTACGAGGCCGACCAGGCGATGCCTTTGGAGCACGTCCTTGAAATCTTCGTCCGCGTCAACCAGGGGGGCACGAAGCTCAGCCGCTCAGACCTGATGTTCTCACTCATCAAGACCAAGTGGGTCGCAGCCCGAGGGAAGTTCGACGCACTCCTCGCGGAGGTTGCGAAGGTGGGCGAACTCGGCATCGACAAGGACTTCCTGATCCTCGCGCTACTCACCGTGGCCGACGTACCCATCGAGGCCGACGTGGCCGTCATCGACCGTCACTGGGACTCGATGGAGCCCAAGTTCTCGGCGATGGGCACCGCTTTGAAGACGGCGATCGACTTCTGCCGTTCTGCGGACGCCCGAGTCCTGACGGCCAAGCTCCTGCCCGTGAACACGCTGGTTCCGATGGTCTACTTCCTGAGCCGGCAGCCCAAGGGCTCCGTCCCCGATGACCAGCGGAAGAACCTCCGGGCGATGCTGTACTTCTTGCTCTTCAACGAGTTCATCCGGGGCAAGAGCCCGAATGCTCGCATCCGCTACCTGCGAGACGTTCTGAAGAAGGGGCCCCCGGCGGTGGTGCCACTGGCCGCCATCCTCGCGGAGCTTGAGAAACGCCAGCGAGGGGCCACGTCCGCGACGACCTTCGAGATGCTCCACTGGAACAAGCCGCTCACCTTGAACATCGCCCAGCCGACGGCCGCAAAGGACACCCTCTCCTGGCAGGAGGAGCCCCAGGTGGACCACGTGTTTCCGCAGTCGACCTTCCGGCCCGTTCACGGCGATCTGGTCGACGACATCGGCAACCTCGCGTACCTCGGACGCCTGAGGAACATCCGCAAGAACGACGAGCCCCCGTGGGACTACTTCAAGGACGTGTCCGATGACGAGCTGAAGGAGGACTTCCTCATCGAGGATCGGACCCTACTTGCCCGCGAGCACTTCAAGGAGTTCGTGGAGAAGCGGCGCGTGCTCATCCTCGACAGGGTGAAGGCCTTCCTTGGAAGGTAGGCTTCACCGCCGGAAGCCGGCTACGACCTGGCCTGCCTTCCGAAGCTGCTGGCCCGGCGTCAGCTTGAGCAGCGGCCGGAGCCCCCTCTCGCTGACCATCTTCGTCGGGGTCCCCGGAGGCAACCCCTTCGCGTACGCCAGGATCTCGGGGTGGAGGTCGAGGAGCTGGAGGAGCTGATTGACCCGGGCGCGTGTCAACCGGAAGGTCCTGGCCAGCTCGGCCTGGTTCTTCACCTGGCCGGTGTCGAGGAGCCGGCGGAACTCCTCCGCCCTCTCGATGAGGGAGACGATCTTCGGAGGCTTTTTCTCGGCTTCGGGTCGCTGCGGAGGGGCCAGGGAGAGACGGCTCGGGCGGTTCCTACGTGGGACCTCGGTGGGGAGCCATTTTTCTCTCGTCGCCAACAGACGGCGAGGGTCGGTAAACAGAAGCCCCCGAGGAGCGATCCGAGGGGGCTTCGCCGTTTCTCCCCAGAACTCCGGGCGTTTCGCGCGCTGCGCGTGCTGCGGCGCCGCTCTCGCGCGTGCTCGCAGAGAGCGCCGAGCGAGCTCGATGGGCGCCGCGTGGGACAGCTCTCTCGCTCTCTCTCCTGTCCCGTGGGGAGAGAGAAGCCGAGAGGCGTTTAACTGCGTACCCGGCGATCAACAGTCGGCCCCGTTGGTCAACAGCTTCGGCGCCCGCGACGGGGTCGAGCATGTTGATCATCGGGGCGAAGGCTCGCGAGGAGCGACGAACGGTGCCCGCTTGGCACGGGGCGAACCTCTCGTGCGAGGCCCGTGGTCGCGGGCGTCTCCGGGCCTGTTGATCGTCGGGGCGCCGTCCCAGCGGGCGCCAGCCTCGTCGCTGTGCTGCCGCTCGCTCGAGCTCCCATCGAGCGTCGCGTCATTCGCAGGTCAACTCGTCCCCTCGACGTACGCGATAGGGATGAGGCCCGGCAGCGTCTCGGTCCGGTTCACGCGGACGCCCGAAGCTTCGACCGCCTGCTGCAGCGACTTCGCGGTGAAGCGCCGGTGGCCCGGGAAGCCGGTCACGGCGAGCGCCCGCGAGACCATCCACGAGAGCGCGGTCTCGTCGTGGCAGAAGGTCGGCACGACGATCCGCCCGCCCGGCTTCACCATGCGTCGAAGCGCAGCTAGTGCCCCGGGCAGATCGGGCACCAAGTGGAGGATGTTCGCCGCGACGACCGCGTCGAACGTCCCGGCGTCGAACCGGAGGGCGTAGAGGTCGGCCTGCTCGCATCGCACGTTCGCCACCCCGGCGTCTCGGACGCGCTGCTCGAGCGCAGCGACCATCGCAGCCGAATAGTCGGTGGCGATGACCTCCCCGGCGCCAGCGGCGAGCGTGGGTGTGACGAGGCCGGTGCCAGCCGCAACCTCGAGCACTCGGCCAAGGCCGCGCGTCACCTCCCCGGCCAGCTCGACCATTCTAGGGATCGGCCGCCCGAGGAGCGACATCGAGCGGTCGTAGTTCTTCGCGTGCTTGTCCCAGTAGCTGCGGTTGCCGTCGGTCATGTCGTTCCCCGTCGATGTTCGTACGCCAGGAGCCTCAGTGCGTTCGCGACGACGAGCAAGGTCGAGCCCTCGTGCAAGGCGACCGCGACGCCGATCTTGGCGAAGCCGAAGATGGTCGCGGGGATGAGGAACGCCACCATGCCGAGGCTGGCCCAGAGATTCTGCCGGATGATGCTGCGGGCAGCGCGGCTGAGCCCCACGGCGAAGGGCAAGGCCCGGAGGTCGTCTGCCATGAGCGCGACGTCCGCGGTCTCGAGGGCGACGTCGGACCCACCCGCGCCCATCGCGATCCCCACCGTGGCGTTGGCCATGGCCGGCGCGTCGTTGACGCCGTCACCGACCATCGCCACCTGGCTCTTCGAACTCGCCAGCTCCACGATGGCAGCGACCTTTTGCTCGGGCAGCAGGTCTCCGCGTGCGACGCGGATACCGACGTGCTTAGCGACGGCGTCCGCCACGCGCTGATTGTCCCCGGTCAGCATGATCGTCTGCTCGATGCCGAGGGCGTGTAGCTCCGCGACCACCGCCTGCGCGCTGTCACGAGGGGTGTCCATCACGCCAAGAACGCCGAGGAAGCGGCTGTCCGAGCGGACCACCATGACCGTGCGACCCTCGCCCTGCAGCTTGCTTACGGCGTCGGCCACGCTCTGCGGCAGCGGCCCGTCCCGCGTGAACAGGCCCGGCTTGCCGATCGCCACCTCCGCCCCGCCCACCGTCGCGCGAACTCCGTAGCCGATCACGGCCTCAACGCCCGAGGCTTCCATTGCGGCGAGACCAGGACGCCGCGCGTCCGCGCCCTCCACGATCGCGCTCGCCAATGGATGGTCCGACTGCTTCTCGACGGCGACCGCGACCGCGAGCAGCTCGTCCTCGGGCCCGCCGTCCACGGCGATCACGTCGGTGAGACGAGGCTTGCCTTCGGTGAGCGTCCCGGTCTTGTCGAACGCGATCGCACGGACCAACCCGAGCGATTCGAGGTGCGCGCCACCCTTTACAAGCACGCCTCCACGCGCTGCTCGCGCGACGCCCGACAACACCGCGCTCGGTGTCGCAATCGCTAGGGCGCACGGACTCGCGGCCACCAATACCGCCATGGCTCGGTAGAAGCTCCGCGCGAAGGGTTCGTCGACCACGACCCAGGCGAAGAGCAGGCCGACGACGAACACGAGGATGACAGGGACGAACACACGCTCGAAGCGGTCGGTGAACTGCTGGGTCGGCGACTTCTGCGTCTCGGCCTCGGCAACGAGCTTCACGACACGGGCGAGGGTGCTCTCGCTCGCGGTCTTCGTGACGACGACGGTGAGAGCCGCCGCCCCGTTGATGGTGCCGGCGAAGACGCGATGTTCCGCGCCCAGTGCCTCAGGGGCGACGAGCGCAGCGTCCGGCTCAGGGACGGGTCGCTTGTCGACGGGGACGCTCTCTCCAGTGATCGGCGCCTGATTCACGCTGCTCGAACCTGCGCTGACGAACCCGTCTGCCGGGATGCGCGTGTTGGGCTTCACCAGGATGCGGTCGCCCACCACGAGCTCGGCTACCGCCACCTCGTCCTCGCGACCGTCGTCGTTGATGCGCAGCCCGGTCTCTGGGACGAGCTTCGCTAGCGCGCCGATGGCGTTGCGAGCGCGGCGCATCGCGTAGCCTTCGAGCCCGTGACCGAGGGTGAAGAGAAACAACAGCAGAGCGCCCTCGAACCACTCGCCCAGGATTGCCGCGCCGATCGCGGCGAGCAGCATGAGGAAGTCGATCTCGAACCTGCGCGCACGGAGCGCGACGACGACCTCCTTGGCCGTGAACCAGGCCCCGAGGACGTACGCGGCCACGAAGAGGCTGGTCGTGACGAGCGAGGTCACACCCGCCTTCTCGAGGCCCCAGCCGATGCCCGTCAGCGCGCCGCACGCGAGGCTGAAGACCAGCTCAGAGCGCTCGCCGAAGGGGCCTCCGTGCTCATGCTCATGCTCCTCGCGCTCGGCGGCAGCCGCCGCGGGAGACGCCGCCTCAACAAACGAGACGATGCCCGCCTTGGACGCGACCGCGAGGAGCGCCTCTCGATTCGTCTTGGTGGGATCGAACTCCACGTAGAGGCGACGGGATCCGAACGCGACGGAGGCGTGCAGCACCCCGGGCTGGCGAGCGAACACGCCCTCGACGAGTCGGGCTTGTCGTTCGTGGCGCAAGCCGACCGCCGGTGCCGACAGGTGCTCGTAGCGCCCCTTGAGTGCGGCGCCGGTGCTCTGAACGAGCACCTCCACATCTTCAATCCGCACCGAGGTGGGCTCGTAGTGAAGGCACAGCTTCGGGCGCGCCGGGTCCTCGCGATCGACGTGCACCCGCGTGATGCCTCGAGTTGCTCCAAGAGCCTCGACCATCCGCCCGACGCACGCATCGCACGCTACGGCGTCGCTCGGCAGCGCGAGCTCCAGATCGAGCTTGTGCTTCTTCACGCTGCCCCCTGCGGCTCTGCAGCATCGCCGCCGATGTCTGCGGCCGGCTCTTGACCGCCATCGCTCGGCGGTGCGGGCTCCTCCTTGCGGTAAACGAAGGCGTAGACGGTGGGCAGGACGAACAGGGTCAAGAAGGTCGCGCTGACGAGGCCGCCGATCACCACGGTGGCGAGCGGCCGCTGGACCTCCGCGCCCGCGCTGGACGAGAGCGCCATGGGGATGAAGCCGAGCGCCGCGACGGTCGCAGTCATCACGACGGCGCGCAACCGAGACTCGGCGCCCTCGCGCGCCGCTTCGAGCGGTGACCTCCCTTGCTCCCGTAGCTTCTTGACGGTCGTGAGGAGCACGACGCCGTTGAGCACCGCGATGCCGAAGAGCGCGATGAACCCAATCGCCGCGCTGATGGAGAACGGCATGCCCCGCACAGCCAGCAGGAACACACCGCCCACCGCGGCGAACGGCACGTTCAGATAGATGAGCAGTGCCGGCTTGAGCTGCCCGAACGCCATGTAGAGAAGAATGAAGATGAGCCCGAGCGCGACGGGCACGGCGACCGCGAGCCGCTCCGACGCGGCGCTGAGGTTCTCGAACTGACCACCCCATTGCACGACGTAGCCAGGCGGCATCTGCACCTGGTCGCGTACGCGCGTCTGCGCCTCGCTCACAAACGAGGCGAGGTCACGGCCGCGCACGTTGGCTTCGACGTTCGTGCGGCGACGGACCGCCTCGCGGCTCACACTCGCCGGCGAGTCCACGACCTGGATGCTCGCAATCTGGCCCAGCGGCACCAGCGGACCGCTCTGGCCGCTCACCGGGAGGTTCCGCACCTGGTCGATGTCGTCGCGCAGGCCCGACGGCACGCGCACCTGGAGCCGGAAGCGACGCTCGCCTTCGTAGACCTCGCCGACGTTGCGACCGCCGAGCGCCTCGATGGCGTCGAGTGCGTCGCGCACCGAGATCCCGTAACGCGACGCTGCGGCCCTATCGACGGTCACCTCGAGGGTTGGGAGCCCGGCGAGTTGCTCTCCCCGCACATCGGACGCGCCCGGGATGGCGCGGACGACGCCTTGCACCTGCAAGCTCAGCCGCTCGAGCGTCGCGAGGTCGTCGCCGTAGATCGTGATCGCCACGTCCGAGCGCGTGCCGCTGATCAGCTCGGCCATGCGCAGCTCGATGGGCTGCGAGAAGGAGAAGCCGAGCCCGGGCAGCGCCTCGGCGAAGCGCGCGGACATCCGCTGAATGAGCTCCTCGCGTGTGTGAGCGGTGGTCCACTCGTCCTGCGGCTTCAAGATGACGATGCAGTCCGACAACTCCACGCCCATGGGGTCGGTCGCAATCTCGGCGCGCCCCGTCTTCGAGACCACGGTCACGACCTCCGGGAACTCACGGATGACCCGCTCGAAGCGCGTCGAGCCCTGCACGCTCTCCTCGAGGGAAACGCTGGGCAGCCTCAGAATCTGAATAGCGATGGCGCCCTCATCGAGACGCGGGACGAACTCGGCCCCCATGCGCGAGGCCACCACGCCGCTCGCGACCAGCAGGACGAGCGATACTGCGATGACCTTCTTCGGGGCCTTCATGAGCGGAGCCAGCAGACGCGGATACACGCGGTGGAGCAGGCGCACGATGAAGGGCTCCTTTTCCTCGGTGTGCTGACGAAGAAACGTGGCCACCAGCACCGGCACGAAGGTCAGCGAGGCGACGAACGCACCGAGCAGCGCGAACAGCACCGTGATGGCCATCGGCTTGAACATCTTCCCCTCGATGCCCGCGAGGGTGAGGATCGGGATGTAGACGATGACGATGATCGCCTCGCCGAAGAGCGCCGCCTTGCGCACGTCGAGCGTGGAGTTGAGCACCACGTCGGCCGCCTCGTTGTACGTCATCGGGCGCTTCTGCCCGCGTGCTGCGGCCGCCAAGTGAACGACGGCGTTCTCTACGACGATGATGGAACCGTCGACGACGATGCCGAAGTCGATGGCTCCGAGGCTCATGAGGTTGCCCGAGAGCCCGAGGGCCTTCATTGCGGTGAAGGCGACCAGCATCGCGAACGGGATGGCTGCGGCGACGATAAGCCCGCCACGAATGCTGCCAAGCAACAGGAACAGCACCGCGATGACGAAGAGCGCGCCTTCCGCGAGGTTTTTTCCGACCGTGTGGATGGTCCGGTTCACGAGGTCAGAGCGGTCGTAGAAGACGTCGATGCGCACTCCGGGAGGCAGTGAAGGAGAGATCTGCGTGATCTTCGCCTTGACGCTCTCGACCACCTCGCGGCCGTTGGCTCCGACGAGCATCATCACGATGCCGGTCACCACCTCGCCACGTCCGTCGCGCGTGACCGCGCCCTGGCGAATGAGCGGCGCCAGGTGAACACGAGCGACGTCGCGGACGCGCACGGGGACGCCGTCCTCGCGCGTCTCGATCAGCACGTCGCCGATCTCGTCGAGGCTCTGGATGCGACCCTCGCCCCTCACGAGGAGCTGCTCGCCGGAGCGAACGAGGTAGCCGCCGCCCGCCGTAGCGTTGTTGCGTTCGATCGCCTCGAAGAGGTCATTGAGCGAGACGTTCAGCGCGCGAAGCCGGTCCGGGAGAACCTCGACCTCGTAGGTCTTCAGCTCGCCGCCGAACGAGTTGACCTCAACGACCCCGGGCACGGAGCGCAGCTCGTAGGCCACGAACCAGTCGAGCACAGAGCGCAGCTCCATCGGCGAATAGCACTGCTCAGTGTCGGGCTGTCCAGCGGCGCACATGTTGTCGGCGCGCACCTCGAACTGAAAGATCTCTCCGAGGCCCGAGCTGAGCGGGCCGAGCTCTGGCGAAGCACCAGCGGGAAGACGCTCGCGCGCCTGAACGAGCCGCTCGGAGATGAGCTGCCGCGCGCGAAGGAGATCGGTGCCCTCCTCGAACACGATCGTCACCGCAGAGAGCCCGAAGCGCGACACGCTGCGGATCTCCTCGACGCCGGGGAGACCGCTCATCGAAGCCTCGACCGGGAACGTGATGGTGCGCTCGACGTCGACCGGACCGAGCGCCGGCACATTTGTCAGCACCTGCACCTGGACGTTGGTGATGTCGGGGACCGCGTCGATGGGCAGCTGCTGCGCGCTGCGCACGCCCACCGCCGCGACGATGACGACGAAGGCGAAGACGAGGAGGCGCCACTTTAGGCAAAGTTCGAGAAGCTTCTTCATGGCGAGTCCCTCAGTGCTCGTGGCCTTCGGAGAGCTCGCCGCTGCGTAGAGCGCTCTTCAGTGTGAACGCGCCGCTCACGCACAGACGTGCACCTTCTTCGAGCCCCGAGCGGACCTCGAAGAAGCCACCTGCGCGACGGCCAAGCGCGACGGGCTGCGGCCGAAAGCTGTTCGGCTCGTCGGCGGGGACGAACACGACCGTCTGGCCGTCGAGCGTCGCCACCGCGTCGGCCGGGACGACGAGCACGCGCTCATCTGCGCTCCCGCCGACCAGCTCGATGCTCCCAAAGAGACCGCTGCGGAGACGAGCGTCGGGAGCCTGGAGCGTCACGCGAACGGGAAGCGAGCGAGTGCGCTCGTCGAGCGCGGGCGCGACGTACGTGATGGTGCCGGGCATGGCGACATCGGGAAACGCATGGAGGCGAACGACGGCGGCCGAGCCCGCGTGGACGCGAGCCAGCTCGAGCTCCGGGACGTTGCCGCGCACCCAGACCTTCGTCGGGTCGGTGATGATGAACGCGGGCTGGTCCGGCGTTGCGGTCTCCCCAAGCGTCCCGTGCACTGCGACCACCACGCCTTCGATGGGAGCCGTGAGGGCGAGTTCTCCGGCGCTTCCAGAACCGAACACCGAGAGCTGACGCCGTACGCCTTCGACCTCCGCGCGCAGCTCGCCGACCTGCGCCTCCGCGTCAATGAGCGAGCGTTGAGCGCCGATGCCCTCCGTCGCTAGCTGCTGTTGCCGCCGGAGGGTGGACTCGGCCGCGGCGAGTCTCGCGCGGGCCTGGTCAAGGCGCGATCGAGCCGCCGACACGTCGCTCGACGCGACGACGCCGAGGAGTTGGCCGCGTCGCACGCGGTCGCCGAGCGCCACCGAGACGCGGGTGATGCGGCCGGGCACCAGCGGTCCGACGTGAGCCGTGCTGCTCGGTTCGAACTGAACCTCAGCCGGGATGGCCACGCCTCCGGTGAGTGCTCGTCGTTCAGCGGCGGCGACGCGGATGCCCGCGCGCTCGAGCGCCTCGGCCGAGAGATGCACCTCGTTCTCATGCTCGCCTTCACGAGGGCCAGCCTCGTCGGCGTGGCCGCCCTCTTCGGAGTGCCCACCTTCCTCGGCGTGACCGCCGGTGCTGCTGCCGCCCTTGTTGCAGGCCGAGGTCAGCAGGGCGAGTAGGAAGGAAGTCAGAAGCATGCGGTTCATGGGGTGCTCTCCTCGTGATGGTCATCGCGCCAAAGGTCGACGCCGACGACCCGCTCGAGTCCGGCCAACGCGACGAAGTAGTCTTGCTGCGCGCCGAGCGCGTCGCTCTGGATACGCAGGAAGCGCTCGCGCCCAGTGGAGAGCGCGAGGATGTCGATCTCGCCGAGCTCGAAGGAGCGGCGCAGCAGCGTGAGGTTCTCCTCGAAGCGCGGGAGGATCTCCGTGCCGTAGGCGCGCGTGCGAGCGGCGGCCGCAACAACCTCGCTGCGCGCTTCGGCGATCTGGCCGTCGAGCAAGCGTCGCGAGGCATCCAGCTCGGCCTCCGCGACCGTCACGTCCGCGCGCGCTCGTGCACGCTCGCCTTGATTCAGCTGGAAGCTCGGGATGGGGATCGAGACGACACCCATCACGATGTCGTAGGCGCCCTCGCTCGTCGGATTGCCTTCGCGTCGGTACTGCACTCCGAGCGAGGGGCGCGGCCACGCCTCGCGATCGGCGAGCGTCGAGCGCGCCTCGGCCTCTCGGATCCGCGCAGCACCGGCGCGGAGGCTTGGGAGGCGCTCGCGAGCGACCGCGATGAGGCGTTCGAGCGGCGGCGGGTCTCGGGGGCTGTCGACGGCCCCGGCCGGCATCGGTGGCGTCGCGACCGGCCAGCCGGAGAGCTGCGCGAGGCGGATGCGCGACACGAGGAACGCCTGCTGCGCGGCGACCAACACTTGCTGCGCCTGCGCCACCTCGGCTTGTGCCAGTCGAAGCGCGAGGGGAGCAACCTCGCCCGCAGCGATTTGACGCTCGACGACGCGCAGCACCTCCTGCTGGAAGGTCACGACTCGCTCCGCGAGGCGCATGCGTTCTTGTTCGACGAGGGCGCGGTGAAAGGCTGCGTGCACGTCGCAGTGCACGGCCCAGCGGATCTGCTCGATCTCGGCATCGGTGAGGTCCCGAAGGCGATCGGCTGCATCGATTCGAAGACCTCGCTCGCCACCGATCTGGATCTGCTGCATCAGCGTCACGTCGACGTCGACGCCCGTTCCGGCGATGCCGAAGCGGGGCCCGGCAGCGACCGACACCTCCGGGTTCGTGGGCAACAGGATCGAAGCGGCCACGCGGGCTGCTTCCGCACGCGAGCGCGTGCTTCGGGCGACGGAGAGAATCGGCGAATTTTGGTCAGCGAACGCCAACATGCCGCCGAGTGAGACCTCGTTCCCAGCGGACGGGTCGGGCACGGGATCGCTGTGCTCGGCGTGACCGAGGTCCGCACCACCGTCAGCAGGACCGCGGAGATGAGGCGGCGGTGCCTCCCGAGCATCGAGGGCACTTCTCGTCGGAGCTGCGTGCGCGCATGCGCCGACGAGCAGCGAAAGAGCCGCGACGACCGCGCTGTTACTATGCGCAATAGTAGTTGAGGACAAGCGTGTGCGGTGCGTTCGAGTCATCGAGATCCTCAGCGCCAGAAGTAGGTGAGCGCGTGCTCCGCGCCCGTGTGAAGCGCATCGAGCGCCGCCGTGCCGGTCTGGTGCGGCAGGAGCAGCGCGATGAGCAGGAGTACGAACGCCACCGGAAAGGCCGAGGGACCCTGGTGACAACAGCGGGCGGGAGCGCGCTCGGAGAAGGCGAGCAGCATCCCGATGCGGAACTTGAGGACTGCGGTGTCGCGCGCGCCGAGCGCGACGACCTCGCGAGCACCGGGCCGGGCCGCTCTCACGATGGCGTCCGCGAGCGGCAGCGGAGCCGCACCCAGGATGACGGCTTCACGATCGCAGTGGGCCTCGCGCGCGGCCTGCCATCGGACAGCGTGCGGCTCGAGCAAGAACCGCCCGAACGGGTTCACGGCGAGCGCGAGCTGAAGGATCAGATAGCGGAGCGGATCGAGCGCGCGGACATGCTCGGCTTCGTGCCCGAGCGCGCTCGCGAGCATCTCGTCGGAAAGGCGTGCGGCAAACGCCGTCCCGACGAAGACGCGCGGCCTCAAGAGGCCTTGGGTGCCGAGGGCGAAGCCATCGTCGTCGGTGACGACGACACGATCACGAAGACTCGCGAGCACGGGATCGCTCGAAGTGATGCGAGCGACACGTCGCAGGAGCGTGCGCGCGGCGTCGGTCGAAGAGATTCGTAAACCTCGATGCTTTCGCATTACGCCGATGGACGAAGCGACAACGACAACCGCCAGCATGAGCGCAAAGAAGCCCGGCTCGAAGCACAGCTCAGCCGTGTCGTGATCGAACAAGCACGCGAGCGCGGACTTCGCGGTCTCGGCCTGATGCAGACCCGCCGAAAGCAGCCAGGCGATGGGGAGTACGCTCGAGCCGGTCAGGAGCACGTAGCGCAGGTTGAGACCGTGAAGCGGCCCTCCCACCTCGTCGCGCTCGAGCATCACAAGACCCGCCTTCGCCAGCAACGCGAACGCGGGGAGCACGATGAGCACGACGAACGCCGTGCCGAGCAGCGGGAAGGTCGCCTCGATCACGTGTCGAGTTCCTCTCGTCGCTTCTGGATGAGCGCCTCGAGGTCGTCGAGCTCGCCTGCCGAGGCCTCGGAGACCTTCTCCGCGAGCATGACCATCGCTTGGTGGCCGCCGACCGCTTCGTCCAATACCTCACGCGCGGTAGACTCCATGAACTCCTCGCGCGTGAGCTTCGGGGAATAGAGGTAACGCTTGCCGTCGCGCTCGCGCTCGAGGATCCCCTTCTCGTAGAGCCGCGTCACGGTCGTCATCACCGTCGTATAGGCGATGTCCCGCTGCTTCTCGAGGATGGCAAGCACGTCGCCGACCGCGAAGGACGAGAGGTGCTTGCCCCAAACCACGTCCATGATGGTCGCCTCGAGGTCGTGAAGACGGATTTCGAGGCCCTTCTTCCCTGAGCGAAGGCGGAACGTCACGGCTGGCTCCTCCGGTGGCTTCTCATCTACTAACCGCTATAGTAGTTGCAGCCCTGGCCGATGTCGAGTGCGACTCATCGCGGCCGAATCGGAGCACCATGGAGACCACCGCCCCAGCCACATCCTGCGGATGTCATACGGCCTGCGCTGCATCAGCCCCGGATCTCCGGCCGGAGTCGGTGAACCGCGCCCTGCGCCTCGAGTACCTCACCGTCGGTTGGAACGTCGTCGAGGGGATCGTCGCGGTGACGGCGGCGCTCATCGCGGGCAGCGTGGCGATCCTCGGCTTCGGCATCGACAGCTTCGTGGAGTGCGCCTCGGCGCTCGTGATGATCTGGCGCCTGCGCGCAGAGCGCGACCACCGGATGAGCGGCGAGCGTCTCGAGGCCATCGAGCACCGCGCGCGCCGGCTCGTCGCCGGCTCTCTCTTCCTGCTCGCCGCGTACATCACGTTCGACGCCGCACAGACCCTGTGGACCGGCGACAAGCCAGCGTTCAGCCCCGTGGGTGTGGTGCTCCTCTCACTGTCCATCGCCGTGATGCTCTGGCTCGCTCGCGCGAAGCGTCGGCTCGCTCACGAGCTCGGGAGCGAAGCCCTCGAGGCCGACGCGTTCCAGACGACCGCGTGCTGGTGGCTGTCCGTTGCCGCCCTCGTCGGCGTAGGGCTCAACGGCCTGCTCGGGTGGTGGTGGGCGGACCCAGTCGCCGCGCTCGTGATCGCTGCCCTCGTCGTGCGCGAAGGGCGGGAGGCGTGGAACGGCAAGGCTTGTTGCTAATGCCGGCGGTGTTCTAGCCCGGCGTTCAGCTCACCCGGCCAGCGACTTCAGGAGCGCCATCCCGCGCGCGGCTTCGTCGGGCGTCGCGTCGGCGAGCTCGAGGTACACGCGCCCGCTCTCGTTGAAGTCCTCGGTGTTCACGCACCAGCGCTCGCTCGCGGGCGTGGCCAGCTCGACGTTGGCGGCGAGCTTGTGGAGCGCGGCCTTCACGACGCGGTAGCTGGTGCCCTTGGGGAAGCGGAGCGCGATCTGCGGCTCGGGCGTTCCGTAGCGGCTCTCGCCCTGGCTCACCGTCTTCGTCGCCTGCGTGTTCTTCGTCGTCGTGCTCATCGTCGTCCTCCGTGGCGCGTCGTGCGAAGTGCCCGTCGCGTGAGGACATACAGGCTTCCGTTTCGACCCATAGCAAGGCGGACGGATGTCGATTCTCGATGTTCTTTCAGGCACTTGGAGGCCGGGCGCCTACACGGCGATGGGCCGCGACGACGTTGCGCCCGGGCGCGCCCGTGGCCCTTCGCGCGGGGCACGACGCCGGGCTGCGTGACTCGGCCACGTGGGCCAACGTCGGCGCCCGTGGCGCACGTCAGAGTGCGACCACCGCGTAGCGCGAGCCGGGGTTCATCGCCTGGAGCTGGGCGCGGCGCTTCTCCGCGTCCTCGGCGGTGGCGAACGCGTCGTACTTCCAGTCGTTCCTGGTGGGCGCCATGCGGCTGATCGAGCCGTCCTTGTTCACCGCCTTCACCATGAAGCGCGCGGTCGCGGCGGCCTGCTCCACGGAGCGCGTGGCGCGCGCGTCAGCGTAGGCGCGGAAGGCGGTGGTGCTCTTGATCTTCATCGTCGTCGTCCTCGCGTTCTGTACGGGCCCAGTGTCCGTCGCGTGAGGACATACAGGCTTCCGTTCGCGCCCCCAGCAAGGCCGAACACGTTGATTTTGCGGGCGTATTCAGGTGCTTGGAATAGCCCCGAGGTTCCGCGCAGATGGGGCGTCGGACGCGGTTGCAAGCCTGCCGACGCCCCGCCGATTCCGCCGCGTTCACGCGCCCGTGGTGCCCGCGTTCGTGAAGAGCGCGGCCGCGTCGCGCGCGCCGAGATGCGCGAGGTAGTGGCCGATGGCTCCCCGGAAGAACTCCATGCGGTTCTTGATGCCCTTCGCGCGCCAGGCCTCGTCCATCTTGTCGGCGACGTCCGCCTCGAGCCGCAGCGGGAGGATCTTCACATCGAGCGGCTCGCCGTCGCGCGCGCGGGTTTTGCGCGGCCCGACGTTGATGCGGCCCTTCTCGGCCTCGCGGATCTTCCAGATGAGGTAGCGGCGA